>NZ_JAOSLC020000005.1 GCF_026191475.2 Polaribacter ponticola | reverse complement strand
TGCCAGTAGTTATTTTTCAGACGTAATTTTTAAAATTCGTTAATAATTCTTTCTGTTTGTCTCTCATACTGCCAACTTTATGGCTTAAAGTTCCACCACTTTTTTTGCCGTATCTAAAAAAAATGTAAGTTCATTAATGAGTTCCTCCCATTTTTCTATAACTATTTGTTTATGTTCGAAGTTAGTTTTCATAAATTCTTTTCTTTCAACTATTTTTAGTGTTATTTTTTAAAAATCTTTCATAAAGTCTTTTAACTTGCACTTGGTTCATATCTTTTCCTTGTCTTGTTTTCAAACCTTTTTCATTCATTTGCTTTGTTATTTCATAAAAGGTTTTTCCTTTTTTCTTTAATTTCATAATGAATCTAATGTTTTCAACATTTGTTCTATCAATAAGAGAATTGTGCTTTCGTTTTTTAACTCCTTTTTTTATAGTTTCTTTAGTTATTTTTTTTGGACTTCCAAACTTGTTTTTATTTGCAATTAAGTTTTTAGAAATTATTATATTAATATTCTCATCTATTAAAGTAAAGTCTTTAGCATCTATAAAATATAGAATAATTGTATCGTTAATTTCATTTCTAAAAAGTGATTCCAAAAAATCATCTTCTATTTCTTTAATTCTGTTAAATATTCCTGTAATCTTAATATTAGAAAAAATTTCTTTAAAGTGATTTTTATAATTTTTTCTGAACTCAAACTTATCTTTACATTTATACTTTTTCTGAATTAACCACCCAGAAAATAGTTCCCAAATTCGACCTTTGTCAAGACCTCTTTTTACATTTTCTTTATGGTTATCTGTTCTTCTATTACTTTTAATGCCGTGAACTTTCATATGGCAACTTGAACATAAAGGGATAGTTTTTGTTCCACCATAAACTCGAGGAATTATATGGTGGTCTTCAGTTGCTTCTTCACCACATTCAAAACATTTTGATGTATTTATAGTAATTTTCATTATTTAATGAGAGAATACAACCATAAATGTAAAATCATTAGAGATGAATCCAATTAAATAACCTAAAATATTTTCATCTTCAACTATTTTTAATTCAATCAATTCTTCCGTGTTTTGAATTCATACACGTTTCAATTTTCCTATAATTTACAAAGTTTTCTTCTGTTAAATTTTCTGTTCTAAATAATGATTTTTTCCCTTTTCAATTAAATCGTTAAAAGAATTATCATTTATAGAGTTTGTATTCTCAATTAACTTATGAAAGTGTTGTTTTATCATTTCGGTTTTTTTGTAATTACTGGCAA
>NZ_JAOSLC020000004.1 GCF_026191475.2 Polaribacter ponticola | reverse complement strand
TTAGCCACTGGCTTTATTTCCGATTGTTTATTCCTCCAAAATATAGTTCAATAATGGGTCATTTGCCCTTATTATATCTGAGAGCTTTAACTTAATTTTTTTATCTGGAATTATACCTTTGTCTAAAACTAATTTAGGAACATTGACAGATTCTCTTTCTGTACCTATTTGCAAACTAAGTTTTGTGTTTTTTAATGATGGTATTACTCTACCAGGATGCGTACTGTAAGTACCTCCTGTTTCTTCTCCTATTATGGTAGCTAACTGATTATGTTTTACAACAGCTAACATTTGTGCAGTTGCAGATGCAGAACGACCATTTATTAACATATATATCTTAATATCACTAATGTTATTTGTTGTTTTGGGTGTTATTGTTATTGGTCTATTTCGTCTTTTATTTAAGTCATTATCTTCATAATAATTAATTTCTTTAGCAAGAATATAAGATATCACATGTTTGGCACATTCTGGATTCCCCCTCTATTTCCCCTTAAATCAAACGCTACTTTATTTATGTTTTCATCTTTAATTTTTTTCATATATGTATCTATTGTTTCTTTAAAAAAATCAATATTTTGTCTACCTCTAGGGAAATAACTAAAATTCTTAATCTTGATTATTACTGTTTTCTTTTCTTTAATAATTTCTAAGCCTAATCTTGGCTTATTATTTAGTTTTGCTTTGTAATTAGGGGCTGGTTCATCAATAAGAAAGGATGTTGTAATTACTTTTTTAGAATTATAAGGCTTAAATTTTATGTTGTATTCAGGTTCAAAACCAAAATAACTATGATAGTAATATAAAAAATTTACATTTAAATCTCCTCTATAAAAGCTTTGATTAAAAGCATCTGCAGAGATTGTTGTTTTTAGCGTTTTATATATTTCGCTTGATGAAATTCCGTTAATTTCTAAAATTTCGGAACCTACATTCATTTCTATATTTTCTATACAATTGTTTATGGCATACATTTTTTCATCTTCAAACCATACAATTAATGGTAACCAATATTTTTGAGGTGTTCTAAAAAATCGAGTATCGACTATTCGTGTATGTAAACACCCTAAACTTGTAACTATAGGTGAAGTTATTTGATAAAATTCCTTAACAGTCATAGAATCTTTTAGTTTGTCTCGTTGAATATTTACAAGCTTCTCGTAATATTCTTTATCAATAAATTCAAACTGTGTTGGATGTTCTTTTAGTGTTTCTAATAATTGATTAAAATCTTTGACTAACTTATCTTTTTCAATCTGGCTATTGAGATTTTTAAGAATAGAGTCCTCAACCACTTTATTTGATAGAGTGTGGTGTAATTCGGTTTTTAAAAGCTGTAATGGATTATCTTTATCATAAATATATTTAACGCTTACAACTCCTCGTCTTTTTTGTATTTTGTTATTTATATCGTAATTACTGCGTTCTATCAAATTACCAATACTATCAAACTTATATTTTGAATACGCATCATTACTTCTTTTATCAACTTTATAGTTTCCATCTAAACCAATTGTTGCATATTTTAAACAATTTCCGTTTTTGTCATAAGTTGCAAAACCTCCAGCTGTCCCTAAAAATGAACCAACAGATGGTTTGTTTTCAGCGTTAAAAAACTTAAAATTAATGAGGTTGTTATTTTCATCATAAGTAGCTTTATCTGTGGCTATTCCTGTTTCATCATTTATTAATTTCAATCTCTTATCTACATTATTCATTGATAGTAATAATCCTTTATCATTGAATTTATATAGAACGTTATGAAACTTATAATAAGGTCGCATAGTTACATTTACTCCATTTTTATCTTTTCTTGTTTCTAATACAGAATTATTATCAATGTGTTTCCAAGTGTATTCAAAAATATTCCAGCTATTATTTATAGGTTCATCATTTTTGTTATAATATTTTAAACCAACTCTTTTTCCTTTTTTATTATAGGTATACACTTCTTTAAATACTCCCATTCCATTTGTAGTTTGTTTATTATCAACATCAAAAAATAGTCGTGTTTCCGTATTTTCGGCATATGTTATTTCAGTTTTTGAAGCTAATGCTCTTTTACCATCAAGTAATCCGCTTCTACTTAAATCAATAAGGTTTTTGTTGTATTGGTATTCAATCAATATTAATCTATTTTGTGCATCATAGTTTAACTTAAAATGATTTACATTTTTTGTTTCTTCTTCTGTTAACGGTATTCTTCCTTTTGTTTCTGAATAAGGTGTTTCACGAAAAATGAGATGTTTAAAATATTTTACTGTTTGAGCTTCTGTGAATAAGCTACACGATAAAAAAACTAAAGTAAAAAGGAAATGCTTCATAGGATAAAATATTATGTGAAAAACAAATGTAACTAAATTTTTAGTTTAAACTAAAAATTTAGTTACATTTTATTATACCGTTGATTTATCTTGATAATTCCTTATAGTTACCAGCGGTTAGTAGTTTATTTAGGTAAATATTTTGTTCTATTTTCTTGTCTTAATTTTAAGTTCGGAAGTTTCTTTAGCTTGTTGCCAGCGTGTTTCTTTAGTTTGTATTAAATATCTTTATTTAGGAAAAG
The DNA here is from genome assembly GCF_026191475.2 of Polaribacter ponticola. GTDB lineage: Bacteria > Bacteroidota > Bacteroidia > Flavobacteriales > Flavobacteriaceae > Polaribacter > Polaribacter ponticola. Next base: position 182,525 of record NZ_JAOSLC020000004.1, on the reverse strand, counting down.
AGGAGAACTATAACGTGTTTTAGAATTTTAGTTCCCTTACACGTACGAGTCCTCTTATTCCTATAAAGTTGCAAAGAACCATTTGGAATACCAGGAGTATATAATCCCGATAAAGGAAGTAGTTTTTGCAACATATTTAATCATTCTAATTGTAAAAATATGAAAAATTACAGAGAAGTAGTAGGAATTGATGTATCAAAAAAGACGATTGATGCTTATTGTTATCATGCCCAAGTTCATAAAGAGTTTAAGAACGATTTAGTTGGTTACAAAAGCCTCTTAAAATGGGTTTTACAAGCAACAAAAGAAAGTGCTGTTTTTTATTGTTTTGAGAATACAGGTTATTATTCCTTAAAGTTGGCACTTTATTTACATAGTAAGAAAGTTGTTTTTGTGGAGGAGAGTCCGTTAAAAATTAAGCGTTCTTCTGGGATTGTAAAAGAGAAGACAGATAAGCTAGATGCGCAAGTAATTGCAAGGTATGGTTGGCTTTACAGGGAAGAATTAATACCAAGTACTGTAAAGAGTAGTTCTCATTTAGAGCTTGGTAGACTGTTAGCTTTAAGAGACCAGTTAGTTAGAAATAATGCAGGTTTAAAAGGCACTTTAAAAGAAATGAAAGTACTTTTACTAAGTTCTACAACAGATTTAGGTTGTATCAGTTTAAAACGTAGTATTGATTATCTAACCAAGCAAGTAAAGGCAATAGAAATTAGAATTGAAGAAATAATTTTTGATGATATTTCTATGAGTAAAAACTACGAATTATTAAAAAGTATGAAAGGGATTGGTCTTGTGGTTGCTTGTCAATTAATTTATCATACAGGTAACTTTACACGTTTTAAAAGTTGTCGTGCTTTCTCCAGTTATTGTGGAACTGCACCTTTTGAGCATCGCTCTGGTACAAGTATTCATAGACGAAAACAATGTCATTATTTAGGAGATAGAAAGATGAAAAGTTTACTAAGTATGGCAAGTGTTTCTGCAATACAACATGATAGCGAACTAAAATTGTATTATCAAAAAAAGTTAGCAGAAGGAAAAGATAAAATGTTAGCAATAAATAATGTTAGAAACAAACTAATAGCGAGAGCTTTTGCAGTAGTTAAAAGAGGAACACTGTATGTTGTTCTTCAAAATTATGCTGCTTAAAACAAAAACTAAATTTTATTAGGATTTGATCTTGGAATACGTATATGGTTTGTTGCGTGGTTTAAGCACTAAATTTAGTAAATAAAAACCGAATAGAAAATCCGCGAGGATTTTCGTAAGTAGGTTAGAACTAGCAATAAATTATATACGGCTTAAGTTTGTAAAACATTAAATTAGATTTATAAACAGAAAGCACAAAAGAGAGGAATAAGGTTATTATACACGCAGAAGCCAAGACTTCGTCAACATTGAAAATCCCCTCTCTTTTCTACACAGATTTCGTACAGTTCTATGAGGCTATTTAGACCTCGATTTTAAGTCGTTGAAACTCGCGTAGATTGTCCTTTCACAAAACATTTTCTTATGATTAAAGATACAAAATATTTTGGGATTGACGTCAGTCATTTAGTTTTTGATGTTACAGATTCAGGGGGTAATTATTACCAATTTAAAAACAGTATTACAGGTTTTAAAAAGCTTGTAAAACTCTTAGGTTCTGATAGTCATTGTGTAATGGAAGCCACGGGCTATTATCATTATCAATTGGCTTATTATTTACAAGAATCTGGTTTTCAATTATCAGTAGAAAATCCATTATCTGTAAAAAGATTTATTCAGATGAAATTGTCAAAGATTAAGACAGATAAGAGTGATTCGAGATTAATTTGTGAGTATGCAAAACAAGTAGAATTAAAATTATGGAAAGGTAATTCAAAGCATCAATTAGAATGTTTATAAATGACTAGACTCCTTTCTACCTATACAAAACAGAGCACAATGCTAAAAAACAAGATTCATGGCGAATTGGTTTTAGGTACACCAAGTAAAGCAGTTGTAAGTTCTTTAAAACAAAGTTTAAAATATCTTGAAAAACAGATGAAAAGTTTAGAGGATAAATTATTAATTTTAGTAAAACAAGAGCATCAAGAAGTTTTAATAAGCTTAAAAAGTATACCAGGAATAGGAGATAAGACAGCACTAATGTTAGTTGTTTTAACAGATGGATTTGATCGTTTTACAAGTGCAAAAGAGTTGTGTAGTTATGCAGGCTTAACGCCCATTATTAGGCAAAGTGGAAGTAGCGTAAAAGGACGTCCGAGAATTAGTAAAATAGGCAACCAAAAGCTGCGAAATTTATTATTTATGTGCAGTTTTAATGCTTGTAAATATAACAAAGCTTGTAAGGCACTTTATGATCGAATTGTTGCCAAAGGAAAGAGTAAAAAACTAGCATTAATAGCAGTATGTAATAAGTTACTAAAACAGGCTTTTGCAATTGCAAAATCAGGATTAATATATGATAACAACTATAAAAGTACTTTAGTGCAAAATTAATGAGTTTTTACTTGTTTTTTACCACAGTACTTTGTTAGCAAATCGTATTTTTTATTTCAGATTATAATTTTTCAATTCATTTTTTAATTCCACAAGAGAATTTGGTTCAACAATTTGAGTATCAATTATAAATTCAGTTTTTTGCGTAATCAGTTTTAAGTCTCCAGCAAATTCCTTTATAGACTTTATTTCGGCTAATTTTATTTTTTTTGGAAATAGAGTGTTTTTTATCAACTCTCCGTTTTTCAGAGTCAGATATTGATTTCTGTTTTCAAAGTAATAAATTATAAACATAAATATTCCAGCTCCTATTTGTCCGATTCCAATTGATGCGAGTGAAATTTCTTTCCATTCTGAAATAATAAAAGATAGTAAAACGAGAATAATTCCGATTGCTACAAAGAATATTCCCATTCTTGAATTACTTCTTAATCTCTCTTTTGAATATCTGATTTTCGTCATTTCTTATATGTTTGCCAACGGTTTTGTATAAGATTAGTTGCGTTGTTTAAACACCTAATTTAGCAAATACAAACCAAATAGAAAATCCGCGAGGATTTTCGTAAGTAAGCTCATACCAAGCAATTAATTTTATACGTTGTTGGCAACTGGCTTTTTATTCAATGACTTATGGTAGAAATGACTATCAAAATTTTCTTTAGTAAAATATTCCAAAGGTGTTTTTTTCGTTAAAGACTTAAATTCTTTTATAAAATGACTTTGGTCAAAATATCCGTTATCTAAAATGGTATCCAAATAATCAGATTTTCTATTGAGAAGTATTTTCTTGATAACATCTTGGAACCTTGTAATCTTCTGAAATTCTTTGGCTGTTATTCCAAATTGTGATTTAAAACTTCTTTCAAACTGACGAAGACTTAAATTAGCTTTTTGAGATATGAGATCAATTGTATTACTGTCAAAATTGTAATATAATTCGTCCAGAACTAAATCCCATTTATCGTCTTCGTCTTTATGATATTCTTTAAAATTACTTATTAAAAAAGATTCGATTACTTTAACCTTGTTTTGAATTCCTGAAATGTTTTCAAGTTTGTTCAATAAGTTATTGCCTTTTGATTTCCATAAATTTTGGACAGAAAAATAATTATCGTTCAATTCCGAAAATGGAACAGATGTAAAATGTCTAAAAGCTCCACTTTTAAATCTTACAGATAAGAGTGACACATTTTTTTCTTTATCAAAATTCAAGATGTTTCTTGGGCAAACAGTATGTGATTTTGGAAGTATCTTTTTGTTAATGGATAAAGGTTTATCTAAATAAAACACTAATTCTAATCCAGTTCCTGGAAGAACCGAAGGAAGTTCAAAATAGTCAGCACTCGATTTTTCAAAAATGTAAAATCGATCAATATATTTTGAAAGAAATTTAGTTGGTTTGTAAGATTCGTTTCTTGTCATTAAAAAACTTCAATTATAGGTTCTTTTGTTAATAATGGCATTACTGCATTTAAAAATCCTTTGAAATGTTCAGATGAATTATGATTTTCAACAGCTTCTTCATTTTCATATTTTTCATAGATAAGAAAATCATTTTCTTTATCAACTTCTTTTAATAACCTGTACTTTAAGCATCCGTTTTCTTCGATGCTATTATTAACCATAATTTCTGCTAATTTTAAAAAATCTTCCGTTTTTCCTTCTTGAATACTTAATTGTGCAATAATTGTCTTTTCCATATTTATCTATATTAGATTGCAAACATGAAAAATCGGAATGTTGTATGATTGTAAAAAGACGACATTTATATCCGGGTTTTTTCAGCTTGTTGCCAACTTATTTATATACATATAATAATTATGCATTAAAAGCCAATTTTGACAAATATGCAGAACTATTATGTTTTTTTATCAGTGAATTCTTTCATAGCAAATAAGAAGAATTTTACACGTCTAAATATAGAAAAAATAATGGTACTATTATTTTTATTTATAAAATTCTTATCAGACTTATCAACAGATAAATGGTTAACTATATGGTAGAAAAATTGGCTTTCTAAAAACTAATAAAAATGCTGTTTTAATAATTTTGCTAGAAAATGAAATTATAAAATGTTGAAGATCGTTTTTTAATTAAAGATAAATACACTTAAATAAATAGACATCATATTTTAAAACAGTTTAAAATGTTGTTAGTCAATGTTTTGAAACTTTATTTAACAGTTGAAAATAATGCTTAAACGTTCAACTAGTAAATTAGAATTAGTTTAATATCTTATTTTTGAGAATTGATTATAATTTCAAGATTTAAAGCATAAAAAAATGGCAAATACATTATTTGACAAAGTATGGGATTCGCACGTTGTTCGTAAAGTAAAAGACGGACCAGATGTGTTTTTTATAGATCGTCATTTTATCCACGAAGTTACAAGTCCTGTGGCTTTTTTAGGATTAGAAAGTAGAGGAAACAGTGTTGTATATCCTACGCGTACATTCGCAACTGCAGATCACAACACACCAACTATAAATCAACATTTACCAGTTGCAGATCCTTTGTCTGCAAATCAGTTAGATGCTTTAGAGAAAAATGCGGCTAAACACGGTATTTCTCACTGGGGTTTAGGTGATGAAAATAACGGAATTGTGCATGTTGTTGGTCCAGAAAACGGAATTACTTTACCAGGAGCAACTATTGTTTGTGGAGATTCTCACACATCTACACATGGGGCTTTTGGTGCAATTGCTTTCGGAATTGGAACAAGTGAAGTAGAAATGGTATTATCTACACAATGTATTATGCAACCAAAACCAAAATCGATGCGTATTAACGTAAACGGAAAATTAGGTTTGGGAGTTACTCCAAAAGATGTGGCTTTATACATTATTTCTAAACAAACCACTTCTGGAGCTACAGGTTATTTTGTAGAATATGCAGGAGATGTTTTTGAAGATATGTCTATGGAAGGACGAATGACAGTTTGTAATTTGTCTATAGAAATGGGTGCAAGAGGAGGAATGATTGCTCCAGATGCAAAAACGTTCGAATATTTAAAAGGGCGTGCTCAAACTCCTAAAGGAGCAGATTGGGACAAGGCAATGAAATATTGGGAAACTTTATATACAGAAGAAAATGCAGAATTTGATGTAGAATTTACTTACGAAGCATCAGATATAGAGCCAATGATTACCTATGGTACAAACCCAGGAATGGGAATTGGAGTAACAAAATCTATTCCTTTAGCAGAAAATGTAGAAGGCGGTGTAGAAACTTACAAAAAATCTTTAGGATATATGTCTTTTAATGAAGGCGATTCTATGATTGGTAAAGAAATCGACTTTGTATTCTTAGGTTCTTGTACAAATGGTAGAATTGAAGACTTTAGAGCATTTTGTTCTATTGTTAAAGGAAGACAAAAAGCAGACAATGTTACTGCTTGGTTAGTTCCAGGTTCACATAAAGTAGTAGATCAAATTAATGCAGAAGGCTTAGACAAAATTATTACAGACGCAGGTTTTGTATTAAGAGAACCAGGGTGTTCTGCTTGTTTAGCAATGAATGATGATAAAATTCCTTCAGGAAAATTATCTGTTTCAACATCAAACAGAAACTTCGAAGGAAGGCAAGGACCAGGATCTAGAACATTATTAGCTTCTCCGTTAGTTGCTGCAGCATCTGCGGTTAGTGGAGTTGTAACTGACCCTAGAACATTGCTAGTAGGCTAGCAACGTTCGCTTTTGGCAGTTGGCTTTTGGCTTCCTATATTGAAAACAAAAAGCGGCTAATTGCGAAAGGCTAACAAACGAAAGGCTTAAAAAAATGAGAACCTTTAGAAAATATCAAGTTTGGGAGTTAGGACACGAAATTACATTAGATGTCTATAAAATTTCAAAACAATTTCCTAAAGAAGAATTATTTGGAATAACGAGTCAGATGAGAAGATGTTCTTCTTCAGTACCAGCAAATATTGCAGAAGGATGTGGAAGGGAAACAGAAAAAGAGTTTAAACGGTTTTTAGTAATCGCAAATGGATCAGCAACAGAATTAGAATATTTTTTAATTTTGATAAAAGATTTAAAATTAGCTAAACAAGAATCAATAGAAAAGTTAGTTGAAAAAGTAGATCAATTAAAAAGAAGTTTAAACAGATTGATAAGTAAATTAGGTTGATGGCATAACGCCTTTAGCTTTTAGTAATTAGCTATTAGTTAAAAACGTTAGAAATTAAACTAATAGTAAAAATATAATAAAATAACTGCTTAGGTAGTTTTGTCAAGAATGAAAAGCGAATGGCAAACAAGCGAAAAGCAAAAAGCTAAACAAAAAACATGGCTTACGATAAATTTAATGTATTAACAAGTACAGCATATCCATTACCAACAGAGAATGTAGATACAGATCAAATAATTCCTGCTCGTTTCTTAAAAGCAACAGAGCGTAAAGATTTTGATATCAACTTTTTTCGTGATTGGAGATTTGAACAAGACGGAACACCAAAAGCAGATTTTCCTTTAAACAAAGAAATTTATGCAGGTTCTAAAATTTTAGTAGGAGGTAGAAACTTTGGTTCTGGTTCTTCTAGAGAGCACGCAGCTTGGTCTGTGTACGATTTTGGATTACGTTGTGTAATTTCTTCTGCATTTGCAGATATCTTTAAAAATAACTGTTTAAACGTAGGGGTTTTACCCGTTCAGGTTTCAGCGGAATTTGCAGATACTTTATTTGCAGCAATTATGGCAGATCCTAAAACTGAAATTAAGGTTGATTTACCTAATCAGAAAGTTACATTAGTAGCAACAGGAGAATCTGAACCTTTTGTAATTAATGCCTACAAAAAAGACAATATGTTAAATGGTTTTGATGATATTGATTACTTAAAAAACATCGAAAACGAAATTTCTGCTTTTGCTGAAACTAGACCATTTTAAATTGGTGTTGATAGTACAAACAAAAAAGCACAAATATTTTTGATAACGTGAGAATGTCTGGTCGAGCGCAGTCGAGACCTAAATTAATTTCTCGACTGCGCTAGAAGTGACAGATTACAATTTATTATAAAATGACCAAGAGAAAGATAGAAATAATGGATACGACACTGCGTGATGGAGAACAAACATCAGGCGTATCGTTTTCAGTTTCTGAAAAATTAACAATAGCAAGATTATTACTAGAAGAGCTAAAAGTAGATCGTTTAGAAATAGCATCTGCAAGAGTTTCTGAAGGTGAGTTACAAGCAGTTAAAAAAATAACTTCTTGGGCTACAGAACATGATTTTTTAGATAAAATTGAGGTGTTAACTTTTGTTGATGGCGGAAAATCTATCGATTGGATGCTTGAATCTGGTGCAAAAGTTCAAAATTTATTAACCAAAGGTTCTTTAAATCACTTAACACATCAACTTAAAAAAACGCCAGCACAACATTTTACTGATATTAAAGCTACAATTGATTTAGCTGCAAAAAATGATATAAAAACAAACGTATATTTGGAAGATTGGTCAAATGGAATGCGAAATTCAAAGGCTTATGTTTTTGAGTATTTAGATTTTTTATCAACCCAAAAAATAGAACGTGTTTTATTGCCAGATACTTTAGGAATTTTAACCCACGTTGAAACTTTTAATTTTATAACTGAAGTTCGTCAAAAATATCCAAATTTACACATCGATTTTCACGGACATAATGATTATGATTTAGGAGTTGCCAATGTTATGGAAGCTGTAAAAGCTGGTGCAAATGGTTTGCATTTAACCATAAATGGAATGGGTGAACGTGCAGGAAATGCACCAATGGCAAGTGTAATTGCTGTAATTAATGATTTTTTAAGTGATGTGAAAATCACTGTAAATGAAAAAGCATTAAACAAAGTAAGTAAGTTGGTTGAAACATTTTCAGGATTTAGAATTCCTGTAAATAAACCAGTTGTTGGTGCTAATGTTTTTACGCAAACTGCAGGAATTCACGCAGATGGAGACAACAAAAACAATCTTTATTTTAACGATTTAATGCCAGAACGTTTTGGTAGAAAACGTAAATATGCATTAGGCAAAACGTCTGGAAAAGCAAATATTCAGAAGAATTTACAAGATTTAGGCATCAGTTTAAATGATGATGAATTAAAGAAAGTAACCCAAAGAATTATTGAATTAGGAGACAAAAAAGAAGTAGTTTCTCAAGAAGATTTACCTTATATAATTTCTGATGTTTTAGATTCTGATACCATTGAAAAACGTGTTGTTGTAGAAAATTATGTTTTAGGACATGCAAAAGGGATGAAACCATCTACAACTTTACAATTAAAAGTAGAAGGTGTTCTTTATGAAGCACATGCTCAAGGCGACGGACAATTTGATGCGTTTATGAATGCATTAAAAAAATTATACAAAATACATAGTAAAAAAGAATTACCTAAGTTAATAGATTATGCAGTAAGAATTCCACCAGGTAGTAATTCTGATGCTTTATGTGAAACTATTATAACTTGGCAAAGAGAAAAAAGAATTTATAACACGTGGTTTAGATTCAGATCAAACAGTATCTGCAATTAAAGCTACCGAGAAAATGTTGAATATAATATAATAGAATCTGTCATTCGGAAGGATGACTGAAGGAATCTCTCAATTTTAAAGCAGATTGCTTCGTGAACTCGCAATGACTAAATAAAAATTAAAACATGAAATTAAATATCGCATTATTAGCAGGAGATGGAATAGGACCTGAAGTAATAGACCAAGCAGTTAAAGTATCTGATGCAATTGCAAAGAAATTTAATCATGAAATTACTTGGAAACCAGCTTTAACAGGAGCTGCTGCAATAGATGCTGTTGGAGAACCTTACCCAGATGAAACACATGATATTTGTGTGGCTTCCGATGCCGTTTTATTTGGAGCAATTGGGCATCCAAGGTTCGATAATAATCCTTCTGCAAAAGTAAGACCAGAACAAGGTTTGTTAAAAATGCGTAAGAAATTAGGTTTGTTTGCAAATGTGAGACCAACATTTACGTTTCCTTCTTTGTTAGATAAATCTCCTTTAAAAAGAGAAAGAATAGAAGGCACAGATTTGGTTTTTTTACGTGAATTAACTGGAGGAATTTACTTTGGAGAAAAGGGTAGAAGAGATGAAGGAGAAACAGCTTTTGATAATTGTGTTTATACTAGAGTAGAGGTGCAAAGAATTGCAAAAAAGGGTTTTGAATTGGCTATGACTCGTTCTAAGAAATTATGCTGTGTAGATAAAGCAAATGTTTTAGAAACATCAAGATTATGGAGAGAAACAGTACAAGCAATGGAAAAAGATTATCCAGAAGTTGAGGTATCTTATGAGTTTGTAGATGCAGTTGCAATGCGTTTAGTACAATGGCCAAATAGTTATGATGTTTTAATTACAGAAAACTTATTTGGAGATATTTTAACAGATGAAGCTTCTGTAATTTCTGGTTCTATGGGATTAATGCCAAGTGCATCCGTAGGAACAGATAACGCTTTATTTGAACCAATACACGGTTCTTATCCGCAGGCAACAGGCTTAAATATTGCAAACCCTATGGCAACGGTTTTGTCTGCAGCAATGATGTTTGAAAACTTTGGTTTAAAAGAAGAAGGAAATGCAATTAGAAATGCAGTAAATAAAGCTTTAGATGCAGGTTTTGTAACTGAGGATTTAGCAAATGGAGATAATGCTTACGGAACTTCTGAAGTAGGAGATTGGTTGGCAAAAAACATCTAGTAATAGATAGTAGTTGAATATTTTTTAAAAAAAATGCTCTCGAATTTCGAGAGCATTTTTGATTATTTTTGAGTATTGTTTTCTATGGCATCTTCAATCTGATTTAATAAATCTTGTGGATCAAAAGGCTTAAAAATAAAACCATCCATTCCGCTTTCTGTTATTTTATTTTTTACTTCCATAAAAACAGAAGCAGAAAGGGCTAAAATAGGAATATTGGTATTAAATTTTCTAATTTCAAGACTAGCAGTATATCCATCCATAATTGGCATTTGAATATCCATCAATACAGCATCAAAACTATTTTTTTCAACCATTTCTACAGCTGTTAATCCATTTCTAGCAACTTCAACTTTTAATTTAGCTTTTTCTAGTATTTGCACTCCAACCATAGCATTAATATGATTATCTTCAACCAATAATATTCTTTTCCCTTTAAAATTATGTATTCTTTTTTTGTGGTTTTTAGCAATTCTTCTCTAGTGGCTTTTTTTAGGTTTATATCAAAATAAAATCGACTACCCTCTTTCATTTTACTTTCAATATGCACTTTAGATCCCATGGCTTCAATAATACTTTTTACTATTGGTAAACCTAAACCGGTACCACCATACAATCTATTAGTTGTACTAGAAGCTTGTGTAAAAGCTTCCCATATAGTTTCTTGTTTGTCTAATGGTATTCCTAATCCTGTATCTATTACTTCTGTATGTATAGTAACGTTGTTTTTATTTTGCTTTTGTTTTTTTATTCTAAGAGTTACGCTTCCTTTATCAGTAAATTTAATTGCATTTGAAACTAAGTTATTTATAATTTGATTAAATCTAACTATATCTAACCAAACTATAGGTATATCTTCATCTATTTCAAGATTCATAATAATTCCTTTTTTTAAACAAGAAGCTTCATGAATTTTTTTATTTGTTTAATTGCTTCAGATAAATCTACTGGTATATTATCTAATTCAATTTTTGTTGATTGCATTTTACTAAAATCTAAAACATTGTTTAATAAATTAAGTAAAATTTTACCTGAGTAGTTTAAAGCTTCAATATTTTGAACTTGATCTTTTCTAGGTTCATTATCTCCTAAAATATAAGAAAGACCTATAACTGCATTTAAAGGCGTTCTAATTTCATGACTCATCGTGCTCAAAAAATTAGATTTTGCATTAGAAGCTTCTAATGCTTCTAATTCCTTCTTCTGAATTCGATTAAAATAACTTGCGTTAATTATTAAGAAATAAATTAATTGAAAAATAACTAAAGAAATAGTACTTAAAATCGTTATTGGGTAAATTACTTTTTTTGCTATTATTGGATCTATTTTTCTGATAGCAAATAAATTATAATCGGTAATAAAAAGTAAAAACCATAAAATTAGTGGTAGAATAAAGAAAGAAATTATATATGCTCTTTCTCGTCTATAAGAAAACATTATAAAAGGCAAACCGATATTAAAAATATAAATAAATTCTAAACTACCATTTTTTCCTGCAAAAGAAGATATTACAGCAATACCAATACTACTTGTAATTAAATATAATATTCTAGCAATAGTAAGGTGCCCATTTTTAGCAAGATAAGCAGCTGCTATGTATGCTAATATATTAATTGCATTGTAATTTCTTAACCAAATGAAATCAAATTTGTCTGAAATAATAGTACAAAGTATAGCAAACCCAATATTTATCAATGCTATTGTAAATACAAGGTTAATTCTTCTTTGCGAGTAATTAGACATAATTAATACTATTATAGGATTATTACTTCTTCAATTTTATTTAATAAATCGTCTGGATTAAAAGGTTTGTAAATAAAACCATTCATTCCGTTTTTATATATTTTGTCTTTTACTTCCATAAAAACGGCTCCAGAAAGAGCAAGTATTGGAAGTGATTTGTTAAATTTTCTAATTTCTTTAGAGGCAGAATATCCGTCCATTACTGGCATTTGTAAATCCATTAAAACAACTTTATAATCATTCTCTTTTACTTTGTTTACAGCAATTAAACCGTCATTAGCAACATCTACATTTAGGCCAGATTTTTCTAAAATTTGTTTACCAACCATAATATTAATTAAATTATCATCAACTAATAAAACATTTTCACCAGTAAAGCCTTTATTTTTTTCTTTTTATTTAGTTCTTGATCTAATGAAACCTGTAAGTTTATTTCAAAATAGAATCTACTTCCTTTGTTCTCTTTACTATCTATAGTTACTTTGGATTCCATAGACTCTAAAATACTCTTTACAATAGGTAAACCTAAGCCAGTACCACCATATAAACGGTTGGTATTAGTTGAGGCTTGTGTAAACGCTTCCCAAATATTTTCTTGTTTATGTTTAGGTATTCCTATACCAGTATCTATTACTTCTGTTAACAAAGTTACAATGGTATCTGTTTGTTTTTTCTTAGTGATTTTTAAAGTTACACTTCCTCTTTCTGTAAACTTAATAGCGTTAGTAATTAAATTATTTAAAACTTGATTAAAACGAACGATATCTAATAAAACTATAGGTAAATTTTCATCTACCTCAAGGTTCATTTTAATTCCTTTTTTATTACAAGAAGGTTCATGGATTTTTTTTATTTGATTAATAGCTACAGTTAAATCGGTAGGAATATTATCTAATTCGATTTTTGTAGATTGCATTTTACTATAGTCAAGTACATTGTTTAGTAAGTTTAATAATATTTTACCAGAATAATTTAAAGCTTCAATATTTTCTACTTGGTCATTTCGAGGGCCGTTATTTTTTAAAATATGTGATAAACCTATAACTGCATTTAGTGGTGTTCTAATTTCATGACTCATAGTACTTAAAAAATTAGATTTAGCATTAGAGGCTTCAATTGCATCTTCTCTATTTGAATGTATAGAAGAAAAATTTCTAAAATTTAGTTTAGAATAATATAATAATTGAAACATTACTAATGACAATGTCATTATAATAGATAAAGGGTAAATTAAATTTGAAGATTTTGATACATCTACTTTGTAGTTTGTAATTAAATTAAAATCTGTAAAATATAAAGCTGCCCATAATAGCATTGGTATAAGCGAAAAAATAAAGATATAAATCTTATCTCTTTTAAAAGAAAATACTAAAAAAGGTAAAGACAAAGCAAACATAAACATAAATTCAGCTCCACCTTCTTGTCCAATAAAAGATGAGGTTGTAACAATATTTACATTTAGAGATAGAAAATAAAGAAACCTAGAAAACCTTAAATTTCCTTTTTTTGCAATAAAAGCAGCCAAAAAATAAATAACTGTTGTAGTACTATGTATGTATATTATTTGAGGAATATTTAAGTAAGTGTCAATGAAACAACTAAGCAGACTTATAACTCCTGTTATAACAGAAAGAGTATAAATCATTTGTTTACGTCTTATGGAGAAATCTGACATAACTATTAAATTAAATAATATTGTATAAATAAATATACAAAAAGTTTTTTTGGTTTTATTTTACAGCATTTATTGCATCTTCTATTTCATTTAATAAATCTTCGGGATCAAAAGGTTTAAAAATAAAACCGTTCATACCACTTTCTATCATTCTATCTTTTAATTCCATAAAAACGGAAGCAGATAAAGCTATTATTGGAACCTTTTTATTAAATTCTCTAATTTTTTTAGAGGCGGTATAGCCATCCATAACAGGCATCTGTATGTCCATAAGTATAGTGTCATAATGATTTTCTTTAGCCATTTGTACAGCTGTTAAACCATCTTTAGCTATTTCCACTTCTAATTTTGCTTTTTCTAAAATTTGTTTTCCAACCATAATATTTATTTGGTTGTCTTCTACTAATAATATTTTTTTGCCATCAAAATGATGAATTCTCTTTTCTGTAGTTTTATTAAGTTCTCTTTCTGATGCAATCTTTAAATTAATACTAAAATAAAAACTACTTCCTTTATCAATAACACTATTAATCTTAACATCACTCCCCATAGATTTTACAATACTTTTTACTATTGGTAACCCTAAACCTGTACCGCCATATAATCTATTAGTTGTTGTAGAGGCTTGTGTGTATGCTTCCCATATACTCTCGTGTTTGTCTTCTGGAATTCCAATACCAGTATCAATTATTTCTGTAAGTAAATTGATTGTATTTTCGTTTTGACCTGTTTTCTTAATTCTTAAAGTCACACTTCCTTTTTCTGTAAACTTAATAGCGTTTGTAACTAAATTATTAATTACTTGATTAAACCTTACTATATCTAACCAAACAAATGGAATGTCTTCATCTATTTCTAAATTCATTTCTATTCCTTTTCTTAAACAAGAAGCTTCATGAACCTTTTTAATTTGCTTTATAGCTTTAGATAAATCTGTTGGAATTTCGTCTAAATCTATAGTTGTAGATTGCATTTTACTATAATCTAAAACATTATTTAGTAGGTTTAATAAAATTTTACCAGAATAATTTAAAGCTTCAATATTCTGAACTTGATCTTTCCTTGGTTCATTATCTCCTAAAATGTGTGATAAACCTATAACTGCATTTAGTGGTGTTCTAATTTCATGGCTCATTGTACTTAAAAATTGAGATTTAGCATCAGATGCCTCAATAGCTTCTTGTTTTGTATTGTGAGCAGTAATATTAACTTTTGCATTAACATAAGAATAGTATATTAATTGAAATACAACTAAAAGTAATGTAATGGTAATCGAAGAATGATAAACAATGTTTCTTGTTTGAGTTGGTTTTTGTAATTCATAATCAATAAAAGATTTAAAACCATTTAAAAACAAGATAAACCACAATATAACTGGAACTAAACAAAAGATAATTATTTTTATTTTTTCTCTACTAAAAGAAAAGAAAGCAAAAGGCAATCCAATAGAAAACATAAAAAAGAATTCGACACTCGCTTCTTTACCTAGATAAGAAGCCATAAAAGCTATTATAAGATTAAATAATATTAAAAAAATAAAACGGGCTAATTTAGGGAAGCCTTTTTTAGAAAGTATTGCTGTAATTAAAAATATTATTGCACTACCAAAAATATAAGAATTTATAACAGATTTACCTATTATATAAGCAATAATAAAACTAATTAAGGTTACAAAAAAGCAAACCATAGAAGTGATAAAAATCATTTTTATCCTTCTTTTAGAAAAGCTGTTAGTTTTATTTTTTTTGCCATTTCTTCTTAATTAGTAGTGAATTGTTCTATTTGATTAAGTAAGTCTTCTGGAGTAAAAGGCTTAAAAATAAATCCATCCATACCACACTCTTCAATTTTATCCTTTATTTCCATAAAAACATTTGCAGATAGTGCTAAAATAGGTAGTTCGGTATTAAATTTTCTAATTTCAGATGTAGCAGTATATCCATCCATAATCGGCATTTGAATATCCATTAATACAATGTCGTAGGTGTTTTCTTTAACTAAATTTAAGGCAGCTAACCCATCATGTGCAACATCAACTTTTAAGTTAGATTTTTCTAAAATTTGTTTTCCTACCATTACATTAATTAAGTTATCATCTACTAATAATACTTTTTTCCCTATAAAGTTATGCTCTTTTTTTCTGATGTAATTCCTACATCTTCATTTGAAGCTATTTTTAAAGTAAGTGTAAAATAAAAACGACTCCCTTTGTTTTTACGGCTTATCAATTTAACTTTAGAACCCATTACTGTAACTATACTTTTTACAATAGGTAAGCCAAGTCCAGTTCCGCCATATATTCTATTAGTAGTGTTTGATGCTTGAGCAAAAGCTTTCCAAATGGTTTTTTGTTTATTTTTTAGAATTCCAATACCTGTATCTTTAACTTCTATATGTAGAGTTACAGTTTCTTTTACTTGTTTTTTCTTTTTGATTATTAATGATACTTGACCTTTATCTGTAAATTTTATGGCATTAGAAATTAAGTTATTTATTACTTGATTAAAACGAACTAAATCTAACCAAACAAAAGGAATATTATCATCAATTTCTAATTTTAGAGAGATACCTTTTCGAATACAAGCTGCTTTATGTATTTTCTCAATTTGCTTTATATCTGTTGAAATATCGGTAGGTATATTATCTAATTCTATACTTGTAGATTGCATTTTACTAAAATCTAAAACATTATTTAAAAGACCTAGTAAAGATTTTCCTGAGAAGTTTAATGCTTCAATATTCTCTATTTGATCTTCTCTAGGTTCATTATCGCCTAAAATATGAGAAAGACCAATAACAGCATTTAAAGGAGTTCTAATTTCATGACTCATAGTACTTAAAAAACTAGATTTAGCCATAGAAGCTTCTAGAGCCTCAATTTTTTTGTTACGAATATTAGTGTAATATTTAACACCTAAAATTGAGAAATAAGAAAGTTGTACAACCACCATTAAAAAAGTACATAATACAGAAATTGGATATATATAAGTTAATGCAATTTCAGGGTCTATAGGTGTATTGGTAAATAATTTAAAATTGGTAATTGCTAAAGTTATCCATAATACTCCAGATAAGTGAGAGAAAAAATAGACAAACCTTTTTTCTGTTTTAAAAGAAAATACAGAAAAAGGTAATGCTAAAGAGTATAAGAACATATATTCTACACTTCCTGCTCTACCTACAAATGAAGCAGTTGTTGTAATCCCTAAATTAAGTAAAATAAAAAAAATAATTCTAGAATAAAAAAGATTCCCTTTTTTAGAAATGAATGCACAATAAATATAAATGAAAACGGTTACTAAATGATAATAAGCTAAAGAATTTAAACCTAAAATAAAGCCTATAATGGTGCAAACTAGTGCAAGACCACCAGTTAATAAACTTATGGTATACATTAACTTGTTAAGCCTTTTTGATGTAGGGTTTTTATTAGCTTTTGACATAGTTTTAATAGTGTATATAAATCTATCCCAAAAAAATAAATGAATCTATGGGGGAAGATTTTTATTTTTAATACTCTTATATAGTTAAAAAAGAGAAATTAAATTGACGTTACCTATTAAGATAATACGTAACAATATTAGACCAAAGTAGTGAAAAAAAGTAAAAAAGGCTTGTAAAATAGAAAAACTCTCGAATTTCGAGAGTTTTTCTATTTTATTAAAGGATAAAAATTATTTTACATCCATTAATTCTACATCAAAAATAAGTGTTGCATCTGGTGGTATTACTCCTCCAGCACCAGCAGAACCATATGCTAAATTAGAAGGTATTACAAAACGAGCTTTATCACCAACTTGTAATAATTGAATTCCTTCATCCCATCCAGAAATTACCTGACCAACACCAACATTAAAGTCGATAGGTTGTTTTCTTTTGTATGAAGAATCGAAAACAGTACCGTCTAATAATTGACCTTTATAATGTACAGAAACTCCTGCACCTTTTGTCGCTTTTTTTCCTTCACCTTTTTGTAAAATTTGGTAACGTAAACCACTTGAAGTTTCATCATAACCAGCTGCAACAGAATCTAATAATTCTTTCTGTTTGGCTTTTTCTTCTGCTTCTCTTTTTTCTCTTGAACCTTCAAATGTTCTAAAAGCTTCAATAGCATTAAAAGCTTCTGCTTCTGCACCAACTCTAATGATTTCTACTTTCATATCATCTCCTTGAGCTACAGCGTCTACAACATCTTGACTATCGATTACAGTACCAAAAACCGTATGTTTACCATCTAACCATGGAGTAGGTACGTGTGTAATGTAAAATTGGCTTCCGTTTGTTGCTGGTCCTGAATTAGCCATTGCTAATTTTCCAGGAGCATCATGTTTTAAATCAGGATGAAATTCATCATCAAACTTATAACCAGGGTTTCCTGTTCCTGTTCCTTGAGGACAGCCTCCTTGAACCATAAATTCTGGTATAACTCTATGAAATTTTAATCCATCATAATAAGGAGTTCCTTGATCTTTGGCAGCATTTTCTAAATTTCCTTCAGCTAAAGCTACAAAGTTACCAACTGTTCCTGGTGTTTTTTCGTGTTCTAATTGTACTAAAATTTCACCTTTTGGTGTAGTGAATTTTGCGTAGATTCCGTTATTCATTGTATTAATTTAATTTTTCTACTCGAGCGCAGTCGAGAGGTATTGTTCTTTATATTAGTTCTCGACTGCGCTCGAACTTACTTTAATTTTAACCTTGATTTATACCAAGATTTATTTTTTTGAATTTAAGATTGATAAACCATAAGCCAATCCAATATTTATATTTGTTGAGTTAACATTACCAAACGGAGACCACATTTGTCCTCCAGCAACACTAAAAGATAAATCGTCGTTAGCATGATAATTTAATCCTACTGTTGGTCTTACTAAAATTCCTTCGCCAGAATCAACTCTACCGCCACCAGCAACACCAGCAGCTAATTCTACAAATGTTGATAGCTTATTGCTTAGAAATTTATTACTTCTAATACCTAAACCAAAAATTCCGTGAGCATAACCACCAGATTCTCCTTCATAAGCAAAAGAAGCTTCACCTGCTAAATAGAATCGCTTATTAATATCATACATTACTTTTAAAGCAATTAATTGCAAATCACTATCAGGAATTCCAAATTTAGCAACATCAAAATAGGTTTGGTTTTGAACAGCAAGTTGTATTCCTTGAGTTTTTATAGCAGATGCTTTTTCATCAGTAAAAGGATGATTAATACTACCACTTAAACCATAATATTTTAAACTAAAACCAGCAGTATAAGCTTCAAATGTTCCACCAACAGATCTATGATATCCACCATGAGCACTTACTCCAAATTTATCTGTAAGCTTTACATCAAAACCTGTGCTTGGGTATATTGTTAATCCGTTTTCAGGAAATATTCTTCCTCCTGCAGCTCCAATTCCCATTTTTGCAAAGAAATTTACATGCTTTGTTTCTATAAAGTTTTTTCCAACCCCAAAAAACATATCCATAAATCCTGCTATTAATCCGCTGTACATAGCGTCTACATGTGCGTAGATAAAAGTGTTGCTTGTTAAATAACGTTGATATTCGAAACCAATTATAGATAAGGTATTATCTAAAGCATGATATTTTGGAGTTGTACTTGCATCAGATCTAGAGTCTCCAACCGGAAAGAAATAATCAAAAGTTACTTGTTGAACACTTTTTACTGCTGGTTTTTGCCAAAACTCATCTCTTGATGTATTATTTACAGTAAAAGTTTTTTGTGCATCTGCGTAAGAACTAGTTCTTAGTAATGAAGGTATTTCTACAAAGAAAGAAACATTATCGTTTTTTTGAATTCCTGTAAAAAAGTTAACAGAACCATATTGAACTCCAACTGAATATCCATTTTTCTTATACTGTAAACCAGCATTTGGGTATATAATTCCGCCACCGTTTACTAAAGATCTATAACCACCACCGCCACCAAAATGTACGTTAGCATCAAAATATAAGTTTTTATAGATAGGTAAGTTTACACCTAGGTTTACACCCAATGTAAATAAACCTCCTTGATCTCCTGTAATTGCTGAATGAAAACCTGCACCTGTATACAACCACTCATTTATAGGGATATTATAGTTTAAACCAATAAAACCCATTGTAGGTTTTAAAGGATAACTTACTTGATCTACCGGTTGATGAATTAAAATATAGTTTAAACGAATTTTGTTATTTAATTCTTTTCCTTTTAAATCAGATAAATCATAGGTTTGAGAAAAACTATGAAAACTAGATGTTATAAAAAATAATAGCAATAATTTTTTCATGATTCTTAGTTTTTAAATTCACTTGTAAAATGTAGTTTTACACTAGGGTATTTACTCTGAGTCATTTGAATAGTAAATGCAGAATCAGCCAAAAATACTAATTGACCTTGTTTGTCTTTTGCTAAATAACGCTGTTTTACACGTTTAAATTCTTTAAACTCTTCGCTTTTTACATTTTCTGGTTCTACCCAACAAGCTTTATGAACATTTAAGTTTTCATAGGTACATTTTGCACCATATTCATGTTCTAAACGATATTGTATCACCTCATATTGTAAAGCACCAACAGTTCCAATTACTCTTCGTCCGTTCATTTCTAAAACAAATAATTGAGCAACACCCTCATCCATTAACTGATCTAAACCTTTATAAAGTTGTTTAGATTTCATTGGGTCTGCGTTGTTTACATATCTAAAATGTTCTGGAGAGAAACTTGGTATTCCTTTAAAGTTTAATTTTTCACCTTCTGTTAAAGTATCTCCAATTTTAAAATTACCAGTATCATGTATGCCAACAATATCTCCAGGATAAGAAATATCTACAATTTCCTTTTTCTCTGCAAAAAATGCATTCGGACTAGAGAATTTTACCTTTTTACCATTTCTAACGTGTAAATAAGGAGCATTTCTTTTAAATGTACCAGAAACTATTTTTATAAATGCTAAACGATCTCTGTGTTTAGGATCCATATTTGCATGAATTTTAAACACAAAACCTGTTAGTTTTTCTTCTTTAGAATCTACTAAACGTTCTTCTGCTTTTTTAGATTGTGGTGAAGGCGCAATTTCTATAAATGCATCTAACAATTCTTTTACACCAAAATTATTTAAAGCAGAACCAAAAAATACGGGTTGGAGTTCTCCTTTTAAATATTCTTCTTGACTAAAAGGCGGATACACTTCGTCTATTAATTCAATTTCCTCACGTAAAGTTTCTGCTGCAGTTTCGCCAACAATAGTATCTAATTTAGGATTAGAAAGGTCGTCAAATTGAACACCATCAGAAATTGTTGTTTTATTATCACCAGAAAAAAGATTTAATTTTTTCTCCCAAATATTATAAATTCCTTTAAAGTCGTACCCCATTCCAATAGGGAAACTCATTGGTGTAACTCTTAAACCTAGTTTTTGCTCAACTTCATCTAATAAATCAAAAGCATCTTTTCCTTCTCTATCCAATTTATTGATAAAAACCAACATTGGTATGCTTCTCATTCTACAAACTTCAACTAGTTTTTCTGTTTGAGGCTCAACACCTTTTGCAACATCAATTACAACAATAACACTATCTACAGCTGTTAAAGTTCTAAAAGTGTCTTCAGCAAAATCTTTGTGACCAGGAGTATCTAAAATGTTTATTTTTTTATCTTGGTAAATAAAAGCTAAAACAGAAGTAGCAACAGAAATTCCTCTTTGGCGCTCAATCTCCATAAAATCGGAAGTTGCGCCTTTTTTAATTTTATTATTTTTTACGGCACCAGCTTCCTGAATTGCCCCACCAAATAATAATAATTTTTCTGTTAAAGTAGTTTTACCTGCATCTGGATGCGAAATGATACCAAATGTTCTTCTACGTGCTATTTCTTTTAAAAAACTCATCTACAAAATTTGAGGTGCAAAGATACATTTTACAATGGCAATTATCAATCTAAAATTTCAATTGTCATTCTAATATCATCAATTGGCCATTCATCAACTCCAACTCTTACTTTAGATATTTTATCCATAGTGTCAAAACCAGAAATAACTTCACCAAACACAGTATGTTCATTGTCTAAATGATGTGCTCCGTTTCTTTGATGTACCATATAAAATTCAAAAGGGCTAGAGAGTTTATTTGGGTTTTTCTCCCATTGTCTAGCAGCTGCTAAAGCTCCGAATTTATGTTTTCTATGTTTTCTAAATTCTGGTTGCATTAAATAATTACCGTATTTTCTACGTTGTTTTTGCGTATACATATTATCAGAATTTCCACCCTGAATAACAAAGTTTTTAGCAACTCTATAAATTACTGTTGTATTAAAATATTTAATTTTTGTTAGAAAAATAAAATTAGCTCTATGAACAGGCACATCATTATATAAACGAAGTTTAATATTACCAAACTTAGTTTTTATAATCACTTTTGTTTCTGGATTTTGCTTCCCGTATTCTAATAAAAAAGCTTCTGTATTGTGCCTATTTAAGCTGTCCCAAGGTTTTAAAATTTCTTCTTCTTTCTTTTTTTAAGATTGATTTTCTTTTTAATTTTAACAGATTCTTCTTTTTTCTCTTCATTACATTGAAAGAAAGAAACTGTAATTAAAAAAATAATATTTTATAGAAACACTTCACTGTTTTAGAATGATTTTTTAGAAAAGTCAAATATAAATCAACAAAATAAAACAATAGAAAAATCTAATGGTTTTATTCATTTTTTAAGTTTTAATACTAGTAGTTTACATTATATTTGCAAATATGGAAGAACAAGTTGTTTTAGTTGATAGAAATGACAATCAAATAGGTTTAATGCCTAAGATGGAAGCGCATGAGAAAGCATTATTGCATAGAGCTTTTTCGGTTTTTATTTTTAATAAAAAAGGAGAATTAATGTTACAGCAAAGGGCAGCTCATAAATACCATTCTCCAATGTTATGGACTAATACTTGTTGTTCTCATCAAAGAAATGGAGAAAGTAATCTAGATGCAGGTGTTAGAAGATTAGAAGAAGAAATGGGTTTTAAAACTGATTTAAAAGAAGTATTCTCATTTATTTATAAAGCACCTTTTGATAACGGCTTAACCGAACACGAATTAGATCATGTTTTAATAGGTTATTTTGATGATGAAGCAGTTATAAATAAAGAAGAAGTAGAAGATTATAAATGGATGTTTTTAGAAGATGTAAAGCATGATATTGAGAAAAACCCCTTTTTATATACAGAGTGGTTTAAAATAATTTTTGATAAATCTTTTGATCGAATTGTTAATCTTTCAATTGTTTAATATTTTAATAAAAGAAGATGCCTAGAGTTACTGTTCATAGAAAAGCACATTTTAATGCAGCTCATAGATTGCATAGAAAAGATTGGACTGATGCTGAAAATTTTGACGTTTTTGGGAAATGTAGTAATCCAAACTTTCATGGTCATAATTATGAATTGATAGTTTCTGTAACTGGAGAAATTAACCCTGAAACGGGTTTTGTTATGGACTTAGCTATTTTAAGACGATTAATAAAGTCTGAAATTGAAGATAGTTTTGATCATAAAAACTTAAATATGGAGGTAGCAGAATTTAAAAATACAAACCCTACAGCAGAAAATATTTCTGTAGTAATTTATACTAAATTGAGAAATCATATCCCCTTAAATTTAGATTTAAAAATTACTTTATATGAAACACCTAGAAACTTTGTAAGCTACTCTGGCGAATAGGAATTAATTTTTACTATAAGAAAAGTAACTAATAGATTTTTCTAAAAACGAATAAGTGTGATAAGTAAAACCATCAAAATTCAAATTCTTTTTTAAGTTAATATTTTTAATATTCATTTCTTTAATAAACTGAGACTCACAATTTCCTATACTTTCAAACTTTAACCAATATCCTAGTTGGTCCATTCTTGTAGAAAATAAAATAGAAGCTTTTACCTTGCTATTTATTTTATATAAATGATTTAAACTACTTTTTGCTGTAGAAAAACTCATTTTAGGTGTTTTTCCGTAAGCATGAATTAATAATCTATCGCAATATTTAGTTATCTCACTAATTTCATTTTTAGTGTAATAACCTACATAAGCCTCTATATTTATTTTATGTTTACTTTCTTTTGAAAGTGATTTTAAAGTTTTTAAATTACTTATAAAATAGTTGAAAGAACCTTCTCTATTGCAGGTGATTTTGTTTTCTTCTAAGTAATTTATACAGTAATAACCATCGATGCCAGAAGCTTTTCTGGACCAATATTCGTATTCTAAATTATAGATGTCAAATTTTTCTTCTGGCTTATTTCTAGATTTATTATAGATGTCAATTACATCGGTAAAAAAGGAAGCAGCTTCACCAGAGGCTCCAATATGTTTTAGTCCAAATTTAATTTTTGATTTAGAAATAAATTCTGCTAAAGTATTGTTTTTTCTGGGGTCTGATAAAGATAAACGTTTGTCTACTTTGTTTAATTGGTATAGAATAAGTGTATTAAAGTTATTTCTTTTAGCAAAAAAAGCAGTTTGTCTTCTTTACTAGGGTTACCTAGAATGTTATTAAAATTGTCTACATATAAAGTTCTTTGAAATGCTGCTATTTTAAAGCACATCAAAAAGAAAATATAAAAAAATAATTGCTTTTTTAACACTAAACTGTTTTTAATTATTGGGTTTAAAAATACATAAAATTTGTAATTGTTATGAGTTTTAACTTATAATTGTAATTATGTTTTTTTATAATTATTATGGAATTAATAAATATTTTTAAATACCTGATAATGAGTGGTTAATTAGATTTTTGTGTCTGGTAAGTGAATTTGTATTTTAAAATATTAATTTTGCAAAATAAAGTAAAAAAAATATGGTTAATCAACTTATAAAATTTGAACCAATTTTAAAAGATAAAATTTGGGGAGGAGAAAAATTAGCAACATACTTAAACAAAGATACAAAGAGAAGTGATATTGGTGAAAGCTGGGAAATTTCTGATGTTGAAGGTGATACTTCTGTGGTTTTAAATGGAAATTTAATAGGAGAGAATTTAAAAAGTTTAATTTCTGAATATAAGTCAGAATTAGTAGGAGAAAAGATATTTAAACATTTTGGAGAAAAGTTTCCTTTGTTAATTAAATTTATTGATGCAAAAGAAGCCTTAAGCATTCAATTACACCCTAATGATGAGCTAGCACAAAAACGTCATAATTCTTTTGGAAAAACTGAAATGTGGTATGTAATGCAAGCAGATGAGAAAGCAAATTTAATTGTTGGTTTTCAAAAAGAGGTTACAAAAGCTGAATACCTAGAGCACTTAGAAAATAAAACTTTACTAGAAATTTTAAATGTTGATGAAGTAAATAAAGGTGATGTTTACTTTATTCCTACTGGTAGAGTACATGCAATTGGAGCAGGAGTAATGTTGGCAGAAATTCAGCAAACATCAGATGTTACGTATCGAATTTATGATTGGGATAGACCAAATCCAGATGGTACTTTTAGAGATTTACATACCGAAGAAGCTATTGATGCTATAGATTATTCAATTAAGGATTCGTATAAATCGGCTTATTCTAAAGAAGAAAATAAAGCTTCAGAAATTGTTTCTTGCCCATATTTTACAACAAATGTTTTACCTTTAAACGGTGAGGTTTTTGTTGATCATAATGATAAAGATAGTTTTGTTATATATATGTGTGTTGAGGGAAGTGTAGAGTTTCAGTATAAAAATCAAGCAGAAAAATTACAAATGGGAGAAACTATTTTAGTGCCTGCTTGTATTAAAAATATTAAAATAATAGCTGATGAAAAATCAGAATTATTAGAAGTTTATATAAAATAGATTTATGAAAATAATTGCTATGATTCCTGCACGTTATAGTGCAAGTCGTTTTCCTGGAAAATTGATGAAAGATTTAGGAGGAAAACCTGTAATTTTAAGAACTTACGAAGCAGCTTTACATACTAATTTATTTGATGATGTTTTTATTGTTACAGATTCAGAAATTATTTTCAATACAATAGAGAAAGCTGGCGGAAAAGCAATAATGAGTATTAAAGAGCACGAATGTGGATCTGATAGAATTGCAGAAGCTGTAGAAAATATTGAAGCTGATATTGTTATTAATGTACAAGGAGATGAACCATTTATAGATACGGTTTCTTTATCTAGATTAGTAGATGTCTTTAAAAAAGATATACTAAAAGAGGTAGATTTAGCATCTTTAAAAGTACAGATTACAAATAAAGAAGATATAGAAAATCCAAATAATGTTAAGGTAATTACAGATGTAAATAACATGGCTATTTATTTCTCTAGAAGTGTTATACCATTTCATAGAGATAAAAGTATAGAGGTTAAATATTTTAAGCACAAAGGAGTGTATGCTTTTAGAAAACAAGCTTTAATAGATTTTTATCATACTCCAATGACACCTTTAGAAGCAGCAGAAAAAATAGAAGCAATTAGATATCAAGAAATAGGTAAAAAAATAAAAATGGTAGAAACAGATGTTGAAGCTGTTGGTATTGATACGCCTGAAGATTTAGAAAAAGCAAAAAAACACTTAAATCTATAATGAAATCAAAAATTAAAGTAATAGCCTTTGATGCTGATGATACTTTATGGGTAAATGAAACTTATTTTAGAGAAGCAGAAAAAGAGTTTGCAAAATTATTGTCTGGTTATGAAACCGAAAATAAGATAGATCAAGAACTTTTTAAGACAGAAATAAAGAACCTAGAATTTTATGGTTATGGTGTTAAAGGGTTTATATTATCTATGATAGAGTGTGCTTTAGAATTATCAAACTATCAAATTGGTCAAAAAACAATTGATAAAATATTAAATATTGGTAAAGAAATGCTTGAAAAGCCAATAATCTTATTAGACGGAATAGAACATGTTTTAGAAACTTTACAAGGTTCATATAAACTTGTTGTTGCTACTAAAGGAGATTTGTTAGATCAAGAGCGTAAATTAGAAAAATCTAATTTATTAAAATATTTTCACCACATAGAGGTAATGAGTGATAAAAAGGATAAAGATTATTTAAGATTGATTCAGCATTTAGATATTGAAGCATCTGAGTTATTGATGATTGGTAACTCTTTAAAATCGGATGTATTACCTTTAATTTCTATAGGAGCTTCAGCTATTCATGTTCCTTTTCATACAACTTGGGCACATGAAGAGGTTTCAAAAGAAAATCAAACAAACGCTACTTATAAAACTGTTTCAAATATTAGAGAAGTATTACCCTATTTATAATAAATACACTACTTTTGCAGCATTAAAATAAATATATTATGTCAAGTATTAAAAACTTAAAGAAAGATATTAACTACGTGTTAGGCGATGTTATAGAATATGCAATTGATGTTGCAATATTAAAAAACGAGCAGAAAAAAGGTGATGAAATTATTGATGAAGCTATTGTAACTTTCGACTCTTTAATTGCTAGTGTTAATACTAAAAAAGTTGAAAACAAAAAAGCGCATTTTAAAGCTATAAACTTAGATCTAGAAACTAAAGCAAAAGGTTTAGTTGAAAAGATTAATAGTTTATAATCTTAACATTTTTTAAACATAACTTTAAGACCAACATCTATTATAGATGTTGGTCTTTTTGTTAACTTTGTATTAGCTTATACTAAAAATGTATAGTTAACGTTATAAGATTAATATAATTAATGAAAAATGGCTAGAGCAATGTTTGAGTACACTAAAACTGTACTAAAAAAAGTTAGTTTTAATTCAGATTTATTTTGCAAAGAGTTAGATAAAGGATTAAAGAGATTGTTGCCTTATGAGATTGATGAGTTAACAATTTGGTTAAAACAGTTTACAGCAAACAAACCTGAATTATATGTTTGTTTAAGTTTAATAAAATAAAAAAGGAAGCTAATTAGCTTCCTTTTTTATTATCGTTTTTTTAGATTTTTTTATTTCTATATTTTTTCATTAAATTTCTAATAAATTCTCTTTCGGTTATTTTTAGCTTTAGAATTTTTTTGTGGGATAAGACTTTAGTTAATGCATTGTCATAATCCATTTTTATTTTATGAATTTTAGCATCTAAATTAGTGTTTTTTTCAAATATAGATTTTGCTTCTTTTTCTGAAATTGCATCAATTCCATTAGCCTCTTTTATTATGTACACCAATTTATGTTTTTCAACTCTTTCTAATTGATATAATAAGTCGTTGTATTTATTATATATTGGCCAAAATTTTTCTGCTTCTTTAGTGTCTAAATTTAATTTTTCGGTAATAAAAGCAATTTTTAAAGCTTTTATTTTTTCTCCATGAGATTCTTTTTTACCTGATTTTTGAGCGTATGTGCTAAAACAAATAAAAAACAAACTTGCTATTAAAAAAAGTTTTTTTTCATTTTAATCATTTTCTAAAATTAATGATAAGTTTTCTTCGTTGTTTAAATAGTTTTCTAATTCATCATTACTTATTGAATTTGGTATAGTTTCTAAATCATCAAATTCAACATCATTATAAGTAAGAGCTAAATCATCATCATTTATTAAACTAATATTATTCGAAATCCAGTTTTCAACTTCAAAATCAGCTAATTTATCAAAAGGGTTTTCCTCGGTTTTATTAAAAATAAAAGAATTTAAACCTATAAATAGAATAATTGAAGCCGCTGTTGCTAATGGAATTAATTTTAAAACACTTTCTTTAAACGAAATAATTTTAGTTTCTTTTTTAGTTATTTTGTTTATTATATTTTCTTCTAGGTTATTAAAATATGAATCAGAAACTGTAAATCCATTTTTTTTAGAGAAATTTTCTTCTGTAACTTTTGCGACAATGGCATCTTCCAAATTATTAAAATAATTTGAAGGAGTTTTAAAACCAGTTTTCTTACCAATTTTAGTACTTATAAAGTATTCGCTATTTTTTATATCGCTTTTCATTATTACTTAGACAATAATTATCTTAAAAGGTTTAATTAGCTTCTGAATTTATGTATTTTTCTATTTTCTTAACAGCATGAAAATATGATGCCTTTAAAGCTCCAACCGAAGTTTCTAGAATTTCAGAAATTTCATTATATTTTAACTCATCAAAATATTTCATGTTAAAAACCAGTTGTTGCTTTTGAGGTAATGTTGCAATAGCTTTTTGTAAAATGAGCTGAATTTCATCACCGCTAAAAAAATCATCACTTTCTAATGTAGATGCTAATTTTTCGTGATATTCAGAGATATCAACACTTCTTTCTTTCGCTCTTTTGTTTATGAAAGTAATAGATTCATTAGTCGCTATTCTATACATCCATGAATAAAGTTTACTTTGCTCATTAAATTTATTTATATTTTTAAATATTTTAATAAATGTATTTTGTAAAATATCATCTGCATCATCGTGAGAAATTACAATTTTACGAACATGCCAATACAAGCGTTCTTTGTATTGATTTATCAATACTCGAAAAGCTTGCTCTTTGGTTTTGCTATTTTTTAGCTGAGATACTAATGTAGTTTCGTCTATCAAAAAAAAACTATTTGTTTTTATAAGACAGAAAAATACTATAAAGGTTTAATTAAAAAATATTTTTTTTAATTTATTTCTTAGATCTAGATCTAGAGTAGCCAAATAAACGTTTTTGTTTTATAGTTTCAGGAATTCCATTAGGTAGCATTTCTTCCCAACCTTCTTCTCCATTCATTATCATTTTTAAAACAGTTCTAGAAAAAATATCTAAAATTTCTTTATCAAAGTCTTTTAAATCTACAAGCCTACCATTAATTTTAAAGAATTTATATAATTCTTTCATTCTAGGGTGTACTTTTAAATTTTCACTGTTTATATACTCATCAGAGGCTTGATCGTGGTATGGGTACATGTAAATTTTTAAATCTCTATGAAAGAGTTTTCCAAAAGCTTCTAAAATACCTCCGCTTAAGTCTCTATAATACTTTTCGTCAAAAATTTGAATTAGATTGTAAACTCCCATTGCTAAAGCCATTCTTTCTTTAGTAAATTCACTAAAATACTCAACAAGTTTAAAATATTGTTGGAAACTAGTAATCATAACATTTTGTCCTAAAGAACATAGTAATTCTGCCCTGTCTAAAAAGTCTCTTTCATTTATTTTACCTTCCGCAGAAAGGTTGCTTAAAGTAATTTCAAAAATAACTTGAGTTTTTTCTTCTTTTACTTTGTTTTCTTTTAAAAACATTTTTTTGGACTGTTCGAACATATCCATATTAACTTTCGTTACAGGTCTAAAACTACCTCTTAAAGCTAAAATGTTTTTCTTGTATAATACTTGTGCTGGTAATAAATTATTTCCATCAGGACCAAACATAACTGCATTAGTCATTCCGTTTTTTAGTAGTTGAAGACTCATTAACCTATTGTCTACATACATAAAACGTGGCCCAGAAAAATTAATCATATCAATCTCTAATTGATGATTTCCTAGGTTGTCATAAAAAGATTTAACAAGTTCTTTTGGGTTGTCGTTTAAGTAAAAAGCACCATATATTAAATTCACTCCTAATACCCCAAGTGTTTCTTGTTGTAAACGTGCATCGGTTTCTTTAAAGCGTAAATGAAGTACAATTTCGTTGTAATCTTCAAGTGGGTCTAATTGAAAGCGGATTCCAACCCAACCATGGCCTTTAAATTTTCTAGCAAAATCAATAGTAGTAACAGTGTTAGCATAACTAAAAAATAGCTTATCTGGGTGTTTTTGTCTACTTAATCGATCTTCAATTAAATCAATCTCATGACGTAGCATCGTGTGTAAGCGAGGTTGAGTTACATACCTATTATCTTCTTCAATTCCATAAATAGCATCAGAAAAATCTTTATCATAAGCACTCATTGCCTTTGCAATGGTGCCAGATGCAGCGCCAGATCTAAAAAAATTACGAGCAGTTTCTTGTCCAGCTCCAATTTCGGCAAAAGTTCCGTAAATATCTGTATTTAAATTTATTCTTAAAGCTTTGCTTTTAGTAGTTGGTACACTACTAATTTCTTGATCCCCTTTTAAAGAAATTGCCATATATGGTTATATTTTTATCTATAACAAATGTAATAAAATAGAATACTATCAGTCAATTTTTATCTTACTTTTGTTTAAATGAAGAATGATAAGAAACTCTTAACGATAACTTTTTTAGGAACTGGTACTTCTCAAGGAATTCCAATGATTGCGAGTAATGATCCCGTTTGTTTATCTAAAAACTCTAAAGACAAGAGATTGCGTTCTTCTATTTTAATATCATGGGATAATTTTTCTTATGTAATTGATTGTGGTCCAGATTTTAGGCAACAAATGTTGCGTGAGAAGGTTCAATTAATAAATGGTGTTTTATTTACTCACGAACACGCAGATCATACAGCTGGTTTAGATGATTTAAGACCTTATTGTTATAAAATAGGAGAGATGCCTATTTATTTAGATAAAAGAACTTTAAAAAGTTTAGAGCAACGTTTTCAGTATATATTTAGCAAAAAAATAGATATCCTGGAGCTCCAAGTGTAAAATCTAAAGTTGTTTCAAATAAACCTTTTTTGATTGATGAGCTTCAAGTAATTCCAATAGAGGTTATGCATGGTAATTTACCAGTTACTGCTTATAGAATTCAAGACTTTGCTTATTTAACTGATGTGAAATCGATATCTGAAATTGAAAAAAATAAGTTAAAAAATTTAGAAGTTTTAGTCGTTAATGCTTTACGAATAGATGAGCATCCAACACATTTTAATTTAAATGAAGCTCTAAAGTTTGTTGAAGAGATTAAGCCTAAAAAAACATATTTTACACATATAAGTCACAAGTTAGGTTTTCATAATGAAGTATCTAAAATATTGCCCGAAAACGTTTATTTGGCTTTTGATGGCTTAAAAATAGTGGTATAGATTTTAATAAATTATTTTTTAATGTATATTTGTATATATAGCTGTTATTTTCAGAACTTTATTAAGTAATAACAAGAAAGTTATAAAAACCCTATTTAAACTTAAAATCTATGTCAAAAAAACCAGAACAGAATAATGAATCTCCTGCTAATCAGCAAATAGATACAAGAATTGCAGCAGTAAGAGATCTTATATTTGGTGAAAACATTCAACAATATGATTCAGAATTTGCAGATGTTTACGATAAAATAAAAGCTTTACAAGACGAATCGCGTAAAAACTTATCAGAATCTGTAGCAAATATTGAAAATAAATTAGCAGACTTAGAAAGCTTAGTAGATCATAAGTTTCAAGATTTAAATGATGATTTAGAAAAGAAGCTTGCAGATTTAGATGATGAAAAAGCGGATAGAAGAAAACTAGGTAAAGCTTTAGAAAAAATTGCATTGATGTTGCAAGAATAGATGAAAGAAACGACTGTAGATAATAAAGACAATCGTTTTGAGTTACTCAAAGAATTGCTTTTAGCAGAAGATAGAAAAGACTTCAAATTACTTCAAGAAGAAATTCTAGAACGTCAAAAGTTCAAGTTAAAAGTAGACCCTGTTATTGATGAAAAAATAGAAGATTTAAAACTAAATTTTCCCGAATATTTTGGAGACAACATAACAGAAAGTATAAAAGTTCAAATTAGAGAATCTCAAGACGAAGTAGTGGAAGCACTTTACCCAATTATGGGTAAACTGATTAAGAAATTTATTGTTGCAGAAATTACAAAACTCTCTAATAGTATTAATGAAACTATTAATAATAAGTTTTCTATTAAGCATATATTAAAACGTTTATTTAAAGGTAAAAAAACTGATGCTGAAGATGTTTTGCAAGAGGTTTTTGAGCCTATTATAGAAGAGGTTTTTGTTATAGAAAAAGATTCTGGAATTCTTGCAGGTAATTATTCTAGAGGAGAAATAGCTGATAAAGATATGGTGTCTGGCATGTTAACGGCTATTAAGTCTTTTGCTGAAGATGCTTTTTCTAAAGAAGGGCAGAACTTAGAAGATATAAAGTTTGAAACATTTCAATTATCTATACAGAATTTTAAAACAATTTATATAGCAACAGCTACTTCTGGGGTTTTAAATCCTGACTTTAAAGACGAATTGTTAGAAAACATAAATAACCTTGCAGAAATAATTTTACGAGATAGAGCTTATTTATCTGATGAAGAGAGGTTGAGTAAAATTATTGAAGAAACTTTTTTAAAAACAAATAAAATTATTTAAGATTATTTCATGATTGCAAAAAAAGTTTTATTGGTTGGTAATTTTGGGGTTGGTAAAACATCTTTAATTAGAAGGTTTGTGTTGAGTGAATTTTCTGAAGATTATATAAGTACAATTGGTGTTAGAGTTAGTTCTAAAATTGTAAAATTTAATAAAGAAGAAATTAAATTGTTAATTTGGGATGTAGCAGGAACAAATGATGATGAAAAAGTGCCTAAAGCTTATTTTTTAGGAGCAAGTGCTGCAATGTATGTGTTTGATGTTAGTAGAGAGGAAACTTATTTAAATTTAAAAAACAAGGTTGAAGTTGTAAAAGAATTATCAGGTTTAAAAAATATTACTGTAGTTGGTAATAAAAAAGATTTGCTTAATTCTGATGAAATTAATCATATTTTAAAAACCATTTCTATTTCTGTAGATTTAATTACAAGTGCTAAAGAAGATGAAAATGTAGAAGATGCATTTACTATTCTCGCTAAACAAACTTTAAAATAATTTTTTTGATACTTGCTAAAATTGATTCAGTATTTATTGAGCTTACTACCGATTTTAAAGGTATAATAATAGCTATAAATGCAGGTAGGTTTGTTAAGGATAATTTTACTCTTAAAGAATCTATTTTTACCACATGCCCTTTTTTAATAGGAACGTTAGAAGCATTGCCTTTAAAAGAGCCTTTTTCTATGGAAGGTATGGTTGTAAGTTCTAATAATAAAGAATACAATATCGATTTAGACTTGTTTAAGTCTAATGAATCTATATCTGTTTTAATTCACGATCGAACCAATGTATATAAGTTTGTAGATCAATTAAATCAAAGTAGAAACGATGTTTTTTTTGTAAAAAGAGAAATAGTAGAAAAAAATAAAGAATTAGCTAGATTAAGAAAAGTAGCTGATAAGGCTAACGAAGAGAAAACTCGCTTTTTAGCAATGATGAGTCATGAAGTTAGAAATCCTTTAAATTCTATTTTAGGGTATACTGATATGATTTCTGAAGAAGTTTTAAGTAATAAAGTAAAAGAGTACGTTGGTTATTTGTCTTTAGCCGGAAAAAACTTAAATGTTATTGTAAATGATATTTTAGATTT
This sequence comes from Polaribacter ponticola, assembly GCF_026191475.2. Taxonomy (GTDB): domain Bacteria; phylum Bacteroidota; class Bacteroidia; order Flavobacteriales; family Flavobacteriaceae; genus Polaribacter; species Polaribacter ponticola. Next base: position 148,712 of record NZ_JAOSLC020000004.1, on the reverse strand, counting down.
ATCTAGAATTGAAGCAGGTAAGTTGGAGTTGGTTTCTGAAGAAATAAATATTAAAGAAATTATAAATAACTGTTTTATAAATTTTAAAGACCAGCAAAAAAACAAAGAAGTGGTTTTGAGTATTTCAACTTCAAATGTTATTCCAGATATTGTTTTAGGAGATGAAGTTAGGGTAGTTCAAGTGCTATCTAATCTCCTCAATAATGCATTAAAATTTACGAATACAGGTTTTGTTTCTTTGGTAAGTGAATTGGTTTATAATAGTGATAAAACTTCAGAAATTTGTTTTAAAATTATAGATACGGGTCGTGGAATGACCGATGAGCAAACAGCAAAAATTTTTGAAGAGTATCAGCAAAATGAAATTAATGATAATCGAGTATTTGGAGGTGCAGGATTAGGGTTATCTATAGTTAAACGACTTGTAGAAGCTATGAATGGAACAATTTCTGTTTTTAGTGAGTTAAATGTTGGTACAACTTTTTCTGTAGAAATTCCTTTTAAAAAAGTTGAAAAATTTAATGGTAAGAGAAAGGAAGTAAGTAATGTTTTTGATAATAATTTATTGAAAGGAAAATGTATTTTAGTAGCAGATGATGACTTTTTGAATCAAAAAATCACAACACATTTTTTGCAAAAAGTAGGGGTAGATGTAACAATAGTAAATAATGGGTTAGAGGCATTAAATATTTTAAATAAGAAGCATTTTGATGTTGTATTATTAGATATAAATATGCCAGAAATTTCTGGAGAGCAATTAATTCAAAAGAAGTTAGGTTTTAAAAAAATAAACAAACCCCTTTTATTGCATTAACTGGTAATGCAACTAAAAAAGATAGAGATAATTACTTAAATTTAGGTTTTTCTAATGTTGTTTTTAAGCCGTTTAAGGCTGATGAATTAATTGAAAAGATAAGTGGCTTTTTTTAATTAATTAATCTTGCGGGTTGTTCGTTATTTGTAATCTTTCTTCTATCCAAGACTTAAAGCTATAAAAATTTTGTGGAGCAACACCATGGCCAACAGGGTATTCTGAATACGTGTTTTGTAGGTTTAAGTTATCAAGAAAAGGTTTACTTTTTCTGGCCCATTCAACAGGTAAAACTTGGTCTACAGAACCATGAGAGCAATAATAGTTAGTTGTTATTTCTTTCGAAATTGTATTTGGTAAAACTTCAGAATTTATGTAGCCACTTAGAGCTATAACGTTTTGTACTTTATTTGGATAGAAAAAACTTAAGGAATAGCTTAAAATTGCACCTTGACTAAAGCCTAAAAGGAAGGTTTTAGTAGGGTTTGTTTGGTACTTTTGTTTTATTTCATCAATAAAAATGGCAATTTTATCAATAGATTCTTTAGCTTGTTTTAAATCAGAAAATTTTCCATTTACATTGTCGAAATTAATTGCATACCATGCATAGGCTCTGTTACCCATTGTGTAAGGTGCTTGTGCGCTTACTATTAATAAGTCTTCTGGTAATTCTTCTGCAAACGAAAATAAATCTTGCTCGTTACTTCCGTAACCATGAAGTAAAATTAATAAAGGTGCGTTTTTTGTGCCTTTTTTAGGTTCTCTTACTATGTATTGTAAACTCATAAGAAATAAATAATTTTAAGGTAAAGGATTAAAAATTTTTAAACCAGTTTTGAAACTGTTCTCCAACTACAGGAACTAATTTTTCTTCACTTTTTATTGCGCCAAATAAAGAAATAATCCAAAGAACAAATAATAAAACGCCAACAATCCAACCTGCAGTACCTCCTAAAAATTTATAAACAATCCATCCGTTTAAAAATTGTAATGCGTTAAGTCCTATCATTTGTCTAATATAGAAGCTAGAAAAATAATTTTTCTTACTCATATTCATAATAAAAGCTATAATTAAGCCAATAATCCAAAAATGACTAATTATTGCAGCAGTTTTTCCTTCGTTAACACTTTGATTTATCATGATGTATTTAATTTTTGATTAATTGATTGTTTGAAAAAATTCCGTAAACCTCACCTTTTAACCTTTTATTTATAAATGGGCTGTTTTTAGAGGTTGATAAAATATTAGTCTTCGTAAAAATAGTTGTAGTTTTTGGGTTAAAAAGAGTAATATCTGCAATGTTGCCTTCTGTAATTGAGTAGTTTTTAATACCGAAAATTCCTTTAGGTTTTGTTGTAAAACAGTTAATAAAGTCTTCTAAAGCTAAAACAGAATTTACAGCTATAAAAGCGGTTTCTAAGCCAGTTACACCGTCTTTTGCTTCGCTAAATTCAACCTTTTTATGTTCAATATCAATTGGGTTATGATCAGATGTAATAATATCTATAACTCCAGATTTAATACCTTTTTGTAATGCTTTTACGTCTTCCTTAGTTCTTAAAGGTGGGTTTGTTTTAAAGTTGCTATCAAAACTATGTAATTCATCATCAGTTAAAGTTAGGTGGTGAGCTGTAACGCTACACGTAATATTTAGCCCTTTCTTTTTTGCTTCTTTAATTAATGCTACAGACTTAGCTGTAGAAATAGTAGGTATGTGAAGTTTTCCTCCTGTGTATTCTAGTAAAAATAAATCTCTGGCAATTTGAATATGTTCTGCCAAAGAAGGGATCCCTTTTAAGCCTAGTTTTGTACTGTTAATTCCTTCGTTTGCAATACCTTCTCCAGCGATTGTGTTGTTTTTAGGGAAACTTAATACTAAACCGTTAAAATTTTGAGCGTATAAAAGCGCAATTTTCATTAGCTTATCATTCTCAATAGGTTTATTGTAATCTCCAAATGCAATTGCTCCAGACTGTTGCATGTCGTATAATTCAGCCATTTCTATACCTTTACTTTTTTGTGTTAAAGCTGCTATTGGGTGTAGATTGATTGGGGAATTACTAGCTTTATTTATTAAGTATTCTACATCAGATTTAGAGTCTATAATAGGATTGGTGTTGGCATTTACAGCAATAGAAGTAAAGCCACTCTTAGCTGCTACAATTAAGCCTTTATTAATGGTTTCTCTTTCTTCGTAACCTGGTTCTCCTAAGGAAACACTAGTGTCAAACCAACCGCAAGAAACATGAAGGTTTTCTAGTTCTACTATAGTGTAGTTCTCTTTTTTTGGAATGGAATTTGCTATTTTTTCAAGCTTTCCATCACGTATTAAAATGTCCTTTTTTTGATTATGGAAAGGACTCTCAGCATCTATAATAGTTGCGTTTTTAATAAGTGTACTCATGGTTTATAGAATTTTAAAATAAAAATTTCTAAGAGCAAAGATACAATTGCCAAAGCTAAAAACCATTTCCAAAGCCAATGAACTTCATTTTTTTCGTTTAAATTTTTAAAAACTTCACCTATTGAGGTTGAGGTGTTAATGTTTTTATGAGTTTCTCTTAATGTGTTTAAGTCTAAAAACTGAAGTAAGCTTTCTTCTTTTGGAGTATTAAAAGCAATAGTTTGTAGTGTGTCTTTCTTTTTTGTTATGCTATAAAAACCTTCTTTATTTGGCAGATTTTTAGTTGTTATTTTAACTTTATTTTGAAATGATTGTTGGTTTGGTATAAAAGAATAATTAAAGTTTGAAAGATTTAAAATTTCATCATTCTTTAAATTTATATCTATATCTATAATATTTTCATCATTAAGATAGTAATATAATTTAGAGTGATTATAGCTTGTTTTTCCAAAATTGAAAAAAACGGGAACTATTAAGGGGGAATTAAGGAAGTTGCTGTTTTTTTTGTTGATAGAGCTCGATAGCCAGTATATTTTACTCTTAGAGGTGTTTATTTGGCTTATAAAAGGTAAATTGTTTTCAAAAGAAACAATTTTACTACTATTTTTAAAAGAAAAAGGGTAGTGGTTATAAGTAATAGGATATTGAAAGTTGTTTACTTTTTTTGAAAAAACGTTTTTAAATAATGGGTGATTGTAATTAATTGCGGTAATTTTTAAAGTGTCAGAAACTTTAGGGTAAATTTTTAAGCTGCTGATTTTTTTAAAAAAAGAGTTATAAGATTCAATCTTAGAATTACTGCTTGGAATGATTACAATATTACCTCCTTGATTAGAAAAAAAACAAGACTTTTTGACAGGATTTCTGGGATTTCTTCTAACTCATTTAAGATGATTAATTGTTGTTTTAAAATGGAATTATAATTTACGTTTTGTAATGAAGATTCTGTAAAATTGAATTCTTCTTTTGTGTAAATTTTAGATAAGAATTTTGAGTCATTTCCAATGCTTAATACATTCGTTTTTTTGTTGTTGTTTATGTTAAAATAAAATACATTGTCAAATGCATAAATGTCGTTGAAAGTTATTTTTATTCTTCCTGTAAAATTAGATTGATTTTGAATAGTAAAAGAAATGTTTTTGCTTTCGTCTTTTTTAATAAGAAATGATTGTTTGCTTATGAGTTTTTTATTGTTGTAAATAGCAATTGGGATATTGTTTTTTTCTTCTCCTTGGTTTTTAATTACTGCAGTTACTAAGGTGTTATTTGTGTTAGTGTTATTTATGAATACACTGTCGATAGAAATATTGTTTTTTTGGTTGTTTTCTAGTTTTATAGCAGAAAAAGGCTGTGTTACATTTGTAAACTGTTTAATGTATGTATTCTGATAATCAGATATTAATATGTTGTTATTTAAAGTGTTTGTTTTGTTGTTTCTGTTGTTGCTAATTTTTAGTAAAATATTACTTAAATCAATTTTTGATGTAGTATTTTCGATGTTTAATAACCTATTTTTTAATTCAGGATAAGTAATGTTTTTATAAAAATTGTTATTAGTTTGTAGAGAGTATAAATCATTTTTAGAAGCGTTTTTTATGATCTCTTGAGCAGAAGTTTTCAATAGATTTCCTTTCTCTCCTTTGCTGTTTGTGCTTAAAGAATTATCTAGGTAAATAAAATTATGTTGTTTTTTTATGTTTTTTTTATCACTAAAATAAGGTTGAGAAAAAGCAAAAAGTATCGCACAAAATAAAAGTATACGTGTGCTTAAAATTAACCATTTTTTTAGCTTGGAACTCTTACGTGTTTCTCTTGTAATTTTTTGCAAAAAAGCAACATTGGTAAAAGGTGTTTTTACAAATTTTTGTAGATTTAAAAGATGCACCAAAATGGGGATAATTAGAAGTGCTAAAAAGTATAAAATATTCGGATTATTAAATTGCATTTTATAATAGAATTTTTTTAGATTCTACTAAAGTATTATAAAAATTAGAAGTAAAATAATGATGTTAATTTCTTATTAAAACTTTTCGAAAACTCCCAATCCAAATAAAGCAAAATCATATTTTACAGGATCGTTTTTGTCTAATTTTCTTAATTTACTATCTAATTCCGTTAATGCTTTCCAATCATTTTGTTTTCTTAATAGAAGTTTTAACTTTCTAGCAACGTTGCCAGAATGAACATCTAATGGACAAGATAAGTTAGAGGTTTTATGAGAGTTCCATATGCCAAAATCTACACCAGCATTATCATTTCTTACCATCCATCTTAAAAACATGTTTATACGTTTAGCCGCAGAATTTTTTAAAGGGTCAGATACATGTTTCTGTGTTCTCTTTTGATGATCAATTTCAAAAAACATTTTTTTAAATTGATGAATAGCAGTTTGGTAATTAGAGGTATTATCTTTAATTAAAAGTGCATTTTCTAGACCTTCATAATTTTTATAAATATGTTGTAATGATTTTATAAATTGTTGAAAATCTATATAATTAAATGTTCTGTGTACAAAGTTCCGAAAAGAATCTAAATCCCTTTCTTGATGATTTAAAACAAAATCATAAGGAGTATTATCCATCAACTCCATCATTTTGTAAGAGTTTTTTATAATCATTGTTCTGTTTCCCCAAGATATGGTTGCAGTTAAAAACCCTGCTATTTCTATATCTTCTTTTTTAGAAAACAAATGTGGAATTTGAATAGGGTCTGTCTCAATAAATTTTGGATTGTTATAGTATGTTACTTTTTCATTTAAAAATTCCTTGAGCTCATTATTTGTCATCTTCTTTTATGTAATTTTTCCGTCAATCATTGTTAATTTTCTATCGGTCATATTAGCTAATTCTTCATTATGTGTAACAAGAACAAAGGTTTGGCCAAATTGATCACGAAGTTTAAAAAAAGTTCATGCAAATTTTTAGCAGATTCGCTGTCTAAATTTCCGCTAGGTTCATCTGCAAAAATTACTGCAGGTTTATTTATTAAAGCTCTTGCTACTGCAACTCTTTGTTGTTCTCCACCAGAAAGCTCGCTTGGTTTATGATGTATTCTGTGAGATAAACCTAAAAAATTTAAAAGTTCTTTAGCTCTTACTTCTGTCTCTTTTTTACTCTTTTTTGCTATAAAAGCAGGAATACAAACATTTTCTAAGGCTGTAAATTCTGGTAAAAGTTGGTGAAATTGGAAAATGAAACCAATATGATTATTCCTAAAACTAGATAGTTCTTTATCAGAAAGGTTTTTAAGAGATATATTGTTAATTTTTAATTCAAAATCTTGACCATTTTCTGGTGTGTCTAATGTGCCTAATATTTGTAATAAAGTTGTTTTTCCTGCTCCAGAAGGGCCAACAATAGCAACTACTTCTCCTTTTTTTATATGTAAATCAAGGCCTTTTAAAACTTGTACTTCTCCATAATATTTATGGATATTTTTTGTAATAATCATAAAAAATAATTCTAGGTACTAATGTATAAAAAAACGGACATACTTTTGAGAAGCATATCCGTTTTTTAAGTAAAAAATTGGGGAATTAAAATATGCTTTTTAACTTATTGTAATCTATAAAATATACAAATCTTACAGAAAAAGTATGACTTTGAGATTGTTCAAATAAGTTGTCTAGATTTTTGAAGAAATCTAAGTTAGAATTTGTGTCTTCGTTAAAAATAGAGTTTCTATAAAATGCTATTAATTGACTACCAGGAGCAAATTGCCAAATATAATTTAAATCTAAATTCCAGCTATTAAAGTTTAAATTATCGCCAGTATATGTATTATTTTGATCTAAATCGCCATCGCTATTTAAATTGTAATAGCTGTTATAGTCTACAGAACCCCAATAATGTCTAAAGCTTAAAGAAAGTGAAGAATTGGTGCTAAAATTATATTTACCAGAAATTGTATTTGTGTAATTTTTACGATCTCTCATTCCAAAAATTATATTTGAGGTGTCTTCATCTACATATCCTTGGTCATTTTTGGTTTTGTTGTAGTTCATTCTGTAGGATAATGAAAATTGATTTGTAAAACGGTAACGAGGAGCTATGCTAAATCCAAAACTAGTTTTTGGGTTTTTGCTAAAACTTGTATAATATCCATTAGCATTTAATTCTAATTTTTTTGAGAATTGGTAGATATATAAGCGTTTATGTTTTTTCTTTCTGGTTGTAAAAAATAAACACCGCTTGTAGAACCTTGTCTAGGTTCAAAAAAATCTTTATTTTCAGATCCGTAATTTAAGTTTCCTCCAAATGAAAAACGATTTCTAGTTTGAGCACCAAAATTTAAACCTGCATTGTAACCAGTGTAAATACCAGAATAATGTTGGTAATTTAATTGGTTGTAAAATCTAAAGCTATATCTATTAAATTTTTTTGTTGGTTGTAAAGTTCTCCACCCAGCGCTACCATAAAAAGTTTGTTCATTATTACTAAACAATATGCCTAAGTCGTTAGGGTTAAAGTCTTTGTTTTCAAAATTATAACCAACTTCCCAATTCCAATGCCCAGAATTATATCCAAAACTATTATCAAAAGTGTAACCAGTGCTAAGGTTATTAATATCATCAGATATATTACTCATTTTTACAGAACCATCTGCATTGTATTTACTATCTTTTGTTTCTATATGCCAATCTAATGCTGTTACATTAGCATCTCTAAACCTACCATCTCTTGTTACATTTGTATTTATAAGTGATACTGTTGAGTTTTGATTAAATTGTTGATCTAAAACTAAAATATTATAATTTGTAAAAGGAGAAATTACTTCTTTTCTAATTTTACCAGTTTGATTGTTTTTTATTGTTGCTTCAGTTTTTTCTGTAATAGCATTAAAAAAACCGATACCCAATCCTTTTTTTGTTCTACCAGAAATCTTAATAGCATTTAACATAGTAACTTTTCCAGGGTAGTTTGTGATTTCTTCATCAGAACCTAAATTCGATTCTACATCAAATTGATCTATTGGATTACCGCCAATTCTTCTCGAATAAAATAACCTTCCTTTATTAAAAAGCTCAGTTCCTTCAGTAAAAAATTGTCTCTGCTCTGTAAATTGTTGTTCAAATGGTCCAAGATTAAGTACAACATCATCAAAACCTACTTGGCTAAAATCTGGAATAAGTGTTGCATCTAAAGTAAAATTATCTGTTAATCCATATTTAATATCCATACCAATGCTCCAGTCAGAACTCGTAGTACCTTCGTAGGAAGTAGTTGTAGCAGATGCATACGGATAAAGATTTAATCTTGTTGGTGGTTTTATATTTCGAAAATCTTCAATTAAACCATCATATTGTGTCCATCTTCCAACAGAATTATCAATATGTGTCCATGTGTGTTGAGAATTTAATTTTTCTAACCTTCTATGAAAGTTGAAACCCCAAGATTGTACCGTTCTATTTGCAAAACGCAATGCTCTATAAGGTATTTTCATTTCTACATTCCATCCTTTCTCATCAATTGTTACATCACTTTCCCAAACAGCACTCCAATTAAAATCTTCATTTCCATTAGAGACCTTTGCATCTATTTGATTTCCTGTGCTTTGAACAATAAACTCAAAAGGATTTTGTCCGTCATCATTAGGGTTAATAGTAACTAAAAAGAAATCTGCTTGACTAAAATTATCCCTTGTTGAAAATTCTTTTGGTATACCTGCAGGATCAGGATCACTCATTTGCGCAGCAATGTAAATAGCATCATCATCATATATAACCTTTACTGTTGTTTGATATTCAGAAGAAACTAGTTCACCATTTTCAGGTCTTAATATTATAAAATCTTTACAAATCTCAGCGTTTTTCCAACTATCATCATTTAAAACACCATCTATTTTAGGAGCTTTGCTAATTCTTGTTGTCTTTATTTTTTTCTGTTTTTGTTTTCTTGGGCATTTATTTGAAATGTAAAAACAGTAATAAGTTGTAGTAATAATAATTTCTTAAACATATAATTGGTTGATTATGTGTGAAACACAGTGCTAATTTATTTATCATTTTTATAAAAATCCTTAAAGCTGTGTTAATTATAATTATAGACATGATAAAATTTAAAGTGTTACAGTTTGTAAGTGTTAATTATATCTTAAAATGATTTTTTGCCTTATTTTAAGCAATAATTTTTTTCGCCTAACTTTATTTAAAATTTTGCAAGGATTTTGTTTTGAATTTGTATTTTTGTTACGTTTTAAAATAACATCAGACAATGAACTTACACGAATATCAAGGAAAAGAAATTTTAAACAGTTTTGGCGTTAGAATTCAACGTGGAATTGTTGCAAGTACTCCTGCTGAGGCAGTAGAAGCTGCAAAGAAACTTACAGAAGAAACAGGAACAGGTTGGCACGTAATAAAAGCACAAGTACACGCAGGTGGTCGTGGAAAAGGTGGTGGTGTTAAACTGGCTAAAAACTTAGATGATGTAAAAAGTATTTCTGATGATATTTTAGGAATGATGTTAATTACACCTCAAACTTCTGCTGAAGGAAAATTAGTAAATCAGGTTTTAATCTGTGAAGATGTATATTATCCTGGAGATGCTGAGCCAGATGAGTATTATATGTCTGTCTTACTAAACAGAGCTACAGGTAAAAATATGATTATGTATTCTACTGAAGGTGGAATGGATATTGAAACTGTTGCAGAAGAAACTCCACATTTAATTTTTACAGAAGAAATAGATCCTTTATTAGGAATAATGCCTTTTCAAGCACGAAAAGTTGCTTTTAATCTAGGTTTATCTGGTGTTGCATTTAAAGAAATGACAAAATTTGTTACTGCTTTATATACTGCTTATATTAAGTCTGATTCTGCAATGTTTGAAATTAACCCAGTTTTAAAAACTTCTGACTCTAAAATAATGGCTGTTGATGCTAAAGTTTCTTTAGATGAAAATGCATTATATAGACATAAAGATTATGCTGCAATGCGTGATTTACGTGAAGAAAACCCAATTGAAGTAGAAGCTAAAGCTGCAGGTTTAAACTATGTAGATTTAGATGGAAACGTTGGATGTATGGTAAACGGAGCTGGTTTAGCAATGGGAACTATGGATTTAATTAAAGAATCTGGAGGAGAGCCAGCAAACTTTTTAGATGTTGGTGGTACTGCAGATGCAGCAAGAGTAGAAACTGCTTTTGGTATTATTCTTAAAGATACAAATGTTAAAGCAATTTTAGTTAATATTTTTGGAGGTATTGTACGTTGTGATAGAGTAGCACAAGGTGTTGTTGATGCTTACAAAAGCATGGGAGACAAGATTACTGTACCAATTATTTGTAGATTACAAGGAACAAATGCAGTTGAAGCAAAAGAATTAATAGACAATTCTGGAATGGAAATTATTTCTGCTACAGAGTTTCAAGAAGCTGCAGATAAAGTTGCAGAAGTTTTAGGAGCTTAATATTTTGTTTAAAAAAATACCTAAAATTTATAATTAAAAAAGACGATAATCATTGATTATCGTCTTTTTTAATTATAAATTATTTTTAAATACATATAATAATAAAGAAATCCATTTTTGTAAGTATTAGTAACATTTTTAGACTTAGATAATAACCTCTTAAAGTTTTAAAAATGGATAATTTTTGGTTTCTTGATAATGTAAATTTATTTAATATTCTATGTCCTCATAAATTTAAGGAATACAAAAAATGCCATTCTTTTGATGTATATAAGAAGAGTGATTATATCTATTTTGAAGAGGATGCTGCAAATAAAATATTTTTAATAGAAAAAGGAAAAATAAAATTAGGATATTATAATGAAGACGGAACTGAAGTTGTTAAAGCTATTCTTACAAAAGGAGAATTGTTTGGTGAGAAAGCTATTTTAGGAGAAGAAATAAGAAATGAATTTGCACAATCTTTAGATAAATTTACCTCGATTTGCCCAATTAATGTAAATACTATGCACGATTTAATGCAAGAAAATAAAACCTTTAGTTTAAAAATTTATAAATTCTTAGGCCTAAGGTTTAAAAAATTAGAAAGAAGACTTCAATTAATTCTGTTTAAAGATACTCGAACTCGATTTCTAGAGTTTATGAAAGAATTGTGTGATGAGTATGGTTATAATTGTGAAAATTCTGGAGATAAAGTAATACAACATCCATACACACAAAAAGACATTGCATCTTTAATAGGTACTTCTAGATCTAATTTAAACGTTCTTATGAACGAATTAAAAGAGGAAAGTATTATCGATTTTAATAGGAGAGAAATTAGATTACTTCAAAATATTACATAAGTGTTCGCTAGCTAACATTTAATTTTATTGTTATAAAATAACTTTGTCATCTAACATTAACTATAAATATTAATAAGATGAAAAAAGTTTTAAGATTAACATACTTGCTTGTAACAATTATATTTTTTATTTCTTGTGATAACAGCGAAGAAAATATTCCTACAACTGGGTTATTAACAGTAAATTTAGATGGATTAGAAGAATTAGGTGCTAATTTTGTTTATGAAGGATGGTTAATTGTAGATGGAAATCCAGTAAGTACAGGAACATTTACAAGCATAGATTTTCCACAAAGTTATAACGTAGATATTAATGATTTACAGAATGCTACTAAATTTGTACTTTCTATTGAATCAGCCATAGATAATGATCCTTTACCTGCAGCAACAAAAATTTTAGCAGGAGATTTTGTTGGTAGCAATGCAAGAGTTAATTCTGATAATATTGTAATAAGCACTAATAGTAATATAAGTTCTTTAAGCGATTCTTGGGGTAAATACATATTAGCTACACCAACAGATTCTGATGATAGTAATGAAGCTAGTGGAGTTTGGTTTTTAGATAATACAAATATGCCTGCGATTGAAGGTTTGGGTTTACCTATTTTAGCTGATGGTTGGAAATACGAAGGTTGGGTTGTCTTAAATGGAACGCCAGTAAGTACAGGAACTTTTACAGTAGTTGATGAAGCAGATGATAACGCTTCTATTTCACCGTATAAAGGGTCTATAAGCGATGGTCCTGGTTATCCTGGAGAAGATTATCTAATGGGTTCTGCCGCTGGAGTAAATTTCCCTACGGATTTAAAAGAATCTACTATTGTTATTTCTGTTGAACCTAGTCCAGATAATAGCGTAGCACCTTTTACTTTAAAACCTTTAGCACATGTTGTGCCAGTAAATGCAATGAATCATACAGTTATAAATATGGTTACAGGACCTAAAAATATTTTATCTGGAAGTGTTTCTAGATAATTATTTGTTCAAAATAACACAAAAAAAGGAAGCAATAATTGCTTCCTTTTTTGATTTAAAAAATGCCCAAATTAATAACTAAACTAATAATGGGCATCAACTAACCAATCAATTGTTATTTTTTATTAATTTTTACAGGTAAAATGTATATTTTTTCTTTTTCTATACCTTTTAAATTAAGTTTTTTATAATTTAATTTATATTTTACATAAGAATTAAATTCTTTTACATCAGAATTTACATTTATAACTACAACTTCATTTTTATTATTTATCATAAATGATACTTCTGCAGTGGTAACTGAATTATTAAATTCTATTTTTAAGTTATCTCCTAATAAGGAAACAACTTCGGTTCTCATTTTTTTTGTAATTTTAGAAGGTGATTTTTCAGTTGCTGAAGCAGAGAAAGTTGTTGCAATACTAATTGCTAAAATTGCGATAACTGTTTTTAAATTTTTCATAATAAGTGTTTTAAGTTTAAATTGTATATCTATAAGACTTTTAAAACTTATAAAAGTTTCATTAAAAAATACACTTTAATACATTATTAACACTATTTAACTGAAATTAAGAATTGAATAGTATTTTAAAAGGAGAACCATTACTTTTTAGCTTTTTCAACAAGTTCTAATTTTTCGACAGTAGTTTTAGTTGTAAAGACACCATAATTTATGGTAACAGTTTTCTTGTCAATTTTATCTATAGTACCCACAGAGTTAGAGTCTATAATTCTTACTTTATCATTAAGTTTGTATATGTATTCAGATTTTTCTTTGGCAATTTTTATCGCTTCTATTTTCTTTTCCTTTCTTACTTCAACAACCTTTTCTAAAACCTCTTTTTCAACTTTTTTAATGACTTCTTGTAGCTTTTTTTCGACGACTTTAGCTTTCTGTTTTTGAGCTTTAGTTTTTGGTTTGTTTGGGTTTTTCTTTAAATGTTTTACTTTCTCATCTGTTACCCATTTATTAAAATTGGTTGTAAGTTCTTTTTTATTATTGGTTTGAAAATATTTGTTTAATAGTTCATTCGTTTTTCTTCCTAAGGCAAGCATTTTTTGGTTTTTATCATATAATTCTTGAAAACCAGATAGTTTATCTTGTACGCGTTGTTCTTTTTCCTGTAAATTATCTAAATGCTCTTGTCCTTTAAACTTTTGTTTTTCTAAATTATCAGAGTTTTTTTGAAGTCTATTTCTTTCTTTTTGTAATTTAGATATGGTTTTATCTAATCGCACTTTTTCGGTTTCTACTCTTTTCTTAGCTCTATTTATTAAACTATAAGGAATTCCATTTTTTTGTGCTACTTCAAAAGTAAAAGAGCTACCAGCTTGTCCAACAAACAATCTATACAAAGGTTCTAGAGTACGCTCATCAAATTGCATGTTTGCATTCGTTACATTATCTAATTCATTTGCTAGTACTTTTAAATTAGAATAATGTGTAGTTATTATTCCAAATGCTTTTTTAGTATAAAATTCTTCCAAGAAAATTTCTGCTAAAGCTCCACCTAATTCAGGATCTGAACCTGTTCCAAATTCATCAATTAAAAACAAAGTGCTTTCATTACATTTTCGTAAAAAATAGCGCATATTCTTTAATCGATAACTGTAAGTACTTAATTGATTTTCAATAGATTGATTATCACCAATATCTGTAAGTAATGTGTCAAAAATATAAGTTTCACTTTTTTCATCAACTGGTATTAAAATACCACTTTGAAGCATAACTTGCAGCAAACCAATAGTTTTTAAAGTTATACTTTTACCTCCTGCATTAGGGCCAGAAATAACAATTATTTGTTGTTTTTCATTCAGTTCTATACTTTGTGAAACTGTATGTATTTTTTGTTCTTTATTTTTTTCCATAAAATAGGATGATATGCATTTTTAAAAAATATCTTTTTCTTATTTGATATTTTTGGCAAGATTGCATTCATTTCTTGGGCATATTTTGCTTTTGCGCCAACACAATCTATGTGGATTAAAAAATTAATATACTCTTTTATTAAAAAAACTGATGGTCTAATAGTTTCTGCTAAAGCACGAAGTATTTTTACTATTTCTTGCTTTTCTTCATATATTAAATTTTGATATTCTCTACTGTAAGATAGTGTAGCTTGCGGAGCAATATAAACGATATTTCCAGATTTAGAAGAACCTAATAAACTACCAGCAACTTTTCTTCTATGCATAGCAGAAACAGCTAAAACACGTTGGTTATCTACAACTGTTTCTTTAATATCATCTAAATAACCAGCACCTATTGCTTTTGACAATGCACTTGTAAAACTAGCTCCAATTTTACCTCTAACATTGTTAATGTCTTTTCTTAATTGTTTTAAAACAATTGAAGCGTTGTTTTTAACTTCTCCAGATATATCAATAATTTTTTTAATTTCATCATCAATTAAAGTAGTAAATTCTATTTCTTGTGAAATCTCAAAAAATGTTGGAAACTGTATTTTGAATTTTTTAAAAAATTTAATCAGCTCATTTACAGTAAGTGATGTGGTGGCAATTTTTAAAAATGCATCTGTTTCTATAAAGCTATTCTCGATTGCTAAACGCTTTACACTTTCTGTAATATTATCAAATCCATGATTAGGAATTCTATTATCACTTTCAAAGGAAGTTAGATACTCATCTACTAAACGAAGTTCTTTAAATAATAGTTGTTTTTTATCTATTGGTGTTATTTCTAGAACTTTTTCTTTACCCAAACCAGAAATACAATATTCTGAAACGTGTTGTAAAACCGTAGAAAATTCTAAATCTTGTAATGTTTTTTCTGAAATGTTTTTACTCAAAATATTATCTTTGATATTACTACAAAAATAACAAACTATGCATGTAAAAGTAGCTGATAGTTGGAAAAAAATTTTGCAACCAGAATTTGATAAACCTTATTTTAATGATTTAATAACTTTTGTCGAATTTGAATATAAAAACGAACAATGTTTTCCAAAGAGAGAAGACATTTTCGCTGCTTTTGATTTTTGTTCTTTTAATGATTTAAAAGTGGTTATTATTGGTCAAGATCCTTATCATGATCAAAATCAAGCTAACGGATTGTGTTTTTCTGTACAAGATGGAATTAAACATCCTCCTTCATTAAAAAATATTTTTAAAGAAGTTTCTTCAGATCTAAATAATGAGATTCCATTAAGTGGTAATTTAGAAAAATGGGCAAAACAAGGGGTTTTATTATTAAATTCAACATTAACAGTTAGAGCTCATGAGGCTGGAAGTCATCAGAAAAAAGGATGGGAAGTTTTTACAGATGAAGTTATAAAGCAAATATCTCAAGAAAAAGAAAAAGTTATTTTTCTTCTTTGGGGAAAGTTTGCTGAAAGCAAATCGAAATTAATAGATTTAGAAAAACATACTGTTTATACTGCCCCACATCCATCTCCATTAGGAGCTTGGAGAGGTTGGTTTGGTTGTAAACATTTTTCTAAAACGAATAATTTTTTAGAAGGAATAGGAGAGAAACCAATAGATTGGTAGAGAAGGAACTTTAGAATAAAAGCAAAAAAAATCCGCTAAAAAAGCGGATTCATTGAATTTGAAATTAAGAAACAAGATAATTTAAACTAAATCGGCTTGTTTTAATGTTGTTTGGATTGTTGTATTATCAGCTAAACCACAAGAAGAACTTGTGCTTCTACAAGAAGAAAAACAAATGACTCCTAAAATACAAACTGCAATAAATACTGTTTTTTTCATTGAAACTTATTTTACGATTTAAAGGTACATGTTTTTTATGAATTCTCCTGAGTTTTTCTTCTCTTGTATAACGTTAAATTGTACCATTTTATTTTGAATACGAGTAATTAAATTTTTTGTGATAGGTTTTCCATCATTCCATTCTGTTATTTTTAACCATTTTTGAATGTCTTCTAATTGCTGCTCGTACCTTTTGGCTAAAGTTTCATCAATATTATCACGTTTTTTAAAGTCTTTGGTTTCAGAATTTATAATGTCTAAAACTTTTTTAACTTCTTCAAAGTTGTTTTCTAAAACCTCATTTCTTACTGCTATTACAAAACAAGGCCATGGAGTTGGGCAATCATCAATACGTCTAAAAATCCCATTGTCTACTAGTGGTTTAGTAGTAAAATGCTCCCACATAAAATAATCTGCTTCACCATTTGTTAAAGCATCAATACCACCTTCTAAGTTTCCAATTACTTTAAACTTAAGTTTAGAAACATCCCAACCTTGATTATGAGCATTTACAATAGCCATTAAATGAGAGCCAGAACCAAACCTACTAATTGCAATTGTAGCGTTTTCTAAATCTTCAATTTTATTAAAAGAAGATTTTGCGCCTACATGAATTCCCCATACTAATGGAGTTTTTATAAAGGTTTGTAAAATTTTCGAAGGGTTTCCAGCAGCAATATCTTTAATTATGCCTTCTGTTAAAACAATAGCAATATCTACAGTACCTTCCCTTAATGCTTTACACATCTGTCCGGTTCCTCCAGGATAATCTTGCCAACGTAGGTTAATGTTATGCTCGTTATATTCCTTATTTTTTAAAGTTATGTACCAAGGATAATTAAAATGCTCTGGTACACCACCAACTTTTAGGTTAGTCATTTATTCCACTAATTTATCGAGTGTATATTTAATTAAATCAGCTACAATTTTACCTGGATTTTCACTAAAAGTACCATTAGCTCTGTTTGCGATTATTGCATTCATAGAAACCGCATTATGACCTAATAATTTAGCAAGACCATAAATAGCAGAAGTTTCCATTTCTAGATTGGTAATTCTATTTCCATTAAAATTAAAACTATCAATTTTATTATTTAACTCAGAATCTTGTAAAGCTAATCTTAAAACTCTTCCTTGAGGACCATAAAAACCACCAGCAGTAGCTGTAATACCTGTAAATGTTTTTTCTGATGCTATTTTTTCTGATAATTCTTTAGAGTTTGAAACTATTAATGGGTATGTCTTTTTAGGATTCCAATTTGTATGTTTCACAAAAGCATCCTCAATCTCAGAGTGTGATATTTCATCAACTTGATAGGAGCGAAGCATACCATTTATATCTAAAGCATGAGAACTTAATAAAATAGAATCTATTGGAATGTCTTTTTGTAGAGAACCAGAAGTACCAATTCTTACAATATTTAATTGTGTATGATTTTTTTGATAATTCTAGTTTCTAAATCGATATTTACTAAAGCATCTAACTCATTAATTACAATATCTATATTATCGGGACCAATTCCTGTAGAAATTACAGAAACTCTCTTATTTTTATAAATACCTGTTGTCGTTTTAAATTCGCGTTTTTGAGTTGTAAATTCAATCGAATCAAAATGTTGGGTAACTTTGTCTACTCGATCTTGATCTCCAACAAAAATAATATGTTCAGCAATATGTTCTGGTCTTAAATTTAGATGATAAATACTTCCATCAGGATTTAAGATTAATTCAGATTGTTTTATACTCATTTATGATGTAATTTGTAATAGCTTTTTAGATTCGTTCTGATACAAAAAGCTATATTTTTTAGAGCCTCCAAGATAAGAAATATCATTTCTAATTTGGCTATAAAAATTAAGTTGATTTTCTAAAACTTGTTTTCCTTTTTTAGAAAGTGTAATAGGATTAAATGAAGAAAATAATTGATTCATTTTATCGATTGAATTCAGGTATTGAATATCTCCAAAACCGTAAGAATCCTCATTATTAATTAATTTATTTACTAATTGATTTTTAGAGGTAGGTTTATGTTCTAAACTTGTTTTTAAAATTGTGTTTTCAATTGTATTCAATCCGTTTTTAATAGAAGGAAAACGTTGCAAATGTAATTCTAATGCAGTTGATAAATATTTAAAAGGAGACATTGGATTAAATTTATAAACCGTTTCTAACCTTAATGGAGAATCTGAACAATACAATTGCCAAATATAATCTGCATATTCAATATCATCTTGTTTTAATTCGATTCTATTTTTATAATGTTGGTGAATTTGTTTTGAATTTAAATCTGACAATCCAAACATTTTATTAGAACCTTTTAGTTTACCAGCGCAAACTAAAGAAAGCTGATAACCATTTCTATATCGTTTTAACCAACTAATTACTGCAAGCATGTTTATTTGACAATATAAATCGTAATCAAACCATAAAACAATTTCTTTTTGCCCTTTTTTATTACAGAGATTACGATATTCTTTTACAGTATAATCAATAAACTTTTTTTACTTATTTTATAAGAAGTTTTAAAAAAATCGAATCTATTTTTCCAAAAATCTTCACTACCAACATCTGTAGTTGTTTTCCCCTCACAAAGCATTTCTCTCCAAGTTATAAACTCTCCAGAAAAATTTAATTTATGAAGATAATTAGTAGTAGTATCTCCGTTTGTAATATGTAATATAGAACCCTCCATAATTTATTGATAACGTTCCTTGCTTTAAATTATTGTGTAAGTATAAAAATTACCCGCCTACTCGTTTCACTTTAAAACCTTTATCTTTTAACATCGTCATAATTTTATCCCTAAAGTCACCTTGAATAATAATTTTATCATCTTTAAAACTTCCACCAACAGAAAGCTTTGTTTTTATTTCTTTAGCAAGTATTTTAAAATCTGAAGTAGCGCCATTATAACCTTCTAAAATTGTTATTGGTTTTCCTTTTCGCTTTTCATATTTGCAAATTATAGGGTCTTCTTGCAACCAAATATTCGATTTTTCCTTAACCGGTTCTTCAGATTCTTTATGTTCTGGAAATAAGTTTTTTAACTGATCTTTAAAATCCATATTTTAATTGTCATTTATCAATAAATAATTATCAATTTCTGATCAATGATAATTACTTATTGAAAATTGTATTATTTTTTTAATCCTAATTCTTTTAGACGTTCATCTAAGAAATTACCAGCAGTAATATCTTCAAACTGTTTTGGGTTATTTTCATCGATACAATTTTCTAAGACATCTAATTTCATATCCGAAACTGGATGCATAAAAAATGGAATAGAGTAACGCGATGTGCCCCACATTTCTTTTGGCGGATTTGTAACTCTATGAATTGTAGATTTTAATTTGTTATTACTATGACGCGACAACATATCTCCAACATTAATCATTAATTCGTCTGGTTCTGCCATAGCATCAATCCAATCGCCATTATGATTTTGAACCTGTAAACCTTTTCCTTGAGCTCCCATTAATAAAGTTATTAAATTAATGTCTCCGTGTGCAGCAGCTCTTTCTGCTCCTTTAGGTTCTGTTTTAATAGGCGGATAATGAATAGGACGTAAAATACTATTTCCGTTTTTTATATAATTATCAAAATATGTTTCTTCTAAGTCTAAATGTAAAGCTAAAGAGCGTAAAACGAATTTTGCAGTTTTTTCTAACATTTGATAAGTTTGCTTACCAACGGCATTAAAGTTAGCTAATTCATTAACAGTAACATTTTCTGGATATTCATTAGCATATTTAGAGTCTTTATCTACATATTGACCAAAGTGCCAAAATTCTTTTAAATCTCCTTCTTTTTTCCCTTTTGCAGATTCTTTACCGAAAGAGACATAACCTCTTTGCCCTCCAATTCCTGGAACTTCATACTTTTCTTTAATATCAGTTGGTAAATCGAAGAAATTCTTAATTTCTGAATATAAGTTGTCGACTAAAGTATCATCTAAAAAATGACCTTTTAAAGCCACAAAACCTATGTTTTCATAAGCATGACCAATTTCATCTATAAATTTTTGTTTTCTATTTTTATCATCAGATAAAAAGTCAGCTAAATTTACACTAGGTATTTTGTTCATAATAATAAGTTTTAACAATGGATAAAGTTAATAAAATTTAACAATTAGCTCTATTTTATTTTTTTGAAATGGAATTAAATAACTAATAGTATAATTAAAACCAAAACCTGTACTACTTTCGAATATTGTATTAAATCCAGGAGAATATAAAGTTTTAAAATTTTCTGGTTCTTTAACACTCATCAATATTTTGTAAGATCCACTAAAACTAACAAATAAGTTTTTTAGCGTTTCTACTTTAATTCCAACAATTAGTTCAGACCAATGTGCATTTAAATTAGATGTAGTTATTGGTGTATTTATTATGTTTGAAGGGAAGTAAGTGTTGTTTACATTAGGTGTATAACTGTTAAGTGTTTGATCAAATAAACTAAAACCATATCTTAAACCTAGAAATATTTCATTATTCATATCTAACCAATTCTCATAAGCATTATAGTTTATCCCTAATCTTACATAACTACCTTTTGCTGTAGAGTTTGTATAATCTTCATTATCTGTTTTCTCTTCAAACCCAAGTTCAGCAGCAACAAATAAACGTTTTGTTACTCTATAATCTCCTACAATTTCAAAACCACTATAAGTGCCCCTAATACTAGATAATATTGGTTTGCTTATATCCATTCCTAAACGAATACCATAAGGAGATCTATAAATGATTGTATCTTTATTGTTTTCTTTGAATTCTTGTTTTTGAGAAAAACTATTAGCAAAAACACAAAGAAAGAAAATGCTAATGAAATATTTGTACATGAGCTTCATTTTGATTGTCTATTGTAGTTATGTTTTCGGGTGTAAAATCTTTGATCCAAGTATTATCAGAAATAAAAGAAACGTCATTAAAAATTACTTTAAATCCACAAGAACGAGAAACGTATTCATCTTTTGGAGTATATTTTATGATGAATTTATTTACAATATTTCCTGATGATAAATTATAAATAGTTTCTTCGGTTAAGCTATTTAAAGGAATGTATAAAGAATCAGTTTTTACATTTTCGAAAATAGTATCTTTTCCTTCTGCCCAAACATAAAAAGAACTTACATCTTTTAAGGTTTCTCTATTATCTGTGTCATAAAAACGTAAAACTAAATTAGGCGTAATTGGGTTTTTTACACAAAAATCATCTTTTTCACAAGCTGATAAAATGATAATTGATAAAAAAAGAAATGCAAATATTTTTCTCATAAAATTAATCTTCTTCTTCAACTTCTACTATTGTATTAATAGCACTTGCTAGTTTAAAATCTAATTCTGTTACACCATCTGCATCATGCGTAGTAAGCGTAATATCTAAAGTATTATAAATATTTGTCCATTCTGGATGATGGTTTAAAGCCTCACATTCAAATGCAATTCTATTCATTGCAGACATACAATCTTTAAAATTATCAAATTCAAAATCGGTATGTAATGCATTGTCATAATATTCCCAATCAATAAGGTTTTCTAATTTTTTATTGATTTCGAAGTCTGTAAGTTTTTTCATTAGTTAAATTTTTCAATAATCTTATAAGGTTTCATCTTTATGATTTTATAAACTGTATTTATGCTGATGTTTTTCGTGCTATTTTATTTCAAGTATTTAGGCATATCTCTGCTGCTATGTAAAACTCTAATAACAATTAGTTTTTGAAATTCTATTGTATAGAAAATAATGTGTTTTTGAAAAGCTAAACTATAAGTATTTTCTTTAATATCATTTCTTAACCTTCCTAAATTGGGCTGTTTACATAATTGAAATAAAATCTTCTCAATATCAGATAAATAAATTATAGCTTGAGTTTGACCAAAACTTTTTTCTGAATATTCAAAAATATACTCTAAATCTGCATCAGCTTCATTAGTTAATTCATAATTTTTGAGGTTAGACATTTTATTTTTTACGCTTAGATTCTATAATATCTTTTACAGAGCGTTTGCTTATTCCACTTTCTAGCCCTTTTTCAATTTCAATCTTTAAATCATTAATAACTTTATTTCTGTAAACAGTATGAAGTCTTAACGCATCTCTAATAACTTCACTATTATTTTGATATTCACCAGATTCTACTTGAGTAGTTATATATTCTTCTTGTTGTTTTGTGAAACTTATATTCATAATTTATGATATTTTAAAACATAAAAGTATATAAAATATCCATATTTAGCAAATATGGATATTTCTAAGATTTCGAACTCTAACCTTTCTCAAACAAAACAACAGTCTCTATATGACTTGTATGAGGAAATTGATCTACCAAACTAATTTTTTTAATTTTGTAACCGGCTTCACTTAACAATTCTGTATCTCTTGCTTGTGTTGCTGGGTTACAAGAAACATATACCATTCTATCAGCATTTAAATTGATGATTTTCTGTAATGTTTTAGGTGCAATACCTGCTCTAGCAGGATCTAAAATAATTGTTTTAATTTTATCTTGATACTCTGGATGTGCAATTAAAAATTTACCAACATCTGCCGCATAGAATTTTAAACCCTCAATATTGTTTCTTTTTGCATTTTTCTTTGCATCTTCAATAGCAGAAGCTACAATATCTACACCAACTATTTTTGCATTTTCACTTCTAGAAGCTACAATTTGTCCTATAGTTCCTGTACCACAGAATAAATCCATAACTACAGTATTGTCTACTTTAGTTTTGTCTTCTAAAACATATTCTACCACTTTAGAATATAATTTTTCTGCACATTTAGGATTGGTTTGAAAAAGCTTTTCATGCTGATTTCAAAATTTAAACCTAATAATTCTTCTACAATTTTATCTTTTCCAAACACCAGTTCTAAACTTCCAGAAGTAGCAATCGTTCTATCACCAGTTTCATCGTTTATTGTATGTAATAAACCAGCTAAACGATTTCCAAAAATATCCTTTAGAAAATTAGCAAACGTGTTTAAATCAAATTTATCTAGATCTGGAGAAGTAGTTACTAAGTTACATAATAGCTCATCTGTTTTAAAAGATTTTCTAACTACAAAATAACGAAAGAATCCTTCTTTTTTAGGGCCATGCCAAGGCTCTAACCCCGTTTCTATACAATACTGACGAATATTTTTTAGGTTGTCTTCCATTTGTTTATCAAACAAACCAGAATCTTTTTCAAGATTATCTCCCATCCACCAAACACCACGTCTTTTAAAACCTAGTGTAAATTCGTCTTTATCGGTTTTGTTAATTCTATCATAACCAATTGCAGAAAAACCATATTCCATCTTATTTCTATAATGAAATACGTTTGGAGACGATATAAATTCATCATATAAATCTTCTATATTTTCTACTTTACCAATTCTTTTAAAAAGAGATAATGTACTTTCTTTTTTATATTGATGTTGTAATTCTAGTGGTAATTGAATGTAAGGAGCTCCAGGAATATCTTGAAAAGGAACTTCTACTTCGTTTTCTGAAGGCTCAATAACATCCATTAGTTTAGCTTCTGCGTATTTTTTACTAGATTTACTAATACGAACTTTTACCAATTGACCAGGTAATGTATTGGGAACAAAAACAACAAAACTACCTTCTTCAGAATGTATTCTTGCAATACCTTTTCCTCCAAAAGCGTAATCTTCAATTCTTAATTCTAAAACTTGATTCTTTTTTACAAATTTATTTCGTTCTCTACGTGGCATTTTCAGTTATTTAGAAGCTAGCAAAATTAAGGAAAATATAGCTTGAAGAAACAAAAAAGGCTACTCAATTGAGTAGCCTTTTAGTCAAATATATATTTTAGTTAATTTCCGCCTTCTTTTTTTGCATTTTTAACCATTTCTTCATTGGCAACAATTGCAAACTCAACACGTCTGTTTTTACTTCTTCCTTCTGCAGTTTCATTGGTAGCAATCGGGTCGTTAATACCTAAGCCTTTTGTTTTAATTCTTAAAGCATTAATACCATTTGTTGCTAAATAATTTTTTACAGAACTAGCTCTTTTAGCAGAAAGAGATTGATTATATGTTACACTACCAGTACTATCTGTATAACCATAAATAACAATATTTGTGTTTTCATAATTATTAAGTACAGGTATTAATTTTTGTAAATTAGCTTTTGCTGCTGATGTTAAATTAGATTTGTTTGTTGCAAATCTAACAGCATTTTCACCTAAAGTTAACATAATACCTTCACCAACTCTTTCTACATCTGCGCCAGGTAAAGCTTCTTTAATTTCACGTGCTTGTTTATCCATTTTATTACCAATTACACCACCAGCTACACCGCCAATAACACCGCCTAATATTGCACCTAATTCTGAGTTTTTCTTATTACCAACATTATTTCCAATTACTGCACCTAAAATAGATCCTGCTGCTGCACCAATACCAGCACCTTTTTGAGTATTGTTTGCATTTTTTATTGCTTTACAAGATGATAATGTGCTTACAGATATAAATATGGCTGTTAAACTATAAATTATTGTTTTTTTCATTGTGTATTTTTTTAAAATTATTTTCTTTGAAATGTGTAAGTAATATTTTTAATTTCTCCAGCAACGTTTATTTTGTCAACTAAATCAAAACTAGTTTCAGATACATTTTTTATATCTAAAACATAGCCATTATTTACTTCTTTTGCTTTATAATTATTGATAAATTTAAAAACAAAATTGCCTTCTTTATTTATATACCAAGTAATTGGAGAGCTGTAATCTTTACAAACGCTACTAGAATTATTTAGTTTCATTTCTCCTTTATTATTGTTTGAAATAAAACTCCATTCGCTATTAATTAAGCATTTAGAATCTCCTAAATTAAAAGAAGTAACATTTATATAATTAGATCCAGGAAAGTTAACTCCAGAAATAATCCAATTTCCTTTTAGAATTCTCTCTGTTTTGTTGTCTAACTTAGTATTACCTACAGAAGTAGATTTACAACTAATAATAACAGTAAGTAGTAAAATTAGAATTGTTATTTTTTTCATTGATAAATTGGTTTTTAATAAGTTTTATAATAAAAATTTATAAGTTTATTTTTAAGACACAATAGATGCTTAAAAGGTCACTTTTAAGATACGAAAAGTAAAGTTATTATTTTAAAAGATTACTATTAAATAAGTATTATTTGTGATATAATTTTTATAATAAAATTGTGTTTTTTTAGTCGTAATTTTTAGAACTATTTACTTTTTTTAATAAAAAAAATAGATTTTTTAGGGCTTTTATAAAAAAAAACACCTTAAAAAATAATTTTTAAGGTGTTAAAATTTATATAGGCTCGTATATTATTTATTGAATTTTTCTAAAATTTTTGTCATTTGTTTTCCAGCAGCTTCACGACCACCTAACCCAAAAGATAAAACAATTGTTAATGCAACTGCACTTAAAGTAATACCAAATGCTAGGTTTATAATATCGTCTGCAATACCCATTCTTCTTAAACTTATTGCTAAAAAGATTGCTAAAACCGCTACTTTTATAACGTTGCCAACAAATATATTATCACCAGATTTCATAAAGCTCTTAGAAGCTATGTTTGCAATCCAATTTCCTATTGCTAAAATTACTAATCCGAATAAAATGTTACCACCAAGATTTACAATGGTATTCATCATTTCTGATAATTTAGAAAATTCTAATTTTTCTATAGCAGTAATAACACCAAATAAAACAATAAATGCATAAACAATATTTGCAATTAGTTTTTCAACATTCGTTTTACCTAACAAACCATCTAGATTAGCACTTTTTAATACTTCATTTAAATTTAAGCTATCTAATAAGTCTTTTATCAATCCGCTTAAAAATTTACCACCTACAACAAATATTATAATGATAATTGTTGCTACTAAAACTTTAGGAATTGCCTCAAAAAAGCTTTGTAACATATCTGTAGCTGGTTCAGAAACAGCTGTTAAATTTAAGATATTTAAAGCAGATATTAATAAAGGAATAAATATAAAAATAAATACAACTTTCTTTAATATGGTAACTAAGTTAATGTTTTCTGGCAAGTTTAGTTTTGGGGCAAACTTTTTTATGGTGTTACCAGAAAGACCAACTAATTCAGATACGATTGTTGCCAACATATAACCAATGTAACCAACTAAACCAGCTCCAATTATATTAGGTATAAAATTTGTAAAACCGTTTAATAAATTTTTAACAGGTTCTAAAACACTTGTCATACCTAACTTTTCTAAAGCTAGCATAAAAACAAACATCATAATTAGAAAGTAAATAATTTTTGATATAATATCGCTAATTTTTACTTTACTAGTTAATTTATCGTCTATACCAGATTTTTGTAATAATTTTTTTATAACTTTTTTAAGAACTCCAGCAAGTAGCCATCCTAAAATTATAATAATTAATGCTGAAATTGGCGCTCCAAAGCTACCTGTAATTTGATTGTACGTTTCTAAAATTTGATTCATTTTCTGTTTTTTTAGTTAATTTTTGTTATTTGTTAAGACACTAAAAAATAAATAAAGTCACTGATGAAAAAAATCATACTTTTGTAGAACTTCGAGGATGATTTCTTTCCCACGCTGAATTTTCAGTTAAAGCTGAAAGGATAAAGGTAGAACAGGAATGGTTATTTAATTATAAACATTTAAAACAAAACAAATGGCTGTTTTAGACAAATTAACTTCGCAACAAGCGATTGAATTAGAAAACAAGTATGGAGCTCATAACTATCATCCACTTCCAGTGGTGTTAAGTAGAGGAGAAGGAGTACATGTTTGGGATGTAGAAGGTAAAAAGTATTACGATTTTTTATCTGCTTATTCTGCAGTAAACCAAGGACATTGTCATCCTAAAATTGTAGATGCAATGATAAATCAAGCAAAAACATTAACGCTTACATCTCGTGCATTTTATAATGATATGTTAGGTAAATATGAGAAATTTGCTACTGAGCTTTTTGGTTTTGATAAATTATTGCCAATGAATACTGGTGCAGAAGCTGTAGAAACAGCTTTAAAACTAGCAAGAAAATGGGCGTACGAAGTAAAAGGAATTAACGAAAATAAAGCAGAAATAATTGTTTGTGAAAACAATTTTCATGGTAGAACAACTACAATTATTTCGTTTTCTAATGATTCTGTAGCAAGAAAGAATTTTGGTCCATATACAAAAGGATTTCTTAAAATTGAATATGATAACCTACAAGAATTACAAGAAGCGTTAGAAAGTAGTAATAATATTGCAGCATTTTTGGTTGAGCCAATTCAAGGAGAAGCGGGTGTTTATGTGCCTTCTGAAGGATATTTAACTGCAGCAAAAAAATTATGTAAAGATCATAATGTATTATTTATTGCAGATGAAGTACAAACAGGTATTGCAAGAACAGGTAAAATGTTAGCGGTAGATCATGAAAATGTAAAACCAGATATTCTAATTTTAGGAAAAGCATTAAGTGGAGGAGCGTACCCTGTATCTGGTGTTTTGGCAGATGATAATGTTATGGATGTTATTAAACCAGGTAATCATGGTTCTACTTTTGGAGGAAACCCAATTGCAGCTGCAGTTGCAATTGCTGCATTAGAAGTTGTAAAAGAAGAAAATTTAGAAGAAAATGCAGAAGCTTTAGGTAAAATTTTTAGAACTGAACTAGCAGAATTTGCTAAAACAGCAGATTTAGTAAAATCAGTAAGAGGTAAAGGGTTGCTAAATGCTGTTTTAATTAATGATACTGAAGAGAGTTCAACAGCTTGGGATATTTGTATGAAACTAAGAGATAATGGTTTATTAGCAAAACCTACTCACGGTAATATTATACGTTTTGCACCACCTTTAGTTATGAATAAAGAGCAATTAATGGATTGTATTTCAATAATAAAGAAAACTATTTCTGAATTTAAGAAATAATTTTTCTTATGACATATATTAGCCACTATTTCACAAAATATAATTTGTGTTTTAGTGGCTTTTTTTATTATTTTTGAAATTATAATAATTAAATAAATTTATAATATGATAGGAAATCCGATTACTCAATTAGAGCAAATTACCATTAATAATAAATCTAAATCCTTTTTAAAAGAGATTGCAAAATGGGCTTTCTTTTTATCTATTCTTGGTTTTATAGGAATTGCTTTTTTAGTAATTTTAGCTTTATTTTCTAATCTAATATTTGCAACCATTCAGCAAGCACAACCACAAGCTTTTCCAATTGATTTAGGAATGACAATGACTATAACTTATTTGTTTTTAGGTGTTATTTATTTTTTTCCTGTATATTATTTAATGAAGTTTTCTACAAAAATGAAGAAGGCTTTGGCTTCTAAAAACGATGAAACATTAGCTGATGCGTTTGAACTTTTAAAATCTCATTATAAATTTATAGGAGTTTTTACAATAATTTTATTGTCTTTATATGTGATGTTAATTGTAGTAACTTTAATCAGTGGTTCAATATTCTAAAACAATTTTTAAAATTTAAAAAGGGAAAAATGTAAACTTACATTTTTCCCTTTTTTTACATGTTTTAATTACCCTTTTTCTTTTTGAGCAATCCATTTAAAAGGTTTTTAACTTTATCTCCATTGTTATCTTTTGTTGTTTTTGTGGAGTCTGTTTTATTTCCACCCAATAAATTAAGTAGTTTATTTTTTCCTTTACCAATAAGGCTTTGTTTTTGTTTTTCAACCAAATCTTTTATTAAATTAGAAGTTGCATCTTTTAAGTTTGTAGTAAAACTAGGACTAGAAAAACTACCAATTAAATTAGCTTTTACTGGTACACTTTTAATTTCGGCAGCATCTTTAACAGAAAGTTTAGAAATGATGTTTGTAACATCTGTACCTAAATATTTTACAGGTACATCAAATACAAGATTGTAATTCATCGTATTATCAAAATTATGATTTCCAGATACTTCTATACCTATATCTTTATATTTTAACGGTATTGGTTTTACATTTACTTGTCCGTTATTAAAAGAAAGAAAAGCATTAATTCCATCTAAGTTTAATTTATCAGTATTTAAAAAAGAAAGTTTGCTACCTAATAAGCTTAAAGATTTTGAATTGCTAGCATTTAATTTAGGGTTTAATAATTTTCCAAATAAATCTCCAGTAATCGTTTTTAAGTTAGGCGTCATATCCTTATTTAAATTACCAGAAAGATTAACTGTAGAATTTATTTTTCCTTCAATAGTCTTCGCAATAGGAGCTATAGATTTTAGAATTTCTAAGGTACCAAAAGATTCTGCAATGTTTAACTCTTTTAAATTTAAAGCCATATTAAATTTAGAAGTATCACCTTTTGTAGAAACTTTACCCGTAAAAGCAATATTACCACCATAAACTTCAGATTTTAAATTTTGTAAGTCTACAGATTCATCTTTAACATAAATAGTTCCCGAAACATTTTTTAAATTAATATTATCATAAGTTACATTTTTTGCATTTGCATAAAACTTACAATCTAAAAAAGCTGGTATTTTTAACTGCTCTGTTTCTCCTTTTTTTCTGTAGAATTTTCATTTGTTGTTAAAAAATCTGAAACTTTAAAGGTGTTAGATTTTAGTGTAAAATCTCCTTTTAACACTTGGTTTTTAAATAGAAATCCATAAAAATTATCTAAATTACCGGTAATTGAAACATCAGAATCTCCTGTTTTAGCATCAAATTCATTTAATTTAATTGTATTTGTGTTAAATGAAATTCTGGTTTTTTTAATGTAAAAAGCTTTTGCAACATCTTTTCCATCATATTTAAAATTGCTCACATTTATTGTACCTGCATTTTTTATGTTTTCATATTTTCCTTTTTCTATAGAATTCATATCAAAAATGGTAGAAATATCAGCATTTAAAATACCAGATAAATCTTTTTCTAGCGCAGGATAAACTTTACTAATATTCGCTAAATTAACAGTTCCTTTTGCAGCTATATTTACTTTTGGATTGGTCGTTATTTTAGCAACACTTCCATTAGCAGAAAAAACATCTTCATCAATTTTAAAAGTAAGTTTATCAACGTTTACATACGTATCTTCAATTTTACCTGTTTTGTTAATAATTTTCGAAGCGATGTTTATCTTTTCTACAGATTTAGGTAAATCATCATATTTAAACATGGCATTTTTAGATGAAAAAGAGATGTTAAAAGTAGGAATTCTATTGTCTGATAAAGTACCTTTTACAACACCATTTAAATCGAAATTACCAGCAGTTTTTATAGTTTTTAAATTACCTGAATATTGTTTTGGTAATAAGGCCAACAAGTTTTTAAATGAAGAAGTTGGTGTTTTAAAATTGATATCATACAACTGGCTATCTGCTACTAATTGAATAAAACCATTAAATTCTAATGGCAATTGATTAATATAACCCGTATTTTCTTTAAATGTGTATTTGTTGTTTTTTAAGTCGATACCTAAAACAGCATTTAATGAGACTGCAACATCATGTAAATAATTTACTTTATTTAAATCTAAAGAAAGAATTGCTGTAGATTTTGTGTCTAAATCTAAAATTTCTTTGGCAAAATTTCCTTTACCAGTATGGTTTATATTTTCTAACCTCATAACCAAATCAGAACTTCTATCTATATAGTTAAAATTGATGTTTTCTAATTGATATTCTTCTATGTTAAAAGAAAACGAATTACTTGAGGTTTCTTCCTCTGTAGGTTTATCTTGTTTAATTGCGATATCGAAATTGCCTTCATTTTCTTTATTAAATATAATATTTACTTGTCCGTTTTTTGTAGCAATACTTTTTAGTTCTATAACTTCATCAGCTTTTTTAAAAAGCTCAGTAATTTTCATGCTTAAATTTAATTCTTTAGCACTGTATAAAGTGTCGCCAATAAAAGGAGCTTTATTTGCAATATTAATTTCGTTAACAGTAATACTTGCTAATGGAAAGTTTTTTAGTAAACTTAAATCTGCCTCTTTAAATGTAACAGTTGCATTTATGTTGTTATTAATGGTATTTGCAACCATTTGTACAATTTTATCTTTAAATAAAAAAGGTATTGAAAATAACGCTATTATGAACACTAAAAGTGTTATAACAACCCACTTTACAATTTTTTTATTGTTGATTTCTTTTCTGTATTCATTATTAAAAATAAGTATTTAATTTTTTTGTGAATGCAAAGTTATCATTTACAATAGATAAACTATGTTTACGTAACGTTAATTATATTTTTAGCACAAAAAAAATGCAACTCTTACTGAGTTGCATTTATGTTTTATGATTAAAAAGTAAGTTTATTTACCTAATATTTCGTTCATTCTTTGTTGCATCAATTCTTGGTCCTGCATGTTTTCCCATCCAATTTTAGAAATTGCCCAAACAATAACAAGAATAAAAGCAAGGTTTAAAACGATACCTACAATACCTAAAATTTTACCAGCACTTGCATTACCAGAACTTTTATAATTTTCTGGGTTTTCATTAAATACTTTTAGCGCTTTATTACCAAGTACAAATGCAACAATACCAAGAGGTAGTCCTAAAACACCATAACATATACAAGTTAATATAGAAAATATTCCTAAAACTAGTGATACTGTTGCATTGGGTAAACTTTGTCTTTCCATTTTATTTTTTAATTAGAGTGTAAATAGATGTTTCATTTTAATAAAATAGCTTATTAATATTATCAAAACATTTATAATTGCGAAAGTAATAATTATTTTTCTACTGTTTTTAAACTTGAATTTTAAATTTAGAAGCAAAAATATTGCAAAAAGCAATAATGTATAAATTGCAGGATATATGTTAAAAGCAGCTGTAAAATTACCTTTTACAACATGTATAAATGCTCTTTGAAAACCACAACCAACACAATCTATACCAAACAGTTGTTTGTTTAAGCAAGGCAACATGTAATCTTCTAAACTCAAAACTTAAATTATTTAAACATATCCATTCCTGGTATATTTGGCATTCCGCTTTTTGCAGCAATAGCCATTTCGTTTTCATTAATTTTAGAAGCTTTTTCAATCGCTTTATTTAAAGTGATAATTAAAAAATCTTCTAATTCTTCGGCATCATTAAGTAAAGAGTTATCAATAGAAATCGATTTTATTTCTCTGTTTGCAGTAAGTGTAACTTTTATTTTTCCATCTGCAGAATTTTCATCAACCAAAACAGAATTTAATCTATTTTTAGTTTCTTCAACTTTTTTTGAGCATCTTTAAGTTTACTCATCATTCCAGAAAGGTCTCCTAGCATATCTTTTTTATTTTAATTTATAATAAAAACAAAATTAGTAAATTGATGCTGAATTCAAACAACAAAAAAATGAGAAAATTTATGATAAGCTCAATGCTTTTTAGTCTTATTTTTACAGTCGCTTGTAAAAACGAAACTAAAAATATGAAGAGTACAGATGCAAAATATCCTGTAGCTGAAATACAGCCAACAAAATTAGAGAAACACGGAGATATTAGAATAGATAATTATTTTTGGATGCGTTTGTCTGATGCCCAAAAAAATGCAGAAACTAAAGATGAACAAACTAAAAAAGTTGTTAATTATTTAGAAGCAGAAAACGAATATTACGATAAGGTTACAGATTATACTAAGAAGTTTCAAGAAGATTTATTTGAAGAAATGAAAGGTAGAATTAAAGAAGATGATTCTTCTGTACCTTATAAAGATAACGGGTATTTTTACATAACTCGTTATGAAACAGGTAAGCAATACCCAATTTATAGTCGTAAGAAAGGAAACTTAGAAGCTGAAGAAAAAATTCTATTTAATGTAAATGAATTAGCAGAAGGGCATGATTATTTTCAATTAGGAGGTTTAAATATTTCTCCGGATAATAAAATGGCAGTTTTTGCAACCGACACGGTTAGTAGAAGACAGTATATTTTAAAAGTAAAAAATTTAGAAACCGGTGAAATCTATGAAGATAAAATAGAGAATACTACTGGTGGTTCTGTTTGGGCAAATGATAATAAAACCATTTTTTACACAAAGAAAAACCCCGAAACATTAAGAAGTGAAAAGATATTTAGACATGTTTTAGGAACATCTACTACCGATGATGTTGAAGTTTTTCATGAAAAAGACGATACTTTTGGTACTTATGTAACAAAATCTAAATCTGACGATTATATAATAATAGGTTCTTACAGTACACTTTCTACAGAAGCGCAATTTTTAGATGCAAATAATCCTACAGGTAATTTTACTGTTATCCAAGAGAGAGAAAAAGATTTAGAATATAATGTTTCTCATTATAAAGATCATTTTTATATGTTAACCAATAAAGATGATGCTACAAATTTTAAGTTGATGAAAACCTCTATAATTAATACTTCTAAAGAAAATTGGGTAGATGTAATTCCGCATAGAGAAGATACTTTATTAGAAGATTTTTCAATATTTAAAGACTATTTAGTTTTAGAAGAACGTACAAATGGTTTAAATAAAATTCGCATTAAACGTTGGGATAAAAAAGAAGATTACTATTTACCTTTTAATGAAGAAACGTATGCGGCTGGTGTTTTTGGTAATCCTGAATTTGATACAGATATTATAAGATACTCTTATAACTCTTTTACAACACCAAGTTCTGTTATCGATTTTAATATGAACGATAAATCTAAAGAAGTAAAAAAGGAGCAAGAAGTATTAGGAGGTAAGTTTAATAAAGATAATTATGTAAGCAAACGTGTTTGGGCAACTGCTAGAGATGGTAAAAAAGTAGCTATTTCATTAGTCCATCATAAAGATACAGAACTAAATGAAAGTACACCTTTATTACAATATGCTTATGGTTCTTATGGTTATACAATTCCAGATAGTTTTTCATCTACTCGTTTAAGTTTATTAGATAGAGGCTTTGTTTTTGCTTTATCACATATTAGAGGAAGTGAATATTTAGGTAGAGAATGGTATGAAGATGGTAAAATGTTGAATAAGAAAAACACTTTTACAGATTTTATTGATTGTTCTAAATTTTTAATTGAAAATAATTATACATCAGCAAAACACTTATATGCAATGGGTGGTTCTGCAGGAGGTTTATTAATGGGTGCAATTATAAATATTAATCCAGAATTATATAATGGAGTAATAGCTGCTGTACCTTTTGTAGATGTAATTTCTACAATGTTAGATGATAGTATTCCGTTAACAACTGGAGAATATGATGAATGGGGAAACCCGAATGATAAAGAGTATTACGATTATATAAAATCGTATTCGCCTTACGATCAAGTAGAAGCAAAAGCATACCCAAATATGTTGGTTACTACAGGTTTTCATGATTCTCAAGTACAATATTGGGAGCCTGCAAAATGGGTAGCTAAGTTAAGAGAACTTAAAACGGATACTAATTTATTAATGTTACGTACTAATATGGAAGCTGGTCATGGTGGCGCATCGGGTCGTTTTGAAGCATTAAAAGAAACAGCTAAAGATTATACTTTCTTCTTAGCATTAGAAAACAAATTGGGTGTAGAGTCAATTAAGCTATAAAATCAATTTTGTATTTCAATAAGGATGTGTATTTTTGCATTCGAATCAAAAAAACCAGATTCTTTTAGAATTTGGTTTTTTTGATAAACAGAATAGAATGACAAGACACCAAGGAATTACTGAAAATATATTAAAGTTAGTAGGAGAAACACCATTAGTGAAACTACATAATATAGCAAAAGATTTTAAAGGTTCTTATTTTGCAAAGTTAGAAGCATTTAATCCAGGACATTCTGCTAAAGATAGAATTGCATTACATATAATTGAAGATGCAGAAAGAAAAGGAATTATAAAAAAAGGATCTACAATTGTAGAAACTACTTCTGGTAATACTGGTTTTAGTTTAGCTATGATTAGTATTGTAAAGGGCTATAAATGTATATTAGCTGTTAGCGATAAATCGTCTCAAGACAAAATAGATATGCTAAAATCTATGGGAGCAGAAGTACATGTTTGTCCTGCAAATGTGCCAGCTGCAGATCCAAAATCTTATTACGAAGTTGCAAAAACCATTCATAAAAAAACTAAAAACTCTGTTTATATAAATCAGTATTTTAATGAATTAAATATTGATGCTCATTACAGAACTACAGGACCAGAAATTTGGGAACAAACTGGTGGTAAAATTACACACCTAGTAGTTGCTAGCGGAACAGGTGGTACAATTTCTGGAACCGGAAAGTATTTAAAAGAACAAAATCCTGATATAAAAATATTAGGAGTAGATGCAATTGGGTCTGTTTTAAAGAAATATCATGAAACTGGTAAGATTGATATGAACGAAGTTTCACCTTATAAAATAGAAGGTTTAGGTAAAAACTTAATTCCTACAGCTACAGATTTTGATGTAATTGATGTGTATGAAAAAGTATCTGATAAAGATGCAGCTTTAACTGCAAGAGAAATTGTAAAAAAAGAGGGGATTTTTCCAGGATATACTTCTGGCGCAGTTTTACAAGCAACAAAGCAATATGCAGATTTAGGAATGTTTACAAAAGATAGTTTTGTAGTACTTATTTTTCCAGACCATGGTTCTCGTTATATGAATAAAATTTACAATGATTCTTGGATGAAAGAACAAGGATTTCTATAAAATTATACTATTTATTTATCAATTTGAATAACTGCAAAAAAAGCGGTTTCTTTGTAGTTCGTAAAAATCAAAAACAGAAACATGGCGATAGATTTATTTGAAAGAATAAAAGAAGATAAAGGACCTTTAGGAAAATGGGCTAAACAGGCAGAAGGATATTATGTATTTCCTAAGTTAGAAGGACCAATTTCTAACAGAATGTCTTTTAATGGCAAAAAAGTAGTTACTTGGAGTATTAATGATTATTTAGGTTTAGCAAATCATCCAGAAATATTAAAAGTTGATGGAGAAGCTGCTGCAGAACACGGTATGGCTTACCCAATGGGAGCTAGAATGATGTCTGGGCATACTAAATTTCATGAGCAATTAGAACAAGAATGTGCTGAATTTGTTGAAAAAGAAGCTGCTTATTTAGTTAACTTCGGATATCAAGGTATGGTTTCTGCTATAGACGCTTTAGTTACTAAGAATGATATTATCGTTTATGATATGGACACGCATGCCTGTATTATAGATGGTGTAAGATTACACGCTGGTAAACGTTTTGTGTATAAGCACAACGATATGGAGAGTTTTGAGAAAAATATTAAGCGTGCTAAAAGAATGGCAGAAAAAACTGGAGGAGGAATTTTAGTAATTTCTGAAGGTGTTTTTGGAATGCGTGGAGAGCAAGGGCGTTTAAAAGAAATTGTTGCTTTAAAAAAAGAATACAACTTTAGATTATTAGTAGATGATGCTCATGGTTTTGGAACGCTTGGAAAAGACGGTAAAGGAACAGGAGTAGAGCAAGGAGTACAGGATGAAATTGATGTATATTTTGCAACTTTTGCAAAATCTATGGCTGGTATTGGTGCATTTTTTGCTGGTGATAAAGATGTAATTCAGTACTTACAATACAATATGCGTTCTCAAATGTTTGCAAAATCTTTGCCAATGGCAATGGTTAAAGGAGCATTAAAACGTTTAGATATGTTGCGTACAATGCCAGAATTGAAAGCTAAATTGTGGGAAAACACTAATTCTTTACAATCTGGTTTACGTGCTGCAGGTTTCGATTTAGGTACAACACAAACCTGTATTACTCCAGTGTTTTTAAAAGGAGAAATTCCTGAAGCAATGGCAATGGTGAATGATTTACGTGAAAATCATGGTATATTTTGTTCTATTGTAGTGTATCCTGTAATACCAAAAGGGTTAATTATTTTAAGATTGATACCAACAACAACGCATACTCAAGAAGATATAGATGAAACGATTACTGCTTTTTCAGCTATTAGAGAGAATTTAGAAAATGGTACTTATAAAAAAATTGCAGCAGCAATGATGTAGTTTTATTTTTTTGAAAATAATTTTTAATACAAAAAAGGTAGTAATTTTAATTGCTACCTTTTTTTATTTTCAAATAGAATGAATTTTTATTTAGTTAATTTTTTTGGCTTACTTTTTGAGTATTATTGATGTATACATACTTTTATGAAACAGTTTATTATTTTATTTTTTTTACTTTTTTTTATCACGGGCTCTTCTTTTTCAAATGAAATTGAAATAAAAGGAGATTTTTTTAAGATGAAAGTTTATCAAGACAAAACCATTTTAATTAAAAAAATAAAGGATAGAATTGGTTCTTTAAAAAATAAAAAAGAAAAACTAATAAAGTTAAAAAAATGGTCTGAGGCTAAGGAGAATGTATACGTTAAACAAATTTCTAAACTAGAAAACGGGTTAAAAAAATTAGGCTATAAAGAAACAAAAGAATTATCTGTAAAAGAGAGGGTTAAGAAACTACAAAAAGAACTTAAATTCTTAAATAACAATAAAACGAGTCAGCAAAATAGAAATAATTGGTCTAAAAAAGATGAATTAAAATATCAAGAAAAAGCAAAGGTGTTTATTGATAGTATTATCAAGTTAAGAATGATTAAAAATAAACTATAAACGCTCTTTTAAAATAGCAATTTCATCACGTAATTTAGCGGCAACAATAAAATCTAAACCTTTTGCAGCAGCTTCCATTTGTTTACGTTTTTCCCTTATACGTTTTTCGATTTCTTCTTTAGGTAAATATTGTAAGTCTTGCTC
Organism: Polaribacter ponticola; assembly: GCF_026191475.2. Taxonomy (GTDB): domain Bacteria; phylum Bacteroidota; class Bacteroidia; order Flavobacteriales; family Flavobacteriaceae; genus Polaribacter; species Polaribacter ponticola. Next base: position 110,884 of record NZ_JAOSLC020000004.1, on the reverse strand, counting down.
TGCAGCTTTTTGAATAGCATTATCATAATGATAACTAGAAACAGCAGACTTAGATAAAGTATCATCAATTTTTTTATTTATTTGAGTAGGAGTAATGTTGTTTTTAGTATTGTATGCTATTTGTTTTTCTCTTCTTCGTTCGGTTTCATCAATTGTTTTTTGCATACTATTGGTCATTTTATCAGCATACAAAATTGCCAAACCATTAACGTTTCTTGCAGCTCTACCAACAGTTTGTGTTATAGATCTATGGCTTCTTAAAAAGCCTTCTTTATCAGCATCTAAAATGGCTACCAAAGAAACTTCTGGTAAATCTAAACCTTCACGTAAAAGATTTACACCAATAAGTACATCAAACAAACCTTTACGTAAATCTTGCATAATTTCTACACGTTCTAAAGTATCTACATCAGAATGAATGTAACGACATCTAATAGCAACTCGAGTAAGGTATTTTGTTAATTCTTCTGCCATTCTTTTAGTAAGTGTTGTTACTAATGTACGTTCGTCTTTTTCTACTCTAATTTGTATTTCTTCAATTAAATCATCAATCTGATTTAAACTGGGTCTAATTTCTATTATTGGATCTAATAAACCTGTTGGTCTAATAATTTGTTCTACAAATACACCCTCAGTTTTTTGTAACTCATAATCGGCTGGAGTAGCAGATACAAATATGGTTTGATTTTGGATTTCTTCAAACTCTTCAAACTTTAAAGGCCTGTTATCCATTGCTGCGGGCAATCTAAATCCATATTCTACAAGATTTTCTTTTCTGCTTCTATCGCCACCATACATTGCATGTGTTTGGGGTACTGTTACATGACTTTCATCAATAACCATTAAGTAGTCGTTTGGGAAATAATCTAATAAACAGAAAGGTCTTGTTCCTGGATTTCTACCATCTAAATATCGAGAGTAATTTTCTATACCAGAACAATAACCAAGTTCTCTAATCATTTCTAAATCGAATTCAGTTCTTTCTTTTAGCCGTTTAGCTTCTAAATGCTTGCCTATTTCTTTAAAGTAGTCAACTTGTTTCATCATATCTTCTTGAATTTGATGAATCGCATTCTGTAGTACATCAGGAGAAGTAACAAACAAGTTTGCAGGATAAATGGTTAGTTCTTCGAAGCTTTCTATTACAGTATTATTCTCTAAATCAAAAGATTCTATTTCTTCAATTTCATCACCAAAAAAATGAATTCTATAGCCATTATCTCCGTAAGAAGGATAAATAGTAACTACATCACCTTTTACTTTAAAAGTTCCGCTTTTAATTTCTATTTCTGTTCTTGAATATAAACTTTGAACTAATTGATGTAAAAATTTAGTTCTAGCTATTTGTTGACCAACTTCTATAGGAATTACGTTTTTCTTAAATTCTACAGGATTTCCAATACCATATAAACAAGAAACAGAAGCTACAACTAAAATGTCTCTTCTTCCTGATAATAAAGATGAGGTTGCACTTAGTCTTAATCGTTCAATATCATCATTAATAGAAAGATCTTTTTCTATATAAGTACCAGTAACAGGAATGTACGCCTCAGGTTGATAATAATCGTAATAAGAAACAAAATATTCGACAGCGTTTTCAGGGAAAAATTGCTTAAATTCTGAATATAACTGCGCAGCTAAAGTTTTATTATGTGCCAAAACCAAAGTTGGCTTTTTTACTTCTTTTACTACGTTTGCTACAGAAAATGTTTTTCCAGAACCTGTAACACCTAATAAAGTTTGATATTTTTCGCCTGCTAAAATACCTTCGGATAGTTGTCTTATAGCTTCCGGTTGATCTCCAGTAGGAGAAAATTCTGATACTAACTTAAATTCCATAATGTAAAAATACGGATACTTTATATAAAAGTATCCGTATTTTAAGATGTATTCTTTTTTGAGTTTTTTACTTTCTCAGAAGGGAGAAATGTCCTTTTTTGTTAATTGTTGGTTTAGTATTATCAGCAGGAATTAGTGTAATACTGTACCAATAATCATCTGATGAAAGTACTTTACCATTATATGTTCCATTCCATCCTTGTCCGTCTATTGGGCTTTGTGCAACTAATTTACCATATCTATTAAATATATTAATACTACTGTTTGGATAAAAAGTTTTATTTGCTCCTTTAACAACCCAAGTATCATTTTCACCATCACCATTTGGGGTAAAAAATTTAGGAAATTGTATTACAGAAACTAATAATGTAGTGTCTGGAGAACAACCGTTTTTATCATTTACAATAATTGTATAAATACCACCTTCTAAGTTTTCAAAAAGTGGTTCGTCTTGGAAACCTATTGAGGGGAATCTATCATTATTATCATTATTTAAAACGGCAAACTGATAATCTCCAGGTCCTAAATCATTATCTAAAGTATTTATAGAAATAGATAAATTATTTTCACTTCCAATATTGTTACCTTCATCTATAATAGTTACGTAGCTTGCTTCTAAAGTAGCAGGATTAGATTCATTAATTACAATATCTTTTGTTCTTGAGCAATTAGTTCCGTTAGTGGTGGTAGCTGTAACGCTATAAGTATCTCCACTTGTAACATTTAAATCTTGATTTGTACCTAATAAATCTCCATTTAAGTTTCTCCATTCATAAGTATAAACTGTATTTGGATTCTCAGCAGAAATTGTTAGAGGTAAATCATTTAAACATAAAATTTGTGGGGTTGTTACCATAAAATCTGGTAAAGGATTTACTATAACTTCAAAAGTTGCATCATCATTTACACATAAGGTTACTTTATTTTGAATTCTTACAAAGATTGTTTCTGTTGAATTTGTATTTGTATATGGTGATGTAATAGCAGAGTCTCCAGAAGCAGCATCAGCTTGAGAGCTATGAAAAGTTACAATATAATCATCTTGATCTTGACTTGTACCTAAAATGTTAGTTATTTGAGAATCTAAATCTATAGTTTGTATAACTCCATTTGTGTCATCTCCATCTAAATTGTTATCACAATATGATAGGTTTGAAATGGTTTCAAAAATAGGTTCTGGATTTATGATAACATCAAAATTAGATATTCCATTAGCACACATTGTATCAGAATTATAAACACGAACAAAAATTGTTTCTCTGTTAGGTGATAAATTAGAGTATGGAGATATTAATGGATTATCTCCTGCTTGAGCTTCTGTTAAAGAACGGTGGTATGTTACATTATATAAGTTTGGGTCTTGGCTACCTAGAATTCCTGCAGATTGGGATTCTAAATCTATTATTTGAGAAAAACCGTTTCTAGCAGAACCATCAGTATTATCATCACATACTTCTAAATCATTAACAAAATTTGCAACGGGTAATGGATTTACGATAACGTTAAATGAAGTATGATCTGTAAAACAACCGGTAGTATTATTAGTAACTCTTACAAAAATAGGTTGAGAGTCTCTTATTGTATTCGCAAATGGAGAGGTTATTGGATTGTTTCCAATATTAGCATCATTACTATTTAAGTAATAAGTAACTGTAAAGTTAGCAGGATCTTGTCCATTTAAAATAGTTGTATTTTGAGATTCTAAATCAAAAGTTTGTACAATTCCATTTGTAGGATCACCATCATTAGTATCATCACATAATTCTAGATCTGGAACAACTTCTGCTGTAGGAACAGAGTTTATTTCTAAGTAAAACTCTCCTAAACCTTGACAATTATTATTAATTGTACTTAAAATTTTATAATAAATAGGAAATTGAATTCCCTCTGGAGTATTTGTAATATCAATTTTATTTAAATCATTTCTATAATTAGTAACATCGATTTCATTTAATGAATTTGTTCTATCGTTAGAATTTTCATAAAAGAAAACCTCTGTATTTGCAGGTGGGTTTATACCATTAATTATAGCATTTAGGTCTAGCGTAAAGTTCGTTATATTATCTGTATCATCATTCATTCCTGTTATATCATTTCCATCAGCATCTAAAAAATCATCACAAACAGGAGTTTGAGTTTCATTGTAAGGGTTGTTTGGAGTTTGCCCAACGTTAATAGTTAATTCAATTAATTCTCTAGCGCATTCAAACTCTGAAATAACTTTTACATAAACAGATTGTGTAGTATTTACTTGTACTGGAAAAGAAGTAGGGTCTGTAATTAAATTTGTTCCAATGGCATCTTCATAATATTCAAAACGAATATTTAAGGTCTCGGAAATTGAACTTTCTGCCAATGTTAAATTTACTGTAGGGTTGCTATTTGTATCGCTAATACATTGGTCTAATGTAGGGTTAGGTTTTAATGTAGGTAAAGGGTCTACAATTAATTCTAAAAGGATACTTGAGTCGTAACAATCTATATTGTCTTTGTTTTCTATTCTTACGTATACAGTTTGTGATGTTGAAACTGTATGGTTTGCTTTTTTATCAATTAGCGTTCCAGGATCATTTGTATCTGCGCCGTTTTGTGTAGTATGATATGTAATATTGTATTGGTTCGGATCTAAACTTCCAAAAATTTCAACATCTTTAGTGTTTAGTAAAAATGTGTTTATGATTCCATCTGTATCACTAGAGCTTTCTATATCATCACATATTCTATAAGGTTCTGGTTGAGTAGGAACAGGTAAATCTGTTACAGTTAAAGTAAAACTTGTGGTATCAAAACATGCTTCGAAAGCATTTTTATTTTGCACTCTAGCATGGATAGTTTGTGAACTAAAAGCAGACGGGTTTGTATAAGGGTTTGTTAAAGGATTATCTCCAGAATTAGCATCAGCAAGAGAAGTAAAATACAAAACTTCAAAAATTGCAGGATCTAATCCGTTTAAAATTTCAGCATTTTTATCAGCTTGAAAATCAAATGAATTAAATCCGTCTCTATCTGAATCACAAAAAACTATTGACTGAGGAGCAGAAGCAGAGGCAGCATCAAAAACTTCAATATTAAAAGTACCATCAAATTGAGTAATATTTCCACAATCATCAGTTAATTCAATTTTTAAAGCGTAAGCCCCACTATCTGTTTTATCTAAATTATTTAAAGTTAGGCTAGAAGTATTTGATACAGTTGAAGTAGTAGTTCCGTTATCAAATGTCCACTCATAAGTTATGTTATTACCTATAACTGGTTCTGGAACAATGGTTTTATTGTCTCCAACACAAAATTCTAAATCCTGGTCATTAATTTCTTGGTTAGTATCAGAATCTGTTATTTTTATTGGTAATAGTAGTGAGGATATGAAAGGAGGTAATCCTTGTGTAGATTTTTGCCCGCCTAAATTTATTGCATTTTTAGTGAAAACAACATCAGCAGCGGCAGCATTGGGGTTTTCTATAACATCTAAAGAAGTAGCATCTCCATTAGTATCGTCATAAGCTAGCGGAATAGTTGCATAAATTTTTCCGTCGGGTCCTAATTGTAAAGCTCCTCTATATCCAGTTTGTTCATGAATTATAGTTTTTGAAGCTTCAATATCTGATGCTGTTAAATCATATTGGAATAGTTTATAAGTGGTTGCAGGTGCACTTAAATCTTGTCTGAAGCCAGAAGCTGAAGAAACATAAAGCTTCTCAGAATTCCGAGAAAACTCAACACCATAAGCTTCACCATCTTGAAAATTATTGAATAAAGAAATACCGTCATTTGCTATTATACCTGTTTCATTATCAAAACTATATAGTAACAGATCGTTGGTTGTATTTTGATTTGCAATAGCTAATTTTTGTCCGTTTGGAGATAGTTTTAAATAACCTCTAGAATTAACTGTATTATTATTAACTTGAGACTCTACAGGAGTAAGGTTCACACCATTTATATCAACTTTATAAGAGAAAAAAGAACGTGCAACTTTAGAAACTACCCAAAATGTATTACATTCTTTACCTCTAACCGCTGCTACTTTTTCTGTCCAACTACCAGAACTAGTTTGAATTTGAGCTAAGTTTTCTGAGAAATCACCATCACCATCTTCATCAATTAGTTGCCCGTTTCCACCGTTTAAAGACATATCTATTGTATATAAGTCAAACGCAGGATTGTTGTTGTCTCCAACTGTAAAAAGATAGTAGATTGATGTAGAACCTGGTTTCGGTATTATCATTCCGGATTGTGTACTAGATGGATTTCCTCTTAAATTATCTGCTGGCGTTCCATCTGTATATGTCATTTTCTGATGGTTTTTGTCATAAACAGTAATTCCATCAGAATAGAATAATAAGTTACCATTACCATCAGCAAAAGAAGAACAACCCTCTAGAGTATTTATTTGCCCATTTGTAATTGCAGTTGGAGGTGTAGTATTAAAGTCTATACCAGCATTTCTACCAAAATACCAAATGTTAGCCTCTTTTTGAGAAAATATATTTATAGTAAAAAATAGGAGTAAAAAAGGTAATAATTTCTTCATTTGACAAAGTTTGTTTTACAAACGTCAAATATATCTAAAAAGTATTACAAATCTCTCTTTTTTAACAGTGCATAAGACAAGTAAATAAATAGAAATGTCCAAAAAGAAACCACTAAGATTGTGGTAAATTCTACAGCATAACTTTTAGTGAAAGTTTCACCCATAGTATTAGCAGCAGATCTAACAGCTCCTAACCTCGAAAAAGGTTCTTTTATTAAATTTGTCATAGCTTCTAATGGTAGAAATTGCATAATAGCATCTACTTTATCACCAGTTTTATCTGCACTTCTAAAAGCCCAGTATAAGTATCCTTTAAACATACTTTCTACTATTAACCATACAAACATTGCGCCAACTGCAAAGGCAGATCTTTTAACCAATATTCCTAAGAATAAACCAAAAGAGAAAAAACCAACTAATTTTATAAAAAAGGCTAAAAGATAATCTAAATCTGAAATTATAATAGCAAACTCATTATAATCTGAATATACCAAGCCTAATACTAAAGAAACTACAAAAACAAAAACGGTAGAAATAGCTGCAAATGCAATAACTGTATAAAATTTAGATAAAATAAATTCTTTTTTACTTAAACCATCTATTAAATTTTGCTTTAACGTTTTGTAACTATATTCATTAGACATCATAGAAACGATAACTAATAATAAAAAGAATTTTAAAATTGCTGCTATATAGGTGTTAAAATGCCATATATAAGGGAAATTAAAAATCCCAGCATCTGCTAAATGGAGTTTAAAATCTCCAAATTCGAATTTTATGGCTGCAATTAGCGCAATAGAAGTTAGTAAGCCAAAGTATATTATCGATAATATTTTACTGGCTTTATTGTATCTTAATTTATGAAATTCTATGGTAAGTAGTCTTAGCATGACTTTTTTTAAGTTGATTAGTTGTTGTTTGTTAAATCTAAAAATTGCTGTTCTAAACTAGGTTTACGTTTTACAAGGTGAGATAAAACGAAGCCATTATCAAACAAATATTTATTGATTTCTGTTGAAGATATACCACGAATTAAGGTTGCAATTAATGTATCATGATCTTTTGTTATTTTACCAATCGCATCATGGTTTTCTAAAAGCTTAATTAATTCATTTTCTTTCTCATCTATTTTAAGCTCTAATAAACCGTTAGAAGCTGTTAATTCGTCAACTCTACCACTATATAGTTTTACTCCTTTTCTAATAACAACAACATGTGAACATACTTTCTCAACCTCATCAAGTAGGTGAGATGCTAATAAAATTGTTGTTCCGTTTGCTGCAATTTTTTTATTATCTGACGAATTTCATGAATTCCTTGAGGATCTAAACCATTTGTTGGCTCATCTAAAATTAAAATTTCAGGATCATTCAATAGGGCAGAAGCAATAGCTAAACGTTGTTTCATACCTAAAGAAAATGTACTAAATTTACTATCTCTTCTTTCAAATAGATTAACAGTTGTTAGTTTTTCATCTATTTTTTCAGTAGAAATGCCTTTTATTTTACAAATCAAAGCTAAGTTTTGAGTTGCAGTCATGTAAGGGTAGAAGTTTGGGCGTTCTATAATTGCACCTACTTTTTTAAGTGCATCATGTGTAGATAGTTCTTCCGTTAAACCAAGAAAAATCTCCTGAAGTTCTATTTACAACATTCAAAATAATTCCTAAAGTAGTAGATTTTCCACTTCCATTTGGCCCAAGTATTCCGTAAACATTTCCTTTTTCAATATCAAAAGAAAGGTTATTTACTGCATGAACTTTGCCGTATTTTTTGTCAAGATTTTTTAGAGATAAGATAGTTTCCAAAGAAATTGTTTTAGTCGGTTATATAAATTTAGACGACTAATTTACAATTTTGTTACGTGATTAGAGTGTAAAATTTTATTTATAAGAATAACTTTATCATAAATATGATATTGAGTTTTTTTAAGAAAACCTAAGATTCTTTTTTTGCTTGTTTCTTACCAGCTTTTCTTTCTGCCTTCCAAAAAAAACGTTTTCCAACTTTGCGTAAGTGTTTTCTCCACTCGCTATCAGAAGTTAAAACTCCCTTCTTTTTTGTACTCATTTTTAATAATCGTTATAATCAAAATCATCAAAATGACCGAATTCGTCATCTATATCACCTTCGTCTCCAAATTCATTTTCTAACTTATCTGCAACAAATTCTTTTTCAGGAGCAATTTCTGGAATTTCTCCAACATTTAAAATAGTTTGAGGTAGATCATTTCTTTTTTCTGCAGAAATTTCAATTACATCAACATAGAAAGTCCACATATTTAAGAAATCATAAACATAAATTAGTTTATCATTTTCCTTCGTTAAAGTTTCATTTAAAATACAAGTTTGCATCGAAATTTCTTCTCCAGCTTCTGCCATATTGAATAAAGGAATTTCTTCTCCTTGATTCCATTCCTCATCTGTTCTATAAAATGAAGCCATTTCTAGTCCTTTAAAACCAAAAGCTTTGGCAATAGTGGTGTGTAAAGTTTCTAAATTGATATTACTATCTGTTAAAATAGTTCTAATAACATCTTCTTTAGTATCTAAAATAATGCGGATTTTATACATAAAAATTGATCAAAAATATAGTGGCAAAAGTACAATAAATTATGCTTATTTTTACTGTTTAAATTTCTCTTTAATGGATAAAATAAAAACATTATTAACTTTAAACAGCTTAAGTAAAAACACTTTAATGGAAACTCTTGATATAGAGTTTATTGAAGTTGGAGAAGATTATATTGTTGCTAAAATGCCTGTAAACTCAGGGGTTCATCAACCTTATGGGATTTTACATGGAGGTGCTACTGCTGCTTTAGCTGAAACTGTTGGAAGTTGTGCTTCTGCACTTTTTGTAGATACTAAAACTAAGATTGTTAAAGGTATTGAGTTAAGTATTAATCATCTTAAAAGTAAAAAAGAGGGTGTGGTTTTTGGTATTGCTAAACCAATACATAAAGGGAGAACGACTCATTTATGGGAAATTAAAATTGTTGATGAAGAAGATAATTTAATTTCTATTTGTAAGTTAACTAATATTATTTTAGACAAAAAATAGTTTGAAAATTTTCGAAAAAATAATTACTAGCTATAATAAGGAAATGCCTTTTGTAGTTTATAGAAAACCGAATAAAAAATCAGTTTCTGCTCTTTTTAGTACCATTGACTCTTTAACTTTTACAAATAGTTTTACTGAGTCTGGTTTTGTTTTTGCACCTTTTGATAATACAAAAAAAGCAATTTTATTTTCATTAGAAAATTCAGAATATATAAATGAAAAAACTTCTTTAGATACTTTAATTTCAGATGATAAAAAAAATAATTTAGATGAGAAATCTAAAAAAAATCATATTAAACTTGTAGATAAAACTATTAAAGAAATTAAAAATAACGATTTAAAAAAAGTAGTTGTTTCTAGAGAAGAATTAGTAGCCCTTTCAGATTTTAATTTGATAAACGTTTTTCAAAAATTACTTTCCAATTATAAAAACGCATTTGTTTACATTTGGTTTCACCCAAAGATTGGTTTATGGTTAGGAGCAACACCAGAAACGCTTTTAGAAGTTAACAATTCAACTTTTAAAACAATGTCTTTGGCGGGAACACAATTATTTAAAAATGTAAATAACGTAGTTTGGAAAAATAAAGAATTAGAAGAACAGCAATTAGTAACAGATTTTATTGAGAACCAATTAAGAAACATTTCAACAAATTTAACAATTGATAAAACCGAAACAGTTAAAGCAGGAAGTTTACTGCATTTAAAAACTAAAGTTACAGGAAAATTATTAGAAAACTCTAATCTAAAAACATTAATTAGAGCTTTGCATCCAACTCCTGCAGTTTGTGGTTTGCCAAGAGAAAAAGCAAAGAAGTTTATTGTAGATAATGAAAATTATAAAAGAACATATTACACAGGTTTTTTAGGAGAAATAAATTTTAACCCCAAAAGTACTGATAAAAATTCTTCGTTATTTGTTAACTTAAGATGTATGAGCATAGAAAATAAAACTGCATCAATTTTTGTTGGAGGAGGTATTACTAAAGATAGTAATTCTAAAAAAGAATGGGAAGAAACTGTCGCAAAAAGTAGTATAATGAAACGTGTATTATGAAATTGAAAAAACCGCAATCTAATAAGATTGCAGTTTTTAATGTAAACTAATTTGAATTTGAATTAATATTGTAATAACAAATTATAACTTTTATTAAAGTTATAATTTGTTATATATCATCAAAAGAAACATCTGTAAAACTTTCTGTAGACTTAGGTGTCTCTTCTGTAGTATTAGTTTCTTCTTTCTTAAAGTCTTTTTGATGGCGTTCGCTAATTACTTCGTTGCCTTTTTCATTAATAATATAGTCAGTTGCTTTACCTAGCATCTCATGAAAGTCTGTAAAATCTTCTTTATACAAATAAATTTTATGCTTCTGATAATGAAAAGTACCATCATCGTGTGTAAACTTTTTACTTTCTGTTACTGTTAAATAATAATCGTCTGCTTTAGTAGCTCTAACGTCAAAAAAATAGGTTCTTCTCCCTGCTCTTAATACCTGTGAAAAAATTTCTTCCTGTTCAACTCTCTCTGCCATAATTTTTAAAATAGTAGTTATAAAATGTTTATTGTACTCAACAAATCTAATAAAATATTTTATGTAGCAATGTTAAAGATTAAATTTCTTTTTCTAAAAGTTGCTGTTCATACAAATCTTTATAGTATCCTTCTTCTGTTATTAATTGATTGTGAGTTCCTTGTTGTGCTATTTTACCCGCATCTAAAACAATAATTTTATCTGCATTTTTTGCAGATGAAACCCTGTGACTAATTATAAAGGTAGTTTTATTTTTAGAAACCTTTTCTAAGTTTGATAATATTTTCTCTTCTGTCTCTGTATCAACAGCAGATAAACAGTCATCAAAAATTAAAATTTTAGGGTTTTTAATAATTGCTCTTGCAATAGAAACACGTTGTTTTTGCCCTCCAGATAAAGTTACACCTCGTTCACCAAGTATGGTTTTATACCCGTTTGTAAACTCAATTATATTTTTATGAACATCAGAGTTTTTTGCAGCTTTAATAATTTCTTCCTCTTTAGCATCTTCTTTACCGAATTTAATATTATTGCCAATAGTGTCAGAAAATAAAAAAGGATCTTGGGGAACAAAACCAATTTGACTTCTTACATCATTTAAGTTCGCTTTTTTAATTGGTATATCATCTAATAAAACTGTACCTTTTGTAGTATCATAAAGTCTAGAAATTAATTCGATTATAGTTGTTTTTCCAGAACCAGTTTTACCTAAGATTGCAATAGTTTCACCAGGTTTTACAGTGAAATTAATATTTTTAAGAGCAGTTATACCTGTATCTTCATATTTAAATGTAACATCTTTAAAACTAACTTTCCCTTTAATTTCAGTTTGCTCTTTGTTGAAATTTTGAATTTCTGGAACTTGATTTAAAAACTCATTTATTCTTGCTTGAGAAGCTTCTGCTTGCTGAACCATAGATGTTACCCAACCAACAACTGCAACTGGCCAAGTTAAAATATTAACGTAGAGCATAAACTCTACAACAACACCAATTTTAATTTCTCCATTTATATATTGGTTTCCGCCTATATAAATAACTAATAAATTACTTATTCCAATCAATAAAATCATTAAAGGAAAAAATAATGCATTAGCTTTATGTAAATGAATATTTTTCTCTTTACTGGCATCAGAAATAGCATCAAAATCTTTAATAATAGAAGCTTCAATTCCATAAGATTTTACAACATTAATTCCCGAAAAAAATTCTTGATTAAAAGTAGTTAATTTAGATAAGTATTCTTGTACAATTGTACTTCTTTTATGAATAACTCTACTTAAAACAAAAATTGAAATTGATAAAAGAGGAAAAGGGATTAATGTGTAAAGTGTTAATTTAAAATCTACTTGAGCCATTTGAGTAAAACCTACAACAAAAAGTACAATCATATTCATAGTATACATTACAGCAGGACCAACATACATTCTAACTTTAGAAACATCTTCGCTAATTCTATTCATTAAATCACCCGTTCTATTTTTTTATAAAAGTTAAGCGATAGTTTTTGGTATTGTTGATAAATTTCATTCTTTAAATCAAATTCAATTAATCTAGACGTTACAATTAATGTTTGTCTCATAATAAAAGTTAGAAAACCACCAAGAAGGGCAATACCAATAATTATAAAAACATTTATTAATAATTGATTTTTAACCTGAGAAACATCTGTAATGGTATTATTATGATAATCTTCTACAACGTTTAAAGAATCTCTAATTATTTGAGGAATTTTTAAGGCAAGTAATTTAGAGAAAACAGTAATTAGTAATCCTATTAAAATACGCCATTTGTATTTAGAGAAATATTTGTTTAAATATTGTAGTGCTTTCAAAGAAAAAAATGGATTAAAAAATAAAGCACGAATATACGAGTTTCGAAAAGATAAACTTTCTTAAAAAAGTATTAAAAAGAGGTGACGAGAAACTAAATTAATACTATTTTTGCAAAGCAAAAAAATGCAATTTATTTAAGTTCTTTATAATGATTAACAGAAGACATATTCGAGTTAAAGTAATGCAATCTGTATATGCAATGCAGCAATCTCATAATGATGATATCATTAGAGAAGAAAAGTTTTTAAAACATAGTATTTTAAAAATGTTTGATTTGTACGTTTTAAATATTCAACTATTGGTTGAAGTTCAAAAATTTGCGGCAAAAAAAATTGCACTATCCAAAAAGAAAATTCTTGCTACAAAAGAAGAATTAAAACCCAATACTAAATTTTTAGAAAACAAAGTAATTAATGCAATTGCAGAAAGCATAAGTGTTGAAAGCTATATTGAGATGAATAATCTTAAAAATTGGGAGATAGATAGTGAATATGTAAAAATTATTTTTGAAGAATTACAAAATAGCAATTTGTATAAAAAATATTTAGATACTGTAGAGAATTCTTTTAAAGTTGATAAATCTTTTGTAATCGATTTTTTTAAAGAAATAATAGCACCTAATGAAAAACTTGCAGAATATTTTGAAGGAGAAATAATTTCTTGGTCTGATGATATACCATTTGTAAATACTTGGGTTGTTAAGTCTTTAAGTAAGTTTAAAGAAACATCAATATTTGTGGTTGGAAGCTTGTATAAAGATAAAGATGATGAAGATTTTGTTTCATCTTTATTTACTAAAACAGTTTTAAAGCATAAAACTTATGAAGACGATATTTCTGAGAAAACACCAAACTGGGAGTCGGAAAGAATTGCTGATATGGATATGATTTTGATAAAAATGGCTATTACAGAGTTCTTAAATTTTCCGTCGATTCCAACTAGAGTTACTATAAATGAATATATAGAGATTTCTAAAGATTATTCTACAGAAAAAAGCAGTTATTTTATAAACGGAGTTTTAGATAGAATATCTAAAGAGTATATTAGTAATAAAAGAATTGTTAAAATTGGTAGAGGCTTAATTTAAGCTTTTGTTTTAGCAAAATTATTTAGTATTTTTACAAAAATTTAAACATCATGAAAAAAATAACAATTTTATTCGCTTTTATAATTTGTGCAAACGTATTTGTTTCTTGTGCAGATAGTAATGCCAAAACTAAAATTAATAAAGGTAATTTAGATAAAGCAAAATCTAGAGATTTAGAAATTAAAAAAGGAACAGCGTCTATTTCTGTAGATAATAATGAGTACGATTTTGGTACTGTAAATGAAGGAGATATCGTTGAAAAAACTTTTTTAGTTACAAATTCTGGTAAAACAGATTTAGTTATTACAGATGCAAGAGTAACTTGTGGTTGTACAGTTCCTGCTTGGCCTAAAGCACCAATTAAACCAGGAGAAACTAAAGAGGTTAAAGTAAAATTTAACACAGCTAGTAAGCGTAATAGACAAAGAAAAAACATTACATTAATTACAAATACAGAATCTGGTAGAGAAGTTTTAACTCTTAAAGGTATGGTTACACCAAAAGCTAAATAATTAATATGTTTTCAACAATATTATTACAAACAGATTCTGGAAGTTTAATGTCTATGCTGCCATTTGTAGCAATGATAGGGGTTTTGTATTTCTTTATGATAAGACCTCAAATGAATAAACAAAAAAAGAAAAATCATTTCAATCAGAAATAAAAAAAGGAACTAAAATTGTTACTTCTTCTGGTATTCATGGTAAAATAGTAGATTTACATGCTGCAGATAATACCGTGACTATAGAAACAGGAGCAGGGAAAATTAAATTCGAACGTTCTGCTATTTCAATGGAATTAAGTAAAAGATATTTAGCACCAGCTGTTAAAAAATAATTTACTTACAACTTAATATGAATGAGCTTTTCTTTAATTAGTAAAAGCTCATTTTTTTTGTTAAACACTTTTTATTAGATTGCAATAAATTAAGAATTAGAAATTGAAAAATTTAAATAAAATACCAAAAACATTTATTGGATTTTTAATAGCCTCTTTTTTAATTTGGTTATTAATTACTTTTTCAAAAGAATACACTACAGTTGTAACATTCCCAGTTAGTTATAGTAATATTCCACAAAACAAATTATTACAAGAAACTCCTATTAAAGAAATAGATATTACAGTTAAAGCTTCTGGTTTTAAGCTTTTAAGAACTAAATTTAATAATTATAGTTTACAATTAGATGCATCAAAATTAAAAAGGAAAAGTAAATCGAAGTTTTATTTTTTAATAAGAAACCAATTAACTAAAATTCAATTACAATTACCTAACGAAGTAGAAATTCAGGAAGTTATACAAGATACAATCTCTCTTAATTTAGGAATATTAAAATCTAAAAAAGTTGTATTAAAACCTAATATTAATATCAATTATCACATTGGTTATGATCTCTTAGACGAAATTTTTGTAAAACCAGATTCAATTATTATTTCTGGACCAGAGTCAAAAATTAAAAATATTCATTATTTAAATTTAAGTGAGTTAAAATTAAATGATGTAAAAAATAGTTTTGAAAGTAAAGTTGATATTCTAGAAAACGATAAAATAGATAATATAAAATTTAGCACATTAAAAGCTACAATATCTGGTTCTGTAGAAAAATTTACAGAAGGTAATTTACAGATCGCTTTTAAGACTAAAAATTTACCTAATAAAATTAATTTAACCACTTTAACCGAAAAAGTTGATGTTTTTTTTGTAGTAGCTTTATCTAATTTTGCTAAGGTTTCTGAAGCATCTTTTAAAATTGAATGCGATTATGCTATTTCTAAAAATAATAATCTTGGATATTTAATTCCTAAAATAATTTCACAACCAGATTTTATAAAGAGTGTAAAAATTATACCTACAAAAATTGATTTTTTAATTCAAAAATAAGTTATGATTATTGGTTTAACAGGCGGAATTGGAAGTGGTAAAACTACAGTTGCAAACTATTTTTCAGAATTTAAAAATGTTGCTATTTATATTGCGGATATTGAAGCAAAAAAACTGATGAATTCCTCTCAAATTATTAAAGAAAAATTAATTAAAGAATTTGGAGAAGAAGCTTTTTTAGATAATGTTTTAAATAGAGAATACATTTCAAGTATAGTATTTAATAACAAAGATAAACTTAGTAGTTTAAACGCGATAGTGCATCCAGAAGTAAAAAAACATTTTAAAGATTTTGTAAAAAATAATGTAGATAAATTATACATTATTTATGAAAACGCAATACTTTTTGAAAGTAAGAGCAATTTTTTTGTGACATTATTGTAACAGTTTATGCAGAGCTTAATACTAAAATAAAGCGTGTTTTATTAAGAGATTCTGTTACTAAAAAAGAAGTGTTAAATAGAATGAAAAATCAATGGAATGATGAAAAAAATATTGCAATCTAACTACATAATTTGCAATGAAAACCTAGATGATACTAAAAATCAGGTAAATAAGATTCATAATATTTTAACACAAAAAAAGTGGTGAATTAAAATATCTGCAACGATTCTGTTAAATTATTCTTAAAATTGAATCTATTTTGTTAATCAACGTTAAAAACGCGAATTTCAAATTTTGAATAGCTTAACTTTGATATATGGGCAAAAAGATGTTTGTTCTTATCGTGTTTTTAATGAGCATTTCCTTAATAGGAATTATTGCTGTACAGATGTATTGGATTAACAATGCTGTTGAAAGTAAAAAGGAACAATTTAAGAACGATGTACAGAAATCTTTAGGTAGTGTATCTGAAAGAATAAATGAAAAAGAAAGGTCTCTTTTTGATAAAAAATTCGAAGGGATTATTGAAAATGCAGTTTTAGCAAATGAAGCTCAAATTAAAAGTCTTTTTTTCAAGAAATAGATACTACTAACAATCAAAAAATATCTTTTGGTTCTACTATTTTAGAAGAAAATTTTGAAATCCCTGTAGATTTTTTAAGCGATGATTCTATAATATTTAAAAGACTTACTGGGAAAAAAGATTTTTTCCAATCTAAACTTATAAAAGGTGCAGATAATTTATTTTCTTCAGTTGATGAAAAAAATATTCTTTTACAAAAAGGTTAACTAATATAGAAAAAAGTCAATTTGCAGAATATTTTAAAGACTATAATAGAATAAATCCTATTCATAAAAGATTAAGTAACAGAGAGCTTAATGCTACAATAAAAGATGAATTAAAGAAAAGAAATATAAACTTAGATTTTAAATATGGAGTTTATAGTAGAGATGGTTTAGCTACCAAACTTAAATCGGGTTATTACACTGTAAATAAAAAAGATAGTTATCCTTATCCTTTGTTTTATAATTCTGAAAATGAACCTGAGTATTTATTGTACGTAAGTTTTCCAGAAAAAAACGATCATATTTTATCAGATATATCTAACATTCTGTTATTATCATTATTCTTCATTTTTATTATCATTATCGCTTTTTCTGGATCATTATATCAATTGATTAAACAAAAAAAGATTTCTGAAATTAAAACTGATTTTATTAATAATATGACGCATGAGTTTAAAACCCCAATTGCTACCATAAATTTAGCTTTAGACTCTATAAAAAACCCTAAAATAATTAACGATAAGGACAAAGTGTTGCGTTATATTGGTATGATTCGTGATGAAAATAAAAGAATGCATACTCAAGTAGAAAATGTTCTTAGAATATCTAGATTAGAAAAGAATCAACTAGAAATAAGTAAAGAAATTGTTGATATTCATGATACTATAGATGATGCAATAAACCATGTTAGTTTATTGGTTACTTCTAAAAATGGAGATATTTCAACCCATTTTGAAGCTATAACATCAGAAATTTCTGGAAACGAATTTCATTTAACTAATGTTATTGTTAATATTTTAGAGAATGCAATAAAATATTCTGGAGATAGTCCAAATATAGATGTCTATACAGAAAGTACCAACAAATTTTTCATCTTTAAGATAAAGGATGAAGGTATTGGGATGAGTAAGAGTGCACAAAAAATGGTTTTCGATAAATTTTATAGAGAACAAAAAGGGAATATTCATGATGTAAAAGGTCATGGTTTAGGATTAGCATATGTAAAAGAAATAGTAGAAAAACATCATGGAACAGTATTTGTTGAAAGTGAAAAAGGAGAAGGAAGTATATTCACAGTAAAATTACCTTTAATTTAAAATATATAAAATGGGAAGTAAAAAAATATTATTAGTAGAAGATGATCCAAATTTTGGAACAGTTTTAAAAGATTATTTAGCATTAAACGATTACAACGTTACACATGCAAAAGACGGAATAGAAGGTTTAATTATGTTTAAGAACAGTGATTATGATCTTTGTATTTTAGACGTTATGATGCCTCGTAAAGATGGTTTTTCTTTAGCTCAAGATATAAGAGGTACAAATAAAGAAGTGCCTATTATATTTTTAACTGCAAAAACCTTAAAAGAAGATGTTTTAAAAGGTTACTCTGTTGGTGCAGATGATTACTTAAACAAACCGTTTGATTCTGAAGTTTTATTGCATAAAATTAAGGCAATTTTGCAAAGAAAAGAAACAGATAAGTCTAAAGAATCTGAACAATTTGAATTTAATATTGGTTCATTTTTCTTTAATTCTAAATTACGTCACTTATCAATAAATGAAGCAGAAGAGCCTACTAAACTTTCTCCAAAAGAAAGTAAATTATTACGTATGTTAGCTATTCATAAAAACGATCTAATGCCAAGAGAATTAGCGTTAACTAAAATATGGAGAGATGATAACTATTTTACATCTAGAAGTATGGATGTATATATTGCTAAATTAAGAAAGTATTTAAAATTAGACGAGAATGTAGAAATTTTAAATATTCATGGAGAAGGATTTAGATTAGTAGATAAATCTTAAATAAAGGAAATTCTTCCCAAAAATATAACTCAACTTGTAATTCAGGTTGAGTTTTTTTGTATTTTTATATTATGGCAGAGTTTATAAAGTTATATAATGATAATCCTAATCAACGAGAATTAGATAAAATTGTAAAGATTTTAAAAAACGGAGGGTTAATTATTTATCCTACAGATACAGTCTATGGTTTAGGTTGTGATATTACTAATACCAAAGCTTTAGAAAAAATAGCTAAGATTAAAGGAATAAAACTAGATAAAGCTAAATTTTCTTTTGTTTGTAATGATTTGAGTCACCTATCTGATTATGTAAAACAAATTGATTCTACTACTTTTAAACTCTTAAAAAGAGCTTTACCTGGACCATATACGTTTATTTTACCAGGTAGTAATAACTTACCAAAAGCCTTTAAGAAAAGAAAAACAGTAGGAATTAGAATACCAGATAATAATATTGCTAGAACTTTAGTATCTAGTTTAGGAAACCCAATTGTATCTTCTTCTATAAGAGATGATGATGATGTATTGGAATATACAACAGACCCTGAATTAATTTTTGAGAAATGGAAAAGTATAGTAGATGTAGTTATAGATGGTGGTTATGGAGATAATTATGCTTCTACAATAATAGATTTAACAGATGGTTTTCCAGAAGTAATTAGAGAAGGAAAAGGAAGTTTAGATATTTTATAGTTCAATACAATATTTGATTATTTTAAATTATCAAATTTTTTTCTACCTAAAATAAAATATTGCCAAACAATACTAGTATGTAAATTGTAGTTTGGGTTTTTATTTAACTTTTTTCTCTTTTTTAAAAATGTAGGCAATTTTTTATAAAAACTAAAATGAGCTTTTACGATTGCCCAAGTATGAATTGGTCTAAATTCAATAAAAAACTTAACGCCGGCTATTCCATCTAAAATTAAACGAGAAAATACTACAAATAAAAACCATTTTGTTGGTACGTTTTTAACAACATTTAAAAGACTATTTCTAAAATTTAAAAAAGTTTTATGTGGGTTTGTTTCTTGTAAGGTTGCGCCTCCAACATGAAAAACTCTAGATTCTCCAACATATTTTATTTTAAAACCTCTGTTTTGAGTTCTCCAACATAAATCTATTTCTTCTTGATGTGCAAAATAATCCTCATCGAAACCGTTAAGTTCATGAAATACTACAGAGCGTATAAAAAAACATGCTCCAGAAGCCCAAAAAATGTCAGAAGTATCGTTGAACTGATTGTTATCTATTTCTAAGTTATTAAAAACACGACCTCTACAATATGGGTAACCAAATAAATCTATGAAACCACCGCCAGCACCAGCATATTCAAACTTAGTTTTGTCTTTGTAATCTAAAATTTTAGGTTGTATAATTGCAGTATTCTCATCATCATTAAATACATTTAAGACAGGTTTAAGCCAATTATCTGTAACTTCAACATCAGAATTAATTAAGCAATAAATATCTGCTTCAATATTTAGTAAAGCATCATTGTATCCTTTAGCATAACCACCGTTAACATTGTTTGTAATAATTTTAACACTTGGGTAATGTTGTTTAATAAAAGATAGAGAAGTATCTGTTGAAGCATTGTCTGCAACGTAAACTTCAGCTTCTTTAGAACTAAAGTTTACAATAGATGGAAGAAATTGTTCTAACAATTTTTTTCCATTCCAATTTAATATGACGATTGCTGTTTTCAAGGTTGCGAATTTACAGCTTAATACTTAATTTTTGGCTAAATTTTTCTTAATAAACGTAATGTTTTATTATTTATATTTAGGAATTTCTTTTAAAAAAATATAGGTTTCATTTTTAAAATCCATTTTACAACAATAGTGCTCTAAACCATTGGTAACCACTAAATAATTAGCTTTAAGTTTTAAATTATAACGTGCAATTTGATCAAAAGTATCTTGTGTTATTTTAATTTGAGGTGCTTTACACTCTATAATAATATCATGCTGTCCATCAGAATTAAATACTAAAATATCTGTTCTTTTTTTCTATTGTTAATAATAAGTTGTTTTTCTAAAGCAATTAAAGAAATTGGGTATTTCTTTTGTTCTATTAAAAAAGAAACATAATGTTGTCTTACCCATTCTTCAGGTGTTAAAACCAAATATTTTTTTCTCAAATTATCAAAAATAAGCGTCTTATTTTCTTTATTTTTGAGTTTGAAATTATAATTTGGTAGATTTAATTTTTGCATTACTCAAAAGTAAATAAAAATTGGTTATTATTAATTTAATACTTATTAATAAAAGAATAATAATTCTATTTATATGCCACAATTATATGACCATATCTTATTTAAAAACAAGATAAAACGTATTGATTAATTCTGTAATAATAGAAAAATAAATGAACGAAATAAGGAATATTGTTTCTGATATTAAAAAAGGAGATATTAAACCAATATATTTTTTAATGGGTGATGAGCCTTATTATATTGATAAGATTTCAGATTTTATAGAAGCATCTATTTTAGATGAAGCAGAGAAAGGATTTAATCAACAAATAATGTATGGTAGAGATGCAAGTATTGAAGACATTGTTTCTTCTGCTAAGCGATATCCAATGATGGCAGAAAGGCAAGTATTAATTATAAAAGAAGCGCAAGATTTAAGTAGAAATATAGAGAAACTTGTGTCTTATGCAGAAAACCCACAACCAACAACAGTTCTTGTTATTAATTATAAATATAAAAAACTAGATAAGCGTAAAAAGTTACACAAAGCAATTGCTAAAACAGGTTTAATTTATGAAAGTAAAAAGCTTTATGAAAATAAGGTTTCTGATTGGATTCGTAGAGTTTTAAGTGGTAAAAATTATCAAATAGAACCTAAAGCAGCACAAATGTTGGTAGAGTTTTTAGGGACGGATTTAAGTAAAATATCTAATGAGTTAGATAAATTAATGATTATTTTACCTAAAGACACAATAATTAATGATAAACATATAGAAGATAATATTGGTATTTCTAAAGACTTTAATAATTTTGAATTGCGAAAAGCAGTAGGAGAGAAGAACCTTTTAAAAGCGAATAGAATAATTAATTATTTTTCTGAAAACCCTAAAAGCAACCCAACTGTAATGACAATTTCTTTATTAAATGGTTTCTTTACTCAACTTTTAATGTTTCATGGTTTAAAGGATAAATCTAAAAATTCTGTTGCAAAATCAATTGGTGTTAGCCCTTATTTTGTTGATGAATACTTTTTAGCAGCTAGAAATTATCCTATGCGTAAAGTTGCACAAGTAATTGCCTTTTTAAGAGAAGCAGATGTTAAAAGTAAAGGAGTAGGAGCGAGCCAAACTCAAAAAGATATTTTAAAAGAATTATTATTTAAGATTTTACATTAATTATGGATGATAAAAGAATCTTAAAAAATGAGTTAGGAGCTATTGGGTTAACTACAGATGAACTTGAGAAACTGTTAAATGGCTACAGAAAAATAGAATTAAAAAAAGGAGAATTTTTAATAAAAGGAGGTACTGTAGTAAAAAATTATTATTTTTTAATAAGTGGGTTTATACGTTCTTTTGTTATAGATTTCGAGGGAAATGAGGTAACTACTAATTTTTATGATAAAAATGATTTAATTCTGGAAGAGAACTCTTTTTTTATGCAAACACCTACTAAAGAGTATTTGCAAGCCACAGAAAACTGTGTACTTTGGCAAAAAGATATAGAAACTTTTAATGAACATTATAATTTATATGAAGCTTATAGAGATTGGGGAAGATCTCATTTAGTACGTAATTTTTTTATTTTAAAAGAACGTTCGTTAAGCATGATAACGGATAAGGCTTCAGATAGATATCTAGAATTAATTTCTAATAGGCCAGAAATTTTTCAAAAAGCTTCATTAAAACATATTGCATCTTTTTTAGGTATAACTGATAGTTCTTTAAGTAGAATAAGAAAAGAAGTTTTAAAATAAGCACTCTTAATTCTCATTCTTGTCATAAGACAAGTAAAGTGTAAAAAGACGTTTGTATTTTTGAAGTTAATAATAAACATGTTTTATGATTAATGATTTACCACTTTACATTCCCGTCTCTTTTTTTATAATTACAATATATATAGTTTTTACTTTTGTGAAGTCTAATGCTATTAAAAAATCAACTTTACCAATTATTATTGGTTGGTCTATTTTAATATCTATACTTGCTTATTTTGGAGTATATCATTATACAGAAGGAGATCAGTACTCTACTTTTCCTTTAGTTATAGTTCCTCCAGGAATATTTATAATATATTTACTTAGAAATAAGTTTTATGAGAATAGAAATTTAAAATGGAGTACAGCAGTACATATAGTTCGTTTTCCTGTAGAACTATTATTATTTCAATTAGCTATTAGAGAGTTATTACCTATGGAAATGACTTATGAAGGTTGGAATTTTGATATAATTCCTGGTGTAACTTCAATTTTACTGTTACTTTGGATGAAATATAAGAGCATAAATAGTAAATTTTTATTGGGTTGGAATATATTGGGTTTACTATTTATTTTTTTATTTTAACCAATGGTTTCTTGTCTCAAGAGCTATTATATAAAAAATTTGGTTATAGTGTGCCAAATACTGCTATAGCATATTTTCCATTTATTTTATTAGGAGGTGTTATTGTACCAATAGTAATTTATACACATATTTCAGATATTATAGTATTAATAAAAAAAATAAAATAATGAAAAACATCTTTACAAAATCTGTTACAGAAGAAATAATAAGAAGAGTAAACAATTTATCATCAGAAACTAAAGCAAATTGGGGTAAAATGTCTGTGGCACAAATGTTAGCTCATTGTTCTGTAACTTATGAGATGATTTATACAGATAAACACCCAAAACCTAATGGATTAGTTAAATTGATGCTTAAACTTTTTGTGAAGAATGCTGTTGTGTCAGAAAAGGAGTATAAAAAAACGGAAAAACAGCTCCGCAATTTGTTATTTCTAATAAAAGAGAATTCGAATTAGAAAAACAACGCTTGATAGGTTTTATTTTAAAAACACAAGAATTAGGTGCAGATTATTTTGACGGAAAAGAATCTCATTCTTTTGGTAAATTAACAGAGAAGGAATGGAATAATACTTTTTACAAGCATTTAGATCATCATTTAACTCAGTTTGGAGTTTAATTTTTTTGAATGAAATAACGTTCCATTACAACATATTCAATATTCCCTTTTTTAAACAATTTATTAGTAGTTTTAAGGTTAAAATTTTTGTAAAAGTTCTTTTTTTCTACTCGTGCGTTACACCATAATTTCTTTATATTTTCTTTTTCTAAAAGCTTTATTATGTTTTTTAATAATAAAGAACCAAATCCTAAACCTTGATATTTATTTAAAGTAGCGAATTTTCTAAACTGAACTACACCATCAATAGAAAATAAAGAAATGATAGAAGTTATTTCTCCATTTACAAATAAACCAAAGTGTCTAGCAACATTATCATCTGGTAATTCTATGTATTTTACAGGTTTGTTTGGCCACATAACTTTGTGACGAATTTCTAAAGTATCTTGAGTTGAAATTATTTTAATTTCTAGATTATTATTCATTTTAAAAAGTAAATAGAATATTTATTTGATAAGATATAACTATCTGTTTATTAATGAGTTATTTTACAACAATTAATTTAGCCATTCTCCAAAAAATGTCTATTGCCTCAGATTGTTTTTCATTATTGTCAGAAAAAAACGAATATTTTTTATAAATTGTTTAACCTTTAAGTGACTGTCATTTAATTCTTTATAAGCCATATTCCAATCAGAATATAATCTTTCTACAATATTTTCTTTAATAACTAATGTTACATTCTGGTGTCTAGTATCTTTTTTAATCTTTTCATATAATTTTAATACTTCATCTTTTTCGCCTTCTAATATTTGTAGAAAAATTTTATCATGATATAATAAACAACCAGTAATGTTGTTCTTTTTATTATAGTTACGAGATGTATTTAATATATTATTAATAACATTTGTATTAATCTCGTTGTTTGAGATAGAATAATAAACAAGTTCAATCATGCTAATGTAAAATTGGTTATATAAAAAAACTCTCATTTAAATGAGAGCTTTTATTTAATTATAAATACTATTATATAAATCTTTATAAATTTCTTTTATAACTGAGCGTTTCATTTTCATTGTTGGTGTTAAATGGCCAGCATCTAATGTCCATTCGTCAGGAGTAAGTCTAAACACTTTTATTTGTTCCCATTTACCAAAACTATTATTACAAGTTTTAACTGCTTTAGTAATTTCTTCTAAGACTTTTTCATTTGCTATTAATTCTTCATTATTAGAAAAAGAAATATTATTTTCTTCTGCCCAATCTTTTAAATATTCAAAATTTGGTTGAATAATAGCAGCTGGCATTTTTTCATTTTCACCTACAACCATTACTTGTTCTATAAATAAAGACTGCTTTAACTCTCCTTCTAATAATGGTGGTATCACATATTTACCTCCAGAAGTTTTAAACATTTCTTTAGTTCTACCAGTTATTTTTAAAAACCCATCTTTATCAATTTCTCCTTTATCTCCAGAATGAAAGTATCCGTCTATTAAAACTTCTGCAGTTTTAACAGGATCTTTATAATACCCTTGCATAACATTTGGTCCTTTAATTAAAATCTCTCCATTTTCGGCAATTTTAACTTCCACATCTTTAATAACTTTCCCAACAGTTCCTATTCTAAAACCTCTTTGTCCGCCATATTCTACAAAATTAACAGATGTAACTGGTGATGTTTCTGTTAAACCATAACCTTCCATAATTGGCATACCAGCAGCAGCAAAAATACTTGTTAACCGTGGTTGTAACGCAGCGCTTCCAGAAACCATAACTTTTAAATTACCGCCTAAAGCTTCTTGCCATTTAGAAAAAATAAGTTTTCTGGCTAAACCTAATTGTTTTTCATACCACCAACCATTTTCACCATAAGGTTTATACCTTAAACCTAAATCTACTGCCCAGAAAAATAATTTCTTTTTTATACCAGATAAACCTTCTCCTTTTAGAATAATCTTATCATAGATTTTTTCATATAAACGAGGTACAGCCGTCATTACATCTGGCTTAACATCTTGTGCGTTTTCAGTTAGTTTTTCTATACTTTCTGCAAAATATATTTCTGTTCCACAAAGTTGGTATAAATATAAAATCATTCTTTCAAAGACATGACAAACTGGTAAAAAACTTAGAGCTTTGTCGGTTCCATAATCTAAAGGAACAGGGTCTTCACTAGCGAGTACATTAGAAACAATATTACCATGAGAAAGCATAACACCTTTAGGTTTTCCAGTTGTACCAGAAGTATAAATTAGAGTTGCTAAATCATTTGATGTAACGGCATTTTTTCTGGCTTCCACTTCTGCTTGATTAGAAGTATCTTTACCTAAATCTAAAACTTCATTCCAATTTTTTTCATTTACAAGATCTTCGAAAGTAAAAATATCTATAAGACTTGTATTACCTTTAATTTGATTAAGTTTTTCTAGAATACTAGCATCAGAAACAAAGCAGTATGTAGCTCCAGAGTGGTTTAAAACATATTCATAATCTTCTTTAGAAATGGTTGGGTAAATAGGAACGTTTTGTGCTCCCACTTGGCCTATTCCAATATCACAAATATTCCATTCTGTTCTATTAGTTGTAGAAATTACTGCAATTTTATCATTAGGTTTTACTCCTAATTTTAATAATCCTCTACTTAAAGTATTCGATTTATCTATATATTCTTGAGTAGAAGTTGAAACCCATTTACCATCATATTTAGTGTTTAAAGATTTCTTTAAATTATACTTTTCTAATTGATAATAAGGAAAATCAAATGTGCGCGTAATTTTTATTGCCATAAATTTCTTTTTTGTAGAACTGCAAAGTATGAAATTTACATTGATTTAACAAATAGAAAATAAATTGGTAATTTTTTACTAATTATATATTTTTTGATATAAGTTTTTATATTTTTCTTTAATTACTTTTCTTTTCATTTTCATAGTAGGAGTTAAATGCCCTGCTTCTATAGACCATTCTTCATTTGTTATTTCAAATTTCTTTATTTTTTCCCATTTCCCAAATTTTTGATTGTAAAAATCGACCTCTTTTTGTATTCTATTAATTAATCTTTTATCGGTAGTAATATCATGAATTTCATATTTATGTCTATCTGCCCATTCTTTTATAAAAGCAAAATTTAGTTGAATTATAGCTGCTGGCATTTTTTCGCTTTCTCCAATAACTAGAACTTGTTCTATAAAACGAGATTGTTTGAGTTCACTTTCCAAAGCAGCAGGAGCAATGTATTTTCCACCAGAAGTTTTAAATATTTCTTTTTTTCTGTCTGTTATTGTTAAAAAATTATCAGAATCAATTTCACCAATATCTCCAGTATGTAAATAACCATCAATAATTGTTTTTTTTGTTAATTCTTCATTCTTGTAATAACCAAGCATCACATTATCACCTTTCATTAGAATTTCACCATCATCGGCAATTTTAATTTCTATACCTTCAAGAGGTTTACCAACTGTACCTATTTTTAATCCATTTTCTCTTAGGTCATTTAAAGTTCCGCCAGGAGAAGACTCTGTCATTCCGTAACCTTCAAAAATGGGAATTCCTGCAGCAGTAAAAACTCTAATTAATCTTTGTTGAAGTGGGGCGCTCCCAGAAATCATAAATTGTATATTTCCTCCGAGTGCTTCTTGCCATTTTTTAAATATAAGTTTCTTTGCAATATTTAACTTGTAATGATACCAAGCTCCGTTTTTATGATAAGGTTCGTATTTTTCACCTAATGACAAAGCCCAAAAAAAGAGGCTCTTTTTTAATCCTTTTAAATTACTGCCTTTATCAACAATTTTATCAAAAATCTTTTCCAATAGTCTTGGTACAACAGCTAAATAGTGTGGTTTAATTTCTTTAATGTTTTCACCAAGTTTATCCAAGCTTTCAGCAAAAAAACTTCAAAACCCATAAACAAATTGTAATATGAAGCACTTCTTTCAAATATATGACATATTGGTAAGTAGCTAATTATCTTGTTTTTATCTCTTTTAAGATTTATTCTATTGGCTGTTTTATAAACAGTAGAAACAATATTTTTATGTGTTAACATAACACCTTTTGGTGTTCCTGTGGTTCCAGAAGTATAAATAATTGTTGCTAAATCTTCTGGTTTTACATTCTTTTTTAAAGTTTCTATTTTGGCATTATGATCTTCTGTTTTTCCAATTTTTAAAAATGAATTCCAGTCATAATTTGTATCTAATTCTTTTAAAGAGAAGACGTTTTTAAGTTGAGTTTTATTTTCTATTGATTTAACTTTTTGATATAATTCTTCATCAGAAACAAAACAATATTTAGCATCTGAATGATTTAAAATATACTCATAATCTTTTTCTGAGAGTGTTGCATAAAGAGGAATGTTTTGGGCGCCAATTTGCAATATTCCTGTATCTAAAATATGCCAATTAGGGTTGTTATTTGAGGTGATTACCGCAATCTTATCATTTTGTTTTATTCCTAATGAAAGTAGAGAGTTACTTACTTTATTTGCATCTAAAATATATTTCGAAGTTGAAATACTTTTCCATGTTTCCTCTTCTTTATAGTTAAAACATTTTTCTTGAGGAAAATTTTCTAATTGATAATATGCAAAATCAAAAATTCTAGAAATTGAATCAGACATAAAAAGAGATTTATTTTCTGACAAGTTACTAAAAAAGTTTTTTAAGGTTAAAATAGTATTACATGTAGTATTATTAATTCAAAAAAACTAGCTTCTTTTAAATAAAGAAACTAGTTTTTTTTGAGAAGAAGAATCTCAAATCTAAAAGCACTAATTAGATTGCAAAATAATTTTTATTAAAATATTAGAAACACGTATTAATACATGTTTCTAATTTAATAAATGTTTGCTAAAACTTTTACCATTAATTTTAGTGTATTTAGAATCTATATTATAACCAACTTTCATGTTTGTTACATTAAAGTCTCCATTAACATTCATATATTTTATATTTAAATCCTCTTCGAAGTTTGTGTTTTTAAATGAAACACCATTGTTAAATTTTGCATATTTAAAAGTAGCAGAATCTTCAAAAACAGCATCAGAAAAACTTACATTTTTAATGAATTTAGCATATTTAAAAGTAGCAGATTCTGTAAATTTTGTTTTAGAAAAACTAATTTTTTTGTCAAACTTTGCATATTTAAAAGTTGTATCATCATCAAAAGTAGAATTAGAAAAATCTGCATCTAATTCAAAATGAGAGTATTTAAACATAGATTTTCCTTTAAAATTACAATTTTTAAATATTGCAATATCTTCAAAGCTTGCTGTAAATGTATAGCCAGAATCTTCATCTGGTATGTAGGCTAAAACATCATCTTTAAAAGTACAATTAATAAAAGAAATTTGTACTTCAATTAATTTTTCTATTGTGTTAGAAGAGTTACCATTACTCCACCAACTACTTTTCTTTTTCTTTGGGAGTTTTTCTAATGCTTTCTCCATAAAAGTAAAGTCTAAAACTCCAACAATTATTGCGTTTTTATAAGAAATTGATTTACCATTTTTAATATCACTCATAATATCAGAAGCTTCAATAGTTTTTTGAGCAAATGTAAAAGTTGAGATTAAAAATAAACTTAAGAAGATTTTAAATGTATGTTTCATTTTATAGGTTTTTAATGTATCTATATTAATGACATATTAGTATTTAATTTGTGACACTTTAGTTTATAAATGTTAAAGTAAATGTAGTTTCTCCTTTTTTAGAAATAAATTGAATAGTACCATTATGAGCTTCTATAATACTTTTAGAAAGAGTTAAACCTATACCAGAGCCGTCTTTTCTAGTTGTAAAATATGGTATAAAAACATTGTCTTTTATTTTCTTAGAAATTCCAATTCCATTATCTGTAATTGATAAATGTGTTCTTTGTTTATCTTGAGTAATGTTTATTTTTATTAATGGATCTATTTCGTTTTGAATTGCATAAATACAATTTGAGATTAAATTTATAATTATCTGTTCAATCTGTTTTTTATCTACATTAATTTTAAAAGAATCTTCGATTAAGAAATTTGTTTTAATATTTTTTTGAGTAAGTTCTTGTTCAAAAAGTAATATTGTGTTTTTAATAATTATAGTTAAGTCTTCTTCTTTTTTTGAGGTAAAGGTAATTCTGCAAGTCTTCTATATGTATCTACAAAAGAAGTTAAATGGTGAGATCTACGTTTAATAATTTTTAAACCTTGAGATAATTCATCTAAAGTTTCTTCATCTGTATTCTCTTCTTGAATTAAAGAATCTAAGTTTTCTGCTAAACTACTAATTGGTGTAATTGTGTTAATAATTTCATGAGACATTACATTCATTAATTTAAACCAAGCTTCTTTTTCTTTTTTATCTATTAATTGCTGAATGGTTTCTAAACTTACAATTAAGTAGCTGTATTCATTTGTTTTAGTTAATGATGTTTTTAAAAAGAACTCTTCCTTTTCTTCATTAATAGTTAATGAAATTGTGAGTTTGTTTTCTTCCCATTCAGATATTATATCATTTAATTTTCCAATTTTTTTATTTAATAAATTCCAGTTGTAAAATTTAGGGATTTTTAAAAAATGTGTAAAAGCATTATTTATTTGGAAAATTTCAATTTTTTGATTTTCATTTTTTCTTAAAATTAAAATACCAATTGCTAAACTTTCTATAATATTAGTAAAAATTAGTTGTTCAGAGTTTTTTCGAATACTTTGTTTTCGATGCTTTTCTAAAAGCAAAGCCGTTTTATTATGCAGCGGATTTTTTCGTTTTTTAGAAGAGATAGTATTAGAATAATCATCGAATAACAAACAATCCATAGATTTTTCAATATCATTAAATAACTTTTTAAGAAAGTCAATAAAAATAAAAATTTGGAAAAGAAGTAATATAAAAAAACCTATGGTATTAATTATATAAGAGTTTTTATAACTGATAAAAATGATAATTCCATTTATTATAATTAATAAAATTCTTAAATTAATTTGAAAATATTGTGGTTTTCCCATACTATAATTGATGCTTTTCTAACCTTCTATACAATGCAGCTCTAGTTAATCCTAAATCTTTTGCAGCTCTAGAAATATTACCTTGGTGTTTTTCTATAGCTTGCTTAATTAATAATTTTTCAGTTTCTTCTAAATTTAATACTTTTTCTAAATTTACTGAAGTTTTCTTATTAGAAAAATGTAGATCTTCAGTTAGTATTTTTTCGTTGTCTGTAATAATTACAGCTCTTTCTACTATATGTTCAATTTCTCTTATGTTACCAGGCCAGTTATAATTATTTAGAGCTTTAATGGCATCTTTGCCAAAGCCATTTATTTTTTTCT
Source organism: Polaribacter ponticola (assembly GCF_026191475.2). Taxonomy (GTDB): domain Bacteria; phylum Bacteroidota; class Bacteroidia; order Flavobacteriales; family Flavobacteriaceae; genus Polaribacter; species Polaribacter ponticola. Next base: position 79,721 of record NZ_JAOSLC020000004.1, on the reverse strand, counting down.
GTATTTCTGATTTAATTTTTTAAGAAAATGATTTGCTAACAATTCTATATCTTCAACTCTTTGTCTAAGTGGTGGTAAGTTTAGTTCAATAGTATTTATTCTAAAAAGTAAATCTTGTCTAAACGTTTGCTCATCTACCATTTTATGAATAGGAGCGTTTGTAGCACAAATAATTCTAACATCTAAATCTCTTTCTTTTCCTTCACCTAACCGTGTAACTTTTCTATTTTGAATTACGGTTAGTAATTTTGACTGTAAATGTAATGGTAAGTTTCCTATTTCATCTAAAAATATAGTACCACCTTTTGCTAATTCAAACCTACCAAGAGTGTCTTTGTGAGCATCGGTAAAAGCACCTTTTGCGTAGCCAAATAATTCGCTTTCAAATAAATTTTCATTTAAAGAGCCTAAATCTACATGTATAAAAGGATGATTCTTTCGCTGAGATAATAAATGAATTTCTTTAGCAAATACAAATTTGCCCGTTCCGTTTTCCCCTAAAATTAAAATGTTAGCATCTGTTGGAGCTACTTTTTTAACCAACTTAACAGCAGTTTGCATCGCTGGAGAAAACCCAATAATATGTTCTGTTTGTTGATGAAAGTCTTTGTCTTGCTGTTTTTGTACTGTTTGTAATTGTGTGTTTTTTCGTTTTGAACGAGACAATTCTAACCCAGCATTTACAACACCATAAAGTTTTTCTGTTTTCCATGGTTTTAAAATAAAATCGGTAGCGCCTTTTTTAATAGCATCAACAGCTAAATTAACGTTACCAAAAGCAGTCATTAATATTACCGTAGTTTCTGGGCTTATTTCTTTTATGTGTTTTAACCAATATAAACCTTCTTTACCATCCTCAAAACCTATACGGTAATTCATGTCTAACAGAACAACATCTACGGTAGAAATTGTTATATGATTACTTATTTTCTTTGGATTATTCTCCGTAATAATTTCAGAAAAATATTTCTTTAAACTTATTCTAGCTGAAAATAGAATATCATCATCATCATCTACAATTAATATGGTTGCTTCCTTTTTTCTCATAGTACATAATTAGTTATTTGTTTGGATATGAACAAGTAAATGTTCATTTATGAACACTTTTATAGTTTAGTTAAATGTTAATTTATTGATTATTAGATGTTTGAGGTTTATGTTTTTGATGGCACATTTATGGCTTTAACTATGCCAAACGAAAAGAAACCAAATGGATAAGCAAATAAAACCAAAAAACAGAAAGACAAAAAAAATGCTGATATGGGTAATACCGTCATTTTTACTTATTGCTGTAGTATTGATGAATGCAACAAGAAAAAAACAAGTAAACCTTAAAAAGGATTCAATTAGCATTCGAGAAGTGATAAAAGGAGATTTTGAAGATGTAGTACTTTTTAATAGTACAGTTGAACCCAAAACTTCTGTTTTAGTAAATGTTATTCAAGGTGGTTCTGTTTCTGAGATTTTTGTGGAAAGCGGACAAATTATTAAAAAAGGAACACCGCTTTTAAAAGTGTACAATCCAAATGCTGAACTAAATTATTTAACACAAGAAACAGCAATGATTGAACAAATTAATAATCTTAGAAACTTGCGTGTAAGTATTAAGAATCAGCAATTGAGTTTAGATCAACAGTTATTAAGTATTGATAATGATTTTAGAAATGCAAAAAGACAATATCTTTTAGACTCTACTTTATATAAAAAAGAAGTTGTTGCAAGAAACGATTATCAAATTACTGCACAAGAATATAAGTTTCAAAAAGAAAGAAGTGGTGTTATTAAAAAAAGTGTATCTGAAGAAAAAAAGAGTAGAGATTTGCAATTATCTAGTATAGATTCTTCTCTTTCAAACATGGAGAAAAGTTTGCAATTGCTACGAAAAAATAAAGAAAATTTCACCGTTAAAGCTCCTGTGAGTGGTATGTTGTCGTCATTCAATCCTATCTTAGGAGAAAGCTATAACCAAGGGCAACCTATTGGTAAAATGGATGTTTTAGACGGATATAAATTAGTAGCAAATGTAGATGAATATTATATTTCTAAATTAAGAGAAGGAATTTCTGGTACTGTTTCTTTAAATGCTAAAAACTATAAAATTAAGTTGTCTAAAGTATTTCCAGAAATTGTAAATGGTCAATTTAAATTAGAATTAATTTTTGAGCAAGATTCTCTTTCATCAGCTGTAAAAAGAGGAATGTCTTTAAAAACGAAAATGTTTTTATCTGGCAAACAAAAAGCTTTGTTATTACCTAAAGGATTGTTTTATCAAAGTACAAACGGTAAATGGATTTTTGTTTTAAATTCTGATAATAAAGCGGTAAAAAGGAATATAAAAATAGGTAGAGAAAATCCGTTTTATTACGAAGTTACAGAAGGATTACAAGAAGGAGATAAAATTATAACTTCAAGCTATGACGATTATAAAACGGTTGAAGAAGTAAATATAAATTAGAGTTTAAAAAGTAGTAAAGTCACAAAGTGGTAAAGTAGCAAAATTAATGTCAGTTCGAGCGTAGTTGAGAACTATTAAATAAAACAATTAAAAAAACATACAAAATGATAAAAATAACAGATTTAGTAAAAGTTTACAGAACAGAAGAAGTAGAAACTACAGCATTAAACAAATTAAGTTTAGAAGTTAAAAAAGGAGAATTTGTTTCTATTATGGGAGCTTCTGGTTGCGGAAAATCTACATTATTAAACATTATTGGCTTGTTAGATGCACCAAATGAAGGAAGTTATGTTTTTGATGAAACAGAAGTTGCAAAATTTAACGAAAAAGAACGTGCTAGTTTGCGTAAAGCAAATATTGGTTTTGTTTTTCAAAACTTTAATTTAATTGATGAATTAACGGTGTATGAAAATGTAGAATTGCCTTTAATATATAATAAAGTAAAAGCATCCGTTCGAAAAATTAAAGTAAATGAAATTTTAGAAAGAATAGGTATAGCACACAGAGCTAAACATTTTCCTTTACAATTGTCTGGTGGTCAGCAACAAAGGGTTGCAGTTGCAAGAGCTTTGGTAACAAACCCAAAATTAATTTTAGCAGATGAACCAACAGGTAATTTAGATAGTAAAAGTGGAAATGATGTTATGGAGTTATTAACAGAATTACATGCAAATGGTGCTACCATTGTTATGGTTACTCATTCCTCATACGATGCGCAATTTTCATCTAGAGTAATTACACTAAAAGATGGTGAGGTTATTTCAGAAAAAGAAAATGAACATAAAGTAGATGTTTTAGTGAAATAGTAGTAACAGTTTTAGTTAAAAAGAGAATATTAAAGCTTAAAGCTAATAGCGGAGAGCATAAAGATTAAATAGATGTTACAAGTTTGGTTTAAAATATTTTTTAGAAACAGTAAAAAGAATTGGCTCAATTCGCTAATAAATATCAGCGGTTTAACATTAGGTTTGGCTGGTTTATTAATTGTTTTATTATATCTAAACGAAGAAAAAAGTTATAATCAATGGAATCCTAATAAAAATGATGTTTATAGAGTAAATTTAAAACAAGCTAAAAATAGTGAGGTTTGGTTTACAGTAAATGCAGGAATGTATTTAACATATCCAAAAGAATTGCCTGAGGTTACTGAAGCTTTAATGGTAAAACCATTTTATAGAAGTAAGGTAATTCAGTGTAAAGATGCGTTTGAATTTAATGATAAAACTATATTTACAGAACCACAATTCTTTGATTTTTTTCCTTTTAAAATTATAGAAGGATCTACACAAAAATTTGCAGAGACAAGAACAAATATTGCTTTGTCTAAAGAATATGCAGAACGCATTTTTAAAGATAATAAAGCTGTTGGAAATACTGTGAAAATTGATGGAGAGAATTATATTGTGAGTTGTGTGTATAAAATTCCAAAAAACTCGCATCAAGAACCAGACTTATTAATACAATTTGATGAAGCTTTTGAAGTAAATTGGGGAAATCATAATAATGAAGTTTTCTTAAGAATAACAGATGGAACTGATTTAGAAAATCTAAAGCAAAAAATGAATCAAGTTATTATTGAAAAAGCTTATAGACCTAATGTTGAAGCCAACGGAATGACTATTGAAGAATTTGATGAGAAATATGGAATTCCTACAGTTCTTTTAGATAAGTTAGATACATTGTACTTACATAATACAGCAAAAAGAGCTGGACCAAGCGGAACAGGTAATTATCAATTATTAATGGTTTTATTAGGTTTATCTATTCTTCTTATTGTTATTTCTTGTGTAAATTTTATTAATTTATCTGTTGCTACAGGAACTCAAAGAGCTAAAGAAGTAGGCGTAAAGAAAACACTTGGTTTGCCTAAAAAGCAATTATTGATGCAATATATTTCTGAAATTGTTTTACAAGGGTTTGTATCATTTGTTTTTGCATTAGTAATTGTAGAATTAGCATTGCCATTTTTTAATGAGTTTGTAGAAACGGAGATTTCAATATTGCATTCAAATTCATTAATAACATTATTTTTTACAGCAATTTTTGTATCATTTTTAGTAGGAAGTATTCCTGCTATTTATTTATCAAACTTTAAAGAAATAGAAGTTTTAAAAGGAAGTGTTTCTAAAAGTAAAAAAGGAAATATAGCAAGAAACATCATGTTAGGCTTACAGTTTTTAATTTCTGGATTCTTTATTATCAGTATGTTAATTGTAGGAAATCAAATTAACTATATGATGGAAAAAGACTTAGGTTTTGATAAAGAACAAGTGCTTTCTGTTGATGTATATAGCATGCCAAATAAGTATAAAAAATACAAATTGGCAAAAGAAGTTTTGTCTAAAAAAGAAAACATTATTGATGTTACTTCAAGTATGTTTGTACCTGGAGAAGGTTTTGTAAATGGTACTGGTTTAAAGCACAAAATAAATGACAAAAGTTTTAATTCAGCCTCTAATGTTGTAGATTATAATTATATAGATTTTGCAAGAATTAAACTATTAAAAGGAAGAAATTTTTCTAAAGAAATTACTTCGGATAGTGATACTAAAATTATAATAAATGAAACTGCAGCTAAAGAATTAGGAATTTACAATAAGCCTTTAGGTGAAAAATTAAGTTTAGGTTGGTTAGAAGATGAGGATGCAGCTAATAATTTTGAAGTAGTAGGTATGATTCAAGATTATCATTTTGATGGTTTTGATTCTAAAATATCACCAATGTTTATGGTTTTATGGGAAGGAATGTCTTTTACACATAGTTGGATTCCTGCAATTCAATTTAAAGTAAAACCAAATAATATAGATAAAACTATTGCAGAAATAGAAAGTTTTTGGAAACAAAACGTAGATGCAAAATATCCATTTTCCTATGAGTTTTTAGATAAAAAATTTGCAAAAACTTATAAAAAGTATCAAAAGCAACAAACGCTATTTTTAATATTATCTCTACTTGTTATTTTAATTTCACTATTAGGTTTATTTGCTTTAGCAACCTTAACAATTCAACAACGATTAAAAGAAGTTGCAATTCGTAAAACCTTAGGAGCTTCAGTTAAAGAAATTATGATTCAGTTATTACAAAGCTTTTTAAAAGTTGTAATTATATCATCAGTAATACTAATACCTATAGCGTATTATTTTATGCAAAATTGGTTAGAGAATTTTGTTTATAGAATAGACATGCCACTACTTCCGTATTTAATTACACCAATTATTTTAATTGTTTTAGTTTTTTCTGTTGTAGGCTTAAAAGCATATAAAGCAACAAAAATTAGTTTAATTAAATATTTAAAATTCGAATAATTATGCTTAAAATTTGGTTTAAAATATTTTTTAGAAATAGTAAAAAAATTGGCTAAACACATTGGTTAATATTCTGGGGTTAACATTGGGGTTTTCAGGTTTATTAATTGTGTTATTGTATTATAATGATGAACAAAATTATAATAAGTCAAATACTGAAAAAGATAAAATTTATAGAGTTGTTCATAAAACAGTTAAAAGCGGAACATGGTCTCTTAGTAATTTAATTGAGGGAGTAAAATATAAAGAAGAGATCCCAGAAATTACAGACCAATATCTTAGTTCTAACTGGTATTCAAATATTTTAATAAAAGTAAATGGAAAAGATCAATTTACTGAAGATATTTTAGAAGGAGCTCCAAACTTTTTTGATTTTTTTCCTTTTAAAATTATAGAAGGAACTACAAACAAATTTAAAGAAGCAAGAAATTATTTAGCTATTTCTCAAGAACAAGCTACACTTCTATTTGGTAATAAATCTGCAATAGGGAAAGTATTAGAATTTTCTGAAAGAACATTTATTATAACAACTGTTTATAAAATTGAAGGAAAGCATTTTTTTATGCCAAACTTTGTAATTCAGTATCGCAAACAACCAGAAAATAAAAACTGGGGAAATTATAGAGCTAATTTATTTGTTAAAAAGACGAAAGAATCTAACGTAGCAGATATCGAAGAAAAAGCATTAGCTATTTGGTATAAAAACTATGTGTTACCAACTTCTAAAAAAAATGGAGTTTCACCGGAAGAGTTTGTGAAAGAACGAGGTGTAACGCCTATATTAGAATCTATAAATGATATTCGTTTAAAGAGTATTGCTGATAACATTGGTGGGGCAGGACCAGAAGGAGCAGGAGATTATCAGTTGATAGTATTGATGTTATCCCTTTCAATTTTACTAATAATTATTTCTTGTGTAAACTTTATTAACCTTTCAATTGTATCTGCTGTTCAAAGAGCTAAAGAAGTTGGTATAAAGAAAACATTAGGACTCTCTAAAATCTCTTTAATCAAGCAATATGCTTTAGAAATTGTTTTACTAGGTATTATAGCTTTTCTTTTTTCTTTGTTAATACTAGAATTACTATTGCCTTATTTTAATGAATTCACAAATAAAAATATTTCATTATTTAATTTTAATTTGTTTGTAAAAATAGCATTATTAGCATTATCAATTTCAGTTTTTATTGGTTGCATTCCTGCAATTTACTTGTCAAAATTTAAAGCTGTAGAAGTTTTAAAAGGAGATATTTCAAGAAGCAGAAAAGGAGTTTTTATAAGAAATTTAATGTTAGGTATTCAATTCTTAATCTCAGGATTTTTTCTTTTAGGATCAATTATAATTAATCAACAAATTAATTATATGATGAACAAAGAGCTAGGCTTTAATGGAGATCAAGTAATTGTAGCAAATATGAATGATGGAAATAATCCATATAAAAAATATTTATTAGCAAAGAAAGAAATGGTTAAACATCCAAATATTGATGCTGTTACAAGTAATTCATCTGTAATTGGTGGTTTTTTAACTGATATGACAGCTGTAACTTTTAAAGATATCACATTGCAACCTGTATCTATAAATACTATAGATTACAATTTTTTAAATGTTATGGATATTAAAATTTTAAAGGGAAGAAACTATAAGGAAGACCTTGCGTCAGACACTATTAATAATATAATAGTTAATGAAACTTTAGCTAGAAGGTTAAATATTTATGATGATCCAATTGGTAAAGAGATAAATATTCCTACTGGGCTTACTACCAAAGTGAGTAAAAATATAATTGGTATGGTTAAAGATTATAATCTTCAAGGTTTTGAAACCAAAATATTTCCAACAATTTATAGGCATTGGAATAGTGATGATTTTGCAAGAAGGATGTTTTCATCAATTCAGTTTAAAATTAAACCCAACAATATAGAGAAAACTTTAAGTTACATAAAAAGTTATTGGAGTGAAAATATTGAGCAAGGCTACCCGTTCAGTACTAGTTTTATTAATGAAAGATTTGCTAGAACATATCAAAAATATCAAAAACAACAAACACTTTTTTTAGTACTTTCTTTATTGGTAATTATAATTTCATTATTAGGTTTATTTGCTTTAGCAACCTTAACAATTCAACAACGATTAAAAGAAGTTGCTATCAGAAAAACATTAGGTGCATCCGTAAAAGAAATTATGTTTCAGTTATTACAAAACTTTTTAAAGATTGTAATTATATCATCTGTAATCTTAATTCCGATTGCGTATTATTTTATGCAAAATTGGTTAGAAAACTTTGTATATAGAATAGACATGCCACTACTTCCGTATATAATTACACCAATTATTTTAATAGTTTTAGTATTTGCTGTAGTAGGCTTAAAAGCATATAAAGCAACAAAAATTGACTTAATTAAATATTTAAAATTCGAATAAACATGTTAAAAATTTGGTTTAAAATTTTTTATAGAAATAGTAAAAAAACTGGCTAAATATACTTGTTAATATATTTGGTTTAACTGTTGGTTTTGCTGGTTTACTCATAGTTTTACTTTATTTAAATGATGAAGAAAGTTATAACACCAATAACTCAAATAGTAATGAAATATACCGAGTTGTTCATAAAATGTCTGATAACGATATTTGGGCAAGTAGTAACAATGTAGAAGGTTTAAAGTTTAAAGAAGAAATACCAGAAATAAATAATTTTTATTTAAGCAGGTCTTGGCCAAATAGTAAAGTGGTTAGAGTAAAAGGAAAAGATATTTATTTACAAGATATATTGGTTGGTAATCCAAGCTTTTTCGATTTTTTCTCTTTTGAAATTGTAGAAGGAAGTGCTCAATCTTTTAAAGAAAGTAGGAGTAATTTAGCAATTTCAGAAGAACAAGCTATAGATTTATTTGGTAAAGAATCTGCAATTGGTAAAACGATTGAGTTTTCTGACAGAAGTTTTATTATAACAACTGTATACAAAATAACTGGTAAACATTATTTTATGCCTAAAATGGTTGTTCAATTTAAAAAAGAACCCTCTGGCCATTGGGGAAGTTTTTCTAATAATTTATTTGTAAAGGTTAATAAAGAATCAGATTTAAAACTTTTGAATAAAAAGGTAAACGAGGTATGGTTTAAAAATGTTACTGAACCTCAAGCAAAAAAAGATGGTATTTCGATTGAAGAATTTTTCGAAAAACATGGTACAACCGTAATTTTAGAGCCTTTAAAAGACATTCGTTTAAAAACGATTGCTTCAGATGCTGGGCCAGAAGGAAAAGGTAACTATGAGTTAATAATTATAATGCTGTCTTTATCGATATTACTAATAATAATTTCGTGTGTTAATTTTATAAATTTATCAATTGCCTCTGCAACACAAAGAGCAAAAGAAGTAGGAGTAAAGAAAACTTTAGGATTGTCTAAAATATCATTAACTCAGCAATATGCATTAGAAATTGTTTTACAGGGATTAATAGCCTTTATTTTATCATTAATAACAGTAGAATTAATTTTACCTTCATTTAATGATTTTATGAAGAAAGAAATTTCGATTCTAAATTTTGAATTACTTATAAAAGTTGGTTGTATAGCAATGCTTATTTCTCTATTGGTTGGTTTTATTCCTGCAATATATTTATCTAAATTTAAATCTGTAGAAGTTTTAAAAGGAAACGTTTCGAGGAGTAAGCAAGGTATTTTTGCAAGAAACATTATGTTGGGTTTACAATTTTTAATTTCGGGATTCTTTTTATCTGGTTCTATAATTATTTTTTATCAAGTAGATTATATGATGAATAAAGATCTTGGTTTTGAAGGCGATCAAGTTGTTTTAGTAAACATGAATGCTAATAATGATAGATATAAAAAGTACTTATTAGCAAAAAAAGAATTAGTAAAGCACCCAAGTATAGATGTAGTTACTAGTAATTCTTATACTATTGGTGGTGGTAGCTCTAATTCTACCAATGTAGATTATAAAGATATTTCTGTTCAAACTTATGCAAATGCAATTGATTTTAATTATCTGCAAACAATGAATGTTAAACTTGTTAAAGGAAGATATTTACAAGAATCATTTGCTTCAGATACATTAAAAAACATTTTAATAAACGAAACTTTAGCTAAGAAATTTAATATTTATGATGATCCGATTGGAAAAAAAATAGATGCAGGTTTTGGTGACGAGGTAAATGATGGAAAAAATTTAATTATAGTAGGTATGTTAAAAGACTACCATACTAACGGATTAGATAGTGAAATTTTACCTACTATGATGATGCATTGGAATACTTTTGATTGGATGAAACAAAATTTTTGGTGGATGCAATTTAAAATTAAACCAGATAACGCTCAAGAAACGATTAAGTTTATAGAGAATTATTGGCATGCGAACATAGAACAAGGCTATCCATTTAGAGCTCAGTTTTTAAATAAGCGTTTTGCGAGAACGTATAAAAAATATCAAAATCAAAAAACACTTTTTTTAATTTTAACTTCTGTGGTAATTTTTATTTCGCTTTTAGGTTTATTTGCTTTAGCTACTTTAACAATTCAGCAAAGATTAAAAGAAGTTGCAATACGTAAAACTTTAGGAGCATCTGTTCAGGAGATTATGTTTCAATTAATTAAAAATTTCTTAAAAATTACATTAATTGCTTCAATTATTTTAATACCAATTGCATATTATTTAATGCAAACTTGGTTAGATAATTTTATTTATAGAATAGATATGCCAATTTTACCTTTTGTAATTACACCAATTATTTTAACTATCTTAGTATTTATTGTTGTTGGATTAAAAGCTTTTAAGGCAACTAAAATTGATTTAATTAAATATTTAAAGTTTGAATAAATTATATAAAAAAAGACTGAATTAAATTCAGTCTTTTTTTATATAATTAAAAGTTTCTCCCAAAACTATTAATAATTATGTTCATTGTAAATTTATATTAAAAAGGCTTTTAATTATTGTAAAAAATCGTAAAAAAATCACATTTATTATAAAGAAAAAAGAGCTAGAATAAACTAGCTCTTTTTTATTATTTATAACTTCCCCTAAAAGGTATAAATAATTTTTATATTATAAATGTAATTGTTTTTTAACAAAAAAAAGGTAAAAAATCGTAATTGAATTTTTAGCATAAAAAAACAGAGTAGATTATTAATCAGCTCTGTTTTATTTAATTTTATTTATAATTTCCCCCAAAATTATAAATAAAACCTTACACTATAAAAGTAATAATTTATTAAAGTTAAATATTGTAAAAAATCGTAATTGTTTTTCTTAAAAGGGAAAAACTTATTCGATTAAATATTTTTCTAAAAGAGGATAATCGTTTTTAAAGAATTTTTTTGGGCTTTGTTTCATGAAAAATTTAAAATCTTTTGCAAAGTGTGATTGATCATAATAATCAAACATGTAAATTAAATCTGTTAAGGCTATTTTTTTTGATTGATATTTTTGCATTAGATTCATAAAACGATACTGTCTTATAAATTTACCAGGAGTTAAGCCTACAATTTTTTTAAATTTAGTTTCTAATGATTTTTGACTAAACGAAATAACGTTTAATAGCTCATTAACTTGTATTAAGCCATCTTTTTCAATTATTAGGTTAATAGCTTTATCAATTTGTTTAACTTCAGAATCTGTTTTAATATTTAAAGATTCAATAAAAATCAACATTTCTTTTTCATAGTTTAACAGCTCATCTTTATTGTTTAAAAAAATTGAAGAGAGTTCCTTTGAAATTTTTAAATTAAACTCTTCTATTGGTGTAATTTTATTTGTTAAGAATGAAATATCTGTCTTAAAAATTTTATATAAAGAAGTAGGATGCAATATTATGCCAATATTAGTACTCTCATCTTTTACAGAAAAATCATAAGTGCCATAAAATTGACCAGTGATTACAGATCCTTTAATAGATGATTTTTTTCCTTTAAAATCGATTTCTTGCGTATTACTAAAAATATATGCTAAAGAAGGAAAACCTAATGGAAGTATAATAGACTCAAAAGGCAAATCATTCTTTGAAAAAGTTAATTTAAATAAGTTTTTAACTAAATTTCTACTATCCTTACCCTCTATAAAATTAAATTCCATGACTATGTTTTTGGGTATTAATGTGTTATAGCAATATTAAATAATAAAAAATTAAATTCCTATTAATTATGTTAAGCCATAATCAAGTATAGTTGGTTTACAATAAAGTATAGTTAAACTGTTTTTTTAAAAAAATGATATTTAGTTAATTTGAAAATATAAAGTTACTTGCTATTTATAAATCTTTTGAGTAGGCTTTAATCAATGGGTATTCTTTTTTAAAATATAATTTTGGAGACTCAGACATAAATAATTTAAAATCTTTTATAAAATGCGAGTGATCGTAGTAATTATACATATATATAAGGTCGTTAATATCTATTTCTTTACTTTCATACTTCCGCATTAGTTTAGTAAAGCGGATTAATCTTAAATATTTACCAGGTGTTAAGCCAATTATTTTTTTAAATTTTGTTTCTAATGATTTTTGAGATAACGGAATAATTTTAAGCAAATCTAATACTTGTAACATTCCTTCTTTTTCAAAAATATAATCTATTGCTAGGTCAATATTTTTTACATCATTATCAATTAACAAATCTAAATTTTCTATATGTTCTATAAATTCTTTTATAAAACCGTCAACATTATTTTTATGCTTTATAAAGATCTTACTTGCATTATAATTAAGAGACTTATTTAATTCTTCTATACATATGTGTTTATTAGTTAATAAAGAAATATCCGTTTTCAATAATTTATACAACGCTGTTGGATTTAAGTTGATACCAAAGTTTGTAGCTTCACTATTTACAAAATATTCATATGTAGAATCAAATTGACCAGAAACGATAAAATTATTAAAATCTGTTCTTATTTTATTATGAATTATTCTTTGCTTCTCTCCAAAAATATAAGCAATAGAAGGTAGCCCAGTAGGAACAATTATAGATTTAAATGGTAGGTCTTTTTTTCAAAAGATAAAATAAAAATATTATTTATTATATTTCTAGAGTCTTTTTCATTTTTATAATCGAATTTCATTTTTCTTTTAGATCTAAATTTTAATCGACTTAATTTTTTTATTTATAGGGTCTTCATGTTAAAAAAAATAAACTTTAACTAGGAAAAGATTATTTTATATTTATTTTTAAATAAGTACAATTATTCAAAACTAAATAAAATACTACAGAAATTAAATTTGTTCTGATAAACTAAGGCTAACTATCGTTTATTAAACATATACTATAGTTAAAGTGTTTTTATTAATCTAGAACATTTTTTTGTTTAAGATTAATATGCAGTTTATTTAAAATTTATTTTTTGAAACAGTCACAAATTAAAATTTGATGAGTCTTTTATTTAGTGTACAATAGTTTAAAAAAGAATGTCCATTAAAAAAACAAACTTAAATAAAAAAGATGAAATTTAAATTAACCATTTTCCTTCTTACATTATTCAGTATTAATAGTAATATAAAAGCACAAAATAGAATAAAACTTACTAAAAGTTTTGACAAAATCATAGTAAGTCCGCATATAGAAACAGTATTCATAGAAGGCAAAAATCCAAGTATTGTTATAGATAATATTAGTGTTCCTAGAGAAAAATTTAAATATGAATTAAAAAAAGGAACTCTTCAAGTGTATTTAGAAGGTGCAAAAACTTACACTAAAAATAATAAAAACATTGCCAATAATTATAATAAAAAAGTGCCATTATATAAAAACAAAGTTGCTAGGGTAATTGTTACTTATTCTAGCGTAAATACTTTTTCTTTAAGAGGCGAAGAGAAAATTACATTTAAATCATCAATAAAACAAAACGATTGTAAGCTAAGAATTTATGGTAAATCAGAAGTAATAATCAATAAAATAAATGTAAATAATTTAGATGTTTCAATTTATGGTGATAGTTATTTAAATATTGAAAAAGGTACAGTTAAGCAACAAAAATTTAGAGCTTATGGAGCTAGTAAAATTATGGCATCAGATGTAAAGTCTCATGAAACCAAAATTACAGCATATGGTAATGGTACTTTTCAATTTAATGTATCTAAAAAAATAAAAGTAAGTTCTTATGGAGAAGCTACTGTATTATATACAGGAGATGCTCAGTTAAAAAAAGGAATTGTTATTGGAGAATCTACTATTAGAAAAGTAATGTAGTTTAAATTTTTTGGGCGTTTAAACGGGCTTTCCGCACTCGCTTCACGCTAAAAAAAGCGTGAGAGCTCAAACAAAGCTTCAATCCCTAACGCAAAACAGCTTTTAGATTCTTCTAAAAGCTGTTTTTTTTATATAAAATAATAGTTTTAATTTTTGGTTTTCATACCAAATTTTTTCGGAGTTCTGTCTCTAAATGTACCAGCAAAAAGTAAACCGCCAATTATGCCCATTAATATAAAAGCTACTTGTTCAAATAAATCTATAGAACCAGTACTAGTAGAAGGGCTAAAAAATGAATTACTTAAGCCCATAAAAGACTTACTTCCAGGAACCAGCATTACAATTCCTTGAATTAAATAAACTGTTTTAGGTGTTTTGGAAATTCTGCCAAACAAACGGCTTGCCCCAACAACAACAAGAGTTCCAATAAATGTACTTATTAATACTCCGTACCCAGACAACCAAACCGTCATAAAAAATGCTGTAATACCAGTTAAAGCTCCAAAAAGCATGTTTTTTTCGTACCTGAAATATGGGTAATAACGCAATGGAAAATATTGGTATCGCTAAATAAATAGTCCATTTTGGCATTTCAGAAACATGATAGGTTAAATCAATATCTGCTAAAGAGGTCATTAAGGCTATACCCAGCAATACACCAAAAAATTGTTTAAATAATAGTAGTACAGCATCAAAAAGTTTTGCACTACCAGAAACCAAGCTTTTAGAAGTTAGTTCTTCTAAAGCAGTAGTAATAGCCAAACCAGGAATAAAAATAATAATAGAAGCTAAAATGGTTAAACCTATATTAAAGGTTGGAAAAATTAATGATAATGAACAACAGATAATAGTTGCAATCAATGCACTTAAAGATTCAAAAATATTGTGTAAATAGTTAGATTTACTTGTAAAATATACTAAAAGATAGATTAATGCACCTAATAATAAAGAAAAAGCAAAAGACACCAAATTAGTACCTATCATTATACTAAAACAACCAGCAGAAGCAGCGTAAGCTAAAGTTAAAAACAAGTGATTTATGCTCTTTGTTTTAGAATGTATTATATTTAATTCTTTGTTAATAGCTTCATTATCTATTTTAGAATCTATAACTTTATTGGTTAATTCTGCAATTCTAGAATAAGCTCCTAAATTTAATGAACCAGGAAGCACACATTCTACATAACTATAAGAACTCTCATCTTCATAGAAAATATAATTTATCCATGTTGGAGAATCCATAAAACTGCCAGTAATTCCTTGTTTTGTAGCAACTTCAGTTAGATAAGCTTGTATTTTGTAAGAAGGAATACCGTAAACATGTAACGCTTTTCCAAGCGCAACTATAAATTGATATTTTTCTGGAATTTTCATTTCACTTTATATTAAAACAAAAAAAGGGCTTTAAAAAAAGCCCTTTTTAGATATACTTTTTTTAAAAATTATTTTGTTAACCAGTTTTTAGCATTTACAAACGCTTCTAACCAAGGCGTAACTTCATCTTTTCTATTAGTTGGGTAATTTGCCCAATTCCATTGAAAAGTAGAACGCTCAATATGAGGCATTGTTACTAAATGTCTTCCTGTTTTATCACATAACATTGCTGTGTTAAAGTCTGATCCATTTGGGTTATTTGGGTAACCTTCATAACCGTATTTTGCAACAATATTGTAGTTTTCTTCGGCTTCTGGTAAGTTAAATTTTCCTTCTCCATGAGAAATCCAAACACCTAATTCCGTTCCTGCTAAACTAGATAACATTACAGAATTATTTTCTTGAATTTTTACAGAAGTAAAAGAACTCTCGTGTTTTTTAGAATCGTTATGCACTAATTTTCCGTGTACTTTATGATCTGGGTTTATTAAATCTAATTCCATCCATAATTGTGCACCGTTACAAATACCAACAGATAATGTATCTTCTCTTTTAAAGAAGTTTTTTAAAGCTGTATTTGCTTTTTCGTTGTATTTAAATGCTCCAGCCCAACCTTTAGCAGAACCTAAAACATCACTATTAGAAAAACCACCTACAGCACCAATAAACTGAATATCTTCTAAAGTTTCACGACCAGAAATTAAATCGGTCATATGAACATCTTTTACATCAAAACCAGCTAAATACATTGCATTTGCCATTTCACGTTCAGAATTACTTCCTTTTTCACGAATAATTGCAGCTTTTGGCTTCTTTTTACCGATTTTAGGTAATTTCCCTGTGAAGTTTTCAGGAAAGGTAAACTGTAAAGGCTGTTTTTTATAATTGTCGAAACGATCTTTTGCTAACCTGTTTGCAGTTTGTTTTTGATCGAGTAGGAAAGAGGTCTTATACCAAACATCTCTCATTTCAGAAACATTAAAAGAGAAAGCATCTTCGTTATTTTGAATGTTTACAGTTCCTGAGTTAGTAGCAGTTCCAATATTAAAAAACTCAATATTGTTTTCTGATAAAATACTTTCTATTGAAGCATCCGATTGAAAAACAATTCCCGAATTTTCAGCAAACAATACTTTTATAGCATCTTCTTCATTTAAAGAAGAAATGTTTAAATCTGCACCTAAATTAACATCAGCAAAACACATTTCTAACAACGTTGTAATTAAACCACCAGAAGCAACATCATGTCCTGCGGTAATTTTATCAGCCTTTATTAATTCTTGAATTGTATTAAAAGTATTTTTTACAAAAGCTACATCAGTAACATCTGGCGCTTCATTTCCAATGGTATTTAAAACTTGATGAAAAGAACTTCCTCCTAATTTAAATTCGTCTTGAGAAATATTAATATAATAGATATTTCCACCATTAACTTGTAAAAGAGGTTCTACAACTTTACTAATTTCATTACAGTTTCCAGCAGCAGAAATAATTACAGTTCCTGGTGCAATTACATCACCATCAGGATATTTTTGTTTCATAGATAAAGAATCTTTACCAGTAGGAACATTAATTCCTAAACCGATAGAAAATTCTGAAACTGCTTTAACAGCTTTATATAAACGAGCATCTTCACCTTCATTTTTACAAGGCCACATCCAGTTTGCAGATAATGAAATTGAATCTAAATTATCTTTTAAAGGTGCCCAAATAATGTTGGTTAAACTTTCTGTAATGGCGTTTCTACTTCCAGCTTCCGGATTAATTAAAGCCGAAATAGGCGAGTGGCCAATACTTGTTGCTACACCTTCTTTACCGTTATAATCTAATGCCATAACACCAACATTATTTAACGGAATTTGTAATGGTCCAACACATTGTTGTTTGGCAACTTTACCACCAACACAACGGTCTACTTTATTTGTTAACCAATCTTTACAAGCAACAGCTTCTAACTGTAAAACTTGCTCTAAATATTTTTTAAAGTTCTTAATTTTATATCTAGAATTTTTATAATTTCTAACAACAGTCTTGTCTGTCATTATAGTTTTAGGTGATGAACCAAACATGTCTTCTAAAGCTAAATCCATTGGTTTTTTACCAGTAGTTTTAGATTCAAAAGTAAAACGATCATTTCCAGTAACATCTCCAACAGTATAGATTGGCGAACGCTCACGTTCTGCAATTTTTTGTAAAGTATCTATATGTTTTTCTGCAATAACCAATCCCATTCTTTCTTGAGATTCGTTACCAATAATTTCTTTTGCTGATAAAGTTGGATCTCCAACAGGTAAAGCGTCTAAATTTATTTTTCCACCAGTATCTTCTACTAATTCAGATAAACAATTTAAATGCCCACCAGCTCCATGATCGTGAATAGAAACAATAAAGTTTTCTTCACTTTCTACCATTCCACGAACGGCATTTGCAGCACGTTTTTGCATTTCTGGATTAGAACGTTGCACCGCGTTTAATTCAATTCCTGAATCTAATGCACCTGTATCTGCTGAAGAAACAGCAGCACCACCCATTCCAATTCTATAATTTTCTCCACCAAGAATTACAATTTTATCACCTTCTTTTGGTGTGTCTTTTAAAGCTTGATCTGCTTTTCCATATCCAATTCCACCAGCTTGCATTATTACCTTGTCAAAACCAAGTTTTCTTGCAGCTGCATCACTTACAGAAGAATTTTCTTCGTGTTCAAAAGTTAACACAGAACCAGTAATTAAAGGCTGACCGAATTTGTTTCCAAAATCAGATGCTCCATTAGAAGCCTTTATTAAAATATCCATAGGAGTTTGGTACAACCAATCTCTAGCTTCAAACTTATCTTCCCAATAACGACCTTTTTCTAAACGAGAATACGAAGTCATATAAACTGCTGTACCTGCTAAAGGTAAAGAACCTTTTCCACCAGCTAAACGATCTCTAATTTCTCCACCAGAACCTGTTGCAGCACCATTAAAAGGCTCTACAGTTGTTGGAAAGTTATGTGTTTCTGCTTTTAATGAAATTACAGATTCATAATCTAATGTTTCATAAAAGTCTGGTTTATCTGCCGTTTTAGGTGCAAATTGTTCCACTTTTGGTCCTTTAATAAAAGCAACATTGTCTTTGTACGCAGAAACAATATCGTTAGGAAATTGCTTTGATGTTTCTTTAATCAACTTAAATAATGAAGTAGGCATTTCTTCTCCATCAATAACAAAAGTTCCGTTAAATATTTTATGTCTACAGTGTTCTGAGTTTACTTGGCTGAAGCCAAATACTTCAGAATCTGTTAATTTTCTTCCTATTTTAGTAGCAACACTTTCTAAATATTCAACTTCTTCATCACTTAAAGATAAACCTTCTTGGTTGTTGTAAGAAGCAATATCTTCAATATCTAAAATTGCTTCTGGTTTAATTTCAATAGTAAAACTATCTTGATGTAATCCATTAAATTTTTCAGAAATCATTGGGTCAAAATCAGAAAAATCTTGTTCAATAACTTCAAATTCTTCTATTCTAATGATATTTGAAATCCCCATATTCTGAGTAATTTCTACAGCATTTGTACTCCAAGGAGTAATCATTGCAGCTCTTGGTCCAACAAAAAAAGCATCTATTGATGTTTCTTCTATTTTTGGTTGATTACCAAATAACCATATTAATTTGGCTATGGTTTCTGAAGTTAATTCTTTTGTTGTTTGAACAGCGAATATTTTACTGTTTTTGTTTCCAAAGAAATGAATCATTTTATGTTGTGTTTGTGTGTTGTAATAAAAATGCAAATTTAGTTTTTTTGAATATATTTATTTGCATTTAAATTGAAGAATAAAGATAGTTATACAAAATCTTTTAACATTAAAATTTATTTTTTCAAACTATTATAAAATTGAAAGGTCTAACAAATAAAACATTTAATAATTAACCAAAAATGAACAAAACCTTACCCAATTTAATTACTATTCTTGGAGTTGCTTTTATTACAATAAGTGGTACAATTGATTTAGATAATCTTTTTAATTACTCGAATCAAACTAAGTCTCAATATATATTAAAAGATAATACACCAATTAATAATGCTATTGATAATAAAACAGCTACATTAGGTAGAGTTCTTTTTTATGATAAAAAATTATCTGCTAATAATACAATTGCATGTGCTAGCTGTCATAAACAAGAAAAAGCTTTTGGAGATGATGCTACACAAAGTATTGGTTTAAATGGTGGATTAACAGGAAGACATTCTATGCGTTTAATTAATTCTAAATTTTCTGATGAAGAAAAGTTTTTTTGGGACGAAAGAGCAATTTCTCTAGAAGACCAAACTACAAAACCAATTCAAGATCATGTAGAAATGGGGTTTAGTGGAACAAATGGTGATGAGAATATTAATGATTTAATATCAAAACTTTCTGCAATAGAATACTATCAAAACTTATTTAATTTTGCTTTTGGCGATAAAACAATTACAGAAGAAAGGATTCAGTTAGCCTTATCACAGTTTATTAGAAGTATACAATCTTTTGATTCTAAATATGATATTGGAAGAGCTCAAGTAAATAATATTATTGCAAATTTTCCAAATTTTACAGTACAAGAGAATGAAGGGAAAAGATTATTTATAACTCCACCTAATATGAATGGAGCAGGATGTATTGGATGTCATCGTGGTGATGAATTTGATATTGATCCAAATTCTAGAAATAATGGTATTATTGGAGTTGCAGGTAATACTTCGGAAATTGATTTAACAAATTTTAGAGCTCCAACATTAAGAGATTTAGTAAATCCTGATGGTATTTTAAATGGCCCATTAATGCACGATGGTAGCTTAAAAACTTTATTAGATGTAATAAATCATTATAATGAAATTCCAAATAACTCTTTAAATACAGATTTAGATAATAGATTAAGGACAGGTCCTAACACCCAAAGATTAAATCTTAATGATGATGAAAAAAATGCGTTAATAGCTTTTCTTAAAACATTAACAGGAACAGATGTTTATGTTAACGAAAAATGGTCTAACCCTTTTGATGAAAACGGAGATATAACAATAACAGGCAGTGTTTTAAGCTTAAACAGCCCTAGTTTAAGAAATATGGTTAATATTTATCCTAATCCTGTTCAAAATAATTTAAACATAACTATTGAAAATGGAGATTTTAATATAACTGTTTATAATATACAAGGTAAAAAAATGTATGCTAAAAATATAGTAGGGAATTCTATTTTAGATGTATCGGGTTTAGATAGTGGTATTTATATTATTAAAATTATAAATTATCTCACAAATGAAGTTCTTACTAAAAGAATAATAAAAAATTGATATAAAAAAAGAGCAACTACCATAGTTGCTCTTTTTTTAATTTATAGAAATATTATTTACTTCTTTATCAGTTTTTTTGTGATGAACTGATTTTCTGAATTAATTTTAACTAAATAAATTCCTTTTGAAAGTGAAGAAATATCAATTTGATTATTATTGTTGTCTACTTTTTCTGTTACTAATAATTTACCCAAAACATTGTAGATATTAATTTTTAGATCTTCTGAGTATTTAAAGTATAATTTATCTCCATTTGTAGGGTTAGGGTACATTTTTATAACTGTTAGATTTTCATTTTCAATGCTCGCTGTACTTACAGTATGCTTTCCTAAGTTAGTACAATCATCTACTCCTGAACCTTCTACCCATTCATCTCTATCAAAAACTAAATTAGGAGATACAATAGTAGATTTCCTTTTTAAAGTAACGTTTGAGCCAAATGTATTAGTGTCTCCTTCTTTACCAATAATATCTATTAAAACATCATTTTTAAA
This sequence comes from Polaribacter ponticola, assembly GCF_026191475.2. Lineage (GTDB taxonomy): Bacteria > Bacteroidota > Bacteroidia > Flavobacteriales > Flavobacteriaceae > Polaribacter > Polaribacter ponticola. The sequence continues at coordinate 58,570 of NZ_JAOSLC020000004.1, read as the reverse complement.
TAAACCTAAAACGTCATTTCCATTAAAATAAGTAACAGTACTTTCTATATCTACTTCAGATTCACAAACTGCTAACTGAGCATTACCAATTACAAAAACATCGCCATCTTCAATTGTTTGATTTGTAAAGGTTAAAATTTGAGTTCCAAAATCGGCACCATTAGAACCTAATTTAACAGCATAATTTGCTAAAGAAACTGTTTGCCCTGTAAAATTAGCAATTTCTAGAGCTTTATTATTACCACCACCTTCGAGATATTCAGAGAAAAACAACTCGTTAGAAGGTGCAGAACCATCAGTTGTTGTTCCGTTTACAGCATTACTTTGCTCAGATTCGTTGTTTGACGTATCTTTTGCTAAAACTGTAATTGCATAGGTTGTAGAAACTGTTAAGCCTGTAATAGTAAAATTGGTTTCTGTAGTACTATCGTTATATGTACCATCTACATAAACGTTATAAGCTGAAATTGCAGAATCGTCTGTTGATGCTGTCCAAGTTATTTTTAAACTTGTTCCTGATTTACTAGCAATTGTAACATCTGTTGGTATAGTTGGTGGTGTATTATCAACTAAAGTAGTACCATTTACAGCTGTAGATTGTGCAGATTCATTACCGGCAATATCTTTAGCTAAAACAGTAATACTGTAAGTGGTATTAGGGGTTAAATTGATAACAGTATAATTTGTAGTTGTAGACTCTCCGTTTAAAACTCCGTTTGCATATATTTCATATTTACCAATTCCATTATTATCAGTTGAAGCATTCCAAGTTACATCTATTGTAGATGTTGCAATATTACTTAAAGCTATACTTGTTGGAACTGTAGGAATTTCTGTATCTGCTTCTCCCCAAGTGTTTTCTGCAGCATTTCCTCCCCAAATTATGGTTGCAATATAAGGGTTGTCTATAAACGGATTTCTATTTCCTTGTGCCGCAGTAATAATTTCATTTCTTTGTTTTTCAAAATCAGAAACAGGATCTTCTGCATTCCATTTTAAAAATAGATTTAATGTTCCAATATCGCTAAAAGACTCATTATATCTTAGGTTTAAATACATAATCATTCTTGCTACATCTCCTTTCCAATCATCACCAGGATACCAAGAAGAATCAACCACACCATAATTACCAGAACCTTCAATAAATTTTCTGCTTCCTCTGTCAGAATTTATAGAAATATCACAAGTTCTAAGGTGATGTAAATCTCCTTTAGCATTGTTAATAATTAAAGACTGCGGATAAACGTGCTCTGTATTATAAGTCTGTGTTTGATGAGAGTTACTACCAGATTGGTATTCTCTTTCGTCTCTACTTTCTCCACTATACATTAAAATTACATTAGCAGTATTAGCTAAATCTTCATCAGCATTGTATAAGTAGTTGTGTCTTTGTCCGTATTCTAAAATATTAGTATGTTTAGAAATAGTTTTTGTAGCTAAATCATTAAATAATTGAATTCCTGTAAGTGAGAAATCTACATTATTATAATAAGATTGCAATTCTGATGGAGGTGTTAATTGCGCATTAACGCTTCCTAAACTTGTAATAAATAGTATTAAGAGTAATTTTTTAATCATAGTTTAATTCTTTATTAATTTTTTAATTTCAGAGTTTTTATCAGAATCTATTTTTATAAAATAAATTCCTTTTGATAATGTTGTAATATCTAGTTGATTTTTAGAACTACTAACTTTATTTTCTAGAATTAACTTACCTACAATATTGTAAACTTTAATCGTTAAGTTTTTTGTAGTTTCAAAAAATACTTTGTTACCGTTTGTAGGGTTCGGATACATTTTAAAAGAAATTAAAGAAGATTCTTCTGTACTTAAAGTAGAATCATGACTACCAATTCCTGTAAATGTATTAGCAGCTAAAACATCCCATTCGTTTACTGTGTAAGTTGTATTATTAGATAATATTGAAGCTTTTCTTCTGTAAGTTTTATTTTCTATATGACTACTAGAGTTTCCTACTTGACCAATTATATCTACCAAAACCCCATTTTTAAATAACCCTATAGGATCATTTCCATTAAAATTCATTGGAGAACCATTATTTGTAGAAGTATTGTTTGCGCGGACTAAATCTGCTTCTGCAATTAAAGTAGCATCGTCTGCACCTCCATTAATTATCACAAATACATCACCAGGTACAATGTTAGTATTACCTAAATTAAAATCATCTACCCAAGAACTTCCATTATGTTGTTTTTGTATGCTATATTCAGATAAATTAATAGTTGAAGCAGTAAGATTAACTATTTCAATGGCTTTATTATTTCCTCCATCTGGCTCAACGTATTCAGATATAAATAATTCTGTTATTCCGTTAGAAGTTCCTGCAGTTGTTGTTGCGTTTACTGTTGCGCTTTTTGCAGATTTATTATTATCAGTATCTACAGCTACTATTTCTACAGCATAAGTTGTAGATGTGCTTAAACCAGTAATTGTATATACATTATTTGCAGATGTACCATTTAAAGTATTATCTACATAAATTTCGTAACTACTAATTGCATTGTTATCTGTAGATGCTGACCAAGTTACTTTAAAAGAAGAGTCTGTTTCTTCACTAACAACTAAGTTAGTTGGTATTGTTGGCGCTTCTGTATCTTGTAAAGTTGTTCCGTTTACAGCTGTACTTGTTGCAGACATATTGTTTATAAGATCTTTAGCTACAACTGTAAAATTATAAGAAGTATTTGTTTCTAAGTTAGAAAAAGTAGTGTTTGTATTTGTTGTTTGTGTCTTTAACACACCATCAATATAAACATTGTAACCCGTTACACCTTTATTATCTGTTGAAGCATCCCAATTAACAGTAATAGAATTTAAGCTAATATTACTTAAAGTTACATTTGTTGGAGTAGTAGGTGCTTCCGTATCTGTACTAATATAATAATCCCATCTATCTTCTGCAGAGTTTCCTCCCCAAATTCTTGTTGCTAAATAAGGGTTGTCTATAAAAGGGTTTCTATTTCCTTGTGCAGCAGTATTAGCTGTGTTTTCATGATATGTATTTCTATCAATTTCTATTTGAGAAACTGGGTCTTCTACATTCCATTGCAAAAATAAATCGATCATTTCGTCTTGTGTAAACTCATTACTACCAACACCAACTGCAGTTGGTAAACAAACGGTACCGTAACGTAAATACATATACATAATCATTCTTGCAGCATCTCCTTTCCAATCATCACCAGGATACCAAGCAGCAGTATTTGGGCCATCTAAACCTTCATGAAAATCGACTGAAGAATAATCAGAGTTTCCTGTTCCTCTACCATATTTTCTGTTATTTCTAGCAGAGTTTCTTCCTCTATCTGCTGCTCTTAAATGGTGAGCATCTGTAGAAGGTCCGGGTATATCAGTATCCAATTTTGGGTTTGCTAAAGATTTTGGAAAAACATGTTCTCTATTCCAAACAAAAGTAGCTCCACTACCGCTGTCTTGTAAGTTTTTATCTCTATAAAGATCATTCGTACTATCTTGGTCAGATCCATCTTCCCAACCATAATATAAAACAACTTCTCTATCATTAGAAGTGTTTTCATCTGTAGCTCTTGTAGCATCCCAAACATCTGGTCCGCTACTTGAGTATTCTAAAGTTCTAGTATGTGTAGCTATAATTTTTGCTGCTAATGCATCTTTTAAAGCTGTACCAGATAATGTTAAATCTACATCGCTATAATAACTTTGTTGCGAAAATGTAACTGTTGCTAAAAATAAAAGGATAAGAGTTGAAAGTCTTTTTTTATCATATTATAAAATTTAAAAAATTATTGAAACAAACAATTTCTTTTTCAGCAATATAAAACCTACTTCTAGCAATGAAAACAGGTGATATTTATTTTTTTCTAATAAAGCCATATAAAATCCGTCGAAACCAGAAATATGAGCTAATACTTTTTTATCAGATACAAAGGTAAAATCTTTTCCGGCTTCAGATGTTAAGAAAGTATTAACTTGATCTTGATTTTCTGAAGGTAAAATAGAACAAGTTGCATACACCATTTTTCCGCCCGGTTTTACCATTTTAGAATACTGTTGCAATACATCTTGTTGTACTTTTTTAATATTATCTATAAATTCTGGTTGTAATTTCCATTTAGAATCTGGGTTTCTACGAATTACTCCTAAACCAGAACAAGGAGCATCAATTAAAACTCTATCTGCTTTACCGTGTAATTTCTTAATAGGTTTTGTAGAGTCTCATTACACGCATGTCTATATTATGTGCTTTATTTCTTTTTGCTCTTACTTTTAACTTACGAAGCTTACTTTCGTAAATATCCATAGCAATCACTTGTCCTTTATTTTCCATTAAGGCAGATAAATGCAATGTTTTACCACCAGCACCAGCACAAGTATCTACAACTTTCATTCCTGGTTTAACATCTAAATAAGCAGCTACTAATTGAGATGAAGCATCTTGAACTTCGAAAAAACCATTATGAAAAGCTTCAGTTCTAAACACGTTTGCTCTTTCTGGTAAAATTAAAGCATCTGGATGATGAGGTACAATTTCTGTAATTACATCTTCAGCTTTTAATTTCTTTTGAAGTATTTCTCTAGAAATGTTTAAGGTGTTTGTTCTAAGAATAACACTAGCTTGTATATTTAAAGCAGCAATTTCTTTGGTCCAAACTTCTTCACCTAATTCAGAAATACATAATTCATCCATCCAATCTGGTATAGATTCTCTATATTTTCTTGTTTTAGATAATTCTGCAAAACGACCTTTTATACGTCTTTCTGGTACATCTCCAATTTGATTCCAATCTGGTAATTTAATTCCCCTTAAAATACACCAAACAGAAAACAATCTCCAAATATTATCTCTATCATAAGGTATGTTTACTTCTGCAATTTCTGCATATAATCGGTTCCAACGTACAATTTCGTAAATAGTTTCTGCAACAAATTTACGATCTCTTGCTCCCCAACGTTTATCTCGTTTTAAAGCTTTTTCTACAGCCTTATCTGCGTAAACTCCTTCGTTAAATATATCTCTAATACTGTCTATTACAGCAAAAGTTAAGTTTCTATGTAATCTCATTTTTTTATTGAATAATGGGGTGCAAATATACGTGAAATAAAAGGTATTTTGTACTTTCGTTATTCATATCTTTCTAAATTGAATTTAAGTTATCCAATTACATATTTAAACGGTATAAGTGTACAAAGGGCAACCCTTTTGTATACAGAGCTAGGTATTAAAACATGTAACGATTTATTAAACTTTTTTCCTTTTAGGTATATTGATAAAACTGCTTTTTATGCAATAAAAGATTTACAACCAAATTCATCTGAAGTACAAATTGTAGGTAAAATTACACGTGTAAAATCTGTTGCTCAAAAAAGAGGAAGTAGGTTAGTAGCTACTTTTCAAGATGCTACAGGTTCTATGGAGTTGGTTTGGTTTAAAGGGCAAAAATGGATTAAAGATGCTTTAAAAGTAAATGAACCTTATGTGGTTTATGGTAAATTGAATCATTATAATGGTAGTTTTAGTATTCCGCATCCAGAGTTAGAGTTGGTTAGTGAGTATAAGAAAAAATTGCAAACCAAAATGCAACCTGTATATCCATCAACAGAGAAATTAACAAACTCTGGAGTTTCAAATAAATTGATACGTACATATATTCAGAATTTATTAAAACAATTTTTTGATTCAATTACAGAAACTTTATCACCCGATATTATAGACAATTTTAAATTGATGTCTAAACGTGATGCATTATTAAATGCTCACTTTCCTAAAAGTCAAGAAAATTTAGCCAAAGCACAAAATAGATTAAAATTTGAAGAGCTGTTTTTTATTCAGTTGCAATTACTTAGAAAGAAACTCATTAATAAAACAAAAATTAAAGGTTTTCTGTTTGAAAATGTTGGTGCCGTTTTTAATGAGTTTTATAGTACAAAACTACCTTTCGATCTTACTAATGCTCAGAAAAGAGTTATTAAAGAAATTAGAAAAGATGTAGCTTCTGGTGCACATATGAATAGACTTTTACAAGGTGATGTTGGATCTGGTAAAACCATTGTAGCATTATTAACAATGCTTTTGGCAATAGATAATGGTTTTCAAGCAACTATTATGGCGCCAACAGAAATTTTAGCCACACAGCATTATCATGCCATTGCAGAAATGGTTGAGGGCATGAATATAAAAGTTGATTTATTAACTGGATCAGTAAGAGTAAAAAAAAGAAGAGAAATTCATGCTAATTTAGAAGACGGAACACTTCATATTTTAATTGGTACGCATGCTTTGTTAGAGGATAAAGTGCAGTTTAAAAACCTCGGAATTGCAATTATTGATGAACAACATAGATTCGGAGTTGCTCAAAGATCTAAATTATGGAAGAAAAATACTGTTGTGCCTCATATTTTAGTAATGACTGCAACTCCAATACCTAGAACATTAGCAATGTCTGTTTATGGCGATTTAGATATTTCTGTTATAGATGAATTACCACCTGGAAGAAAAGAAGTAAAAACAGTACATCGTTTTGATAGCAATCGTTTATCTGTTTTTAAATTTATGAGAGATGAAATTGAAAAAGGGAGGCAAGTGTATATTGTATATCCATTAATAAAGGAATCTGAAGCAATGGATTATAAAGACCTTATGGACGGATATGAAAGTGTTTCTCGCGAGTTTCCACCTCCTAAATATCAAATAAGTATTGTTCATGGTCAAATGAAACCCGCGGATAAGGAATACGAAATGCAACGTTTTGTAAAAGGCGAAACTCAAATTATGGTAGCAACAACTGTAATAGAAGTAGGGGTAAATGTACCAAATGCTAGTGTTATGATTATTGAGAGCTCTGAACGATTTGGGTTAAGTCAACTGCATCAATTAAGAGGTAGAGTTGGTAGAGGAGCAGACCAGAGTTATTGTATCTTACTTTCTAGTTATAAATTGTCTGAAGAAGGAAAAACACGTTTAAAAACAATGGTAGATACTACTGATGGTTTTAAAATTGCTGAGGTAGATTTAAAATTGCGTGGCCCTGGAAACTTAATGGGAACACAGCAAAGTGGTGTTTTAAACTTAAAAATTGCAGATGTTGTAAAAGATACTAAAATTTTAGTAGCTGCTAGAAATACTGCAATTGATGTTTTACAAGAAGATTCTAATTTATCGAAACCAGAAAATACTAATATTAAAATAGCGTATGTAGTATTGTCTAAAACTTCAAAAATTTGGAGCGAAATTAGTTAAAACCTTTTATTTTTTTAATAGAAAAGACCCCACAAATAAATTGTGAGGTCTTAATCATTTTGGAGATTGTTTTCTGTTGTTTATTTTTTTCTACAGCCTTGTCAACAACAATCCTGTTTTCTCTGTTTGCTAATTCCCATGCAGTATGGAAAACTAAACGTGTTCTGTTCTCTAATAAATCGTATTCAATTTTATCAGGAGTATCACTTGGTTGGTGATAATCGTCATGAGTTCCATTAAAATAAAAGATTACTGGTACATTGTTTTTAGCAAAGTTATAGTGGTCAGATCTATAGTAAAAACGATTTGGGTCGTTTTCATCATTATAAGTGTAATCTAACTCTACATTCATATATTTCTTGTTTACTTCTTCAGAGATGTTATGTAGTTCAGTACTTAATTTATCACTACCAATTAAATAAATATAATTTCTGTCTCCTTCTTTTCTTTTAGGATCTGTTCTACCAATCATATCAATATTAAGGTTTGCAACCGTATTTGCAATAGGGAAAAGAGGATCTACATCTGCATAATAGCTAGAACCTAATAAACCTTTTTCTTCACCAGTTACATGTAAAAATAAAATAGAACGTTTTGGTGTTTGTCCGTTTTTTGCAGCCAATTTAAAAGCTTCAGCAATTTCCATTAAAGCTACAGTTCCAGAACCATCATCATCTGCACCATTATAAACTTTACCATCTTTAATACCTTCATGATCTAAATGTGCAGAAATTACTAAAACTTCATCTGGCTTTTCAGATCCTTTTATATAAGCGACAACATTTTCTGAATTAAATTTTTCAGATTTCTCTGTAAATGTAAAACTTACTGGTGTGTTTAAAACTTTTGATTCAGTTTCAGTTTCTATTGTTGGTAAAATTGCAGTAGCAAGAGAGGTGTTTACAAAAAAGTAAAAGAATTTTTCACTTTTTTTATCTTCTTTATCTAAAGCCATTCTACCTCCAGAACCTCCATATTGTCTTGCTACTAATGGGTAAATTTGCGGGCTGTATAACAAAATTGCTTTAGCTCCTTTTTCCATAGCTGCTTTTCTTTTAGCGCTATACTGCTGTCTTGTAGACCATTGAGAAGCTTTGTTTGAACCAGAAACAGTATAAGTATCACCGTTTTTTGGTTCTCCTGCTTTAATTAATACTACTTTGCCTTTAACGTCTAATCCTTTATAACTAGAGTATTTTTCATCTTCTATACCATAACCTGCATATACTATTTCGTTCTCATTTATTGTTGCATTATAACCCTTACCTACAGATACAACATCATCTACAACTTTAAAACTTTTACTATTTACAGTAAAATTAATATCTGGAGTACCTTGTTTTACTAAAGGAACTTCTTGAAAATAATCTGTTTTAGAAATTGGAGAAGGAATTTTTAAAGAAACATAATGGTCTTTTAAATATTCAACGGCTTTCTTTTGACCTGGTTCTCCAGTTTCTCTACCTTCAAATTCATCAGAAGCATAAGTGTATAAGTGTTCGCTTAGCTCTTTTGATGTAATTGTAGCTGCATATTTTGCTGCTTGATCTACATTTGCTTCATTTTTTTTAGAAGCATCTTTACTAGAACTACAAGCTGCAAAAGCTAATAAGCTAGCACAATAAATAATTTTTTTCATTATTAAAAAGTGTTTAAATTTGGTATATAAGTATTCAAATGTAACAAAAAGTTACAGAGTCTTCAAAATTAGTTCTTGTTAATGATAAATTGTTGTAAATTTCTGTTAAAATTAACAATTTCTTTAGGAAATAAATTTTCGAAAGCGTTTTGTTCCATTAATTCATTTGAAGTTCCAAAATATATTTTTGAATTTGTAAATAAAACAATTTTATCAGCAAATTTTATAGATAAATTTACCTCGTGTGAAGACAGTATAATTGTTTTTGAAGTTTTTTCTACCAAATTTTTTAATAAGGTAAAAATTTTGATTGTGTGATGTAAATCTAAATGTGCTGTTGGTTCATCTAAAATAATTATTTCGGTGTCTTGTGCTAAGGCTCTTGCTATTAAAACTCGTTGTAATTGACCATCACTTAATTCATAAAAACGCTTGTTTTTTAAATGCTGAATTTCAGTTTGTTTAATAGCCCAATTAGTTTTTTGTATATCAGTTTCAGATAATTTATCAATCCAATTAGTATAAGGTTGTCTACCAAGAGCTACAAGTTCAAAAACAGTTAATTGACTTTCTGGAAGCCTTTCTGTTAAAACCATACTTAAAGAAGTAGATAATTCTTGATTTGTATAATTTTCTAAACTTTTATTTTTGATTAATACAGCGCCGTTTAATGGTTCTTGTACCTTAGCAATTGTTCTTAATAAAGTGGATTTACCAATTCCGTTTTTACCTAAAACAGTAATTAACTCTCCTTTTTTAAAAGACAAGTTAATATTAGAAGCTACAATGTTTTGTGCTTTTTTGAATTGATAACCTATAGATAAATTATCGGTTTTTAGAACGATTGTATGTTTTGTTTTTTTTAAAATAATATTACTTTTTTAAAAGTTCAAATTTTACTTTTCTAATATTAAAATCTGTTTCCCATTGTTTAACTTCTATAAAACCAAAATTTCTGTATAGGTTTGATGCAGGTTCGTTTTTATAACCAGTTTCTACTACAAATAATTTTGATTTAAAGTGGTTTAATGTAAAATTCATTAACTCACTTGCTATACCTTGTCTAAAATTTAGAGGATTTACTACTAAGCTCTGAATGTGAACATAGTTTGGTTTTTTATCAATTTCTATAACGCCAGCAAATTTATTATTTTTAATATATGCATAAAACTCGGTATCTGAATTGATAAAATTTTCTAAAGTTCTTTTTAATGGCGGGAAATCTGTTGCTTCTAGTATTTCTGCTTCAATTTTATAGGATTGTTGAAAGATTTCTCTAATTTTCTCTGAAATACGAGGCTCTTTATTTTTAAGTTTTTCTATCATACTATACTTAATTAAACAAATATTTTCTTTTTTCTAATTAATAACCAAATAACAACCGGTGCTCCAAAAAGAGATGTTATAGCATTAATTGGTAGTGTAAACTCACTTGTTGGTAATTGTGCAATAGCATCGCAAATTAACAATACAATAGCACCAATTATTGCTGTAGAAGGTATAAGTATTTTATGATTAGATGTTGTAAACAACATTCTTGCAATATGTGGTACTGCTAAACCAACAAAAGCAATTGGGCCAGAAAAAGCAGTAATTACACCTGTGAGTAAACTTGTAATCAGTAAAATAATATTTCTACTCTTTTTTATATTTATGCCAAGGCTTTTAGCGTAATTTTCTCCAAGTAAAAAACTATTTAAAGGTTTAATAACAGAAATAGCACCAATAATTCCAATGCAATAAATAAGGCCAAAAACCAATAATTCATTCCAAGTTAAATTACCTAAACTACCAAAACTCCAAAATAAATATTGTTGTATTTGTTTGGCTTCAGAAAAATAAGCTAAAACACTTATTATTGCAGAAGTTAAGCTGCCAAACATTAAACCAATAATTAAAATAGACATAGTGTTACGCACTTTATTAGCAGCAATAATTACAGCAGATAAAACTAAAAAAGAACCTAAACTTGCAGCGATTGGTAAAGACCAATTAGAGATAGAACTTGATAAGAAAAAACCACCAAATAAAGATGACCCTAAAATTAATAGAGCAACACCTAAACTTGCGCCAGAAGAAATACCAAGTACAAAAGGACCTGCTAAAGGATTTCTAAAAAGTGTTTGCATTAATAACCCACAAATAGACAAACCAGATCCTACTAAAATGGCTGTAATTGCTTTAGGAAGTCTAAAATTTAGGACAATAATTTCCCAACTTTCTTTTGTTGTAATACCACCAGTTAATGTTTTTAAAATTTCTTTAATAGGTATACTAACAGAACCTAAACTAATATTTGCAAAAAACAAAACTATTAGTAAAACGGATAAGGTTATAAAGTGTTTTAAATACGATTTGTTTTCCATTTATAAAGGTCGTGTTAAATCAGTAAAAAAAATAGGTTTACCTCTTAACAACTCTAAAACAAATTTAAGACTAATATTTAGATAAAAATGCAACTAATTTTTGAACAGCAATTCCTCTATGAGAAATGGTGTTTTTTTCTTCTGAAGACATTTCTGCAAAAGAAGTTGTATAACCTTCTGGTTTAAATATAGGATCGTAACCAAATCCTTTTACCCCTTGTTTTTTGGTTAGAATTTCACCTTTACAAATTCCTTCAAAAAGATATTGATTGTCATCAATATTTAAGCAAATTGCAGTTCTAAATTGTGCTATTCTATTCGTTTTATTTTCTAAATCTAAAATTAGTTTTTGCATATTATTTTCAGAATTACTAGGTTCACCAGCAAACCGAGCAGAATAAACTCCAGGTTTCCCTTCTAAACTATCAACTTCTAAACCTGTATCATCTGCAAAACAGTTGTATCCAAATTTGTTTGTAATATAATCTGCTTTTAATTGAGCATTTCCTTCTAAGGTAGTTTCAGTTTCATCAACTTCTTCAAAACAATTAATGTCTTTTAAACTTAGTAATTGTATAGATTCTGGAAGCATTTTTTGAACTTCTGCTAATTTATTTAAGTTATTTGTTGCAAAGACTAATTTCATATTATTTTTAATAACTTTTACTATAACAATAGCCACTAATTTTAGCTACCATTTCGTTTCTATAAGCTTTCATTTCACTACGATCTCTTATTACAAGATTCCTGTTTCCTTGACTTCTAATACTTTTTTTAAATTCAGTAAGGTTACCTCTGTTTTTAAAACTTTTTTCATCGATAAAAACTACACTAGATCCTTTGTATTTATCAAACTTAAAAAATGAAGTTCTATGTTTAACATTGCTAGCTAATGCATTTTTATAATGATTTGTAAATGTATTCCAATCATAATTAGATAATAAAGTTTTAGCATAATCATTTAGCATAAAGCCTTGGTTTAAAAAGTATTCTCCATCTGGTTTTAAAATTAAAACTCCAGATTTATTCTTAAAGATAGAAGTTAACATATTTACTTTATACCAGTTATAGCTTTTGTTTTTAAAAGTATAACCTGAGTTTTTAATATATGTGTTTAAAGTAATGGCATTATTAGAACTCATAAGAGTACTACATTTCTTTTTGTAATTATCTATATTTAAGTTTCTAAGATTAAATTCTTTTTCTGTTTTAGGAAAACGACCATGAGTTAATGTGTCGTTAACCGGAATTTTATGAAAACCTAAAAGCTCTTTTTTATGATTTATAATAATTGCAGCCTTTAATAAATTTTTATTATTCATTTTTTTAGCTAAATACTTTCTTAATTGGCTGTTTTCTTTAAGGGATAATTTACCAAATTTAAATTGTAAAAAAGCGGTATTTATTAAAAGCGAATCGTTTTCTTTTTTTGAGCACTTGTATAAATATGAATTACATTTTTGCACATACTCAATCATAGGAATGAGGTTATTGTCTTTATCTAAATAAATTCTTGTTTTGTTACTTTGAGATGCTAGTTTTAAGGAGGCAAAAACAAGCAAAATGAATAGTAATTTAATTTTCATTTCTTTTTTTAGTAAATGTAATAAATTTAATAGTAAAACATATTTTTAATTATTCATGATGATAAGGCTCGTTCTTTAAAATAGTAAAACCTCTATACAGTTGCTCAACTATAAAAAGGCGAATCATTTGATGAGAAAATGTCATTTTAGATAAAGATATTTTTCCGATTGATTTTTTATAAACAGCATCAGAAAAACCATAAGGTCCGCCAATAACCAAAACCAATTGCTTAATACCAGAATTCATTTTTTTCTGTAAATATTTACTAAATTCAATTGATGTAAAATGTTTTCCTTTATCATCTAACAAAACTAAATTATCTGTGTTTTGTAACTTAGATAAAATTAATTCACCTTCTTTTTCTTTTTGTTGAATTTCGCTTAAATTCTTAACATTTTTAATGTCGGGTATTATCTCTAATTCAAACTTTATATAATGTTTTAATCGATTCTTATATTCATCAATTAAAGCAATTAATTGTTTGTTATCCGTTTTACCAATTGCAAGCAGCTTAATTTTCATGTTTCAAAATTACGAATTCAAATAACATCTCGTTATAAAATTCTCAAAAAAGAATTTTAACTGATGTAAAAATCCTTGATAACTTAAACGTAAAATTTAGGAATTCTGTTACTTCGAGTGATTTCGATTTCTATCGAAATTGTAGCTAAAAGTCTTTTTATTTATCAGTTTTAAAACATAAAATCATTAGAAGTAACAAAAAATTAAAAATCATTGCTATTTTTACATCAGAATAAAAAAATATGATATCAAAAGAACAATTTGAAAACGAATTAGACCTTATTATAAAAAATGCTATAAGAGAAGATATTGGCGATGGAGATCATACATCACTTTCTTGTATACCTGCAGATGCTACAGGGAAAGCAAAACTCTTAGTTAAAGACGAAGGAATTATTGCTGGTGTAGAATTTGCAAAACAAGTTTTTAAGTATGTAGATACAGATTTGCAAGTAGAAACTTTTATAAATGATGGTGATAAAGTAAAATATGGAGATGTTGTTTTTTATGTTGCAGGTAAATCACAATCCATTTTAATGGCAGAACGCTTGGTTTTAAATGCAATGCAAAGAATGAGTGCAATTGCAACAAAAACAGCATTTTTTGCAGGATTATTAGAAGGCACAAAAACCAAAGTTTTAGATACTAGAAAAACAACACCAGGAATTAGAGCGCTAGAAAAATGGGCTGTAAAAATTGGTGGAGGAGAAAACCATAGGTTTGCTTTGTATGATATGGTAATGATAAAAGATAATCATATCGATTTTGCTGGCGGAATTACAGCGGCAATTACAAAAACAAAAAAATATTTAGCAGCTAATAATATTGATATTAAAATTATTGTCGAAGCTAGAAGTTTAGAAGAAATTAAAGAAATATTATCTGTTGATGGTGTTTACAGAATTTTAATTGATAACTTTAATTATGAAGACACAAAAAAAGCAGTTGCATTAATTGGTGATACTTGTTTAACTGAATCTTCTGGAGGTATTAATGAAGATACAATTAGAAAATACGCAGAATGTGGTGTAGATTTTATTTCTTCTGGTGCATTAACGCATTCTGTTTATAATTTAGATTTAAGTTTGAAAGCGATTTAAAAATAGTTATAAAGTTTTAAAAGTAGAAATTTGTAAAGTACAAGTACTATATAAACTTTTAACTTTTTAACATTAATACTAAAAAATGGAACATTTTTTTGATAGCGAAGAATATTCTAAAGTTGATTATACTAAAACGAAGATTAAAAAAGGAGAATATGATAATTGTACCTTTTTAAATTGTAATTTCGAAGGAATTCATGCATCTAACATTCAGTTTGTAGAGTGTGAATTTATAGATTGTAATTTTAGTAATACTATTATAAAAGATACTGCTTTTAAAGAGGTAGCTTTTATTAATTGCAAAATGATAGGAGTAAAGTTTAATGAGTGTGATTCTTTTTTATTGCAGTTTTCTTTTAAAGAATGTCAATTAAACTTTTCTAGTTTTTATCAATTAAAAATACCGAATACTAAATTTACTAATTGTAATTTACAAGAGGTAGATTTTACAGAAACGGTTTTAACAAGTTCTATTTTTGATAATTGCGATTTAAAATTGACTATTTTTGATAGAACAAGTCTTGAAAAATCAGATTTTAGAACCGCTTTTAATTTTGAAATCAATCCAGTTGAGAATAAGTTAAAAGGAGCGAAGTTTAGTAAGGATAATGTTGTTGGTTTACTATCAGAATATAAAGTTATTGTTGAGTAAAAAACAGCAAAGTTAAAAAGTTAAAGAGGTGTAAAGTAACAGAGTCTTGCTTTGTAACCTTGTTACTAACTTTAACTTTGTAACTAATTAAGAGAAAGATATGAAAACGTTTAGAGATTTATTGGTTTGGCAAAAATCTATGAGTTTTGTTAATGAAATTTATAAAGTTTCTAAATCATTTCCAAAAGAAGAAGTTTACGGTTTAATATCTCAAATTAGAAGATCTGCAGTTTCTGTACCAAGTAATATTTCTGAAGGTTATGGAAGACAAGGAATCAATGATTATCTTCGTTTTTTAAATATTGCTTTCGCATCACTTTTTGAATTACAAACCCAATTAGAAATTGCTTTTAATTTAAGTTTATCAAAAAAGAAATTTTTGAAGAATTATATGAGCTATCAAGAGAAATTGAAAGAATGTTATCTAGTTTTATAAGAAGTATAAAATCTAAAAGAAACTAGCTTTAAAACTTTGCCACTTTGTAGCTTTGCTACCTTGAGACTTTATCACAAAAAAATGAGTAAAGAAATAGAAGACAAACTAGAAAAAATACCAATCGTAAATGTTTTGGTGCAATTTGGGAAGAAAATAAAAATTCCAGGTTTGCAAGGTATGTCTTTATATGATGTAATAGAAATGTACATTATAGGTATTGTAGAAGGTGCTTTAACTACAAGAGCTGGCGGAATTGCTTTTAGTTTTTTTATGGCAGTTTTTCCATTTCTATTATTTATTTTAACGCTAATTCCCTACATACCAATAGATGGTTTTCAAGACGGACTTTTTTCGTTTATACAAGATATTTTGCCACCGCAAACTTTTGAAGCAGTTAACCTTGTAATTGGCGATATTATTAACAATCAATATGGTGGTTTGTTATCTTTTGGTTTTTTGCTCTCCATTTTTTTAATGACAAATGGAATAAATGCCATTTTTGGTGGTTTTGAGTATTCGTATCATATAACAGATGTAAGAAATGTTTTTAAATCTTACTTTGTTTCTTTGGCTGTTTCTCTTTTAACATCATTATTCTTAATAATTACTATAATTTTAGTTATACTATATCAAGTAGCATTAACCAAAATAGACGAAAGAGGTTGGTTAAATACCAGTGATTTAAATCTGTTTTATTACGGACGAGGTTTTATCTTTTTAGTGATGATTTTTACCATAGTTTCTTTACTTTTTAGATACGGAACAAAGCAAGGTAAAGAAACCAGGTTCTTTTCTGCAGGTGCAATTTTAACAACTATTTTATCTTTATGTACCTTTTATTTATTTAGTATTTATGTTCTTAAATTTGCGCAATACAATCAATTATATGGCTCAATTGGTACGCTTTTAATATTGATGCTATTTGTGTGGTTAAACGCAATTATTTTACTTTTAGGTTTTGAATTAAACGCTTCTATTCACGCTTTAAGATTCAGAAATAAAATCGATTCTCTTTTGTAACATTTCTAAGTTTTTCACGATATTTGCCACTTCAATTATCAATTACTAATTAATATTTTAAAACAGATAATTGATAAAAGAATACTGATAACTGATTTTTATGAAACCAAGCATACCAAAAGGAACAAGAGATTTTTCACCTACAGAAGTAGCTAATCGTACGTATATTATGAATACGATTAAAACAGCGTTTGAAACTTTCGGTTTTCAACCGATAGAAACACCAAGTTTTGAAAATTCATCTACTTTAATGGGAAAATATGGTGAAGAAGGAGATCGTTTAATTTTTAAAATTTTAAATTCTGGTGATTTTCTAAAGAAAGCTGATGATTTACACGAATTTAAAAACTCCTTAAAAAAGGAAGTAAATTTAATTAGAGATTTAATTAATAAATATATTTCTGATAATAATTTTGGAAAAGATGATTATTATAATTCAGAATTTAAAACAAACGTTATCTTTTATTTAAAAAGTAAAATAAAAGATAAATTTAGCCTGTTAGAAGATGAGTTAGTTGTAAAAAACTTATTAGACATAAAGTTTACTCATAAGTTTGCAATGAGAGATTTTGATACTGTTGAAAAATTAGTAGACTTTTTATATGAGAATAAAAGATCTATAAGAATTACTTCTCAAATTTCAGAAAAAGCATTAAGATACGATCTTACTGTACCTTTTGCAAGATATGTTGTACAGCACCAAAACGATATTACATTTCCTTTTAAACGCTATCAAGTACAACCAGTTTGGAGAGCAGATAGACCTCAAAAAGGACGTTTTAGAGAGTTTTTTCAATGTGATGCAGATGTAGTTGGTAGTAAATCGCTTTGGCAAGAAGTAGAGTTTATTCAATTGTATGATACTGTTTTTACAAAGTTAGGTTTAGCTGGTACAACCATTAAAATAAACAATAGAAAAATATTATCTGGTATTGCAGAGGTTATTGGAGCACAAGATAAATTAATCGATTTTACTGTAGCTTTAGATAAATTAGATAAAATTGGTAAAGAAGGTGTCGTAAAAGAAATGCTATCAAAAGGAATTACAGAAGAGGCTATCGAAAAAGTAGAACCTTTGTTTAGTTTTGATGGTTCTAACCAAGATAAATTAACTTCTTTAGAAGCGATGTTACAAACATCTGAAGAAGGGAAAAGTGGAGTAGAAGAACTTCGTTTTGTAATTAATTCTATAGAAACATTAGGTTTAGAAACTGCTGTATTAGAAGTGGATGTTACTCTTGCTAGAGGATTAAATTATTATACAGGTGCAATTTTTGAAGTTGCTGCACCAAAAAGTGTAAAAATGGGTTCTATTGGTGGTGGTGGAAGATATGATGATTTAACGGGAGTTTTTGGTTTAAAAGATGTTTCTGGTGTTGGAATATCTTTTGGATTAGATAGAATTTATTTAGTTTTAGAAGAACTAGAATTGTTTAAAACAGTTGCTTTGCCTAAACCTAAAGTTATTTTCTTAAATTTTGATGCAACTACAGATGTTATTAAAATGAAAGCAATTAAAAGCTTAAGAGAAAAAAATGTAAAAAGTGAATTTTATCCTGATTTAGGTGAAAGTAATAAGGCACAAAAACGACAATGGAAATATGTTTCTAATAGAGCAATAGAATTTGTTGTTTCTAAAGTAGAAAATGAGGTATTTATATTAAAAAACATGAGTTCTGGAGAACAAACAAATTGTTCTTTAGAAGAATTAATAGAAAAATTAAAGTAGTTTTTTAAAATTAATAAACATCTCGATACAATTTTGCTAAAATCAAAATCACTCGATGTGACAGTATTTAACTGGTAATATTAAGAATGTGTCTGTTCGATTGAAATTTCCTTTTAGAAATTTTGTATAAAGAATACCAAGTATAGAATGTTAATTATAGCTATGTTTATAGAAACATAACTATAATTGATACAAAAATTAAAATAATACGTTGCAAACACGTAAATTTGCACTTTAATATAGATTGAAATGTTTGAATTGAGCAGCAAAATGAATGAAGAAAGAAGTGAAGAAATAGGAGAAAATCATGTAGGTACATCTGCAAAAACTCCATTAAGAGCAGATGCTTTTGATATTTCTGATGAAGAAAAAATTAATAGAATCCAAGAAAGTGTTAAAGATATTTTAACCACTTTAGGAATGGATTTAACAGACGATAGTTTACAAGGTACTCCAAAAAGAGTAGCTAAATCTTTTGTAAATGAGATATTTATGGGATTAAATCCTGCAAATATGCCAAAAGCATCTACATTTGATAATAATTACAATTATGGCGAAATGTTGGTTGAGAAGAATATCGTTGTATATTCTACTTGCGAACATCATTTATTACCTATAATTGGTAGAGCACATGTTGCTTATATTTCTGATGGTAAGGTAATTGGTCTATCAAAAATGAATAGAATTGTAGAGTACTTTTCTAAAAGACCACAAGTGCAAGAACGTTTAACAATGCAAGTTGTACAAGCAATGCAAGAAGCATTAGGAGTAGAAGATGTAGCTTGTGTTATAGATGCAAAACATTTATGTGTTAACTCTAGAGGTATAAAAGACATAGAAAGTTCTACAGTTACAGCAGAATTTGGTGGTAAGTTTAAAGAAAAAGAAACAAAAAGAGAATTTTTAGATTATCTTAAAATGAATACTGATTTTGATTGATTCATAATAAGTGGTAAAAAATATATTTAAACCGTTTAGAGTTCTAGCTCTAAACGGTTTTTTTACAAAACTTAACAATTTTATAGTTTACAAGAAATAATTATCTTTTAACATATATTTAAAACTAAAAAAATCCGTTTAGAAAATATCTAAACGGATTTTAATTTGATGAATAAAATTAAAGGTTTATCCTTTTACTTTATTTTTGAATTTATCAAATTTATCAGCCTCTTTCTTTGGCCAGCTATTGTTAGAAGTATCTACATCTGCAGTTTCTAAGTCTGGATCAATCTTAATACTCTTAATTTCTTGAGTTGAAGCAAATACTCTTTTTGCAGAAGTATCGTTTTTCATCCAAATTTGAGCAGGGAAAGTTTGTCTTTCAGTTGTTCCATCAGCAAAAGTTAATTCAACAATTAATGGCATCACTAAACCTCCTGGTTTTTCAAACTCTACAGAATAAATAAAAGAAGGAATTTCTTTACCAGTAATATGGTTGTCTAATGCTTTTGCGTTTGCATCTTCTTTTTTGTCAGTAATATAAACAAGATCTCCTAAACCTTCAAAATAAGCTTTTGCTCTTGGGTTTGTTTTAATAATATCTTGTATTCTTTGACTTGGTTTGTCTGTAAGGTATAAAGGTTTTACTTTTTTAATTCCTATATCAGTTACATCTGTAGTGTAAAACCATCCTCTCCAAAACCAATCTAAATCCATACCAGAAGCATCTTCCATAGATCTAAAGAAATCTGCAGGTGTTGGGTGTTTAAACATCCATCTTTTAGAATACGTTCTAAACGCATGGTCAAATAATTCTGGTCCCATTATTGTTTGACGTAGCATATATAAACCAGCGGCTGGTTTTGTGTATGCATTTGGTCCAAATTGTTTTACATAATCTCCTTGAGACATAATTGGTGAAATATTATTTTGGTCTCCACCCATATAACGTACAATATCTTTTGGTAAGTTACCAGTGTTAAAGTTTGGATCATAATCCAACTCAGCTAAAATTTCTACAAATGAATTTAAACCTTCATCCATCCAAGTCCATTGTCTTTCATCAGAATTTACAATCATAGGAAAAAAGTTATGACCAACTTCATGTGTAATAACTCCAATCATACCATTTTTTACTCTATCAGAATAAGTTCCGTCTGCTTTAGGTCTTCCATAATTAAAACAAATCATTGGGTATTCCATACCTTGATTCTTAGCATGTACAGAAATAGCTTTAGAATAAGGATAATCGAAAGTTAATTTAGAATACTCTTCTAAAGTATTTGCAACAACTCTTGTAGAGTGCTCTTCCCACAGAGGATTTCCTTCTTTAGGATATAAAGATACTGCCATTTTTGTATTACCATTAATGTTTACAGCCATTGCATCCCAAATGTATTTTCTTGAAGAAGCCCAAGCAAAATCTCTAACATTTTTTGCTTTAAATTTCCATATTTTAGTATTTGTAGCACGACCTTTTTCAGCTTTTTCAGCTTCTGCTTGAGTAACAATCATTACTGGATTGTCAAAAGTTTTTCTTGCTTTTTCAAAACGCTTACGTTGTGTTTTAGTTAACACATCTTTTTCGTTTTGTAGTTCTCCAGTTGCATCTACAATATGATCTGCAGGTACAGTTAAGTTAACTTCATAATCTCCAAATTCTAAAGCCCATTCAGAACGCCCCCAGAATTGCATGTTTTGCCATCCTTCTACATTGTTGTAAACCGCTAATCTTGGAAAAAATTGAGCTATAGTGTAGTTATTATTTCCATCAGGAAAATCTTCAAAACCAGAACGTCCTCCATCTTTTACAGAGTTGTTAATTTTATAGTTCCATTTAATTCTAAATTTAAAAGTTTCACCTGGAGCAAGAGCTGTAGGTAAATTAACTCTCATCATTGTTCTGTTAATAAAGTGAGATAATGGATTTCCATTGCTTTCTACTTTTTCAATATTAAACCCAAAACCTTTACCTTCTTTCATGTAAGTGCTTTGAAATTTATCTGGTGTTAAAAAGGCAGAAGCTCCGGTAGAAGTAGCTAAAGGAGTTTTAGAATCATCTGCTCTCATGTTTTGATCTAACTGAACCCATAAGTATTCTAAGTTATCTTGAGAGTTGTTATGATATGTGATTTTTTCATCACCATAAATCATATTTGTACTTTCTTCTAAACGGATGTTCATAATATAATCAACTTTTTGTTGCGTATATTTATATCCAGGTGCTCCAGAAGCAGTATGTTGCTCATTTGGTGTTGCCAAAACGTCCTTCATTTGTCTGAATTTGTTTTGGTCTGTGTGTCCTTTTGGGGTTTCTTTTTTCTCTTCTTTTTTCTGCTCTTGTGCAAATGCAGTAGTAGCTACAAAAAATAAAGAAAACATTAGTAAACTGATTTTTTTCATTTGTTATGATTTGAATTAAAATGACGTCTAAATTAATAATAAGTAAGTTAATATGTTAAAGAATGTTAAAAATTTAACAAAGCTTTATCATTTTTATGTACACTAAATTTTAAATAAAAAAAGCAACATTTCTAAATGTTGCTTTCTTATAGTAAATAACTTTAAATTAACCTTTTATTTTCTTCTTAAATTTATCAAACTTATTCGCTTTTTCTCTTGGGAAACTGTTATTAGAAATATCAACATCTGCAGTTTCTAAATCTGGATCTAATTTAATACTTTCTATTTGTTTTGATGATGAAAATACTTTAGTTACTTCATTATCATTATATCTCCAAATTTGTGCAGGATATGTTTTTTTCTCTTTTGAGCCATCTTTGTAGGTAAACTCTACTATTATTGGCATAACTAAACCTCCTGGTTTATTGTAGGTTATTTCGTAGTGATATTTTTCTTGATTTTTTGTAAAACCTAAACCTTTAGAAGAATCTTCTATAAATTCTACTGAGTTTTCTACATTTTTGGTTGCGTATTTTTTTACTCCTTTAATACCAATATCTGTTACATCAGTTGTGTAAAACCAACCTCTCCAAAACCAATCTAAATCTAAACCAGATGCATCTTCCATAGTTCTAAAAAAGTCTGCAGGAGAAGGATGTTTAAACATCCATCTTTGAGAATATGTTTTAAAAGCATGGTCAAATAATTCTTTACCCATAATTGTTTCTCTCAAAATCCATAACGCAGTTGCAGGTTTACCATAGGCATTGTTTCCAAAACTATAAACATTATCTCCTTTAGACATTATTGGTGCTATTCTAGATTGATCTCCAGCCATATATCTTACAATATTTTTAGGATATCCTCTTGTAATTGGGAAATCTTTATCATAATCTAATTCTGCCAACATTTCCATATAAGAATTTAAACCTTCGTCCATCCAAGTCCATTGTCTTTCATCAGAATTTACAATCATTGGAAAAAAGTTATGACCAACTTCATGAATCGTTACTTTTATCATTCTATATTTTACTCTATCAGAATAGGTACCGTCTGCATTTGGTCTTCCAGGGTTAAAACAAATTTGCGGGTATTCCATTCCCATTTGCCCATCAACTGAAATTGCTTTGTGGTAAGGATAGTCAAAAGTATACTTTGAATAAGTTTTTAATGTTTGAGCTACTGCTCTTGTAGAGTGATCTCCATATAATGGATTTGCTTCTTTAGAATAAAGAGATTCTGCCATTACAGTTTTTCCGTTAATATTAACGGCCATTGCATCGAAAATGAATTTTCTTGAAGTTGCAAATGCATAATCACGTACGTTTTCTGCATAGAACCTCCATGTTTTACTACCAGAAGCTTTTGTTTTCTCAATTTTTTCTGCTTCTTTTTGTGTTCTTATTATTACAGGATTATCGAAAGTTTTTCTTGCCTTTTCAAATCTCTTCATTTCTTTTTTAGAAAATACTTCTTCTCTATTTTGTAAAATTCCAGTTGCTCCTAACATATGGTCTTCTGGTACCGTTATATTTACCGTAAAATCTCCAAATTCTAAAGCAAATTCACTTCTTCCCCAAAATTGGTCATTTTGCCAACCTTCAACGTTATCATACACACACATTCTTGGATAGAATTGTGCAATTACATAATTATTATTTCCATTTTCTGTAAAATGTTCATATCCAGATCTACCGCCTTGTGTTCTATGATTATTAATATTATACCACCAAGAAATATTGAATTTAAAAGTTGCTCCAGAAGCTAATGGTTGCGGTAAATTAATGCGCATCATTGTTTGGTTTATGGTATGCGATAATTTACTACCATCTGTATTGGTTACACTTGTAATTTTAAAACCACCATCGAAAGGAGTAGTAGGGAAACTTCTGTTAAACCTAACTTTGCTTAGTTTTTTTGGAATTTTACCAGAGCTAATATCTGGAGTTTTAGAGTCTGAAGCTCTCATGTTTTGGTCTAATTGAACCCATAAGTATGCTAAATCGTCTTTAGAATTATTATGATAAGTAATTGTTTCTGAACCTGTAATTTTTGTTTTTTCATCATCTAAAATGATGTCCATAACATAATCTACTTTTTGTTGAGTGTACTCTTTACCAGGTGCTCCAGATGCTGTTCTTTCTAAATTTGGAGTTGGTAATTCTTGTTTTAGTTGTCTAAACTTATTTTCGTTTTTGTGCCCTTGTTTTGTTTTTTGTGCAAATGAATTTGCAACAAAAACTAGAGAGAAAAGTAAGATTCCTAGTTTTTTCATAAGTGTTTGATTATTTGAATTTACTGATTATTAATATTTTAATTTCCCATAACTTTCATCTTTGGTTAGTAAGATACTTTTATGTTTTTTACCAATTTTAGATTTTATTAAGTTTTGTTGATTAGGAAAATGATTTGTAAGAATTGTATTTGTAACTTCTATAGTATTTACCTTATTTATGTTTTCTAATTCAAGATAAAAATAGACTAAATCGCCATCATATTCTTTACCAATGTAAATATATTCTTTAGCAACTCCATCTATTTTAAAAGCTAATTTTTCTTTTAAGTACTTTTTAAAATAGACATCGTTATTTTTTAATTCTTCTTTAGTAGTTAACTGCAAATTTATATTATAATCTTTATTTAATGCAGTTTCTATATCGTCCATAAAAACATTTATAATAATTTGAACCGATTTAGTTTCACTCTTAAAATTAATTTGAGTTAAGCTTAAGTAATATTTATGAGCAGAAAAAGAGAAGAGTGGTACTATAAATAAAAGTAAAAAAGTATGTTTAAATTTCATGTATTCTAAAAAAATCAATTATTGAGCCAAATTACTCATTTTTTATTATTTTTTGGTAACTGATAGATTCTCTTCTTAAAATTTTTATAACCTCTAAAAGATTCCCATTTTTATGTAAATCTTCGATTCCTAATGGATTGCAATATTCGAGAAAATGAAAATATTTATCAACAGGAATTTTAAGTGTATCAAAAAAGAATTTTTCTCCAAGTTCAGAAAGTATTTTGTAAGGAAAAGCTTTTTTTGTGCTAAATCTCTTCGTAATGCCCATAAACGTTCTGAGTCTTTAAAAGGAATAACAGCAGAACTTCCAACGCCCGCAAACCTGCTACTAGGGTCTACATTGTTTATTGGTGGCTTCGCTTTAATATTTTCATCAATTGTTAAATCTTTTTTTGAGAAATCTATATTAGAGAAATCTAAAACACCTCTTAATGTTTTTTCTTTTTTATCTATAGGAACAGATTTAGAATCTATACCTAAACGTCCCATTAAATTATGTCTTTTTAATTCAAATTCATCCAGTTGATAGACATTTGTTTTTAATTGAATGTCTAACTTTTTATTAAGAATTATATCTTTTGTAATAAAAATTTTTTTGAGATATGCTGTATAGAAGAGACACTTATAGAATCGCCCTCTGAAACAAAAATTCTAAATAATCCTAAATCGCTAGAAAAAGTACCTTGTTTAGTGTTTAAGTTGATAATATTTGCGTTTTTTACAATTCCTAAAGAGTCTAGAATTGTACCAATAATTATTTTGTTTTTTTCTTGAGAAAAACTACTAGAAGTACTGATAAAAAAAGAAATAAAGTAAGTAGTTTTTTTACCATACAGTGTTATTGTTGTTTCACAAATTAAAGATATTATCTCTAATAAATAGTACAATTTATTTTAAACTTCTGTTAAAAATTTACTTTATAGATATTAAAACACTATCCGTTTTAATTTTTTGAGGAAACTTTTTGCTCTCATCAATTAAGATTTTTGTTAGTCTTATATTTTCGTTTCTATTAAAATAAGAAACAATGTTTTTCTTAAAACAATAATTTAAAAAAGGGTTTATATTTTCTTTATTAATTTTTAAATCTGTGATAAAAAAATCATCTGTAAAATGTTTTCTAATTTTATTAAGTGAAGAATCCTCAAGTTTTGCTTTTTTTAGTTCTTTTATTCTTTTTTTATTACCATTTAAAGAATTGATTAAGTTATCTAAACTTACTACACCACCAGATCTAAGTTTTACGATAGAAGTATTTTGTTTTGGAATAGTATTTACATAGGGTAATTTTAGTGTGGCTGCATTTACAGTTGATGGAGGCATTAATTCAGGATCTACATAAAAAATACTTCTAGGTTTACCAATTACAATTTCATCTAATGCATATGTTTTTTCTACAAGTGTTATTTCTAAACTATTTTTAGTGATTATTTTTTTTGTTATAGCTACTAATTTTTCTTCGAGATTAATATGAGTAAAATGTAAAGTATCTCCTAATGATGCAGAAATATCGAACACACCATTTTTATTTGTTATGGTACCAATATTAGTATTCTTATTTACAATATGTACATCTGAAACAGCAATGTTATCAAAAACAACTTTTCCTGTTATCGTTTTTTCTACTTGAGCATAAGTGGCAGAAATAAAAAGTAATAGACAATTAACTAGTTGTTTTTTCATGCTGACAAAGAAAAGAGTAGTAAGTCTTAAAAATCTATTAACAGTCTTGTAAATTTTTGTTAAACGAATGTTTTAGTTTCATTTTTAAGATTCTTTTAAGAAGTTTTAGTTCTCATAAAAAACAATTATTTTTGAAGTATGAAGAAAATGATTATTGCCAGTACATCTACAATTCATGGTAGCAGATACTTAGAGTATTTATTACCAACATTAGCCGTCTTTTTTAAGAATGTAAAAACGATTCTTTTTATTCCATATGCAAGACCTAGTGGAATTTCCTATGATGATTATACTAAAATTGCGAAAAAAGCATTTATTAAAATTAATATTGATGTGAAAGGGATTCATGAATTTAAAAAACCAAAAGATGCTATAGAAAAAGCAGAGGCTATTTTTACTGGAGGAGGAAATACTTTTGAGCTTGTAAATCAATTGTATAAAAACAATTTAATTTCTACTTTGAAAGAGGTTCTAGAAAAAGGAACTCCATATTTGGGTACAAGTGCAGGAAGTAATATTTGTGGGATTAATATGAAAAACACCAATGATATGCCCATTGTGTATCCGCCTAGTTTTACAACCTTAGGTTGTATTCCGTTTAATATAAATGCACATTATTTAGATCCTATTCATGGTTCTACCCATATGGGAGAAACCCGAGCAACAAGAATAAAAGAGTTTCATATTTTTAATGAAACACCAGTTTTAGGTTTGCGAGAAGGAAGTTGGTTAGAAGTTTTAAACAATAAAGTAATTTTAAATGGAAAACTTACAGCAAGATTATTTTTACAAAACAACGATGCTGTAGAATTAGAAAGTGGGGTAGAAGTAAGGTTATAGTTTTATATTAATTCTAAAATATTAATAAGTAACGTAATCTACTATTTCTAAACCATAACCAATCATACCCACTCTTTTTGTTTGTTGCGTATTAGTTATTAGTTTTAATTTACTAATATTTAAATCATGTAAAATTTGAGCTCCAATTCCAAAATCTCTTTGATCCATAGCAATTGAAGGGGCTTTTATTTCTCCATTTTTCTGACTCTCTTTAAGAAAAGATAATCTACTTAATAAATTTTTAGATTGATTTGTTTGATTGATAAATAAGATTGCACCCTTACCTTCGTCATTTACCACCTTAAACATTTGATCTAGTTTTTTATCTGCATTATTGGTTAGTGTACCAAGAATATCATTATTAACAAGTGTAGAGTTTACTCTTGTTAAAACACTCTCATTATTTGTCCAAGCACCTTTTGTTAAAGCAATGTGTATTTGTTTATTAGTAGTTTGCTCATAAGCTCTTAGTCTAAAGCTTCCAAAACGAGTTTCAATTTCAAAATCCTCTTTCTTTTCAATCAAAGAATCATGTTCCATTCTATAGGCAACTAAATCTTCTATAGAAACAATTTTAATATCGAATTTTTTAGCAACTTTCAGCAGTTCTGGTAAACGTGCCATAGAACCATCTTCATTCATAATTTCAACAATTACTCCTGCTGGTTTTAAACCCGCTAATCTTGCAAAGTCTATAGCAGCTTCTGTGTGGCCTGTTCTTCTTAAAACACCTCCTTCTTTAGCTCTTAATGGAAAAATATGACCTGGTCTTGCTAAATCAAATGGTTTAGTATCTGCATCAACCAATGCTTGTATTGTTAAAGACCTATCTGATGCAGAAATACCTGTTGTAACACCTTTACCACGTAAATCTACAGACACAGTAAAACCCGTTTCCATAGGATCTGTATTATTATTAACCATCATGTTTAACTCCAATTCTTTACAACGATTTTCGGTAAGAGGAGCACAGATTAACCCACGACCATGAGTAGCCATAAAATTAATCATTTCTGGAGTCGTTTTTTCTGCAGCTGCTAAAAAATCACCTTCGTTTTCACGGTTTTCGTCATCAACAACAATGATAACTTTACCATTTCTAATATCGTTTATTGCTTCTTCAATTGAATGTAATTGAGTTCTTTTTTGTGAAGTATTAGTTGTCATAATTTATTTACCTTTTTTAGGTATAATTTTTTTGAAAAAATTAGTGATTGGTTGAAGAAAAGAACTAATATTAAATAATCCTTTGTCTTTAGTAGCTCTTCTTGTTAATAAAATTGCGATAGGAACCATAATTATAGCTGAAACCCAAGATCCTAAAAATGCTGTTATAGAACTTTCTTCGGCTAAGTTTTTGCCAAATGTATTTGCAAAGAAATACATTACATAAATAGCAATTGCTAAAATCATTGGCAACCCGAAACCTCCTTTTCTTATTATAGAGCCTAAAGGAGCTCCAATAAAAAATAAGATAATACAAGATAAAGAAAATGCTATTCTATTATAATATTCTGTATCGTAAAAATTAAGTATTTTTCTTCTCCATTTAATAGAACTATTGTTGTTTTTTAAAGTGTTTACAACTCTACCAGTTTTAGTAATTGCAGAATTTAAAATTGAAATTTTCTCGTTAATTTTAAAGTTTTCTAGTGTAATACTATCTATTTTTTTGCCTTTAAAGAGTCTGGATATTCATATAAAGTTTTAGCATTTGTACTTATAAAAATATTTTTAGATCTTAAGCTAAGAACTTCGTAATAAGTGTTTTTTAATTTTGGTATTGTGTCTTTTATTTCTTTTAATCGATACATCATTGGATACCCTTTGCTCATAGTAGTATCTATAGAGGCATCTCCAATGTCAATATTAAATTCGTATTCTTTAAACGTGGCACTAGATGCAGCCATTTTTTTCTTTTAGCTGCTGTTCTGGCAGATTTTACATGCTCTTCATAATAATTTCCATCATAAAGTATAAAGGTCATATATCTACTCCCTTCTTCAGAAAGTATTTTACCTCTTTCTGCAGTTATAACTTTTTGATTTCCTCTATTACTAGTTAGATCATAAATTAAAACATTTTTTAAAAGGTTTTTATCTTCACCATACTTTTCATCAAACTTTATTTGATAACCAGGTAAATCGGCATTAAAACTACCAGGAATAAGTGCCATAGCTGGTTGCTTATTTTTAATATTCCTTTTTAAATTTATTTGTTCATATACTGCATACGGATACACGTTATTTAGAAATAAAAAATTAAGAATACTTAAAAAAATAGCCAAAATACCAAGAGGTCGTACTAATCTTTGTAAAGAAATTCCTGCAGATTTTGCTGCGGCAAACTCATAGTTTTCACCAAGATTACCTAATGCCATTATAGAAGATAACAAGACACCAATTGGTAATGCCTGTGGTATAATCATTAAAGTAGTATAATATAAAAACTTTAGTATAAAAATAAAGCTAATTCCTTTACCAGCTATACTTTCAAAAACCTGCCATAAAGTTTGCATTACCAATACAAAAAGGACAATAAGAAATGTAGCTATAAAAGGCCTAAAAAAACTTTTTAAGATGTATTTATCTAAAATTTTCATAAAAAGCAAAAATAGTATCTTAAAAATTAAGATGCTACTAATTTTCTGTTAATTGAATGAATTAATCAATAGTAAAATTCTGACTTAAATACTTTTGTTTATCAAACTTAAAAAGGTTGTCAGATAATGTTTGATTACTTTTAAATTTAGTAATTGTAAATGTAGTTTTAGATGTATTAGATCCGGTTTGAATTAATTTAAAAATATGTTTTGTTTTTGCATCAATACCTAATTCAACTTTTACAATATCTGAGTTGCTATCTATAGGGTTTAAAGTTACAAATTGAATTTTTCTCCCATTTAAGTTTGTTAGTTCACCCATTTCAAAATTGTAGCCTTCTTTGTAAAAAGTTAATAATTTAGAAGGGTAAATAAAACCATCATCTCCTTCTAAATCTCCTTCAGTAATTGAAATTTCTTTTTCTTCATTATTAATTATGTATAGCTTTTTACTATCATAAATAAATTTATTTCCTAAATAGTTAAGGCTATATTTTTCTCCTTGAATATTTATTTCTCCTCTTATTGGTGGTTCATCACCTTCTTTAATACCAGCATCTTCATTACTTAATGTTTGGCTAAAACCTAAATACATATTCTTATAAGCTCCCATTTTAGTAGAAACTTCATCTAATAAAGATTTTGCTTCTTTTGAACTTTGAGAAAATGTAATTGTTGATATACATAAGCTTAAAAATAATATTGATACTTTTTTCATGTTTTTTATTCTTATCATCTAAAACTTTGTTAAGATGTTATTGTTTTTTTTCGTTTTCTAATAATTGTTCTAGAGTTATAAAATCTGGAACTAATACCTGTCTTGCTTTACTTCCCTCAAATCCACCTACAATACCTGCTGCTTCTAATTGGTCTATTAATCTACCAGCTCTATTATAACCTAGTTTTAATTTTCTTTGTAATAAAGAAGCAGAGCCTTGTTGTGCTGTTACTATTATTTCTGCCGCTTCTTTAAATAATTTATCTCTATCTGCAATGTCTATATCAATACTTGTGCCACTTTCGTCATCTACATATTCTGGTAATAAATATGCTTCTGAATAGGCTTTTTGAGAACCAATAAAATCAGTAATTTTTTCAACCTCTGGAGTATCTACAAATGCACATTGAATTCTATTTAAATTATTTCCAGCTGTATAAAGTAAATCTCCACGACCAATTAATTGATCTGCTCCGCCTGCATCTAAAATAGTTCTAGAATCTATTTTAGAAGTTACTCTAAACGCAATTCTTGCAGGGAAATTAGCCTTTATAATACCTGTAATTACATTAAC
Source organism: Polaribacter ponticola (assembly GCF_026191475.2). Taxonomy (GTDB): domain Bacteria; phylum Bacteroidota; class Bacteroidia; order Flavobacteriales; family Flavobacteriaceae; genus Polaribacter; species Polaribacter ponticola. Next base: position 27,714 of record NZ_JAOSLC020000004.1, on the reverse strand, counting down.
AGAAGGTCTTTGTGTAGCTACAATTAAATGAATACCAATAGCTCTAGCTAACTGAGCTAAACGTGCAATAGGAGTTTCTACTTCCTTACCAGCAGTCATAATTAAATCTGCAAATTCATCAATAACTAAAACAATATATGGTAAGAATTGATGCCCATCATTCGGGTTTAATTTTCGTTTTTTAAACTTAGTATTATATTCTTTTATATTACGAACCATTGCAGCTTTAAGTAAGTCGTAACGATTATCCATTTCAATACACAAAGAGTTTAATGTATGTACAACTTTAGTTGTATCTGTAATAATTGCTTCTTCTACATCGGGTAGTTTTGCTAAATAATGACGTTCAATTTTATTAAATAATGTTAATTCTACTTTTTTAGGATCGACTAAAATAAATTTTACTTCAGCTGGATGTTTTTTATATAAAATTGATGTTAATACAGCATTTAGACCTACTGATTTACCTTGACCAGTTGCTCCTGCCATTAATAAGTGTGGCATTTTTGCTAAATCAACTACAAAAGTTTCATTAGAAATTGTTTTACCTAAAGCAATTGGTAATTCCATTTGAGATTCTTGAAATTTCTTTGAAGAAATAACTGAATGCATAGATACAATAGTAGATTTTTGATTTGGAACTTCTATACCAATTGTACCTTTTCCTGGAATTGGCGCAATAATTCTAATACCTAAAGCAGATAAAGAAAGTGCAATATCATCTTCTAAATTTTTAATTTTAGAAATTCTTATACCAGCTTCTGGTACTATTTCATACAAAGTAATTGTAGGACCAACAGTAGCTTTAATTTCTGCAATACCAATCTTATAATTTTTAAGAGTTTCTACAATTCTATTTTTATTTGCTTCTAACTCTTCTGGATCAATAGAAATACTATCGTTGTATTTTTTTAATAAGTTAAAAGTAGGAAACTTAAAATTTGATAACTCTAATGTTGGATCAAACTCTCCAAAGTCTTTTAAAATTTTGTCAGATAAATTTTCTTTTGAGTGTTCTTCTTCTTCAATTTCTTCAACATCAATTTCTACTTCTTCAGTATTGATAGTTATTTCCATTGGTTTTTTCTCTATAGAATCTGTTATAGTTTCTTGAGATACTTTTAAATTTATTTCCTCTTTTTTTGCACTTACATCTGAATGTTTAGAAATAGTGGGTTGTAAGTTTTCTAAAGATAATTCAACAGCAGATTTTTCTTTTTTCTCAGGGTTAACAGTTTTAGAATTCGTTTCTTTAGATATAACAGAATCAGAGTCTTTACTCGAGACATCAAATATGTTTTTTTGCTCTTCAAGTTCTATCCTAGCTGCTTCTCTTTCTAACTTTCTTTCCTTCATTTTTTCAATAAACGCATCAAAAGTTACTCTGTATTTAATTACTAAATAGCAGATTAATAAAAAGATTAAAACAATTGTTAAACCTGTTTTACCAATAAAAGTTTGTAAATAATTATTTACTTCAAACCCAACAACACCAGATAAAAGTGCGTACTTTTTATTTAAAAAACCAAATACAATAGAAATCCAAAGCATTGAAATTAAGCTCCAGTTCCATGAAAGAATAATTTTAGATAATTTTTTTGAATTAAAATGTAAAATCCGGTTTTAAAAACCTGAATTGAAATTATAAATGCGGCAAGTCCAAAACCTTCGTAAATAAAGAAATGACTAATATTTGCTCCAATTTTACCTAATAAGTTTTTACTTCTTATTGTTTTGTCTGATAAATAATTTAGTGTACTCTGATCTTCTTGCCAATTAAAGAAAAACGAAATAAAAGCAATGCATAAAAAAACAGAAAACAACATTAAAAATGTTGCAAATATTGTTTTTGCTTGTCTTGTTTTTAAAAAAGATAAAAAACTTAATTTTTCTTCTTTTTGAACAGGAGTTTTTTTGATGCTTGTTTTTTTTGTCATTAAATTTAAAAATTCTTTTGGTATTGATTATCTCTTATTAAAATAAGACTAGTATTTTTGGTACATAAATTATACCAACAATAATTAAAGAAATAAAAGCAGCAAAACTAGGTGCACCTGCTGCAATATCTTTAATTAATCCAATTTTTTCATGGTATTCTGGATGTATAAAGTCTGCTACTTCTTCAATTGCTGTATTTGCAGCTTCTGCAACTAATACCAATCCAATAGCTAGAACTTGAATAGCCCATTCTGTACCCGAAATATCGAAATAAAACCCTAAAATTGTAGCTATAAAAGCAAAAAATAACTGCGCTTTAATACTATCTTCAGTAGTTATTAAAATCCACATACCTTTTAAAGCAAATTTTACACTTTTAACTCTACCAATAAAAAAACCATCTTTAGTATTTTTCATATTATAAAGCTTTTAAAGCAGCTTCATAATTAGGTTCGTCTACAATTTCAGAAATCTGTTCGTTATAAACAATATTTCCGTTTTCATCAATTATTACAATTGCTCTAGAGTGTAAGTTGGCTAGTGGTCCGTTTACAATTTCTAATTCATAATCTTTACCAAATTCACCAGTAGCAAAATCAGAAAGCATTACAACATTTTCAATTCCTTCTGCACCACAAAAACGAGCTTGCGCAAAAGGTAAATCTCTAGAAATACATAAAACAACAGTATTTTCTAATTCTGAGGCTTTTTTATTAAATTCTCTAACAGATGTAGCGCACGTTCCAGTATCTACACTTGGAAAAATGTTTAAAATTATTTTTTTCCAGAAAAATCTACTAAAGTTTTTTTAGATAAATCTACAGCTGTAAGATTAAAATCTTTAGCTTTAGTACCTTTATTAGGTAGGTTACCAATTGTATTTATTGCATTTCCTTTTAGAGTAATATCTGCCATTTTATTTTTTTTATTTTTATCAAAAATAAGATAAAAAAGAAAAACTCTTTGTATAAATAAGTAGTTTTTGCAATTGCTTATTAACAAAATAACTGATTGACTTTTAAGGTTTTAAAACAACAGTCGTCTTAACTTCTTAATAAGTAAAATAAAAATTATAAATTATTAATAATAACATTTTCTTAATTTAAGATATATTGAAGTATTATATTTATGAAATTATAAATTTCACTTGCTTTTAATTAGTAAAATAACATTCTTTAGGTTTTCAAATTTGTATTTTTGCCAACGGAAAATTTATAATTAAAGTGAATATTAAACAATATACTTCAGAATTTAAATACAATTGGAAACTTGCAGCACCTGTTATGTTAGGTATGTTAGGACATACATTTGTTTCTTTTGTAGATAATATTATGGTAGGGCAAATTGGAACAGCAGAATTAGCTGCGGTTTCTTTGGGTAATAGTTTTATGTTTATTGCTATGTCTATTGGTATTGGTTTTTCTACTGCTATAACACCCTTAATTGCAGAAGCAGATTCATCAAATAATTTACAACAAGCTAGATCTACTTATAAACACGGGTTATTTTTGTGTACTTCTTTAGGTGTTTTATTATTCCTTTTAGTGTTTTTATCAAAACCTCTTATGTATTTAATGAAACAACCAGAAGAAGTTGTAGCCTTAGCAATTCCTTATCTTAATTTAGTTGCTTTTTCATTAATTCCATTAGTTATTTTCCAAGCTATTAAACAATTTAGCGATGGTATGTCTATGACAAAATACCCTATGTATGCTACACTTATTGCTAATATTGTGAATGTAGTTTTAAATTACATTTTAATTTTTGGAAAATTTGGATTTCCGGAAATGGGAATTGTTGGTGCAGCCTACGGTACGTTAATTTCAAGAGTAATTATGGTTGTTTACTTAGCAATATTATTGCGTTATAAAAAACGATCTGCACAAATTGTTAAGAATATAAAATTCTTTGTGCTAGATGTTTTAATGATAAAAAAAATAATTAATATTGGATCACTAAGTGCTATGCAAATGTTTTTTGAAGTTGCAATTTTTACTTCTGCGATATGGTTAAGTGGTTTATTGGGTAAAAACCCACAAGCAGCAAATCAAATAGCTTTAAATTTATCATCTATGACCTTTATGGTTGCAATGGGTTTAAGTGTGGCTTCAATGATTAGAGTAGGAAACCAAAAAGGATTGCAAAATTTTAAAGAGTTAAGAAGAATCGCTTTTTCTATCTTTTTTTTAGGGTTAATATTAGCAGTAATTTTTGCTTTAGTATTCTTTATTTTTCATAAAGTAATGCCAACAATTTATGTTGATTTAAGTGATAAAGTTAATTATGTAGATAATATGGAAGTACTTTCTATTGCTTCTCAATTATTAATTGCTGCTGCTTTTTTCCAAATTTCTGATAGTATACAAGTAGTTGTACTTGGTGCTTTAAGAGGTTTACAAGATGTTAAAATACCAACATTTCTTACTTTTATTTCTTATTGGGTTGTCGGTTTTCCTGTTTCTTATTTTTTAGGTAAAGAAGAAATGTATGGTAGTTTTGGTATTTGGTTAGGTTTATTAGCAGGTTTAACTACTGCATCAATTTTATTATTTATTAGATTTAATTCTTTAACTTTAAAATTAATAAAAGATAAAGAAAACATTAAACTCGAAATTAACTAATTAAATTTATAAAGAGAAACTTGCTCTTAAAAAAAGAAAATAATAATTTCATTTTCTCATAATAAAACATGAGTAAATGAACTAAATAAAACAAATATGATGGAATTACCTAAGTTTTTATTAGCAGATAACAGCAATTATCCAGACGATATTTTTGTATTACATACAGAATTCCCACGTTTTATAATTAATTTAAAAGACGATGAAATTGAATGGTTTGAAGATTTGACTGGAGAAAAAGAAGAAGATATAGCAACAGAATTAGCAGATTTAATGGATAAAGCTGGTGAGTTTTATGATGCTGAAATGAAAGATTTAGAATAAAGTTATTCTAGACTTTAATATTAGCTAAAACAAGTAAATTGGATTGTAATAATATACAATTACATAAAAAAACTCGCAATAAGCGAGTTTTTTTATGTAATTAAAAGAATCTATTTTTTAACTTCTGGTTCTTTTACACCTAATTTATTCATTACTAATTTAGTTATATCAAACTTTTCGTCGATGTAAACAAACTGATTTCCTGTAGAAGTTAATACTTGAGTATAACCTTGCTCTTTTGCAACTTGATTTATTGCATCGCCTAATTTTTTATATAAAGGGCGCATTAATTCATCTTGTTTTAATTGCATTAATTTATTTCCGTTGTCTTTATATTTTTTGATGTCTAGTTCTAATGCAGAAATTTCTGATACTTTAGTCTTTTTTAGAGCTTCGTCCATCTCTTTTTCACTTTTCCTAAAAGCATCTACTTTAGTTTTAAAATTTTGAGCTTTAATATCAAACAATGAGTCTAATTTTGCTCCATAAGCTTTTGCTCTATTATAAACTATTTGAGATTCTGGCATTAGGCTCATAATATAATCACTATTTATGGTACCAACTTTAGTTTGTGCTAAAGAAATAGTACTTAAAAATGTAATAAAAAGAATTGTAATTTTTGATTTCATGGATATAGTTTTTGTGGCGCAAATATATAAAAGCTAAGTTATTACTTAAAATTTGAAAACCTAAAAAGTGTTAATTTTATTAGAAATTTCATTTGTAATTTGGTTTATATTTGTTTGATAATCAAACCATAATGTGTTTTCGTCTTTTTTAAACCAAGTTAATTGCCTTTTTGCAAATCGTCTCGTATTTTTTTAATTTCCGAAATAGCAAATTCTTTAGTAAAATTACCATCGAAAAAAGAGAATAACTCTCTATATCCAACAGTTTGTAAAGCGTTTAATTCTTTATTTAAGTATAGGTTTTTAGCTTCATCAATTAACCCATTTTCAATCATAATATCTACTCGTTGGTTAATTCTTTTATAAATAATGTCTCTATCGGCGTTTAAACCAACTTTAATTAAATTAAAGTTTCTTGGAGCTTTGGGTTTATTTTTAAAAGTAGAGTAGGGTGTGTTAGATCCAATACAAACCTCTAAAGCTCTCATAATTCTATGCGGATTGTCTATGGCAATTGTATTATAAGTATCAATATCTAATTCTTTTAATTTTTTTTGTAAAAACTCAATTCCTTTTTCTTGTAGTTGTTTAGAAAGGTTTTCTCTTATTTTAGGATCTACTTCTGGGAAATAATCCAATCCATTAAGTACAGCATCTACATATAAGCCACTTCCTCCTACCATAATTTGAATAGGATTTTTTTCAAATAAGTTTTCTATTTTTTTTAGAGCATCTCTTTCAAAATTTCCAACATTATAATCTTCAAAAATACTCCTATTTTGGATGAAATGGTGTTTTGCAGCAGCAAGTTCTTCTGGTTCAGGAACAGCAGTTCCAATTCTCATTTCTTTATAAAATTGTCTAGAATCGCAAGAAATAATTTCGCTGTTAAAATAATTTGCAAGCTTTATGCTTAATGCAGTTTTACCAATAGCAGTAGGTCCAACAATTGTAATTAATGTATTTTTCATCATGGATTTAATTGACTTCCGCAATTATAGCAAAAAACAGCTTTTTCTTTATGATTATTTTTTAAACAACTAGGACAAGATTGTGTATTTGTTTCTATTTTGTTTTGCTCAGATTTTGTCATTTCTGTAGTTACAATTCCTGTTGGTATTGCAATAATACCGTAACCTAAAACCATAATTATACTTGCAATAAATTGACCTAATGGAGTATGAGGAGCAATGTCTCCGTAACCAACAGTGGTTAAGGTAACTATAGCCCAATAAACACTTCTAGGAATACTAGTAAATCCATTTTCTTCTCCTTCTACCATATACATAACAGTACCAAGAATTACACATAGAATAATTACAAAAAAAGAAATACTAAAATTTTGGCCCTACTTGCTTTTAAGGCAATTAATAACCGATTAGAAGCTCCTATATATCTAGCTAATTTTAATATTCTAAAAATTCTAAGTAAACGTAAAGCTCTTAAAGCAGCCAAATTGTGTGAACCTACAAGTATAAAAGATAAATATTTAGGTATAGTTGATAACAAATCTATAATACCAAAAAAACTAAATATATATTTAAAAGGTTTTTTAATTGTAATAATTCTAATAATGTATTCAATAGAAAAAAGAATTGTAATAATCCATTCAGAAATATTTAAGAAATTGTGATATTCAGCATCAAAGCTTTCAACACTTTCTAACATTACTAAAATAATACTAGCAATTATAGCTACTAATAATATAACATCAAATAGTTTTCCTTCACCAGTATCTGCTTCATAAATAATTTCATGAAGTCGATGTTTCCATCCTATTTTTTTATTATTATTTTCCAAATTTCATTAAAATTTCTTTTACAATACTACAAATATTTACTGGAATTATAATTTTTTTTATTTCATTTTTCTCTTTGTTTATAAGGATTTATAAAATAAATCAAAAAAAATAAACTTTTTAAAACCGTACTTCAATTCTTCTCGTAAGTATTAGTGAGATTCAATTAATTATTAACTTAAAAACTCACACAATGAAAAAAAGTAAAATTTTAGTAGTAACCATTTTCTCAGCGATAATTGGTTTAATTACAATTGCAGCAGATCATATAGATGCACCTGCAATAAGTGGAACAAGTGCAGATATTACAGATTTCTATGCATTTCAAGGAGAAGATACAAATAATTTAGTTTTTGTAGCAAATGTACAAGGCTTGTTAAGTCCTTCTTCAACAGCAGATGCAACTTTTGATGAAAACGTAATGATTCAGTTTAATATTGATACAAATGATGATAAAGTAGAAGATTACGTGATACAAGCTATTCCTAAAAATGGAAAAAATGTATTTCTTTGGGCCTTATGTGCCAAGCATTACAGGTATCGATAGTAAAATTGATGATATGGCAACAAAATCTGAAGTATTAATTTCTTCTTATGGATCTTCTGCTGTTATTGAGAATAGTAATAATATGAATTTTTTTGCAGGACCAAGAGATGATCCTTTTTTTATGGATTTTGCTAGATACGGAGAAATTTTAGCAGGTAATGCACCAGGTTTTAGTAATCCAGGTTCAGATACTTTTGCAGGGTCTAATGTATTATCGATAGTAGTTGAAGTACCTAAAAGTGCAATTGGAGGCTCTGGGGCAATTAATACTTGGGTACAAGCAAAAGTGAAACAATAATAAATTTAACAACTTAAAACACAATATTATGAATTTAAAAAATATAAAATACCTTTCAATTTTTATGCTATCTATTTTTTTAGCAAGCTGTTCTGATAATGAGAATGAAGTAATGGTTAACACTGTTATAGAATCTGAATTTGCAGGAACTTATAGAGTAAAAGATCAAATGGGTAGACCTGCTGTAAATACAGTTTTCGTTTCCTCATCTAGTAAAGATAGATTTAATACTACGATACCTTCTAAACAAGGAGCAGCGTTTCAATCTATGTTCGAAGCTAATTTAACCAGTTTAAGTCCTGCTTATGCAAATTCTGGAGATAAAAATGCATTAGGTTTAGATGCTGCTACATTTACAGGTTTGTTAGCAACAGACGTTTTAAATGTTTCTTTAGATGGCACTACAACTTTCTATGATGGTACAAATGTTTTAACAGGTAGAGCTTTAGCAGACGATGTAATTACTGTAGAATTATTATTGATTTTTGGTGGTGAAGATTTTACAGAAAATCCAAACTTATCAAATGATAATGTAGATGCAAACGACAAAGAGTTTTTAACCTCTTTTCCTTATTTAGCTTCACCTTGGTAAAATAAATAAAATATACTTACTCATAAACTGGTGTATTACAATTTACGCCAGTTTATTAAAACCTAAAACTACAAATTATGAAAAATATCCAACTAATTTTATTGTTTGTAACTTTTTCTATCGCAATAAGTTGCAATAAAAATAAAACTAAACAAATAACAAATCCAAGAGATTACCAAACTTATTTAAATATTGATGAAAATGCATCTTTAAAAAAGGCAAACAAGGAGTTGAATTTCTGGAAAAATAAATTAGACAAAACACCAAGTCAATATCCTTACAACTCAAAATTAGCAAGTGCAAATTCTCAAATTTTTCAATTAACAGGAGATATCAATCAACTAAAAAATGCTGAAGAGAATTTACTTTTAGCAAATAAAAAAACAAATTTTAATAATGTAGGTTATTTAAGAAGTTTATCTAAAAATTATATATCTCAACATCGTTTTAAGGAAGCTTTAGAGCTACTAACAAAAGCGGAGTATAATGGAGAAAGTTTATTACAAACTCATTATATGTTAATTGATGTGTATTTAGAAATTGGAAACCTAAAAAAAGTAGAAAGTTATTTATCAAAAGTAAAAAACTTTAAAGATTTTGATTATTTAATTAGAGTTTCTAAATACAACGATCATATAGGTAATTTAGACAATGCTATTAAATATTTAGAGAAAGCTTTAAAAATTGCAAAATCTTCTAAAAATCAAAATTTAATCCAATGGAATTATACAAATTTAGCAGATTATTATGGTCATGCAGGCAGAATTAAAGATTCTTACAATGCTTATTTAAATGCTTTAAAAATAAATCCGAATAATAGTTATGCAAAAAAAGGAATTGCTTGGATCGTTTATTCTTATGAACGTAATCCTAATGAAGCTTTAAGAATTTTAGAAACGGTAGTTTCTGAAAACTCAGCTCCAGATTATCATTTATTGAGAGCAGAAATAGCAGATTATGTGGGAAATATTGCAGAAAAAGAAAAAGAAATTAAAAAGTATTTAACTAAAGTTGCAAACCAAAAATATGGAGCAATGTATGCAAAATCCAATGTTTTATTGTTTGCGGATAATAACTTACAAAAACAAAAAGCATTAGAAATTGCTAAAGAAGAAGTAAAAGCAAGACCAACAGCACAATCTTATGATTTATTAGCATGGGCTTATTATAAAAACGGTAAAACAATAAAAGCTCTTGAAATTTCTAAAAACCATGTAATTGGTAAAACTTTTGAACCAGAAGCTTTATTGCATACTGTAAATATTTTAAAAGCGAACGGAAATAATCTTAAAGCACAAGAATTAAAGAAAGAATTGTTAGGAGCAATATATGAATTAGGTCCTTTAACAGAAAATGAAATCAAGAATATATAAATTTGCAAAAAAATAATAAAATGACTCATAAAATCATATTTTTTCTTCTTTTTGCTTTTTGTATCAAAGGATTTTCTCAAGACTTAAAAGGTAGAATAACAGACCAGTTTAATGACCCTTTAGAAAACGTGTATGTTGTAAATAAATCATCAAATACACATACGCATACCAATGAAAACGGTGGGTTTATAATAGAAAAAACAGCAGTAAATAATACAATACAAATAAGTGTTTTAGGTTTTGAAAAGAAAATTATAAATGTTACAAAACAACATTTACAAAACGGAATAACCATCATTTTAACAACAAAAATTTTTCAATTAGAAGAGTTGGTTTTGCGAAAAGAAATTAATGCTTTACAAACGATTGCTAGAGTAGATTTAGACTTAAACCCTGTTAACAATTCTCAAGAAATTTTAAGAAAAGTATCAGGTTTATTTATTGGGCAACATGCAGGAGGAGGTAAGGCAGAACAAATTTTTTTAAGAGGTTTTGATATAGATCATGGAACAGATATTACGCTTTCTGTAGATGGTATGCCAATTAATATGGTTTCTCATGCACATGGTCAAGGTTATTCAGATTTGCATTTCGTAATTCCGGAAACCATTAAAAATATCGATTTTGGTAAAGGCCCTTATTATGCTAATCAAGGTGATTTTAACACAGCTGGTTATGTTAATTTTTCTACGAAAACAGCTATTAATAAGAATCTTGTTTCTATTGGTTATGGAGATTTTAACTCACTAAGAACAGTTGGTATGTTTAATTTATTAGAAAATTCTAAAAAAGACGATGCCTATGTTGCTGTAGAATATATAGAAACAGATGGTCCTTTTGAGTCGCCACAGAATTTTAATAGATTCAATTTATTTGCAAAATACAATACCTTTTTAAACGGAAAAGATAAGTTAACTATTTCTGCATCTCATTTTACAAGTAGTTGGGATGCTTCTGGCCAAATTCCGGAAAGGGAAGTTGCTAATGGAAATTTAACACGATTTGGAGCAATAGATGATACAGAAGGAGGATTTACTTCTAGATCTAATATTAATATTCAATTACAAAAAACACTTGAAAATGATGCTGTTTTTATTGCAAACACTTTTTATTCTAAATATGATTTTGAGTTGTATTCTAATTTTACCTTTTTCTTGGATGATGCAATAAACGGAGATCAAATTAAGCAATTTGAAGATAGAAATATTTTTGGAATGAATGCAAAAATTATTACAGAAAAAAAGTATGGTAATGTGGAAGCTAAGTTTACAAAAGGTGTAGGATTACGTTTTGACAATATAAAGGATAACGAATTATCTCATACAAAAAATAGGAGTCAGTTGTTAAATAGAATTCAATTTGGAGATGTACAACAAACAAATATGTATGCTTTTTTTAATTCTGAATTTGAGATTGGTAAATTTAAAATTTCACCAGCAATTCGTTTAGATTATTTTAAGTTTTTATATAATGATAACGTAAGTACAGCATACGAAACATTGAGTAAAACAAAAGTAATTGTAAATCCGAAGTTGAATTTTTTATATTCTCTAAATGATAATTTACAATGGTTTTTAAAATCTGGAATTGGATTTCATTCTAATGATGCAAGAGTTGTTTTACAACAAAATGCTGATAAAGTTTTACCAAGAGCTTATGGTTTAGATTTAGGAAATATCTGGAAACCAGCAAAAAAATTAGTGTTAAATACTGCTGTTTGGTATTTGTTTTCTGAAGAAGAATTTGTGTATGTTGGTGATGCAGGTATTGTAGAACCATCAGGAAAATCTGAGCGTTTTGGAATCGATTTTGGTGCTCGTTATCAAATTACAGATCAGATCTATTTTGATACAGATGCAACAATTACAAAAGCAAGAAGTTTAGAAGCAGTTTCTGGTGAAGATTATATTCCATTAGCGCCAAATTTTACAATGTCTGGTGGTTTAACTTTTACTGATTTAGGAAATTTTTCTGGCGGATTTAGATACAGGTATTTAGCTGATAGAGCTGCAAATGAAGATAATTCGATAACTGCAAAAGGGTATTTTATAAGCGATTTAAACATCAATTATAAAATGGAAGACATTACTTTTGGAGTTTCTGTAGAAAACTTGTTTGATGTTGCGTGGAACGAAACTCAATTTGCAACGGAAAGTAGATTACAAAATGAAGCAAATTCAGTTGAAGAAATTCATTTTACACCTGGAGCACCATTTTTTGCGAAAGCAACAATAACTTATAATTTCTAAAATATTATGAAAAAGAAATTGGAAAAATAGTTTAGTTAGTTTTAGTTGGATGAAATGCCTGTTACTTTTTGGTAACAGGCATTTTTATTTTTTTAAAATATTTTACTAAATTGTATTTTACTGATATAGGTTGACCTTTTTTCAGGTTAATTTATACCGTTCAAAAGATTTTTTTAGCCGTTAAGAAGACAAAAAAAGATTTTGAACTAGGTCAGTTTTTAAATCGTAAGTTCAGGTAAATTTAGTTTATTTTTTCAATATGATTTGTATTTGTAATACGCATCACGTTTAAGTCCAAAACAATGGGTTATAGTAGTTAAAGAAGCAAATCCCTTAGATTTTTAATCAGCTTTAATTAAGTCTTTACGATTATACTTTTTAATACACTCATTAACTGTTGTTGGCGCAATAGAGTAGAGTTTACATAGTTCGCTCATTGTGTGTTTTCCGGTTGTGAGTTCAACTAAAATTTTTAGTTTAAAAGGTTCTGAATACCGTCTAATTACTTTGTCATTTCTATACATAATGTTTAAAATTATGTAGCCTTATTTCAGGACGGGTCAGCATTAAAGCTAACGTTTTTGTGTATGATTAGTGGCGTGTTTTAAGCACCTAATTTAGCAAATAAAAACTGAATAGAAAATCCGCGAGGATTTTCGTAAGTAGGTTAGAACTAGCAATAAATTATATACGTCTTAAGTTTGTAAAACATTAAATTAGATTTATAAACAGAAAGCACAAAAGAGAGGAATAAGGTTATTATACACTCAGAAGCCAAGACTTCGTCAACATTGAAAATCCCCTCTCTTTTCTACACAGATTTCGTACAGTTCTATGAGGCTATTTAGACCTCGATTTTAAGTCGTTGAAACTCGCGTAGATTGTCCTTTCACAAAACACTCTCTTATGATTAAAGATACAAAATATTTTGGGATTGACGTCAGTCATTTAGTTTTTGATGTTACAGATTCAGGGGGTAATTATTACCAATTTAAAAACAGTATTACAGGTTTTAAAAAGCTTGTAAAACTCTTAGGTTCTGATAGTCATTGTGTAATGGAAGCCACGGGTTATTATCATTATCAATTGGCTTATTATTTACAAGAATCTGGTTTTCAATTATCAGTAGAAAATCCATTATCTGTAAAAAGATTTATTCAGATGAAATTGTCAAAGATTAAGACAGATAAGAGTGATTCGAGATTAATTTGTGAGTATGCAAAACAAGTAGAATTAAAATTATGGAAAGGTAATTCAAAGCATCAATTAGAATGTTTACAAATGACTGAGACTCCTTTCTACCTATACAAAACAGAGCACAATGCTAAAAAACAAGATTCATGGCGAATTGGTTTTAGGTACACCAAGTAAAGCAGTTGTAAGTTCTTTAAAACAAAGTTTAAAATATCTTGAAAAACAGATGAAAAGTTTAGAGGATAAATTATTAATTTTAGTAAAACAAGAGCATCAAGAAGTTTTAACAAGCTTAAAAAGTATACCAGGAATAGGAGATAAGACAGCACTAATGTTAGTTGTTTTAACAGATGGATTTGATCGTTTTACAAGTGCAAAAGAGTTGTGTAGTTATGCAGGCTTAACGCCCATTATTAGGCAAAGTGGAAGTAGCGTAAAAGGACGTCCGAGAATTAGTAAAATAGGCAACCAAAAGCTGCGAAATTTATTATTTATGTGCAGTTTTAATGCTTGTAAATATAACAAAGCTTGTAAGGCACTTTATGATCGAATTGTTGCCAAAGGAAAGAGTAAAAAACTAGCATTAATAGCAGTATGTAATAAGTTACTAAAACAGGCTTTTGCAATTGCAAAATCAGGATTAATATATGATAACAACTATAAAAGTACTTTAGTGCAAAATTAATGAGTTTTTACTTGTTTTTTACCACAGTACTTTGTTGTGGTGTCGTAATTTTTTTAAGCAGACATTGGATTCACTTGTATTTGTCCTCCGATTGCTTTTAATACTTTCATAATTGTCGCAAATTGAGGTTTCGCTCCATCAGATAATGCTTTGTACAAACTTGGTCTGCTCAAACCAGTTTCCTCCGCAATTTTTGTCATTCCGATTGCTTTTGCGATATGTCCAATTGCATTAATCACATCCGTATTGTTACCTTCTTCTAAAACAGTATTGAGATATTCTGCAATCATTTCTTTACTGTCTAAATAATCAGCTATTTCAAATTTTGAAGTTCCCATTTTCTATTTATTTAATTTTTTCCAAATTTCTTTTGCTTTCGTAATGTCTTTTTGTTGAGTTGATTTGTCTCCACCAACTAGCAGAACGATTACTTTTCCGTCTTTTTCTTTAAAGTAAACACGATAACCTTTCGCAAAATTTATTCGCATTTCCCGAATTCCATCTCCAACTGTTTTACAGTCGCCAAAATGTTCGTCAGTTTCCAATTTTTGAATTCTGAATATGATTTTTGCTTTTGCCTTAAAATCTTTTAGCTTTCTTAACCACTTATCAAATTCAGATGTTTTCTCAATAAAGAACATAAATATTGTATCTACTTGGATACAAAGTTAAGGAAAATATTTGAATAAATTCAGTTCAGATTGATTTTTCAGCAGAGTGAGTTTTATGTACCACAACGGTTTTGTGTATGATTAGTGGCGTGTTTAAACACCTAATTTAGCAAATAAAAACCGAATAGAAAATCCGCGAGGATTTTCGTAAGTAGGCGATAACCAGCCATTAATTATACACGTCTTAAGTTTGTAAAACATTAAATTAGATTTATAAACAGAAAGCACAAAAGAGAGGAATAAGGTTATTATACACTCAGAAGCCAAGACTTCGTCAACATTGAAAATCCCCTCTCTTTTCTACACAGATTTCGTACAGTTCTATGAGGCTATTTAGACCTCGATTTTAAGTCGTTGAAACTCGCGTAGATTGTCCTTTCACAAAACACTTTCTTATGATTAAAGACACAAAATATTTTGGGATTGACGTCAGTCATTTAGTTTTTGATGTTACAGATTCAGGAGGTAATTATTACCAATTTAAAAACAGTATTACAGGTTTTAAAAAGCTTGTAAAACTCTTAGGTTCTGATAGTCATTGTGTAATGGAAGCCACGGGTTATTATCATTATCAATTGGCTTATTATTTACAAGAATCTGGTTTTCAATTATCAGTAGAAAATCCATTATCTGTAAAAAGATTTATTCAGATGAAATTGTCAAAGATTAAGACAGATAAGAGTGATTCGAGATTAATTTGTGAGTATGCAAAACAAGTAGAATTAAAATTATGGAAAGGTAATTCAAAGCATCAATTAGAATGTTTACAAATGACTAGACTCCTTTCTACCTATACAAAACAGAGCACAATGCTAAAAAACAAGATTCATGGCGAATTGGTTTTAGGTACACCAAGTAAAGCAGTTGTAAGTTCTTTAAAACAAAGTTTAAAATATCTTGAAAAACAGATGAAAAGTTTAGAGGATAAATTATTAATTTTAGTAAAACAAGAGCATCAAGAAGTTTTAATTAGCTTAAAAAGTATACCAGGAATAGGAGATAAGACAGCTCTAATGTTAGTTGTTTTAACAGATGGATTTGATCGTTTTACAAGTGCAAAAGAGTTGTGTAGTTATGCAGGCTTAACTCCCATTATTAGGCAAAGTGGAAGTAGCGTAAAAGGACGTCCGAGAATTAGTAAAATAGGCAACCAAAAGCTGCGAAATTTATTATTTATGTGCAGTTTTAATGCTTGTAAATATAACAAAGCTTGTAAGGCACTTTATGATCGAATTGTTGCCAAAGGAAAGAGTAAAAAACTAGCATTAATAGCAGTATGTAATAAGTTACTAAAACAGGCTTTTGCAATTGCAAAATCAGGATTAATATATGATAACAACTATAAAGGTACTTTAGTGCAAAATTAATGAGTTTTTACTTGTTTTTTACCACAGTACTTTGTTAGCAAATGTTAATTTTTTGTAAGATTCCGATACAACCTATTTCTTTTTTTATAGTTGGATGTTGGTTGAATAACTACTTGACCTCTGTCGTTAATATACCCAAGTGTCCTAAAACCATGACCGATTCTACGAACTTCAGCATATCCACTTATTCTGAAATCTATTTTAGAATAAATACCAAACGGCACAATTATTCTATCTAAATTTTTAGAATACATAGCTGCATTATTTTTTTTGTTAAAAACCCATTTCTCAACATCTTCGTCATAATCAATACTATTAAAACTAGCTCCGTTTTTAAACAAATTTTTACCATTTTCATCAATTAAAAACTCCTCTCGATGAGCTTTTTCAATTCTAAAAACATTAGGTAAAATAGTTTTGGATGGAGTATCTCTATAAGTTGTTTTAATAAGCATAGAAGTTACTAGGTTAATTAATTTAACTTTGTCATCATTACCGCTTATACTTTGCTTAACTAGGGGTAATAAATTGCCACTTGTATAATGTAAAAATTTGTATTTAAAATTTAGAATAACTTGATTTTTGCTATTAATAACTCCCCATGAGTTATACTCACTTTTGCCTGCAGATATTTTTTTTGCTAAAATTATTTTTTTGGATCTAACTTTTTCCCATCAACCTCAAAAACTAATTTATCGTATTCAAAAGGAATTATTTCATCACCAAACTCGTTAATAACGCCATATTTATTATTATGATATACTACTTTTCCTAAACCGTCTATATATTTTCCTTTAGCTTTTAATCTTTCTTTTTTAAAAATTTCCTTTTGTTTTTTTAGCCTGTTTTCTTCTTTTTCTTTTGCTTTTTGTTTTGTAATAGCACGTTGTTTTTCTTTATAAACCTCTTTGATTTTAGAGCTTATTATTTCTTCGTAGACAGCCATATCATTTATGATAGCTTCGTCTAATTCTTTATTTTGTAAAATATTTAATTCTTTTTCTGCATCTACATATTTTTCTAAGCCAACAAGTACTTTAATTTTTAAATTTAAAGCAGTGGGTAAAATAATTGAACCTAGTAAGCCTTCTATTTCATTTATTTTACTTAAGGCATCATCATAGCTTTTTTCTGAATACAGTTTCTCTGCGGCAATAAATTTTACACGAACTTTATTTTTAGTTGCAGTGCTAATATTTTGACTCATTACTGTAGTAACAGTAAAAAGTATAAGTATAAAAGTTAGAATTAAATTTTTCATCATTTTAATCGTATTTTTTTATTATTTCAGTTTTCCAGTTAATATACAAAGCTCTACACTTTTCATAAGCTAACTCTTCTTTTCTTTTACGTCTATTTTCAGCAGCTTTTTTTCAGCATTGCTTCTATTATCTTCACCTTTTTGAAGTATTACTACTGCTCTTTCGAACCACCCTCCACCAAAAGTAATTTTATAACCATCAATAAATTTTCCGTTTTTATCTACGTAACCTGTTTTGCCAGCATTTGCAGAATATTCACCTCCTCGAGTACCGTAGCATTTTTCATAATAACTTTCCAGGCTAATACTTACTAATGCTATACCTGATTTATATTCTATAATTTTCCAATTTTTAAATGGAATAAGAATTTCTCCTTTATCATTTATAACACCTTGCGTATTTTCTCTATATTCTATTTTTCCTTTTAAGTTGCCAGAAGATGATAAAAAATCACTTGTTCTTTTACTTGATTTTGATTTAGAAATAAAATCATCTATAGATTTTAATTTAGCTTTTTTATTATAGTTACTTAAAAAGTCAAGTTTTTTATCATTTTTTTCTTCTAATATTTTTGATTTATTTTCAATAACTTTTGAATCTTTAGCTAAAAAATCAATTTTACTTTTGGTAACTTTTTGTTTTTGTTTCTTCTTGGATATATTATTTCTTTGATAATTTAAATCTTTAATTATTTTATCTATTTCTTTCTTCCTTTTGTGATGAGAAGAAACGTTGGAGTTAGAGTTAGTTAATTGGTCTAACCTTTTTGTAGCAGCATAAATAGTATTTTCGGTACTTTTAGCGTCAAAATAGAGGTGAAGTAAATTATCTATTTCAGATTCGGTTTTAATAGAATTAATAAACAAAGGAGTGTTAAGTTTTGCTTTTTCGTATGATTTTAGAGCTGTATTAATTTTATTAACTAATTTTTTCTTTTCTTTTAAAAGATTAATTTCTTTTTCTGTTAGCACTTTTTCTCCTTGTACTATAGCTGTAGTTCTTTGTTGAGCAAAAGAAAAACCAGATATTAGCACTAGAACAAAAAATAATAAAGTAGTTTTTTTCATGAAAGTAAGTTTGTTATCTAATTTCTGTATTTAATGTTTGCTAACGTTGTTGTATAAGGAAAGTTGCGGTTTTGTCAGCGAGGAATTTCCGAAGGAAATTCAGAAGTTGATAAAAATGCAACTGCCTTTATTTTAGTACTAATCTAGCAATTTTTTTTATACGTCTTAAGTTTGTCTTTTAATAAATTTGATACTTAATCAGAAAGAATAAAAGAGAGAATTAAGGTTACTATATACGGTTGAGTTTAGACTCAGACAACACTGATAATCCTCTCTCTTTTCTACTAAAATTACGTTCAGTTCTGTGAGACTTTAGATCTCGATTTTAAGTTGTTGTGATTCCAGTAGGTTATTCTTTCATAAAACATTTTCTTATGAATAAATATAGTGAAATTTTTGGAATTGACATTAGTAAAAATGTCTTCGATTGTTATGGTAGTATACAAGGTCATTTACAATTCAAGAATGATGAATTAGGCTTTAAAAAGTTTCGCAAATTACTACCCAAAAATAGTTTAGTAGTTATGGAGGCTACAGGTTATTATCATTACAGGTTTGCTCAGTTTTTGTACAAGCAAGGTATTTGTGTTTCAGTTGTAAATCCTTTGTCTATCAAGCGATTTGTACAGATGAAATTAGCAAAGATAAAAACGGATAAGGCTGATGCAAAAGCGATTTGTAATTATGGATTAACCCAAGAAGTACCTTTTTATACTGCACTTACAGATGTTCAAAGTGAATGTTTGCAGTTGTTTCGCTTGATGGATAATCAATTAAAAATAAGAACGGCTACAAAAAACAAAATTCACGGCGAAAAAGTTTTAGGAATCCCATCACCTTATGTGTATCGTTCACTAAAACGAACGCTTAAATATTTAGATAAAGAGTTAAAAGGAATAGAGCATAAATTGTTGTCTTTAGTAAAGAAAGAACATCAAAAACAGTTGACGCTATTGCAAAGTATTCCTGGTATTGGTTTGAAAGACAGCGTTGTTTTTAATAGTAGTTACAGATGGTTTTAAGAAGTTTGAGACGTCATCACAATTGTGTAGTTATGCAGGAATAACACCCACAATTAGAGAAAGTGGAAGCAGTGTAAGAGGTAGAGCCAGAATAAGCAAAGTTGGTAATAGAAAATTACGGAATTTACTTTTCTTATGTTCTTTTAGCGCCTATAAACATAATAAGGGTTGTGCAGCAATATTTGAACGAATAACCAACAAAGGAAAGAGTAAAAAACTAGCATTAATCGCAGTTTCCAATAAACTATTAAAACAATGTTTTTCGATAGTTAAATCAGGAATTCCTTATGATGAAGCTCACGTTTCAGTCTTAAAAGTGAAATAAAAAAATAAAAGTTATAATGATAATTTTAGCTTGTTGAATTGGAAATAAATCGACCAAAGGAGATTTATTCTACTTCAACAATGCTAGAAGACTATTGCCTAAATTTAATGAAGAATTTGTTTGGTTTTTAACTCAGTTCTTTGTTGGGTGTAGTTTTTTATTCCGTCAATTTATTTTTCAAATCCATTCTTTCGTGTAATATTCTAACAACTTCAATTTCATTTACAGAAATTGAGTAATAAAATATTATGTGTTTTCCCGATTTAAGCCCGAGTAAATTTTTACTTATTCCGTTATATACTTTCCCAATTTCTGGATTTTCTCCGATATTTTCACAAGATAGTTTGAGCATCATATAATATTTGTCAGCTTGATTTTCAGACCAATTTTCAAAAGTATAACTCCAAATGTCATTTAAGTCATCATTGGCTTTTTGTCTTATATTAACTTTAGCCATTCTTTCTTTTTTCGGCTTTTAATTTTCTTTGTTGGGTGTAGTTTTTTATTCCGTCAATTTATTTTTCAAATCCATTCTTTCGTGTAATATTCTAACAACTTCAATTTCATTTACAGAAATTGAGTAATAAAATATTATGTGTTTTCCCGATTTAAGCCCGAGTAAATTTTTACTTATTCCGTTATATACTTTCCCAATTTCTGGATTTTCTCCGATATTTTCACAAGATAGTTTGAGCATCATATAATATTTGTCAGCTTGATTTTCAGACCAATTTTCAAAAGTATAACTCCAAATGTCATTTAAGTCATCATTGGCTTTTTGTCTTATATTAACTTTAGCCATTCTTTCTTTTTTCGGCTTTTAATTTTCTTAGATTTTCTTCGAAGTCAAAGTTTTCAACTATTGGACTGTTTAAACCTTCTTGTATTGCATTTCTTAAAGCAATTACTTTACTTTCTTCATTTTCTAAAAGTCGAAGTCCTGCACGAATTACCTCACTTACATTTTTATATCTTCCAACAGTAACTTGTGAACTCACAAATTGGTCAAAATAATTCCCGAGTGATATTGATGTATTTTTCATTTTATATAAATTTACTCAAAGTTACCAATTTTTGGTAAAAACACCAAGTTTATCTCGATTTTTTAATTACACCCAACGGTTTTGTGTATGATTTCGTTGCGTGGTTTAAGCACTAAAGTTAGCAAATAAATCACAGATAGAAAGTCCGCGAGGACTTTCGTAAGTAGGCTATAACTAGCAATGAATTATACACGTCTTAAGTTTGTAAAACATTAAATTAGATTTATAAACAGAAAGCACAAAAGAGAGGAATAAGGTTATTATACACGCAGAAGCCAAGACTTCGTCAACATTGAAAATCCCCTCTCTTTTCTACACAGATTTCGTACAGTTCTATGAGGCTATTTAGACCTCGATTTTAAGTCGTTGAAACTCGCGTAGATTGTCCTTTCACAAAACACTTTCTTATGATTAAAGACACAAAATATTTTGGGATTGACGTCAGTCATTTAGTTTTTGATGTTACAGATTCAGGAGGTAATTATTACCAATTTAAAAACAGTATTACAGGTTTTAAAAAGCTTGTAAAACTCTTAGGTTCTGATAGTCATTGTGTAATGGAAGCCACGGGCTATTATCATTATCAATTGGCTTATTATTTACAAGAATCTGGTTTTCAATTATCAGTAGAAAATCCATTATCTGTAAAAAGATTTATTCAGATGAAATTGTCAAAGATTAAGACAGATAAGAGTGATTCGAGATTAATTTGTGAGTATGCAAAACAAGTAGAATTAAAATTATGGAAAGGTAATTCAAAGCATCAATTAGAATGTTTACAAATGACTAGACTCCTTTCTACCTATACAAAACAGAGCACAATGCTAAAAAACAAGATTCATGGCGAATTGGTTTTAGGTACACCAAGTAAAGCAGTTGTAAGTTCTTTAAAACAAAGTTTAAAATATCTTGAAAAACAGATGAAAAGTTTAGAGGATAAATTATTAATTTTAGTAAAACAAGAGCATCAAGAAGTTTTAATTAGCTTAAAAAGTATACCAGGAATAGGAGATAAGACAGCTCTAATGTTAGTTGTTTTAACAGATGGATTTGAGAGATTTACAAGTGCAAAAGAGTTGTGTAGTTATGCAGGCTTAACTCCCATTATTAGGCAAAGTGGAAGTAGCGTAAAAGGACGTCCGAGAATTAGTAAAATAGGCAACCAAAAGCTGCGAAATTTATTATTTATGTGCAGTTTTAATGCTTGTAAATATAACAAAGCTTGTAAGGCACTTTATGATCGAATTGTTGCCAAAGGGAAGAGTAAAAAACTAGCATTAATAGCAGTATGTAATAAGTTACTAAAACAGGCTTTTGCAATTGCAAAATCAGGATTAATATATGATAACAACTATAAAAGTACTTTAGTGCAAAATTAATGAGTTTTTACTTGTTTTTTACCACAGTACTTTGTTGCCATTAGTACTTTTCATTTTTTTGTTCAAAATTCAGTTTTAATCGACAAAAGTTTCTCTGATAACATCTTTACATTTCTGTATTTCAGATTTCGATAATTGGTCAAACGTTTTTAATATTCGAGATTTGTCAATTGTCCGGATTTGGTCAATTGCAATCATTCCTTTCTTTCCGTTATGTTTTACTTTAATTCTGGTCGGATAATTTTTTAAGTTAGTCGTCATTGGCGCAACTACGATTGTTCTTAAAAACTTATTTATCTCGTTAGGTGAAACAATCACACAAGGTCTTGTTTTTTTAATTTCACTACCAATTGTTGGGTCAAGATTTACGAGTACGATTGAATATTGCTCTAATTCCATTCCTCAAAATTTTCGTCCTCAAAAACATCATTGAATAATAATCGGTCGTCATTATTTTCACGCATCTCTTCAAATGCTTTTCCCCAGTTTTTTCTCGGACTACTAATTGGTTTTAGGATTATTTGTCCTTTTTCCAAAATCATTTCGACTTTGTCTTTAATATTATACTTTTCCAAAACAGTCTTGCTTAAACGTAGACCTTTAGAATTTCCGATTTTTATAATTGCTGTTTCCATAATTTACATTTGTAATTACAAAGTTAGTACAAATTATTCAATCCACAAAGTTTTTTCGTATTAATGGCAACGTGTTTCTTTAGTTTGTAATAAATATCTTTATGTAATAACAGAGGAGAACTATAACGTGTTTTAGAATTGTAGTTCCCTTACACGTACGAGTCCTCTGTTGTTATAAAGTTGCAAAGAACCATTTGGAATACCAGGTTTAAAAAATCCCGATAAAGGAAGTAGTTTTTGCAACATATTTATTCACTCTAATTGTAAAAATATGAAAAATTACAGAGAAGTAGTAGGAATTGATGTATCAAAAAAGACGATTGATGCTTATTGTTATCATGCCCAAGTTCATAAAGAGTTTAAGAACGATTTAGTTGGTTACAAAAGCCTCTTAAAATGGGTTTTACAAGCAACAAAAGAAAGTGCTGTTTTTTATTGTTTTGAGAATACAGGTTATTATTCCTTAAAACTTGCGCTTTATTTGCATAGTAAGAAAGTAGTTTATGTTGAGGAAAGTCCGTTAAAAATTAAGCGTTCTTCAGGGATTGTAAAAGAGAAAACAGATAAACTAGATGCTCAAGTAATAGCAAGATATGGTTGGCTTTACAGAGAAGAGTTAACTCCAAGTACTGTTAAAAGTAGCTCTCATTTAGAGTTAGGTAGATTGTTAGCTTTAAGAGATCAGTTAGTTAGAAATAACGCGGGTTTAAAAGGTACTTTAAAAGAGATGAAAGAGCTTTTAACAAGCTCTACAACAGATTTAGGTTGTATCAGTTTAAAGCGAAGTATTGACTATTTATCTAAGCAAGTAAAGGCAATAGAAATTAGAATTGAAGAAATAATTTTTGATGATATTTCTATGAGTAAAAACTACGAATTATTAAAAAGTATGAAAGGGATTGGTCTTGTGGTTGCTTGTCAATTAATTTATCATACAGGTAACTTTACACGTTTTAAAAGTTGGCGTGCTTTCTCCAGTTATTGTGGAACTGCACCTTTTGAGCATCGCTCTGGTACAAGTATTCATAGACGAAAACAATGTCATTATTTAGGAGATAGAAAGATGAAAAGTTTACTAAGTATGGCAAGTGTTTCTGCAATACAACATGATAGCGAACTAAAATTGTATTATCAAAAAAAGTTAGCAGAAGGAAAAGATAAAATGTTAGCAATAAATAATGTTAGAAACAAACTAATAGCGAGAGCTTTTGCAGTAGTTAAAAGAGGAACACCGTATGTTGTTCTTCAAAATTATGCTGCTTAAAATAAAAACTAAATTTTATTAGGATTTGATCTTGGAATACGTATATGGTTTGTTGCGTGGTTTAAAAACTAAAGTTAGCAAATAAAAACCGAATAGAAAATTCGAGGGGATTTTCGTAAGTAGGCTAGAACCAAGCAATAAATTATATACGGTGTTGCCAACAGTACTTTCAAAAGTCTCTAGATTCAATTAAGTCTTTAATAGTTTGAAGTCCATAGTAATCAAATAAAAATAGAGGAAAAGCACTTAAAACAGCAATTGATGAATCAATATTGATATGTTTTTCTAATTGTTTAAGAAAAATATCTTTTTGGGAAACATTGTTCTTTGGTATAGAAAAATCATTATTCATTATGAAATTCAATTTTTTCAAATGTACTTCTATAAGTTCTAACCAAATAGTTTTATTATATTGGTTAAAATCTCGATATTTATTATCACAATTTAGATTTGTAATTTTTTTGTAATTAATGTTTTCTTTAGCCTTAACTTTGAGATTTTTAAAATCAATTGTACTTGAAAAATGTTTTAAAGCCTCAACCATTGGATAACTAATGAATATTTTTCCATGTTCTGTTTCTTCATTAAATAATCCTAAAACTTCTAATAGTTTATTATCATTAGCAATTGGAGCATGTCCATCATAGTCAAAAAACAAATATATTTCAGAAAAATCTGAACTATTATAATCTTTAAGTGTTTCTTTGTTGAATTCTTTTTCTTTTAAAAGCATGAATATGTCTAAATATTCATCTTCAGAAATTTTTTTATATAAATCATAAATTGTAGTGCAATAAGCACACTTAACATCATTACTTGTGAAAATATCAGTAAATGATTCAGAGAATTTATCTGAAAGATTCTTTGTTATATTAATTTCGGTATTTTGACCCTCAAAAATAAATAATTTTTTAGACATTGAATAAACCTGCTTTATACATTTTTTCAATATTATGAGCTTCTCTTAGCTCCTTTTTATTTGATTTTGAAAAAGATTTTATGTGTTTGTTATCCATTATAAAATAACAATCAGGTCTTAATAAATCATTTGTCATAATTGAAGTGTTATGAGTGGTTAAAATAAATTGGACACCAGTTTCTTTTAATTTTTCAACAATTAGACCTGAAAGTTCATGATGATAAAAAGCATCAAATTCATCAATGAATAAAAAAGAAACTTTTGAATTTTCCTTTATTCTTTGAAGCCAGTAATAAAAAAGAACAAGTGCCCTAGTACCTTGTGAAGCGATTCTAAATAATTCAATTTTTTTATTTCCAAAATCAAAGGCAAGAACTTTTTTTCAGATTCTTTTATTACTGATAGTTTACATTCTATACCAGCAGTATTTAAAAACTCTTCTAAGTCAGAAACATTATCTCTATCAATTATATCTTGAGATATTGATTTTGTTCCTACTTGTAATCCTAGGTATATACGGTCTTCTAAAGACCTGAAAAACAACATCTTTTCAACAAAATTGAAAAACTCATGAAAAGCATCATTGTCTGGATTATTATCTAAAATAGTATTGTTTTTTATATATTTTAAAAGAGATAATTTTTCTGGAATATTTGTTTTAAGATTTTCGGCTCCTTTAAAATTAATTACTAGTTCGTTGTTGCTTTTATCAATGCATACGAAAGTTTTTTCATCAATTAATAATTTCTCTGATTTAATTGATTGAAAATCAGTTTTGACATATTCGTAAACAACTTTTTTAGAGTTAAATAAAAATTCATAATGAAATTTTACCTCTTCCGATTTATTATTAGCGTTTACATAATTTTCATATAAAGATTCATTTGTCTCTTTATCTGTTAAATGACTTATTATATCAAAAATAGCTAAACCTAAATTTGATTTACCAACACCATTTTTACCATAAACAATAGCGTTATTAACTACGCCATTTTTTACACTATCAACATTAAAGTTATAACCGTTTGTGTCATTTAAATTTAAGACGAATTCTTCGTTAAAACCTTTGAAATTTGTTACTGAAAATTTTGTTATCACAATTACTTATTTTTTGCCAAATATAATATAATATATTACATAGCCGTAATTTTTTTACAGTTAAATTTAAAATCCTAAAAACAGTTTCGCGGGTTTTTCGTATTGTTGGCAACGTTGTTGTATAAGATTAGTTGCGTGTTTTAAGTAACTAATTTACTAGATTAATCACGAACGGCGAAATTCCGAAGGAATTTCCCAAGTGAGCTTTTACTAGCAATTAATTTTATACGGCTTAAGTTTGTCTTTTAATAAATTTGATACTTAATCAGAAAGAATAAAAGAGAGAATTAAGGTTACTATATACGGTTGAGTTTAGACTCAGACAACACTGATAATCCTCTCTCTTTTCTACTAAAATTACGTTCAGTTCTGTGAGACTTTAGATCTCGATTTTAAGTTGTTGTGATTCCAGTAGGTTATTCTTTCATAAAACATTTTCTTATGAATAAATATAGTGAAATTTTTGGAATTGACATTAGTAAAAATGTCTTCGATTGTTATGGTAGTATACAAGGTCATTTACAATTCAAGAATGATGAATTAGGCTTTAAAAAGTTTCGCAAATTACTACCCAAAAATAGTTTAGTAGTTATGGAGGCTACAGGTTATTATCATTACAGGTTTGCTCAGTTTTTGTACAAGCAAGGTATTTGTGTTTCAGTTGTAAATCCTTTGTCTATCAAGCGATTTGTACAGATGAAATTAGCAAAGATAAAAACGGATAAGGCTGATGCAAAAGCGATTTGTAATTATGGATTAACCCAAGAAGTACCTTTTTATACTGCACTTACAGATGTTCAAAGTGAATGTTTGCAGTTGTTTCGCTTGATGGATAATCAATTAAAAATAAGAACGGCTACAAAAAACAAAATTCACGGCGAAAAAGTTTTAGGAATCCCATCACCTTATGTGTATCGTTCACTAAAACGAACGCTTAAATATTTAGATAAAGAGTTAAAAGGAATAGAGCATAAATTGTTGTCTTTAGTAAAGAAAGAACATCAAAAACAGTTGACGCTATTGCAAAGTATTCCTGGTATTGGTTTGAAGACAGCGTTGTTTTTAATAGTAGTTACAGATGGTTTTAAGAAGTTTGAGACGTCATCACAATTGTGTAGTTATGCAGGAATAACACCCACAATTAGAGAAAGTGGAAGCAGTGTAAGAGGTAGAGCCAGAATAAGCAAAGTTGGTAATAGAAAATTACGGAATTTACTTTTCTTATGTTCTTTTAGCGCCTATAAACATAATAAGGGTTGTGCAGCAATATTTGAACGAATAACCAACAAAGGAAAGAGTAAAAAACTAGCATTAATCGCAGTTTCCAATAAACTATTAAAACAATGTTTTTCGATAGTTAAATCAGGAATTCCTTATGATGAAGCTCACGTTTCAGTCTTAAAAGTGAAATAAA
>NZ_JAOSLC020000003.1:775000-2448486 GCF_026191475.2 Polaribacter ponticola | reverse complement strand
GATTTAATAGAAGATAGTTATGTAAGAGGTGCAAGTGCCAACAAAGAGTTTACAGATTCTGTTATTGAGTTTTCGCCAATTTTAGCAAAGGCTGGTTTTACTGCTAAAGAAAATATAGACTTAATTAATAAAGCTTATGAAAACGGATTGTATAAAGATAAATTTATAGATTCCATTCACGAAGTAGATACAGCTTTAACTGAGCAAACTAATTCTACAAAAGAAGCTTTAGAAAATGCTTTTGGAGAAAAATTTACTAAAAAACTATTTAAAAATATTTCTGATGGCTCTATCACTACAAAAGATGCTATTAAATTAATTGCCAAAGAAACTCAAACAGCAAAATTAAACGTACAACAATATGCCCAATTAACAGCAGATGTTTTTAAATCGGCTGGAGAAGACATTGCAGGATCTCAAAAAGTATTAGAAGTTTACAATCAAGCTTTAAATGAACAAGCTGCTGCGTTAACACCAGTGCAAACAGAAATGAAGCGTTTATCTGATGCTCATTTAGAATTAAAACAGGCACAAGATGATGCTTTAAAATCTGACAATTACGCAAAATTCTCTAATGATGTTTCTATTGTTTGGACAAAAACAAAAACCTTTTTTTATAAATCAGTTGGAGCAATTGTACATTATTTTCAAAATTGGTTTTTACAAGTAAAGCTTGGTTTCTCTGATTTAAAATTGGCTTTCCAAAATTTACCAATGCGTTTTACTGAAACTAAAAAAATATTGGTTAAAACGGCTTTAGAAATTATTGGTGCATTTAAATATTTAGGCGATGCTTGGACAAATTTAAAAGATTTAAACTTTAAAGGTGTTGGAGAATCGTTTACAAAATTTGGTAGTTCTATTAAAAATTCTGCTACTGGTGCTTTAGATGAATATGGAAAAATTGGCGATAAAATTGATGAAATTCAACAAAAAGCAAGAGGTGCAATTCTAAAAGAGCATTTCGATTCTGTTTCTGGTGCAGGAGAAATCCAAGAAGCAGAAGATAAAAAAACAGTAAAACCAATTGTAGATAATAAAGAACTTGAAAACCAAAAAAACTATCAGCAAAAAAGAAAGAGTTAATTCAAAAATCAGAAGAAGAATTAGATGTACTTCTTAAAAAAATACAAGAAGAACGTGAGCTAAAACAAAAACAAGGTGTTGAGCGTGAATTACAAGGTATAGATAATAAGTATGCTAAACTAAAAGAAAAATTTGTGTTGTCTAAAGCCGAAGAATCTTTATTATCTGAAGAGGAATTAGTTCAGCATCACAACAAAATAAAAGAGTTAGAAGCTGCACAAGATTTAGAACGTAAAGAATTAAAATTATTACGTGATGCAGAATTTAAAGAGCGTGTAAAAACTATTGAAGAAGAAAACAGAATAGAAGAAGAATCTCAAAAGTTTGAACGAGATGCAGCAGCAGCTTCAACTGAACAAGAACGTGTTTTAATTTTATTAGATAAAGCAAAATGGATTGCTACAGAAGAATTAAAAATTGAAAGAGATAAAGAGCTTGCAAAAGTAGAAGCTGTAGAAGGTGCAGAAAAATTAAAAGAAGTAATTCGCAAAAAATACAATCTTAAACAAAAAAGAGTAGATACTGCTTTTGATAAAGGTAAAAAGAAAGCTAAAAAAGAAGAAGTAGAATGGTCTGAACTTACAGAACAACAAAAAGTTGGAAATATAAAGCAGGGTTTAGGTCAAGCAGCAGAAGCTTTTAATAAAGGTTCAGCTGGTTGGAAAGCGATGAAGATATCTGAAGCAGTAATGAGTACTTACGAAGGTGCTCAATCTGCGTTTACATCACTTTCAAAAATACCTATTATTGGTGTTCCTTTAGGTATTGCAGCAGCTATTGCAGCAACATCTGCTGGTTTAGCAAGAGTAAATCAGATTAAAAATACTAAAACAGCTAAAGTAGATACTGGTTATTATCAAGGAGGATATAACAGAAATAGCAGTACTAATTATCAGAAAAACTATTATAGTTCAAATTCACGCACATCGAATTCTTATAATAAGAAAGAACTTAAAAACCAAAAGACAGAAACCCACTCTTCTAACGAAAATAATGTTCACTTAAAAAACTCATATAATAACGAATATCAAGGAGGGTTTACAGGAGATAAAGCAATTCGTTATGATTATCAAGATGGAGTTGCAATGGATACTCCTAATGGTCCTTATCATATAAACGAATGGGTTTCTCCAAAATGGATGACCGAAAGCCCACGTTATGCACCAACAATTCAATATTTAGAACGTGAACGTTTAAAAGGCCCTGGCTTTTTTGATGGAGGCTTATCTACAACTTCTTCTACACCTGCTCCAATTTTTGATGATGAAGATAGTAATGAAACTTCAGCTAACAATGAAACGAACCAAATGTTAATGAGCCTTTTATTGAAGTTAGACTCAAAGCTTGATGCAGGATTTAAAGGTTATGTAGTAAAGGATTACGAGGATTTTTTAAGGCAAAAAGAAATTGACCAGGAACACGAAGATATTTTTAATAATACCAGAAGTTAAAAAATGAACTATTTAGGAAATTACGAAGAGAATAAATTATACGGTACTTTAGAAAACAATAAAATTTTAGTTGCTACTGTAAATAATGCTAACTTTTTAAAAGTAGAACTATCTGTTGTTTTTGATGCATTTAATTGGAATCATAATTTTGAAATTCCTTTTTTTAACAATGAAGCAGAATTATATTTTGAAAACTATATACATTCGATTATAACTCAAAAATTAGAAGTATCTGAAATTGATGTTACCGATTTTAATTTTACTTCTTTTGATATCGCTGCTATTACTTGTGTTTTAAAAGAAATGGAAAACAACACTGAACTAGATACTAAAACTATAAACTTTTCTATGGTTTTAGGAGATGTAAATTTTGTGAATTTCAGCAATGTAGTTGATGCAGGTAAATACTTTTTACCAATAAAACAATCCACATCTACTACTTTAAAAAATCTACTATCTTTTTCTTTTTATGCTACATTATTTCCTGTTAAAGTTCGATTAGAAATCAACGGTGTAATATCTGAAATTAATCTACCTAGTTATACATCATCAAAAAAGCTACATACATTGTTTATTCCTGTAGATAAAGTAATAGGAACCAACATTGATTCTTTTACTTTATCATTAGTTTTTTCTGATAATTCAGTTTTTAATTTTGGTGAGTTTTACGTTTTGCCTCCAGAAGTAGATCATTCTTTATTTTTTTATCAAAATTCTTACGGAACTTTAACTTCTATAGAATTTACAGGAGAAAAAAAGTATCCTATTTCGTTTAAATCTTCAGAAAATATTTTTGTAGTTAACAATAAATCTATTTCTAGCACTAATGTTACAGAAGAAAAAGAAGAAGTTATTATAGATACTGGATATATTAGAGACGAGTTTAAGTACAATATGATAGTAGATTTGTTAAGGTCATTTAATATATATGAGCTTCCAACTCTTAAGAAGTTAACTAAAAAACTATCTCAAAAAATTATGCCTTTTGAAACTGATAATTACACTCAAAAAGAAACACTAACATTTAAATATTCAGAAAATGACAATATTTATTACAGAGGATTTTAGATTAGACCTTTCTAATTTAGACATTACTTTTTCTGATGAAAATTCTTTCTTTGAAAAAGATTTGATTAAACAACAATCATTTCCTTTTAACATACCAAACGAACGAGGCTTTATTCCTTTTTTTGAATTTGTAAGCTCTCATAATAGTGTAGATGGTAATAATGTTGTTACAGGCTTTTTATTTAGAAATGATAGGTATTACGATGCTGAACTAATGATTTTGAATATTGATAATAGTATAAAATCAATTTTTTACTACAGTCCAGATAAATTAACAATATTTGATATCCCTCTAAAAATGTTGCCTTGGCCTGTTTTAAATATAGGCAATGATATTTACCAATATGCAAAAGATACTATTGCAAAAGATTATCCAGATACTTTAATTAATTTTTCTGAAGTATATCATCCAGAAATCTATAAAGACAATGATTGGGGCTCAAATTTGAAGTTTTTAAATAAAAACACCAATGGAGATTTTGAAAAATCATTAAAAACATCTTTTGGAATTGAAGTAAAACAGATGAGTGAAATACGACCTTTTATTTATGTGAAGGAAATAGTGAAATTTATATTTTCTCAAATAGATTATACTGTTTTAGGAGATTTTAACACGCACGCATCTATTAGCAAAGCATTACAATATCATAATAATTCTATTTTTTACACTAATAAAGATTACTTCTTAAACAACAATTTAACAGTAACGTTAAGTCAATCTAATATTTCTGGATATTCTCCATCTACTGTAACCTATAATAAGTATGTAAGAATTTTTGCTTTATACTCAAAAGGATCCTATTCTATAGAATTAAATGTAAAAGGTTCTTTTACTGTTGCAAACGAAGAGTTCTATATTCAGGTTTATTTTGACAATCAATTAGCAGATGCCGCTATAGCAAGAAATAATGATAATAGCACTTTTGATAAAAGTATAAATGCTGAAATACATGTTGCAGCAGCGGATGTTGGTAAAGATTTAGAGATAAGAGTTATTTGTTCATCAAATACAAAAAACTCTCTTGAAGGAGATTATGAAATAACAGGAACTGAAAGGCCTTTGTATAAAGATTTTATTGATTTAAAAGATTTACTACCAGATAAAAGTGTTGGAGAATACATTTCAGATTTAAAAGAAAGTATGTCTTTAACATCTGTTTTTGATGAACCTACAAAAACAGTTAAGTTTAACTTCTTTAACTCAACACAAACTTCAATTGAACAAATAGATTTATCAAAATATATGACAAAATCTATTCCAAGAAAGTTAAATAAATCGTTAGGGTATAAGATTTCTTTTGATGATGGAGAAACACTTTATATGAATAAGAAAGGAGAGTTCATACCTTCAGCAATTGGTTATACTGAATTTACAATGCCTTTACAACCATTAAAGTCACTATTTATTGAAGGTCAACCAGCAGTTTGTAATCAAGAAAGTAATTCTATTTTGTTTTTTGAGAGCAATGCAAATGCTAAACCTTTAATAAATGATGGAGAAAATTTATACTCTAGATTAGGTTTTATTCACTTGTTTTTAAGACGTTGGATGTTTCAGCTTTTAAATTCAGAAGAGTATAATCAAACTTTAAAATTACCTATCTATGTGTCTTCTAAATTGAATTCAGAAAGTATTATTTGGTTTTACAACAATTCATTTTTAGTACATAATCTGCAAAGAACAAATCTCAATTCATTATTTGAAAGCGTTAAATTTCGCCTCTTTAAATTAAAAAGTTATCCAGACTTTAATTTAGTAGTAGATGATGGATCTGGTAACACTACTTATTTACCTCCTGTAGCTTTTACTTCTTCTTTTTCTTCTGTAACAACACTTGTTACACAATTCAATGCATCAATTTCTATAGGTCAATTTGGTTTTCCAAGTTCATTTTATATAGATATTTATGCAAACAATTCAACCGATCCTCAAAGTTTAGATTTAACCTTTGGATGGGAAGTATTAAGTAGTCCTGATGGAAATGCCTCTGGTATTTTTCAATCTCAAAATACAGTTCATTCTATAACTCGTTTTACAAATAGTGGTTATATAAATTTAGCAGGGGATTATGTTATTAGATTAACAGTAGTTAATTCTGTTGGTTTAACAAATACTATTGATATTACAGTTACAGCAAGTTAAATTTTTACTGTTTTGATATCAACGTTTGCTTTTAAAATTTCTTTTGGAGTATAAGCTTCTGTTTGCGTAATACTATGATGACGTGCTTGATCTCTTACAGCTATTGGAGGAACTCCTGCCTTTAATAAATTTGTAATACCTGTATCTTTTAGGCTATACCACTGATATTTTTTAGGTAAATTCAAGGCCGTTCTTACTTTTACCCATTCGTCAGATATTTTTTTAGGAGGTAGTTTATTTCGTCCGGGTAAATAATTGTCAGAAAATAAATAATCGCCCATTTCTGCATTCTTTAAATGGTTTACCAAAAAAGGAATTAAAACATCTGGTATAGTAACCGGCATACTTTTTTTATTTTTAGCCACATTCTTGTTCACATAAATTACTCCATTTTTTAAAATTACATCGCTTACCTTAAGTTTAGTTATTTCAGTTCTTCTGACCAAACAATAGTAGCAAATCAAACAAACCATATAATAATTTTCTTTTTTCTCTTTTAAAAATTTGAAAATTTCTTTTAAAGTTCCGTCTGGAATAACCTCACGTTCTTTTGTTTTTTCTGGGATTAGCTCAATTCTTGTAGTAGGGTTTTGAGATATGTATTTATGACGAATTAACCAATCACTAAACGTTTTGATAAAGTTTAAATAATTGTTACGAGTTCTTGCAGAATTATCTCGATCGTAATAAACAACATCTAAAAAATCTCGCACCAATTCATCTTTAAATTTGATAACGAACATATCTTGTTCTTTAATTTCCTCAAGATAATCTGAAATGTTTTTTATAAAGGACTTGTAACTTCTTAATGTATCAGCTCTTTTATCTTGATTTTTTACTTCCTTAACAGTTCTATCTAAAAATAAACGTGCAGCATCAGAAAATTTAACAAAACCTCTAATCTCATTATCGTTTAATAATGGATTCCAACCTCGTTCTAATTTTTTATTAAGCTCTAAAACCATTTTTCTGGCCAGCTTTCTTCTTTCTGTAATACTTTTTAAAGGCTTGACTCTATTTTGCTTTCTCTTAAGCTTATTATCAATAGGGCATTTAACGTAGTAAACTATCTTCCAAGTTTTGTTTTCTCTTAATTCTGCTGGAACAAAATCTACAAGAACTAATACGTTTCTGATTTTTTGAGTAGTGGACATTTTTTTTACATCAGGTTTTTAAACCAGTTGCAAAAAGTTAAACATCAATGTGAGACAAATTTGAGACGGTAATTTGTCTAAAATCAACAAAGCCCTTATAAAAAAAGGGCTTGTGCTATTTTTAGTAGCGGGAACTGGACTCGAACCAGTGACCTTCGGGTTATGAGCCCGACGAGCTACCTACTGCTCTATCCCGCGTTGTGATTACCAATAATTTCATCTTAGCTCTTAACTTGCGGTTCATAATATCGCCGAAATTATTGGATTGCAAATATACAATACAATCTAAATACAAACCAAGCATTATTTTAATTATTTTTTAATCTTTTTAAAATCCAATCAAGGATAAAATCTATTTATCTTTGCAGCATGACACATAAAGCAGGTTTTGTAAATATTATTGGAAATCCAAATGTAGGGAAATCAACATTAATGAATGCTTTGGTAGGCGAAAAGCTATCTATTATTACACCTAAAGCACAAACAACAAGACATAGAATATTAGGGATTGTAAATGATGAAAATCATCAAATCGTTTTATCTGATACTCCAGGAATAATACAACCCGCATACGAATTACAAGCTTCTATGATGGATTTTGTAAAATCTGCCTTAGATGATGCCGATATTTTAATTTACATGGTTGAAATTGGAGAAAAGGAATTAAAAAACGAAGCTTTTTTTAATAAGATTATTCATAGTGAGATTCCTGTTATTCTTTTATTAAATAAAATAGATAAATCTTCTCAAGATGAAGTTGAAGAAAAAGTAAACTATTGGAAAAACAAAGTCTCAAATGCAGATGTATTTGTAATTTCAGCTCTAGAAAAGTTTAATATAACTGCTGTTTTTGAAAAGATAAAAGAATTATTACCAGAAGGACCTCCTTTTTATCCAAAAGATCAATTAACAGATAAACCAGAAAGATTCTTTGTAAATGAAAAGATTAGAGAAAAAATCTTAACACATTATAAAAAAGAAATTCCTTATTCCGTAGAAGTAGAAACTGAGAGCTTTATTGAAGAAGAAAGTATTGTAAAAATACGATCTATAATTATGGTGGAGAGAGATACTCAAAAAGGAATAATTATTGGGCACAAAGGTTCTGCACTTAAAAGAGTTGGAGCAGAAGCTAGAAAAGATTTAGAAAAATTCTTCGAAAAGAAAGTTTATATAGAACTTTACGTTAAAGTAAATAAAAACTGGAGAAGTAATAAAAACCAATTAAAACGTTTTGGTTATAAAGATTAATTTCAAATAAAAAAAGAGGAGCTAATTTAGCTCCTCTTTTTTTATTTGAAATATTATTTATATAATATTATTTGAATAGAATTTTTGAGGTTCCAAAATTTACTTCTGGACTTGTAATTTTTATAAACATTATTCCTGCTTTCAAGTTTAAGTTTAATTCAAATTCATTCTTCCCTTTATTTAATTCTAAATTAGAACTATAAACTACTTTACCTGTAATATCAAAAATTGATACTGTTGCTTTTGTAGATATACTACTTAATAATGTACTCTTTAAATACCCTTTAGTTGGATTAGGATAAGCTAAAAATTCATTTTCGAACACTTTTATGCCAGAAGTACCAACAGATAAGCTTTTTAATGCAGCAACTGTTATTGTTACTGTAGCTGTAGCTGCATCACCATTTCCATCTGTAATTGTATAATCAAAAGAATCAGTTCCAGTAAATCCTGCAGGAGCAGAATACAATACATTTCCACCACTAACAGTTATAGCACCTCCGTTATTACTTACAGTTGAAACTCTACCGTTTGATAATGTAAGAGGGTGGTTACTATGTTCTCCATCTGTTCCAAAATTATCATTATCTGTTACATCAATAATATTGTTATTTGTTCCCTCCGTTACAGACGTAAAGTCTGCTACTGCTGTTGGAGTTCCATTCACTACAATTACTTCTTCAACAGTTACTGTTACTTGCACTAGAGTATTTCTATCATTTCCAGGTACATAATTAAAAGTGTCAGTTCCTATAAAATTAACTGCTGGAGTATAATTTATAACATCATCAGATGTATCATTTGCTGTTCCATTAGTATTTAAAGTTACTGTACCTCCGTATTCAGTTGTACCTGTTAAATGATCTACACTTTCTATTAAAAACCTAACATCTGTTGGAGCAAAACCAGCATCATCAGTATCATTTGCCATAACATCAAATTCGTTATCTGTAGAATTTTGGTTAACAATAAAAGAATCTGGTGTAAAACCTAAAGCTGGAGCTGGGTTTACAGTTACCGTTACTGTAGCAGTTGAAGCATCTCCTGAAGCATCTGTTATTGTATAGCTAAATGTATCTGTCCCATCTGCAATTGCTAAAGCTGAAGGAGTATAATTAAAAACATCATCTAACGTTGCTGATGTTCCGTTACGGTCTACACTTATTGAGCTTCCTTTTAAACTTGCACTTAGAATTGTACCATTAGTCATAGTTAATCCATTATCTATAGCACCATCAGTTCCAAAGCTATCGACACCATTTCCATTATCAGCTAAAACATTAATTACTGTCATCTGACCAGCATTTACTGTTACTACATCATTTTCGGCTGTTGGCATTCCGTTTACTAAAACAACCTCAGTTACTGTTACTGTTACTGTAGCGGTTGAAGTATCTCCATTAGAATCTTCAATTGTATATTCAAAAGTATCAATTCCAACAAAATTTGCTGCCGGATCGTATGAAACTTCTCCATTTACAACTGCTGTTGTTCCTCCTAATGCAGAGGAACCATTTACTGTTAACGGGTTAGCTGCAGCTCCATCAGTACCATAATCATCGTTAACTAGAACATCTATTAAATTACCTGTTGTGTTTTGGCTTACTGTTGCTGTATCTGCTACTGCAGATGGAGCATCTGTTACTGCATTTACAGTTACAGTTACTGTAGCAGTAGAAGCATCTCCATTTCCATCTGTAATTGTATAATCAAATGTATCTACTCCAGTAAATCCTGCTGGTGCACTATATAATATAACATCATCAGTTAAATCATTTACTGTATTATTATCGCCCACACTAATAGCTCCTCCATGTGCACTTGCGCTTGATAAGCTTCCATTTGGCATTGTTATTGGATGATTTCCATGTTCATTATCTGAACCAAAATTATCATTATCTGTTACATCAATAATATTATCAGAACTTCCAGTAAATACAGTAATAGTATCGTCAACTGCAGTTGGTGTACCGTTTACTACAACTACCTCTTCAACAGTTACCGTTACTGTAGCAGTTGATTTATCTCCATTTGAATCTTCAATTGTATATTCGAAAGTATCGATTCCAACAAAATTTGCTGCTGGATCATAAGAAACTTCTCCATTTACTACAGTAGTTGTACCTCCTAATGCAGAAGTACCTGTTACTGCTAATGAATTAGCAGCAGCTGCTCCATCCGTTCCATAATCATCATTATCTAAAACGTCAATTAAATTACCTGTTGTATCTTGATTCACTGTTGCAGCATCCGCAATTGCTGAAGGAGCGTCTGTAATAGCTGCTATAGTTACTGTTACTGTACCAGTAGAAGCATCTCCTGTAGCATCAGTAATCGTATAGCTAAATGTATCTGTACCATCTGACATAGCTAATGCTGAAGGAGTATAATTAAATACATCATCTAATGTTGTTGCTGTTCCGTTACGATCTACACTTATTAGGCTTCCTTTTAAACTTGCACTTGTTATTGTACCATTAGTCATTGTTAAACCATTATCAATAGCGCCATCTGTACCAAAGCTATCTGCTCCATTTCCATTATCTGCTAAAACATTAATTACTGTCAACTGACCAGCATTTACTGTTACTGCATCATTTTGAGCCGTTGGAGCTGGATTTACTGGAAGTACTACTCCTACTGTTAAAGTTACAGTAGCTATTGAACCTCCACTTATTACATAATTAAAACTATCCGTACCAGTAAACCCTCCTGTTGGAGTATAAGTAAGTAACGATGTTGTTCCACTAATTGCATGTCCTTCTAAACTTACTGCATCATGAGAAATTATGGTTGCACCAGGTAAATCATTAGCTAAAACATCTAAATTTGTTGCCACATCTACATCTATAGAAAACGAATCATCTATAGCTACAGTTGGTAAAGCCCCTACTGTAATAGTTACTGTCGCTGTGTCTGCATCTCCATTACCATCAGTAATAGTATAATCAAATGAATCTGAACCGTTAAAACCTGCAGGTGGTGTATAATTAACATTACCATTAACTACGTTAATTGCTCCTCCGTTATTACTTACAGTTGATAATTTTCCGTTTGTTAAAGTAATAGGATGAAGCCCATGTTCTCCATCAGTACCAAAATTATCGTTATCTGCAACATCTATAATATTGTCCGAGCTATCTACTGCGACTATTACAGTATCTGCTACCGCTGTTGGCACTCCATTTACGACAACTATTTCTTCAACTGTTACTGTTACAGTAGCTGTTGATGTGTCTCCGTTAGAATCTTCAATAGTATATTCGAAAGTATCAATTCCAACAAAATTTGCTGCTGGGTCATATGAAACCTCTCCATTTACAACTGCTGTAGTTCCTCCTAATGTAGATGAACCAGTTACTGTTAAAGGATTTGCTGCGGCACCATCTGTACCGTAATCATCGTTATCTAAAACATCTATTAAATTACCTGTTGAATCTTGATTTACTGTTGCAACATCTGCAATTGCTGATGGAATATCTGTTATAGCCACAACTGTTACCGTGACAGTTGCTGTTGAAGCATCACCAGATGCATCTGTTATTGTATAGCTAAATGCATCTGTTTCATCTGCAATTGCTAATGCCGAAGGTGTGTAATTAAATACATCATCTAAAGTTGTTGCCGTTCCGTTACGATCTACACTTATTAGGCTTCCTTTTAAACTTGCACTTGTTATTGTACCATTAGTCATTGTTAAACCATTATCAATAGCCCCATCTGTACCAAAACTATCAGCTCCATTTCCATTATCTGCTAAAACATTAATTACTGTCATCTGACCAGCATTTACTGTTACCGCATCGTTTTCTGCTGTTGGTACACCATTTACTAATACAACCTCTGTTACAGTTACAGTGACTGTAGCTATTGAAGTATCTCCATTAGAATCTTCAATTGTATACTCGAAAGTATCAATTCCAACAAAATTTGCTGCCGGATCGTATGAAACTTCTCCATTTACAACTGCTGTAGTTCCTCCTAATGCAGATGAACCAGTTACTATTAATGGGTTCGCTGCAGCACCATCGGTACCGAAATCATCGTTATCTAAAACGTTTATTAAATTACCTGTTGAATCTTGATTTACTGTTACTATATCAGCTTCTGCAGATGGTGTATCTGTTGCTGTACTTACTGTTACTGTCACAGTAGCTGTATCAGCATCACCATCTCCGTCTGTAATCGTGTAATCAAATGAATCGACTCCTATAAAGTCGTTAGGTGTAGAATATAAAATATTTCCACCACTAACTGTTATTACTCCTCCATTTGCGCTTGCGCTTGAATTACTACCATTTGTAAAAGTTAATGAGTGTCCTGAATGTGTACCATTACCTCCAAAATCATCATTAGATAAAACTGAAATAATATTATTACTACTATTTTTTACAACAGCAACATCATCATTAACTGCAGTTGGAACAATTGGTCTTACAACAATATTTACTGTAGTTGTTACTGAATCTCCATTTTCATCTTCTATTGTATATGTAAAAGAATCTGGCCCATTATATGTAGCTCTTGGAGAATATGTAACAGTGTCGTCTGTAGGATCTAAAGGCGTGTTATTGTTATTTAATACAAGTGTACCATTTTGAGTGCTTCTATTTCCTGATATTACAAATGATTTATATCCATCTGGACCAAAACTATCTCCATCTAAAACATCGAATAAATGATTATTAGTATCTTGATTAACAGTAAAATTAGCTGCATTGGTAGTAGGCGTATTATTTACAACCTGAGTTCTTGTAATTGTAGCTGATTCATTACCAGAATCATCTACTAATTTATAAACAATGGTATAAGTACCCCATTGATTTACATCTAAGTCACTCGAAATTATTTCTGTTCTATTTAAACATTCTTCATCATACATAAATCCTTGTTCTACATAACCAGTTCCAGTTGGATGCACATATGCAGGGTTAATTAACATAACATTTAAAGGCTCTACATCATCTATTACACTTACAATAATTGTAGTTGTACTTGTATTGTTTGATGAATCTGTTACCGTTAAGGTTACAGTATTATTCCCTAAATCATTACAATTAAAACTTGACTTATCTATACTTAAAGAAATTCCTCCGGCTACATAATTATCTGAAGAACCATTATCAACATCTTGAGCTGTAATAGTTGTTGTGCCATTTAAGTTTATTACAATTGGCCCCGCATTAGCAATAGCTATTGGATCTGTTGTGTCTACAACATTAACTGTTCTTGTTACCTCTGTTGCACTATTTGAACTTGAATCATTTACATTATAAGTAACTGAATAAACCCCTACAACAGATGCATTTACATTTGAATCATCTACTACGATATTTGCAGAAATATCTCCATCGTAATTATCCGCTGCAGTAGCACCTAACTCGGAGTACACAGTACCTACCGCCATAGTTAATACTCCTGATGAGTTTAAGGAAATAATTGGCAAAGTAGTATCTACAACATTAACAGTCCTAGATGATGTAACAGAATTACCAGCTGTATCTGTAGCTGTATAATCTACAGTATATTGCCCCAAATTTGGACTTGCTGGAACATTATTAACAGTATTTGTTAAAGTAGCTGAGCAATTATCATTTGCTACAGCACCTGAATCTACATATGCAGTTTTAGCTTCATGAGCTACAATAGCTCCATTAGTTATTGTTATTGTTGGGGCTTCAGTATCGCTCGCTACAGTTACCGTTAATGAATCATAACTTCCATTGGCATCTGTAACATTATAAGTATAGCTTCCTGGTGATAAATTTGTTGTTGCAGTAGCAGTCTTATATACCCTCCAATTTTTATGCAAAGTATTACTTGTAACAACTCCACCAGAACCTACATTAGCTTGTACTCCAATTTTAAATGTTGCTAAAGAACCTACATTAGCAGTATGTGTATTTGTATAATTTGCTTCTCCTTCTCTTTTTACAGAATACGTTGCGCCAGCTTGAGCATTTAATACAATTTTAAAATCTAACCAATGACCTTGACCATTGTTATTAGTATAACTTGTTCCTCCATTTATAGCAGATGCGCCTACAGACCATCTTGCTGTAACATCTGTATCACCTCCATTATCAAAGAAGTAAAGCCCATGTTGAACTGAACCTTCTCCACTATTTAACCCATCATTAAAACCAATCATTATTGCTTTATAATCTGAATCAGGAATATAAACACTACCTTCAAAAGTTAAACCAGCTTCCCTTGTAAAAGTTTGATTACTAACAAAAGCACTTTCCCATGAATCCGAAGCCGAGACAGGTATTAAACTTAATTCAGAATTAGTATCTGAAGTTGTTATCGCTGTTCCTACATAATTTCCAAAAGTGATCCCTCCTGAAAAATTATCATTAAAAAATTCTCCAAAAGTATAAGGAGCTGTTCCGTTAGTAGGATTTAAAACAACGTTACCGTTTGAATCACCAAAACAGGTTTCGTTTGTAACTGTAGCTTGTAAATCTACTTGGCTAAATGTTTGTAATGAAAGCATAGCAATTAGCAAAAAGCTAAATAGGCTTGTTTTACCTACAAGATCGAGAGTAATTTTTTTATTCATAATGGTTAGTTTTATAACTTATTTTTTTCAATTCAATTTTTATAAAGTGGTTAGACCTTAGAGAAATACAAATCTAACAATGTAAACCTGCATCTTTCTAATCATATACAATGTTAATAAACCTCATTAATGAGTATTTTAACGAACAAAATGTACAATTGAGCGAATAAATAGATTAAATTAAACCGCTTTTTAAAGCAAACTTAATTAACTGTGCTGTATTTTGGCAGTCGGATTTTTCTAAGATAGATCTTCTATAAGTATCTACAGTGTGCCTACTAATAAATAGTTTTTCGCCTATATTTTGGCTACTTAATCCATTAGACATTTCTCTAATAATTTGCAGTTCTCTACTATTTAAGTTAATCTTATACTTTGTATTAAAGCGTTGTAAAGATATTTTTAACTCATCTATAGAAATAGGTTTTAATAAATAATCAAAAACGGATGCTTTCAATGCTTTTATTGCATAATGAGAATGCGCAGAAACTAAAACGATTTTAACATCTGTACCTCTTTTACTAACTTCCTCAGCCAACTCTAAACCAGATATATTTGGCATTTCTATTTGAACAAATGCTAAATCAAGTTCGTTTTTTAAAATAAAATCTAACCCCTCTTTTGAATCTTCAAAAGTTGCTAACAATTCAACTTCATTGAATTTAGTTAACAAATCTTTAAACCTTGCTAAAGAAGATTCTTGAGAATCTATTAAAACAGTTTTAATTTTATTCATTTATGGAAATTGTTTTCTTATCACATAATTTGGGGGATTGCAATAAATTATATTTTACTTTTTCAATAATAATTTTAACTCCTTGATTTTAATTAAAAAGACCTAATGGCTCTTACTCGATTTTGAAAACTTTTTAAAATTGAAGATTCCTGTCCGTCTGAAAAATTAAATCCCAAAGCAGTGTTGTCTGAGTCTTCTGTTGAACTCCAATAAACATCGTTTATAAGGTTTTCACCTCCATTAGCTGTTGAAGTTGTGTTTATTTCTGCTTTGTTTTGATACATTAAACTTAATTCATATTCACTTGGCAAATACCAATCGCCAAATTGATTGTTATTTTCTGAAACTACTAACTCATTGCACAATCTAGCTGCATACGAGTCTCCATTATCACCTACTACAGCATATGTAGACATAATAATTATAGTATTATTAGTTTTACCTGCATACAAACCATTTCCTTTGGCTAAAGTTTTTCCAAAAGTTCCTGCAAACCATTTTACAGAAGTACTTTGATTTTCTTTCGAACAAACCAAACCGTGCTGTCCAGTTTCATCTACCCAAAAAACAACACCTCCATGAGCAAAATCTCCAATTTTATAATTTTTTAGGTTCCCAGCAGTTTTTGCATGAAAAGCATAAGGGACGCTTAATAATTGACTAGTTCCAGATATCGTATAATTGGAAGCACCTTCTAAATCTGTTTCTGTTTTTATAAAATATTTATCATCTCCCCAATTTATAACAGAAAAATCACCAGTAACAACAGATCCCATTCCAATTTCTAAAGTTACTAGCCCATTAACATTTGTTGTTACAGAATGTGT
Source organism: Polaribacter ponticola (assembly GCF_026191475.2). Lineage (GTDB taxonomy): Bacteria > Bacteroidota > Bacteroidia > Flavobacteriales > Flavobacteriaceae > Polaribacter > Polaribacter ponticola. Next base: position 2,432,205 of record NZ_JAOSLC020000003.1, on the reverse strand, counting down.
TTCTATATAAATTGCAGTACCAGAAGAAGTGCTCTTTAAAACACTTATTTGCATACCCACAGTTTTTTCACTTAATAAATTACCATCTGTATTTCTTACTATAGCTTGATAACTCATTTTCTCTGGCGTCTGTGCTAAAGAGACTGTTGTTATAACTAGTGCTAAAATTAAAAATATCTTTTTCATCTTTAGTTTTTTATAATTTTAAATACTTTTAGTCGTTTCTTATTCTGATTTACTTTAAGTAAGTATACACCTCTAGATAAGTTATTCATAGATATGGGAGTATTTTCTTTATTTACTTTTCCTTTTCTAACCAAACGGCCATTAATATCATAAACTTTATATGACAATTCTTTTAAGTCATTATCCGTTAAAGACAACATTATATTATCTTTAGTTGGGTTTGGAAATGTGATAGCTTTTAAAGTTAATGTTTTTAATTCTGGATTTACCAAAGTAAATAATTCGAAACTTTGCTGTACACCATTAGTAACAGAACCGCTATTAGAAGAAACTGTAGAAACAAATAATTGTCCTACAGAATAACTAACAGATCCAGAACCAGAAGCAATGCCTCCAGAAACAGAAACTGTATCTTGACTATAATATAAGTGTGTGAAAAAAAGTAAAAAAGCAGAAAGTATAGTTGATTTCATAGGCAGTTTTTATTTTTCTAAAATACGACACGTTAAGCCTTTAAAAAAGGCTAAAAATGTAACTTAGTGATTTTAAATACTTTGGTTTGGTTTAACAATAATAACAAAAAAAACTAAACAGTAGAAAAAATAAAAATATGAATTACACAACAAACAAACATAAAACACTTAAAAACAAAGAATTAATCGAACAAACAATATTATCAAAAACAGAAAAAAGGGTATAAACCCCCTAAAAAAAAAGTTAAAAACCTTTATTTTATTCTGTAATTTACAGAATAATTTCACAAATTAAAATAACTATTTTATAGTTTCGATTTTAAGTAATGTAGGTTTTTATTTTCCAATAATATTTATCATAAAATCATGTAATTTTTTCATTTGATTTTTACCTGTGTCCTTCCCTATTTTTCCTAAAAAATATAAAACAGTCCAAACAAAAGGCAAAACAATCATCATTGTAAGCGGAAAAAAGATTGACTCGTTTAGTGAAATTCTAGTGTAGAGTAATACACTAAACCCTAAAAAGGAAATACCAATTACAAAATGAATAAACATAAAAAATGTCCAAACTTGTGGTTTTGGACCAAATAATCCTTTTAAAATCGAAGTGTCTTTTGATATTTCTGAAATTTCTAAATGCAATTGAGGAGACCAAAAATGCTCTTCATTTTTAGAAACGGAAATAAAAACATGTTCATCTACAACATTTCCTAAAAAACCGCAGTCGTCTTTTTTTAGTTCATTTGTAAATCTTTGAAGTAGCTCTTTTGAACTCTCTTCCAAATCAATTGTAAACCTTGGCCTTAAAGAAACCTCACTGTTTCTTTTTTCTACTAAAAGATTCATTATTTATTCCGATTTATAATCTAACTTCATTGTTATTGATGCTGTTTTCTCTTTCGAAGAAGTATTAAAAGTTCCTCCCCAAGAATACTCTTCTTTAGAGTTTTGTCCAGTAATTTGAAATATTCCCATTTTTGCAGAAATTAATACACCTAAATTACCCCCAGAGTTCTCAGCAATTTTTTCAGCTCTTGCTCTTGCGTCTGCTGTTGCCTTAGAAATCATTTCAACTTTTAAATCTGCTAGTTTTGTATAATAATATCTTGGTGGTTGCGAATAAAATTGAATTCCTTTGTTTAGTAACTCTGTAATTTCTCGTGATATTTTTTCTACTTCTTCCACATTCTTTGAATCTATTTGTAAAGACTGTGTAAGAATGTAACCTAAAAAATCTTCTCCAGCATATTTACCATTAGTATATTTAGCTTTTGTATTTTTTCTACTTTGCACAGCTTTAAAAACAATTTCATTTGGTTTTACTCCTTTAGAAACCAAATATGTTACAATAACTTTTTTATCTTTTTCTAAATCGTTATAAGCCTCTTTTAAATTTAGATTACGGTTAGAAAATGAACCTTCCCATACTATTAAATCTGATGTGAAATTGGCATTTCCTAAACCTGTAACAGAAATAGAACCTTGTCCATTATTCCTATTAATAATAGAATTTCCTATCAAATAAGCAGCAATTATAATTGCTAACGAAAACGCAATTGCTGTAAAACTATTTTTCATAACTTAGACTATTTATATCACTATAAAGTTATAACAATTATTCGTAGGTTAAATTGTATCTTTGCAAAAAATTTCAATTCAAATGAATAATAGTATTGTTGCCATTGTAGGGAGACCAAATGTTGGAAAGTCGACACTTTTTAATAGACTGGTACAAAGAAGAGAGGCTATTGTAGATTCTGTAAGCGGAGTTACAAGAGACAGACATTATGGAAAATCTGATTGGAATGGAAAAGAGTTTTCTGTTATAGATACAGGTGGTTATATTACTGGTTCTGATGATATCTTTGAAGGTGAAATAAGAAAACAAGTAAATTTAGCTATTGATGAAGCAGATTTAATTGTTTTTGTGGTTAATGTAGAAGATGGTATTACACCAATGGATGCAGAAGTTGCAAAACTTTTACGTAAAGTAAAAAAACCAATTTTTACGGTAGTTAACAAGGTTGATAATGCAATGAGAGAACCAGATGCTGTAGAATTCTACAACTTAGGTTTAGGAGAATACCATACAATCGCATCTATTAACGGAAGTGGAACAGGTGATTTATTAGATGCATTAGCAGAAAAAATGCCAGAACCAGAAGAAGTTGACTTAGAAAAAGAAGAATTACCAAGATTTGCCGTAGTTGGAAGACCAAATGCAGGTAAATCTTCATTTATAAACGCCTTAATTGGAGAAGATAGAAACATTGTAACCAATATTGCAGGTACAACTAGAGATTCTATTGATACAAAATACAACCGTTTTGGATTCGATTTTAATCTTGTAGATACTGCAGGAATTAGAAAAAAATCTAGAGTAAAAGAAGATTTAGAATTCTACTCTGTAATGCGTGCTGTTAGAACAATAGAATATTCTGATGTTATTATTCTAGTAGTTGACGCAACTCGTGGTTTTGAAGGACAAGATCAAAACATTTTTTGGTTAGCAGAAAAAAACAGAAAAGGTGTTGTAATCTTAATAAACAAATGGGATTTAGTAGACAAAGAAACCAATACCATGCGAGATTATGAAGCTATGGTTAGAAAACAAATTGAACCTTTTACAGATGTGCCAATTGTGTTTATTTCTGCCCTAACTAAACAGCGTTTATTTAAAGCAATAGAAACTGCTGTAGAAGTTTTTGAAAGAAGAAAATTCAAAATTCCTACAAGTAAATTAAATGATGCGTTGTTAGAAATTGTAAAAAGCTATCCGCCACCAGCAACAAAAGGTAAGTTTGTAAAAATTAAATATTGCATGCAACTACCAACACCAACACCACAGTTTGCATTTTTTTGTAACTTACCACAATATGTTAGAGACCCGTACAGACGTTTTCTAGAGAATAAGTTAAGAGAAATGTACGATTTATCTGGTGTACCAATTACTATTTATTTTAGACAAAAATAATTACTTAAGTTATTTGTAACATTTAAAGAATTATAACGTCTAATTCTATAAGCTAATTATAAGTTTAGTCGTAAAATTTTTATATAATGAAAATCTTAAAATCTAATTCAGATCAAGAAAAAGAATTACCTCTTCAGTTAAATATTTCTTTCAAAAAAGTTTTTGAACTTTTTGAAAAATATGCTGGTAAGGAATTTTCTGATCATCCATTTCATGGTTCTGCCAGTGAAATGGTAGCGCTTTTTAAAAAAAGCCTGAGTTAATTGATGGCTTTTCAGATTATACTTTATTAGAAAAACATAAGAAAGAAATAAATCTTTTACTTAATCCACTATTCCCAGAACCTTTACAATTAAATGAAATTAAAGCGGCAAGTGTACCGTTTTCATTTACATCATTTAAGTTTACAGAAAGATTCGAAAATATTTTAAAGAATGCTGGAGAAGATTATGAATTAAACGTTCGTAATTTTGAAAATGATGATATGTACATTATAGCTTGTACATTTATACTTGGCTTTGTTTATAACTTTAAAGTAGATGTAAAAAGACCTTTTTATTTTAATATTCCTGATAAGACAACAGGAACAATGAAATATTACAGAGCTGCTTTTAATGGAGATTTTTCTGAAATTATTAAAACAGAGAATGCACCAACTCTTACCGAAGACGATTTTAAAGAACTTCTTAATAATTTTGAAAATATAGATTTATGGAGAGAAAAATTCCCTCCTAATAGCTATATTTTTAAGGGGTTTGGAATTATTAATTTATTTGATGTTACTGCAGAGGAAATGCTCTCGTCAATAAAAGCTAATTTACTAGAAGGTGGAGATCAATTATTAACTAAATTACAAAATAACTTAAGAGATTTCTATAGTTTAAAAGACCTAAAACTAGGCTACTCTATTTTTGATAATATCAATACTAAAATTTGTGAAACTGCTGTTAAAAAATCTAACAGTATCATACTAAACACTTCTACCGAGATCAATTGTGATTCTAATTATTTTTGCAGCGGAATCTTAGAAAAAGTATTTAAAAACCATGAAACTTTTATTATATCTGATGTAGAAAACTATGGTAAAAACACTAACAAAAATTTATTTTACCAGAACTTACATAAAGCAAATATTAAAAGTATTATTTTAATACCAATTGAAGCTACAGAAAACGGAGATTTAGCATTACTAGAAATAGCTTCACCAAGAGCTTATGAGCTAAACTCTGTTAATGTTAATAAACTAAAAGATATTATTCCAGTTTTTGAAGCTCCTGTAAAAAGAACTTCAGAAGAACGTCAAAACGTTTTAGAAGCTACAATACAAGAACATTATACTTCCATTCATAGCGCTGTGAAATGGCGTTTTTATGAAGCAGCAGAAAAATACCACCTAGAACATCAAACAGATGAAAATGCTAAATTAGATGAAATTATCTTTAATGATGTTTATCCGTTATATGGTCAAAGTGATATAAAAGGCTCTTCAGAATCTAGAAACAAAGCAATACAAGAAGACTTAAGTACTCAACTTTCTTTAGCTATCAATGTTTTAAAAGAAGCTTGTAATAAAGAATCTCTTCCTATATATAATGAACTTATGTTTAGAGTTGCTACATATTTAACTGATGTAAAAAAAGGTTTAAATGCTGGCGATGAAATAAATATTTTAGAGTTTTTAAAACGCGACATTTATCCTGTTTTTAATCATGTAAAAGAATTAAATACAAATCTTTCTGATAAAGTAAAAATTTACATGGAACGTTTAGATAAAGAACTAGGTGTTGTTTATGAAAAAGAAAAGGATACGAAAAAAGCGTAAATATTTTAAACGATAAACTTGCTAAATATATAGACTTAAAACAAAAAGATGCTCAGAAAATGTATCCTCATTATTTTGAAAGATACAAGACCGATGGTGTAGAGTTTAACATGTATATAGGGCAATCTATTACCAAAGAAGATTCTTTTGACGAGATTTATCTTTACAACTTGCGTTTGTGGCAATTACAAACCATGTGTGAGATGGAAAACATAGCCTTTAATGAACGAAAAAACATGGATGAAGAACTAAGAGTAGCTTCATTAATTTTGGTTCATAGCAATCCTATGGCTATTAAGTTTAGAATGGATGAAAAACAATTTGATGTTGATGGAGCTTACAACATTAGATATGAAATTATTAAAAAGAGAATTGACAAAGCAAATATAAAAGGAACTAACGAACGTTTAACAATCCCTGGAAAAATTGCCATTGTATATTCTCAAGACAAGGATGCCTTAGAATATATTAAATATATTAATTTTTTACAATCTAGAAATCAGCTAGGAAAAATTGAATTTTTAGAATTAGAAGATTTACAAGGCGTTGCTGGTTTAAAAGCCTTGAGAGTAGAAGTAATTTATCAAAAAGATTTTAACGAAAAAGATACTATTACTTTTAACGATCTTATTAAAGAAATTGAAGCTTAGATTTATAAAACTTTTCCAGTTTCCTGAACTCTAAAAGAGATTGCAAATGCCAAAACACTTACAATAATACCAATCATAAAAACGGTATAGGTAATTCTTAAAATTTTATATTTTCTATTTAAAACTAAGCCCAAAAAATACAGATCTTTAGTTAAAGATCCATATAAATAATCCTTGTCATTCATCATTTCTTGAATTCCCCATTCAAAGTCTGGTAATTTCATTTGATGAAAATTCCCAAAAAACAATAAGTTTACTTTTTTGTTTGCTACATCTTCTTTATTAAATTTTCCTTCAGTAACATTTGGTCTTGTAGCTAAAATAGACAAGATTATTGATGCTACAGTAAAAACTATAAATACAATAGTAGGTAATATTAAATAACTATTTGATGGATTATCTAATTTAGGCAACAAGTTAGATAAAGCTAAAGAAACTATAATTGCATTTACAGACAATAAAATATTAGCTTTTGTATCTGCAATATTACTTAAAGTCATATGGTTTTTTAAAGCAACTCTAAACATTGTTTCTACACCTCTTTCTGGCACTTCACTCTTATTTTTTTGAGTAGTAAGGTTTCCTTTTTTTGCTTAAACTTCTTTAAACCTTCTTTTAATTTATTTTGATTTTTTAATAATTTGGCTAAATTCTTTTCTTTTCCTTTACTCCAGTTTTTTAAAGCATAATCTGTATAATACTTGTGAGATTGGGTTAAAAATGTTATGTTTTCAGCTATCCAATCAGAGTCAGAAAATACTTTATTTTCAGTAGTCTCCCACTCTTTTCTTAACAACTCTGCTTTATCCTCAAAACTTTTACTCCCTAAATGAGCACAGTCTGCATCAGAAATAATTTTCTCTAAATCATTCGTAGGAATATATCCCATTTTAGTAGCCGAAATCAATCTAGAAATTTCTTTTATTCTAATATCGTTTATATCTTTATCTTTAAAAAAATCTTTAGAATCTTTATACTTTCATTTTCATGTTTATTAGCTCCATATATGAAACCACTATCATGAAACCATGCAGCTATTTGTAAGTTTTCTATTGAGGTTTCATCTAATTTTAGATCTTCTGATAACTCTAGAACTTTTTCAACAACTTTTTGTGTATGTACTAAATTATGGTAAGTATAATTTACGTCTAACTTATCATTAAATAAGTTAAAAATATATTTTTCTACTTCAGAAATAAGCAAACTCATTATTTTTCTATTTTAAACAAAAATAAGCAAATAAAACTTGCTTTTATTTTTAACAGTTTTGTCGTAATTTTAGCTATAACTTTCAGCTCAATCCTTTGTAAGGATAATAGTTGTTTTTCGACTAAAAATTTGAGCCTATTACACTAATTTTAAAATGAAAGAACCTATTTATGCTAACATGGAAAGAAGTAATTAAGTTTACAACAAAAGGAAACCCAACTCCAGATAAAAGAGTTGAAAAAACGGAAGCAGAATGGAAAGAAATTCTATCTTCTGAGCAGTTTAGAATAACGCGTTTAAAAGGTACAGAAAGACCTAATTCTGGGGCTTTGTGTAGTATTTATGATGAAGGGCAATACAACTGTATTTGTTGCAATACACCATTATTCAATTCTACAATAAAATTCGATTCTAATTCTGGTTGGCCAAGTTTTACGCAACCGATTAAAGAGAATGCAATTAAATATCATAAAGATATTTCTTTTGGTATGGTTAGGGTTGAAGTTATGTGCAATACTTGCGATGGGCATTTAGGGCATATTTTTCCTGATGGACCAGAACCAAGCGGATTGCGTTATTGTATTAATTCTGAGTCTATGCAATTAGAGAAAGGGAATTTATAGAATGAACAAAAACGTACAAATTGCCACTTTAGGCGGTGGTTGTTTTTGGTGTACAGAAGCTGTATTCCAGAAAGTAAAGGGTGTAGAAAAAGTAGTATCTGGTTATGCTGGCGGTAATGTTCCTGGTAAACCAACCTATAGAGAAATTTGTTCTGGCTTAACTGGTCATGCAGAAGTTATTCAAATCACTTTTAATGCTGATATTATTTCGTTTGAAGACATTTTAGTCATTTTTATGACAACTCATGATCCTACAACATTAAATCAGCAAGGTGCAGATAGAGGAACACAATACCGTTCTGTAATTTATTATCATAATGAAAATCAGCAGAAAATAGCTGAAGAAGTGTTGAAACAAATTCAACCTTATTATTCTGATAAAATTGAAACAGAATTAAGTAAAATACCTGTTTTTTATGAAGCAGAACAAGAGCATCAAGATTTTTACAAAAATAATCAAAGCTATGGATATTGTAGTTTTGTAATAGAGCCAAAGTTATCTAAACTTAGAAAATTACACGCAGATAAACTGAAGTAAAATGATTAAATTATTTGGCACAGAAAATTGTCATAAAACTCTATACTACAAAACATTCTTAGAAACGCGTAATTTAGATTACGCGTTTTTAGATGTTAAAAAGAATGAACTTTTTGCAGAAGAATTACGTAACTTGTATGAAAATAAAAAGCTAAATTTTCCTACAATTACTATTAATAATAAAAAATTAAGAAATCCTTCTGACAAAGATCTTTTAAAATGGATTGACAAAGCTAATAATGAATAGTAAACATTTTTTATCTCTTAATAAAACTGACAAATGAATTTAAATATAAAAAACACTTTTACTACAGAATTACCCGCGGATTCTAATATAGAAAACTCAAGAAGACAGGTAGAAAATGCTGCTTTTTCTTTTGCAAATCCAAAGAAAACTGCAAAACCAACAATATTACACGTTTCGCCAGAAATGACTGCTGAATTAAATATTTATGAAGAAGATTTAAAATCAGAATTCTTTAAAAATATTGTTACTGGTAACGAGATTTATCCGAATACAAAACCATTTGCAATGTGTTATGGCGGACATCAATTTGGTAATTGGGCAGGGCAATTAGGAGACGGAAGAGCCATTAATTTATTTGAAGTTGAACATCAAAATAAAAACTGGAAAGTACAATTAAAAGGAGCAGGTGAAACTCCGTATTCTAGAGCGGCAGATGGTTTAGCTGTTTTACGTTCATCCGTAAGAGAATATTTATGTGCAGAAGCCATGTTTCATTTAAACGTGCCAACCACAAGATCTTTGTCTTTAAGTTTGTCTGGTGATAATGTTTTACGTGATGTTTTATACGATGGAAATCCGGCGTATGAACAAGGCGCCATTGTTTCTAGAATTTCACCAAGTTTTTTACGTTTTGGAAGTTTTGAGATTTTTGCTGCTAGAAAAGACACCGAAAACTTAAAAAATTTAGTCGATTATACCATCAAACATCATTTTTCGCATTTAGGAAAACCGTCCAAAGAAAGTTATATTAACTTTTTTAAGGCAGTTTCTGAGAGAACTTTAAAAATGATTATCGATTGGCAACGTGTTGGTTTTGTACACGGAGTGATGAATACAGATAATATGTCTATTTTGGGTTTAACCATAGATTTTGGCCCTTATGGTTGGTTGGAAGGTTTCGATTTTGGTTGGACACCAAATACAACCGACAGACAACATAAGCGCTACCGTTACGGAAATCAGCCAAATATTGGTTTGTGGAATTTGTATCAATTGGCAAATGCTTTGTATCCGATTATTGAAGAAGTAGAACCACTAAACACCATTTTAGAGCAATATAAAATCGATTTTGAAAAACAATCTTTACAAATGATGAAATCGAAGTTAGGTTTAGTTGCTTCTGATGAAGATGATTTAAAACTGATTCAGGATTTAGAAGAAAACTTACAATTAGTAGAAACCGATATGACGATTTTCTTTAGAAAATTAAGTGATTTTACTGATGAAAAATCAGGTTTTCAATTGATTATAAATGCTTTTTACGATTTAGAAAACATTTCTGAAGACGTAAAAAACAGATGGAATACTTGGTTTAAAAAATATGCGGATAGACTTGCAATAGAACGAATTTCATCCGAAGAAAGAAAAGAACAAATGGATTTGGTAAATCCTAAATATGTGTTGCGTAATTACATGTCTCAATTAGCAATTGATGAAGCTGACAAAGGAAATTACACTTTAATTGACGAACTATTTCAACTTTTAAAAAAACCATACGCAGAACAGCCAGAAAACGAAAAATGGTTTGCAAAAAGACCAGAATGGGCAAGAAACAAAGTAGGTTGCTCTATGTTATCTTGTAGTTCATAAAAAATAAAACACCCTGTCATTTCGACCTTGTGGAGAAATCTAATTTTATAAATATAGATTTTTCGACTCCATTTCATTTCGCTCAAAATGACAATTTAAAAATTAATTATGATAGGATTAGGAACCGCTGCATTAGGAAGACCACAATACATAAATGTTCGTACAGAAAGTTGTGATAATTCTAACTTAGCAGAATTTAGAAAACAAAGTTTTATAGTTTTAGAAGAAGCTTATAATTTAGGAATCCGTTATTTTGATACGGCTCCTGGTTATGGTTTGGCAGAAGAATTATTATTAGAATGGTTGCAAACAAAAGATGATAAAACCATTGAAGTTGCTACAAAATGGGGTTACACGTACACAGCAAATTTTGATGTAAATGCAACAGTACACGAAGTAAAAGAGCATAGTTTAGCTAAATTAAAAGAACAATGGGCTTTTTCTAAACAGCTTCTACACTACTTAAAAGTGTATCAAATTCATTCTGCAACTTTAGAAACTGGTGTTTTAGAAAATACCGAAGTCTTAGAGTATTTAGGCTATTTAAAAAAGGAATTCAACCTGAAAATTGGCTTAACAACCACAGGAACAAACCAAGTAGAAGTAATTAAAAAAGCATTGAATGTTTTAGTTTATGATGAACCTATTTTTGATGTATTTCAAGTAACGTATAATTTCTTAGATCAAAGTTTACAAGAGGTTTTAGATAAACTAATCAGTAAAAAAATCAATTGTTATAAAAGAAGCCTTAGCAAACGGAAGGGTTTTTAGCAATAAAAAATATCCGAATTATAAAAAAATGTATGATATTTTAGAACAAATTTCTAAAAATTATAATGTTGGTGTAGATGCTATTTCTTTAAAATATTGCGAACAAACAATTACAAATGCTATTGTTTTAAGCGGCGCAAGTAATACAAATCAACTTAAAGAAAATTTAAAATTAAATGATTTTTTACTTTCTGATGATGAAATTGAAACGTTAAATTCTTTTAAAATTTCTACTGATGCTTATTGGGCAGAAAGAAAAAAGTTAGCATGGAATTAACCAAAATTGCTTTTGGTGGCGGTTGCCATTGGTGTACAGAAGCTGTTTTTCAAAGTTTGATTGGTGTTGATAAAGTACAACAAGGTTGGGTTGCATCCACAGAAAAAAATAATACGTTTTCAGAAGCTGTTATTGTTCATTTTCATCCTGATAAAATTGCTTTAAAAACGTTGATAGAAATCCATTTATTAACGCATAAAAGCACAAGCAACCATTCTATGAGAACGAAATACCGTTCTGCTATTTATTATTTTTCTAATCTACAAAAAGAAGAAAGTTTAGATATAATTAGCAAATTACAAGCTAATTTTAATGATAAAATTATCACCAAAACATTATCTTTTAATAGTTTTAAACCAAATACAGTAGAGTTTCAGAATTATTATCAATCAAACCCTGATAAACCTTTTTGTAAAAATTACATCAACCCAAAACTAAAATTTTTACTACAGAAATTTTCTAAAAACATAGACAAACGTAAAGTTGCTCATCTTATTCCGACTACCTAATAAATCAAAAAAAATGAACACCGTTAGATTAGAAATTGAAAATAGGAAAAGCTTAAAATTACAAGCGTATTTAGAATTACCTGCAAACCAGAAACCAAATCAATTTGCCATTTTTGCACATTGTTTTTCTTGCAATAGTAATTTTAATGCTGTAAAAAATATTAGTAGTTCTTTATCTAATCATGGTTTTGGCGTTTTACGTTTCGATTTTACAGGTTTAGGAAGCAGTGAAGGAGAATTTGCTGAAAGTCATTTTTCTGCCAACGTAGAAGATTTATTAGACGTTAGTACTTTTTTAGAAAAAAACTACAAAGCACCCTCATTATTAGTTGGTCATTCTTTGGGAGGAGCGGCAGTTATTGTTGCTGCTTCTAAATTAGAAAACGTAAAAGCTGTTGCTACTATTGGTGCACCCGCAACTGTTGGTCATGTAACACATTTATTTTCTCACGGAATAAACGATATTCCAGAAAAAGGCGATGTAGAAGTTAAAATTGGCGGTCGTCCTTTTAAGATAAATCAAGAATTTGTAAACGATTTTGGAAAAACCGATTTACCTAAAATTATTAAAGATTTACGCAAACCAATTTTGGTAATGCACGCTCCTTTTGATAAAGTTGTAGGGATAGAAAATGCGCATGAAATTTATCATAACGCTATTCATCCAAAAAGCTTTGTTAGTTTAGATGACGCAGATCATTTATTATCAAAACCAAAAGATAGTATTTATGTTGGTAATATGATTGATACATGGGTAGAGCGCTATTTTGAACCTGAAGAAAACAACATGCTTTCTACAGATGGAGAACAATTAGTTGGGCATTTAAACCTCTTAGAAGATAATTTTACAACATCTATTCAAACCAAAAACCATTCTTTTATTGCCGATGAACCTGCAAGTGTTGGTGGCGATGATTTTGGTCCTTCACCATACGATTTTTTAAGCGCAGGTTTAGCTGCTTGTACAGTTATGACGTTAAAAATGTATGCAGAACGTAAAAAATGGGATTTACAAGAGGTTTTTGTCTACATAACCTATTCTAAAAAACATAGCGATGATTTAAATATTGATGTAGAAAAACCAACTCGTTTTGATCACTTAAATAAGAAACTGAAATTTGTTGGAAATTTAGATGAAAAGCAAATTAAGAGGTTAAAAGAGATTGCAGCTAAATGTCCTGTTCATAAAACTTTACAAAGTAAAATAATTATAGACACTGAATTAGTTTAGTTTTTAGCTATAAGAATCGTATTCCAACCAATTTTAAAAGTTTTATATTTAGGCCTAAATATTAGTTTTTATTAATGAATCACGAACTCAAAGTAATAATCAATCAAGCTATTATCAATCAACAAAATGGATTGAAAAATGTACTTGCAACTGTTGTGTATTTAGAAGGTTCATCCTATCGAAAACCTGGAGTTAGAATGTTAATTTCTGAAGATTTAAATTCTGTTGGTGCTGTTAGTGGTGGTTGTGTAGAAAAAGAAATTATTCACAGATCTAAAAGTGTATTTCTAGATCATAAACCAAAAGTTATTACATACGATGGTAGATATAAGTTAGGTTGCGAAGGCGTATTATATGTTTTAATAGAGCCTTTTTTAGTTTCTAATAAATTTCTTACTCGTTTTACTAAAGCAAATTTAGAAAGAGAAACAATACAAATTACAAGTGTTTTTACAAAAGAAAATGAAAGCTTTGGTAACTTTGGTTCTGTAGTAACTTTTTACAACAAAGAAAAGTTTGTATTTTCTGAAACATTTAATTATCAGGACAAAAAAACCTCGCTAGCTTTAATCAGACAATACAACCTAGTTTTAAACTGATTATAATCGGTGGAGAACATGATGCAGTTAAATTATGTAAAGTTGCTGCTACTTTAGGTTGGGAAATTGATGTAATTACCTCTGCAAAAGATAGTAAACAATTAAAAGACTTTCCTGGAGCAAATTCGGTTATTGGTAACACTCCAGAAACAATAGAATTTACAAACATAGAAGAGAATACAGCAATTGTTATTATGAATCATAGTTACGTTCAAGATTTAAAATACGTAATTGAATTAGCTAAACACAATCCTAGATATATAGGAATTTTAGGAGCGCCTAAAAGAAGAGAACGTTTATTTAATGAGCTTTTTGAGTTTGTACCAGATATTGCATACGAGTTTTTAGATCATATTTACACACCTGCTGGTTTACATATTGGTGCGCAAACTCCAGAAGAAATTGCCGTTTCTATTGTTGCTGAAATATTATCTGTAATTAGAAAAAAAGAACCTTTTTCTCTGAGAAAAATAAATGGTAAAATCCATAATTAACCAATGAAAAATATTGCTTTTTTAGTTTTAGCTGCAGGGAAATCATCTAGAATGAATAGCATAAAACAGTTAGAGAAAATAAACAACAAACACCTTTTAGAGATTACTTTAGATAAAATAAAAGAGATTAATACAAAGAACCTTTATTGTGTTTTAGGTGCAAATTCTGATAAAATCAAATCGGAAATTTCAAATAAAAACATTCATTTTATCGAAAATAAAAACTTTGAAATAGGTTTAAGTTCTAGTATTGTTTCTGGATTAATATATTTTAAAAAACAACAATTAAATTTTGATCGAGTATTTGTTTTATTGGGAGATCAACCAGCAATAGAAACTTCCTATTTAAAAACTATGCTTAATTTGTCTCAAAAAAACAAAGAACTAATTATTGCTTCTAACTATGAAAAAAATAGGTGTTCCTGTTATTTTTCCTAAAATGTATTTTTCAAATTTATTACTAATTAAGGGTGATAAAGGCGCAAAAGAATTTATCAATAAGAATAGAAATAAAGTTCTTTGTCCAAAAACAACAACAAATTTCTTTGATATAGATACCAAAGAAGATTTACTCCTATTCAAAAGTCAAAATTAAAAGAGTTATTTTCGTGCTTATGAAATTATTTAAATTTTTCTTATTCTTTTTGTTTATTACCGCCTGCGCTACAATGGAAATGCAAGTAGCAGATAAACAAATTCATAAAATTGAGAAAGAGGTTGCTGAAATTGTACATTCTTTCTATTTAATTGGTGATGCTGGTAATTCTACTTTAACTAAAAACTCTCCTGCTTTAGATTATTTAAAAAGTAAAACTGAAAATGCTACAGAAAATGCTACGTTACTTTTTTTAGGAGATAATGTTTACGAAACGGGTATTCCTGATAAAACTGCCAAAAACTATGCACTTGCAAAAAGAAGAATAAGCGCACAAACAGATGTTGCAAAACAATTTAAAGGAAAATCGATATTTATTCCTGGAAACCATGATTGGTATAACGGTTTAGACGGATTAAAACGAGAAGAAAAACTAGTTGAAAAGGCATTAGGCAAAAATTCTTTTTTACCACAAAACGGTTGCCCTTTAGAAAGAGTAAAAATATCTAAAGACATTGTTTTAATTATTGTTGATACACATTGGTTTTTAACAAATTGGGACAATCACCCAACCATAAATGATAATTGTGAGATAAAAACAAGAACTAAATTTTTTGATGAATTTGAAAGCTTAATTAAAAAATCTCGCGGTAAAACAACCATTATTGCCTTACACCATCCAATGTTTACAAATGGTTCTCATGGAGGAAAATTTTCTCTAAAAAGTCATTTAAGTCCTCTGCCAATTTTAGGAACAGTAAAAAATTTAATTAGAAAAACTTCTGGACTTACAAATACAGATATTCAAAACAAGAAATATAATCAGTTAAAAAAACATTTAGTAACCATCTCTCAAGAAAATGATAAAGCAATTTTTGTTTCTGGTCACGATCATAATTTACAGTACATTGTACAAGACAATTTACCACAAATTATAAGTGGTTCTGGTTCAAAAACAATGGCAACAAAATTATCTGGAGGCGCCAAATTTACTTATGCTGCACAAGGTTTTGCTAAATTAGACATTTATAAAGATGGTTCTTCTATTGTACGTTTTTATACTGCACAAGATGATAAAATTGTATACCAAGCTCAAGTGCTATCACCAAATGAAAGAAAGGTATTTAACACCTTTCCTAAAAATAGAGTTTCAGAAAAAAAGCAGCAATTTACACTAAAGAAGAGGTTACTAAAAAAGGGTTTTATCGATATTTATGGGGAGAACGTTATAGAAAGTATTTTGGAACAGAAGTAATTGCACCAACCGTAGATTTAGATACTCTTTTTGGAGGTTTAACACCTGTAAGAAAAGGTGGAGGTCATCAATCTAAATCATTACGGTTACAAGATAAAAAAGGTAGAGAATATGTAATGCGCGCTTTACGAAAAAATGCGGTTCAGTATTTACAAGCTGTGGCTTTTAAAGATCAATATATAGAAGGCCAATTTAACGATACTAAAACTGAAGGTTTATTAATGGATGTTTTTACAGGCTCTCATCCGTATGCGCCTTTTACAATTGGTACATTATCTGATGCTGTTGGTATTTATCATACAAATCCTGTTTTATATTACATTCCTAAACAAAATAGTTTAGGTCATTTTAATTCAGAATTTGGAAATGAACTTTATATGATTGAAGAACGTGCAGCTTCTGGTCATGGTGATAAAGCTAGTTTTGGTTTTGCTGATGAAGTAATTAGTACAGACGATTTATTAAAGAACTTAAGTAAAAACGAACATCATATTTTAGATGAAAAAGCATACATTAAAGCTCGTTTATTCGACATGTTAATTGGTGATTGGGACAGACACGAAGACCAATGGAGATGGGCAATTTTTAAAGAAGGTAAACAAACAATTTACAGACCAATACCAAGAGATAGAGACCAGGCTTTTTCTATTTTTGGAGATGGTGCATTACTAAATACTGCCACAAAAATAATACCTACGTTACGTTTAATGCAATCTTACTCAGAAGAATTAAAAAGTCCAAAATGGTTTAATTTAGAACCTTATCCTTTAGATATGGTTTTAATTTCTAATGCTGGTAAAAGTATATGGGATGAACAAGTTAAACTTATTCAGAACAATATTACAGATATTATAATTGATAAAGCTTTTACAAACTTTCCTGAGGAAGTAAAAGATGAAACCATATCAACAATAAAAAGAAAAATTCAAGGTCGAAGAAAAAACTTACAGAAAATTTCTGACTCTTATTTTAAACATATAAATAAATTTCAGGTTATAACAGGAACTCAAAAAGATGATTGGTTTGACATTGAAAGATTACAAAACGGACAAACGAAGATTACTGCTTTTAGAATAAAAAAAGGCGAAAAAGGTTCTATTTTTCATCAACGAACCTATACTAATAAAAATACTAAAGAAATATGGATCTATGGTTTAGATGATGATGATACGTTTGTTGTAAAAGGTGATGCTAAAAACGTGATTAGAATTAGAATTATTGGAGGTCAAAATAATGACACTTACAATATTTTAAATGGTAAAAAAGTTAATATCTACGATTTTAAAACTAAGAAAAATACGTTTACAACCAATAAAGGAAAAGTAAAATTAACGGATGACTATGAAACAAATGTTTATGATTACAAAAAGTTAAAAAACAATCAGAATTTAACAACACCAACAATTGGTTTTAATCCTGATGACGGTATAAAATTAGGCCTTTCTAATGTATATACAGTTTACGGATTTGAAAGAAATCCTTTTAGCTCTCAACATACACTTTCTGCTTCGTACTTCTTTGCTACTAATGGTTTCGAACTTAATTACTCTTCTGAAATTGCAAATGTAATTAGTAATTGGAATCTTGGTTTTAATGCAACTATGACTAGCCCAAACTTTGCTATGAACTTTTTTGGATTAGGTAATAACTCAATAAACTTAGAAGCCGACGATTTAAAGGAAGAAGACTATAATAGAGTAAAAATTAGAAAATTTATAGCAGGTACATTCTTACAATGGAAAGGAGATTTAGATGCAGAAATAAAGTTAGGCATCAACTACCAAACTACAAAAATAGAAAATACTGCTAACCGATTTGTTAACAGTGAATTTAGTATAAATGACCCTATTTTTGAAAGTCAGAAATTCTTAAATACAGAAGCTAATTACCATTTTAAAAATACAGACAATGCTGCTTTCCCTACAATGGGAATGGAAATAGATTTAGTAACTGGTTATACCACTAACTTAGATAATAAAAACAATTTTGGGTATTTTATACCTTCCATTTCCTTTGATCACAAACTAGTTTCTAGCGGGCAATTGGTTTTTGCTACAAAACTAAAATCTCATTTTACTTTAGGTGATGGATATGAATTTTATCAAGCTGCAAATATTGGCGGAAATGATGGTTTAAGAGGATATAGAAATCAGCGTTTTACAGGTGAAAACTCTTTTTATCATAGTTCTGATGTTCGATTAAATTTAAGACGCTTTAAAACAAGTCTAGTTCCTTTAAATATTGGTGTTTTTGGAGGTTTTGATTACGGAAGTGTTTGGGGGCAACAAAATACAACTTTTAAAGACACATCTTTTAACACATCTGTTGGAGGTGGTGTTTTCTTTAACGCAGCAAATATGATTTCTGGAAATCTTTCTGTTTTTAATAGTAATGATGGACCTAGATTAGCCTTTACATTCGGATTTGCTTTTTAATACTTTATATGACAGAAACAGCATTAATATTTGGTTCTTTATTCGGTTTTACGGCTGTTATTTTTGGAGCCTTTGGAGCACACTTATTAAAGAAAAAACTAACCCAAGATCTATTAAACAGTTTTGAAACGGGTGTTAAATATCAAATGTATCATGCAATTGTGTTACTAACTTTAGGGTTTAATTTAGACACAAAATCTAGTATTGATACATATATAACTTATGCTTTTATAATTGGTACAATCTTGTTTTCTTTCTCGATATATGGATTGGTAATTTCATCAGCAAAAAATAAAAAGCTAAAGTTCTTAGGGCCGATTACACCTTTAGGAGGTTTATTTTTAGCTTTAGGTTGGGCTTTATTGATTTTTAAATTTCTCTTCTAATTAATCTTTAATTCATACAAATTACCACCTTCTCCGTGTGCTTTTTCATCTGTAATTAGCAAGGTATTCTTATCTTTAAAAGTGATTCCTTCTTTTTGAGTTCTATATTCTAACGCTATCGTTTTTAATTTTCCTGAAAAGAAATCATCATTTTTAAAATCTGAAAAAATTAAAATGTTTTTTTGGGTTAACAAAACTATTTTACTTCCATCGTTATTAATATCTGCAGAAGTTACCCAACATTCTAAATCGTTACAGTTTTCGAACTCACCAATTAATCTAGCAATGTGTTTTCCTTTTTTTGCAGGTAATTTATATAAAAAAGTTTTTCCGTAATTGTTCTTTACTCTACTTTTTGTGAATATATAGAAGAAGTTCTTAAAGTAAAAAAAGCTTCAGAATCAAAGTAAAGCTCTTTCTTTTTAGGTGGAAATTTATGCTGATTTTCGTATTCAAATTCAATTTTCTCTACCTCAGCATTCTTCTTTTTTAAATACTTTTTGCTAACTTTTAAAATTCGTAAATTTTTTCTTGTGCTCTGGTTATTTCCAAAATCTCCTATATAAATATTACCTTTTTCATCAGAAGTTAAATCTTCCCAATCATGGTTTTTAGATTTTATATAAATATCTTTTATTATTTCTCCTTTTTCATTTAAACCAAAAAGAATTGGTTTATTTCCACTATCATTAATCATCCAGATTAAATCAGATTTTAGTACAACCTCGGTTCCAGAAACTTCCTTTATTTTTTTTGACAAATCGGCAACAACCTTTAATTGTCCAAAATTATGACAACTAGAAATTAAGAATACACTAAAAATTATAGCGATTTTTTTTATCATTTTTTTTAGAAGATTAAAATGCGTTGATTACCAACCACCAGAAGCTCCACCACCGCCAAAACTTCCACCGCCAAAACCGCCTCCGAAGCCACCACCGCCGAAACCTCCACCTGAAGAAGATGAACCGCCAAAGCCGCCAAAACCGCCTCCGCTTCTACCGGAATTACTTAAAATAATGGTTTCAAAAATATCTGCAGCAACAGATCTTTTTCTATAACGTCTTCTACCACCTTTATTATTCTTATTTCCTCTAGAAATAAGAATAAAAAGAACCACAACTATTAAAATAAAGAAAATAACCCCAGGATCAAAACCTTTAGATTCTTGCTTGCGAGATCCTTTAAACTCACCTTTTAAGGTTTTAAAAATGTATTCTGCTCCTTTATCTAAACCACGATAAAAATCTCCTTTTCTAAATTCAGGAATAATTACACGTTCAATAATTCTTTTCGACTGAAAATCTGTTAGTAAATGCTCTACTCCTTTTCCGTTCTGAATAGCTATTTTCTTATCGTCTTTAGCTAATAAAACTAAAATACCATTATCTTTTTCAGCATCTCCAATACCCCATTTTTCTCCCCAATTTGCGGCTAGATAGTTAATGTTTTCACCTTTAGTACTAGAAATAATTGCAATTACAATTTGCGTTGAAGTTGTGTCTGAATATCTAACAAGTTTGCTTTCTAAACTTGTTTTTTGAGATGTAGAAAGTAAATTTACAAAATCATAAACACTCGTTTGAAACTTTGGTTTTTCGGGTATTTTATATCCTTGCCCAAAAACATTTATAGAAAAGATAAAAGCAAAAACTAACACCAGTTTTTTACCCAAACTTGCTAGCTGAAAACTGCCTCCTAAAAACTGTTTACTTAAAAAATTCATCCTTTAGAAATCTCATTAGAAAGTTCATCTACATCATCTGTTTGCCATGGAAAATGTGCTTGCAATTCTTCTCCTGCTTTTAAAATCCCATCAACAATTCCTTGTTTAAAATCACCTAATTTAAAATGGTTTTGTATTACATCTTTTGTAGTATTCCAAAAATCCTTTGGCACAACTTTATCAATTCCTTTGTCACCATAAATTACAAATTTCTTATCCTCTACAGCAACATAAATTAAAACAGCATTTGCGTCTTTTGTTTTGTCCATTTTTAAGAGAGAAAATACTTCTAATGCGCGATCGTAATGCTCTTTTTTAGAGTTAGCCTCTATATGAACACGAATTTCACCAGAAGTATTTTTCTCTGCAACTACAATAGCAGAAATAATTTCTTGTTCTTCTTGTGGAGTAAGAAAAGCTTCTACTTTAGACATCTATACTTATTTTTTCTTGTTAAAATCGAAGTCTATATCTGGAGCATTTTCAGAACCTGCATTCGCTTTAAAACGATTCATTTCGTCAAAATTAAACCAACCTGCTAACATAGAATTTGGAAACACTTTTATATGTTTATTGTACTTATTTACACCTTCGTTAAAACGATCTCTAGCTACATTTATTCTGTTTTCTGTACCTTCTAATTGACTTTGTAATTCCAAAAAATTTGCATTTGCTTTTAATTCTGGGTAACGCTCAACAGATACTAATAATTTTGAAAGTGCACCACTCATACCCGCTTGTGCTTGTTGAAATTGCGCCATTTTTTCTGGAGTTAAATCACCCGCATTTATATTTACAGAAGTTGCTTTTGCTCTTGCATTAATAACCTCAACCAAAGTACTTTTTTCAAAATCTGCAGCACCTTGTACAGTTTTAACTAAGTTACCTATTAAATCGTTTCTACGTTGATAAGAACTTTCTACATTAGACCAAGTTGTTTTAGCATCTTCTTGGTACGTTACTGCAGTATTATTAAATCCTACCGCCCAACTATAAACTGAATATCCTATTACAGCTATAATAATTACTGGGATTAACCATTTTTTCATAATTTCTAAATTTTAATATTGATTTTTTGTTTTACAAAAATACCTTTTTTTATTTACAATTTAAAGCGATGTTCCACCATCTAACGTAATCGTTTGCCCTGTAATAAAGCGTGTATTATCTGATGCTAACCAAACAACAGCATCTGCAATTTCTATTGCTTTTCCGTATCGTTTCATCGGAATTACACTTTTAAGAATGGCATCCATTTCTGGTTTTGCATTAATTAATTGATTTAACAATGCAGATTCCGTGTAACCAGGACATACTGCATTTACTCTAATATTTTTAGTTGCATATTCCATTGCAGCAGACTTTGTCATACCAACAACTGCAAATTTACTTGCGCTATAACTAATATTATTGGGTGATGCTTTTAAACCTGCCAATGATGCAATATTTACAATATTACCATAACCTTGTTCTAAAAACTGATTTAAAGCTACTTTCATACAGTAAAAAACACCAGTTTGATTTACAGAAATTACGCGCTCCCAATCTTTTAATGTAGATTCATGTGTTTTTAACAAATGTGGGCCAATACCTGCATTGTTTACAATAACATCTAACTTTCCAAACTCAGAAACAGTTTCTTTTATTAAGTTTTCTACTTCTTCATATTTTGCAACGTTTGCTTTTATTGGTAGTGCATTTCCTTTATTTGTTACAATTTCTTCCGAAACTTTTTGAGCTTTTTCTAAATTGATATCAGAAACAACAACCGTTGCTCCATGTTTTGCAAAATGAATTGCAGTTGCTCTTCCAATTCCAGAACCGGCTCCTGTTACAATTACTATTTTGTTTTTTACTTCCATATTATTAAATTTTAATTTAGGCGTTCTTTTATCCTGAAAACATTCAGGACCAAGTCGGGCTTTACACTATATATTTTACTTTGTTCTTGATACAAATTTTTTTCATCCTTCAAAAATTCACTCGAACTGACAACTAAAAAGGATAGAGCCTGTCTTGAGCAAAGTCGAAAGGTTTCAATCCCTAACGCAAATCAGTCTTGTTAAAACAATTATGATGTTATATTATAATTTACAACATATTAATCTTGAATCTGATAATGCAGACGCTCTCAATTCTCTTGGATATTCTTTGAATTGCATCAACTTAAAAAATTCATTTTTGTTTGCGTATTTTAAAATTAACAACTCGTCCCATAATTTTTCTTCCGTAGGTCCAATAATAGTTGCCATTGGTTTTCCTTTAAAAATGATTTCTGCTTCTATCTTTTGGAAAAAAGGAAAGGCAGCTTTCATATATTCTTTATAGGTTTCTTTTCCAGTTTTTCCTGTGGAAGAAACTCGTTCTTTATAATTCAAATAATTAAGCATAAAAACAGGAGTGTTTTCATCAAAATTTGATAAAACTGCTAAACCTTCTTTATTTATATTTTGATGATTTTCTTCCATATTTCTTAAGTATTGTCACTTCGAGTGAAATTCTTTTTTCAAGAATTTTGTATCGAGAAGTTTTAATGAGTTCTCGATACAATTTTTTCGTTCTTCAAAATCACTCGAATTGATAGTTCGTGATTATTTTTAATCAATTTTATTTGTTTTTATCGATTTTAGAGCCAGTTTACAGCATAATTCGGCAGCTTTATTCAAATTAGCAAAACGCGGATCTGTAGTCCAACCTTTTTTATATCGATAATAAATTTGTTGCGCAATCACTGCTATTTTAAACAATCCGAAAGCATAATAAAACACCAAATTATCTACATTTCTACCTGATTTTTCAGCATACATTTGCGCTATTTCACTTCTAATTGGGTTTCCTTCAAAAATTGTTGGAGACGGAATTCCTTGTTTTACAAAATTGTGATCTGTGGCAATTGTCCAATAACCAAGTGAAGTTCCTAAATCCATTAACGGATCTCCCAAAGTTGCCATTTCCCAATCTAAAACAGCAGAAACTTCGTTCCAAGAATCATCTTTAAAAACAACATTATCGTACTTAAAATCATTATGAATTAAACAATGATTATATACTGTTGGTTGATTTTCTTGCATCCATTGCATTACCATTTCTGCTTCTGGATATTCATCTGTCTTTGCTTTTAGATATTGTTTTCCCCAATTAGAAACTTGTCTTTCTACATATCCTTCTGGCCTTCCTAAATCAGTTAAACCAACCGATTTATAATCAACATTATGTAATTCTACCAACGTATCTAACCAAGAGTTTGCAATGGTTTTATATTCCGCTTGCAGAATATTTCTTTGTTTCGCTTCTTTATAGTTTAAAATGATCCCTTCAACTTTTTCCATGATGTAGAAATCACTTCCTAAAACAACTTCATCTTCACAAAAAGCATACATTTTTGGCACTTTAGAAAACGCTTTGCTTACACCACTTTGCACTTTAAATTCACGACTCATATCGTGACCGCGTTTAATGGCGCCAACTGGTGGTTTTCTCAACACATATTCTTTATTTTCAATCTGAAGTAAATACGTTAAGTTAGAATAACCGTGTGTAAATTGATTGACTAATAAATCGCTTTCTACGGAATTTATCAATTTATTTTCTTGAAGATATTTCTTCAACAAAACTTCATTTAATTCTTCGCCTTTTCTTACTTTTTGATTACTCATTATTTATTTCCGTATTTCTTAATACAACTTTTTCCTAATTGATACATGTGCACTTCATCTGGTCCATCTGCTAAACGTAACATTCTTGCAATGGCAAAATAATGTGGTAAATACGTATCTGGACCAACTCCTTTTCCACCTAAAATTTGCATGGCTCTATCAATAACATTCAATGCCATATTTGGAGCTACAATTTTTATCATTGCAATAATATCTTTAGCTTCTTTATTTCCTGCTTTATCCATTTTATCGGCAGCAGAAAGTGTTAACAAACGTGCTTGTTCAATTTCACATTGCGATTTTGCAATTTCGTGACGAATGCTACTATAATCATAAAACTTTTTACCAA
Organism: Polaribacter ponticola; assembly: GCF_026191475.2. Lineage (GTDB taxonomy): Bacteria > Bacteroidota > Bacteroidia > Flavobacteriales > Flavobacteriaceae > Polaribacter > Polaribacter ponticola. The sequence goes on along the minus strand of NZ_JAOSLC020000003.1, from coordinate 2,407,607 downwards.
AAGTTTCTCTCTCTAATGTTCTTTTAGACATCGTTTCTAACGCATATTGCGCCATACCAACCAAACGCATACAATGATGAATTCTACCAGGACCTAAACGACCTTGGGCAATTTCAAAACCTCTTCCTTCACCCAAAATTAAATTCTCTTTTGGAACACGAACATTAGTTAATTGAATTTCTGCGTGACCTTCTGGAGAATCGTAATAACCCATTACAGAAAGCGGACGAATAATTTCTAAACCCTCAGTATTCATAGGAACCAACACCATACTTTGTTGTTGATGCCTGTGCGCATTTACATCGGTTTTTCCCATGATAATGGCAACTTTACAATGTGGATCCATTGCGCCAGAAGACCACCATTTTCTTCCGTTAATTACATATTCGTCTCCTTCTAAAACTATGGACGTTTCAATATTTGTAGCATCTGAAGAAGCAACTTGTGGTTCTGTCATTAAAAAAGCAGAACGAATTTCTCCTTTCATCAAAGGTTCTAACCATTGTTTTTTCTGGGCTTCATTTCCGTATTTTGCTAAAACTTCCATATTTCCAGTATCTGGAGCAGAACAATTAAAAATTTCTGAAATCCAGATTTTCTCGCCCATTATTTCAGCAAGTGGCGCGTATTCTAAATTGGTTAAACCCGGACTTAAATCGCCATAATCTTTTGGTAAAAACAAATTCCATAAACCAGCTTCTTTCGCTTTTTGTTTTAACGTTTCTGTCTTCGGAAATCGCTTCCATATATTGTTTGTATCACTTTGAAAAGCAATAAATTCTTCTTCAATAGGAACAATGTGTTCTTCTATAAAAGTTGATAATTTATGTTGTAATTCTATTGATTTTTGTGAGTATTCGAAGTTCATTCCTTAAAATTTAATTGAGCTATATGAGATTTCTCCTATCGTCGAAATGACAAATCACTCTCTAATTATTGTTTACTGTAAACTGAAACTGCAAACTGTTTTATCCAGCAATCATATAACCTCCATCAGCAGTATAAACGCCGCCAGTCATATAATTTCCTGCATCAGAAGCTAATAAACAAGCCAAACCAACCATTTCTTCTGGCATTCCCATTCTTGCACTTGGTAACGATTTTTCAATCTTACCTAATATTTTTTCGTTTTGCCATAAGGCTGCACTGAATTTTGTCTTAATCAAACCTGGACAAATTGCATTGGCTTTTACACCGTGTTGTCCCCATTCTTTTGCTTGATTTTTAGTCAACATTAAAATTGCAGCTTTACTTGTGCTGTAAATCCCTAATCCGAAACCAGGAGTTAAAGATTCTACAGATGCAATATTAATGATGCTTCCGTTTTTATTCGCTTTAAAATGTGGTAAAACCAAGTTTGATAAAGACCAAGGAGCTTTTACGTTTACATCCATAATCTTATCAAAAATTTCTGGCGTAACATCTTCAATAGGTCCAAAAACTGGATTTATTGCTGCATTATTTACCAAGATATCTATGCGTCCAAAAGCTTCAACTGTTTTTTCTACTAAATTTTTACGCTGATCTTCTTTACCAATATGACAAGCAATTCCGATTGCTTTTAAACCTTCGTTTGTAAATTCTTTTACAACTTCATCACAAGCCTCTTGATTTCTACTTGAAATTACAACTTGTGCTCCGTTTTCTGCTAAACCTTTGGCTATTGCTTTTCCAATTCCTTTACTAGAACCGGTAATTATAGCAACTTTTCCTTCTAAATTAAATTGTTCGTTTATCTTCATTATAAAATGTATTCTTTGTCTTTTTTAATGGTTATTTCTTCATTATTCATTAAAGATTCTGCTAACGAATTTGTTTTTGGAACTTCATATTTAAAGTAGAATTTCATCGTATGAATTTTACTTTCATAAAACGTTTCGGAATATTTTCTATCAGAATTACCTAATTCGTTTTTAGCATCAACAGCCATTTCTAACCATAACCAACCTAAAGTAATAATGCTCATATATTCCATAAATAAATTAGCATCTGCCAAGTAGCGCTCGTAGTTTCCTTTCATTGCAAAAGGCATTAAATGACCCAATACTTTTTGAGAAAGTTGTAGTTTTTCGCCTAAAACATTTGCATACTTTTTTAAATCATCATCTTTAGAAGCCAACTGAATTGTTTGCATAATTTCGGCAACCAATAACTCCAAACCTTTTCCGTTTTGCATTGGTACTTTTCTACCTAACAAATCTTGGGATTGAATTCCGGTTGTACCTTCATACAAAGCAGAAATTCTAATATCTCTGTAATATTGTTGTAACGAGAAGTCTGTACAAAATCCGTAACCACCAAGCACTTGTAAGCCATTATCAACCGATTCTGCTCCAGCTTCCGAAGGAAACGTTTTTACAATCGGAATTATCATTTCTAACAACAAATTGTATTTTTCTTTCTCTTCTTTTGATGAGGTTGAATGAATAATATCGTGATATTTTGAAGCCAAAAACACCAAACTTAAAGAACCTTCTGCAATTGATTTTTGCAACAATAACATTCTTCTAACATCTGGATGCTCAATAATTAAACTCTGTTTTTCTGTCGGATTTTTCTTTCCATCAGCAGATAATTTTCTTCCTTGAGGTCTTTCATTTGCATATTGTAATGATGCTCTGTAAGCTGCCATTGTAATTGCTGCGGCACCACGACCAACGGCAATTCTTGCGCCATTCATCATTAAAAACATTTGGTTTAAACCTTTGTGTTCTTCGCCAACAAGCCAACCTCTACAATCGTCTTTATCTCCAAAACCTAAATGTGTTGTGCAATAACCGCGTTGTCCCATTTTCTGAAAATCGGCAACCGTCATTACATCATTATATTCTAACGTTCCGTCTTCTTTTAGTCTGTTTTTAGGAACTACAAAAAGAGAAATCCCTTTGGTTCCTTTTGGAGCGCCTTCAATTCTTGCTAACACCAAATGCACAAAATTGTCTGCATATTGATGATCTCCACCAGAAATAAATATTTTTTGTCCGCTTATTTTATAAAATCCATCTTCTGTTGGAGTTGCCTTTGTAGTAATATCCGACAAAGAACTTCCCGCTTGCGGTTCTGTTAAACACATGGTTCCGCCCCAAGTTCCAGAAAGCATGTTTGGCACGTAGGTTTTCTTTAATTCTTCAGTTCCAAATTCCACAATTAATTCTGCAGATCCTAATGTTAAGCTCGGATAGCCTGGTAAATGATTATTTGCCGCATCCATAATGTATAAAACTGCTTGAAAAACAGATATTGGCATCTGCAAACCACCGTCTTCATAATTAAAACAGGCTGCAATAATGCCCATTTCACCAGATTGACGCATTACAGTTTCTACTTGTTTGTGAACAATTACAGTTCCGTCTTTATGATATGCAGGGTTTTCATCCATTTCTTTAAAATATGGATACAATTCTCTGTCAGAAAACTCTTTTACAGAATCTATAAAAAGATTTAAAGATTCCATATCGTGATCTTGAAATCTTTCTGCAGTCAATAAATTTTCTAACTTGTGTATATCATAAAGTATGTATTTAAGAGTTTCGAGATCTACATACTTTTTTGGCATAATATTTAATTTTATAATTGATAAGTTCTCAAATATAGCGAAAAATATTATGCATGCATAGTAAATAATATAACTATGCATTTCATCCAAATTTAAAAACAGTATACAAATTAAAGAAAAGTCTCTATTTTATAGTGTTTCTAAACATTGAAAATTATAATTAATAAATTTTAAAGTTGATTTTTTATTTTTTGAAGTTCTGATCTTACCGCCTCTAATCTGGTTATAATTTCGTGATTATTAAATATACTTTCCGGGTTTTTTCTTAACTTTTGTTTTGCTCCTTCTAGCGTAAAACCTCTTTCTTTTACTAAATTGAAAATCAGCTTAAAATTTTTAATGTCTTCTTGAGTAAAAAGACGGTTTCCTTTAGCATTTTTTTTAGGTTTGATAATGTCAAACTCTTTTTCCCAAAAACGGATTAATGATGTATTTACACCAAAAGCTTTAGCAACTTCGCCTATTTTATAATATATTTTTTTGGGTAAATTTACGTGCATAATTAATCTAAAGATTGACTTTGTTCTGATGTTTTTTGCAAAGCTGCAAATTCATCTAAAGTTAAATTACCGTAATAAAAATTAATAGGGTTTAGAGGTCTATCATTTTTATGAACTTCGTAGTGTAGGTGTGAAGATACAGACAAACCAGTATTACCAACATAGCCTATTAAATCACCTCTTTTTACATCTTGCCCTCTCTTTACTTTCATTTTACTTAAATGTGCATAAATAGTAGTGTAACCGTAACCATGTTTAATATAAATTACCTTACCAAAGGTACTACTTCTCTGTGCTCTATGTATTTTACCATTTCCAGAAGCGTAAACTGGTGTGCCCGTTGGCGCAGTAAAATCCATCCCTTTATGAAACTTATTTATTTTTAAAATAGGATGCATTCTCATTTTATAACCAGAAGCTACGTAAAAATCATCTTTTTTAATAGGAAGAATTGCTGGTATAGAAGCAAGCATATCTTCTTTTTCTTTGGCTAAAACTACAATTTCATCTAAAGATTTAGATTGCACTACCATTTGCTTTGATAAAACATCTATTTCTTTTGTTAGCTTTTTAATTAAGTTAGAATTATCGAAACCATCTAAATTTTTATATCTATTTACACCACCAAAACCTGCTTTTCGTTGTTCTTCTGGTATTGGGTTTGCTTCAAAATAACTTCTATAAATGTTATTATCTCTTTCTTGTAATTGTGATAAAATATTAGAACTTTCTTCTAATCTTTTCCCTAAAACTTCGTAATGAAATTTTAAGTTTTCATATTCGCGACTTTGTGCTCTTTCTGATGGAGACATTATAATCTGACTAAAACCTATAAACCCAAAAAAAGCTATTAAAACGATGCCTAAAACGCTAAAAAGTATTCTTCTATAATAATTGCTCTTATCTACAGTAATTTTTCTGTAAGAAAGAGTATCCTCATCATAATAATATTTTACTTTTGCCATATTGCTAAATGTACTATTTTTGTTCTTTAAATTGGATTTAGAATTAAAATCCTCTTTATAAGAACTAACAAATTTACAAAATGTTTTACAACTGCTTAATTTAAGTAGTTTTTTAAAAATAAATTAACATAATCCAACCTAGTTGGAAACTTCTTTTTTATGAAATCTCAAGACATTCGTTCCACTTTTTTAAACTTTTTTCAAGAAAAATCTCATTTAGTAGTTCCTTCTGCTCCAATGGTTACAAAAGACGATCCAACTCTTATGTTTGTTAATTCTGGAATGGCTCCTTTTAAAGAATACTTTTTAGGGAATGGAAAACCAAAAAAGAACAGACTTACAGATTCTCAAAAATGCTTACGTGTTTCTGGAAAACACAACGATTTAGAAGAAGTTGGTTACGACACTTATCATCACACTCTTTTTGAGATGTTAGGCAACTGGTCTTTTGGTGATTACTTTAAAAAAGAAGCTATTGCTTGGGCTTGGGAATTATTGACTGAAGTTTATAAAATTGATAAAGACATTTTGTATGTAACCGTTTTTGAAGGATCTGATGATTCTGATAACCTAAATATGGATACTGAAGCATATGATATTTGGAAACAATACATTTCTGAAGACCGAATTTTAAAAGGGAATAAGAAAGATAATTTCTGGGAAATGGGAGAACAAGGACCATGCGGACCTTGTTCTGAAATTCATGTTGACATTAGAACTCCAGAAGAAAAAGCAAAAATAGATGGCAAGACTTTAGTTAATGAAGATCATCCGCAAGTTGTAGAAATTTGGAACTTAGTTTTTATGCAGTATAACCGTAAAGCTAATGGATCTCTTGAAGAATTACCAAATAAGCATATAGATACCGGTATGGGGTTTGAACGTCTTTGTATGGTTTTACAAGATGTAAAATCTAATTACGATACTGATGTTTTTACACCTATAATTCGTGAAATTGAAGCTATAACGAATACAACTTACAATAAGGAAGAAAAAATAGATATTGCCATTCGAGTAATATCAGACCATGTTAGAGCTGTTGCTTTTTCTATTGCAGACGGACAATTACCAAGTAATACCGGTGCTGGTTATGTTATTAGACGTATTCTAAGACGTGCTGTTCGTTATGGGTTTACTTTTCTAAATAAAAAAGAACCTTTTATTTACAGATTAGTTGATGTTTTAAGTAAAAAAATGGGAACTGCATTCCCAGAATTAAAAGCTCAAAAACAATTAATTGAAAATGTAATTAAGGAAGAAGAAACTTCTTTTTTAAGAGCATTAGATCAAGGTTTAATATTATTAGACGGAATTATATCTTCCTCAAAAACCAAAGAAATTTCTGGAGACAAAGCATTTGAATTATATGATACTTATGGTTTCCCTATAGATTTAACTGCTTTAATTTTATCTGAAAAAGGATATACTTTAGATGAGATAGGATTTCAAGAAGAACTTCAAAAACAAAAAAATAGATCTAGAGCAGCGAGTGAAATGTCTACTGATGACTGGACCGTTTTACACAATGATGCTGTTGAAGAATTTGTAGGTTACGATCTTTTAGAAACCAATGTTAAGATTACAAAATTTAGAAAAGTAACTTCTAAAAAAGATGGTGAAATGTATCAACTTGTATTTAACCTAACTCCTTTTTATCCAGAAGGTGGTGGACAAGTTGGAGATAAAGGGTATTTAAAAGATACGCATGGTGATGTAGTATATATTTTAGATACTAAGAAAGAAAATAACGTAATTATTCATTTTACAAAAAACTTACCTAAACATTTAAACGAAAATTTTAAAGCTGTTGTTGATGCAAAACAACGATACAGAACAGAGTGTAATCATACTGCAACACACTTATTACACCAAGCACTTAGAGAAGTTTTAGGAAGCCATGTAGAGCAAAAAGGCTCATCTGTACATTCTAAATATTTACGTTTCGATTTCTCCCATTTTTCAAAAATGACAGTAGAAGAATTAAGAGATGTAGAAAATTTTGTAAATGCTAGAATTTCTGGGAAGTTAAATTTAGAAGAAAAAAGAAATATACCAATGCAACAAGCAATTGACGAAGGTGCAATGGCTTTGTTTGGTGAAAAATACGGAGATACTGTAAGAGCTATTAAGTTTGGAAATTCTGTAGAACTTTGTGGAGGAACTCATGTAAAAAATACAGGCGATATTTGGCACTTCAAAATTAAATCTGAAGGTGCAGTTGCTGCAGGAATTAGAAGAATTGAGGCCATTACAAACGATGCTGTTAAAGATTTTTATTTTGAAAACAACAGAGTTTTATTTGAAGTAAAAGACATCTTAAATAACGCAAAAGATCCTGTGAAAGCTGTACAAAAATTACAAGATGAAAATACAACTTTACAAAAACAGATTGAGCAATTATTAAAGGATAAAGCTAAAAACTTATCAGGAGAAATTAAAAATCAATTGCAAGAAATAAATGGTGTGCAATTTTTAGCAACTAAAGTTGATTTAGATGCTAACGGAATTAAAAATCTAGCCTTTGAAATTGGAAAAGAACATCAAAATTTATTTTTATTGTTTGCAACTGCCCCAACAAAAGACAAAGCAATGTTAACTTGTTATATTTCTAAAGAATTAGCAAATGAACGCGGTTATAATGCTGGTACCGTTGTTAGAGAACTGGGTAAACTAATTCACGGTGGCGGTGGCGGACAACCATTTTTTGCTACTGCAGGTGGTAAAAATCCTGGAGGAATACCTAAAGCATTAGAAAAAGCTAAAGATTATCTAGTGTAAAAAATGAAACTCCAAACCCAAATTACTTTAAAAAAAGAAACTAGAAACTTAATAGATTATACATCTACTATTTTGATGCTAGGATCTTGTTTTACCGAAAATATTGGAAACAAATTAAATTATTTTAAATTTAATTCTGAACAAAATCCATTTGGAATTCTTTTTCACCCAAAAGCCATAGAAAACTTAATTACGAATGTAATTAATGAGAAAAAATATACTGATGCAGATTTAGTGTTTCAAAATGAACGTTGGCACTCTTTTGATGCACATTCAAATTTAAGTTCTACTAATAAAAATGAGCTTTTAAATAATTTAAATTCATCAATAAATTTAACAAACAAAAAATTAACCGAAGCTTCCCATATTATAATTACTTTGGGTACTTCTTGGGTTTACAGGTTTATTGAAACAGATGTTATAGTAGCTAATTGCCACAAAGTTCCACAAAAAAAATTTTTAAAAGAGTTGTTATCTGTTGATAAAATAATCGAAATTTTAGACGCTAAAATTGCTCTTTTAAAATCTGTAAATAACAATGTTAATATTATTTTTACAGTTTCGCCAGTAAGACATTTAAAAGATGGTTTTATAGAAAATACACAAAGTAAATCTCATTTAATTTCTGCAATACACAGCGTAGTTAATGCGAGAAAAAACACATTTTACTTTCCTTCGTATGAAATTATGATGGATGAATTAAGAGATTATCGTTTTTATAAAGAAGATATGATTCACCCAAATAAAACTGCTATTAATTACATTTGGGAAAAATTTACTGCCACTTGGTTTTCTGAAGATTCAAAATCTACAATGAAAGAAATAGATGTTATACAAAAAGGAATTTCTCATCTTCCGTTCAATAAAGAATCTAAACAGCATCAACAATTTCTTAAAAACCTATCGATTAAGAAAGAAAATATTAAAAAAAGTTACCTTCTATAATTTTTTAAATAAGGCATTTGACGTATTGTCTATTTTTAATTTTAATATGTATTTTACTACTTATAAAAAGTTTAAAAATGCTCAAAAATATTTTCTATCCAACACCACAAAATGCTTTTATTTGGTTAAGCTCAATCTACTTATTATTTCTATTATATATTGGTAAAGCATCTGCTATAACAATTTTATTTGCTTATTTTTTAGAAACGCTTGTTATAGGAGTATTCAATGCGTTAAAAATGCTTTGGAGTATTTTATTTGGTAAATCTAAATCTTCAGAACTTAGTTTAATTTTCTTTTTTTATTCCATTATGGATTCTTTATAGCCATACAATCTATCTTTGGTTTTGCTTTATTTAACTTTAAAGAAGAAACTATAATTAAAGAACCTTTTAATATAATAGAAAACTATATTTCAATTTTAAATTTAGAAGATATTAAATATGCATTACCTGCTATCATATTTACACATTTAGGAAAGTTTATATCCGATTATATTCACAATAAAAAATATCAAAAGTTTACTGCAAAAGAAATTATGTTTAAACCTTATGTTAGAATTTTTGTACAACAATTTGTAGTAATACTCTCCTTTTTCTTTATTATTTTAGATAATAATGGTGCTGGAATTATTGCTGCTTTTTTATTAATTACTTTTAGGTTAATTATTGATTTAACTTTAGAATCCATCAAAGAAAACTCTAGTACATTAGATTTTTTATCAGAAAAACTATCCAATGAAAAAGTGTCTAAAGAAGAGATTAAAAAACAATTAATAATCTTTACTGAATGATTTTAAGGTAAATACGTCATTTGCCGTATTGTATAAATTTTTATAATAATAGAATTTTGAAGTGCAACTTTAAATCTAAAAATTATGAAAATCAAAAACATTTTAAAAATTAGTTTTTACACTTTAATGTTTTTAAGTGCAAACATCTTATTTTCTCAAAAAGCACAATCTCCTGATAACAAATATGATGTTGGAGCTATTAAATGGATGAAAATGTCAGATCCTGGAACACTACTTGTTTCAACTTCAAAAGGGGTTTATGGTATACAACCAAATACCTCTGAACCCACATTTCTATTTGATAAACGTAAAAATATAAAAGAAGAAAACTTTCACTTACAACCAAACACACCTTATGCTATGTTTATTGCAAACGGAATGAATGATGTAACGTTTGTTATAGATGTAATTTCAGGAAAAACTTTATTTGATTCTAAAGAAGAGGGATTTTCTTTTATGAATAGTAGAGATATTATTTTACCTGAAAATAAATTGGTAGTTAGTGGATTAAGAAAAAGTAAAGGAAAAATTGGTGCAGGATATTCTATTGCTGTTTACGACTTGTCTACCGGAAAAGAAGAATATACAATACCTCAAAAAGGAAGTAATAATGTAACTGGTGTTGCAGATATTATAAACGAAAAACTGATTATACCTCGTAAGAAAGGAATTGATGCCATTGAATTAGCTACAGGAAAAACACTTTGGACAGCTAGTGTTAAGAATGCGACTTCCATTAATGCAGAAAAAGATGCTATTTATGCTTTTCAATCTAATAACAATGGTAAAAACACTACGATACACAAAATCGATTCTAGTGGAAAAACTGTTTGGAAAGAAGGTAATAAGTTAAAAGGTAAAGTAAGACAAACTAATTATTTACCGCAAGGAATTGCAATTTTAACAGATACCGAGGGTAAAAACCCACAATCGAAAATTTATTTTTTAGACAGTAGTTCTGGAGATGATTTATGGAAGAAAGCCCCAAAAACAAAAGGACTTGTGAGTCATTTTTACACTGAAGATGATGGAATTATTTTTGGTGTAGTTACTGGTGGTATAAACAAAATTAAATTAGACGGAACTCCGCTTTGGAAAAAGCCTTTAAAAACTGGCCCAAGTATTAGTACACTTGCAAGAACTGAAGCTGGAATTTTATATATTACTGCAAAAGACGCAGATATTATTAATGAAAATACCGGAGAATCTGTATTTGGTAAAAAATTAAAATACAAACAATCTAAAGCAGTATCCTCTACTTACGATGCTAAAAACAAGCGTTTTCTCTTAAGTTGTAGTGATGGTTTATATAGTATTGATGGAAACTCTGGAAAATACAAAGTAATAGCAAAACCTAAATTTGGAGAGAAAGAAATGCCAACATCTATAGAAATGAGAGGTAATAATATTTTGTTGTCTTCTAGTCAAAATTTGATGCTATTAGATGCAAACGGAAAAGAAATTTTTCATGAATATTTAAAATCGCCTTCTAAAAGTGGTTTTATGAAAGTACTTTCTGGTGCTTTAGCAGTTACTTCTATGGCTTTGGCTGCAAGTGCTTCTTACAGAGCAGGTGCAAATAGCAACGGTATGGGAAGATACAATTCTTATGGCGCTCAAATGAATAATCACGCTAAAGGATTCTCACAAATAGCTGGAGCTTCTTTTGGTGCAATGAGTAAACGTTTTAAAGCCTCAGCTCAAACACAGAATGATAAATTTATTTTAACAAAACTAAGCTCTGGCGTAGGCTTGGTTAAAATTGATAAAGATTCTGGAAAAAAATTAAAAGAAATATTATTAAAAGATAAAAAACCAACTTATAAAGTTGATGAAGTTGAAAGAGTTCTTTATTACCAGGCTAATAAAAACACTATTTATGCTTATAAAATTTAAGCTCGTCTTCTAAACTATATATTGATTTTGGTGAGAATGAATAAAAAGGAGCTTGATTTTAGATTAATAGCAGAATGGAAATATTCTATTAAAGAATGGAATGAATTTGTTGTTATAGAAAAAGAAAACAAAAAAGAAGATAGTGTCTATTTTGGTATTGGAATTCTAACTTTAGGAACAGTAATGCTAATGATTTTAAGAAAAACTAATTTACTTACAGGAGTACTGTTTACAATTTCTTTTGCAATTCTAATTCCATGGCTAAGGTTTAAATTTAGCTACAAGCATTTAAAAAAAGGTGTTAAAAACCCATCAGTTAAAATTTATTCAGATCATTTATTAATTAACTCTCATAAAATTAAATTATATGGAAATAAAAAAAGAGTTAAGAGCCTTAAAATTATAAAATCGAAAAACAATTTAAATTTACTTGAGTTCGATGTGCAATGGATTACCTCAAAAGGCCCTATAAATGATGAGTTTCGAATTCTAATACCAAATGATAAAATGATAGAAGCAGAAAAAATAATTGCAACTTTTTAATAATGTTATGAAAAAATCTATCTATTTAATATGTTTAATAATTAGCGTAAGTTTTCTAATTTCTAACTCTGCACAACCTGGTGTTTGGAATGCAGGAGGAAGTGGAGTTTTTAAACTCTTATATCCTAAAGACAGTATTGCTTATAAAAAAATTCAGATGAAATCTGAAAATATTTTCATGCAAATTTACAATGGTTTTGCTACTGTAAAAGGCAATTATTATTTTAAAAACACCAATAAAGACACACTAACTATAAAAGTTGGTTATCCTATAAATAATGTGTTCGAAAATATTACCCATAATAATTATGCAAATAATGTTACAGTCGATGGCTTATATAAAATTAAAGGATTAATAAACGGACAAGCTGCAACTCTTATGAAAAAACCAAATGAAGAAAATGATAACTGGTATGTTTGGAGTATTACTTTTCCGCCAAATAAAATTACAAAATTTACTGTTTATTTTTTAGTGAATACTAATAATGCTAAAATTACAAGAGGTTATAACTCCAATAAAAAAAATGCTTTTATTTATTTAATAGAAACTGGGTCTCTTTGGAAACCTCCAATAGAGAAAGGTAACTTTTACACACAGTTAAAAGATAAAATTTTAATTCATCAAATTAAATCAAGTTCCCCAACTAAACTGTTTTTTAACAAAGAGAATTCAACATTAAAATTCTCTTTGTTTAATTACGGAAAATCTCCAGATTCTAACTTTGTAATTACATATGGGGAGAAGTTAGAAAACTTTAATTTTAAAGAAATTACTAAAAAAAGTGAATCCTATTTTAAAACTATAGACTTGTATTCTAATAATAATTTTAATAACTTTTCTTATGATGAAATTAAACTTCCTAACGTTTATAAAGTTGATGGAATTTCTAATGGAATAATTGGCTTTACAATGTTTATTGCAAACTACGGTTTACTTTTTCTATTTGGTATTTTTTTAATATGCTTTTTTAGTTATTACAATAAAAAAAGACGCTTAAAAAAATAAATACGACAAATGCCCTATTGTTGATTTTTAACTATTCATAGACCTTTGTAAAAGAATAAATCTAAAAATTAAAAATTATGAAAAATTTAAAAAACTTACTATTATTTATGTGTCTTTCTATTGTTATCTCTTGTAGTGATGCTACAGATGATGATTTAGGTCTAACGGGAGAAGGTACATTTACAGCTAAAGTAGATGGCACATCTTTTACTTCATTAAAAGCTACAGTTAGTGCAGTAATTACAAATGGAGTTGCTGTTATTGGAGGTTCTAATGCAAATGGAGATTATATAAGAATTACAATTTCTAACTATAATGGAATTGGAACTTATAAAACAGGCGACGCAATTTCTAACACAAACTCAATTCTTTACGGTAGCCTAAATCCGTTTGCTAACTGGAGTTCTACTTTTGATATTGGATCTGGAACTATTGAAATTACAGAAGAAACACCTACCAAAGTTTCTGGAACTTTTACTTTTCTTGGTTATAATGGCCCAAGTGACAGAAAAGAAGTAACAGAAGGAACTTTTAGCGCTACAAAAAGCTAACATTAAAAAGTTATGAAAAGGAAAAAAATACGGCATCTGCCGTATTTTTTTGGCTATTATTTATAGAGATTTGTAAAATAATACTTAAAAATACATCTATGAAAACTCTAAAAAAAATAACACTCTGTCTTTTAACTGCATTTATTATTTCTGCTTGCTCAAGTAATAACGGTAATACTCCTGGAGGTTGTAGTAATGTTTGCAATTATACCCTAACTACAAATGACACTCCTGGAACAGCCGCTACATCTATTGAAGGTACTTATAATTTAACAATGCATTTTCCAGATGCAGAATCTCCTTTTTCTGAAGGTACTAAAGCAACATTTACCTTATTAGATAACGTTTTAACAGTAGAAGTAGAAGGCCAAGAGTGTATAACAATAAAAAATCCAAGGTTAACAACTTCGGGTTCAACAGAAGTTCAATTTAGAGACACTTGTAGAGACATGATTTCTTATGATGTTTCTGAAAACAACGGAGCTTTAAACGAAATAAATATTTCATCTACAACAGATGGTAAATGGTTAGGTCAGTTTAATGATAGGTAACAATTTTAAGATTGTTTTTTAGGGTTACAGGTGGTTAACTATTTCTATAATAAAATATTAACCACCTCCTTTAAAGTATTAAATAAATAAAAACAAGACAATGAAAAAAGCAATACTCCTATTCTTATTCCTTTTTATTTTTATTTTTAAAAATTTTAGTCAGGCAGAAAAATATAATTTAGCTTCAAAAAAACTACATAAAAGAGTAAGAAAAACAATTCAGCACTATTATTTATACGATAAAGAAAGTGGAGGTTTTGTAAAAAAAGCGGTTAACATTTATCGATATAATAGTGACGGAAACCTAATAGAAACGTATTACTTATATAATAGTATTTATTCAGATGCTAAAGCAACTAAAAAAATGTATAACTACAACTCTAAAGGTCTACTAATTAACACCAAAAATGTTAGCGATCATATTGATAAATATAGTTCTGAATATAAATTTACTTATGATAAAAAAGGCTCTTTAACAAAAAAAGAAAGTATCTATAATAATGGAGACACATCATATACAACCTATGTAAATGATAAAAAAGGAAGAGAAATTAGCAATAAATCTTATAACAAAAAAGGAAAACTTACTTCTGAAAGCAACACAACTTATAATGGGAATAAAAAAATTAACATCTATACGGGGTATAGTAGTAAAGACGGAAGCATAACAGGCAATTACACTACAAACTATCGTAATAATTTAAGAACAAAATATTTATCTAATGGAAAATATTCAAACTCGAAAACATCTTATACTTATGATAAAAATGATAATATCATAAAATCGGTTAACATAGGTAAGAAAAAAACTTCTGAAACAAACTACGACTATGTTTATGATAAAAAAAATAATTGGGTAAAAAAACATTATAGATCTGGTAAATATCAATATTTCTATTTTAGAGAAATCTATTTTGAAAATGGGGATGTAACAGGTAGTAGTAATTTTGATAAACAATTTATAAATAGATTAGGAAACTTTGATAATGTTGAAGTTGTAGCTCTTAAAAAGAAAGAGAAAAAAACTTCAACAAATAAGAACTCTTCTTACATAAAGAATAAAACTTGGAATTTCGACTATGTATACCTTAGCGATAAAGTTAAAAAACTTGTAGGCACAATAGACTTAAAAATTAAAGATTTCGGTAACCTAAAACGAAACTCTAATGTTGATTTTAATATAAAATTTAAATCTAACAACTTTACTTTTTCATTTATAGTAGATGACTATAAAGAATTAGAAGACAAATATCAATGGACACTAACTAATAACAAAAAAGAAACAGGGGTACTTTACGTTTTTAAGAAAGAAAAAGTATTAAAAGATAAAGGTTCTAGTAACGATTTTTATGTAAACGGTCTCTTAACAATTGTAGAAAAAACAAAAAGCAGTATGTCTTTTTATTTAAAATAAATTTTTAATGAGTCTATTAATTCTTATACCTTTTATAATTCCCCCAATTATAATAGTTCTATTATTAGGGTTTTATCTCTCTTACCAGAAATTAAAAGAATCTGAAAGAGAACACTTTAAACATTTATACTTAGAACTGGATTCAGAAAAGAAGAAAGCACATCAATTAAAAAATATTACTGAAAGAATAAAAATAATCAACAATTCTACTCAAAGAAAAATACTTCAAATTAAAGTAGACATTTTTAATATAGACTTTAGTTTAAGTGAGGTTTTTAAATAAAAAATATGAAAAAAATTACAATAATATTTTTCTTTTTAGCTTGGGTTAATTCATTTTCTCAATCAAAAAAAGATTACAATATAGAAGCGATGGCTTCGTATAAAGAAAATCAACTAAAAGCTATAAAATTATTAAAAACTACATTAAAATTTGCTCAAGAAGAAAAGAACAAAGAACTCATAAGCTTAACAAAAAATAATCTAGGAATTATTTTTAGAGATTTAGGAGAATTTATAACTTCTAAAAAGTATTCTAATGAAGCTTTACAAACTACTAAAGACTCTATAATTAAGGCTTCTTCTTATATTAACATTGGTGCTTGCAACAGAAAACTTGGTCTGTATAAAGATGCCATTTCAAATTATTTGAATGCGCTAAAAATTTATGAAGCAAAAAAAAGTTTAAAAGAAATTGCTACTGCAAATAATAATATTGCCATCGTTTATAGTTACTTAAATTTAAATAAAAAATCTCTTGAATATTATAACAAGGCTAAACATACGTTTGAAAATTTAAATGATAAAAAAGGAATTTCACAAACTTACAATAACATTGCTATCGTTTATGCAAATGAAGGCAAATTAGAAACATCTTTAAAAAACTTTAGGTATTCTTTACAAATAGAAAAAAATTAAATGATAAAAAAGGAATTGCAGAATCTTTAAATAATGTTGGTTCTATACATTATTATCTAGGAGCAATAGATTCTTCTATTTATTATTTTAACAAATCTGCAAAACTAGAACGTATTATTGGAAACTTTGCAGGCATAAGTGCTAGTTATAATAATATTGCTCAAGTACTATTAGAAAACAAAAGAACAAAAGAATCTAAAAAGTATATAGATAGTGCTTATGTTTTGGCTATTAAGCATCAAACTTCAGAAGATATTGAAAGTGCTCTTTTAAATTACACAGAATACTATGAGAACAATAGAAACTATCGTAAATCTCTTACTTATCATAAAAAATATTTAACATTTAAAGATAGTTTAGCAAAAAAATTGAATATAAAAGTATTGCAAGAGTTAGAAACAAAATATCAAACTGAAAAAAAGAAAAAGAAATAGTATTACAGAAAGAAGAGATTTTAGAAAAAGAATTACAGATAAAAAACAGAAATTTATACGCTATAATTGTATCTTCAATACTTATTATTTTAGCTATAATTTTCTTAAGTATTTACAAAAGAAATCAACTTAAAAGAAAACAATTACAAAAAGAAATTGATTTAAATGATGCGCTTTCTGTAATAAAAACACAAAACAGGTTACAAGAGCAACGTTTAAGAATTTCAAGAGATTTACATGACAATATTGGGTCTCAGCTTACTTTTATAATTTCATCTATAGATAATTTAAAATACATCTCTAAAGACGCAAATAGTAAATTAAAAGACAAATTATCTAGTATTAGCTCATTTACTGGCGATACAATTCATCAACTTAGAGATACTATTTGGGCAATGAATAAAAGTGAAATTACTATTGAAGATTTACATGCCCGTATACTATCGTTCATAGAAAAAGCTAAAACTGCAACAGAGAATATTGAATTCGATATTAAACAAGAAATAAGTGAAAGTTTTTCTCTTACTTCTATAAAAGGGATGAATATTTTTAGAGTAATACAAGAAGCTATAAACAATGCTATTAAATACGCAGAAGCTTCAAAAATTAATATTTCAATTTCTAAAAATAATGAGGATTTAAAAATTTCTATTAAAGACAATGGTACTGGTTTTGATATTAAAACTGTAGATTTAGGAAACGGTTTGTCTAATATGGAAAAAAGAATGAGTGAAATTAATGGAAAAATAAATATTAGCTCAAAAAAACTCTTAGGAACTGATATTCAAATAATTTGTAAATTGTAGCCTTATACTTTTAAGGTGATTAAAAATTTAATTTTACTGTTTTTGTTTACTTCGTCAGTTTTAATTGGCCAGAAGCAAAATTATCTAGACCATGTTTTAGCTACAGAAAATACGCTTTCTAGTAAAGAATTTTTAAACTCTATTCTAAAAATTAAATACGACAAAGCTTTAATTGATGCTAAAAAATATCTTTTACTTGCCAAAAAAGCAGAACAAATAGCCATTAAAATTAATGATAAAAAATCTCTAGCTAAAGCCTATGAGGCCAAATCTTTGGCATATCATTTTTCATCAAAAACAGAACTTTCTATTGCCAATAATTTATTAGCTATAGAAATTTATGAAGAAATTAATGACTACGAAAACATTGCCAATACATACATAAACTTAGGTTGGAAAATAAAAAATAGTGATTTAAACCAAGCTATATTTTATATGAACAAAGGGATAAAAGTATTAGAAATTAACAATTTAAAAGCAATAGAACTAAGTGCAGCATATAACAATTATGGTGTTTTAAAACATCGAAAAGAACAGTTAGACAGCGCACTGTATTTTCATAATAAATCTTTAAAACTTAGTATAATAAATAAAGATAGTATTGGTATACCATTTGCGCAAACCCATATTGCACAGGTTTATATTAAGCAAAGAAAATTTAAAGAAGCAGAAAAAAGGTTAGAAGAATCTTTAGATATTAGAAAAAAAGGAATGACATTTATGGGATTACAGATAGTTATCTATATTTAGGTGATCTTTTTTTGCTAAAAAACAGTTTAATTCTTCATTACAATACTTTAAAAAAGCAGAAGAAATAGCAAACAAAAACTCTTATTTCCCTTTAAAAAAATATGCTACAGAATATATTTATAAAAGCTATGAACAAAGTAAAGATTTTAAAAATGCTTTTAAATATTATAAAATATACTCACAATTAAAAGACAGTATTTTAAACCGAAATACAAACTCGAAAATTGCTGAATTAAAAATTAAGTTTGAAACCAATGAAAAAGAAAAAGAAATAACCAAACAAAAGTTAATTATAAAAAATAGAAAACTATACATAACTCTATTAACTGCAACATTAATAATTCTAACTATTTTATCTTTAGGATATTACCATCGTTATCAATACAAAAAGAAACAATTACAAAAAGAAATAGCATTAAAAGATGCACTTTCTAAAATAAAAACTCAAAACAGGTTACAAGAACAACGTTTAAGAATATCAAGAGATTTACATGACAACATTGGCTCTCAATTAACGTTTATTATCTCTTCAATCGATAATTTAAAATACATTTCTAAAGAGGTAAATAGCAATTTTAAATCTAAACTAACTAGTATCAGTTCGTTTACATCAGACACTATTCATCAATTAAGAGATACTATTTGGGCAATGAATAAAAGCGAAATATCTGTAGAAGATTTACACGCTAGAATTTTATCTTTTACCGAAAAAGCAAAAATTGCTGTTACTTCTACTCAATTTAAAGTTGAATATAATATTGATAAGAATAGTAGCTTTTCTTCTTTAATAGGAATGAATGTTTTTAGAGTAATACAAGAGGCTATAAATAATGCTATTAAATATGCAGAAGCTAAGAACATTACAATTCAATTATCAAAAGTAGCTACTAATTTTACCGCTACAATTATAGATGATGGAATTGGTTTTGAAAATGATAAAATTGATTTTGGTAATGGTCTTTCAAATATGAAAAAACGAATGAATTCTGTTAACGGATTTCTAGAAATAGATTCTAAAAAGAAAAAGGGAACTAAAATCATTTTAAAAGTAAGTTTAAAAAATACGGCAAATGACGTATAAATAAGCTTTTAAATAATAGCTATATTTATTGAAAAAGAAAAAACTATGAACCTTAAAATTTGTATTGCAGAAGACAATTATTTTTTAGTTAAAGCTATCAAAGAAAAACTTTCTTTTTTTGATGATATTTCTATAAAATTCCACGCTAACAATGGTGCCGAATTAATTGGCAAACTAGAAGAAAACCATAATATAGATGTTGTTTTAATGGATATTCAAATGCCAATAATGGATGGTATAAAAGCTACAGAACTTATTAAAAATAAGTATCCACAAATTAAAGTGATAATGCTAACTGTTGTAGACGATGATGATTGTGTATTTAAAGCAATTAAAGCCGGAGCAAATGGCTACCTTTTAAAAGAAATAAATGCAGAAAACTTACACAAAAGCATAATAGAAGTAACAGAAGGTGGTGCTCCAATGACTCCAAGCATTGCGTTAAAAACATTAAACTTATTAAGAGACCCAAGTTCTTTAAATTCCGAATCTGAAGTTGTTAATAATATAAAATTAACAAAAAGGGAAACAGAAATTCTATTACAACTAAGCAAAGGCTTAAATTATAACAACATTTCTGAAAACTTAATTATATCTCCTTCTACAGTTAGAAAACATATAGAAAATATTTACAAAAAATTACAAGTACATAGTAAAATGGAAGCTGTAATGAAAGCTAAAAAGAACAACTTAATTTAAAGATGTTTATATAAGCTGATCTACATTTTGCCAAGGTCCGCCATTAATTACATCTACTCCGTTTTGTTTTAAAAACTGAGTTGCTTGCCCGCTTCTACCACCACTTCTACAAACAGCAATTACTGGTTTATTCCAAGATTTAATTTGTTCAACTTCTAAAGGAATTAAATTTAAAACAATATGCTTTGCGCTTTCAGTATGCCCTTCATCCCATTCTTCTTGAGTTCTTACATCTAAAATTATTGCATCTTTTTCTAAATACTCTTTAATTTCTAAACTCATATCTTTTCTTTTAAACATGTTAAATAAGCCCATGTTATCTATTTTATAGTTAATGCAAATTTAAACCATTTTCTATAAGTTTTGTGTAACTTTTATTACTTTTTAAGTTTTCTAATGCATTTAAAATACTAGATTTTATAGAAAAATTATTAGTTAAAGCTAATTCATACAACTCTAAAAGTAATAACCAATCGTTAGGAAAATTTGTACTTAATTGCTTAAATATTTCTATAATTTTTTCTTCTGTAGATGATTTATTTTCTCGTAAAGTTCTTACCTCCTCATATAAAGTATACAATTCTTTTTCAGATTCAGAATATTTAATTTTATGTGTTTTAACTTCAGAAACTTTACTTGTATCTTCAAAAGAAGCCACATCTGCAGAGCCAGAATATGCAGAAATAACTTCTTTACCAATTGCCATATCGTAAATTCCCCATTCTGGTTTAAAAAGAATTTCGTCTTTATAAGTAACTGTGCAATCATCCAAAGAAATAATTAAAATTTTACCTCTTAAATCTCTTGTTCCTGTTATCGCTTTTCCTTTTACAATTACACCACTTTCAAATTCTAATGTCATAAATTCACCTTCATAAATTCCATAAGCCCTTAAATCTCTCGGGCTCATGTCTTCTATATTTAAATTTATTCCTTTTAATTTCCCTATCGGGCTTCCAAATCCATTTGCATGATAAGAAATTCCGTGGCCAATTAATTCTTTATCTCTATTAGCTAAAGCAGTTGGACCTAAAGTTTGAAAATAGGCAACCTTATTGTTTTTATGTTGAATTACATTTGTAAAAACTCCAGAAATCTGAATCCCTGTAGATAATTCAATAGTTCCTAAGTTTTTAGAATCTATTAACTTTTTAACACCATTTAACCCTCCTTTTCTTAACGCCATCGTATTTGCAAACTCATTTAAAACTAAACTTAAATAAGCAAAATCTGGGGTAACAAATAACTGTGGTTGTGGCTTAGTAATATCAAAACTTATATTAGCAGCTTCTATAGAATACGGTTTTTTCTTAACCGCTTCTTGCATACACCAAGCGCTCTCACCTATAGAAGACAATAAACCTGCTCCATATATCTTAGGGTTTTCTAAAGTTCCTATTAAACCGTACTCTACTGTCCACCAATGTAAATTTCTTATTTGTGCCATTTCAGACAATTCACCCATATTATCTTGCAACCACTCCACTTGTTTTTGAGCTTCATTTATTTCACTTTCAGATGAATTTGGGTCTTCTTTTAAAATTGATAGAAGCCTAATAGCTTCGTACATTTCATAATCTTTAGAAGATGAAATAGCCTTACTTCCAATTTCTCCAAAACGTCTTAAATATTCTGAATACTCAGGGTTTGAAATTATTGGTGCATGACCTGCAGCTTCATGAATAATATCTGGTGCTGGTGTATATTCTATATGATTTATGGTTCTCATATCTGAAGCAATTACTAAAACATTGTATGCTTGAAACTCCATAAAGGCATTTGGAGGAATAAACCCAT
This sequence comes from Polaribacter ponticola, assembly GCF_026191475.2. Classification (GTDB taxonomy): domain Bacteria; phylum Bacteroidota; class Bacteroidia; order Flavobacteriales; family Flavobacteriaceae; genus Polaribacter; species Polaribacter ponticola. Next base: position 2,385,624 of record NZ_JAOSLC020000003.1, on the reverse strand, counting down.
CTACAGAAACTGCAGACCAGCCAATTTCTTTTAAAATTCTATTCATTCCTTCCATGTGAGGAATGTTTTCTACAGAAATACCTGTTTTTGTAAGTCCGGTTAAATAAGATTTATGAGCAACTCTACTTAAATAATCAACATTCATTCTCATAACATATCTCCACACAGCTTGGTTCTGAGAAGTGTATTCATTATAAGGTTGCTTAACAATAAACTTATGTAAATGTTTGGGTAACTTTTGTGTTACTTCATTAATTTCAAAATGTAATTCCATTAAGTATTTGATAAAATTTACTATGTAAAATTACGAATTTTACAATTCATTAAGCACTGTTTGCTATTAAAAATTCTTTTATTATATATTTTAAAATTCCCACCTAAAATTAAAATCAATAAAGAATAATCACTTTTTAAAATAGAAAAAACTTTACGCTATCGGTTTCGTAAAAATTTAAAATAACCATCAAAATCTTTCTTATTTTTACAGTATAAAACACAACAATGAACAAGAAAGTTATCTTAATGATTTTAGACGGTTGGGGAATAACACAAGACCCAAAAGTTTCCGCAATTTATAATGCAAAAACTCCATTTATCAATAATTTATATAACAAATACCCACATGCAGAATTACGAACAGATGGTGAGCATGTTGGCTTACCTGAAGGGCAAATGGGGAATTCAGAAGTTGGTCATATGAACCTTGGTGCGGGTAGAATTGTCTATCAAAATTTAGCTAGAATAAATAAAGCTGTCAAAGAAAAAACATTGGGTAAAGAAAAAGTATTATTAGATACTTTTAAATACGCAAAAGAAAATAACAAGAACGTTCATCTTTTAGGCTTAGTTTCTAATGGAGGAATTCATGCTCATATAGACCATTTAAAAGGTTTAATAGACGTAGCAAAAGAAAATAACGTAGATAATGTGTTTTTACATGCATTTACAGATGGTAGAGATTGTGATCCTAAATCTGGAACCTATTTTATAAATGATATACAAGAATATATGAATGATAATGGTGGCGAAATAGCTACTATTACAGGAAGATATTATGCTATGGATAGAGATAATAGATGGGAACGTGTTAAAGAAGCTTATAACGGAATTGTAAATGCAGAAGGAACTAAATCTAACAACCTTATTGCTACAATGAATACTAATTATGAAGCAGGAATTACAGATGAATTTCATAAACCAATAATTGCTACAAATAAAGATGGCTCGCCAAAAACAAGTATAAAAGAAGGCGATGCTGTAATTTTTTTCAATTACAGAACAGATAGAGGAAGAGAGTTAACAAATGCTTTATCTCAAAATGATTTTCCTGATTTTGGTATGAAAAAATTAGATTTGTATTTTACAACTATTACGTTGTATGATGCTTCTTTTAAAGGAATAAACGTAATTTACAATACGGATAATATTAAAAATACATTGGGTGAAGTTTTATCTAAAGCTGGTAAAAAACAAATTAGAATTGCAGAAACTGAAAAATACCCTCATGTAACTTTCTTTTTCTCTGGCGGACAAGAAGAACCTTTTAATGGTGAATCTCGTATTTTAAGAAACTCGCCAAAAGTTGCAACGTATGATTTAAAACCAGAAATGTCTGCTTACGAATTAAAAGATGCACTTTGTGAAGATTTAGAAAAAGGTGAAGCCGATTTTGTTTGTTTAAACTTTGCTAATGGAGATATGGTAGGCCATACAGGTATAATGGAAGCTGCTATTAAAGCTTGTGAAACTGTAGATGAATGTGCAAAAGAAGTAATTGAAACTGGTTTAGCAAATGGTTACTCCACTTTATTAATTGCAGATCATGGAAACTGTGAAACAATGATGAATCCAGATGGTTCACCTCACACTGCACATACAACAAACCCAGTTCCTTTCATTTTAATCGATGAAGAAATCAAATCAATAAAAAGTGGTATATTGGGTGATATTGCTCCAACAATATTAGAGTTAATTGGAGTGGAACAACCTAAAGAAATGACCCAAAAATCACTTTTATAATTATGAAAAATACAATAATCCTTATACTCTCAGCACTTTTTATCTCTTGTGGAACATCACAAAACATAACACAAACCACACTTGTTAAATCTAAAAAAGAAGAGCCCAAAGTTATAAAAAAAGAAATAAAAAAAGTGGTAAAAGCAATTACTGCAAAAAAAGACACTAATGGTTATTTAGTTGGCGTTGCTAACAAAGATTCTTTTTCTGACGAAGCTTTTAAAGGTTGGTTTAACAGTAGGTACGAAGAATACACAACTGATAAAGAAACAATTGGAAAACTAACAGAAGCAATTAAAGGATATACTATAAAAGGTTTTATGGGTACTTGGTGTGGCGATAGCAAGAGAGAGACTCCTCGTTTTTACAAAATTTTAGAGGAAACTGGGTTTGATGAAAATGATTTTGAGTTAGTAACTGTAAATAGAAGTAAAAGAACTCCAGATAACCTTCAACAAGGATTTAATATTATAAGAGTACCTACTTATATTTTTTATAAAGATGGTAGAGAAATTGGTCGTTATGTAGAATACCCTAGAGAAACATTAGAAAAAGATATTTTAAAAATAGTTTCTGGTCAACCTTACAAACATTCTTACGATAAAAGCAAATAAATATCTTGCTTATTCTTAAGAAATAAATTCTAATAAATATAGTAACTTTGCGGTTCAATTTTTTTAAAATGATTAAAATTAAAACCAGAGAAGAAATAGAAATTATGCGCGAAAGTGCTTTAGTAGTTTCTAGAACATTAGGTATGCTTGCTAAAGAGGTAAAACCTGGTGTTTCTACTTTATATTTAGATAAACTTGCAGAAGAATTTATACGAGAACAAGGAGCAATACCTGGTTTTTTAGGTTTATATGATTTTCCAAACACGCTTTGTATGAGTCCGAACTCACAAATAGTTCATGGAATCCCAAATAAAACTCCTTTGAAAGAAGGAGATATTATTTCTATAGATTGCGGTGCAAAGAAGAATGGTTTTTACGGAGATCATGCATATACTTTTGCCGTAGGCGAAATAGATTCTAAAATTCAAAAATTATTAGACGTTACAAAAGAAAGTTTATACGTTGGTATTAGAGAATTTAAAGTTGGCAACCGAGTTGGAGATGTTGGTTTTGCAATACAAAATTTTACAGAAAAACATGGTTATGGAGTTGTAAGAGAACTTGTTGGGCATGGTTTAGGTAGAGAAATGCACGAAGATCCAGAAATGCCAAACTATGGTAAAAGAGGAAGAGGGAAAAAATTTGTTGAAGGAATGGTTGTTGCCATTGAGCCAATGACAAATTTAGGAACTCAAAAAATAAGACAACATGCCGATGGTTGGACAATTACAACATTAGACAACAAACCTTCTGCTCATTTTGAACATGATATTGCTATTGTTAACGGTAAACCAGAATTACTTTCTACTTTTAAGTATGTAAATGAAGCATTAGGCATAGTAACTGATGTTGAAGATGAATTTAGAGCAAGTTAATACGTGTCTATATTCAAATCCATATTAAACACAGTACCAAGACCTTGGTTAATAAAAGCAAGTTACTTAGTTAGACCAGTTATTGCATTTACTTTAAAAGGTCATAAATTTACAGATCCTATAGATGGTAAAAGTTTTCGAAAATTTTTACCATATGGTTATGGAAAACAAAGAGAAAATGCACTTTCTCCTTCAACATTATCTTTAGAGAGACATCGATTAATGTGGTTGTTTTTAAAAGATGAAACTTCTTTTTTTACATCAAAAAAAGAACTGAAAACATTACATATAGCTCCAGAACAATGTTTTTTAGACTTATTTAGAAATCAAAAAAATTTAGACTATACTACATCAGATTTAGAAAGCCCCATTGCAGATGTAAAAGCAGATATTTGCAATCTTCCTTTTGAAGATAATACTTTTAATGTTGTTTTTTGCAATCATGTTTTAGAACACATTACAGATGATACTAAGGCAATGCAAGAGCTTTTTAGGGTAATGAAAAAAGGCGGATTTGGAATATTTCAAATTCCACAAGACCTATCTAGAGACGTTACTTTTGAAGATAATACAATAACTGATAAAAAAGAACGTGCTAAAATTTTTGGTCAATACGATCATGTAAGAGTTTACGGACGAGATTATTTTAATAAATTACGTTCTATTGGTTTTAAAGTTGATGAGATTGATTACACAAAAAAAATCGCTCCAGAAAAACTAGAACGATTTTGTTTAATGAAGAATGAAATTCTTCCTGTATGTTATAAGAATTAGTTTCCTCTATATTTTCTTAAGAATTCTCCCATTTTTTCCAATTCTTCATCTCCAATAATAACTACTCCATTTCTCATTATTTGGTAGTTACCTTTACTTAACCTTACTACTTCAGAATCTCCAGTATAACCTGCGAATTCATCTTTAGCTTTACTCACTTTTGTACCGTTTTGATTAATCCAAATCGTTTTTCCTTTCTTAATTGTTTGTGACTTGTTATTGTAAAAAGCACCTATATATTGGGTTCCATTGGCTGTAAAAAGCCTCGTACCATCAATAGAACAAAGAAAAGCATCAATATTGTAATTTCCTTCTAAATAAAGTGGGTGAATTCCACCTCCTAAATGACCTCCAAATACATACCAAGTTTTACCAACTTTTACTTCGCCATCTTTATTATACTTTCCAATGGCATCAGACTTTTTTAAATTTTTAAATAATTCTGTTTGATTAGCAACCCTTACAACCTGTTTTACGTTTAAATCGTAAACCATTGGTTGAAAAGAATTGTTAGGATAAGTTACAAGTCTACCATTACCTCTTGGTAACATAATTTTACCGTAATGTGTAGAAAGTGAATTGAAGTCTGAAGCACTCGGTAAAAGAAATCCAGCTTTATCATTCGTATTAAAACAATAAATTTTATTGGTCTCTTCTTTTTTATTCTTTAAAAGAATAAAGCCTTCTGAGCTTAATGCATCTTTATATTCGATAGCTTCAATTAATATTTTACCTCTATCATCTATAACCCCAAAAAAGTCATCTTTTTGATAAATAGCAATATTATTTTTATTAAAACTATAAATACTATCTACTTTTAAAGTAAGGGCTTCAGATTTATTTTTCCAAACTGTTTTTAAAGAATCTATTCTTCTTAATTCTTTTTCTTTTCTTAAACGCTCTAATTCTGCTGCTTGAATTTTATTCTTTAGAATTTCAATATTTTCTATAATAAGAATTGAATGTTCTGTATTATTTAAATAATCTTCTGATGTAGTATTCTTTTCTAAAAGAAAATACTGTTTAGAATAATCTCTTGCTTTCTCTAAAAATTCTAACTGTTCTTTTTCTGTTGGTCTTTGATGATGAATTTCGAAATAAATTATAGAGCCTAAAGCAGCTACTTTTTTATCTAAAATAGTGTCCATCCTTTTTATTGCTTTATCAAAAGAAATACGAGCACCTTCAAAATCAATATTCCCTGCAGCTTCATTAGCCCTTTTCATATAAGCTTTAGCAATAACTTTATCTGACTGAGCAAAACTTATCGTGGAATATGCAAAAAAGCAGATAAGTGTAATTAATAGTTTATTCTTCATAGCTTTATTCTTCATAGCTTTATTTAGTAGTATAATTTTAAAAACTTAGTTTGGCTTGCAATATAGCAAAAATAAGGATTAATACTCAAAGGTAACATACCTAATTGTAGGTATATGTGGAATATTCGTTAATGTTTCCTTCTAAATCAAAAAATAGCAAAATAACTTTTAATTGATTGTTCTTTTTCAGAAATATTTTTGCTTTTTCTAATCCCATTGCCATTATAGCTGTTGCATACGCATCTACGTCTGCACAATCTGTATTTGCTATTACAGATGCACTTAACAAATTGCTCTCTTTTGCAAAACCTGTTTTAGGGTTTACAGTGTGTACATATTTTTTACCCTCTTTAGAAACTCTAAATTTTCTGTAGTTACCAGAAGTAGCCATCGATTTATTAGAAAGGTTTATCATTTTAAAACCATCGTTGTTTTCTGACTTTACTGGGTTAACCAATTTTATCAACCAAGGTTCATTATTTAATTTTGTTCCCTTAGCTCTAATTTCTCCTCCAATTTCTATTAAATAATTGGCTACTTTTTTTCGTTTAAAAAACGAGCTATTACATCAATTCCAAAACCTTTTGCAATCGAGTTAAAGTCTAAATATATTGCGGGGTTTTCTTTTACAATCTTATTATCTGTTAAGGTAATTTTATCCAAACCAACTAAAAGCATTTCTTGCTTAACTTCTGCTTGGGTAAGGTTTTTTATTTCTTTCTTAGGGCCAAAACCATAAGCATTAACTAAATTACCAACCGTAGGATCGAAAAAACCATTGGTTTCTTTATAGATTCTTTTCGACTTTTTAAAAACTTCAGAAAAAATAGCGTCTACAATAACTGTAGAATCACCATTATTAATTTTTGAAATATCTGAAGTAGGGATATAAGTTGATGTAGATTTATTTACCAATAAAAACAAACTATCTATAGACTTTTGGTAGTTTACATTGGTATTTAAATAAGTAATTTTATAACTTGTACCGAATACGAAACCTTGTAAGGTAAAGTCATTTTTCTTTTTTCTTGATTACAAGCTATTAAAAATATAATAACTGCAACAAAAAGTGCTATTTTTTTAATTTTCATAAATCTAATAATGAATAAACAAAAATAGTACATAAATTTTTCACAAAATATTCTTATTACTACTTTTTGTCTTACGTTTTTGCTAAATTTGTTTCTCGAATTTAATCTTTTAACGATGAAAAAAATATCATTACTATTATTATCTGCAATTTTAGCTAGCTCTTGCGTATCACAAAAAGAGTTTGTTGCATTACAAGAACAACATGACCAAGCTAAAACAGAGTTAGTAAATGTAAAAGCTAGTTTACAAAAATGTTTAATTGAAAATGAAAAAGAATCTACCCAAGTATTTTCTTTAACAGAACAAGTAAAATCTTTAAAAGACGACAAGAAAACAGCTTTAAAACAAGTTGAAAACTTAACGGTTTTAACACAGTCATCTTCAGATAATATTAAAAGTGTTATTTCTCAATTAAGTGAAAAAGACAGATATATTAATGGTGTTAGAAAAGCAATGACCCAAAAAGATTCTTTAAATCTTGCTATTAAATATCACTTAACTAAAAACTTAACAGACGGTATACAGGATAAAGATATTGAGGTTAATGTTGAAAAAACGGTAGTTTTTATCTCTATCTCAGACAAGCTTTTATTTAAAAGCGGAAGTTACAACGTAACAGATAATGCTTATACTGTTTTAGAAAAAATAGCTAAAGTAATTAACGACCAACCTAAAATGGAAGTAATGGTAGAAGGGCATACAGATGCAACTCCAATTAAAAGAAACATCATTCAAGACAATTGGGATTTATCTGCTTTAAGAGCAACTTCTATTACTAGAATTTTACAATACAAATATGGTGTTAAACCTCAAAGATTAATTGCAGCTGGTAGAAGTCAATACATTCCTTTAGGACCAAATGACACTGCAGAAAACAAAGCGAAAAATAGAAGAACAAAAATTATTATTATGCCTAAATTAAATCAGTTTTTTGATTTATTAGAGCAAGATGCTAACTAATTTTTAGTTTTTATAATATTTTAAAACCAACTCTTTTGAGTTGGTTTTTTTTGTTTAAATAGAGTGTTTTTCCTATTGATTTTTTAATTTAAAAAGCCGAACTTCGCTAACTACGAATATAAAACATTCAAACGTTGCATATTCGTGTTAACGTTAGCCACAAGTATACAATACAACAACATTCAGAACTTTTATTTAACTATGATTAATAAAATTAAAGAGTTAGAGAAATTATCCCGCCTTTTAGATCCTAAAGAAAGTATAAGAGAAAAATGGAACTCTGAAGTTTTAGATTATTCCAATATATTCATAAACAACTTGGACACTTCAAAAGCTTTTATACAGTCTAAAAAAAATGGCAAGGATATATACAATTTAGATATTGATGAGCAAGCGATTGAATTAACTTCATTATTAGATAGCACAACAAAAAATATTGACGGAGTTGGTATAAATCCAGCTTCTGGAGGACACATGGGTTACATTCCTGGTGGAGGACTTTATCCTTCTGCTCTTGGAGATTATATTGCAGCAATTAGCAATCGTTATGCAGGAGTATTTTATGCAGCACCTGGAGCGGTTCGTTTAGAAAACATGATTATCAGATGGATGTGTCGTCTAATGGATTATCCTGAAAATTCTTTTGGCAACTTAACTTCTGGCGGATCAACTGCTAATCTAATGGCCTTGGTAACAGCTCGTGAAGTTCATAACATAAAAGCTCGAGATATTGAAAAATCTGTTATTTATCTTACAGAACAAGCACATCATTCCATATTAAAAGCTATCAGAATTTCGGGATTATCTGAAGCCAAGTTAAGATTTATTCCTTTAGACGAAAACCTAAAACTTTCCGCAGAACATTTAGAAAAGGTAATTATTGAAGATAGAAAAAATGGTTTGATTCCTTTCTATATTAATGCATCTTTTGGGACAACTAATACTGGAACAATTGACCCTCTGGAATCAATTGCTGTTATAGCTAAAAAACACAAACTATGGTTTCATGTAGATGGTGCTTATGGTGGATTTTTTAAGTTGGTGAACGAATTAGATTCTAAATTTAAAGGTATCAAAGAAGCCGATTCTATTACCTTAGATCCACACAAAACACTATTTATACCCTATGGAACAGGTGCTATACTTATAAAAGACAAAGAAAATCTATTAAAGGCATATCATTATCAAGCTGACTATATGCAAGATATTATTGGTAAGGAAGATGAAATTTCACCTGCAGACATATCTACCGAACAAACAAAGCATTTTCGAGGGATGAGAATGTGGCTTCCGTTAAAGTTATTTGGTTTAAAACCTTTTAGAGCAGCTTTAGAAGAAAAACTAAACCTAACAAAGTATTTTTATGATGAAATACAAAAAATAGAAAGGTTTGAAGTAGGTCCAGAACCAGAACTTTCTGTTGCTATTTTTAGGTATGTTCCCAAAGATGAAGATGCAAATTTATTCAACAGAGAATTAATTGAAGCCATTCAAAATGATGGACGTATATTTCTATCATCAACGAACATAAATAATGTGTTTTGGATACGAATAGCAATTGTACAATTTAGAACGCATCTTGAACAGATAGATCTTTTGCTCGATATTATTAAAAAATACTTAGATGACACCTTAACTGAATTAAATTAAACCATTGAACAACAAATAACTGAGTTAAAAACCAAACAAATTCTTCATTAAATTTAGGCAATAGTCTTCTAGCATTGTTGAAGTAGAATAAATCTCCTTTGGTCGATTTATTTCCAATTCAACAAGCTAAAATTATCATTATAACTTTTATTTTTTTATTTCACTTTTAAGACTGAAACGTGAGCTTCATCATAAGGAATTCCTGATTTAACTATCGAAAAACATTGTTTTAATAGTTTATTGGAAACTGCGATTAATGCTAGTTTTTTACTCTTTCCTTTGTTGGTTATTCGTTCAAATATTGCTGCACAACCCTTATTATGTTTATAGGCGCTAAAAGAACATAAGAAAAGTAAATTCCGTAATTTTCTATTACCAACTTTGCTTATTCTGGCTCTACCTCTTACACTGCTTCCACTTTCTCTAATTGTGGGTGTTATTCCTGCATAACTACACAATTGTGATGACGTCTCAAACTTCTTAAAACCATCTGTAACTACTATTAAAAACAACGCTGTCTTCAAACCAATACCAGGAATACTTTGCAATAGCGTCAACTGTTTTTGATGTTCTTTCTTTACTAAAGACAACAATTTATGCTCTATTCCTTTTAACTCTTTATCTAAATATTTAAGCGTTCGTTTTAGTGAACGATACACATAAGGTGATGGGATTCCTAAAACTTTTTCGCCGTGAATTTTGTTTTTTGTAGCCGTTCTTATTTTTAATTGATTATCCATCAAGCGAAACAACTGCAAACATTCACTTTGAACATCTGTAAGTGCAGTATAAAAAGGTACTTCTTGGGTTAATCCATAATTACAAGTCGCTTTTGCATCAGCCTTATCCGTATATAATTTATTGCTAGTTTTAGCCTACTTACGAAAATCCTTTCGGATTTTCTATTCGGTTTTTATTTACTAGCTTTAGTGCTTAAAATACGCAACAAACCATATACAAGACCGTTAGCGAACTTACTCCAAAATCTTTGTAAAGTCATCAAAAGCCACATAATAAGGTTGATCTTTAAAAACAGGGTTTTCTACACTTTCAGCATTTGCTATTCCAACGCCAGCAAACCAAACTTTAGCATTTTGTTTTTTTGCATGGTTTTTAAAAGTCTCCATCCAAAGAACATCATAGTCATTTGGGTTCTGAATATTATTAGATGCTCTTACCAATACAAAAATAGTGGGTTCGCCTTTTTTAAACAATACAAACTGAGGATGCCTTTTTAATTGACTATTAATTGCTTGGAACTCGTAACCCATTTTTTGCAATTTTTTACCTACAATATTCATTGCCAAATTATGCAATTCTTGCTTCGTTAAAACTTGCATTATTTTTTCTTTTTCTTATTGCGCTTATTATAATTTTTATCACCTCTAGTTTTTGGTTTCTTATATTTTGCAGCTATTTCCCTTCTATAAGAACCTCCTTGGTTTGTTTTACTATTTTTTTCGCTCTTTTCATGAAAAGCGGGTCCAGGAACATACTCTAAAGTTGTTCTGTTTTTAGATTGCTCTCTATCTTCTTTTGGGCGTTCGTCTTCGGTTAATAATTTAGAAACCTCAACATCTTCATTAAGTTCTAAAACAGGAATTTTATAATTCATTAAAGTCTCAATTCTTTCTTTTGCCTCTTGTTCTTTTTCTGTAGAAAAAAGAATTGTTTTTCCTGCTTTTTCTGCACGACCAGTTCTACCAATTCTGTGCATATAGTTTTCTGGAAAATCTGGTGTATCGAAATTAATAACATGAGAAACTTTATCAAAATCTAAACCACGTGCCATTACATCTGTAGCTAATAAAATTCTGTTTTTACCTTCATCAAACTGTTTTATAGAACGTATTCTATAATTTTGAGTTTTATTAGAGTGTATTACACACATTTCATCGTTAAAACCTTCTTCTAAATGTTTAAATAGTAAATCTGCAGTTCTTTTAAAACCAACAAATATTAACACTTTATGAAACGTTTCTTTATCTCTTAAAAGATTATTTAACAAATTTACTTTTGTAAAAAAGTTAGGAATATTATAAGAAACTTGTTCAATATTATCTAATGGCGTTCCACTAACCGCTACAGAAATTTTCTGAGGTTCTTTAAAGAAATCATAAATTAAGGCATCTACATCATCTGTCATGGTTGCAGAAAACAAAACGTTTTGTCTTCTTTCTGGGATTACATCAAAAATATTCATCAACTGAAAACGAAACCCTAAATCTAACATTACATCTACCTCATCAATTACTAATTTCTGAATAGATTTAAGTTTTAATGCGTTGCTTAATGCCAAGTCATATAAACGACCAGGTGTAGCAACTATAATATCTTGCCCTTGTAAAATGGCTTGTTTTTGGGTATTAATGTTTGTACCACCATACACACCTAAAACACGATTATTAATGTATTTTGATAATTGCTCTATTTGTTCAACTACCTGAATAACCAACTCACGAGTAGGTACTAAAACCAATACTCTTGGGTGTTTTTGTTTAGAAAACTTTAATTCTTGTAAAATAGGCAACATATACGCAAAGGTTTTTCCTGTTCCTGTTTGCGCAATTCCTACAACATCTTTACCCGATCTTACAACAGAAAATGCTTGTTCTTGTATTGGAGTTGGGTTTACAAAACCTAAATCGTCAATAGCATATTGCAATTGATTAGAGATTCCTAAATCTTCAAAAGTCATTCTTAATATTTTTTGCAAAGGTAAGCTTTATAAAACGAGCAGCAATACCTGTTTTGAGAAGGAAATTTTAGTAATTTTGCATTCGAAATTCACACCAATAATGATTACAGATACGCACACACATTTATATTCAGATCAATTTGATAATGATAGAAAAACAATGATTCAACGCGCTAAAGACGCTGGGGTTTCTAGGTTTTTTATTCCTGCAATAGATTCTTCATACACAGAAAACATGTTGTCTTTAGAAAAAGAAAACCCAGATGATGTTTTTTTAATGATGGGTTTGCATCCTACATCTGTAAAAGAAAACTATTTAGAAGAACTAAATCTTGTTAAAGAATGGTTAGAAAAAAGAGATTTTTGTGCAATAGGAGAAATTGGTATGGATTTATATTGGGATAAAACTTTTTTAACCCAACAACAAGAAGCTTTTAGAACGCAAATACAATGGGCAAAAGAAAAAAAGCTACCTATTAACATACATTGTAGAGATGCTTTCAATGAAATTTTTGAAATTTTAGAAGCTGAAAAAAGTGAAGATTTAAGAGGGATTTTTCATTGTTTTACGGGTACTTTAGAGCAAGCAAAACAAGCTATTTCTTACAATATGAAATTAGGAATTGGTGGTGTTGCTACTTTTAAAAATGGTAAAATAGATAAATTTTTAAATGAAATTAATATAAAACATATTGTTTTAGAAACAGATTCTCCCTACTTAGCTCCTACTCCGTTTAGAGGTAAAAGAAACGAAAGCGCCTTTATTACAAACGTTGTTGATAAATTAGTAGATATTTACAACCTTTCTTTTAAAGAAATTGCAGAAATTACAACTCAGAATTCAAAAGATGTATTCGGCGTTTAATGCAAGAAACACAAACCACATATTATAAAACACCTTTAGGAATTGCTAAAATTATAGGGAACGAAAACGGTATTCAATCGGTTTCTGTTTTAAATGATGATGCAATTTCTGATAAATTGTTACATTCAAAAACACCAACTTGTTTACAAGATTGTGTTTTACAATTAGATGAATATTTTTCTGGTAAAAGAATCAACTTTACTTTAAAGTTAAATCCCCAAGGAACCGATTTTCAAAAAAGAGTTTGGGCAGAACTTTTAAACATACCTTATAACAAAACAAGAACTTATTTAGAACAAAGTAAAGCTTTGGGTGATGTAAAAGCAATAAGAGCAGTTGCTTCTGCAAATGGTAAAAACCCTATTTGGATTATAATACCTTGCCATAGAGTTATTGGGTCAGACGGTTCTTTAACTGGTTATGCTGGTGGAATTTGGCGTAAAAAATGGTTATTAGCTCATGAAAACCCGGTAAAACAACAATCTCTTTTTTAATTTTAGAAAATCTAAGTTTTGTTTATTTCTACAATAACTTAAAAGATATTTTTTTATACTAATTAAAATATAAAAAACTATTTTTACTTTATTTCCGTATAGTTCATATATGTACAAAAAGTTTTTTTATTAACTTTCTTCTTCCTTGGTTTTTATATCCAAGCACAAACTAAATCTAAAGAATTTAGATCTAAAACTTTTGAAGTAAAAAAAGATACAATTCAAATAGATTCTATTACAATCAACTCACAATTATTTAAAGTTTTTGACGCTACCAAAAAAAGAATTTCTGAATCTGAATTTAAAATGGATTTTATTGAAGCAACTTTAATTATTGATTCTAAAAAGTACTCTAAAATAACTGTAGAATATTTTAGATTTCCAGATTTTATAACTAAAACATATACTCCCTTTGATGATAAATTAATTATTAAGAAAACCACAAATGAGGGTACATTATATAGCTTAACAACAAATAAAAAAACATCTGAAGTAAAGTTTTTTGAGGGGCTAAAGACAAAAGGTTTTATAACAAGAGGTGTTACTTCTGGAAACAATCAAAACGCAGTAACTAATTCTGCTTTAGATTTAGAAATATCTGGTAAACTATCTAAAGAAGTAAGTTTAAGAGCAAATATTTTTGACACAAACATACCTATTCAAAACAATGGATACTCGCAAAACATTACAGATTTCGATCGTATATTTATAGAGATGTTTAATGATAATTGGCGGGTAAAAGCTGGTGATATTTCTTTACAAAACCAACAAAGCTACTTTTTAACCTTTACAAAACAAGTAGCTGGTTTAAAGGTAGAAGCTAAAATAAATAACAATTTAAAAGTAGCAGCATCTGGCGCTGTTGTAAGAGGAAAATTTAATACTCATAATTTTACTTCTACTGAAGGAAACCAAGGACCTTATAAAATTTATGGCGTTAATAATGAAGCTTCAATTTTAATGATTGAAGGCAGTGAGAGTGTTTATGTAAATGGAATTCAAATTAAACGCGGAGAGAATGAAGATTATATGGTTAACTATAATCTTGGAGAAATTACTTTTAACACAACTTTCCCTATCACAAACGACATGAGAATATCGATAGACTTTCAATATTCTGATAGAAATTATACGCGTTTTATTACCTATGAAGAAGTTACATACAAAAGTGATAAGTTTAATATAGCTGGTTACTTTTATTCTGAAAATGATGCAAAAAACCAACCACTACAGCAAAATCTTTCTATAGAACAAAAACAAATTTTATCTAATGCAGGTAACAATACTAATGCAATGGTTTCTGAAAGTGCATTTTTAGACTCTTTTAGCGAAAATAAAATTTTATACAAAAAAGTTACAACTGGTAATGTAGAGGTTTTTGAATATACTACTGAAGAAGTAGATAATTTATACAATGTTACTTTTACAAATGTTGGTATTAATAATGGTGATTATAATTTAGACCAAAGTATTGCTATTGGGAATATTTTTCTCTATGTTGGTGTAAATCAAGGAAGTTATAAGCCAATTGTTAATTTAGTTGCACCATCAAAAACACAAGTATTTGTAGTGCAATCTGATTACAACCCAAATAAAAGAACACAAATTAATACCGAAATTGCAATTAGTAATAATGATGCAAATTTATTTTCTAGTATAGATGACAAACAGAATATTGCAATAGCAGCTAAAGTTGGTTGGGAGCAAATTTTAATTGATAAAAAATGGCAACTAAAAAGTAACATAAATCATGAGTTTGTAGAGCAAAATTTTAATTCAGAACAAGGTTGGGAATCTGTTGAATTTAATAGAGATTGGAATATACTAACTAATAATGCCACAAAAAATTATTTTCAAACAGAGTTGAGTTTACAAAATAAAAATGATGATATTATTTTGTACAGATTTAATAATTTAAATTATACAGATGTTTTTAATGGTGTAAAGCACGATTTACAATCTAAGTTAACATTTAATAAAACTACTTTTTTTGTAAACAGTAGTTTATTAGAAAACACATCTAGTTTAGAAGACAATTCTTTTTTAGAGCGAAGGCAAAAGCAGAACAAAGTTTTAAAAAATCTTGGATTGGCGCCTTTGTAAACTTAGAAACTAATAGTAGAAAAGATATAAACACACAAAACTTTATCAATACAAGTCATCAATTTAAAGAATATGAAACCTATCTCGGAATTGGAGATTCAACCAAAATATTTGCAAAATTAGGTTTTAATTACAGAAATAATGATAGTATAAAATCAAATCAGTTTACAGAAATAAACAATAGAAAAACATTTTACATTAATAGTAAATTAATTAAAAATAAGAATACGAATCTTAGTGTATTTGCCAATTATAGAATTACTGAAAATAATTTTTCTGAAGATGAAAAAGCTTTAAATTCTAGAATTGTTTTCAATCAGAAGTTCTTTAATGATTTTATTAACTTAAGTACCATTTATGAAACCTCTTCTGGTAATATAGCAAGACAAGATTATGTGTATATAAAAACAGAACCCGGTTTAGGTTTTTATACTTGGATCGATTATAATAATGATGGAATTCAAGATTTTAATGAATTTGAAATTGCTCAATATCAAGACCAAGCAAACTATTTACGATTACCAAAACCAAACATTAGCTATATTGCTACACAAAGGGCAAAATTACAACAAAACCTTACTTTAAGTCCAAAAAATTGGAGTTCTAAAACTGGCTATAAAAAATTGTTATCTCATTTTTACAATCAGAGTTTTTTAAGTGTAGATAATGAACAACAAAGAATAGGAGATTCCTTTCAATTAAATCCTTTTGATTTTGATGAAAGCTCATTAATTGGTTTAAACCTAAACTACAGAAACAGTTTATACTTTAACAAAGACTTGCAAAAAAACAGTGTTACTTTCACTTATGGAAACTCAAAAATAAAACAACAATACTTTATCGGTAATCAAGAAAACAATATTAAGATTCATCAAATAGATTACTCACATAAATTCGCCACTTTCTGGCTTTTAGATTTTATGGGAAAAACGTCTACAAATACTTTAGATACAGAAAATTTTACTAATAGAAATTATGTAATTAATACAGAAGAAATTCAACAAAAAATTAGCTTCCTTTATAATAAAAACAACCGACTTACTGCTTTTTATCATTTTAAAAACAAAGAAAATAAATTAGAAGATTTCGAAGAATTGAAACAACAAAAATTTGGTGTAGAATATTTTTACTTAAGTAAAAAAGAGAATCAAATTTCTGCAAATGTAAATATTTTTTTAAATGATTTTAAAGGCGAATCTAACACACCTGTTGCCTACCAAATGTTAGAAGGCTTACAAGGAGGCAAAAATTACACCTGGAGCCTATTATTTAATCAGAAATTAAATTCTTACTTAAACTTAAATATTAATTATTTAGGAAGAAAAAGCGAAAACTCTAAAGCAATCCATACTGGTACTTTACAATTAAGAGCTGTTTTTTAATGTTCTTGGTATACTTTTTGTATACTTTTGTTAACTTATAAATAAAACCCTATTATGAAAAAAATTACATTTTTTATCTTATTATTTATCTCTGCAATTTCAATTGCTCAAGAAAAAGAATATCCTCAAGATATTAATAAAAAACATGAAGTTAAGCTTAATGCTTTAGGTTTATTAGCTTTTGAATGGCTAGATGTTTCATATGAGTACTTAATAAATGAAGAATCTTCTTTTGGTACTGGTTTACTTATTGGCTTTGATAATGATTTAGATTTAGACGAGTATAGAAAATTTTCTTTAACCCCTTTTTATAGAAGGTATTTTTCGAATAGGTATGCTAGAGGTTTTTTTGTAGAAGGCTTTGGTATGTTGCATTCTTATAAAAATAATACTTACGATTATTACTATGATATTAATGGCAACTACCACTCTAATTACGGTAACGGAGAAACCAAAACAGAATTTGCTGTTGGTATTGCTGTAGGTGGTAAATTTATTTCTAAAAAAGGTTTTACTACTGAAATCTACTTAGGTATAGGTAGAAATTTAGGAGGAAATAATAGCTCTTTAGAGGCTGTTGGTAGAGGAGGAATTTCTCTTGGATATAGATTCTAAAGTTAGAATTATAGAATTTAGTATGTTTGTATCATACTTTCATTAATAACAAATCGTTATTCATTAAAATTAAACCATGAAAAAAATCATTTTATTATTTGCATTGTTTATTGGCTCATTTGGGTATGCTCAACAAGAATTAAAGTTGGATATAGCAGATGCGCTAGTAGTTAGAAGTTTAGAATTTTCTTATGAAAAATACATATCAGATGAATCTTCTTTTGGTATTTCTGCTCAATTTAATTTAGCGAAACAAACTACCGATTTTAGATATAATGAAAATATGATGATAACACCATATTATCGTCATTATTTTTCTACAAATGAACAATGGAACTTTTTTGGAGAAGGTTTTTTTGGTGTTAATTCTGGAAAAAAAGAATCTGTAAAAGACTCAAATATTTACGATACTAAATACACAGATGGCGCGTTAGGTATTGCTGTTGGTACAAAGTATGTAGCAAGTAGTGGTTTAGTAATAGATTTATATGGTGGTATTGGTCGTAATTTATTTGGTTCTAACTCACCTGTTTTAGTACCAAGAGTTGGTTTAAATATTGGCTGGAGATTTTAAAAAAATTTTATATAAAAATAAAAATCCGTTAGAATATTATCTTCTAACGGATTTTTTTATTTGAGTAAAAAAATGTTATGCTTCCATCTTTTGTAGCCAAGTTTTTACAGCAACTTCTGCTTTAATAATGTCTTTCAAACTTGCAATTGCAACACGTTTTTGTTCCATTGTATCTCTGTGTCTTATAGTAACAGAATTATCTGTTAAAGTATCATGATCTACTGTTATACAAAAAGGAGTACCTGCTGCATCTTGTCTTCTATAACGTTTACCTACGGCATCTTTTTCATCGTAAAAGACATTAAAATCCCATTTAAGATCTTCCATAATTTTACGTGCAACTTCTGGCAAACCATCTTTTTTTACCAATGGTAAAACCGCTGCCTTAAAGGGTGCTAAAACAGATGGTAATTTTAAAACAGTTCTTGTTGTTCCGTTTTCTAAAGCTTCTTCCACTAAAGAATTAGAAAAAACTGCTAAAAACATTCTATCTAAACCAATAGAAGTTTCTACAACATAAGGTGTGTAACTTTTATTTTCTTCATGATCAAAATACTGTAATTTCTTACCAGAATGTTCTTCATGTGCTTTTAAATCGAAATCTGTACGAGAATGGATTCCTTCTAATTCTTTAAATCCGAAAGGAAAATTAAACTCTATATCTGCTGCTGCATCTGCATAATGTGCTAATTTAGCATGGTCATGAAAACGATAGTTCTCTGCGCCCATACCTAAAGATAAATGCCACTTTAAACGTGTTTCTTTCCACTGATCATACCAAAGTTTCTGAGTTCCTGGTTTTACAAAATATTGCATTTCCATTTGCTCAAACTCACGCATTCTAAAAATAAATTGTCTTGCAACAATTTCGTTTCTAAAGGCTTTTCCTGTTTGAGCTATTCCAAAAGGTATTTTCATACGTCCTGTTTTCTGAACATTTAAAAAGTTCACAAAAATTCCTTGAGCCGTTTCTGGTCTTAAATAAACTTGCGTAGAATTATCTGCAGAAGCACCAATTTTGGTACCAAACATTAAATTAAACTGCTTTACCTCTGTCCAATTTTTAGAACCCGTTAAAGGATCTGCAATTTCTAATTCTTCTATTAACAATTTAACATCAGCTAAATCTTCATTTTCTAAAGATTTACCCATTCTTGCTAAAATGGTTTTTATTTTGTCTTGATAACCAACAACTCTTCCGTTAGTTGCAAGAAATTCTTCTTTATTAAAAGCATCTCCAAAACGCTTTGCAGCTTTGGTTACTTCTTTATTTATTTTCCCTTCAATTTTAAGACAATAATCTTCTATTAAAACATCAGCTCTGTAACGCTTCTTAGAATCTTTATTATCAATTAAAGGATCGTTAAAAGCATCTACGTGACCAGAAGCTTTCCAAGTTGTTGGATGCATTAAAATAGCTGCATCTATACCCACAATGTTTTCATGCATTTGCACCATTGCTTTCCACCAATAGTCTCTAATATTTTTCTTTAACTCAACTCCATTTTGAGCATAATCGTACACCGCACTTAAGCCATCATATATTTCAGAAGACTGAAAAACATAGCCATACTCTTTTGCGTGCGATAAAACTTTTTTAAACTGATCTTCTTGTTTTGCCATAATGAGCGCAAAGATACACGTTTGCTCATATTTTTAAGAAAAATTATTCTACTTTTTTACATCGATAAATAAATGCAGGAGGAATATTTAAAGGTTCAAAATCTAGAGAAATAGATTCCTTAAATACATTCTTTAATTTTTTAAAATAAGTTAAACTATATTGGTATTGAATAAATGTTCCGTTGTTGATTAAAATTTTAAAAGATTTTTTTAAAATTTCATCAGAAACCTCATCTGGTATTATAGTTAATGGTAGGCTAGAGATAATATAATCTACTTTTGTAAAATTTAGCTTTTGTAATTCTAAAATAATATTTGCTGCAGAAGCTTTTAAAACAATCAGTTGTGGATGTTCTAACGTTTGTAGTTGATTATAAAAATTATCGTTAATTTCAAAGCAAACAAGTGTAGATTTAGGCGATAAATTTTTAAGAATATATTTTGTAATAGCTCCATTGCCACCTCCTAGTTCTACTATAACCTCTGCCTTAGCAAAGTCTATTTCTTTTAACATACGTTTAGACAAAAACCTCGAACTCGGTGTTACTGTTCCTAAAGTTTTAATGTTTTTTATTGCTTCTTGAAAAAATTTTATCCTGCTAGACAATTGCTATCTCTTATTTATTAAGTATATTTCTAAAAATTGTTCTGTAAAGATGAGACTTTTAAAAGACTTATTCTATCTTTTTTATCCAAAATTATGTGCTGCTTGTGAGCTAAAACTTGTAGAAAATGAAACTTCTATTTGTACTAGTTGCAGGCACGATTTACCATTGACTAACTTTTTAAATTATAATGATAATAAAGTAACACAAGTTTTTTATGGAAGAGTTTTAATAGAAAAAGGATATTCTTTATTATTCTATAGAAAAAAAGGAATTACTCAAAAACTAATTCAAGATTTAAAATATAAAGGAAATGAAGAAATTGGTATTTTCTTTGGTAATTGGCTAGGAGAAATCTTAAAAGAAAACAACGAATTTACAAGTGTAGATTATATCGTTCCTGTTCCATTACATCCTAAAAAATTAAAAGAAAGAGGATATAATCAAGTTACTAAATTTGGAGAAAAATTAAGTGAGCATTTAAAAACGCCTTATATCGAAAATTATTTAATAAGAATTTCATCTTCTAAAACACAAACATTTAAATCTCGTTTTGAACGCTTTAGTAATAATGACACAAAGTTTATTTTAAAAAACCCTACTTACTTTAACAACAAACACATTTTATTAATTGATGATGTTATTACTACAGGTGCAACAATTGAAGCTTGTGTTAAAGAGTTTAAAAAATCTAAAAATTGTACAATAAGTATTTTAACAATGGCATATACAGAGTGAATTTTATGATTTTATATTCAAAAAATAATTGTTAATTTGTATAAAATTTATTTTTTGTGAGAATAGTTTCCAAATTTCTTTTTTTAGTAGTCTTAGTCTTTTTTGCATCAAATTGCGCTAGAACAGGAACACCAGAAGGTGGACCAAAAGATGAAGAAGCTCCTTTATTTGTTACTGCAAATCCAGCTTATGAAAGTATAAAGTTCGATAAAAAGGAAATTAAAATTGATTTTAATGAATATATTGTTCTTAAAGATTTAAGTAAACAATTGGTTGTTTCACCTCCAATGAAAAATCCTCCTTTAATTTCTCCACAAGGGTCTCCAAGTAAATTTATAAAAATTGAGATTTTAGATACCTTAAAATTAAATACTACTTACATTTTTAATTTTGGAAATGCAGTACAAGACAATAATGAGGGTAATAAACTAGAAAATTTTAAATATGTTTTTTCTACGGGTGACTATATAGACTCGCTAACCGCAAAAGGAATTGTTAAAGATGCTCGTTCATTAAAGAACCCAAAAGATGTTAGCGTATTATTGTATAGAATAGACAGTGCTTTTAACGACTCTATTATTTACAAAGAAAAACCAAGTTATATTACTAACAATATAGATTCTGTTGGGTTTAATTTTACAAACCTTAGAAAAGGAAAATATTTAATGCTTGCATTAAAAGAATCTGTAAGTGATTATATTTTTAATCCGAAAACTGATAAAATTGGTTACGTTACAGACACCATTCAATTACCAAAAGACAGTATTATTAAAAAATCTATTATCCTCTTTAAAGAAGAACAACCTTACCTTTTTAAAAGAGGGAAAGAAGTAACAAAAGGAAAAATAGAATTTGGTTTTGAAGGTGATGCAAAAAACATGCAAATTAATATGCTTTCAGAAGTTCCTAAAGACTTTAAAAGCATTTCTAAATTTGAAAAAACAAAAGACACTTTAAATTTTTGGTTTACACCAATAGAAGCAGATTCTTTAAACTTTATAGTTTCTAATAATAATTTTATAGATACAGTTACTGTAAAATTAAGAAAGAAAAAACTAGATTCTTTAATAATGAATTCTTCTATTAAAAACACATTACATTTTAGAGACACTTTCTTTTTAACAAGTAATAACCCAATTATAAAAATTGATACTTCAAAAGTTAGTCTTTTTGATAAAGATACTGTTGCAGTAAATTACAAAACATTCCGGTCAAAAAAAGAAAATAAAATTGGTATTATTTTCAATAAAAAACCTAAAGACAAGTATAGATTTAAAGCTTTCCCTAATGCATTTAATGATATTTATGGAATTACAAATGATACCCTTAATTACAATTTTAGAACTAAAGAAATTGAAGATTATGGTAGAATTACACTAAAAGTTAATAATGTTAATTCTAAAAATTTAATTATTGAATTACTTACTGGTAAAGATCAATTGGTGATTGAGCGAAAATTCATTAATACATCTAAGACAATTATTTTTGACTTATTAGAACCTAAAAACTATACAATTAGAGCCATTATTGATAAAAATAAAAACAATAAATGGGATACCGGAAATTTTCTAAAAAAACAACTTGCTGAAACCATTATTTATCATGATGGAATTAAAGATGCAGAGTTAAGAGCCAATTATTTCTTAGAAGAAATTTTTACAATCGATTAAATAAAAAAGAGAGCAATTGCTCTCTTTTTTATTTTATAAACTTAATGCTTGTTCTAAATCTGCAAGTAAGTCTTCTTCATCTTCAATACCAACACTTAGTCTTATTAAAGAATCTGTAATTCCTATTTTGATTCTTTCTTTTTCAGGAATAGAAGCATGCGTCATCGTTACAGGATGGCTAACCAAACTCTCTACACCACCCAAAGATTCTGCAAGCGTAAATACTTTTGTGTTTTCTAAAAATGTTAATGCAGCTTTTTTAGAAGTATCTTTTAATTTAAAAGAAACCATACCGCCAAAATCTTTCATTTGCTTTTTAGCAATTTCATGCCCTAAATGGTTTTCTAAACCAGGATAATAAACCGCTTCTACTTTATCATGGTTTGATAAAAACTCAGCAACTTTTTTACCATTTTCACAGTGTCTTTGCATTCTAATATGTAATGTTTTAACACCTCTTAGCGCTAAAAAAGAATCCATAGGACCCGCAATTGCGCCAGCTGCAAATTGTATAAAATGAATATCTTCAGCCAATTTTGCATCTTTAACTATTAAAGCTCCCATAACTAAATCGCTATGACCGCCAATGTATTTTGTTGCAGAATGCATTACAATATCTGCATCCAAAGTTAATGGTTGTTGTAAATAAGGTGTTGCAAAAGTATTATCTACAGCAATTAAAATAGCAGAATTTACTTCTTTTACTACAGTTGAAATTGCTTTAATATCTGCAATTTTCATCAACGGGTTTGTTGGTGTTTCTACCCAAACAAGTTTTGTTTTTCCTGTTATTGCTTCTTTAACATTTGTAGCAACATTCATATCTACATAAGAAAATTCTAAACCGTATTTTTCGAATAATCTTGTAAACATTCTATACGTTCCGCCATATAAATCATCGCCAGCGATAACTTCATCTCCAGGTTTTAAAGTGCGTAAAACACAATCTATTGCCGCTAAACCAGATGCAAAAGCAAAAGCATGCTTACCGTTTTCAATTGACGCTAAATTGTTTTCTAAAGCTGTTCTTGTTGGGTTAGCTCCTCTAGAATACGCATATCCTTTATGAACTCCTGGGCTAGATTGCTCGTAAGTAGAAGTCATAAAAACCGGAGGCATAACAGCACCTGTAGTTGCTTCTGGTTTTTGACCTCCGTGAATTGTTTTTGTATTAAATTTCATTTTTTGAAACTTTAAGATGTAAACTTCTTTATTAATTTACCAACCGTTAAACCTTGAACTAGTATTGAAAACACAACTACAATATATGTGATTACTAAAAACAAATCACGCTCCATATCTTGTGTTAAGCTAAGTGCTAAAGCAATAGAAATTCCGCCACGCAAACCACCCCAAGTCATAATCAAATTTGTTTTTGGCACAAAATCTAGTTTTTTAGCGTACAGTTTTATAGGTAATAATAACGAAATATATCTTGCAATTAATAACAACGGAATGATTATAAACCCAGCTAAAATATAATCGAAATCAAACGTTAATACTAAAATTTCCATTCCAATCATTACGAAAAGTATAGTATTTAATAGAACATCTAAGAGTTCCCAAAATTTATCTACATACAATTCTGTAACTTCGCTCATAGATGTTTTTCTAACTGTATCTGTACCTACAATTAATCCTGCAGTTACCATTGCTAAAGGTGCCGATAAATGAAATTTTTGTGCAAATAAAGTTCCGCCCATTACCGCTGCAAGTGTAATAATTACTTCGGTATCATATTCATCAATACTTTTTAATAACCTGTAAGTTACCCAACCTATTACCAAACCAAGTACAATACCACCAACAACTTCAACCAAAAACAACTCAGAAATATGCGCAAAAGAAATATCACTTCCGCCATTTGCAATCTGATAAATTGTAAGAAAAATAACAACACCTACTCCATCATTAAATAAAGATTCTCCAACTATTTTTGTTTCTAGTTTTTTTGGAGCGCCTACTTTTTTCATGATTCCTAATACAGCAATAGGGTCTGTAGGCGATATTAATGCACCAAATAATAAACAATAAATAAAATCTACATTAAGACTTAATAATTGTAGTGCATAATACACAAAAACTCCAACTAAAAAGGTTGAAACAAAAGTACCTAGGGTAGCGAATATTAAAACGGGTTTTCTTTGAATTTTTAATTGCTGAAAATTAGTATGTAATGCTCCTGCAAAAAGCAGAAAACTTAACATTACATCTAAAAGAACGGTTTTAAAATTAATACTTGTAATTAACTCTTTTTCCTTTAACAGTAAAGTATCATCAAAATAACTTAACACAAACACCGCAAGTGTAAAAACTATTGTAATTAGCATTAGCCCAATTGTGTTAGGCAATTTTAAAAACTTAGTATTTATATAACCAAAAGCTGCGGAAAGCACTATTAAAACTGTTGCTATTAAAAAATAATCCATAAGAAATTAAACTAGTTTTATTAATGATCTAATAATACCGTAATGTATACCTTCATGAAAATTATTAAAAGCAATTGCAGATTCTATAGAAGTTAAAACAAAGCCTGTACTAGTAGGATATTCGCTATAATTCTCAAAAATACCTGCTTCAAAATCTTCTTGTAACGTATCTGGTAAACCTAATAGCAACTCTTTTACCTCATCAAACTCTTCTGTTGTAAAATTTGTAGCTGGTGCTGTTCCTTTTTTATAACTTTCAATTAAATCATCTGGACACAAACAGTTTAAGCCAGATAATTTATAATGCAATAATTGTTGTGTAACTACTAAGTGCGCTACATTCCAAGCTATATTGTTTTTAAAACCATTTGGAATTGTATGCAACTGCTCCAATGTTAAACCTTCTAATTCTTTTAGAACAAGATCTCTAGATTTTCTTAAAACATCAAATTGTATTTTCATTTTTATATGTAATTTTGAATCGTAAATATAATCCATAAAAATGAAGAAAGTCTATTTTTTACAAACTTGTGATACGTGTCGTAGAATTTTAAAAGAAGTAAATACTGATGGTTTTGAACGCCAAGAAATAAAAGCAAATAATATTACTGTTACTCAATTAGATGAAATGCACCAACTTTCTGGAAGTTATGAAGCATTGTTTAATAAACGAGCTAAATTGTATAAAGCGATGGATTTAAAAAATCAAACTTTATCTGAAACAGATTATAAGCAGTATTTATTAGATGAATACACATTTTTAAAACGCCCTGTATTTATTGTAGAAGAAGAAATTTTTATTGGAAATAGTAAAAAAGTTGTAGAAAAATTAAAAGAGAAGATTGGTTAAAACCTTCTCTTTTAATTCTTTATTTTGAAGAAAAAGAAATATCGGATGACGCAAGCATATTTGCTAATTCATCTTTTGTAATTTTAGTTTTTAAGCCAAATAGCACAAGCGTATCGTCGTTACTATTTGTTCTAATTATAATTTCTCTTATAAAATTATTTTTTTCAATAAAAAACAATTCGGCTTTACTTCCGTTTTCTTTAACGCGAGCTAATGTTTTTAATCTGTTCTTTTTTCTAAATTTATTAAAGTCTTTTGAAATATTATTATCCTCATTATCAAAAATCATTACTTTAAAATCGCTAGATTTTTTAATGATGTTCATTAAATCACTGTCATCTTCATCATCTAAAAAAGAACCTGCTAAAGATGCTGATAAATTGACTGAAAAAGTTGACTTTTCTTTATTTACTTTATAAAATTTTTCGAAAGCTACTTTTTGTGCAGAAACTGTAGTAATAAAAAATGCGAAGAAAATTGTTGCTAATGTTTTCATGTGTCTTGGTTTTGCTTTTAAGACGACCACAACAATAATTTGTTACAATTACTTATTTTTTACCAACCAAGTATTTGTTCTTAAAACGGAATTTTCTTGAATGTCTTTCCAAAAAAGGTTGATATCTCCTACATGATAATTTTTTAAAAAAGACATAAAAAAACGCATTGGAAATTTAGGGTTTGTACTCCAAATTAAACCATCTGTAACTTCTATTTCTAAGGCCTCTTCGTATATTTTTTTATTAGAATACAAAAAACCTTTATGCTGATTTAATTCTGTAGTTCTATCTAAATTCCAAGTAATAGGATTTGTTGTTACACTCCCTTTATATTTATCTTTTTTCTTCGGATAATTTCCTTTTTTAAAAGTATTCCAACCAACAAACCCTCCAATTTCATTTGGGTTAACCATAGGTTTTATTGATTTAAATTGATTTGGTTTAATTACAGTACCAATAATATAAGCAGCTATTAATTTATTCTGTAATGGTTTGCTATCAAAAAAATCTCTTAATAAAAATTTTGCATGTGTAGAACCCTGACTATGACTTGCTATAATAATTGGTCTACCATTATTGTATTTTTCTAAATACGTTTCAAAAGCTTTTTTAACATCTGAATATGCCAATAATAATGCATGTTCTCCTCCATTTTTTAACATTGAATAAGACCTCAAATGTGCTTGCCTATAATATGGAACATACAACTTACCAGAAGTTGTAAAAGCGGATGCTTGAAACAAAACGGTTTTATTTAAAACTTTTTCTTGTTGCATTACATCGTTAACAGGTACATTCCACCGAATATCATCTTTTTCAGTATTTAGAGTTGGATAAATATAGAACACATCTGCTTTTAAGGTATCTATTTCTTTTGAAGAAAACTCTTTTAATTCTTTTGAATAAGTTATTGGCAATACTGCCCAATTAGTTTCTAAAGAATAATCTGGCTTAGAAGGAATATTTTTTTGTGTAAATTCTTGAGTTATATAAGTAGATTTACATGCAACAAAAACCATTAAAAATACTAAATAGAGTCCTTTATTCATTATTTATTATAAATTTTAATCAAATTTTTTGCTTCTTGTTTTGCACTCCAATTTTTCACAATTTCTTCTCTTGCTTGTTTCCCTAAATAGGGAATTTTATCATTTATAGATTTTAACAAAAGAACTTCTAACTCCTTAATATTACCAGCTTCAAACAGATAACCATTTTTTTTATGAGTAATTAAACTTGAGTGAACACCAACATTTTTGGTAGCAATTACTGAGCATTCACAAGACATTGCTTCTGCTGTAACTAAAGAAAATCCTTCTGAATAACTTGGTGCAACAACTATTTTTGCAGCTTGATAATAAGAGATAATATCTCTAGTTTCATCAATAAAATATACTTGACTTTCTATTTCTTGCTTTTTTGCAATCGCTCTTAATTCTTCTAAAAATGGAGGCTTATCAACTTTACCAACAATTACTAAAGCCCAATTTTTATGCTCTTTTAAAACTTTTACAGCTTCTAATAAAACGAGTTGCCCTTTTGCTTTTCTTACTCTACCCGCATTTAAAATAATATTTTCTTGACGAATATTTTCTAGCTTTTTGTTAGCATCAGAAACAAACTCATCAACTCTAACACCATGACCAACAATTGTATTCTTTATTCCTAAATTTTCGCTCATACTTTTTATAAGCGTAACAACCTTATCTGCTTTCTTTAATAAGAACTTTGTTAATCTGGAAGGAACAGTTTCTGCGTGTCTAGTAGCAATTAATGTAAATTTTGCACCTAAAAAACGATAATACAACATTCTCATTATTTCATTGTTCCTATGACAATGAACTACAGGAGTTTTATTAGAAAATAAAATTTCTTTTAATTTAGAAGTAGCTAATTTATTTCCATCAATATTAGAACCATATACATAGGTTTCAAAATCATCAGAAAAAAAGGCAGTACATTTTCTATGCTTCTGGTAACACCCGTTTTTCGTTTATGAAAATGCGTATGAATTAAAACTGGTTTCAATAGTTATTATTTTTAAGCGAATTTACGTTCTATTATTTCAAAAAAACGAATTTCTAATTCTTCATGGTCAGACCAATTATAATCTGGTTTTACCATCGTATTAATAAAGTTTTTTGCTTCTTTTTCTGATTTAAAAGTATTTAACTGAGAAACTACTCTATTATAATCTTCTTGTTTACCATTAAATAGGTTTAAAACAAAAACAATCCTATCATTTAAACCAATTTGAATGTTGGCAGCTAATTTATCGTTCAAAGATTTTGGTTGTGCATTCTCAAATAAATCTGCCATTACATCTACAGAAATAGTGTCTTGTAATTCCTCTTCTAACGTAACAGACTTACGCTCTCCAACATCTTTTACATCATTTTTAAAATTTGTTGCTGTATCACTTGCAGAAGCCATTATTTCCTCTAATTCATCAAAAGGTTGCTCTATAATTTCTTCAACTACAACATTTTTAAGAACTTCTTCTTTTAACTCTGGTTCAGAAACCTCATCAATAAGATTAAATACTACTTTTTCTTCTTCTTTTATTTTAACTTCTAGAACTTCATTATCTGCAACCAAACTATCTTTAGTTTTATAAGCTTCTTTAACTTTATCAATTAAATCTACTTTAGACACATTTAGATTTGGTGTTGAATTCATATATTCTTCTACAAATGCCAAAACAGAAAGTTTCTCATAAATTTCCTTGGATTTTTCTTTTAATAAAAACACATTATCTTTATTTTTCATTTGTAAAATACTATGTGCCAAACTCATTAAATCGCTTTCCAGTTTTTTGTGCATAAGTTGTTAATTGAAGTTATTTTTTACTCGTAAATATTCATAAATTTGTAGAGACCTAAAGTAAAACAATTTTATAAATACCTAACGTTTAAAATTACAAAATGTTTCTTGAAAATACAGTAAATCACACAGAACAATTTGGTTGGATAGAAGTTATTTGTGGCTCTATGTTTTCTGGAAAAACAGAAGAATTAATTAGACGTTTAAAGCGAGCTCAATTTGCAAAACAGCGTGTAGAAATTTTTAAACCTGCTGTAGACACTCGTTATGACGAAGAAGAGGTTGTTTCTCATAACGACAACAGAATTAGATCTACCCCAGTTCCTGCTTCTGCAAATATTAGATTATTAGCCAATAATGTAGATGTTGTAGGTATTGATGAAGCTCAGTTTTTTGATGATGAAATTGTTGCTGTATGCAACGATCTAGCAAACAGAGGAGTTAGAGTAATTGTTGCTGGTTTAGACATGGATTTTAAAGGAAATCCTTTTGGGCCAATGCCAGCATTAATGGCAACTGCAGAGTATGTAACAAAAGTGCATGCTGTTTGTACTCACACAGGTAATCTTGCACATTATAGTTTTAGAAAAGCTCAAAATGAAAAACTTGTAATGTTAGGAGAAACACAAGAGTACGAACCTTTAAGTAGGGCAGCTTATTATAAAGCTGTTAAAAATAAACAAGAAGCAAACGCTTCTAAAAAAGAAAGTTCTACAGATGAATAACCATGCAACTATTTTAGAAATTGATGGCAATGCTTTAGAACATAACCTAAATTATTTTAAAAAAATTAAACCCAGAAACTAAAATTTTAGCTGTTGTTAAAGCTTTTGGCTACGGAAGTAATAGCGTTAAAATTGCAACTTTTTTACAAGATAAAGTAGATTACTTTGCTGTAGCATACACACATGAAGGCGTAGCTTTACGTGAAGCAGATATTAAAACACCTATTTTAGTTTTACATCCTCAAATACAAAATTTACAATCTATAGTAAATTATAGATTAGAACCTAATTTGTATAATTTTAAAATATTTGATGCTTTTTTAAAACTATCTGATGAAGCTCCATTAATGAATTATCCTATTCATTTAAAATTTAATACAGGCTTAAATAGACTTGGGTTTTGGCATACAGATATTCCTAAAATTATAACTACTTTAAAGGAAACAAACCATGTTAAGGTAGCCTCTATTTTTTCTCATCTTGCAGCAAGTGAAGATTTAGAAGAACAAGATTTTACAATAAATCAAATAAATAATTTTGCATATATAGCGCAGCAAGCTTATAAACATTTGGGTTATGAACCTATGTTACATATTTTAAATACTTCTGGAGTTGTAAATTATGCCAAAGCTCAGTTTGATATGGTTAGAGTTGGTATTGGTTTATACGGCTTTGGAAATGATGATAAAGAAACTGCATTATTAAAAAATACTCATAATTTAACTTCAATTATCTCTCAAATACACATTATTAAACCAGGTGAAACTGTAGGATACAATAGAGCTTTTGTTGCAAAAAGAGAAAGTAAAACCGCTACAATACCTGTTGGTCATGCAGATGGTTTATCTAGAAGACTAGGAAATAAAAAAGGATATGTACTTATCAAAAATCAAAAAGCTAAAATAATTGGAAATGTTTGTATGGATATGATTATGGTTGATGTTACCAAAATCGAATGCAAAGAAGGAGACAAGGTAATAATTTTTAATTCTCAAAATATGATAAAAAATATTGCTGATATTTCTGAAACAATAGTTTACGAAACCTTAACGGCAATTTCTCAACGTGTTAAAAAAATGTTAAAGAACTAAAAATTTAGTACTTTTGCAGTCTAACAATTAAAAACAAAATAGAAAATGGGAATGGTTAAAGAATTTAAAGACTTTGCAATGAAGGGTAACCTTATAGATATTGCAGTAGGTTTTGTTATGGGTGCAGCTTTTAAACAAGTTGTTACTTCTTTTACAGGAGGAATTGTTTCTCCTTTAATAGGTTTAATATTTAATACTGATTTTAAAGACTTAAAATGGATTGCAAAAGAAGGTGTTGCAGATGACGCTGGTAAAATTGTTGGTGAAGTAGCTGTTTTATATGGTGATTTCATTACAAATGTTATCGATTTTATAATAGTTGCTTTTGTAATGTTTATGATTGTAAAAGGTGTTAACGCAACTAAAAAGAAAGAAGAACCAGCTCCAGCAGCTCCAACAGGACCAAGTCAAGAAGATTTATTAGCTGAAATTAGAGATTTATTAGCTAAGAAATAATAAAATAAAATTACTATAATTTAAAAAACCCAAGCAATTGCTTGGGTTTTTTTATGCTTTATTTGAAAATAACAAACAAGATATTACGCTTTTAAAAGCTTTAAAAACAAATCTCTGCTTATTTCTCTCGCTCCTAAACTTGCTAAATGTTCATTATAAATTTGACAATCTATAAGCTTATAATTTTTATTTTTTGATAAATGAATAAAAGCTAATTTTGATGCGTTAGAAACTCTACTAAACATACTTTCTCCGCAAAATATATTGTTTATTTCTAAACCATACAAACCGCCAACTAACTCATTATCAAACCAAATTTCTATAGACTTTGCAATTCCTGCTTTATGTAAATTAATATAAGCTTGTTCCATATCATCCGTTATCCAAGTACCAAAACCATCATTTCTATCAATATTTTTGCAATTATAAATAACAGCTTCAAAAGCATTATTTTCTGTAATTGTAAACTTATTTTTATCAATAATTTTTCGCATAGATTTTGACACCTTTATTTCATCAGGAAATAATACCATTCTCTCATGCGGACAATACCAAACAATTGGATCGCCTTCAGAAAACCAAGGAAAAATACCCTTTTTGTAAGCAAAAGTTAATCTATCTTCAGATAAATCTCCACCAAGTGCAATTATTCCATCTTTATTTGTAAATTGATATTCTGGAAATTTAATTTCATCTGTAAGCCAAATCATTCTTTCAGGTACTTTTTGGCTAATTTAGTAATTTATAAAAAAACGTAAATTTTTAATTTATTAGAATATTGTCACTATTTTTGTAAAACGTTTTAATTTTATTTAGAACTCAAAAAAATGCTGAATAGAAAAAGAAAAAATCTAAAACAAAACAAGCCAAGTTAATGCATAAATATTATGCAAGAACTGGCTTCTATGATTTTGTTTTAAATAATCTAAAGAAGGCGATACTACCTATAATAGGTGTTATACTTGCTATCTATTTATTTAACAAATACGTATATAATATAAATGATGGCTTACATCATTTTACAGAAACAGTTTCTAGAACAAGTATTTTAATTACTTTTTTTGTTTCTGAAACACTACTTGGTTTAATACCGCCAGAAATATTTATTGCTTGGACTAAAAAAACAGAAGAGCCTATTTTAAATTTAGTGCTTTTAGCAACTCTTTCTTATTCTGGAGGTTTAATATCTTATTTCTTAGGTAAAGCAGCATTAAAAATAAAATCTTTGAAAGAATATCTTGAAGTTAAAATGGCTAAAAACTTGGAGAATGCTAATAAATGGGGCGGAATTCTAATTTTAGTAGGTGCTATTTTCCCACTACCCTTTTCTATTGCTTGTGTTGCTGCAGGTATGATTAGGTATCCTTTTAAAAGAGTAGTATTATTTGGTCTTTTTAGATTTGCAAGATTTGCAATTTATGCGTGGGCAATATTTAAAGTAGTAAATTAATTCTCTTACATTTGCAACATGGGTTTAACAAACAATGATATTTTAAAAAAATTAAGAGTAGCACATAAATTAAGAGATACAGATATTGTAGAAATTTGTGCATTAGTAGACTTTAAAGTTTCTAAAGGAGAATTAGGTGCTTTATTTAGAAATGAAGAACACCCAAAATATGTAGAATGTGGAGATCAAATTTTACGTAATTTCTTAAATGGATTGGTTGTTCATTTACGAGGACCGATGCCTAAAAAAGGAGAGAAAAGTAAGTAAAGTTATTGATAAATAAAAAGAGAGAATTCTTAATTGAATTCTCTCTTTTTATTTTATCTCTAAAATTAAAACCTTTAGAATTTATTTTAACACTAAAATGGTAAATCGTCTGGCTCAGCACCAGAAACATTAGCAGCTGGCTGAAATTGATCTACTGGTGGTAAATTTTGAGCTTGATTTCCTTGAGACAAGTTTTCTATTCTCCATCCTTGAATAGAATTAAAGTATTTAGCTTCACCTTGTGGATTAATCCACTCTCTACCTCTTAAATTAATAGATACTTTTACATCTTGCCCAACTGCATAACTGTTTAATAAATCACATTTATCTTGCACAAACTCCACCATTATCATTTGAGGGTATTGTTCATCTGTAGTAACAACTAATTCTCTTTTTCTAAATCCGTTAGAACCAAATGTTTGTACTTCTCCAATTAATTTTACTTTACCAATAACTTCCATAATTTCTATTTTAATAAAAGTACTTTCCAAGCACTTTCTACATCATTTTTACTTAAATACTCTTGGGCAAATGTATGTTTTTTTACCATTTCTAACCCAATAAATTCAGGATGTTCTTTCCCAAAGTTATCAACAGTTTTACTGTCTGGTAGTTGCTCTACATTACCTAACATTCCTAAATTATTACCAGTTAAAACCGTGCTATTTCTAATTTCGGCATCAATAGAATCTATACCAATACCTAATGTAGAAATTGGTTTCGGAATTTCGAAAAAACCATCTCTAGCCCTTGTATAATAGCTACCTCCTGCTCTTGCAACTAAATCTATTTTATGCTGATCTATATTGCCGTCATCTGCTAAAACATCTTCAGAAACATGCAGTTTTACAACTTCACAAACAATTAAGTTTCCTGCTCCACCTTCATCACCAGTAAAAATAACATCCTTTACTTTACATTCAAATTGTACAGGAGATTCTTTAACTCTAAATGGTTTTATAACATCAGACTTTACCATTGTAAAACCTGCTTTTTCAAACTCATTTACACCTTCTGGATATTCGGTACTACTTAAAGACATTTGTTGTACAATATCAAAATTTACCACATTTATAACCACTTCTTTAGTAGCTAATGCATTTTCTAAAGTGTGTTTTGTTGTGTTATCTCTTACTCTTCTTGCAGGAGAAAAAATCATAATTGGCGGATTTGCCCCAAAAACATTAAAAAATGAGAAAGGAGACAAATTAGGATTACCATCTGTATCAATAGTACTTGCAAAAGCAATTGGTCTTGGTGCAATTGCACCTAGTAAATAACCATGTAATTTTGCAGTTGGTATTTCTTTTGGGTCGATTGTAAGCATCAATAAAAAATTTAGGTAGGTAAAGATACTATCAAATCTTCAAATGAGTTATATACAAGAAACCTTTATATTTGTTTTAATGAACATTTTATCTAATACTCTTTTATTTAAACGAATTACAGTTCTTATTTCTATTGTAATTGTTAGTTTAATACTCTGGAATACTTATACTTTCTTTCAAAAATTTAAACAAGCTGAACGGGTTAAAATGGAAATTTTAGCTGCTGCACAAAAAGAAATAGCAACAAATACAGATTTAAACGCAAGTGTAAGCTTACCCTTAAAAGTTATTGAGAACAACAGCACTGTTCCTATGATTTTGGTAGATGATAAAGGTATTGTTTTAAACATTCAAAACTTAGATTCTATAAAATCTCTAAATCCTGAATATTTAGAAAATCAATTGGCAATAATGAAAATTGAAAACGAGCCTATTGAAATTAGTTATGATGGAAAAAACAAACAATATATTTACTATAAAGATTCAGATTTATTAAACAAACTCACCTATTACCCTTTAGCTTTATTGCTAATTCTAGTGCTATTTATAGCTGTAATTTATTTATTCTACAGTTCTAACAAAGCTGCAGAAACAAATAAACTTTGGACAGGAATGGCCAAAGAAACTGCGCATCAAATAGGTACACCTTTATCTTCTCTTTTAGGTTGGATTGCTATTTTAAAAATGGAAAAAGTTGATGAAACCTATATTGAAGAAATAGAAAAAGATGTACATCGATTAAATACAATTGCAAATCGTTTTTCTAAAATAGGTTCTGTGCCAGAACTTAAAAAAGAAAATATTGTAGACATTACAAAACAGGCTTTCGATTATTTAGAATCTCGTAGTTCTAAACAAATTTCGTTTTCTTTCTCTTCTTCTGATACTGAAATTTACACAAAAATAAATACAGAATTATTTGGTTGGGTAATAGAGAACTTAATAAAGAATGCAATTGATGCAATGTTAGGAAAAGGCGAATTAAATTTAAAAATAGAAAGTGATGCTAAAAAAGTAAAAATTACCATTTCTGATACAGGAAAAGGAATGCCTAAAAAACTTTTTAAACAAATATTTAAACCTGGTTTTACTACAAAAAAACGTGGTTGGGGATTAGGTTTATCACTTTCTAAAAGAATTGTGGAAGATTACCATAAAGGCAAAATATTTGTAAAAAAATCTGAATTAGAAAAAGGAACTACGTTTGAAATTTTGTTAGATAAAATTTAATCTTTATACCTTTTCCTCATTACAAAACCAAAAACTAAACCAGCTAAAGTCCAAATAATTAAACCTGATAAAACTCCATTTTTTGTAATTTCTTCATTATTAAAATAAGGAAAAACAAAGACCATTAACAAAAACATAATTATTGCCCAAATTAAGCCAACTTTAATCCACTTTTTCATTTATTCAAAATTCTTTGAAATACTTTCTGCTAAAGCAATAAACTCTTCATTAGACAATTTTACTTTTTGCGAAAACTGAATATCTGCCATTGCATTTAAAGGAATTAAATGAACATGAACATGAGGTACTTCTAAACCAATTACACTCATTCCAACTCTTTTACAAGCAATTGTTTTCTCTATTGCTTTTGCAACTCTGTAAGAAAAATCCATTAAAGAGTTGTATTCTTCTTTAGATAAATCAAAAATTTTGTCTTCTTCTTTTTTAGACACAACTAAAGTATGTCCTTTTGCATTTGGATTGATATCTAAAAAAGCAATAAAATTATCATCTTCTGCTACTTTATAACTTGGTATTTCTCCTGTAATTATTTTTGTGAAAACACTCATTTTTTTCTGTTTTGTAAATTCAATTGTTTTGTAAAAATAAAAAACGCTTTGCAAATGCAAAGCGTTTAAAAACTATATTTAATAAATCTTTATCTAGAAATTTCTACAATTTCGAATTTCATAATTCCGTTAGGAACATTAATTTCTGCAATATCCCCTACTTGTTTACCTAACAAACCTTTACCAATAGGTGAGTTTACAGATAATTTTCCGTTTCTAACATCTGTTTCAGAATCTGCGACTAACCTGTAAGTAAACTCCATTCCGTTAGTTGTGTTTTTAATTTTCACATTAGAGTGAATCAATATTTTAGAAGTATCTAATTGACTTTCATCTAAAATACGTGCATTTGAAACTACGTTTTTTAATTTGGCTATTTTAAATTCTAAGTGAGATTGTTCCTCTTTTGCTGCATGGTATTCTGCATTTTCACTTAAATCTCCTTTATCTCTTGCATCTGCAATTTCTTGCGTTACTCTTGGTCGTTCAACTTGTTCTAGTTGCGCCAATTCATCCTTCAATTTCTTTAATCCTTCTGGAGAATAATAAGATATATCACTCATTCTTTTCTTTTTTAAAGTTTATCATTTCTTTATATTAATTCATAAAAAAAGATAAAACTGTTTACTTTAAAACCTACTATGGGTTAAATTTAAAAATCTCAAACCCTTTACAGGAATGAGATTAGATTACAAATGTACAAAATATTTGTAACTTGTCATCGTTTTTATAAAAACCGAAAACTATAATGTTAAAAAAAATATTGTCTTTACTATGTATTTCTTTGTTTATAAACTGTTCTGACACAAGTAATTTAGCTAATTGTATACAAACTTTACCCTTAAATTTAGTTACAGATTTAAATAACCCAGAGTTAATAAACGCCCAAACTCCTGGAGGTTTTGCTAAACTTTCTGGTGGCAATAAAGGAATTTTACTTTTTAATAAAAACGGGACAGATTTTGTTGCTTTTGATAGATTGTGCCCTACTAATGATTGCAGCAACCCAATGTCTTTTAGCAATCGAATTTTACAGTGTATTTGCGACGAAAGTAAATATAGCGTAGATTTTGGAGGAGCACCACAAACAGACGGGTACCAATGCCCTGCAATTGAGTATAGAGTAATAAAAACTGGTAGCACAATTCGAATCAGTAATTTTTAGTAGTTTCTTATGCTTTAGATGCTTATTTTTGTATAAACACAACAACTTTACAAGTGAAAAACTATTTTTCTTCAGATTTTAAATTAGGTATTTTAGGTGGTGGTCAGTTAGGGAGAATGATTCTTACTGAAACACAAAAATTCGATATTTACACCTCAATTTTAGAAAGCAATAAAAATGCACCTTGTGCAGATATATGCAACAATTTTGTTATTGGCGATTTATTAGATTTT
This sequence comes from Polaribacter ponticola, assembly GCF_026191475.2. Classification (GTDB taxonomy): domain Bacteria; phylum Bacteroidota; class Bacteroidia; order Flavobacteriales; family Flavobacteriaceae; genus Polaribacter; species Polaribacter ponticola. The sequence goes on along the minus strand of NZ_JAOSLC020000003.1, from coordinate 2,347,841 downwards.
GATGCGGTTTATAACTTTGGTAAAACAGTAGATGTTTTAACCATAGAAATAGAAAACGTAAATATTGATGCTTTAGACAAGTTAGAAGAAGAGGGTTTAACTATTTATCCGAAGCCAAAAAACTTACGAACGATACAAAGTAAAGCAAATCAAAAAAACTTTTATTTTGATCATAAAATTCCAACAGCACCTTTTTCTCATTTTGCTTATTTAGAAGAGTTGGTAATTTGCTTAGAAACTGAAGTTATTAATTTTCCTTTTGTTTGGAAAGCTGCACGTTTTGGCTATGATGGAAATGGTGTAAAAGTTGTAAGAAATTTTGCCGATTTAGAATCTTTACCAAATGTAGAATGTATTACAGAACAGTTAATTCCGTTTAAAAACGAATTAGCAGTTATTGTTGCTAGAAATTCTGATGGTGAAACAAAAACATATCCTGTTGTAGAAATGGAATTTCATCCAGAAGCTAATCAAGTAGAATATGTAATTTGTCCGGCAAGAATTAAAAAATCGGTTGCTAAAAAAGCACAAGAAGTTGCCTTAAAAGTTGTAAATGATTTAGATTTTGTTGGTTTATTGGCTGTAGAAATGTTTCAAACAGAAACAAATGAGATATTAGTAAACGAAGTTGCTCCAAGACCACACAATTCTGGTCATTATTCAATTGAAGCTAGTTATACCAATCAATTTGAACAACATATAAGATCCATTTTAAATCTTCCTTTAGGAAATACTGAAAGTAAAGTTGCCGGAATTATGGTGAATTTAGTAGGCGAAGAAGGTTTTTCTGGCGATGTATTTTACAAAAACTTAAATGATATTTTAAAAATTGATGGTGTTACACCTCATATTTATGGCAAGAAAGAAACACGTCCTTTTAGAAAAATGGGCCATGTTACTATTGTAAATAAGGATATTGATAAAGCAAGAAAAGTAGCACAAAAAGTTAAAGAAACAATTAGAGTTATTAGTAAATAATACGTCATTACGAGTATAAACGAAGTAATCTCTGAAATAAAAAACAGATTGCTTTGTCACAAACTCCTCGCAATGACAGTACAAAATAAAAATATGGTAGGAATAATAATGGGAAGTGATTCTGATCTTCCAATAATGCAAGAAGCAATAGATATTTTAGAGAGTTTTAATATTAAAATTGAGGTAGATATTGTGTCTGCTCACAGAACTCCAGAAAAATTAGTTGATTATTCTAAAAATGCACATAAAAGAGGTATTCAAGTAATTATTGCTGGTGCTGGTGGCGCTGCGCATTTACCAGGAATGGTAGCTTCTATGAGTCCGTTACCAATTATTGGTGTTCCTGTAAAAAGTAGAAATTCTATAGATGGTTGGGATTCTGTTTTATCAATTTTACAAATGCCTGGTGGCGTACCTGTTGCAACTGTTGCTTTAGATGGTGCAAAAAATGCAGGTATTTTAGCTGCACAAATTATTGGCGCTTCAAACGAAGAAGTTTTAAATAAAATAATTGCCTACAAAGAAGAATTAAAATTAAAGGTTGAAAAAGCTTCAGAAAGAGTTAAAAAATAGTTTTTTATTACCTCGAGCGCAGTCGAGAGGTTATATTTAGGTCTCGACTGCGCTCGACCTGACATAGAAATAAAACATAATGAATCCACTTTTACAAGATTTTAATACAGCACCTTTCTCAAAAATATCTAATTCAGATTACAAACCTGCAATTAAAGAAGCAATTAAAATTGCAAAAGCAGAAATTAATGAAATTGTAATAAATTCTGAGAAACCAACTTTTGAAAACACAACTGTTGCTTTAGATTTTACGGGTGAAAAATTAAATAGAATTACTAGTATTTTTTTCAACTTAAATTCAGCTGAAACTAATGACGAAATTCAGAAAATAGCACAAGAAATTTCTCCTTGGTTAAGTGAATTTAGAAATGACATTACACTAAATGAAGCGTTATTTAAAAGAGTAAAGTCTGTTTTTGATGTTAAAGATACTTTAGATTTAACTGCAGAGCAAAAAACACTTTTAGACAAACAATATAAAGGTTTTGCTAGAAATGGAGCAAATTTAGAAGATGATGATAAAAATAAGCTTCGTAAAATTGATGCTGAACTTTCTAAATTATCTTTAAAATTTGGCGAAAATGTTTTGGCAGAAACCAATGCATTCGAAATGCATTTAACAAATGAGAAAGATTTAGCAGGTTTACCAGAAAGCGTAAAAGAAGCTGCAAAAGAAGTTGCAAAATCTAAAGAAAAAGAAGGTTATATTTTTACGCTAGATTACCCAAGTTACATTCCGTTTTTAACATATGCAGATAACAGAGAATTACGTAAAGAAATGGCAATTGCTTCAGGTAAAAAAGCATTTAAAGACAACGAATTTAATAACGAACAAGTTGTTTTAGATATTGTAAATCTTAGAAATAATAGAGCAAACTTATTAGGTTATAAGACGCATGCTCATTTTGTTTTAGAAGAAAGAATGGCAGAAACACCAGAAAAGGTAATTGAGTTTTCTAATAATTTATTAGAAAAAGCAAAACCTGCTGCTATTAAAGAATTTGAAAACTTAGAAAACTATGCTAAAAAATTAGATGGTATAGATCAACTTCAAAAATGGGATGGTTCTTATTACTCAGAAAAGTTAAAAAAAGAATTGTTCGATTTAGATCAAGAAATTTTAAAACCTTATTTTAAATTAGAAAATGTAATTGATGGTGTTTTTGAAATTGCCAATAGATTATTCGATTTAAAGTTCGAAGAAGTTTCTAACATAGAAAAATACCACGAAGATGTTAAAACCTACTATGTAAAAGATATAAATGGAAACTTTGTTTCTATTTTTTATGCCGATTTTCATCCTAGAAAAGGAAAAAGAAATGGAGCGTGGATGACATCATATAAATCGCAACAAATTAAAAACGGAATTAACGAAAGACCGCATGTTTCTATCGTTTGTAATTTTACAAAACCAACCGAAACAAAACCATCGTTATTAACGTTTAACGAGGTTACCACATTGTTTCATGAATTTGGACATGCATTACACGGCATGTTAGCAAACACTACTTACAACAGTTTATCCGGAACTTCTGTTTCTTGGGATTTTGTAGAATTACCAAGTCAGGTTTTAGAAAACTGGTGTTTCGAAAAAGAAGCTTTAGAGTTGTTTGCAAAACATTATGAAACAGGTGAAGTTATCCCTATGAAATATGTTGAAAAAATTAAAGAATCTGCAAGTTTTCATGAAGGAATGCAAACTTTACGTCAGCTTAGTTTTGGTTTATTAGATATGAGTTGGCATAGTCAAAATCCGTCAGAAATAAAATCTGTAAAGGAATTTGAAAGTAAGGCTTTTGCAAACACAAAATTATATCCTGATGTTGCAGAAAACTGTATGAGTACCGCTTTTTCTCATATTTTTCAAGGAGGATATTCTGCCGGTTATTATTCTTATAAATGGGCAGAAGTTTTAGATGCTGATGCTTTTGAATACTTTTTAGAAAAAGGAATTTTCAACAAAAAAGTGGCTACAAAGTTTAAAGAAAATGTATTATCTAAAGGAGGAACAGAAAAACCGATGCTTTTATACAAACGTTTTAGAGGACAAGAACCAAAACCTGATGCTTTGTTAAAAAGAGCTGGATTGTTATAAGTTTTATGAAACAGGTTCTATTAATATTTTTACTACTATTAAGCACAAACATATCAAGCCAAATAAAAATAATGGAACTGTTTTTAATGAGAACACACCTTTACAAGGAGCTGCCATATATATTGGTAGTTCCTTAATTGGAACAACATCTGATAAAAATGGTGAATTTACCCTAAAAGTAGAAAGCGGAACTTACAAATTAATAATTTCTTTTCTAGGTTATGAATCTCAAGTTTATGAGCTTAACACATTAGATTATACAGAACCTTTAACTTTTAATCTTAAAGAAAAAAAATATGATTTAGATGAAATTACTATTTATAATAAAAAAAGAGAAAAAGGTTTATTCAAAATAAAAGTAAACGTACTTACTTTTTAGATAGATTTAAATTAGAACTGATTGGTAGAAGTAAAATAGCTAAAAAGTGTATCATTATAAACCCTGAGGTCATTCAATTTACATACGATTCTAATAAAAACATACTTAGAGCTTTCGCAAATAAACCTATTGAACTTGAACATAAATTACTTGGCTATACAATTCTTTACGAGCTAGTAGAGTTTAAAATTACACGTCAAACGATAAAATACGCTGGCTATTCTAGATACAAACTTTTAAAGGGAAATAAATATAAACAAAAACGATGGGCTAAAAATAGATTAGAAAAATTTAATGGTTCAGACATTCATTTGTATAAATCTATCATTAACAAAAATTACACTCAAGAAGGTTTTATTTTAAAAAATTTTAGCAGATTTTTAAACCCAGAAAGACCTTCTGAAAAAGAAATTAAAATTGCTTATAAAATATCAAACTCTAAAAAAAATAAATTTTCTAAAAGCAAAAGAGATAGTGCCAACGTGGTTTTAGAAAGAAGTAGAAAGCCAAAATATTTAGACCAAGTATCTAAAACTCACATTTTAATTGATAATATTGACATTTCTTTAATCAACAATAAATATCACATAAATTTTGATCAAGACTTATCTATTCTTTACATAAAAGAAGCAGAAGAAGAGAATTACAATCCACCTTACGAGCAATCCTCTTATCAGAAGAGTTTCGTTTTTTTAAACAACAACCCAATAATATTAAATAAAAATGGTTCGCTATTTAATTATCTAGATATTTATTATGAAAATTATTGGGGGTTTGAAAGATTAGGAGATGCATTACCTCTGGATTATAAACCCTCTTTTAAGAAATAAAAAAAGTACTACAACAGCTCATTTTTACTTTCAATCCATTTACTCATATATTTTGTAGCTTGTAATGTTTGATGTTGCAGTAAATTACCTAGAAAATTCTGAGTTCTATGTTCTTCTAATTTTTCTTGTATTTCTTTTATCTTATTGACAAAAGGTACTCCTAACTTTTCTTTATCATAGATATAATTTATAATATCTACCCCAGTTTCTTGACTACTTTTCCACATTGTTTTATTCCGATATAATTCTGAAGAAACCAATGCAAAATCAGAAAAATTATCTTCTATAAAACCTGGCCAAGGAAAACGATCGCACATTCCTTCTGCTCCAATACTAGTAGTTACACTTGGTGTGCCACAAATCATTGCTTCAGTTAATTTTCCTTTAATTCCAGCTCCAAAACGTAAAGGAGCTAAAAGAACTCGAGCATTTCGTACAACTTCTTGTGCGTTTTCTGCAAAACCTTTTATTATAAAACCCTCATTTTTATTATGAAGTTGATTTATTTGCTGATTTGCATACGCACCATAAATATGGATTTCTGCTTTAGGTAAATACTCTCTAATCTCGTTCCAAACATTTTCTTTTAATGTTAAAACAGCATCAACATTTGGTTTATGGAAAAAATTACCGATAAACACAAAATGCTCTCTTTCTTCAAAAGACTTCCAATTTTGGATCTGATTTTCATCAATATTATCTAACAAAAAAGGTAAATAATACAGAATTTTTTCATCGATCTTAAAAACAGATTTTAGTAAATCCATTTCATAGGTAGATATTATTAAAGACAAATCGCACCTTAAAATAGCTGCAATTTCTCTTTTTGCATCCATCGAATTTAATAACGCATTTATTGTAAAATCCTCCTCATTTTTTAATTGTTGATGTCTTACTTTTCTTAAAAAATGCAAATCCTCAGTATCTAGAATTCGCAATGCATTTGGGCAATTTTCTGCAACACGCCAACCATATTGTTCTTCCATCATAAAACGATCAAAAACAACTATTGTAGGATTTATTTTTTTTACAAAAACATCAAAAGAAGAAGAATTTAATTCTATAAAAACCTCTTCTACTCCAATAAAAGACAAATCTATTGCCTTATCATTTTTTTGCGCAGAAGAAGCAAATGTTACTTTAAAATCTTGCTTTAAAAATAATTTTATAAGCTGTAACATTCTACTACCCGCAGCAGAAGAATTAGGTTCTACCCAAACGGTACCAATAATTAAAACTTGTTGTTGCATTAATTACTTGGTGTTTATTTGTTGTTTATAATTTGCTTGTACACTTTTTCCCCAAATAACAATCTCATCAATCTGTGCTTGTGTTAAATTTGCTTCAGAATGCGTCCAAGTATAAGAGTCTAATGGCATTTTTTTCTTAGCTACTTCTTCGTGTAACTCATCCATTTTATGCTCTTTTTTCTTTAAAGAATACGAATCCCATTTAGAGAAATTTAAATGCTTTTTACCATCTTTTACATGCTCATTTAACCAAAAATTTACGGGAGTTATATTATTATACCAAGGATAATTGGTAACGTTGCTATGGCAATCGAAACAACTTTCTTTTAAAATTTTATATACATTTTCTGGAGGGTTAGTTTCTGATATAAAATAATCTAAAGATTGTAAATTACCTTCATTTTTATCAGGTCCAAAAAATTGCGAAATCAGTAAAATAATAAGTATTAGAAGTACTATTTTTTTAAGAATTTTCATAAGGTAAGTGTTAAATTTTAGAAATAAGTAAAACTACTAAATTCTCTCTTTATTCTATTAAAATATACGTATTTTTGTTATATAATAAAAAGAAAAAAACCGAAAGGTTACTTTAATACGCAAAACAAAAGTACACATGAAATACGATATTATTGTTATAGGTTCTGGACCTGGAGGATATATTGCAGCAATTAGAGCATCACAATTAGGAAAAAAAGTAGCAATTATTGAAAAATATGCCACTTTAGGAGGAACTTGTTTAAATGTTGGATGTATTCCTTCTAAAGCACTTTTAGATTCTTCTCACCATTATTATGATGCTGTACATCATTTTGAAGAGCATGGAATTTCTGTTGAAAAGCCAACTTTCGATTTTGGAAAAATGGTAGAAAGAAAAGCCAATGTTGTAGAAACAACAACAGGAGGAATTAAGTATTTAATGGACAAAAATAACATTACTGTTTATGAAGGCTTAGGTTCTTTTGAAGATGCTACGCATGTAAAAGTTACAAAAAAAGATGGTTCATCAGAAGTTATTGAAGGAGCAGACATTATAATTGCTACTGGTTCAAAACCTTCTACTTTACCTTTTATTACATTAGATAAAGAGCGTGTTATAACTTCTACAGAAGCTTTAAAATTAAAAGAAGTACCAAAACACTTATTGGTAATTGGTGGCGGTGTTATTGGTTTAGAATTAGGTTCTGTTTATAAGCGTTTAGGCGCAGACGTTACCGTTATAGAATATGCACCAAAAATTACACCTACAATGGATGCTGATGTTTCTAAAGAACTTACCAAAGTTTTAAAGAAACAAGGAATGAAAATAAATGCAAGCCATGGCGTTACTTCTGTTGAAAGAAATGGAGACGAAGTAATTGTAAAAGCAACCAATAAAAAAGGTGAAGAAGTTACTTTTACAGGTGATTATTGTTTAGTTGCTGTTGGTAGAAAACCTTATACAGAAGGTTTAGGTTTAGAAAAAGCTGGTGTAAAAGTTACTGAAAGAGGAATGGTAGATGTAAATGACCACTTGCAAACTAATATTAAAAATATTTATGCTATTGGTGATGTTGTTAAAGGAGCAATGTTAGCACATAAAGCAGAAGAAGAAGGTGTTGTTGTTGCAGAATATTTAGCAGGCGAAAAACCACATATCGATTATAACTTAATTCCAGGTATTATTTATACTTGGCCAGAAGTTGCTGCAGTTGGTAAAACAGAGCAAGAATTAAAAGATGCTGGAGTTGCTTATAAAGCTGGTAAATTTTCTATGCGTGCTTTAGGAAGATCTAGAGCAAGTGGAGATTTAGATGGTTTTGTAAAAGTTTTAGCTGATAAAAATACAGACGAAATTTTAGGAGTTCACATGGTTGGTGCACGTGTTGCAGATTTAATTATGGAAGCTGCTGTAGCAATGGAATATAGAGCATCTGCAGAAGATTTAGCTAGAATTTGTCATGGTCATCCAACGTATTCTGAAGCTGTAAAAGAAGCTGCTAAAGCTGCTTGGGATGGTAAACCATTAAATGCATAAAATAATATTCTAAACTTGTTTTAGAATTACATTATATATTAAAAAGCAACCTCTTTAGGTTGCTTTTTTTATGATTATTAATACATAAAGATTTGTATTTTTGCAGTACATATGCAAAGAACAATTCGTACTTTTTCTGTTGATAATATTATTAAATTTAAAACAAACTTATTGTTTTGGGCACAACAGTTTGAAACCGTAACTTGGTTAGATTCTAATAACTATAATCAACAATATTCTAGTTTTGATTGTGCTTTGGCTGCTGATGAATTTACATCGATAAAGACAGATTACCATAATGCATTCGAAAAACTAAGAGAATACCAAACAATTACAAAAGATTTTATTTTTGGATACATTTCTTATGATGTTAAAAATGATGTAGAACGCCTTTCTTCTAAGAATTTTGATGGTTTAGACTTTGCTGATTTATATTTTTTTCAACCTCAAAAATTAGTGTTTATTAAGGGGAATACTATTGAGTTTCATTATTTAAAAATGGTTGATGATGAAATAGATGCAGATTTTGAGGAAATCCAAAAAACTAATAAAGGAGTTCTCGACTGCGTTCGAAAAGACATTGAGGAAAATAAAATAAAAATTAAACTTAGAATTCACAAAGACGAATATCATAAAAAAGTAAACAAAGTTTTAAATCATATAAAAAGAGGTAACATTTATGAAGCTAATTTTTGTCAAGAATTTTATGCAGAAAACGCAACTATAAATCCGCTTGAAGTTTATAATCATTTAAACGAAATCTCAGAACCTCCTTTTGCAACCTTTTTAAAAATTGAACATCAATATTTACTATCTGCAACACCAGAAAGGTATATTAAAAAGGAAGGAAATAAAATAATATCGCAACCCATAAAAGGAACTGCTAAACGTTTAAGAATTAAAATTGATGACGAAAAAATAGCTTCAGACTTATCTAGAGATATTAAAGAACGATCGGAAAACGTAATGATTGTAGATTTGGTAAGAAACGACTTATCTAAAACTGCAAAAATAGGTTCTGTAAAAGTAGAAGAACTTTGTAAAGTGTATACTTTTAAACAAGTGCATCAGATGATTTCTACTGTGGTTTCAGAAATTGACGAGAAAATACATCCAATAGATGTTTTACAAAGCACTTTCCCAATGGGAAGCATGACGGGAGCACCAAAGGTTTCTGCCATGAAAATTATTGAAGACCTAGAAGAAACCAAACGTGGTTTGTATTCTGGAACCGTTGGTTATTTTACACCAACTGGCGATTTCGATTTTAATGTTGTTATTAGAAGTATACTTTATAATGAAGAAAAAAAGTATGTTTCCTACTCTGTTGGTGGTGCAATTACTGCAAAATCAATTCCGGAAAAAGAATATGAAGAATGCCTTTTAAAAGCAAAAGCAATGAAGTATGTATTATTGAATTCTAAATAAGTTTATTTACATTTACCTCATGAACTCTTCAAAAACTGAAATTAGTCTTTGGATATTTATTCTTTTAATTATAATAATTGGAGCACTTATAGGTCTAATTATTAACACGTTTACTGATACATCAAAATCTAATAATTATAAAGACAATAGTGAAACTGATGATTATGATCACCTAGATTTTGATTAATTACAATTTTATATATTTACTACATGATACTTGATAAAGAAGAGAAATTTAAAGTAATTTTTGATAAAATAAAAGAAAAACAAAGTGAGCAAAATATGTTCAATACGTTTTTAGATTTGTATCCGGCTGAATGGAAACAACTTAAAATTACATTTTCTAAGTTTAACAGGAGTAAACAATTTGGTAAAACAATACCATTACCTAAACCAGAGCAATCTTTAAGAAAAGAAATTAGAGCTTGGTTAAAAAAGCAATAAGTATGACACAATCAGAATTTACATTCAACATTTACAACACCGATTTTTACGGTAAAACATGGCAAGCAAACAGCACAAAAGCCGTTGTTGTTTTAGTACATGGAATGGGAGAACATTCTGGACGTTATAATCATGTTGCTAAAAAATTAACTGATAATGATTTTTCTGTAGTTGCTTTCGATCATTTTGGTCATGGCAAAACATCTGGAAAACGTGGTCATAACCCTAGTTTTGAAGCCGTTTTAGAAAGTGTAACTAAAACCATTGAAAAAGCAACAACTTTATTCCCAAATAAACCTGTTTTTTTATATGGGCATTCTATGGGCGGAAATGTGGTTGTAAATTATTCTATTAGAATAAAACATCAATTAAAAGGAGTTATTGCTACAAGTCCGTTTTTAAAATTAGCTTTTCAACCACCAAAAATTAAGTTAGCAGTTGGTAAACTATTACAAAAAATTGCACCTTCTTTAACTATGGGAAATGAGCTAGATGCAAATGACGTTTCTAGAGATAAAGTTGAAGTTGAAAAGTATATCAACGATCCTTTAGTTCATGATAAAATTAGTCCTAATTTTTCTTTAACCTTTATAGACACTGGTTTATGGGCAATAGAAAACGCGAACAAACTAGCTACTAAAATGTTGTTGCTTCATGGAACTGATGATAAAATTATCGATTATAAAGGAACGCAAGAATTTGCTAACAAATCTGATAATGCAACGTTAAAATTATACAAAGGTGGTTACCACGAATTGCAAAACGATTTATGTAAAGAAGAAATGCTACAAGATGTTGTAGATTGGCTAAATTCCCAACTTTAAAAGCCTTATTTTTGAAGTATAAATGCTACAAAAATTCAAAAAACATATTAACGCTAATTTTCCTTTTTTAAAGGACAAAAAACTATTAATTGCTATTTCTGGCGGATTAGATTCTGTTGTTTTAACAACATTGTGTAATCAATTAAATTTTGATATTTCTTTAGCACATTGCAACTTTAATCTTCGAGGTAAAGAAAGTGATTTAGATAAAGAATCTGTTGTTAAATTATCTCAAAAATCGTCTAATCAGATTTTTACAATACATTTTAATACCGAAAAATACGCAAAAGAAAATAAACTTTCTACACAAATAGCGGCAAGAGAATTAAGATATAATTGGTTTCAAGAATTAATTACAACCCATAAATTTGATTTTGTTTTAACCGCACATCATGCAGATGATAATTTAGAAACTTTTCTTATCAATTTAACAAGAGGAACAGGTTTAGATGGTTTTACAGGAATCCCAAAAGTTAATGGGAATATTGCGCGTCCGCTTTTAGCTTTTTCAAGAGAAGAAATTGCTGCATTTGCAAAAACAAACAACATCGTATGGAGAGAAGACGCTAGTAACGCATCAACAAAATATATTAGAAATAAAATTAGGCATCAAGTAATTCCGTCATTAAAAGAAATCAACCCTAATTTATTAGATTCATTTGCAAAAACCTCAACAAATTTACAAGAAAGCAAACAGGTTATAGAAGATAGAATTTCTGAAGTTTTCGAAGATTGTATTACTACTAAAAACGGAATTATAAAGATTGATATTCATAAAATACGTGAACTGTCAAATCCGAAAGCCTATTTATATCAATTATTAAAAGGATATAATTTTACAGAATGGAACGATGTTTACAATCTACTATCTGCTCAATCTGGTAAACAAGTTTTTTCTAAAACACATCGCTTACTAAAGGATAGAGATTTCTTATTGTTAAGCAAATCAAATGAAACTAAAGAAGTTAGAGAAGAATCCTTTTTCATCAAAGAAAATGAGCTAGAAACTCTAAACCCTATTCATTTAGTTTTCGAAAGTGTACAAGAGATATCAACAGAGAATAAACAGACAATTTATATTGATAAAGACTTGTTAAAATTTCCGTTAATTGTAAGAAAACGAGAAAATGGAGACTATTTTTATCCGTTAGGAATGCAAGGAAAAAAGAAGTTGAGTAAATATTTTAAAGATGAAAAATTCTCGCTTTTAGAAAAAGAAAATACTTGGCTACTTTGTAATTCTGATAACAAAATTATTTGGGTTATAAATTATAGACAAGACAAACGATTATCAATTAACAAGAACTCGAAGAACCTACTTAAAGTTTTAGTTAAAGTTATAAATTAACTTAATTCTATTTTGTAATTTTAAAACTTTAATAATCAAATCACTAATATGAAAAAAATATATTTAATTATTGCTGCTATAGTAATTGTTTCTTGTGAGCCAGAAATTAAAATAGATTACGCTATTATTTCAGGAAAAATCATAAATGCAACATCTGAAAAAGCTTCTTTAGTTAAGCAAGCAGATAGATCTCTTGTTAAAGAAATTACGCTTGCAGAAGACGGCTCTTTTAACGATACGATTAAGTTAAACAATGGCTCTTTATTTGCTGTTTACGAAGGTAGAAATACTACAAATTTATATCTATCCGCTGGTGACAATATCTCTATAAATTATGATGCAAAAGAGCGAAAAACTACTTTAGAAATTACTGGAAAAGGATCTGCGTATGCAAATTATCTATCTAAGAAAGCTTTAAAATATAAAGAATCTGTTGGTGAAGGAACTGATGTGTATATAAAAGAAGAAAATGAATATCTAAAAACTTTTAAAGACCTTAAACAGTCTCAAGAATACCTACTTTATAATACTAAAGGAATTTCTGACGAGTTTAAACAACTTGAAAAAAAGAATATTAATTATGCTTTTTTAAGTAATTTAAATAAATATAAAAGTTACCATTCTTATTATGCTAAAAAACCAGATTTTAAAACTTCTGAAGGGTTTTTAGATGAACTAGATGCTTTAGATTATACAAACGAAGCAGATTTTAATTTCTCTTCTAACTACAATGGTTTAGTTACATCAAATTATCGTAAAATGGCTGAAGAACTAATAAAAACAGATTCTTTAGAATATGACATTGCTATGTTAACTGTTTCTGGTAAAATTAAAAATGAAACAATAAAAAACGCATTACTTTTTAATGCTTCTAAATACGGAATTACATACACAAATGATTTAGAAGAGTTCTATAAAATGTATATGGCAGCTGCTACAGATAAAGAAAATAAAGAAGAAATTACTAAAAGTTATAATGCTTTAAAAGCTGTAACAAAAGGAAACATTTCTCCTAAATTTATTGGGTATGAAAACAATGCAGGTGGTTCAACTTCTTTAGATGATTTAAAAGGTAAATATGTATATATAGATGTTTGGGCAACGTGGTGTGGGCCTTGTATTGCAGAAATACCTTCATTAAAAAAGGTTGAAAAAAATATCACAATAAAAACATAGAGTTTGTAAGCATCTCTATCGACAAAGAAAAAGACCATGATAAATGGAAAAAAATGATTGTTGATAAGGATTTAGGCGGTATGCAATTGTATGCAGATAATGACTGGAAATCTCAATTTATAGAAGATTATTTAATAAAAGGGATTCCTCGTTTTATTTTAATTGACCCAAAAGGAAACATTGTTAGCTCAAATGCGCCAAGACCATCAGACAAAAAACTTACAGAATTATTAGACGAATTAAAAATATAATTCATTTTTACTTGTAAAATTATTTTATGAAAAAAATCTTTTTCATTGCAACTTTTCTTTTAGCAATAACGAGTTTCGCACAAACAGCAGAAGACCCAATAATTATTGAGACTTCTGTAAAAAAAATATCAGATACAGAGTATGATGTTATTTTTAATGCTAAACTTTATAAGGGTTGGTATTTATATTCACAACACAATCCAGAAGACGCTTCTTTACCTTTAGAAATAACAATTAAAGAAGGTGAAACTGGTTATAAACTAGTAGGAAAAGCCGATGAAAAAGATACATTTAAAAAGTATTCTGATATTTGGGAAAAAGAAGAAATTGTTTTTAAAGACAAAGCAACAATTACCCAAAGAATTCAACTTATAAATAAAGATATTACTAGAATTAAGTTAAACTTTTTCGGTCAGGTTTGTGAAACCGCATGTATAAATGTTGATGAACCTTTTACAATTTCTCTTGGAGGAAAAACAATAAAAGAAGTAGTTTCTATAACCGAAAAAAGTAAAAATCTTACAAATAGCTTAAAATTAAATCTAAAAAATACTTCTTTACTTAAGAATGTGTCAGATTCAGGTTCAGAAAGTGAAAGCGGTCTTTTTAGCATCTTTTTTCTTGGGTTTGTTGGTGGTTTATTAGCGCTACTTACACCTTGTGTTTTCCCGATGATTCCATTAACAGTGTCATTTTTTACAAAACAGTCTGAAAATAAAAAGAAAGGGGTTTTTAACGCCATTTTATATGGATGTTTTATTGTGTTTATATACATTTTATTAAGTCTTCCTTTTCATTTCTTAGATAATTTAGACCCAGAAATTTTAAATACAATTTCTACAAACGTATGGTTAAACATTTTCTTTTTTGCTGTTCTAACGTTTTTCTCTTTTTCGTTTTTTGGTTTCTACGAAATAACATTACCAAGTTCTTGGGGAAATAAAATGGATTCTGCTTCTTCTGTTGGAGGAATTATTGGTATCTTTTTTATGGCATTAACATTAGCAATTGTTTCCTTTTCTTGTACGGGTCCTATTTTAGGTTCTTTACTTGCAGGTTCTTTAACTTCAGATGGAGGCGCAATGCAGTTAACAGCAGGTATGACTGGTTTTGGATTAGCACTTGCCTTACCCTTTGCTTTATTTGCACTGTTTCCTAATTGGTTAAATTCTTTACCAAAATCTGGCGGTTGGCTAAATACTACAAAAGTGATTTTAGGTTTTTTAGAATTGGCTTTAGCTTTTAAATTTTTATCAAATGCAGATTTAGTTGCACATTGGAATTTATTAAAACGTGAAGTATTTATTGGTATTTGGATAATTATTTTTATTGGATTAGCTTTATACTTATTTGCTAAAATTAAATTCCCACACGATTCTCCAGTAAAAAAACTATCGTTTTCTAGAATGTCTTTTGGTGCTTTAGTAATTGCATTCATCATTTATATTGGCCCTGGTGTTTTAAAAGAACCAACATGGAATTTAAGCTTGTTAAGTGGTTTTCCGCCACCACAATTCTATAGTATTTACGAACAAGAAAACGACTGCCCTTTAGGTTTAGATTGTTATAAAGATTTTGATGAAGGTCTTGCTGCTGCCAAAGAAGCAAACAAACCAATTCTATTAGATTTTACAGGTTGGGCTTGTGTAAATTGTAGAAAAATGGAAGAAAATGTATGGAGCGAGCCAGATATTTATCAAACATTAAAAGACAATTATATTTTAATTTCATTGTATGTAGATGATAATGAGAAAGAATTACCCAAAGACCAACAATTCGATTTTTTAAAGAAAAACGGAAAAATTAAACAAATTAAAACTATTGGAGATAAATGGTCTACTTTTCAAGTAATCAATTTTAAAAATGCATCTCAGCCATATTATATTTTGATGAGTCCAGATTTAGAGATCTTAAATAACACACAACAATATACAGATAGAGATACGTATTACAAATGGTTACAAGAAGGTTTGCAAACTTTTAAAACAAAGTAATGGTAAGGTTTTGGTTGTTTAATAGTAAATAAAAATATTTAGAATTATGAAAATTACGAACTTAATTTTTACTGTATTTACTCTTTTAAACACAACTTTAATTGCTCAAAAAACGACCAAAACAATTACTAAAACTCCCGTAAGTATTTATACTATTTCTAACATTTCTATTGATAAAAATGGTTTTTATGAAATTAATAAGAAGCTAAAATTAGCTAATTTTGATTTTGTAATTGTTAATGCTATTGATTTAGATTTAAATCGATTTTCTATAAACACGAAGCATTTATCTAAAAAACCATCAGAATTTATTTATGATGATTACAAAAGGTATCAAGATCAAAATTTATTAAAAGGCTTCTTACTTAAAAACGATCCAACACGCTGGAATCTACAATGCCGCCAACCAAACTTGCAGTAAAAAATTATTTTTTAATCTAATAAAACACTCTTTTCTACAGAAATTAACTATTTGAAAAAATTATAGTATAATTAATATTATTTTGATAATTATAATAGGCTATTATTGAAAATAACTAGCGTTCTATGGTTTCGGTTTTTTGTAATTTCACAACATAAAACGAATGAATATGTCTGCATTACCGAAGTTAACAAGATTTAATGATAATGTGTTGTCTAAATATCAAATTTACAACAGCATTTTTATGACACTCCCTTTTGATACCATTAATAATACTGGTGTTTTATTACCACTTTTTCATGAAATTTGTAAAAAAGGATTTGAAAACGAAAATACTCCTACAGAAATAGTAGAAAAGTTTTTCCAGAAATATCAAGAAAATCCTACCAAAAAAGAAAAAAGATTTACTATTTCAATTCATTCAATATATAGAACGTCAAGTTGTTCTTTTCGATGCTATCGAAGACGCTGCTTTTCCTATTGTAAATAATATGGATGGGATTGGTACATTAAGAAATTCTAAAGAAACAGCTATTTTAAGTGATAAAATTGAAGTTTTAAAAAAACATTTAGAAGACTTTAAAGTACGTATTGTTTTAACAGCACATCCAACTCAGTTTTATCCAGGTTCTGTTTTAGGAATTATTACAGATTTAGATAAAGCAATACAAAACGACGATTTATTACTTATTAAAAAATTACTAGCACAATTAGGAAAAACTCCTTTTTATAAAAAATCGAAACCAACTCCTTTTGATGAAGCTGTAAGTTTAATTTGGTATTTAGAAAACGTTTTTTATCACTCTATACCTAAAATTTACAATTATATTCAGCATAACGTTTATGACGGAAACCCGATAGATAATGAAATTATAGATCTTGGTTTTTGGCCAGGTGGAGATAGAGATGGAAATCCGTTTGTAACTACACAAATAACTTTAGATGTTGCAGAAAGACTTCGTCAATCTATTTTAAGAAGTTATTATAGAGATGTAAGACGTTTAAAAAGACGTTTTACTTTTGATGGTGTTCAAGAAATACTATCAAGAATAGAAAAACGCTTATATAAACACGTTGTAAGAAGTTATTCTAAAGTTAATTTTTCGCAAAAAATATTATTAGAAGAATTAGAAAATGCTAGAGAGATAATAAGAAACGAACATAATTCTTTATTTATTGAAGAGTTAAATGATTTTATAAATAAAGTAAGAATTTTCGGTTTCCATTTTGCTACTTTAGATATTAGACAAGATAGTAGAGTACATCATGATGCTTTTACACAAATTGTAGACGATTTACTTGCCTCTGGTGATACTACTTTCCCTAAAAATTATCATCGTTTATCTGATGAAGAACAGGTTTCTATTTTATCTTTAATAAAAGGAAATATTGACCCAAGTATTTTAACAGATGAAATGTCTGTAAAAACTATTGAATCTATTTACGCATTAAAAACAATTCAAAAAAGAAATGGAGAACGCGGTGCTAATAGATATATTATAAGTAATAATCAAAGTGCTTTAAACGTTATGCAAACTTTTGCAATGTTAAACTTATGTGGTTTTGAAAACGGTTTACCCGTAGATGTAATTCCGTTATTTGAAACTGTAGAAGATTTAGAAAACGCAAGCGATGTAATGCGTACTTTATATACTAACAATCCTTATAGATATCATTTAACTAAAAGAAAAAACAAGCAAACTATTATGTTAGGTTTTTCTGACGGAACAAAAGATGGTGGATATTTAATGGCAAATTGGGGTATTTTTAAAGCGAAAGAAGCTTTAACTAAAATCTCTAGAGAATTTGATATTGATGTAATTTTCTTTGATGGACGTGGAGGACCACCTGCAAGAGGAGGAGGAAAAACGCATCAATTTTATGCTTCTTTAGGACCAACTATCGAAGACAAAGAGATTCAATTAACAATACAAGGACAAACAATTAGCTCTAATTTTGGAACAAAAGATTCTTCGCAATTTAATTTAGAACAATTATTAAGTTCTGGTATTAAAAATGAAGTTTTTACCAAAGATCAGTTAAACGATCATCATAGAGAAATTATACAAGATTTAGCTTCTACAAGTTATGATACTTATGTAGATTTTAAAAATCATCCGCAGTTTTTATCGTACTTAGAAAAAATGAGTACTTTAAAATACTATTCTAAAACAAATATTGGTAGTAGACCAAGTAAACGTTCTAATTCAGACACATTAGATTTCTCTGCTTTAAGAGCAATACCATTTGTAGGTAGTTGGAGTCAGTTAAAACAAAACGTACCTGGTTTCTTTGGTGTTGGAACAGCACTTAAAAAATATGAAGATGCAGGTAGATTTGATGAAATTGTTGAATTTTATAATGCTTCAGATTTCTTTAAAACATTGTTAGAAAATAGTATGATGAGTTTAACGAAGTCTTTCTTTGGCTTAACTGCTTACATGGCTGATGACCCTGTATACGGAGAATTCTGGAAAGTAATTTACACAGAATATACAACCACAAAACGTTTATTATTAAAACTTGCTGGTCATACAGAGCTAATGGAAAACCATCCTGTAGGTAAAGCATCTATAGAAATTAGAGAGAGTATTGTTTTACCTCTATTAACCATACAGCAATTCGCTTTAAAACAAATTCAAGATTTACAAAAATTTGAAGGAAACGCTAAAGAAATTGAAGTGTATGAGAAAATGGTAATGCGTTCTTTATTTGGTAATATTAATGCTAGTAGAAATTCTGCATAAGCTTTTATCAAAAAAATTATTAAAATGCAATCAATTTTTTGGTTGCATTTTTTTATTCGCCAATATTCTTTATATTTAAAGAAAAAAATGCTTGTTAAAGTCTATGGTTCTGCCGTTTTTGGTATTGAAGCCACTACAATTGTTGTTGAAGTAAATATTGATAAAGGAATTGGTTATCATTTAGTTGGTTTACCAGATAACGCAGTTAGAGAAAGCTCTTACAGAATTTCTGCTGCTCTTAATAACAATAACTACAAACTTCCTGGTAAAAAAATAATTATAAACATGGCACCTGCGGATATTAGAAAAGAAGGTGCTGCTTATGATTTAACACTAGCAATGGGAATTCTTGCTGCTTCTGGTCAAATAAAATCTGAAAGCATAAAAGAATACGTTATTATGGGTGAACTGTCTTTAGACGGAAGTTTACAACCCATCAGAGGAGTTTTACCAATGGCTATAAAAGCCAGAGAAGAAGGTTTTAAGTATTTTATTTTACCTAAAGAAAATGCTAAAGAAGCTGCAATTGTAAATGATTTAGAAGTTTTAGGTGTAGAAAACATTTTAGAAGTAATTAATCATTTTAATGGTGATGCAAAAATTGAGCCTACAATTGTAGATACTAGAGCTGAGTTTTATAAAAACATAGATTTCCCTGAGTTTGATTTCTCTGATGTAAAAGGGCAAGAATCTATAAAACGTTGCATGGAAATTGCTGCTGCTGGCGGGCATAATATTATACTAATTGGTCCTCCAGGTTCTGGTAAAACAATGCTTGCAAAAAGATTACCCTCTATTTTACCACCAATGACTTTACATGAAGCTTTGGAAACTACAAAAATTCATTCTGTTGTTGGTAAAACAAAAAATCATGGACTTTTATATCAACGGCCTTTCAGAAGTCCGCATCACACAATTTCAAATGTTGCACTAGTTGGTGGAGGACAGTATCCAAGACCTGGCGAAATTTCATTATCGCATAATGGAGTTTTATTTTTAGATGAATTACCAGAGTTTAAACGTGAAGTTTTAGAAGTAATGCGCCAACCTTTAGAAGATAGAGATGTTACTATTTCTAGAGCAAAATTTACGGTTACCTATCCTTGTAGTTTTATGTTGGTAGCAAGTATGAATCCGAGCCCTAGTGGTTTTTTTAATGATCCTAGTTCTCCAATGACTTCTTCTCCACAAGAAATGCAACGTTATTTAAGTAAAATTTCTGGCCCTTTATTGGATAGAATTGATATTCATATAGAAGTAACACCGGTTCCTTTCGAGAAATTATCCGAAGAAAGAAAAGGAGAATCTTCTGTAGATATTAGAAAACGTGTTACAGCTTCTAGAGAAATACAATCTAAACGTTTTGATGAATTTGAAAACGTACATTACAATGCACAAATGAACGTAAAACAGATTCGTAAGTTCTGTAAATTATCTCCAGAAAGTTTATCACTTTTAAAAACAGCTATGGAAAAATTAAACCTTTCTGCTCGTGCTTATGATAGAATTTTAAAAGTTTCTAGAACTATTGCAGATTTAGCAAATGTTACAGATATTTCTCCAGATCATATTGCAGAAGCTATACAATATAGAAGTTTAGATAGAGATGGTTGGTTAGGGTAAAATTTAAACCTTTATAAAAATTTTCTTTCTATAAAGAAAATACGCAAAAAAAGTATAAAAGATAGCTACAACAACTGCATAAATTAAAGATGATAACTCATTTGATAAGAAATTATAACGAAAAAAAGTATCATAAATATAACCATGCACATTGTTATTGTCTCCAATTTTAATTAAGTACATACTTTTTGAGATTAAGCTTGATAAAAAATAAATTGTTATCGCGTTCATACCAACATATTTAAATATTTTTCCAAATTTTCTATCTTTTACATCTAGCAGATAGTAAATTAAAGCCAAAATTAAGGTTCCATAACCACTTGTAACCAAAACAAAACTACTACTCCAAATTGCTTTGTTAATAGGTAACCAAATACTAAAAACATAGCCAGAAACTAATAATATAAAAGCAATTAAAAAAAGTTGTTTTATATTTTTAAGATTATCTAAGGTTCTACCAACTAAAACACCAGAAATACAAGTAACTATGGAAGGTATTGTACTAAACAAACCTTCTGGATCATAATCTGCTTGCCACATATGTTTTCCTAAAATCTTTAAATCTATATAATTTGCCCAATTATTAAGTGCTCTATTAAAAGTTGGTAAAGTTCCATCTGCAAAAGGGAGATAGCCTAAAATTAACCAATAACCAATTAAAATTACTAGTGAAATTAACAACAGTTTTTTGGAATTAAAATTTAAGTAAAAGATTGAAGTAATAAAAAATACGATTCCTATTCTTTGTAAAACTCCCGGAATACGAACCGTTTCAAATTGATTAATAAAAGGGAAATACGGAATAAAAAAGTTAAAAAAAGACCTAAACCTATCAACTTTAAACTTCTAATTCCAATTTTTCTATAAGTTAGCATGTTACTAACTTTATTTTTATATGCAAAGTAAATAGAAATTCCTACAATAAATAAAAAGAATGGAAATATTAAATCTGTAGGTGATAAACCATGCCATTCTGCATGTAAAAAAGGTGAATATACACTACTCCATGTTCCTGGAGTATTAACAACAATCATTGCTATAATTGTAATACCTCTTAAAACATCTACAGATTGAATTCTTTTTTTAAACATTGAGGTATTAACCTTTTTTTAATCCTAATTTATGGCCAAAAAAAGCATAATATAGAATAACTACATAACAGGGTAAAAGAATCCAATATCCAAAAGAAGCAGCTTCTGCTAATGCACTAACTTCATTTACTCCAGATGTTATTAATTCTTCTTTTTTACCATCTACTAAGGCACCATATAATGGAGGTATAATTGCCCCTCCAGAAATAGCCATTATTAATAATGCAGAACCCGTTTTTGTAAATTTACCTAAACCTGTTAAAGCTAAAGGCCAAATGGCTGGCCAAACTAAGGCATTTGCAATTCCTAATGCAGCAACAAAAAGTACAGAAGTAAAACCAGTTGTAAATACAATACAGAACGACAATATAATACCTAAAACTGCACTTATTCTTAAAGCTAAAGATTGACTTAAAAATTTAGGAATTAAAACAACACCTACAGCATAAGTAGCAACCATTGCCATTAAAGTAAATAACGTAAAAAACTTAGCTTCTTCTACTGGTATGTTTAAAGAGATTCCATAAGAAATAATCGTATCACCAGCTATAACCTCTACACCAACATATAAAAACAATGCTAAAACACCCAACCATAAATGTGGAAACTGAAAAATACTTGTTTTAGCTTTTTCATTAGATTCAGAAACCTCAATTTCTTCTGCTTCTACATTTGGTAATGGTGCTTTTCTAATTAAAACACCTAATAAAAATAAAACGATTGCCATTACTATATAAGGTGTAACAACACTATCTGCCATTGCATTTAATAAATTTGCTTTTTCTTCAGGATCTACAACATTTAATTTGTCTTTAATTCCATCAATACCTGATAATAAAATAGCACCAAAAATTACAGATCCTAAAGCACCAGCAACTTTATTTGCAATTCCCATTATGGCTATTCGTTTTGCTGCACTTTCTATTGGTCCTAAAATTGTTATATATGGATTTGAAGCCGTTTGTAACAAAGTCATACCTGCACCTTGTATAAATATTGCGACTAAAAACACCCAATAAGTTCTAGCATTAGCTGCAGGAATAAATAATAATGCTCCTATTGCCATTATAATTAACCCTAAAGACATTCCTTTTTTATAACCAACTTTATTTATGATATATGAAGCAGGTAAAGCCATTACTACAAAAGAAATATAAGATGCAGATGCTACTAAATAAGATTGCGCATCTGTTAGTTCGTTTATAGTTTTCATAAATGGAATTAAAGCTCCATTAATCCAAGTAACAAACCCGAAAATAAAAAATAATCCTGCTATAATAAGAATTGGTACTAAAGTGCTCTTTTGTTGATTAGATGGCATATCTTAATTTTTTATAAAAAATAATGTTTTAAAGTTATTACTTCTTTCTCTTTATGAAGAAAAAATTCTACCAACAACAATAAAACGGGAACAAACAAACTTTTTTAATAATAAATAGATATTTTTTTATTCTAGATTTAAAATAATACGACGAGCATGATTTACATACTTTCTACCAATTGGTATTCTTGTATCTGCTATTTCAACTAAATTACCTTCTACACTTTTAACTTTATCAATAGCAATTGTAAATGACCTATGTATTCTTATAAAATTATCTGGAAGTTCTTCTGTAATACTTGTTAATGACTTATGTACTAAATAAGTTTGAGATAAAGTAAATACTTTTATATAATCTTTTAAACTTTCTATATATAATAATTCATCAAAATTAATCTTCACTAATTTTTTATCAACTTTCAAAAACATAAAAGATTCATTATTAATAATATCCTCTTTCTGTTTTACCTCTTTTTTTAAAAAATATTGTTGACTAACTTTGTTAATCGATTTTAAAAACCTGTTAAATGGTATTGGTTTTACTAAATAATCTAAAACATTAAGATCGTAACTTTCTACAGCATATTCTCTATAAGCTGTAGTTATTATAATACTCGTGTTAGAGTTTAATGATTTAGCAAAATCTAAACCATTCATTTTTGGCATATTTATATCTAAAAACAAAACATCTACTTCAGATTTCTCTAAAATTGGTAATGCTTCTATTGGATTATTAAAGGTAGCAATTACTTCAAAATTTTGAAATTCTTTTAAATGATTTTCAACAACTTTAATAGCAAGAGGCTCATCATCGATAATTACACATTTTATTTTCATAATTTTAAAGGTATAGATTATAACTGAATAGTTAATTCAATAATATAATTTTTATTTTCAATTTTAGATTGATAGCTATATTTATCTGCAAATAACAACTCTAATCTTCTTAGTACATTTTTATTTCCTATTCCATGTTGTGTTTCGTCTATAGAAGGAGCAATAAAACTATTTTTAGCGTAAAATGTTAGCACATTGTTAACAACACTAAATTTTATAAGTACATCTAATATATTTCCTTCTTTTGTACCGTGTTTAAAACAGTTTTCTATAAAAGGTAAAAACAATAAAGGCGGTACTACACAATTATCTAAATTCCCATTCATTTCGATCTTTACATTAACATTATCTTGATGTCTTAATTTTTCTAGATCTATATAATTCTGAATATATTTTATTTCCTTAATTAAGGTTGTTTTTGGTTCTTTAGCATCATATAAAACATACTCCATTATTTTAGAAAGTTTTAAAACTACATCTGGTGCTTTTGCAGATTTCTCTAAAGTTAATGCATAAAGATTATTTAAAGTATTAAAAAAGAAATGTGGTTGTATTTGTGCTTTCAAAAACTGTAATTCAGTTTTTAACTGCATAGACTTTAAGTCTTCCATTCTTCTTCGGTCAACAATCCAACTAGTTGTTAATTTAAGTGTGGTTGCCAATGCAATGTCATAAATACCAATTAATGAAACGACTAATATATGATTAAAAGCATACGCTCTTTGTGGGGTTTGAGATTCTGGCCAAACATTCTCATTTATAAACAAAAATATAAGTTCGGTTCTAACTAAATAAAACACAGCAAGTGCAATAAAAAAGAAAACTATATAACTAATTATTTTTTTGAAAAAGTAATTTTGGGAGTAAAAAATATACGTGAAAGTATGCCAAAAGCATTCCTAAAGTAACAGTTACTGTATTAGATTTAAAAGAATACCAGTAGTCTTGATAATAACTACCCCATCTAACAACGTTTAAAATAAAATAACTAATCCAAAATATAAAATGATACTTAATAGGTATTTTATAGCTTATGTTTTTAAAAATATTCTTCAAGAAAAAAATTAAAATTAGAACTAAAGGTCGTAAATATAAGACTTTAATGAAAACAAAATCAATACAAAAACGATCTAACCTAATCTCATCTAGAAAAAAATGTCATTCATTGTTAATTTTATGTTGTTTGTATATTAAATTTTTTAACAGACTTTAACATTTTTACATTTATCATGAATAATTCTAATAATTTAATACATTTTATGAAAAATTTTTACACAATACTAATAGCAGTTTTTTCTTTTACCTGTACTTTTAGTAGTATGGCTCAAGAAAAAAGTGTTTCTGGTACAGTAACCTCTAAATCAGACGGTTCTACTTTACCAGGAGTAAGCATTGTTGTACAGGGTACAACAAAAGGAACAGAAACAGATTTTGATGGTAAATATACTATTACTACTTCTGTTGGAGACATTTTAAGTTTTTCTTTTCTAGGGATGAAAACAAAAACAATTACAGTATCTGAATCTAATACAATAAATGTAGTTTTAGAAGATGATGCAGATCAATTAGACGAAATTGTTGTTACTGCACTTGGAATTAAGAAGTCTAGAAAAACTCTTACTTATTCTGCTCAAGATGTTAAAGGGGATGATTTAACAAGAGTAAAACAAACAAACCCTATTAATAGTTTATCTGGTAAATCTGCTGGTTTAACAATTACAAGAAGTGCTTCTGGAGTAGGTGGTGCAACAAAAGTTGTTTTAAGAGGAAACTCTTCTACAAGTAACAATGACCCTTTATATGTTATAGATGGTGTACCAATGTCTAACAGTGGTAACGGGCAAAATGGAGATAGTGGTAACGGAAGAGGAATTTTTGGTGGAGACGCTGGTAACTGAGATGGTGGTGATGCTATGTCTTTAATTAACCCAGATGATATAGAAAGTATTACTATTTTAAAAGGTGCTTCTGCAGCTGCTTTATATGGTAGTCAGGGAGCCAACGGTGTAATTCTTGTTACTACAAAACAAGGAAAAGACGGTAAAATTACTGTAAACTTAAATTCTAGTCTTACTATAGACAATGTTATGTCTTTACCTAAACTACAAACAGAGTATCAATCTGCTTCTGTTGGACAACCTATTGGGGCTAACGGAAATGTTTCTGATGCGAAGTCTTGGGGTGCTAAAACATCTGGACTATCTAATACTATAGACGATTTCTTTAAAACAGGTTTTACTTCTATACAGTCTGTTTCTTTAACTGCTGGTAATAACATAGCGCAAACCTATTTTTCTTATGCAAACACAACTGCAAACGGAGTTATTGAAAATAATAAATTAAATAAAAATAATTTTACATTTAGAGAAACTGTAAATATTTTAGACGATAAACTTCAAATTTCTGCAAGTGTTAATTTATCTGATCAAAGAATTAACAACAGACCTATAAACGGTTTATACTCTAACCCATTAACAGGTTTATATTTAAACCCTGTAGGAATAGACTTAAATGTTTATAAAAACAAATTCGAATATTTTAATTCTGCTACTAATATGATGGATCAGTATGCTACATCTTTTGATGAGAACATACAACAAAATCCATATTGGTTAATAAACCGTAATCCAAGTAAAGATATTGCACAAAGAGTTTTAGGTAATTTATCTTTTAAATACAAAGTTAATGAGAAGTTATCTATACAATCTAGAGCTAGTTATGATAAATCATTCTTTACTTTTGATAAAAGAATGTATGCAGGTACAGATTTAAACTTAGCTCCAGCAACTGGAAGATATATTTTAGAAAAAACAGAAAATACGCAACAATACATAGATTTAATTGCAAACTACAACACAGAAATCAATGAAGATTTAACTTTTACTGGTGTTTTAGGAACGAGTTTAACAAAGTATTCTACAGGAGATCAAATATTTTTAGATTCTGGAATTGGTAGAGGATTAACATATCCAAACATTTTTACTATTGCTAATTTTGCAGAAACAAGAAATATTCAACAAACAGTATCAAACAGAGAAGTACAATCTATTTTTGGTTCTGCTAACTTTGGTTATAAAAACATGTTATTCTTAGACGTAACAGGTAGAACAGACTGGTCTTCTACACTAGTTAATACAGATTCTGATTCTTTCTTTTACCCATCAGTTGGTTTAACAAATGTACTTTCACAAATGTTTGAGATGCCAGATTACGTTTCTTTTGCAAAAGTAAGAGCATCGTACGCAGTTGTTGGTAAAGATTTACCGGTTTTTGCTACAAGCCCAATTAATACAATTCCTTTAGGACAAAACAACTTTACGAAACCCGTTTTTGGAGTTAAAGAAGGTGAAACGTTAAAACCAGAAAGACAAACATCTTTTGAAATTGGTACAGAATGGCGTTTTTTACAAAACAGACTTGGTGTAGATTTTACATACTATAGTTCTAAAACTAAAGATCAAATATTCTTTATTGATGCAGAGCCAAACGTACAAGGTTACACACAAAACATTGTAAATGCTGGTGAAATATCTAACAAGGGAATAGAATTAATTATTAATGCTAAACCTATTTTAACAGATGACTTTAACTGGAATACCTCTGTAAATTTTGCTACAAATACAAACAAAGTTGTTTCTGTTCATGAGTCTTTACAAAATGGTGAAGCAATTATTAATGCTCCTGGGGTTAATGGTTATGGTTTTTCTTTAATTGAAGGTGAAGATTTTGGAAGCATACAAGGTAAATCAGTAAAAAGAAATACTGATGGATTAGCAATTGTAACAGATGATGGAACTGGTAATTTAACCATTGAGGCTACAGGATTTGAAACAATAGCTCACGCTCAACCAGACTTTACACTTGGTTGGAGTAATAGTTTTGATTACAAAAATTTTAGTTTAAACTTCTTAATTGATGCTAAAATTGGCGGAAATGTTGTTAGTGTTACTGAAGCAGTAAATGACTTCTACGGTGTATCACAAGCAACAGCAGATGCACGAAATACAAATGGTGGAATAATAAATGTAGTAGATGCTAATGGTGCTGCAAAACAAATGACCGCTCAAGATTATTATCTTAAAACTGGTGGTAGAGCAGGTTTATTAGGAGAATATGTTTATAGTGCTACAAATGTAAGTTTAAGAGAAGTTTCTTTAGGTTATAATGTACAATCTAAAAGTACACTTTTCGATTCTATGAGATTCTCATTAATAGCAAATAACCTTTTCTTTTTATATAAAGATGCACCATTTGACCCGAACATTGCTTCAAGTACAGGTATTGGACTACAAGGTGTAGACATCTATGGTCAGCCTTCAACAAGAAGTATTGGATTAAATATTAACGTAAAATTCTAAGACGATGAAAAAAATAATAAGATACACATTCGCTTCGATAATCGCACTTAGTTTAAGTAACTGTACAAGTGATTTTGAAGATGTAAATACAAATCCTAACGGATTATCACAAGAAAGTTTAACACAAATGAATAATCATATTGGAGGATCTTTTACTCCAATGTTTTTAAATGTTTTTAATGTTACTCCTGCTTGGAATTACCAATTGCAGCAAGGTTTAATGGGAGATGTCTTTTCAGGATATATGACTCCTCCAACTCCATTTGCTGGTAATGTTAATAACATGACCTATTCGTTAGTAGACGGGTGGAATGGTTTTCCTTGGGGAGACGCTTATAATAGTGTAATGCCATACGCAAGAGATATTAACAATGCTGTAGCCGAAACCGGCGATGCTTCTGGAGAAAAATTTGTTCATTTATCTAACATTATTAAAGTAACGGCAATGCATAGAGTGTCTGATATCTATGGTCCAATTAGATATACAAAGTACAATGATTTTGCAACTACAGGTGAGTACGATTCTCAAAAAGTAGCATATGAAGCATTTTTCTCAGATTTAACGGCTTCTATATCGGGCCTTAAACAGTTTGAAGGAGAAACACAATTTGCAGCATTTGATATGTCTAATTTAAACGGAGACATTGCATTATGGAGAAAATTTGCAAATTCACTTAGATTACGTTTAGCTCTACGTGTTGTTAATATCGATCCTGCATTAGCAAAAACTCAAGGAGAATTAGCCTTAAAAAGTGATGCTGGATTACTAGAATCTTCAATGATAATAAATACAGGTTTCGCACATCCAATAACTGTAATTAGTGGTTCTTGGGGAGACATTAGAATGGGAGCCGAAATGGAATCTATTTTAACAGGTTATAATGATGATAGAATTGAAAAATACTTCAATCCATCTGCAGATGCAACTTTAAGTGGAGACTATAAAGGTATTAGAATGGGAATTGAGATTGATGCTAAAGGGCAATATTTAGATCATTCTTCTATTGGTAGTGTAATTGATGGTGAAACATTAACTTGGATGACAGCAGCAGAAGTACATTTCTTAAAAGCTGAAGCAGCTTTAAGAAACTGGACTGGAGCAGGTACTACAACTCAAAATTACGAAGCTGGTGTAACTGCATCTTTTACACAACATGGTATTGGAAATGTTGCTGCATATTTAGCAGATAATACAAGTACTCCTGCAGATTTTGTAGATGCTTTAAATGCTACTAATAATATTGCTTACCCAAGTGATGTAAAAATAAAATACAATGCATCTGGTAGTAATGAAGAGCAATTAGAGCAGATAATCACTCAAAAATGGATTGCAATGTTTCCTGACGGACAAGAAGCTTGGTCAGAATTTAGAAGAACTGGATATCCAAGAATATTTCCTGTTGTAGTAAATAATAGTGCTGGAAAAATTGATACTGATATACAAATTAGAAGAATTAATTTTGTAGAAAGTGAAGTAAATACAAATGCTGCTAATGTAACTATAGCAAAAGGTTTTTTGAATGGGCCTGATACTGGAGGAACAAGATTATGGTGGGATACAGGAAGTAACTTTTAGAAGTTTCTTCATATTATTTGTTTAATTAACTCAACCGGAAATACGTAAAGTATTTCCGGTTGTTTTTTATGTGTGATTTGCTGTTTTTAGTCGAAAAAAGTTTTAAAAAAGAGGATTCAAACCTACTTTTATTATTCTAAATTTTGAAAAGAAATTATTATGGTTACACATACAAAAACTGCATATCAACCAGTTGGTCAATTTGAAGACACAAGGTTCGAAAAAATTCATAATGTTATTTACAACACTTCTATCGAGGGTTCTATTTTAGTTGCCAACGAAATAGCTCAATTAATAAAAGATAAGCAAAAAGAAAACCAAAATTGTATTTTAGGTTTAGCTACAGGCTCATCTCCTATTAAAGTTTATGAAGAACTTGTAAGACAACATAAAGAGGAAGGTTTAAGTTTTAGTAATGTAATTACTTTTAATCTTGATGAATATTATCCGATGGAAAAAAATAATATTCAGAGTTATCACTATTTTATGCATGAACACCTTTTTAATCATGTAAATATTTTACCTGAAAATATTCATGTTCCAGACGGCACAATAGATTCTGAAAATCTATATCAATATTGTATTGATTATGAAATGAAAATTAAATCTTACGGCGGATTAGATTTTCAATTATTAGGAATTGGTAGAACAGGTCATATTGGTTTTAATGAACCAGGTTCGCACATAAATTCTGGAACTCGAATTATTACGTTAGACCATATTACAAGAGTAGATGCAGCTCCTTCTTTTATAGGTATAGATAATGTGCCTAGAAAAGCTATTACTATGGGAATTGGAACCATAAAAAATGCAAAAAGAATCGTTTTAATGGCTTGGGGAGCCAATAAAAGTAAAATTATACAAGAAACTATTGAAGGTGAAATTTCTTCTCTTGTACCAGCAACATATCTGCAGCAACATAATAATACTTCATTTATTTTAGATGAAGAAGCTTCTTCAGACTTAACAAGGGTAAAAACGCCTTGGTTAGTTAAATCTTGTATTTGGAACGATGCTTTAAAACTAAAAGCTGTTGTATGGTTGAGTGATTTGTTAAAAAAACCTATCTTAAAATTAACAGATAAAGATTATAACGACAACGGTATGTCTAGCTTAATTTCTCAAGAAGGAACTGCTTATGATCTAAACATAAAAATGTTTAACACATTACAACAAACAATTACGGGTTGGCCTGGAGGAAAACCTAACTCAGATGATACATACAGACCAGAGAGAGCTAATCCAGAAAAAAAACGTGTAATTATTTTTAGTCCTCATCCAGATGATGATGTAATTTCTATGGGAGGAACGT
Source organism: Polaribacter ponticola (assembly GCF_026191475.2). Lineage (GTDB taxonomy): Bacteria > Bacteroidota > Bacteroidia > Flavobacteriales > Flavobacteriaceae > Polaribacter > Polaribacter ponticola. Next base: position 2,316,971 of record NZ_JAOSLC020000003.1, on the reverse strand, counting down.
TTGATAGATTAGTTGCTCAAGGTCATGATGTTCATATCGCATATCAAACCTCTGGAAATATTGCGGTTTCTGATGAAGAAGCTTTAAAATTTGCTGAAATATCTAGAGAACTAAACCCAGATTTAGAAAAGGCTAATAATATTATCAGTTTTTTATCTAGTAAACAAGATAATGATGTTATAGACTCTAAAGAGGTAAGGCTTTTAAAAGGACACATTAGAAAAAGTGAGTCTTTAGCAGCAACAAGATATTTAGGTTTACCAGATAAAAATGTACACTTTTTAAATTTACCTTTTTACGAAACCGGAACGATTAAAAAAGGTAAACTTTCTGAAACTGATGTAAATATTCTTATAGAATTAATAGAAGAAATCAAACCTCATCAAATTTATGCTGCAGGAGATTTAGCTGATCCGCATGGAACACATAAAGTTTGTTTAGATGCTATTTTTAAAGCTTTAGATCAAATTAAAAATAAGGACTACATGAAAGACTGTTGGGTTTGGTTGTACAGAGGTGCATGGCACGAATGGGATTCTCATGAAATAGAAATGGCTGTACCACTTAGTCCAGACCAAGTATTAAGAAAAAGGCATGCAATCTTTTACCATCAATCTCAAAAAGATGGTGTTATGTTTCAAGGTGGAGATTCTAGAGAATTTTGGGTAAGAGTTGAAGACAGAAACAGATTAACTGCAAAGAAATACAACGATTTTGGTTTGGCAGATTATGCTGCTATAGAAGCTTTTAAAAGATACCATTTTTAACATGAAAAAATTGATAATTCATTTATTTTTTATGGTTGCTTGTAATTATACACAAGTTAAAAAATCTAGTTCTTTAAATAAGAATTCTATTATAGGAACTTGGAAAATGATTTATGCGGAAACTATTGAAAATGACTCTTTAAAAGTAAAAGAATTATCGAATACTTCATTTATTAAAATAATTAATAAAACACATTTCTCTTTCTTTAACCAAGAATACAATAGCACAAAAAATTATTATTCTGGCGCAGGTACTTACACATTAAATAAAAACAACTATACAGAAACGCTACAATACACAACTGTAGCACAAATTAAAAACCATCAATTTTCTTTTTTAATAGAACTAAAAGGAGATACTTTAATTCAATCTGGAATAGAAAAAGTAGAAGCAGCAGGTATCAATAGAAAAATTATTGAGAAATATTTAAAAATCAACTAAAATGAAAAGAATTCTATTAATTATAATATTGGGTGTTTTTAGCCAATTTGCATTTTCTCAGACTGCTTTATCTGAAAAGTATAATTTAATGCCTTGGCCGCAAAAAGTTATAGAAAATAATACTCCTTTTTTTATTGATAAAAATCTAACCATTTCTATTTTAGGTAACGACTTAAATAAACGAGTAGCAAAAGCTTCTGTTAAATTTTTAAGAAGACTAGCAAACAGAACTGGTGCTTTTATTAATACAGGATTTCCTAAAAAAAACACAAAAGCATCCATAGAAATTAATTTTAGCAATATTTCGCAATTAACGGTGAATGATGATGAATCATATTCTTTAAGTATCGAAAAAGATAAAATTCATATCAATGCAAAAACAGATATTGGAGCTCTAAGAGGATTAGAAACACTCTTACAATTGGTTAATTTTAATGAAAAAGGGTACTATTTTGAAGGTGTAATAATTAAAGACTCTCCTAGATTTGTTTGGCGAGGATTAATGATTGATGTATCACGTCATTTTCACCCAATAAATGTTATAAAACGTAATTTAGATGCAATGGCCTCTGTAAAACTAAATGTATTTCATTGGCATTTAACAGACGATCAAGGTTTTAGAATAGAATCTAAAATATATCCGAAGCTACAAGAAATAGCAGCAGATGGATTGTATTATACACAAGAACAAATTAAAGATGTTGTAAACTATGCTTCTAATTTAGGAATTAGAGTAATACCAGAAATTGATGTTCCAGGTCATGCCTCTGCAATTCTATCTGCGTATCCAGAATTAGGAAGTAAAGATAATTATAATTATACGGTTGAGCGTTTTTCGGGCGTTTTCGACCCTACATTAAACCCAACTAAAGAAGTAACATACCTTTTTTTAGAAACACTATTTAGAGAAATTGCACCTTTATTTCCAGATGAATATTTCCATATTGGTGGTGATGAAAATGAAGGAAAACATTGGGATGAAAACACAGAAATTCAAGCTTTTAAAAAGAAACATCATTTAAAAACGAATCACGATTTACAAACCTATTTTAATATCAAATTAGAAAAAATATTAAAAAAGTTAGATAAAAAATTAATGGGTTGGGATGAAATTTTAACGCCCTCTACTCCAACAACCGCAGTAATTCATTCTTGGCGTGGAAAACACGAAGGTTTAAACCAAAGTACTTTAATAGAAGCTGCAAAAAAAGGATATCAGGCAGTTTTATCTGCGGGTTATTATATAGATAGAATGTTATCTGTAAAAGAACACTATAATGTAGATCCTATTGGTAATGCAGTATTAACCAAAGAAGAACGTAAAAGAATTTTAGGTGCAGAAGCAACCATGTGGAGCGAACTTGTTACGCCACTTACAATTGATTCTAGAATATGGCCTAGAACAGCTGCAATTGCAGAACGTTTTTGGTCTTCTAAAGATGTAAATGATATAGATAACATGCAAAAAAGATTGAAAACCATCAATTTTCAATTGGAAGAATTAGGCATTACGCATATCAGAAACAAAGAATTTATTTTAAGAAACATCAGCAATTATCAAGACAATGAAGCTTTAAAAACGTTGTCTAAAATATGTGAACCTTTAAAAGTGTATTCTAGAAATAAAGGCGGTACAGAATATAAAACATTCTCTCCTTTTACATTATTTGCAGACGCATGTACTGCAGATGCAGAAGATGCAATGGCATTTAACAATGAAGTAATTTCTTTTGTAAAAACCAAGAAACAAAAACACCTTAATCTTATATTTCAATATTTAAAAGACTGGTCTAATAATTATACTGAATTTTCTAAAATGAATTCAAATCCAAAACTTATTTCTTTAGAACCTTTGTCTAAAAACTTATCATCCATTTCTAAAATAATTTATAGTTCTCTACAAGAAAATAAAATTAGTGAAAACGATTTAAAAGAAGCTAATAGACTACTAATTATCTTAAAGAAGCCTTATGAAGATGTTGAGTTAATGATTGTAAATTCTTTAAACCTATTAATCGACATTTCTAACTCAAAAAAATAAAATTTATGGAATCCTCTATTTTTAAATTCAAAAAAGAAGCTTCTTTTTCATGTACAAAAAAATACAATCAATTCTTAAACTGGGTTAGCGGCGAATTCGATTTATTTTTACAAGACGAAACAAATGGTTTAGAAGTATATTTCCCAGAAGGCTCTTTTAAAATTAAAGATTCTAACGAAAAAGAAAACATTGTTGCACATATAAATTTAAACTCAAAAGTAGAAAAAAAGGCGAAGATATTCTTGCCAAAATAATGTCTTTACATACACTTTTTTTAAATATTAATTCATGATTTTAATAGCAGAAAGTGGCTCTACAAAGTGCGATTGGGTTCTTATAGAAAAAGCAAGTAAAAAAGTTACTCGTTTTAGAACAAAAGGATTAAATCCTGCTATTTTAAAAGAGAAAAAACTATATAAAACGATTAGTAAAGAAGTTTTAATTAAAAATAATAAAGAAAAAATAAAAGAAATTTATTTTTTTGGAGCTGGTTGCAATACAGAAAGTAATAATCAGATTTTAAAAAATGTATTTTCAGATCTTTTTAATGCAGATAAAGTATTGGTAGCAGAAGATATGATGGCTGCTGTTTACGCAACTACAAACAAACCTGCAGTTGTATGTATTTTAGGAACTGGTTCTAATTGTTGTTTCTTTGATGGTAATAAAATCATTCAAAAAACACCCGCTTTGGGTTATATTTTAATGGATGAAGGCAGCGGTAATTATTTTGGAAAAGAATTATTAAGGGCTTATTTTTTAAAAAAACTACCCAAAAAACTATCATTATCATTAGAAGGTAAGTTTAATTTATCCGAAGAAAAAGTTATTAAAAAAATATATCAATCTAAAACACCTAATAAATATTTAGCCAATTTTGCTCCGTTTTTATTTGAAAATGATGAAGACATTTACATTCAAAAAATTATCGAAAAAGGGGTAAAAGAATTTGTAGAAAACCATATCTTACATTACAAAAATGAATTAGAAGAAAACTCAATTCATTTTGTAGGTTCTATTGCTTTTTTTAGTAAAAAATATATTATTAAAGAACTAAAAAAACACCAAATTAAACCAGGTAGCTTTATAAGAAGACCCATAGACAATTTAATAAATCACTTTTTAGAATTAAAATAACACTCGTCAATGAAACCGAACAGCACATTTTTCTTTTTAATCATTTTGGTTTTATTTTTTTCTTGCAGTTCCCCAACAAAAACAACAAAACAGTTTAGTCTTTTATCCGCAGAAAACACAAACATTCATTTTAAAAATAGGGTTAAAGAGAACCTCTATTTTAATTTTTTAAATTACGCTTACATTTATAATGGTGGTGGCGTTGCTGTTGGAGATATTAATAATGATGGTTTAGATGATATTTACTTTACTTCTAATCAAGAATCGAACAAATTATACCTAAATAATGGCGATTTTGAATTTAAAGACATCACTGTAAAAGCAAAGGTTACTGATGAAATTGGTTGGACTACCGGTGTTACAATGGTAGATATTAATAATGATGGTTGGTTAGATATTTACGTTTGTAAATCGGGTTCTTTACAAAGTCATCAGAATAGAAAAAACAAGTTATTTATCAACCAGAAAAACAATACGTTTAAAGAAAATGCAGCAAGTTATGGTTTAGATCATTTCGGTTTTTCTACACAAGCCTATTTTTTCGATTTTGATACTGATGGCGATTTAGATATGTATTTGGTAAATCATCGTCAAGATTTTAGAAATAATGTAAATCTAGATCCAAGACTTCAAATTACAAAAGAAGAATACAATTCCGATCAATTATTTAGAAATGATGGAACAACCTTTACAAATGTTACCAAGGAAGCAGGGATTTTAAATAAAGCTTGGGGATTAAGTGCTTCTATTGGGGATTTTAACAACGATAATTTACCAGATATTTTTGTAGCAAATGACTTTTTAGAACCCGATTTTTTATACATTAACCAAGGAAACGGAACTTTTAAAGACCAAGCTTTAAAACATTTCAATCACATTTCTTCCAATAGTATGGGTTCTGATTTTGCAGACATTAATAACGATTTAAAACCCGATTTAATTGTTTTAGATATGATGGCAGAAGACCATATTCGTGGTAAAGAAAACATGGCAACCATGAGTATTTCTAATTTTCATCAATTGGTAAATATGGGATATCATCATCAATACATGTCTAATATGTTGCAACTAAATAATGGCAACGGAATGTTTTCTGAAATTGGACAATTAGCAGGAATCGCAAAAACAGATTGGAGTTGGGCACCACTAATTGCAGATTTTGATAATGATGGTTTTAAGGATGTGTTTGTAACAAACGGAATTGAGCATGATTTATCGAATCAGGATTTTAGAAATCAAATGCGAAATAACATTAAAAATCGTAAAAAAGTTTCTCTAGAACAAGCAATTAAAATGATGCCATCTCATAAATTAAGCAATTATATTTATAGAAACAAACAAGATTTAACTTTTGAAAATACATCTAAAAATTGGGGCTTTGAAGCTAAAATTAATTCTAACGGAGCTGTTTATTCAGATTTAGATAATGATGGCGATTTAGATTTAATTGTAAATAACCAAGCAGAAGAAGCTTCTATTTATAAAAACAATGCCACTAAAAACTTTGTAACTGTAGTTTTAAAAGGTACTAAAAAAACATTTTAGGAATTGGCGCAACGGTTACTGTTTTTTCTGAAGAATTAAAACAATCTAAACAACAATATATAAGTAGAGGTTTTCAATCTTCCGTTAGTAATAAATTAAATTTTGGGTTAGGTGAAAATACTAAAATTGATAGTATTCTTGTAGATTGGAAAAATGGGAGATCACAAAAATTATTAAATCAAAAAATAAATTCTACAATTACTATTGATTATAAGGATGCTACTGATAACACAATTGTAAAAAAATCTGAATCGGCATTATTTACCAAAATTAATCCCACAGATATTGGAATTCATTATCATCAAAAAGAAAATAATTTCGATGATTTTAAGCACCAAATATTATTACCGCAAAAACAATCTGAAAGAAGCTCAGCTTTTGCAATTGCTGATATAAATAATGATGGTTTAGAAGATTTTTATGTTGGAAACGCAAAAGGAGAAAAAGCGGCAATGTATATTCAAACTAAAGACGGAAACTTTACAGAAACAAATAAAAAACTTTTTACTATTGATAAAAAATTTGAAGATACAGATGCCAATTTTTTAGATATTGATACTGATGGAGATTTAGATTTATTGGTAACTTCTGGTGGTTATGAGGTTGAAAAAGGTAGTAATTTACTACAAGACAGAATCTATATTAATGATGGAAAAGGAAATTTTAGAAAAGGTGCATTACCAAACATTAAAACCAATTCAAAAGGAATTGCATATGCAGATTATGATAATGATGGTGATCTAGATATTTTTATTGGCGGCAATGTAAAACATGGTCAATATCCTTTAGCTGATAAACCTTATTTTCTTGAGAACAATAACGGAAAATATACCAATGTTATTGATACAAAATTTGATGATATCTCCAATCTAAAAATGATAAATGATGCTCTTTTCTCTGATTTTGATACTGATGGAGATTTAGATTTAATTGTAATTGGAGAATGGATGTCTGTTACTTTTTATGAAAACAAAAGCAATAAATTCTATTTAAAAAATATAGAAGGTGTTACCAATGTTAACGGTTGGTTTCAAACCATAACAGCCGCCGATTTAGACAAAGACGGCAACGTAGATTATATAATTGGTAATTGGGGTAAAAACAATAAATTTCATCCTACCAAAGAGAAACCACTACATATTTATGCAGATTATTTTGATGATAATAAAAGTTTTGACATTGCCTTAAGCAAAGTTTCTAAAACAGGCAATTTATTACCCGTTCGTGGTAAAGAATGTTCTACACAACAAACTCCATTTTTAGGAAAAAAAGTAAAAACATTTGCAGCATTTGCTTCCTCTACAATGCCAGAAATTTATGGATCAGAAAAACTAGAAAAAGCAACTCATTTACAAACACATAGTTTTGCATCAATCATTTTAAAAAACAAAGGAAACGGAAAATTTAAAGTTCAAGAATTACCAAATGAAGCACAGTTTTCTCCAACATTAAGTATAGAAATTACTGATATAAATAATGATGGTTTTCTTGATATTTTCGGAGTTGGAAACATCTCAGAAGCTGAAGTAGAAACCATTAAATATGATGCTTCTAAAGGCTATGTTTTATTAGGAAGTAAGGAAGGAAATTTTTCTTTTTTAAATGACGGAAGTTACTTTAATAACAAGAATGCAAAAGCAATTAAACAAATTACAATTAAAGGTGTTTTACATTTTATTATTCTAAATAAAAACGGAAAATTTACAATCTTAAAATTAAAAAAATAAAGGAATTATAAACTGATAATACAAGATTAATAACACCACAGCAATTATATTTAAAATAACACCTGCTCTAACCATTTCTTTCACTTTTACATAGCCACTTACAAAAACAATTGCGTTTGGTGGCGTTGCCATTGGTAACATAAATGCACAACTAGAAGCCATTGTAACTGGTATTAATAAATTAAGAATAGGAATATTTAACCCAATTGCAATACCAGCAACAACAGGAGCTAAAACAGCAACTAGAGCAACATTACTCATTAACTCCGTCATAAATAACATTAAAACAATTAATAGAGAAACTGTAAATAGTATATTAAAATTACCTGCTGCAATTGTGTCTGTAATTAAAGCGACCAAACCACTAGAAGCCATCCCTTTTGCGAGTGCTAAACCTCCTCCAAAAAGCAGTAAAATTCCCCAAGCTAATTTTTCTGTATCATTCCATTCTAAGATAAAATTTCCTTTTTTGCAATTCATAGGAATTGCAAATAAAGAAACTGCACCAATTAAACTGATAACAGTATCAGACAATTTTAATCCTGGAAATACGCTATTAATAATAGTTCTTGTAATCCATAAAAAAACGGTGATTGCAAAAATAATTAGTACTCTTTTTTCTTCTTTGGATATTTTTCCCAGCTTTTTAATTTCTTCTGATATTAAATTTGCTGATGATGTAAATACAATTCCTTTGCAAGGAAACATCCATTTTACCAATACAAAATACACTGCAGTTATTATTAGTATTGAAAAAGGCAAACCAAAACTCATCCATGTTAAAAAGGAGATTTGAATGTTATATTGATTTTCTAACAAACCTATTAAAACTGAGTTTGGTGGTGTACCAATAACGGTTGCAATTCCGCCTGCATTTGCTGCAAAAGCGATTCCTAACATTATGCTTAATGCAAAATTTTTATCGCCTTTTGTAAATCCGTCTTTGTCATCTATTAATAGTTTTATAACAGATATTGCTATTGGTAACATAACCACTGTAGACGCTGTATTGCTAATCCACATGCTCATAAAAGCAGTTGCCAACATAAAACCCAACACCACTTTTTCTGGTGTTGTACCTGTCAACTTTACAATATTTAAAGCGATTCTTTTATGTAAGTTTACTTTCTCTAAAGCCAACGCCAATACAAAACCACCAAAGAATAAAAAGATAATTGGACTTCCATAATTTGCGCCAACATCTGCAATTGGCATTACTTTTAAAAGCGGAAAAAGTATTAATGGTAACAAAGCGGTAACTGCTATGTTTACAGTTTCTGTAATCCACCAAATTACCATCCAAATGGCAACTGCAATTACTGCATCTGCTTTTTGAGATACGAATGTTATTGGTGTAAATTGAATGATGAAAAATAATATTGGACCTAGAAGTAAGCCTATTTTTTTGGTAAGTTGCATTTTAGGTTGATTAAGCTTCTGCAAAATACTAAAAAGTAATCTTTATAAAACATCTCGATACAAATTTGATAAAAAATCAAATTCACTCGATGTAACAGTTTTCTTTAAAAATTCTGAAAGCTGCGTTAAGGATTGAGCGATTTGTTTGAGCTCTTTTTGTTTTTTCAACAAAAAAGCGAGTAGCGAAAGCCTGCTAAAACGCCCAAATAAAAAAACTCCTTCAAAGAAACTGAAATAAATTCAGCTCAAGTGAAAGAGTTTTTTTAAAAATTCTTACAATCTAAAAATGAGATTGCTTCGTCATTACTTCCTCGCAATGACTATAATTTAGTATCTATAATGTTCTGGTTTATAAGGACCTTCTACAGTTACACCAATATAAGAAGCTTGATCTTCTCTTAACTCAGTTAACTCAACACCAATTTTTGCTAAGTGTAATTTTGCTACTTTTTCATCTAAATGTTTTGGTAACATATACACATCGTTTCCGTACGCTTCTTTGTTATTCCAAAGTTCGATTTGCGCTAAAGTCTGGTTTGTAAATGAGTTACTCATTACAAAACTTGGATGACCTGTTGCACAGCCTAAGTTTACTAAACGCCCTTCTGCTAAAACAATAATATCGTTACCAGCAATGTTGTATTTATCAACTTGTGGCTTAATAGTATCTTTTGTATTACCATGATTAGCGTTTAACCAAGCCATGTCAATTTCATTATCGAAATGTCCAATATTACAAACAATTACTTTGTCTTTCATTGCTTCGAAATGACGACCTTGTATAATGTCTTTATTACCTGTAGTTGTAATAATGATATCAGAATTTGCAACAACAGTTTCTAATTTTTTTACTTCAAAACCATCCATTGCAGCTTGTAAAGCACAAATAGGATCAATTTCTGTAACAGTTACAATAGAACCTGCACCTTTAAAAGAAGCTGCTGTACCTTTACCAACATCTCCATAACCACAAACAGTTACACGTTTACCTGCTAACATAATATCTGTTGCTCTACGAATTGCATCTACTGCAGATTCTTTACAACCGTATTTATTATCGAATTTAGATTTAGTTACAGAATCGTTTACGTTAATTGCTGGCATTGGTAAAGTACCTGCCTTTACTCTGTCATACAATCTGTGAACTCCTGTAGTAGTTTCTTCAGATAAACCATTAATTCCAGCAGCTAATTCTGGGTAACGATCTAAAACCATATTTGTTAAATCTCCACCATCATCTAAAATTAAGTTTAATGGCTTTTTGTCTTCTCCAAAGAATAAAGTTTGCTCAATACACCAGTCAAACTCTTCTTCTGTCATGTCTTTCCATGCATATACAGGCGTTCCTGCAGCAGCAATTGCAGCAGCGGCTTGATCTTGTGTAGAAAAAATATTACAAGAACTCCAAGTAACTTCCGCCCCTAAAGCTTGTAAAGTTTCAATTAAAACAGCCGTTTGAATTGTCATGTGTAAACAACCTGCAATTCTAGATCCTGCTAATGGTTGGCTATCTTTATATTCTTCTCTTAAAGACATTAATCCTGGCATTTCTGCTTCTGCCAATTCAATTTCTTTTCTCCCCCAATCAGCCAAAGAAATATCTTTAACTTTAAATGGTACGTATGTAGCGGTTTTTGTGCTCATATTATGTATATTTATATTCTATTTTTTCGAAGTGCAAAGATACTACTTAGATATTTAAAATATATGGCTCTTTACAAAACATTAACGGTTAATAAAACAACAAAGGTATTAATTTGGAAGATTGAAGAATCTTTTAATGATTTAAATACGAACGTTTTACTTACTGATAAAAGTAGAAATCGTTTAAATGGAATGAAATCTGAATTACACCAAAAAGGTTTTTTAAGTGTGCGTCATTTATTAAAAGAAGTTGGTTATTCTGATGCTGATTTAATTTATGATGAGTTTGGAAAACCGCATTTAAAGGATGGAAAATACATTTCTATTACACATTCCTTTACTTTTTCTGGTTTAATAATTTCTGATACTTTACATGTTGGTATTGATATTGAAAAACAGCGTGATAAAATTTTAAAAATAGCACATAAATTTACACCTGTAGAAGAATATAAAACCATTGCAAATCATGATGCTTTAATTAGTAAACTAACCATAGTTTGGGGAGCAAAAGAAAGTTTATACAAAATATATGGAAAGAAAAAATTACTCTTTCTACATCATATTTACGTTGATGATTTTAGATTTGCTGATGAAAAAACTTCTGGAGAAATACGATATAATGGCGAAGAATCTTCATACAATATTCAGTTTTTAGAATTTGAAGGTTTTACCTGTGTATTTGCTTACTAAAATAATTTTTTCCTTACTTAGAAAAGATGCTAATTGTTTTTATAGAACATATAAATCCAGATAGAACGAGAAATTCTAAAATTAAACGTACTTAATAAAAGTACCATTATAAGTACAGAAGCTATTACATATACAAAAGAAAGACCTAATAAAAATCGTAACAAAACTACACTTGCAACCATTTCTGCAACTACAAGAGCATAACTTACAAACATAGCTCCAAAAAAGAAACCTGGTTCTTTTTCAAATTTAAAATTACATGTGTTGCATGTACTATTCATTTTTGGCGCTCTAAAAAACAGAAGGTTTCCTAAATTACTAAAGATATTTCCTTTTTTACAATTAGGACATTTACATTTTAAGACTTGTAGTACACTAGACATATTACTTAATTTAATAATACTGCAAAATTAAGATGTTAAAACAAATTTTAATATATAGTTTACTCGCCAATTTTTGTACTTTTAGGACATCATTATGAAAATACCTGTTTTAAAAATTAATCAGTTTCAAGAATCTGAATCTTTAAAAGATTTCTATATCAATACTTTTTCTAGTCATGTAGCATTAAATAGTAAGTTAATAGTGAAGCCTCACAGTCATAACTTTTACTTATGTGTAATTTTTACTGAAGGATTAGGAAGCCATGAAATTGATTTTAATTCGTACGCTGTACAACCTGGAAAAGTTTTCTTTTTAAAACCAGGGCAAACACATTCTTGGAGTTTTAGTACTAAACCAGAAGGATATATTTTTTTCCATTCGCAAGAATTTTATGAACTAAAGTTTTTAGATCATACGCTTAACTCATTTCCTTTTTATTATTCGAATCAGAATCCGCCTTTATTAGAATTAGATTTTGCTAAAACTAGTAACTTAACTTCTAAATTTGAAGAAATCTATAAAGAGTTTCATCAAAATAACCTTTTAAAAGAATTAAAAATAATAAATCTAATAAATAGTATTTATATCGAATTAACTAGAGCTTACACAGCAAACATGAATACAGAAAAGCTAGTTTCGCATAGTTATTCTATTATTTTAGAAAACTTAGAAAAGCTTATTAATGATAATTTTTACACAGAAAAACTACCAAAATTTTATGCCGATAAATTAAACATAACAACAAAACATTTAAACAGAGTTGTACAAAAAACAATAAATAAAACTACAAATGAACTTATTGCAGAAAGGATTATTTTAGAATCTAAAAGACTAATTATTCATTCTGAAAATAACTTAGCTTCTATATCTGAAATGCTTAACTTTTCTGATTACGGATACTTTTCTCGTTTTTTTAAATTAAAAACTGGTGAAACACCAATTTTTTTAGGAAAAAATATCTTTAATATTATTTGTTTCTCTTTTCTAACAAATAGAAAACCTTAAATTTACAACTTTAAAAAACCTATAATGTCAGAAATTTTCAATTTCCTTTTTGGTCAATATAAAACCTATTCTACTACAGAAACTACTTTAGAAATTATTGCTGTAATTTTTGGTTTTTTATCTGTTTGGTATTCCAAACAAAATAAGGTTTGGGTTTTTCCTACGGGAATGATTAGTACTTCAATTTTTGTATATCTGCTTTTAAAATGGGAACTTTTAGGAGATATGATGATTAACGGTTATTATTTTATAATGAGTGTTTATGGTTGGTATATTTGGACTCGTAAAGTTGATGAAACACATGTTACACAAATTTCTAGAACTACAAAAAAAGAGCAGAAAACATCTATTTATATCTTTTTTACAACACTTATTTTTGTTTTTGTAGTTTATAAAATGTTCGATAAATGGACTTCTTGGGTTGCGTATGCAGATACCATTACAACAGCAATTTTCTTTGTAGGTATGTGGTTAATGGCAAAACGAAAAATAGAAAACTGGCTTTTTTGGATTGCAGGTAACATCATTTCTATACCTTTATATTTTTACAAAGGTTTTACATTTACTAGTTTACAATACTTAGGATTTACATTTATTGCCATATTTGGTTATTTAGCATGGAAAAAAACTTAAACAAAAACCCATTAACATCGTAAAAGTTGTTTTATTTGGTCCTGAATCTACAGGAAAAACAACACTTTCTAAACAATTAGCGCGTTATTACAATACAGTTTGGGCGCCTGAATACGCACGAAAATATCTTCAGAAAAAATGGAATAACGAACGTAAAACTTGTGAAGCTAGTGATTTAATCCCTATTGCAATTGGGCAAATGAAACTAGAAAATACTTTAGCTAAAAAGGCAGATAAAGTACTTATTTGCGATACCGATTTGTTAGAAACTAAAGTATATTCAGAAGAGTTTTATGGTGGTTTTGTTGATGAAAAATTAAACAAAGCTGCAAGCGAAAACCAATATGATTTATATCTATTAACTTATATAGATACGCCTTGGGAAGAAGATGATTTAAGAGACAGACCAGAATTGCGTTTAGAAATGTTTAATGCCTTTGAAGATGCTTTAAAAAAGCACAACAGACCATATATTTTATTAAAAGGAGATAGAGAAACCCGATTAAAAAAAGCAACAGACGCAATTAATAAAATTATATCTGATAAAGAAAATCTACATTCTTTTTCAGATTCTTTACAAGATATAGACATGCATTTTATGCATCAGAATAACGATTTTGGTAATTCTTATGATTATTAAGAAAACATCTTTTTACAATTTTACGAATTACAAAATTACTAGATGTTACAGTATGCAAAACGATAAGTAGAAATAATCCACTATGAATATTGAAACTATTTTAAAAGAAATAAACTTTAAAGCGATTAGAAGTTCTGGTGCTGGAGGACAACATGTAAATAAAACTTCTTCTAAAATTGAACTATCATTTGATTTAGAAAACTCTAATTCTTTATCTTTTAACGAAAAAGAACTTTTAAAATTAAAGCTTTCATCTAAATTAACAAAAGAGAATATTCTTATTTTATTTTGCGAAGAATCTCGTTCTCAACACAGAAATAAAGACATAGCTATAAAACGTTTTATTACCGTTTTAAAAACTAATTTAATTCGCCCAAAAAAAGAAGAGCTACTAAACCTAGTAAAGCTTCTGTTAAAAGGAAAGCAGAAAATAAGAAACGAGTTTCCGTAAAAAAGGCTTTAAGAAAAAAACCAAAGTTAGATTAAACATTAAAAAAGCAAACAAGTTTAGCCCAGATTGAACGGCATGTTTGAGCTCTTTTTTATATTAAACTAAATTAAAAGATATATTCTTAAAAAGAAAATTACCTCTAAAAGTATACAGAAGCAAAATAAATACAACATAAAAAAAGCGAGTAGTGAAAGCTGGAAATAGCTTCTAAAAATAAAATCACTTTTTTGTTTTCTATTAAAAAAATCCAAATTACTTTTGCGCCGTTCTCATAAAGGGGTGCTAATTTTAGTTGGCAGTTTTTAGTTAACAGTTTTCAGTCTCAACAGACTTTACAACTTTTAACTTTCTAAACTTTCAACTTTTTAAGGCTGAGATCATACCCAATGAACCTAGAACAGATAATGCTGTTTAGGGATTTATAACAAAGTCATTACGAAGAATTATTCTGAAGCAATCTTGAGATTACCACGTCGTAAACTCCTCGTAATGACAACTAATTATTCAATATTAATTACAAGAATAATTACCTCTTTTTATTCGTTTTAAATTATTTAAAATGAAAAAAATTACCTTTTTTTATTCTTGTTTGCAAGTATACTTGTAAACGCCCAATCATTTACACTTAAAGGAAAAGTAGTAGATGAAAACAATGAATCTTTACCAGGAGCAACTGTTTTGGTAAAAGAAAACAATACAGGAACTTCTACCAATTTTGATGGTTTGTTCTCTGTAAACCTTAGTAAAGGAAATTATACAATTCAGGTTTCTTTTTTAGGATACAAAACGGTTTCGAAAGAAATTTCCGTATCTAAAAACAAAGAAATAGAGTTTACATTATTCCCAAATGCTACGCTTTTAGACGAAGTTTTAGTAGCTGCAGTTAGAGTAAAAGCAGATGCGCCTGTAACGCATTCTAATCTTACCAAAAAAGAAATTGCAAAACGTAATTTAGGGCAAGACATTCCTGTTTTAATGAACTATTTACCAAACGTAATCTCATCTTCTGATGCTGGTGCTGGTATTGGTTATACGTACATTCGTGTTCGTGGTTCTGATGCTTCTAGAGTAAATGTTACTTTAAACGGTATTCCTTTTAACGATTCTGAAAGTCAGGGTAGTTTTTGGGTAAACTTAGGAGATTTTGCTTCTTCTACACAAAGTTTACAATTACAACGTGGTGTTGGTACATCTACCAACGGTTCTGGTGCTTTTGGTGCAAGTTTAAATATTTTAACGGATGCTATTTCTGAAGATGCTGGTGGAGAAATATCTAACTCTTTTGGTTCTTACAACACAAGAAAACATACTGTAAAATTTACAACAGGTAAAGTAAACGATCATTTTGAATTGGCAGGTCGTGTTTCTAAAATTTATTCTGATGGTTATGTAGACAGAGCTTTTTCTGATTTAAAATCGTACTTTTTACAAGGTAGTTACTCTGATGAAAACACTTTAATTAAAGCCATTGTTTTTGGAGGTAAAGAATATACCTACCAATCTTGGGAAGGTATAGATGCTGCTCAATTAGCAACGGATAGAAGATATAACCCATATACGTATGACAATGAAACAGACAACTACAGTCAAGATCATTATCAACTACACTGGAACGAAAAATTAAACGAAAATTGGTCTACTAATATTGGTTTAAACTACACGAGAGGTTTAGGTTATTACGAACAGTTTAAAGGTGGTAGAGATGCCGCAGATTACGATAATTTAATCGTAGATGGTAGCGATGTAATTGTAGATAGATGGTTAGACAATCATTTTTATGTTTTAAACTTTAATGCTAATTATAAGAATGAAAAAGTAGAAGTTATTTCTGGTTTTTCATCAAACTACTACAAAAACAGTCATTACGGAGAAATTATTTGGGGAAGCGATTTAGCTGCTAACACAAATATTAGAGACCGTTATTATGAGAGTAATTCTAAAAAGTCTGATTTTAGTGTTTTTTCTAAAGCTACTTTTACGCTTTCTGACAATTTTAAAGCTTTTGTAGATTTACAAGGTAGATTTGTAAACTATACAACTAACGGATTAACTTCTGACAGAGATCCTATAAATGTAGATAAAGACTTTAGTTTCTTTAACCCTAAATTAGGTTTAACTTATAAGTTAGATGACAATAACAGTTTTTATACGTCGTATGCAAGAGCAAACAAAGAGCCTAACAGAAACGATTTTGAAGGCGGGATTTCGCAACACGAAAGTTTAGACGATTTCGAATTAGGTTGGAGACTTTCTAATAATAACGTAAAAATAAACACCAATTTGTATTATATGAACTATCAAAATCAGTTAGTATTAACGGGTGCAATAGATCAAAATACAGGAGAGCCTTTACGTGAATCTAGTGGAAAAAGTTATAGATTTGGTTTAGAAATTGATGCAGATATTACACTTTCTGAGCAATTTTCTATATTACCTAATATTTCTTTAAGTAGAAATATGAATAAAGATTTTAATGCAAACGTAGATGGTGTTTTACAAAATTTAGGAAATACGCCAATTACTTTTTCGCCAGATATTGTTTTCGGAAATTCTTTGGTTTACAAACCTTTAGAAAACTTACAAATTGCTTTTTTATCTAAATATGTTGGTAAACAATACATGAGTAATATTAATAGTAAAGTATCTGACTTAGATGTTTTAGAAGGTTTTTTTACTAGTGATTTAAATTTCGTTTACGAATTAGAAACAGATAAAATTTTTAAATCTATTGTATTTACTGCATTGGTAAACAACATCTTTAATAAAGAATATGTAGACAGAGGTTATTATTATACTTATGATGATACTTGGTCTAATCCAGGAACTGCAACAACCGTAGACGGTGCAGGTTTTTACCCACAGGCAACAAGAAATTTTTTAGTGGGTGTTACTTTAAAATTTTAGAAGAAACTTTTTATAAAGTGATAAAAGTCTCAAGTGAAAGCTTGAGATTTTTTTGGTTAAAACTGAGCATATACCAATTGACTTTTTAGTTTAAAAAAACTAACTTAGCTAATATTGAGTATAAGTCGTCTTTATTGTATCTGATTCAATATTAAAAAGACGCTTATCAAAACTCACATTAGCAACTAAAAAGACAAATAGAATGATACAAGAAATAATAAACTCTATATACCCTTTATCTGTCAATTCGCTAAATGAGCTAGAATCACTTGTAGAAATAGAAAATTATCAAAAAGGAGAGATTTTTATTAAAAAAGATAGACCTAACAAAAAAGAATACTTCCTACTCGACGGAATTTGCAAGAGTTTTTTAATAAGTCCGGAAGGTGAAGAGATAACGCTCTCATTCTTTAGTTCGAAAGCAATACTTTCTCCATATAATACCAGAACACAAAAGAAAGCATCAATGCTAAACTTTAAATCGCTAACTAATATTAGTTTAGCAACTATAGGTGCCAAAAAATTTGAAATGTTGATGGTAAACAATCTAAACATTAGAGAATTTGGGAATACTGTCTTACGAACTGAACTATCCAATAAAGTGGATAAAGAAATTGGAATGGCCTCTTTAACCGCAAAAGAAAGACTTCTAAAATTTAGAGAACAATATCCTTTGCTTGAAAACCTAATTCCTCATACAGACATTGCTTCATATCTAGGTATTACAAATATATCTCTTAGCAGACTTAGACGTGAATTAGTACGATAATACGGTTTTATCATTTGTTAATGAAAATAGTAACGAACTATATCATCTTTGTATAAACATTAAAATATGCAAATGATAAAAATTACATTCATAATTATGGCCATAATGTTGAGTGTAACTTGCAATTCTCAAACAAGAAAAATGAACCAAATTGATACTATTTTAACTAAACAAATTCATAAAAATAAAACTCCTTCTGTTCAGTATTTTATTTTTAATCAAGACACTATCATACATAAATTTCTAGGAGGATTTGCAGACATAAAAAACAATAAGAAGACATCTAAAACCACTACTTATAATCTATATTCTATAACTAAAACATTTACAGCTTTAGCTATTTTACAATTAGCAGAACAGAAAAAAATTGATATAGAACAACCTGTAATTACTTACTTACCAAATTTTCCTTATTCATCTAGGATTACCGTACGTCAATTATTAAATCACTCAAGTGGCATTCCTAATCCAATACCTTTAAGTTGGATTCATCTAACAGATGAGCACAAGCTATTTGACAGAAACTACTTTTTTAACCAAATCTTTACCTCAAACAAAAAGACAAAATCAGGTCCAAATGAAAAATATACATATTCAAATCTTGGTTATGTACTTCTTGGTCGTCTAATTGAAAATATTTCGGGAATTTCTTATGAAGAATATATTCGTGTAAATATTTTAGAAATATTAGGTATTAAGAATGAAGAAATGGATTTTACTATAAGCAATTTTAAACAGCATGCAAAAGGGTATCATAAAAAATACAGTTTTTCAAATGCTATTTTGGGCTTTATGATAGACAAATCTAAATTTATGAATACAACTCAAGGGAAATGGAATTCATTTAATAATTTCTATGTTAATGGTGCTCCTTACGGAGGTTTAGTTGGAAATTCTACTGCTTTAGTGAAATACGGACAAGAATTATTAAAGCCTAATTGTAGGTTAATAAAAGAAGAATACAAGAAAATGCTTTTTACAGAAAACTTTACAAAAAGTAGCAAACCTACTGGAATGTGTTTATCATGGTTTAGTGGGAAATTGGGCGAAAATAAGTATGTAACACATGCAGGAGGTGGTGGTGGCTATTACTGCGAAATAAGAATTTATCCAGATAAAGGAATTGGAAGTATAATTATGTTTAATCGAACAGGAATGAGTGATGAAAGATTTTTAGATATGTTGGATAAATATGTACTAAATCAATAAAAATCAGAAAGTAAAACTGTATTCAAAATCATAGCTGCTTATCTACTAATTATGATATTGATACTCATAAAAAAAGCGAGTATTAAGCTCGCTTTTTTTATGAATCTATTCGACCTACAGCACAACTAACAAAAGATTTTGCTTTATGTACAATGGTATTTTTATCACCAACTTCTGGGTATCCTAATTTAGATAATTTATCTTTTACAATTTCTAAATTATCATTATCTGAAGTTATAGAAACTATAGATTTTTCTACATCTACAGTTACTTCTTCAATAGCATCTATACTTAATAATCCTTTTTTAATGGTTGCTGCACAACCACCACACTTTAAATTTTCTATACGAATATCTGTTGTCATAATTTTTATTTTTCTTGCTTCCATTTATTATATCCACCTAAAACATTATAGACTTTATAACCTTTGTCTTGTAATATTTTTGCAGATTTACCACTTCTATTTCCGCTTCTACAGTATAAATAAACAGGCTTTGTTTTATCTAATTGCTTAGAAACTCTTGTGTAAAAGTTAGCATCAAAATAGTTGGCAAACTTTGCTGTTTCTATAAAACCTGCTTTTACTTCTTTAGGTGTTCTAACGTCTATTAATTGAACATCTCCTTTTTTTAATATCTCTTTTAATTCTGATGTAGAAATTGTATTAACACCTTCTTGAGAACTACAATTGATAAAAAAGAAACTCATCAATAGAAGAGAGAAAATATTTTTCATTTCGTTTATTTTAATGTTGATGGGCAAACGGCTACATCAGTTCTTTTAATTCCTGTATTTCTAATAGCAGCATAACCGCCAGCAACATCAATTACATTATGAAAACCACGTGCTTTTAAAATTGAAGCTGCAATTACAGAACGATAACCACCAGCACAATGCACATAAAAATCTCCTTTTTTAGGAAACTCAGAAATATGGTTATTTAAAAAATCTAAAGGTATACTTGGTACATTTTCTATATGCTCATTTTCATATTCACCCGGTTTTCTAACATCAAAAACAATAGCTTTTTCATTTATTTTTTGTTCTAATACATCTGCAGAAACAGAAGTTAACGTATCAATTTCTTTACCTGATTTCTTCCAAGAATCAAAACTACCATCTAAATACCCTAATACATTATCAAAACCAACTCTAGACAAACGTGTTATTGTTGTTTCTTCTTCTCCAACAGGTGTAATAAGTAATATTGGTTGTGTAATGTCTTTTATTAAGGCGCCAACCCAAGGTGCGAATGTACCTCCTAAACCTATAAAAATAGATTGAGGAATAAATCCTTTTATAAATTCAAACTGATGACGAACATCTAAAACAATAGCATCCGTTTCATTTGCAATTAATTCAAATTCTGCAACAGTAAGAGGTTTTTTAGAACCTACAACAATCTCATCTAATGATTTATAACCTTCTTTATTTAATTTTACGTTTAAAGGAAAGTAAGCAGGCGGTGGTAATAAGCCGTCTGTAACTTCTTTAATAAATTCTTCTTTGGTCATATCTGCTCTTAAAGCATAATTGGTTTTTTTCTGATTACCAATTGTACCAACAGTTTCTTTACTTAGGTTTTTACCACAAGCAGAACCGGCACCGTGTGCAGGATAAACAATAACATCATCTGCTAAAGGCATTATTTTATTACGTAAACTATCAAACAAAAAACCTGCTAAATCTTTTTCAGTCACTGCTCCTTTTTGAGCAAGATCTGGTCTACCAACATCTCCAAGGAACAACGTATCTCCACTAAAAATTGCATGGTTATTTCCATTCTTATCTTTTAATAAATAACAGCTACTTTCCATTGTATGACCTGGAGTATGTAAAACTGTAATTGTAATATCACCTACTTTAAAAACCTGATTATCATTCGCAATAATTGCATCGAAATTTGTTTTTGCAGAAGGGCCAAACACTATTTTTGCATCCGTTTTTTCTGCTAAGGTAACATGACCGCTTACAAAATCTGCATGGAAATGAGTTTCGAAAATATATTTAATTTTAGCATTATTCTTAGCTGCTTTATCTATATAATCTTGTACTTCTCTTAATGGATCTATAATTGCTACTTCTCCATTACTCTCTATATAATAGGCTCCTTGTGCTAAACAACCTGTGTAAATTTGTTCTATAATCATATTCTAAAATACTTCGTTTAAACTGCTAAAATTACATTTAGTTTTATCTGTATAAAATGATATTTATCAATTAGATTCCTAATTACTTGTATGCTTGATGTATATATTTTGCATACTTTTCTTGATGTTTTCTATCGCCAGTTTTATAAAATTTTACTGCTTGATTAGATTTCATAAAAAAGTGATTGATATCTATAATTTCTAAAATACCACTTCTAAAAAAATCATCTCTTACAGGACCTTTTACACCTGCAAAATAAAAAACTACTCCTTTTTTCTTATAGTACTTAATGCGCTCTTTTAACATTTCTACACCTGTACTATCTACTCTATTAATGCTCTCTGCATCTAATACTATCAATTTTAATGCCTTTCCTTTATTTGCTGCCATTTCGTCTAAGTTATCTCTAAAATAACTTGAATTTGCATAAAAAATTTGTGCATCAAACCTAAAAACTAAAATATCATCATCAATAATTACTTCTTCGAAACGGTTTTTATTTCTATAAAAGTTAGAGTTGGGTACTTTTCCTAATTCTGTAACATAAGGCCTAGAAGTTCTAAATATTAAAACTATTAGAGATAAACCTACACCAACCATAATACCATATTCTATACCTAAAAATAAAGTTGCAATAAATGTAGAAAGCATTAACCAGAAATCTAAATTATTAGCTTTCCATAAAAAAGCTGCTTCTTTAAAATTAACCAAACCAAAAACAGCCACTATAATAATGGCAGCTAATACGGCTTTTGGTAAATGATAAAATAATGGTGTTAAAAACAATAACGTAATTATTACCATTACTACAGATATTAAAGCAGCCATTCCTGTTTTAGCTCCACTTTCTTGATTGATAGCAGATCTAGAAAAGCTTGAAGTAGTTGGATATGCTTTAAAAAATGAGCCAACCATATTACTTAACCCTAACGCTATTAATTCTTGATTGGGTCTTATTCTATATTCATCTTGTTTTGCTTCTAAAGATTTACCTATAGAAATAGTTTCTAAATAACCAACCATAACAAGTGTTAATGCAATTGGTAATAACTCTCTCATTTGATCTAAATCAAGCTCTGGAACGCCAAAAAAAGGTAACCCAGAAGGAACGTCTTTAACAATAGAAACATCGTTTAAGTTTTTCCCGAAATATTTCATAATAATAATTCCAAGGATAACAACAATTAAGGCGTTTGGTATTTTTTTATTGATTTTTCTAAAAACAATAATAATAACTACAGAAATAAATCCGATAACTGTTGTATGTTTATTAAACGTGGAAATCTGCATCCATATATCTTCCACTACAAATTGAATTTGATCGCTCTGAACAAAATCTACTCCAAATAAATTTCTAAATTGATTGAATCCTATAATTAGAGCAACTGCAGATGTAAAACCTGTTATAACTGGTTTAGATAAAAAATTAACAATAAATCCAAGGCTAAAAACGCCCATTATAAACTGAATACCACCAACCATTAAAGCCAGTAAAATAGCAATAGAAATATAACTTTCAGAACCTGCTAAGGCCAAAGTAGAAACACCTGTTGCAACAATTAGAGAGTCCATTGCTACAGGACCTATTGCTACTTGTCTAGAAGATCCGAAAATAGCATACATTATTTGTGGTACTAATGCACAATACAAACCATAAATTGGTGGCAAACCTGCAATAAGTGCATAGGCTATACCTTGTGGAATTAAAATAATACCTACAGTTATACCAGCAACTAAATCACCTTTAAAAAGTGAAGTGTTGTAGTTAGGTAACCATTCTAATATTGGTATAATTTTTTTATTTTCATTTTTATAGTTAGTAACTATTCTTAAATAAAGCTACTAATTTAATGCATCTATTAAAATAATTCTCCTTGATTTCTTCCTTTTGTTTTTCCTAAATGAGTATATGCTAATTCTGTAACTTCTCTACCTCTTGGGGTTCTCATAATAAACCCTTGTTGAATTAAAAAAGGTTCATATACTTCTTCGATTGTCTCAGTATTTTCAGATACAGCAGTTGCGATTGTACTCAATCCTACAGGACCACCTTTAAACTTATCAATAATAGTTTCTAAAATTTTATTATCCATTTCATCTAAACCATGAGCATCGACATTTAAAGCTTTTAAAGCATATTTTGCAATTTCTATCGTAATAGAACCATCACCTTTTATCTGTGCAAAATCACGAACTCTACGTAGCAATGCATTTGCAATTCTTGGTGTTCCTCTACTTCTACCTGCAATTTCAATGGCAGCTTCCATAGAGATAGGCACTCCTAAAATATGAGAACTTCTTTGAATGATTGTTGTTAATAACTCCGTTTTATAATAATGCAATCTACTACTAATACCAAAACGAGCACGCATTGGTGCTGTAAGTAAACCAGAACGAGTTGTGGCACCAATTAAAGTAAACGGTTCTAAATTGATTTGAACAGTTCTAGCATTTGGGCCAGATTCAATCATAATATCAATTTTATAATCTTCCATTGCTGAATATAAATATTCTTCAACAATAGGACTTAAACGATGAATTTCATCTATAAATAAAACATCGCGTTCATCTAAATTTGTAAGTAAACCTGCTAAGTCTCCAGGTTTGTCTAATACAGGCCCAGAAGTAACTTTAATACCAACTTCTAATTCATTAGCTAAAATGTGAGCTAATGTAGTTTTCCCTAATCCTGGAGGACCATGAAACAATGTATGATCTAAAGCTTCATCTCTTTGGTTTGCAGCCTCAACAAAAACTTTTAAGTTTTCTAATGCTTGATCTTGACCCGTAAAATCATCAAAAGAAAGAGGACGTAATTTTTTTTCAACGTCTAAATCTTCATTTGATAAATTAGTGTTTTCAGGATTCAAGTTTTCATTCATACAACAAAGATAATAGATTTATGATGATAAAATAAGGTTCTTAAAAAGCAAAAAAAGCCTTTCCGAATTGGAAAGGCTTTTTATATAAGTTATACTTTACTAAGATGGTTCTTCACCATCTAATAAAGGTGTAGTTTGTAATACATAATCCTGACCGTGTAAATAATCACTATCATCATCGTTAGCATCTACTCTTTTACTATAATCATAAGCCCATCTATGAACTTCTGGTATTTTTCCAGGCCAATTTCCATGAATGTGTTCCACAGGAGTTGTCCATTCTAAAGTATTAGATTTCCAAGGATTTTGAGTTGCTTTAGCTCCTCTATAAATTGAAATAAAGAAGTTTGCAATAAAAATAATTTGAGCTATTCCTCCAACTAATGCGAAAATTGTTATTACTTTATTAACATCAGCTAAATCGTCAAACATCGGAAAAGCTGTATTAGAATAATATCTTCTAGGTAAACCTGCTAAACCAATAAAATGCATTGGCCAGAATACACCATAAGCACAAATTATACTAATCCAAAAGTGCCAGTAACCCATTGTTTTGTTCATCATTCTACCATACATTTTAGGAAACCAGTGATATACACCAGCAAACATACCGAAGATTGCAGAAACACCCATTACTAAGTGGAAATGTGCAACAACAAAATACGTATCATGAATAGCAATATCTAAAGCTGAATCTCCTAAAACTAATCCTGTTAAACCACCAGTTACAAATGTTGAAACTAATCCAATAGAAAATAACATTGCAGGGTTTAATTGCAAATTACCTTTCCATAGTGTAGTAATATAATTAAATGCTTTTACAGCAGAAGGAATCGCAATTAATAATGTTGTAAATGTAAATACAGATCCTAAGAAAGGATTCATTCCTGAAATAAACATATGGTGACCCCAAACAATTGTAGATAAGAATGCAATTGCCATAATAGACATAACCATTGCTCTATATCCGAAAATTGGTTTTCTAGAGTTTGTAGATATGATTTCTGATGTAATACCTAAAGCGGGTATTAATACAATATATACTTCTGGGTGACCTAAGAACCAAAATAGGTGTTCAAATAATACTGGAGAACCACCTTGGTAATGTAAAACCTCTCCTGATATAAAAATATCTGATAAGTAAAAAGATGTACCAAAACTTCTATCAAAAATTAATAATAAAGCTGCTGATAATAATACTGGGAAAGAAACTACACCAATAATTGCAGTGATAAAGAAAGCCCACATTGTAAGTGGTAATCTTGTCATTTTCATCCCTTTAGTTCTTAAATTAAATATTGTAACAATATAATTTAAAGATCCAATTAAAGAAGAAGCAATAAAAATAGCCATAGAAACTAACCATAATGTCATACCTGCACCAGATCCTGGAATTGCTTCAGGTAATGCACTTAAAGGTGGGTAAATTGTCCATCCTGCTGATGCTGGTCCTGCTTCTACAAATAATGATATTACCATAATTACACTTGACAAAAAGAATAACCAATAAGAAATCATATTCAAAAAACCAGATGCCATATCTCTAGCACCAATTTGCAATGGAATTAATAAGTTTGAAAATGTACCACTTAATCCTGCAGTAAGTACAAAGAATACCATAATAGTACCATGTATAGTAACTAATGCTAAGTACATATCTGGGTTCATTACTCCATCTGTTTGATGAGGTCCTAAAAAAGCTTCAACGATAGAAAAAGATTTTTCTGGCCATGCAATTTGCAAACGGAATAACATAGACATTAGCACACCAATGATTCCCATAATCATACCAGTTACTAAGAACTGCTTAGAAATCATTTTATGATCTTGACTAAAAATGTATTTTGTTACAAATGTTTCTTTATGATGATGTTCTGACATAATCTATTTATTTGTAGTATCTTAATTTAATTATTTAATAACAGTAGCTAAAGTAGGTTGTTCTGCAATCCACTTATCATATTCTTCTTGTTCTACAACAGTAATTTTCATTTGCATGTTGTAATGTGATGCTCCACAGATTTTATTACATAGTAACAAATAATCAAACTCGTAAAGATCTTCACCTTTAGCTTTTCTTATTTTATTAATACCTGCAGTTTTTGCAATTACTTCTGATTGTTGTCTCATCTCCTCAGTAGTAAATTTAGGTGTAAAACCAAATTCAGTTACCATACCAGGTACACAATTCATTTGTGCTCTAAAGTGAGGCATATAAGCTGAGTGTAATACATCTTGAGATCTAAACTTAAAGTGAACTTTCTTTCCTTTGGGTAAATACAATTCTGTAACTTGCTTATCGTCTTGTGAATTTTTATCATTCATATCAACTCCAATAGAATTAATACCTTTAATGTAGTTTACATTACCTAAGCCTAAAGTATTGTCTTCACCAGCATAACGTGCTTGCCAATCGAATTGTCTTGCATAGACTTCAATTACTACTGCATCGTCTTCATCAGATAAATCCATTACATTATTCCATTGCCATAATCCATAACTTACTAAAACAACTAGAACAGCAGAAGGTATTATAGTCCAAATAATTTCTAATTTATGACTATCGGCATAAAATTTAGCTTTTCTATTTTTATTTCCTTTATACTTATATGTAAAAAAGAAAATTAAAAACTGCATGATAAATTGTACAATACCAATTAACCAAAATGTAATGTTAAATAAATTATCATCATGTTCTCCTTCAATTGAAGCAGATTCTGGTAACATTAATACGTTCATAGCAATTAAGCAGTAAATCATAATTGCATAGAAAAACACCATAAATAATATTGAGTTTCTCCCTTGTTTTGTATTGTCTTCGTCTGTAGCAATAACACTTCTAAAATCCATGATTCTAGTAATCTGCCAAAAACTTACACCTATTGCAACACCTATAAAAATATAAAATAGAGCTAGCATATATATCTTTTCTTATTTAATTTAATTCTTTCTTTTATTAATGATGATCTCCTGATCCTTCTCCTCTGTGTTCGATATTATAATAGTGAAAATGTTCACTTTCTTCTAGGAAAGGATTTCCTTTTGGAATAGGATTCGCTTTAGCAAATGCACTAAATGTTGCATAAATAAAGATACCTAAAAAGAATAACAATGAACTTATTTCTGCTATACCAAATGACCATTGCGCACCTACAGTTGCAGGCATAATCATTACAAATATATCTATATAATGACCTCCTAATATTGCTATACCACCAATTACAACAAACCA
Organism: Polaribacter ponticola; assembly: GCF_026191475.2. Classification (GTDB taxonomy): domain Bacteria; phylum Bacteroidota; class Bacteroidia; order Flavobacteriales; family Flavobacteriaceae; genus Polaribacter; species Polaribacter ponticola. The sequence continues at coordinate 2,289,299 of NZ_JAOSLC020000003.1, read as the reverse complement.
AGGTAAACTTTTAAAGTCACTGTTTAGTAATAATAATATTGGGAAAGCAAAATTCATTACTACCATACCTAAAAATGGTAATTTATATTCATTAAATCTAGCTACGAAATATGTAGTTTCTTCAGGGATATCGGCATACCAAATTAACATAAATTGAGCAAACCATAAGTAAGTCCAGAATACAGAGAATCCAAACATAAATTTAGTTAAATCATGAATATGAGAATCATTAACACCTGGTAAAGCATCTTTAGAACGTAAATAGATAGTTACAAAAGCAATTACTGTTAAAGCACTTACTAGTAAGCTTGCTAATACATACCATCCAAATAATGTTGAGAACCAATGAGGATCTAATCCCATAATCCAATCCCAAGACATCATAGATTCAGAAATCATGAATAAGAATATAAAACCTACAGAAATATTATAGTTTAATTTATATGTTTTACCACCATCTTCCGCAGTATCTTCTTTAATAGAGTTTTTACGAATAAACCATCTGTAAGCATTCCATATTGCTAAATAAACAACACTTCTTATTGCCCAACCCGGAACATTCATCCACCAAGATTTACCATCAATAATTGGATCGTAGTTTGGACTTGTTGGATCAAAGATACCATCACCCATCCAAGGAAATAAATGATTTACATGCATTACAGCTGTAACAACAATAATAATCATTATAATCGAAGTAGGAACAAGGTTCGCTGTTATAGCTTCCATTACTCTAAACAAAACAACAGACCAACCAGATTGTGCAACTCTTTGAGAAGCATAAAATGCTAAAACTAACAATGTAATTCCTAAGAAGAAAAACAGTGCTACATAAACAGCAGCCCAAGGTTTATTTTGCATTTGATGAAAAACATGTTCTGCATGATCATCATCATGATTTTCTCCATGAGATTCTACTTTTGAATGACTTTCTTTTGTAGAGGCATGATTGTCTTCTTTAACATCATGATGAGCATCAGTTTTAACTTCTTCGTGAGAAGTTCCATGACCATCACCATGTGAAGATTGTTGTGCTATAATTTCTTTAGCAGCTTCTAATGTTTTTGGAGCAGACCAAAAACTAAATGCAATACCAATTGCACCTAATAAAATTAGAGCTAATGATAATGTTTTTAATTTACCTGAGAATTGATACATATCTTTCGTATTCTTTCTTTTTGGAATTATTTAGCTAAATCTGTACGTAGTTTTTCAACATAATGTACTATTTGCCAACGTTCATTGTATGTTAACTGAGAGGAGTGAGATCCCATTAGGTTTTTACCATACATAATTACATGATAAATACTACCTGCGTTTATATCTCTATCCGTGTAATTAGGAATTCCTTCAAATTTTTCTCTCTGAGATAAAATTCCGTTACCATCTCCTTTTTTACCATGACAAGAAGCACAGTATATAGTATACATAGCCTTACCATTTTCTAAATTAGCTTCTGTAGCTTCTAAAGGGTTTTTTAAATCTGACTTTGCTTTTTCTGCACCTTCAATGGTATTAGCAATATCATAAGCAGGATATCCTCCTCTTGCAATAGTACCTGCAACTGGTTTTAGATTTACTGGTTCTCCTTTAACTCCATCAACACCATTAGCGTCATAAGGCACAGATACATACATATCTGGCATATATTGTAATTGCGGTGTACGTTTATCATTACAAGAAATAATACTTGTAAGAGTAACTAAAGCGATAATTAATTTTAAGTTTTTCATTATTATTGATTAGTGCTTATCTACTACATTAATTTCTACAGCGCCTGTTTTAGATAACAAAGAAGTTAATTCTTCTACATTATCATGTACAGGAATTTCCATTAAGAAATGGTCATCTGTAGTTCTTGGATCTGGATTTTCTGCTTCTTTAAATGGCCAAATTCTACTTCTCATATAAAAAGTAATTACCATTAAATGGGCTGCAAAAAACACTGTTAATTCAAACATAATTGGTACAAATGCTGGCATATTCTCAAACCAAGAAAAACTTGGTTTACCACCAATATCTTGTGGCCAATCTTGAATCATCATATAATTAGTCATCCAAATTGCGAAAGACAAACCTGTTATTCCGTAGAAAAACGCAGTAATTGCTAATCTTGTTGGAGCTAATCCCATTGCTTTGTCTAATCCATGTACTGGAAAAGGACAAAATACTTCTTCTATGTGATGATGTTCTGCTTTAACTGCTTTCACTGCATCCATTAGAACTTCATCATCATTATAAAATGCGTGAATAACTTTTGATGATTCCATAATTATTCTTTAGTTGATTTATCTGATGTACCTGCTACATTTGCTACATCAATAGCTGGTTTAGTTGGTATACCTTGTTCTCTTCTCTTCTTGTAAAACTCTCCAGAAGATTTTAGTATCGTTTTTACTTCCGCTTGCGCAATTACAGGGAATGTTCTTGCATATAATAAGAATAACACAAAGAAGAATCCTATAGTTCCTATAAAGATACCTACATCTACAAATGTTGGCTCAAAACGCCACCAAGTTGATGGTAAGTGTCCCTTACTTAATACAATTGCAATAATATCGAAACGCTCAAACCACATACCAATATTTATAAATATTGAAATAATGAATGACCATATAAAACTTCTTCTAATTTTCTTAAACCATAATATCTGAGGTGTTAAGATATTAAAGAATAATAAAGAATAAAATGCCCAAGCATATGGTCCTGTTGCAGCACCTACAGATAAATATGTATAATTCTCGTAAGGAGATCCTGTATACCATGCAATAAAGAATTCAGTTGCATAAGCTACTGCTACAATTCCACCAGTTAAGATAATTACAATATTCATATATTCTACGTGCATACGTGTAATATAATCTTCTAAATTTGTAACTTTTCTCATAATACCTAATAATGTTTGTACCATTGCAAATCCAGAAAAGATTGCTCCTGCTACGAAATAAGGTGGAAAAATTGTTGAGTGCCAACCTGGGTTAATAGATGTAGCAAAATCCATAGATACAATTGTATGTACAGAAAGTACTAATGGTGTTGCTAAACCTGCAAGTACTAAAGATACTTCTTCAAAACGTTGCCAATCTTTAGCTCTACCAGACCAACCGAATGATAATAAAGCGTAAATTTTCTTTTGGAAAGGCTTCACAGCTCTATCTCTAATCATTGCAAAATCTGGTAATAAACCTGTCCACCAGAAAACTAATGATACAGATAAATACGTTGAGATTGCAAAAACGTCCCATAATAATGGTGAGTTAAAGTTTACCCACAAAGATCCAAATTGGTTTGGCATTGGTAAAACCCAATATCCATTCCAAGGTCTACCCATGTGAATAATTGGAAACAATCCTGCTTGAAAAACGGCAAAAATTGTCATTGCTTCTGCAGAACGGTTAATTGCCATTCTCCATTTTTGACGGAATAATAATAGTACTGCAGAAATAAGTGTTCCTGCATGACCAATACCTACCCACCATACAAAGTTTGTGATATCCCAAGCCCATCCAATGTTCTTGCTTAATCCCCAAACTCCAATACCAGTTCCAACGGTATAAAAAATACACCCAAATCCCCATAGCATTGCTGCTAAAGAAATATAAAATGCGATGTACCAATTTTTGTTTGCTTTACCCTCTATAGGTTTTGCAATGTCTTCGGTAATATCGTGATAACTTTTATCACCTAATACTAAAGGTTCCCTTATGGGTGCTTCGTAATGAGACATATTTTTATATCTTAATTTTTAATTACGCTTCGTTTGTATTCTTAACTTTCACTTGATAAATTACATTCGGTTTCGTCTGTAAGTAATCTAACACATTATAAGCTCTTTTATCTTCTGCTAATGCAGCTACTTGGTCTTTCTCGTTATTAACATCTCCAAAAACCATTGCTCCGGTTGTACATGCAGATGAACAAGCAGTTTCGAACTCATCTGTATTTACTGCTCTACCTTCTTTTTTAGCTTTTAGAATTGTTGCTTGTGTCATTTGGATACACATAGAACATTTTTCCATAACCCCTCTAGAACGCACAACTACATCTGGATTTAAAACCATTTTTCCGTAGTCATTATTCATATTAAAGTCAAACTCGTTATTATCTGCATAATTAAACCAGTTAAATCTACGAACTCTATAAGGACAGTTGTTTGCACAATATCTTGTACCAACACATCTATTATATGCCATTTGATTTTGACCTTGACGACCATGTGATGTTGCTGCAACCGGACAAACAGTCTCACAAGGGGCATGATTACAGTGCTGGCACATCATTGGTTGAAAAGTAACCTCTGGGTTTACAGCTTCAGTTTCTAATGCTTCATACATTTCACCTCTACTTAAACCTAATTCTTTAGCTTCTTCTCTAGTTTCAACCTCAGAAGAATAATATCTATCAATACGCAACCAGTGCATATCTCTACCAACTCTTACTTCTTTTTTACCTACAACTGGCACGTTGTTTTCTGCATGACAAGCTACAACACAAGCACCACAACCTGTACAAGAAGTTAAATCTATTGATAAGTTAAAGTGATGGCCAACTTCTCTGTTGTGCTCATCCCATAAATCAATCGTATTTGCCTCTACTTCTTGATGATCGTAAGACACATAAGCAGGCTTATTCCATCCATTCTTATGATCTTTAGGCGCAACGTTTAAGTAATCTTTTAATGAGGCTACTTTTAAAATATCATGACGACCAGCAATTGTTTTTTGCACTTGTGTACAAGCAAACTGATGTGTTCCAGATACTTTCTCTATAGCTACATTATACTGTATATTATTTCCGTTTGCGTATAATGAATAAGCATTAACACCAACTTGCATTTCTTCTTTTAACCCAAAAATTTTACCAAAACCTAAAGCTAAACCAAAAGAACCATTCGCTTGACCAGGTTGCACCATTACAGGAACAATAACTTCTTTACCGTTAACAGATACTTTAGCATAATCACCATCTATAGCTCCGTTATCTTTTACAGGATTTGCAAAACCTAATTCTTTTGCATCTGTAATAGACATTGTTAAGTAATTATCCCAAGAAGCTCTTGTTATTGGATCTGGAAATTCTTGCAACCAAGGATTGTTTGCTTGTTTACCATCACCTAAACCTGTTTTAGCATATAAGTTTAACTCAAACTTAGAAGCTTTTGTAGCATTAAATAAAGCTTTTAACACTTTATTAATCTCCACTGTAGATTCAAAACTTATAGTATCTATAGTTTCTTTATTATAAAAACCATTATGCAATGCTGTATTCCATGAGCTACCATTTAAAACATTATCTGCAGCATAAGCTTTTAAATAATCGTAATATTTTGTTGCGTTTCCAGACCATTTTAATAAGACATCTTGAACTTGACGTGTATTAAATAATGGCTGAATTGTTGGTTGCATTAAACCATAAGTCACTTCGTTAAATTGAGTATCTCCCCAAGACTCTAAAAAGTGTGGAGTTGGTAATGCAAAATTAGAAGAGTTTACAGTTTCGTTATTTTCTGTTGATAACGCTACCGATAATTCTAACTTTTTTAATCCTTCAGAAAAATCTGATGAATTTGATAATGAATAAATAGGGTCTACATTGTAAGAAATTAATCCTGCAATTTTACCTGCTTTCATATCTGAAACTAATTGAGCAACTTCAGCATCATTACCTTGACGGATATTTAACGTGTTGTTTGTATCAAAAATTTCACTATTTAACACTTCATTAATTGCGAATGCAACTAATTGAGCATTTTTATCATTTAACCCTGTTAACACAACACCTTTAGAACCAGATTTCTTTAGTTCTGTTGCCATTGCTTTTACAGTTGCATCTACAGATGTTTCTTTAGAAGGAACATTAGAACCTGTAATTGCGTTGTATAAGTTTATTAATGCAAACACTTGATCAGAAGGCTTTACAACCACTCTTTTATCTGAATTTGCACCCGTTAAAGACATATTACTCTCAAACTGCACATGGTAAGACATGTGACCAGTTTCTGGCTTTCTACCAGCAATAAATTGCTTTTCAAAACCTCCGTGAAAATCTCCTAAGAAATCTGCACCAAAAGAAACAATTGTTTTTGCTTTATCTAAATGATAATTTGGCAAAGCACGTTCACCATACATAGCTAACATTGCATCTGCAGCTCCTGACTCTGAAATTGCATCATAAACAACATGCTTTGCATTTGGATTTGTAGCAATAAACTCAGAAATTATTTTATCTGTAGATGGGCTTGCCATTGTACCTGTTAATAATACAACAGATTTACTAGCAGCTTTTAATGCGTTTAATTTTGCGCCAATTTCTTTATCTACATCAGACCAAGAAATAACTTCACCACCTTTAGTTGGTTCTTTTAATCTTAGTTGCTCATCATATAAAGACAAAACAGCTGCCTGAACTCTAGCACTTGTTGTTCCGTTTGCATCTTTATTTGGCATTATTTGAATAGGACGACCTTCACGTGTTTTAACTAACACGTTAGCAAAATCATATCCATCTGCCATAGAGGTTGCATACCAATCTGCAACTCCAGGAGTTACATCGTTAGGTTTTACAACATAAGGAATTGATTTTCTAACTGGGCCTTCACAAGCAGCCAAAGAAGCTGCAGCAGTAGTAAAGCCAACATATTTTAAGAAATCTCTACGAGAAGTAGATGAATTTTCTAATGTTTCTTTATCACCTAAAAACTGATCCGTAGAAATCTCTCCTACAAACTCGTTTTTACTCAGCGTTTCAACAACAGAACTTCCTTTAAGTTCTTCAACACTTTTCCAGTATTTTTTGTTTGAAGCCATTTATGCTTTTGTTTAATGATTAAAAGATTTAAAAATTGAAAAACAACAATCTTTAGTGGATCTTTAATTTTTTTAAAATTCTAATTAATAATGACATTTACCACATTCTTTACCTCCCAATTGAGCAATGGTAACCTTATCTACATTATATTTTTTAGCTAATTCCTTATGAATTTTAGAGTAATACTCATTACCCTTTAAATCTACCTTAGTCTCTTTATGACAGTCGATACACCAACCCATAGTTAATGGAGAATACTGACGCATTTCATCCATTTCCTCTACTGGCCCGTGACATTTTTGACATTTCAGACCACCAACAGTTACGTGTTGAGAGTGGTTAAAATATGCGAAATCTGGCAAATTATGAACTCTAATCCATTTAACCGGCTTTGTATTTCCTGTATACGCTAACTCATCTGCATCCCAACCAGCTGCTTCATATATCTTAGCAATTTCCTTATCTAACTCTGGCTTACCATAAGTTATACCATCCCACTCCACTTTAGTATCATCAGCAACTTCAGAGATGTTTTTATGACAATTCATACAAACATTTACAGAAGGAATTCCTGATGTTTTACTATGCTTTGCAGAAGAGTGACAATATTGACAATCTATCTGATTATCACCAGCATGCACTTTATGAGAAAAAGCAATCGGCTGCAAAGGAGAATACCCCTCATCAACACCTACCTTAAATAAGGTTCCAAAAGTAAAATAAGCACCCATTAGCAATAAAAATATTGTTGTTAATACTTTTAAAAATGTATTTTGCTTATAACCTTCCCAAACATCACTTAAACTAGCAACTGCTCCTTTTGTTTTTGGCGCCCCTTTTAATTCGCTAATTGTTTTTAACAAACCAGCAATAATTAAAAAAGCAACAATAATAGCTAATGCTAAAATATTAACTAACCACTTAGGCCCATCAGAACCTTTACTGGCACCAGCAACTTCAGCTTCAACTTTCTTTTTTGGATCTCCAACCGTTGTATAATATAAAATATCATCAACCTGTTTTTCACTTAACTGAGGAAAAGCCGTCATCGCTGTTGGAGAAAACTCTGCCGCTTCAACAGCATCTGCATCTGTTTTCTGAAACTCAGCATTGTCCTTAATCCATGCTTTCAACCAATCGTTTTCTCTACGATCCTCTATACCTGCTAAAGCAGGTCCAACTAATTTCTTATCTAACTTGTGGCAAGAAGCACATAAAGATTTAAATAATTTTCTACCTTCTTTTTGACGTGCCTCATCTACATCTTGCGAATAAGATGACAAGCTAAATGCAAAAAACAGAATGATTGTAAAACTCTTTAGTAATACATTAGTTAGTTTACTGTGTAACGCTACACTTCTCATATTTACAAACTATTTTTAATATCGTGTATAAATAGCTCAAAAAAACGCTTTTTGAACAGTTGCACAAAAGTACTACATATTGCTAAATTTTGAAAAGCTAAAAGAATGTTAAATATTAATTTATAATAATTCTAAATAATATTTATTGTGAATATAATCTAAATTTACTCGTTATTTTTGTAGAAAATTTACTCATGAACAATAAGCTTATCTTACTTTTTATTTTTTTATTAATTGGTACTACCTCTATATCAGCACAAAACGACACGAATAGTAGCAAAGAAATTAAAAACTTAATTTCAAAGAAAAGATCGTTTAACAAAGATTTTGGTTTTGGATATAGGGTTCAAATATTTTATGGCAGCGAAACCAAAGCTAGAAAACTACAAAGTAAATTTAAAATAAATTTTCCTGGAGTTTACACCAAACTATTATATATAGCTCCAGAATGGAAAGTACAAGTTGGTAATTACAAAACAAAACTTGAGGCAGATAAAGCGATTATAGCTTTTAGCGAAAAATTTGAAGGAGTTATAGCTATTCCTTTAGGGAAATAAAAACTATTGTTTATTTACATTTCATAAAATGTCTTAAACTTATCTGTAAGTCTACTTTTTAAATAACTAGTGTTTTTTAATCCTACTCTTTTAGCCACTTCTTTTAAACTGATTCTTGGGTTTTGTAACAGTATTTCTTGAGCGGAATTTAAACGGCATTCTATCATTAGCTGATTTGGAGTTTGGCCAAATATAGCTTTAGTTCTTCTGGTTAGGGTTTTGGTTGAAATATTAAATTCTCTAGCCATAATTTCAATAGAAAAATTAAAGTTATCTACATTTGTGTAAATTATATTTTCAACTTTAGACTTAAATAATTCTGACTGATCACCTGTAGCTAAATCAAGATTTTTCTTGGTTAAAACCACAGTTTTATGATAAACAATTGCTCTCTCAATGATACTAACTAACTCTTCTTTAAAAAAAGGTTTATATAAATAATTATCTATACCTAATCTTAACATTCGCTTTTTCTTCTCCAAAGAGGTTAAGGCCGTAATAATAATGATAGGAAAATCGTAGTTTTTCTTTTTTATATCTAATACTAGATCAAAACCATCCATTTTAGGCATTTTATAATCTGTAATTAACAAGTTAATTTCATTATTACTAATAATCTCTAAAGCCTCTACCCCATCTTTAGCTTCTATTACATCATAGTTTGTTAAAATACTAGTGACGAAAACTCTAGTATCTATAGAATCATCAACAATTAATATTTTAGTTTTCATTATTTAATGTTTTATTAATTTTTAAGATATAGCTAATTATAGCCTCTAAACAATTATACTTAATTCTATATGTGCAGGTAGATTAAACACTTCTTTTTTAGAAGACCCAAAAATATACAACATTTATAATATACAAAAACAATAATGTCCTTTTTAGTTGTTTACCGTCTTAATTGGTTGTTTAAATGATTGAAAACCTAAAATGACTCTAATGGTTACTTAGTTGTCCGCAATAGTCCTCCCATTTCCTACTTAAAACTTTAATTGAATACTATCTTTACAGCATATATACTTTGGGGGAAGTGTATAAAAGGGCTAACTAGTTTGTTTAGCTCTTTTTTTGCTTCATTTTAATTTTCTAATATTCTTTAATTAAAAATATTACCCCTATTACAATCGGAAATAAATTTTAAACATCTCCTAAATAGTTGTTTTCATGTCTGCTATAGTCGTTATGAAATCTTTTTAAAACAATCATTAACTATTATATTTGTAAATATACTTTGGAGGAAGTATTAAATAAAGAGTTGACTTAATGGTTAACTCTTTTTTTTACAATAAACTAAAGACGTATATAAATTAAATAGAATATTTATATATTTACGTTAACAACTACTTATCGACAATACAAACTCCTGAAAAATGATTAAAAGCCTAGATGAAAATTTAAATTATAAAAAAACTATTAAAAATAGTTTTTTTATTGTTGGTATAGGAACTTCTGCAGGTGGCTTAGAGGCTTTAAAAATATTTTTCGCCCATTTACCTGAAGATTTTAATCATGCTATAGTAATTGTACAGCATTTATCTCCAGATTTTAAAAGTCTAATGGCAGATTTACTTTCTAGAAACACAAAACTGCCTATACATGAAGTGACAAACAACACTATAATTGAAGCTGGGAATGTATATTTAATTCCACCTAAAAAAATATGACCATAGATAATGGTACTTTATTTTTAAAAGACAAACCCAAAGGTTTTGAATTAAACTTACCTATAGATATCTTTTTTAAATCATTAGCACATGATCAAAAAGAGAATTCTATTGGTATCGTTTTATCTGGTACTGGATCTGATGGTTCAAGAGGTCTAAGATACATAAAAGACCAAGGAGGTATGCTTATGGTACAAGAACCAAAAAACGCAAAATTTGATGGCATGCCAAATAGTGCTATTGCCACAGGTTTAATAGATTATATACTTCCTATATCTGATATACCTAAAGAATTAGTAAACTTTATTAGCCACCCAAAAACGTTAACAAATATAAAATCTGATAAAGATTTAGAGTTTAAAAAAGAATTTACAAAGCTAATTTCTTTAGTATATAAAAAAACCAATATCGATTTTTCAGATTACAAACTACCTACACTTTCTAGAAGAGTTATTAGAAGAATGAGTGTAAACAAAACGCTAACAATTAGAGATTATCTAAATTTTGTGAATGATAATGAAAACGAATTAGAAATTTTATATAGAGAGTTTTTAATTGGTGTTACAAAATTTTTTAGAGACACTGAAGCTTTTTCAATTATTGAAAAAGAAATTATACCTGAGTTATTTAAACACACACAACCAACTGATAAAATTAAATTATGGTCTGTAGGCTGTTCTTCTGGAGAAGAAGCCTATTCTTTAGCAATACTTCTTAAAGAGTACATGACTAAAAATAACATTGATATTAATGTTAAAATTTTTGCTACAGATCTAGATAAAGAAGTTATAAAAAAAGCTAATAAAGGGTTTTTTACAGAAAGTATTGTTGCAGATATTTCTCATAAACTTTTAAATAAGTATTTTATTAAAAAAGACGATCTGTATTTTATTTCTCCAGAAATTAGAAAGATGATCATCTTTTCTCAACACAATATTGTTAACGATCCTCCATTAACTAAAATGGACTTAATTGTATGTAGAAACTTATTAATTTACCTACAACCAAATTTACAGCAAAAAATAATTGGTACTTTCCACTATGCTTTAAAACCAGACAAGTTCTTGTTTTTAGGCCCAAGTGAATCTATTGGACAACATTCTGCTTCTTTAAAAGTAATGTCTAGAAAATGGCGAATTTATAAAAATGCAGTACCTACAAAAACAATGAATTTAGGGTATGCAAACAAATCTTATTATAGCACCAAACCCTATTTAAAAGAAAAAATAAACAACCAGTCTTTAGTTGAAAAGAAATTAACAGAATCGTTATCTGAAACTTTATTAGAAGAAACTGGAGCAGCAAGTGCTTATGTTGATAAAGATTTTGATTTAATAAGTGCAGATGGGCATTTTAAAGATTTTTTTGAATTTCCAGAAAAAAATTAAGAAATTTTAATATTTTTAAAATTTTACCTCAACAAATTTCTTTGGCCTTAAGTACTGCCTTAAGAAAAGCTGAAAAAGAATCTGTAAAAGTAACCTATAAAGATATTATTTTTCGTGGTAAAGATGATAAAATAAAAAACCTAACATTAGTTGTAAAACCTATAAAAACATTAACAACTAACTTGTATAATATTTTTTTAATTATATTTTTAATAGATAGAAACGAATCTAACATCAACCTTAATAGCAATATAAATACAATATCTGAATTAAACACAAACATAGCAGAAATTGACAGAGAAAGAATTAATTTATTAGAACAAGAATTAAGTGATACCAAATCTAACTTACAAGAAATGGTAGAAGAGGTAGAAACTTCTAATGAAGAACTACAAGCTACCAATGAAGAATTACTAGCCTCTAATGAAGAATTACAAAGCACTAATGAAGAACTACAAAGTGTAAATGAAGAACTACATACTGTAAATGTAGAATATCAAGAAAAAATTGAAGAAGTTGCCTCTGTAAACTCATATTTAGAAAACCTTATTGATAGTACAGAAATAGGTACCATATTTTTAGATAAAAATTTACATATTAGAAAGTTTACGCCAAGCGTTAAAAAATTCTTTAACATTATTGAAAGTGATGTGGGGAGATCTATTTCTCACTTTAACATTACTTTTGGAGAAGAAAAAGACAAAAGTTTTTTAGACACTTTAAATACTGTCTTAGAAACTGGTAATTCTTTTGAAAAAGAAATACTTCATGGAGAAGATACATGGTATTTAAAAAGACTAAACCCATTTATAGACTCAAATAAAAATATAGATGGAGTAGTTATCTCTTTTGTAGATATTACTCCTTTAAAATTGTTGGAGTTAGAAATGGATAATAAAAATATTTTTTTACAAAAGGTAATAGATGTTATGCCAAATATACTTTATATTTTTAATCAAGAAACTCAATCTAATGAGTTTGTTAATAAAGATATATTTAAATACTTAGAATATACTAAAGAAGAAATACTTGCTTTTAAAGAAAATCTAATGCCTTCTTTATTGCATCCAGAAGACTTTAAAAAAATGATAATTCATTTTAAAAACTTAAGTAAATCTAAAGAAAATGAAGTTTTAGAATTTGAGTATAGAATAAAGCATAAAAACGGAGAGTATAGATGGTTTTTATCACAAGACACTCTTTTTCAAAAAATAGAAGGCACTAACAAAATAAAACATATTGGTGTAGCCACAGATATAACCCAACTAAAAGAATCTCAAGTAATATTAGAAAATAAAGTTTTAGAAAGAACTAAAGAACTTAAAGTTGCAGAAAAAAAATATCATAAACTTTATGATAGTGCACCAGATATGTTTGCTTCAGTAAACCCAAAAAATGGTAAAATAATTGAATGTAACCAAACATTATTAAACAAAATAGGCTTTAGCAGAAATGAAGTTATTGGTATGCATATTATTGACCTTTACCATAAAGATTATAAACAAGATGCAAAAGAAGCTTTTAACACTTTTGTAAAAACAGGAAAAGTAACCAACAAAGAATTAAAAATAAATAAAAAAGATAGTGGTGCTATAGATGTAAACCTTAATGTTTCTTCAGTTAAAGATAAAAATGGCAACATTTTATATAATACTTCTTCTTGGAGAGATATTACAGATATCAAAAACGTATTATCTGAACTCGAAGAATTAACTTATGTAAGTACTCATGACATAAAAGCGCCTATAAATAATATTTCTTCATTTATTTCTTTATTAAAAGAAGACAACACAATAAAAAACTCAAATTCTGTTGAAGCAATCAATTGGATAGAAAAAAATATTAAAAATGCTAATAGTACTTTAGAAAACTTAATCTCTGTTGCAAAAGCAAGAACTTTAGTTTTAGATAACTTTAAGAAAATAGATATAGAAAGCTCGTACAAATTAATATTACCAATATTAAAAGATAAATTTAAAATTGATGAAATTGAAATTAGTGCTGATTTTAAAGCCTGTAAAACTGTTGTTTTTTCAGAACCTTATGTAAATAGCATGTTACAAAACGTATTAAATAATGCTATTAAATACAGGTCTTTAGATAGAAATCTAAAAATTGAAGTGAAATCTTTTTCTACAAAAAACTTCGATTGTATTTCTATTTCTGATAATGGAATTGGTATAGACTTAAAAGAACATGAAAATCATGTATTTGGTCTTTTCAAAAGAGCAAGTGACGTTAAAGAAGGTAGTGGTTTGGCTCTTTATCTAATTAAAAAAATTCTAGAAAAAACTGGAGGAAAAATTGAAGTAGAAAGTAAACTAGGAGAAGGAAGTACGTTCACTTTATATTTTAACAACAAAAATTAATACTATTTTGAAAAAGTTTAATTGTATTTTGCTTGTTGATGATGATATTTCTACAAACAGATTTCATCAGATTGTAATTGATAGTTTAGCTGTTACAAATAATATTGTTTTTTCTAAAAACGGAAAAGATGCTCTAGATTACTTAATGCATCAAGGAGATTATGCCAACAAATTAAGTGATTTCATAAAACCCAATTTAATTTTTATAGATTTAAACATGCCAGTTATGGATGGTTTCAGGTTTATAGAACTATATACAAAAACAAGTGAGTTTAATTTAAATAAACCAAGAATTATAGTTTTATCAACAACATTAATTCCAGAAGAAAAAGAAAAAATAGAAGCTAATGAAAATATTTTTATGTTTTTAAATAAGCCATTAAGTAAAAGCACGCTTAAGGAATTGTTTAACAAAATGTAATTTTTGGTAAAGAAAAATAAACAATAGTTCCTTTATTAAGTTCTGAGTCTATCCATATTTTACCAGCATACAATTCGATAATTTTTTTACAAATAGCTAAACCCATTCCAATTCCTTTAAAGTTATCTTCGTTATTTATCTTAAAAAAAATATCGAAAACTTTATTGTTATCTATTTTATCTATACCTATTCCATTATCTGAAATACTAAATAAAAAATCATCATTCTCAGATTTACAATCAATTACAATTTTAGTATCAACTTCATTTTTAGTAAACTTTATACTATTTTCAATTAAATTTAAAAAAAGTAAATGAATATCATTTTGATTTCCAATCATTATCAAATTATTTGAAGGAAAATCTAAAACTGCATTTTTTTCTTTTATCTGATCTGCTAAAATTTCTTTTACTGAAGAAAAAACTTCATTTAAAACAACCTTATCCTCCCTTGCTTTTGTACCTATAATAGAATACTCTAATAAAGATGTTATGTAACGCTTCATTTTATAGGAAGATTTCTTAATAACAGTAATACTCAATTGCTCTAAATCATCTAACCTATTTTTATTTTCTTCTAAAATACTTAAATAAGAAATAATATTATTGAGAGGTTGCTGTAGATCATGAGAAGCTAAGTATGAAAACTGAGTTAACTCTTTATTCTTATTCTCTAAATTTTTAATATTTAGGTTTTGTTTCTCGATCAATTGCTTTTCATTTTCGAACGCATCAAAATCAATTAAAAAATTATGTGCTCCTAAAACTACTTCACTCTTTTTATTATCTTTTACTCTAAAACCTATAAATTTAGTATTTAATAAATAACCGTTTTTATGAAGATATCTAATAGGCAAAATAAAACTAGTTTCTTCTTTTATTTTTACTAATGCTAAGTTAATAACTTCAACGTCTTCTTTAAAAACAACATCTTCCCATAAAATTTTATTGCTTTCAATTTCATTAGTGGTATACCCTAGTTTAATTAAAAAATCAGGACTTAACCATTCATTTTTAATATTAACTGATTCAAAATTTCCGTAAAAATCAATTGTTTGACTATAAACAAAATCTAATACAGTAGGACTTTTTTGAATTAAATTATACAATTGCACTTTAATAAAAGTTTCCACAAAGTTTATTTTTAATTTTAATTAATATCTTAAAAATATAGGGGTACACTAAAATACAAATAATTTATTTTAGTACCTTAAAAAACTAACTATGGTTTATAGTTAGTTAATATAAATTATTTTAATTACAGTCCTACAGTTTACTCTTTAACATTTTAGGGGTAGCAACTGTTCTAAATCCCATATGATCAGATCCAGAATCTATTGCAACACCCATTTTTGCCGAAATTCTAAAACTAGCACAATAAGAAGCGTGACATAAAAAAGAACCACCCTTCATAACATGTTCTATTTGGTAAGGATTACTTGGACTATAAGATTTAGTAGCACCTTTTGGGTTCAAAATTGGTTTTGAAGTATCTAAGTTTTGATAATAATTAACATTAAATAAATCGCTTGTAAGTTCCCAAACATTACCAGCCATATCATATAAACCAATATTATTTGGTGGATATGATTTAACTTCAGAAATAAACTCAAAACCGTCTTTAGATTCATTTTTTGTTGGAAAAACGCCTTGCCAAGTATTTGCATTAGCATCTAAAATTGAGGCATCGTTCCCCCAAGTAAAAACAGCATCTGTATTATTTCCTTGAGCAGCAGATTCCCATTCAGCTTCGGTTGGTAAACGTCTGTTTGCCCATTTACAATATGCCAGAGCATCTTCTAAAGCAATATGAACTACAGGAAAATTATCTTTTTCATCAATAGAAGAATCTGGTCCTTCTGGATGTTTCCAATTTGCACCAATTTTCCAAGTCCACCATTGTCCATAATTATTCATATTTACTACAGCGTTTACATTTTTATTAAAAATTAAACTCCCTGGTTGTAATATAGAATCATGAGGTTTAGGTGTTCCTGCAGGTACTTGGCTTTTCATCAATTCCCAATCTATTTTACGTTCTGCAACAGTTATATATTTAGTTGCATCTATAAATTTTTTAAATTGTTTATTGGTAACTTCTGTAGCATCTATATAAAAACCATCTACAGTAACATTATGTGCTGGTTTTTCTCTTGCCATTGCGTATTTATCTAACTCTTTTGCGCCTTGTAAAAAAGTTTTTGTTGCTACCCAAATCATATTTTTAGGTGCTTTTATTTCTGAAGTTGTATCGTTATTTTTGGTTTTTTCTTTTTTACAACTAAAAGCTATCATAATAAGAGAAAATATAAAAGCAAGACGAATAAATTGTAGTTTAGTTTTTTGATAAAACATATATTTTTTTTGTAAAGGTATTATATGAAATTTAATTTTTCAAAAGATTTGTTTAAAATAGGAATATCATCAACTTGAAGTCACTTATCTAAAATTGTTGCATAGATAGATCTAAAATCGATAGTATGAATTAAATCTCCATTTTATCTAAAATTGATAAATCTGAAGCATCATTATAAAAACCTTTTGTTTTTAGGTTTTCGCCAATTAAAAAGACATTATTCGCAGCTCCATAATCTGTACCATCAACAGCATTTTGCTGAACTCTTCTTCCAAATTTAGAAAAGATTAAAATTAAAGTATCTTTAAAAGTATTATTTTTCTTTAAATTATTTACAAAGATCTCTAAAGATTCACTATATGTTTTTACTTCAGTTAAATTACCCTTAAAAACGATAGATTTAGAATTTAAATCTATTTACTTTTCATGAAGGAAAGTGATAACGAATACTTAAAAAAAACTAGGAAATAATATATCAAAAATTAGAAGAGTTAATGAATTTAGTCAGCTAGATATTTGTGCAATTATTTCTATGGAAAAATCTAATTTGTTAGCAATTGAAAATGGGAGACAGAATGCATCTACTTTAACGCTAAAAAAAATCAGATGCAATTGATGTAGATGTTAAAGATTTTTTCAATTTCGATTAGTAATATAGGAAGTAAATCTCTATTTGTTGTACCTATGTTTACCCAATAAAAAACCTCAACTGTAAAAAGTTGAGGTTTTCCCTTTGTACTCAAGGTGGGAATCGAACCCACACTCTCGAAAGAACTGGATTTTGAATCCAGCGCGTCTACCAATTCCGCCACTTGAGCAAGTAATAAATAGGTTTGCAAATCTACTAAATATTTTTAGTATTTAAACTGAAAAAATAAATTTCAAACTCAATAAATAATATCTACTTTTGTACTCTTAAAACAACACACCTAAAAACCCATAAATGTCTACAAATCAATTAGCACCAAAATTATTTACCTGCAGGCAGAGTACTGTTTTGGCAGAAAAAATTGCAAAAGAATACAATATTAAACTAGGAAAAGTTAAAACTACCTACTTTAGTGACGGCGAATTTCAACCAGCATTTGAAGAATCTGTACGTGGAAGACGTGTTTTTATCATAGGATCTACATTTCCGAATGCAGACAACTTAATGGAAATGCTACTCATGTGTGATGCTGCAAAAAGAGCATCAGCAAGACATATTACAGCAGTTATGCCTTATTTTGGTTGGGCTAGACAAGATAGAAAAGATCAACCTAGAGTTGCTATTGGAGCAAAATTAGTTGCAAAACTTTTAGAATCTGCAGGAGCAACAAGAATCATGACCATGGATTTACATGCAGATCAAATTCAAGGATTTTTTGAAAAACCAGTAGATCACTTATTTGCCTCAACTATTTTTATGCCATATATAAATAGTTTAAAATTAGATAACTTAACTATTGCTTCTCCAGATATGGGAGGTTCTAAAAGAGCATATGCATACTCAAAACACTTACATTCTGATGTTGTAATATGTTATAAACAAAGAAAAAAAGCTAATGTTATTGGCCATATGGAACTTATTGGTGATGTTAAAGGTAAAAATGTAATTTTAGTTGATGATATGATCGATACTGGAGGAACATTAGCACATGCAGCCAATTTAATGAAAGAAAGAGGTGCTTTAAGTGTTAGAGCTATTTGTACACATCCAATATTATCTGGTGGTGCTTATGAAAAAATAGAGCAATCTGCTTTAACAGAATTAATAGTTTCTGATACAATTCCACTTAAAAAAGAGACATCTAAAATAAAAGTGGTATCTTGCGCGCCATTATTTGCGGATGTTATGCATAAAGTACAAGATAACACTTCAATTAGTGGACAATTTTTAATGTAAATTTTTAATAAATAAGTAATGAAATCAATTTCGATTAAAGGATCAAAAAGAGAAAGCGTAGGTAAAGTAGCAACTAAAGCCTTACGTAATGCTGGTATGGTTCCTTGCGTTATATACGGAGGAAAAACACCAATACACTTTTCAGCAGAAGAAAAAGCGTTTAAAAACTTGGTATTTACTCCAAATGTGTATACTGCAAGTTTAGATGTTGATGGGCAAAAAATACCTGCAATTTTACAAGATATTCAATTTCACCCTGTAACTGATAGAATTTTACATGTAGATTTTTATCAATTATTTGATGATAAAGAAATTACAATGAATATCCCTGTAAGATTAACGGGTACTTCTCCTGGTGTATTAAATGGTGGAGCTTTACGTTTTACAAACCGTAAATTAAAAGTAAAAGCATTACCAGCAAACTTACCAGATTTTATATCTGCAGACATCTCTAAGTTAAGAATAGGTAGTAAATTAGTATTATCTTCTTTATTTAACGATGATTATACTTTTATACACCCAGACAACACAGTTGTAGTACAAGTTAGAACTTCTCGTAATGCTACTGCAGATGCAGAAGAAGGTGAAGAAGAAGCAACAGAAGCTGCTGCAGAATAAATTTTGAGAAAAATAAATTACAAAAAGCGTTACAATTATGTAACGCTTTTTTATTGCTCTAAATTTATTTTAGAGTATCATATTATATAATTCTTCTTATTTTTGAAGAATGAATTTAAAAAACTTCTTTTATAAATTACTCTCTATAAAAGTTGAAACTAAAGAAGAATTGATGAAGAAATTTTTAATTGTTGGTTTAGGTAATATTGGTGATAAATACACAAACACACGCCATAATATTGGTTTTAAAATTGTTGATGAAGTTGCAGAAGAACATAAAGTTACTTTTGAAACTGATAAACTTGGAGATATAGCAACATTTCGTTTTAAAGGAAGAACATTTATTCTTTTAAAGCCTAGTACATATATGAATCTTAGCGGAAAAGCTGTTAAATATTGGATGGATAAAGAAAATATATCCATAGAAAATATTTTAATAGTAACAGATGATGTACATATAGATTTTGGTAGTATCAGACTAAAAGCTAAAGGTTCTGCAGGCGGACATAATGGATTAAAAGATATTCAAGAAAAACTAAACACACAACAATATGCACGCTTTAGATTTGGCGTAGGAGGAAACTATAGCAAAGGAAGACAAGCCGATTTTGTGCTAGGTGAATGGAATAAAGAAGAAACTAGCCTATTAATAGAACGTATACCAACATCTGTAAAAGTAATTCTTTCTTTTGGTACAGCAGGATTAGCAAATACTATGAATACTTTTAATGGTAAGTAGTTGTACTGTAAAAACTAGCTACAATTTTTAAAACAAAAAAGGTGTCGAATTCGACACCTTTTTTGTTTTAAATACATAACTTAATTATTGTCTAGTAAAACTAATTCTGGTTGAAACATCTAACGTTTCATTTCCATCAGTAACTTCTTCTTCTTTACTTAAAGAGAAAAAGTTCTCATTAAAAACAGTAACATCAAGAGCCCCTTTCAGAAGTCCTTCTGTTCCAGAAAATGTAATCGTATTCTCCAAACTATTAATTGAAAACTCTCCCGAGCTATCAATATTAATTATCTCAGTTTTATCTACTTGATCACCACTCACAAATTTTGTAACAGCCACTACTCTATAAGCCCCATTTAAAGTAAATGTACCATTAGACTTCATAACTAAATCTAATTGAAAAGTATCGCCATTAGCCTCTATAGAACCTACTTCAAATGTAATTCCATTACTTGTAGTACTAATTGCTGTGTTTAAAGAATGACTAGTAACATCATAAGTACCTGCTATATTAGCATTAGACAATACAAAAAGAGGTTCATTACTATTATTATTACTGCATCCAGTAATTGAAACTGTAATTAAAAGAACTAAAATAAATTTAAAGAATTTCATATTATTATTTTTATTTCAAATATAACTCATAAAAGAGAAATATATTATTATGTACAATTGTTTAATACTAAAACTTAGTTTTCGCTAGCAAACCATTCTGCAAAACTAGTTTCTGTTTCTGATAATTTTATAGAATGTAGTTTGATGTTTTCTGGTAACCTAGTTTTTATTTTTTCTGCAAAATCAATCACCATCATTTCACTAGTTGGTTGGTAATCTACCAAAATAACATGGTGATCTCTTTCTTGTAATTCTTTTGCCAATTCTAAATGAGGAGTATTTTTATTAAATACAGTAGCATGATCAAATACATCTACAATTTCTTCATTAACAATTTTTTTAAGATCGCCAAAGTCTATCACCATTCCAAACTTTACATTTGTATTATCTGTAATTGGGTTTCCTGAAACCGTTACAGAAAGTTTATAAGAATGTCCATGAACATTTTTACATTTTCCATCATAACCATATAATGCATGACCAGTTTCAAAATTAAACTGTTTTGTAATTCTTATTGTGCTCATTAACGTCTATTTCTAAATTTGTTGTAAAAATAAACAATAACTAACACCACTGCTAAGACTAGAAATAAATAATCTCCTCCCATTTTTTATATTTTTTATTAATCTATTAGAAATCCCTGTAAAACATCAGCAATTTTTCTATTGTCTGATAATTGTGGAATTTTATTCTGCCCACCAAATTTACCAATTGATTTCATATACTCGTGAAAACCACCTTTTTTTATTTTTCTAATAATTAACGGGCGCAATACTTTCCCTTCAATTAAATCTAAATAATAAATGTTCTGTTCTTGCATAGAAGCATCTATTTTAGATGTAAACTCTTCAATATTATCTGGTTCATTCTCAAACTCAATAAACCATTCATGATATGGCAAGCCACTTTCTGGGTTTACTTGTGGCGCAACCGTAAATTCACTAATATTTATTGCTGTCCCTAAAATAGAATCGTTTAAAGCTTTCTCAACTTCTTTACCAATAACGTGTTCTCCAAAAGCAGAAATAAAATGCTTGATTCTACCAGTTACTTTTATCCTATGAGGTTTTATTGAAGTAAACTCAACAGTATCTCCAATGTTATATCCCCACAAACCAGCAGAAGTATTTAAAATAATAACGTAATTAACTCCTATTTCTACATCTTTTAAAGAAATTCTAGAAGGATTTTCATTATAAAACTCAGTTGCAGGAATAAATTCATAAAAAATACCAGAATTAAGCTGTAACAACATTCCTTTTTCCGTTTGACTATCTTGATATGCTATAAAACCTTCAGATGCAGGGTACAACTCTATATAATCTATTTTTTTACCAATTAAGCTTTCAAATTTGTTCTTATATGGCTCAAAGTTTACACCTCCATAAACAAAGAAATTAAAATTAGGAAATAACTCCGAAACTGATTTACCAGACTTTTCAATCAGTTTTTCAAAATACATTTGCACCCACGAAGGTATTCCGCTAATAACAGACATATCCTCATTAATTGTTTCCTCTACTACAGCATTTACTTTAGTATCCCAATCTTCTATACAGTTCGTTTCCCAACTTGGTAATCTATTTTTTAATAAATATTGAGGTACATAATGTGCTGCAATACCACTTAATCTACCTAATTTTACGCCTTTTTTATCTTCTAAAACTGGGCTTCCTTGTAAAAAAATCATTTTACCATTTACAAAACTAGCATCATTTTTTTCTGCTATATAAAACAACAAAGCGTTTCTTGCAGCTTTAATATGAGATGGCATAGAATCTTTTGTTATTGGTATATATTTTGCTCCAGATGTTGTGCCAGATGTTTTTGCAAAATACAAAGGCCTTCCAACCCAAAGAACATTAGATTCACCAGCTACAATTCTATCAACATAAGTTCTTAAACCTTCGTAATCTGTAACTTTTACTCGTTTTTTAAAATCATTATATGTAACAATATTCTCAAAATCATGATCTTTGCCAAAAGCAGTATTTTTCGCTTTTGAAATTAACTTCTTAAAAACTTTGTCTTGAGTTTTATATGGTTTATTTGCCCATTTAAAGACTCTTTTTGTAACAACTTTAGCAAACGGAATTGCAAAAACAGATTTTATACTCATTATTTAAAATCGATCAAATTTATTGGGTTTATCGCATATCCTCCACTCCAAAGTTCAAAATGCAAATGTGGCCCAGTGGTAAGTTCTCCTGTAGAACCTACGCTCGCAATAACTTCTCCAGATTTCACAAAATCTCCTTGTTCTTTTAGTAAATTACCATTGTGTTTATATACAGATATATAATCATCTGCATGTTTTAAAATAATAACATAACCAGTTTCAGTAGTCCAACCAGAAAAAATCACTGTTCCATCTGCAGTAGCCTTTACAGCGGTATTTTTTTTAGCAACTATATCTACAGCTAAATGATTATTAGAATCGAAACTTTGAGAAACTGTACCTGTTAAAGGTGCAAAAAACACAATTTTTACGTTTGTTGAAGCATTATTTTGTATAGGAAAACGGTCTTGACTTTCAATTTTTTCTCTAAAAATAGAGTCTTCTTTTGATGCATTTAGCAAACTATCTTGTATTTCAAAAGTATCTGTTTCTAATTGAATTGAATCTATTTTTTCAGCCTCAATATCTCCAGTTAAAATAGGTTGTAAAGCTTTTGCATAACTCTGTAAAACTTCTAATTTACGTTTTAGAGAATCGGTTTTAAAAGCTAATTTTGTTGCTTTTATTTTTAAATTTGTAGATGAATATCCTGGTATATACTCTTTTACAGGAGTAAAAGTAATAAAGAACGTTGTAACTAAAATTAACAAAAAAGAAAGAACACCTCCCAAAACAAAAACATTTAACAACGATAATTTTAATGAAAATCGCTCTTCAAAAGTATTCTCGTTTAAAACAACTAACCTGTATTTATCGGTTAATTTTTGTTTTAATTTTCCTTTTTTCTTGGTTTTATTATCCACAAAGTGCTTTTTGAATGTTCTTTAAATACAACGTAAAAATAGCAAAACTATTTTTTATAAAAATTCATTTCATCTATGTATTCCCACACTTCTTTACTCAACAGTGGTTTAATGTTCTTTTTATCTTTTATTCCGTTTCTAATCATTGTAGATGAAATCTGTACTATTGGAGCATTAACAACATGAATTTTAGAATGACTTTTAAACTGATGATCAACGCTGCCTTCTGCTATTCTAGGGTACACGTATATGTGATGATGCTCTAAAATAGTTTCATAATTTTTCCATTTGTGAAGGCTCTTTAAATTGTCTTCCCCCATAATTAAACAAAATTCTTTACCTGGATAAAGATCAGAAATATGCGCTAGGGTAAAAACGGTATAATTGGGTTGCGGTAACTTAAACTCAATATCCGAAGGTTTAATTTTCTCATAATTCTCAGTAGCCCTATAAACTAACTCAAACCTATGATTATTTTCTAATAAAGAACTTTTCTTTTTAAATGGATTATGAGGTGTTACTACCATCCAAATTTCATCTAAATCTGAATTTTCAACCATGTGATTTGCAATAATTAAATGCCCAACATGAATTGGATTAAAAGTACCAAAGTATAAACCAATTTTACTCATTTTTAAAAATTTTTTAGAAAAAGAGTAAAGAATGAGATTTGTAAATTATCTCTAACTTTCTTCTTTTCTCTGTATTCTACTTTCTTTCTTCTTTCCCCTCTTTTAAATCTAAAAAATCACACATTAAATCTTCTGCTTCTTTAAGAGCAACTTCTAAATCATAGTTTTTAATAATTTTATCAAACTGTGGTGCAGTTGCCAACTCTACAGAAGCTTTAGCTATTCGCATATTTATTTTATCTTCACTTTCTGTAGATCTTTTTTTCAATCTAATCTTTAACTCGTCTACACTTGGAGGTTTTACAAAAACAGATAATGTTTTTTCTGGAAATTTCTTTTTAATACGCAAACCTCCTACAACATCAATATCAAAAATAACATGCTTTTCTAATGCCCAAATACGCTCTACTTCAGTTTTTAACGTTCCATAGAAATTATCTCTATACACCTCTTCCCACTCTAAAAATTCATCTGCTTTAATTTTACTCTTAAAATCTTTTAAGTCTATAAAATAATAATCTTCTCCATTTTTTTCAAAACCTCTTGGTTCTCTAGAAGTTGCGGAAATAGAAAACTCTAAATTAAATCTTTCTTGCTTTAATAAATGACGAACTATAGTTGTTTTACCTGAACCTGAAGGTGCTGAAAACACAAATAACTTTCCTTTAAAATCTGACATTATAATTTATTATTTGTCATGCTGAACTTGTTTCAGCATCTGTTTTTATTTTGTTGAGAAGCTGAAACAAGTTCAGCTTGCTTTATAATATTTGTAAAAACATTTTAAAGCACATTCAGAATTTGTTCTTTAATTTGTTCTAACTCATTTTTCATTTGAATAACAGCTTTTTGCATTGGAGCAAAATTAGCTTTAGAACCTGTAGTATTTATTTCTCTACCCATTTCTTGCACAATGAATCCTAATTTTTTTCCATTAGAATCTGGTGTTTCTAACGTTTGTAGAAAATAATCTAAATGATTAGATAAACGAACTTTTTCTTCATTAATATCTAGTTTTTCTAGATAATAAATTAATTCTTGTTCAAACCTATTTTGATCTGTATCAACCTTTAAATCGTCTATAGCTTTTTGTAAACGAGCTTTTACGTTTTCTATTCTATCTGCATCAAAAGAATATACTTCTTCTAAAAATTTTCTAATATTGGTAATCCTCTCTCTAAAATCTATTTCTAAAGAAGCAGCTTCATCAATTCTATATTGTACTATTTCTTTAATAGCAACATCAATATTTTCATTAATTAAATTCCACTCATTTTCATCTAACTCTTCACGTTCAGTTTTTAATGCATCTGGCATTGTAATAGCCATTTTTAATAGCGATACATCATCAGAAGAACCAGTTTGCACAACGTTTCTTAACTGTTGCATGTATTCTTTTACAACTCCATGATTTATAGTTGTTGAAGTTTCATCAGCAGTCATTTCAACAAAAATTGAAAAATCTACTTTTCCTCTTACCAAAGAACTTGCAAGTTTTTTACGGACTGACAATTCCTTTTCTTTATAATAAGATGGAATACGAACATTTAAATCTAAATTTTTACTGTTTAAAGATTTAATTTCTACAGTTACTTTTTTTGTTGGTAGTTGTAATACAGATTTTCCATAACCTGTCATAGATTGAATCATACAATCGTTGTTTTTAAATGAACGGCAAAGATAAGTTTTATTTGCTTGATTTTTCTACTTGTTTAGTAACCAAATAAACTCCTAAAAAGATGAGTAAAGTAGCGCAAATTTTAACCAAATTTAAAGAGTCACTACCAACTATTAAAGCGTAAATAGTAGCAATTACTGGTTGTAAATAGATAAAAACACTTACTGTTGTTGGTTTTAATTTTGATAAACCATATAAATTAAAAAGATAAGTAATACAAGATGTAAAAACCACTACAAAACCAATATTCCAGTAAATATTTACTGGCATTTCTAGCCAACTAACTTCCATTAACTCATTATAACCAAAAGGTATTGTAAAAATTAAACCTAATAAATACAACCATTTTACTAAAAATATAGGATGATATTTTACAATCAAGTTTTTAGAAATTACTAAATACAATCCGTAAGATGCTGCATTTACAAAAACTAAAAAATTACCCAAATTACTATTCGTAGCATTTGAATCTGCTGCGTTACCATAAGTTATTAATAAAACAGTACCAATTAACCCAATTATTACACCTAAAACCCTTTGCCTACCAATAGGTTTACGAATTAATATACTTGAAAAAATTAACACTAAAATAGGAGAAGTTACCATCATAACAGAGGCACTTATTGGTGTTGTTAAACTTAAACCTTTAAAAAAAGAAAGCATATTTAAACCAACTCCAAAAAAAGACGCCAATAATAACGTTTTATAATCTGCCTTATCTAATTTTTGCGACTTAATAAATAACCCAAGAATCCAAAAAATAGTAGTTGCCCCAATAACTCGAATTAAAATAAAACCAAAAGGTTTTACGTACAAAGGCATTACTTCTTTTGCAATTGTATAATTAACACCATAAATTAAAGTAGCAATAGAAACTGCTATTAAAGCTAAAGTTCTTTGGTTTATTTTCAAATCTGTAATTCTAAAATTTAGTATGTAAAGTTGATGATAAATTTTAATTTATAGCAAAAAAAGAGCTTCAATATAATTGAAACTCTTAACTTTTATTATTTAATCCTTGTTAGTCTACCAAAGGTGGAATTCTTAAAACCTGTCCTGGATAAATTTTATCTGGATGAGATAACATAGGTTTATTAGCTTCAAAAATTACTGGATATTTCATGGCATTTCCATAATAGTTCTTTGCTATTTTTCCTAATGTATCACCTCTCTCTACTGTATGAAATTGTGCCATTTCTGCTTCTTCAATAACCTCTATTTTTGCAACCGTTAAATTGTCTTCTACAGATGCAACACCGTTTGTGTTACCTACAACTAAAACCACTTTTTCTTTTGTAGCTAAATCTATTGCTTCTCCCCAAAGAGTTACAGCATCATCGTTTACCTCAATAGACAAATCTGAAACTTCCAAATTATGAGAACCTATTGCCTCTCTTAATTGCGATGATTTTTCTGCATTTTCTTCTTCTGTTGTTTTACCTATGCCGAAAACTTTTGCTCCGGCGTTTTTAATGAATGAAAAAATTCCCATTTTTTTAATTTTAATTAATAATTATACTGTTGATTTTAAATAGCAACCTTATAAAAGAATGCTTTATATTTGTTAGACACATATTTTTTTATGAAGACACATTATATTGGAGAAAATAATTCGATTTTAAATAATTTTATATCAGAAATAAGAGATGTAAAGATTCAAAAAGATTCTTTACGTTTTAGAAGAAACATAGAAAGAATAGGTGAAATTCTTAGCTATGAATTAAGTAAAAGTCTTTCTTACTCTGGAGTTTACTTAGAAACACCACTTGGTAAAAAGAAAATACAATTACCTTATAATGATATTGTTTTATGTTCTATTTTAAGAGCTGGATTACCACTACACCAAGGCATGTTAAATTATTTTGATAAAGCTGAAAATGCTTTTATTTCTGCTTATAGACATCACCCAAACAAAGGAGAAGACTTTGAAATTGTGGTTGAGTATTTTGCTTCTCCAGAAATTGAAAACAAAACGCTACTTCTTGCAGATCCAATGTTAGCTACAGGGCAATCTTTAGTAGCTGTTTACGAAGCAATAAAAAAACACGGAACCCCAAAAGAACTCCATATAGTTGCTGTTATTGCCTCTAAAGAGGGTGTAGAATTTATTGAAAAACATTTTCCTGAAAATACTCATTTATGGATTGCCGCCATTGATGACAAACTAAATAGTAAAGGCTACATTGTTCCTGGTTTAGGGGACGCTGGAGATTTAGCTTTTGGAGAAAAACTATAAAGAAAAGCAAAGGAGAATAGATCCAATTAAAAAAAGTAAAGCAGCAAGTTTTTAATAAACTGCTTTTTTACTAACTCTACTCCGTTTGCACAAATTACTGAAACAGGAAAAAGAATATAAAGAATTTCAGAACCATTTTTTTCTGGCTTTAAAATCAAAAAAATTATAACTATTAAAAAATTGGCAATTAGCAAATACCAACTTTTTCTAAAAGTATTATTCACTGCTAATGTTGCGATAGATTTAAATACAATAGAAACAAAAGAGACAATAAAAACACTTGTAAACAACCTAATATACTTCGAAGACTTATAAAGTTCTATATCAAAATTAAGTGTATAATTAAAAAGCTCCGTAAATTCTATGGTTTTGTCAATCCAAAAAAGATATGTAAAGTAAATAAATAATGGAGTTGCGAAACCTATTATTGGTACAAATAAAGTGTTTAATGTAATTTTTTGATGCAAAAAAACTCCAATAAATATTATTACTAAAAACAAAATCGATAGCGGTTCCAAAATAAATAACACACCTAACCAAAAACCACAATCAAATAATTTCTTAATTAATATTTTTGAAGTACGCAAACTGTATACTTTCCTTAAAAAAAACAAATAGATAATTACTAAGATTAAACTCTTAAAGTTAGACAATTCGGCCAAAAGGCAAACTTGTAAAACAGTAAAAAGAAAGAAAGCAAAAGAATTATCGAATGTTAATTTATTTTTACTTAAAATAAAATTATAAAAGAAAAATACTCCTAAAAATAAAAACAATAGAATAGTACTCTCTAAAAGGCTATCAAGCACAAATCCGTTTTTAAAAACCGCTAGTAAAACATTAATTATATAGCAAAAGAAAAAGAAAATTAATAAACCTATAAAATTGATTGGTTTAGATTTGTTTAAAAAATTGGCTAGCATTGTTTCTTTTGTTATTTTTGCAGCGTAAAGATAATTAAGTTATGATAGCAAGCAATATTTTTAGATGGATTGGTAGTTTATTTACAGATTTATTATTCCTTCCTTTTAAATGGTTACGTTTAGATGTTGCCACTGAACTTTCTGGTTGGTGGACTTCTAATATGGTAAACTGGATTTTTATGGTAGTTCTTTTAGTATTATTTGCATATTGGATGAAAGAATCTGCAAAATTCTTAAAAGAAGGAACAGAAGATAGAGCTTAGTTTATACTGTGGGAAGCAAAAATAAGTTAAAACGTTTCAAAGAAAATGAAACGTTTAAAAACGTAATTCAGCCAACTAGAGAAGAAGTTGTTTCTAATTTTTCTTTAAAAGGAAAATGGAGTACTTTTTTAAGAATGATAATCCTATTATTTTAGAATTAGGTTGTGGTAAAGGTGAATACACAATCGCTTTAGCACAAAAATACCCTGAAAAAAACTTTATTGGCATTGATATTAAAGGTGCTCGTTTTTGGCGTGGTGCTAAAACTGCTATTGAAGAAAAGCTAGAAAATGTAGCTTTTGTTAGAACTCAAATTGAGTTAGTCGATTTTATTTTTGCCGAAAATGAAGTTTCAGAAATCTGGATTACGTTTCCAGATCCGCAAATAAAGTACCAACGTACAAAACACAGAATGACAAACACGTCATTTTTAAAGAAATACCATCATATTTTAAAGGAAGACGGAATTATGAATCTTAAAACAGATTCTGAATTCATGCACGGTTACACTTTAGGATTGTTACATGGAGAAGGTCATGAAGTTTTATATGCAAACCATACGGTTTATAAAAACGAAGGCGCTCCAGATGATGTTTTATCTACACAAACTTTCTACGAAAAACAATATTTAGAAACTGATAAAGCGATAACTTATATTCGTTTTAAGCTAAATTATTAATAAACGTCATTGCGAGGAACGAAGCAATCTGTAATTCAGAAAGCGAATTTTTTAGACTATTGAAGAATCTCATTAAACGTTGTATCTTCACTTCGTGAAAGAATCCGATAATTTTTTTGAAAGAGTTTACAAAGTAGCACGTTTAATTCCGTTAGGAAAAGTAACAAGTTACGGTGCAATTGCAACTTATTTAGGAGCTGCACGATCTGCAAGAATGGTTGGTTGGGCAATGAACAAAGCACATAATTTAGAAGACGTTCCTGCACACAGAGTTGTAAATAGAAAAGGTTTACTTA
This sequence comes from Polaribacter ponticola, assembly GCF_026191475.2. GTDB lineage: Bacteria > Bacteroidota > Bacteroidia > Flavobacteriales > Flavobacteriaceae > Polaribacter > Polaribacter ponticola. The sequence goes on along the minus strand of NZ_JAOSLC020000003.1, from coordinate 2,258,825 downwards.
CCGGAAAGCATCATTTTGATGGAACCAATTTAATGCAACAATTGCTGGAAAACGAAGGAATTGTTGTTATTGAAAATCAAATTCAAGACTTAGAAAAAGTCTTTTGGAATCCTTCGGAAGAGCTTTAGTTTGTCATTCTGAATTTATTTCAGAATCTCATCAAACCTGTCTCCTTTCCAATAGTTAAAGCTCTTTTTATTAATAGCAACTTTCTTTAGAAAACCTCTTTCGACCAACTCTTCAATATCTGTTCTTGCTGTTTGATTTGTTACAGAAAAAGTATTTTCAATCTCTTTAATTGTAAAGAATTTTGTTCCATTTTTTTCTAATTTGTACAAAACATCTGCTTGTCTTTCATTAATACCTTCAAACTGTAAAAACTTCAATAAATTAGATTCTTCTTTTTTCTTTTTAGCAACATATTTTTTCAAGTCCTCAAAAGCTTTTATCAATACTTTTACTTGATAATGAATAAAATAAGTAACATCCATATCATCAATCTCTGTATATAAATAGGCTTTTTCATATTGGACTTTAGTTTCCATAATTACTCTAGAAATTGATAAATATTCTGTTAACCAATAGCCGTTTTTTAATAAATACCAATAAAAAATAGCTCTAGCAGTTCTTCCGTTTCCATCAACAAACGGATGAATATAACCAATTAAAAAGTGTAAAATACTTGCTTTTACAATTGGGTGAATAAAATCTTCTTTAGGATTATTGTTGAAAAAATCCACAAAAGATTCCATCAAATCATTTAATTCTTTATACTCTGGTGGAGTATGCACTGTTTCTCCTGTAATTGCGTTTACAACCTTTACATCGTTACTATTTCTAAAAACACCAACATTTTCTTTTTCTAAAGTATTTTCTGTAACTAATCTGTGTAACTCGTAGAGTTTTTCAATAGAAATATCTTCTTCTTTATGTTCACTTATATATTGAATCGTTTTATAATTATTCAATATCATTTGCTCAGAATGCGTTTTTGGCTTTTTATTTTTACGCAACATATCTTTCGCTTTAATACGAGTTGTAGTTGCACCTTCAATCATAGAAGAAAAAACAGCTTCTTCCATCAAGGCGTTTTTTAAATATTGTTGTTTTTCTAATTCTGATAAAAGCTGTTCTTTTTGTAAACCTGCGCCAAAATTGAAGTCTAAATAGTGGAGTTTTTGTTGGAGGAAATCATTAACATTGAAATTATAATTTATATCAAAACAATCAAAATCTTTTAAATCACTAAATAGATACTTTTTTTAGAAATTACATTTCTTCTAACCTTGATTGTATGCCAGATTAATTCATTTACAGGAATATCGGTTTTTAAATAAGTAAAATCTTTATTATTGTAATGCTTTATTTTATCCCAATACAAATATTCTCTTTCAATTTTTTTATTTTTTCAACACCAGAAGGTTTAAAGGAAAATATATGAAATATACCCTCATCTAATATTTTTTCTCTTATCGTTTCTTTTTTTCTATTTCTGGCGCTTTTTCAATCATAATTAAAAATATTTCCTAATTATTATAAAATTTACAAATAATTACAAATAATTACAAATATACGTTTTATTCTATTATTTCCTAATTTTTTAAAAATTAGGAAATAATTATAAGACTAACTGTTATAATCCTATCTTATCAATCCATAAATAATCACAATCTACTTGCTTTATTTTCTGCTTACTAAGACGTATCTTTGCAATCAAGATTAAATAAAGATAAGACGTGAGTTTTAAAAAACAAGATATATATAAAGTATTAGAAACTATTACTGCACCAGGAGAAGGTAAAAGTTTAATAGAAAATAATAATGTTACAAACGTAGTAACTTTCGGTAACGAGGTTTTAATAGACGTAACAATTAGCAATCCAACCTTACAAGCAAAAAAGAAAGTTGATACAGAAATTACAAAAGCTTTAAAAACTGCTTTTGGCGAAGAAATTGATGTAAAAGTAACTGTAAAAGTTGTTGCGGCTGCACCAAAGGAAAATCCGAATCAAATTCGCGGAAAAGAAATTCCTAATATTCAGAACATTATTGCCATTGCATCAGGAAAAGGTGGAGTTGGTAAATCTACAATTACAGCAAATACTGCTATTTCTTTAGCAAAAATGGGCTTTAAAGTAGGTGTTTTAGATGCAGATGTTTACGGTCCATCACAGCATATAATGTTCGATGTAGAAAAAGAAAGACCACTTTCAGTAAAAGTAGAAGGCCGTTCTAAAATGAAACCCGTAGAAAATTACGGCGTAAAATTATTGTCTTTAGGGTTTTTCACAAATCCAGATCAAGCAGTAATTTGGCGTGGACCAATGGCTTCAAAAGCATTAAATCAATTAATTTTTGATGCAGATTGGGGCGAGTTAGATTTCTTATTAATCGATTTACCACCAGGAACAGGAGACGTGCACTTATCAATAGTACAAGCCTTACCAATAAACGGCGCAGTTGTTGTAAGTACACCTCAAAACATTGCCTTGGCAGATGCTAAAAAAGGAGTTGCAATGTTTCAACAAGAAAGCATAAACGTTCCTGTTTTAGGAATTATAGAAAATATGGCATATTTTACACCAGAAGAATTGCCAGAAAACAAATACTATATTTTCGGTAAAGACGGAGCAAAGAATCTTGCAGAAGATATAAAAACACAATTTTTAGGAGAAATTCCTTTAGTACAAAGCGTAAGAGAAGCCGGTGATGTTGGTCATCCCGTAGCATTACAAAACGGAACAAAGTTAGAAAAAGCTTTTGCCGATATTACTAAAGAAATGGTTTCTCAATTATTAAAAAGAAATGCAAATTTACCACCAACCGAAGTTGTAAGAATTACAACAATGAGTGGTTGTAGCACAAAATAATCTCAGATTATGACAGCAACAGAAACACAAAATAACGTAGAAAAAGCCTTAGAAGAAATTCGTCCATTTTTAATAAGCGATGGTGGAAATATTAAGCTTTTATCTATAGAGAACAACACGGTAAAAGTGCAGTTAGAAGGCGCTTGTATTGGTTGTTCCGTAAATCAAATGACGTTGAAAAACGGAGTTGAAGCTACCATTAAAAAGTACGCGCCACAAATTGAAGAAGTTATAAATGTTCAATAAGCTGACAAAAATCAGTTTTTAAGCATTCAAAAAAATATAATTTTGGGCGTTCCTTTATCCTGAAGGCATTCAGGACCAAGTCGGGCTTTTCGCACTCGCTTTTTTTACTTGAAAAAAGTAAAAAAGAGCTCAAACAGTTGCTTCAATCCCTAACGCGCTCAACAGCATAAAAAATTAAAGTACGTCATTGCGAGGAACGAAGCAATCTCTTTATTAATAAGTAGATTACTTCGTTTTTCTCAATTAACGAAGTAAAATTTAAAAAAGTGATTACAACAGATATCTTAATTATTGGAGCAGGACCAACCGGACTTTTTACTGTTTTCGAAGCAGGTTTATTAAAACTCCGTTGTCATTTAATAGATGCGTTGCCACAAGCTGGCGGACAATGTTCAGAAATTTATCCAAAGAAGCCTATTTATGATATTCCAGCTTATCCAGAAATATTAGCGGGCGATTTAACCGATAAATTAATGGAACAAATTAAACAATTTGAACCAGGTTTTACATTAGGAGAACGCGCAGAAACTATAGAAAAACAAGAAGACGAAACCTTTATTGTAACCACAAATAAAGGCACAAAACATCATGCAAAAGTAGTTGCTATTGCTGGTGGATTAGGTTCTTTTGAACCAAGAAAACCACCAATTCCAAACATTGCAGATTTTGAAGATAAAGGTGTCGAATACATAATTAGAGATCCAGAATTTTACAGAGATAAAAAAGTAGTTATTTCTGGAGGAGGAGATTCTGCTTTAGATTGGTCAATATTCTTAACAGATGTTGCTTCTTCAGTAACGTTAATTCACAGAAGAAACGAATTTAGAGGCGCTTTAGATTCAGTTGATAAAGTACAAGAATTAAAAGACGCAGGTAAAATTACCATGATTACACCTGCAGAAGTTAAAGGAATTATTGGAACCGATAAAGTTGAAGGTGTTTCTGTAGTACAAAAAGGAGAAGAGCCATTTACAATAGAAACCGATCATTTTATTCCGCTTTTTGGATTGTCGCCAAAGTTAGGTCCAATTGCAAATTGGGGATTAGAAATAGAGAAAAACGCAATTAAAGTAAACAATGCGTTAGATTATCAAACCAACCGAGAAGGAATTTACGCGATTGGAGACGTAAATACATATCCAGGAAAATTAAAGTTAATTCTGTGCGGTTTCCACGAAGCAACATTAATGTGTCAAAGTGCTTACAAACGCATTTTTCCAGATAAAAAATACGTTATGAAATACACAACTGTTGGAGGTGTAGAAGGTTTCGATGGAACCAAAAAAGAAGCCCCAAAAGCGGTGGTTAAGAAAATAAATTAGTAGTTAGTAAAGAGGAATTAGTGGTTAGTAAACAGTTTAGTTATGGCAATTCAAAAATTTGAAGACATTATTTTTTGGCAAAAATCTCAAGATTTTTCAGTTGCAATTTATAATGAGTTTAAAAACAATAAGGATTTTTCTTTTAATGATCAGATAAAAAGAGCTTTAGTTTCTATTTCAAATAATATTGCTGAAGGTTTTGATAGAAGTTCAAATCCAGATTTCAAAAGGTTTTTTTATTTTTCGTTAGCATCAAATAGTGAAGTCCGTTCTATGCTTTATTTAGCCGTAAGATTAAATTTTATTCCTGAATTATCAGCCAAAAAATTAATTGATAATTCAAATGAAATTGCAAGAATGATTTTTGGTTTAATCAAATCTTTAAAGTAATCCAACTAACACCTAACTACTAAACCCTGATTCCTATGAAAGATATCACCCTAAAAATAACCGACCGAGAAGGAAAACTCCATGAAATTCTTGCGCCAACAGACATGGCAATGAATTTAATGGAAGTTGTACGTTCTTATGAATTAGCTCCTGAAGGAACTATTGGTATTTGTGGCGGAATGGCAATGTGTGCATCTTGCCAATGTTATGTAAAATCTAACCATAAGTTACCAGAAATGGGAATTGATGAAGATTTGATGTTAGCAGAAGCGTTTCATGTAGAAGACAATAGTAGGTTAGGTTGTCAGATTCAAATAACACAAGAAATGGACGGATTAGAAGTGGAACTCGCTCCAGAAAGTTAATTTTTTCAACATCCAACTTCCAGCTCTTAACTTATAACTTCTACAAAAACTTTCTGTATATTTGTAGAGCAACCAACTTAAAAGGGCTAAAAAATGTATTTAGACTTACTGTCACTTTTAAAATATTTGATAAAACGTAATCCGGAATAAGGGTTAAATGTACTAATATATCAATGTTAAAATGTATCAATTACACAATTGTTACATTGTTTTATTAACTCATTAATACATTAAAAAATGCCTTTTTATCATAAATTAGGAGAAATTCCACCAAAACGCCACACACAATTTCGTAAAAAAGACGGTTCTTTATATTACGAGCAACTGTTTGGTACTATTGGTTTCGACGGAATGTCTACCAACTCATACCACGAACACAGACCAACAATGGTCAAAGAAATTAGAAAGCAATATCCGGTAAAGCCAAAAATTGCCAAAGCAAATAATATTCAATCTTACAGGTTTCGCGGATTTCAAGTGCCGCCAGAAAACGACTATTTAGAAAGTAGAAAAGTTGTTTTAACAAACTCTGATTGTAATATTATTCTGGCGGCCCCAAAACAATCTACCAAAGATTATTTTTATAAAAATACCGATGCAGATGAGGTAATTTTCATCCATAAAGGAACCGGAAAATTAAGAACTCATCTTGGAAACATCGACTTTAAATACGGAGATTATTTAGTAATTCCTCGTGGAATTATTTACAAATTAGACTTCGATGATGAAAATAATCGTCTTTTTATTGTAGAATCTTACAGCCCAGTGTACACGCCAAAACGTTACAGAAACTGGTTTGGTCAATTGCTAGAACATTCGCCATTTTGTGAGCGCGATCTACGCAGACCACAAGAATTAGAAACCTATAACGAGTTAGGAGATTTCTTAATCAAAGTAAAAAAACAAGGTGAAATTATAGAAATGGTCTATGCTTCGCATCCTTTTGATGTTGTGGGTTATGATGGATATAACTTTCCGTATGCATTTTCAATTCACGATTTTGAACCAATAACAGGTCGCATTCATCAACCGCCACCAGTACATCAAACTTTTGAGACAAATACATTTGTAATTTGTTCATTCGTTCCACGTTTGTACGATTATCATCCAAATTCAATTCCTGCGCCATACAATCACAGTAATATAGATTCCGACGAGGTTTTGTATTATGTAGATGGCGATTTTATGAGCAGAAACGATATCGATCAAGGCCATATTTCCTTGCATCCAGCAGGTATTCCTCACGGACCACACCCAGGAACGACAGAAAAAAGTATTGGTAAAACAAAAACCGAAGAATTGGCGGTTATGGTTGATACATTTAAGCCGTTACAAGTTACCGAAGAAGCCATGAAAATTGCCGATGAAGATTATTATAAATCTTGGTTAGAGTAAATCCCATCTTAATCTTCCCGAAGGGAAGAAACGAGTAACGTAAAAAACTATGTTTTCTATGTTACTATGTGGTAAAAAAATAAAACGTTCATTAAAATAAAAATAATTAGAAGCTATTTCCAGCTTTTCGAACTCGCTTTTTTTATTCAGAAAAAGAATAAAAAAGAGCTCAAACAAATGCTTCAATCTGGGCTAAACCTGTTTTGAAGAAACAGTGCTATATTAAAGAAATCGCTAATTTATAAACATAAGACCTCACAGGTTTCTTGTGCTGAACTTGATTCAGTATAAAAACCTTTAGGTCTAAAAAGAATAAAACATCATGAGTAAAAAAGAAATAAAATCAGTAAACTACGGTTTAGAAAAAATATTTGAAGGAGCACAAGATTTTCTTCCACTTTTAGGAACAGATTACGTTGAGTTTTACGTAGGTAACGCAAAACAAGCAGCGCATTTTTACAAAACTGCATTCGGATTTCAATCGCATGCATATCGTGGATTAGAAACCGGAGCAACAGATTCTGTTAGTTATGTATTAACGCAAGACAAAATTAAGTTGATGCTTACAACTCCGCTAAACAGTAAATCACCAATTAACGACCATATTGTAAAACATGGAGACGGAGTTAAAATTGTAGCACTTTGGGTAGAAGATGCAAGACAAGCTTATAAAGAAACTACTTCTCGCGGAGCGAAATCTTATATGGAACCAACCGTAGAAAAAGACGAACATGGAGAAGTTGTAAGAGCAGGAATTTACACCTACGGAGAAACAGTTCACATGTTTGTTGAACGTAAAAACTACAACGGAGCATTTTTACCAGGATTTGAGAAATGGGAATCAGATTACAATCCGCCAGCAGCAGGTTTAAAATATATCGATCATATGGTTGGTAATGTTGGTTGGAATCAAATGGATGTTTGGGTAAAATGGTACGAAGATGTTATGGGGTTTGAAAACTTTTTATCGTTTGATGACAAACAAATTCACACAGAATACTCAGCATTAATGAGTAAAGTAATGTCTAACGGAAACGGTAGAATTAAGTTTCCAATTAATGAACCAGCAAAAGCAGCAAAACGCTCTCAAATTGAAGAATATTTAGACTTTTACGAAGGCGCAGGAGTACAACATATTGCCGTTGCAACTGATGATATTTTAAAAACTGTTTCTCAATTAAGAGCAAACGGTGTTGAGTTTTTATCAACGCCACCAGATGAATATTACAAATCAGTTCCAGGAAGATTAGAAGAATTTAGTCATGAGTTAAAAGAAGATATCGAAAAACTGAAAGGTTTAGGTATTATGATTGATGCAGATGAAGAAGGATATTTATTACAGATTTTTACAAAACCAGTAGAAGATAGACCAACCTTATTTTTTGAAATTATTCAAAGAATGGGAGCTCGTGGTTTTGGAGCAGGAAACTTTAAAGCCTTGTTTGAATCAATCGAAAGAGAACAAGAAAAAAGAGGAACACTTTAAAAAAATTTCGTCATTACGAGGAAGAATGACGAAGTAATCTCTTAATTAAAAACAGATTGCTTCGTTCCTCGCAACGACGAATTTTAACATTATGAATAAAGACGAAATATTAAAAGCAATAGAAGAAAAGTACAATAAATTAGGTGTTCCGATTGAAACTATGTTGGAAGGTTTGTTACATAGCACACCAATAACCTATTGGGATTATATCCAAACAGATGCTTTATTAGGGTTGCAAATACCAAGAACAACTCAAAAAGATGAAATGGTTTTTATCATGTATCATCAAGTAAATGAATTGTTGTTTAAAATGATTTTATGGGAAATTGATCAAGTTGCAAAAGCTGTTAATGTTACAGCTAAAAAATTCTCTATGCATTTAATGCGCATAAGCAGGTATTTTGATATGCTATGTAATTCATTTTCTGTAATGGCAGATGGTATGGAACGTGAGCAATATTTAAAATTCAGAAATACTTTAACACCAGCAAGTGGATTTCAAAGTGCACAATATCGTAAAATAGAATTTGCATCTACAGAATTAATTAATTTGATAGATCATCGCTATAGAAATTCTATTGATAGAAACTCATCATTTAAAAATGCTTATGACCACTTATATTGGCAAGCAGCAGGTGTAAATCATAAAACGGGTAAAAAATCTACCTTAATTAAATTATTTGATAAGAAATATATTGGTGATTTTATCGATTTTATGGAGGATTATAACGATATAAATTTATCTAAAAAATTTAAACAATTACCTGAAGACGTTCAACTAGATTCAAAACTTATTAAAGCTATGCGTCATTATGATTACACTGTAAATGTTAAGTGGGTTATGGCTCATTACAATGCAGCGGGTAAATATTTAGGTGGTGGCGATAAAGATTTAGAAGCAACTGGAGGAAGTAGTTGGCGTAAATACATGCATCCAAAATATCAAAGAAGAATATTCTTTCCATATTTATGGAGTGAGGAGGAACTGAAAAATTGGGGAACATTTTAATAGTATAAACTTACCTATTAGTAGTTTTAATACTTAACTTATTATTAGTAAAGTCGATTGCAAAATTATGTAATCGACTTTTTTTTGTTTTTGGAACGGTAATTGTCATTACTTTTTTATAAGTTTGGTATTTATGAAAAAGTATACATTATTATTTTTTGCCTCATTTTTCTTAACTGTTACTTTTAGTCAGGAAAAAAAACTGCCTTTAAAAGCGGAGAATCCTTACGCTATAAAATGAGCTATAGCGGTTTTCTAAGAGCTGGTACTGCAGTCTTAGAAGTTAATGAAACCGTTTTAGATGGAAAAAAAGTATTTTATACAAAAGGAACCGGTTGGACTTCTGGGATGATAAAATGGTTTTTTGAAGTTGACGACTTATACGAGTCTTATTTTGATAAAGAAACAATAAAGCCTTATATTTTTAAAAGAAAGATTAACGAAGGAGGATATAAAAAACATAGAATTACTAATTTTAATTATCAAACTAAAAAAGCATACGTACAAGACTTTACACAACAAAAAGATACTTCTGTAGCTTTTACCAATGTACAAGACATGATGTCTTCTTTTTACTACTTAAGAAACATAAATTCGGAAAGTTTAAAGAAAGGAGATGAGATAAAATTAGACATGTTCATGGATTCTCAAATATATCCTTTTAAACTTCGATTTCTTGGCAAACAGGTTATTAAAACCAAATTCGGAAAAGTAAAGTCATTAATTTTTAGACCTTTAGTGCAATCTGGAAGAATTTTTAAAGCACAAGAAAGCGTAACAATTTGGATAACTGATGATGCAAATAAAATTCCAATAAAATTAATGGCATCTTTATCCGTTGGTTCTTTAAGAGCTGAATTAGAAACTTATGAAGGGTTAGCAAATCCATTTCAAAAAAATTAAATCGAGTTCACGAAACCGTTTTATTAACTTCTAGTATTAGTTATAAGATAAATCAATTTTATTTGTATTTTTGGAACATATCCCTAAGAATACTTTACTTGAAAAAAATAATAATCTTATTAGCTATAATCTTGTCTGTATCTTCTTGTAAAAATGAAGATTCTAAACCTGTCGTAAAAGTTAAAGAACCACAACCAGAGATTAGATTTGGTTATAAAATTGAGGACTATAAAGTAATTCAAGATACAATTAAAAGCGGAGAAAGTTTTGGAGCAATTTTAGATAGACATCATGTTAATTATCCTAAAATATTAGAAATAGCTTCTACAATAAAAGAAACTTTTGATGTTAGAAGAGTTAGAGCAGGAAAACCATACACTATATTAGCTAGTAAAGATTCTCTAGAAAAAGCTCAAATTTTTATTTATAAGCACGATAAAATAAACGCAACTATTGTAGATTTTAAAGATTCTATTATTGACGCCTCTCTTTTTAAAAAACCAATTAAAGTTTTAGAAAAGGAAATTGAAGGTGTTATAAATTCTAACCTTTCGGTAACAATGGATAGTTTAAAATTAAAACCAAATCTAACATGGAGAATTGCTGATATTTATGCTTGGACTCTAGATTTTTATGCGCTTCAAAAAGGAGATTCATTTAAATTGATTTATGAAGAAAAATTTATTGACGACTCAATTTTTGCTGGTTACGGAAAAGTAAAATCCGCAGTTTTTAAACATAAAGGAAAAGATTTATATGCTTTTAGATTTGTTGCAGATACTATTCTAGGTATTCCTGAGTTTTATGACGAAACTGGTAAAATGTTACGTAGTCAATTTTTAAAAGCACCTATTAAATTTCAATATAGAATATCTTCTAGATATAATTTAAATAGAAGAATTAAATACTACGGATATAAAGTTAAACCACATTTTGGAACCGACTTTGCTGCTAGAATTGGAACACCAATTATTGCTACCGCAAGTGGAACAGTTGTAGAATCTACAAGAAGAGGTGGTAACGGTAAGTTTGTAAAAATTAAACACAACAGCACCTACTCTACTCAATACCTGCATATGCAAAAACAAAATGTAAAAAGAGGGCAATATGTAAAACAAGGAGATGTAATTGGCTATGTAGGAATGACTGGTAATTCTGGTGGGCCACATGTTTGCTACCGTTTTTGGAAACATGGCAGGCAAGTAGATCCTCTAAGGGAAAAGTTACCAGCTGCAAAACCTATGAAAAAAGAAGTAAAACCTAGATTTTACAAATATATTCAACCTCTGCAATACCAACTAGATCACAAAAGAATTCAGGTAGAAAAACCAGATGTAATTAAAGAAACTATTGCACAAAATTAAAAAATGGCTATAACAAACATCAACCCAACTAAAACTGCTGCATGGCAAAAATTATCAAATCACTTTAATCTGGTTAAAGATATTAACATTAAAAATTTATCAAGAGAAGAAAATCGGAAAGATAATTTTTCTTTAGAGTTTGATGATTTACATGTAGATTTTTCAAAAAACAGAATTACTAATGAAACTGTAAAGTTACTAGTTGAACTTGCTAATGAAGTTAATTTAAAAGAGGCTATTAAAAATCAATATTCTGGAAAACAAATTAATGTTACAGAAGGAAGAGCTGTTTTACACACTGCTTTAAGAAGCAGTACAGAAGAGCCAGTTTTAATCGATGGAAAAAACATTAAACCACAAATACAATCTGCTTTAAGAAAAATTAGAAGCTTTAGTAATAAAGTTATTTCAGGAAAATGGAAAGGATACACAGGAAAAGCAATAACAGATATCGTAAATATTGGTATTGGAGGTTCTGACCTTGGACCCGATATGATCGTAGAATCTTTGCAATTTTATAAAAACCAATTAAATTCTCATTTCGTTTCTAATGTAGATGGTGATCATGTTTCTGAAATAATAAAAAGATTAAATCCCGAAACCACTTTATTTGTTATCGTTTCTAAAACATTTACTACACAAGAAACTATTACTAATGCAGAAACTATTAAAAACTGGTTTTTAAAATCTGCAACAATATTTGACATTCCAAAACATTTTGTGGCAGTTTCTACAAACTTAGAAGCAGTTGATAATTTTGGAATTGACAAAAACAACGTTTTCCCTATGTGGAATTGGGTTGGAGGACGTTTTTCTCTCTGGTCTGCAGTTGGTTTGTCTATAAGTCTGTCTGTAGGTTTCGACCACTATAAAGCTCTACTAGAAGGCGCTGAAGAAATGGACAATCATTATAAAAACACAGATTTTGACAAAAACATACCTGTTATACTTGCATTAATAAGTATTTGGTATAATAACTTCTACCTTGCAGAAACAGAAGCTGTACTACCCTATTCTCAATATTTAAAGAAATTACCAGATTATTTACAACAAGCTGTTATGGAAAGTAACGGAAAAGGTGTAGATAGAAATGGTGATAAAGTAGATTACCAAACAGGAACAATTGTATGGGGAAGCACTGGTACAAACATGCAGCATGCATTTATGCAGTTAGTACATCAAGGTACTAAATTAATTCCTGCAGATTTTATTGGTTATAAAGAATCTTTATATGGCCTAACTGATCATCATAAAAAATTAATGGCAAATTTTTACGGACAAATGGAGGCTTTAGCTTTTGGAAAAACAAAAGAAGAGGTACATTTAGAACTTAAATTTTCTGGTAATGAAGATAAAATAAATCAATTATTACCTTTTAAAGTTTTTGACGGAAACAGACCTAGTAATGCAATTGTATTTGATAAATTAACACCTAGATCTTTAGGTAAATTAGTTGCCTTATATGAGCACAAAATATATACTCAAGGAATTTTATGGAATATATATAGTTACGACCAATTTGGAGTAGAATTGGGAAAAGAACTTGCTAATAAATTATTAAAAAACCAATAGAACAACACATTATACCAATAATAAGCATTCATTTAATCTAGAAATGATTTTATGTTAATAAATGTGTTAACACTTAATTTACTGATAAATAACCAATAACATAAATTTTACCTATATTTAATCTCTTAATTTTTTGTTAAAACTTAACATTAAATTAACATTGCAAATCTTTAAAAGCAAGACTTTTGCAGAACATTCATTAATATAAAATTAAACAATGAGAAATTTTAAAAACTTATTATTTGTAGCTTTATTTTTTGTAACAGCTACTGTTTTAGGACAAACTAAAATTACAGGAACAATCGTTGATGAAACAAATCAATCTTTGCCTGGAGCAAGTGTTTTAGAGAAAGGCACTTCTAATGGAACAGATACTGACTTTGATGGAAAGTTTTCTTTGAAAACTAACTCAAATTCTGGTACTCTAGTAATCTCTTTTATAGGTTACAAAACTAAAGAAGTTACATTTTCTTCTTCAAAAACAAACGTTGGTAAAATTCAATTAGTTGAAGATGCTACTTTAGACGAGGTTGTAATTACTGCTACTTCATTTGCTATTGATAGAAAAACGCCAGTAGCGGTTTCTACAATTAAAGCTGCAGACATTGAAAGAAAATTAGGAACACAAGAATTTCCTGAGGTATTAAAATCTACACCAGGTGTGTACGCTACAAAATCAGGTGGTGGTTTTGGAGATGGTCGTATTAACTTACGTGGTTTTGACTCTGAAAACGTTGCAGTTATGATTAACGGAGTACCGGTTAATGACATGGAAAACGGAAGAGTATATTGGTCTAACTGGGCTGGTTTATCTGATGTTACTTCAGCTATGCAAGTTCAAAGAGGTTTAGGAGCTTCTAAAGTTGCTGTACCTTCTATTGGTGGTACAATAAACATTTTATCTAAAACTTCTGATGTAGAAAAAGGTGGTAATGTAATTGCTTCTACAGGTAATGATGGATACCAAAAATATGGCTTTACTTTATCTACTGGTTTAATGGATAACGGTTTTGCTTCAACAGTATCTTTTGCAAAAACTACAGGAGAAGGATATGTAGATGGTACTCAATTTAATGGTTTTAACTATTTCGTTAACTTTTCTAAAGAAATAAATGAAAATCATAAATTATCTTTCACAACTTTTGGGTCTCCACAGAGACATGGTCAAAGACAAAACAGAAGTACTATAGCTACTTACAGAAATGCTGAATCTGGAATTCGTTTTAACCCAGATTGGGGATACAAAAACGGACAAGTAACGCATATAGAAGATAACTTCTATCACAAATCTCAAACGTCTTTAAATCACTATTGGACAATGAGTGATGTAACTTCATTATCTACTGCTGTGTATGTATCTTATGGTACTGGTGGTGGTGGTGGAACTGCTGGTTCTAACACAGAATTATTTAAAACAAGATTAGGTGGATCTGATCAACCAGTAGATTTAGATAACATTGTTGAAATTAATAGAGCTAATGGTGCATTAGGTTCTGAAGCAATTTTAAGAGCTTCTAGAAACGATCACGAATGGTATGGAGTTTTATCAACATTTAAAACTGAACTTACAGACAACTTTAACTTAATTGCTGGTTTAGACTGGAGAACATATACAGGAAAACACTTTAGAGAAGTAACGGACTTATTAGGAGGTCAATACTTTTTAGATGATTCTGATGTTAACAATCCAAATGCAGCTTTAAAAGTAGGAGACAAGTTTTCTTACAATAATGATGGTAATGTAGGTTGGTTAGGTTTCTTTGGACAAATTGAATATGATGGAGACGATTTTAATGCGTTTGTTTCTACTTCTTTCCAAAATACTTCTTATCAAAGAGTAGATTACTTTCAATATGCTCCAACTAGTGATTTAAGAACTTCTGACAAATACAATTTCCAAGGATATAGTATTAAAGCAGGAGCAAATTACATTTTAGATGGTCAAAACAATGTTTTTGCTAACATTGGTTATTTCGAAAGACCAGCTAATTTTGGTGCTGTTTTTACAAATTTTGATAACGAAGAAATTAACCCAGACGCAGAAAATCAAAAGATTTTTAGTATGGAATTAGGATATGGTTTAAGAGGAGAAAAATTTGCTGCTAACGTAAACTTATACAGAACTGAATGGAGAGATAGAACTTTTACAGAAAGTATTCCTAACCAAACAGCTGGTCAAGATGATTATACTGCAAATATCTTAGGAGTAAACGCTATTCACCAAGGAGTTGAAGTAGATTTTACTTATAAACCAACAGGAAACTTTACATTAACAGGTATGTTATCTTTAGGAGATTGGAAATGGGATAACGATATCTTAGATACACCAATCTTTGATGGAGACCAAAACCAAGTTGCAACTGTAGATTTATTAATTAAAGATTTAAAAGTAGCTGATGCAGCACAAACAACTGCAGCCTTAGGTATGTTATATAAATTCTGGGATAAAACAAGTATAACAGTAGATTATAATTATTTCGCTAACTTATACTCAGATTTCGATATTTTAGGAAGTGCAAACATTACAGAAACAGGAGATGTTAAACAACCTAGTGTAAGACCAGGTGATACGTGGAAAGCTCCAAACTATAGTACTTTTGATGCTAGTTTACGTCATGGATTTACTTTAGGAGAATTCGATACGACTCTTACAGCTCGTGTTAACAACTTATTTAACACAGAATATATAGCTGATGCTTTAGATGCAAGTGACCCACTAGTATGGTTTGGTTACGGTAGAACATTTAGTTTAAGTGCAAAAATTAAATTTTAAAAAATTTTAAAACCTTTTAAAAATGAAAAAAATATTTTATTCTTTCGCAATACTTTCTTTGCTGTTTACGTCATGTAACCCAATGGAAGACATTTATGAAGAAATCGATACTAAAACAAATTTAGATGCAATTGTAGGTGATGTTACACGTACATTATCAGATGAAGATTATAAAACTTTAGAATTATCTTTCGGTAACTTTAGTTCTATAGATGATGCAAAATCAATGTTACCAGCTTTTATAACTGATACATATCCTGCATTAGGAGTTACTTATAAATCTGATGGATCTATTAATGAAGCTTCATCTGCTGCAATAACTTATAAGTTATATAGCCCTATTAATTTTGAAGCTTATACACTTACAGATGCAGATTATACAGATTTTGGGGCAACTAGTTTAAATACAAGTGGAGATTTTAATGCTTTTTTAGGAGCTCAATTTCCTTCTGAACCAAATGGTAGTGTTGTAGATTTAACATATAACACTTTAGCTCCTCAAATAGAGTATACTTTAACTGATGATGATTTTGATTTAGTTGGAAACGGACAATATGATAATTTTGACATTAGATCTGGTAGAGCTGAAGAAGAAATTGAAACTAGAAGAGCTAAAATAGAAACTATTTTACTTAACAATTTCCCTGATGCAGCTGTTGGACAACAATATTTAGTTTCTTATGCTATTTATGATGGTTCTGCCGGTGTGTTACAAATGTTATTACAATTAAATGCTTCTAGTGAATATGTTTTAATTAACGGTTATACTTTAACAGATGCAGATTTTGCTTCTGTAGGTAATGGACAATACAATAACTTTGATACAAGAGAAGGTAAAGACGAAGAAACTGTAGAAGCAAGAAGAGCTAAAATAGAAACTATTTTATTAAACAACTTCCCTTCTTCAGTTAGTGGTGATCAATACTTTGTTACTTATGCTGTTTATAATGGTACGAATACTACTTTAAACATGCTTTTAGAATTTGATGGTTCTGGATACCTTTTAGTAGAAGCTACAGTTATTTCTAAAACAACAAGATTTACTTATACAGGTTCTTGGGCTGCTCCTATTACTTTCAGCCGTGCTGAATATGCAGTTATGGGGCAAAGTTACCCTAACTTTAGTAATGAAGATGAAGCTCTTTATAAAATAGGAATTTACTTAGAAACTCTATATCAATTTGCAGCTGCTGATGATTTTGTTGCGGTACAATACGATTTATATAGTGGTTCTTTAAATACTGAAAATGTAAACTATGTATTTGATGGTTCGGTTTGGAATGCAATTCCTACTGTAATTGATACAATTTTAAAATTTGGACATGATGGTACAAACTGGGTTCCAGATAATACTATTAAATACACATTAACAAATGCAGATTATGCTTTAGTTGGTAATGATAGATACAACAATTTCGATGTTAGAACAGGAAAGGATGAAGAAAAAATTGAAGCTCGTTTAGTTAAAATTAATACTATATTAAAAGCAAACTTCCCTTCTTCTGAAGAAGGACAAAAATTCTCTGTTACTTACGCAGTTTATGATGGTACAAACAGTACTAGAACAACAAACGTAATTAAAGTTGGAGCTGATTATGTTTTACAATAATCGTATTTCATTTAAATAATATAAAACCACCTCTTTCGAGGTGGTTTTTTTATGCAAAATTAGTAACTTTACATTATTAAAAACGAACTACAACATTATGAAAGACATACATTCTTATTGGGCTTATTTAGTTTTAGCAATTCTTATTTTTGCAGTTGTGAATGCAATTATTGGTCTAATACAAAAAAAGAATTCACAGATAAAGATTTACGCATAGGGTTATTTACCTTAATTGTAACACATATTCAATTATTAATAGGCTTAGGCTGGTACTTTATGTCTCCTTGGTTTAAAGCTCTTAAAGAAAACGGTGGTGAAGTTATGGGAGATAAAGCTACTAGATTATTAGCAGTAGAACATCCTGTAATGATGATATTAGCTATTATTTTTATTACAATTGGTTGGTCTAAACACAAAAAGAAAACAGAAGATGCTGCAAAATTTAAAACTTTTGCTATATTTTATGGTATTGCCTTATTATTGATTTTATCAAGAATCCCTTGGAGTAACTGGTTCTAAACATGAAAATTATAAGCTTTATATTCTCATCTATATTTGCAATAGTATTTTTTTCTTTATTATTGATTTTTCACCCTATACAATGGATTGGTTTAAAAATTTTTGGTTATAAAGGTCATAAATTTGTAGTAGATTATATGAATTGGTTTTTAACAAAATCATTAATTACATTAGGAATAAATGTTTCTGTAGAAAACAAGCAAAAAATACCAGAAAACACAACTATAATTTTTGTTTCAAATCATCAAGGAATGTTCGACATACCTCCTATTATTTGGGCATTTAGAAAATACCATCCAAAATTTGTTTCAAAAATTGAGTTAGGTAAAGGCATACCAAGTATTTCGTTTAATTTAAGAAATGGCGGAGCTGCTTTAATTGATAGGAAAGACCCCAAACAAGCAATATCTACTTTAGCAAAATTTGCTAAAAACATAAATAAAAATAAATGGTCTGCAGTTATTTTTCCAGAAGGAACTAGAAGTAGAAATGGTAAACCTAAAAACTTTGCACCTAACGGATTAAAAGTACTTAGCAAATACAATAAAGAAGGGTATGTTGTACCTTTAACTATAAACAACTCGTGGAAAGTTTTTAAATACGGTAAATTCCCATTAGGTATTTTTAGTCCGATTAAAATAACAACACATCAACCAATAAAAATAGATTCTTTACCTTTTGATGAACTATTAGCAAAAACAGAAAAAGTAATAAAGGATCACATAAAATAAAAAATGTCTATAAAGAACATTAGAAAAGAAGTAATGCAAACTCTGGAAAAGAATATTGACACCTTTGTTGATAAATTCTTAATTCCTGCAGAAAAAATTTGGCAACCAACAGATTTCTTACCAAACTCACAAAAAGATACTTTTATTTCTGAAGTAGAAGAAATTAGAGAATTATCTAAAGAGTTAGATGATGATTTTTGGGTTGTATTAGTAGGTGATACTATTACAGAAGAAGCTTTACCAACTTACGAATCTTGGTTATTAGATTTAGACGGTATACACCAAGACCCAGATAATGGTTGGGCAAAATGGATACGTGCATGGACCGCAGAAGAAAACAGACACGGAGATACCTTAAATAAATATTTATATTTATCTGGCAGAGTAAATATGCGTGAAGTAGAAATTACTACGCAACATTTAATTGCAGATGGTTTTGATATTGGTACTTCTTCAGATCCATATAAAAACTTTGTTTATACAAGTTTTCAGGAATTAGCAACTTATATTTCTCACAATAATGTAGCAAAAATAGCACGTAAGAAAGGACACAAAGCTTTAGCTAAAATGTCTAAAATAATTGCAGGTGATGAAATGCGTCACCATATTGCATACACAGATTTTGTGAAACAGATTTTTACGATAGACCCATCAGAAATGATGTTAGCTTTTAGAGATATGATGAAATATAAAATTGTAATGCCAGCATTACATTTAAGACACTCTCATGAAGCTAAAGGGACATTATTTGATGATTTTTCTGTTGTAGCTCAAAGAATTGGTGTTTATGCAGGATTTGATTATGTAGACATCATAAAAAAATTAAATACTACTTGGGAAATTGATAAAATTAAAAACCTAACTCCAGAAGCAGAAAAAGCTAGAGATTGGTTAATGAAATTACCTGATAGAATGTATAGAATAACTGAGAGAATTATAATACCAGATACTAAGTTTGAGTTTAAATGGATGATTCCGTCTTAATAAACCAATTATAATTACATTATTTTAAATTATAAGGTTGTTTTTTCTTTAAAAAAGAACCTTATAATTCATTTTAAAATTTGTCATTAATTGTAAAGTTAAAACCGCATAAGTTTTTGTAGTTTTATAACTTCAATATTTTTATAATGGCAGACCAAAAAAGACTATTTCTTGTTGATGCATTTGCATTAATTTTTCGTGGATATTACGCATTTATAAAAAACCCAAGAATAAATAGTAAAGGATTAGATACCTCTGCAATTATGGGTTTTATGAACTCTTTACTCGATGTAATAAAACGTGAAAGGCCAGATCATTTAGCGGTTTGTTTTGATAAAGGAGGTAGTGTAGATAGAGTAGAAATGTTTGAGGCTTACAAAGCCAATAGAGACGAAACTCCAGAGGCTATAAAACTAGCTGTTCCTTACATACAAGAAATTTTAAAAGCTATGCACATTCCTATAATGGTTAAGGAAGGGTTTGAGGCAGATGATGTTATTGGTACTTTAGCAAAACAAGCAGAAAAAGAAGGATACAAAACCTTTATGGTAACACCAGATAAAGATTTTGCTCAACTAGTTTCTGAAAATATTTGTATGTATAAACCTCGTTTTGGCGGTGGTTATGATATTTGGGGTGTACCTGAAGTGCAAGAAAAATTTGGTGTTGTAGATCCTATACAAGTTATCGACTTCTTAGGAATGATGGGAGACTCTGCAGATAATATTCCTGGTTTACCTGGTGTTGGAGAAAAAACTGCAAAGAAATTTTTAGCCGCATATGGTTCTATGGAAAATTTGTTAGCAAATACCCATGAACTAAAAGGTAAAATGAAAGAAAAAATAGAAGCAAACGGAGAACTTGGGTTGCTTTCTAAACAACTAGCCACTATTATGCTAGATGTTCCTGTTACTTTTGATGCAAAAAATTTTGAATTAGACCAACCTGATAAAGAAAAAGTAACAGAAATTTTTAACGATTTAGAATTTAGAAACCTTTTAACTAATTTCTTAAGAACTTTTAATGTAGAGAATCTAACTGCAGCAAAAACTACAGAAAATAAAACGGAAGAAAAACCTAAGGAAGGTGTTAAAAAAACAATTTCAAATACTGAAGGGCAATTCGATTTATTTGCAGCCCCAGGAACAGGAAGTGTAACAGAAGAAGCTGTTGCATCCGGATTTAAAACAATAGAAAACACCAATCATTTTTATCAGCATATAGACTCCCTTTTTCAAGAAAATTATTAATCCAAAAGTTAATGTCACAAACTTCGGTTTGTTTTGATACAGAAACAACAGGTTTAAAAGCATTGGAAGTAGAATTAATTGGTATCGCTTTTTCATACGAAGTCGGAAAAGGCTATTATGTTTCTTTTCCAGAAAACCAAGAAGAAACAAAAACTATTCTAGAGGAATTTAGATCTTTTTTTGAATCTGATATTGAAAAAATAGGTCATAATTTAAAATATGATATCAAGGTTTTATCTAACTACCAAATGCCTGTAAAAGGGAAATTGTTTGATACCATGATTGCGCATTATTTAATCAATCCAGATATGCGCCATAACATGGATGTTTTGGCAGAAACTTATTTAAACTATCAACCTGTTTCAATTACTGAATTAATTGGTAAAAAAGGTAAAAATCAACTTTTTATGAGAGTTGTTCCAATTAAAGATCAAACAGAATATGCAGTAGAAGATGCAGATATTACACTTCAATTAAAAGAACATTTTACAAAAGAATTAGAAAGTGGTAATGTAACCAAATTATTTAATGAAGTAGAGTTACCTTTAGTTTCCGTTTTAACGGCCATGGAAATTGAGGGTATTAATGTAAATACTGATTTTTTAAAGGAACTATCTATAGCATTAACAAATGACATAGATGCTTTAGAGAAAAGCATTTACGAACAAGCTGGCGAAGAGTTTAATATAGCATCACCAAAACAGTTAGGAATTGTATTGTTCGAGAACATGAAATTGGTAGATAAACCTAAGAAAACCAAAACTGGTCAATATAAAACGGGAGAAGATATTTTATCAGCTTTAGAAAAAGAACATAAAATTATAAGAGATATTAAAGAATATCGTCAATATAAAAAACTACAAAGTACGTATGTAGATGCATTGCCAAATGAAGTGAATCCTAAAACAGGAAGAATTCATACCCAATACATGCAAGCTGTTGCTGCAACAGGAAGACTAAGTTCTAACAACCCGAATTTACAAAACATACCTATAAGAACTGAGCGAGGTCGTGAAGTTAGAAAAGCATTTATTCCTAAAAGTCAGGAATATGTTTTATTAGCGGCTGATTATTCTCAAATTGAATTGCGAATTATTGCTGCTTTAAGTGAAGAAGAAACCATGATGGAAGCTTTTAAAAATGGAGAAGATATTCATGCTTCTACAGCAGCAAAAGTATTTAATGTTCCTTTAGAAGAAGTAACGCGAGAACAACGAAGTAATGCAAAAACAGTAAACTTTGGTATTATATACGGTGTTTCTGCTTTTGGATTAAGTAATCAGACTGATTTATCTAGAGGTGAAGCAAAGGAGTTAATAGATACTTATTACGAAACCTACCCAAAATTAAAAGCATATATGACCGCTCAAGTAGATTTTGCAAGAGATAACGGTTATGTAGAAACTGTTTTAAACAGACGTAGATATTTAAAAGATATTAATTCTAGAAACGCTATGGTTAGAAGCGGTGCAGAAAGAAATGCAGTAAACGCGCCTATACAAGGTTCTGCAGCAGATATTATTAAACTAGCTATGATTAATATTTATAATCGTTTTGAGAAAGAAGGTTTTAAATCGAAAATGCTATTACAAGTACATGATGAATTGGTTTTTGATGCTCATAAAGACGAGTTAGAAACCATTAAACCAATTATAAAACACGAAATGGAAAATGCTTTTAAAATGAGTGTTCCTTTAGATGTGGAAATAGGTATTGGTTATAATTGGCTAGAGGCACATTAAATTAAAAAATTCTGTAAAAGAAATGGAATTAGATTATATAGAAAACGTAAATGGTTTAGACGAAAATGTTGTACGACTTTATAACTTTAACAAAGCAGAAGCTATTAAGTTTAAAACTCTTTTAGAAGATATTGTTATTTCTAAAAAGCAAAAATTAGATGTATCTAAAGTAAATTTTATAACAACAATAAATTGTAATTTAATATTTGGTTTGTTTAAGTCTGATGAAGGAATCTTAACTAAAGACGGTAAAACATTTTTTTGCATATTAACCTTAGAAGGTTTTAATAAAATGATAAGGTTAATAGAACCTTTTTGTAAGAAAGAAACAAGATCATATCAATATTTATATGACCTAGATAACCCAACTGATTTATTGTTTTCTCCATCTGCTAGTGAAATCTAATAATTAAAAACTTAAATAAAAAAAGAGTATAGAATGATAAATAGAATTTTACCAAAACGATTTAGTTTACTAAAAACATTTGCTTTTATTTATTTAACATTCGCATTTATCGTTAGGCTTTGTTTATACTTTTATGCATTTAATCATATTGATTTTTCATTTATTAATTTAATCAAAATTTTAGGAATTGGTTTATTCTTTGATATTGGTTCTTTAGCTTATTTTTTAGCTCTTTATGCTTTTTATCTATTATTAATACCTGTTAAATTTCACGGTAGTAAACTAGATAAGATCATTACTAAATTCTCTTTCGGACTATTCGTCTTTATAATTACCTTTTCATTTTTAGCTGAAATCCCTTTTTGGTTAGAGTACCAAAGAAGGTTTAATTTTATTGCTGTAGACTATTTATTATACACATATGAAGTTGTAGAAAACATACACCAAAGTTTTCCTTTACCTCTTGTAATTAGTTTTATAGTTTTAGTATTGATTTTATCAATAAAATTTGCAAAAAAAAGAGACGCATATAAAAATACATTTGAAAACTCAGACTCTTTTAAGGCAAAAATAATTCCTTTTACAATTCTACTTTTAACAGTTATTCTATTTCATATAAATATTAAAAACGTTCAAGCTGAAAACTTTACGAATGTTAATGAAAATGAATTAGCAAAGTCTGGTATTTATTCTTTTTTTGCAGCCTATAAAAGTAATGAGTTAAACTTTAAAGATTTTTATGTTACGATTTCACCTAATGAAAATTATTCCATATTAAGAAACTCAATAAAAGCGGAGAATGATAGTTTATTAAACTTTGGAAAAAATATTAAACGTTACACTAAAAATATTGGAATAGAGCAAAAGCCCAATGTTATTTTTATTGGTTTAGAAAGTTTAAATGCTCGTTTTATGGAACGTTTTGGCAGTGAAGATAATTGGACTCCAGCTTTAGATTCTCTTGCTAAAAAATCTATCTTTTTCACAAATCTATACGCAACAGGTACAAGAACGATTAGAGGAATGGAAGCCATAAGTTTAGCTATTCCGCCAACACCAGGTAGAAGTATCGTAAAAAGAGAAAACAACGATAATCTTTTTACTATTGGAGAAGTATTTAAGCAAAAAGGATACTCGAGAACTTTTATATATGGTGGTGATGGTCATTTTGATAATATGACAAACTATTTTAGTTATAACGGTTTTGATATCGTTGATAGAAAAAAATCACACAGATTAGCAGAAAAATTACCTACTAAAAGAAATCGAATTGAGGACAATGAAGTAACGTTTGAAAATGCCTGGGCAGCATGTGATGGCGATGTATATAATAAACTCATAAAAACGGTTGATGAGCAATATAAAAGTAAACAACCTTTCTTTAATTTTGTAATGACAAGTTCTAATCATCACCCTTATTCTTTCCCAAAAGGTGTTATAAAGTCTGATGAAAAAACAAGAGAAAACGCAGTAAAATATGCTGATAAAACCTTTGAACAATTCTTTGAAAAAGCAAAAAACAAACCTTGGTTTAAAAACACAGTATTTATTGTAATGGCAGATCATTGTGCATATAGCGCTGGTAGAACAGAAATTAATGTTCAAAATCATCATATTCCTGCTTACATTTTTAATTTAGAAAACGAAACTCCAAAAGAGATTGATAAATTATCTTCTCAGATAGATATTTTTCCTACACTTTTTGGATATTTAAACTGGAACTACAACTCTACTCTTTTTGGTAAAGATATTTCTAAAATGACACCAAATGATGAACGAGCTTTTATAGGAAATCACAGAAAAGTTGGTCTATTAAAACCTAATAAATTATTAATTTTAGAAACACAAAAACAGCACACTTCTTATCTTTGGGATAAAGAAAAAAACGAACTTACAACTACAAAAACAGATACTATTTTCTTAAAGGAAACGATTTCTTATTATCAATCTGCTTTTGAATTATTTAAAAACGGCGGATTAAAAAATACAGAATTCAATAAATAATGAATCAAAAAAATATTCATTATCAGTCTTTTAAAACTGATATTTCTAAAATACTCCTGCCAGAAAAATTTACATTTCCGTTTTATTACAAACCTCATCAACTTGCAAAAATTGCAACAAATGAGCTGCAAGATTACTTAGAATCTCAAACCGATTTTAAACATAATTTTGGTTTAGATACATCTAAAACAAATTTACCTGTGGGTAAAATGTTTGGTGTATTGGTTGTTAAAAACAAAGAAAATAAAATTGGCTATTTGGCTGCATTTTCTGGTAAACTTGCAGATAAAAGTTTACCTATTAAATTTGTACCTCCTGTTTTTAACATGAGAACTGAAGGTAGTTTTTACATAAAAGGAGAATTAGAAATTGATGAAATAAACAATCAATTAACAATTTTAGAAAATAGCGAACACTATTTAGCCTTAAAAGATTTAGTAAATAAAACCAATAAAGAAATAGCTGATGATTTAGAATATCAAAGAAAAAAATGAAATTGGCTAAATCTGATAGAAAAATCAGAAAGAAAAAGGCACTTTCAACTTCTAATAATATTGAATTTAAAACCTTAACCAAACAACTTGAACAAGAGAGTTTTAATAATCAGTTTTTCTATAAAGAGTTACAAGAATATTACAACTCTAAAACAGAAAAAATAAGCAAAGAATTAATTTCTATTGAGCAAAAAATTGCATCGTTAAAAGAAGAACGAAGAGAAAAATCGAATTACTTACAGCAAACATTATTTAGTAAATACGCGTTTTTAAATCAACAGAAAGAACTAAAAAACTTATTAGATATATTTAATAACCCTGCCATAAAACCGCCTGCAGGTTCTGGAGAATGTTCTGCTCCAAAATTATTACAATATGCTTTTGCTAATGACTTAGAACCTATAACAATGGCAGAATTTTGGTGGGGAATTTCACCTAACTCCGCTATAAGAAAACACAAAAACTTTTATGCTGCTTGCCAAAGCAGATGCAAACCCATTCTATCACATATGTTAGAAGGTTTAAAAATGGATGACAATCTTTTACTAGAAAATTTAGCAGAAAAACAAACGTTTGAAACTATTTATGAAGATGATGTTATGCTAGTAATTAACAAACCTTCAGAATTTTTATCGGTTCCCGGAAAAGAAATAAAAGACTCTGTTTACACTAGAATTAAAGAAAAGTATCCAGACGCTACAGGCCCAATAATTGTACATAGATTAGACATGTCTACTTCTGGAATTTTATTACTTACCAAAACAAAAGAAGCAAATAAAGCTTTACAAAGTCAGTTTATAAATAGAACTATTAAAAAACGATATATAGCATTATTAGATGGAATTTTATCCGAAGAAAAAGGAACAATTAAGCTTCCTTTAAGAGTAGATTTAGATGATAGACCAAGACAATTAGTAGATTTTGAATATGGTAAAAACGCAGAAACAAAATGGGAAATCATTAAAATAGAGAATGGTAAAACGCGTGTTCACTTCTACCCTATTACTGGCAGAACTCATCAATTAAGAGTTCATGCAGCACATAAAAACGGATTAAACACTCCAATTATAGGTGATGATTTATATGGCAAAAAAACAAGTAGATTACACCTTCATGCTGAGTTTATAGAATTTTTTCATCCTACTACAAATGAAAAAATGAGTTTTAGTATTGCTCCTGAATTTTAAAAACATAAAAAAACCTCCTAAAAAATTAGGAGGTTTTTCAATATTTAAAAATTCTTACAAAATATAATCTGTACTAATAAAATTAGAAGCTTTTTTATCTAACAATTCTTGTAAAATAGCATTGTTATAATCGGTGTCTTTAGCCGCAACAAATGTTCTTATAGAAAAAGAACGCAAAGCATCATGCACACTTAAAGTTGCTACTGCAGAATCTTTTCTTCCTGTAAAAGGATATACATCTGGTCCACGTTGTGCTGCACTGTTTAAGTTTACTCTACACACCAAGTTTACCAAAGTATCTATTAATGGTGCTAAAGTTTTTACTTCGCTACCAAAAACACTTACTTGTTGTCCGTAATTAGAGGCTGCCATATCATCTAAAGGTTCTTGAATGTTCTTAAAAGAAACGATAGGAGTTACAGGTCCAAATTGCTCTTCTTCAAAAACTCTAGAATCTTTAGAAACAGGATATAAAACTGCTGGAAAAATATAGTTTTCGGTAGTTTCTCCTCCTTTTTTATTAATCACTTTTGCACCTTTTAAAGTAGCATCATCAATTAACTCTTGAATATAGGCAGGTTTTCCAGGTTCTGGTAATGGCGTTAATTTCACACCACTTTCCCAAGGATTTCCAAATTTTAAAGCATCTACTTTTGCTGCAAAACGTTTATTAAATTCATCTACAATATGCTCGTGAACATATAATATTTTTAAAGCAGTACAACGTTGTCCGTTAAATGAAGTAGCTCCCGCTAAACATTCGTTAATTGCCAAATCTAAATCTGCATCTGGTAAAACAATTCCAGGGTTTTTAGCTTCTAAACCTAACACTAAACGTAATCTATTTTTCTTTGGATGATTTTCTTGAATTGCATTTGCAGATTTACTGTTACCTATTAACGCTAAAACATCTACCAAACCAGTTTTCATAATTGGTGTTGCTAAAGTTCTACCTCTACCATAAATAATATTTACAACTCCGGCAGGAAAACTACTTTGAAATGCTTCTAATAATGGCGATAATAATAAAACTCCATGTTTTGCTGGTTTAAAAACAGCAGTATTTCCCATAATTAAAGCAGGAATTAACAACGCAAAAGTTTCATTTAAAGGGTAGTTATATGGCCCTAAACATAATACAACACCTAAAGGACCTCTTCTAATATGTGCATGCACTCCGCTACTTTTTTCAAACTTTGCAGAATCTCTATCCATTTGCTTGTAATCTTCAATAGTATCGTAGATATAATCTATTGTTCTATCGAATTCTTTTTCTGAATCTGGTAAAGCTTTACCAATTTCCCACATTAAAAGTTTTACAATTTCTTCTCTTTTGGTTTTCATTTGCACTACAAACTTTTCCATAGCTGCAATTCTACCTTCTACTTTCATAGTTGGCCATAAACCTTGTCCTTTATCATAGGCTTTAGAAGCAGCATTTAAAGCATCAATTGCTTCGTCTCCTGTTAAATTAGGAACTGTTCCTAGCAATGTTGGTTTGTATTCTTTGGTAGATGATATTGTTGAGTAAACTTCTGCTGTCTCTCCTTTCCATTCTTTTAACTCACCACCAACCAAATATGTATTTTGATTTACAAGTGATGTAATTTTATATTCGTTCGGAATTTCTTTATATGTATTCTTCATAAATTGAATTTTATAAATTGCTTAAAAGCTTCTAATTTTAAAAACCGATAAACCATTATTTACTCTTCAAAATTAACTAAAAATAACGTTAAAACATCTTATTTATGGTTTAAAAGACGAAATGGTTTTCGGAGTACAATTAGATTGAAACGTCTAATAATTAAACTAAAAACTGAAATAAATCTGGTTTATCATTTAAGTAGTCGCCAAAGAAATTATTTGCTTTCATTCTTTTAATTAATGGCTCTAAATCTTCTGAAGATTTTAATTCTAAACCTACAACTGCAGCTCCATTTGTACGGTTATTTTTCTTTGTATATTCAAAATGAGTAATATCATCATTTGTCCCTAAAATATCTGCAACAAACTCTTTTAAAGCTCCTGCTCTTTGAGGAAATTTTACAATAAAATAGTGTTTTAAATTTGCGTACAACAATGCACGTTCTTTAATTTCTGCAGTTCTTGTAATATCGTTATTAGATCCACTTACTACACAAACAACATTCTTCCCTTTAACTTCATCCTTAAAAAAATCTAAAGCAGCTATACTTAATGCTCCTGCTGGTTCTACAACAATTGCATCTTTGTTATACAAATCTAAAATTGTTTGGCATACTTTACCTTCTGGAACTGTAATTACTTCCGATAAGTTTTGTTTACAAATAGCAAAATTTAAATCGCCAACTCTTTTTACTGCTGCACCATCTACAAAAGCATCAATTTTATCTAAAGCGGTATTTTTATTATTTCTAATAGATGTTAGCATAGAAGGCGCTCCTTCTGGTTCTACACCAATTATTTTTGTTTCTGGAGACAAATATTTAAAAACTGAGGATAAACCTGCAGACAGACCACCACCACCAATTGGTACAAAAACATAATCTATTTTCTCTTGCGTTTTATTTAAAATTTCTAAACCAACCGTTGCTTGTCCTTCAATTACTTTTTCATCATTAAAAGGATGAATAAACGTTTTATTTTTAGCATCGCATTCTAATTTTGAAGCATTAAAAGCATCGTCAAAAGTATCTCCTTCAATAACCACTTCTATAAAATCTTCTCCAAACATTTTTACTTGGTTAATTTTCTGGTTTGGAGTTGGAGAAGGCATAAAAATAGTTCCTTTTATCTGTAATAACTTACAAGACAAAGCAACTCCTTGTGCATGATTTCCTGCACTTGCACACACAATTCCACGTTGTTTTTCATCCGAAGATAAAGAAGACATTTTATTGTATGCTCCTCTAATTTTATAAGAACGTACAACTTGTAAATCTTCTCTTTTAAAGAAAATAGTTGCTTCTAATTCTTTTGATAAATTAAAATTTTTACTCAAAGGAGTTTCAAAAGCTACTCCTTTTAAATTATTAGCAGCCGTTTTTACGTTTTCTAAACTCGGAAAATAATATGGTTTTGTTTGCATGGGTCGAATATAAAAAGAGAACCTGTCAGAGAATTAAATCTGACAGGTTTTGATATTTTTCAACAATGGAACACGATCCATTGTATAATTAAATTATGCCGATTTTATTACTTTCATTGCTGTCATTGCAGTTCTTAATTTAGCACCTACAATTTCTACAGGATGATTTCTAATAATAGCATTAATTCTAATTAATTCTTGATTATCAACACCATTTTCTGAACTGAATGATTTACCAATAACATTTGTTTTTACATCCTTCATAAAAACTGTTAATAAAGGCTTACAAGCATGGTCAAATAAATAACAACCATATTCTGCAGTATCAGAAATTACACGGTTCATTTCTGCTAATTTCATTCTTGCAATTGTATTTGCAATTAATGGAGTTTCGTGCAAAGATTCATAATATGCAGATGCGTCTATAATTCCAGAATCTGTCATTGCTTCAAAAGCTAACTCTACACCAGATCTTACAAAAGCAACTAATAAAGTTCCGTGATCAAAATATTCTTGTTCTGGAATTTCATCGGTTGTAATTACTTGTTTTTCAAAAGCAGTTTCTCCTGTTGCAGCTCTCCAAGTTAATAAGTTTTTATCATCATTTGACCAATCTTCCATCATCGTTTGAGAGAAATGACCTGTCATAATATCATCCATATGTTTTTGGAACAATGGACGCATAATGTCTTTTAATTCTTCTGATAAACGAAACGCTTCTACTTTTGCAGGATTAGACAATCTGTCCATCATGTTTGTAATTCCACCATGCTTTAAAGCTTCCGTTACAGTTTCCCAACCATATTGAATTAATTTACCTGCATAACCAGGCTCAATTCCTTCTTCTACCATTTTATCGAAAGATAAAATTGCTCCTGTTTGTAACAAACCACATAAAATTGTTTGTTCTCCCATTAAATCAGACTTTACCTCAGCAACAAAAGAAGATTCTAAAACTCCCGCTCTGTTACCTCCAGTTCCTACTGCATAAGCTTTTGCTTCTGCCCATCCTTTTCCTTGTGGATCGTTTTCTGGGTGAACAGCAATTAATGTTGGTACTCCAAATCCTCTTTTATATTCTTCTCTAACTTCAGATCCTGGAGACTTTGGCGCCACCATAATTACCGTTAAATCTTCACGAACTTTCATACCTTCTTCAACGATATTAAAACCGTGAGAATACGATAAAGTCGCTCCTTTTTTCATTAAAGGCATTACTGCGTTTACAACATTTGTATGTTGTTTATCTGGAGTTAAATTAATTACTACATCTGCACTTGGTAACATTTCTTCATAAGAACCAACCTCAAAATTATTTGATGATGCATTGATAAAAGATTGTCTCTTTTGATCAATTGCAGCTTGTCTTAAAGTATAAGAAATATCTAAACCAGATTCTCTCATGTTTAAACCTTGGTTTAAACCTTGTGCACCACAACCTACAATAACAATTTTCTTTCCTTTTAATGCTGCTACTCCGTCTTCAAATTCTGAAGCGTCCATAAAACGACATTTTCCTAATTGTTCTAATTTTTCTCTTAATGTTAATGTGTTAAAATAATTTGACATTTTAATTTATTTAGTTGTTGTATTTTTCTAGTAATGATGATATTTTCATCTCTTCTTTGGTCACTGAAATTAAACCAGATCTTGTGTATTGCATAATACCAAAAACGCTTAATTGATTATATAATGCTACTACTTCTTCTTTTTTTCCTGATTTTTCAAGAACAAAAAAGTCTTTGTTTACAGTAACTATTCTAGCATGACTTTCCTTAATTATATTCTGAATTTGAGGTTCTTCAAACAGTAATTCAGATTTAATTTTAAACAGTCCTGAAATTTGATAAATAATTTCATCAAGATTATGATAGTAAGCTTTAATAACTTCTACTTGTTTTTCTATCTGACCAATAATTTTCTTTACATTATCTTCAGTCATATCTACTACAATGATAAATTTAGAAACACCTTCTATTTCTGATGGAGAAATATTTAAACTTTCTATATTTATATGTCTTCTTTGGAAAATTGCTGAAATTCTGTTCAACAATCCAATATTGTTTTCAGTATAAATAGATACTGAATATAATTGTTTTTCTACGCTCATATTATTCTAATCTTATATCTGAAACACTTGCTCCTGTAGGTATCATTGGAAAAACATTTCCTTCTTTTTCTACACAAACTTCTAAAAAGTAAGCTTCTTTACTTTCCATCATTTCTTTAACAGCATCTGCTAAATCTTCTCTTTTAGTAACTTTTCTTGCTTTTATGTAATAACCTTCTGCTATGGCAACAAAATTTGGATTCACCATCTCTGTTGATGCATAACGTTTGTCAAAAAACAACTGTTGCCATTGACGTACCATTCCTAAAAATTCGTTATTTAAAACCACTACTTTTACTGCTGCTCTTTGTTGAAAAATTGTACCCAATTCTTGAATTGTCATTTGGTAACCACCATCACCAGAAATAGAAACAACTTCTCTATCTGGAGCAGCCATTTTAGCACCAATTGCTGCAGGCAAACCAAAGCCCATTGTACCTAATCCGCCAGAAGTAATATTACTTTTAGTTTTGTTGAACTCTGCATATCTACAAGCAATCATTTGATGTTGACCAACATCACTTACAATTGCTGCGTTACCTTTACTTTGAATGTTAATTTGATGCAGCACTTCACCCATTGTTAATCCATCTTTCGTTGGAAGAATATCGTCTTTAATTACTTTTTCATACTCAATAGCGTATAAATCTGCAAATTCTTTACACCATTCTGGATGCGTATTTTCATTTAATAAAGGCAATAACATTTCTAAACTAGCTTTTGCATCTCCCAGAGACAGCAACATCTGTCTTTACATTTTTATCTACTTCTGCCGGATCAATTTCAAAATGAATAACTTTTGCTTGTGTTGCATATGTATCTAACTTACCAGTAACACGGTCATCAAAACGCATACCAATAGCTATTAAAACATCGCAATCATTAGTTAAAACATTTGGCGCATAATTACCATGCATACCAACCATACCAACATTTAATGGATGTGAAGTTGGAATTGCAGAAGCCCCTAAAATTGTCCATGCAGAAGGTATTCCTGCCTTTTCAATTACGGCTTTAAATGCTTCTTCAGCTTCGCTTAAAATAACACCTTGACCCCAAACAACTAATGGTTTTTTAGCTGCATTAATTAATTTAGCTGCAGCTTCTACAGAGGCTATTTCTGTTTTTGGAACTGGATTATAACTTCTTACTCTTGTACATTTTTCATAAGAAAAATCGAATTCTTCTAATTGAGCATCTTTAGTAATATCTATTAAAACAGGTCCAGGTCTTCCACTTTTTGCAATGTAAAATGCTTTTGCAATTGCAGCAGGAATGTCTGAAGCTTTTGTTACTTGACAATTCCATTTTGTGACTGGAGTAGAAATACCAACAATATCTGTTTCTTGAAATGCATCAGAACCTAATAAATGAGAAAAAACCTGACCCGTAATACACACCATTGGTGTAGAATCTATTTGTGCATCTGCAATACCGGTAATTAAATTGGTTGCTCCCGGACCAGAAGTTGCAATACAAACACCCACTTTACCAGAAATTCTTGCAAAGCCTTGTGCAGAATGCGTAGCACCTTGCTCATGACGTGTTAAAACGTGATGAATTTTATCTTGATATTTATATAATTCATCATAAACCGGCATAATTGCTCCACCAGGATAACCGTAAATTATTTTTGTGTCTTCAGCTATTAAACATCTTACAATTGCTTCGCTACCAGAAATTCTTTCTGTAACTGTTGTTGTATTTTGTTCGTTTTTTATGGTTTGTGTTTCCATATTCTTATATTTTTAGATGAAAGAATAGAGATGATAACATAAAGACTTTACAATCTTTTACTTTTCTCTATTTTCTTATTTCTCTCTTCTTGATTCTTTTATTATTCGTCAGTTATACATCCTTTAGATGCAGATGCTACCATTTTAGCATATTTGTACAAAATTCCTTTTTTATGCTTTAATGCTGGTGCAACCCATTTTGCTTTTCTTTCTGCTAATTCTTCTTCAGAAAGTAAAACATTAATAGAGTTGTCTTCTGCACTAATTCTAATTTTATCACCTGTTTCAAGAATTCCAATAGTTCCTCCAGATTGTGCTTCTGGTGTAATATGTCCGACCACAAAACCATGCGTTCCTCCAGAAAAACGACCATCTGTAATTAAAGCTACAGATTTTCCTAAACCTGCTCCCATAATTAAAGAAGTTGGTTTTAACATTTCTGGCATTCCTGGTCCTCCTTTAGGTCCAACATACCTTATGACGACTACATCTCCTCTTTCTACTTCTCCGTTAGAAATACCTGTATTTGCTGCTTGCTCTCCATCGTAAACCACTGCTTTTCCTTCAAAAAGCAACCCTTCGTTTCCAGAAATTTTTGCAACAGCACCTTCTTCTGCAAGGTTTCCATAAATAATTTGAATGTTACCTGATGATTTTAATGCTTTATCTTTTGGAAAAACTACATCTTGATCTTCAAATTCCATTGCTTCAACATTCGCTAAATTTTCTGCTAACGTTTTACCTGTAACTGTTAAGCAATCTCCATGTAAATATCCTTCTTGCAATAAATATTTCATAATTGCAGGTGTTCCACCAACCCCATGAACATCTTCCATTAAGTATTTTCCAGATGGTTTTAAATCTGCAATTAATGGCGTTCTATCACTTACTTTTTGAAAATCTTCTAAAGTAAATTCAATATTTGCTGCGTGTGCAATTGCTAAAAAGTGCAATACTGCATTTGTAGATCCTCCTAATGCATTTACAATTGCTATTGCATTTTCCAACGATTTTTTAGAAATAATATCTAAAGGCTTTAAATCTAGTTCTAATAAATTTTTAATAGCTAAAGCGGTTCTTTCTGCTTCAGATAATTTATTAGGATTTTCTGCTGGTATAGATGAATTATAAGGCAATGCAAAACCCATACATTCAATCGCAGAAGCCATAGTATTTGCGGTGTACATTCCGCCACAAGCACCTGCTCCTGGAATTGCTCTTTTTATAATTTCTCTATATTCGTCTTCTTCTATTTCTCCTGATACTTTTTGACCTAAAGCCTCAAAAGCTGATACTATATTTAATTTTTTTCCTTTGTAACTTCCTGATGCAATTGTTCCGCCATACATCATAATTGACGGACGGTTTAAACGCAACATTGCAATTACG
Organism: Polaribacter ponticola; assembly: GCF_026191475.2. GTDB lineage: Bacteria > Bacteroidota > Bacteroidia > Flavobacteriales > Flavobacteriaceae > Polaribacter > Polaribacter ponticola. The sequence goes on along the minus strand of NZ_JAOSLC020000003.1, from coordinate 2,223,899 downwards.
GCTCCTGGCATATTTTTATCGCAACCAACTACAGAAACCAACGCATCATAACTTTGTGCATTCATAACAGTTTCAATAGAATCTGCAATAATATCTCTTGAAGCTAATGAATAATTCATACCAGAAGTTCCCATAGAAATTCCGTCTGAAACACCAATTGTATTAAACCCTAAACCTACTAAACCAGCAATTTTAGATTCAACTTTTACCTCAGCAGCCAAATTGTTTAAGTGCATGTTACAAGGATTACCATCGTAACCTGTACTTGCAATACCAACTTGAGCTTTGCTCATATCTTCATCAGTTAAACCTACAGCGTACAACATTGCTTGAGATGCTGGCTGAGATTCATCTTGTGTTAATCTGCTACTGTGTTTATTTAATTTCATCTACTGTTTTATTCAATTTGTTGTCTAAATTACTATGTTTCTCTATTTTTATTGAATATACTTCAATAACATTCTTTAAATTCAGGTATTCAAAAAAAGTATAAATTATTGATTACAAGTATATTAGCTTAAATTAAATATGATATTCAATCATTAAATAAATTCATAAAAAAACCTCCCATTTTAATGGAAGGTTCTATTTAAAAAATCTAAATATAATTTCCTTATCATGACGTAATAATTACGATGACGATACTAATAGAAATAATATTTAAAATTTGTTTTTTCATTTTTATAAAATCTTATTGAAAATAAATCTCTAAATTAAATTATGGTGCTTTGCCCCATGTGTATATTCTTGAAATTTAAATTACTATCTTCTTGATTCGCTATATAATCTGCTATAAAATCGCCTACTTTAGAGGTACTAGCAGAAAAATTATCGTTTATTTTAATATCTTCTGTAGTAATACCTAATGATAAAGATTTCTCTACAGCTCTTTCAATTGCATCTGCTTCTTCATGCAAACCTAAATGTTCTAACATCATAGCTGCTGATAAAATTGACGCTAACGGATTAGCTATATCTTTCCCTTTAGCTTGTGGAAAAGAACCGTGTATTGGTTCGAAAAGAGCGCTTTCATCTCCAATAGAAGAAGACGCTAATAACCCAATTGAACCTCCTATTACACTAGCTTCATCAGAAATTATATCTCCAAATAAATTTTCTGTTAAGATTACATCAAATTGCTTTGGATTTAGTATTATTTGCATTGCAGCATTATCTACAAATAAAAACTCTAATTCCACATTTTTATATTCTTTAGCAATATCTGTTACAGTTTTTCTCCATAAACGAGAAGTTTCTAACACATTTGCTTTATCTACTAAAGTAACTTTTTTCCTTCTATTTTGAGCTGCTTTAAATGCAAGATGCGTAATTCTAGAAATTTCATCTTCGGAATAAGAACAACCATCAAAAGCTACTTTTTTATCATCACTTAACTCTTTAATTCCAAAATAAATACCGCCAGTTAATTCTCTAAAAATAGCAATATCTGTTCCTTTAATTATTTCTTCTTTTAAAGGTGAATTTGCTATTAACTTATCGTAAGCTTTTACTGGTCTTACGTTACAATACAAGCCTAATTCTTTACGCAAACGTAATAAACCTTGTTCTGGACGTACTGTAGCAGTTGGATCATTATCAAATTTAGGATCTCCTATCGCTCCAAACAAAATTGCATCAGATTTTTTGCAAATTTTTAAAGTTTCTTCTGGTAAAGGATTACCCGTTTCGTCTATTGCACACGCTCCCATTTGAGCTTCTTTATAAATAAAAACATGATTGTAAGTATCTGCTACAGCATTTAATGCTTTTTTAGCTTGATTGATTACTTCTGGACCAATACCATCTCCGGGAATTACAGCTATTGTTACTTTCATTAGTCTACTTTATTTTATATCTATACAATCAAATGTACTTTAAATTTATTATTTAAGCGATTTCAATTTTAGAAATTTTATTTACTTCTTTCATTATTGTATGAATATCATCGTCTTTTACTTCTTTTTGTTTATCAGCAGTATCTAGAAAAGCTTTATAAGAAATGTCTAATTGAACTTTAGTTAATTCATAACCTATTTTTTTAGCTCTATAAGCTAAGGCAGCTCTACCACTTCTAGCAGTTAAAACAATAGCACTCTCAGTAACACCAACATCTTCAGGATCCATAATTTCATAAGTTTCTCTGTTTTTTATAACGCCATCTTGATGAATTCCAGAACTATGAGCAAATGCATTAGCTCCAACAATTGCTTTATTAGGTTGCACAGGCATTCCCATACTTTCACGAACCATTATACTTGTATCGTACAACAATTTTGTATTAATACTCGTTTCTAAGTTTAAATAAGGATGCTGTTTTAAAACCATTACAACCTCTTCTAAAGCCGTATTTCCTGCACGCTCTCCAATACCGTTAATTGTACATTCTATTTGACGCGCTCCATTAATTACACCTGCAATTGAGTTTGCTGTTGCCATTCCTAAGTCGTTATGACAATGACAAGAAAGAATTACATTTTCTATGCCTTTTACATTTTCTCGTAAATACTTCATTTTTGCTCCATACTCTTCTGGTAAGCAATAACCCGTTGTATCTGGTATATTTAAAACTGTTGCACCTGCTTTAATAACTTCTTCACATATCTTTGCTAAAAACACATTATCTGTTCTACCTGCATCTTCTGCATAAAACTCTACATCTTCTACAAAAGATTTTGAGTACGAAACGGCATTTACAGCTCTTTCAATTACTTTTTCTCTTGTTGAGTTAAATTTAAATTTTATATGAGAATCGCTTGTTCCAATTCCTGTATGTATTCTAGGATACTTTGCATATTTTAAAGCTTCTGCTGCAACTTTAATATCATTTTCAACAGCCCTTGTTAAACCACAAACAGTTGCATTTTTCACAATTTTAGCAATCTCGGAAACTGAATTAAAATCTCCAGGACTAGAAACTGGAAATCCTGCCTCAATTACATTTACTCCAAGTAAATCTAATCTTTCTGCAATAACTAGTTTTTGTTTAGTATCTAACTTACAACCTGGAACTTGTTCTCCATCTCTAAGAGTTGTATCAAAAATTTGAACTTTATTGTCTTGCATAATTTTGTAAAGATTAACTTTATATTTAATCAAATGTATATATTGCATATTCATTAAATACTTTTAATTTCTAACTTTCACGATTTCTAATTCAATTAGAAAAAATACAAAGTATTTACTATCAATGTATTATGAGTAAAATTGTTACATTAGCCAATCATCAAAATGATGCTCTTTTTGTTTTAATTAAATCTTTAACAAAGTCTGAGAAAAGACAATTTAACCTCTATGTAGGTAGATTAGGAGGTAATGTGGATGCTAAATTTTTCTCCCTCTTTAAGTTTTTAGAAAAACTTAAAGTTTATGACGAAAAAACTATTATTAGTAGTGGTATTGTTTCCAAACAACAGCTTTCTAACTTAAAAGCACATTTATACAAGCAAATTTTAATTAGTTTAAGATTAAATCCTGCTCATAAAAATATTAGAATTCAGATTAGAGAACAGTTAGATTTTGCGACAGTTCTTTATCAAAAAGGTTTATACAAGCAAAGTTTAAAATTATTAGATAAAGCTAAAAATTTAGCCTTAGAAAATGAAGAAAAAAACATTGCTTACGAAATAGTAGAACTTGAAAAAGTAATTGAAACACAATACATTACAAGAAGTTTAAGCAATAGAGCCGATCAACTTTCTGTACAAGCTAAAACTTTAAGTCAACAAAACGTAATTGCAAGTAAATTATCTAATTTATCTTTACAATTATATAGTCATTTACTACAAAACGGGTATGTAAAAAACAATGAAGAACTAGAATTTATAAACGAATATTTTTACAGCAAACTTCCAAAGTACGATTTTAACACTTTTGGTTTTAGAGAAAAATTATGGCTTTACAAATCTCATTTATGGTTTAGTTTTTTAACTCAAGATTTTATTCAGAGTTATAAATATGCTAGAAAATGGGTCGATTTATTTAAAGAGGATCATAAACACATTAATCAACACCCCGTTTTTTACTTAAAAGGTTTAAATTATTTGTTGGAAGCTTCTTTTTTTGTTCAAAAGGAATCTACTTTTAAAGCTGAACTAAAGTCTTTTGAACTAGAAGTTGAACAAAATATAATTCCTTTAAATACGAATACAGAAATTTTGATTTTTCAGTATTTATATGCTAATAAATTACATCTACATTTTCTAGAAGCAACTTTTGTTGACGGAGAATATTTAGTTGAAATTATAAATAAAAAAATTGAAAATTATAAAAGCAGATTAGACAATCATTATATAGTAATGTTTTATTATAAAATTGCTTGCCTATATTTTGGTATGGGTAAAAATGAACTTTGCATAGCATATTTACAAAAGATTATTAAATCGAAGAACTTGAGTTCTGCTGAAGATTTACAATGCTTTGCAAGAATATTAAACTTAATTGCTCATTATGAATGTGGTTTAGATTATGATTTAGAAAGGCAATTTGTAGATACCTATAAGTTTTTATTAAAAATGGAAAATTTACAAGAAGTACAAAAAGTGTTTTTAACATCTATTAGAGATTTAAGCGATGTTTTTCCGCATGAAATAAAAAATGAGTTTAAGAAAATTCACACTAAATTAAAAAAGTATGAAAATCATCCTTATGAAAAAAGAGCTTTTTTATATTTAGATATTTTTTCTTGGCTAGAAAGCAAAATTCAAAACAAACCGATAGCTACAATAATTAAAGAAAAAATAAATATAAGTAACAAAAAATAAATATTTTTTGTTTTTACTGTTTGTTTTTTACGAACATCACATAAATTAACAATATTCTTAAAATAATCGTCATCTAAACACATCAAAATAAAGAAAACTTCTATTTTTGCTGTGTGAATATTTCATTTTTAAATACAAATTCTTCTAAAACTACTTCTGTAGTGTGTATTTCTATGAACACGATTATTCGCACTACGACAATTACCCTTTAGGGGTTCTACTATATTCATATCGTTTAGGTTATCTATTGTTTCAAAAAGAAACAACATTCATAAAAAAATTACACAATCTATTTATCATAAAAAGATGAAAGTATTAAAATTTGGAGGCTCATCAGTAGCAAACACAGAAAATATAAAACAAGTTTTAGACATTGTTGCTAAAACATCAAAAGATAATAAAGTTGCAGTTATTGTTTCTGCCTTTGGAAAATCTACCAATAATTTAATTAAAGGTGCTAACGAAGCTTTAGAAGATATTGCCTCTGCTAAAGAAACTTTAGAAAATATTAAGAAAATTCATTTTGAAGTAGTTGATGATTTAATTGCTAAAAACAAAAAAGAAGTTCACGAAGAAGTTAGTTATCTATTCGACAGATTACAGTCTATTTACGAAGGTATTTTTTTACTTCAAGAATTGTCTGACAAAACACTAGCAAAAGTTTGTAGTTTTGGAGAAAGACTCTCTTCTTATATTATTGCAAATGCCGCTAAAGAAAATTTAAACGCCACTCATAAAGACAGTAGAGACTTAATAGTTACGAATAATGAGTATTTAAATGCACAAGTAAACTTTAAGATTTCAAACAATAATATTACTTCTTTTTTGAAGAAAACAAGCATCAAGTTACCTTATTAGGTGGTTTTATTTCTTCTAATATTGATGAAGAAACAACTACTTTAGGTAGAGGTGGATCTGATTTTACCGCAGCTATTTATGCAGCTGCTTTAGATGCAGATGAATTACAAATCTGGACAGACGTTTCTGGTATGTATACTGCAAACCCAAGAGTTGTAAAACAAGCATATCCTATTTCAGAAATTTCTTATGAAGAAGCTATGGAATTGTCTCATTTTGGAGCAAAGGTGCTATATCCACCAACAATACAACCTGCATTAAGAAAGGAAATTGCTATTAGAATTAAAAACACATTTGCCCCAGAAAGTGCTGGAACATTAATTTGTAAAAATCCTGAAAACGGAAATGAAGTTAAAGGAATTTCTCATATAGAAGATATTAGCTTAATTACTTTAGAAGGCGGTGGAATGGTTGGTATTCCTGGTTTTTCTAAAAGATTGTTTGAAACACTTTCTGTTGCAAAAATAAATGTTGTTTTTATTACGCAGGCTTCTTCTGAACACTCTATTTGTGTGGGTGTTTTTGAAAATGATGCTGCAAAAGCTAAAGAACTTTTAGACGAAACTTTTAGTATAGAAATTGATAAGAAAAAAATAAAACCAATTATTGTAGAAAATGATTTGGCAATTATTGCTGTGGTTGGTGAAAGCATGAAAAACTACCAAGGTTTAAGCGGACAAATGTTTAGCGCTTTAGGCAGAAACAATGTAAATGTTAGAGCAATTGCACAAGGTTCATCAGAAAAAAACATCTCTGCAGTTATTAATAAATACGATGCAAAAAAGGCTTTAAATACTTTACATGAGCAGTTTTTTGAAGAAAGAACAAAACAGTTAAACTTATTTGTAACTGGTGTTGGTAATGTTGGAGAGCGATTTTTAGCTCAAATTAATCAACAAAAGAAATTTCTAAAAGAAAACTTAAAACTAAATATTAGGGTTATTGGAATTGCCAATTCTAGAAAAATGGCTTTCAATGATAATGGTTTGGATTTAAATAAATGGAAAGAGGCTATAGAAAACGGAGAACCGACTACTTTAGATAGTTTTCATAAAAAAGTAAAAGAATCTAATCTTAGAAATAGTGTTTTTATAGATAATACGGCAAACCAACAAGTTTCTGAAATCTATGAGAAATATTTACGAGATAGTATTTCTGTTGTAACTTGTAATAAAATTGCTTGCGCTTCTAGTTTTGATAATTACAAAACTTTAAAACAGGTTTCTAGAAAATACAATGCTTCTTTCTTATTCGAAACAAATGTTGGTGCAGGTTTGCCAATTATAGATACACTTAAGAATTTAATCAACTCTGGAGATAGAGTTAATAAAATTCAGGCAGTTTTATCGGGTAGTTTAAATTTTGTTTTTAATAATTTTAATGCAGATTCTACATTTCATAACGTAGTTGAAGCCGCTCAAAAAGAAGGCTATACAGAACCAGACCCAAAAATTGATTTAAGTGGTGTAGATGTTGCTAGAAAAATCTTAATTTTAGCAAGAGAAAGTGGTTATAAAATGGAATTACAAGACATTGCAAAAAATGCCTTTTTACCTGAAGAAAGCTTAAATACAGTTAATAATGATGATTTTTACGCATCATTAACTAAAAATGAAGCTCATTTTCAAAATATATTTAAAGAAGCAAACGATAAAGATTGTCGTTTAAAATATGTTGCTGAATTTGCAGACGGAAAAGCAAATGTTGGTTTACAGTACATTCCGTCTGATCATCCTTTTTATAATTTAGAAGGAAGTGATAATATTGTGCTGTTTTTTACAGACAGGTATCCAGAAAATCCTTTAATTATAAAAGGTGCTGGTGCTGGTGCAGATGTTACTGCTTCTGGTATTTTTGCGGATGTAATTAGAATCTCAAATAAGTAGGCAGTGTTCAGTCAGCAATTGGCAGTCAACAATAGACAGTCAAAAACAGGGCGAAAATTGTTTCAATAAATTAAATTCTAAAATAAAAAAATCAGTCCTAAGTAAGTAGTTTTATAGTAACAAACTGACTGCTAACTGGAGACTGAAAACTGAAGACTGAAAAAAATGGATTATTTAAAAATATTTTCTCCTGCAACTGTTGCCAATGTTTCTTGCGGATTCGATTCTCTAGGTTTTGCTGTTGATGCAATTGGAGATGAAATGACTTTTACAAAAACAACGGAAAAAGGTGTTAAAATAACCAATATTACTGGTGCAAATTTAACGTATAATGTAGACGAAAATGCCGCAAGTGCCGTAGTTAAAAAAATATTGAATGAGGCAAATGCAGATTTCGGTATTGAATTAACCATACACAAAGGTTTTTCTCCTGGAAGCGGATTAGGTAGTTCTGCTGCAAGTGCTGCTGGTGCTGCTTTTGGCGCAAATCAATTATTAGGGAATATTTATTCTGATTTAGAGTTGACAAAATTTGCCATGTTTGGTGAAGAAGTTGCTTGCGGTACACCAATTGCAGATAATGTTGCCGCCGCAATTTATGGTGGCTTTGTTTTGGTAAGAAGTTACAATCCTTTAGAAATTATAAAATTACCGGTTCCTAGCGAATTAAGAGTTGTAGCCATTCATCCGCAGGTAGCAATAAAAACAAAAGACGCTAGAGAGGTTTTACCTACAGAAATTGCTTTGAAAGATGCCGTTACGCAATGGGCAAATGTTGGTGGTTTAATTAGTGGATTATATTCTGATAACTACGAACTAATCAGTAATTCTTTAGTTGATATTATTGTAGAACCTCATAGAAAAAACTTAATCCCGTTTTTTGACGATGTTAAAAATGCCGCAACTAAAGCCGGTGCTTTAGGCGCAGGAATTAGCGGTTCTGGACCCACAATTTTTGCACTTTGTAAAGGTGATGTAATTGCCAAAGAGGTTTACAAAAGCATTGAAGAGAGTTATAAAAACACTGGTATTGACTTTAAAATGTTTATTTCTAAAGTGAATAAAGAAGGAATGAAAATAATAAATAGTAATTAATCGTCATTACGAAGGAAGCATGACTGAAGTAATCTCTTTCCAATAAACAGATTGCTTCGTTTCTCTCGCAATGACTAACAACCCAAAAAATGAACTATTACAGTTTACACCATAAATCGCCAAAATCAACTTTTAAGAACGCAGTTATAGAAGGTCTTGCAAAAGATAGAGGAATTTATCTTCCTGATAATATTCAACAACTTGCAAAAGATTTTATCGAAAATATTTCTGATTACACCAATCATGAAATTGCTTACGAAGTAATTAAACAATTTATTGGTGATGAAATTCCTACAGAAAAATTAAAAGAGATAGTTGCAAACACTGTTTCTTTCGACTTCCCTTTAGTTAAGGTTGATGATAATATTGCTTCTTTAGAGTTATTTCATGGACCAACCATGGCTTTTAAAGATGTTGGTGCAAAATTTATGGCACAATGTTTAGAGTACTTCAACAAAGACAATGACGATGAAGTTACTGTTTTAGTGGCAACATCTGGAGATACTGGTGGTGCAGTTGCTAATGGATTTTTAGGAGCAAAAGGTGTAAATGTGGTTATTTTATATCCTTCTGGTAAAGTAAGTGATATTCAAGAAAAGCAACTAACAACTTTAGGCAAAAATATTACAGCGCTAGAAGTAGATGGTGTTTTTGATGATTGCCAAGAAATGGTAAAAACTGCTTTTTTAGATGAAGAGATTACAAAAACATTAACCTCAGCAAACTCAATAAACGTTGCGCGTTGGTTGCCACAAATGTTTTACTTTTTCTTTGCTTATAAAGAATTACACAAAAAACACAAAGATTTAATATTTTCTGTCCCTAGTGGAAACTTCGGAAATATTTGTGCAGGAATTATGGCACAAAAATTAGGTTTACCAATTAAACACTTTGTAGCTTCTACAAATGTAAATGATACGGTTCCTAATTTTTTAAAAGACGGAGTTTACAAACCAAAACCATCTAAAGCAACAATTTCTAACGCAATGGATGTTGGTAATCCAAGTAATTTTATCCGAATACAAGAATTATTTAATAATGACTTAGAAGCCCTTAAAAATGCTTTTTCTTCTTATAGTTTTTCTGATGATGAAACTAAAGCTACAATGAAAGAAATTTATGAAAACTTTGGTTATGTTGCTGATCCTCATGGAGCTGTTGGTTATTTAGGTTTAAAGAAACACGGATTAAAAGAAAACGAATTTGGTGTTTTCTTAGAAACTGCACATCCTGTAAAGTTTTTAGATGTTGTAGAAGAAACGTTACCTGTTAAAGTTGAAATTCCGGAACAAATTAAGAAAGTAATCAATAATACTAAAGTGGCTTATAAAGCTTCTACGTATCAAGATTTAAAAGATTTCTTAATAAAATAACTCTCTTTTAATAATTTTCTAATTCCAACTTGCCAAAAGAAGTTAGAATGTGAAAATTAGGAGTTTTTGTATTGGGATTTATCCAAGTAATCCAAGTTGGTTTAAAAATTTTATCTTTTTGCTGATGGTATTTTGCTCGATAAATCCCAGTTTCTATACTACCATTTTTTAACAAGTTTAAGTCCCTTAAAGATTCTAGTGAAATTGTAATTTCTACTATAAAATCGTCTTTATTCACAACTGACTTTACAGTTATTTCATTGGAAGGCCAATTCCAATCAAAATCGAACTCCTTATTAGGTTTAGCTTTAAAATCCATAATTCTGCCTTTAGTATCAATCTCTAAACAGTAATAAGGATTTAAAGAATTATCACTTCTAAAAAACAACTCTACCCTATCTGAATTGTTTATACTATCATTTTTATCATCAGAAGCATGAATGTGCGTCTGATGATCATCGACTTTAAATTGAAAAAAAGGTTTTCTGAATTATAAAGCGATTTAAATTCAATTTTATCAATCTTACGATCATCCCAAGGAGAAGAGAAATCTATTAAAGAATTCGCTTGTTTCCAAAAAGAATTCTTTTCATCATCCGAAGAAATCGCTACTTTTTTTACTTTATATGTTTTCAATTTATAAGGTTTAATTTTCATCAATTTAAAAATAAACTACATTTTTAAAAAATGAATTACAATTAATTAAATTAGCTTTCTTAAATATAGGATAAATAGATATGAAAAACAACAAACCTACATTAATCATTTTAGCTGCAGGAATGGGTAGCAGATATGGTGGTTTAAAGCAAATGGATGTGTTTACACCAGAAGGCGACACAATTATAGATTTTTCTTTATACGATGCTATACAAGCAGGTTTTGGTAAAGTTATTTTTATTATTAGAAAATCTTTTGAAAGCAATTTTAAAACGATGTTTGATAAAAAATTAGCTGGTAAAATAGAGGTAGATTATGTTTTTCAAGAACTTGATAACATTCCAGAAATTTATAAAAACCCAGAAAGAATAAAACCTTGGGGAACTGGGCATGCTTTGTTAATGGCAAAAGAGGTTGTAAAAGAAAATTTTGCTATTATAAATGCAGACGACTTTTATAGCAGACAAGCTTTTGTGGTAATGGCAAATCATTTAAAAAACACTAAAACAACAAGCTTCGATTTTAGTATGGTTGCTTATTCTTTAAAAAACACGATTTCAGAAAACGGATATGTTTCTAGAGGAGAATGTAGCATAGATACACATGGTTTTTTAACAGATGTTACAGAAAGAATTAGAATTGAAAAAATTGACGGAATACTGCAATGTGAAAATGAAAAAAACAACATGATTCCTATTGATGAAAACACAATTGTTTCTATGAATTTTTGGGGCTTTACACCTATGTGTTTCGAATATGCAGAAAAATTATTTTTAGAGTTTTTAAAGAAAAATCAGAAAGAATTAAAAGCCGAATTTTATTTACCGCATATTGTAAACAATTTGTTAGCATCTAAAAAAGCGTCTGTAAAAGTATTAGAGTCGAACTCTAAATGGTTTGGTGTAACATACAGCCAAGACAAAGAAAATGTACAAAAAGAAATCATAAAACTAAAAACGAACGGAGTATATCCAACTAATTTATGGGACTAATATGGAAACTAGCATTTTAAAATCGATTTTTAACCAATTCGACCACAAAGCGAATTATATATGTCACTCAGAGTTAAATTCTGGTCATATAAATGATACTTTTATTATAAAAACCGACAGCAACAGTAACTACATTCTTCAAAGAATTAACCATACTATTTTTAAAGATGTACCTGGTTTGGTTAATAATAAAGTATTAATCAGTAATCATATTAGAAGTAAATATCAGAACTCAACAAAAAGTGATTTAGATAAAACTGTTTTAAGCTTTGTAAAAACAAAGGACACAGAATTGTATTATCATTTAGAAAATGGTAATTTTTGGAATGTTATGATTTTTATTGATAACAGCATAACGCACGAACTCGTAAAAGATGAGGAAATAGCCTACGAAGGAGGTAAATTATTAGGCGATTTTTTAAACCTAACATCAGATTTTGATAGTAGTATGCTTATTGATGTTATTCCTAATTTTCATGATATGCCTTTTCGTTTTAAACAATATTCAGAAGCTAAAAAAAATGCATCTAAAGAGAGGTTAAAAGAAGCGGAAAAATACATTTACTTAGTGGCAAAACTAAAAAATGAGATGCATATTCTTCAAAACTTAAAGGAAACAGGAGAAATTCCATTAAGAGTAACTCATAATGATACAAAAATATCTAATTCCCTATTTGATAAAAATCAAAAAGGAATTTGTATGATAGATACAGATACGGTGATGCCCGGAATTATACATTACGATTTTGGTGATGCTATAAGAACTATTTGTAATACAGCAGCAGAAGATGAAAAAGACATCTCTAAAGTGGAGTTTAATTTACAATTTTACAAAGCATACGAAAAAGGCTTCTTAGAAAAAACTAGAAGCTCTATATCTGATATAGAACTAAAATATTTGCCATTAGCAGCAAAAACGATGGTTTTTATTATGGCATTACGCTTCTTAACAGATTATTTAAATAAAGATGTCTACTACAAGATAAAATATGAGGAACACAATTTAGATAGAGCAAAAAATCAATTTAAATTGATAGAAAGTATGTCTCTAAAACTTCAATTTTAATTACAAAAACCAAAAAAGCTTGATAATCAAATGATTATCAAGCTTTTTATTGTTGGCCTACAAGGACTCGAACCTTGAATGTCGGTACCAAAAACCGGTGTGTTACCAATTACACCATAGGCCAATTACGCGTTAGCGAATGCAAATTTAATGCATTCTTTTAAATAAGCAAACTTTTTTAAATATTTTTTGACTTTAACAAACATTTATGAGTACTTCTGTTAGTAGAAAAGGAGATAGAACCCACTTATATTCATATTTATTACTAAATTCGCTCAAAGATTATTAAGCTACTTTATGACATCAGAAAACTTTAAAAAATGGAACATCATTTTAGGATGGGTTACATTTGCCATAGCATTAATTACATATACATTAACCCTAGAACCTACCGTTAGCGCCTGGGATTGTGGAGAATACATATCAACCTCGGTAAAACTAGAAGTTGGGCATCCACCAGGTGCACCTCTTTTTCAAATGTTAGGAGCATTTTTTGCAATGTTTACTTCAGACCTTACAGAAATTGCAAAAATGGTAAACTTTATGTCTGCTTTAGCAAGTGCATTTACAATTTTGTTTATGTTTTGGACAATTACCAACCTTGCTAAAAAATTGGCTTTAAAATCTGGAAAATCATCTGAAGGAAAATATATAGCAATTCTAGGTAGTAGTTTAATAGGGTCATTGTCATATACTTTTTCAGATAGTTTTTGGTTTAGCGCAGTAGAAGGTGAAGTATACGCAATGTCTTCATTTTTAATGGCTTTATTGTTTTGGCTTGGTCTAAAATGGGAAAGTGTATTACACGAACCTAGAGGAAATAAATGGTTAATTATTATAAGTTTTGTAGTTGGTTTATCTTTTGGTGTACACATACTTTCATTACTGGTAATTCCTGCAATTGTTATGTTATATTTCTTTAAAACATTTAAAAATATCAACTTAAAATCTACAGCAGTTGCAACCGTAATTTCAGTTTTTGTTTTAATATTAGTTTTTAAATTTATCTTCCCTTTTACATTAAAATTCTTTAGCGCATCAGAATTATTTTTTATCAACTCTGTGGGTTTACCTTATAATTCTGGAAGTATAATTGCGGCAATTGTTTTAATTGTTTTATTCTATTTTGGCTTAAACTATACTAGAAAAAACAATAAGGTTACAGCAAATACCTTAATCCTTTCGTTATTATTTATTATGATTGGTTTTTCTTCTTGGATGATGTTACCAATAAGAGCGAATGCAAACACAACTATTAACGAGAACAATCCATCAAGCGCAAGAGAGTTGTTGGCTTATTATGAGCGTGAACAATATGGAGATGCAAATGTTTTTTACGACACTTATTACTCTAACAAGTATAATGATGATGTTGATGCAAGTAATCCTACAAGAGATGATAAACCTAAATATGAAAAGAAAGACGGCAAGTATGTAATTGTTAATAAATACAAAGGTATTTTACGTAATTACTCTGACAAACATAAAGGTTTCATTCCAAGAATGGTAAATCCGGCTTCAGAAAAAATGTACAAAGCAATTGCCGGTATACCAGCAAATAGCAAACGTAGACCAACTTTTGCAGAGAATATTAAGTTTATGGCAAGTTTTCAATTTGGGTACATGTATGGACGTTATTTTATGTGGAATTTTGTAGGACGTCAAAACGATACTCAAGGTCGATTAGATATTTTTAATGGAAATTGGTTAAGTGGTATTGATTTTATTGACGAAGTAAGATTAGGTTCTCAAGATAAATTACCACCGCAAGTTTTAGAAAACAAAGGGAGAAATAAATATTATTTTTTACCATTAATTTTAGGTATCATTGGTTTATTATATCAAATAAAATGGGATAAAGAAAACTTTTTTACACTCTTTCTATTCTTTGCTTTTACTGGTTTAGCAATTATATTTTATACAAACCCAAAACCTTTTGAGCCTAGAGAACGTGATTATGCCGTTGTAGGTAGTTTCTACATATTTGCCATCTGGATTGGATTTGGTGTTTTAGCTATTTATGAGAAATTAAAACAATTTGGCCCACAAAAATCCATGGCGGTTGCTGTAACATTTATTTCGTTTGTTGCCGTACCATCTTTAATGGCTTTTGAAAATTGGGATGACCATGACCGATCTAACAGATACACAACACATTTAAACGCGCAAGCTTACTTAGAAAGTTGCGATGAAAATGCAATTATGTTTACCATTGGTGATAATGATACATTCCCACTTTGGTATATGCAAGAAGTAGAAGGAATTAGAACCGATGTAAAACTAGTAAATACTAGTTTATTTCAAACAGATTGGTATATAGATCAAATGAAACGAGCTACTTACGACGCAGCTCCAATACCATCTAAATTAACACATGATGAGTATAAATACGGTAGCTTAGATGTTGCATATTCTTATTACTCTAAAGAGTTATATCCTCAACTACATGATTCTATTTTAGATTTAGACACCTACATGAAATGGATAAGAAGCAACAGTAAAAAAACATTCTACGATTTAGATGATGATGGTAACCCAGAAAAAATGTTACCTACAAATAGAATTAGAATACCTGTTAACAAAGAAAATGTTTTAAAATATGGAATTGTAGCTCAAAAAGATGCTGATAAAATTTTACCATATATAGACATTACTGTAGATAGAGCTTTAGCCAAAAACACACTTTTAATGTTAGATATTTTAAATAATTTCGACTGGAAACGTCCAATTTATTTTACTGGAGGCTCTAACACAGATAGTGAGTATATCTGGTTAAAAGATTATTTACAGCTAGATGGTGTTGCATTTAAATTTGTACCAATTAAAACTCCTACAAAAGTTTATGATAAAAACGGAAAACTAGAAAGAGAGTTAAGTTTGTTTGACATAGGTAGAATTGATACAGAGAAAATGTATAAAAACATACAGAAATGGGATTGGAGAAACATAAATGATGGTAAGATATACTTAGATGAGCAAACAAAAAGAAATGCCATTTCTATGAGAAATAGTTTAATGCGTTTATCTAATGCTTTTGCAAAGGAAGGAGATACTTTAAAAGCTGTTGAGGTTTTAGATTTATCTTTAGAAAAATTACCTATTAAAGATTTTGATCATTACAGTTTATCTTTAGAGTACCCAGAAATGTATTATAAATTAGGTGAAAAAGAAAAAGCAAGAGAAAGTGCTAAAACCCTAATTACATTATTTAAAAATAAGTTAATTTGGTTTAGTACTTTTTCTATTGAAGAATTTGATATGATATTTGATGACTTTGATATGACCTTTAGATATCTATACAGAGGTGTTATTGATCAAGTAATACAAAATGATACTGATGAAGATTTTATTACAGAATTACAAGACGATTTTAATAAAACGCTTTCATTATTTAATCATATAATTCCAGAGGAAAATAAATAAAATAAGAAATCTAGTTTATTGATTGTTAAATACAATTAATAAACTAGATCTTTTATTTTAAAAACAGTTTTTTAAACGTACTGCTGTACTAAACCAATTAAGGTATTAGCGTCTTGGAAACCTGTTTGGCGCCACTTCATTACGCCATTTTTATAAATCATAAAAGTAGGATTACCCTTTACACGTAAAGCATCTGCTAGTGTTTCATTCTTTTTGATGTCAATCTTTATAACTTTAGCTCTATCACCTAAAGCAGCTGCTACATCTCTTAAAGTATCAACGCTATTTTCAACCTCGTCCCAATCTGTATAAAAATCGATTAATACGGGTTTATCAACTCCAATTAACTCTCCAAATTTCGTCATAATAGTATGTTTTAAAGGGATAAAAACTCACAGTTACACAATAAGTACTATCACAAATATAGTAATTCTTATTAAATAAGCTGATTATCAAGCTTTTTTCAATTCTATAACCGTAATTTCTGGCCAAATACCCACTCTTCCAGGAAAAGCATGGTAACCAAATCCTCTGTTTACATTTATAAACCTACCTGCTTCTTCATACAAACCTGCCCATTGTTTGTATACAAATTGAGAAGGACTCCATTTAAACCAACCTGGTATTTCTATACCCATTTGTAAACCATGTGTATGACCACTTAAAGTTAAATGATAATTAAAATCGTCTTTTTTTACCTTTTCTTCCCAATGACTCGGATCATGACTCATTAAGATTTTAAAATCTTCTTTTTTAATGTTTGCTGATGCTTTTTGTAAGTCTCCTGCTTGGTTAAATCCTTTTCCCCAGTTCTCTACTCCAAGAAGCGCAATTTTTTGTCCGTCTTTTTCTAAATATCGATGTTCATCTAACAACAAATCAAAACCAATTTTTTTGTGAATATCTTTTACTGCTTTAAAATTATCTTTTTTATCTTCTGGAGATTTCCAATCTATATAATCTCCATAATCATGATTTCCTAAAATTGAATATTTACCTTCTTTAGCTTCTAATTTATCAAAAACATCAATCCAATCATTCATTTCATCAGCAGTATTATTTACAATATCCCCTGTAAAAAGCATAATATCAGATTTTTGCTGATTGATTAAATCTACACCATATTGTATTTTTTCTTTGTTTGTAAAACTCCCAGAATGAATGTCTGAAATTTGAGTAATTGTAAAACCATCAAAAGCGTCTGGTAAATCTTTAAAACTTAATTGATATTTAATTACTTTGTAATTGTATTTTCCTTGAATAATTCCGTAAATAAAAGATGCAAATGGTATTGCTGCCAAACCCAAAGCCAATTGAGAAATAAATTTTCTTCTACTTGGTAGCGATTTTGTTTCTCCAGATGAAATTGCAGAAATTCCTTTTGCAATCCATCTATACATATCTTCTCCAAAGAGCATAATAATTATAACCAATTTTGGAATAGTAAAAGTTAACAACAAACCTACAGCCATTTGAAATTGAGGTGTTTGTCCATCACTTCTAGAATACGTTAGCATTGTTATTAAAAAATTTACATACACTGCTAAACTTAAAAACAGAAATGAAAACCGAACAAATTTGTTTTTAGAAATGGTTTTAAATGCTTGAAAAGCATAAATTTCTACAATTAGAATAATTGCTAATAGAATTATTAAAGGAAAAATCCAACGTGGCATAAAAAAATTTTTGCTAATTTACTTCATTTTAATATGTAATGATTTGGTATTTAGAAGACTTTTAACAAAAAACTCCCAAAATTGGGAGTTTCTTTTTTTATTATTGATTAGGAATATCTTCATTTGTAAACTCATAAAGTTCACTTGCTTCTTTTTCCTTGAGTTCTTTAACCAAATTAAGTGCATCTGGAACCACATCACTACACAATACAATTAATGCATTCTGTGGTGCATTTTTTACTGCGTGTAAAATTGCATCTCTTTCAGATGGAATAATTGTCGTTTTCTTTTTAGGATCTCGTTTTTTAATTCCATCATCTAACATTGTAATTAATTCTTGTTCTGTTTTACCACGTAAACGTTTGTCTTGTCGAATAATAATTTCATCAAACATGTCTGCAGCAATTCCGCCCATTTCATTATTATCTTCTACTCTTCTATCTCCAATTCCTGCTATAATTCCAATTTTTACAGTAGCTTCTAAATTGTCTGTAAATTGTTTTAACGCTCTCATTCCTGCAGGATTATGTGCATAATCAACTAAAATCTGGAAATTTTTAAACTTAAATAAATTTAACCTTCCAGGTGTTTGTGTTGCTGAAGGAATAAATGTTTCTAAAGACATTTTCATATCTTCTAAAGAGAATCCTTTTAAATAAGCTGTTAAAACTGCTGGCAAAACATTCTGAATCATAAATGTTGCTTTTCCTCCATAAGTTAATGGAACATTTACAGCTTTTATAACTCGCATTTTCCATTCTCCTCTACAAATTGTTATAAATCCGTTTTCGTAAATAGCAGATAAACCTCCACGTTTTTGGATTGCTTTTATATGCGGATTATTTTCATCCAAAGAGAATAATGCTACATTACATTCTACATTTTTACGCATTGCATACACTAATTCATCATCGGCATTTAAAATTGCGGTTCCTTCTGGTAAAACTGTTTCTGGTATTACACCTTTTACTTTTGCTAATTGTTCTACTGTATGAATTCCTTTTAAACCTAAATGATCTGCTGCAACGTTGGTAACAATACCTATATCACATTTTTTAAAACCTAAACCCGCTCTTAATAAACCTCCTCTTGCAGATTCTAAAACTGCAAAATTTACGGTTGGATCTCGTAAAACAAATTCTGCACTTGCAGGACCTGTACAATCACCTGTCATTAATAATCTATTCTGAATATAGACGCCATCACTTGTTGTATAACCAACTTTATACCCTTTCATTTTTGCCATGTGTGCAATTAAACGAGTTGTGGTTGTCTTTCCGTTAGTTCCAGAAATTGCAACAATAGGAATTCTAGATGTAGATCCTGGAGGAAATAATTTATCAATTACTGGTGCTGCTACATTTCTTGGCAATCCTTCTGTTGGTGCTAAATGCATTCTAAATCCTGGGCCTGCGTTAACTTCTAAAACAGCTCCACCAGTTTCTGATAATGGTTTAGAAATATCTGTTGTCATTACATCAATTCCACAAATATCTAAATCGATGATTTTAGAAATTCTTTCTGCCATAAATACATTTGCAGGATGTACAATATCTGTTACATCTTCTGCTGTTCCACCAGTACTTAAGTTCGCAGTATCTTTTAAAATTAGTCTTTCTCCTTTTTTAATAACAGAATCTAAAGTATAACCAGCGTCTTTTATTATAGTTTGGGTTAATTCATTTACAGTGATTTGAGTCAACACTTTTTCATGACCATAACCTCTTCTTGGGTCTTTATTTACTTCGTCTATTAAATTTTGAACAGTAGATTTTCCATCACCAATTACATGTGCAGGTGTTCTTAAAGCTGCAGCAACCAATTTGTTATTTATTACTAAAAGTCTATAATCTTCACCTGTAATAAATTTTTCTACAATTATTGCACCACTTTTAGAACTGTTTTTTGCATGTCTAAAACCTTCTAATGCATCTTCATAATTTTGAATATTTACAGTAATTCCTCGTCCATGATTTCCATCTACAGGTTTTATTACTAAAGGATAACCAACGTAAATACACGCATCTTTTAAACTTCTTTCTCTTCTAATAATATCTCCTCTTGGAACTTCTACTTCTGCTTGTTCTAATAAATATTTTGTATCTTCTTTATCACATGCTAATTCAACACCAATACTACTGGTTTCACTTGTAACAGTTGCTTGAATACGTTTTTGATTAGCTCCATAACCCAATTGAACTAATGAATATTGATTTAAACGAATCCAAGGAATTCCACGTGCTTCTGCTTCTTCAACAATAGAACCTGTACTTGGCCCTAAACGTGAACTTTCTCTTAATTCTCTCATTTCTTGAATATCTTCTTCAAGATCATAAGTTTCGCCAGCAATTAAGGCTTCACAAATTCTAACTGCAGATTTTGCTGCATATCTACCAACATTTTCTTCTAAATAAGAAAAAACTACACTATAAACACCTTCTTCTCCATAACCTCTGGTTCTTCCAAAACCTGTGTCCATTCCTGCTAAAGTTTGAATTTCTAAGGCAATATGTTCAATAATATGTCCCATCCAAGTTCCATCATCAACTCTCATAAAAAATCCACCTTCACAACCTTCAGAACAACGATGAGAATACATTGTTGGAAACATTGCTTTTAATCTTTCAGAAAATCCATCTACCTTATTAGAAGGTCTTTCTTCCATTTCTTCAAGGTCCAAAACCATAACAATTAGTTTATGTCTTCTAACAGACCAATAATTTGGTCCTCTCATTGCATTGATATTTACTATTTTCATCTTTGGATTGTTTAATTAGTTTGAAAGTTCATAAATATATACATTTTTAGATAAAAATTCCTTTATTTTTGCATCTAGATAAAAGCAATTAATTTTTTATGAAAATGATTAAAGGAACATTAATTCCTATTGGCGGAAATGAGGATAAAGGAATTGAAGAAAATGAACAATATACACAAGAGTTTATTAGCGAAGGTATTTTATATCATGTTGTAAAAGAAGCTGGTGGTATTGATGCAAATATTATTGTAATACCTACAGCTTCAAGTATTCCTGTTGAAGTTGGAGAAAATTATATAGATGCTTTTACAACTTTAGGATGTAAGAATGTTACAGTTCTAGACATTAGAAGTAAAGAAGATTCTGAAAAAGAAAGCTCAATCAATTTGATTAAAACAGCAGATTGTGTGATGTTTTCTGGTGGAGATCAATCTAAAATTACCGATAAAATTGGAGGAACTACCATTCATAAAATTTTAGCAGATCGTTATAAAAACGAAGAAGGTTTTGTAATTGCTGGCACAAGTGCAGGTGCAATGGCAATGGCAAATGAGATGATTGCTGGTGGAAGTGCAACTGAAGCTTTTATTAAAGGTGCTGTTGATATGTACAAAGGATTAAATTTAATTCCTGAATTAATTATCGACACGCATTTTATTAAAAGAGGTCGTTTTGGAAGACAGTCTGAAGCTGTTGCAAAACATCCTAATTTAATTGGAATTGGACTTGCAGAAGACACAGGAATGATTATAAAAAATGGTAGCGATTGTACTGTAATTGGCTCTGGAATGGTTATTATTTTTGACGGAAGTAAACTTACCCACAATAACGAAAAAATATTAGAAGAAGGTACACCAATGACGATGGCAAACCTAAATATTCATGTACTTTCTAATAGTGATATGTACTCTATAAAAGACAGAAAAGTTTCTGTTTTAGCTATTGATGCTCCTTTTATTTAAGAGTTTATTTTATCATTCAGGACGAGTTACGGAGTGAAGAATCTCTTAAATATCATTATTTAGAAAACTCCAAGTTGGATTAAAACTTAAAATCAAAGTTTCTTTTTTTGATCTACTCCAACCTTTAATTTGCTTTTCTCTATCTATAGCAACATTAACATCTTGAAAATTTTCGTGATAAATTAAATAAAAAAATTTGTATTTAGTAGTAAATGCTTTTGAAAAAGGTTCTGGATTTTGATGAAAATATAATCGTTCTTTTAAGTTATTTGTAACTCCAGTATATAAAACAGTTTTTGTTTTATTTGTTAGTATATAAACATAGTAATTATGAGTTCCTAAAGTTTTCATATTACTAAAATAATATTTCTTTTCCTTTTGAGATTCTTCGGTCATGCTTCCCTCTGAATGACAAACAATAATTATTAGAAGAATTTAAATGTCATTCAGAACGGAAAGTAACGAAGTGAAGAATCTTACTTATAAATAGAAACTTCTTCTTTTCCGTTAGAAGATTTACTTGCACGATACATTCCTTCTGTGTTAAAAGGCATTGCAATATTTCCTTTTGCATCCACTGCAATTAGGCCTCCATCACCACCAATTTCTAAAATTCTTTTATTAATTACTTCGTTGGAAGCTGATTCTACAGACATTTCTTTATGTTCCATTAAACACGCAACATCATAAGCTACAACTCCACGGATAAAAAACTCACCACTACCTGTACAAGAAATTGCACATGTTTTATTGTTAGCATAATTTCCTGCACCAATCATCGGAGAATCTCCTACTCTACCAAACTTTTTGTTTGTCATTCCTCCTGTTGAAGTTGCTGCAGCAATATTTCCATTTTTATCACAAGCTACTGCACCAACTGTTCCGAATTTTGAATCTTTTTTCTTTGCATGATCTAACTGAAAACTATCTGTATCTTTAATTTCTAACCATTGATTATGACGAAATTCATCATAAAAATAAGCATCATCTTCAATAGTATAATCATTCATTTTTGCAAATTGCATAGCTCCTTCTCCAGCCAAAAAAACATGTTCACTTTTTTGCATTACATCTTTTGCTAAAGAAACCGGATTTTTAATTCCGCTAATTAAAGAAACAGCACCAGCATTTAATGTCTTTCCATCCATAATTGCAGCATCCATTTCATGTGTTTCATTTGCTGTAAAAACTGAACCTTTTCCGGCGTTAAATAAATGAGAATTTTCTAAAACAATTACTGCTTTTTCTACTGCATCTAATGAATTCCCTCCGCTTTCTAAAATGGTATAACCAGCATCTAAAGCTAATTTTAAAGCCGATTTATATTGCGCCTCTAATTCAGAAGTCATCATTCCTTCTACTAAAGTTCCTGCTCCACCATGAATGGCTATTGAAAAATTATTCATTCTTAATTATTTTATCAAAATGCAAAAATACATTTTCAAATTAAAGTCTATTCATTAAAACTAAAAAAATCTTTATCATTTAAAAAACCAAGTTTCTCTCTCATTTTATTTTGATTGTTTTTTTCGATTTTAAAACTCAAAATACCAACTTCATTTTTTTGTAAACTAGAAACTTCATTGCCTAAATAATCTACAATTAAAGAATTTCCAGAATATTTATAATTATTAGCATCTTTTCCTGTTCTATTAATACCAACAACATAACTCATGTTTTCAATTGCTCTTGCTTTTAAAAGTGTATCCCAAGCTTTAATTCTTGCTATTGGCCAATTTGCCATGTATATTAGTAAATCATAATTTTCTGTGTTTCTAGCCCAAACAGGAAACCTTAAATCATAACAGATTAATGGACAAATTTTCCATCCTTTAAAAGTAATAATTATTTTTTCTGTACCAGAAGTATATACTTTATCCTCACCAGCTAATGTAAAAGAATGTCTTTTATCATAGGTTTCAATTTTCCCTGAAGGATGTACAAAAACAAGTCGATTGTAAAATTTATTTTTTTCTTGAATTACCAAACTTCCAGTAATTGCAATTTGCTTTTCTAATGCTATTTTTTGCATCCAAGAAACAGAAATTCCCCCATTTTTTCTGCAACATTTTTAGGGTTCATTGTAAATCCTGTTGTAAACATTTCTGGCAAAACAACTAAATCTGTATTTTCTGATAAAGTGTGTATTTTTTCTTCAAAAGAAATTAAATTTTTCGTTGAGTTTTCCCAAAATAAATCAGCTTGAATTCCTACAACATGTAATTCATTCTTCATGAAAATAAATTTTAAGATTAAAGACATATAAATGTAAGTTTTTGTAATTTAGAAAACCAAAAAAAGCTATGAAATCTTTTATTTCTGATACTCTTGATGATATTTTACTAACAACAAAATCTTTTGAAAACGTTATTTTTGTTCTACCATCTCAAAGAGCTAAAGTATTTGTAAAACAAACTTTTAAAGATAAAATATCTGTAGGTTTTCTTCCAGAAATGTTAAACGTTGAACAGTTTATTCAACAAATTTCTGGTGTACAAAAAGCAGATAACATTCAACTGTTATTTCATTTTTATACAATTTATAAGTCTGTAGAAAAAAATCCAGACTCTTTTGACACTTTCTCTTCTTGGGCAATAACTGTATTACAAGACTTTAATGAAATAGATCAACATTTAATAAATACAAAAGAAATTTTTACCTACTTAAGAGATATAGAAAGGTTGAGAAAATGGTCTGTAAAAGGAACTTTTAAAGAAACCGATTTAATTAAAGATCATTACTCTTTTTTAGAAAGGTTAAACAATTATTATACTGCTTTTTACAAGTTTTTAATTGATGAAAACTTAGGATATCAAGGTTTAATGTATAGAGAAGCTAGTAAAAAAATTGATGCTTTTTTAAATAAAAAAGGTGATACTAAAATATTTTTTATTGGTTTTAATGCATTAAATAAAGCGGAAGAACTCTTGTTTCAAAAAGTGTTGGAAAGTGGAAATTCTGAAGTCTATTGGGACATAGATGAGACCTTTTTTAATTCTAATCATCAAGCAGGGAAATTTATTAGAAAATACAAAAAAGAATGGAAGTATTATGAAAAAAACAGTCTTAAAAACTTATCGAATAAATTTTCTTTGCCAAAGAAAATAGAAGTTATTGGAGCAGCAAAAAACAATACTCAAATAAAATATATTGGAGAAATTTTAGAAGAAAATATTAGTTTTAAAAATACGGCATTAGTATTAGCAGATGAAACATTACTACCAATTACCTTAAATTCTTTACCTAAAAATATTAATGCAATTAATATTACTATGGGCTATCCTTTAAAAGATATTCCTGCAACAAACTTATTGTCTTCAATATTTCAACTCTTTATATCTCAAGAAAAATTACAAAAAAACCTTTTAAATGAATTTTACTATAAAGATGTTATTCGTTTTCTTAAACATCAATCTATTTATAGTTTAATTCCTAATATTGAAACATTTACTACAGAAATAGCTAAAGAAAATCAAACATTTATAAGTACAAATCAGATCTCAATATTTTTAGAGAATGAAACTTCAGAAATTAAAAATAATATCTTAAATATATTTAAACCTCTAGATTCTATTTCTAATTTTATAGATAGAATTTTAAAATTAATTGAACTTTTAAAAGAAGATACTAATGCTCTAGAAAAAGAGTATTTATTTCGCTTTTATACAGCTTTTACACAATTAAAAACACTACAAAATGAGTTTAACTATTTTACAGATTTAAAAATATTATCACAATTTTTTAAGCAATTAATAGCATCTGAAAACTTATCCTTTCAAGGAGAACCATTAAAAGGGTTACAACTAATGGGAATGTTAGAAACTAGAGTTTTAGATTTTGAAAACATCATTCTAGCACCTGCTAATGAAGGGGTTTTACCTGCTAGTAGCCAGCAAAACTCTTTTATCCCTTTTGATGTAAAAATAGAATTTGGATTACCAACTTACAGAGAAAAAGATGCAATTTTTTCTTACCATTTCTTTCGCTTAATACAAAGAGCAAAAAATGTATTTATACTTTACAATACAGAACATGATGTTTTTGGAAGTGGAGAAAAAAGCAGGTTTGTTACACAATTAGAAATGATGAGAACAGATATTATTCAGAAAATTATATCTCCTAAAATTTCAACCAAAAAAATAGAATTAAAAATTATTGACAAAAACCAACTTGTTTTAGATCGATTAAAAGAAATTGCTAAAAGTGGATTTTCTCCTTCTTCTTTAACGAGCTACCTATATAATCCTGTCGCATTTTATAAACAGAAAATTATTAAAATTAAAGAGTTTGATGATGTAGAAGAAACTGTAGCTTATAACACTTTAGGTACTGTTGTACATGAAACATTAGATGAATTATATAAACCTTTTATTGGAAAATTCTTAACAACAAGTACCATTGTAGAAATGGAGAAAATTGCCCCTACTCTGGTTAATAAACACTTTAAAATTCATTTTAAAAATGGAGATTTAACCACTGGTAAAAATCGTTTAATATTTGAAGTAGCAAATAGGTTTGTAGCTAATTTCTTAGCACAAGAAAAAAACTTCTATCAGATAAAAAGAACCAATTAAAAATTATTGCTACCGAAGAAAATTTAGCTGCAGAAATAGATATTGATGGAATTAACTTTCCTATAAAACTACATGGAAATGTAGATAGAGTTGATGAGTTAAATGGCGAAGTTAGAATTATTGATTATAAGTCTGGAATGGTAAAAGCTACAGAACTTAAAGTCCTAGATTTTGAAGTCCTTAGAGAAAAAGAACAATACAAAGCCATACAAGTTTTATTGTATGCTTTTCTATTTACAAAAAGTAAAAACTTCAATCCTACAAAAAAAATAAAAGGAGGTATTTTTTCATTTAAAAATCTGAACCAAGGGTTTTTATCTATAAACTTCTCTTCAAAACCTAAAAACCCCGACACAGTTATAACTCAAGAAAAACTAGATGATTTTATAACTGAACTAAAAAAGTATATTAAAGAAATATACAATTCAGAAATTAGCTTTATTGAACCGGCAGATTTAAAATATTAGTTTACTTTCCTTTTAAAATAAGTAAAGGTACGTTTGCATAAAATTCTTCTTTTAAAATTGTGCTCTTTTCCCACAATTTTTTAAAGAAACCTCTTTTACGTCTAAAAACACATAACATATCTGGATTATGAGTTTTAATGTGCTCTAAAACACCCTGAAACGTAGTTGCGTTCTCAGTAACTGTAAGAGATGATTTTAATAGTTCTAAATCTTTATTTAAAACCAAATCTTCTTCTGTATAACTTGGTGTTTTAACTAATAGTAAATTTACTTTAGGATTAAACTTACTAACAAAGAACTTTAAAGGATTTAAAGCCGTTTTACTTTTTACTGTAGCAGATTTAAAAGCCATCAAAACATTTTTAACCTCGATATATTTATAACCATTTGGCACAGTTAACATTGGTAAATTTGTTTTTTTAACAATACTACCAGCTGTTTTACCTAAAAAAATTTCTTCTTTAATAGAGTTACTTTTTGCACCAACTATAACTAAGTCTATACCTAATTCATTATCTATAGCCTCTATGCTATCTGCAACAGAACCTTTTGCAGAAATTAGCTTTACATCAACATTTTTTCTATCTACAGAACTTACCATCGTTCTTAAATACAAATTAGTTTCTCGTTCTATAATACTATCTACATTTTTCATTGTTCCTGCTTTAGTTTGAGAACTATACGCTCTAAAAACAAAAACTTTTGCATTAATACCAGAAGCAAAATCAATTGCATATTGTAAAGTATTATGAGCGCTTTCTGTAGATCCGATAGGTACTAAAACATGTTGCATAATATAGTATTTTAAGCTGCAAAGTTACTCAATTTTCAGAAAGTAGAAACTTTTTAGATATGTACCTTTGTAAAAAATTACTTTTTGTGAATACAGTTTTAAGTTTTAAACAAATTAATAAACTTGCAATACCAGCTTTAATTGCAGGTATTGCAGAACCATTACTATCTATTACAGACACAGCAATAATAGGTAATATTAATAGTAATGCTACAGAAAGTTTAGCTGCTGTTGGTATTGTAGGGGCTTTTATTTCTATGTTAATTTGGGTTTTTGGACAAATTAGAAGTGCTATTTCCTCTATAATTTCTCAATATGTTGGGGCAAATAAATTAGAAGAAGTAAGAACTTTACCTGCACAAGCTATAGCTATAGTCGTTATTGGAAGTTTATTAGTACTAACAATCTCTTATCCTTTTGCTAAAGAAATCTTTCAATTTTACAATGCTGCTGATTCGGTTTTAGAATATTGCATTACTTATTTTAAGATTCGAATTTTTGGGTTTCCTTTTTCTTTATTTGTATTTGCTGTTTTTGGAACTTTTAGAGGGTTACAAAATACTTTTTACCCAATGGTTATTGCAATTATTGGCGCCTTATTAAATATAGTATTAGATATCTTACTCGTTTATGGGATAGAAGGTTTTATTCCAGCAATGAATATTGAAGGAGCTGCATATGCGAGTGTTTTTGCACAAATAACTATGGCTGTAATAGCATTAATTCTCTTAAAAAAGAAAACATCAATTTCATTAAAACTAAGTTTTAAGCTTCATAAAGAAATTCCGAATTTATTAAACATGATTGGGAATTTATTTATTAGAACAATTGCATTAAATACAGCTTTATTTTTTGCTACGTCTTATGCTACTGGATATGGAAAAGAATACATTGCAGCATACACAATAGGCTTAAATCTATGGCTTTTAGGTGCTTTTATGATTGATGGTTACTCGAGTGCTGGTAATATTTTGTCGGGTAAATTACTAGGCGCTAAAGATTATAAAACTTTAGTGGAACTGAGTAAAAAACTTACACAATATGGAGTTATTTCAGGGTTGATTATAGCTACATTTGGATTCCTTTTTTACAATTCTATTGGTGGAATTTTTTCAAAAGATCCGTTAGTCTTAGAACAATTCTATAACGTTTTTTGGATTTTAATTTTAACACAACCCATAAATGTTATTACTTTTATTTTTGATGGAATGTTTAAAGGTATGGGGGAAATGAAATATCTAAGAAATGTTCTTATTTTATCTACTGGACTTGTTTTTATACCTAGTTTATTATTTTTTGATTGGTTAGGTTATAAATTAATGGCAATTTGGATAGCATTTACTTTATGGATATTAGCAAGAGGAATACCTTTAGTTCTTAAATTTAGAAAAAAGTTTTTACCGTTAGTTAATTCATAACTCCTATTTTGTAAACGCTTTTTTATTTACTTATCTTGTCCTTTTAATTTTTGTGAAATGAAAACTAATAAAATTCTGTTGATTTTTCTTTTTGGAATGCTTCTTGCTAGTTGTAAAAAGGAAAAAAGCCTAAAGAATTATATGACAAACTCTTGGGAAACTACCTATTTAAAAATAGAAATGCCAACTGTTAACAAGACAGATTCTACTAGTGTTTATGAAGATAAGTTTGAAAATAACACTATGAGAGTAGCACAGTCTAAATACAATAAAGATGGCACATTTTCTGCTTGGTTTAGAAACAAAACTGGAGAAAAAAATAGTGAATCGAATGGGCTTTGGTCTGTAAAAAATGATACACTACATATCGAATACTTTTATGCAGGTAGGGAAGTAAAAGTAGATTATAGAATTACTAGAATAGAAAACGGATTTAAAGCAATTAGCCTGTATGATTGGGATGAAGATGGTGATTATGATGATACTTTATGGATGGAAACTAAACGCTTAAAAACAGAATAAATATTGTTAAAATTCAAAAACATATCACTTAGAATACGTATCTTTTTATCCATGATCTTATTGGTGTTACTTGCATCAATACTAATCTTAGTAGTAACTGTAATTCAGTACGATGAGCAAACCAAAGATTATAACATTCAAAGATTTGAACGTAAAGAAGCAACTACAAAACAAATAATAGATTTAGAGTTAACCAGTAAGACTTCTTATGCCATAAAAACAGAAAATTTGCGTAAAATCTTTTACGAACGTATCTATGAGATATCATCCATAAATAAGTTAAACATAACCATTTTCGATTTACATGGAAACCTTTTAATTTCCTCAAAAACAAATGCTTTTGAAAAAAATAATATAGAGCCTCTTAATTCTGGTTTATTAAATGAATTAGCGCAAAACTCTAATCATAGAATTCCTAAATCTAGCGTAGCAAACGGTATTGGTTATCAATCATCTTTCTCATATATAAACGACCCAAAATTTAAAAGAATTGGTGTTTTAGAACTTCAATTTACTCAAGATAATTCTGAAATTGAAAAAGAATTACAAGAATTTTTATCAAGGTTAGGATTTGTGTATTTATTAATGTTTCTAATTGCTATTGCTTTAGCGTATTTTTTATCTAGTTATATTACAAGGTCTATTCAAACTATTTCCGATAAAATGCAACAAACTCGTTTAAACGAGCGAAATGAAAAAATTATTTTAAATGCTGCTAGCTCAGAAATAGAAGTTTTAGTTGAAGCTTACAATAGTATGATTGATCAACTAGAAGAAAGTGCTGCTAAATTAGCTAAAAGTGAGCGTGAACAAGCATGGAGAGAAATGGCTAAACAAGTAGCGCATGAAATAAAAAATCCGCTAACTCCAATGCGCTTAACTGTGCAAAGTTTTGAAAGAAAATTTAATCCACAAGAAGAAAACATTAAAGAAAAACTTGCAGAATACAGTAAAACTTTAATTCAACAAATAGACGTAATGAGTTCTATAGCTTCAGCTTTTTCTGACTTTGCAAAAATGCCTTCTCAAAAAGGGAAAGAATTGAAGTAATTGGTGTTGTAAAATTAGCTTTAGATATCTTTAATGAAGGTTTTATTAATTATATGCCAAAAGAAAAAGAGTTATTTGGTAATTTAGATAAAACACAATTAATTAGAATTGTTACCAATTTAGTTAAAAATGCAATGCAAGCTTCAGAAAAAGAAGAGCAACCAATAATTAATGTAGTCGTTTTATCAGAAAATGAAAACATAAAAATTACTGTTTCAGATAATGGAAAAGGAATTGCAGATAATGTTAAAGAATTAATTTTTGAACCAAAATTTACTACAAAAACAAGTGGAATGGGATTAGGTTTAGGTATTATTAAAAACATTATAGAAGCTTATGACGGCTCTATTTCTTTTACCTCAGAAGAAGGAAAAGGAAGTATTTTTACTGTAATTTTACCAAAAGAATAAAAATCGAATAACATCAAATTTTAATACTATGAAATTTCAAAATATTTTAGTCGCAAAAAACAACAACCTAGCACAAGTAACTATTAATAGACCAAAAAAACTTAACGCATTAAATAAAGCTACAATAGAAGAATTAAACGTAGCTTTTGAAGCTTTAGAAGATGATGAAAACATAAAGGTAATTATACTTACAGGTAGCGAAGAAAAAGCATTTGTAGCTGGTGCAGATATTTCTGAATTTGCACACTTTTCTGTTAATGAAGGAGGTGGTTTAGCAAGACAAGGACAAGAAATGTTATTTAATTTTATAGAAAATTTATCTACGCCAGTAATTGCTGCTATAAACGGATTTGCTTTAGGAGGAGGATTAGAGTTAGCTATGTCTTGTCATTTTAGAATTGCTTCTAATAATGCAAAAATGGGCTTACCCGAAGTTTCTTTAGGTGTAATACCTGGTTATGGTGGTACTCAACGCTTACCTCAACTAGTTGGTAAAGGAAAAGCAATGGAATTAATTATGACTGCGGGTATGATTACTGCAGATGATGCTTTAAGTTGTGGTTTGGTAAACCATTT
This sequence comes from Polaribacter ponticola, assembly GCF_026191475.2. Classification (GTDB taxonomy): domain Bacteria; phylum Bacteroidota; class Bacteroidia; order Flavobacteriales; family Flavobacteriaceae; genus Polaribacter; species Polaribacter ponticola. The sequence goes on along the minus strand of NZ_JAOSLC020000003.1, from coordinate 2,192,583 downwards.
AACAACTCAAGAAGAATTAATGCCTCTAGCGGAAAAAATTGCTAGTAAAATTATGCGTAATTCTTCTGTAGCAATTTCTGCAGCTATTAAAGCAGTAAATGCAAATTTTGTAGATGGTATAAATGGATTTGACGTAGAAATTGAAGCATTTGGTAATTGTTTTGGAACAGAAGATTTTAAAGAAGGTACAACTGCATTTTTAGAGAAAAGAAAACCTTCTTTTCCTGGTAACTAATTTATTGATTAAAACCAAAATCCTAAATTAAACAACCAATAGCTTTGACGATTATCTGGAGACCAACTGTACTTTAACTCAATTGGCCCAAGGATACTGTTATAGCTATAACCCAATGCATAACCAGATAAAATATCTTTAAACACATCTATATCTTTAAATACATTACCATCTAAACGTGCATAATTTGCAATAATGCTAGCGTAATGGTTTTCTGCAAAACGATATCTAAAGTTTAATTCTGTTTTTAAGAATGAGTTATTAGATAGTTCTGCAAAGTCGTAACCATACATAGAAACAAATGTATTAATGTAATTTTGATTGTAACCACCTAAATAAAAATCAAACACATCTGAAGCAGGACTATCTAAAGTAAAGCCTGCTTCATTTGTCATTTGAAAAGTAACTTTATCCGCAAAAGTAGTTGCAAAACCTAGAGTTCCTTTTGCCTGTAAAAAAGGGTTAAAATCGTTATTATAATCCGAAGATCTTAAGTACCATTTTAAATTTAAATCCGCAAAATATCCTTTTGAAGCAAAATATTTTTTATCGTAAGTATCTAACTTTAAATATCCGAAAGCATTATAATAATTACTATTATCTATAATAGTTTCATTGTTATTATTTGTAATAGTTTCTGTACTTGCTTTTATGTGTTTCTGCTCTAAACCTATGCCTAAAGCAAATTTTCGATCAAAAGTAGTTTGTACAAAAAGTTGATTCGTTATATCTGTATATTTTAAATTGATACTACTAACAGTTGGGTATTGAGAAACCAAAGAATTAAATTTAGAATTTGCTCTAAAATGATTGTACCTAGATCTAAAACCATAACTAATATAGAATCCATTATCTACAAAATAATTAAGATTAAAGCGTAAATTATCTCCTAAAATAGCATCAAAAGAAAGTAAGTCATTATTTGTAAAAACGTGCTTTTGACTATAATTTGTCAGTACACCAGACTTATAAAGAAAATCGTAATGAGCCCCTAAACTTATAGATGCATTTTCTGTAGATTCTTTTAAATTAAAATTTAAAAGATAAGATTTATCTTTCTTTTTCTTTAATTGATATTCTATTCTCTCGTAATTTTTTGTGGCAGTTAATAAATAAATTCTTTTTGATATTTCTTTTCGAGAAATACTATCTCCTTCTTTTATATTTAGTTTACCTAAAACAAAAGCTCTAGTATAATTTTTACTCCCAGTTAATCCTATTTCTGAAATGTGCTTTTTTCCTGAAATTATATTTACTTTTTTCTTTTCTTTTTATTAGTTTGTTTCGCTGCAATTTCAGTAAATATCTTTGTGAATTTTTTAGCTTCTACCTCACCTCTTTCTAGTATTTCATCTTTTTTATCAAAATCTACCACACTATATTCAAAAATATCCGGATGTATATAAACATCTAATTTTTCTTTTTCTTCTTTACTTTTATTATACATCTGATAACTAACTATCTGATTTAAAATTGATATTACTGAAGTTAGTTTTTCTTTTTTATACAACTTACCTTCAACATCTACCCCAATAACAATATCCATACCTTTTGATTTCATTATTGAAACTGGAAAATTATTTGCAATTCCGCCATCTACTAAAAGTTTGCTATCAAAAATTACAGGATCCAATAATGTTGGAAAAGAACCACTAGCCCTTAAAGCTAGAGGTAAAGAACCCTTTTCTAAAACAACTTCTCCACCATTTTCTACATCTGTAGCAATACAGAAAAATGGGATCGGTAATTTAGAGAAATCATCTAAGTTTTCTGTAGAATCTAGTAATTCAAATAAAAAACTAAGTATATTTTGTCCTCTAGAAACAGCTTTTGGCAAACCTATTTTACCACTCTTTACAGGTAAAGTTATCATTGTTTTTTCTAAATATTCTTTTTCGAAAAACGTAGATGTACTTCTTGGTATAATGTCTCTTAAAAGGCTTTCGAAATCTGTATTTTTTATGACTTCTTCTATCTGAATTGCAGAAAAACCAGCAGCGTATAAGCCACCAACAATTGCTCCCATACTTGTACCGCCAATATAATCTAATTGAATTCCTGCTTTATCAATCTCTTTTAAAACAGCTACATGAGCAAAGCCTTTTGCGCCACCACCGCTTAAAACTAAACCTACTTTAGGCTGCTTCTCTTGACTGTAAAAAACAGCAGAAATAGATAATAAAAAGATGATTAAATAATTTTTCATTTTTTTGTTGGATGAAAATATTGATACACTTTTATAGCTCTTGAATTTCCAATAACTTCTTTTAAATCTTCAAATAAAGCTTCTTTAACTCGTTTAGCCGATTTAAATTTACGTAATAAAGTAGTAATGGTCTGTTTACCAATATCAGGAATTTGCTCTAACTCAGATTGTATTGCACTTTTACTACGTTTATTTCTATGAAAAGTTATACCAAATCTATGAGCTTCATTTCTTAAATATTGTGTAATTTTTAAAGTTTCAGATTTTTTATCGAGATATAAAGGAATAGGATCATCTGGATAATAAATTTCTTCTAAACGTTTAGCAATTCCAATTATAGCTATCTTACCACGCAAACCTAAAATATCTAAACTTTTTAATGCCGAAGATAACTGACCTTTTCCTCCATCAACAATTATCAATTGAGGCAACGGCTCTTCTTCTGCTAATAAACGTTTATACCTTCTATAAACTACCTCTTCCATAGAGGCAAAATCATCTGGCCCTTCTACCGTTTTTATATTATAATGTCTGTAATCTTTTTTACTTGGTTTTCCGTCTTTAAAAACTACACAAGCTGCTACAGGATTTGTACCTTGAATATTCGAATTATCAAAACATTCTATATGCCTAGGTTCTTCATTCAAACGTAAATCTTTTTTCATTTGCGCCATGATTCTTTTTACATGTCTATCTGGATCTACAATTTGTACTTGCTTAAATTGTTCTTGCCTATAGTATTTTGCGTTTCTTTCAGAAAGTTCAACAATACGCTTCTTATCACCTAATTTTGGAATTGTAACTTTTAAATTCTCTCCTAAATTAACCTTAAAAGGAACATATATTTCTGGTGATTGAGAATCGAAACGCTGTCTTATTTCTACAATAAATAATTCTAATAATTCTTTATCAGACTCTTCTAATTTTTTCTTAATTTCTGTTGTATGAGACTGAATAATAGACCCATTTGAAATTTTTAAAAAATTAGCATAACCATGGGTTTCATCAGAAATAATAGAAAAAACATCTACGTTATTTATAGAAGGATTTATAATTGTAGATTTTGCTTGATAATTGCTTAATAAACTAAGTTTTTCTTTAATTTTTTGTGCTTCTTCAAACTCCATTTCTTTAGCGAAGTTCAGCATCATATCTTGAAATTTTTCTAAACTATTTTTAAAATTCCCTTTAATAATATTTCTAATTTCTTTTATAGATTCGTTGTAGTTCGCTTCAGTTTCTAAAGCTTCACAAGCACCTTTACAATTTTTTAAATGATATTCTAAACAAACTTTATACTTGCCTTCATTTATATTTTGATGGCTTAAATCGTATTTACAAGTTCTTAAAGGATATAATTCTTTAATTAAATCTAATAAAACTCTAACAGTTCTTACAGAAGTATAAGGTCCAAAATATTCTGAGCCATCTTTAATAACCCTTCTGGTCATAAAAATTCTTGGAAAACGCTCTTTTTTGATACAAAGCCAAGGATAACTTTTATCATCCTTTAACAGTACATTATAACGTGGTTTGTATTTTTTAATTAAATTATTTTCTAATAAAAGAGCATCTGTTTCTGTGTTAACAACAATGTGCTTTATTTTAACAATTTTTTTTACAAGAACTCTAGTCTTGCCATTTTCATGATTTTTATTAAAGTAAGAAGCAACTCTTTTTTTAAATTCTTAGCTTTACCAACATATATAATTACATCTTCTTTATCAAAATATTGATAAACACCTGGTTCATTTGGTAAAGTTTTTACTTGAAGTTCTAAAGATGATGGCATAGAACGAAATTACGTATTTTAGAAATATAAATTAGTCTATTTTACTATCTAAATCAATTAAAAAACTAGAACCAGTATTATCTACAACTTGCCAATTATAAATTGCCGACAATTGATAAACCTTAGAAATTTCCTCAAAAAATCGAGTTTTAGCTTCTTTTTTTAAACTAGAGATATCTGCAGTTTGCTTAATTTTTTCGATACTTTTTTGATTGATTTTATTCAACTCTTCTTTTGAAAATGAATTAAACTGACTTTGTTTTAAATCGAAATACTTTACATCTGGAGCAATTGTAATTTCCTCTTCTGGAATTTTATTAATATAAATCTTTTTCGATGTAGAATCTATCTGAATATCTAACTTAGATAAATTATAACCAACTTCAACTTTTGCGTTTACAGTAACAATTGCTTGTTTATCGAAAGAAACATAATCGTAAAAATATTTTTTAGAATCAGAAAAGTTATAAACTTCAGAAAAATTTCCGCTTGAAACAACCAGTTTACTCATGTTTTTAATTGAGTTTACTACAACATCAATTTCCTCATTAGTTTGTTGATTATCATTTCTTTGATACCAAAATTTAGCGATAAAAAAAACTAGAATATATCTTGAAACACGCATTTGTTTAAAGTTTAAATGAATAGAGACAAGTTAGTAAAAATGATTATAAATATTTAACTAATACAACACTACACTAAATAAAAATTTATAATTAAGATTTCTGATTCTCAGAAAACTCTTTTACTTTCTTTTCTTCTTTTGGAAAAGCCTGCTTGCTAAAAATAAAAAGCAAAGCAACTCCTATAGAAATGTAAGAATCTGCAGGGTTGAATATATATTGAAAAAAAGTAAACATTTCTCCACCAATAAACGGAATCCAATCTGGTAAATTACCGCTCCAAATAGGAAAATAAAACATATCTACAACTTTACCATAAAGCATTTCTCCATAAGGTTCATCTGCAAATAATGTAGCTACTTTATGGTTAGAATCATCAAAAATAACACCATAAAAAAGAGAATCTATAATATTACCTACAGCACCAGAAAATATTAATGAAATTCCAATTATAACAGCATTATGCACTTTCTTTTTAATATTACTAGCTAGCCAATAAACAATACCAGAAACGGCTACAATTCTAAATAAGGTTAAAAAAAGCTTCCCTGCTTTTCCTCCAAATTCAAATCCCATTGCCATTCCATTATTTTCTACAAAATGAATTTTAAACCAACTAAAAACCTCAAAACCATCGCCTAAGGCGTAATGTGTTTTTACATAAATTTTTATAACTTGATCTAAAATAATTGCTACTAAAATTGTAAGAATTGCAAGATTCTTTTTTGACATCTTTTTTAAATTTTGAAACACAAAAATAACATTATTATTGTGTTTATTTTGTCGTTAAGAAAATATTAGCTTTTATACTCGTTATGCTAAATTTTTTTGATATGTTTTTTCTTTTTTTGATATGTTTTTTTGTAAAAAATATCATCAACTTTTATTTTTCCAATATTTGAAACTACAGAAATATTAGCACTTTTTATATGTCCATAAATATTACCAGAATACAACTTTACTTTTATATTATCTTGAATATTATTAAGTTTTACAATACCTTTTTCTAAGTATACCTCTAAACCACCTTTATAATCCTTAGATTCGAAGCTTAAATTTTCTCCAAAAATTGTTACTTTTTTATCTTTAGGTATTTTTATACTTGCATTTGCTCTTTGCAATCTTTTAGTAATAAACTTTCTAAAAACAGTTTCTTCTGTTACTATTTCAGAAATTTTAAATTCTAATTGTGCTGTTTTATTTTCTGATTTAAAAACGATATGCTGTTTGTTAGAATTTTCTGCATACAAAGTAATTTCAATAAAGTTAGAAGTTGAATTTTCAATAACAAAACTATCTAAACCAATTGTAGAAATTTCTATTTCATTAACAGCTGTGTCAAATTTTTTTATCACTTTTTTCTGCGAAAAAATCACAGTATTAATCAATAGAAATGATATTATAAATATTTTTCTCATAAAAAAAGCTTCTTAAAAAGAAGCTTTTATATTTTAATAAAAATTAATTATTGTTTACGTTTTGCCTCAATACTTAAAGTTGCATGTGGCACTAACTTTAAACGCTCTTTCTGTATTAGTTTACCAGTAACTCTACAAACGCCATAAGTTCCGTTTTCAATTCTTAATAAAGCATTATTTAAGTCTCTAATAAACTTTTCTTGCCTTATAGCTAATTGTACATTTTTTTCTTTATTCATTACCTCAGATCCTTCATCAAAAGATTTAAAAGATGATGAAGTATCATTAGTACCATTATCTGCATCGTTTTTATACGCCGCTTTTAAAGCTACTAAATCTTGTTCTGCTCTAGCAATTTTTTTATTAATAATTTCTCTAAATTCTTTTAAATCTTGTTCTAAGTATTTTACTCTAACATCAGACATGCTATTATATTTTTTCTATTAATATTTTACTTTTAATGGTATCAAATTCAATTTCTATACCATTATTTAATTCGTCTACAAAAACTAACTCACTAGTTAATGTTTCACTCATTATGTAATCTTCATTTTCAGTAATAGATTGTTGTAAGTTTTCAAAATTTAAAACTGTTAACTTTATTTTATCTGTAACTTCTAAACCTGTGTCTTTACGTGCGTTCTGAATTCTGTTTACCAACTCTCTGGCAACACCTTCTTTACGTAATTCTTCTGTTATTGTTACATCTAAAGCAACTGTTAAAACTCCTTCATTGGCAACTAACCAACCTTCTATATCCTTCGAGGAAATTTCCACATCAGCAATATCCAAAGTTATATTTTTTCCATTAATTTCTATAGAAATGTTTTTATCTTTTTCTATTTTGTTAATATCTTCTTGATTAAACTTCTGAACCTCAGCAGCTATAAAACGCATATCTTTTCCAAATTTTGGACCTAAAGCCTTAAAGTTTGGCTTAATATGCTTAATAAGGATGTCTGAAGCATCTTCCATTAACTGAATTTCCTTAATATTAACTTCATGTTTTATCAAGTTTGCAACTGCTAAAATTTCTTCTTTCTGTTGCACATTGTCAACAGGAATCATTATTTTTTGTAATGGTTGGCGAACTTTTATCTTTTCTTTAGCTCTTAACGATAACACTAAAGATGATATTGTTTGAGCGCTTTCCATTTTACGCTCTAAACTCTTGTTTACAAAGTTCTCTTCGTATTTAGGAAAATCTGATAAATGAATACTTTCTGAAGTTTCTTTACCAGTAACAGTGTTTAAATCTTGATATAATCTGTCCATAAAAAATGGCGCAATTGGCGATGCTAATTTTGCAATTGTTACCATACAAGTATATAATGTTTGGTAAGCAGAAATTTTATCTGTCTGATAATCTCCTTTCCAAAAACGTCTTCTACTTAAACGAACATACCAATTACTTAAATACTCTTGCGTAAAGTCTGAAATTGCTCTTGCAGCTCTTGTTGGTTCATATTCATCATAAAACTTATCTACTTTTGCAATTAAAGTATGTAGTTCAGATAAAATCCATCTATCCAACTCTGGTCTATCTTCTAAAGCTATATCTGCTTCTTTGTAAGAAAACCCATCAATATTTGTGTATAAAGTAAAGAAAGAATAGGTGTTATATAATGTTCCAAAAAACTTACGCCTAACTTCTTCAATTCCTTCTAAATCGAATTTTAAATTATCCCAAGGATTAGCATTAGAAATCATATACCATCTTGTGGCATCTGCTCCATACTTTCCTAAAGTTTCAAAAGGATCTGCTGCATTACCTAAACGTTTAGACATTTTATGTCCGTTTTTGTCTAAAACTAAACCGTTAGAAACTACATTTTTATAGGCAACAGAATCAAAAACCATCGTTGCAATTGCATGTAAAGTATAAAACCAACCACGTGTTTGATCTACTCCTTCTGCAATAAAATCTGCTGGAAAAGATTCGTTCTCGTCAATTTTTTGTTTGTTCTCAAACGGATAATGCCATTGTGCATAAGGCATAGAACCAGAATCGAACCAAACATCAATTAAATCGCTTTCTCGTTTCATTGGTTGCCCTGAATCTGAAACTAATACAATTTCATCAACTATATTTTTATGCAAATCTATTTTTGCATAATTTTCTTCGGACATATTATCAACTTCAAAGCTTGCAAATATGTCTTCGCTCATTATACCTGCGTCTACGGCACGTAGCATTTCTGCTTTTAATTCTTTTACAGAACCAATACAAATTTCTTCTTTACCATCTTCTGTTCTCCAGATTGGTAATGGAATTCCCCAATAACGAGAACGAGATAAATTCCAATCATTTGCATTTGCTAACCAATTACCAAAACGACCTGTTCCAGTAGATTCTGGTTTCCAGTTAATGGTTTTGTTTAACTCGTGCATTCTATCTTTTACATCTGTTACTTTAATAAACCAAGAATCTAATGGATAATATAAAATTGGCTTATCGGTTCTCCAACAATTAGGGTAACTATGTTTGTATTTTTCCACTTTAAAGGCTTTGTTTTCATTCTTTAGTTTTAAACCTAAACGTTCATCCACAGATAAATATTTATCTTGATTTTTTAAAACATCAACCATTTTTTCTTGCTGAATTTTTAATTCAGTTTCAAAATCACCTTCATTTAAATATTCAGATTTAACATATTCACTTGCAAAACCATAAATATCATCTTTAATTTCTTTTCTAAATTTACCCTGTAGATCTACTAAAGGTACTAAATTATCATTTTCATCTTTTACTAATAAAGGTGGAATTTCTGGACTTGCTTGTTTAGCAACTAAAGCATCATCTGCTCCAAAAGTTGGTGCTGTATGTACAATTCCTGTACCATCTTCAGTAGTTACAAAATCTCCAGAAATTACTCTAAAAGCATCTTGTTTGTTCTCAAAATCTAGATTAAAGTCTAGTAATTGCTCATACTTTATACCTACTAAATCTGCTCCTTTATGTTCTGAACAAATTAAATAAGGGATTTTTTTATCTCCAGAATTATATGCAGTAAGTTCTTCTACAGTTTTAGCTTCAAAATTATTTTTTCCTGCAAATTGTTTACCTACTAATTTCTTTGCTAAAATAACATGAACTGGCTCAAAAGTATATTGATTATAAGTTGCAACAACTACGTACTCTATTTTAGGGCCAACTGTTAATGCTGTATTACTTGGCAACGTCCAAGGTGTGGTTGTCCAAGCTATAAAGTTTAAATGATCGTACTTTTTTAAAGAATCTGGCAACGTGCTTTCTATTACCTTAAATTGCGCAACAATTGTTGTGTCTGTTACATCTTGGTAAGTACCTGGTTGATTTAATTCGTGAGAACTTAAACCTGTACCTGCTTTTGGAGAATATGGCTGAATTGTATACCCTTTATAAATTAATTCTTTATTATAAATTTGTTTTAATAACCACCAAACAGACTCCATATATTTAGGCTCATAAGTAATATACGGATCTTCCATATCTACCCAATAACCCATCTTTTCTGTTAAATCGTTCCAGATATCTGTATAACGCATCACTGCTTTTCTACAGGCTGCATTATAGTCTTCAACAGAAATTTTCTTACCAATATCTTCTTTAGTAATTCCTAATTCTTTCTCAACTCCTAATTCAATAGGTAAACCATGAGTATCCCAACCAGCTTTACGCTTAACTTGGTAACCTTTCATGGTTTTATATCTTGGAAAAATATCTTTTATAGCTCTTGCTAAAACATGGTGTACACCTGGTAAACCATTTGCAGATGGTGGCCCTTCAAAAAACACATATGGTTTTGCGTTTTCTCTTGAAGTTACACTCTTCTCAAAAATATTATTTTCTTGCCAATAACTTAGAATTTCTTCTGCTACTTTTGGTAAGTCAAGTCCTTTATATTCAGGAAATTTCATCTGATTCTATTTGTTTTAATTTTTATTGGAGAGCTCTAAAATTTAATTCTATTTTAAGTATTTAACCTAAAATCACTTAAACACTTAAAAACTAAAGCATTCACCTTCATTTTCTCTCTTTTCAATTGAGAATGCGAAATTAAGGATTTTCTTGATTTTATTCCATAAAAAAACACCTCTTTACAAAAGAGGTGTTACTTCTATTAAAATTATAGTATTAATTTATTTTTAACATTTGTCCTATTTCAATATTATTACTAGTTAATCCGTTTAATTTTTTAAGTATATATACAGAAACTTTATATTTACTTGCAATAAAAAATAAGGTTTGTTTTGGTTGAACTATATGTATAATCGATTTCTTTTTTTGCTTGTTAAACCTTTCTTGTCTTCAGAAATTAATAAAACCTGATTTAAAAAAATCTCATTAGATTTTAAATTATTTATCTTCTTTAATTTACTAACACTTAAATTGTAAGCTTTTGATATTGAATACAAAGTTTCACCTATACTCACAATATGAGATTTTAATGCAGTTTCTTGGATATTTATTGGTGAAATATTCTTTTCTTTTATTACAATTTCCTCATAAAGTGGTTTGTTTTTAGAATTTATTTTACTTCCATCAACATTCAAAATCACAAATGCTGTTCTTCTATTTGCTTGATGCTGTACTTCTTTACAATTTACAGTGTTTGTATGCATATCATTATCAATACATTTATTTGTTAGTTTAGATTCTCCATAGCCTTTACCTTTTATTCTGTAAGAATCAATACCATTATAAATAATATAATCTACCGTAGATTCTGCTCTTCTTTGTGACAATAACTCATTATAAGCTGCTCTTCCTCTGGAATCTGTATGCGAAGTAGATTCTACTTTTAAGTTAGGATATTTATTCATAACTTCTACTATATGATCTAACTCTTTAGCTGCATCTGGTCTTATATCCCATTTATTATAATCAAAATAAATTGAATTTATTTTGATTACCAACTCATCTTGTGTGTTATAAACAAAATCATCAATTATTTCTAAAGAGAATTCTAAATTTAACTCAACTGATACTTCATCGGAAGTTTCGAAATACTCTGTATCAGGTGAATAATAATCTTTTGAAGCTGTTATAGCAAATTTTTGATTACAAGGTAATTTTATCGAAAACATACCTAAACTATCTGCTGCAGTTTCTTTAATTGTTTTACCAAAAGTATCTTTTAACGATAGTTTAGCATAAGGCAAATGTTTTTTAAATTTCGATTCTTTTACAATTCCTTTAATTAATTGACTACAAACAGTATCTGATTTCTCATCAAAAATTTGTTCTACAGCATAAATATCATCATCTCCTAAGCCGCCTTCTCTGTTAGAGGACAAATATCCTTTTTTAGTTATAGGATTAATAGAAAATGCAAAATCATCTAATGTTGAATTTATTGGGTGTTTTAAATTAGTTGGCTTTTTAAAGTTATTTCCTTTTGATTTACTTGCGAACACATCTAAAGATCCAATTCCAAAATGACCATCTGAAGAAAAATATAATGTATTATCTTCAGAAATATATGGAAACATTTCTCTCCCCTCTGTATTTATAGTTGGTCCTAAATTTTGAGGAATACTATACATTCCATTATGGTCGATTCTAACAAAATAAAGATCTGTTTTACCTAATCCTCCGGGCATATTAGAAGTAAAGTACAATAGTTTTCCATCTTTACTAACTGAAGGGTGACCTACAGAATACTCATCACTACAAAATGGTAATTCTTTTATATTTTTCCATTCATTTTCTATGAATTCAGCTTTATAAATTTTTAGATTATTATACCCCTTTTGATCTACATTAAAACTTCCATTATTATAATTATTTCTAGTAAAGTACATCGTTTTATAATCTGGAGAAAATGAAACTGAAGATTCATGATATATTTCATTAATTTCTTTAGAAAATGGTTTTTTACCTCGTTTAGAACTTATTTCATCTTTATTAACTTGAAAGATATCCAAGAAACTTTTTTCATTTCTCTTGTCTATTCTATCAATAATTTTATTTCGTGTTGATGGTGATGAAAAAAGTATTGTATTTCTATATTCCGTAACCCCAAAATCTGAGTATTCTGTATTTATTGCATATAAATTTTGTACCCTATATTCAGGTTTATTATTTCTTAATTCTGATAAAACAGCTGCATTATTTATAAATCTTTTCCCTCTTGAATCTTCTTTTTTTAACTCGTGAAATTTTTTCATCCAAACCATAGAACTCCTTAAAACTTCCTATAGCTCTTAAGGTTTGAGCGTATTTAAAAAGATACTCTGCATCTTGCGGTACATAAGAATGGAATAATTGTGCATATACTTTGGATGCTTCTTTCATTTGAGCATTTAAGTAATAACTATCTCCTAATCTTTTTAAAACATATGCCGTTTTTTTCTTATCGGCTAATTTTTTATACTCTCTAGCTGCTCTTATATATGATAGATTCTCGAAATAAGTATCTGCTAACGCTGTTGCTTTACTTTGTCCAAGTAAGGAAAAGAAACTAAATAAAAGTACAATTGTAATCTGTATATTTTTTTCATTATTGTAGTTTTATAGCTAAAAGAATCTTGGAGATTGAATTTTAATATTTTCAAAACCAAAATTGAATAGTAATAATACTTCATGACTACCAGAATTAAATTCTTGCAAATTTGTTAAAGTATGATCATATGCATATCCAATTCTTAAAGTTTTACTAACTCTAAAATTTATCATTGTAGAAAAAGACTCATCTAATCTATAAGATAAACCCGCTTCTATTTTATTGTTAAATAGCACATTTCCAGAAAAATCTATAGATAAAGGAGCACCTTTTATAGCTTTAGTCATTATAGAAGGTTTTAGTTTTAAATTTTGAGAAATAGTAAATACATAACCCGTTGTAATAAATAAGTGCTGAGCTTCAGACGCTCTAGTTACTTGACCTCCACTTTTATCAAAATGAATACTTTTTAACAAATTTGGTATTGATAAACCGGCGTAAAACTTATTCGTATAATAAAAAGCTCCAACACCAAAATTTGGAAAAGCTTTATTAGGGTTTAAATTATTTATTAATGCATCTCCCTCTGTAACGCCTTTTAAACAAGGTATACAAAGGTTATAAAATGTATAACCCGCTTTTAAACCTAAAGCTAATTTTGCGTTATTATCTAATGTTAAATTATATGAAAAATCTCCATATATATTTTGTTCTTCTAGAGGACCTAATTTATCTGCTATAACAGACAAACCCAACCCTACATTTTTACCCACTGGTGAATGAACTCCAAGAGTTATTGTTTTGGGTGCTCCGTCAAAACCAACCCATTGAGATCTTGCTAAAAAATTAATATTTAAAGCTTCTTTAGATCCAGCATATGCAGGGTTTAAGATATTCATATTATACATATACTGTGTATATTGAGCATCTTGTTGCCCATGCGCAGACATTGTAAATAATATAACTGCAATGATTCCTATAATTTTTTTCATTTGTATTGCGTATATAATTTATCTATTTAAATAAACCCATCCTTTTATAGGTGAAGTTTTACCATCATTATAATAAACAATATAATAGTAAGTTCCTGCAGGTAAAGGCTTACTCTTATTTAAAGTTAATCTCCCTGTAGAATAACCATCCCACCAAAGAGGAGATGTTTTTCCGCTATTATTATAATCATAAACTTTATTTCCTAGTCTATTATAAATTTCTAATTTAAAATTTGGATATCCTAATAATGATGAAATCACAAAAGTATCATTTATTCCATCTCCATTGGGTGTAAAAGTGTTTGGTAGACCTCCACAAGTAGTAATATCTAAATAATCTGGTATATTATCACTATCACAATCTAATAAATATTCATTAATAGTTAGAATTTCATCACCATCATCATCAATATCTAAATAATCTGCAATACTATCTCCATCTGTATCATCATCCATTGGATCTCCATCAGCATCTATATCCTCATCTATTGTGTTAACTCCATCTCCATCATCATCTATATCTAAATAGTTTGCAATACCATCTCCATCTGAATCATCATCCATTGGATCGCCATCGGTATCTATATCCTCATCTATTGTGTTAACTCCATCTCCATCATCATCTATATCTAAATAGTTTGCAATACCATCTCCATCTGAATCATCATCCATTGGATCGCCATCAGCATCTATATCCTCATCTAAAGTATTTACTCCATCGCCATCATCATCTATATCTAAATAGTTTGCAATACCATCTCCATCTGAATCATCATCCATTGGATTTCCGTCTGTATCTATATCCTCATCTAGAGTATTTACTCCATCTCCATCATCATCTATATCTAAATAGTTTGCAATACCATCTCCATCGGTGTCATCATCCATTGGATTTCCGTCTGCATCTATATCCTCATCTATTGTTTTTACCCCATCGCCATCATCATCTATATCTAAATAGTTTGCAATACCATCTCCATCGGTGTCATCATCCATTGGATTTCCGTCTGCATCTATATCCTCATCTATTGTATTTACCCCATCGCCATCATCGTCAATATCTTGAAAATCTCTTACTCCATCACCATCAGTGTCAATAATAGTATAATTTAAGTTTCCACTATCCACTACATTTTCTAAACCATCAAATAATCCGTTAGCTCCAGAACCTGTTAGAGAACCATCAATTACACCATCATTATTTACATCTAAAGCTCCTGAACCCGATTCTATAATATCATTAATACCATCATTATCTGAATCTAAATCGATATGATCTGGTATACCATCTCCATCAGTATCTAATGTGAAGTCCCCTCCATTTTCTTCTAAATCAGGAATCCCATCATTATCATCATCTATATCTATATGATCTGGAATCCCATCATTATCATTGTCATCTACATCAACATCTAAATAATTTGGGATACCATCACCATCTGTATCATCATTTGTAGGGTCGCCGTCATTATTAATATCTTCATCAATTGTATCAATTCCATCTCCATCATCATCTGTATCAAAAGCATCAACTAATCCATCTCCATCTGTATTTAAAGTACATTCTCCTCCAATTACATCTGAAGTTAAATCTCTTGGAATTATACCAAACACCTCAGAAGAAGAAGGATCAAAATTAGGGTTTACACCATCTGAATTTACCTCAATTAACATTGTAATATTGCTTATTTCTATTTGATCTGTAGTTAAACCTGTTAATGGAATTTTGTATTCTATTTCAATCCATTTTCCATCGTCTAGATCTTGAGTTTGCTGATTAGACAAAACTTGTTCTAAAAAAATGATCCAGAAGATACTGTATTTATTGTTGCTGATATTGGCAATACATAATCTCCTGAAAAATCTCTTCTATTGTCAAATAAATAGGCTCTAATTGTTATAGTTTCATTTACTTTTAAAAGATATGGTGTAGTTATATTAAAAACCATCTTACCAGGCCCACCAATTGGGTCGAACCCATTTAAAAATAAATTATTTCCAGGAGCTAAATCTCCACCTATTAAATTTACATAATTTGAAATTGTGGAATACACTAAATTTACATCTGTATCTCCAGAAGTATCAATAGTACCGTCTGAGAAATATATTTTTTTATAAGAATTTGTTACTTGTTCTGTACAACCTTCATCTATATCTAAAACACCATCATTATCATCATCATCATCACATCCGTTTGGAATACCGTCAGAATCGTTATCTTCTAAATCATTAAAACCTTCACAAATATCTAAAGAGTCTAAAACTCCGTCGCCATCGATATCTGCATCTACTTTTACTTTAATTTCTGCATTCTTACAATTGTTTTCATTTCCATTTTCGCAAATTGAATACGTTAAAATAAAAACTTTAGAAGGAGTTCCTGCTGGCACATTAACATCTCCATTTTCAGAAATTGTTACGCCAGCTAAGTTCCCTGTTGAGAGTAAAGTTGTGGTAATTGTAGCAGAAGAAGCTGTTACACCATCTACAGTATCATTTACTAATACATTACCAGCAACACCACCAACGATACCATTTACATTAGTTACAGAAAAATCATCATCTAATGCAATAATATTTACTTGAGCACTACTTAAACTTGTTAAAAATAACAGAAATATAAATAATAAAAAACGGGAGTATTCTCTATTATTTATCTTTTTTTTGAAATTAAAAAGTCTGTACCTTTTTTTCATTTTTTTATTTTGATTTGATACCATTCTAACTATTGAAACTATTTTTAAACTTATTTATTTAGATTACTAGTAGTTTTTTCATTAATGTATAAGGTTAATTTTAGGCATATAAAAATATGTTAAATGCACCAATTTATTGGTATTAAAAAAAGCTTTAATTGTAGCAAGTAAATTTCTTTACTATATCTTAAGCAGATGCTATATTTGTAGAAAGAAAAGTTATTAGTAAACTGTACAATAACTTTATTTATAGAATATGGGGGCTTCATAATAAATAACTTAACATAGTTAAGTTACTAATATACATGATTTTTTAAAAAATAGATAACTTTTATGATGAAAAAATTGAATAGATTTTAGAGCTAATGTTTTTAATAAAATAATTTAATCATTACTTGTTATAAACAAAAATTAGCGCCTATTAGAGCGCTAATTTATATGTTGCTTTTAACAATTTATTTAATTTTTAATACTTGTCCTTTTTTAATGCTATTACTTTTTAACTTATTTAAACTTTTTAGTTTTTTAACTGTTAAATTGTGCTTAACAGCAATAGCATATAAAGTTTCATTAGCTTTAACTGTATATGTACTTTTATTTACGTCTACATTTGGCGCTATAACTCCGTTATGATTTGGGTCTATAATTAACAATTGATTTAAGTAAACATTATTACTTTTAAGGTTATTAATTTTCTTTAATAAATTAATTTCTAATTTATATTTTTCTGCAATAGAGTATAACGTTTCCCCTTTACTTACAATATGAGTTTTTAAATCCGATTGAGGGTCTTCTTCTATTTCTTCTTCAACCTCCTCTTCTTCTTGAATAAATTCTTTCTCTTTAGAGCTAATTTTTGTACCATCTACATTTAAAATTACAAACGAAGTTCTTCTGTTTGCTTGATGCTGTGCTTCTGTACATTTTACTCTATTTGTGTGATTATCATTATCTACACACTTATTGGTTAATTGAGATTCTCCAAAACCTTTACCCGAAATTCGATCTAATTTTATTCCTTTATAAGTGATATAATCTACTGTAGATTCTGCTCTACGTTGAGACAGTAACTCATTATAAGACGCTCTACCTCTTGCATCTGTATGGGAAGTAGATTTTACTTTTATCTTAGGGTATTTTACCATTACACTAACAATATGATCTAACTCTAATGCTGCATCAGATCTTATATTCCATTTATTATAATCAAAATAAATAGAGTTAATTTTAATTATTAATTCATCTCTTTCATTATAAACAAAATCGTCTGTTATCTCTAAAGAAAAATCTAAATCTAATTCTACTGCAACTTCATCTGTAGTCTCAAAATACTTAGTATCTGGTTTATAATATTCTTTTGCTGCAGTAATGGCGAATTTTTGATTACAAGGTAATTTAAACGTAAACTTACCTATTTTGTCTGCAATTGTATCTTTAACCACATTACCTAAAGCATCTTTTAGAGTAAGTTTAGCAAAAGGTAAATGTTTTTTAAATTTAGACTCTCTTACAAAACCCGTTATAACTTGATCACATTCTACTATTTTAATTTCTTCTGTTACGATTTGTTCTACAGAATAAATATCATCATCTCCAAGACCACCTACTCTATTTGAAGATAAATATCCTTTTCTAGTAATTGGATTTATTGAAAAAGCAAAATCATCTAATTTAGAATTTACAGGTGCTTTTAAATTTACTGGTTCTTGAAACTTATTATCTAAAGATTTACTAGCAAAAACATCTAAAGCTCCTATTCCGAAATGACCGTCTGATGAAAAGTATAGGGTCTTATCTTCCGATATAAACGGAAACATTTCTCTACCTTCTGTATTGATGGTTTTTCCTAAATTCATAGGTTCTCCATAAGTTTTATCTTCATTTATAGTTACATAATAAATATCTGTTTTACCAAAACCACCTTCCATGTCTGAAGTAAAAAATAAGCGTTTACCATCTTTACTTACAGATGGATGACCTACAGAATATTCGTTACTACAAAAGGTAGTTCTTTTATATTAATCCAATTATCATCTACAAGATCTGCTTTATATATTTTAAGTTTATTATACCCATCTTTATCAACCTTATAATCTCCTTCGTTATAGTTGTTTCTAGTAAAATAAATAGTTTTATTATCTGGTGAAAAAGAAATAGAAGACTCATGATATTTTTCATTCAATTCTTTAGAAAAAGTTTTTTTGATCCTTTTAATTTTATGTCATCTTTATTAACTTGAAAAATATCTAAAAAATTTCTATTGTTTCTAGTATGAGTTCTTTTTACAAACCTATTTAAATCTCTTGGAGAAGAAAATAAAATTGTGTTTTTATATTCTGTAACACCAAAATCTGAATATTTCGTGTTTATTTTCTCTAAATTTTCTACCCTATAATCTGGTTTATTATCTCTAATTTCAGCTAAAATAGCTTTTGCTTCAGTAAAATTCTGACCTCGAACGTCTTCCTTTTTTACTGTATTAAATTTCTTCATCCAGAATTTTGATTCTTCAAAATTTCCAATGGCTCTTAATGATTGGGCATATTTAAAAGCATAATCTTCATCATCGAAATCAACAAAAGCTGTAAATAACCTTGCATAAGCATCTGCAGCTTCTTCCATTTGAACATTGTTATAATAACAATCTCCTAACTTCTTTAAAATATACGCAGTTGGTTTTTTCTCTGCTAACTTCTTATACTCTAAGGCAGCTTTTACAAATGATAAATTTTCAAAATATATGTCTGCTTGCTTAGTTTCTTTAGTTTGTCCAAAAATGGCTAAAGAACTAAATAAAAGTACGATTGTAATTTGTATTGTTTTTTTCATAATTGAATTATTAAAACTAAAAGAATCTTGGAGATTTAATTTTATTACTCTCAAAGTCGAAATTAAAAAGTAAAAATACTTCATGACTTCCAGAATTAAATTGACCTAAATTTGTTAATGTATAATCATAGGCATACCCTATTCTTAAGTTCTTTCTTACTCTTACATTAACTAAAGCAGATATAGATTCGTCTAACCTATAAGATAATCCTGCCTCAAACTTATCATAGAAAAGTACATTTCCGGAAAAATCTATAGATAAAGGTGCCCCTTCTGCAGCCTTTACCATTAAAGAAGGTTTTAATTTTAAATCATACGATAAATCAAATACATAACCAGAAGTTAAGAAAAAATGCTTCCTTTCTGAAGCTCTTGTTACTTGACCACCGCTTTTTTCGAAATGAAAAGTTTGTAATAAATTAGGTATAGATAATCCTGCGTAAAATTTATCTGTATGATAAAATGCTCCAAAACCAATATTTGGTAACGCTTTATTAGCGTTATTATTTACAAATGCTATATCATCTGGATTCGTTGTTTCTAAACATGGTAAACATAAGTTAAAAAAGTATAACCAGCTTTTAGACCTAAAGCTAACTTAGCATTATCACTTACATTTAGTGTATAAGAAAAATCTCCATAAATATTCTGCTCTTTTACTGGACCAAGTTCATCTACAATTACAGATAAACCTAATCCAACATTTTTACCAACTGGAGAATGTGCTCCGAACGTTAAAGTTCTTGGAGCTCCTTCTATTCCTACCCATTGTGATCTGGCTAAGAAATTAAGACTTAAAGCATCATAAGACCCAGCGTAAGCTGGGTTTATAATGTTCATATTATACATGTACTGAGTGTACTGTGGATCTTGTTGTGCTTTTGCAGAAATAGTAAACAATATAACTGCAATGATTACTATATATTTTTTCATTTGTATTGCGTTCATCTTAATTATCTGTTTAAATATACCCATCCGTTAATTGGTGCTCTTGTACCATCATTAAAGTAAATGATGTAATAATAAGTCCCTACTGGTAATGGTTTACTCTTATTTAATGTAAACCTTCCTGTAGAATAACCATCCCACCATAATGGATTTGTTTTACCACTATTGTTATAATCATAAACTTGATTACCCCATCTATTGTAAATTTCTAATTTAAAATTAGGATACTTAGATAATGCTGGTATTATAAACGTATCATTATTTCCATCTCCGTTTGGTGAAAATGCATTTGGTATCTTATCACAATCTGTAAGATCTATATGATCTGCAATATTATCTTCATCACAATCTAACATAAACTCATCTATTGTTAATATACCATCGCCATCATCATCTGAATCTAAATAATTAGGAATACCATCACCATCTGTATCATCATCTACAGGACTTGAATCTGAATTGATATCTTCATCAATAGTATCAATACTATCTCCATCATCATCTGTATCTAAATAATCTGGAACACCATCCCCGTCAGAATCTTGATCTAATGGACTATCATTATCTGAATCATAATCTTCATCTAAAGTATTAACTCCATCACCATCATCATCAATATCTAAATAATCTGCTATTCCATCGCCATCGGAATCATCATTCGTTGGATCTCCATCTCCATCTAAATCTTCATCTTTGGTTTTTACTCCATCACCATCATCATCTGTATCTTGGAAATTTCTAATTCCGTCGCCATCTGTATCCGTTAATTCATAATTTAAATTACCACTTTCGATAACATCTTCTACTCCATCGTACAATCCGTTAGCTCCAGAGCCTACATCAGAACCATCAATAACTCCATCATTATCTTCATCTAAAGCGCCACTTCCTGATTCTGCTAAATCTGTAATGCCATCGCCATCTGAATCTAAATCTAAATGATCTGGAATACCATCACCATCTGTATCTAATGTAAAGTCTCCTCCGTTTTCTATTAAATCTGGAATACCATCATTATCATCATCTAAATCATCTGAATCTGGAATACCGTCACCATCAGAATCAATGAAAGCAGAAATATCTAAATAATCTGGAATACCATCGCCATCGGAATCATCGTTTGTTGGATCGCCATCATTATTTGCATCTTCATCTTTTGTGTTAATGCCATCATTGTCATCATCTACATCTAAATAATCTGCTATTCCATCGCCATCGGAATCTTGATCTAAAGCATTATCATTATTTGGATCATAATCTTCATCAATTGTATCAATACCATCACCGTCATCATCGGTATCTAGATAATTTGGAATGCCATCACCATCTGTATCTTCAGAATAATCACCATCAGAATTTAGATCTTCATCTTTAGTATCAATTCCATCGCCATCATCATCTGTATCTAAATAATTTGGAATACCATCGCCATCTGTATCATCATTTGTTGGTTCTCCATCTGCATCAATATCTTCATCTTTAGTATTAATTCCATCGCCATCATCATCGATATCTTGGAAATCTGGAATACCATCGCCGTCTGTATCTGTTATATTATGATTTAAAGTACCACTTTCGGCAGTATCTTCAACTCCATCAAACAATCCATTTGCTCCAGAACCTGTGTCTGCTCCATCAATTACTCCATCATTATCGGCATCTAAAGCTCCACTTCCAGATTCTACTACATCATTAACACCATCGCCATCTGAATCTAAATCTAAATGATCTGGAATGCCATCGCCATCTGTATCTAATGTAAAGTCTCCTCCATTTTCAACTAAATCTGGAATACCATCATTATCATCATCTAAATCAATAGAATCTGGAACTCCATCACCATCTGTATCATCTGTATCTAAATAGTCTGGAATACCATCGCCATCAGAATCATCATTCGTTGGGTCTCCATCACCATCATTATCTTCATCTTTAGTATCAATGCCATCGCCATCATCATCGGTATCTAAATAATCTGGAATGCCATCGCCATCAGAATCATCATTTGTTGAATCTCCATCACCATTTATATCTTCATCTGCAGTATCTACACCATCACCATCATCATCGGTATCCAAATAATCTGGAATGCCATCGCCATCAGAATCATCATTTGTTGAATCGCCATCGCCATCAATATCTTCATCTTTTGTATCTACACCATCGCCATCGTCATCAGTATCTAAATAATCTGGAATGCCATCGCCATCGGAATCATCGTTTGTTGGATCTCCATCGCCATCAATATCTTCATCTTTTGTATCTACACCATCACCATCGTCATCAGTATCTAAATAATCTGGAATGCCATCGCCATCAGAATCATCAGAATAATCATCATCTCCATTAATATCTTCATTAGCTGTATCAACACCATCACCATCATCATCGGTATCTAAATAGTTTGGAATGCCATCGCCATCAGAATCATCATTTGTTGGGTCTCCATCTGCATCAACATCTTCATCTTTAGTATTAATTCCATCTCCATCATCATCAATATCTTGGAAATCTGGGATGCCATCGCCATCTGTATCTATTATATCGTGATTTAAAGTACCGCTTTCAGCAACATTTTCTACGCCATCAAATAGTCCATTAGATCCTGAACCTACATCTGAACCATCGATTACTCCATCATTATCTGCATCTAAAGCTCCACTTCCAGATTCTACAACATCATTAATACCGTCTCCATCGGAATCTAAATCTAAATGATCAGGAATACCATCGCCATCTGTATCTAATGTAAAGTCTCCTCCGTTTTCTACCAAATCTGGAATACCATCATTATCATCATCTAAATCGATAGAATCTGGAACTCCATCTCCATCATTATCATCATCGTCTAAATAGTCTGGAATACCATCGCCATCATCATCATCATTTGTGAAATCTCCATCACCATTTACATCTTCATCTTCTGTAGGAATACCATCGCCATCATCATCAGTATCTAAATAGTCTGGGATACCATCACCATCCGAATCGTCATTTGTTGAATCGCCATCGCCATCTATATCTTCGTCTGCAGTATCTATTCCATCACCGTCATCATCAGTATCCAAATAATCTGGAATGCCATCGCCATCGGAATCATCATCATTAGGATCGCCATCGCTATCTATATCCTCATCAGCTGTATCTACGCCATCGCCATCATCATCAGTATCTAAGTAATTTGGAATGCCGTCGCCATCGGAATCATCATTTGTTAAGTCACCATCATTATTTATGTCTTCATCTGATGTATCTATTCCATCGCCATCGTCATCAGTATCTAAATAATTTGGAATACCATCGCCATCGGAATCATCATTTGTTGGGTCTCCATCGGAATCGATATCTTCATCTGATGTAGCTACTCCATCATTATCATCATCTGAGTCTAAATAATCTGGAATACCATCGTTATCGGAATCTTGATCTGAAGCATTGCTATTACTACCATCATAATCTTCATCTATTGTATCAATACCATCGCCATCATCATCGGAATCTAAATAATTTGGAATACCATCGCCATCGGTATCATCTGAATAATCGCCATCTGCATTAATATCTTCGTCAACTGTATCTATTCCGTCACCATCATCATCGGTATCTAAATAATTTGGGATTCCATCTCCATCGGAATCTAAAGGATTACCATTTACATCAAGAATGTATTCTTCTGATGTTGGAACTCCATCTCCATCATCATCTACATCTTGGAAGTCTGGAATACCATCGCCATCTGTATCCGTTAAAGTGTGATTTAAATTACCACTTTCTGCTCCATCTTCTAAACCGTCAAATAAACCATTTCCGCCAAAATCTGCAGGATTACCATCAATAACACCATCATTATCTGCATCTAATGCTCGAGAACCAGATTCTACAACATCATTAATTCCGTCTCCATCCGAATCTAAATCTAAATGATCTGGAATACCATCGCCATCGGTATCTAATGTTGGGTCTCCTCCATTTTCATCTAAATCTGGAATACCATCATTATCATCATCTAAATCTATTGAATCTGGAATACCGTCGCCATCATTATCTTCTCCTTCTAAATAATCTGGAATGCCATCGCCATCGGAATCATCATTCGTTGGATCTCCATCATTATTTGCATCTTCATCTGCTGTATCAATTCCATCGCCATCATCATCGGTATCTAAATAATTCGGAATGCCATCGCCATCGGAATCGTCATTTGATAAATCGCCATCATTGTTGATATCTTCATCAGCCGTGTCTACTCCATCGCCATCATCATCGGTATCTAAATAATTTGGAATGCCATCGCCATCGGTATCATCTGAATAATCAGAATCTCCATTAACATCTTCGTCTGCTGTATCTACTCCATCGCCATCATCATCGGTATCTAAATAGTTTGGAATACCGTCGCCATCTGTATCATCGTTTGTAGGATCTCCATCATTGTTGATATCTTCATCTTTTGTATCTATACCATCACCATCATCATCTACATCTTGAAAATCTGGAATACCATCACCGTCTGTATCTATAGGATCTGATGTTGTTCCACTTTCTGGAGCATCTTCAACTCCATCAAATAATCCGTTTGCTCCAGAACCAGTTAATGCTGCATCAATAACACCATCATTGTCTGAATCTAAATGCCCATTACCTGCTTCAACCACATCATTAATTCCATCGCCATCTGCATCTAAATCTAAAGAATCTATAATTCCATCACCATCTGTATCTCTTAAAGGATCTCCATCTTGTTCAACTAAATCTGGAATACCATCATTATCATCATCTAAATCAATAGAATCTGGAATGCCATCGCCATCGAAATCGTCTCCATCTAAATAATCTGGAATGCCATCACCATCGGAATCATCATCAGTTAGATCATTATTATTGTTATTATCTTCATCAGCCGTATCAACTCCATCGCCATCATCATCGGTATCTAAATAGTTTGGAATGCCATCGCCATCAGTATCATCATTTGTAAGATCGCCATCATTATCGATGTCTTCATCCGATGTATCAACTCCATCGCCATCATCATCGGTATCTAAATAGTTTGGAATGCCATCGCCATCGGAATCATCATCATTAGGGTTTCCATCTGAATCTATATCTTCATCTGCAGTGTCTACTCCATCTCCATCGTCATCAGTATCTAAATAGTTTGGAATGCCATCGCCATCGGAGTCATCATTAAGATCTCCATCACCGTTGATATCTTCATCTGCTGTGTCAATACCATCGCCATCATCATCTGTATCTAAATAATTTGGAATACCATCGCCATCTGTATCATCATTTGTTAAATCTCCATCATTGTTGATATCTTCATCAGCCGTATCAACTCCATCCCCATCATCATCTGTATCTAAATAGTTTGGAATTCCGTCACCATCGGTATCGTCTGAATAATCACCGTCATTATTTATATCTTCATCAGTAGTGTCTACTCCATCGCCATCATCATCAGTATCTAAATAATTTGGAATACCATCGCCATCTGAATCTATTGGGTCTCCGTTTACATCTAAAACATATTCTTCTGATGTTGGGATACCGTCATTATCATCATCAATATCTTGAAAATCTGAAATACCATCGCCATCTGAATCTATTGGGTCGCTTGTCGTACCACTTTCTGGAGTAGTTTCAACTCCATCAAATAATCCGTTTGCTCCAGAACCAGTTTCTGATCCATCTATAACTCCGTCATTATCTGCATCTGGTTGACCTAATCCTGATTCTGTAAGGTCATTAATTCCATCTCCATCTGAGTCTAAATCTAATGAATCTATTATTCCGTCTCCATCAGTATCTCTTAAAGGGTCTCCATCTTGTTCTACCGTATCTAAAATACCATCATTGTCATCATCTAAATCTACAGAATCTGGAATGCCATCTCCATCTGAATCTTTTTGTACAGTAATAGTTACTGTTTCTGTAATACAAACACTAGGATTATTTGCAGTGTTACAAACCGTATAATCAACTGTAACTATTTCTGCTTCGTCTTCTACTTCTGGAATATAAGTCATCTCACCTGTTAATGGATTAAATGTTATTATTCCTGTTGCAGAACCTGTTCCTGCATTAGTAATTGTTGTATTTATTCCAGGTAAGAAATCATCATTTCCTAAAATATCTAATGTCCCACTTACTCCATTTACAATTGTAATTGCGTCTGGTGTTGTAGTTGGTGTAAAAATATTTGGATCTGAAGTATCTGGATTTCCATCATTATCATCATCTAAATCTGTTACATCTGGATCACCATCTCCATCATTATCTGTTTGAACAGTAATTGTAACTGTATCTGTTACACAAACATTTGGGTTAACATCTGTATTACAAACTGTATAATCTACTGTAACAACAGTACCTTCTTCTCCAACTGCTGGTACATAAACCATATCTCCCGTTAAAGGATCAAATGTTACCATACCTGCTGCTGAACCAGAACCTGCATTTACTAATGTGATTGTAGTACTTGGTAAGAAATCATCATTAGATAATACATTAACAGTTCCATTATTACCTTCAACTATAGTTAATGTATCTGGTAATGTTGTTGGTGTTAAAGGATTTGTGTCTGTTGTATCTGGGTTGCCATCATTGTCATCATCTGTATCCTCACTATCTGGAATACCATCATTGTCTGTATCTAAAGCATCTAAATAATCTGGAATACCATCGCCATTATCATCATCATCATTGTTTAAGAAAATACCATCATTATCATTGTCTTCATCTGCAGTTAAAACACCATCATTATCATCATCTGTATCTAAATAATCTGGAATATTGTCTCCATCTGAATCTTGATCTGTAGGATCATTATTAGCTACATCATAATTTTCATCTTCTGTATTAATGCCATCATTATCATCATCTATATCTTGGAAATTTGGAATGCCATCGCCATCTGTATCTAAAGTAACTGATGTTGTACCGCTTTCAGGTGTAGTTTCAACACCATCAAACAATCCATTTGCTCCAGAACCAGTATCTGATCCATCTATAACTCCATCATTATCTGCATCTATTTGACCTAATCCTGATTCTATTAAATCGTTAATTCCATCACCATCTGAATCTAAGTCTAAAGAATCTATAATTCCATCGCCATCAGTATCTCTTAAAGGATCACCATCTTGCTCAACAGTATCTAAAATACCATCATTATCATCATCTAAATCTACACTATCTGTAATACCATCGCCATCTGAATCTAAGATTTCTCTATAATCTACTTCTGGTGTAGTACTATTAGCATCTGGTAAAGTAGATGCTCCATTGTTTAACTCATCATTTACATCAAATAAACCACCTGTAGTATCTACATCATCGTATTGGTCTAATAAACCATCATGATCTGTATCATTATTATTAGTAGCTAAAGTATAACCTGCTTCGATTGTATCATCAATACCATCATTATCTGAATCTGTATCTAAATAATCGAATCTGAAATCTCCATCTGTATCTACTAAAGCTAAACCACTATTATTTGCATTATCATAAGCGTTTAATAATCCGTCTAAATCTGAATCACCATTTCCTGGGCCAAAATAAGCTGAAGTTAATTGAGCCTCAACGTTATCTGGTATTCCATCATTATCTGAATCTATATCTAATTCATCTGTAATACCATCGCCATCACTATCAATACCATCAAATACTTTATAAACCACACCAATTCCTGGGCCAGAATTTTCTGAAGTTCCATTTGTTTGAGAAGGTGCATTAGACAACGTATTTCCATCAAATAAACCATTGATAGAGCAAACATCAAATAATATAGAACCTAAGTTTGTATTTGATTTTGCTGATAATAATTCTGCTGAAAATCGTACTTCAAAAGCAGAAACATCATAATAGTTAAAGTAAGTTGCTAATCTTGGTGATAAATCTACTCCAGAATATGTATCGTCTGGCCCTTCTAGAGTTAATAAACCTGTTGCTAGGTTAGAATTTACATTTAATAAAGTATTGCCTGCAACTGCATATAAACCAGGTCTTGAAAGTATTACTGATTCTCTTGCATTTGCTCCATCAATATCATAAATGGTACCACCAAACCTACTTATATTGTATATATTTTCTGTGTCGTCATGTACTAATACTAGTTTAAAAGCCATTTCAGATTTACCTCCTCCAGTAGGAACCGGAACTGTAAATTCTGGTTGCCAAGCATCCGAACTTCCTGTAGATGCATTATCTATAGTAATTAAAGATGCTCCTCCTTGAATGTCTGTAATCTCAACAATTGCATCTAAAATACCAGCAGCTCCTAATCCTGTAACATCAATTACATTTTCAAAACGATATTTTGCACCTAAAGTACCTGAACCAGAACCTGTACCTGCTACATAAGTAGGGTTTTTAAAGACTGCTGTTGGAAATATACAACTTGGATCGTTCATTGTATTTGTAGGAACAAATCCTAAAGATTCTACTGAATCTAAAATTCCATCATTATCATCATCTATATCTATATCATCATTCACTCCATCGCCATCTGTATCTACAGGATCTGAGAATACATGATTATCTCTAAAATCGACCTGAGCTGTTCCAGGATCTTGATCGTTAGGGAATTCTGTAACATCTTGATTGTTATTTGTTGCTGCATCTGTATCAGATGGTCCGTTTGAATTTAAATCAAAAGCATCATCAATACCATCATTATCAGTATCATTACCAGAAGCAACAATTTCTGCTACATTATCTCCATTTGTATCATAAGCTTCAACTGAATCTGAAACTCCATCTCCATCTGAATCTGTGTTTAAATAGTCTGGTGGATTTACTCCATTTGTACTAACAGGGATATAAATAGGTATACCAGAACCAGGTGTAGTTTCATAATTATCTGCAACTCCATTACCGTCCATATCTGCTCCAGGAGTTTGATAACCTGGAGTAGTTTGCCACTCAATATTATCTACAATTCCATCATCATCAGAATCCAAATCTAAATAATTTGGTAAATCATCTGTATCGGAATTTAATGGTGTAATAGGAGTACCTGTAACTGAATTACAAGGTGCACAATCTACATCAAAAGCATCATCAATTCCATCATTATCTGAATCTACTCCTGAAAGAGTAATGTAATTTGTAGGGTCTTGAGCTTCTAAATTATCTAAAATACCATCGCCATCTGAATCTAAATCTTTATAATTTGCTATTCCATCGCCATCTGTATCTGCTGTTGCTAATGGACTTGTTGCTATATTATCATCTAAACCATCATTATCTAAATCGATTAAATTATCTACTCTACCGTCATTATCTGTATCAATTCCATCTGCTTCAATAATATCTAAATTACCATCGCCATCTGAGTCTAAGTCAAATTGATCTATAATACCATCATTATCAGTATCAAATCTATCATCTATTCCGTCATTATTTTCATCAACTAATATTGCATCTGAATCTTGATAATTTGGAATACCATCATTATCTGAATCTGCTAAAGGATCTAATCCGTTATTTTCTACAGTATCAGGAATACCATCATTATCATCATCTAAATCTACAATATTAGCAATACCATCTCCATCATTATCTGGTTGTACAGTAAAGTAAATTGTTGCTTCTTCTGAAACTGTATTACCAGTATCTTCAACTGTATAATTTACCTCAGCAACTCCCGTAAAATCTGGTTCTGGAGTAAATGTTACATTTCCTGCAGCATCAACCTCAAAAGTTCCAACACCAGAAATTACTAATGGTGTATTAGAGTCTCCAGTATTTGAAGGATTATTTGGGTCTATTAAGACGATTGATGTAACATCAATTGTACTATCTAAATCCGAATCATTGCTAGTAATATCTGAAGCAACTATTGGAGTATTTTGAACTCCTGTTGCAAAATCATCTACTACAGTTGGTGCATCATCTATTGGCGTTACTGTTATATCTAATGTACTTGTTACACTTTCTTTACCATCTGTAACACTATAAGTAACCGTTGGTACTGTACCTACGTAATTTAATGCTGGTGTAAAAATATAACTACCATCAGAATTTATAACTAAAGTACCTTCTGTAAAAGTTGCCGTTTGACCTGCAATTATATCTTGCCCATTAATAGTGAATTCTAATACTGTTAATGGCGTACCTTCTAAATCTGAATCGTTAGCTAAAACTCCGTTTGCAGCATTAATATTTAATGCAACATCTTCTGGTGTTGTATTAACATCTGCTACCGCTGTTGGGGCATCATTTACTCCTGTTACTTCTATTTCTATTGTACCAATGTTAGATGTTTTAGTACCGTCAGAAATTGTATAATTTACATCAGCAGTTCCGTTAAAATTAGCAACTGGTGTAAATGTTACATTACCAAATTCATCTACAGAATATGTACCCACATTAGGAACTATTAAAGGAGTAGTACTATCTCCTGTATTTGAAGGATTATTTGGATCTATTAATGTAATTGTTAATGGATCTATAATATTTTCATCTAAATCATTATTAGTAATTGTTGAAATTACTAAAGCTGTTTCTTCTGGTGTTGTATTATTCTCATCATTAATAACAACTGGTGCATCATCTATTGGTGTTACCGTTATATCTAATACAGCTGTAGAATTGTTTGTTCCGTCTGAAACTGTATAAGTAATTGTTGGTACCGTACCATCAAAATTAGCCGCGGGAACAAATGTATATTCTCCGTTTCCATTTATTGTTATACTTCCTTCTAATAAAGTTGCTGTTTGACCAGCCGTAAATGACGAACCATTTACTTCAAAACCAGTTATAATTAATTGCGTTCCTTCGTTATCTGAATCATTAGATAATAGTCCGTTTGCAACTAAAACAACTAAGGTTGTATCTTCTGGTGTAGTATTTACATCATCTACTGCATTTGGAGCATCATTTACTGGTGAAACTTCAATTTCTATAGTACCAATATTTGATGTTTCTAATCCATCAGAAATTGTGTAATTTACATCTGCTGTTCCGTTATAATTAGCTTCTGGTGTAAATGTTACATTTCCTAAGTTATCCACTTCATACGTTCCTACTCCTGCAACTACTAATGGCGTAGTTGAATCTCCTGTATTTGAAGGATTATTAGGATCTATTAATGTTATTGTTGATGGATCTATTGGATCATCATCTGTATCATTATTTGTTATTATTGATATTACTAGTGGTGTATCTTCTGGTGTTACATTACTAATATCATTTACAACTTTTGGTGCATCATTTTCTGGTGTTACTGTAATATCTAATGTAGTTGTAGAAGTTTTAATTCCATCTGAAACTATATATGTTACCGTTGGTACTGCTCCATTAAAATCTGTAGTAGGTATAAAAGTATAACTACCATCACTATTTATTGTTAAATCACCTTCTGTTAAAGTTGCTTTATCACCTGCACTATAAGTTTGACCATTTATTGTAAAACCTGTTAATGATAATTGAGTTCCTTCTGCATCTGAATCATTAGATAATAAACCTACTGCTGCTAATACTTCAAATGCTGTGTCTTCTGGTGTTGTATTTACATCTGCAACAACCGTTGGTGCATCATTTTCTGCAGTTACAGTAATTTGTACTGTTGCAACGTTTGATGTTAAAACACCATCAGATATTGTATAATTTACATTTGCAGGTCCATTATAATTTGGAGCTGGAGTAAATGTTACATTTCCAGAATTATCAACTTCATAAGTTCCTATACCAGCAATTACTAACGGTGTCGTAGCATCTCCTGTATTTGAAGGATTGCTAGGATCTATTAATATTATTGATGAAGCATCTACTGGATTTTCATCAGAATCATTACTTGTAATTGTAGCAACAACTATTGGTGTATCTTCTGCTGTTGTATTATTTGTGTCGTTTACAGCTATTGGCGCATCATCAATTGGTGCAACTGTAATATCTAAAAGTGCAGTTGAATTGTTAATACCGTCTGAAACTGTGTAGATAACAGTTGGTACAGTACCTTCAAAATTATTTGCTGGTACAAAAACAAAGCTACCATCTGAATTGATATTTAAATTACCCTCTGTTAACATTGCTGTTTGACCTAAAGTATAAGTTATTCCTTCTACTTCAAATCCTTTAACAGATAAAGGTGTATTTTCAACATCAGAGTCATTTGAAAGTAATCCATTTGCTGCAATTACATTTAATGTAGTATCCTCTGGAGTTGTATAAACATCATCAACTGCAATAGGAGCATCGTTTATTGGTGTAACTTCAATTTCTACTGTACCTATATTTGATGTTTTTGTTCCGTCTGATATTGTATAATTTACATCTGCTGTTCCTGTATAATTCTCTTCTGGTGTAAAAGTTACATTACCTAAATTGTCAACCTCATAAGTTCCTACTCCTGCAACTACTAATGGCGTTGAAGCATCTCCTGTATTTGCAGGATTACTTGGGTCTATTAGAATTATAGATGTTGGGTCTATTGGGTTATCATCAGAATCATTATCTGTAATTGTAGAAACTACTATTGGTGTATCTTCTGTTGTAATATTATTTTCATTATCTACTACAATAGGAGCATCATTTACAGGAATTACAGTTATAATTAATGTACTAGATACTTCTTCAATACCATCTGTAATTGTATAAGTAATTGTTTGTACAGTTCCATTATACCCAAGAGCTGGTGTAAAAATGTAACTACCATCTGACTTAATAATTATTGTACCTTCTGTAAATGTAGCTAATTGACCAACGTTATAAGATTGACCACCTACTTCAAAATTAATTACTGGTAAAGAAGTACCGTCTGCATCAGAATCATTAGTTAAAACCAATCCGTTTGCAGCATCAACATTTAATGTAGTGTCTTCTAATATTGTTTTCGTATTAGGTTCTGCTACAGGTATATCATTTACCGCAGTTACAACTAAATTTAATGTACTTGAAGAATCTGTAGTACCTGTGCTATCTGTAATTGTGTAATTAACTGTAGGTACTAATCCGTTATAATTTAAAGTTGGTACAAAAGTATAACTACCATCTGCTAATATTGTAAGATTTCCTTCTGTTAAAGTAGCTGTATCTCCAACGTTATAAGATTGTCCATCAACCTCAAAACCAGTTACTGTTAATATATCTGCAACGTTCGGATCTACATCATTCTTAATTAAACCATTAGCTGCATCAACATTTAATGTAACATCTTCTGTTACTAAATTAGTATCTGCACTTGCAATTGGTGGGAAAAGAGATTTTGGAACAGTTACTATAACTGTTGCAGTATCACATAAACCATCTGCATCACAAACTTGATAAGCAAATACATCTGTACCTTGAATAAAAGATACATCTGGTGTATACGTAACGGTACCATCTGAATTAACAACAACGGTTCCTTTACTTGGTTCTGCTATTAATACATTTGATACTGTAAGTGCATCTCCATCAACATCAACATCATTTTTAACAACATCTATTATTACCGGAATTCCTGGATCTGTTGCTACAGAATCGTTACTTGCTTCTGGAGCATCATTTACCGGAAGAACTTCTATTGATAAAGTACTATTAGAAATATCAGCAGCATCTACAGATGTGTATATTACTGGCAAAGTACCATTAAAATTCTCTGAAGGTGTAAATTCTAAACTACCATCTGCAAATATTGTTATTTCACCTTCTGGTGTTGTAACAGTCGTTCCAACAGGATATGTTGTACCACTTATTGTAAATTCTGTAATAGTAATAGGGTCTCCATCAGGATCAGAATCATTACTTAATAAACCATTAGCTGCATCTACGGTAATTGATTCTCCTTCATTTATTGTGATAACATCTGGTACTAATACCGGAACATCATTTACTGGCGTAACTTCTATTTCAATAGTTGCAATATTTGAAGAAATTAATCCTTCATCATCATTAATTGTATAATTTACATTTGCAGAACCATTATAATTTGTTTCTGGTGTAAACGTAACATCTCCTGCTGCGTTTACTTGATAAACACCTATTCCTATAATTGTTAATTCTCCGGTACCTGAACTATTATTAGACGGATTATTTGGATCTATTAAAATTACAGTTGAAGCATCTATTGCATTATCATCTGTATCATTATCACCAATTAAAGCTACCGTAATAGGGTTATCTTCTGGGATTGTATTGTTTATATCATTTACAGCAACAGGTGCATCATTTACCGGTGTAACAGTAATGTTTAAAGTACTATTATCAGAATTTGTACCATCTGAAATTGTATAGGTTACTTCTGGAACTAAACCGTTAAAGTTTGTTACAGGAGTAAACTCAAAACTACCATCTGCTTTAATAATTAATGTACCTTCTGCTAAAACTGCTGGTTGACCAGGAGTATAATTATTTCCAGAAACAGAATATCCTGTAACATTTAATGGATCATTATCTATATCTGTATCATTTATTACAATTAGTCCGTTTGCAGCAGTTACAGTTAATTTAACCTCTTCTGCTGTTATTGCTGTATCAGGATTTGCAACTGGCATATCGTTTACAGAAGTAACTTCAATTTCTATGGTTGCAACATTTGAAACAACACCGTCTCCGTCTTTTATTGTATAGTTAACATTTGCAATTCCAAAGTAATTAGCTTCAGGAGTAAAAGTTACATTTCCGTTTGCATCTACTTCATAAACACCAACTCCAATAATTGTTAATTCTCCTGAACCTGCACTATTATTAGCTGCATTATTTGGATCTATTAAAATTATAGAAGTAACATCAATAGAATTATCATCTGTATCATTAGCTCCTATGGTAGAAACAGTAATTGGCGTGTCTTCTATTGTAGTATTATCTTCATCATTAACAGCAATTGGCGCATCGTTAACAGATGTAACTGTAATATTTAATGTACTATTATCAGAATTTGTACCATCTGAAATTGTATACGTTATTTCTGGAACAGAACCATTAAAGTCTGCAGCTGGTGTAAAAATATAACTACCATTTGCCTGAATTACTAAAGTACCTTCTGTTAACATTGCAGATTGACCTGCAGTATAACTACCACCAGAAACCGTATAACTAACTACGTCTAAATCATTATTTTCTGGATCAGTATCGTTTGTATCTATTAATCCGTTTGCTTTATCAACTGATAAAACAGTATCCTCAACGGTTAAACCTGTATCTGGATTTGCAACTGGTGCATCATTTACAGCTGTAACTTCAATTTCTATGGTTGCAATATTTGTAGATACAACACCTACATCATCTTTAATAGAATAATTTACATCTGCATTACCATTGTAGTTTAATTCTGGTGTAAATGTTACATCTCCGTCTGAATTTACTTGATAAACTCCTACTCCAACAATTGTTAATTCTCCTGAACCTGCACTTGTGTTTCCTGCATTATTTGGATCTATTAATAAAACTGTTGCAGAATTAATACCATTATCATCTAAATCATTTCCGCCAACTGCAGAAACAGTAATTGGTGTATCTTCTAAAGTTGTATTGTTTTCGTCATTTATTGCAACAGGTGCATCGTTTATTGGGTTTACAGTAATGTTTAATGTACTGTTATCAGAATTTGTACCATCTGTAATAGTGTATGTTATTTCTGGAACCGAACCATTAAAGTTAAGTGCTGGTGTAAACTCGTAACTACCATTTGGTTGAATTACTAAAGTACCTTCTGTTAAAGTTACTGGTGTACCTGCATTATAACTATTACCTGATACTGAATATGTTTGTACAGTTAATGTATTACTCTCAATATCTGTATCATTCGTTACTATTAATCCATTAGCTTCATCAATAGATAAAGTTGTGTCTTCATCTGTAGAACCTGTATCTGGGTTTGCAACTGGTGCATCATTTACAGCTGTAACTTCAATTTCTATTATTGCAATATTAGAAACAACACCATCATTGTCTTTAATAGTGTAATTTACGTCTGCATTACCATTATAATTAGCAACAGGTGTAAAAGTTACGTCTCCTGTTGTTGTGTTAACTACATATGTACCAACACCAGTAATTGTTAATGATCCTGAACCCGAACTCGTTCTAGAGTTATCGTTTGGATCTATTAATATAACAGTTGTTGCATCTATACCATTATCATCTGTATCATTTCCACCTACTGTAGAAACTGTAATTGCATTATCTTCTGTTGTTGTATTATTCTCATCATTTACAGCTACCGGCGCATCATTTACAGCAATTACATCTATATTTAATGTACTATTTGCAGTATTTGTTCCATCTGTAATAGTATAAGTAACTTCTGGTACAGTACCATTAAAATCTGTAGCAGGAGTAAATATATACGAACCATTAGACTCAATAACTAAAGTACCTTCTGTAAATACAGCAGGATCACCAGCAGTATAGTTTCCACCGGCAACTGTAAAACTTTCTACTGATAAAGCATCGTTTTCTATGTCTGTATCATTAATTACTATTAATCCGTTTGCAGCAGTTACAGATAAAGCAGTGTCTTCGTTTGTAGAAGCTGTATCTGGGTTTGCAACTGGAGCATCATTTATTGCGGTAACTTCAATTTCTACTGTTGCAATGTTAGAGACTACCGCATCATTATCCTTAATAGTATAATTAATATCAGCAGTTCCATTATAATTTGCAACAGGTGTAAAAGTTACGTCTCCATCATCATCTACAGAATAAGTACCAACACCTACAATTGTTAATTCTCTTGTTGCGTTTTCACTAGTGTTATTAGAATCGTTTGGATCTATTAATATTACAGAAGTTGCATCTATACCATTATCATCTGTATCATTTGTTCCTATCGTAGAAACTGTAATTGCATTATCTTCATTTGTTGTATTATTTTCATCATCTACAGCAACTGGCGCATCATTTACAGGATCAACAGTTATTGTTAAAGTTGCAGAAACTGTAGCTGTACCATCTGTAACATTATAGGTTACAATTGGATAAGCTCCATTAAAATCTTCTGCTGGTGTAAATAAATAACCTCCATCAGATGTAATTGCAATTGACCCTTTACCAGGAACATTTGCTGTTTCTGTTGTTGCATATACATTACCTTCTACTTCAAATGTAGAAATAGATAATGGATTACCATCTACATCTGTATCATTAGATAACAAACCATTAGGAGAAGTACTAATTGCTGTATCTTCTAATGTAGAATTTGTTTCTGATATTAAAACTGGAGCGTCGTTTACTGGTGTTACATTAATTTCAATAACCCCTGTATTAGATGATATTAAACCTTCGTTATCTTTAATCGTATAGTTTATATTGGCTTGTCCGTTATAATTTAATATAGGATCAAATGTTACATCACCTGTTGTACCATCAACTGTATAAGTACCAATACCAGAAACTGTTAAAGTTCCTGTAGCTTCACTTGTGTTCGTTGGATTCGTTGGATCGATTAAAATTATAGAGGTAGCATCTATTGAATTATCATCTATATCATTAGCAGCAATACTTACTGCAGTAATTGTAATTTCTGTATCCTCAGGAGTAGAATTATCCTCATCATTTACAGCTAATGGTGCATCGTTTACTGGTGTTACTTCTATATCTAAAGTACCATTTATAGTTGTTGTACCATCAAAAACAGTATAAGTAACTGTTGGATAACTACCATTAAAATCTTCTGCAGGTGTAAACGTATAACCACCATCTGCAGTTATAGAAATAGATCCTTTACCAACAATATTTGCTGTTTCTGTAGTGTTATAAGAAACACCATCAATCTCAAATGCAGAGATTGATAATGCATCTCCATCTATATCATTATCATTATTTAATAAACCGTTTACAGCATTTTTGGTAAATGCAGTATCTTCTAAAGTTGTTTCATTTTCTGATAAAACAACAGGATCGTCATTTAAATTATTAACTGTAATTGTTAAGGTACTATTTGCATTTGGTGTTGGTTGATTATCAGTTATTATATAGCTAATTACTGGGAATGTTCCTTCAAAATCTCCAAAAGGAGTAAATACATAACCACCGCCGGCATTAATTGTTATCTCACCAACATTTGTAATTGTTGCTGTTGCACCTGCATTATAAGTTACACCTTCTAAAATAAAACTAACTACAGTTAATGGATCTAAATTACCATCTGTATCATTAGCAATTAAACTTTTTGGATCGTTATCTGCAACCGTTATTGCTACAGCTTCATCTGTAGTATTTGTATCAGGATTTGCAACTGGTGGGAAAGCAGATTCTGGAACCGTTACAGAAACTACTGCTGTATCTGTTCCTCCATTTCCATCAGAAATCTGATATGTAAATGTATCTATACCGTTATTAAAACCAGCATTTGGAGTATAATCAATTGTTCCGTTTGCTAATACTGTAGCTACACCAAATCCTGGTGCAACAGTAATAGTAACTGTTAAAACATCTCCTGTATCTACATCAGAATCATTTGTTAATACAGGTATATTAACCAATGTTACTGGATCTGACGTTGCATCATCATCTGTAGCAATTGGATCGTCATTTACTGGATCTACTGTAATTATTAAAGTAGTATTCGCAGAGTTTTGACCATCACTTGCTGTATAAGTTATTGTTGGTACGGTACCATTATAATCTTCAAACGGTGTAAATACATAACTACCATCTTCATTTATTCTAATATCTCCAACATTAGTAATTGTTGCAGTTCCTCCGTTTGTTGGATCTACTATAATTGTTTGACTCGCAACCGTAAATCTAATTACTTTTAAAGTATCTCCTGTATCAATATCAGAATCGTTTCCTAAAATTCCTGTTGCTGGTACTGTTAAAGTTACGCCTTCATTTGTCGAGTTTGTATCCGCAACAACAATTGGTGTATCATTTGCTGGTATTACTGTAATTACTAAATCTGCATTTACTGTTTCTATATTATCTGAAGCAGTATATGTAATTGTTGGGTAAGTTCCGTTAAAGTTACTTGTTGGTTCAAATGTATAACTTCCGTCAGAATTTAAGGTGATGTTTCCTTCTGCAGGACTTGCAGTTTCACCAGCTAAATATGGTACTCCTTTTACAAAAAAGCGGGTAACTGTTAAGTTACTATCAACATCAGAATCATTATTTAATACTCCGTTAGCTGCGCTTACCGTTAAATCTACATCTTCAGTTGTTGAATTTGCGTCATTTTGTGCAATCGGATTGTCATTTACAGAAACAACTGTTAGTGTTAATGTTGCTGTATCAGTTCCTCCATTACCATCAGAAATTATATAATCAACAACCGGGAATACTCCATTAAAGTCTTGTGCAGGTGTAAACGTATATCCACCATCAGAACTAATGCTTATAATTCCGTCAGCTACAGTTGCAGTCTGACCAGCATTATACTCTATGCCTCCAACTGTAAATTTAGTTATTGATAAACCATCATTTTCAGTATCTGTATCGTTATCAATTAAACCATCTCCAGAACCAGAAATAACTGTTATTGCTACATCTTCGTTTGTTGTATTCGAATCATTATTAGCTATAGGAGCATCATTTTCTGCAGTAACTGTAATTGTTAATGTAGCAGTTTCTGTATTCTCTGAATCTTCTGCTGTATAGGTTATTACTGGAAAAATACCATTAAAATCTTGAGCTGGTGTAAATACATAACTACCATCTGCATTTATTGTTAATTTTCCTTCTGTTATATCTGCTTCTGTACCTGCATTATAATTTGTACTTCCAATAGTAAATTGTGTTACTGTTAATGTTTCGTTTTCAACATCAGTATCATTATCATCTAAAACACCATTTGCTTTTGTTACTGTTAAAGGTGTATCTTCTGTTGTTGTATTTACATCATCTACTAAATCAGGTGCATCATTTATTGGTCTAACTTCAATATTTAAAGTTGAGTTTGCAGTTGTTGTATTATCACTTACTGTGTAGGTAATTGTTGGTACATTTCCATTGTAATGTAAAACCGGAGTAAATGTGTAACTTCCATCAGCATTTATGGTAATATCACCAACATTTAAAATTGTTGTTGTACCACCAGTTGTTGGGTCTACAGTAATTGTTTGACCGTTTACTTTAAATTCTGTTATTGTTAATGAATCTCCAACATCAATATCTGAATCATTAGATAAAAGACCGCCATTTGCATCGATCGTTAATGTAGTATCTTCATCAATTATTTTTACATCTGCAACTAAATTTGGTGCATCATTTGTTGGTGTAACTTCTATATCTAAAGTACTTGTTGTAGCTAAATTACCATCTGAAATAGTATAGGTAATTGTTGGTACGTTACCTGTATAATCATCTGCAGGATCAAAAGTAAATGTACCATCTGCTTTTATATTTAAAACACCTTCTGTTAACGTAAGATTTTGACCTACAGTTACTGAGTTAGATCCAACATTATAACCTATTACAGTTATTGTATCTGCATCAATATCAGAATCATTATCTAAAACTCCATTTGCAATTACATTTACATTTAATAAAGTGTCTTCAGGAGTTGTTGCTGTGTCTGGAGTTGCAACTGGTCTATCATTTACAGCATCTATAGTAATTACTTGGTTTGCTGTTGCTGTAGCTCCATTTCCATCAGAAATTGTATAAGGAAAAGTTACTGTACCATTAAAATCGTCATTAGGTGTAAATGTAATTTCACCTGTTGCACTATAATTTACTGTACCATTAGGAACTGTTATTGTTTCTGCGGTTCCTAAAACAACTGGTTCTCCATTAATTTTTGTAATTGTTAAAGTATCACCATCAGAATCACTATCAGCGGTTCCTTTTGTTAAAGGAGTTAAAGTGATTGCAGTATCTTCATTAGTGGTGTATTGATCTTCTACAGCAACTGGGAAATCGTTAACAGCGTTTACTTCAATTACTTGATTTGCTGTTGCCAACCCTCCATTTCCATCAGAAATCTCATAAGGGAAAGTTACTGTACCGTTAAAGTTTGTTGCTGGTGTAAAAGTAATTGCACCTGCTGCACTATAATTAACGGTTCCGTTTGCAACTGTAATTGTTTCTGCGGTTCCTAAAACTACTGGTTCTCCGTTAATTTCTGATACAACTATTGTATCGTTATCTACATCACTATCCGCTGTTCCTGTAGTTAATGGTGCTAAAGTTAATGGCGTATCTTCATTTGTTGAATAAGAATCTGTAACAGCTATTGGGTTATCATTTACAGCAGTTACTGTAATTTCTTGATCTGCTGTATCTACACCACCTTTTCCATCAGAAATTTCATAAGAAAATGTTTCTATACCGTTAAAATCTTGACTTGGAGTAAAAGTTACTACACCTGTTGCACTGTAATTTACTGTTCCGTTTGGTGTCGTAATTGTTTCTGCGGTTCCTAAAACAACTGTTTCACCATTAATTTTTGAAATAACTAATGCATCATTATCTAAATCTGTATCAGCTAATAAAGGAGTTAATGTTACTGTTGTATCCTCATTTGTTGTGTAAATATCTTTTACCGCAACTGGATCATCATTTACAGGGTTAACTGTAATTTCTTGATTTGCTGTTGCTGTTCCACCATTTCCATCAGAAATTTCATAAGGGAAAGTTACAGTACCATTAAAGTTTGTATTTGGTGAGAAAGTAACTACACCTGTTGCACTATAATTTAAAGTTCCGTTTGGTACAGCAATTGCTTCTGCAGTACCTAAAACAACTGGCTCTCCATTAATTTCTGATATAACTATTGTATCTCCGTCTACATCACTATCTGCAACTCCCTTAGTTAAAGGTGTTAATGTTACAGGCGTTTCTTCATTTGTAGTATACGTATCTGTTACTGCAACAGGATTATCATTTATAGGATTAACAGTAATATCTAAATCACCTTCATCTGTTAAATTTCCATTATCCTCTAAAACATAAGTAATTGTAGGTACATTTCCTTCAAAATCTTGAACTGGAGAAAAAGTATAACTACCATTTGCATTTATTGTAATATCTCCTACATTATTAATGGTTGTTGTACCTCCATTTGTTGGATCTACTGTAATTGTTTGTCCATCAACTGTAAATTCTTGAATTGTTAATGAAGCTTTATCTTCATCTGTATCGTTTTTAATAAGTCCGTTAGCAGCAGTAACTGTTAACACAGTATCTTCATTTACAGATTTTGTATCATCATTTGCAATTGGTAAATCATTCACAGCATTTACAATAATTGTAATTGTTGCTTCATCAGTTTCTCCATTTCCATCAGAAATTTGATAAGGAAAAGTAACTGTACCATTATAATCTGTACTTGGTGTAAAAGATATTACACCAGTTGCGCTATAATTTACGATTCCATTAGGTACTACAATTGTTTCTGCTGTTCCTAAAACAACTGGTTCTCCATTAATTTCTGATACAACTATTGTATCTCCATCAATATCACTATCTGCTGTTCCTGTTGTTAATGGTGTTATTGTTACTAAAGTATCTTCATCTGTTGTAAAACTATCGTCTTCTGCTTTTGGAGCATCATTTTTTGCTTCAACAGTAACTGTAACTGTCCCTGTAGAAGTTGTTCCGTCTGCATCTGTAATTGTATAAGTAAAACTATCTGTTCCATTAAAATCTGCATTTGGGATGTATTCAAAAACGCCATCGCTTACTTCTGTTACTGTACCATTTGCTGGTGCTGTATCTGTTGATTCTATTGAGTAATTATCTGCGTCGCCACCGTCGCCTCCAATACTATCATTGGTAGAAACTGTTACTTGATTTGAAACTCCTGCAACACTATCCTCATCAACTGTTAATGCATCATCAACTGCTGTTGGTGCATCATTTACTGAATTTACTGTTACATTTACTGTTGCTGTTGCGGTATCGCCATCTGCATCTGTAATTGTATAGGTAAAACTATCGGTTCCATTAAAGTTTGCATTAGGAATGTATTCAAATACACCATCGCTCACTTCTGTTACGGTACCATTTGTTGGTGCAGTATCTGTAGATTCTATTGAGTAATCTTCTGTATCTCCACCGTCTCCTCCAATACTATCATTGGTAGAAACTGTTACTTGATTTGAAACTCCTGCAACACTATCTTCATCAACTGTTAATGCATCATCAACTGCTGTTGGTACATCATTTACTGAATTTACTGTTACATTTACTGTTGCGGTTGCAGTATCGCCATCTGCATCTGTAATTGTATAGGTAAAACTATCGATTCCATTAAAATCTGCATTTGGGATGTATTCAAAAACGCCATCGCTTACTTCTGTTACGATACCATTTGCTGGTGCAGTATCTGTTGATTCTATTGAGTAATTGTCGGCATCTCCACCGTCTCCTCCAATACTATCATTGGTAGATACTGTTACTTGATTTGAAACTCCTGCTACACTATCTTCATCCACTGTTAAGGTATCGTCTGTTGCTGATGGTGCGTCGTCTACTGAATTTACTGTTACAGTTACTGTTGCTGTTGCGGTATCTCCATCAACATCTGTAATTGTATAAGTAAAACTATCGGTTCCATTAAAATTTGCATTTGGGATGTATTCAAATACACCATCGCTTACTTCTGTTACAGTACCATTTGTTGGTGCAGTATCTGTAGATTCTATTGAGTAATTATCGGCATCACCACCGTCGCCTCCAATACTATCATTGGTAGAAACTGTTACTTGATTTGATACTCCTGCAACACTATCTTCTGCAACCGTTGTACTATCATTAGTTGCTGATGGTGTATCGTTTACAGAAATCACTGTTACATTTACTGTTGCGGTTGCAGTGTCTCCATCTGCATCTGTAATTGTATAGGTAAAACTATCGGTTCCATTAAAATCTGCATTTGGGATGTATTCAAAAATACCATCACTTACTTCTGTTACTGTACCATTTGTTGGTGCAGTATCTGTTGATTCTATTGAGTAGTTGTCTGCATCACCACCGTCTCCGCCAATATTATCATTGGTAGAAACTGTTACTTGATTTGAAACTCCTGCAACACTATCTTCTGCAACACTTAAAGTATCATCTGTTGCTGTTGGTGCATCATCAACTGAATTTACTGTTACATTTACAGTTGCAGTAGAAGTATCACCATCTACATCTGTAATTGTATAGGTAAAACTATCGGTTCCATTAAAATCAGCATTAGGAATGTATTCAAAAACGCCATCGCTTACTTCTGTTACTGTACCATTTGCTGGTGCAGTATCTGTTGATTCTATTGAGTAGTTGTCGGCATCGCCACCATCTCCGCCAATACTATCATTGGTAGAAACTGTTACTTGATTTGTTGCACCTGTAACACTATCTTCATCAACTGTTAATGCATCATCAACTGCTGTTGGTGTGTCATTTACTGAATTTACTGTTACATTTACCGTTGCGGTTGCGGTATCGCCATCTGCGTCTGTAATTGTATAAGTAAAACTATCAGTTCCATTAAAATCTGCATTTGGGATGTATTCAAAAACGCCGTCGCTTACTTCTGTTACGGTACCATTTGCTGGTGCAGTATCTGTAGATTCTATTGAGTAATTATCGGCATCGCCACCGTCTCCTCCAATACTATCATTGGTAGAAACTGTTACTTGATTTGTTGCGCCTGCTACACTATCTTCATCAACTGTTAACGTATCGTCAACTGCTGTTGGTGTATCATTTACTGAATTTACTGTTACAT
Source organism: Polaribacter ponticola (assembly GCF_026191475.2). Classification (GTDB taxonomy): domain Bacteria; phylum Bacteroidota; class Bacteroidia; order Flavobacteriales; family Flavobacteriaceae; genus Polaribacter; species Polaribacter ponticola. The sequence goes on along the minus strand of NZ_JAOSLC020000003.1, from coordinate 2,147,827 downwards.
TTACTGTTGCTGTTGCGGTATCGCCATCTGCGTCTGTAATTGTATAGGTAAAACTATCAGTTCCATTAAAATCTGCATTGGGGATGTATTCAAAAACACCATCGCTTACTTCTGTTACTGTACCATTTGCTGGTGCAGTATCTGTAGATTCTATTGAGTAGTTTTCGGCATCGCCACCGTCTCCGCCAATACTATCATTGGTAGAAACTGTTACTTGATTTGTTGCGCCTGCCACACTATCTTCATCAACTGTTAACGTATCGTTAACCGCTGTTGGTGTATCATTTACTGAATTTACTGTAATAATTTGATTTGCTGTTGCTGTTAAATTTCCATCAGTTATAACATAAGGGAAAGTTACATTACCATTATAATCTGTATCTGGTGTAAAAGTAATAGTACCACTTCCATCAATATCAACTGTTCCGTTTGTTACTGAAATTGATTGAACATTTCCTGTAAGATTTTCACCATTAATCGATTGAATTGAAAGTATATCTCCATCTATATCGCTATCAGCTACTCCTGTTGTTAATGGTAATAAAACTAAAGCAGTATCTTCATCAGTTGTATAAGAATCATCTACTGCAACTGGAGCATCATTTATAGCTGTTACAGTTATAATTTGATTTGCTGTTGCTGTTAAATTTCCATCAGTAATAACATAAGGAAAAGTTACTGTACCATTATAGTTTATATTTGGTGTAAAAGTTATAACTCCTCCTGCACTATAGTTCACTATTCCGTTAGAAACGGTAATTGTTTCTGCAGTACCTAAAACTACAGGTTCACCATTAATACTACTTATTGTTAAACTATCACCATCTATATCACTATCTGCTGTTCCTGTAGTAAGTGGTGCTAATGTAACAGTTGTTTCTTCTGCAGTTGAATAATTATCATCTATTGCAGTTGGTCCATCATTTTGAGGTGTAATTTCTACATTTACTGAACCTGTATCTGAACCTCCATTACCATCTGAAACTGTATAATTAAAAGTTACATCGTTTGTATTATTGTTTGCTGGTGAAACAACTAATTCACCAGAAGTTAATGTTACTGTTCCGCCAACAACTGCAATTGTTTGTCCTTCTATAATAGCAGTTCCATTAATTTCTGAAATTGTTAAAGTATCATTATCTCCATCTGTGTCTCCATCTAAAACATCAATTGTAATAGGTGTATCTTCATTTGTAATAACAGACTCATTGTCTGCGACTGGCTCATCGTTTACATTTGTAACAGTAATTGCTATAGTATCTGTATCACTTAATGGTGTAGCAAAACTATCTGTAGAAACTACAGTTAAAATATCTGAACCTACATAATTAAGATTTGGTGTGTAAGTTAAACTAGCTAAAGTTGCATTAATATCTGCCTCTGAACCACTAATTGTTACCGAACCAGAAGCATTGTTAGAAACAATTGCCGCACCACTTGCAGTAACATTTATAATACCATTATTAACACTTAATTCTGTACTTGCTAAATCTCCATCAATATCTGTTGTACTAACTCCTGTAATTGCAGTTAAGGTTTCTTCTACAATTGTTTGTAAACCTGGAACTGTATTAACAGGTGCATCATTTACATTTGTAACATTTATTAATACTGTATCTGTATCGTTTTCTCCATCACTATCTGTAGATAAAACGGTTAATGTATCCTGACCAACATAGTTTGAATTTGGTGTATATGATAAACTAGCCAAAGTAGCATTAATGTCTGTTTCTGTTCCTGTAATTGTTACATTTCCAGAACTATTGCTTGATACTATTGCAGATCCGCTTGCGTTAACATTTATAATACCATTAGTAACACTTACTTGAGTAGTTTGTAAGTTTCCATCAACATCTGTAGCATTAAGCCCTGTTATATTTAATACCGTTTCCTCTGGTGTAGTTTGAGTTGCTGGCACTGTATTTACAGGTTCATCATTTACATTTGTAACATTTATTAATACTACATCTGTATCTGTAGCATTATTACTATCTGTAGACAATACTGTTAAAGTATCTTGGCCAACAAAATCTAAACTAGGTGTGTAACCTAAACTTGCTAAAGTAGCATTGATATCAGTTTCTGTTCCTGTAATTAATAAATTACCAGTTCCTGTAGATGTTACAACAGCTGATCCGCTTGGTACTACTGTTAAAGTTCCGTTAGAAACATTTAATTCTGTACTAGTTAAATCATCATCTGTATCTGTAGCACTAATTCCTGATATTGGTAAAAGTATTTCTTCATTAGTTGTTTGAGTTCCTGGAACTGTATTAACAGGAATATCATTTACAGAACTTACCGTAATTTCTATATCGTCTGAATCATTTAAAGGAGCTCCATCACTATCTGTTGATAAAACAGTTAATGTATCTGATCCATTAAAATTAGAATCTGGCGAATATTCTATGCTTGCCAAAGCTGTGTTAATTTGTGCTTCGGTTCCCGAAATTGTAACATTATTTGTACCATTACCAATTATTGTTGCTCCGCCAACTGTAGAAATATTAATTATTCCGTTAGACACTGTTAAATTAGTATTATCTAAATTTTCATCAACATCTGTTGTACTTACACCGGTTATAGTTATATCTATATCTTCTGAAGTAGTTTGTGTACCTGGAACTGTATTTACAGGAGCATCATTTACAGATATTACAGTAATTTTTAAAGTACTTGTAATATTACTTGAACCATCAAAAACGTTGTAAGTTATTGTAGGAACTGTTCCGTTATAATTTAAAACTGGAATAAATACATAGCTTCCATCGCGATTAATAGTAATATTTCCAATATCCTCATTAGAAATAGGGTCTTTTATTGTTGTTGCGCCTCCTGTAGTAGGGTCTACAATGATTTGATTTCCATTAACTATGAATTTTGTTACATTTAATGGGTTTCCATCAACATCAGAATCATTATTTAATAAACCATTAGCAGCATTAACGCTTAACTGTGCATCATCTTCAGATAAACTACCTGTATCTGGGTTTGCAACTGGTTCATCATTTACAGCGGTAATATTAATAATTATTGTTGCTGTATTAGAAATTAATTCATCGTTATCTTCAATTGTATAATTGATATTTGCTGCTCCATTAAAATTTTCTAAAGGTGTAAAAACTACTGTTCCTGCAAGATTAACTGAATAAGTACCTACGTTATTTATAACTAAAGGACTATTACTGTTTCCTGTATTAAAAATATCATTAGGGTCTAATAAAATAATAGAAGTCGTATCTACTGTACCATCTATATCTGAATCATTCGCACCGATTTCTGTTATAGTAACTACTGAACCTTCAATTCCACTTCCGTTATCATTTACTGCTACAGGAGGATCATTTATTGGATTTAAAATAATATTTGTAGAACCTTGTACAGGGCTAGCAATACCATCAGAAACTTGATATGTAAAATCTCCAGGATCTGTTCCATCGTTATAATTAACTGGAGCGTCATAAATTAAACTAGTTAATTCTGCTATAGTTAATGTTGTATTATTTGCAACTATATCACCGTTAGATTTTTTAATTATTCCTAAAGCTGGTAAACCAATAACTGTTATCGTTAAAGTATTATTATCAGCATCTGTTGGTGCCGATAAACCTACTAAATTACTTGTAGTATTTTCATTTACAGAAATTGAATTACTATCTACTATTGGCGGAGTATTTTCAAAAACTGTTAATTTTGCAGAATTAGAAATCGTAGTACATGCGTAATCTGCCTTTGATATTCTTACTCTATATAAATAATTATTCTGAGCTATTTTAACTTCTTTTACCGTTAATGTAGCTGTATTTGTACCTGCATAATTTGCTCCGTCTAAAATAGAACTATAAGTTGTTCCATTATCTGCACTTACTTCCCATTGAAAAATAGTTCCTGTAGAAGGAACCGTAAAATCTACATCACTTCCTACGACACCACTATTATCTGATGGCTGTGTAGTTATACTTACAGCTGTACCTGCATTTGAAACATTAGCATTTGTAGAGCCTAAATATGCAGAAGCAAAGCCTGTTACTCTACCATTTGTACTATCATAACCTGTTCCTTGTACTTCTCCTGGTTTTGTAGAGCTTTCTATAAGACCTTGTTCTATAACATCAGGACAACCATCTCCATCTGAATCTGTTTCTTGGTGATCGAAATTACCAATACCATCTGAATTTTGAATACAATCTACCCCTCTTAAATCAGAAATAAACTCATTAGGAATTACTGCTAGGGTCTCTGAAGAACCTGCGTTAAAAGCACCAGTACCTCCAGAAATAGCTTCTATTACTAATGAAATTTTACTTATTGAGATACTTTGTGGACCGCCAGGAATTGGTATTGTATATTCAATTTCTACCCATTTTCCTGCATCTAAATCCGTAATTTGTGCTGCGGTTAATAATTTATTAACTGTAATATCGCCTAAACTAGCTGTACTAATAGTTAAAGGTAATGGTTGATCGTAATTACCACTTAAACTACTAATATTATCAAATAAATATGCCTTAAAAGTTAATGAACTATCTACATTTAAAACATAAGGTGTAGTTACTTCAAAAATCATTGTTTGAGAACCTACTACATTATCATAACCATTTAAGTATAAACTGTTTCCAGGAGAAGAATCTCCACTAACTTGACTGACATAATCTGTAGTTGTAGATAAAACTAACTCAGTATTTGTTGCTGCTGAAGTGTCTATTGTTCCGTCTGAAAAATAGATTTTCTTATAAGTATTTGCTGCTGCTGCTGTACAACCTTCGTTAATGTCTAAAATACCATCATTGTCATCATCATCATCACAATTATCTGGTACACCATCTGTATCAAAATCTGCATTATCATCAAATCCATTACAGATATCTGCAGAATCTATTACTCCATCTCCATCTGAATCTCCATCAACTACAATTGTAATTGTTGCATTTTCACAGTTATTTGTGTTTCCGTTTTCACAAATTTTATATGTTAATATATAAGTACCTGTAGAAGTAGCGGCTGGTACATTTACATCTCCATTTAAATCAATTGTTACACCTGTTAAACCACCATTAATTAAAAGTTTAGGTATTACAGATGTAGCCGTTGCAATTACTCCATCTGCAGTATCATTAGAAAAAGCATTACCAGCTGTACCACCAGAAATACCATTTATAACAGTAGCAGAATAATCGTCATCTGTAGCCACTAAATCGCTAATGACATAAATTGAAGCATAAGAAATATCATCTTCATGTTCGCTTTCTGTATGTGTAAACGTTTCTGCTACAGTAATTTCTGTGCTTGTAATACTAAAAGTATTTACAACATCTCCAACTGTAGTTAATGTTAAAGAACCGGTGTACACCCAGCACTCTGTAACATCTAAAATGCCATCGTTATTTGTATCACCACTTGCTAAAACAAGACCTGGTGCATCTATAGATAACGAACTATTTATAGATACATTTGTAAGTGTAGTACCCCCTGTATTTCTAACAGCTACAGAATAGTCGATAACGTCACCAACCGTTTTGGTACCAGTATTAGATTCTGTTGAAGCATTAACAACCATAGTAACACCTTGTGCAAAACTAGCACTTGTGGCTATAAAAATAAATACAAAGAGTAAAAAAACATTTTTTGTTTTTTTACTTATCTCTTTAGGTAAGTTGAAAAGTGTGTACATTTTTTTCATCCTTTTAATTTCTTGATTAATTGTCACTATTTGGTGTAGAGTCTTTATCTGTTTGGTTAATGATAAAAACCTCTGCTTTATTTGTTATAATTGTTCCCTTAGTATTTACTATGGCTGCAATTTTTAATTCTATAGATCCTCCATCTTCAATAGTAATATTGGTTAAATCCCAAATTCCACTTCCAGAGGTATATGTTGTATTTATTGGTATAACAGAATTAGCAGCTACATAAGTTAATCCTGTTGGTAAAATATCTTTTACTTGAACACCTGTTGCATATGCTAAACCTATATTTTTTAATACAATAGAAAAGATTATTTCATCTCCTACTTTAGGTACTGCTTTAACAACTGTTTTTTTAATAGATAAATCTACATGACATCCATTTACTAAATCTGAAATTGCATAAGTTGTATAAGTTGAGGTATAATCTGGATTACCATCATCTGCACTATCTACAGCATCTGCCAATCCATCTCCGGTAGAATCTGAAGCTTCTCCAGAAATAGAATTAAACTTAAAATTGGTTGTAGAATCTTTAGTTGCGCTTGCTTCAGCAGCATCAGAACAACCATCATCATCACTGTCTAAATCAAATCTATTTACCTCTCCAGTTCCGTCTGTATTAATATCAGAACATATAAGTTGATTTGTAAAATTTGGTAAACTCCAAACTCTTCTATCTGTACCTGCTGTTTCGTTATTTTTATCTTTATAAATATAATTATACTTCACTGCGTTTAAAGAACTCGCAAAAAGTGTATATGCAATATCTAGTTCTCTTGCTGCTGTTCCAGAATTATAACCAGTATTTATAGTTGTATTAGAATTAATTTCATCATTTAAAGAAACTAAAGAACCAAAATTAGGATTTACATACGTAATTGAAGCATTAGAAGTACTTACAATTGGATTTCTTACCAAATTATGTTCTATTAAAATATCTGACTCTTCATTTCTAAAAGTAGCATCTGCATCAATTTTTTCAACAACTTCTATCTGTAATCCCTCATAACCAGGAGCAGCTCTCAAATTTGTAGTAAAACTATAATTTAAACCATTTGTATCTGGATATTGGTAATCTAAAATTAATTCTCCTGAAGAGTTATTAGGTGTTATAGTAAAAGTAGTTAACTCATCTGCTCTAATATCTAAATAAGCATAAACAGTTCCTGTTGAGTTTTGTAGAGGTATTGTACTTAAGTTTCCTGTAGTTGTAACAGCACCGTATTGCAATGCCACATTTGTACATGTTTGTTCTGCTGTATCTAGAACTCCATCATTATCATCATCTATGTCTACATTATCATAAACATTGTCTCCATCAAAATCAGAACATTGACCTACTGTATTATCTAATGCATACAGAAAGTATGTGTTAAAATAGTCTGCTGTACCATTTTTATCTAAATCAACAGTATCTGATAAACCGTCTGAATTAGTATCTGAAGCTGTAGGAAATTTATAATCTGTAGTTATCAAATTTGTTGCTCCAGCTTCAAAAGCATCAGAACAACCATCTCCATCACTATCTAAATCTAATCTATCTACCGTACCGTCATTATCGGTATCAACATCTATACAACCTTGAATTAGATTTACTGTTGGAGGATTTGTAAATTCTTGAGCTCCAAAACCATAACCAGGCGTACCATCTCTTTTCTTTACTTGAAGTTTAAAGCTTGTAATTGGAACAAAATCTATATTTGTCCAAAGATTTTCATCTGGAGTATCTCCATTACTACTTGGAACTATTTCTAAAAAATCTCCAGAATCTCCAAAATAATCAGTTGTAGAGTCTTGTAAATTTAGGTTTGTAGCTGGAGTTTCAGATAACTGATAAGCCTCAACTACTTCCTTAGGAAGTATAATTCCTTCACTGGTACCAGAATCATCTATATCTTGAAAAGTTAAGAAACCTGGGAATTCAAAAGGTACTGTTGTACCAGACTCAAAAAACTCTACTTCTAACTCAACACCACCAATGCTTCCTGTACCTCCTAAAAGAATAGTTATATAACCGAATGTTGTATTACCATCTATATCTACACTTGTAATACCAGCATCACTAACTCTTAGTACTGTTAACCTTACATCTATATTTACACCGCCTATAACACCCACATCTGTATACAATGCAGAGTCATTTATATCTTGAGCTAAACCACTATCTGTAAAGGATGTTAATTTTGCTGCATTAAAAGTTAACGGTGTATATTCATCGATTGAACCAGTCTGATTTAAAAAGATTGTAGATTCACATTCGTTTAAATCTGGAACACCATCGTTATCATCATCTAAATCACAATCATCTCCTATTGAATCTAAATCTGTATCTACAAAAGATGGATCTTGAGGATCACAAGAATTACAAATTGAAGCAGCAGAAGTTAAATTCTGTGCTGTTCCTATTCCTTGAGTATTACCTAAAGGAACACCGTAAGTAGCACTATTTGGGTCATTATCTATAGCGCCAGCCAATTCACCATTAGAATCTAAGTCTGAAAAACCATGACTATCTGTTCCTTCTAAAACATCATAACAAGTATCACCATCAGAATCTTTATCTAAAGAATCTATTACACCATCTCCATCTGTATCTCTTAAAGCATTACCATTTAATTCAACTGTATCTAAAATACCATCATTATCATCATCTTTATCAAAATAATCAATAATAGTATCGCCATCTGTATCTATATTAGGTATCTCTGTAATAACAACAGAACCATTTGCTCCATCTAATTGTGTTCCTCCAGAATTTGCTCCATCTGAACCTGCTGTAATTGTATGTTGAAAATATTTAGCAAACGAAGTATTTACAAAAGAACCCCCACCTCCAGCAGATCCATTAGCTCCAGATGCTCCACCTCCAGAATATCCAGCACCCGCACCAGAATAAGAATTAGCACCTGCACCTCCACCAGTAAGACCTCTACCTCCATTTCCAGTTCCATTTCCGCCATTGGCTAATGTGTAATTTGTAGGATCACTAGCAGAACCACCAGTAGCCTGTGTACCATTTTCTCCAGCAGTTAAAATTCCACCACCAGCTCCAGATCTATTATTAGATGCTCCTCCATTTCCAGAAATACCTCCTAAACCTTCGGTATTATTTGAACTAGTTCCTGAGTCTCCATTTACCACATCACTACCTCCATATCCATTAGCATCAGCACTGTTATCTCCACCACCACCTCCACCGGCTACCATTACTAATGTTCCATTAATATAAACACCAGTACTTCCACCACCTCCGGCTTGACTTCCACCACGTCCTCCTTCTGCAACCAAATAACGAATTTCATCACCTAGAGAAACGTTAAAAACAGCTCTTGTTAGAGCTCCTTGCCCTCCAGTAGTATTAGTTCCTTCTCCTCCTTCTCCTCCAACAATAGTAATTTCTATAACACCATTTGCTAAGACATTATATGAATAAGAACCTACCACCGTTTCGTTTACTAATATTGTTTGTGCTTTTAATTCATTAAAAAATATTCCACAAAAAAGTAACAACACAAATAAAAACCTTTGTCTAAAGGATGTAGTTTTCAATGTTCTATTTAATTTTTGTTTTAATAAATACTGATCTAACATTTCATATTTCTTTTCGTGTTAATCATTTAAATAGATGATTATTATTCTTTTTACAACCTTTTAAACTCTGCAATCTATAACTCTCAAATAAGTTTCCTTTAACGTTTTCGATAAACTAGTTAAATAACAATACATTAACTTAATTGTCATTTCCGGGAACTGAGTCTAAATCTAATTGCTCTGTTTTATAAACTTCTGTTTTATTTAATTTAAAATTCACGCTATCTACTTTAGCTCCTATTTCTAGTACTATACTACTACCATTTGAAATTAAAATGCCACTCAAATCCCATATTCCAGATACTGGATCATAAGTTGTGTTTAATGGTATTACTGAATCTCCTAAACTATAAGTTAATCCTAGAGGCAAAACATCTTTTACCTGCACTCCAGAAGCAGCTGTAGGGCCAGAATTTTTTAATATTAAAGTAAAAATTACTGTATCTCCTAATTTAACTACTTGTTTATCTACTGTTTTTACTAGATTTAAATCTATTTTTTTAGCAGTAATTGTTACATTTTCGATAGGATCGTCTGTAGTTTGATTACTATCTACTTGATCTTGAGAATTAGTAACTGTATTTGTAAACGTACCTTCAGACGGCTTTTGAGGAACTTTTGCTTCTATGATTAATGTATGAACTTGACCTGAATTCATGGCTCCAATTGTCCAATTTGGACTTAACCAAGTACCGAAACTTGGTGTAACACTCACCAAATCTAATTCTCCTGGAAAAGCATCATTTATTACTAAATTAGAAACTGGATCTATTCCAGAGCTTTCTACTTGTACTTTAAAAGTAACTGTATCTTCGTCTGTTAAATTATTTTCATCTGCTATTTTTGTTAACACAATATCGGGATCACAATTATATATTGAAACCACTCCTGAATCATAAGAACAAGTACCTTTAGTTACTTTTACGTAAAAATCTCCTAAACCTAAATCCTTACCTGTACTTGCGTTTATTAATAACAACTTTTGATTTGTTTCTCCAGAAATAGCTACTCCATCTTGATACCATTGGTAAGCATCAAAACCACCTGTAGCTTCTTGTAAACTGGTTCTAGGGTAACAACCACCATCAGAAATTTCAACCTCTACTACAGGAATAGTATCAAACCCAGAAAAATAACCCGCAACTCCAGCTGCAGTACCTAAACTCATAAAAGTACCTATTGCAATATTCCCAGTAGAAACAATATCTATTTCGCCTTCTAAACCATCTATATAAAAAGTTTGCCAATCTAAAGTTCCTGCTGGATAAACAGGTGAGGGTAAAGCTATTTGAGTAGTTGTATTACCAATTGTTTGATTTACTATTATATTTGAAGGATCGGTTGCCCTAGATGCAATTATTGTTACTGCAGAAATATTTGTAGAACTTCCTGCTATTTTATCTATATCAGAAATTTCATCCATTAAACTTGGTAATAAACAATTTACTGGTGCTATAAAATTCATTCCAATAGTATAAATTTTACCAGCCGCACCCTGTAAACATTGATACGCATAAGCATCTTTTGAAGTAGTTACATACATACTTGCCCCAGGAACATTAGAAGAGTAATTACTTCCATCAATAATTTTATAATCACCATTATTTATAATTCCCTGAGAAACACCTCCTGCAAAAACTTCTGTACCATCAGCAGTTGCAACTATAATAGGAAACTCAGTTCCTATTCTATTTAAAGAAACATCCCCATTTATACCTGTACCTCTTACAAAAACATACTCTCTTCCTAAAGCGGCTAAACCAACCGGTTGATCTATACCTACATCTCTACTCGCAGAACCATCTCTAATTCCAACATTTAAGCCACCATTACTAATTACAATTGGTTTATTTGAAGTTATCGAGCTTCCTAGCCATCCATCTCTGTTAGCATCAGTTTCTTTAACATTAGCCTCAATAACAAAAGACTCTCCTTTATCTAAAGAAATTGAATTTAAGGTTGATAAAGGCATACCACCTCTTGCACCTTGTAAACGAAACTTACATCCAGGATTAAAACCAAACACCCTTACTATAGTACCATCTTCAGTAGCCATCATACCTAAACTAGTACTAATTAAAGTACCTGCATTATTTGACCTAGCTAAGTTTGGAATTCCTCCCCATCTAAAATTTAGTCCTTTTGCCTTTTCTCCTTTTGATGTTAAAGAACCTGCTTGAGAATTTGATCTACCTCTATAATTTACATAGAATTTTTGTCCTCCTGGAGCAACTATTCTTAATCCAGCATTGTTTAAAACAACACCTGTATTTGTATTTGTAACTAAAGTAATATTATTATCTCCATCAGATAATGGAAAAGTAGCGTTAGAAGAATCTAAAATTAATGGATTTCCTTTTTCTAAACCTGTTAAAGTGACTGCAGGTGTTAAACTTGATCCTCTGTAAATTTCTATTGAAAAAGCAGTTGTTTCGGGAGTTGAAAAATAAACTGCTTGTTGTTTAATTGCTGCATTATTAGAAACTTGTTTTAAGGGCGGTAAAAAATGCTCACTATCTAATTGCCCATACATTCTTATTACCGAAGTACAGAATAGGCAAAAAACAAGCACATTAAAATTATACTTTGTGGCTATCATATATGACTATGAAACAATTTTTTTAAAGTCACTAAAATACTAGAAAGTTTGAGTTAAAACTAAAAAAATAGTTTAACTTTTCTTTAATTAAATTACTACTTTAAACTTGTTATTAATTTCACTTTTAAATATTCTTTAAATAATTAACAGGCATTACTACATTTTTAACCCATTTATAATTAAGGGTTATTTATTAAATTTTGTGATTTATATATAGATTTGGGGGATGTCATAAAAAAAGTATTAATTTACTTAAAACTAATATACAAAAAAATTACTAAAAAGGCTTAAAACAACGTTTTAATTAGAATTATTAGGTATTGAATCTGTATCTTTCTGTTCCGTTTTAAATATTTCTGTCGTATTAAGTTTAAAATTTACAGTATTTACTGTTGCTACTATCTGCAAAACAACAGTTGCCCCATTAGATATTATTATATTACTTAAATCCCAAATACCAGAAACAGAATTATAACTTGTATTATTGGGTATAACTGAATTTCCAGCATCATAAGTTAATCCATTAGGTAAAATATCTTTTACTTGAACGCCAGTTGCCTGTTGCGGTCCATCGTTCTTTAAAACTAAAGTAAAAACCACGGTATCTCCCAATTTTACCACGGATTTGTCTACAGTTTTTATTAAGCTTAAATCTATTTTTTTGGCAGTAATTATAACACTTTCTATTAGATCATCTGTTGTTAAGTTACTATCAACCTGATCTTGAGTATTAGAAATTGAATTTGTAAAAACCCCTTCATCTGGTTTTTTTGGAACCTTTGCCTCAATAGTTAGAGTGTGTATTTGTCCTGCATTCATATCTCCGATTGTCCAATTTGGGCTTGCCCATGAACCAAAACTCGGGATAACATTTACTAAATCTAATTCGGATGGAAATGTATCATTTATAACTAAATTTGAAACAGGATCTATACCAGAACTTTCTACTTTTACAGTAAAAACAACAGTTTCTTCATCGGTTAAAGCAGTAACATCTGCGGTTTTCGTTAATACAATATCCGGATCACAATTATACACCGAAACAACTCCTGAGTCATAAGAACAAGTACCTTTAGTTACTTTAACATAAAAATTTCCCAAGCCTAAATCTTTATTAGTAGCAGCATCTATCAATAATAATTTTTGATTCGTTTCTCCTATAATTGCAGAACCATCTTGATACCATTGGTAGGCATCAAAACCTCCTGTTGCCTCTTGCAAACTTGTTTTAGGATAACAACCACCATCTGTAATTTCTACTTCAACAACTGGTATTGTATCAAAGCCAGAAAAATAACCTGCTAAACCTGCATTTTGACCTAGACTCATGAAAGTACCAACTGCAATATTTCCTGTTGAAGAAATATCAATCTCTCCTTCTAATTCATCTACATAAAAAGTTTGCCAATCTGTTGTACCTGTTGGAAATTCTGGCACTGGCAAAGTAACTTGAGTAGTGACTCCATTAACAGTTTGATTTACTGTAATATTTGCTGGGTTTGTTATTCTTGATGCAATAATAGTAATAGCTGAAACATTTGAAGCAGTTCCTGCAATTCTATCAATATCAGAAATTTCATCCATTAAACTAGGTAACAAACAATTAACTGGCGCAATAAAATTCATACCTATTGTTTGAATTCTCGAACCTGTCCCTCCTTGCAAACACTGATATGCATAAGCATCTTTTGATGTCGTAACATACATACTTCCGCCAGCAGAATTAGATGAATATTTACTACCATCAATAATCATATAATCTCCATTATTAATAGTACCTAAAGAAGCTCCTCCTGCAAAAACTTCTGTACCGTCTGCTGTTGCTACTATTATTGGAAATTCTGTACCTATTCTACCAAGAGCATCATTACCATTTATTCCATTTCCTCTAACAAAAACATACTCTCTACCTAAAGCAGCTACACCTACTGGTTGATCGATTCCTACATCTCTAGATTGTGCCCCTTCTCTAACACCTACATTTAACCCTCCAACACTTATAACTATTGGTTTATTTGAAGTAATTGAAGCCCCTAACCAACCATCAATATTTGCAGTAGTTTCATTCTGAGCCGCTTCCAAAACAAAGGTTTCTCCTTTTTCTAAAATTATTGTTTGTGTGTCTGCAGTAATCCCTCCTCTACTATTTCCCTGTCTAAATCTACAATTAGTATCATACCCAAAAACACGAACCGTAGTGCCATCTTCTGTAGCCATCATACCTAAACTTGTAGATAAATTACTATTTGTAGCTCTGTTTGGAATACCTCCCCATCTAAAATTTAAACCTTTTGCTTTTTCTCCTTTAGAAGTAAGTGAACCTGCTTGAGCACCAGATCTACCTCTATAATTTACATAGAATTTTTCTCCACCTGGAGCAACTATTCTTAATCCAGAATTAGTTAAAACGTTCCCTGTATTAGCATTTGTAACTAATGTAATGTTATTATCACCATTAGCTAAACCATTTGAAGAATCAAAAATTAAAGGATTCCCTTTTTCTAAACCTGTTAAAGTTAATAATGGAGAAGTACTTGCTCCTCTATATATTTCTATTGGAAAAGCAGTGGTTTCTGGAGTGGAAAAATAAATAGATTGTTGCTGAATAGCTTGATTATTAGACACTTGCTTTAAAGGAGGTAAAAAATGTTCACTATCTAACTGAGCATAAATGCCCGTTTCAAATAAAAACAAAAAGCAAATAAATGCTTTTAAAATTAAAAGCTTTTTCATATTTAAACAACTATTTCATACAATTTTCCTAACAAAAATAAGGTATTCACTAAAAAAAACTTAATCTTTTAGTTAAAATAAGAAAACTAATCGTTGAAACCTACAACTTTATAGACCTCTTTCTTTCTTTATATTTTCATATGCTGCTTGAATACTCTGAAATTTTTCTTTAGCTCCAATAGAGTGTTCTTTACCTAAATCTTGTACTTTATCTGGGTGATATTTCTTCGCCATTTTTCTGTAAGCTTTCTTAACTTCATCATCAGAAGCAGTGGTTGAAATTTCTAAAATTTTATACGCGTTACCAGAAGCATCATAAAACATAGCTTTAATAGATTCAAAATCTTGCTGATTTATATATAAATAGCCTGCTATTTTTCTAATTTCTTCTACTTCAGATTTAGAAACATAATCGTCTGCTTTAGCAATACCAAACAAAAAATGTAATAGTTGTAAACGAGAAGAATGAGACATGTGCTCTCTTATTTGAATACAAACTTGACGAGAAGAAACCTCTTTTTTTATGATTCCTTTAAATAGCTTGAAAGCATTATTTGCTCTCTCTTTTCCATACATACTAACAAATTGAGATCTAACAAAGTTTAACTCTCTCTGATCTACCTTACCATCTGATTTTATTACAATTGATGCAAGTACTAAAAGACTCATTTCGAAATCTCCAGATTGAGTATTAATTCTACCCCTTGACCTAGACTCTTCAACTCTTTGTTGATATTCTTTTTGCTCAGAAGTTAAATCATCAATAGAAAACTCATCTACTAAACTACCAATTCCAAAACCAATAGCAGCTCCAATTGGCCCTCCTAAAGTAAACCCTAAACCTGCACCTAACCATTTCGTAAAACTCCCCATAAGACTTTAAAAATTAGTTTCAAATATAATAAAATCATCAGGTTTACAAATAAAAAAATTAACATCAATTTTATTGATATACCTATAAAAACTACAATTTAGATTCTTATTGAATTCCTCTTTAATTATCATTATATTTGCAGTCTAAAAATTATTTATAATTATGTATCCAGAAGAATTAGTAAAACCAATGCGTGATGAATTGATTAACGCTGGTTTTGAAGCATTATATACAAGTGAAGACGTAGACAAAGCGTTAGCAAAAGAAGGAACAACTTTAGTAATGGTTAATTCTGTTTGTGGTTGTGCAGCAGGAACTGCTAGACCAGGCGCAATTGCATCTTTAGGCGCCGATAAATTTCCTACAAATTTAACTACGGTTTTTGCTGGTGTAGAAAAAGAATCTACTCAAAAAGCTAGAGAATATATGATTCCTTTTCCTCCTTCATCTCCTGCAATTGCCCTTTTTAAAGATGGTAATTTAGTACATATGTTAGAACGTCATCATATTGAAGGAAGATCTGCTCAAATGATTGCTCAAAACCTTGCTGCTGCTTACGACGAGCATTGTTAATATTGAAATAAAAATGTTTTCAAAGATTAAAAATCTACATAAAAACCATGCATAACTGTATGGTTTTTATTTTTTAAAATATTATTACAATGGCTTCATTACCTTCTACTTATACTACAAAAGAGCTTTTACAAAAATTAAAAAAACAAAAATTATTACTTATTTTTCAAATAATTATTGTCTTTTTAATGTTCGTTTTTGCAATTTTTTCTACAATAGAAAAAGGTATTTCTTTTCAAACGTTTTTACCATTATTTTTTGCTCCAATGATTTTTGTTATGCTTTATGAAACAAAAAAATAAAAAAAGAACTCACAAAAAGGAATTAAAATGAATAAAGAATTAATTATTAAAAACACCATTCTTTTTGTAAAAAAAGAACTAAAAGACGCAGAAGGTGGTCATGATTGGTTTCACATAGAACGTGTTTTTAAAAATGCTATTTTAATTTCTAAAGAAGAAAAAGTAGATGGTTTTATTGTTTCTTTAGGTGCTTTGTTGCATGATATTGCAGATCCAAAATTTTATAATGGAGACGAGTCTATTGGCCCAAAAATAGCGTCTACTTTTCTTAATAATCAAGGTATTGAAAAGACAATAATTAATCATGTAATTAATATTATAAAATATATTTCTTACAAAAACTCTCTATCTAAAACTGGTAAAAAATTTACTTCTAAAGAATTAGAAGTTGTGCAAGATGCAGACAGATTAGATGCAATAGGAGCTATTGGTATTGCTCGTTGTTTTAATTATGGAGGCTTTAAAAACAGAGCTCTTTATAATCCAGAAATAAAACCTAATTTAAACTTAAATAAAGAAGAATATAAAAACTCTAAAGCCCCAACTATTAATCATTTTTACGAAAAATTATTGCTGTTAAAAAATAAAATGAATACTGAAACCGGAAAAAAAATTGCAGAGAACAGACATCAATATATGGAACAATTTTTGAATCAGTTTTACGATGAATGGAATGGAATTAAATAACTTTTATTTATTTAATATTTATTATCATCATAAAAATTTATTAAAAAACACGTACCTGAAAAGACTGTAGTTAGATTTATTTATCTCTTTAAGTCAATTGCATCAATCAACTAAAAGAGTCTTTTTAAAGCTCTAAAAAGGCTAAAATAAAATTTAGCTTTCATTTGCAACTTCTAATGCTGTAATTTTATATTCTAGAACAGAAAGAGCTTCTCCTTTTTCTATTACTAGATCTACAGTTAAATTTCTTTACTTTTAAAAGTATAATATCCTACGGCTTTTTCAATTTTTGAATTCATCGTTTTATTGGATTAAGTTTTTCATTTCACTTCTATATTTAGATGCACTTTTTCCTGCAAAATTTTTAAACAATTTATTAAAGTGGGAAAAATTGTTAAATCCACATTCAAAACTTACATCTGCAATACTCATATTACTTTCTGCTAATAATTTGGTAGCATGTACAATTCTATATTCGTTTACTAGTTTTGTAAACGTTTTTCCTGTAGATTTTTTAAAGTACCTACAAAAGCAGGAACCGTCATACTTACTAATTCAGAAATTTCATCTAAACTTATATGTTCTTTAAAACTCTCATTAATATGCTTATAAATAACTTCTATTTTATCACTGTCTTGAGGTATCGTTTCAAAAGCAAATCCATTAGCATTTAATAAGGTGTAATCATTTGTAGTAGCTAAATCATTTAAAATTTCTAAAAAAGAAGTAATTCTTTCCACACCATCTAACTCAACAAGTTTTTCAATCTTAGCACCAATTCTTTGTTTTATTTCAATATTAAATCGAATTCCTTGTTTTGCTCTTTCAAACATTGCTTCTATTGCAACCATTTCTGGGATTTTAAAAAATTCGCTTCCTAAAAAATCTGGCTTAAATTGAATTAATGTTTCAGAGCCATTAGTAGTTAAACGGTCTAAATAACCAACATGAGGTAAATTAGAACCTATTAATACTAATTGACTATTATTAAAATAACTAATATGATTACCAATATGTCTTTTCCCTTTTCCTTTATTAACGTATACTAATTCTATCTCTGGATGAAAATGCCAAAAGGGAGTATTCGTCTTTAAAAACTCTATATGTTTTTTTACTAAAAGAGAACTCCCAAAATTTGGAGTAATTTTTTCTAATGTGGGTTTTATCTGCATCATACATTTACAAAAATACAATACTTAAAAATGATTATCTATATAGAATTATCTTTAATCTATTCTATTTTAACTTAACACCTATTTTACATTAATTTTACAGTTAAAATAGCATATAAAAATGCCAATTGTGTTGTTTTTAAAACTGTATTGCTAGTATAACTTTGCAGTATAAATCGTTAAAAATTTATATTATGAAAACAACAAAAAAGTTAGTACTAGTAGTAACGTTAATGTTTGGAACATTAATTAGTTACGCAAACAACGCAAATGATTTTAATACAATTTTAAATGCTAAAAAAGTAAGAATAGGATTTAAAAATGTTAAAAAAGGACATCTTTTAACTGTAAAAGATGATAATAATGTTCAACTACATTCAGAAATTATTTCTCAAAAAGGAGATTTAAATAAAATTTTTGACTTCTCTTCTTTAAATGATGGAAAGTATACCGTAGAATTAAGTAAAGATTTTGAAATTGTAATTAAAACTTTTAATGTTAAAAATAATAGAGTGCTTTTTAACAATAATTCTAAAAGCGTAATTTATAAACCTTTAATTAGAAATGATGAAAATATTTTAATGATTTCTAAAATTGATTTTAATAAAAAACCTTTAAAAATTGTAGTTTATTATAACAACGAAGTTATTTATAAAGAAACTATCGAAGACAATACTGTTTTAAATAGAGTTTATAAACTTAACCAAGATATTAAAGGAGAATATAGCGCTGTAGTTTACACTAATAATAGGAGTTATGTTAAAAACTTTAAGATATAATTAAGTAATAATTTGTTAACTGCTCATCAAAAAAACCACATTTTTGATGTATAAAACGAGCCATTTTTGGCTCGTTTTTATATTTTAAAAACCTACTTCCAAGTACTCCCTTTTACCTTTATTGCCGCTTTTAAAACATCTTTTTGACTTAATTGCCCAATTAATTTACCATTTTCCACTACAGGAAATCTTCTACGATGTGAACTAATAAACTTAAAAGCAGCATCAAAAATATTCATATCCTTATCGATTGTATCAACATCTTTAACCATGTATTTACCTACAGTATTATTTACATCAGATGGCATATTATAATATTTACTCTCAGAAATATGCTTTATGCAATCTGTTTCAGAAATAATACCAATTAAATCGTTTTGGTCATTTACAACAGGTCCACCAGAAATTTTATTCTTAATTAATAAGTTTATTACATGGTCTAAAGAATCATCAGATTTAAAAGTGATTAACTTCTTAGTCATATAATCAGAAACTAAAATCTGTTCTTCATTTCTCGCTTGATTTTCATCTCTTTTTCCTTGAAAGCTTTTAATCCCTATGTCTTTTAGTTTTAAGTTGATTTTAAATTTACAGAAAAATCCCTTTTATTCAACATTTTAACCCAATTTTTTTTATTTCATACATTTATAGAAATTTATTTTATACATGAAAAGAGTATCTTCTATTTTATCTATACTAATAGTTCTAGGTGTTATTTATTGGAGTTTCTACGAACTAAAACCTTCTCTTCAAAAAGAAAAACCTTTAGAAGCAACAGAATTTTCTATAAGTAATGCTCTTCATCATCTTAAAAAAATTAGCCAAAATGAGCACTATGTAGGTTCAAAAGAACATAAAAGAGTTCAACAATACATAGTAAATGAATTAAATAAAATGGGATTTGAAACTAAAATTCAAACCCAAACAGCAGTTAACAAAAAATGGTTTGCAGCTACAACTGCAGAAAATATAATAGCAAGAATAAAAGGTTCTGAAAACGGAAAAGCTCTTTTATTACTTTCGCATTACGATTCTAACCCACATTCTTCTCTAGGCGCTAGCGATGCTGGGTCTGGAGTAGTAACAATATTAGAAGGAGTTAGAGCCTTTTTAGCAAAAAATGAAACACCTAAAAACGATATTATTATCCTTATTTCTGATGCTGAAGAGTTAGGATTATTGGGTGCTCAAGCTTTTGTAGATGCACATCCTTGGAAAAAGGATATTGGTTTGGTTTTAAATTTTGAAGCTAGAGGAAGTGGAGGGCCAAGTTATATGTTGATGGAAACAAATGGCAAAAACAGCAAACTGTTATCAGAATTCTTAGCTGCAAAACCTAACTTTCCTGTTGCAAATTCTTTAATGTATAGTGTTTACAAAAAATTACCTAATGACACTGATTTAACGGTTTTTAGGCAAGATGCAAACATTAACGGATTCAATTTTGCTTTTATTGGAGATCATTTCGATTACCATACCGCACAAGATACTTATAAACGATTAGATAGAGAAACACTCTTACAGCAAGCCGATTATTTAACTACTAGTTTAAATTATTTTGCAAATTCTAATTTAGAAAACTTAAATTCTGAAGAAGACTACGTATATGTAAACTTTCCGTTTTCTAGCTTGTTAACTTATTCTTTTTCTTATGTAAAACCCATGTTAATTATCGCAATAGTTCTTTATTTAATTTTACTTTTCTTTGGGTTTTCTCTTGGAAAAATTTCTATTAAAAAATCATTAAAAGGCTTTATTCCTTATTTAATTTCATTGGTTTTATGCGGTGCAATTTCTTTAGGACTGTGGAAATTATTACTACTAATTCATCCTCAATATCAAGATATTCTTCACGGATTTACATATAATGGGTACACTTATATTATAGCTTTTGTGTTCTTAAATCTTTGGATTTTATTAAAAACATATCAATATTTTTCTAAAGAAGAAAAAGAAGTAGACTTACTTATAGCTCCTCTTTTTATATGGATCTTATTAAATTCTATTATTGCTTTCTATTTAAAAGGTGCTGGTTTTTTTATAATACCTGTGTATTCAGCATTATTAGTTTTAGCAATTTCTATTTTCATGAATTTAGAGGCAAAATCTAAACGTATATTATTCACATTATTATCTATACCAGTAATTTACATTTTTGCTCCATTAATAAAAATGTTTCCAGTAGGTTTAGGTCTTAAAAATCTTTTTATCAGTGGCATTATAATAGCATTAATTTTTGGTTTAATGATTTTTACATTTCATCAAAAAAATCGAAATGGATTCTTAAATTATGCGGGTTTCTAACTATCGTTTTCTTTGGATTAGCAACTTATAACAGCGGATTTTCAATCGATAATAAAAAACCAAATAGTATTGTTTATATTCAGAATTCGGATGATAAAATAGCATATTTCGGAACCTACAATTACACACTAGACAGCTATACAAAGCAAGTTTTTGACGAGACTACCGTAAAAGGAGATTTAAAAAATGCTCAAACAAAAAGTAAATACAATACTCAATTTAAATACTACAAAAAAACAGCCTATAAAAACATATCTTCCTCTAAAATTATAGTAGATTTTGATACCATAATTGGAAACAAACGTTTTCTAGAAATTATAATTACTCCAGATAGAAAGATAAATAAGTATGAGTTTATTGCTAATAATAAAGTTACTTTAAAACAATTTAAAGTAAATGATGCAGTTGTTAATAACGGTAAAAATTATACGGTAGAGAATGGTACTGTTTTAATTTATTTTATGGCAAATACTGATAAAGATATTACGCTAACCTTCAATGTAAATAAAGATGAAGAATTAGATCTTATTTTAAATGAGGTTTCTTTTGATTTATTAACTAATTCTAACTTTTCTATAAACCCAAGATCTGAAGAAATGATGCCAATGCCATTTGTAACAAATGATGCAATTATAATCAGTAAAAAATTAAAGATTTAATCAATTTAAATTGCAAAAAAAGAGCGTTTTAAAATTAAAACGCTCTTTTTTTATTCCTAAATAGAATATTAATTTATTCAATCTCAGAAACACGTAATGTATTAACCATACCTCTTGCTTCTGCTGGCATAGAAGCTAAATTTATAACTAAATCACCAGTATTTACAAATCCTTTTTCTTTAATTATTCTATTAATATCTTCTACAGTATCATCTGTAGTAAGATTTTTGTCGTAATAAAAAGCTTTAACTCCCCAAAGTAGGTTTAGTTTTCCTAAAATTCTTTTTTCTGTAGAAAAAGCTAAAACATGAGTTCTAGGCCTCCATGCAGAAATTTGAAACGCAGTATAACCACTATTTGTTAAAGTTGAAATTGCAGCTGCATCTGTATCATTAGCCATCATTGCTGCATGATGACAAATAGATTTAGTAACAAATCTATTGGTTCTAATATGCGGTGCTTCTTGCGGTACTTTTATCATTCTAGAGTTTTCTACACTCTTAATAATTTCAGACATTTTTTGAATAACTTTTATAGGGTGTTTTCCAACAGAAGTTTCTCCAGATAACATTACTGCATCTGCACCATCCATAATAGAATTAGCAACGTCATTAACCTCTGCTCTTGTAGGTACAGGATTATCGATCATTGTTTCCATCATTTGAGTAGCAATAATTACAGGAATTCTTGCTCTTTTTGCTCTTCTAACTAATTTTTTCTGTATAAGAGGAACATCTTGCATAGGTATTTCTACCCCTAAATCTCCACGTGCAACCATTAATCCATCACAATAAGGAATAAGTGCATCTAAATTTTTAACGGCCTCAGGCTTCTCTATTTTAGCTATAATTGGTATTCTATATTCTGAGTGTTGTGCAATTAAATCGCGTAACATTCTTAAATCTTCTGGAGTTCTCACAAAAGATAGAGCAATCCAATCTACTTGCTGTTCAATTGCAAAAACAGCATCATCCATATCTTTTTCTGTTAAAGCAGGTAAAGAAATTGCTGTATTTGGTAAGTTCACACCTTTTTTAGATTTTAAAGGCCCACCAACAATAACCTTTACGATTACTTCTGTTTCTTTATTTGTAGAAACAACTTCAAACATTAACTTACCATCATCAACTAAAATATGCTCTCCTACTTTTACGTCTTTTGGAAAACGTTGATAGGTCATAAAAGCTTTTTCTTTGGTACCAATACATTTTTCGGTTGTAAATGTAAAGTTGTCTCCATCATTTAAAACAACACCTTCTTCCATAACTCCTACACGAAGCTTTGGCCCTTGTAAATCTCCAAGAATAGCTATGTTGTATCCGTTTTCTGCATTTATTTCTCTTATTGTTTTAACTTTTTTCTTTACATCTTCATAATCGGCATGAGAAAAATTAATTCTAAAAACGTTAACTCCATTTCTGGCTAATTCTGTTAAAGTTTCTTTTGAGTCTGTAGCTGGCCCTAGAGTTGCAACTATTTTTGTTTTATTATTATTTGGCATATTTTCTAAAATATTAAAAAGTCTTTCGACTTTAATGTATTCTTATCTACTGAGTAAGAAGTAATTACTTGATCTATTTTTTTTATATTATCTACAGTTTCAGACAGAAGTTCATAACTTAAATCTCCAGAAATTTTTATAAAAAAATCTACCTTTTTCTTTTCTGGAATTAAATACGTTTTTGTTTCTGATGTAAGAAGAAGTTCGTTAGACTCAGTTTGATTTTCTCTTTTAGAGCTATTTGCTATTAAAAACCAATCGAAATCATATTCGGCGTTAGAATAATTAAAAATTGAAAAAGACGCATTTTTTTGTTGTCCTTCAAAAATTAAATCTTCTTTAGATTTATAAAAACTAGTATTTAAATTTTTATTTAATAAATAAGCTAATTTAAAATCTTCTAAAGCTGTATGAATACCAATTAAAGAATATTCATCCTCACAGAAATCTTCTAAACCTAATGAGTGAATTTGCATAATTAGTAACAAGTTTTAGTTCATCTTCGAGATGCTAAATTACTAATTGTTTATGAGTTTTGCTGGGATTTTAACGAAAACGTTATCGTAATTAACTTACAGAAATTTCATTTTGAAAGGCATAATAAACTCTCTTAGAAGCTTGTTCTTCTGCCTTTTTTTAGAAGTAGATCTACCTTTTGCTACCTGTTCTCCATCTATACTTATCTTAACACTAAAATGTTTTACAACTTCATTTCCGGAGTCTTCATAAGTATCAAACTTGTACTTTTTTTCTTTTTTTGACACCATTCTATTATAAGACCTTTGTAACTTGTAATTTTACCTTCTAGTTTTTCAATATCTACATAAGGTACTATTACATTTTCATAAATGAATTTCTGACAAAATTTATACCCTTTATCTAAATATATAGCACCAATTAAAGCTTCAAAAATATTACCGTGAATATTATCTCCAACATTAGTTTGATCTATATTACTTTTTACAAAACGAATTAAATCTAAGTCTTTACCTAATTCATTTAAATGCTCTCTACTTACTATTTTAGAGCGCATTTGAGTTAGATAACCTTCTGTACCTGTAGGAACTTTTTTATACAAATAAGCAGCAATTACAGAGCCTAAAATTGAATCTCCTAAAAACTCTAATCGTTCATAGTTTATAGGAATCCCATTCTTATCTAACATTTGCACAGATCTGTGTGTAAATGCTTTTTTGTACTTATTTATTCTTCTTGGAGAAAAGTTTAGTAGTTTTCTTAATTCGCTGCGCAATTCCTGATCTTCAATAGAACGAGATTTTACTATTTTGCGAATAAAATTCATAGACTATTCCTCTAATTTCTTAAAGGCTACACAAGCGTTATGGCCACCAAATCCAAATGTATTACTCATCGCTATCTTAACCTCTCTTTTCTGAGCTTTGTTTAACGTAAGATTTAATTCTGGATTTATATTCTCGTCTATATTGGCATGATTTATTGTTGGTGGCACAATACTATGTTTCATTGCTAAAATAGCAGCAATAGATTCAATAGCACCTGCAGCACCTAATAAATGCCCAGTCATAGATTTTGTAGAGTTAATATTAATGTTCTTAGCATGATCGCCAAAAACCTCTGAAATTGCTTTTAATTCTGCTACATCACCAAGCGGTGTAGAAGTACCATGGGTATTTATATGATCTACATCTTCTGGATTGATACCTGAATTTTCTAAACAATTTTTTATAACAGCAATTACACCTAATCCTTCTGGATGTGGCGCTGTCATATGATACGCATCAGAAGACATACCTCCACCAATAACCTCGGCATAGATTTTAGCTCCTCTAGCTTTTGCGTGCTCATATTCTTCTAAAACAATGGCTCCTGCTCCTTCTCCTAAAACAAAACCATCACGTTCTGCATCAAATGGTCTTGAGGCAGTTTCACAATCATCATTTCTAGTAGATAAAGCATGCATTGCATTAAAACCACCAACACCTGCATAGGTTACAGCCGCTTCAGAACCACCGGTAACAATAACATCACAATGTCCTAAACGAATATAATTTAAAGCATCTATCATTGCATTTGCAGAAGATGCACATGCAGAAACAGTTGTATAATTAGGCCCCATAAATCCGTTTTTAATAGAAATATGACCTGGTGCAATATCTGCAATCATTTTTGGGATAAAGAAAGGATTAAACCTTGGTGTACCGTCTCCAGCTCCAAAATTCATTGCTTCGTTTTGAAAAGTTTCTAAACCTCCAATTCCTGCTCCCCAAATTACGCCTACACGAAATTTGTTTACTTCTTCTAAGTCTAGGTTAGAGTCTGCAATTGCCTCATCTGAAGCAACCATTGCATACTGTGTAAACCTATCCATTTTACGGGCATCCTTTCTGTTAATAAAGTCCGTAACTTCGAAGTCTTTTAATTCACATGCAAAACGAGTTTTGAACTTGGCAGCGTCAAAACATTTGATAGGCGCTGCACCGCTAACTCCGTTAACTAATGCGTTCCAATATTCTTCAATATTATTACCAATGGGCGTTAAAGCGCCAAGTCCAGTGACTACAACTCGTTTTAATTGCATATAAATATTACTTTTTTGCTTCTTCGATATAGCTAACTGCTTGACCTACTGTTCCGATATTCTCTGCTTGATCATCTGGAATTTGGATATCAAATTCTTTTTCGAATTCCATAATTAATTCAACAGTATCTAAAGAATCTGCTCCTAAATCGTTTGTGAAGCTAGCTTCTGTTGTTACTTCATTATCGTCTACTCCTAATTTATCTACGATAATAGCTTTTACTCTTGATGCAATGTCTGACATAATTTTGTTTGTTTTTTAAAATTTAAATCGGGGCAAAAATACGAATCTTATTAATTCTAACTAACTTTTGCTCGAAAAATGATTATTAAAGATAAATAAAAATGTTTAATCTCTCTTAAAAAATAACCAGTTTGTTAATAATTATTCCTTTTTTTGTACTCTAGTTATATAGATATGAAGCGTATTGTTGTTTTTGCTTCTGGTTCTGGAACGAACGCAGAAAATATTATTAAGTTTTTTAATCACACTAAGACTGCTAAAGTTACTCAAGTGTTGTGTAACAATGAGCATGCCAAAATTTTTGACAGGTGTAAAAATCTAAATGCCAATTGTTTATTATTTAATAGAACCGAGTTTTCTAAAGAAGACACCATCTTAAACCTTCTAAAAGAACAAGCAGATATTATTATTTTGGCAGGTTTTTTATGGAGAATTCCAGAAAAAATTGTTGCTGCTTTTCCTAATAAAATCATCAACATCCATCCTGCATTGTTACCAAAATATGGCGGAAAAGGAATGTACGGAATGAATGTTCATAAGGCCGTAAAAGAGCATAAAGAATCTGAAACTGGCATTACAATTCACTACGTAAATGAGAATTATGACGAAGGAGCCATCATATTTCAGGCAAAAACAGCGTTAAATGTAGAGGATACACCTGAAACAATCGCCGAAAAAATTCATATTTTAGAGCAACGCTACTTTCCTAGAATTATTGAAGATGTAATTTTAGATATTAATGAGTAAAAAAAGTTTTACGTAGTTTGGAATGGTCGTAAAAAAGGAGTTTTTACTTCTTGGAAGGTTTGTAAAGCACAAATTGATGGTTTTGAAGGCGCTCAATACAAATCTTTTGCAGATTTAAATGAGGCAGAAATTGCATCCACCAAAAACTATGAAGACTATAAAGGTAAAAACACTAAAAAACCAACCTTATCATCCGCAGAAAAATCTAGTTACGGTTCGCCTAATTTAGAAAGTATTTCTGTAGATGCTGCTTGTTCTGGAAATCCTGGTAAAATGGAATACAGAGGTGTTTTAACACATAACAAACAGCAAATTTTTATAAAAGGACCTTTTAAAAAAGGGACAAATAATATTGGTGAGTTTTTAGCATTAGTACACGGTATTGCCTTATTAAAAAGCAAAAATCAACACAATCTTCCTATTTATTCCGATTCTAAAATTGCCATGAGTTGGGTACAAAAGAAACAATGTAGAACCAATATGGTTTTTGATGCTTCTAATAAAGATTTATTAGAATTGATAAAAAGAGCAGAAAACTGGCTGAAAGAAAACACCTACAAAAACCCTATTTTAAAATGGGAAACCAAAGCTTGGGGAGAAATTCCTGCAGATTTTGGAAGAAAGTAGTTTTAGTTGGCAGTTTACAGTATCGGTTTTCGGTTTTCTATTGTTGAATAAGAAACTAACACTGCAATTGATAATTGAATCTAAAGATTATATCCAACAGAAAACATAATTATTCTTGGTAAAATAAATGTTTTAGTATCAGAAATTAAATAATCTGAAAAACCATTGCTTTGTTTAAATTGTGCATTTAATAAATTTTGAGCTTTAATTTTATAAGACCAAGCACTATTTTCTTGTTTGTAAGACAAGGTTGCATTGGCAATTTCATACACATTTTTTTGACCTAACGTTTTGTTTTGATAATTGCTTTTGCTGTAATCAAAATTAAAAATAAAGCCTTTTAAAAAATCATAATCTATAGTTATAAAAGGTTCTGTAGTAATAAATTTTGATGTGCTTGTACTTGCTGTAAACTTACCAATGTTTCTTTTTACACCAACTTCTATTGTTGGAAAATTATCGAACAAGGTTTCTACACCAACTTCATAATCATAACTATTATTTTTATTGGTTTGTAAATTACCATTTAGTTCTTGAATGTATTTAGAGCTATTAAAACCAACATCTAACTTGTATTTTAGGCTTTTAATTGTTTTCTGAAGTGTAAAAATTTCCTCTCCAATCTTCAGACGGATCATCAAACATTTTAACCGTTAAAAACTGATTTACATCATTAAAATCTACTGTGCTTCGAATACCTCTTATTTGTTTATTATAGTTGATACTTGCATGCATCATTAAACCTCTATACAAACTAAACCTTCTGTAATAAATACGCGCAGTGTGATACAAATTATTTTCTACGTTTTCATTTCCTTTAAAAACGGAATTATACGATTGTAAATAAAACCGATTTGAAAACTTACTAACATCTGAAAATGAGGTTTTTAAACTATAATTAATATTTATTTTTTTTGATTTATTAAATTCAATTTTAACTAAAAAATCTGGCAAAATAACCCATTTACTTTTATTTAAATTCGTTTGCTGGTTTATTTTCCAACTATAATTATGAGCGTATAAACCTTGTTTTAACGTAAAAATACCTGCTCTAAATTTATAATGAACTCCTAAAAACAAATCGTTTAATTTAAAATTTAAGTCATTGCCAAATTCGCCATTTGCAAAACTATGAATTGTATTATTATCTAGTATTTGATAATCATCCGTTAAAAAATATTCGTTTAAGAATTTATTACCCAAAGTTGTATAAATATGATTGCTGTTATTGATTTCCCAAAAATGCTTAAAAATTGCATCTATATTTTGCTCTTTGGTATTTTTAAGTTGATGAATTCTATACAAATCTTGTTCTTTTCTAAGTATTAATCCGCTAAAAGCATCGTTTTGTGTTTGCCAATAATTTGTTTTATCACTTTTATCAAACACATAATTAAAAACAGTAGAAAACGTATGTTTATCATTCTGCCTTTTATGCCATTCTATATTCTGGTTAATATAAGCTGCTGTTAGATCTCTATCTGTTAAAATTGTATTAGTGTTAGTAGCTATTAAAGACGTTAAATTATTTTCTTTGGTATTGTTTGTTCTTTTTACTTGAGTTCTTGCATGCCATTTTTCTAACTCGTTAGGGTTGTATTCTATATTTAAATTGCCAATACCTAATAAATTTTCTACGTTGGTTTTATTCGTTTTTTGTTCTGAAAAAGTCGTATATTCATTAAAATTTTCTACAAAACTAGTAGTATTAGAGCTCGAAAAAATAGCATAACCAGAAATATCTAATTTCTTAGTAGCAACTTTTGTAATGTTTAATGCACCAAATTTTTGTGAGCTGGTTAACAAATCTCTACTTTCTAAAAATTGGGAAAAATCTCCACCTTTCCAATTGAAGTTACCACTAAAAACAGCATTAATTCCACCCGAAAAACTTAAATAATCTCTAAACGTAAATGTTTTTTCGCCAACATTATTTAGGTTTCCAATAAAATTTACATTGGTTTTAGGCGAATAATAAAATAAATTTGCATTGGTTTTATAAAAGTCTTTATTGCCTTTACCTACTTCTACATCACCAAAAACAAAACGTTTTTTATCTTCTTTTAGTTTTATGTTCATTGCCATTTCATCAGAATCTGTAACGCCTTTTAAAAATGCAACTTCGTTGTAATTATCAATTACCTCTACATTACCAACTGCTTTTGCAGGTATGTTTTCTACAGCCAGTTTAGAGTTACCACCAAAAAACTTCTTGCCATCTACCAACATTTTGGTTACTTTTTTACCTTGCACTGTAACGCCTCCATTTTTATCAACTTCTACACCAGGTAATTTTTTTAAAATATTTTTAAGTTTACGTTCTGTACCATTTATAAATTTACTGGTTTTATAAATTGTGGTATCACCTCTAACAGTTACTGGCATTTCTATAATAACTTCATCTAATTGTTCTGAAGAAGGTTTTAGAATAAAATCTTTTTTGATGTCTTTTAAAGCGATAAAATTATAATCTATGGGTTTGTAACCCAAATAAGAAATACTAATGGTAATTGTGTCTCCTTTTGTTAAATTTAATTTATAATACCCTTCGTTATCTGTTATGGCAAACTGTAAGTTTTTAGAAATGTCTTTGGGCTTTGCAATTACGTTTGCATAAGGCATTGGCGTTTGTAAACTATCTTTTACAGACCCAGAGAAGGTTACTTTTTGAGAAAAAATGATACTTGTAAAAAACATAAAGAAATAAATAATGTTTTGCTTTATCATAAATATTATTCTTTGTTTTTATTAATACTGTTCCATAAAGTTTTCATTTTTTCATTATACTTTTCTTCAGTAATTCTATCTCCTTTAATCAGTTTTTTAAATTCAATTTTTTCTTTAGGATTTAATACAATTTTTGATGCACTTATTGTTCTATTGCTCATTTCCACTAAAATAACTAGACCTGGTAAACCATTATATTCTAAAGGACCAAAACTTACAGGTATTTGCGGTGTAAACCATGCAATAGGTTTCATTTTTGTATTTGTAGATTCTATATCAATTGCTTTAAAACAAACGTATTTACCTATCTGTTTTGATTCTTGAGTAATTTTCCATTTTTTCTCTTTTTTTCAATTAATAAGTTTTCTCTTAGGTTTTCTTTTAAATATTCTTTTGTTTTGATGTTCTTATAAATTTTATTATCTCCACCAGCTAAAACCCTATTCATATTCAATTTAGCTTTACCATCAACTTCCATTTTGTCTTCTACAAAATATATAGATTTTTGATTGTTAAATTCTAAATATGCATTTACATCTGGTGTGTTTTTAAATATATCTCTCATCATTTTTTCCATTTTAGCATTTTTAAAGTCACTTTTAGCAACCATAGAATCTATCTTTTTTTCTTGAATAGGCTCTAAGGAGAGAACATAAGTAACTTTACCACTTATGTTTTGAGAAAATAAGTTTACTGAAAAAAATAATATTAAAATTATAAAAAGGCTTTTCATTGGTTTGTTTTCTTTTTAAAAACGAATTTAATTTATAAGAGTTTCAACCTCAATATTTCTTTCTTCTTCGACTGTAATAAACTTCTTTTACAATAGAATCATACTCTTTCAATGTTACCTTTTTACCTTTTGTTGGTTTGTTTATTTCTAACTTTTTCTCTGAAAATAAATTAATTTTAGAAGCTCTAAATAACAACTTATCTTGCTGTAACTCTAAAATTAAACCAGGTAATCCATTATATTCTTTAGGTCCATAATTAAATGGGATTTGCAAAGTGTACCAAGCTATTATTTTTCTTAATGATTTGCCTCTACTAGTATTTATTTCTTTAGTTGTAGTTGCTTTGTAGCAAATATATTTTCCGATTTTTTTGCTATCTTGTGTAAGTTTCCAATTTAACTGCGGAATATCAACTAAGAATATTTCATCTGAAAACTCTTTTTGATTTATTGTTAGTTTAGTTAATTTATTTACATAAAAAACTCCTTTACCTCCAATAATTTGAGTTAAATTAAATTTATTGTCATTTTTATTAAGTTTTTTAATTTGTTTAAAAATAGATGCATTTCTATTAAAAAGAAGTTTGTATTTTATTTTAGTTTGGTTTTTTAATAATGCTTTAAATTCTATTTCTTGGTTTTTTGAAAAACCTTTAACTTTTAAATTTTCTAAATTTCCAATTATTGATTCTGCTTCATAAATGATTTCTCCTTCATAATTTTTTGTTTGGCATAAGAAATTAGAAGTAAATAATGTAAATAATAAAAAAATTATTGTTTTTATTTTCATAAACTAAGTTTTTAGCATGAAGAAATATTACGTTTCTTCATGCTTTATTTTTTGTTTTTTTATTCTGGAAAGAAAAAATTATCATCTTGTCCATCCATACAGTCATCATAAAGAACACCAAATGCTGTATGTTCTTCTTCCATATTTAAATTTAACCATATAGCAAGAACCATAGATTGTCTATTTGCTATTTCAAAACAAGATTCCTGTTCAATCATCTTTTTTTAATACTGTTTGCATTTATCATAGTAGTTGTTGCAAATACAAAAACAACCTTTCTATTTTTTTCTTGTTTCCTTTTTATAATTAGAAGCGCGACTATTTTGTTTTACCAAAAACACTTTTCTTTGCTTTTTTTAATTCTTTTTCATACTCTCCATAAGTAAGTCGTTTCCCTTTTTTAGGTCGTTTAATCTTTGGTGCATTCTTTGGGTTAAATATTATTTTAGTAGCTTTAAAAATGATTTTCCCTATTTCTAATTCTAAAATTAAACCTGGCAAACCATATTCTCCTTTTGGACCAAAACTTATAGGAATAGAGGGAGTATACCAAGCTACAACTTTACCATTACTTCTTGTAGCTTTATAGCTTATAAAGCCATTTATCATTTTTGTTTCTTGTGTAAGTTGCCACTCTAAAAAATTATTAGTAAATATGAAACACTCTCCTATACTTTCACAATCTTTAATTAAATACTCTTTAGTTCTATCGTTATAAAAATATTCTTTTGATCCTCCTGCACTTGTTTTATTAATTCTTTGCCCTAAATTATGAATGTCTGTACTTAATTTATCTTCTACTTTAAACAAACCCTTACCATTAGAAAACATTAATGTAGATTTAATTGGCTTTGTATACAAAAAAACTTTATCTAAAGTTTTTACAAGTCGTTTGTTCTTTATTTTTTTCTTTTTTATTAATGTAGCTACTCATTTTTTTACCATTAATAGTAGATTCATAATGAATAATACCATTAGTGTTTTGTTGAGATAAAGCTATAAGTGACACGAAAACAGAAAAAAAGTTAAGTTTAATTTTAATAATTTCATATGAAGTTCAGTTTAAATATGCCTGAAGAAAAATCTCCAGACATATAAAATATTAATTAATTCCCACAGTTTGCATCATAACATGATTGATAAAACATATTATAGTAAGTCATTAAGTCTCCTCCAGCACCCCTATCTGTATGATCTTCTGAAAACTCTAAAGCTCCTTCTCTAGCGTCAGAAACACAGTCACTTGCACAACCTAGAATTTGAATATCTTCTATTTCTGTATTAACTATTCCGTCATTTGACGAGTTAGCATTCATCATTGTTCCTGTTGCAAAAACAAAAACCATTCCTAAAATTAATTTTTTCATACTATAAAATTTTGTAATCCAAACTTTTCATTTGAATTTGTTATTTAATAATAAAATTGATTAATTTTAGATAAACGTGGTGTTTTAACAATCTTCTATTCCAAAATTTGAGAAAGATTCTTCATTGATTATAAAAAGAATTAATATCCTTTATTTTTTTTAAATTTTTGCATTGTTGATGATGCCATTTCATGAAATTCCTTTTCAGTTACCCTAATTCCTTTTGTTGGTTTCTCTATTTTTATTTCTTCTTTAGGGTTTATAGTAATTTTTTTTGCATAATATATTTTTTTATAAACCTCTAATTCTAAAATTAAACCAGGTAAACCAGCATAACCTAAAGGACCAAAGGAAACTGGTATTTCAGAAGTAAACCAAGCAGTTATTATTCTTTTTTTCCTTTACTATTAATAATGATTTCTGTTGTTGCCTTATAACAATTATAATTTCCAATTTTTTTGATTTCTTTAGTTATAATCCATTTTAATTTTGGTTTTTTTATTAAAAACAACTCACCGTAAACATTTAATTGCATTAATTGTTCGCTAAAATTATTATAATATTTTCCAGAACCATAAAGGCCCATTCCTATTTTTAAAATATTATTATTTTTTGTTTCTAAAATTGTTTTTGCTTCAAAAAAACTACTTTTATTAGCTATTTTTAGCTCAAAAGTCATTTTTTTTCAGAGTGAGAAATTAATCTATCCATTTTTTGAAACTCTTTAAACTTTGAAAAATTTTCTTCTTCTAAGTCTTTATACTTTTTAGATGGATATTGAATTTCTGACTTTTTACCATACTCTATAATTCCATTAAAATCTTGAGAAAATATTTCAAGAGTAAAAACAAAAAAACAAAAGATAATTTTCAATTTAGTATTCATATTTGTCATTTTAAAAGGCTATTAAACTTACTAATAGCCTTTTTTGATTAATCTAATTCTCCTAATTTTTTACCTTCACAAACTATCTGATAATATACATTTGCCCAAAACCAATCAAGTGTTTCGTTCCCATTTCCATTCTCAGTCCCATAATCCCATGCATCTTGAAAACAATCATCATCGGGTTGAGTGTTATTGGAAATATTCGCATTCATTATAGTTCCCGTTGCAAAAACAAAAACCATTCCTAAAATTAATTTTTTCATACTATAAAATTTTGTAATCCAAACTTTTCATTTGAATTTGTTATTTAATAATAAAATTGATTAATTTTAGATAAACGTGGTGTTTTAACAATCTTCTATTCCAAAATTTGAGAAAGATTCTTCATGGATTATAAAAAGAAATTAATATCCTTTATTTTTTTTAAATTTTTGCATTGTTGATGATGCCATTTCATGAAATTCCTTTTCAGTTACCCTAATTCCTTTTGTTAGTTTCTCTATTTTTATTTCTTCTTTTGGGTTTATAGTGATTTTTTTAGCATAATATATTTTTTTATAAACCTCTAATTCTAAAATTAAACCAGGTAAACCAGCATAACCTAAAGGACCAAAGGAAACTGGTATTTCAGAAGTAAACCAAGCAGTTATTATTCTTTTTTTCCTTTACTATTAATAATGATTTCTGTTGTTGCCTTATAACAATTATAATTTCCAATTTTTTTGATTTCTTTAGTTATAATCCATTTTAATTTTGGTTTTTTTATTAAAAACAATTCTCCAAAAGCGTTTAACTCTAATAAGTTAATACTATTATTACTATAATATTTACCTAAATCATAAGGCCCAAACCTTAAACTTGAATTTTTATTAACTTCTGATTTTAAAATTGGCTTAGCTTTAAAAAAGGCAGTATTATTTGTAAATCTAAACTCAAAAATTAACTTTTTTTCTGCTTCAGCAATCATTTCTCTCATTTTTTGAAACTTTTGATACCTGGATGGATTTTCTTTTTTGCTTTTTAAATCTAATTTAGAAAAAACTTTCTCTTTAGACTTTTTTCCATATTCAACTATACCATTAAACTGTTGAGAACTTGATGGAAAAATAAAAAAATAAAAAAACCAATGTAATTAATTTACTCATAATATTGTTTTTATTAATTTAAAAGGTTGTCAGAAAAATTCCAACAACCTTACTTAATTGTTACTCACACCACATTGTATAATACTTATTCATCCAATACCACTCTTGCGTTTCATCTCCACCACCTTCTTCTTCTCCAAACTCCCAAGCATCTTCAAAACAATCATTTGGTTTTTCAATACCTGTTGCAGTATTTGCATTCATCATTGTTCCTGTTGCAAAAACAAAAACCATTCCTAAAATTAATTTTTTCATACTATAAACTTTTGTAATCCAAACTATTCATTTGAATTTGTTATTTAATAATTTTTAGAACTTTATATGAGTTAACAAGTTTAAAATTCTATAAAAATACTTGTAGAAAAAGGTTTACTTTTGCAAAACTTCCTCTGTTTGTTATTGCTTATTTACATAGGCATTTGTTTTAAGTGATACATTTATTTAGTAATTTTTATATTTCTTAATTCCGCAAGCGGAGGTTTTTTGTTTTTATACAGATTGTCTCATTACTCTCGTAATAACATTGGTTAATTTTAGATAAAATTTGTGTTTTTAGCAATTTTGTTTTTCCAAAATTGAGAAAGATTCTTCATTAAAAAAAATAAATCCATTCCCGTTTTGGACTACCTGTTTTTGGGGAGGTAAATCTTCTCCTTAAAAATAGGTAGTCCAAAATGGAAAGTAAAACCTCAATTTTTTGTTTTATTTTTGGCTCTTGAAAAGTAAAATGAGAGAAAAAGAGAGAGAAAAAGAGAGAGAGAAAGAGAGAGAGAAATTTGAAGAGAAATCAAAAAAAATATTAGCAAAAATTGTAAAAGAAAGAAAACAGCAAAACATTACTCAAGCAGACTTAGCTTTTAAACTTAATATGACATTTAGCGGTTATTTTAAAGTAGAAACCGGTAAAACTAAATTAGACAGCATTAGGTTGTTAAAAATTTTAGATGCCTTAAAAACCTCTCCAGAAGACTTTTTAAAGGATTTAAATAACTATAAGTTTCAAAAAACAAATAACCCAAAACTAAATTAGTTTTGGGTTATTTATTTTTAAATTTATTTAGATTTCTCAATGGCTTAAAAAACTCATTTCGAAATGAAAATTATCATGTTTTTGAAATATAAGATTGCTTCGTAAAAACTCGAAATTACGTTTTAAATAGAAGCTTTCATAAGCTCTCTATTCATTCTTGCAATGTTTTCTAAAGAAATTCCTTTAGGACATTCAACTTCACAAGCACCTGTATTTGTACAGTTTCCAAAACCTTCAGCATCCATTTGTGCAACCATGTTTAAAACACGATCAGTTGCTTCTACTTGTCCTTGTGGTAATAAAGCATATTGAGATACTTTTGCACCCACAAATAACATTGCAGAAGAGTTTTTACACGTTGCAACACAAGCTCCACAACCAATACAAGTTGCTGCGTCCATTGCTTTATCAGCAGCTTCTTTAGAAATAGGAATTGAGTTTGCATCTTGTGTATTACCCGATGTATTTACAGAAATATATCCACCAGATTGTTGGATACGTTCAAAAGAACTTCTGTCTACCACTAAATCTTTAATTACAGGAAATGCTGCAGCTCTAAATGGCTCTATAGTAATAGTATCACCATCTTTAAAAGAACGCATGTGTAACTGACAAGTAGTTACACCTCGATCTGGACCATGAGCTTCACCATTAATATACATAGAACACATACCGCAAATTCCTTCACGACAATCATGATCAAATGCAACAGGTTCATCACCCAAATTAATTATTTGTTCGTTTAAAACATCCATCATTTCTAAGAAAGACATATGTTCAGAAATGTCAGATATTTTATAATCTACCATTTTCCCTTTATCACTTGCGTTTTTCTGTCTCCAGATTTTTAAAGTTAAATTCATACTATTAGTTTTGAGTGATTAGCGAAAAGCGAAAAGAAGGTTTAGTTCTTTTCTTCTAACTTTTTAATTAAAGAATTTAGCATTTTGCTTATTTCAATAATTAAACTTTCAATAATTACGCTATCATTTATATAGTTTAATTCTTTTGTTATTAATACTTGTGTTTCTAACTCAAATAAAGAACCTCTGGAGATTCTTAAAAATTGAATATAATTTTTTCTTGATAATCTTCCCCAGCCTTCAGCAATATTAGAAGGAATAGAAACAGAACATCTTCTCATCTGACTGATTAAACCAAATTTTTCATCAGTAGGAAGAGTTTTAGAAAGTTCATAAACCATTGTTACAAGTTTCATAGACTTTTGCCAAACTATTAACTCTTTGTATGATTTTATGCTACTCATTCCCCTTTTTCCTCATCGCTATTTCGCTAATGTCTATTTATAAGACCTCTGCTTCAATTCAATATCGTTAAACTCTAATTCTTCTTTGTGTAAAACTGCGTCTGCAGGTTCTCCTTTATATTCCCAAGCAGAAACATACGCAAAATCTTCATCATTACGTTTAGCTTCCCCTTTTTGTAATCCGTCTAATTCAACAGATTCTTCTCTAAAGTGCCCTCCACAAGATTCGTTTCTATTTAATGCATCCTTTGCAAATAATTCACCTAATTCTAAGAAATCTGCTACTCTACCAGCTTTCTCTAATTCAGGATTCATTTCGTTAGCATCTCCAGGAACTGTTACGTTTTTCCAGAAATCTTCACGTAAAGCTTTAATTTCTGCCATAGCTTCTTTTAAACCTTGTTCGTTACGTGCCATTCCACATTTTTCCCACATAATTTTTCCTAATTTCTTGTGGTAATAATCTACTGAATGTTCTCCTTTATTATTGATGAAGAAATCA
This sequence comes from Polaribacter ponticola, assembly GCF_026191475.2. Lineage (GTDB taxonomy): Bacteria > Bacteroidota > Bacteroidia > Flavobacteriales > Flavobacteriaceae > Polaribacter > Polaribacter ponticola. Next base: position 2,109,739 of record NZ_JAOSLC020000003.1, on the reverse strand, counting down.
ATACGATCTTGTACTTCTTTCTCTGCCTCATCAAATTCTCTTGTATCTGTTGGTATTTTTCCTGTACGGATATCGTTAGATAAATAATCTCCAATAGTGTAAGGTAATACAAAATATCCATCAGCTAAACCTTGCATTAATGCAGAAGCTCCTAAACGATTTGCACCATGATCAGAGAAGTTTGCTTCACCAATACAATACAATCCATCTACAGTTGTCATTAAGTTATAATCTACCCAAACTCCACCCATTGTATAGTGAGTTGCAGGATAAATCATCATTGGCGTTTTGTATGGATTCTCATCTACGATTTTCTCATACATTTGGAATAAGTTTCCATATTTAGCCTCTACAATAGCTTGTCCTAATTCGTACACTTTCGCTTCCGAAGGATTTGCAATATTCTGTAATTTTGCTTGCTCTTTTCCGTAACGAGAAATAGCTGATTTAAAATCTAAATATACAGCTTCTCCAGTTGCATTTACACCGAAACCAGCATCACAACGCTCTTTGGCTGCTCTTGAGGCAACATCACGCGGCACTAAGTTACCAAATGCAGGATAACGTCTTTCTAAATAATAATCTCTTTCATCTTCAGACAAATCAGTTGGTTTTTTACGACCTTCTCTAATTGCCATTACATCATCCATACTTTTTGGAACCCAAATTCTACCATCATTTCGTAATGATTCTGACATTAACGTCAGTTTAGATTGATAATCTCCCGAACGTGGAATACACGTTGGGTGAATTTGTGTATAACAAGGATTTGCGAAATATGCTCCTTTTTTATGAATTTTCCAAGCAGCAGTTGCGTTAGAACCCATTGCGTTGGTTGATAAGAAATATACATTTCCATATCCACCAGAAGCAATTACTACTGCATGAGCAGAATGACGTTCAATTTCACCAGTAACTAAGTTACGTGCTATAATTCCACGAGCTTTTCCATCAACTTTAACAACGTCTAACATTTCATGACGATTGAACATTTCAATCTTTCCACGAGCAATTTGACGATTCATTGCAGAATAAGCTCCTAATAATAATTGTTGTCCTGTTTGTCCTTTTGCATAAAAAGTTCTAGAAACTAAAACTCCACCAAACGAACGGTTGTCTAATAAACCACCATAATCACGTGCAAAAGGAACACCTTGAGCTACACATTGATCTATAATATTTGCTGAAACTTGCGCTAAACGATACACGTTTGCCTCACGAGAACGGTAATCTCCACCTTTTACAGTATCGTAAAATAATCTGTAAAAAGAATCTCCATCTCCTTGATAGTTTTTTGCAGCGTTAATACCTCCTTGAGCTGCAATTGAATGCGCTCTACGTGGAGAATCTTGATAAGCAAATGCTTTTACATTGTAGCCTAATTCCGCTAAAGTTGCAGAAGCAGAACCACCTGCTAAACCTGTTCCAACTACAATAACATCTATGTTACGCTTGTTTGCAGGATTTACTAAATCGATATGATTTTTATAATCTGTCCATTTATCTTTTAATGGACCTTTTGGTATTTTTGAGTCTAAAGCCATAATTATCTAGATTAATGGTTTGGATTTAAATGATGATAAAGTGCAATAATTATAAATCCTAAAGGAATTATAATTGAATATGCTTTACCAATTGTTTGTAACGTCTTTTTTCTACCAGAAGTAGAACCCATAGATTGAAATGCCGACGTAAAACCGTGTGCTAAATGCAATCCTAAGAATACAAATGCCATAACATAAGCAGCAACTCTAATAGGGTTTACAAATTTTTCTTGTAACTCGTGGAAATATCTAAATTGCCCATCGTGTAAACCAGACCAATCTCCTTGTATAAATTTTGTGTTGATTTCTGGAAACCAAAAATCGATAAAATGTAAAATGATAAATGCCAAAATAGCAACACCACTCCAAATCATGTTTCTACTCATCCAAGATGAATTTGCGCCACCATTATTTTTAGCATAAGAAACGTTTCTTGCTTTAGAATTTTTTAATTCTAAAATAAAACCCATCACAAAATGAAAAACAACTCCAAAAATTAACACAGGCTGCAATGCAAACTGTACTAAAGGATTTGTTCCCATAAAATGTGAAACTTCATTAAAAGTATCGGGACTAAAAACTGATAAAAGGTTAATTGCAAAATGTTGTAATAGGAAGAACATTAGAAAAAATGCTGAAAGCGCCATAGACACTTTTCTTCCAATTGAAGATTTGAAAAATCCGCTCATTGTATACGTTAGTTAAAATTTTAGATACAAAAATACATCTTAACAAAATGTATTACAAGGAATTTACAACGTTTTCGTTTGTATTTAGAATTATTATAAATAAAACCAATTAAACGTTTAACAAAAATCAAAGTTTTTGTTAAATTACTTATTTATTTATACTTAAACTACTTATTTATTTACCTGATTAGAAGCCACCAAACATTTATTATTTTGCCACTTTGCTTTCAAAGATTCCTTAGAAATTATTTTACCGTTACAAGTTAGAAAATTTCTATTTTTATCTTTTTTGATAATTTTCATACTTCCTAGCTTAATAGCATTCACAACTTTATAAACAAGTGTTTTAGAAGAAATCTTACCTTTTCTTTTTGTAAGTTTTAAACCTTGCTCGTTATTATACAAATCCATTGTTGATGAAATTTCATCTGGTAAAACTCCATCTTCTAACTTGCGCTCTTTAAACGTTAAGTAATTTTCTTTCTCGTGTGCCTTTCCTAAAGAACGTGCTGAAGACTTACCAATTTCTTGACGTAAACGAGCCATCCAATAAGCATGTCTAAAAGCATCTACTTGCCCGCCAGCAGCATCGCCATCTAACAAATTTGTTTTTTTTATTGAATCTGCAACTTTATTGGCTTCTTTAGAAACCGCTAAAGATTTTTTAGCTTTAAAGGGATGAAATAAAACCCAAGTTCTTTTAGGCCCTGAAAGCTCAAAAAAACTTTTTAAATTAGATTGAGAATTAATTGAGGTTGTAGATACTATAAAAAGTATTGTAATATATTTTATCATTCTTTAAAAACCCCTTTAAACTTTATAAACTTAAAGGGAAATTTATTGCTTTATTTAATTTCAAATTCAGATGTTTCACCAGCAATTTTAACGGTGTATTTACCTTTTACTAAATAATAAACTCCGTTTTTAGCTTTTGAAACTTTTGCATCTTTATTTGCTTTTAAGTATGCTTTTTTTCCTTTTTCAGAAAAAGAAGCATCGTACATTACTTCATTATAACCTTTATCTGCATCTACAGTAATTGAATTTACTTTTACTCCATCAGAAAAAATATGCAAGGTTATTTTTTTATCAGCATTTACATAAAAAGGAATATTAATTTTCGGTAAATTTGGTGCTCTCCATTTACTCCAAGAACTTCCCCAATTTCTACTTTTTCTAACTGAATTAATTGAAAAAGATGATTTTCTTTAACCAAAATATCCGTTGTCATTTCCTGCAAAGGTGCAATATCTGCTTTATACAAACTTCTACCATGTGTTGCTACAATTAAATGTTTTGCTGTTGGCTGAATTACTAAATCGTGTACTGCAACATTGGGTAAATTTTTACTAAATACTTGCCAAGAAACTCCTTTATTAAAAGAAACATACAAACCGTTATCTGTACCAACATATAATAAGTTTTCGTTTGCAGAATCTTCTTTAATTACATTTACTGCGGATGTTGGAATGGATTCTCCAATATTTTTCCAGGTTACTCCAAAATCTTCAGACATATATACGTAAGATGTAAAATCATCAAAACGATACCCATTTAATGTTACGTAAACTCTTTCTTTTTTATGTGATGATGCTATGACTCTAGAAACCCATAAATTTTGAGGCAAGTTATTAGAAATACGATTCCAGCTTCCTCCTCCGTTTTTTGTTACATGCACAAAACCATCATCTGAACCTGTATAAATTAACCCAAATTGAAAAGGACTTTCAGAAATTGAAGTTAAAGTTCCGTAAGCAACGTTTCCTTTTTTTCCACCGTTTGTTAAATCATCAGAAATAGTTGCCCAATCATCACCCTTATTTAAAGATCTATGCAATTTGTTTCCTCCTAAGTATAAAATATCTTGGTTGTGTTTTGACAAATGAATTGGTGTTTGCCAATTAAAGCGATACGGAGTTTCACCTAAAGTATGTTTTGGTTGAATGTATTCGTTTTTACCAGTTTCTCTATTAATTCTAAAATAATTTCCAAATTGATAACCAGTATACACAATATTCGGATTTCTATCATCTACTTGCACTTGCATACCATCGCCTCCCATAATTGATTCGTACGGATTCTTACCTCTTTGCAACCAACTTTTATCGATTCTTGCATTATTATTGGCTACCCAAACGCCATTATCTTGTAAACCGCCATACACTTTATAGTTTTTTTGATTATCTGCATAAACAGCATAAAACTGACCAACTGCAGGATCATTTAACTTGTTCCAATTTTCTCCATCGTCATAAGACATATTTAAACCACCATCATTTCCGTTTAATAAATGACCAGATTTTTTTGGGTTTACCCAAAGCGCTTGATGATCTGCGTGTACGTTTTCTTTACTGATAGATGTAAACGTTTTTCCGCCATCTTTAGATTTTATAATAGGAACGCCCATTACATAAATTGCAGCTTCATTTTGTAAATCGACCCTAATTTCTCCAAAATAATAACCATAAGAACTATAAACACCATCTAAATAATCTTCGTGTGTTTTATTCCAAGAAACTCCACCGTTTGTGGTTTTAAAAACCTCTGCACCTATTACTTGAGTATCGAACAACATAGAATTTGCATCTTCTAAATATTTAGCTAAATCTATCGGTTTTACAGAACCAACACGTACCATTTGTTTTACGTTTTCTGCTCTATATTTTTCTTGAAAGCCATTATTTTTTAAGTAAGAATTTAGTTTTTTATCAGTAAGATTTAAAAAAACCGAAGTAGACATTGTTTTAAAATCTTCTTTAGTTAACGCATCTGTAGATTTTCCTTTTTTATCTTTTGGTCTTCTAAATTGACTATCGTGCAATGCATAAACAGTGTTTTCATTAAAAACCGCTAAACCAATTCTACCAACTCCATTTCCTGTTGGAAAACCACTTTTATCTGCAATCTTTTTCCAAGAACTACCTGCATCTATACTTTTATAAATTGCAGAATTAGTACCATCTCCATCAAAATTCCAAGCTTTTCTATTTCTTTCCCAAGAAGCAGCATACATAATATTAAAATTTTCTGGTGCAACTGCAACATCTATAACTCCTGTCTGGTCGTTTATAAATAAGGTTTTGTTCCAGGTTTTACCACCATCAATAGTTTTAAAAACACCTCTTTCTATATTTGAAGAATATAAATGACCAATAACTCCAACAATTACTTCGTCTTTATTATTTGGGTTGATAAGAATTCTACTCACGTGATGAGAATCTAACAAACCAACATTACGCCACGTTTTACCTTTATCCGTAGATTTTAAAACACCAATTCCGGCATAAGAAGAGCGAGAAGAATTTTTTTCTCCTGTTCCAACCCAAATAGTTCCAGATTTCCAATCTACAGCAATATCACCAATATTTTGTGTTGGCGAATTATCTAAAACAGGCGTAAAAGTTGTACCATTATTATTTGTATACCATAAACCACCAGAAGCATAACCTACATAAAACTCTGTACTATTATTTGGGTTTACTGCAACATCTACCACTCGTCCACTCATAATTGTTGGGCCAATATTGGTAAAATTAACATTCTTAACTAGAGATGTATTTTCTAAAATAGATTTCTCATTTAAAGCTTTTTCTACCTCTAAAGAACTTGTAGAAATCTGCTGACCAAGTAAAATACTACTAAATAAGAAAAGAAAACTGCGTATAATTATTTTCATTGTACTCTTTAAATTTAAAGTTAAAACACTGCTATTGAACCTTTTTACATGTTCATTTAGCTAAAAAAAACAACCTTTTATTTTTTTACTAAATTAGCATTAATTAATCAATTAAACATTTTTACAAAATGGGAATTTTATATACAATTATTATTGGAGCAATTTGTGGTTATATTGCTGATGCTCTTATGAAAAATAATGGCTACGGATTATTAATAAATATTATTATTGGTATTGCTGGTAGTTTTGTTGGTGGTTGGGCTTTTGCTAAATTAGGCTTAACTATTAATGTTGGTAATTCTATCTTAAATCAAATAATTATAGGTGCATCTGGAGCTATTGTAATTTTATTTGTTCTAGGCCTTATTAGAGGCGGAAAAAATAGAGGAAGAAGAAGATAATTAAAAGGATTTTATACTTTCAAAAGATGCTAAAAAGCATCTTTTTTTTGGGTTAAAAACTTATAAAATAATATAAAGTACATATAAGAGAGGCTTAACAATTAATCAATGTACATTTGCAGCTCTATACAAAAAATAATTTCAGTTTTTCTTAAATAATATACATGTCATTTAAAGACTTAGGCTTATCGGATGCTTTAGTAAAAGCAGTAGAAGAGAAAGGATATACAGTTCCTTCTCCAATTCAACAAAAAGCAATTCCACATATTTTAGCAGGTAAAGATATTTTAGCTTCTGCACAAACCGGTACTGGAAAAACGGCAGGTTTTACGTTACCCGTTTTACAATATTTAACAACAACAAAAAATCCAAAATTTAGACCTTTACGTGTTTTGGTTTTAACACCAACAAGAGAACTAGCAGCTCAAGTACACGATAATGTTAGAGAATATAGTAAATATGTAAACATTAGATCTGCAGTAGTTTTTGGAGGTGTAAAAGCAGCAAGCCAAATAAAAACACTAAAACAAGGTGTAGATATTTTGGTTGCAACACCAGGTAGATTATTAGATTTACACGACCAAAAAGCAGTTTCATTTAGAAGAATTGATGTTCTAATTTTAGACGAAGCAGACAGAATGTTAGATATGGGTTTTGCTAGAGATTTGAATAAAATTATTAGTTATATGCCTGTGAAACGTCAAAATCTGATGTTTTCTGCAACTTTTTCTAAAGAAATTAAAAAACTAGCTGAAGGAATTTTAAGAAACCCTGTTTCTGTAGAAACAGCACCACAAAATTCTACTGCTAAAAAAGTAACTCACAAAGTATTTAAAGTTGACAAAAAGAAAAAAACGGAGTTTACTATAAAGTTAATAAAAGAAGGTAAATGGAATCAGGTTTTAGTTTTTACAAGAACAAAACATGGTGCTAACAAACTAACAGAAAAGTTAATTAAAGCTGGTATTTCTGCTGCTGCAATTCATGGAAATAAAAGCCAAGGAGCAAGAACAAAAGCATTAAAAAACTTTAAAGATAATACCATAAAAATACTAGTAGCAACAGATATTGCTGCGCGTGGTTTAGATATTCCTTTATTACCACACGTTATTAATTTTGAGCTACCAAATGTACCAGAAGATTATGTACACAGAATTGGTAGAACAGGTAGAGCTGGTGCAGCTGGTGAAGCAATTTCTTTAGTTTGTAGTGAAGAGACTGAATACCAAAGTGAAATTGAAAAACTACTAAAAGAAAAATTAAAATCTCATATTGTTGCAGGTTTTGAACCTATTGATACTGCGCCTCCAAAAAGAGCTGCAAGCCAAAGTAAAGGATCTTTTGGTAAGAAGAAAAAAACAAAGGTGGAAACTCAAATAACAATAGGGCAAAAAAAGAGATACTGAAACAAGTTCAGCGCAAAAAAGAAAACCTCATTTTAAATGTAATAAACCAGCAAGCCCAACTTCTGGTAGAGGAAGAACTGGAGCACCTAAAAAGAAACGTTTTTAGATTTAATTTATGGTTAAATGAACACAAAATTTCATCAATATATAGAAACCATTATAGATAATAGTTCTTTTAATGAATTCATACCTGAAATTTTAAAATCATTTACAGCTCTAAAACTTAAAAAAAATAGTTTTTTAGCAGAATCTGATAAAATCTGTAAGTATTTCTGTTTTATTGAAAGTGGAATTTTACAGCATTCAACAATTATTTTAGGTGAAGAAAAGACTACATATTTAGGGTTAAAAAATACATGTACCTCTTCTTTAAAAAGTTTTTTACAGAAAACCCCTTCGCGAAAATCAATAAAAGCATTAAGTGATTGTAATTTATGGGTAATTGATAGTCTTACTTTTAAAGCTTTACAACAAAATAACAAAGCATTTAAGTTGTTTTATTACAATTTAATAGAAAATCAGATTTTCTTAATTGATGATTATCGTATCGATTTACTTACTTTATCTCCAGAAGATAGATACAAAAAACTGTTAACAAACGAACCAAAATTTTTACAAGAAGTTCCACTACACTATTTAGCTTCTTTTTTAGGAATTTCTACTAGACAAATGAGTAGAATTCGTAAAAACATAAAATAACGCCAAATGGCTACATAATTAAAAATATCTTTTTTTACTTTTGAATGTAATTTAATATTAAACCATTATGAAATACCATCCAATAAATAGTAGTTTATTTATAAAAAATAGAGCAAACTTTACTGCAGCAATGCAGCCAAAAAGTATTGCTGTTTTTAATTCTAATGATATTTATCCGATAAGTGCAGATAGTACAATGCCTTTTGAACAACATAGAGATATTTTCTATTTATCTGGTGTAGATCAAGAAGAAAGTGTTTTAATGTTGTTTCCTGATTGCCCTAATCCCGATCTAAGAGAAGTTTTATTTGTAAGAGAAACAAATGATCATATTGCAGTTTGGGAAGGTGAAAAATTAACTAAAGAAGCTGCTTTTAAAACAAGCGGAATTAAAACTGTGTATTGGCTTCAAGATTTAGAAAAAATCTTGTTCGAAATGAGTACGTATGCAGATACTTTTTACATTAATACCAATGAACATTATAGAGCTTCTGTAGAAACAGAAACTAGAGAAGATCGTTTTACAAAATGGTTATTAGCAAAATATCCTGCTCATTCTGTTGCCAAAAGTAATCCTACTTTACAACACTTACGTTCTGTAAAAGATAAAATAGAATTAGATTTAATGCAACATGCTTGTAATATTACAGAAAAAGGATTCCGTAGAATTTTAAACTTTATTAAACCTGGTGTTTGGGAATATGAAATTGAAGCAGAATTAATTCATGAGTTTGTAAAAAATAGATCTAAAGGTTTTGCTTATACACCAATTATTGCAAGCGGAAATAATGCGAACGTTTTGCATTATATAGAAAACAATCAGCAATGTAAAGATGGCGATTTAATTTTGTTTGATATTGCTGCCGAATATGCAAATTATAAAAGTGATTTATCTAGAACTGTACCTGTTTCCGGAAAGTTTTCTACCAGACAGAAAGCAGTTTATAATGCGGTAAACCATGTTAAAAAAGAAGCTACAAAATTATTGGTTCCTGGAACTTTATGGAAAGAATATCATGTAGAAGTTGGTGATATTATGACTTCAGAATTGTTAAAATTAGGTTTATTAGACAAAGCTGATGTACAAAACGAAGATAAAAATTGGCCAGCGTATAAAAAATACTTTATGCATGGAACGAGCCATCATATTGGTTTAGACACGCATGATTATGGTCTTTTACACGAACCAATGCAAGCAAATAATGTGTTTACGGTAGAACCAGGAATTTACATTCCTGATGAAGGTTTTGGAATTCGTTTGGAAGATGATGTTGTTATTCAAGAAAAAGGGGAACCCATTAATTTAATGGGAAATATTCCTATTGAAGCTGATGAAATTGAAGATTTAATGCAAAGTTAAATCTAAAAGCATAAAAATTTAAAAGCGAGTTTAATAACTCGCTTTTTTATTAAACTTTATAAAAAATTTATCTTCTTAATCTTCCTGTTGTATTACCATCTAAAATACTTAAAACATCTTCCTCGTTTGCGTAATTAACATCTCCCATATATGTATGTTTAATAGCACAAGCAGCAGAAGCAAACTCCATCGTTTTAAAATCATCAAACTTTTGTAAACCGTGTATTATTCCGGCAGCAAAAGCATCACCAGTTCCAATTCTATCAATAATATGTGTAATATCTAAATCTAACGTTTCTTTAAACTCATTACCATTCCACATTCTAGCTCTTATCTTATGCCAAGAAGAATTAATAGAAGTTCTAATTTTATCAAACACTTTTTCTATAGATGGGTATTTCTCCATTAACAACATACTTGCTGCAATAAAATCTTCATTAGAAAATGAAAAATCGGTTTCTAAAAGTTCATTAATTTCATTAACACCACCAATAAATACTGTTGAATAACTAACCAGTTCAGATAAAACTTCTCTAGGTACTGCATCATACTTCCAAAGACCACTTCTATATGTTGGATCTGCAGAAACCTGCATCCCTTTTTTTCTAGCCAATTTTAAGCCTTCTAATAGTGTATCTTTACTTCCTTTACAAAGCGCAGGTGTTATTCCTGTCCAATGAAACCAAGTTCCATTTTCCAAAGATTTATCCCAATTTACCATTGAAGGTTTAATTTCTGAAAAAGAGGAATGAGATCTATTATATGAAATAGCGCTTGGACGCATAACTGCACCAACTTCTAAAAAATAAACACCTAAAGGTCTAGGAGAACGTATTATAGCAGAAGTATCTAAATCAAATTTATTTAAATACGAAACTGCTGTGTTACCAATGAAGTCGTTAGAAATACAGCTAATATGCTTTACATTACCGCCAAAGTTTGCTATTGAAATTCCTACATTAACCTCTGTGCCTCCAAAATAAAATTCTACATTATTAGATTGTATAAATTTTTTATTCCCTCGGGGTGAAATTCTCATTAAAACCTCTCCAAATGTAATTATATTATTCATAACAAAATCTTCTATAAAGCAAATATACTTTATAAAAAATCACTAAAAAGATGTTTTATCCTTAATTAATTACAATAACTATAAAGATGTAATAAAACGAATTGTTTGGTTATTAAAGGTTTCTGGTTGTTCTACATTTACAACATGCCCGCAATTATCTACCACAAATAATGAAGAAGTAACATGTTTAGAGACAATATTTTTAATAGAAGGTAAAAATAAATGATCTTCTGCTCCCATAATATATAAGGTTGGAATCTTAATATCTTTTGTTCTAAAAAACGTAATAACGGATTGATTTCTGAAGTTAATTTAAACCAACGTAAAAACTCTTTTTGATATAATTTTTTAGCCTCGTTAACAAACAATAATCTAGATTTTTTATGATTTTTCTTAGGCATAATAATAAATGCAAAGAGTTTGTAAAGCATCATATAAGGAACTACAGATTTAAAAAGGTTACCAACTTTCATTAATACCTGAGATCGGAAATTCATTTTAATAATTGCACCACCCATAATCATACTCTGCACTAAGTTTGGTTTCTTTTCTGCTAAATTTCTTATTAAAATTGTACCTAAAGAAATACCAACAAAGTGAGATTTTTCAATTTTTAAATGATCTATAACCTCTACAATATCTGCAGTAATAGAATCGAAAGTATATTTAGGGTTAAAAGTGTCTTTTAATTTAGGCTTGCTATTTCCATGACCACGTAAATCTAAAATTAGTACATTAAATTGCTTCTTAAAATCGCGCACTTGTTTATACCAAATAGAACTACTACCTCCTGCACCATGTACAAAGGTTACCCATTCTTTAGAAGTTTCATGCGGATATGAATAGTAATTTAACAGCTTATTTTATATTTAAATCAGCAGCAAAAATAACTATTTATTTCTTAGCATTAAATTTATATTAAAAACAGATAATTAATAAAAGATGAATTTATCTTTTATTAAAAATTTTATGTAACTTTGCTTTCTAAAATAATAGTATGTTTTCTAAAACGTGTGAATATGGTCTTAGAGCTGTAATTTTTATTGCTCAGCAAGCTAAAACTAACGAAAAAGTTGGTATAAATACTATTTCTGAAGCTATAGATTCTCCACAGGCATTTACTGCTAAAATTTTACAGCAACTTACTAAGAATAAAATAATAGAATCTATTAAAGGCCCTTATGGAGGCTTCTTTATTGATGAAAAAAGATTAAATAAAATTGCTTTAAGTAATATTGTACAAGTATTAGATGGAGATTCAATTTATACTGGTTGTGGTCTTGGTTTACACCAATGCAATGATAAAAAACCTTGTCCGCTTCATTTTAAATTTATAGAAATTAGAGAAAACTTAAAGAAAATGCTAGAAAACACAACATTATTAGAACTTTCATCTGATAAAGCTCTAGCAGATTACTATTTAAAAAACTAAAAAAATTATCCTAATAAAAGATAAAAAGACCCTTTATTCTTATTTAAAACCAACTTAAACTAAATAGCATGATAACATCCTCATTAACAACAAACTTAAATTATAAAGAAAATAAGCCAGCAATAACGCTACTTATGGAAACAGATGCAACAAAAGAAATAAGAATCGTATTTAAAAAAAACCAAGAAATGAAAGAACATACTGCACCAAAACCTATTGTAGTAGAAATTTTTGAAGGTGAAATTAACTTTGGTATCTATGAGAAAGAAATGCATCTAAAAAAGGGAGATTTAATAGCATTAGAAGCAAATGTACCACACAATTTAATATGCATTAAAGACGCAATTGTAAGGCTTACAATTGCAAAATCTGACTCAATAACAAGAGTAAATAAAGTTGTATCGTAATTTTAAAAAATCATAACATGAAAAAAATTTGGATTGCTTTTATAAGCGTAATTGTACTCTCTTTTGCTGTACTAATTTGGGTAGGAACAGAAGTCTATCAAAAACAACCTCCAATTCCGGAAAAGGTTGTAATTAAAGATACCAATGAAGTTTTCTATACCATAGAAGATATACAAACAGGGCAGAATGTTTGGGAATCAATTGGAGGTATGGAAGTGGGTTCTATTTGGGGCCATGGAAGTTATGTAGCACCAGATTGGTCTGCAGATTGGATTCATAGAGAAGCTGTTTTTATGCTAGATCTTTGGGCAAAAAGAGATTTTAATAAAGAATACAACACTTTAGATGTAGAGAAAAAAGCAGCATTAAAAGCGCGTTTAATTAAAGATATTAAAACAAATACGTATAATACTGCTACAAAAACAATTGTAATTTCTAAAGAAAGAGTTGCTGCAATCAATAATAATATCCAGCATTTTAGCAACATATTTTCTAAAGGAAATGAACGATATGCAATTCCAGAAGGTGCTTTAACAGACGAAACTAAGTTAAAGCAACTAAACGCGTTTTTCTTTTGGACTTCTTGGGCTGCAAGTACAAACAGACCCGAAAAAGACTATACTTATACTTCTAACTGGCCGCACGAACCCTTAATAGATAATAATATTACAGATGGTTCTATTATTTGGTCTGGTTTATCAATTGTTTTGTTATTACTTTTTATAGGAATCTTAACCTATTATTACTTAAGAAATCACGAAAAAGGAGAATCATTAACAAAACCAGATTCAGATCCGTTAATGAATATGCAATTATTCAAATCTCAAAAAGCAGTTCTTAAATACTTTTTTGTAATTTCTCTGCTGATAGGTTTACAGGTAATTTTAGGGATTATTACTGTTCACTACACAGTAGAAGGTCAAGGTTTTTTTGGTTTTGATTTAGCAAAATACTTACCTTATTCTGTTAGTAGAACTTGGCATACACAATTAGCTGTTTTTTGGATTGCAGCAACTTGGCTAGCAACTGGTTTGTTTTTAGCGCCAATGATTTCTAAAAAAGAGATGAAATATCAACTTTTTGGAATCAACTTTTTATTTGTAGCATTAATAGTTATTGTGCTTGGTTCTATGTTAGGAGAATGGTTAGGTGTGCATCAATTTTTAGACTTAACAACCAACTTTTTCTTTGGTCACCAAGGATATGAATACATGGATTTAGGAAGATTCTGGCAAATATTTTTAGGAATCGGACTTGTTTTATGGGTAGTTATGGTAAGTAGACATCTATTATTTGCAATTCGTAAAAATGATGAATCTAAACACTTATTAATTATCTTATTAATATCTGTAATGGCAATTGGTATGTTTTTCTTTTCTGGATTAATGTATGGTGAAAACAGTAGCTTACCTGTAATTAATTATTGGAGATGGTGGCTAGTACATTTATGGGTAGAAGGCTTTTTTGAAGTTTTTGCTACCGTTGTAATCGCTTTTGTTTTCTCTAGAATGAAAATCATTTCGCCTAAAACAGCAGGTAGAGTTTCTATTGCTTCTGCTTCTATCTTTTTAGCAGGTGGGATTATAGGTACTTTACATCATTTATACTATTCTGGTACTCCAATACAAGCAATTGCTTTAGGTGCAACATTTAGCGCTTTAGAAGTAGTGCCGTTAACTTTAATGGGATTTGAAATTAGAGAAAACTGGAATCTTTTAAAAAGTAAAAAATGGATTCAAAATTACAAATGGCCAATATTTTTCTTTATTGCTGTTGCTTTCTGGAACTTTTTAGGAGCTGGCGTTTTTGGTTTCTTAATTAATCCGCCAATTGCATTGTACTATATACAAGGTTTAAATACAACTGCAGTTCATGCTCACACAGCTTTATTTGGCGTTTATGGAATGTTAGGAATGGGCTTTATAATAATATGTTTACGTTTTTATTCTGATCGAGTTTGGAACAGTAAAAAACTTAAAAGAGCTTTTTGGTTTTTAAATATTGGTTTGGTTGCAATGGTTGTATTAAGTTTATTACCAATAGGAATTATACAAGCATATACTTCTATTACAGAAGGGTATTCTTTTGCAAGAGAATCGGACCTTTTATACTCACCAACAATACAAACTTTAAAATGGTTAAGAATGGTTGGAGATATTCTTTTCTCTGTAGGAATCTATTACTTCTGCTGGTTTACAATTGATGAAGTAATTTATAATTACAAAAGAAAAAAATAGTTCTATTTATATTTTACAAAAAACAATAAAGGCGAACAGAAATGTTCGCCTTTATTAATTAACCTCTAGCTTATAACCAACTCCATGAATATTTGTAAGTTTTATAGAGGTATCTTCTTGTAGTTTTTTTCTTAATTTAGAAATATAAGTATCTAAACTTCTACCAACAATAACACCATTATCTTCCCAAACTTGTTTGGTTAAATCTTCTCTTTTTACAACCTGATTCTCATTTGCAACAAAAATTTCTAACAACTCACATTCCTTTTTAGACAATGTAATTTCTTTAGTTTTTTGCATCAACTTATTTTGTTCTGGATAAAAAATAAAGCTCCCTAAAACAGCTTTTTTCATTCTTTCTTTCTTTAACAACTTCTTTTTTATTGGTTTTATAAAATCGACCATACACAATTCCTAAAATTAAGGGAATAAACATATACAAAAGAAGACTGTAATTAAATTTCGATGCTGATGTATCTAAAAACTGAACTTCTATTACATAACATTTTACAGGTAAATTTCTACCTGCACATGGAATAATCGTTTTTTCTTCGTCTGCATTTATCTCATAACTATAGGCAACTTCATTGTCTACACATTGTAAAACCTCAACTCTATAATTTTTAGATAAGGATATTTTTTCGATATTATTCTTCATAATTCTAACCAAGTTCGTTGGTTCAAATAGAAGCTTGTTTTCAAATGAAATTCGATACTTAAAATTATCAATCTCTTTAATGGGTAAAATTATAGATAGTGAATCTTTGTTGGTAAGTAGTAACTGATTTCCAACTTGCCTTAAAGCTATTTTTACTTTTTTGGAGAAATCTATATTTTCTTTTTCTTGAGGCGCAAAACTCCAAATAAAGAAAATGATAAAAACTAAAATAAGAGGATAATAAAATTTCTTTTGATTCATATTGATACAAATAACCTACAATTTTATCAATTTTTACAACAGTTGACACTTCTTTTACATTTTTTTGACAGTTTTTAAAACATATCAAAATAGTTTTACAATCATAATAAAAACATATTTAAAACACTACTTATGAAAAAAATTATTCTATTTATTACAGCAACAATACTTTTAAATTCTCCTTTAATATCTCAGGAAAAGTTAGTAATTAACACAAAGAAAAGCACAATAAAGTGGATTGGAGAATACACGTTTTCATTTAGTGGACATCATGGTAACATCAATTTTAAAGAAGGTTATTTTATAAAAACAAACAATGTTATTACTGGCGGAGAATTTATAATTGACATGAATACGATTACAAATGAAGATATAAAAGCCAAAGGAGCAAACAATGGTTTGGTAAATCATTTAAAAGATCCAGATTTTTTTGATGTTAAGAACCACCCAACTTCTAAAATGGTAATTACAAAATTTGAATATTTTAAAAACAACGAAATTAGAGTTACAGCAAACCTTACCATAAAAGATATTACTAAATCAATTACTTTTAATGGCAAATTAAATTACGAGCAAGAAGAAATGAAAACGCGTTTTAAAATAAACAGACAAAAATGGAATATCAACTATAAAAGTAAAATGAAAGATAGCCCTATTTCTGATGCTATTTCTTTTGAAATTTCTGTAAAACTATAATTCTATGAAAAAAATAATATACGTAATCGTACTTTTTTACTCCGCAATAATTGTTGGGCAAAATGAAGAATTTAATTTAATAAAATTAGATTCCACTTGGGGACAAGAAGTACTTCGTTTTCCTGCAAGAGATATGGATTATATTGGTGTTGGAGATATCCGATTTCCGCCCGAAGGTTGGATTAAACCAACGCATACATTTTTTGGTCTTACACCTATGCTTGGAGCATTAATGTAAACAGAAAAATTACTACTAAGGAATTAAAAATCGATTTAGAAAAATATTTTAATAGCTTAAATAAAGTTGATGTAAATGATAAAACAGATAAACGAATAGCAACAGCAACTATCATTAAAAAGAAACGATCGAAAGCTATAACTTTTTTTGAAGGAAAAGTGGCAACTTTCGATCGTTTTGCAACCAATAAACGTTTTGTTTTAAACGTTAAAATAGAAAGCAACTACTGTAAGAAAACTAAAAAAACAGTATTGCTATTTACCTTTTCTCCAAAAGATTTTAAACATGAAGTTTGGGAAACTTTAGATACTATTAAGTTAAAAAATGGGATTTGTAAAAACTAAAAAAAGGCGAACATTTCTGTTCGCCTATCACAATTTGAATTAAGAAAATTATTCTACTAATAAAGTATATTGAGGTGTTTTATTAAAAGGACAGAAGTATTTATAAGTTCCTTTTTTTAGTGTTACTTTTTTTGAAGATTCTGTTTTACCATGTTTTACCATTTGAGAAACGTAAGCGTTTTTTATATGATTTTCTGGATTATTCCCATCTTTTCCATCTTCAATTAAAACCAAACCTACTTCTTCTGCAGCATTGTTGTTTGCTACTTTAAAAATATAAGTTCCTTCTGATAATGTAATTTGTTTCTGAGTAAACTCACCTGCTGTCTGCTCTAAAGAAACTGTTTTTACAGGTGCTTTCATCATTTTATCTTGTGCATTTGCATTAAATGCGAAACCTAAAACTACTACTAAAATTGCTATTACTTTTTTCATGATTGTTATATATTATTAAAAAATTGATTATTTACTTTTACTGTTATTTATAACGCTTGTGCTACAGGAAAATCTACTGCAACGTCTGTTGTTTTATGAAAGTAATTGGTAATTGTAATTTCGCCAATTAAGATAATTGCATCTGCTAAGTTTCCTTTTGTATAACCTGCCGCATATAAAGCTTCTACTGTATCTGTTGTTGCTGCTCCTCTATTTACTGCTACAGATTTTGCAAACTTTGCTAAAGCATCTAATTTTGTATCAAAAGAAGCATTACCTGTTCTTAATTCTAAAATTTGATCCTCTGTAAAACCATTCATTTTACCAATTGCCGTGTGTGCAGATAAACAATACACACATTCGTTTACTTGACTTACTGCTAAGTTAATTACTTCTTTTTCTTTTGCAGAAAAACTTGTTTTACCTTGTCCTATTGCTAAAAAATTACCTAATGCAGTTTCACTGTGTGCAAATGCTGCGTATAAATTTGGTACAAAACCTAATCCTTTTTCTAATTGATTAAAAATTGCTTGGTTATTTTCTGATACTTCGTTTTTTGTTGGTACGTTAAATGTGCTCATAATTTTATTTTTAAATTGTTGTATTACTATTTTTAAATTTTACTTTTTTATTATGCTTTGCATTCGCAAAGTTGTTGTTCTGGGTTTTGCTCGTCGTATGTTTGATAACCCCAACAGTTTGGGCACTGTGCGTTTTCTATTGTTTTCATATTGTTTGTTTTTTAGTTGTTTTTGTTTGATACTGAATCGAGTTCAGCATTTTCAACACTGCAAAGATGCAACCGATAGCGACTTCAAAAATTGGACAAAAGTTCCTTCTGTTTGGACTCTTTAAAAAGTTGGCTTTTTGTTGATGTTCTCAGCTTACTTTAATCGTTCTATTTTACTTCTTAAGTTTCTTTCTGTAATTAAACCTGTGTGCTTCTCAACTGCTTCTCCGTCTTTAAAGAAAACCAATGTTGGTATATTTCTAATTCCGAATTTTGCAGCTAATTCTTGATTATCATCTACGTTTACTTTTTTAATAATAACCTCGTCTTTTAATTCGGCTGCTAATTTGTGAATGGTTGGTAATAATGTTTGGCAAGGTCCACACCAATCTGCATAAAAGTCTAATAAAACAGTTGGGTTATTTTGTATGATATTGTTTGCTTGTGTTTGTTCTAATTGAATTTCCATTTTTTTCTTATTTTTTAATTACTGCTAAAGCAGGATACATTAATTGTTGTTGTTTGATACTGAATCGAGTTCAGCATTTTCAACACTGCAAAGATGCAACCGAGATAGAGCTTTAAAAATGGACAAAAGTTCTTACTGTTTGGACAGCATAAAATAGTTGGCAAAAATGCATGCGTGAAGGATTGCAGTGGCATCCTTTTTATTTGTCTCTTCGAGCGCAGTCGAGAAGTTGGCAAATAAAAAGATATAACGAAAAGCCTGACTTGGTCCTGATTGCTATCAGGATAAAGGCACGCCCAAATAAAAAGAAATAAAGTGTTACTAAATTAAACGGAGTTCTAATAATCTTTTTTAAACTGAAGTGGAGATTTTAAAATTGCTTTGGTAAAAAAGCGTGTAAAATAGGCAGGATCGTTAAAACCGAGTTCAAATGCGATTTCTTTTACCGTTTTGTCTGTGTAAATTAGTAATCGTTTTGCTTCTAATAAAATACGGCTCTTAATAAAGTCTGATGGTGTTTTTGCGCCTAGCTTCTGAAAGTGTTTGGTAATCGATTTTGGCGAAAGGCCTAATCTTGTTGCATAATCGGTTACCGCATGAAGTGTTTTGTAATTCATTTCTACCAACAAACTAAAATCTTTAAAAAGACGTGTTTCTGTGTCATCTTTTATAACATGATTTTCCTTTTTTACACGAACTGCAGAAATTATAAACTGTTTTAAATACGACTGCAACATATCGTATTGTGCGGTTTCGTTTTGTTGAAATTCTTCAATTAAACTCTCTAAAATAAAGTTGAGTTTTCCGGTTTCTTTTGCACAGGGTTTTACAAACGGAGTTTCGTAAATATTATTGAATAGAATTCCGTTACAAGCTACTTCTGCATCGTGGGTTTGTATGCAGTAAAAATCTCTTGAAAAGGTTAATTTATATGCGGTTTTTATTAGCTCAGAATCTACAGTAAAAACTTGACCTGGTGATAAAAAGAACAACACGTTATCTGTAAATTGGTATTGTTCAAAATCGATATTGTAGGTTCCGCTTCCTTCTTGAATCCAATAAATAGAATAGGCATTTTGTTGTACAGAATGATCTATTGTACATGCTTTTTCAAACTGAACGGTACTTACAGAAAAAGTGTTTTTAAAGGAATATTTTACAATGTCTTGAACTGCCATTTATAGTTTGTTTGGTTTGTTGGTCGTAAAAAAATGTCGAAACTTATTTTTTTTGAAAACGAACATTTTGAGGTAATGGAGAGGAAAGTTTTTTACTTACAATTTTTCTTCTCATTGATGGTTTATCTTTAAAATGACGAGAAATGTTTTTAACAACATCTAAATAATTATCTGAACCATCTTCTTTTTGATGATAATAAATTTTTATAGAACGACAATTTTCATGTTCAAAAATGGTATTTAACAACACTCTATCTGATAAACCACAAGAATGTCCTAAAACACAAACTTGGAATTTTTCACCATCAATTTCTCTTAATAAATTATCATAACAGTTATTTTGAAAATATTGAAATGATTTGAAAAATTTTAAATATTCATTATCATCTAAATCTTCTATTAATTGATATTCCTCATCCATTTCATCACCAAACCCAAAAACTGGTTTAAAATCTTTTGAATCTATTTCTCCATGAATACTATTAATATTTCCGTTTTCCATTGCTAGAGATTTATTCATCTCCCAAAAATATAAAAAAGCAGTATCTGTATAATTAAAATTTGCGATATAGGAATAACAATGAACTCTATTATTTATTTTTTCTTCTTCATATATTTTAGAAATGTGATCAGAGTCTGATAAAGTTGAGAACTCACTAATATTCCATTCATTCTTATTTAAAGATGAATTTTGTTTAAAAATTTTATACATTTTTAGAAACTTCTCTCTATTTTCAACCTTTTCAACATTAAATTTTTTGAGTACTTTTTCTCTTAAATATTTAATCAAAAGATTTTTTACTTCTTCAAATTCTTGGTTTAACTTTAAAAGAGTGTGCTTTCTCGCTTTTACGAGCTCTTCTCCACTAGAATTACCGAATTTTAATTTGGTGATATTTTTTAATTGTAAATAATACTCGTTTTCTATGTCTACCCAATTTTCAATAGAGTTTTTAACGTTTATTAACTTAAAAAAATCATTTTTAAATTGAATGACAATTGAATTATTTCTTAATCTTAATTCATGAGCTAAATAATTATGAAACTCATCATTATAATATGATTTATAATTTCTAATATTCTCTTCAAAATCTTCAAAATTTTCAATTTCTTTTGAAAAGTTTAAAATTCTAAAATAATTCTCATCTATATAAATAAGGTTTTGATATTCCTCTTTTTTATAATTCAAGTGAATATTCTTCCAAAAATCGTTTAAAAAATGTTTGTAGGAAGTTGGTAAACCATGTGCTAAATCAAAGCCATTTCCAACAAGTATAAGTTTATTCATTTGCAGTTTTCTTTTTCACCACTAAGTTAATGAAAACAAAAACTAACAAAGCAGGTAAAACCCAACCCAAACTATGTTCTGCTAAAGGAATAATACTTTTAATACCCGTTAAACTTTCTCTTGGCACTATAAAGCCTAAAAAGTCTGTAATACTAAATATAAAAGTTACTAAAACTACAGCTCTAAAAACAAATTTAGAAGCATATTTATCTGGCACAATGTTAAGTAGAATTAATACAATGGTTATTGGGTATAAAAACATTAAAGCGGGTACTGCTAAAGTAATGATTAAATCTACCTGATAGCTACCCACAATAACACCAATTATAGATGCAATTGCTGCGGTAATTATAAATGCATTTTTAGAATTGTTACAAATGCCTTTTACGTAGTCTGCTGTACCTGTTACAATACCAACAGCAGTTGTAAAACATGCTAAAGCAACCAAAACACTTAAAAAAGTAGTTCCTAAATTACCTAATGTTTGCGTACTTAAACTAGATAAAACTTCTGTTCTAGAGGCGTTTTCTGCAAAGGTTGATGAGAATAAAGAACCACTTAAAATTAAGCCTCCGTAAATTAACAGTAAACCCGAACCAGCAATTAAACCAGCTTTTCTTATCAGTCTTCTTTTGGCGTCGAAAGTGGTATGACTACTATAGTTTAATGAGATAATAATTACAGCACCCACAACTACACCACCAATTGCATCAAATGTTTGGTAACCTTCTAACAAACCGTCTACAAAAGGAGTTGTAAAACTAGACGGATTTACGGTTCTTGGAGATCCAAAAATTGCAATTCCGATAATAATTAATAAGATTAAAACAATAATTGGCGTTAAAAATTTACCTATTAAACCAATAACCCTTGTTCTATTTATAGCAAAAATAAAAACCAAAATAAAATAGATTACACTTGTAAAAAGTGGTGTAGTTTCAAAAAATGGTTGCACTGTCATCTCATGTGTAACTGCTGCTGTTCTAGGAGATGGAATTGCAATTGAAATAACATAAATCAACATACAATAAACAGTACTAAAAACTGGTGACACTTTTTTCCCAAAATCATACAAAGTACCTTGTAGTTTTGCATGTGCAAAAATTGCCAAAATAGGAATTGCAACAGCTGTTATTGCAAAACCCAAAACAACAATCCACCAATCTAAACCTGCTTTAATTCCTAAAGAAGGAGGTAAAATTAAGTTTCCTGCTCCAAAAAAGAGTGAAAAAAGTGCAAAACCTGCAATCCAAATTTCTTTTGTTTTATTCATTTTGTACAATTAATATTCTTGAAATATACATATTTTTACACGATGCAAAAATCAATCACTTTTAAAAATACAAACATTTCTTTTTCTGATGAAGGAAAAGGAACTGCAGTTGTTTTAATTCATGGATTTTTAGAAAATTCTACAATGTGGAATAAAATTACTCCAGAAATTCTCAAAAAAAACAGAGTAATTACTATTGATTTATTAGGTCATGGAAAATCGGATTGTTTAGGCTATGTACATTCTATGGAGCTTTTTGCAGAAACGATTGCTGCAATTTTAAAACATTTGCGCATTCGTAAATCCGTTTTAATTGGGCATTCTTTGGGTGGTTATGTTGCTTTGGCTTATGCAGAAAAACATCCGCAGAAAGTAAAAGGATTGTGCTTAATGAACTCTACTTCTTATGATGATGAGGAGGAACGAAAAACATTAAGAACAAGAGCCAACAAAATGATTCAGAATAACTTTACCAATATGGTAAGAATGTCTTTTTCAAATTTGTTTAGTGTAAAAAGTAGAGAAATTTATAAAGAAGAAATGAATTCATCTATACAAGAAGCTTTACAAACTTCATTACAAGGTTATATTGCTGCGCAAGAAGGCATGAAATTACGTCCAAATAGAAACCATGTTTTAGCAGAAAATAATTTTAAAAAGTTAATAATTGCGGGTGAAAAAGATCCTGTTTTAAATGTTAACTTAATTAATGAGGAAGCTAAAAAAACCAATTCTGAAGTTGTTGTTTTTTCTAACGGTCATATGAGTCACATAGAAAATAAAGACGATGTCTTAGATGTCTTAAAAAACTTTATAAAAAAATGTTAGTTTTAAATTAAAGTTTCTAAAAATAAAAAAGAGCAAACTTATAAAGCTTGCTCTTTTGTAATATATTTTTTATTAAAATTAATTACCCTTTAATTGAACTCCATCCCTGGGCTTTCAATTCAATTTCTTGGTTTGCTCTAGTAACTAAATTTAAACCTTGGTTTTCTGCAACAACATGACCAACAATAGAAAAATTAGGATTCCCTTTAATCTTATCAAAATCTGCAATTGGCACGGTAAATAGGATTTCATAATCTTCACCACCACTTAAAGCAACCATTGTAGAATCTAGTTCAAACTCTTCACAAGCAGAAATTACTTGAGGATCTAATGGTAATTTATCTTCGTAAACTTTACAACCTACTTTACTTTGTGTACAAATATGAAAAAGCTCTGAAGAAAGTCCATCAGAAATATCAATCATAGATGTTGGTTTTACTTCCAATTCTTTTAGCAATCCTGCAACATCTTTACGAGCTTCTGGTTTTAACTGACGTTCAATTAAATACGTATAATTGTCTAAATCTGGCTGATTGTTTGGGTCTACCTTAAAAACTTGTTTTTCTCTTTCTAAAACTTGTAACCCTAAATATGCAGCACCTAAATCTCCAGAAACTACAATTAAATCGGTTTCTTTTGCTCCATTTCTATATACAACTTCTTCTTTAGTTGCTTTACCAATTGCAGTTACAGAAATTAAAATTCCTTTTGTAGATGAAGTTGTATCTCCACCAATTAAATCTACATTATAAGTTTCACAACCTAATTGAATTCCTGCATACAATTCTTCAATTGCCTCTAAAGGAAATCTATTTGAAACCGCAATAGAAACCGTTATTTGTTCTGCAACACCATTCATTGCATACACATCAGATAGGTTTACCATTACAGCCTTATATCCTAAATGCTTAAGTGGCATATAGCTTAAATCAAAATGTACACCTTCAATTAACAAATCTGTAGTAACTAGGGTTTGTTTCTCTGAAGCATCTAAAACAGCAGTATCATCTCCAACTCCTTTTACAGTAGACGAATGATTAATTTTAAAGTATTTTGTAATATGATTAATTAAGCCAAACTCTCCTAGTTCTGCTAATGATGTTTTTTGTGTATTTTTATCTTCTAACATAGTGCAAAGATAGGTACATTCTAAAAAAGAAAGAGTTACTTTAACATAGAAAATTAATAATTTTACATTTTTAGTAGTATTTTTGACATATACTTAAAAAAACATGAAAAAAACTACGCTATTATTTCTTTTTTTGCACAATTAATATGTGCTCAAACCCCTTGTTCTAATGGTAAAGCAGGTATCTACCCATGTAAAGATTACGATTTACTATCTAACGTACCTGTAAACATATTAGCCAATACTAATGGCAACCCAGAAGGTAGTGATATTTGGGGTTGGACAGATTCGACTACTGGAAAAGAATATGCAATTGCTGCTATGACAAATAGTACAGCGTTTGTAGATGTTACAGACCCGGTTAATCCTATTTTCTTAGGAAGGTTAGATTCTAATGCTGGTAATAATTATTGGAGAGATGTTAAAGTATATAAAGACCATGCTTTTATTGTAGCAGATAATGTTGGTGCACACGGTATGCAAGTTTTTGATTTAACAAAATTACGAGGCCTTACTTCTGCTCAAAATTTTACTGCAGATGTAATTTATAATACCGATTTTTTAGGTAGCTGCCATAATATTTTTATTAATGAAGATAGTGGTGTTGCTTATTTAGTAGGATGTAAAAATTTTAGAGGTTCAAGAATTTTTAACGGAGGACCAATTTTTGTTGATATATCAGACCCCAAAAACCCAACTAAAATTAACCATTATGCAAATGCAGGATATTCTCATGATGTTCAAGTTGTAAAATATGACGGACCAGATACAGAACATAAAGGAAAAGAAATATTTATTGGAAGTAATGAAACTGAAGTAACAATTTTGGATGTTACAGACAAAAATAATGTGATAAAAATAGCAGAAATTGGTTATTCTCAGACTGTTTACACACACCAAGGTTGGTTTACAGAAGATCAACGTTATTTTATTTTAGGTGATGAACAAGATGAACAAAAAATTGGAATGAATTCTAGAACTTTAGTATTTGATTTTGAAGATTTAGATAACCCTAAATTATCGTCAACTTACTTTGGTCCTTCTGCAGCAATAGATCACAACGGATATGTAAAAGGGAACCTTTTTTACTTAGCTAATTATAATGCAGGTCTAAGAGTATTAGACATAACAAATATTAGTGCTTCTACTAATTCTATGACAGAAGTTGGATATTTTGATACGCATCCAGAAAATGACGCTACCTCTTTTAATGGTGCATGGAGCGTATATCCTTATTTTGCAAGTGGTAATCTTATTATTAATGATATTGAAAGAGGTTTATTTGTAATTAGAAAAAGTGGAACTTTAGGTTTAGAAAATCAAGAATTAAATAAATCATTTTCTGTTTTTCCAAATCCGGCTTCAGAAAATACAATTATAAAATCTTCTAACAATCAATTTGTAAAAAGTGTACAATTATATTCTTTATTAGGTCAAAAAGTAAGAGAAGAAAATAATATTAATAGTACAGAATACGTTTTAAATACAAAAGGACTTAAAAAAGGAATATATCTAATTAAGATTAACAACCTAAGAACAAGTAAACTTGTAATTAAATAATTAAAAAAGATGTTTAAAAAACTGCTTTTAGTCGTTTTTATTGCTGCTATTAGTTGCACAAAAAATGATGGTTTTCAGCCAAATGGAGATGTATTATCTATAATACCTCTAGAAAAATGTGAAAATGGTTTTGCAGGAGAATATCCTTGTAACGATTACGATTTACTAGATTATATTTCTCTCGAAGAAATTGGCGGAATTGGAACAAAAGGTAATGATTGCTGGGGTTGGACAGATCCCTTAGACAATAAAGAATATGCCTTGATGGGAACCAATAAAGGCATTACTTTTATAGATATTACAAATCCAACAGAGGTTGTAATATTAGGAACTCTTGCTACTAGAACCGTAAACAGTTCTTGGAGAGATGTAAAAGTTCATAATACTGTAGCTTATGTTGTTAGTGAAGCTGCAGATCATGGAATGCAAATTTTTAATTTAGAAAAATTAAGAAATGTAACAAATCCTCCTGTAGTTTTTGAAAGTGATTACGATTATACCGGTTTTGGAAGCGCACATAATATTGTCATAAATAAAACCAAAGACTATGTGTACCCAGTTGGCACAACAAGAAGCGGAACTTATAAAGGCGGACCTTTGTTTATAAATATTGAAGATCCTGCGAACCCAATTGATGAAGGTGGTTTTATCAATTATTCTCATGATGCACAAGTGGTAACTTATAACGGACCAGATACAGAACACCAAGGAAAAGAAATTTTAATTGGTAGTAATGAAGTAGAGGTTGTAATTGTAGATATTACAGATAAAAGCAATCCCATAAAATTATCAGCAATTAGTTATTCTAATGTAGAGTACACGCATCAAGGTTGGTTTACAGAAGATTTTAAATATTTTATTTTAGGTGATGAATTAGACGAACTTAGAAAAGGTTTAAATACAAGAACTATTGTTTTTGATTTTACAGACTTAGATAATCCTGTTCATCATTTTGATTATTCAGGTAGTTCTGCCGCTGTAGACCATAATGGATATGTAAAAGGAAACACTTATTACCTAGCTAATTATACAGCTGGGGTTAGAATGTTAGACATTTCTAATATAGAAAATAAAACCATTACTGAAGTAGGTTATTTTGATACATATCCAGATAACGACATGGCTGCATTTAATGGTGTTTGGAATGTTTATCCATATTTTCCTAGTGGAAACATTATTGTTAGCGATATTAATAGTGGCTTTTTTGTGATAAGAAAATCAGGTTCTTAATTTATTTATGAAAAACATTTGCTACTTAATTCTACTCTTCTTTTTATACAACTGTTCTAAAGAAGACATTCCAACAACTCCTACTGTTATTAAAAATACAGGAGAAATAAACAATGTTCAAACTTTTGGAGGTTCTAAAAATGACGTTTTAAATTCTATCGTTAAAACTATCGATGGTGGTTATGCCGTTTTAGGCTATACCCAAAGTAACGATTTTGATATTCAAAATAAAACAAATGAAAGTTTTGATTTCTGGGTAATGAAATTTTCTGCTGATGATGAGTTACTTTGGAACAAGACTTTTGGTGGTTCTGATGATGACAGAGGTATAGATATTATAGCTACAAATGATGGTGGTTTTGCGCTATTAGGGTATGCAAATAGCTTTGATCTAGATGTAACTCAAAATGCAGGGTCACAAGACTTTTGGATACTAAAAATTTCTGTTAATGGTGATCTAATTTGGCAAAAATCTTTCGGTTATTCTGGATCAGACAAAGGATTTTCTTTAACAAACACAAAAGACAATGGTTATCTTTTAACCGGTGTTTTAGATGTTTCTGCATCTGGAGGAGAAGGAAACTCGAAAAGCGCACAACGACATGCTGGAGGTGATGTTTGGGCTATAAAACTATCTTCTAACGGTAATTTAGAATGGAGTAAATATTTTGGAGGTTCCTTTACAGATTCTCCTTTTGGCGTAATAGAAACACCAGATAACAGCTTTATAATTGCAGCCTCATCAGATAGTGAAGATTTCAATATTTCCAACAATAAAGGAACTTATGATTTTTGGATCTTAAAAATTTCTAACAATGGCGATTTAATTTGGGAAAAAAGTTTTGGCGGTTCAGAAATAGATGAACCAAGAGCAATTACCAACACAAATGATGGTAATTTTATCGTTGTAGGAGATACTAGAAGTTCTGATACTGATGTTTCTAAAAACCAAGGAGCTGCAGATTTATGGATGATAAAAATAGATTCTCAAGGAACTCTAATTTGGGAGAAAACAATTGGAGCAACTAGTTTTGATGTAGCTCGTTCTATATCTAACACACAAGATAACGGATTTGTAATTTCTGGAAGCTCGAGAAGTTCTGATGCTGGTTTTACAAATCAAGGACAAAATGATGCTTGGGTTCTTAAAGTAGATTCAGAAGGTGAAATAGAATGGCAAAAACTTGTTGGTGGCTCAGAAATTGATTTTCTGTATGATGCAGTAGAGTTAAATAACAAAACAATAATTGCTGTTGGAGAAAGTGGTAGCTCAAATGCAGATATTACCGAAAACAAAGGTTTTTCTGACGCCTTAATTATTAAAATAAAATAGAATTAATGAAAAAAATAATTAGCCTTTTAGTACTTGTAATCTCTTTCTCTGCATGTAAAGAAGCAGAATTAAATTGTTGTGTAAATCAGATTCCTGTAAATATAACTTTAAAATTTACACATCATTGGAATGGAGTTCCTGTAACATCATCAGATTTTAATAACTTTAAATTCACAACAGAAAATGGTGAATCTGTGAGTATAAATCGTTTAAGGTATGTACTTTCTAACCTAAAAATTGGGAATCAAAAAATAAACCATCATTTAATTAATATAGGAGAAAACTCTGGAATGGAACTTTCTTTTAATGAAATTGAAAAAGGATCAACTTACCATGAATTAGAACTATATTTTACTTTTGGATTTAAAGATGAAGACAACACAGATGGAATATATCAAGATTTAAACTCGGCATCTTTTAACGTTCCTTCAATGCTAGGTGGCGGATATCATTTTATGCAATTTGACGGTAAATACAAAGATACTAATAACCAAGATGCAAATTTTAATTATCATTCAATAAGAGCTGTAGATAGAACAGATCCTGACAATTTAGTTTTTGAAGACACTTCATTTAATGTAAATTTTAACAGCTTTATTGCAGAGAAAAGCGAAGTGACTATAGAGGTTAAAATGAATATTGCAGAGTGGTTTAAAAACCCAAATACTTGGGATTTAAATGAGTTAAATACTGTTTTAATGCCAAATTTTGAAGCACAGAAATTAATGAGAGCAAACGGAAAATCAGTTTTTTCTTTGGGTGAAGTTTCTCAATAATTTAAGTTAACTGTCACCTTGAGCTCAGTCGAAAGGTCTCAAATATGAAAAATATTTATATTTTACTTATATCTTTCTTCCTTCTGATGAATTGTTCATCAAAAGAAGAAGAAACGTATGTACCAATTCCATACAATTTAAAAATTCCACAATTATTTGCAGATAAATTAATAGCTCCAATAATTCCTACAAATAACCCATTAACTAAAGAAGGTGTAGCGTTAGGTAAAAAGTTGTTTTTTGATAAAATTTTGTCTGGTAACAGTACACAATCTTGTGCTACTTGTCACGATCCAAAAATAGCATTTACCGACAATAGACCATTTAGCGATGGAATTGATGGTAGTTTTGGAAATAGAAATTCAATGCCATTATTTAATTTAGCTTGGAATTTTGACGAACTTTTTACTTGGGATGGAAAAGAATTCAGTTTAGAAAAACAAGCTTTTGAACCCGTAACAAATCCTATAGAAATGCATGCTAACTGGACAGTTGTTGCAAAAAAATTACAAGAACATTCAGAATATCCTGTCCTTTTTCTACAAGCGTTTGGAACCTCAACAATAGATTCTACCTTAGTAACAAAAGCTATTGCTCAATTTGAAAGGACAATTATATCTGGTAATTCTAAATTTGATAAATTTCTAAAAGGGGAAACTACTTTAACAACAGAAGAACAAAACGGTTTTGATGTTTTTATGGATGAGGCAAGAGGTGATTGTTTCCACTGTCATGGAAGTAATAACAATCCTCTTTGGACTGATAATAAATTCCATAACAATGGTTTAGATGCTACTTTTTCTGATTTAGGTTTGGGAGCAATTACTGGTGATCCTGCAGATAACGGAAAATTTAGATCGCCATCTTTAAGAAATTTAGCTTTCACTGCGCCATATATGCACGATGGTAGGTTTGCAACTTTAGAAGAAGTTATCAATCATTATTCAATTGGTTTAAAACCGTCATCTACAATAGATCCTTTAATGAAAAAAGTAAATGAAGGAGGCGTAAATTTAAGTACAAAAGACAAAGCAGATTTAAAAGCTTTTTTACTATCACTTTCCGATTTAGAATTCATCAATAATCAAGACTTCCAAGAGAAATAAATAAAACCAATAATTACATTCAGTTTCATAATGAAAGTTTGCAGTTTTTATGCGACTTATATCGTATATTTGCATCCAATTTAGATTTAATCTATTTAAAATTATGATAAAAGTTTCAGACACAGCAAAAAAGAAAGTCATAGAACTAATGACTGACGATGGTTTTGACGCAACAAAAGACTATGTGAGAGTTGGTGTAAAAAGTGGCGGTTGTTCAGGTTTATCGTATGATTTAACATTTGATAAAACACAACAAGAAAACGACAAACTTTTTGAAGAAAATGATGTGAAAATTGTTGTTGACAAAAAGAGCTTTTTATATTTAGTAGGTACAACCTTAGAATATTCTGGAGGTTTAAACGGAAAAGGTTTTGTATTTAATAACCCAAACGCAAATAGAACTTGTGGTTGTGGGGAGTCTTTTAGTTTATAAAGTTGATTGAAAACAAAAAGTAAAGATGGAAAAATTTAGCTCTTTTGAAGAAATCCTTTCATGGCAAAAAGCGAGAGAACTAAACGTAATCATATATAAATAACCAATTCAAATGATTTATTTACTAAAGATTTTGGACTAAAAGATCAAATAAGAAAAACGTCAGTTTCAATTTCATCAAACATTGCTGAAGGATTTGAAAGACAGACAACAAAAGAGTTTATTCGATTTTTATACATAGCTAAAGCTTCTGCGGGCGAAGTTCGTTCTCAATTATATTTAGCTTTTGATATAAAATATATTAATAAAATAGAGTTTGAAGAATTAAAGTTAAAAGTAAACGAAGTTTCAAAATTGATAAGTAGTTTGTTAAAATACCTACATTCAACTTTATAAACTTTCTACTTTTTAACATTATAACCTAAATGTATGAGTAAGTATACAGAAGACGATTTAGAAAAAGAATTAGAAACCCAAGAATATAAATACGGTTTCTATACAGATATAGAAAGTGAAACTTTTGCAAAAGGGTTAAACGAAGATGTTGTAAGAGCAATTTCTAAAAAGAAAAATGAGCCTCAATGGATGACCGATTGGCGATTAGAAGCTTTTAGAGTTTGGGAACAAATGGAAGAACCAGAATGGGCAAATGTGCATTATGAAAAACCAAAATTTCAAGACATTGCTTATTATTCTGCTCCAAAAGAAAAGCCGAAATTAAATTCTTTAGACGAGGTAGATCCTGAGTTATTAGATACTTTTAAACGTTTAGGAATTTCTTTAGACGAACAAAAAAAATTAGCTAATGTTGCTGTAGATATTGTTATGGATTCTGTTTCTGTAGCAACAACTTTTAAGAAAACATTAGGTGAAAAAGGTATTATTTTTATGCCTATTTCTGAAGCAATTCAAGAACATCCAGAATTGGTGAGAAAATATTTAGGTACTGTTGTACCAACTACAGACAACTTTTATGCGGCATTAAATTCGGCAGTTTTTTCTGATGGATCTTTCTGTTACATTCCAAAAGGAGTTAAATGCCCAATGGAATTATCTACATATTTTAGAATTAATGAAGGTGGAACTGGTCAGTTTGAAAGAACACTAGTTGTTGCAGATGCAGGAAGTTATGTTTCGTATTTAGAAGGTTGTACAGCTCCAAGTAGAGATGAAAATCAATTACATGCAGCCGTTGTAGAATTAATTGCAATGGACGATGCCGAAATTAAATATTCGACAGTACAAAACTGGTATCCTGGTAACAAAGAAGGAAAAGGTGGAGTTTATAATTTTGTAACTAAAAGAGGTTTATGCGAAACAAATGCTAAAATTTCTTGGACACAAGTAGAAACAGGTTCTGCTGTAACTTGGAAATATCCTTCTTGTATATTAAAAGGAAACAATTCTGTTGGTGAATTTTACTCAATTGCAGTTACAAACAACCATCAACAAGCAGATACAGGTACAAAAATGATTCACTTAGGTAAAAACACTAAGTCTACCATTATTTCTAAAGGTATTTCTGCAGGTAATTCTCAAAACTCATATAGAGGTTTAGTTCAGATAAATTCTAGAGCAGAAAACGCTCGTAATTTTTCTCAATGCGATTCTCTTTTAATGGGTAATTCATGTGGTGCACATACGTTTCCTTATATAGAAGCTAAAAATAAATCGGCACAAATAGAGCACGAAGCTACTACAAGTAAAATTGGTGAAGAACAATTATTTTACTGTAATCAACGTGGTATCGATACAGAAAAAGCAATTGCTTTAATAGTAAACGGTTTTAGTAAAGAAGTTTTAAATAAATTACCAATGGAATTTGCTGTAGAGGCTCAAAAATTATTGGAAATTTCACTTGAAGGATCTGTAGGATAAAAATTATAATGATGAAAAAAATACTTTTCTTACTACTTACAATTTCAATTATTAGCTGTAAAAAAGCTGATAAAAAAGAAGTAATTGTAAAAAAACCAGAAGTAAAATTATTTCAATTGGTTGGTGGTTCTATTTTTGTGAAAAAGTTAGAGGTTTTTTCTCAAGATACTACTTATACAGGGCAAACAAAACAATTTACAGATGCATATTATGTAATTTCACACCCAAAAGGAAACTTAATGTGGGATGCAGGTTTGCCAGAAAGCCTAGTTGTACCAGAACCTTTTAACGAACCAAGTGGTGTTTTTAGAATTCAAAGACCAGATTCTTTAGCAAATCAATTAAAAACTATTGATTTAAAAATTGAAGACTTTAACTATTTTGCCATGTCGCATTCGCATTTTGATCATACAGGACATGCAAATTTAATGAAAAACGCAACTTGGTTAGTACAAGAAAACGAATACAACTTTAACTTAAGTGATACTTTAAAAACAAAAAACCCTGCATTAGCTAGTTTAACAAACGTTAAAAAAATTAATGGAGATTATGATGTTTATGGAGACGGAACTGTAATTATAAAATATATGCCTGGTCATACAATTGGTCATCAAGTATTATATGTTGAAGTTACAGGATTAGAAAAACCTGTTTTATTAACAGGAGATTTATATCACTTTGAAGAAAATAGAAGAAACAAAGGAGTCCCATCATTTAATTATAATGTGGAAGAAACTTTAGAAAGTATGAATAAGTTTGAAACTTTTGCAAAAGAAAAAAATGCTGAAGTAATTATTCAGCATTCTCCAATAGCATACAAAAAATTAGAAGAATTATTAAACCGCCAATAGCCAAAAGCTAGAAGCCAACAGCATAAATAAGATGTTAAAAATAGAAAATTTACACGCTTCAATCGAAGAAAAAGCAATCTTAAAAGGATTGAATATAGAAGTAAAAGCAGGTGAGGTTCACGCAATAATGGGACCAAATGGTGCTGGAAAAAGTACTTTGGCAAATATTATTGCAGGTAAAGAAGATTATGAAGTTACTGACGGAACTATTGAATTAGAAGGAGAAGGTATTAGCGAATTAGCTCCTGAAGAAAGAGCGCATAATGGTGTCTTTTTATCTTTCCAATATCCAGTAGAAATTCCTGGAGTTTCTGTTACCAACTTTATTAAAACTGCTATTAACGAAACTCGTAAAGCAAAAGGTTTGGAAGACATGCCAGCAAAAGACATGTTAAAAATGATTCGTGAAAAATCTGAATTGTTAGAAATAGACCGTAAATTCTTATCTCGTTCTTTAAACGAAGGTTTTTCTGGAGGAGAAAAGAAACGTAACGAAATTTTTCAAATGGCAATGTTAGAACCAAAATTAGCTATTTTGGATGAAACGGATTCTGGTTTAGATATTGATGCTTTACGTATTGTTGCAAATGGTGTAAATAAATTAAAATCTAAAGACAACGCAGTAATTGTAATTACGCATTACCAACGTTTATTAGATTATATCGTTCCAGATTTTGTACATGTTTTACACGATGGTAAAATTGTAAAATCTGGTGATGCTTCTTTAGCTTTAGAACTAGAAGCAAAAGGATACGATTGGATAAAGCAAGAACTAGTATAGGTTCGCAGTAAAATCAGTAGTAGTTTGCAGTCAGCAACTGCGCCTAAAATTAAGTTAAGAATAAAAAATAGTCAGTCTACAATAGTTTAATGAAAATTCATAAACTGCCAACTGAAGACTGAGTACTGAAGACTGAAACAATGGAATTAAAAGAAAAAATACTATCATCTTATGTTGCTTTTGAAAACGGAATTGATATCAATTCTGACATTCATGAGGTTAGAACAGAAGCGCTAGAAAATTTTGAAAAACTTGGTTTCCCAACAAAAAAGTTGGAAGCTTGGAAATACACTTCTTTAAACTCAGTTTTAAAGAACGATTATAGCATCTTTCCTGATAAAGAAGTTACAGTTGATTTAGCTGATGTAAAAAAATACTTTATACATGATATAGACACATATAAAGTTGTTTTTATTGATGGTAAATACAGTTCATTTTTATCAGAAACAACACATGATGCTATTGATGTTTGCTTAATGTCTGCAGCATTAAAAAAATCTAAATACAGCGCAGTAGTAGAAAACTATTTTAACAAAATAGCGAAACAAGATAATTTAACATCGTTAAATACTGCTTTTGCTAATGAAGGTGCTTACATTAACATTCCTAGAAATGTAGAAGTAGAAAAACCTATTCAAATTATCAATTTTACAACAGGTTCTGAAGCTGCAACGATGGTTCAGCCAAGAAATTTAATTGTAGTAGAAGAAAATGCACATGTGCAAATTATAGAGCGCAACCAAAGTTTAACAGACAATGCTGTGTTATCTAATATAGTAACAGAAGTTTTTGCTGCTAAAAACTCTACAGTAGATATTTATAAAATTCAGAATGATAATATAAATGCTTCTTTAGTTGATAATTCTTACATAGAACAAAAAACAAATAGTGTTGTTTCTGTGCATACATTCTCTTTTGGAGGAAATATCACCAGAAACAACTTAAATTTCTATCAACGTGGAGAACATATGGACTCTATCTTAAAAGGAATTACAATTATTGAAGGGAAACAACACGTAGATCATCATACTTTGGTACATCACATAGAACCAAATTGCGAATCTCATCAAGATTATAAAGGAATCTTTAATGATCGTTCTACAGGTGTTTTTAATGGTAAAGTAATTGTTAATAAAGAAGCTCAGAAAACAAACGCATATCAACAAAACAACAATGTGCTGATAAGTGATAAAGCTACTATTAATGCTAAACCTCAACTAGAAATTTTTGCCGATGATGTAAAATGTTCTCACGGTTGTACAATTGGTCAGTTAGATGATGATGCTTTATTTTACATGCAACAACGTGGTATTCCTAAAAAAGAAGGTAAAGCTTTACTAATGTTTGCTTTTGCAAATACAGTTTTAGAAAGCGTTAAAATACCAGAAGTAAAGTCTAGAATTACTAAAATTATTGCCAATAAACTAGGTGTAGATATTGGTTTCGACTTGTAAATAACAACGTTACTTTCTGTATAAAATATAAACCACGCAATTTGCGTGGTTTTTTTGTAACTTTAGTAAAACTTATTTCATGAATAAAACAGTTAAAACACTATTGTTTTTTCTTGGAGTAGTTTTACTAGGTTATGGTATTTGTATTTTAAATCCTACAGAAAATCATAACAATAAAAATTCCTAAATAACTATTCCTATTGGTTTTATATCGCTATTATTAAGTTTATTAAAAGAGAAGAATAAATAACTATTTAATACTTTCAATAATTCCGCTTAACAATACGTCTACATCTGCGTTTTTAGACAATCCCATTCTTACAACCACTAAATCTTGTTCTGGGAAAATAAAAACATTCTGACCTTGATATCCGCTAAAGAAATACATGCTTTCTGGCACGTTTGGATATCTTTTACCAGCATTTAACCAAATTTGAGCACCATACCAACCATTAGAAGTTGGAGTTGGTTTAGTAGCGTATTTTACCCAATCTTCATTAAACAACTCCTTTCCGTTCCAATAACCATTGTTTAAATACAATAATCCTAGTTTAGACCAATCTCTAGCAGTTGCCCAAGCATAAGAAGAACCTACATAATTGCCCGCTAAATCAGTTTCTACAATCATAGAATTCATACCAATTTTATCAATTAAATCGGTATACCAAAAATCTAAATATTCTTGATGTGTTTTAAACTGTTTACGAATAATACCAGATAACATATTTGTAGTACCAGAAGAATAATTCCAACTTTCATTAGGCTTACCTACCAAAGGTTTATCTATTTGCGGTCTCGTCATATCTCTTTCTAAAAACAACATCTTAGAAACGTCTGAAATTGTATTGTAATCTTCATCCCATTCTAAACCGGAGTTCATTTGCAATAAATTATGTATTGTAATCTCTTTTCGGTTGTCTTTTTTCCATGCCTCAAAAGGTGCCGCATTTTCAACATTAATTTTATCTTGATGTTCTAAAACCCCAAATAAAGTACTCACAATACTTTTAGTCATAGACCAACCTAAAAGTTTAGAGTTTTTTGTAAATCCGTCTGCGTAACGTTCTGCTATTATTTGGTTTTTATAAACTACAACAGCAGCTCTAGTTTTATTTTCGGGATGAAATAAAACATCTAATGTTGTATTAATTTTAGAGTAATCTACATTATTAAAAACAGTATCTTTTTGTGCTGCATTTCCAAACGGAAATGGTGTTGTATTATCTGGTAAAGCTCTTTTAGGGGCTAAATATTTTTTATTTAAATCTTCTTCTTCTAAAGCTAAAACAGCACCTAAACCTTCTCTATAAAATGCTTTTCTTGTTAATAAACCAAATGCACTTGATGTTGCAGATTTCTCAACAGAATTTACAGTGTCATCAGCTAAATTAATAGGTGAAAAATTATTATCTGTTGTATCTGTAAGTTCCAAACTTCTATCTGCTACATAAATAGAAGAGGCCATACTTTTTGCAGAATAACCTGCTAAAATATTTAGTTTAGGGTAATTATAAACGACAGCTACTATAATAATTACAAGTAATGCTAAAAGAACTCTTTTTAAATTTT
Organism: Polaribacter ponticola; assembly: GCF_026191475.2. Classification (GTDB taxonomy): domain Bacteria; phylum Bacteroidota; class Bacteroidia; order Flavobacteriales; family Flavobacteriaceae; genus Polaribacter; species Polaribacter ponticola. The sequence goes on along the minus strand of NZ_JAOSLC020000003.1, from coordinate 2,072,318 downwards.
TCATTGATAATGCTATTTAGTGATGTAAAAATAAGAAATTCATATTGACTTTTTTACCACTTTAACAATGCAAGGTTTATCTTTGTCTTATAAAATGAATACTATGTTTAATGTTGATAAAATTAGAGAAGATTTCCCTATTCTAAAAAGAACGGTTCACGGAAAACCTTTAGTCTATTTTGATAATGCCGCTACTTCACAAACACCTCAAATTGTGATTGATACTATTGTAGATTATTATAGCAATTACAATGCAAATATTCATAGAGGCGTTCATACTTTAAGCCAAGAAGCAACAGATAAATACGAAGAAGCACGTATTAAAGTACAACAACATTTTAATGCTAAAGAAAGTTTCGAAATTATTTTAACTGCTGGTACAACGCATAGTATAAATATTGTTGCCTCAGGTTTTGCTGCGCTTCTTAATAAAGGCGATGAAATTATTGTTTCTGCATTAGAACATCATTCTAATATTGTTCCTTGGCAAATGTTGTGCGAAAAAACAGGAGCAATTTTAAAGGTAATTCCGATGACGGAAGAAGGATCTTTAGATATGAAAACATATCATCAACTTTTAAATGAGAACACAAAACTAGTATTTTGTAATCATGTTTCTAATGCTTTAGGAACCATAAACCCTATTAAAGAAATAATTGATGCTGCACATAAATTTAACGCTGCAGTTTTAATAGATGGCGCGCAAGCAACACCACATATTAAACCAGATGTACAAGCTTTAGATGTTGATTTTTATGTTGCTTCTGCACATAAATTATGCGGGCCAACTGGTGTTGGTTTGTTATACGGAAAAAAAGAATGGTTAGAGAAATTACCGCCGTACCAAGGTGGTGGAGAAATGATTGAAACAGTTACTTTCGAAAAAACAACCTATGCAGGTTTACCTCATAAATTTGAAGCAGGAACGCCAAATATTTGTGGTGGAATCGCTTTTGGAGCAGCTATAGATTATATGAATTCTGTAGGTTTTAATACAATTGCTGCCTACGAAAATGAACTTTTAAACTATGCAACAGAAGAACTTTTAAAGATTGAAGGTTTAAAAGTTTACGGAACCTCTTCTGATAAAACTGCAGTTATCTCTTTTAATATTAATGAAATTCATCCTTATGATATTGGTGCTATTTTAGATAAATTAGGAATTGCTGTTAGAACTGGGCATCATTGTGCGCAGCCAATTATGAACTTCTATAAAATACCAGGAACTGTAAGAGCTTCCTTCTCATTTTACAATACAAAAGAAGAAATAGATATTTTGGTTGCAGGTGTTAAAAGAGCACATAGAATGCTATCATAATTACTAATGTTAGAAAACTGAAAGTTACTTTGTAAATCTTTTTCTGTTTGGTGTTTTAATCCTATAAAAAAAAGGTTGAGAATTAATTCTCAACCTTTTTAAATTATATCTAATTTAACTACTATCTCAATGCTGGAGAATAGTTTGTAGGATAGTCACCTGCTTTTGCTAAACCATCTGTAGCAGAAGTAAAGTTAGAACCAAATTTAGCATCCATAGCTGCTAAAATTTTATTAGCCATTAAAGCATAACCTCTTGCTGTTAAATGAACACCATCTAAACTAACTAAACCACCAGTTACTAAACTAGTTGTCATTGTATATTTGTCAAACATAATACCTGTAGAAGCTTCAGTTAAAACACCTTTAAAGTCTACTAAAGCTACGTTAGGATTTGTATCTGCAACTGCAGCAATTGTTGTATTATAAGCATCTGTAGCTGTTTTAATTGCCATTTGTTCTTGTGGTGTTAAAACCCACTGATCTTGTAAAGGATAACTTACACCATTTACATTTATAGGAGCTGGTACACCAGGAACTGTTGTAGCAATGTTAGGCAGTGTTGCTAATAAAATTAAATCATTTTCTGTTGCTTGTCTTGCTTTACCAAAAATTGCACCAAAAGCACCAGCTGTTGGAGCTCCTAAAACAGGAGTTAGAGCACCTCTAATTTGTGCAGACATATCAGTAGCATCTTCATCTAAAATTAACAATGGATTTGCCATAGTTTTAGAAAGTACATCTATTCTATTTGGCTCACCATATGCAGTAAAAATACCTTTTAAAACACCATATAATTGTGCATTTAAAGCATCAATTTGCGGAGCTAAAGCTGGAAGAGAAGGGTCTAAAGAATTATAAGGAATTGTTGTAAAATTTGCTAAATCTGTAATATAAGGCACATTAGCAACAACACCTTTTGCTCCGTTTGCTGTTAAAGCAGTAACCATACCATTAAAAACTTGTGCAAAAACATTAGGGTCAGTAATATCACTACCTCCATATGTAGAAGGATCAAAGTTCCCTGTTTGATCTACTCCAGAACCACCAGAAAGTGCATATCCTAAAACATCATTACCACCAATTTCTGATAACGTAAAAAATGTTGGGTTTTGTGCTAAAGCATCACCCATTACAGTAGCCATTGGGCTAGATGCCATTCTACCAAAATAAGGGTTTAAAGCTCCATAACCAGGAACTGTTAAATGAAAACTTTTGGCACCTGGTGCTCCAAAATTATTAAAAGGTCCTGCAACAGGCGCTCCTAATTGAGTTGTTGGTGTAGCAGGTAAAACTGCTGGTCCTGCACCATCAAAATAAAATCTTGGTTGTGCAACTGTAGCTCCATTAAAAACTAAACCTCCAATATTATCATTCATTAAAGGTTGCTTAAAATCTGTACCAAACTTTTTTGCTAAAATATTAGGAAATGAGTTTTCTTGCCCTGCTTTAAACATTGCTCCGTCTGTATATCCTGCAGTAAAAGAGGCGCCAACAGAAACGTATTTAGAAAAATCTAATCCGTTTGTGTTTAATGCTACATTTGCAACAACCTCTGCAGGTATTGCTTCTAATTCGTTATCTACATCACAAGAAACAAATCCAAGTGATAAAAGAAACAAACCTATATATTTATAATTTTTCATAAAATATCTTAATTATTATTAGTTATTAATTGTCCAAGAAAGGTAGTACTGAGAACCTACAGCACCTACACCTGGAGCACTTACATATTCTTTACCTGTTAAGTTAGCACCACCAAGTTTAAATATAGATTTCCAAGCAGGAACTCTATAATTAATTTGAGCATCTAAAACAGTTCTTGAAGCAATTGTAGCATCTAAGAAAGTAGATTCCCATCTGTATTCATCTTGCCATCTAGCATTAATATTAAAACCAAAGTTTTCGAATAGGTCTCTTTTTCCAAACTGAACTTTTACTTTATGCTCTGGTGTATTAAAACCTGCTTCAAAATCTGGATCTGATGCTTGATCAAAATCAAATTTAGCATACGTATAATTTAAACCTAAGTTAAACCCATTTAGAATGCTAGTATTAACACCTATAGTTGCACCGTAAGAACTAATATCTGCTGCAGAATTTGTATACGTTTGAAATACTGTATAATCTCCATTACCTAAAGCTGCTAAAGATAAAGAGTTATCTCCTACAGTTCCATAGAAAGGTGTTACAACGTTTTTACCAGCAATAAAGTCTTCATAACTATTATAATAAACACTTAAATCTACAGTAAATCTTTGTTCTCCTGCCTCAACTAAACCTCTATAACCAACTTCGTAAGCAGTTACTTTTTCTGGCGCCACTAAAGCTACATTAGAAACGGTAGGTGTTGCAACTTGCCCCGCAGCAAAAGCTGTAACTGAACTAGCTGAATAAGCATTTTCATATGCAGCTCTACCAGAAACTTGAATTGTTGGAGCTCCAATAACTCCTTGACCGAAACCACTTACTAATAAAGGTTGTGTTTGGTATCTATCTAAATTATCTGGTGCAGATCCTACTAAATAAGCTTGACCTGCATTTAAACCAATGTATTGATCTTGTGTTGTTGGGTTTCTAAATCCTGTTTGAAAAGAAGCTCTAAAGTTTTGATTCTTATCTTCACCAGCTGCATACGCAAATGAAATTCTAGGAGAAACATTACCATCAAAATTTTGAGCTTTATCATAACGTACAGAAGCAGTAAACTTTAAACGATCATCTTCCAAAAATTTCTTTTGTAATTGTGTATAAACACCATACTCATTATATTCAATTGGTCCATCGTAATCAGTAAAGATACTTCCGTTAGAATTTAAAGAATACAATCTATAAGAACCACCTACTTGAATTTCTGCCCAATCGATGTAATCTTGTAAATTTAAATTTGCATCTGCATGGTAATATTTTGTATTGTCTTGAAATTTAGCTCCAGTTGTTAAATCTGGATTCTCAATTATAGAATTAAATGCAGCGTTAAAACCACTTGTGCCAGGTAATAATCTTCCAGCTTCAGCTGTTTGCCTACCCGCAGCATGTGCTTGATCTGAAGTTAAACCTGCTAAAGTACCTAAAGTATAAGCTCCAACATATTCTCCAAACCAAGTATTATCATCTTTCCAAGCTCTATTTACATTAATTGCAGCAAAACGAGTATCGTACGAATTACCAGCATCTTCATTAGTTACATATCCTCTAACGAAGAAGTTTTTACCTCTAAATTCTAATTTATGTTGTTCCATAAAAAAGTCTTTAATGTTGTATCTATTTGTTCCTTGGTAAATAGTGTTTCCTACACCATATTTAGAATTCCAAATAACTTCTAAACGGTCGTTACCAAAAGGGCGGTAATTTAAAGAACCTCCAAATTTTACACTTTTAGCTTCATAAGTCATTAAATCAACTTCATTATAACCTGTTCTACTAATGTTTACACTAGGTACTAAAGCAGCAGCTCCTCCTGGTAAAACTCCTAAAGACTCTAAAGTTTGAGCAACACCTCTTATATTAGTAGAAACTTCATCTCCATACACATTTAAACCATCATAATTTCTGTCAGAATTTCTATCTCCAGAAGTATAAGTACCGTTAGCAGTATTTCTATAATCTGTTGCATGCCATTCTTCTCCTTTTAAGTAAGATAGTGTAGCTTTTACAGCAAATTTATCAGAAAAAGCGTGTGCCATTCTAATATTGAAATCTTTGTATTCATTATTACCAGCTGCGGCTTGAGTTGTAATTCCTCCTTTTACAGAAAGACTAATTCCTTGATCATCAAAAGGACTCTTACTTGTCATAAACATAATACCGTTAAAAGCATTTGCGCCATATAACGCAGAAGAAGCTCCAGGTAATAACTCTACTGTTTTTACATCTAATTCAGACATACCTAACAAGTTACCTAATGCAAAATTTAATGCTGGTGATGAATTATCCATACCATCTACTAACTGCATAAAACGAGTGTTTGAAAAAGTTGCAAACCCTCTAGTATTAACAGACTTAAATGTTAAACTATTTGTATTTACATCTACACCTTTTAAGTTTTCTAAACCATCATAAAATGAAGGAGCAGAAGTGTTTTTAATCGCTCTAGAATCCATTCTTTCTACAGTTACCGGAGACTCCATAATACGTTCTGGAGTTCTAGAAGCCGAAACAACTATTTCATCTAAAGATGTTGCATTTTCTGTTAAATTAACCTCAACCTTTTGATTGTTTTTGGTTATTTCAACTTTTTCTGTTTGAAATCCTAACATAGAAATTTCTAATGTAAATGGTGGGACATCTGTTGTTTTTAAAACAAACATTCCATCAAAATCTGTATTTGTACCTACAGCTTTTCTAGAAATTTTAATGTTAGCACCAGGAAGTGTGTCTCCTGTTTTTGCATCTTTTACGGTACCAGTAATGGTTGTTTGAGCAAACATCGCTGCACTACCAAAAACTACGAACGCAATTAGTAAAATTTTTTTATCATAATTTGAATTATTTGTTAACTATTTCGCAAAATACAATTTTTTTGAATTATTAAATATTTGTATACAAATTTTATGGTTATCATAAAAAAAGAGAGGTTTAACAACCAAGAATACACTTAAAAAACCTCTTCATTTTCTTCTTAATTTCTATTTCAGTTATTGTACATTTGTTCTTTACAAAAATTTCTTTTTTTGAATATCGTACAAAACACCTCTAAATTCTCTGTTAAAGAGGAAACATATGTAACCATTGGCACTTTTGATGGTGTGCATTTTGGGCATCAAAAAATCATAGAAAAACTAGTTAAAGAAGCCAAAAAAGCTAACAAAAAATCTGTAGTTTTAACTTTTTTTCCGCATCCTAGAATGGTGTTACAAAAAGATGCTTCTATAGAATTAATTAATACAATTGATGAACGTGCTGCTCTATTAGCTAAAACCGGTTTAGATTATTTAATTATTCATCCTTTTAGTAAAGAGTTTTCTAGAATGTCTGCGCTTGAATTTGTGAGAGATATTTTGGTAAATCAGCTTAAAATTTCTAAGTTAATTATTGGCTACGATCATCACTTTGGAAAAAATAGAGAAGGTAATATTACTCAATTAACAGAATATAGTCATGTTTATGATTTTAATGTTGAAGAAATACCTGCACAAGATATTGATACTGTTTCTGTAAGTTCTACTAAAATTAGACGCGCGTTGGCTTCTGGTAATTTAAAAACTGCTAATGATTATTTAGGATATAATTTTATGCTAAATGGAGATGTTGTAAATGGAAAAAAATTAGGTGGTAAAATTGGTTATCCAACAGCGAATATAGATGTAAAAGAAAACTATAAACTCATACCAAAAACTGGTGTTTATGTAGTAAAATCTAATATTGATTCGAAAACCGTATTTGGAATGATGAATATTGGAAATAGGCCTACTGTAAACGGAAATCATCAAACAATAGAGGTTCATTTCTTTGATTTTAATCAAGATTTGTATTTTAAAAATCTAACCATTGAGCTTATTTACTTTTTAAGAGATGAAGAAAAATTCGAGTCAATTGAGTTTTTAATTCAACAACTTAAAAAAGACGAAGAAATTGCAAGAAATTACTTAAAAAACAATCTCTAAAACTACATTGCTAAAGTCTTAATCTTCGTGTATATTTGTGGCTTATAAAACATGAAAAGATGTTACAAGTACACTTTATTAGAGAAAACAAAGAAACCGTTTTAGCAGGATTAGCAAAACGAAATTTTGCAAACGCAGAAACTATTATTGATCAGGTTTTAGCTGCCGACGTAAACAGAAGAGCAACTCAGGTTGCTTTAGATAATACTTTGGCAGAATCTAATAAATTATCCAAAGAAATTGGAGGTCTTTTTAAATCTGGAGAAGTACAAAAAGCAAATCTTTTAAAAGAAAAAACTGTTCAATTAAAAGAGAAGTCTAAAGAACTAGCTGAAAGCTTAAATTCTTTTGCAGAGGAGCTACAAGAACTTTTATATCAGATTCCAAACGTTCCTCATTCTACTGTAAAGGCAGGAACATCTGAAGAAGATAATGAGAACATTTTTAATGAAGGTGCAATTCCTAATTTAGGAGAAAATGCGTTACCTCATTGGGAATTAGCAAAGAAATACGACATTATAGATTTTGAACTTGGTAACAAAATTACTGGTGCTGGTTTTCCTGTTTATAAAGGTAAAGGTGCTAGATTACAACGTGCTTTAATTAATTATTTTTTAGATAAAAATACAAAAGCGGGTTATACAGAGGTTCAAGTTCCTCATTTAGTAAATACAGAATCTGCTACTGCAACTGGACAATTACCAGATAAAGACGGACAAATGTATCATTCTACAATAGATGATTTATATTTAATTCCAACAGCAGAAATACCAATTACAAATATGTTTCGTGGTAATTTATTACAAGAGTCAGAATTTCCAATAACGGTTACTGGTTATACGCCTTGTTTTAGACGTGAAGCAGGTAGTTATGGCGCACACGTTCGTGGTTTAAATAGGTTACATCAATTTGATAAAGTAGAAATTGTAAGAATAGAACACCCAGATAATTCTTACCAAGCTTTAAACGGCATGGTAGAACATATAAAAGAAATTTTAAGAGAATTAAAATTACCATATAGAATTTTACGTTTGTGTGGAGGAGATACAGGTTTTACATCTGCATTAACATTCGATTTTGAATTATTTTCTACAGCGCAAGACCGATGGTTAGAAATTAGTTCTGCTTCGAACTTTGAAACCTTTCAGGCAAATAGATTAAAGCTTCGTTTTAAAAATAAGGAAGGTAAAAGTGAATTAGCACACACTTTAAATGGTAGTTCTCTAGCCTTACCAAGAGTTTTAGCAGGTATTTTAGAAAATTATCAAACAGCAGATGGAATAAAAATACCAGATGTATTGGTACCTTATTGTGGGTTTGACTATATAAAGTAAACAGTATTCAGAAGCAGTTGGCAGTCTATTTTAAGGCTGCTTACTGTAAACTGATAACAGTAGTAAATTAACTTTAGTTTGCAACTACAGCAACCATTAATCTTTTATATTTATTCATTTCTAAAAGTGCGTTAAAATAAGCACTAATTTGTCCGTTTTTCATAAACTCAATAGAGTTGTTTTTTGCACTTTCGTATTTGTTAGTTAAATCTTTCATACTATTGTTTTGATTGGTTATTTACAGTATAGACAATATTCGTGCCAAAATGTTACAGATATATATACAGAAATAAGCTGCTTTAATAAAATTTTAACATTTATCTTAAGTATCTTTGAAATTATGAAGAAATATTTTCTTGTTGTTTTCCTATTCATTAGTGCCTTTTCTGTTGCTCAAAACAAGGCTTCTCAAAACAATTTTCTTCTAGCTGAAAACTATTACAGGCAAGGAGAATATAAAAAAGCAACTCAAATTTACAAGAAACTTTATGATAAAAGCCCTTTTAATACCACATACTTAGATCGATTAATTTCTTGTTATCAACAAACAGATAATTATAAAATTGTAGAAAATTTACTTAAAAATAGAATTCGAAAAGATGCCTCACAAAGTTATTTATATGTGTATTTAGGATATAATTTCGAACGCCAAAAACTACAAGAATTGGCTAATATTAATTATAAAAAAGCCATAAATTCTCTCGATAAAAACACTGCGTATGGAGGAACAATTGGGCGAATTTTTAAAAATTATAGTTTATTAGATAATGCCATTTTAGCTTATGAAAAAGCTATGATTAAAAACCCAAATGCAAATTATAATTTTCAAATAGCCCAGATTTATGGGGAAAAAGGTGAGTTTAAGAAAATGTTTGAGTCTTATATAAACCTAATTGATAAACAAGAAAGTTACTTAAATTTAGTGCAAAGATATGCTAGTAAATACATTACAGATGATGCAGAAAGTGAAACTAATGTTCTATTTAAAAAAACACTTTTAAAAAAATCTGTTAGCAACCCTAAAAATGAATGGAACATTTTATTAAGTTGGCTATTTACACAGCAAAAAGACTACTACAAAGCATTAATACAAGAGAAGGCTTTGTATCAAAGGAATCCTATAGATTTATCTGTAATTTTTGACTTAGGAAAAATTGCTTTTGAAAATAAAAACTACGAATCTTCAAAGTTATGCTTCGATTTTATCAATGAAAAATCAGTTATAAAAGAAGAGAAAATTGATGCAAATCTTTACCTATCAAAAATTGCTGTAGCAACAGAAAATCCAGAAACAGATCAATTATTTCAATCATTATTTTCTGAGTTTGGTAAAAATGTATTTACCATAAAACTACAAACTGAATATGCAGATTTTTTAACCTTTAGCAAAAACAATCCTAAAAAGGCAAAAACTGTTTTAGAAGAAGCTTTAGCATTGTCTAGAACAAAATTTGACAAAGCAAGAATTAAATTAAAACTTGGCGATGTTTTAGTCTTTACTGGGAAATTTAATAAAGCTTTAATTTATTTTTCTCAAATTCAGACGCAATTAAAAAATCACGAATTAGCACAACAAGCGCGTTTTAAAGTAGCACAAACTAGTTATTTTAAAGGAGATTTTACTTGGGCAAAAGCACAATTAAAAGTTTTAAAAGGTTCTACAACTCAACTTATTGCAAACGATGCTGTAGATTTGTTTTTAAAAATTTCAGATAATGAACCTGTAGATTCTATACCTTCTGGATTAAAACAATTAGCGAGAGCAGAATTGCTTGCATATCAAAATAAAGATGAAGAAGCTTTTTCTGAGTTAGAAAGCTTATTTACTTCTAAAAAAATTTTTGTAAATGGTTTAGTTCCTGGAGAAGTTATTTATGATGATGTACTTTTTTTCAAGCAAAATTATTTATCAAACAAAAAAAACACGAAGAAGCAATTTTAAGTTTATCTAAAATTATTGCAGCAGATAATCAAAGTTTTTTAACAGATGATGTCTATTTTATAATGGCAGAAATATATAATAACCACCTAAACAACACAGAAAAAGCACAAGAATATTATCAGAAAATAATTTTTGATTATCCTTCCAGCATATACTTGGTAGAAGCTAGAAAAAAATATAGAAAATTAAGAGGAGATACAATATAGTTTTTGGTTGATAGTTATTTGGTCTTTGGTTTACACTTTAACCCTAACAACTATCAACTAAAAACCAAAAACATATAGATATGTACATATACAACGTAACAATAAATATAGATGAAACTGTTCATAAAGAATGGTTGAGTTGGATGGAATCTCATATACCAGATGTTTTAAATACTGGTAAATTTATATCAGCAAAACTTACAGAAGTTTTGGTGGAAGAAGAGATGGGAGGCAGAACATATTCTATTCAATATACAGCAAACACAAGAGACGACTTAAACAGTTATTACAAAGAAGATGCAGAAAGGTTACAAGTAGAAGGTCTTAAACGTTTTGGAGACAAAATGCTAGCTTTTAGAACCGAGCTAAGGTTAATTAAAGAGTTTTACCCTACCAATGTTAGTAATTAGAATGAACGAAAAAATATATAATAACAGAAAGAAGATCTTAATAATTGCAATACTAATTGCGCTAACAGGAATTGGTTTATCTTTTTTAAAATGGGGAATAGAACCAGAAGAAACCATTGCAGGTTTTCTTTGTGGTCTTGGTGTTTTTACTCTCATTTTTTCTTTAGGGTTAAAAAAACAACTAAGAATCATAAATTTTTAATACTAGAAACTAACTAAAAAATAGTAAAAATTTAGATTACTTTTGTTATTCATTTATAAAATCACTCAACTTGTCAGTAAAAGCAAAAAAACATTTAGGTCAACATTTTTTAACTGATGAAAGTATTGCAAAAAACATTGCTGATGCTTTAACTGAAACAGGTTATAATAATGTATTAGAAATTGGCCCAGGAATGGGTGTTTTAACTAAGTATTTATTACAAAAAGAACCAAAAGTTACGGTCATGGAATTAGATCGTGAATCTGTTGCTTATTTGCATGAAACTTTTCCTTTAGAGCATATAAAATTAGACACCTCTAAGGAGAATTTCGAGATAATTGAAGGCGATTTTTTAAAGAAAGATTTACAAACTATTTTCAACAAACAAGAAGTAGCCATAATTGGAAATTTTCCTTACAATATTTCTACTCAAATTGTATTTAAAGCCATAGAAAATAGGGAATTTGTTCCAGAGTTTGCAGGTATGTTTCAAAAAGAAGTGGCTAAAAGAATTGCAGAAAAAGAAGGTTCTAAAGTTTACGGAATCCTTTCTGTTTTAACACAAGCTTTTTTTGACGTAGAATATTTGTTTACCGTACCTCCAACCGTTTTTAATCCGCCACCAAAAGTAGATTCTGGTGTAATAAGATTAATTAGAAAAAAAGATTATTCATTACCAGTAGATGAAAAATTATTTTTTAGAGTTGTAAAAACAGCATTTAATCAACGTAGAAAAATGTTACGTTCAAGTCTAAAAACCTTTAATCTTTCAGATTCTATAAAAGAAGACCCTATATTTGTTAAAAGGCCAGAACAATTATCTGTTCAAGAATTTATTACACTTACACAAAAAATAGCAACAAATGTCATTTGAAATTACTAATATTTTTTTAAATAACTTAACAGAACTTATCAATTCTAATAGAGATAAAGAAATCTCTTCCTTATTTTCTGAGGTACACTTTGCAGATATTGCAGAGGTTTTAGAAGAATTAAGTTTTGATGAAGCTATTTATATTATAAAATTATTAGATAGTGAGAAAACATCTGAAATTCTTACAGAATTAGATGAAGATATTCGAGAAAAAATCCTTGAAAACTTATCTGCAAAAGAAATTGCAGAAGAAGTTGGAGAGATGGATACAGATGATGCTGCAGATATTATTGGGGAACTTTCTAATGAAAGACAAGAACGTGTAATTAATGCACTAGAAGATGATGATCTTGCAGCAGATATAAAAGAACTACTTTCTTACGAAGATGATACTGCAGGAGCTTTAATGGCCAAAGAATTGGTAAAGGTTTATGAAACTTGGACTGTTGCAGGTTGTATGAGAAGAATTCGAGGGCAAGCTAAAGAGGTTACTCGAGTACACTCCATTTATGTTGTAGATAAAGATGATAAACTAGTTGGAAGGTTGTCTTTAAAAGATTTAATTATAGCAAAATCTGACCAAAAAATTGCAGATATTTCTAAAGCAAAAGTAGACGCTGTAAATGTAAATGAAGACGATGAAGAAGTAGCAAAAATAATGGCAAAATACGACTTAGAAGCCATACCAGTTGTAGATAATAATAATGTTTTGTTAGGTAGAATTACTATTGATGATATTGTTGATGTTTTAAAAGAAGAAGCAGACAAAGATTATCAAATGGCAGCAGGTTTAGTACAAGATGTAGAAGCAGATGATAGTATTTTAGAACTTACTAGAGCAAGGTTACCTTGGCTTTTTTTAGGTTTAATTGGCGGGGTAGGAGCTTTTATTATTATGGAAGGGTTTCATTCCGTTTTTTCTAAATACGCAACACTTTTCTTTTTTACACCCTTAATTGCTGCAATGGCAGGAAATGTTGGAGTACAATCTTCTGCAATTATTGTACAAGGTTTAGCAAATGATGATGTAAAAGGAAGTATTAATAGTAGGCTTTTTAAAGAAATGCTTTTAGCTGCTCTTAATGGAGTAATTCTTGCTGTCTTTTTATTCTTATTCGTTTGGGCTTATAAAGGAGAATTAAACCTTGCTTTGGCTATTTCGGCCTCTTTAGTAGTAGTTATAATAATTGCAGGTTTAATTGGTACTTTTGTTCCTTTGTTTTTAAATAAAAGAGGTATTGATCCTGCAATAGCAACCGGTCCATTTATTACAACATCAAATGATATTTTTGGAATTTTAATTTACTTTATGATTGCAAAATTAATTTTAGGCATATAAAAAAAACTCTCTTAAAACAATAAGAGAGTTTTTTTCTTTTTCCTTTTTTTTCACTAGTAATAATACTATTCTCAGCAATAATTCCCTAAAATCTATCGGTTTCAAATAATAATACTACAAATATACTTTAGTAATTAAATTACAAACTGTAAATAACCGAAGTTAAAAATGTGGATTTCCGCAAAACTAAAATACTAATCTATAATTCCTAATTCTTTCGCTTTTAATATTAAATCTGTATTGTTATTCGCGTTTAAATCTGTTCTTAGGTTTGCTAATTTAGTTTCTATAGATCTAAGTTTAATAAATGAACCATCAACTTTAGTAATTACACCTTCTAAATTACTTATTTTAGGATGATTTGGCAGCTCTTTTAATATTTGTATGGCAATATCATCCATCTGAATTTGAATGATGTTTCTGCGCATTATTTTTTGATGAATTTCATGTGTGTAATAAAAATCATTTACCAACATTTTTTGAATTGCAAAACCAATTTCTGTAGCATCACATTTACTCTTTAATAAATATGCATTCGGGTTTAAATTATTAATAACATTATAGACTCTATTGGTTTCTGTATGACCCGTTATTACTGCAATTTTAATATCTAACTCGTTATTTTTAATTGCTTTTATTAACTCTTCTCCTCCATCAATTAAAGAGTCTTCTGTAACATTATCAAAACTTAAATCTGTAAATAACAATTTAAAAGGATTACTTTTTTGGTTGCTTTTTATCAACTGAAAAGCTTCATCACAGCTATTAGTTGTTACTACATCAAAATCTCCAACTTCTTTTAAAGAACATAAAATTCCTTGTATAACTAATTGATGATCATCTGCTACTAATATTCTTAACTTATTTTCCATTCGAAGGGATTTCAATTGTAATTATTGTTCCTTTTTTTACTTCACTCTTAAGAGTGAAACAACCATTAATTTCTTCTACTCTCTCTTTCATATTTTTTAAGCCAATTCCTTTTTTACTTTTCATTATATCAAAGCCAATTCCATCATCTTCAATTGTTAAAAGAATGTCTTTTTTGTTTTTAAAAAAACTGATTGAAACTTTTTTAGCTTCAGCATATTTATCAATATTTTGAATGCTTTCTCTTATTGATAAAAACAGTGTTCTCTTAATAGATTTATTAACATCAATCCAATTTACAGCATTTATCTCTTTAATTCTAATTATAAAATTGGCATCAAAATAATCTGATACTAAATTTATAATTTGATTTTTAAAAGTAACATCGCTAAAGGAAACACTACTTAATTGATGAGACAATGTTCTAACATTATCTTTTACTGTTTCTAAAGCATTAGATTCTGCTATTAAATTATTTTTTACCAGTTTTTTATGAAGTATTCTAATGTCTCCTGCAACCTCATCGTGTAAAGATTTAGCTATTTGTTGGCGCTCTTTTTCACGAGCTTCAATTTGTTTTAATTGCGAATCGTATAAAAGCTTCTTTTTTCTATTTGTTACTACTAAATACCCAAAACCTATAAAAAGTAAACCTGCTCCTGCAAAGAGCCAACCAATTATTTTTTGTTGTTTCTCTTTTTCTAATTCAAGCTTATTCTTTTCGTTTGTAACCTTTAAATTACTGTTTTCTAGTGCTGTTTTTTCGGTTTCATATCTAATTTTAGCAAACTGATTTTTTAAACCTCGTTCTCTAATATACATACTGTCATTTAACTGAATATATGCTGATAAAAAATTCTTAGAAGTATTGCCTTCCGTTAATTCAGACAGTAACTTTAAGGCATCTAAAGTCCTTTCGTTTTCATTTATTTTTTTAGAATACGTTAACCCTTCATTTGCATAAAACAAGGCTTTTTTAATATCTTTTTTCTCTTTATAATAAAAAGCCAATAAATTATTTGTAGTACAAATGGTTTTAATAAATTGCTCTTTTTTACTAATCTCTAAAATTTCATTATAATTATTTAGAAGGTTCTTTTCGTTATGAAGTTTGTAGTTGTTTAATGTTAAATTTTGAAGAAGAGTAACATAGTTATTTATAAATTTAACTTTAATACTATCATACAATAACCCTTGTTTTATATATACATTAGACTTAATGTAATCTTTTTTTAGTTGATATACCAAAGCAATATTATTATAATAGTTTAATTTAGATTTAATAATTCTATTATTTTCCTTTAAGTTTTTTATATATTGAAAACTCCTATCAAAGTATTTTAAAGCCTCATCGTAATTATTTCTTTTTTTAGCAATAAGGCCTAAATTATTATATAAGTCAGACTTAATTCTGTTTAAGTTAGATTTATCAACATATCTTAATGATGTTATAGCTGTAATTTCTGCTCCTAACAAATCTTTTTCATTCATTTGAATTGAAGAAACATTTAACAATCTTCTACCGGCAGTAATTGTATCTCCAAGTTCTAGTAAAATGTTTTTAGAAATGTTATAATGATAATAAGCACTATCTGGTATTACCTTGTACTTGTAATAGGTTGCCAAATAAAAATGTGTCTTTTGTAGCTTTTGTAAGTCTTTTGTAGCTTTAATTTTTCTTTGAGCAATTAGACTATATTTTTTAAAAGAATCTAATTTTCTTACTCTAAAATACATGAGAGCAATTTTAATATTTGCCTCATATTTTAAACTATCATCTAAGTCTTTTACTAAGTTGATAGACTTTAATGCATAAGCCTCTTTTTTTCTTGCGTAAGTTCTTTACTCTTTAATTTTGCTATATAAGTAAGCAACGAGTCTTTTTTTCTTGAATTTTATCTTGCGAAAAAAGGCAAAAAGAAAAGCTAAAAAAGAGTAAAAAAGAAAACTTTTTCAACAGAATAATATTTAAAATTAAAAAAAACCTTAAATAAATTAAGGTTTCATATAAATGTAAAGGTAAAATTTATTTTTTCTCAGGATCATCTCCTCCTGCTGTTCCTCCTCCAGTTTCTCCTGTCCCTCCAGTTTCGGTAGTTCCAGAATCTCCAGGAGATAAATTCATTGTTAATTCATCTAAACTTAAATTTTCTTTAAACATATTCTTCAATTTTATAGATTATGGTTTAAAAATACTCTTTTAAGTTTAAAAATCAACTGTTTTTCATCATTTTAGAAAACAAATCCCAAATTACAACTCCTGTAGTTACAGATATATTTAATGAATGTTTGGTACCTAATTGCGGAATTTCGACACACAAATCAGACGCGTTTACAACTTCTTGTTGCACACCTTTTACTTCGTTACCCATAACAATGGCATACTTTTCTCCTTTCTTCGGATAAAAAGTATCGAGTTTTGTAGAATTTTCTGCCTGTTCAATAGCTAAAACTTTTACATTTTCTGCTTTTAACTTTTCAACTAAAGTCAACGTATCTTCTACATATTCCCAGGCTACAGATTCAGTTGCACCTAAAGCTGTTTTATGAATATCTTTATTTGGTGGCGTTGCACAAATACCACACAAATATATTTTTTCAATCAAAAAAGCATCCGAAGTTCTAAAAACAGAACCAATATTATTTAAACTTCTAATATTGTCTAAAACTACAATTAATGGTGTTTTTTTTACCGTTTTAAATTCATCAACTGTAATTCTACCTAACTCGTTATTTTTTAATTTTCTCATAATTTTAGTTATTGGTTAATGGTTTTTTGTTGATGGTATCTTAACTAATAACCAAAAACTAAACACTAACAACTATATTTTCTATCTTCGCAAAACTAACTGAAAATTTCCAAAAACTTGGCAAAACCAAAAGTAAAAAAGGTAACTCCTTTAATGAAACAATACAATGCCATCAAGACTAAATATCCTGATGCAATGTTACTTTTTAGAGTAGGAGATTTTTACGAAACCTTTGGTGATGATGCTAAAAAAGCGGCGGGAGTTTTAGGAATTACACTTACAAAACGTGGCGCTGGGAGTGAAACTGAAACTGCTTTAGCAGGTTTTCCGCATCATTCTTTAAATACCTATTTACCAAAGTTGGTAAAAGCAGGAATGCGTGTTGCTATTTGCGATCAGTTAGAAGACCCTAAAATGACAAAAACCATTGTAAAACGTGGTGTTACAGAATTGGTTACACCTGGGGTTTCTTTAAATGATGAAGTTTTACAAACCAAAACAAACAACTTTTTAGCGGCGGTTCATTTTGATAAAAAACAACTGGGAATTTCATTTTTAGATGTTTCTACAGGTGAATATTTAGTAGCACAAGGAACTGCAGAATATATTGATAAATTATTGCAGAATTTTAATCCGAGTGAGGTTTTAGTTCAGAAACAAAATAAACAACAATTTTTAGAACTTTTTGAGAACAGATATTATACTTTTTATTTAGATGATTGGGTTTTTCAAAAAGAATATGCAAACGAAACTTTACACAATCATTTTGAGGTAAAAAGCTTAAAAGGATTTGGAATACAAGATGTTAAAAACGGAATTATTGCTGCCGGAGCCGTGTTGTATTATTTATCAGAAACGCAACACAATCAGTTAAAACACATACAACATATTAGCAGAATTGCAGAAGACAATTATGTTTGGATGGACAGATTTACAGTCAGAAACTTAGAGCTTTACAATCCGAATTCTATAAACGCAGTAACACTTTTAAATGTTATTGATAAAACAATTTCGCCAATGGGCGGAAGACTTTTAAAACGTTGGTTAGCGCTTCCTTTAAAAAATATCGACGAAATAAAAAATCGTCATGAACTGGTAAAGTTTTTTATAGACTCTGATGAGTTTTCTCAAACAGTAACCTATCAACTAAAACAAATATCCGATTTAGAAAGATTAATTTCTAAAGTAGCAACTGGCAAAGCTTCACCAAGAGAAATTGTGCTGTTAAAAGATTCTTTAAAAGCCATTCTACCCATAAAAGCATCCGCAGAAAACAGTAAAAATAACGCTGTAAAAAAACTCGGAAATCAATTACACACTTGTACAGATTTAATTGAAAAAATTACTGAGACTTTGTTTGATGATGCGCCTGTAAACATCAATAAAGGAAATGCAATTGCAACAGGTGTTCATCAAGAATTAGACAATTTACGTGCCATTTCTAACTCTGGAAAAGAGTATTTAGATAATATGCTAAAGCGTGAGACGGAACGTACAGGCATCTCTAGTTTAAAAATTGCATTCAACAACGTTTTTGGCTACTATATTGAAGTTAGAAACACACATAAAGATAAAGTACCAGAAGAGTGGATTCGTAAACAAACCTTGGTTTCTGCAGAGCGTTATATTACCGAAGAACTTAAAGAATACGAAACAAAAATTTTAGGTGCAGAAGAAAAAATTGCCAAATTAGAGCAAGAGATTTTTTCTAAATTATTACAATATATCATTCAATATGTTCAAATTGTACAAGAAAACGCGCAAATTATTGCAAAAATAGATTGTTTATTGTCTTTTTCAGTTTTAGCGATTGATAACAATTATGTGCGCCCAATTATGGATGAAAGCACAGATTTAGAAATTAAAAACGGACGTCATCCTGTTATTGAAAAACAGTTACCAATAGATCAAACATATATTGCAAACGATGTTGTTTTAAACAGAACTCAACAACAAATAATTATGATTACCGGACCAAATATGTCTGGTAAATCGGCAATTTTACGTCAAACCGCGTTAATTGTTTTATTGGCGCAAATGGGAAGTTATGTTCCGGCTCAAAATGCAAAAATCGGAATTGTAGATAAGATTTTTACCAGAGTTGGCGCAAGTGATAATATTTCTATGGGAGAATCTACTTTTATGGTAGAAATGAACGAAACGGCTTCGATCTTAAATAACGTTTCTGAGCGTAGTTTAATTCTTTTAGATGAAATTGGTAGAGGAACGTCTACTTATGACGGAATTTCGATTGCATGGGCAATTTCGGAGTTCTTACACGAGCATCCTACAAAAGCAAAAACGTTGTTTGCAACACATTATCATGAATTGAATGAAATGACTACCAGTTTTGAGCGTATTAAAAACTTTAATGTGTCTGTTAAAGAGTTAGAAAATACCATTATTTTCTTACGTAAATTGGTTTCTGGTGGTTCTAACCACAGTTTTGGTATTCATGTTGCTAAATTGGCTGGAATGCCAAATATGGTAATTCATAGAGCTAATAAGATATTAGCCAAGTTAGAGAAAAACAACAAAAATGCAGAAGTTAAAGACGTTTTAAAACAAACGCAAGAAGAAGAAATGCAATTAAGCTTTTTTCAATTAGATGATCCTTTGTTAGAAAACATTAAAGAGGAAATTTTAGCAACTAATATTGATACTTTAACACCTATTGAAGCTTTAATGAAACTGAATGAAATTAAGCGAATGTTGATTAAAAAGTAACGTGTTTATATATGGTGTTGTGCCCAGTTATTTTAAACGATAGATTGTCTTATTTTTTTCTCCAATTTTTTCAAATAAATCTAATTCAGCTCCTTTCTTTAAATCTCTACTTGCAGTTGCTGAAGAAATATCTTTAAAAATACCCATATAATCTTTTCTTGTAAATTCAGTTTTATTTAATGAAACATAATATTCTAATCTATCTTTTTCGTTTAACGTTCGATTATTAAAATCTAAAAGTTCACTTATTGAAATGTCAATAACATTTAGCATATATTCAATAAACTTAGTTGACTTTCCAGTTTATCACTTTCAGCTAAAGACTTGTAATATTTTTCCTGGTCTTTACTAATTAGAGTTTCAAAAGGCAAAAACTCAAAGATTGGATATTTTTCCATTAAAATTAAAGTTTGCCATAATCTTCCCATTCTGCCATTTCCATCCAAAAAAGGATGTATGGATTCCATTTCGTAATGGAAAACACAACTTTTAATTAATTCAATTTCATCAGACTTTTTCAAATATTCAAAAAGGTCTTTCATTAAGTATGGCACATTTCCAAAAGGTGGTGCTAAATGGGCAACTTTTGAACCTTTTACAATTCCTACACTTTGATTTCTATATTTTCCAGAGTTTTCTATTAAACCTTCCATTAAGCTTTGATGTGCTTTTAAAAAGGATTTTCCATTAGAAGGATTATAATCTTCTAAATTTTCATAGATTTTGATTGCATTTATAACTTCAAGAACATCTTTTTTAGGACCAATAACTCTTTTATTTTCAAGAAGAGCTGTAATTTCCTCTTCTGTAAGTGTATTTCCTTCTATTTTTAGAGAAGAATGAATAGTTTTGATTCTATTCTGTTTTCTTAATTTAGGTGAAGGTCTGTTTAATAAATTAGCATTTATTTCTCCTATTTTTTCTGAAATAGAAATTATTAATTTTAAAATAGAAGATGTTATTTCGTAAGGTGGTTTCATTCGTGATACTATCATTTGATACTATCATTTAATCTGAATTATCTTATGAAACGGAATTTTTTAATTGGGCACAACTTGTTTATAATAACTTTTACTACGCATATCCCTATTAAAAAGTTTTTATTAATGCTCTATTTTTCTAATACTAATAGAATGAATGATTTTAGTATTTTTTCATACTCTTTCAATTTTTAGAACGTATGGTTAGTTGCGTAATTTTAACAAATAAAACCCGAACTATAAAGTGTAAAAAACATTTTATAGTTCGACTTTTACCAGCAATTAATTATACACGTTGCTATACAACGTTACTTTTATTTTTATTAACTAAATATAAACCCAAAAAAGGAATTAAAATAGTTACATAAATGTATAATTTTTTTGTTTGTTTTTTTAAAAAAGATTTTTTTAAAATTAAATTTATTGTGTAAAACATAACTATTATACTTACGATAAATGTAAAGTATAAGATATAAGATTTATTCATAATTTATATATTTTAATTTATTAAAAACATTCTTCCCATATACAACTCGCAGTTATTCGTGCTGTACAAGTTGGCGCTGTTGCTATACAAAATCCATATTCAACCCAATTCATATCCTCTACAGTGCTATCAAAGCATTCAATTATTCCAGAGGCTGAACAATCTTCTACCGTTTTTTGCATTAAAATATGTGATTTTTTAGAAATAATTTCACCTTTTTTAATTGTCATCTCATATATAATTTTATTATTATATTCTATAGAATAAATACCGTTTACAGATTTTGCATTATTTTTTAAATCTTCAATAACATTATTACTATTACTAGAAATAAATTTATGTTGTATTGTTGGTAATTTTCTTTGAGATTTTTTGTAAGTTAAATCTAAATTTATGACGATAGTTTTTTCGTCTGACTCAATTCTTTGAGTTTTAATGATTGAATTATCATTTTCAATAACATTTGTTTCAATCGGATAATTAATTTCCTTTTCACACGCTAATATTAACAAAGATATCATTGTTAATTGTAATATTTTTTTATTAATTTCATTTTTATATAATTTTTAAATTTTCTTTTTCCTACTCTTTCAATTTTCAGAATTTAAACTCGTCTAACTATTTTTAACGTCTTTTTATAGCTTTCACATATTTTGACAATAAGATGATAAGTCTCTTTTAATTTATCTTCTTTTTTTAAGCAATTATTTATTTAGTAAATTTAGTAGATTAAAACATCCTTGTCAATCCCCATTTATGATGAAATTTTTATCCCCCCATAAATGGGGAGAAGTCTCCCTATTTATGAGGAGATAAAAAAATAAAAACCTAATATTTAGCACTTTAAAAAATTAGTTTTAACGTGTTAATTATTTTATTTAACTTTCATTAAAATTAGAAAAAGAAGATATCCTTCTAATTGGTGTATTCATGTTTTTAAACGAATATTTATTAAAAAGTAATGGTAAATAATTTAGAGCAAGGTTTTTTTGGTATTGGTATTCAGAATGGAAAAACGCCTGAGAATTTAGGTGTTTTATGGCGTTCTGCGCAAAATATGGGCGCTAGTTTTATTTTTACCATTGGCAATCGCTATGCAAAACAAGCTTGTGATACGCATAAAGCAATAGGTGCAATGCCTTATTTCCATTACGAAACTTTTGATGCTTTTTATAACAATTTACCTAAAGGTGCAATGTTGGTTGGTGTAGAGTTAGATGAAAAAGCAGTACAATTAGAAACTTTTAAACATCCTAGACGTTGTGTGTATTTATTAGGCGCAGAAGATCATGGTTTGTCTAACGCTGCGATAGAAAAATCGCATCATTTAGTAAAATTTAAATCTGAATTAAGCTTAAATGTTTCTGTTGCCGGAAGCATTATTATGTATGATAGACAAGCAAAATTAAATTTTAATGAAATAGATGTTGTTAATTAAAAAGTAGCAATTAAACCCCATGTTGTTAATTACTACTTTTTAATTAAACCCCATACTTTAAAGACTTCTTTTTAAGTCTAATAATTTATTAGTAGATCTTATATAACTATTGTAAATAACTTCAAATTGAATTAATTCTTGAAATGAGTATAAGTTTTTAAATGATTTTCCAACTATTTGATCTCCATTTTTTAAAAACATTAAAGATGATGATGTAGAAAAATCAGTATCAGAAATTTCAACTTTTTCAGTAGCTAATAAAATTTTCTGATTAGTTTTTCGATTAAGCATGTAAACACTTGCATTAATTCTAGTAGTTCTATCGTTACTTAATTTGCTTTCTACGTAAAAAAATATGCTGTAGAAGGCCTACACTCATTCTGTAGTTTAGAAAGGATTTCAATTACATTAAGATTGTTAGGAATGTTTTTTTCTTCTAATTTATTAAAAGAAAAACAGGAAATAAGCAATACCAATAAAAGTATTTTTTTGTACGGGGGATACATAATAAATAAATTTAATAATGATTCTATTTTGTAAAATTACGTTTAATTAATCGAATAAACAATTAGAATGTAAAAAGAGCCGAAATATTTTTCGGCTCTAAGTGTTTTAAAAAAACTTTGGGGAATATTTAAAGTAATTAAATACTTTATTTTTTACTATTAACAATTTAAGTTTGTTAATTAAAAAGTAGTAATAAAACCCATTATTTTTTACTACTACTTTTTAATTAAACCCCATAATTATAGACTTCTTTTTAAGCCTAATAACTTGTTAGTAGATTTAATGTAGCTATTATAAATTGGTTCAAAATTAACCAACTCATTAAAAGAATATACGTCTTTAGAAGTATCTCCAATTATTTGATCTCCATTTTTAAGAAATTCTGGAGTTTCTAATGTATTAAATTTGTTTTCAGAAACTATAATCTTCTTTTCAGAAAGTAAACTTTTAGCATTTGTTTTTCTTTCTAAAATATAAACTTTAGCAGTTATAGTTGGTGTTCTATCATTACTTAAATTACTTTCTACATAAAACAAATAGTCAGAAGATGGTCTACATTCGTTTTTTTGCTTAGCTAAAATTTCAATTACATTAAGGTCTTTAGTATTCAATTCAAGAGTCGATTCGTTTTTTTCAAATTTGTTAAATGAAAATATTGCGACCGAAAGAACTAATAAAACTATAATTTTTTTTAGGGAATTCATTATATAAGTTTTAAAATTAATTGAGGTATAAATGTACATCTGATTCTTAGAATACACAATCCCCTTTTACAATGAAATTTTTTCCTCCCTGTTTTTGGGGATAATTCTCCCCTTTTCTAAGGATACAATAAAAATAAATAACTGATTTTTAAGTGTTTAATAATTCGATAAAACAAACTATAATCGTAAGGTTTATTTAATTTTAGAAAAATAACGCGTTAAAAAGTTAATTCATTTAAGAATTTCTAACCAATAATTGTAAAATTACTCCTTATCTTTGCTTCTTATGAATGTTCACTTTTTATTTATAGGAGCTCCAGAAATTTTTGTAATCTTATTAATTGTGGTTATGGTTTTTGGTGCAGATAAAATCCCTGAAATTGCTAGAGGTTTAGGTAAAGGTATGCGTCAAGTAAAAGACGCTACTAACGATATTAAAAAAGAAATTAACGATAGTGCTAAAAATCAAGGTATCGACACCAATTTGGCTAAAGACTTTAAAAAAGGTATTAATGATGTAAAAGAAAATATAGATGATTTTACAGGGCCAATTAAAAGAAATCTATAATATTATTTAACTCTACTAATTGTTAAACCATCTCTAATAGGTAATAAAACAGTTTCTATTCTAGCATCTGTATTTAACAACTTATTATATTCTAATAGTATTTTAGTATCTACATCTTTAGGATTTAGTTTTTCTACAACTTTACCACTCCAAAGTACATTATCAGACAAAATAATTCCACCTGAATTCATTTTATCAACTATTAAATTAAAATAGTTAACGTAGTTAGATTTATCTGCATCTATAAAAACCAAATCGAATTTCTCTTCAATTGTAGGAATAATTTCTATCGCATTCCCTACTTTTTGAGTTATTTGATTTCTAAAACCAGATTTTGTAAAGTATTTATTTTGCAACGTTTCTAGTTCTTCGTTTTTATCAATTGTAATAATTTTTCCTTCGGATGATAAACCCTCTGCTAAACACAAGGCAGAATATCCTGTATAAGTACCAATTTCTAAAATTGTTTTTGGGTTTATTAATTTAGAAATCATAGATAAAACTCTACCCTGAAAAGCACCACTTAACATTCTAGGGTTTAAAACCTTTTGCCAAGTTTCTCTGCTTAATTCTTGTAAAATTAAAGGTTCTTGTTGTGAGTGATTTACTACGTACGTATCTATTTCTTCTGGTAAAAAATGCATCTTTATTCTGGTTGAGCGCAGTGTAAACCTAATTAAATTACTAAAAATTAAAACTTCTCGACTGCGCTCGAGAAGATAAAATCAAAAGTACAAAAAAACGGAATCTATATTTCTATAAATTCCGTTTCAATCTAACAAAAAATCAAAAATTACGGTTTTACGAAAACCGAAAAACGTATTATCTTTTTATTTCTTCGAATTGCTTTTTTAAGGCTTCTTTATCTGCTTTAGACATGCAATTATTTTTATCCTTGCAATCTAAAGATTTTATTTTAAATAAGCCTGACATTTTAGAGTTTTGCTTAGTATAAAGTCTACAAATTTTACATCCAATAAAATGAAAGTTTAATTTTATCAATTCAAACAATGAAGCCTCTTTGTATTGGCTTTTGTCACAAATTGTAGTTGCTTCATCGCAAGTTATCTTTAATTTTTTAAACATCTCTTAATTATTAAACCAGTTATCTTCCATACATTTTCTTAATTGAGTTCTAGCTCTATGTATAATAACCCATAAATTTGACGCTGTAATATCTAACTCCTTACAAATTTCTTCAGTTTCAAACTCTTGTATCGTTTTCATTCTAAAAACCATAGCATATTTTTCTGGTAATTTATCTATACAAACATCTAATTGAGTTTTTAATTCTTGATTTTCGAGTGCTTGTTCAGATGCATTATTCCAACTTTGTGGTACTCTTTCTTCTAACCAATTCCCTTCATTTTCGCCATCATCATAAAAATTCATTCTAACCTCTGCTTGTCCTTTTTTAGAATTTATTTTTCTATAATGATCTATTACTTTTCTTTTTAAGATAGAAACCAACCAAGTTCTCTCTGTAGATTTGCCTAAAAAATTTTTAGCAGATTTTAAGCCTGCAAAAAAGGTTTCTTGTACCAAGTCTTTAGCTAAATCACTATCGTTAACTCGCACAACAGCATAATTAAACAGGTAATCTGCGTAATTATCTATCCATTTATCAGGGTTTAAAAAGATTTGTTTTTGGGGCATTTTTTTATTTAAAAATCAAATATAAACTAATTTTTATTCTTTAAAGCCTTACAATTATTTCTTCTTCTCATATCTACCAAATAAATAATTTCCCATTTTCCATTATTGTTAAATAGTTGAAAAGAATTTGCCCCACAATGGCTAAAATTACCATTAAAATAAAATTCATAAGGCGTCCAAACTGAGGCTAAATTACCATCAACTTTTATATCAAAAGACAATAATTTCTCTAAATAAATATGTTCTGCTTTCTTACTAGCAATACTCGTTAATAAACTATTTTTAGAATCTGTTTTTAATATCTTTTCACCTTTTTTATTCGTAGCTGTTGTTTGTATTTTAATTTCTTTATGTAAAGTAGATTTTATAATTGTACTATCGCCTTTATGTAATCCTTCAAAAAAAGTTTCAATAACTATTTTAATTTCCTTTTGCTCAGAATTTTCTTGAGCAGTAATTGTTAGAGAAAAAATAATTGCAAATAAGACAGTAATTACTCTTGGCATAATAGGTTGATTTTAAAAAGTCTAAATCTAATTATTTTTTACGTTCGATAATTATAAACGATTCAAATTAACGAAATATTAACTAGTTACATATTTAATGCTTTTTCATACATTTACAACATTCAAAAATATAAATATTATGTCTGTAGCAAAAAAACAGTACAAAAGAGTTACCGTTAAATCTTTAGTAGAAATGAAAGCAAATGGAGAAAAAATTTCCATGTTAACTGCTTACGATTATACCATGGCTAAAATTTTAGATAAAGCAGGTTTAGATGTGCTTTTAGTGGGTGATTCTGCTTCAAACGTAATGGCAGGTCATGAAACTACATTACCTATTACATTAGATCAAATGATTTATCATGCAAGTTCTGTAGTAAGAGCTATCGATCGTTGTTTGGTTGTGGTAGATTTACCTTTTGGTAGTTACCAATCTGACCCAAAAGAAGCTTTACGTTCTGCTATTAGAATTATGAAAGAAAGCGGTGGGCATTCTATAAAATTAGAAGGTGGTAAAGAAGTTAAAGAATCTATTAAGCGAATTTTAAATGCCGGAATTCCTGTAATGGGTCATTTAGGTTTAACACCACAATCTATATATAAATTTGGTACTTATACAGTAAGAGCTAAAGAAGAAGAAGAAGCAGAAAAATTAATGGAAGATGCATTAATGTTAGAAAGAATTGGGTGTTTTGCATTGGTTTTAGAAAAAGTACCCGCAAAATTAGCCCAAAAAGTTGCAGAAGCAATTAGCATTCCTGTAATAGGAATTGGTGCAGGTAATGGTGTAGATGGCCAGGTTTTAGTAACACATGACATGATTGGGATGACACACGAATTTAACCCTCGTTTTTTAAGACGTTATTTAGATTTATTTGCTGATATGACTGGAGCTTTTGAAAATTATGTTACAGATGTAAAAAGCGGAGATTTTCCTAATGAAAAAGAGCAGTATTAGTCATAGATTGGTTAGATATTTAGAACTATTTGAGAACGAGATTTTTAATAGTTTTTATTTCCTTCTTTAAATAAATATTTTTATTAATTTCTCTAACAATCTAATCTACTAGAAATCTTATAATATAAAATATGCATCGTTATAACGATTTAAGATTTTGGCAATTAAGTAGAGTTTTTTGTAGGGATATTTATCAAATTACAAATAGTTTTTCTTATTCAGAAAAATTTGGTTTAGTTTCTCTATTGAGAAGAGCTTCTGTTTCAATTCCATCTAATATGGCAAAAAGTGCTTCAAAAAATCAAATAAAGACTTTGCAAGGTTTTTAACGATGTCTTTAGGTTCTTGTTATGAAATTAAAACACAAATTTTGCTTTCTTTTGACTTAAATTATCATAGATAAGAATGAGATTAAAAGCCTTAATAATACATTACAACAAATTATGATAATGTCTAAATTTTCATCCCCTCTAAAAATCTAATAGTCCAACAATCTAAAATCTTTTTTTGAAAATACTTCACATAGATTCTAATCACCCTTTATTAATTAATCAATTAAACAACTTAGGTTTTATTAATGATGAAGACTTTACCTCTTCTAAAGCAGAAATAGAAGCTAAAATACATTTATACGATGGTTTTATCATTAGAAGTCGTTTTTCTATTGATAAAAATTTTCTAGACAAAGCAACCAATCTTAAGTTTATTGGACGTGTTGGCGCAGGTTTAGAAAACATAGATTGTGATTATGCAGAAAGTAAAGAAATAACTTTAATTGCTGCACCAGAAGGAAATAGAAATGCTGTTGGAGAACATTCTTTAGGTATGCTTTTATCGCTATTTAACAAGCTTAATAAAGCAGATAAAGAAGTTAGAAACGGGAAATGGCTTAGAGAAGAAAACCGCGGAATAGAATTAGACGGAAGAACAATTGGTTTAATTGGATATGGTAATATGGGTAAATCTTTTGCAAAAAAATTACGTGGTTTTGATGTAGAAGTTCTTTGTTATGATATAAAACCAGGAGTATCTGATGAAAATTGTAAACAAGTTTCATTAAAAGAACTTCAAGAAAAAGCAGATGTTTTAAGTTTACATACTCCACAAACCGAATTCACTAAAAAAATGATAAATGCAGATTTAATAAACGGTTTTAAAAAAGTTTTTGGTTAATAAACACTGCACGTGGAACATCTGTAGTTACTAAAGATTTAGTTGCCGCATTAAAATCTGGTAAAATATTAGGTGCAGGTTTAGATGTTTTAGAATATGAGAAATCATCTTTCGAAAATCTTTTTTCAGATGATAAAATGCCAGATGCTTTCAATTATTTAATTAATTCAAAAAATGTTTTATTATCTCCTCATGTTGCTGGTTGGACTATTGAAAGCAAGGAAAAACTAGCACAAACCATAGTTGATAAAATTAAAGTAAAATTTTATTAACTTACTCTCTTTTAATCATCAACCTAAAACAAAAAGATGACTTACGAAGCTAAAACACCAGAAGAATACATTTCTCAATTACCAGATGACAGAAAATTAGTTGTTGAGAAATTAAGAAAAATCATCAACAAAAACTTACCTAAAGGTTTTGAAGAAGGTATAAATTATAAAATGTTGGGTTACTATGTTCCACATTCTAAATATCCAGATGGTTACCATTGTAATCCTAAATTACCTTTGCCTTTTATGAATATTGCTTCACAAAAAAACTCTGTAAATCTTTATCATAGTGGTATTTACGCAATACCAGAATTACTAAAATGGTTTGTAAACGAATATCCTAAACATTGTAAACGCAAACTAGATATGGGTAAAAGTTGTATTCGTTTTAAAAAAATGGATGATATTCCTTATGAATTAATAGCCGAATTAGTTAGTAAACTTACTGTTAATGAATGGATTAACACTTACGAATCTGTTCTTAAAAAGAAATAATAATGAAAAATAGAGTTACAGGCATTGGTGGTATCTTTTTTAAAAGTGAAGATCCTAAAGCTTCTAAAGAATGGTATAAAACTCATTTAGGTTTTAATACCGATGATTACGGATCTACCTTTTGGTGGAAAGACAAACAAGGGAATGATTGTTCTACACAATGGAGTGCTTTTGAAAATAAAACGGATTATTTTGAACCTTCAAAAAAAGACTTTATGTTTAATTATAGAGTTGAAAATTTAGTAGATTTATTAAAAGAATTAAAAAAAGAAGGCGTAACTATTGTTGGAGAAATGCAAGAGTTTGAGTACGGTAAATTTGGTTGGATTTTAGATAATGAAGGCAACAAAATAGAGCTTTGGGAGCCCGTAGACAAAGCGTTTTTATAAAATTAAAATTTAATAATTATGGCAGAAGAACATAAAAATAAAAAAGATCTTGTAGAGAATGTAAAAGAAAAAGCCACAGAATTTGTAGATGATGCAAAAGAAGTATTTGAAATTGCTAAAGAAAAACTTAATGAAACTCTATCTGAAGAAAATATAGAAAAAGTAAAACAAAAAACAGATGAGTACACAGAAATCGCGAAAGAAAAAGCACTAGAGTTTAGTGTTGAAGCAAAAGAAACATTTAACGAACTTAAAGAGCAAGCATCTGAAATTACAGGAGAAGCTGTAGAACATTTAGCTGATTTTGCAGAAGATGCAAAAGAAGAAATTAAAGAAGTAACAGAAAAATCTAAGAATATATTTCAAAGAATATTCGGAAAATAAAAACCAAGCACATGAATTTTTTATCAAATTACCCAGCAGAAGTATTAATATTACTTTTTTTAATAGTCACTTTTATACAATCTGGAATAGACAAACTTATAGATTGGAAAGGCAACGTTGCTTTTATAGCTGATCATTTTAAAAACTCTCCATTAAAAAACTCAGTACCTCTTTTATTAGGCATCATTTTAATTTTAGAAATTGTTGCTGGTTTTTTTATGTGCGTTGGCGTTTTTCAATTATACACTTCAGAAGCAAAAGAAATTGCTTCATTAGGAATAGAGCTTTCTGCGATTACTTTAATTTTCTTGTTAATTGGGCAACGTCTTGCAAAAGATTATGCAGGAGCGATGTCTTTAGCAGTCTATTTTATCATTACAGTTTTAGGTGTATATTTATTAAATAGTTAAAATTGATTATAACAGAATCTCCTAATAAGTTTTATTTATTAAAAAAAGCCCTTTAAACTTGCGTTTTAAGGGCTTTTCTTTTTTTGGTAAAGTGTTTCTATAGATTATACTTTACATTTGATGCTATTGCTATTAAAATTGGTTTTACAGCTTTTTAAGCACATAAATTAAAGAAGAATACTCAGATGAGCTTCTTGCTTTCATATTAGATATAAAACCTCTATAAAAAGATTTTATTGGATTCATTTTACCAGACTTATATTTTTCACTTAAAAGAGAAACATAATAAGAATCGAATTTCATTGGTAGTGTTTTTTCTACCATCATATCCTCTTTAGAAAATAATTTAGAAATTGATGTTTGAGAAAAATGCCATAAATGTCTTGGCACATCAAAAGCTGCCCAAAACTCTTTGTAATACTTTGCGTCGTAACTCTTGTAATTAGGAACCGCAATAATTAATTTTCCGTCTTTGGTAAGTAAACTTTTTAAAGTAGAAATATATTCTTCAAGATTTTCTACATGTTCTAAAACATGCCAAAGTGTAATTATATCAAACTGTTTGTTTTTAATTTTAGACAAATCTTCTAGTAGTATAATTCCTTTTTTAGATGCAATATTTCTAGCGCCTAAATCTGGCTCTACACCATAAACATTCCAAGAATTATCTTTACAAACTTTTAAAAAATCTCCTGTTCCCGCTCCAACATCTAAAATATTTTTTTCAGGTATAGAACTACTATTTTGATTAAAAAGAGAGGTATCAATCAGTTTTAACTTTCTTTTTAAAGTGATGTTTTTTACTGCTTGATATACTTTATCTAAAATTGATTTTTTAGAATCTGTATGAGAAATATAATCTTCACTTTTATAATAGTCTCCTAAGTTTTTAGGAACTGGTTTTGTAACCAACATATCATATTCTTTGTTTATCGTAACTTGATAAACTTCGTTAGAAACTGTATGATCTTTACAATTTAAAAAAGGTTGTAAATTTTGATAAAAGTCTTTTTCTTTTGTCATTTATTATAATCTTAAAATTGAAATTCCTGCCTAAGCAGGAATTTAATATTCTATGTTTTTTAATATAAATTTTAATTTGTTCCACGAGGAACATCTTAACAAATATTTAAAATTATCTACCCATATAAACTAACAATACAGAAATATCACTAGGTGAAACTCCACTAATTCTACTAGCTTGTGAAATTGATGTAGGCTGAATTTTAGTTAACTTTTCTCTTGCTTCAAAAGATAAAGATTGAACTTTTTGATAATTAAAAGTAGAAGGAATCATAACGTTCTCTAACCTATTTAATTTATCTGCATTGTTCTTTTCTTTGTTAATGTAACCAGAGTATTTTAAATGAATTTCTGCTTGCTCAATAACTTCTTTATCAATATTATTTTCTAATAAGAAATCACTAAGTTTTACAACACTTTTAAAATCATTTAAACTTAATTGCGGTCTTGCAGCAATTTTAAACAACTTCATAGATTGGTTAATTAAAGCTAAATTATTAGCTTCTAAAATAGGATTTATTTCAGCTTGCTTTACACTGGTTTTATTTAAAAAATCTATTAACAAATCTGTTTTACGTTGCTTTTCTAAAACTCTATCCATTCTTTCTTTAGAAGCTAAACCTAATTTAAAAGCTAAAGGAGTTAATCTTAAATCTGCATTATCTTGTCTTAATAAAGTTCTATATTCTGCTCTAGATGTAAACATTCTATAAGGTTCTTCTGTACCTTTTGTAATTAAATCGTCTACTAAAACACCAATATAAGCTTCATTCCTTTTTAGTATAAAAGGTTCTTTACCTTGTACTTTTAAAGCCGCATTTACACCTGCCATTAAACCTTGTGCAGCTGCTTCTTCATAACCTGTAGTACCATTAATTTGACCTGCAAAAAACAAACCATCTATTAACTTAGTTTCTAAAGAATGAGTTAATTGTGTTGGCTGAAAGAAATCATATTCAATAGCATAACCATATCTTAAAAACTTAACATTCTCAAAACCTTCAATTGCACGAATTGCTTTGTCTTGAATATCTTCTGGAAGAGAAGTAGAAAAACCATTTACATACATTTCTACAGTAGTCCAACCTTCTGGTTCTACAAAAATTTGATGTCTTTCTTTTGTTGCAAAACGATCTATTTTATCTTCAACAGAAGGACAATATCTAGGTCCTGAAGATTTAATTCTACCATTAAACATTGGCGATCTATCAAAACCTTCTCGTAATAAATCATGCACTTTTGGATTGGTATATGTTAACCAACAAGAACGCTGATTTTCTAAAGCGCTTGTAGTTGGTAAATAAGAAAACTTCTCTGTATTTTCATCACCAGGTTGCTCTAACATTTTAGAATAATCTAAAGACCTACCATCAACTCTTGGTGGTGTTCCTGTTTTCATTCTACCAGCTTCAAAACCTTTTTTTACTAAGTCTTCGGTAATACCAGTAGAAGCCCCTTCTCCTGCTCTACCACCACCAAAACTTTTATCACCAATATGAATTAATCCGTTTAAAAAAGTACCTGCAGTTATAACAACAGTTTTTGCTTTTACATTTAAACCTAAAGCAGTTTTAACTCCAATAATTTTATCACCATCAAACAATAATCCATTTACAGAATCTTGATAAAAATCTAAATTATCTGTTTGCTCTAACATTGTTCTCCAACATTCTGCAAACTGCATTCTATCAGATTGTGCTCTAGGACTCCACATTGCAGGTCCTTTAGATTTGTTAAGCATCTTAAATTGTATTGCTGTTTTATCAGTTACAATTCCGCTATAACCCCCTAAAGCATCAATCTCTCTTACAATTTGTCCTTTTGCAATTCCTCCCATTGCAGGATTACAACTCATTTGCGCAATATTCTGCAAATTCATTGTAATTAATAGTGTATGCGCACCCATGTTTGCAGCAGCAGCAGCAGCCTCACTTCCTGCATGACCTCCTCCTACTACTATTACATCGTATGTTGTTGAAAATAAACTCATTATCTTATAGTTTCACGTGAAACTTATTTTTTATTTAATTGATTATCAATTATTTAATTGCAACAAAGCAGCATTTTCTGCGTTTCTCATTGCTGTTTTTTCTTCTTTAGATTTATCTTTATACCCCATATAATGTAAAACACCGTGAATCATAACACGATGTAATTCATCATCAAAAGAAACATTAAAATCTTTAGCATTATCGGCTACTCTTTCTGTAGAAATAAAAATATCACCATTAATTAATTTGCCTAAAGAATTATCAAAACTAATAATATCTGTAAGTGTATCGTGTTTTAAAAACTCTACATTTAATTTATGAAGATAAGCATCATCACAAAAAATATAATTAATTTCACCAACTTCGAATTCTTCTTCTAAAGCAATATTTTCTATCCAAACTTCTAGAGATTTCTCATCTTTTAATATGAAAGAATTCTCATAATTAAATGCAATCATTTTACTTTTTTATAGAGTCAGAGAAATAAACTCTAACTTTCTTTTTATAATTAAGCTGCAAAGGTAACGATTGTCTATTTAATATTTCTGTTTGATTATAGAACTGCTTTTTAAATTGTAAGGCTTTAATTCTATTCTTTTCAAATTGATTTCTATTTACTGTCGATTTACGTTTCTTGTCTTTACCTTGTTCTAAAGTAGCTTTGTCTAACTTTAGTAATTCGTAATTTAGATGCTGCATTTTATGAAAAGTAGCATTATTAAAACCTTTGTTTAATATGTCATTTTCTAACTGTTCCATCGTTTTTAAGGCTTTTTTGGCAGCTGCATTTCCACCAGGTTTACCAGAAGGATTATCATTTATAGCGTTTTGAAGTTCTTGTCTTAACAAAGATTGTTGTTTAAAAATTTCATATAATTCGCCATCTAAATCTCCATTGCCTTTTCCTTTTCCTTTTCCCTTATTTTTACCGTTTTTACCAGACTCTCCTCCTTCTCCACTCTTACCATTCTTTCCTATCTCTCCAGGTTTACCGTTTTCTCCGGGTTTTTTACCTTCTTTTCCTTGACCTTTTTTATTACCCTTCTTCATACCTTCCTTCATTTTCTTAGACAAATCACCCTGCTTTTTAATCAAATCTGGTAAACTAAAACCTTGGCCTTTTCCTTTTTTTCCTTTCCCCATTTTCATAGACATGTTTTCTTTCATGTTATTTAAAATGTTACTTAGATAATCTGCTAAACTATTTGTAGCAGTCATTACATAACGCTGATTAGAGATTCCTTGAGGAAACATATTCTCAGAAAAATTATCGAGAGAAAGATCTAAATTATAATGTGCAGTAGATAAATCATCTTGAATTTTATTAGAAATTTTTGGAACACGCATAGAAAGCACATACAAACTATCGTCTATATGTTCAAAATAAGTTCTTATTTCATTTTGTTTTTTTAGATCTTTTCCAAAATCTGGATGCTTAGTAGAAGTTTCACTAAACTTGTTCATGAGTTCTTCTTGTTGAAAAGAAAAGATTACTAAGTTTTCTAGAATCTTACGTAAATCATCCATGTTTTCTTCCATAGATTCTCCTTCCATTTCTAGCATTGCTTTTTGCATTTTAGCACTCATCTCTTTCATTTTTTTCGATGATTGCTTCTGGCTTTTTTAGCTTCTTTTTTATTATTATTTTTTAAATTTTCTTCAGATTTGTTAAGCTCATTATCTACATCTTCTTTTTCATCCTCAACATCTGGCAATTCCATTGGATCTTTTAACTTCTCGTTATCTTTGTTAAGTTCTTCAAGTTCTTTTTTAATAGCATTAAATTCTTTCTTAATTTCTTTTTGAGCTTCTATATTAGCTTCTGGGTTCTTTTCTAAAGCTTCTTGTTTTTTAGCCAACTCATCTATTTTATTAGCAATTTGCATTGTCTTTTGTTCAACATAAAAACGCTTAACCAATTCCAATGTTTTTTCTAAACTACGTTGTTGTTGTTTATTTTGTTGTGCTAATTCTTTAGCTTTTTTAACTAAATCTTCCTTATTTAATTTATCGGCCATTTTCTGAATTTCATCCAATAGCTTTTGTTGTTTTTCTAATTTTTTTAATTCTTTAATACGTTCTTTTAAGTCTTCTTTTTTTCTTGAAGATTTTCATTCTCTTCCTTCTTCTCATCTAAATTCTCCTGCAACTTATCTGTTTGACGTTGCATCATTTTTTTATATTGCTCTTGACGTTTAATAAAACTTTCTACTTTCTTTTTATCATTCCAATTAATACTCTTTTTATTTTGTAAATCTTGCTGTATCGTTTCTAACTGATCTTGTTGCTTTTTTTGCTTTTGAATAGAATTTTCTAAATCATTAATTGTATTTCTTTGTTCTTGCAACAACTCCTCTTCTACTTCATCTTCTGTTTTTTGTCTATAATTAAAAACTTTACTTTTTGCAGATTTATTTCCGTTTACAGCATCATTATCAAAAACTTTAAAATACATTTCATAATTTGTACCTTTAGTAAGCTTTAAACCTTCTGGAAACTGATAAAAAAAGTTTGAATGTTTTCTTTACTAATCTTTAAGTTATAAATATTGGTTAGTTCTGGTGTATTTACGTTATAGTAAACTAACTGTAATTTGTTAATACCATAATCATCAGAAATCTGACCCGCAAATTCTGCTGTTCCACGAGAAATAGAATCAATATTTGAATTCACAGAAATTAAAGGCAATTCGTCTTTTACAACATCTACAGAAAATTGTAAATTTTCATAATCCTTTAAATTTTTATTGGAAGATGATATTTGATAACTAAATGCATTTTTAATTCGTTTAGTAAATTCAAAATTATTATTTGTTAAACCATTAAAATTAACTCTATTTTTATTGCTGATAAAAGCAACAGAATCTGTATTTAATGTAGTTACCTGCCATGTAATTTTTGTGCCTTCAGGAACTGTTAAATTACCAGAATTTTGTATGGTTTCATTTTTTTTACCAACATAATACGGATACTTTAATTTTAAATAAATTGTATTAATAGTTGGTGTTTCGGTTACATTAATTTGATAATCTTTAGACTGAACTCCATTTGCTTCTATATAAAAGTTAACAGGTTTTTGCACATCTAAAAAAGTATAAGAAAAAGTACCTTTTCCTTTATTTTGTATATAATATTGTTGATTTTCAAAGTGGATTAACGCTTCGTTTGGTAAAACTTTTCCTTGAGTCTTAACCAAAATAGAAATTGATTTTCCTTGTACAACATTTAAATTAGTATTTAAAAGAGAAAAAGAAAATAATGCAGGCGGATTATATGCAGTTCTATGATTAACAACACGTTCTAAACTATCTGTTAAAATATTATTATTACCTGTAAATAAAGTAGTTAGTAAAATTAAAACAGGAATAATAGCATATTTTAAATACTTTTTATTTTGTTTAAAATCTACGGCTTTTAAAAATGGAATTGGCGCTAACTCTTCAGATTTTTGATTGATACTTGCCAAGATTAAATCAGAATTATTTACATTTTCTTTTAACTGTAAAATATTCAATAATTTATCTTGAACTTCAGGA
The DNA here is from genome assembly GCF_026191475.2 of Polaribacter ponticola. Taxonomy (GTDB): domain Bacteria; phylum Bacteroidota; class Bacteroidia; order Flavobacteriales; family Flavobacteriaceae; genus Polaribacter; species Polaribacter ponticola. Next base: position 2,035,265 of record NZ_JAOSLC020000003.1, on the reverse strand, counting down.
AAATGGCTACCAATAATTTTTGATGATTGTTGTAAAGAAATTCCTTTTCTAAACCCAATTAATTTAGAAATAGGTATCAGAATAAACTTAATCAATAAAAAAATTCTACAACAATAAATAACCAAAACAAAAAAGTTCTAGCAGTAGGTTTTAACCAAAAAAAGTATTCTAAAAAAAGGGTAAAAAATAAATACAAACATCCTAAAGAAAGAAATAAAATACTTCCTTTTATCAATTCATTTGTATAATATTTATTAGTAAATTGATGTAATTTATCTTCAATATTTTTGTATCCTTCCATAATCAACTTATAAAAATACCGTTTTTACATTGATTTGCAATCAAATAATTGTTAAAACGATTTGTAAGTATTGTAAATTATATGCAACTAAAGAGCTATAAAAAATCAACAAATGAAAAATAGTATTAAAATTATAATCTTATTTATTAGCTTATCTGCATTTTCACAAAGCCCTTGGACACAAGAAAAAGGTAAATTCTACACACAACTTTCTTTAACTACAATACCTAATTACGATACTTTATTCGGAGATCCGGAATACAATACAGAAAGAGAAACAACTGATAATACAATTCAGTTTTATGGTGAATATGGTATTACAAATAATACTTCTTTACTCGTTAATTTGCCATTTAAGTTAATAAAAACAGGAGATTTTGTAAACCCTAACCTTTCGCAAGTATTTAAAACAACAGAAGCATCAAAATCGGCTTTTGGAAATATAGAAATTGGTTTAAAACATAATTTTTATAAAAAAGATTGGATTCTTTCTGGGCAATTTTCTGTAGAAGCAAATACAAGTACTTATAATGAAGCATCAGGAATAAGAACTGGTTATGATGCTTGGTCTTTTACACCTCTTTTTTTAGCAGGTAAAAGCTTTGGAAAATCTTATCTACAAACTTTTATAGGTGCAAATATTAGAACAAACAATTATAGTTCTAACTTTAAAATTGGTGGTGAATATGGTAAAAAATTAGGTGAAAAGTTTTGGTTAATTGGTTTTCTAGACATTACTAAATCTTTAGAAAATGGAGATATAATATTAACGAACGCTAACTTAACAACTGGTTTGTATGTAAATGACCAAGAATATGGCGGTTTTGGATTTAAGGGTATTTATGAAATAAATTCTAAATTTGGTGTAAACGCAGGTTTAGGTGGTGCTTTTTTTGGAAATAATGTAGCCAAACAAGGAGCATTTACTTTTGGAGTGTATCATAAGTTTTAAAGCTAAATTATTATTAAAATAATAAAACAAAAGACTACTTTATAAGAGGTCTTTTTTTCGTTCTACTAATTTCTATTATCTTTTTTAAAAACTATCTTTGCAACCTCAAAAATTTAAAAAAATGGAATCTAATGTTCGTGTTCGTTTTGCACCTAGTCCTACAGGACCTTTACATATTGGAGGTGTAAGAACAGCTTTATACAATTATTTATTTGCTAAAAAACATAATGGTACTTTTATTTTAAGAATAGAAGACACAGACCAAACACGTTATGTAGCAAATGCAGAACAATATATTATAGATGCACTAAAATGGTGTAATATTCCTTTTGATGAAGGTCCAAATACCAATGAAAAATTTGGCCCTTACAAACAATCTGAACGAAAAGAAATCTATAAAAAATATGCAGCAATTTTAGTTGAAAAAGGTGCTGCTTATTATGCTTTTGATACTCCAGAAGAATTAACAGCACAAAGAGATTTTAATGCTTCTAAAGGAAAAATATTTACCTATAATTGGCAAAATAGAGAAGAAGGGAAATTAATAAATTCTTTAGTTTTATCTGAAGAAGAAGTACAACAAAAAATTAATGCTGGTGATAAATATGTAATTCGTTTTAAAAATCCACAAGGCGAAATTTTGTATATGCAAGACGAAATTAGAGGAAGGATTACTATTAAAACAAATACATTAGATGATAAAGTTTTATTTAAGTCAGATGGTATGCCAACTTATCATTTAGCAAATATTGTTGATGATCATTTAATGGAAATTACTCACGTAATTCGTGGTGAAGAATGGCTACCTTCTATGCCATTACACGTTTTATTATATCAAGCTTTTGATTGGGAAGTTCCAAAATTTGCACATTTACCATTAATTTTAAAACCAGTTGGTAAAGGAAAATTAAGTAAAAGAGATGGAGATAAATTAGGTTTTCCTGTATTTCCTTTAGAATATACTAATGAAGAAACAGGAGATATTTCTAGAGGTTATAAAGAAGATGGTTATTTTGCTGATGCCTTTATAAATATGCTAGCCTTTTTAGGATGGAATCCTGGAACAGAACAAGAAATTTTTTCTATAGAAGAATTAACACAAAAATTTAATTTTGAACGTGTTAATAAAGCAGGTGCTAAATTTAATCTTGATAAAACTAAATGGTTTCAGCAACAATACATGCAAACCAAAGATGATGCAGAATTGGCAGAATTATTTAAACCTATTTTAGAAAAAAAGGAATTCAAAAAACAAATAAAGAAGTTCAAAAAATAGTATCTTTTGTAAAAGAAAGAGCTGTTTTTGTTGATGATTTTTGGGGATTAGCTGCATTCTTTTTTGAAACACCACTAGAATATGATGAAAAATCTGTTAAAAAAGGTTGGAAAGAAGGAAGTTCTGATTTAATGCAAGAATTAACAACAGTAGTTTCTAAAATTGAAGATTTTTCATCTAAAAATACAGAAAAAGAAATTAAAGAATGGATTTCTAGTAAAGAAATTGGTTATAGTAAAGTAATGCAACCTTTAAGATTATCTTTAGTTGGTAAATTAGCAGGACCTCATTTATTTGATATTATTGCTATGATTGGTAAAGAAGAAACTATTAAAAGGTTAGAAAACGCAATCAAAAACATATAATAATGAAGAAAAATAGTATCATATTCATCCTTTTGTTTACTGCTATTTCACAAGCGCAAGTAAGAAATGGAAGACGAATTAGAGATTTTACTCAACCTACGCAACAAAAAGCACCAGAACCTAACTTTAATATAAAGGTTTATTTAGGAATTATTGAATATGATATTAAAAAAGCTGCTAAAAAATCTAGCATAAAAATAAATTCTGATGAAGGAAAAAAGTTTTATAAGATTTTAACCGTTTATAATAAAAGAACTAAAGATATTGCTAGAATTAATAGTTTTCTGTTAAGTAGTACTAAAGAATTGATAGAAAATCACCAAAAACATACTAAAAAAACTGGTGATTATTCAAATCAAACAAAAGTTCAATTAAAAATGGCAGAAAACTTAAAACCAATTTCTGAAACACTTAAGAAAGAGGATAAGCAGTTAGATAAATCCATTAAAGAGCTTCTTTCAGAAAAAAATATAAAAAATGGATTAAGTATAATAAAAGAATCTATAAAATATTTCCAGAAGAATAATTTATCTAAATTTTTAAATAAAACCCTATAAATGTACATTTATAGGGTTTTATTTTTGAACAAAATTTGTAACATTTGCATAAAAAAACGTCCAATAAATAAATACTTAATTTCAGTATCTTTACAAGAAATCAATTATTAATCAATAAAAATCAACTATGAACCCACTATTTATTATTTTTTTAATTTTTACTTTTATTATTGTATTTGCTTCATTTTTTCTAGTAAAACAACAAACTGCAGCAGTTATAGAACGTTTTGGACGGTTTAATGCTATTAGGCAATCTGGTTTAAGATTTAAAATTCCACTAGTAGATAGAGTTGCTGGTAGATTGAGTTTAAAAATTCAACAATTAGATGTTATAATTGAAACTAAAACTTTAGATGATGTTTTTGTAAAGTTAAAAGTATCTGTACAATATAAAGTAATTTATGATAAAGTATATGATGCTTTTTATAAGTTAGATTATCCGCATGATCAAATAACATCGTATGTTTTTGATGTAGTAAGAGCAGAAGTACCAAAAATGAAGTTAGATGATGTTTTTGTAAAAAAAGATGATATTGCAATTGCGGTAAAAACCGAACTAAATGACGCTATGTCTGATTATGGTTTTGATATTATTAAAACTTTAGTAACAGATATAGATCCAGATGCACAGGTAAAAGAAGCTATGAATAGAATTAATGCTTCTGAACGAGAAAAAGTAGCAGCACAATATGAAGGTGATGCACAACGTATTTTAATTGTAGAACGTGCTAAAGCAGAAGCAGAAAGTAAACGCTTACAAGGACAAGGTATTGCAGACCAAAGACGTGAGATTGCACGTGGTTTAGAAGAATCTGTAGAGGTTTTAAATAAAGTTGGTATAAATAGTCAAGAAGCATCTGCTTTAATAGTTGTAACGCAGCATTATGATACTTTACAATCAATTGGGCAAGAAACAAATAGTAATTTAATATTGTTACCTAACTCACCACAAGCAGGTAGCCAGATGTTAAATGATATGGTTGCAAGTTTTACTGCTAGTAATCAAATTGGAGAAGCAATGAAAAATGCAAAAAATAAAAAAATAGAAGAGTAAAATTTTAAAAATAAAAAGGTAGTTACAAAAGTAATTGCCTTTTTTTAATATATATGATTATATTATTAAAATCAATCAAAGAAAAATTTAATAAACCAATTATAATTGAATCTTTTATTAGTAATAAACTAAATTTAAGTTTTTCTTATGGTTTATTTATTTTTACTTTTTTAACACTATTTAAACCATTTAAATTAGATCTATTAAAGCATAATTTTTTTGGTTATGCTATTGTAATTAGTATTTTATATTCAATAAATTTATTATTACTTTTATTTTTATTAAAGAAAATTAATTATAAGAAATGGACTATTAGCCATTTAATAATTTGGTATGGATTATTTATTTTCTGTTTAGGTTTTGTTACTTGGTATTTTAGTGGTCTTTATAAAGATTTTGTAAATTATTCTTTAAAACTTCCGTTTTTAAGGTTTTTAAAATATACATTGTTTGTTTCTTTAGTATCTACTCCATTACTCATATTATTAAATGATAAAATAACTAAGAATAAAAAAATTAAAAAAACGGTTGAAAATACTTTAATAACTATATACTCAGAAAAGAAAAAAGAAAAAATTAAAATTGATATCTTAAATCTAATTTATATAACAATTTCTGGAAATTATGTAAGTTTTTATATAATTGAAGAAGCACAAATAAAAGAATTAATTTTAAGAAATACACTTTCTAATATCTTAAGTCAAATTAAAAAGTACCCAACTATTTTTAAATGTCATAAATCCTATATTATAAATTCTTTACATGTAAATGCAATTTCTGGAAATGCAAAAGGATATTTTTTAATTTCTAATATGTTAACTAATAAAATACCTGTTTCTAGAAGTTTTAATAAAGAAGAATTAGAAAATTTGCTTCAAAAAAAGCTTCCTGTTTACCCCAAAACGTTATAATACAACCCTTTTAATCATATATATTTTATATTCTTAAATATTATAATAAATTTAATTATTATTTTAAATATAAATATTGGGGGATATTTATTATTTGATAAAAAAGCTCATTTTAAACAAAATGAGCTTTTAATATTTAACTAAATAGAACTAGAATAGTTTTATTTAATAAAGTTTATATATTTACAAATAATCTTAAAATTTATCAATCCCTATGATAAACTGGCTTAAAAAACCTTATAAATTTATTTCTTCCTTAAAATTTATATTCTTCCTAAGTTTTTTAATTGGTATTTTTATCTTTCTTTTTCTATATATATTTAAACCTTTTGGCATTTTTTCAATGGAAAAAGATGTTTTTATATATTGTATTGGTTTTGGAATAATTACATTTTTTACTCAAATGTTTGTTTTAATAGTTTTTCCAATATTTTTAAAAAATTTTATAAGGAAGAAAATTGGACTGTAGGTAAAAATATCTTTAATTTAAGTTTGTTAGTATCTTTAATTAGCACATTTAATTGGTTGTATCATAATAAATTTATGGAAACCTATGGAGATCCTTATTTTTTAAGTTTCTTTAAAATGATTTCTTATACATTTATATTAAGCCTGTTTCCTATTTTTATTTCTACTTTTTTAATAGAAAAAAAGATCGAGTAAAAAGAATAAAAACTTCAAAAGAAATTATGAAGTTTCTAATACCTAAAAAAGAAATCAAAAAAATAGAAGAAATTATTCTTTATGGTACAAATAAAACAGAAAATATCTCTTTTAACTTAAACGATTTAATCTATATATCATCTCAAGGAAACTATGCAAGTTTCTTTATAAAAACAGGTTCTGAAACAAAAGAAATAATTCTAAGAAATACGCTTTCTGCTATCATAAAAGAATTAAATAAATATAATAATATTATTAGATGTCATAAATCTTATATAATAAATACAAATTATGTAAATGCTATTTCTGGAAATGCTAGAGGTTATTATTTACGTTCTAATAGTATAACACAACAAATACCAGTTTCTAGAAGTTTTAATAAATCGGATCTTCAAAAAATGGTTATTTAGCCTTCCCATTTATCCCAAAACCTTTAAGAACATTCCTTTTTATAACATTTTAATATATAATTGAAAAATATATTTATTTCAATTATATATTTGCAACAGATTAAAAGTTGGGGGATTTTTAATTAAAAATAAAGCTCAGTCTGAATATCAAACTGAGCTTTTATTATTTAATCAAGTAAATTAAAAATTACTTTTTATCTTCTATTTTTTCTTCACCATCTTCTTTTGAAGCGTTTTTAAATTCTTTAATACCACTTCCTAAACCACGCATTAATTCTGGTATTTTTCTTCCTCCAAATAATAGTAAAATAACTACAACAATAATTATTACTTGAGGACCTCCAATCATTCCTAAATATATAGATAAACTAGTCATAAATTCTTATTTTTAATACTACAAAGATACAAAAAGGATTCTATTAATCTCTTTTTTGAATAATACCTCCTATTACTTTTTTATCTTTTACAACTTCTGGGTTTCCTTTATAAAAAATAGAACCTCCAAAACTTACTTTTGCACTTAAAGTTTCGCCAGCAAATACTTCTGCTTTAGCTCCAGTGCCAGACTTTACATTCGATGCATTTTCTACTTTTAAAGCATAGCCATTATAAACACCATATAAATCTACATCTACATTTTGGTTTTTAGAAGTACCTGTAAGTTTTATAATTCCACCTGAAGAGGTTCTTACTTCTAAATGTTTAATATTTACTACTAAATTTATAAATGCACGTTCTTGAGCATTTACTTCTAATTTATCTTGAGTAAAGTTTTTACCAGTAATTGTAGAACCTTCATTAGCATCTACAACTGCAATGTTTTTATTATAAAAAAGTTTAACTAAAATTTTACCATCTGCTGAGTTATTTTCTGGCTTTAAAGAAAATGGCAATGATAATTTTAAAGTATTATCTACATTTTTAATTTTAACCTTATCAGATTTTTCTCCTGTAATTTCTAATTTTTGCTCGTCAGATTTTATTAACTCTACCTCTATTCCATTATAAACTTTTAAAGTTGAATAATCTCCTAGATTTTTATTAATTGTTGATTGCGCAGTTACAGAATAACTTATAAGTAATGCGTATATAAATACTATTTTTTTCATTATTGTAAAATTTGATTAATAAACTTAAATCAATAAGTATACCACTATAAAGACTTTTTCTTGTTTTTATTGTGGCAAAATTAATAAAGTTATGAATCTAATATAAATATAAAATTGAAAGTTTATTCAACTTTAACAGCAGTACCCGTTATAGATACTAATAAAGTAGATGTATTTGCAAGAGGCTCAATATCTAACTGGATACCAACAACTGCATTTGCATTTAGTTTTACAGCATTCTCTTTTAAATTCTGAAATGCTTTTTCTTTTAATGCTTCTAAACCAGCCGCATAATTTTCGTAATATTTGGCAGTATTAAACATATCTTTAAAAGACATTTTACTTCCTTTATGTGAATAACTAGAATTATAAGCAGTACCTGTTACAATACCTAAATAATCTACAATTTTAAAATTTTCAATATTTGGTGTGGTTGTTAAAATCATTTTTTATTTTTAATATTAATTTTTTACAATAATTATTGATATAAAAAGTTCTCGATACTAAATTTATGAAAAATAAATTTCACTCGAACTGACAGTTATAAAACTTAATCTTCTATTAAATTAAAGTCTAAATGTTTACGTTCTAAATCGGCTTTTTTAACTTTTACTTTTACGTTGTCTCCTAATTGATACATATTTTTTGAAGATTGACCAATGATAGCATATTGTTTTTCATCAAAAGTATAATAATCACTTTTAATATCTTTAATTCTAACCATTCCTTCACATTTATTAGAAGAAATTTCTACATAAATACCCCATTCTGTAACACCTGTAATTACACCATCAAATATAGCATCGTTATGATCTTGCATGTATTTAATTTGCATGTATTTTATAGAAGATCTTTCTGCTTTAGAAGCTAATTCTTCTCTATTTGAAGAATGTTTACACTTTTCTTCAAAAGAATCTGCTTTAGGCGTTTCTCCGCCATCTAAATAGTGTTGTAGTAATCGATGTGTCATTACATCTGGATAACGTCTAATTGGCGATGTAAAATGGCTATAATAATCAAAAGCTAAACCATAATGCCCGATATTTTGAGTTGTATATTTAGCTTTAGACATGGTTCTAATTGTTAGCGTCTCTATCATATTAGATTCTGCTTTACCATGAACGTCGCTTAATAACTGATTTAAAGAGTCTGAAGTAGTTTCTTTTGTATCTGTATTAATTTTATAACCAAATTTACTAATCATGTTTTGTAGCGATGCTAATTTTTCATCATCAGGTTCATCATGAATTCTATAAATGAAAGTTTTATTTGTTGCTTTTCCTTTAGAAAAACCAATAAACTCTGCTACTTTTCTATTAGCTAATAACATAAATTCTTCAATTAATTTATTAGCGTCTTTAGATTCTTTAAAGAAAACTCCAACAGGGTTTGCTTCTTCATCTAAATTGAACTTTACTTCTACTCTATCAAATGAAATTGCACCTGCTTTCATTCTTTTTTTACGAAGAATTTTTGCTAATTCGTCTAATTTTAAAGTGGCTTCTACAATTTCTGGCGTAACTGTGTATTCTTTATCGGTTATAGAAACGTCCGCAGGTATTGTACAATTTAAAGACTTCTCGATACGATTCTGCAAAACAGCAGAATCACTCGAAGTAACAACATTTAAGTTTGCTTGTGAAGCAGTTTTATCTTGGTTCTTGCCTCTTTTTTCTAGTCTTTCTTTTCTATTCGCTTCAATTAAATATTGTGCTTCTTCATAAGCAAAACGTTGATCTGAATAAGTAACTGTTCTACCAAACCACTCACCTACTATTTGGGCTTTTTGGCTGATTTCAAAAACCGCAGAAAATGTTAATTTTTCTTCGTTTGGTCTTAAAGAACAAACACCATTACTTAACATTTCTGGTAACATTGGTACTACTCTATCTACTAAATAAACAGAAGTTGCACGTTTGTAAGCTTCATCGTCTAAAATAGTTTTAGGCTGAAGATAATGCGAAACATCTGCAATATGAATTCCTATTTCGAAATTTCCATTTTCTAATTTTGTAAAAGATAACGCATCATCAAAATCTTTAGCATCTTTAGGGTCTATTGTAAAAGTTAAATCTTTACGCATATCTCTACGTTTAGAAATTTCTTTTTCTGTAATTTCTATTGATAAACTTTCTGCATCTTTTTCTACTTCGGGTTCAAACTCATAAGGTAAATCATATTCTAATAAAATAGAATGCATTTCTGTATTATGTTCTCCAGGTTTCCCTAAAACTTTCGTTATTTTCCCAAACGGATTTTTAGAATTTGATGGCCAATCTAATAATTTAGCTTGTACTTTATCTCCATCTTCTGCCCCATTCATTTTACTTTCAGAAACAAAAATATCTGCATACATTTTATTATTATCTGGTACTACAAAACCAAAGTTTTTAGTAGGATTTTTCTGTAAAACTCCTACAAACTCTGTTTTAGCACGTGCTACAATTTCTACAACATCTGCTTCGTATTTTTTACCGCTGCGTCTTTTATAAACATACGCTTTAACAGTGTCATTATGTAATCCTTTACCTAAATTAATATTTGGTATAAAAATATCATCTTCATAATCATCGGTAACAAAATATCCATTACCACTAGAAGTAACATCTAAAGTACCAATAGAATATTTTCTATCTGTATTTATTTGAAACTTACCTCTATCTATTTCTTTAATCTGTTTTGTAGCAGCTAATTCTGCTAATTTCTTTATAATTTGGGTTTTACCATCTGTATCAGAAACTTTTAATTTTGCAGCAATTTGTTTATGATTATAAAATTTTTCGCTGTTTTCTTTTAAAATTTTAAATATATTTCTAGTTAAATTTTTTACAACTTTACCTTTCTTTTTATATATTTTTTTCTTCTTTTTTGTCATTAATTATTACTTCTTATTTATGATACCAATTTACAATTATTTATAGTGATTGTTTATTAAAAAATAGTTATCAATCTATTATTGTATTTTGGCGTTTTAAAATTATTTTTTATGTCTAATTCTTGGTTTATAATTGCAAATTCAACTTCTGGAAATCGGAACTTTTCTAAACAATGGAAAGAAATTGAGCAATTATTAAAAAACAAGAATATTAACTATTCTTTTGCTTTTACACAGTTTTCTAAACACGAGGTTGAATTAGTTGATACGGCTATTCAACAAGGTTTTAGAAACATTATTTCTGTAGGTGGAGATGGAACGCTACATCATGTAGTTAACGGAATAATGTTGCAAAGGTATGTAAAAACTTCTGATATAACTATTGCTGTAATACCAATTGGAACTGGAAACGATTGGATTAAAACATATAACATACCAGAAAAATTAGAAAATGTTATAGAAATTATTACTAAGAAAAAAATAATAACGCAAGATATTGGTGTTTTAGAAACAGAAAATAAAACTATAACATATTTTAATAATGTAGCTGGTTTAGGATATGATGGATACATTGTTAATAAACTAGAAAGTTTAAAACGTTTTGGTGCAATTGCTTATCTATTAAGCGGTTTAGCTGGTTTATTATTATATAAAAAATCTATTTTTAAAATTATTATTGATGATAAAATAATAGAAACTAATTGTTTAATGACGCTTTTTGGAATATGTAATTTCTCTGGAGGCGGAATGCAATTTACAAAAGATGTAAATCCTTCTGATGGATTATTAGATATTACGATTGCTAAGAACTTAAATATCTTCGATTTAATTTTTAATATTAGAAAATTATATTCAGGATCGATTGTACATCACAAAAAAATTGAAACCTATAAAACTAAAACAATTACTGTTTTACCAATAGATACCAAACCTTTTATACAAGCTGATGGAGAACTAATTGGTAGTGGAAAAGTAACTGTAAAAATTATAGAAAAAGCAATAAATTTTGTGGTAAATTAAATAATTCTATTATTCATTTAATCTATTTCATAAAAAAAGTTAAAGAAATCTTAAAAATATTGTAACGTTTTCTAAATCAGCGCGTCTTTATAATAAGAACATTAACTTAAAATGAAAAAACTACGTAAAATTATTGCTTTATTCGCCTTTATATTTCTTACAGGTATTTTTATAACTGTAATAACTATAAATACTTCTTTGAATAAAAGTGAAATTACTAAAGAAATTGTAGAAATTCAAAAAGACACTTTGTATCTTTTAAATACAGAAAAGAAAATAGAAGTAATTTAATTATTCTATTATCATTTTTTTTATTGCTTTACCTTTATCTGTATAAATTTGTAAAAAATAAACGCCTTTTGTTAAGTTAGAGGTATTTATTAATAATTTTTTACTACTTTTTATAAACTGGCCTAAACTATTATAAATAGAAAGTTTTTCTATCTTTAAATCGTCTTTTAATTTAATAGTAACTAGATTTTTAGCTGGGTTTGGAGAAATACTAAATTTAGATAAAACAAAACTATCTGAAGCTAAAATAGCATTTAAATCATACACTCTTACATGACCAGAATTACCGCCATTACCATCATTAAAAGGTGCTCCAATAATTACTTTTGTTCCATCTCCAGAAATACTAACAGAAAATCCTGATTGATCTCCAGAAGCCTCTCCATCAATATCAATACCTATTTGTTCAGCTCTTTCATAATTTGTAAAAATACGAACATGGCCAGATTTAGAGCCATTATCATCATTATCAATAGATCCAGCAGCTAAAATATAACCATCATTAGACAAACTTACAGAATATCCAAATTGATCAACAGAAGCCTCTCCATCATAATCATTCCAAGAAGAAAACCATTTATTAATTGATGATACTCCATCTTCATAAAGTCTTACATGACCTGAATCTATATCATTTCCATCATCACCATCATTTGTTGTTGCACCAATGGCAACTCTATTACCATTTTTAGATAAACTAACTGAAAAACCAGATAAATCATAAGCAGCTTCTCCATTTATATCCTCTCCATAAACATTCCAACTATTATTTTCGTGTTTATATATTCTTGCATGACCAGAATTATTTCCATTACCATCATTATTTGCAGCACCAATTACTAAAATTGTACCATCTCCAGAAATACTTACTGAATTACCAGAATTATCTTCTTCAGCTTCTCCAAATATTTCATTATCTAATTTCCAATCATTATTTTCAAAATTATATATACCAACTACACCACAATTAATTATATCACTTGTAGAATGTAGATCTAATTTAGCTTTTGGAGCTCCAATAGCTAAAATTGTACCATCAGAGTTTATATCTAAAGAATACCTAAATTCTAGGTTAGCTTGTGGCGTACCAGTAAGATTAAGTGCAATATTTTTCACCTAAAATAGTACTACCAAGTTGTGACCAACTATTATTATTAAATTTATATACTTTAACTAAACCAGAATTATTATTAGCACCATATGCTCCAATAGCTAATATTAACCCATCGTTAGAAATACTTAATGTATAACCAAAAAAATCACCAATATTATCTCCAATAATATCATTTCCTTGCTGAATCCAATTGTTATTTTCATTTTTATATACTTTTACGTACCCTTTATTAGAAATAACTCCAGAAGCACCCACAGCTATAATAGAACCATCATTAGAAATTGCTGTAGACCAACCTAATTGGTCTCCTGCTAGTTTACCATCAATATCAACTCCTATTTGAGTTTGACTTTGAAGAAAAAAAGGAATAAAAATTAAAAGAAATATTAATTTTTTATACATAACATATTAATTTAAAGTTGGTTACTAACCAAATATACAATTTAATTTAAAAATTATTTTAAAAAAGAAGCTATTTATTCGTTTTCAACAGTTATCAACATTCTATATTATAATTATTTTTCTTTTATAAATTTTAAAAAAACTATAATGGTTATAATAGTGTGTTAATAGCTACTATAAAATTATGTCTTTTTATTTTTTAATATAAGTTATTAAAAACCATCTACATCTTATGAGTTATTTAATCAGTTTAAAATCAATGAAAAAATTGAGTTATTAACAAAACTTATAAACAGTAGTTAACGTAAAATTCTTAATAGTTAACAACCAAATCTATGTAAACAAATTGTAGATTTAATGTTGATAAACTTTTATCAAAAACTTAAAATTAAATTTGCATATATCAACCAAGAGCTTGTATTGTAATAATAATTATAACTACCAAAAAAAGTTTTGAGTTTCTTACTACAACTTCTTAACATTAACTTAAAACGTTAAAATATTTAAAATTAAAGAGTTATTAAAAATGTATAAAATATCATTGTTTATAACTGTTAATAACTGGTATTTTCTATATTTTTGCACATATAACACTGTCATTACGAACGAAGTGAAGTAATCTTATTATAAGAAAAGATTGCTTCGTTAACTCGTAATGACTTCTTAATTATAAAATTATGACAATTGCAATTGGAAACGATCACGCAGGTACAGAATACAAATTCGAAATTATAAAACATTTAGAAGAAAAAGGGTACAAAGTTTTAAATTTTGGAACCGATACAAATGATTCTATGGATTACCCAGATGCAATACACCCAACTGCAGATGCAGTAGAAAGCGGTAAAGCATCTTTAGGAGTTATTCTTTGTGGTTCTGGTAATGGAGCACAAATGACAGCTAACAAACACCAAGGTATTAGAGCAGCACTTTGTTGGAATAATGAATTGGTTGCCTTAACAAGACAACATAATAATGCAAATATTCTTACAATACCAGCACGTTTTGTTTCTTTACAACAAGCTATTGGTTTTGTAGATATCTTTCTTTCTACTGAATTTGAAGGTGGAAGACACCAAAATAGAGTAGGTAAAATTTCTTGTTAAAAATTTATGTCATTACGAGTTTACAAAGCAATCTCATTATTAATAAAGAATTTACTTTGTTCCTCGCAATAATAAAATTTAATATACAGATCAAATAACTGTCAGTTCGAGTGATTTCGCTTTTTTTAGCGAAATTGTATCGAGCACTTTTTATAATTTATAATTATGAACTTCATCACAAAATCCTTTTCAGAATTAAACACAACAGAACTTTATAATATTCTACAATTACGTTCTGAAGTTTTTGTGGTAGAACAAGATTGTGTATACCAAGATGTAGATTATAAAGATCAAAAAGCATTACACGTAATTGGTTTTAAAGATGATAAAATTGTAGCGTATACACGTATTTTTAAACCTGGTGATTATTTTAAAAACTCAAGTATTGGTAGAGTAGTAGTTACTGCTTCAGAACGTAAATATGGTTATGGACATAATTTAATTAAAGCCTCTATAAAAGCTATAAAAGATAATTTTAAAGTTGATGATATTACCATTTCTGCACAAGTATATTTACAAAAATTTTATGAATCTCATGGTTTTGTAAAAGTAGGAGAGGAGTATTTAGAAGATGGCATTCCGCATATTAGAATGGATGTCAAATAATGAAATTAAAAAGGAGTTATAAAATAATATTATCAATTATATTTATAATACTAAGTTGGTTAAGTTTTGGAATAGGTTTTACTACTAAAATAGATGTATTACAATACTTATTTTACTTTGGTTTTATATTTTTGATAATTGGTATCGTATTATTTTTTAGAGCTGTTAATTGTAGAAACTAATTTTTATCACTCTTTTTTGTCATTTTGTAAATTAAGTATGCAAAACCTATTACAAAATGTAAAATGATAACTGCAGCAACAATATATAAAGTGGTATTAGAATTAATCATACCTCAAAATTAGCTGTTAAAATGTGTTTTTTATATGATATTTATCACATAAATGAATGCACTTCTTTTACGCCACTAATTTCTAAATTATCCAATGTAATTGTTCCAATTCTAACACGAATTAAACGTAAAGTTGGCAAACCAACAGCAGCAGTCATTTTACGAACTTGTCTAAATTTACCTTCTCTAATAATTATTGAAACCCAACTAGTTGGTCCGTGTCTTTCATCTCTAATTTTTTGACTTCTTAACGGAAATTTAGGATCATCAATTATAAAAGCTTTACCAGGTTTTGTCATGTATTTTTTACCATTAAAACCAATTTCTACACCCTTTTGTAATTGTTCAATTTCGTTTTCAGTAATAAGTCCATCAACCTGAACATAATATTCTTTTTCGTATTTATTACTTCTAATTTCTGCAGATAATTTGCCATCAGTTGTTAATAAAAGTAAACCTTCAGAAGGTACATCTAAACGTCCAATTGCCATGGTTCCTTCAGGAAAATCGTATAATTCTCCTAACATTTTTTTCTTCCTTTTAGTTTGATTATTTACAAATTGAGATAAATATCCCCAAGGTTTATGAATGATAAAATGACGATGTTTTTCTATCAAATTATATCGTTTTAATTTTTACAGAAAAACTGTTTTTCCCAGCTGATAAATGCATATTTTGTTCAGAAAATTTTTGGTCTGTATAAGAAGTATATTGTGTAATTGGTTCTATACAAAGCATATTGTCAACTTCTGTCCACAACATAAAATTATGAAAACCAACTGTTGTAATTTCTAAATCGTTTTTATCAATATTTTTTAAGATTATTTTATCTGTTTCTAAAACAGGAAAAGCATTTGATCCAGCTTTGTAAACATCTTTTAAGGTAATTATTTTTTTACCAGTTTGTAAAGTTTCTTTACCAGTATCAGATAACATAAATGCAGGATGATAACCCAACATAAACGGCATTCCTTTTTCTGAACTGATGATAAACTCAATGTTTAAAGCTTCATTTTCTAAAGTAAAATTTTTCTCAAAAATAAAATCGAAAGGCCAATATAGTTTTTCTTCAGTAGATTTATCAGGAAATTTACTATTGTTAACAAGTGTATTTTTAGAATATTTTTTTATGAATTTCGCCGAATTTTCATCCGAAGAAATTAAACGATACTCTAATTCTCGCAACAAACCATGTTGATCTAAAACAGCATTACCATTTTTAGTATGCACTCTAAAATTATTTTTAGACGTTGGCCCAATTACAGGAAACATTTCATCATCAGAATTTCGCCAACCTTTATCTCCTTTTTGATGTATATATTCTTGGTTGTCTTTTTTAAAACTGATTAATTCTCCGTTTTCTATGGTTACTTTAGATATTTTATCTTCTGAAATTATAGATAAGCTACTTTTCATATTAATTTAATTTTTTAGGGTTTTTGCCTATTTTTTTTGATTCAGAATTTACTCTTCTTTCTAATTTTTTAATATCCTCTTCTGGCGGTAAATTTTCTGGTTGAATACCTCTATCGAGTAATATTTTTCTTACAGAACGATTGTTTGTTATATGCTCTGCAGAAATACTTCTTTCATTTCTTAAATCTTTTTCTTTGGTATTAAAAACAGTTATTTCTGTAGCAAAATCTTTAGCTTTAATGGTTATAGTTGGTAAATAATCTGCTAAAGCTCTATTATTAGGAATTCCTAATTTAGCTTTCATATCTTTTGTAGATCTTCCAAATAAAGCTTGATCTCCTTTACTTCTTATAAGTCCAAAATTTCTATCGTTACCTGTTTTTTCATAAATTAATTCTGATAAATCTTTTTCAGATAAAGTTAATTTTTGTCTAGCATTTAATCTTTCCCAATCCTTAATTCTTTGCTCAATTAACTCAAACTTTCTAGTTTGCATAGCAAAGTAATTCTGAGCAAATGCAATACTTTCTTTTTTCGGATCTCCATTTTGTGCAATTAAATAACAAGCATATCTTGTTAACATTATATCTTCAATTTCCCTTTCACTTCCAGAACCTAAGGGTACCATTTTGTTGACGTCAACAAAATGGTCAGAAATTTTATTATTTGTTATTTCACATGCAGTTTTAGATTTGAATATTACTTTTTGAAAATTTCTCCATTCAGTATAACCTAATAAGTGTTGTAAATCTCTTGCAAACCAAAATTCTATTTTATTTTCTGTAGTTTGAGAATAATCTTCAAAATCTTTAGTCAAGTTTTGTATAATCTCTTTTTTCATCTTTTAATTTTTTTATAAAAATACAAAAAAGAAGTGCAAAAAAATAAAACTCTTTTCGTAACTTGTGGCACTTATTTAAAAATAAAATTAGGAGGATTCATGGCAGCAGATAAAGAAAAAGCAGCAAAATTAAAAGCATTACAACTTACTCTAGATAAGTTAGATAAAACATATGGTAAAGGTTCTGTAATGAAACTTGGAGATGTAGCAGTAGATGATATAGATGCTATTTCTTCTGGTTCTTTAGGGTTAGATTTAGCTTTAGGCGTTGGTGGTTATCCAAGAGGTAGAGTTATAGAAATTTACGGACCAGAATCTTCTGGTAAAACAACACTTACATTACATGCAATTGCAGAGGCTCAAAAAGCTGGTGGAATCGCAGCTTTTATTGATGCAGAACATGCTTT
Organism: Polaribacter ponticola; assembly: GCF_026191475.2. Lineage (GTDB taxonomy): Bacteria > Bacteroidota > Bacteroidia > Flavobacteriales > Flavobacteriaceae > Polaribacter > Polaribacter ponticola. The sequence continues at coordinate 2,017,297 of NZ_JAOSLC020000003.1, read as the reverse complement.
CGATCGTTTTTATGCAGAAAATTTAGGTGTAGACATAGAAAACTTAATTATTTCTCAGCCAGATCATGGAGAGCAAGCATTAGAAATTGCAGACAATTTAATTAGATCTGGTGCAATAGATATTGTTGTTATTGATTCTGTAGCAGCATTAACTCCAAAATCTGAGATTGAAGGAGAAATGGGAGATTCTAAAATGGGGCTTCATGCACGTTTAATGTCTCAAGCATTACGTAAATTAACAGGTACAATTTCTAAAACAAACTGTACAGTTATATTTATTAACCAGTTAAGAGAAAAAATTGGTGTAATGTTTGGTAACCCAGAAACAACAACAGGTGGTAATGCATTAAAATTTTATGCATCTGTTCGTTTAGATATTAGAAGAAGAACACAAATTAAAGATGGAGACCGAGTTATTGGAAACAGTACCAAAGTTAAAATTGTAAAAAATAAAGTTGCTCCGCCATTTCAAATTGCAGAATTTGATATTATGTATGGTGAAGGAATCTCTAAAGTTGGTGAGATTTTAGATATTGCTGTAGAATTAGGAATTGTTAAGAAAAGCGGTTCTTGGTTTAGTTACGGAGAAACAAAATTAGGACAAGGAAGGGATTCTGTAAAAGGATTGATTAAAGATAACCCAGAATTGGCAGAAGAACTTGAAGGAAAAATCAAAGTTGCTATTGAAAATCAAGAATAATTTTTAAAAGTTCTAACTATTATTAAAACTGCTATAGAAGTAATCAATCTATAGCAGTTTTTTTGTACTCAGTATTTTGTCAATTTATGACAAAAGATAATTTATAATCTAGTAATATATTTGTAATATGGAAACGAAGGAATTTTATAAACTAAGGTTACAACAAGTAGTTTCTTATTTAAGAACCAAATACAATAATAAAATTTCAATCGAAGAATTAGAAGCAGTATCTAATTTTTCTTATAGAAACTTACAACGTATTTTTAAAGCTGAATATACAGAAACTATTGGTGCTTATGTTACAAGAATAAAGATTGAAAATAGTGCTAAATTATTGTTATTTACTTCAGATAAAATAAAAGTTATTGCAAATAATGTAGGTTTTGCAGATGTACATTCTTTTAGCAAATCATTTAAAAAACATTTTGGTATTTCTCCCTTTATATACCAGAGTAAAAAAGAAGAAATACTTAGAATAAAAAAAGAAGAAAATACAATTATACCTTTTTTTGAAGATAAAATTATAGAGTTAACATCTAAAAAAGTAATTTACAAAACCATTAAAGGAGATTATTATTCTAATGATATTGATGTTGTTTGGAATAAACTTTTAGAAGAAACTAAAAATCTGAATATTAACCCAACAGAATCATTTGGTATTATTTGGGATGAACCTTTAATTTCTGAGTCTATTACTTACAATTATGATGCATGCATAGTTTTTGATGAGAAAATAAAAATACTTGATAGAAAATTTAAAGTAAAAGAAATTCCCGCTCAAAAGTACGCAGTTTTTACTCATATAGGAAGTTATCTATCTATTAGTAAAACATATGATAAAATTTTTAAAAGTTGGTTATTTACTACTGATAAAGAAATATCAGAAGCTCCTTTTTTAGAGTTTTATATTAAAAATGAAAGTCATACAAATAACAGAAACGAATACGAAACTAAAATTTATATACCTTTAAAACATTGATTTTACAAATAGAAATAAAATGAAAAACATGAAATTTTTAATGCTACTTTTTAGTATAGTTTTTGCCACTAAATCTTGCTCATCAGAAACTGCAACAACACCTATAGATGTTGTAATTGAATCTAGTTCGCAAAAATTATATTTTAATGGAAAAATATTTACATCAGACGATGTAAAACCATGGGCAGAAGCATTAATAATTGATGATAATAAAATACTTTTTGTTGGTACAAATGAAGATGCACAAGCTACCGCAGATGTAAACTCGACAAAAATTGATTTAGCAGGTAAAGTGGTTTTACCAGGTTTTCATGACGTTCATATGCACCCAATGGAAGTTGGCTCTACAACAACTGTTTTTTCTTTAAATGAAGAAGAAACGAATGCAGAAAACTATATTTCTGCAATTAAAAAAGCCGCAAACGATAATCCAAACGTAACATGGATAATTGGTTTTGGTCATTCTATAAACTCATTATTAGAGGCAACAAGAAATCCTTTAGAAATTATTGATGAAGCAGTTTCTGATAGACCAGTAATTATAATGGAGCAAACTTCACATTCTATGTGGATAAACTCCAAAGGACTAGAATTGGCAGGTATTACAGCAGCAAGTCCAAATCCACAAGGTGGTATTATTGTAAAAGACAATGGTGTTTTACAAGGAATTTTAGTTGATAATGCAGGTGATGTTGTTTTTCAGCAAGCTGTTTCTTCTTTAAACGATGCAGACGGAGAATATAATGGAATGGTTGAGTATGTGTTACCAGAATTAGCAAAATATGGTATAACATCAGTTTCTGATGCTAGAACGTATTGGAAAAGAGATCAACATAAAACTTGGAAAAAGTTAGCAGATAATAATCAACTTACCGCAAGGTTTAACTTAGGTCTTTGGGCGTATCCAACCGAGAATGATGCTACACAAATAGCATCTTTAAAAACGCTGTATTCTAATAATGAAAATAGTTATTTAAAAATAAATCAAATTAAATTGTATGCAGATGGTATTACACACAACACAACTGCGGCTTTACATACAGATTATAAAGAAGACTTTTTCATCAACCAACAAATAATGGATTAAATTATTTTACAGAACAAAGAACTGCAAAATATATTGCTGCTTTAGAGGCAACTGGTTTCGATTTTCATATTCATGCTATAGGTAATAGAGGAGTTACAGAAGCTTTAAATGCAATTCAACAAAGCGGAACAGTAAACGGTAGACATCGTTTAACACATGTAGAAATGATAACGGATGCAGATTTAAATAGATTTAAAATATTAAATGTTACAGCAGATGCACAAGTTGGTGGCGAGTTTACGCAACCACAATATTGGCATGATAACGATCATTTATTAGGAGTTGATTTGGCTAATAATCAAGTGCCAATAAAATCTTTAAAAGATGCAGGAGCAAGAGTAACGTTAAGTAGCGATTGGAATGTAAGTTCCTTAAATCCGTTTATTGCTATACAGAATGCTGTAATAAGAACACCACAAAATATTTCTTTAGAAGAAGCTATTAAAGCGTATACAATTAATGGTGCATATACAATGAGACAAGAAGATGAAGTAGGTTCTTTAAAAGCTGGAAAATTAGCAGATTTTGTAGTTTTAGATAAAGATATTTTTGCAATTTCATCAAATCAAATTAACCAAACTAAAGTAGTTTTAACTATTTTTGACGGAGAAGAAATTTATAAGAAATAACATTGATTAAAGTATCTAAAAACATTGAATTAAGAGAAATTTTGAGCTCAGACTCTGCATCTCTTTTTACATTAATGAAAAAAGTTTATCCTTTAGCTTATAGTCATTTTTGGACAGATAATGGAGATTGGTATGTAAACTCTCAATATTCTAAAGATCATATTTTAAAAGAATTAGAGGTTGAGAATGCAGATTATTATTTTGTTGTTTTTAATGATGAAATTGTAGGAAACCTTAGAATTATTTGGGATGAAAAATTAGCAGGTTTATCGCAAGAAAAGCAAGTTAAATTACACAGAATTTACCTTCACCAAAAAACACAAGGAAACGGAATTGGTAAAAAAATACTTTCTTGGTTAGAAGAAAAAGCTAAAAAAGAGGGTTACCAAGCTATTTGGTTAGATGCAATGGATATGCAACCTCAAGCTTTTCAATTTTATAAAAAGAGGGGATATAAATACCATTCTCATACTTTTTTGCCTTATAATTTATTGCATGATGAAGTAAGAAAAATGAGTCAGGTTTATAAAGAAATTTAAACTCCTGTACTTCCAAAACCACCAGCACCACGTTCCGTTTCATTTAAAACATCAACTTCTTGCCAAACAGCACGTTCATGTTTTGCAATAATTAACTGAGCTATTCTTTCTCCATCATTTACTATAAACTCTTCATTAGAAAGGTTTACTAAAATTACACCAATTTCGCCTCTGTAATCTGCATCTACCGTTCCAGGAGAGTTTAAAACAGTAACTCCTTTTTTAGCAGCCAAACCACTTCTAGGTCTTACTTGTGCTTCAAAACCAATGGGTAAAGCAATAAATAAACCTGTTTTTATAATTGCTCTTTCTAAAGGTTTTAAAATTACAGATTCTATAAGATTTGCTCTTAAATCCATACCTGCTGCACCTTCTGTTTCATAGTTAGGTGTTGCGTGTTTAGATTTATTTATAATTTGTACGTTCATTTTAGTAGTATATTAAGCAAATATAATAAATCAGTCAAGTTTTCATCAATAGTTAATAGTTTTCTTACATTTGAAATCTAATTTTATAGGTATGAACAAACATCAAAAGATTGCAGTTTTAGGAGGAGGAAGTTGGGCAACTGCTATTGTTAAAATGTTGATAGAAAATTTAGAGAACGTTGGTTGGTATATGAGAAGTACTCAATCTATAGAGCATATTAAAGAAAATGATCATAACCCAAGATATTTAAGTTCTGCAGAATTAGATGCTAATCGTTTAGATTTATCTGATGATATTAATTACATGGTTTCTAATTATGATGTTTTAATATTTGCTATACCATCTGCTTTTTTAACAAGTGAATTAAATAAATTAAAAGCATCTTTAGAAAATAAGACTATTTTTTCTGCAATTAAAGGTATTGTGCCAGAAACGGGTTTAATTGTTGGAGAACATTTTAATAAATATTTTAATATTCCGCTAGAAAATATTGGTGTTATTACAGGACCATGTCATGCAGAAGAGGTTGCTATGGAGCGGTTATCTTATTTAACTATCGCTTGTCAAGATCAAAAAAAGCAAAACTTATGAGTAATGCTATAAAAGGATGGTATATAAAAACGAAAATTTCTGACGATATTATAGGAACAGAATACGCAGCAATGTTAAAAAATATTTATGCTGTAGCCGCAGGTATTGCGCATGGTTTAGGGTATGGAGATAATTTTCAGTCCGTTTTAATGAGTAATGCAATTAGAGAAATGAAACGTTTTATTAAAAAAGTTCATAAGATGAAGCGTAATATAAATAACTCTGCATATTTAGGAGATTTACTTGTTACAGGTTATTCTATATTTAGTAGAAATAGACAATTTGGTAATATGGTTGGTAAAGGCTACACTGTAAAATCTGCTCAACTAGAAATGAGTATGGTTGCAGAAGGATATTATGCAACAAAAAGCGCTTTTAAAATTAAAGAAGAAAATGGTGCAAAAACGCCAATTATTGATGCCGTTTTTAATGTTTTATATAATGATAAAAATCCTAAAAAAGAATTTAAAAAGTTGACAAATAAATTAGATTAATTGTTTAATTTTGAACAATTATTTATGTTTTTAAACTTTCACTATGAAAACAATACAAGAAGTTGTAGAAAGTACCATAAGAAAAACCCCTTTTATTGAAGAAGCCCTAAATGAGAAACTAATAAATGTTTCTTCTTTAGCGAGAGTTATTTTACCAGAAGTATCAGCAACATTAAAAAAAGATGTTAAAGTTGGTGCAGTAATGATGGCAATAAATAGGCTTTCTCCAGCAAGTGAATTAAGAATAAGAAGAAATATTAAAAAACTAGCTTTAGATTTAGGGGATGTTATTGTACGATCTGACTTATGTGATTTTACTTTTAAAAACACCCTTCTTTATTAAGAGAAATAGCAAAAATTCTTACCAAATCTTCTGAAAATACAGATTATTTTTTAACGGTTTCTCAAGGTATTTTTGAAACTAATATAGTTACAAGTAAAAATTTACAGCCTTTTGTAGAACAAATTTTTGAAGAAGAAACATTAACAAGTACCATGTTAGATTTGGCGTCTATCACTATAAAACTTCCTAAAGAAAATTTAGAACAATCTGGTATTTATTACTTTATTTTAAAGCAATTAGCTTGGGCAGATATTCCGTTACAAGAAATTATTTCTACTACAAATGAGATGACAATTGTAGTAAAAGAAAGAGATATTAATCAAACATTTTCTATCTTAATGGATATGAAATTGAGTTAAAAATTTATGAGTAAACAAGATCCCTATGCAGCTTTAAGAATTAAAGAATTTAATATCTTTTTATTTGTAAGATTTTTATTGGTCTTTGGCTGGTCTATGCAATTTATTGTTATAGAATGGCAAGTTTATAGTATTACAAAAGATCCTCTTTCTTTAGGTATTATTGGTTTAATGGAAATTATACCAGCTTTTTCAATGGCCTTATTTGCAGGTCATATTGTAGATCAAAAAGAAAAAAGAAACCTATTAGCAACATGTACAGCAGCCTTTTCTTTAATTAGTTTAGGGTTATTTTTATTAACTACAGAAAGCGTAATTGCAAGTTGGTCTACAAATGCAGTTTTATATTCAATTTATGGATTGGTTTTCTTTGGAGGTTTTTTACGTTCTTTCTTCGGACCAACAATTTTTTCTTTAGTAGCATTATTAGTTCCTAAAAAAATATATCATAATGCAGCAACATGGAGTACAAGTACTTGGAAAACAGCATCTGTTTCTGGAGCTCTTTTTGGTGGTTTTTTTATTAGTTGGATTGGTGTAGACAAAACTCTTTGTCTTGTTTTTGTACTGGTTATTTTATCATTAATATTCACTTTTTTAATTAAAAAGAAGCCAATTTTAAACAAAAAAATTGGCGAACCTGTGAAAGAAAGTTTAAAAGCAGGAGTACAATTCGTTTTTAAAAATAAAGCAATTTTAGGCGTTTTAACTTTAGATATGATTGCTGTTCTATTTGGTGGTACAGTTGCAATTTTATCTGTGTTTGCACAAGATGTATTAAAAGTAGGACCAGAAGGTTTTGGTATTTTAAACGCTTCTATTTCTATGGGAAGTATTGTTACCATGTTTATTACAACTTATATTCCTATTGATAAAAATACAGGTAAGAAAATGCTTATATCTGTTTTTGTTTTTGGGTTAAGTATTATTGCATTTGGTTTATCATCTATTTTTTGGGTAAGTATTTTAGCATTATTTATTAGTGGTGCTGCAGATGGTATTTCTATGGTTATTAGACAAACAATTTTACAATTAAAAACACCAGATGATATGCGCGGTAGAGTCTCTTCTGTTAATTCTATGTTTGTTGGTTCTTCTAACGAGTTAGGTGCTTTTGAAAGTGGTTTAGCCGCTAAAATCTTAGGACCAGTAGCTGCAGTAGTTTTTGGTGGTACAATGACTTTAATTACTGTTGTAACAACCGGAATAGCAAACCCAACGTTAAGAGATTTAGATTTAACAAAAGATATTGAAGCTACAGAAAACGAGGATTAATATTTTATTTTTAAGGCACAATTTTTGATGTTTAAAAACAAAAATCATTCAATGAAAAAATTTTTACTTTTTACTTTTTTAATTTGTTCTACAGCTAGTTTTTCGCAAAAAATTACACTAAAAGTTTTAGATTTTAACACACATGCTCCAATAGAAAAAGCACATGTTTTTTTTATTAATAAAACAATGTATACAAATGATAAAGGTGAGTTTTCGTTTAAGCTAAAGAAAAAAATAGCATTACGTTTTCTATTTCTCATCTTAGATATGATACCAAAGAAGTTGTTTACAAAAATAGCGATGTATCTTTAATAATCTTTCTTACAGAAAAACAAGAGTTATTAGAAGGTATAAAAATGAGTGCACCTAAAAAACTTCAAGCAATTCTTAATTTTAAAAAACTTCAAAATTTACCACAAGCAGTGTATTCTTTTGGGTCTGTTATAAATGATGATAAAATTTACCTTTTTGGTGGCGATGTTTCTAGTATTTATGAAAAAAACAAAGAAGGTTTAAGTACTGTTCAGTTTAGTAATGAAACAGAGATTATGAAGTTTTTAACCAAACCTAAACCTATTAGTTTTAATAAATATATTGGTGATTTTCAATTATATGATATTGATAAAAAAGAATGGAGTAATGAAAAGAATAAAGTACATAACAGAGCATATCACAGTGCGGTTTTTTACAAAGACACAGTACTTATAATTGGCGGAAAACAACACTCTAAAAAGAAAATAAAAGAATTATTAGCAAATGAAATTGAACGTTTTTCTATCAAAGATTTATCAATAGAAAAAGACGGAACAAATCCGCACCAAGCGGTAGATTTTGGAACCGTAATTTATGATGATAAAATAATTGTGTTTGGAGGTTCTACAAAACAATATGAAAACGGAAAAGTACTTTTTTCTAAAGACATTCATTTTTATGATTTAAAAACCGGCTATTGGTATTTACTAACAAAAATGTCTAAAGGAAAAGAAGTTACAGGTATCGTTTTTAATGATAAACTGTATTTATTTGGTGGTTTTAATAAAAAGAATTTAGTAGAAATAGAATCATTCAATTTTAAAACTGGACGATGGAATAAAGAAGGAGAGCTTTTTAGAGGGATGAAAAAACCTGCCATTACTAAAGACAATGAATTTATTTATTTGCAAGAAGATGGCAGAATCATAACGTTTAAGCCAAAAACAAAAATGCTTAAAGAGTATTCTATAGATTTAAACCTTAACAACTCAGAAATGCATTATAATAAGGAATCGTTATATATATTGGGTGGTTATCATGTAGAAGATTTTAGAAGATTCCCTTCAAATGGTTTTTACAATATAAAAATATCTGAGTTTAACAAAACGAAGCCAATTAATATTAAAAGGTTATAATTCTTTTTAAAAATAAACACAAAAAAACCGTTTGCTAATTTAACAAACGGTTTAAAATTTTATTTTTCTTCTTTAATTGTAAAGATAATTTTAACAGTAATTTTATTTCCTGTTTCTTCACCTTCATCATCCAATTCATCTATTTCTTTTGTTTTCCAAGTAATAGAAAACTTTTTATCTAGGTAATTTTCATCTTCTAATTCTATATCTAAGCTTCCGTCTAAATCATAAAAAAGATGTTCAACATTTTTAGCATCAATAAATTTGTAAAACCCTTTATCTGTAATGCTATTATAAGTAGCAATTACTTTATTTTCTTGAGATGTAATTTTTTTAGCAGAAAAAGAACAAGCAATAAACAGCACTAGAGCTGCAGTGTATAATTTTTTCATTTTTTTAATATTAAGGTTATTGTAATTTTTTAAACATATAAAGTAATTCTTTCCAAAAGAATACACTTAAAATAAGTAGCGCAAAATTATATATTCATAAGCCTTAAAATTTAATATCTTATCAAATGTAATCTATTTTTTAATTGAACGTTAAATTTTTTTATTTTTTTAAAACTTTAATTCTATTGATTATCAATTGATTGTGTTGGTTTAAGTTTTAGTATCAAAAAATAAAAATTTAATTCTTAGCATTAAAAAGTTTATTTGCTAAAATTGATTTCATAATTAATAACAAACCAAATTTCTATTTTTTATTGGTTATTTTTATTCTAAAATATTAGTAGGCAAACCATCAATACTAGTTTGATTTTTGTCTTCCCAATATTGTTCTATTTTTTCTTCTCCTTGTTCAGTTGCCCAATCGTTTAAATCATCTCTTTCTCCTTTATATTCATAAAACGGAATAGACATACCGCAAGAAGATTGTGTAGATTCTATGGTAATATCAAATATTTGACGCGTTCCTGGAGTTTTTGGAAACAAAGAAATTACTTTTTCCCATTCTTTATCATTAGGCTTAATTTCTTTTCCTTTGCCATACAAACGTAAAATATTTGGTATTTTCTCAAAAGAACAAAACATAATTGTAATGCGTTCATTTTCTGCCAAATGTGCTGCAGTTTCATTACCGCTACCAGTAACATTTAGCCATAAAACTTTGTTTTCGTTTATTACCCTAAAAGAATCCATCCCTTTTGGAGATAGGTTTATTCTTCCAGAAGTTGGAGCAGTAGCTACAAAAAATATTTTTTGTGCTTCGATAAATTTTTGAATTCTAGTTGTAATTTTTGTGGTAAATTTTGCCATAAAATTGTTTTTATCGCTCACAATTTACAAAATATCAGTCTATAAAATGTTTAATAAATTATTACCTTTAGACAAAATAAATTTTTTTTATGGAGTATGGATTTTTATCAGTAATACCGCCAATTATTGCAATCATTTTAGCACTAAGAACCAAACAAGTATATATTGCTTTGTTGTTTGGAATTTGGTTTTCTTGGTTGATAATTAAAGGCTGGAATCCCTTAGAAGGAACTTTGGCAATGATAGAAGGAATGGTAAATGTTTTTCAATCGAAAGGAAATACAAGAACCATTATTTTTAGTGCTTTGGTTGGTTCTTTGTTGATTTTTATCCAATATTCAAAAGGAGTTGAAGGTTTTATAAATATCATCAATAAAAAATTGGTAAAATTAGAAGGTAAAAAATCTGGTTATAGTAGAGTAATGGTTCAGGTTTTGGCAGCATTAACAGGAATTTTATTATTTGTAGAAACCAGTATTTCTTCTTTAACTGTAGGTACTTTATACAGACCAATTTTTGATAAATTAAAAATTCCAAGAGAAAAACTAGCTTACATTGCAGATTCAAGCTCTGCACCTTCATCAATCTTAATACCTTTTAATGCCTGGGGAGCTTTTATTATGGGATTGTTGTTAACACAAGGAATTGACAAACCTTTTTCTGTAATGATTGCTTCTATTAAATACAATTTTTATCCGCTTTTAGCGATAGGAATTTTGTTCTTTATCATCTTATCAAAAAAAGATTTTGGGTTGATGAAAAAAGCCGAAAAAAGAACCAGAGAAACAGGTAAATTAATGAATGAAGGTTCTAAACCAATGGTTTCTGATGCCGTAACTTCTTTTCCGCCAAAAGAAGGAATTGAAGCCAAAGCATACAATATGATTGTACCATTATTAACAATGGTTTTAATGATGCCAATCAACTTAATTTATACTGGTTGGAATGCTGTAAAAACTTCTACTTCTTTTTTAAATCATGCTTCACAAGCAATTGGTGAAGGTTCTGGTTCTTCATCTGTTTTATATGCTGTAATTACTGCAATAATGGTTGCTTTAATTATGTATTTTATTCAAGGAATTTTAAAACCAAAAGAAGCTGTAAACTTAACTTTAAAAGGAATTAGTGAGTTGATGCCTTTGGCTTTATTAATGTTGTTGGCTTTTGCTATTGGAGATGCTTGTAAAGAGTTAGAAACAGGAATCTATGTTGCAAACGCAACCAAAGAATGGTTGTCTCCAGAATTGTTACCAGCTGTAGTTTTTATCATAAGTTCTTTTATTGCGTTTTCTACAGGTACTTCGTGGGGAACTTTTGCAATTATGTTAGCGATATCAATTCCAATGGCAAATATTCATGGTTCTGATATTACTATAATTGTTGCTGCTACTTTAGGAGGCGGAATTTTTGGAGACCATTGTTCGCCAATTTCAGATACTTCTATTATATCTTCTATGGCTTCTGCAAGTGATCATATAGATCATGTAAAAACTCAATTGCCTTATGCATTAGTTGGTGGTGTAATTACTGTTTTAATGTATTTAGTTATTGGGTTTTTAGGGTAGCGTCATTACGAATGAGGAACGAATGAAGTAATCTGTTTTTTTATTGAGAGATTACTTCACTGTGTTCGCAATGACATTCTCTTCCAAAATTAAACCTGAAACAACCAACCTTCAGATAGATCATTCCATTTAGGATTGTCTAGATTTACCAAATCGTTTTTACGTTTTCTATTTCCTGCTTTTAGTTGTTTTTCTCTAACAATAGCAGAATTTATATCATCGAATTCTTCAAAATAAATAAGTTTATCACAATTATATTTTGCTGTAAAACCTTTGTATTCTTTTGTTTTATGTTGATAGATTCTTTTTAGTAATTTACTTGTAACACCAATATATAAAACAGTATTATTTTTATTGGTGAGAAAGTAAACGTGGTACTTTTTCATTTTTAAATATAGTTATTTTTACGTCATTACGAGGACGTTAGGACGAAGTAATCTGTTTATTTTATAAGAGATTGCTTCGTAAACTCGCAATGACAAAACCGTATGTCATTAAGAATGAGAAACGAATGAAGTAATCTGTTAGTTTTAAGTTCTCTTTTTTTAAGTGAGATTGCTTCACTATGTTCGCAATGACTAATCCGCTAAAACACCACGTTTTTTAATTTCATCAATCATACGTATTGCCCCTTCTTTAATCGTATTTTCTTTAAAGATATAAGTCTTTTCGAATAACGTATTTCCTTCAAAAAAAGTTACCTGAAAACGGTTATTTAACTTAAATAATTCAGGTTGAATTAATTCAATCTTAGCAAAAGAATTTGCAGGAAGTTTGTCTAATTTTTTACGAAATAAAGAGGTTATTTTAGTATCAGAAAAACCTTGGGTAACAATTACCATCATTTCTAAATCAACATTTTTATTGTTGATAATATACACGTTCCAGTCATTAGTTTTATAAATATCATTATATTCATAAACAACTGCCATTTCTACGCCTGTAACTTCTGGTATTATAATGTCTTTTTTCATTTGAGCAGAACTTAATTTAGTAATTTTTTTATTACCAAATTTTATAAAAGTCTTCTTTAGAGATAACATCTCCATCACAATCATCAATAGTTAATGCTCCTTCACATAAACCACCAAATTCATCTTCAAGATTATCTAAACTATATTTTACAGTTTTTCCGTTTTTGTAAACAGTAATTTGTTTTAAAACTTCGTCTGCATCATTAGTTTCAAAATACCAAACAGAGGTTCCCCAATCTGCATATTCATCATCTCTATTTTCGTCCCAAACTTGTGTAAAGTAGTTCATTATATAATCGATTTAAATTGTTCTAAGAATCTTTTGTCATTCTCATAAAACATTCTAATATCTGGTATTTGATAAAGTAACATAGCAATACGTTCTATTCCCATTCCAAAAGCATAACCAGAATATTTAGTAGGATCTATATTTGCATTTTTTAATACATTTGGATCTACCATACCACAACCCATAATTTCTAACCAACCAGTTCCTTTAGTAATTCTATAATCAGTTTCAGTTTCTAATCCCCAATAAATATCTACTTCTGCACTTGGCTCTGTAAACGGGAAATAAGAAGGACGTAAACGAATTTTAGATTTCCCAAACATCTCTTTAGTAAAGTATAAAAGTGTTTGTTTTAAATCGGCAAAAGAAACATCAGTATCTATATACAAACCTTCTACTTGATGAAAAATACAATGAGCTCTTGCAGAAATATCTTCATTTCTAAAAACTCTACCAGGAGAAATTGTTCTAATAGGTGGTTTATTTTCTTCCATATAACGTACTTGTACAGAAGAAGTATGTGTTCTTAATAAAATATCTGGATCTTGTTCTATAAAGAACGTGTCTTGCATATCTCTTGCAGGATGGTATTCTGGCAAGTTTAAAGCAGTAAAGTTATGCCAATCGTCTTCTATTTCTGGTCCTTCAGAAACGGTAAAACCAATTCTATTAAAAACCTCAATAATTTGATTTTTTACCAATGAAATCGGATGACGAGAACCTAACTCAATCGGTTCAGAAGGGCGCGTTAAATCGCCATAAAATCCTTTTTCTTCTACAGAGTTTTCTAGAGCTTCATTTAATTCAGCAACTTTTCCTTCTGCAGATTTTTTTAAATTATTTAATGCTTGTCCAAAATCTTTACGAACGGAAGCGTCTACATTTTTAAATTCAGAAAATAAATCTTTAAGTAAACCTTTGCTACCTAAGTATTTAATTCTAAAAGCTTCAACATCTTCTTTTGTAGTTGCATTAAAAGATTTTACATCTCCAATAAGTTCTTTTACTTTATCTAACATTTAACCAAAATTAGGGTGCAAATTTAATCTTTTTTAAAGAGTTTTATATTGTATTTACTAAGAAAACTACAATAGCAATCGAAATCGATTGAAATATGGACAATTAGAAAAAAATATTTTAAATATTTTAATTTTGTGATATTGAAAATTACTTATCTTTACAGCGTTAAATTTTTATAAAATTCGTAAAAAATCATATCTAAAATTATGGAGTTAAAAATTAAAGAGTTTATGGAGTTGGTTAAATCTAGAAATAACCATGAACCAGAATTTTTACAAGCTGTTCAGGAAGTTGCAGAAACTGTAATTCCTTATATCGTAAATCATGATATTTACCATGGTAAGAATATCTTACTAAGAATGGTAGAACCAGAAAGACAAATTTCTTTTAGGGTTTCTTGGGTTGATGATAAAGGAGAAATTCAAGTAAACAGAGGGTATAGAATTCAAATGAATTCTGCAATAGGGCCTTATAAAGGAGGTTTGCGTTTTCATCCATCTGTAAATGCTAGTATTTTAAAGTTTTTAGCTTTTGAGCAAGTGTTTAAAAACTCTTTAACTACCTTACCAATGGGTGGTGGTAAAGGAGGTTCTGACTTTGATCCAAAAGGGAAATCAGATAATGAAATAATGCGTTTTTGCCATGCTTTTATGAGTGAGTTATGTAAGCATATTGGGCATAATACAGATGTACCTGCTGGAGATATTGGTGTTGGAGGTAGAGAAATAGGATACATGTTTGGAATGTATAAGAAATTAAAAAATTCTTTTACGGGAGTATTAACAGGAAAAGGAGCAACTTGGGGTGGTTCTTTAATTAGACCAGAAGCAACAGGTTATGGAGATGTGTATTTTGCACAAAACATGTTGGCTACAAAAGGAGATTCTTTTGAAGGAAAAACAGTTGTAGTTTCTGGATCTGGTAACGTAGCACAATACGCTACTGAAAAAGCAACTCAGTTAGGAGGTAAAGTAGTTACTTTATCTGATTCTTCTGGATATATTTATGATGCAGAGGGTATTAATGCTGAGAAGTTAGCTCACGTTATGGAAATTAAAAATGTTCGTAGAGGAAGAATAAATGAATATGTAGAAAAATACCCAAATGCTAAGTTTGTTGCAGGAGAAAGACCTTGGTCTGTAAATTGTGATGTTGCTTTACCATGTGCTACTCAAAATGAGTTAAATGGAGATGAAGCTAAACTTTTAGTTAAAAATGGTTGTATTTGTGTTGCAGAAGGAGCAAATATGCCTTCTACACCAGAAGCAATTCACGAATTCCAAAAAGCAAACATTTTATTTGCTCCAGGAAAAGCATCTAATGCTGGTGGTGTTGCAACTTCTGGTTTAGAAATGAGTCAGAATTCTTTACGATTAAGTTGGACTAGAGAAGAAGTTGACGAGAAATTAAAACAAATTATGAAAGATATTCATGCATCATGTGTACAATACGGTACTAAAGAAGATGGTTCTGTAGATTATATTACAGGTGCAAATATTGCTGGTTTTGTTAAAGTTGCAGATGCAATGTTAGCACAAGGAGTAGTATAAAAATTCAGTAGTAAATTCAAATTCTTAAAAGCGCATCAATTTTATTGATGCGCTTTTTTGTTTACATTGCCTAATATCGTAATTTTTAAAAAATATAAACGACCAATTTAATTTTTAATAATGATTATAGTTTTACATTTTTTCTTTGGCTTTTTCTTCTCATTTGTTGGTTCTATTACACCAAGTATGTTAAATATGACTGCACTTAAAATAAGTTTAGAAAAAAATGAAAAGGAAGCTAAACTTTACGCATTAGGTGTTGCAACGATTGTTCTTATTCAAACATACTTAGCAATTTTATTAACCAAATATATTACTGAAAACCCTAATTTTTTAGCTAGTTTAGAAAAGGTAGGAATTGTTATTTTTATCTTTCTTTCCTATTATTTTTATAAAGAGTCTAAAAACGATAAGAAACCTATAGAAACAAAAAAAGTAAGTAGTAAAAACCCTTTTATAAAAGGATTAACGTTATCTTCTTTAAACATGTTTTCGATTCCTTTTTTTGTGGAACAACAGCAACCTTAGAAATGTTTAACCTTTTTAGTTTTGAAGCTTTACCTGTTTTTATTTTTGTAATCGGTTCGTTTATTGGTACGTATTGTATTCTTGCCTTATATGCAAAATGCGCTAAGAAAATTCAACAAAAAACAGGGAAATTAACGAAAGATATTAATCTGATTTTAAGTTTTATAACCGGAATAGTTGCTGTTTTTACATTTTTAAAAATAGTTTTTTTTAATAATTAGCAGATGAAAATTAACAAGAACATTGTAGTAAAAGGGAAACATCAAAAACCAATAGTAACAGATGTTTTTTACAACGAAACGCATCAACCTAAAAAGGTAGTTATTTTTTGTCATGGTTACAAAGGTTTTAAAGATTGGGGAGCTTGGAATTTAATGGCAGAAGCTTTTGCAAATGCAGGATTTTTCTTTATCAAATTTAATTTTTCTCATAATGGAGGAACGTTAGAAGAACCCATAGATTTTCCAGATTTAGAAGCTTTTGGAAACAATAATTACTCTAAAGAATTAGATGATTTAGGAAGTGTTATAGATTGGATTTCATCCGAAGAAGATTTTATAAATGAAGTTGATATAACTAATATTTCAATTATTGGACACAGTAGAGGTGGCGGAATTGTGCTATTAAAATCTGCTGAAGATAGCAGAGTAAAAAACGTAATTACGTTAGCAGGAGTTTGTGATTTTGAAAAAAGAACAGCAACGGTTGGCGATTTAGAACAATGGAAAAAAGACGGTGTAAAATATGTTTTAAACGGAAGAACAAAACAAAATATGCCTCATTTCTATCAGTTTTATGAAGACTTTATTAATAACAAAGAACGTTTTGACGTAAAAAAAGCAACAGAAAATATAAAGGTTCCGCATTTAATAATTCATGGTAATAAAGATACTTCTGTTTTTATAAATGAAGCCGAAAACTTATATACTTGGAATCCTAAAAGTAATTTTAAAATTATAGAAAATGCAAATCATGTTTTTAATGTTTCTCATCCTTGGAAAAACGATAAAATGTCTAAAGAATTAGAAAAGGTTAAGCAACTTTGTGTAGATTTTTTAATTTAACGATTATTGGTAGGAACGAAGTAATCTTAAATTAGTAGATTGCTTCGTTCCTCGTAATGACAAATAACTTCTTTTTTGTAATTTCGAAAGATGGAATTACAACCTCCTTTTCGTAAAATTATTCATGTAGATATGGATGCGTATTATGCATCTGTAGCGCAATTGGATAACCCAGAATTAAGAGGAAAAGCAATTGCAGTTGGTGGCGAAGGTAGAAGAGGTGTTATTTCTGCTGCCAGTTACGAAGCGCGTAAATTTGGAGTAAAATCTGCCATGAGTGGCACTTTAGCAAGACAAAAATGTCCGCATTTAATTTTTGTAAACTCAGATTTTGCTCGTTATAAAGAAATATCTGCGAAAATTAGAGAAATATTTTACGATTATACAGACTTGGTAGAGCCGCTTTCTTTAGATGAAGCTTACTTAGATGTTACAGAGAATAAGAAAGGAAATCCGTCTGCAAATGAAATTGCAAGAGAAATTAGACAACGAATTTTTGAAGAAACAGGTTTAAGAGCGTCAGCAGGTATTTCTATTAACAAATTTATAGCAAAAGTAGCATCTGATATTAATAAACCTAACGGACAAAAAACGGTTCATCCAGATGAAGTTATTCAGTTTTTAGAAGAATTACCTGTTAATAAATTTTATGGAGTTGGTAAAGTTACCGCTGCTAAAATGTATAATTTGGGCATTTTTGTTGGTAACGATTTAAAGAAAAAACCATTAGAAGAACTCACTCACCTTTTTGGGAAATCTGGAAAACACTATTACAATATTGTTAGAGGAATTCATAATAGTACTGTAAAACCAAATCGTATTAGAAAATCTATTGCAGCAGAACGTACTTTTTTCGAGAATATTTCTTCAGAAATTTTTATGATAGAAAAGCTAGAAAAAATTGCAGATGAACTAGAGAAACGGATGTTAAAATCTAATACAAAAGGAAAAACAATTACTTTAAAAATCAAATATTCAGATTTTACACAACAGACAAGAAGTAAGACAAAAACAAATTTTATGCAGAAAAAAGTGAGTTTTTTCCAGTTGTAAAAGAGTTGTTATATCAAGATAAAATTACAAATTCTGTGCGTTTATTAGGGCTTTCTTTTGGTAATTTAAATACAATAATTAAAGAACCTGTTTGGGTTCAATTAAAACTAAAATTTGAAGGCTATTAGAACAAATTCTGAAAACAAAGATTTTATTAATTTAGTAAAGCAATTAGATGCTTATTTAAAAATAACGGATGGAGATGAACACGATTACTATAATCAGTTTAATCATGTAGATGTATTAAAAAATGTTGTAGTTGTTTATGTTGATACTGAAATAAATTCAGCACAAGGTAAAATTGCTGTTGGTTGTGGTGCTTTTAAGAAATTTAATGATACTACTGTTGAGTTAAAAAGAATGTTTGTTAGTAAAGAACAAAGAGGAAAAGGAGTTGCGCAAAAAGTATTGTTAGCTTTAGAAATTTGGGCAAAGGAATTGGGTTTTAAAAGTTGTGTTTTAGAAACGGGAAAACGACAAGTAGAAGCGGTACAATTTTATAAGAAATGCAACTATGAAATTATTCCAAATTATGGGCAATACAAAGGGATGGAGAATAGTATTTGTTTTGAAAAAAAGGTATAAATGAACTATAGTTATTGGGAATTAAAAGAGTGGTTTACAAACATCGATTTTACAATTGTTGGTAGCGGTATTGTGGGTTTAAATTGTGCTTTAGAACTTAAAAAAAGGTATCCGATAGCAAAAGTTTTAATTCTAGAAAAAGGAATGTTACCACAAGGAGCAAGTACTAAAAATGCTGGTTTTGCTTGTTTTGGAAGTTTATCTGAAATTATTGACGATTTAAATTCGCATACAGAACAAGAGGTTTTTAATTTGGTTGATAAACGCTGGAAAGGTTTACAGCTTTTACGAAAAAATTTAGGAGATAAAAACATCGGTTTTCAGCAAAATAAAGGATTTGAATTATGTGATTCTGA
Organism: Polaribacter ponticola; assembly: GCF_026191475.2. Taxonomy (GTDB): domain Bacteria; phylum Bacteroidota; class Bacteroidia; order Flavobacteriales; family Flavobacteriaceae; genus Polaribacter; species Polaribacter ponticola. The sequence continues at coordinate 1,998,241 of NZ_JAOSLC020000003.1, read as the reverse complement.
AACTTTTTTTAATGAATGTATAGCTCAAAAAGAGAATATTAATCAACTTTTAAAACCTATTTTTAAGAATGATGTTTTTTCTATTTCAGAGAATACTTTTGGTTTTAAAAAAGTGCATAAAAAATACATTGTTAATAATTTTGAAGGACAGATTGATACTGGTAAAATGGCATCAAAATTAATACTTAAAGCGCAAAAATTAGGTGTTAGAATTTTAAATAATATTTCTGTAGAAAAATTTGAAGAAAATAATAATAAAATTCATATAAAAACCAATAGATTAGATTTTTATACTAAAAAAATATGTATTGCAACGAATGGTTTTGCTTCTGATATTTTAAAAGAAAATGTACAACCAGCAAGAGCACAAGTTTTAATTACTAAACCAATAAAAAACTTACATATTAAAGGAACTTTTCATTTAGATAAAGGGTATTATTATTTTAGAAATATTGATGATAGAATTCTATTTGGAGGTGGAAGAAACCTAGACTTTGAAGGTGAAGAAACTTCGAAATTTGGACAAACTGAAGTGATTCAAAATCAATTAGAAAAAATATTAAAAGAAACTATTTTACCAAATACAAATTTTGAAATTGAGCATAGATGGAGTGGTATTATGGGAGTTGGTAAACAGAAAAATGCAATTGTAAAACAAGTGTCTAATAATGTTTTTTGTGGTGTTCGTTTAGGCGGAATGGGTATTGCAATTGGTAGTTTGGTAGGTAAAGAATTGGCAGATTTAATATGAGTATAAAACAAAAACTTTTTAAACAATGCTTAGAATTTGTAAATAATAGAGCAAATACTATTGAAGATATTATTTCATCTAACCAAAGAGCTTTACAGACAGAAACTAAGAGTTCTGCAGGTGATAAACACGAAACTGGTAGAGCCATGTTGCAATTAGAAATGGAAAAAGCGAGCCAACAATTGTCTGGTGTTTATAAAATGAAAGCGGTATTATCAAAAATTAATCCTAATAAAAAATCTGAAATTGTACATTTAGGAAGTATAGTCGAAACTAATTTTGAAAATTATTTTTTGTCTATTTCTGCAGGTGAGTTAAATGCAGAAAATAAAACTTTTTATGCTATTTCAGTTTCTTCTCCAATAGGGAGATTATTATTAGGTAAAACTATAAACAAAAAAATTATTTTTAATGGTAAAGAGATGATTATTAAAAAGATAAAATAAATTTTGTATTTTTATAATTCATAATCCCTCAAAAAAATGCCTAAAAACTCCCTTATAACCCACTACGCTAAAAATTTCCAAAAATCGAATTTTAATATTTTAAAAATTGAAGACTTATTTAAACAGCCAAATAGCGAGGAAATTACTTCAAATCATAAAGTAGACTTTTATACATTATTGTTTATTTCTGAGGGCGATGGAATACACTCCATAGATTTTACAGACTATGATTATAGTAAAGGTTCTATTATGTCTATTAGAAAAGATCAAATTCATAAGTTTTATATAAACAACAATACAAAAGGATATTTACTTTGTTTTAAAGAAGAATTTTTAAATAGATATTTAAATGAAGTTGAGGTAGCTAAATCTATTCAAATGTTTAACGAACTGCTTACTTCACCTAAGACGCAGTTAAGAGATCAAGATTTTGCAGGAGTTGTAAATTTAGTTGCAGCTATTGAGAATGAAATATTTACAATTAAAGATAAATATAGTTTACAAATAATTAGAAGCCTTATTCACCTTCTTATTACTCTTATTTACAGAATTAAAGCAGAAGGACATAGTAAAGTGCAATTAAGTAATTACTTAAAAGAGTTTATAAGATTTCAAAACTTATTAGAGCAGGAATATGCTACTACAAAAAAAGTGTTTGATTATGCTAATAAATTAGGTTATTCTACAAAAAAGCTAAATACAGTTGTAAATTTTGTAGCAAATAAGCCTGCTAAAGAATTTATAAATGATACAGTAGTTATAAAAATTAAAAGACAATTATTACATTCAGATTATTCTATTAAAGAGATTGCTTTTAAGGTAGGATTTAATGATCCTACTAATTTATATAAGTACTTTAAAAAGTATACAAATTCAACTCCAGAAGCATTTAGAAAAATTCATAAACCATAGTTTTTCCCTTTTTTACAGTTTAAAGTTGTTTTTTTACCTTTTTTGTGTTTCGTTTTCTTATAATTTTGTCAAAGAATATTTAATATTCCAATTAAAGAAAATTATAGCCCCCCTATTTTTTCTTAGAGTTTAACTTTTAGGTTCTTATGAAAAAGTATATAATTCAATCACCTTAATTCATTTTAGAATAAAGGTGGTTTCTTTTTTTAGTATTATTATTTTCTCAAAAAACACTTAATTGTTTATTGGCAGCGTAAATGAAATTTTAATTACCTCTTCTTCAGATATTTTGAATGCGTGATTAAAGAATATTGTTTGTTTATTATATATAGCTTTAATTAACCAGTAAGAGCCTTTAAAGTATGAGTTTTGAACCTTAGCAAAGTTTATTTGGTTATCAGAATTTTCTGTAATTTTAATTTGATGAGGATATAAAAGGTGATTTTTATTATTGATTCTAATTTCGTTTACATCATCAAAAAGAGCAGCAATATATTTTTCTTTAGGATTATTGTAAATATTTAAAGGGTGTTCGTTTGTAATAATTTTATTTTTTCTAATAACTATTAATTTGTCTGCAAAAGAAAGCGCATCATTTTTATCATGTGTAGCAACAATACAAGCAATATTTTTCTCTTTTAAATATTTAAATAATTTTCTTCTTAAAGAGTTTTTTTAAAATTATCTATTTGACCAAAAGGTTCATCCAATAATAACAATTCAGGTTCTTTTGCTAAAGCTCTTGCAATAGCAACTCGTTGTTTTTGACCACCACTTAAATTCTTAACTTTAGTGTGTTCAAAAGGTTTCATTTCTATTACTTCTAGTAATTCTTGTGTGCGTTTTTCACTTTCTTCAGGATAAAAGCGTGATAGGAATTTTTTTATATTTTCAGAAACAGAAATATAAGGCATCAAATCGAAATCTTGCGCTACATATTTAAAGAAATCCATACCAGGTACTAAATGAAATTCTGGGCCTAAAACCTGGTTTTCATCCCAATAAATGGTTCCTTTATTTAAATCTAGTAAGCCGTAAATAGCTTTTAAAAGTGTCGATTTTCCACAACCACTTTCTCCCATTACACACAGGTGTTCACCTTTATGTAAGGTAAATTTAAAATTTTCTAAAACACTTTTTTTTAGAATACCCAAAAGAGATGTTGTTTACTTTAAGCATAACTATTTTAAAAAACGGTTATACCAGCTATCTTCAATTGTAATTTCCCAAAAATTTTCTAGGTCTTCTTTATTGTTAATTAAGTTATCAAAGATTATAGTTTTTGCAGTAACAGCTCTATTTTTAAGTAGTTTTTTAAAATCTTTAAGCTCTTTATATTGTACATGTTCACCTTGTTTAAAACAAACATTCATTTTATCTAGAAGCTCAACTTTATACGTTTCTTGTAATTGTAATATAAAGGTTACCGAAGCATCGATATCTACATTTGTTAAAGCTGCTGTTTCATCTTCTGCAACTAAAACAATAAATCTGTTATATAAAAACTGATAAGAAGCCTTAAAGTTTTCGCTTTCTACTTTCCAACTTTCTACAAATGTTTTTATTTTTTCTTCAATTTCTTCAATTTCAGTTGGGTAAAATTTTCTACTTGAAGGATACACCCAAACTTTAGCATCATTAGAAATCGATTTATAATCTACAAACATGGTACAATTTTAGTTTTGCAAATATACAGAAAGAAAAACCGCAAACTTGAATTCAAATTTGCGGTTTATAAATTATTATTTTAAACTTTAAGAGATAATTTCTGGTTTAGAATTAGCTAATTTTACAAAATCTTCTTGAGTACTTTTCCCTTTGTCTTTATTATACCAAACTTGCAAATCTTGTTTAAATTCTGGATCTAAACTACCATGTTTTGCTTTATAATCTGCAACCATTTTTGTTGCTACAGTTGGTCTTGGCCCCCAAGTATTGATTACATTATTATCTTTATCTAAAGCTATAAGTTTTGGTATTGATCTACCTCCATTTGTTAAAAACAAATCCATTAATTCTAAATTATCATCACGAAGAACAATTTTTAAATCAATGTTATTGTTTAATGTTGCCATTTTATTAATAACAGGTAAATTTTGAGCAGCATCACCACACCAACCTTCTGTTATTACTAACCAAGTTTGTGCTTCTTTTACTTTTTGAATTTCAGTGGTAGATTCTTCAGAAATTTTAATAGTTTTATCTAAACGCTTCATTCTTCTATCGTTTAACATACTATAGTTTGTTAAATCGTCTGATTGATTTGGCCCTGTAGATTTATTTTCTGCTAATAGATTTTTAATTAAATCTTTATATTCTTGATAACTATATGTGTTCTCTAAGCTTTTGTTGATAATGTTTTTCATAATTAATTTTACTTATTTTATTTTCTAAGACGAAAAAAAACAGAAAAACTTACATTTAGTTAGTTTTTGATTTTTTGTAAATTAAAGATAATATCTTCAGTCATTGCTTTTAAATCAAACTTGTGTTTCCAATTCCAGTCTTTTCTTGCTTGAGAATCATCTATAGTTTGAGGCCAACTATCTGCAATTTGTTGTCTAAAATCGGGTTTATAGGTAATTTCAAACTCCGGAATATGTTTTTTAATTTCTAATGCTATTTCTTTAGGAGTAAAATCAATTGCTGCTAAATTGTAGCCATTTCTAATTTTTACATCTTTAGAGTCTGCTTGCATTAATTTAATTGTTGCTTCAACAGCATCGCTCATATACATCATTGGCAAACGTGTATTTTCAGATAAAAAGCATTCATATTTTTCTTCTTTTAAAGCTTTAAAGTAAATATCAACAGCATAATCTGTGGTACCGCCACCTGGTTTCGTTTTCCAAGAAATAATACCAGGATAACGTAAACTACGTACATCTACACCATATTTTTCATAGTAGTAGTTACACCAAAACTCACCAGAAACCTTACTAATTCCGTAAACAGTAGAAGGTTCCATAATTGTTTTTTGAGGTGTATTTTCTTTTGGAGTAGTAGGCCCAAAAACAGCGATAGAACTAGGCCAATAAACCTTTTCTATATGTTTATCTTTAGCTAAATCTAAAACAGCCAACAAAGAATTCATATTTAGATCCCATGCTTTTTGAGGCATTTTTTCTGCAGTTGCAGATAACATAGCTGCTAATAAGTAAACTTGATTTACATTATACTTTTTAATAGTTGCTAAAATAGTTTCTTTATCTGTTGCATCTATAATTTCAAAAGGTCCAGAAGCCATAACTTCTGCATTAGCTTCTCTAATATCTGAAGCTATTACATTATCATTTCCATATAAAAGACGTAATCTTTGAGTAAGTTCTGTACCTATTTGACCACTCGCTCCTAAAACTAAAACAATCGTTTTCATTAAATATAATTGAATTATTATAATAAACAAAGGTACTTAATTTAGGTATTCGTAATTAAAAATGTTTTTAAATAATTATTCAATAAAAAAATGTTTTTACTAGATTTATATTTTATTGTTTATTACTTAAGACTAAGTAATAAAAATGTTTATTTTTACAATTCAATTTTATAATTTGAAGAACCTATTATATTTTTTATTATTTTCTTTATTTTTCTCTTGTAGTAAAGAACAGAAAGAAACAAAAGATACACAAACATCAAAACCTCTTTTAAGTGTTGTTAAGGAGCATTTTAGTGTTCAAAAAGTAAACTCTACTTATATAAAAGATATTGAAGATTGGAAAGAGTTAATAGCTGTAGTCAATTTTATGGCTAGATTTAAAAAAGCATCTCCAAACGAAGTTTTAAGTAATGCTTTAGAATTAAAAGGTTTAGTAAAGTCGCTAAAAGACAGTGTTAAACCCAAGTTATTTAGTATACAATCTTTTAACGCTAGAGTTAATATCTTATATAATGAAACATTAAGGTTGGCAGATATGACTTTTATACCTTCTATAGAAGCTAAAAAAATTAACGAACAAACAGATAAAGTACTAGAAGCATTTTCTGCTATTAATTCTAAAGTTAATAGTTTACTATCTAAAAAACGTTTTGAAGAAGCTATAGATGTAGATGTTAGTTTTATAGGTTTAGACTCTACTAAAATTGATACCGTTTCTAAGCAGTCTATAAAGAAAGAGTTTCTAGATCAGAAATTAAAGAAAAAAAGAAAGTGTATTATCCTAAAAAGAAAAAACCGCTCTCGTTAAAAAAAGAAACGATCTAAAGATGAAGAAAACCTACCATTTTATTTTTGTTTTATTTCTTAGTTTATCTTGTAAAAATGGAATAAATGAAATTTCATTAAATGAAAAAGCATCTATAAAAACAGAGGTTAATACTCTAATTAATAATTGGCATAAAGCTGCTTCAGAAGCAAAATTTAATCAATATTTTGGTTTAATGGATAGTATTTCTGTTTTTATTGGAACAGATGCATCTGAGAATTGGGGTAAAAAAGAATTTAAAGAATTTAGTAAACCCTATTTTGATAGCGGTAAAGCTTGGAGCTTTAAACCGTTAGAACGAAATATTTATATCAATAAAACAGGAGATTTTGTTTGGTTCGATGAACTACTTACTACTTGGATGGGAACTTGTAGAGGGTCTGGCGTTTTAGAAAAAAACAAAAAAAGTTGGAAAATAAAACACTATGTTTTATCGGTTTCAATTCCTAATAATGATGTACAAGCTGTAATATCAGCAAAGAAAAAAATGATTCAATATTCCTCAATAAATTTATAAAATGATAAAAAAAACTACATTTATTTTACTGTTTATTTCTTTAGTTGCTCAATCGCAAATACAAACAAATGCTCCTTGGAACAGTAATAGAGAAAATAGAAAATCTTCGGCTTTAACAATTGATGAAATATCTAAATCTGCAGAAGAGTTTTTTAAAACCATAGATAGAAATTCAAAAGGAAGTGGTTTAAAACCATTTGAAAGATGGAAATACCATTGGAGTTTTTATACAAATAAACAAGGTGTTGTAAAACCTGCTAAAGATTTATGGGATGCTTGGGAAACTAAAAACCAAAGAAACAAAAGTAATGCTGCTGTAGATGTTAGTAACTGGCAACCTTTAGGGCCAACCTCTCATACAAATACAGCCTCTTGGTCTTCTGGACAAGGTAGGGTTAATGTTGTAGCAATAGACCCTAATAACCCAAGTACTTATTATGTAGGAGCGCCTGCAGGAGGTATATGGAAATCTACAGATGCTGGTAACTCTTGGGTACCATTGGTAGATAACTTACCACAAATAGGAGTTTCTGGTATAGCAATAGATCCTTCGGATTCTAATATAATTTACATAACTACTGGAGATGATGATGCTGGAGATACGTATTCTGTTGGAGTATGGAAATCTGTAGATGGTGGCTCTAATTGGAGTAATACAAGTAATATAAGTACTTCTACAAGTTTTTCTATGAATGATATTTATATCTTTCCAAATGATACACAAACTTTATTAGTAGCTTCTAATGAAGGAGTTTACAAAACTACAAATGGTGGTACAGAATGGAATCAAGTTTTATCTGGTAATATAAAAGATATAAAAATGAAGCCAGGAGATTCAACTACTTGGTATGCAGCTAGTACTAATTCTGTTTTTAGATCAACAAATAGTGGAGATTCTTTTATGCCTGTAATTATACCTTTATTTAGAGGAGCAGGAAGAATTGTTTTAGATGTTACGCCAGCAAACCCTGAGTATGTGTATTTTTTGAGTTCTCGAAATAATTCTTCTAGAGATTTTTACGGTTTGTACAGATCTGTAAATAGTGGAGTTTCATTTACTAAAATGGGAGAAACAGAGAATATTTTAGAAAGTAACCAAGCTTGGTACGATTTAGCTTTAGCGGTATCTGATACTGATGAAAATATTGCATTTGTAGGTTGTTTAAATATCTGGAAAACTACAGACGGAGGAGATAATTTTACTAAAGTAAATAATTGGAATGCACCAAACGATCGTAAATATACACATGGTGATATTCATTTTTTAAGATATAGTCAAGGTAAATTATTAGCAGGAACAGATGGAGGTTTTTATCAATCTACAGATAATGGTAATTCTTTTACAGACTTAACAAATAATCTAGCAATCAGTCAATTTTATAAAATATCTGTTGCCGTACAAAATTCTGGTAATGTTGTTGGTGGTTTACAAGATAATGGTGGTTTTGCTTATTCAGATGATAAATGGAATGTGTATCATGGAGCAGATGGTATGGATTGTGCAATTAGTAAAGCAGCACCAGACACATATCATGGTTTTATTCAGTATGGAGGTTCTATGTATACTTCTACAGATGGAGGTTTAACAAGAGATGGTGGAGTTGGAGCACCTTCTGAAGAAACAGGAACTAATGATAGTGGAGGAGAATGGGTTACGCCTTTAGTTTCAGATAGTAAGGGTAAATTGTATGCAGGTTATAAAAAACTTTATAGTTTAGTAAATAATGCTTGGGTGGCAACTTCATCTTTTAGGTTTTCTGGAGATTTAGATCATATAGAAGTAGATCCTAGTAATGACAATAATATATTTTTAGCACAATCTAGTCAACTATATAGAACCAACGATGCTGGAATAAGTTTTACATCTATTGGATTTCCTGGTGGAGTTATAAACGGTATGGAAGTAAACCCAAATGACTCTAATACTATATGGGTTGTAACAAATAATAATGTGTATGTATCAAATAATATTAATGATGCATCACCAACATTCCAAACTCTTGGTACAAATGTGCCATCAGAAGGTAAATTTACTTTAAAATACCATAATAGAAGTGGAAAAAATACAATATATATTGGAACAGCATTAGGTGTTTATTATATAAATGATGATGAAACTAGTTGGCAAGTATTTGATAACAATTTACCTAATATTGCTGTTAGAGATTTGGAAATAAACGAAAAAGATTCGAAATTATATGCTGGTACTTATGGTAGAGGTGTTTTTTCTACAGATATACCTAAAGTATTAGCTCCTGAAGATGTTCAATTAACAGAAATTTCTAATTTAGACGGTACTATTACTTGTGGAGATTCTGTTGTACCAATGATAACTGTTAAAAACGATGGTGTAAATACACTTACGAATTTTACAATAGAATATTCTTATGATAATGGAACTTCAAAATCTTTTGATTGGAATGGTTCTTTAAGCTCTTTAGCAACTAAAGAAATTGCTTTACCATCTGAGAATTTAACATCTGGAAATCATAGTATTAATGTAACAATTAACTTAACTAATGATGGCTTTATAGATAATAATTTTGCTTCTTCTACTTTTAAATTAAACGAGTTCTATTTCAGATCCAATATTTATCAATAATTTTGAAAGTACAGATCAAAGCTTATTGCAAGAAGTAACTTTAGGAGACAGTAATATTTGGGAAATTGGAGCTCCCACAGATGCTTTATTAAATACTGCATCTTCTGGAAATTTTGTTTATGGAACAAAATTAGGTGAGAATTATCCAGATAAAACTACTAGTTACCTTTACTCTAATTGCTATAATTTATCTATTATAGAAAACCCAAAGGTTAAATTTCAAATGGGCTTTGATATAGAAAATGAGTGGGATTATTTAACATTTGAGTATTCTAAAGATTTAGGAAAAACTTGGACTATATTAGGTGATGCTACTTCTCCAAATTGGTATAATAGCTCTGCTACTACAGATTCTTCTGGAGGTTCAAATTTACCAGGAAAGCAATGGACAGGTTTAGGAGAGTCTAATAATTCTGGCGGAGGTACAAATGCTAACTTACATGAGTACAGTTATGATTTAGCTGCTTTAACTTCTGAATCGAGTGTGATTTTTAGATTCAAATTTTTTGCAGATGATGCAGAAAATGAAGAAGGAGTAATTATTGATGATTTTGGTATTGAAGGTAAAGTACTTTCAATAGAACGTAAAGAATTTGAAAAAAACTTTTTAGTATACCCAAATCCTTCTAATAGTATATTTAATCTTTCTTGGTCTATAGATGGTAAAGCAGATGTAAAAGTTTATAATTATTTAGGTAAATTGATAGTAAGTAGAAACAAAGTAGCTTTAAATTCGGCTAACGTAGATCTTTCTAATCAAAGCAAAGGATTGTATTTTATTAAAATTAGTATTGATGGTAAACAAGCTATAAAAAAGGTGATATTAAAATAACTTAGATGTTTTTTAAAAATAAAAAAGACCTCATTTTATGAGGTCTTTTTTTGTATAATTTCGTTAACAATTTTAAAAATTAGGTCATTCTCATAACCCTTTCTCATTAAAAAATCTATCATTTTTTTCTTTCTTTTAAAAATATTAGATTCAGAAATTACGTCATTTCTATTTTCAGTAATTCTGTAAATGGTGTTAAGATATTCATTTTCATCAATTCCTTTGAGGGCAGTTTTTATATTGTAAGTAGAGATATCTCTAAACTTTAATTCTCTTATAATTCTTTGTTTTCCCCAGTTTTTTATTCTAAATTTTCCTCTAGCAAAGCTTTTAGAAAAACGCTCTTCATTTAAAAAATTGTCTTGCATTAAGCTTAAAAGGATCAATTCTTTTGCTGCTGGAATTAAATTATAATCCCGCATTTTTTGCTCAACTTCTTTATGACATCTATCTTGATAAACACAATATTGTTCTAGTTTTCGTTTAATTTCATCAACTGTAAAAACTTTTTTGGTCATTAGACAAACTTACAAAAAGGTTTAAAGTTAATGGCTAGAAATCTTATTCCGTTTTTTCAGGAAAAATAAAATATATTTGATGTATTAAGATCTACAAAAAACATAAATTATAGCAAATGCAAACAAGAGATTACGATGATTATGTTTATATATCATCATCATTAGGTTTTAGAAAAGTAAATGATGCTGGTAATAAGGTGTTTTTAGACATAGAAACAGATGGTTATTGTAATTTATACGCAGATAATATTAGTGTAAGTTATTTGCATAGTATGAATAATTTTCAAATAAATGCGATACATTATTTTGAAGAAAATTACCAGTTAGTTTTTAAAATCTTATTAATTTATTTATCTAAATTTTATAAGAACCCTAAATTATTATTAGGCTTTAGGCATGTTAATGTATTGAACGATTATAAAGACGATATGTGTTATTTAGAGTATGTTTTTATAGACTCTAAAGGAAGCAGTATAAGTATAAAAATGGGTAAAAACCAAGTAATAAGTTCAAGTTTATAAAACCTGTTTTAACGAATTTAAAAAGGCTTAAAATCAAAGAGATTTTAAGCCTTTTTATTTCAATAAAAATTAATTCTTTTATTCTGTAATTGCTTCTGGTGTTTTTAATAAACCTTTAACTCTCATTTTAAATTTCATTGATAAAAAGAATAAAATAGGTACTACAATTAAAGTTAAGAATGTTGCTATAATTAAACCATAAATAACTGTCCAAGCTAAAGGTCCCCAGAAAATAACATTATCTCCACCCATATAAATATGAGGATTAAACTCACTAAATAAAGTAAAGAAGTTTATGTTTAACCCAATAGCTAAAGGAACTAAACCTAAAATTGTAGTAATTGCAGTTAATAAAACCGGTCTTAAACGTGCTTTACCTGCTCTAACTATTGCTTCGTATAATTGATCTAGTGTTAAAAATTCTTCTTCTTCTAAACCTAAACTTAACTTTTTTCTATCTATTAATAATTGTGCATAATCTAACAATACAACACCATTATTTACTACAATACCAGCAAGAGAAATAATACCCATCATGGTCATCATAATAACGAAAGCATCACCTGTAATAACTAAACCGCCAAATACCCCAATAAAACTTAAAAAGATAGCAAGCATAATAATAGTTGGTCTAGAAACTGAGTTAAATTGGAAAATTAAAATAAAGAAAATTAAGCCTAAACCTGTAACTAATGCTCCCATTAAGAAGGCCATTTGCTTATTTTGTTCTTCAATTTGACCCGTATAATCAATCTTAATACCTTTTGGTAAATCTTTATAAGATTCCATTTCTTGCTGCACTTGATTTACAATGGCAGCTGCATCAGTAAAACCTGGAGATAAAGCAGAATATAAAGTAACTACACGTCTTGTGTCTTTATGTTTAATAGCATTAAAACCAGAATTATTAGAATGTTTAGCAACCGTAGAAACTGGTATTTCTTTTACTTTACCACTATTGTCTCTAAAGGTAATTTTCTGGTTAAATAAAGCGCTGGTATTATACCTATTTTCTTCATTAAAACGAACGTAGATATCATAATCTTCCCCATCTTCTTTATAAACCCCAGCTTTAGCACCAAAAATTGAATTTCTAATTTGTTGCGCTACTTGAGAACTATTAACACCTAATTCTCCAGCTTTTTTTCTATCTACAATAACCTGCATACTAGGCTTGTCTTTGTTTACATCTATTTTTAACTCATCAATACCAGGAATGCTCTTAGTATTAATAAAATCACGCATTTTTTGAGCTGTCGCAATCAATTCATTATAATCATCACCTTCAATTTCTATGTTAATTGGAGAACCTGCAGGCGGTCCATTTGCATCTTTTTCAACAGAAATTAAAACACCAGGATAAATACCTACTAAAGCAGTTTGCACTTTTTGTCTTAATAATTCACTGTCTTCACCTCTTCTATATTTATATTGACGCATTGAAGCAGTAATTTTTCCTTTATGTGGCATTTCTGCAGATGAACCACCATCCGTTTGTGGGTTTCCAGCACCTTCACCAACTTGAGAAACGGTACTTTCTACCATAAAGTTATGATCACCATCCATATATTGTTTATTATTTAAAACAGCATATACTTTGGTTTCAATTTCTTTTGTAATTGCATTTGTTTTTTCAATATCTGTTCCTTGAGGATATTCTATATAAACAACAATTTGATTTGGTTTGTTATCTGGAAAAAATTCAACTTTAGTTCTTTGCATTCCTAAAGAAGCACCAAAAGCCATAAAAGAAGCAATTAAAAGAGCAAATGTTCCACCAATTAACCAATAAGGAGTTCTCCCTTTTAAAGCTCTTCTTAATTGGCGTTCATACCAATTTTCTAAACGAGGTAATACTTTGGTTTGAAAATTATTTGCCCATCTTCTTAAAAATAAACGATATACCCAAAGCATAACTGCAGTAAAAACCATTAAACTACCTAAAGCTCTGTAAGTTCCTCCAAATACTAAAATCAGAATTCCAATACCAGCTATTATACTTGTAGTTTTTATTATTCTTTTTAAAGGCATATTCTCGTCTTCTATACTCATAAAATCTGAAACTAAAACAGAATTAAAAAATATAGCAACTACTAAAGATGAACCTAAAACCATAGATAAAGTAATTGGTAAAAGTTTCATAAACTCACCCATAACACCAGGCCATAAACCTAAAGGAATAAATGCAGCAACTGTTGTTGCAGTAGATATTATAATAGGAAAAGCAATTTCTCCAATACCTTTTTTAGCAGCCTCTTTTCTGCTCATTCCTTCTTCATCCATTAAACGATATACGTTTTCTACAACTACAATACCATTATCAACCAACATTCCTAATCCCATAATAAGACCAAAAAGAATCATTGTGTTTAATGTATAACCAAAAGAGTTTAGTAACATTAAAGACATAAACATAGACATTGGTATAGCAAAACCAACAAATACAGCATTTTTAAATCCTAAAAAGAACATTAAAACGATAACCACTAAAATTACCCCAAAAATAATGTTGTTTACAAGATCGTCTACAGCTGCTATAGTAACAGAAGATTGATCGTTTGCAACAGTTACTGTTAAATCTTTAGGAAAAAAATTATTTATAGCTTCATCTACAATTACTTTTATTTGATCTGTAGCTGCAACCATATTTGTACCCGCTCTTTTCTTAACATCTAGCATTACTACTCTATGACCAGATTCTCTTGCGTAAGTTGTTCTGTCTTTTTCTTTAAAAGTAACTTTTGCTACATCCTTTAGATAAATAGGGTTTCCATTTTCTGCTTTTACAACAAAATTATCTAGTTCTTTTGGGTCTTCTATTTCCCCTAATATTCTTATGGTACGTCTTTGTCCGCTTGTAATTAAATTACCTGCAGACATAGTTACATTACCGCCTTGAACCGTATTAATTATATCGTTAAAGCTAACTTTTGTTGCCATCATTTTATAAATGTCAACAGCAATTTCTACTTCTTTATCTTGAACACCACGAATATCTGCTTTCTTAATTTCTTTAAGATTTTCTATTTCATCTTGTAAATGTTCAGCAAACTCTTTTAATTTTCCTATTGTATAATCTCCAGAAATGTTAATATTAAGTATAGGCATTTCTTCACTCATACTTAAAGCAAATACATTTGGTTCTACTTTTGCACCATTAAATGTAGGCCAATCTTCTCCAGAAGTTTCAGAATCTATTTCGTCTTTTATTTTTTGTTTTGCTTGCTCAACAGTAATGTTTTCATCAAATTCTACCACCATCATAGAATAATCTTCTTGAGATGTTGATGTAATTTCAACTACATTACTTACCGTTTTAAGTTTATCTTCTAACGGATCTGTAATTAGTTTTTCTATATCTTCTGCAGTATTACCAGGATACACAGAACTGATGTAAATTTTTGTTTCCTTAATTTCTGGGAAGCTTTCTCTTGGCATTTCAAAAAAAGCTGAAATACCTAGATAAAAAATAACTAACATTACTACATACATGGTAGTTTTGTTGGAAATTGCCCAAGATGAAAACCCAAACTCTTTATTTACTTCTTTGTTTTTCTCTGACATTTTCTGTTTAGTATTTAATTACTTTAACGGTTTGCCCACTTCTTACACTTCTTGCGCCTTCTTTAATAATTTGAGCACCTTTTTTAACACCAGATAACACCTCTATAACATCGCCTTGAGTTTTACCAGTTTCAATAATTACACGCTCAGCAACTCCTTCGTTTTTAGCATTACTATTATTTACGATATAAACATATTGTTGCCCTTCTGCATTTTCAGAAATAATACTTTGTGGTATTAAAAAAGCTTCATTACTAGTGTAATCATTTAATTTAATTTTTGCAGTAAGGTTTGGTTTTATACTTCCGTTTTTATTTGGAACACCTATTTCTACTTTAAATGATCTGTTGTTTGGGTTTATGAAATTACCAACTTGTCTAATAGTAGTTTCAAAGGTTTTACCTAACACAGGAAAATATACTTCAGTTCTTTTTCCTTTAGTAACATTTTTAATATAGCTTTCTGGCACTTCTGCTTCTATATACATATTTGTTAGGTTAATAATTCTAAAAACTTCAGAACCCATTCCAGGAGATACAACGGTACCTTGTTCTTTAAAAACATCATCTATTACACCACTAAAAGGAGCTGTAATTACTGCTTTAGAAAGCTGACTTTTAATTTGCTCAACTACTTTTGTTTGTGAAACGTAAGAAGATTTTGCTTGTAAAAATTGCATTTCTGAACCTATTTTCTGATCCCAAAGTCTTTTTTGTCTTTCAAAAGAAGTTTTTGCTAATGCTAATTGCGTTTCTACTTGTGCTAATTGTTGGCTTAAACCACCATCATCAATTTTTGCAAGTATTTGCCCTTTTTTAACAGATTGCCCTTCTTTAACAGATATACTTTCAATAATTCCAGGCATTTCTGGGTATACTAAAACATTCTGTTTTGTTGTAACATTTCCCTGTAATTCTAAATAATGATTAAAAACAGATTGTTTAGCAAGAAAAGTAGTTACTAAAGGTAATTTTTTTACAGTGTCTAATTTAGAAATTGCAGCATTTAAAGAATCTAATTGAATATTAATTTCTCTAACACTTTTTTCAAATTCTGTTTTTTTCGCTCTTATTTGTTCTAAGTTTTGTGAAGCTATTACAGCTTCTAAAGACTTAACTTTTTTATCTCCACAAGAAGATAAAATGATTGTTACTAATAATAATGAATATATTTTTCTCATTGCTGATAGGGTTATTTTATTGGGGTATTTAATGCGTTTTCTAATGTAGCTTTTGTAGCAATAATGTTAAGCATTGCTTTAACGTAAGCATTTTGTTGCGTGTATAATTGATTTTGAGCTTGTAATAAATCGAAACTAGTAGTAATTCCTTCGTTAAATTTAATTTGCTGCTTCTTTTCTATTTTTTCTGCAAGGCTTAAGTTCTTTTTAGCTGTTTGGTAATTATCAATACTTAATTGATAATCACTTTTAGCACTTTCTGCAGCCAAACTTAAACGTTGTTTAGCCTCTTCTAAACGAATGTCTGCATTTTCTAAAGCTATTTTAGCCTGTGCAGTTTTTGCGCTCCTTTTAAAACTACTAAATACAGGTATATTTAAACTTACACCCAACAAAGAAGAATCGAACCATCTTTGGTTACTACTTAAAAAAGAGAAAGAGTTTGAGTTAGCTTGTGCGCCATAATTTAGAAAAGCGTTTAAACTTGGTAATGCTTTACTTTGTTCTAACTTCATAAGCAAACGCTTACTTTCTCTATCATTTTCAGCTATTTTATAATCGATATTATTTTCTAAATTAAAACTTTCAGAAAGTATATTTAAATTTAAGTTAGCTAAAACTAAAGTATCTAAAGTGTCGGTTAATATTAACTTCGTATTTATTTTATTACCTAAAGAAATGTTTAATAATTTGTAAGCAATATTCTTTAATCTTTTAGCAGATCTAATATTATTATTGATGTTTCCTTCAATAATTTCAAACTGCTCAACATCTTCAAGTTCAGCCAATCCGTTTTCATAACCTAATCTTGCACCTTTTAAAATTCTGTCGTTAACTATTTTATTTTTGAATAAAATTTCAAGACTTTTTTCAGCAACTAAAACATTTCCATATGCATTAATTACGGTTTCTCTTGTAGTTAATTCTGTTTTCTCTTTAGCTTGTTCAGAAATTTTCAAATAGGTTTTAGCAGATTCTAAACCCACTAAATAAGAACCATCAAAAAGTAATTGAGTTAAAGTAATTGTAGCGTTTACATTTTGTTTTGTTCCAAAAAGAAACTCTTCATTAACACCATCTCCATCAAAATCGGCTAAAGTAACTTGTTGTTTTAGAAAGTTTTGATAATCTACTTTTGCATTTATTTGAGGTAGACCTATTGTTGTTGTTTCCCATTTTGTTTTCTCAGCAGATAAAATTTCATTACTAGCAACAGTACTATTATAACTGTTTTTTAATGCAAATTTTACTGCATCATCTAATGAAATTTCCATAGTTTTTTCTTGTCCTTTCATAGAAAAGGTAAAAGCAAAAAAACAAAATATGTATATATACTTATTCATTTAATATTGATTAATTTTTAATTGATTTTCTAATTCTTGCAAACCTTTTTCAGTTGCAATTGCTCTTGTGTGATAAATTAATACCTCTTGTTCTAATTGTTGAGTTTTATGGTTTTCTATTGTATTTTCATGTACACTAAAAACTAAGTAGATATAGAACTGACTTGCTAAATCTATGTTTGTATCTTCTCTATAATATCCTTTTTCTATTCCTTTTTTCAGATTTTCTTTTAAACAATCAGTAAAGAGAATCATTTCTTTCTGCATTGTTTTTTCATGGATTTTTGGGTAGTATTTTTTAAGTTGATAAATGGGTGATGAAGAAGCGTTCTTAAACATTTCTTTAAATGTTTTTTTTATTTCAAAGTTTTCTCTAATTGCGTTATAACCTTGATTGGTTACCTTATTTATAATTGTAAAACAAGAATTGTGTAATGAACTTGTAGTTTCTTCAACTAAAGCATGTTTATTACTAAAGTATTTATATAAAGTTTTTTTCGAAATACCCAATTCATTGGCTATTTCATCCATAGTAACACTCTTAAAACCTAAGTTTAAGAATAATTCTCCTGCTTTTTCTATAATTTTATCTTTCATAATTTCGGGTGCAAATATACATTAGGAAACTTAAAAAACAATAAAAGTTTCCAAAGTTTTAATGATTATTTAACATTTAGTTTTTAAAGAGAAAATCTTTACATTATTTTTACAAAAAAATATATAGTTTGGACATCTTACATTATCAACAAGAATTCTTAGAATATTTAAAATCTAAAGTTTGGGTTAGAGAGCCTAAAAACTTATACGAACCTATTGGCTACATTTTACAATTAGGAGGTAAAAGAATGCGCCCAATTTTAACTTTAATGGCAGCAGATATTTTTTCTTCTGACTATAAAAAGGCATTGCCTGCAGCCTTGGCTGTAGAGGTTTTTCATAATTTTACTTTAGTTCATGATGATATTATGGATGATGCGCCTCTTAGGCGAGGAAAAGAAACAGTGCATGAAAAATGGGACGTGAGTACAGGAATACTTTCTGGTGATGCAATGTTAATTTTAGCGTATCAATATTTTGAAAATTACGAACCTATTGTTTTTCAAAAATTAGCTAAATTGTTTAGTAAAACGGCATTAGAGGTTTGCGATGGCCAACAATTAGATGTCGATTTTGAAACTAGAAATGATGTTACTATTGATGAGTACATAAACATGATTCGCTTAAAAACATCGGTTTTAGTTGCTGCTGCTTTAAAAATGGGAGCGATTGTTGCCGAAACAGAAGATGAAAATGCTGATTTAATTTATAATTTCGGACTAAATTTAGGGTTAGCTTTTCAATTACAAGACGATTATTTAGATACTTTTGGAGACCCAGAAACCTTTGGAAAACAAGTTGGAGGAGACATTATAGAAAACAAAAAAACCTTTTTATACCTTAAAGCTTTAGAGACTTCTAATGAAGTTGATAAACAAAAATTACAACTGTTATTTAATCAGAAATTAGAAGATAACTCTCTTAAAATTAAAAAGGTAACAGAAATATTTGAAAACTGTAATATACCAGAATTAATAAAGGTAGAAATAGAGAATTATACACAAAAAGCGTTTGATACTTTGTCTAATATGGATATAAGCGAAAGCAATAAACAAAACTTAAAATCTTTTGGCTTGTGGTTAATGAATAGAACAGTATAATTATTATTTAAATTTATTTGCAAATAATTTAAAAATAATAGTACATTTGCAGCCTTAATTATTGGTCCTATAGCTCAGTTGGTTAGAGCACCTGACTCATAATCAGGTGGTCCATGGTTCGAGTCCATGTGGGACCACAGAAAACTCTCTTAATTAATTGATTAAGAGAGTTTTATTTTTTTAAGGGGGCTGGTTAGGGGGTTCTACTTTTATCCAATAATTTACATTTTTTACTAAATCAACTTAATTTTTGATAAAAAAACATCATTTCTGCTACACATAAATTTTATAAAATTTTACTGCAAATACTAGAACTTAATGAAATAGAAACAAGCAAAGATCTAAACTAAGAAGCATAGCGAACTTAGTGAGGATTTTGCGCAGTTTAATTAGGTAAGGTTGTTTTTCTATTATAAAAACCTAGTATAATTGATTTGATATAACAATTGAATTTTGGGCATGTGAGTTGAATATTGAAATAATTATGAGATCTACAATTTTCGTATTGAATATCGGTTTATAATTTAGATTATCGAAGAATATCTCAATAGACTACCTTCCTATATTTTAATTTTCTCTTTGTAGTTACTATTACTTACAGTAAAGGTATAATGTATCAGTGATATCTTCTATGGATTGCTTGTCTACTAGTGAAAGATCTAACTCGTCAGCAAAATTAATAATAAAATTAGTCAGCTCTCCAAATAAATCTTCCTCAAGCCTAGATCCCTCTGGGTCGTATATCTTGTAGGCAATTTCTCTGCCATAATTAGCTAGAAACGTATCATAGTCTATGTTTTGATCAAAGTCGTCTTCTTCATTTTCATATTCATCTTCATAATCATAGAATTTTTTATCTATTAGCCAGAAATACATAGCTGTATAATCCGATTCGTCAAGTTCAGAAAGGAATTTGTTAATTAATTGAATATGCTCATATTGAATTTCAGGAGGGTTGTGTCCAAGATTAAAACTTGTATCAACAATTAAGTTTGATACCTTTTTTGGTTTTTTAAATTCTTTATAATCATCAAAGGCAAAACGTAACAACAGTCTTTTTAATAAAACTTGCTCTGCATATTTTACCATTGCATTATTAATATGCTTAGTGACATATAGTTTGTGTCCAACTGTTATCATAATATCAATTTTTTTAAATCCTATTTCTATTTTTTTATTTGATCTATCGAATAGTGTACTTCAAAAACAAAGTTTATAACTCATCTTCTTATAGTTTCAATTTCGTTCTCAACGAGTATTTTATTAAGTTGTCTCAAGTGCTCCATTAAAGCAAACATGTTTTTAAATAAATTCATAATGATTTTGGTTTTTGTATTAGTATTATAAATACGAACAACAGATAAAGTAATTGCTATTCTATATATTCTTTTATTTTTTCCTGTCAATGAATTAAATAGAATTAAGCAGTTGAATGAGGAAGGGCTGATTTTATTTCGGTAATACTTTTCAAGTTTTCATTTTTCGAAGGAATATTAAGCCAATAATACTTCCAATTTATTTTTCCATTTCTTCCATTCAGGAAACTCCTTTTGCTGTAAATCAAAAAATGCTTTGGTATGGTCTCTATGCACTAAATGACAGAGTTCGTGAATTATTACATACTCTATACAGGCTTTAGGTGCTTTGATTAATTCTGGGTTCAACAATATTCTACCTTTAGTTGAGCATGAGCCCCAACGATTTTGCATTTTTCTTATTTCTATTTTTTTTGGTTCTACCTGATATTTTTTGAATTGGTTTATAAGAGGTTCTGCAATGTTATGAAACCATTTTTTTGATTTATTTAGATACCAGGCTTCTAATAATTTTTCTGCATTATCAAAATTATGTGTTCTTATTTCAATTTTTCCTCCAATATTTTTGACTGTTTTTTCATCGCTATCTATTAAAATAAGCTGATATTGTCTTCCTAAATAGAAGTGAGATTCACCAGAAACATATTTCCGAATTGTTTTTCGTGGTTCAAAGGATAAAAAATAATCTTGCTGTTTTAATATCCACGCTGCTTTCTTATGAATTTTATCTTCTATTTTTTTGTGCTACTTTTTATTGGTGCATTAACAATTATAGATCGATCTGGTAGTACAGTAATACCCAAAGTTTTTCGTTCGCGAAACTGTAATGTATAAACTATTTCCTCAGAACCATATTTAAGCGAACGCTGCATTATTTATATCTTATTTTGGCAACTTCAACAATACGTTCGGCAATTTTATCAATATCTTGAAAACTTAATTTAAGGTCATATTTATCTCGAATATGATCTATGATAAAATCGCCAATTAAGAAAACCATTTTTTTAGGTATGTCAACACTTTTAGACCAATCGACTTGCATAAGATTTAATATAATGCTATCAGCTTTTAGGGCTAATTCTTCAGCTATTAATAAAACAATATCTTCTTGCTCTGAGAACGTGCCAAATTCTTCAAGGCCAATTCCAAAAAATGCTCTAGCTACTTCCTTATTTTCTAACGATGCAGGTATGCTAGAATCTGTTCTACTTAAAACAGCATCCCTAGCTTCTTTAATTTTTTGCAAATAAACGGTTTCGTCAATTCTACCTTGCAAATAGTCTTCAATAGTTTCTTTAATTAATTGCGAAAAACGTTTATAAAATGCAGGATCTTCATCCATTTTTTCTGATATATGCTTAGCTGTTCTAGAAGCAATCATATCTGCTTTAGCTGCTTTACCTGTGGCTTTTTCAATTTCTTCTTCAAAAGCCTCTTTGTCAAAAATATTAACTAAGTCTGTAAGTGTTACAACATCTGAGGTAGGAATATGTGTATCAATTAATTTTTGAATTTGTCCTTCATATTTTTTGTAATCTATTTTATCAGAATACCTTGAAGCAACAGCTGCGCGAAGCTTCATGAAAAACGATAAATCTTCTTTGTATTTTGAGATACGTTTTTCTTCTGTCTCTTTATGAAATATAATAGAGGATAAAGCTAGCTTTAAAATACGTGCATATTTTGCTAATTGGTCATAAAACTTATTACGTAATGCCTCATCTCTTAGTAACTGTTGATAGGCTTCTGCATCTTTTTTATTTGAAATAGAAGAAAATAATTGCCAAAGGTCACTATGTATTTGCGGCAATTGTTCTATTTCTTCACTAATATTAGTTAGAGTACCTTTTAACTGATCTTCATCAAAATCTTCAAAAGTAGAATAGGTTTTTAGCGCTTTATCTAATTCCTCTAGAACCCCATAATAGTCTACAATATAACCATAGTCTTTGTCTGGGCTTACACGATTTACTCTTGCTATAGCTTGTAATAAAGTATGACCCAACAATTTTCTTGTGAGATACAGAACAATATTATTTGGTGCGTCAAATCCAGTTAATAATTTATCGACAACAATAATTAATTCTGGCTCACTATCATTCTTAAAACGGTTTACAATGTTTTTCTGATATTTTTTAGGAGAACCATGTTCATCCATCATTTTATGCCAAAATATTTTTACTAAATCATCTGTCTTGCCATATGCGGAATCTTCTCCTTCTCTTTCATCTGGAGGTGATATTACCAACGCTGAAGTTACGCGACCAATTTCATCTAAATAGTTTTTATACTTTACAGCAGCTGCTTTTGACTGACAAACCACTTGACCCTTAAACTTTGTTTTTTGAAAATTATTCTCATAATGCTTTGTTATATCCCAAGCAATTGCCAGTATTTTTTGATCTGCAATATTTAGTTGATCTGCTCTAGAAAATTTCTTTTTTAAATCTGCTTTTTCATAGTCAGTTAATGGTTCTGAAACCATATTAAAAAAATTATCCAAAGGCGCTGCGTTCACATCTTGTAATGCATGACGACCTTCGTATAATAAAGGAACAACTGCTTTATCTTTTACAGCTTGATCTACAGTATAGCTGTCTATAAGAGTACCAAACTTAGACAATGTGCTTTTATCTTTCTTAAATAAAGGTGTACCTGTAAATGCAATAAAACATGCATTTGGTAAAGTTTTTTGCATTTCAATATTAAATGTACCATGCTGAGTACGGTGCCCTTCATCTACCAAAACAAAAATATTATTACTGGTTAATGGAGTTTTGATTTTTTTTACAGCTGTTTCAAATTTATTGATTATAGTTGTTACTACTGCATCACTTTCTGTATGCAAAAGCTCAATTAATTGTGCGCCTGTTTTTGCATTATCTACATCCATTCCACATTTTCTAAACGTACCTGTTATTTGAGTATCTAGATCTGTTCTGTCTGTTACCAAAATAATTTTAGGGTTCAAAATACTAGATTCCATAGCTATAGCCTGAGCCAACATAACCATTGTTAGCGATTTACCACTACCTTGTGTATGCCAAACAACCCCACCAGTTCTCTGACCATTTTTTGTTTTTTTATTTGTTTCATTGCCTTTTTAATTGCAAAAAACTGCTGATAACGTGCGACTTTCTTTGCGCCATTATCATATAAAGTATAGTTGTAAATAAGATCTAACAGACGCTCTTTACTACATAAACTAAATAAATATTCATCTTGTGGAGTTGCTTTAATTTCTTCTAACTCTAATGCGTCAAAATATTTACGCACATAGTAAAAACGCTCTGTAAAAAGGCGCTCTTTTATGTTATTACTAATTGGCGTATTTTTAAGTTTATGTAATTTTTGACGAAAATCAGCTTCTTTTTTCTCATCAATGCCCCCATTTGGTTTTTTAAAATCTTCTTGCCATTTTGCCCAAAATTTTTCTGGAGTACCTGTTGTTGCATAACTACCTTCATTAACTGTTAAAGACATTACTAACTGTGACATAGCATAAAGAGGACGAATACCTTTTTCTTTTTGATTACGAAGATTTTGAGATATGGCTTGAGCTAACGGTTCTTTCATATCTGGTCTTTTACACTCAATAACACAAAGTGGTATACCATTTACGAATAATACTATATCAGGTCTATAATGCTCTTTTAATCCAGAACGCAATACGCTAAATTCTTCTGTAACATGGAAAACATTATTAGAGGGGTTTTTCCAATCAATATATTGTAAATCAAAACTTTTACGATCACCCTGAATGCTTTGATCTAATGAAATGCCTAGTGTAAGTAGTTCGTATATTTTTTCGCTAGTAATCATATAGCCATCTACCATAGGTATATCTGTTAAAGCTATAATAGCGTTTTCGATATTATTATCTGTAAATGAGACTGATTTACTTGAAGACACACGAGCTTTATTGATTTTATGTAATTGAGTTCGTAAAATATCTTCTAATAAAATATTTGAGGTTTTATTACCTCTAGCTTTTAAAGCCTCCTCTTGATTTAGGTAGTTATAACCCATATTAATTAATAGCTGCAATGCAGGTATTTGAGAAATATGATCTTCTTTAAATGATGGTGTCTCCATAGTTTTTATACTTTACAAAGCCGCTCTAAGCGAAGCGGTATGATTGTTGATATTTTGTTTACAAGTAAAATTGTTTTACATTTGCACCGCTCATCTTACCGAATATATAGGAAGACAGAGTTTCGAGGCTCGATACATCAAGATATGTACCGAGCCTTGCGGTTTTATAACAATTTTGCTAATTTATTTTTCATTTTTTTCTTCATCTGTTTTAAACCATATTTTTTATTGAGATAATATGCAGTAATAAGATAATAATCTAGTCCTGAATTTTGAGGCTCTAAAACAACTACATACTTTTGAGTTGTATTCAATAGATATGTTCTAGGTACATCTTTTCTTTTCTTAGGATCTCGCTCCATTACAGAAAAATGAAAAACGGTATCTTTAATTTTAACTTCAATATGTGGCTTTAACCAATGTAATCGATGCGCTCTATCTTTCTCAAAAACACGACTTTTTACTGTTTTACCGTTTTCATCTTTTTCAAAATAATCTTCAGAGATTAAGTGATTAAAAACTGTGCCTAAATCAATTTCTCCATCAATTTTAGTGGGTCTAATTATTTTTTTATTAAATATAAATTTATCATTATCTGTGATATCTCTATCAAAAATAGCTCTCAGTGATTTTTTCCTTTGAAACTCACTGTAATGCATTATTTCTAATAAGTCTGGGTATTTTTTTATTTGATTATGAGGCATACTACTAACTTAAATCTATGTAAAATAGGTTAAACTTTTCTGCTTCTTTAGGTGTAGATTTTTTAAGATTTATTTTTGCGTTAGTCTGCATTTTTTCAATAACTCTATTTTTTGCAGTAACTTTATTAAGACCTCTTATGTGATAATTTATTGCCCCCATCATAACATCAGCTATCTGCATTAGATAACTTTCATAAGACTTAATAAATTGAATATTCCTAACATTACTTTTATTATTAAGTATTTCTTTTAGCCCTACTAGCTTTTGTTGGCTACGTGTATCTTTTATATCTAAATAAAGATTGTAAAAATGTTTAGAATGCATTTTATGAGCTATTAACTGGTAATACATTCTAAAATAAAAATCATTATAGGTAAAACCTTCACGTGATTCGTCAATTTGATTTTTATCTACTACAATAGCTCTAAAACTTAAATCTGTAGCAAAAAAATAATCAATCACATCATTATAAAACTCTGCATTAGATTTTGATATTTTAGACCATTTCATTTCACCATAAAAATTATGTTTTTCTTTTAAAAGTTTAATATATGCCTTGTGTTGTTTTATTTGAGGATAAGCACATTTTATATAAGAAATGACCATAAATGGTTTTTCATCATATTGTAAATGAGTACTTTCATCACAATATAAATTAAATGTTTTTTTTATTTCTGACATACTTTCAATCTTTTTTTACCCGTAAGCAATTGTTGCATCAATCCTTTTTTTGCAATTGTAATTGATTGCGTTGGTTGGTTAATAACTCTATTTCTTTATCTGAAGTATTTAGAACCTTGGTGATTGCATTCTGTTCTTTTAAAGGTGGAAGAATTATTTCTTCTTTTTCAAATAATTTATAATTAAAGGTCATCTTTTCAATATGTACTCCATAACTACTCCTAAACGTTTGATGATAAAATTTAGGAGTTTTAGAATACCATTCCATAAATTTCATATTTAAAAGCGTATCATTTTTGGGAACTACAGCAATGTATGATCCGGATATTTTCATTCCATCAAACTTATCATTCACTAACCCAGACGCACCATGGAGAATTTGCATTTTTGATATTAAAAAATCTCCTTTTTTAGCTATATAAAGTTTCTTCGTTAGAATTTGAGATCCCTTTAGACTGTCTCTATGGAACAATCCTCCAGAACGTCTTCTTACACTAATAAGATCATAAGTTTCTTCATCATTCCAATTTACAGGTCTACTCACTTTTTTAAAAAGTTCTTCAAACGACCAAGTTTCCCATTCTTGTTCAAACCCAGGCAATCTTTTTTTACCACTTAATAACTGTTGCATTAAGCCTTTTTTTAGCTTTTGTTTTGCTTTTATTAGTGAATTTAGGTTTGTTAATGCAGTATCCCAAGTGCTTAAACAAGTTGAGATAAGCATTCTTTCCTTCTTTTTAGGGAAAGGAAATCTAAATTGTTTTAAATTCTTTGTATTAATTGAATTAATTGTGGCTCCTAAATTTCTATGAATTTCACGACCATAATAGGCAGTATCAAATAATTGGTACAAAAACTTGTAATCAGAACTTCTAAAAACTAGCATAAAAGCACCAAAAGCTGTACCTGCTGAAGCTTCATCTATTATGGCATTTTTACCTATTAAGTTGCGACTACCATTTCTTACACAAATCAATATATCACCTGTTTTAGTTTTGTTGAATTTGTTTTCATTTACATCTACATACACATTGTCCTCAAATTTTAAAGCTCTATCTTGAACATTAGATGATCTCAAAACCAACATACCTTCTTCAGAAACCATCTGAGGATTATAAGTTAAACCAATTACTGTATGCCCAATATCTTCTAGCTTAATAATATCCCAATCCTCAGGAATCCACCCCAACTTAGTTTCCTTAAACCCTTTTGTATTTTCTATTATTACATTTTTCATAGCCATTGTTTATAAACTTAATTTTTTTAAATACGCTTGCATTTTTTGCTGTACATCTTCCAACTCATCTTCTATTTTAGCTATTTTTGTTTGTACTTCTGTAATATTAATTTCTGCTTCTGGTTCAAAAGTATCTACATAACGAGGTATGTTTAAGTTGTATTCGTTTTCTGTAATTTCTGATAAATCAGCAACGTAGCTATACTTCTCTTCTAAAACTCCTGGTTCTGTTTTGTTCTCCTTAAAGTTATTGTAAGTTTCTACTATATGGACTAAATCTTCAGGTCTTAGTACATTTTGGTTTTTACCACTACCATACTCTTCACTGGCATCTATAAATACAGTTTCTGTGCGTTTGTCTTTTGCTTTGTTAAAAATAAGTATCGCTGCAGGAATACCTGTACCAAAAAATAAGTTGGCAGGTAGCCCAATAACAGCATCTAACAAATTATCTTCTATAACTCGTCTTCTTATTCTACCTTCTGCACCACTTCTAAACAATACTCCATGAGGCACCACAACACCAACCATACCTGTATCTTCGTATGCACTTTCTATCATATGACTAATAAACGCCCAATCGCCTTTACTTTTTGGTGGCAAGCCTCTATTAAAACGGTTGTATTTATCTTCTTCAGCTATTTCTTGTCCCCATTTATCTAACGAAAATGGCGGATTTGCTACTACAGTATCAAACCTCATTAAGTTATCACCTTCAACGTGTTTTGGATTACGTAATGTGTCTCCCCAACGTATAGAAGCATTATCAAAACCATGTAAGAACATATTCATCATAGCTAATGCCCATGTACTTCCGTTTGCCTCTTGACCATATAATGAAAAGTTGTTATCACTCACTTGTTGACCTGCTTTGATTAATAAAGATGCAGAACCACAAGTTGGATCGTAAATACGTGCTCCCGATTTGGACTTTGTTAAGCGCGCTAGTAAAGTTGATACCTCTTTTGGTGTATAGAATTCTCCTGCTTTTTTACCTGCATCACTTGCAAAATTGGCTATTAAAAACTCGTATGTATCACCTAAAACATCTTGTCCATCTAAAGACGATGGTCTTACATCTAACTTATTGAAGTCTGTCAATAGGTTTTTAAGACGTGAATTTTTATCTTTTTTATCTCCTAGATTACTACTGTTAAAACTGATGTTTCTAAAGATTCCAGCACCATCACTACTTGTTAGTTTTTCACGATTGGCATCCTCTAAATCTGCTAAAGCAATGTCTATTAATTCCCCAATATTAGGCTCATTACGTTTGCTATAAAGTGCATTAAAGTGACTATGTTCTGGCACTGTAAAACGTTCTGAGGCCATAGCACGTTTTGCACGTTCTACATTGCCATCATATTTTTTTAAATGTGCTTCATACTTTTCAGTATAAGTGTCTGACACATATTTTAAAAACAACATTACTAAAATGTAATCTTTATATTGACTAGGATCTATTACTCCTCTAAAAGTATCACAGGCTTGCCAAATAATTTTATTGATGTCTGCAGATTGAATTTTATTGCTCATAGTTCTTTATTTTGTTTTTTAATAATAATTCTAATTGAATGGTTTTTAGTTGGTCTAATTGAGTTGTTAATTTTGATTCTTGTTTTTTAAGCTCATCTATTTCAATAATTTGTTTTTGAATTTTTAAAGGAGGTATTTTAATTTCTAAATCACCAAGTATAGTTCTGTTTATTGAAGGTAATGCAGTACCACGACTATAACTTCGGAGTTCTTGCTGTGTACTTTCTAAATTAATATACCATGCAATATACTTTGGCAATACCTTGACATGAAAGTCTCTTAATACCATAAAACTAGAAGAGGCAACCATAGGTTTAGAATCATCTACTATAGTGTGCCCCACAAAACCATTATGTCCTTTACCTAAAACAATAACATCTTGTTTCGTTAAAAAATGTTTTTCTAATTTTTCAGAAGGCATTATACTAGGCTTGATCAGCTTATTTAGTAGACTAGGAGCTACAAAGTCACTAGCACCTATATAGTAAATAGTTCCTTGTGGATTTCTGCGTTCGTTTATGCCTGAAGATATTAAAGCAAGCTCTCTTAATTTCATTTTATTTGTTGTTATTCATGTACAAATGTATATTTAATTATTTTACCTGCCTAATAAAATCTATATTTTTTTTATTGTTATTTATGTACAACTTTTTTACATGAAGTATGTGTTGTTTAATTAAAGTGCTAAAAATCAGATTATAAGTATCTTGAGTTAATAAACTTGGCTATAATTATATATAGTCTTAGTTGTTGTTAGTTTTAAGTACTATTTTTTTTAAAAGAATTAAAAAAAGTTAGTTTGACTGCAGCTTACATTTTACTAGTAATCAAAAGTCATTTTTTATATGCTTAAAATAATCTTCAATATGATTTTTGATATGTCTAGGTTGTTTAAACAGTGATTTTACTTCTGGTGCTTTTTCAATTTCAGAGGTAGGAATCATGGTTAAATACAATTGGTCATTTGCTCTTTCCCATTGCCCAAAAGTATATTCAATATTAGGTTCTATAACAATTCTTTCTTTAAAAACTATGGTACCAGCATAAAGTGGGCTGTCTGGATGGTGTTTTTCTGAATTTATTAAGAGTTTAAACTTTAACTCATTGGTTTCTTTATTTTGTTGTAGAGAAGATTCGTTTAAATTTTTAGTGATTATGATATCGTCTAAACTCTGTTTTAACACTTCTAAATATTGGAAATTTAATATGTAATTTCTGTAGTCCCTTTCCAAAACTATTAGATTTTGTTGTTCTATTTGGTCTAAAGCGTTGATTAGGTTTATAAATTTTCCTTTTCCTAAAATCTTGCCATAGTGCCTTTTTAGTTTATAAAAACT
Source organism: Polaribacter ponticola (assembly GCF_026191475.2). GTDB lineage: Bacteria > Bacteroidota > Bacteroidia > Flavobacteriales > Flavobacteriaceae > Polaribacter > Polaribacter ponticola. Next base: position 1,968,246 of record NZ_JAOSLC020000003.1, on the reverse strand, counting down.
CATTTGCAAACAGTTTTTTAAAACACTTTTCTCAAAATTATTGAGATTATTCCAGTTTTTATTTAAAATGGCTTGTTTGAGTCTTGTGATCAGTGCTTCATGTTTTGCTTTTTCCTCTAATAGTTCTTCCTGTTTAAGGGTTTCTATACAATGATCGCATTTAAAATCGTAGTGACGTTTCCTTTTTACTTTTCTCAAGTGATCTTTGAATGCGGACTGGCTTCTAGCGCTATTTTTTTCATACGAGTTACACTGCTCGCAGTGCAGGTACAAAGAAATTTTGGCGTACTGGTAGAGATTTAAAAGGTTAGATTGATTGATATTAAAAGTTTCTCTGATGTACTTAACAGAATTAACAAATTCATTGTTTTCTATTTCCCAGTAGGCGGTAAGTATTTCCTTTTCGAGGTCTGAGCAGTTTTCAGAAATGTGTAATTGAAGATTGGCGATTTTTTTGTGTTGATTTTCCATGATATAAAGTGAATAAAAAAGCGTGGAACTGTACCTTATCAGCAACAAGGTATCGCCAAACACCCGCACACCAAATAAGAACAGCCCACGCAGTAACGTGGGCATCTTAACTTTGAAATTAGTGTGCTTAAAATTTTGGCGATTTTAGTTACTAAGTCAAAAGCTAAACGCTTTATATGTTAAATAGTTTATTTACATCTGTAAAATCTTTTGCAAGATACTACAGATAATTGATTTTTATTTTTTGTTTAGATAGTTTTTTAAAGCAGTAGTTATAATATTCTTCATGCTATCATCCATTTCTGTTGCATGCAATTTAAATTGTTTTAATAATGGTTTTTCTATATAAAATGAAAATTGAACTTCTTCATTTTCTGTGTTAATTACCTTTTCTTTTTGGATAGTCACCTTTTGCGGCTTGGTTAAAGCCTTATTAATTAGGCTACTTATACTTTTGTTTTTTTCCATATTTATAGAATTATATATTTATAGGTTTGTAGAATTACTTATTTATAGCGCTATATTAACTTCATCAAAATTTCGCGAGACAAATTTTCCATTTGTGATATAGCTCTAGAATCTTTTAAGTCTGTATTTAAAATAACCGATCTAGTGTAAGCAACTAAATCAGAGATTGTTGTCTTGGCTATTGGCAAATTAAATTCCTCTAAGCTAATTAAAACATCTAGAGTCAGAGTTGTATTTGGTTTTACCATATTTAAAACAATCATTGCATTATTTTCTTTATTGGCTTGTATAATAAAATCCACAGAGTTTTTACTAGCTAAAACATCTAAAACACCAGGTTTAATAGGTAGTAAAACTATATCTGAAATTTTTATTAAATCCATCAAATTGTCTGTAAAATATGGAGGTGTATCAATAAAGATGAAATCGTACGGCAAAAGGGGAATTTCTTTTATTTCCCTTTTGTATTGAAGTATTTTAAAGTTTGATACTAATTCTGAGATTTGACTTAAACTCCCTTGAGTATCAAAATCTAAAATGACAATGTTTGCGCTTTTTGCAAAACACTTGGCTAAATTAAAGGTTAAGGTACTTTTACCGACTCCTCCCTTCTGACTTGTTAATAGTATTATTTTTGGCATTTGCTTTATGTAAAATTGATTGTTCTAAATTTTGTGATTGTCCTTTATAGGAGAGTGTTTTTTCTATTCCCTTTAATGATAACTTTCTATCAATAGCAGAGCCTTTAATTTTTATACCATCAGCATCTATGAAGGAAATTCCTCTGCCAATACGAGTTTTAATATTAGATTCATTTTTTAAATAAAACTTAAGGTCGTCTATATTATCAGACATAGAAAGCGCCTTAAATATTGATTCTTTTAGTCTCAAAAGCCTTTTGTCTGTTGAAACAAAAATTTCATTTTTCTTCGCTTTATCAACCTTACTCTCTAATTCTCTTAACTTATATCTACGCTCAATTTCTCTAGAAAAATCTAAATTCTTATAATGTGTGTAGCTATCACTTACTGCTAAATTATTATCCATAACTCTGGAGGCTACAATATGAATGTGTTCTTTATCCGTTCCTTCTTCATGAATATAAACCGCATAAGGGTTGTATTGAAATCCAATTTTATTGGCATATAATTTCGATATGGTAATCCAATCATTGGTGTTTAATTTTCCTTTATCTTCAGGTGCACTTCTAATTTTTATATGAAAGGTTTTCTTTTTGCACCGATCATTTAGCAACTCATGGGTTTTCATCTGTGAATTTATGTCCTGTGCAGAACCAAAACATCTGTTTGATGTCAATATTTCACCACCACGCTCACAGTAACTAAGCGCATTTGCTCCATAATTTATTGATTGTAATTTTGTAATCATTGTAGAGACTTTAGTTCTTTTTCTAAAGATAATTTACGCACTTGTTTGACATGCTCCTTTTTTAATTCATTTAGCTGTTTCAAAATAGCAGGATCGTTATTTCTAAATTTTGATAAGAGGTTCGTGAATTCATTCGCTAAATCATTTTTGTTTTTGATTTGTAATAGAAACATATAATCGTAAAAGTTTTGATAAGCGTTATGTTCAAGCTTCAAATCGCTTCTGTCATTTATATAATCTGGGACATACTTCATAGCATTTAAAGTCAAAGTCAATAGTAAGATTACAACAACTAATTTTCTAGAGGTAAAGGGAGTGTCTTTTCCAAATAGAACATATTCATTATTTGTGATTTGCGGTGAAGTGTGTTTATAGTTTTTTAAAGTGTTTTTGAGTTGATTATGATATGCGTTTTGAGCTTTAAAAAACTGTTCTTTATTTTCTGATATTTCAATTTTTAAGATTTCAATCGATTTAGATACTGAATCAATACGTTCATCTTTTTGAGGTGGTTTATTAGCTTTTTTAAAACCACTGTCAATTATTGATGAAAGGTCTTCCATTTTATCAGATACCGTTTGCATCAAATGAATAATCATGTCTTCATTATTGTCTGCCATGTTTAAATTTTTGAGTTTATATCTATGATGTGCCTTTTTAAAATATCTATATCGTCTAATACCTTTTTTTGATCAGCTATCATAAATTTGGCACCTGAATTTAATTTCTTAGCGATCTGATTTAAGTTAACACCAATCTTTATTAATTGAGATTTGTATTGCTCCGTTTCTAGATTTCTTACTTTGACTTGTAATGTTGGTTTTCCTAGTTTTTCAAGCACACAATTCCGTATAAAAAAGAAGGCTTTACCTGGATTAATTCACATTGATTTTGTAATCGTTCTTTATCCAATTTGTCTAAATAAAATATGACTCGTTTTTTCTTATTCTCATTCATGAAAATTCAATTTTTAAATTTCAAAATTCAGTTTTTTCTATGAGCAACTTTTTTGTTGCGAATAGCCAGTTTTGGGTAAAAGAGGAAACGCAGTGGACACGTTACCCACCACTGGTAACAACTGACCGCATTATTTTTGATTTAATAAATAATCATTTAAATCATTGAAATTTTTATAATATATTCTGTTGTCTATTATTTTACTCTCTGTATTTTCTATTAAAAAATCTGTCGCTTTATTTCCAGCCTCATCGTTATCAAAAAACAGTTTTATTAGAGCATAACTTCCTATTAAATCAATTACTTTTCTCACCATAGAAGTTGAGTTTAAAATGATAAAGTTTTCTCTTGTGATTTTCTTCTTTAAACTTAAATAACTCAACCAATCAGTCCAACTCTCAAATATGGAAACGACATCAGAATTATTATTAATGGTGGTGATTTCTTTCTTTCCCAAGCAACCTTTAAAAATTTTATTTCTAATTTCCAATCCGCCAACATCATTCATAAATCCAATGCCGTAGTTTTCTTTTCCATTAGAAAAAGAGTAATGAACTTGAAAACAAAATCGTTTTGCAAATTGTAAATTGATTTTCCTGCTGCTTAAATAATCCAATAATTTTTGATTTGTTAATTCGGTTACTTTTTTAATAGAGTAGGTTGGTGTTGGCTCTCTGTTAATTTGTTTTTTTTGCTGGTGAATAGGAAAAGTATCTTTAGATAAAATAACTAATGCTTCTTTAATTGAACAATTATTGTATTTCATTACAAAGTCAATGACTGTTCCTCCAATACCAGAACTATGGCAAAAGAAGACGTTTTTAGAAATATTAATTTTAAACGAGGGGGTTCTTTCTATATTTCTAAAAGGGGAGTAAAACCAAACTTCTTTAGTATTGGTTTTGCCTATTCTAAAACCCTGTTTTTTTAAATATGAAACTAGGTCTATTAGCTTTGCTGTTTTACAATTCATAAGTTATATTTTGTGTAGATGAAAAATGTTTAAAAGTTGATGATTTGATGACGCAACTCTTGAAAGCCTTTACAATAAAGAATAAGTTGAGTCATCAACTTATCATCAGATCATCAACTTTTTTTAAACTCTGTCATCAGTATTTTTTTGATGACTCTTTGATGACGGTTTTGATGACGGTATAATTCTTTATTATTACTAGTTCTAAAGTATATATAGGTTAGTTCGTCATCAAGTCATCAAAATTTTTGAGTAAAAACTCTTTTTTAAGCGTAAAGTATCTCCCTTTTGAACTTGTAAGAACTATTTCCCCATCATTTAAAATTGTAAACTTTTCGTATTTAAAACAGTTGTCTTTTTTTCTAAATTCCAACTGTTATTTAGTAGTTTTCTTAGTTGTGTTAAATCAGTTTTAACTCTAGTTTTATTCAATGCGGCGAATAAGTCCATAATACTAAAGTGGATTTCTTCAAGGTTAAATTTTTCTATTATGTTGTAAAGTAGATGGGCAATTTCTTTTTCTACGTGATTACGATTATTGTCTATTAATTTTTTTAGGGCAGGTGTGTATATTTGTTGCGGAGTAAACCACATTCTAGTTTTTCTTTCACTAGCAAATTTTCTTTTTAGTATAAAATCTAAGAAAGCTGGAATTTCTGTAATTAATTTTTCTAAAAAATTAACATCTTCAAATTCTAAAGTTGGAACTTTTATCACCCAAAATCTTATGGATTCGGCATCTAGTTTTATAAAAGAATCTTCTTTATTGCTACACATCAAAAATTTACCAAAAAAATCTATTTCTACCTTTTCTTTTCCTTTAGCTTCAATTTTATTCTTATTTGCAGTTGAGAGGTATTTTATCTTTTCTGTAATTTCTTCTTTTTGAAAAAATGCTTCATCTAAACCTAATAAAAGTTTGTTACCCCAGTCTAAGTTGAAGTTGCTGTTTAAACTGTGCGAGTCCAAAAAAGTCATATTATGTCCAAAGACTTCTTTCATAAATTTTAAAAAGAGCTCTTGCCCGTAGACCTTTCATTACTGACCAAACACAGTACAGGTAAGGCTTGTGTTGGTTTCTCATAAAGTAATTTGAAGTAGTCTAAACCTAACTCATATTGTTTACCGAAAATGTGCCTAAAAAATTTCAAAGTATTTTCAATGCTTCCAATATTGGGTTTATGTTTTAAAGGAGAATAGGTATTATAAAATCCGTGAATAGTTTTTGAGAAATTGATATGGTCGGGAAAACAAATACTACCATCATATTTTGGTATTTTACTCAAATAATTTCTATTCTTATCTTGTATAATGGTGTTTTTATCCCATTTAACTAAGGTTTCATTAAATTGATTATGAATTGTAGGTGTCTGTACTATTTTGTAATAGGAAGTAACTATCCTTAAATATGGTATATCTGACATATTTATTTAGTTTATAAGTATATTTGTACTATACGTTATTAATAATGTATTAGAAAAAAACATAAAAAAGCAATGAGTTTGTACCTCGTTGCTTTTTTTATTTATTAGAAATAAGTTTGTGGTTTTTTGAAGCAAATAAGATTAGTTGTTTCCTGGAGTATATAGGATAATCACCTAACCTAAAATAGGGTATTTTGTTTAGCTTTGTCCACGAGCAGATTGTTTGTATAGATTTTCCAAACATTGTTGCGACATCTTTCTGGCGCATTTGGTCTTCTTGAGGTGGAAAATACAAAGGAGATAAAATTTCTTTTTCTGGTTGTGTTGTATTCTCGACTACTATTGTTTCTTTTAATTCTTTCGAATCATCTTTAATAAATTTAGGCATATTTTTATGTGTTTTAATTTGCCGAAATTTATTTTAATATAACAGAATATGCTTTAACCAAGCATAACCAGCACTGGTTATCAAGTGGTTATGTTTATTTTGTTTTCTATGAAATCATTAATTTCCTTTTGAAACCCAACAACTGGGTTGTTGTTATTGTTGAAAAAATGCTTTTTAATTGTGCCTTCTTTTAGATTTTCTAAACCTCCTAGGTAGTGATTTAGGAGTTTAGGAAACTTATTTACCCATCCATTAATTCTATCTGCTTCTTTCTCTGTATATAGAAAAGCGAAAAATAGCTTCTTAAATTCTGAATCATTGGTAAACATTTTTTTAAGAATTTCTCTGGTTCTTATTAAAATATGGTCAGGATATTTAGAATAAGGTTGTGTAATATTTTCAATAAATACTTTACCTAAATCAATTTTTAATTTTTGATTATAATTTTTAGAGTAAAAATATTCAAATAAAGCTGATAGGATTTTTGTGAAATCTATCATATTCTCCAAATCAGTATTTGGATTTATTAATTTGGTTGGTTCGTAATTTATTAGAGGAACATTCACATTAAAAAAATCATCTTTATCTATTATAGCAGATATTTCTGATTTAGTTATAGAATTACTTTTTTTTGCTAATATAATATCATGCTTCTCAGGGATGTTCTCTATACAAGGAATGTAATCAAGACCTAATCTACTAAAAAACCTATCTACTGTAACAAAATACTCATATTGAAAATCTGAATTATTTTTATAATCTAAGTCTTTTCGAATAATGCTTTTAAACTTATTGATAGCCTCATTTTTAGGAGAAATAAGAAATACATAAATTGCTTTAGATATAGGTAAGTATGATTGATGGTTTATTTCTTGTTTTAAAAGTGGGATATTTTTTTAAAGAATTAATTATTTCAACCAAAATTAAATTAATTGCAGGGACTATTATTTCTGAATCTATTTTTTTGTAATAGGAATGCTGTTTTAATAAGAATGCAACTAAATCACCTGTACTTAAACTATCTCTAGCATCATTATGAAGTTTTAAAAAGTCATCTTCTATCCTTGTTTTAAAATCGTATCTACAATTTTTAAAAATTTCATTATAATTAAATAAATTTTTAGAGGCTTTATTTAACTCCTTATATTTAGTTTTATTGCTGTATTTAATAGTTGTTATAATTTCATCTAACTCTTCATATTTGATAACTTTCAATATTGTAAATAATGTGTTTTTATAATCAATATTGTCTTCTTTTAAGATAAAGTCAATAGTTTGTACAATGTAGTTATTAAGTATAATACATTTAGGTTGTTGATTTTCTTTTTGATGATTTGGTTGCATTCTTAAAAACTGAACTCCATCTTTCTAATTCTTTTTGTTTGTGAATTTCAGAAATATTAACATACTTTCTGAAACTTTTTTCGTCTTTATGATTTGAAATACTTCTTACCACTCTTTCTGGTATGCCTAAAACTAAGCTGTTGGTTATAAACGTTTTACGCCCAGCGTGTGAGGTGATTAAATCGCACTTTCTAAAGCTTTGTGAAATTTCTCTTGCTCCTATATATCGAGTTAAAATCATTTCTTGTGTTAATCCAATTTCTTCACAACATTGTTGTATTTTTTCATTTAGTTTTTGAGAAGTAATTCTAGGAATGGGAAAATACACGGTATCTCTATATTTATCAACAAGTTCTTTAGCTTGCTTAATTAAATAAACGTGATGGTCTACAGTTTTAGTTTTTTGTACTGTAAAGTTTAAATATTCATCTTCAATATTTGCATTTTGAAGTCCGTATATATCTATATGCCTTTGACCAGTAAACGCTAAAAAACAGAACATATCTCTTGCTCTATCCATTGAAGCGTTTTTAAACTTATGTTTGTAAAGTTTTGTCAACTCCTCCATATTAAGATAAATTACTTCTATATCATCTTCTTTGCATTTTATTTTTTTGAATTCTAAAGAATTATGATAACCTCTTTCATAACACCAATTTAAAAAAGCCTTTAAAGTCTTGATTATTTTTGCGTAATAATTATTTAGTGTTTTTCTCGTGTTAAAACAATAATCCATAAAAGATTCTTCAAACCGAAAATCTATATTATCTAACCTTAAATTAAAAGAAGACTCTTCTTTAAAAGCAGTAACAAAGTTTCTTACAGATTTAATTTTTGTAATAGTTGAGTTTGTTTTGGTAAGTTTTGATATTTCAATATATTCTTCAAATGCATCAAAAAAATCAATTGTAACTTTTACTTCTGACTTTTCAAATTTTTCTAAGAATGTATTTTTTGAAAATGGAATTTCGTTATACTCAAAAAACTTAAAAATTTTGTCTACTTTTTCTTTTATAGAACCAATCGATTTATTGTAGCTCTCAATCTTAGTATAGAATTCTTGCCCTTTTACGTTTTTAATATAATAATTGTTATTGTCCCATTCATTAACTCTTGTTTTTGCTCCAATACTTTTTCTAATTCTTATTGTTTTATCAGATACAATTAATCTAATAGGAACAAAACCGTTTTTATCTATTTTATCTTTTCTTAATTCAAAGTAATAATTCATTTTTTAATTTTTTTTACCCCTTTTAATTGGGGGGCTGAATAGGGGAGGTAAAATGAATTAAAACACATTCAACCACATTAAAATTCATTCAACTACATTCGTAACAAGCTGATTAACAGTAGTAAATGTATGTTAAAAAACATTAAAAAACTAACTTTGCCCATGTGGGACCACACAAAAAAGCATTAAAGAAATATCTTTAATGCTTTTTTTATGCATTAAAACCAATTACTTTTTTGTAGAATTCGGCAGCTCCTTAAACCCCATGTTAAATAAAGTAAATCCAAAAATATCTGCGTATTGTGCAATTGTTTTTGCAACCGGAGTTCCTGCTCCATGACCTGCATTTGTTTCTATTCTTATTAAAGTAGGATTATTTCCTGTTTGTTTTTCTTGCAATTCTGCAGCAAATTTAAAACTATGTGCAGGTACAACTCTATCGTCATGATCGCCTGTGGTTATTAATGTTGCTGGGTATTTAACACCCTTTTTTATAGTATGAACTGGCGAATATCCTTTTAAATAATCGAACATTTCTTTGTTGTCATTTGCAGTTCCGTAATCATATGCCCATCCTGCGCCAGCAGTAAACGCATGGTATCTTAGCATGTCTAAAACCCCAACTGCAGGTAAAACAACTTTCATTAAATTGGGTTTTTGCGTCATGGTTGCACCAACTAATAAGCCACCGTTAGAACCACCACTTATTGCTAAATAATTAGTAGAAGTATATTTTTTTGTGATTAAATATTCTGCAGCAGCAATAAAATCGTCAAAGACATTTTGTTTTTTTAATTGTGTTCCTGCATCGTGCCATTTCTTACCATATTCTCCTCCGCCTCGTAAATTAGGAACTGCATAAACACCACCTTGTTCTAACCAAACTGCATTTGCAATACTAAAATTAGGAGTTAAACTAACATTAAATCCGCCGTAACCATATAAAATAGTTGGATTTTCACCATTTAATTTCAAACCTTTTTTATGGGTAATAATCATTGGTATTCTTGTACCATCTTTAGAATTATAAAAAACTTGTTCACTTATATAAGCATCATTTTTAAAATCTACAGTAGGTTTCCAATAAGATTCAATCGTTCCGTTTTTAGGGTTTAGTTTATAGGAAGCATTTGGAGTATTGTAATTTGTAAATGAGAAATATAATTCTTTCGCTTTTGTTTTTCCGCTAAAACCAGAAGTTGTTCCTATTCCGGGTAAAATGATTTCTCTAATTAATGTACCATTAAAATCATATTGTAAAACTTTAGAAACAGCATCTACCATATAATTGGCAAAAAAATAGGACGAACCCGAACTTAAACTTAGTACATTTTCTGTTTCTGGTATAAAGTCTTGCCAATTTTCTGGAGTAGGATTTTTAGCATCTACAGTAACTACTTTTTTATTTGGAGCATTTAAATTAGTAACCAAAAACAATGTACTTCCTTTATTTTCTAAAATAAGTGTATCGCTATCAAAATTATTAATAACGGTTTTTAAGGTTGATTTTTCTTCGGATAGATCTTTGATAAATAATTTATTACCAGAAGTAGAAACTTGAGCTGTTATAATTAAATATCTATAATCTTCGGTTAAATAACCGCCAACATATCTATGTTTTTCAGTTTCAATTTCACCAAAAATAACTGTATCTTCATTTTGAGAAGTACCTAATTGATGATAGTATAATTTGTGTTGATCTGTTTTTGCAGACAACTCGCTACCATCAGGTTTATTGTAACTAGAATAATAAAAACCATCGTTTTTGTACCAAGAAATTCCAGAGAACTTTACATCAATTAAAACATCTTCTTTTCTTGTTTTAGTTTCAGTATCAATTATAATTATTTTTCTCCAATCAGAACCACCTTCAGAAATCGAATATGCAAGTGTTTTTCCATCTTCAGAAAAACTTAAAACACCTAAAGAAGTTGTTCCGTCTTCAGAAAAAGTATTCGGATCTAAAAATACTTCAGGCTCAGAAGTTCCCTTTTTTCTATAGATTACAGCTTGGTTTTGCAGTCCATCATTTTTAGAAAAATAAGTATAATCTCCTTCTAAAAAAGGAATCCCTATCTTTTCATAATTCCATAATTCAGACAAACGTTCTTTTAGTTGATTTCGATATGGAATTTGATTTAAATAATTGAATGTAACCTCATTTTCTGCTTTTACCCAAGCTTTTGTTTCTGGGCTTTTATCATCTTCTAGCCATCTGTAATTATCTACAATATCAGTCCCAAAAAAGGAATCTACAACTGGTTTTTTTCTTGTTTTTGGATACATTAAAAACTTTTTTTTAAATCTAACTTTATAAGACACTAAAATAGTACTTCCAATTTAAGTTTTTGAGTTAATTCATTTTTATAATTATTGATATTTTGTAATTTAAGCGATATAAAAACGACTACTTTTGTAAAGAAAATAATAAGATTCCCTATTATTGGGAATGACAGTTTAATGAAATTTCGACTTTGTCGATAAGAAGATTATAATTATGACAGAAAATTTAACAAAAGAAACTTTTTTAAAGAAGGTTTTTAATTTTGAAGAAAACAAAGAGTGGAAATTTGAAGGAAAAAGACCCGCGTTTATAGATTTTTATGCAGATTGGTGCGGACCTTGTAAATCTTTAGCTCCTGTTTTAGAGCAGTTGTCTGATGAATACGAAGGGAAAATTGATATTTATAAAATAGACACAGAAGCAGAGCAAGAATTAGCTGCAGCATTTGGTATTAGAAGTATACCATCTATGTTATTTTGTCCTGCAGAAGGGCAACCACAAATGGCAAATGGCGCTTTACCAAAAGCAGAATTAGAAAGAATAATTGCTGATGTTTTAAAGGTGACAAAATAAAAGACAGACTGTTTCTAGCAAAAAAACATTCCTAAATCCTGAAAATTTATTTTTTCGGGATTTTTTATGATTAAAAATATATACATAAGAATCTAATGTATAAGAAAATTATGTATATTTGGTGAGCGATAAAACGTCATTGCGAGTTTGCGAAGCAATCTGTTGCTTTAATTATAAGATTACACTGTTTCTTGCAATTACACAAATAAACGATTAGACAATTACACATTTTTAAAAATGGGAAATCAGAAATTATACAAAGGCTCTTTGCAAACCATCATTTTAAAATTATTAGAAACTAATGATAAAATGTACGGTTATGAAATTACGCAAAAAGTAAAGGAATTAACTAAAGGCGAATTAAAAATTACAGAAGGCGCTCTATATCCTGCTTTACATAAATTAGAAGCCGATGGATTGTTAGATGTTGAGGTTGCGAAAGTAGGAAACAGACTAAGAAAATATTACAAGTTAACTGAAAGTGGAAGTAAAGAAACTGCAAATAAATTAGCCGAAATGCAAGAGTTTTTAAAAACGATGCAACATTTGGTAAACCCTAAATTTAGTTTGGAGTAATATGGAATTAACAAAAGAAGAAATACACAAAGTAGAAGCTTTTTTAAAGCAGAAAAATTTTGATTTTATCGATTTAAAAGTAGAAATTTTAGATCATATATTGTCTGATATTGAAAATTTAATAATTAAAGATCATTCTTTTGAAGATGCTTTTGTTATGACTAAAATTAGATGGGAAAAACATTTTAGAGAGACATCTAGTTTTTATTTTGGCATACAGTTTTCAGAATCTAAAATTGTAGTAAAAAAAGCAATTAAAATTTTTAAACCTTTTTTCTTTTTATATCTAACAGCTTATGTTTTACCAATTATTATCACCACAAATTTTTCAATCACTTTTTCTAAAAACACGATAGGTTTTATAAATACATCATTAAATGTTTTAAATATTCTCTTTTTACTTTATTCGATTTTTATTTTTATTAAAGTCATAAAAACAAAAATAAAAACTACTTATCGATTTATTCTTAAAACTCAATATGCAGGTATTATATTCTTATTAATTTCTCTTCTAATAGGAAATCATTTTAATGATGATGGAAGTTTCATTCCTTTTCTAATCAGTTTTCAAATTGCTGGTTTTGCAGTTGCCTATATCTGTAGTTATTTCTACAAAAAGCACAAAGAAGCAATTAAAAAATATAAAATTTCATAACAATGGAATTAACAAAAGAGCAACTTTTACAAATAGACAATTACGTTTTTGTTTGTGGTATTAAATATTACGATGTTAGAACAGAAATTGTAGATCACTTTGCAAATATTTTAGAGCAAAAGTTAGATAAAAACCCTAATATCAATTTTAAAAGAGAAATTGAAAACATTCATAGAAATTTTTCTGATAGAGGTTTTAGTAATTTATTAAAAGAGAAAAGAAGCTCAGTTACAAAAAAGTTTTACAAACAATCTTTTAAGCATTTAATCTCATTTTTTAAATTTCCAAAAATTATAATTACAGGAGTTTTATTTTATTCTTTAACTCAAATTCAAATTTTATTTATAGAAACACAAGATTTTTTTGAAGGATTATTTTTTGTTAGTGTTCTATTAATGTTTGTAATTCTTTTTAGAGCTTTTAGAAGAACTAAAAAAGAGACTTTTTTAACTTTAAGTATGACTTTAGGGTTTTATCAGTTTTATCACATTTTTGTAATTTTTTTACAAAGTAGTTATAGCAGGTCAATTGAAAGTCTAACGAATTCTACTCACAACAATATTTTTATAGCCTGTTATGTTTTGTTATTTCTTTTCTTTTGGTGTGGAGAATCTGTATATCATCAAAATAAAAAATTAGTTAAAGAACAATATCCAAATATACTTGTATAACTATGAAATTAACAAAAGAGCAACTTTTACAAATAGACAATTACGTTTCTAATAGTGGAATAAAATATTACGATGTTAAAAATGAAATTATAGATCATTTTGCCACTATTTTAGAACAAAAGCTAGCTGAAAACCCGAAATTAGATTTTAAACAAGAAATAGCGAATATTCAAGATAGTTTTTCTGATACTGGTTTTAAAAAATTGCTAGAAGAAAAAACAAAATCTGTTAAAAATCAATTTTTAAAACAGAGTTTACAGCACTTAATTTCATTTTTAAAACTTCCAAAAATTTTAATCACTGTTTCAATTTTTGGCTTACTTATTTTTATCATGAATTTTATAAATGACAAAGAAACATTTTTTAGTATTCTAGGTTTTATTCTAATCTTTATGGGTTTTCGTTTATTGTTTAATGTAAATATGAGAGACACCAAAAAAGAAACGTTTTTGGTGTTAAATATGTCTATGTATTTTTTTAATGCTTTTTATCTAGGAGTTATGATCTTCAATTTTATAACAAGAAATAGAAATGAAGAAAGTTATTTAAATAATACTTTTAATTATTTAGAATTAATTGTTTTTATGTTGCTAATACTCTTTTATTGGTCTGGAGAACACGTGTATTATCAAACAAAAAAAGTTGTAAAAAAACAATACCCTTATGTAGTTGTGTAATAATGGAATTAACAAAAGAACAAATACGATTTATAGATCATCGTTTAGAAAATGATGGTATAAAATATTGGGACATTAGAATAGAAGTGTTAGATCATATAGTTTCTGATGTAGAGAGAATTTTAAAACCTGAAAACACCGAATATCAATTTAAAGAAATAGTACAAGAAGCATTAGTTTCTTTAGGCTGGAAAGAGAATTTTAATGGTTCTAATTTTGAGAAATTGAATAAAGAAGGATGGAAAAATGTTGGTAAAAAATATCGAAAAGAATATTTTTTAGGAGTTCGTAATTTCTTTAAGAATCCAAAAAATAGTATTGCTTTTATTTTGAGCTTACTTTTATTATTTGTGTTATCTAAAAATGTTTCTAATAATGCTTTTTTAAAAATAAACTTTATAATATTTTTATTACCAGCTTTATTGTTTTTATGGGAATATTTAATTGTTTTTAGAAAGAAACTTGGTAGTTCTATTCATAAAAATTATGGTTTGCATTATATGAGCTTTTCTTTTTTAATTTTAAATGTATTTTTTCAGTTTATGGGCAATAACGATTTTTTATCGATACCTGAAACCTACCATAAAATGATAATTTTTACTATTGTTCCGTTACATTTAGTACTTTCTATTTCAGGTTTTCAAGTATATAAAAAAGCGATTAAAAGAGTAGAAACGATGCGTAATAATTTGCTTTCATGAAGTTAACAGAACATCAAATAGAAGACCTATTTAAATTTACTCGTAAACATTACGTGTATTTTTATGATGTGCAATCGGAATTGGTAGATCATTTAGCTAATGATATAGAAGAAATATGGATAGAACATTCAAAATTATCTTTTGAACAAGCAAGGGATAAATCATTCAAAAAATTCGGCATTTTTGGTTTTATGGATGTTGTAGAAGAAAAGCAAAAACAAATGAATAAGCGGTACAGAAAAATTTTGTGGCGCTTTTTTAAAGAATGGTTTACATTGCCAAAAGTGATTTCTACTTTAAGTATCTTTTTTGCTCTTTTTGTGGTTTTACAAATACAAAATTCAGAATATATTCTATTAGTTTCACTTTTAGTATTGGTTATTTATGATTTAATAAAACAATCAAAAGTTAAGAAAAAACACAAAAAAGCAAAACAGAAAAAAGAAAAGGTTTTTTTACTAGAATCTATGATTGGTGAAGCTAGAAAAGGGTTTTCTGGTTTTGCTTTTATTCATGTATTTAACTCTCTTAATTTAGTAAAAGTTCCTTTTAGTACCTTAGAAATACATTGGTTATTGCTAATAGCATTTTCAATAACAATGTTAATAATTCTATTCTACGTAACGGCATATTTAATACCACAAAAAGCAGAAGAATTACTAGAAGAAACGTATCCGGAGTATAAAATTGTAAATAACTTGTAACAAATTCTATTTTAAAACAACTAACTTATAACTAAACTAATTAACCAAAACATGATTTCACACTTTTTAAATTTAGAATGGAAACAATATTTTAGGTCTGCTCATTGGCAAAAAGGAATAGCATTAAAGATAATAATGGGCTTTTTTGTACTGTATTTTTTAATTGTTTTTTTAGCAATTGGAGTTGGCGGATACTTTTTATTGAGAAAAAAATTCCCAGAATCAGACCCTTTACAAATTGTAAACTCTTATTTACTTTTTGCGGTTTTAGGAGATTTAATATTTAGGTATTTAATGCAAAAATTACCAATAATGAATATTAAACCACTGCTTATTTTGCCAATTAAAAAAAGTAAATTAATACATTATGTATTAGGTAAATCTGCATTTTCTATATTTAATATTTTAGGGTTATTTATTTATATTCCGTTCTCTTTTGTTTTAATAAAAGAAGGTTATGATACTGCAGGTGTTTTAGGTTGGCTATTAACCATGATTCTAATCATTCAATCGTCAAATTTTTTAAATTTTTTAATCAATAAAAACAACAAAGCACTTATTGTTATTGCAGTTACTTTAGTAAGTTTAATTGGTTTACAAAATTTTGGATTAGCAGATGTAGTTGGTTTTGGAGGTAAAATTTTTGATGGTATTTATGCAAATCCAATTTATTCCTTATTAGGAGTTGTTGTTTTAGCTGCTTTGTATCAATTAAATTATAAGCAATTAAAAACACAAGTCTATTTAGATGAAGCTGTTGCAACAAAGGTAGAAGAAGCAAATACCGCAGACTTATCTTGGGCAAATAGATTGGGAGATGTAGCGCCGTTTATTAAAAATGATATTCGATTAATTTGGAGAAATAAAAGAACAAAAACAGTATTTCTAATGTCGTTTTTATTTCTTTTTTATGGATTAATTTTCTTTACACAAGAAACCTATCAAAAAATGCCAGCAATGTTAATGTTTGCATCGCTTTTTATTACTGGAGGTTTTACTTTAAACTACGGTCAGTTTATACCAGCTTGGGATAGCGCACATTATAAAATGTTAATGAGCCAGAGTTTTAGATACCGAAAATTCCTAGAGTCTAAATGGGTTTTAATGGTTTCTATGACTACAATTTTATACCTTTTAAGTTTTCCTTATCTTTATTTTGGAACAAAGATTTTTTTAATGATAACAGCAGGTGCCATTTTTAATATTGGTTTTAATTCTCTGTTTTTATTGTATGCTGGTTCATTTAATAGAAAAAGAATAGATTTAACAAAAGGTGGTTTTGGTAATACGCAAGGAACAAGTGCAACACAGTTTTTAGTAATTGTTCCGTTAATGTTATTCCCAATGTTAATATTTTGGGTTTTCGATAAATTTGTAGGGTATAACTCTGGTTTTATAGTGGTTGCAGCAATTGGTATTATAAGCTTGTTGTTAAGAAATTACGCCATGAATTTTATTGAAAAAAATACATTAAAGACAAATACGTTATGATTAATGCTTTTGGTAAAGAAGCATAATTTAAAATTAAAATATACACAATGATTACAATAGATAATATATCAAAAAAATACGGAAAAGCAGAGGTTTTAAATGTTGAAAAAATTGATATTCCACGCGGACAAAGTTTTGGTTTAGTTGGTAATAACGGAGCGGGAAAAACAACTTTGTTTAATATTTTATTAGATTTAATAAGACCAACAACAGGTGCAATTACAAACCATGAAGTAGTTGTTAATAAGAGTGAAGAATGGAAATCTTTTACAGGTTCTTTTATTGATGAATCTTTTTTAATTGGTTATTTAACAGCAGAAGAATATTTCGATTTTATTGGCGATTTAAGAGGAATGAATAAAGCTGATGTAGCAAAATTTATTAGTCAGTTTGATGAGTTTTTTAATGATGAAATAATAGGAAAGAAAAAATATTTAAGAGATTTAAGTAAAGGAAATCAGAAAAAAGCAGGTATTGTGGCTGCAATGATGGGAAATCCGCAAGTTGTAATTTTAGATGAGCCATTTGCAAACTTAGATCCAACGACACAGATTAGACTTAAAACAATTATAAAAGAACTTACAGAAAATAGAGATATTACTGTTTTAGTTTCTAGTCATGATTTAACACATGTTACCGAAGTTTGTGAAAGAATAGTTGTTTTAGATAAAGGTAAAATGGTAAAAGATTTAGAAACATCAACAGAAACTTTAAAAGAATTAGAAAGCTATTTTTCAGTTTAAATAAACTATTCTTATTTTTACACACCGATTTATACTATTTTCGAAAGAAATTAGTTTTAACTAAGAGTTTTTAGTTTTATAAAAACAATTTATTAATTAAGATATATCTGTGTGAAAAACACCAAAAAAATAGTTATTATTCTTATCCTTTTTTTAGCTATATATTCTTGTAGCACAAAAAAAGATACTGTTATTAGCAGAAATTTTCATGCTATAACAACAAAATATAATGTGTTATTTAACGGTAAGGAAGCCTTTAAAAAAGGTGTTGAAGAAATAAATAGTAATTATAAGGATGATTGGTTTAAACGCCTACCAATTGAGCCAATTGAATTTGAGGAAGATAAAATAGTTTTGTCAACTTTTAATAATGGACCAGGAGCAGGTTTTGGAGGCGCAAAAGAAGAAGAGAAAAAAGAGTTAACTACGTTTGAAAAAGCAGAAGAAAAAGCAGTAAAAGCCATTCAAAGACATGGTATGAATATTCAAGGTTCTGAGCGAAATAGACAAATTGATGACGCTTATTTACTTTTAGGAAAATCTCGTTACTATGCGCAACGTTTTATACCTGCTATTGAAGCTTTTAATTATGTAATTGCAAATTATCCACAAGCAGATTTAATTGCAGAAACTAAAGTTTGGAGAGCTAAAGCTAATACTAGAAACGATAATGAAGAAACTGCTATAGAAGCAATGAAATTATTATTAGTTGTTAGAGATACTTTAGAGGCTGATTTACCAGATGTAATTAAGGAACAAGCGCACACTGCTTTAGCGATGGCATATGTTAAAAGCGACAGTTTACAAAAAGCAAAAAAACATTTAAAATTAGCAACCAGAACTTTAAAAAACAAGAACCAAGGAGCAAGAAACTTGTTTGTTTTAGGGCAAATGTACAGTGATGAAAACAAAAAAGATTCTGCATTTTATATTTTTAATAAACTAGCAAATTTTAAAAAAGCACCTTACAAGTATAAAATTCATTCTAATATAGAATTAGCTAAAAACTTTTCTAAAGATTCTTTATCAACAACTCTTTTGGAAAGAATGGAAAAGTTAATTAAGAATAGAGATAATAGGCCTTATTTAGATGAACTGTATTATCAAACAGCGGTTTTACACCAAAATAATGATAGTATTAATTTAGCTTTAGTTAATTATAATAACTCTTTAAGAGCTAAAAACGGAACAGACAAACAAAAAACATTTACCTATGAAAAATTAGGCGATTTGTATTTTAAAGATTCAGAATATCTATTAGCAAGTTCTTTTTACGATAGTGTTTTACAAGTATCTAAAGATAGTGTAGATAGACGAATAAGAAGAGTTAAAAGAAAACATAGAAATTTAGCTTCTTTAATTAAATTTGAAAACTTAGTAACGTTAAATGATAGTATTGTAAGAATTGCTTCTTTAACAAAAGAGGATCAAAAATTATTTTTCGAAAATTATATCGAAAACTTAAAGAAAGCAGATGAAGCTGCAGCTCAATTAAGGTTAAATCAAATTGCTTTTGGCAACTCAAGTGGAGGTTTGCAATCTTCAAGAAATGGTGGCTGGTATTTTTATAATAATCAATCTTTAAGTTTTGGTAAAACAGAATTCCAGAAAATTTGGGGAGACAGAAAACTAGAAGACGATTGGAGATGGTCTGAAAAAGCAACTATTAGCGGAAATATAGAAAAGGATTCTGTACAAGTTAAAAAAACCAATTTAAGATATGATTTAGATACTTATTTAAGTTTAATTCCTGCTAAAAAAGAAACAATAGACAGTTTAAAAACTGATAGAAATCAAGCCTTATATGAATTAGGTTTAATTTATAAAGAGCAATTTAAAAATGTAAACTTAGCAAAATTAAGATTAGAAAGAGTAGCAAGTTTACAGCCTAAAAAGGAATTAATTTTACCAATAAACTGGCACTTATATCAAATTTATAATAATTTAGGAGACACTAAAAAAGCAAATAAATTTAAGAATGTTATTCTAACGAAATATTCCAAAACTAAGTTTGCCCAAGTAATTTTAAATCCGAATAAAAAAATTGAGGAAGAAGTTGCTGTTAGCGAAATAGAAAAAGAGTATAAAAAAATGTATTATTTATACAAGTCAAATAAATTTGAAGAAGTGGTCTTAAAAATAGATGAATATGTTGCTACGATTCCTAATGCTAATTTAATTCCAAAATTCGAATTGTTAAAAGCTTATGCAATTGGTAAGTTTAAAGATAAGCAAGCTTATAAAATTGCACTAGATTTTGTTGCTGTAAGTTTTGGTAATACAGAAGAAGGTAAAAAAGCGAAAGCTATTATTAAGCAACTAGAAAGGTAAAAATTAGGTTTAAAATTGGACCAAAAACTATGGAAAGAAACGTTATTGCCAAGAGTACTACAATTGTTGGAGAAATTAAATCTGAAGGCGATTATAGAATAGATGGCTCGTTAGAAGGTAATTTAACAATTAAAGGTAAAGTAATAATTGGCACAAGTGGTGTTGTTAAAGGAGATATTGTTGCGTCAAGTGCAGATATAGAAGGAGAAACCTCAGGGAAACTTAAAGTAGAAAAAACGTTAACAGTAAAAGCTAACGCTAGTATTTCTGGAGACGTTACTGTTGGAAAATTATCAATAGAACCAGGTGCAACTTTTAATGCAAGTTGCGCGATGCAGGTTTTAAAAAATGAAGAAAAAAACCAATGAAAAACCAACCCAAAAAGAAAAACCAAAAAAACCTTTAAATAAAGCACTTCAACTTTCTGGAGCAGGTTTACAAATGGGACTCACCATTTATTTTGGTTTTCTAATAGGTAAATGGTTGGACATTACTTTTCAAACTAATTTTTTAAAAGAAACAATAACGCTTTTAGCAATTTTTTTATCTATGTATTCATTAATAAAACAGGCAAATAGAATTAATGATTAAATCTATTTTTAGCTATTCATTAGTGTTTTTTTCTTTGTTCTTTATAGCTTTTCATTTACATGAAAATTATATCGAAAATTTAGAAGTAATTTTACCTTTTTCACTTCGAAAAGTTTATCTTTTTCACTTAGGTTTTTCAATGTTAATTTGTGTCAATTTTAAGGCCTTCTCAACTGTTGATAAAATTTTTGAACAATTAGGTTTTGTGTATTTATTTATCCTTTTTTTAAAGATTATAGTTTTTATTGCAATCTTTTACAAGGTGCTATTTGCAGAAGAAAATTTAACTCAAATTGCAAGAATATCGTTGTTTATACCAATGTTTATATACTTATTAACAGAGGTGATTTTTGTGTCTAGAATTTTAAATAAAAAAGAATAATTAAAAATACATTAAAAAAGACTTTGAGTTTTTGAATTATTACGTACCTTTGCGGCGAATTTAGAAAGCGTATTTTACAATGAAGATTGCACAAAAAACGATCAAGTTTCTTACAATAGCAATGATAGCCTTTTTTACGGCTACAAGTTTTGCGTCTGGTACAGATAAAAAACAAGACAACCAAAACGATGGCGGACGTGTAAATACGAAAGCTGAAGTTGATGCTTACATTTTGCATCACATTAAAGATTCTCATGACTTTTCTTTATTTTCATATACAAGTGATGAAGGTGAGAGAAAGCATGTTGGTTTTCCATTACCTGTAATTATTTGGTCTAGTGAAGGTTTAGTTACTTTTATGTCTTCAGAATTTCATCATAATGATGATGGTCATGTAATCGTTGAAAAAAACGGATTAAAATTCGCGAAAATTCACTCAAAGATTTTCGAATTAGACAAAGGTGCATCAACAGTTTCTTTTGATGATACTCACCATGCTACAAACGCTCATAAATTATTAGATTTCTCTATAACAAAAAGTGTTGTAGGTATTTTATTTATAGGTTTCTTATTGTTGTTTTGGTTTTCTAGATTGGCAAATCAATATAAAACAAAGCAAGTACCAACTGGTTTTGCAAGAGTTTTAGAGCCATTAGTAATCTATGTTCGTGATGAAATAGCAAGGCCAAACATTGGAGATAAGCATTACAGAAGATTTACAGGATATTTATTAACAGTATTTTTCTTTATCTGGGTTTTAAACTTAGCAGGTTTAACTCCGTTAGGGTTTAACGTTACAGGTCAGTTAGCAGTTACAGCTTGTTTGGCAATATTTACATTGGTAATTTACACGGTTAGTGGTAATAAGGATTACTGGATGCACATGATTTGGATGCCAGGTGTTCCTGTTTTAATTAGACCAGTTTTAGCAATTATAGAATTAGCTGGAGCTTTGATAATTAAACCATTTTCATTATTAGTACGTTTGTTTGCAAACATATCAGCAGGTCATATTGTGGTAATGAGTCTAATAGCAATTATGTTTACACTTAAAGAATCTCTAGGGGTTGTAGGTGCAACAGGATTGTCTTTAGTATTATCATTTTTTATAACATTAATTGAGGTTTTAGTGGCTTTTTTACAGGCTTATATCTTTACAATGCTTTCAGCATTATTTATTGGTATGGCTGTAGCAGACCATTCAGAGGCTCATTAATACACATTTGTTTAATTTAATAAAAATACATTTATTATGTACAATTTAATTGGAGCAGGATTAATCGTAATCGGAGCAGGAATTGGTTTAGGTCAAATTGGTGGAAAAGCAATGGAAGGTATTGCTAGACAACCAGAAGCAACTGGAAAAATTCAAACAGCAATGATTATTATCGCTGCATTATTAGAAGGTTTAGCATTTGGTGCATTATTCTTAGGGAAATAATCCAAACAAAAAACACAAAACATATCTCTGTAACGGTTGGTTACAGAGAGTGTTTTTAATTAAACAAAAAAGAAATAAAAAAATAATTAGTTTATAGAATGGAAACTTTATTAAACGATTTTTCACCAGGATTATTTGCAGTATCAACAATTTTATTGTTAGCATTAATTGCATTGATGATAAAATTTGCTTGGAAACCAATTTTAAATTCTTTAGAAGAAAGAGAATCTGGAATAGAAAATGCATTAGCTGCAGCAGAAAATGCTCGTAAAGAAATGCAAAACTTACAAGCAGATAACGAAAGGTTAGTAAAAGAAGCAAGAGCAGAAAGAGATGCAATGATGAAAGATGCAAGAGATATTAGAGATAATATGATTGCTGAAGCTAAAGAAGATGCAAAAGAAGTAACTTCATCATTAATTGAAAAAGCACAAGCTTCTATTCAGCAAGAAAAACAAGCTGCTTTAGCCGAATTAAAAAAGAATGTTGCTGAGTTATCTATTGGTATCGCAGAATCTGTAATTAAAAAAGAATTGTCTTCAGAGAAAGATCAGCTAGATTTAGTTGAAGGAATCTTAAAAGA
The DNA here is from genome assembly GCF_026191475.2 of Polaribacter ponticola. Taxonomy (GTDB): domain Bacteria; phylum Bacteroidota; class Bacteroidia; order Flavobacteriales; family Flavobacteriaceae; genus Polaribacter; species Polaribacter ponticola. The sequence continues at coordinate 1,945,198 of NZ_JAOSLC020000003.1, read as the reverse complement.
TGTTACTTTAAACTAATATATATGAAAGACGCAAGAGCAGCATTACGTTACGCAAAAGCAATCTTAAATCTTGCTAAAGATTCTAAAGAAGAATCTGCTGTAAACAAAGATATGCAGTTAATTGCAACTACTATATTTGAGAATAACGAATTAGAAGTAGTATTAAAAAGCCCTGTAATTAAATCTGCTGATAAAATGAAAGTTTTAAAAGCAATGTTTTCAGATAATGTAAGTAATATTACATTAGGTCTTTTTAACCTTTTACAAGAAAATAAAAGAATTAGTATGTTAGAAGCTATTGCAAAGCAATATTCTATCATTTTTGATTTTTATAAAAACACTCAAGTTGCTAAAGTTACTACAGCAGTACCTTTAACTAAAGAAGTAGAAGAGAAAGTTTTAGCTAAAGTTTTAGCCTTAACAGGTGAAAAAGCAAACTTAGAAAATGAAGTAAATCCAGCTATTTTAGGAGGATTTATTTTACGTGTTGGAGATGTGCAGTATGATGCTAGTATTTCTAATCACTTAAATGAATTAAGAAAGGAATTTGACAATAGTCATTATATTCCAAAAATTTAATTATTCATCAAATTAAATAAGATGGCAAGTATTAAACCAGCTGAAGTATCAGCAATTTTAAAAGAACAATTAACAAACTTTGAAGCTCAAGCTTCATTAAGTGAAGTAGGTACAGTATTACAAGTAGGAGATGGTATTGCTCGTGTTTACGGATTGTCTAACGTACAATATGGTGAGTTAGTAGAATTCGAAAACGGATTAGAGGGTATCGTTTTAAACTTAGAAGAAGATAATGCAGGTGTTGTATTATTAGGTGCTTCTACTTCAATTAAAGAAGGTTCTACGGTAAAACGTACAGAACGTATTGCTTCTTTAAGAGCAGGTGAAGGAATTGTAGGAAGAGTTGTAGATACATTAGGAAGCCCAATTGATGGTAAAGGTCCTATTGAAGGAACTACTTACGAGATGCCTCTAGAGCGTAGAGCTCCTGGAGTTATCTATCGTGAGCCAGTAACAGAGCCATTACAAACTGGTATTAAATCTATTGATGCAATGATTCCTGTAGGTAGAGGTCAACGTGAGTTGATTATTGGAGACCGTCAAACAGGTAAATCTACAGTAGCTTTAGATACTATCTTAAACCAAAAAGAATTTTATGATGCTGGAGAACCAGTATATTGTATATATGTAGCTATCGGTCAGAAAGCTTCTACAGTTGCAGCTATTGCTAATATGTTAGAAGAAAGAGGAGCATTAGCTTATACAACAATTGTTGCTGCAAATGCATCAGATCCTGCAGCAATGCAAGTATATGCACCATTTGCTGGAGCTGCAATTGGAGAATATTTTAGAGATTCTGGTAGACCAGCTTTAATTATTTTTGATGATTTATCAAAACAAGCTGTAGCTTACCGTGAGATTTCTTTATTATTAAGAAGACCACCGGGACGTGAGGCATACCCTGGAGATGTATTTTACCTACACTCAAGATTATTAGAGCGTGCTGCAAAAGTTATTAATGATGATAAAATTGCTAGTGAAATGAACGATTTACCAGATTCTTTAAAAGGAATTGTAAAAGGTGGAGGTTCTTTAACTGCATTGCCAATTATTGAAACACAAGCAGGAGACGTATCAGCATATATTCCAACAAACGTAATTTCTATTACAGATGGACAAATTTTCTTAGATGGAGATTTATTTAATTCAGGTGTAAGACCAGCAATTAACGTAGGTATTTCTGTATCTCGTGTTGGAGGTAATGCACAAATTAAATCTATGAAAAAAGTATCTGGTACTTTAAAATTAGATCAAGCAGCATTTCGTGAATTAGAAGCATTTGCAAAGTTTGGATCTGATTTAGATGCAGCTACTATGAGTGTAATTTCTAAAGGACAACGTAATGTTGAAATTTTAAAGCAAGCTCAAAACGATCCATATTCTGTAGAAGATCAAATTGCAATTATTTATGCAGGTTCTAAAAACTTGTTAAAAGATGTTCCTGTTAATCAGGTTAAGAAATTCGAAAGAGATTATATCGATTATTTAAATGCAAAACATAGAGGTACTTTAGATACTTTAAAGTCTGGTAAATTAACAGATGAAGTTATTGCTTCTTTAACAGCAGCAGCTAAAGAAATCTCAAGTCATTTTGCAAAATAATTTAATTATAGCATTTTAACTATAATTACCAAATACTAAAGTAGATGGCAAACTTAAAAGAAATACGTAATAGAATCACCTCAATTGGTTCAACAATGCAGATTACATCTGCCATGAAAATGGTATCTGCTGCAAAGTTGAAAAAAGCTCAAGATGCTATTGTAGCAATGAGGCCTTATTCTTCTAAATTAACAGAGTTGTTGCAAAATTTAAGCGCAACTTTAGATAGTGAAGTTGGTGGAGCATATTCTACTCAAAGAGAAGTTTCTAAAGTTTTAATGGTTGTTATTACTTCTAATAGAGGTTTGTGTGGTGGTTTTAATTCTTCTATTACAAAAGAGGTTGTTAAAACTGTTAATGAAAAATATTCTGATGCTACTGTAGATTTATTTACAATTGGTAAAAAAGGAGGAGATGTTTTATCTAAATCATACAATTTAACCGATTCGAGAAACGATATTTTTGATGATTTAACTTTTGATAATGTTGCGGAAATTGCAGAAAAGTTAATGGAGTTATACGCAGATGGTAGTTATGATAAAATTGAGTTAGTGTATAACCAATTTAAAAATGCTGCTACTCAATTACCACAAGTAGAACAGTTCTTGCCAATTAAGCCAATTGAAGGTGGAGAAGCAATTACAAATTCCGATTATATATTTGAACCATCTAAAGAAGAAATAGTATTAGCATTAATACCGAAATCTTTAAAAACACAATTATATAAAGCTATTAGAGATAGTTTTGCGAGTGAACATGGAGCGCGTATGACAGCAATGCATAAAGCTACAGACAATGCTACAGACTTAAGAGATGAGTTATTATTAACTTACAATAAGGCTAGACAAGCTGCAATTACTAATGAGATTTTAGAAATTGTTGGTGGAGCAGAGGCTTTAAATAATTAATCGTAGTTTATTTAAAGTTAAATATTTTTAACTTTAAAAACTATGTTTACAACATACATTATATTAAAAAAGCGAACCAAATTGGTTCGCTTTTTTTATCTTGGCATAAAAATTGGAAAATACACCTAAAATCAGAATATGAAAACTTTTAAACTTTTATCAATATTTACTATTATTTTTAGTTTTTCTCAATGTGCAAGTTTACAATTAGAGAACAATCCTCCTTTTAAAGTAAGCACTGCTAGTTTTATCAATTGGTCTGGTGGGCAACAAGGAGTTAAAGGAATGAATGTAGAAATCCATTATAGTTCAAATAAAACAATTGAATTTGATAAAATTTATTTCGAGGACAAAGTTGCAAATTTAGAAGTAAAACCTTCTAGAAAAAATAAATTAGTGGTTGGTTTTTTTTCAGACAATAGTGAGTTCTTAGATACAGATAAAAAAGAATTTTTTAATTTAAGTAAAAAAGAAGCAATTATTAGTTATAAAGAAGATAACAAGCTTAAATATTATAAAATAAAAGAAGTAAAACAAGGTAAGCAAGTTTTTTACCCTTCAGCACCGAAACAATAAAAAATCAAATTATTAATCCATTCTTTTAGAGTGGATTTTTTTTGGCACACAATTTGAATTATCATAAGTATAACCATTAAAATGAAAGCTTATGAAAACTTTAAAATTACTTTTCACGATTATAATAACAGGAACATTACTTAGTTCTTGTACTACTATTTTCGAAGAATCTTTTGATGATTATGATTATCAGCCTTCATTAGAAGAAGTCGTTTCTGAATACGATTTATGGTATGTAGATTATCATAGAACTTCTGGTAACGGAGATATTCCATTTATGTCTAGAGCATTTACATTATCTTTTAACAATGGAATTTTATATGCTAATAATAATATAGCGGATATTGGAAGAACTGGTCGTGGTTTAGGAATTGATGTAGGAACCTATAATACCTTTAACGGTTTGTTAGAAACAGATCATGATCTTGATGGTGCCAATGATTTTGATATTACTATTATTTCTAATAACGAAATTAGACTATATAATTATAGACAAAATGTAAATTATTATTTAATTGGGTATGATGCAAATAACTTTGACTATGATAAACTTTTCTATGAGAATATAGAATACTTTTTGCAAGAGTATGATGCATGGAAAAAAACGGATGCTATAGGAGGTGTTGCTAATGCTTTTGATTATGAAAATTTTTTAGCATTTACACCCGATAATATAACAACATTTTATAGTTCCCAAGATGGTTTTGGCACAGATATTGATTCTATAGATTGGAGTTATATTGGAGGATATGAAGTGTTTGATGTAACAGGTTTTGAAGACTTAAAGATTTTAACACTTAATTATGATAACGGAGATATAGAAGAGTTTGAGTTGAGCGTTATTAATGACAGTAAAATTAATCTTTATCATATAAATTCTGAAACAACTTACGAATTTTCTGGAAGAGGATTTGTACAATATTTAAAAAGTGAAAAAATTGTTAAAACAACTAAAGATGTTGTAAGAAATAACAATAGAAAACGTACTAAAGTAAAAAGAGAGAAAAAGAACAGAAGAAATTTAAAATAAAGTTTGGTTAGTTGATTTTTGATTGGTTATTCTTAATAATCAATTGAAAAGGAAAACCACCCTGAGGAGGGTGGTTTTTTCTTGTTCATAATTTTTTAAAATTTTATATATAAATAACAATACCACACCGCTACTTTTCATAATTTTAAAAAGAATTAAATGATCTATAAAATTGATGAAAAAAACAGCATTTATTACAGGAGCAACTTCTGGAATTGGAAAAGCAACAGCAATATTATTTGCAAAAAATAATGTTAGACTAATTCTTTGTGGTAGAAGAAAAGAACGTCTACAAGATCTTCAAAAAGAATTAAATAAGCTTACTGAAGTAATTATTTTACAGTTTGACGTTAGAGACAAATATGATGTAGCCGATAAAATAGAAAACCTTCCAGAAAATTTTCAGCAAATAGATTATTTAATTAACAATGCAGGTAATGCTCATGGTTTATCAAGCATTCAAAATGGAGATATTGATGATTGGGATGCAATGCTAGATATTAACGTAAAAGGATTGTTATATGTTTCTAAAGCAATCATTCCAAAAATGATAGAAAGAAATAGTGGTTTTATTGTAAATATTGGCTCTATAGCCGCAAAAGATGTATATCCTAACGGAAATGTTTATTGCGCTTCTAAACATGCTGTAGACGCTTTAAACAAAAGTATGAGAATAGATTTGAATAAGTATAATATACGCGTTTCTGCAATTCATCCAGGAGCTGTAGAAACTGAGTTTTCAGATGTTCGTTTTAAAGGTGATACAGAAAAAGCAAAATCTGTTTATGCAGGTTATAAAGCGTTACAAGCAGAAGATATTGCAGATATTATTCACTTTGTAGTTACAAGACCATATCATGTAAATATCGAAGATTTAGTTGTGTACCCAACAGCACAAGCAACTCCAACAATTTTAAATAAAGAATAAGATGCCTAAATCAGAAATAATAATTGGTTGTATGTCTTGGGGAAAATGGGGAAAACAATTTTCTACCAAAGAACAAGTTGATATGATTCAGTTTTGTGTAGAAAATGGAAATTCTACTTTTGATCATGCAGATATTTATGGAGATTATTCTACAGAGGCAGAATTTGGAAAAGCGTTTGTAGAAAGTAAAATTGCTCGTGAAGAAATTAATTTAGTTTCAAAATGTGGTATCCAACTTGTTGGAGAAGCAAGAGATAATAAAGTAAAACATTATAATTACAGTAAAGAATATATTATTAAAAGTGTAGAACAGTCTTTAAAAAATTTAAAAACCGATTATTTAGATACTTTTTTACTACACAGACCAAGTCCGTTAATGCAACCCAATGAAATCGCAGAAGCGATATCAGAATTACAAAAAAGTGGGAAAATTAGAAATTTTGGAGTATCAAACTTTACACCTTCACAGGTGGATTTAATTGCTGATAAAATTCCTGTTTCTATAAATCAAATTGAATTCTCATTAACGCATCATATTGCAATGCAAAATGGTAGTTTAGATCAAATGCTTCAGAAAAGTATGCAACCCATGTGTTGGAGTCCTTTAGGAAGTGTTTTTAGACACGAAACTCCTCAGTCTTTGAGAATAAAAGAAGTCTTAAAAGTAGTATCAGAAAAATACAATGTTACAGAAGATGTTATTTTGTTAAGTTGGATTTTAAAGCATCCTGCAAAAATATCTCCAGTAATAGGAACCACAAATAAAGAACGCATTTTAAACGCGAATAAAGCAACCTCAATAGAATTAGAACTGCAAGATTGGTTTTTGCTATTAGAAGCTAGTATTGGAGAAGAAATGCCTTAAAAATAATAAACAAACGCTTACTTATAAAAAACCTGCTTTCATCATAATGATGAGAATATTTTTTATGATAAAAAGCAAAAATCATCTTTAAGTTCTAAAGAAGGAAAAGCAAAGTTTTTAAAACATGTTTGTGCATTTTCAAACTCAAACCCTGAAAACAACTATTATATTGTAATTGGTATTGAAGATGAAGAAAACAAAATAATTGGTGTCGATTTTTTTGACGATAGCAAGATTCAAAATTTGGTGAATGCGTACTTAAGCAATCCATCAAAAATTGAATATGAAAAATATGCTTTTCCAAGATTACAGCTAGCATTAATAGCCGTTTCCAATAAACTATTAAAACAAAGTTTTGCGATTGCAAAATCAGGCTGTCTTTATGATGAAACTCACGTTTGAGTCTTAAAAGTGAAATAAAAAAATAAAAATGATAATTTTAGCTTGTTAAATTGGAAATAAATCGATCAAATGAGATTTATTCTAATTCAACAATGCCAGAAAACTAATGCTTAAATTTAATGAAGAATTTATATGATTTTTAACTCAGTTCTTTGTTGTACCTAGTTTGTTTTAAAAATTCTATCAATTTAATTTTGAATTACGATTATTAATTATCTTTACTGTTTAATCATTTTTAAAGAATTGAAAATATAATTATAAACTTATAATGTATACTTTGATTTATGTCGAATAAAAATTCAAATTTAGCAAGTAATATTTGTAATTCTCGTAAAAAAATGGGACTGTCACAGGAAGCTTTAGCAGAAAAAGCAAATGTGTCATTAAGTACTATTCAACGTATAGAAAAAGGAACAGTAAAACCTCGTGCTTTTACTATAAAAGTTTTGGCAGAAACTTTAGGTTTTGATATTTCAGAGTTAATTTCTACACCAACTGATAATGAAAACTCTCAATTATCTTTTTCATCATTAAAGAAAATGAATTTATCTACTTTGTTTTTAGTATTCGTACCATTTATAAATCTTATTATTCCAATTGTTTTATGGAAAAAAAGCAAAAAGATTCAATCTAAAAATATTGTAGCTGGTAAAATTATAAGTTTTCAGTTGTTATGGAGTATTGTTGCTATTATTGGAATGGGAATTACACTTTTCATATCTAATATAATCATTGGAAAAGCAGGAGATGGGCTTTTTATTAGTATCCTTTTTTACTTACTAGCTGTATTGTTCAATGTTTTTATAATTGTTAAAACATCTTCTCAACTTAATAAAAAGAGCAAAAATGTGCTTTCTTTTGTGCCAAATTTATTCTAATTTTTTTGTTTACTAATTCAAGTGCTTTTTTATAAGTTACTGATTTACAACATGGTCATTTGTAATGAAGTATAAATGAAGTAAGAATGCTACAAGTCTGACACAACAAAACACCATTCTTCATTCTAATTTTGTGTTTTAATTTAAAACAAAAAAATGAAGTACATAGTTCAATTATTTTTATTTCTTATTATTTGTAGTGTTAATGCACAAAACATAGATGGATTTATTTCACAATATGCTAAAAACGGAAAAGAGTTAGGAATCCGTTCAAATTTTAATGGTATAATTCTAGTCGCAAAAGACAATGAAGTTATATTGAATAAGGCTTACGGATATGCAGACATAGAACTAAAAGATCGATTAACAACAAAATCAAAATTTTTAATAGGTTCTTTAACTAAACCCTTTGTAGCTCTTTTAGTACTTCAGCAGGTAGAAAAAGGAACGATTAAACTAAAGCAACCAATCACTGATTTTCTTCCATATATTAATAAAGAAAAAGGGATGCATTTAACCATACATAGCTTGCTTGCAAATATGTCGGGTTTACCACATTATGAAGGATTGAGAGATTATATAAAAAGTATGAAAAATTTTTCTGCTCAAAAATTTACACCAAAAGAATATGCGCAGTTGGTTGATAAAACAGGGCTGTCTGCAATACCAAATTCAAAATTTCAATATAGCAGTTTGGGTTATATTTTGTTAGGTGCTGTTTTAGAGGAAGTTACTGGATTGTCTTTTACAGAGTTGATTGAAAAGCACATTGCATTACCACTAGGTTTAAAGAACACAGGTTTTGGTAATAATACCTTTTTGAAAAATGAGGTTGTAAAAAATTATCGCTTTAGAAAAGGAACATATACCGAAAATATAAATAGAGATCAGAGTAACACTTATACTGCAGGAGGAATGCACAGTACAACTAGCGAATTATACTTGTGGTCACAAGCTCTTCGAGCAAACAAATTGTTAAATAAAAGCAATACTAAAAAACTATTCAAAGAAAACTTAAATGGTTATACCTATGGATGGCAGCGAAATGATACAGAGATTTTAAGATACATTCCGCAAGCACAATTTTACGGACATAGTGGAAGTGTAAATGGTTTTGCTAGTTACCTGTTTTTAGCAGACGATGGAACAACAATTATTGTATTATGTAATACTGCACCAATTCAACCCTATAAATTGGTGAGTGATATTTACAGAAAAGTACACAACGAAGATTTATCTAAAAATACACGAATAATTTTGCCAGGTTTTAAAAGTAAAGCACTTTTTATGAAAGAAGGTGGCTACAAAGGAATTACAGCATACCACAAAAGGTTAACTAAAAGTGCAGGATTTATGGTGTTTCCTTCTGGAAGTTATTTGCAAAGAGTACTTAGGATGCATTTAAAAGAGAAAATGGATCTAATTCCTTTAGAAAAAATATTCGTTAGGTTTATTAAGAAAAACCAAAATGCAGAAGACATGCTAAATAGAGTTGCTTACGAGTTTCTAAAAATTGATAAAGTGAAAGCCTTGCATTATTTTAAATTGAATACAAAATTATTTTCAGAATCTGCTAATACATGGGGTAGTTTGGGAGAGTTCTATGAAAAAGAAGGTAGTCTAAATAAAGCAAGAGAAGCATATATAAAAGCAGTTGCGGTAGCTAAGAATAATTTTCATACAGATTTATTATCATTTGAAGATCATTTAAAAAAAATGAATGACAAGATCATAAAAGAATAAACAGTATCAGCAATATTCGAATAGAAAATATAAATATGAAGAAATGTATATTAAAAAGTAGTCTAGTAATTATTGTAGCATTGTTAGTTTGGGGAGCATATATTGCTTTTAAACCAGAACCAAGAACTATTGGTGATTTAATGGAGAGTTATGAAGACCCAGGAATAAAAATTAAAATTAGAAGTCCGTTTAGTGGTTCAGTATTAGTTGCTAAAAAAGGGAAAATTATTTTTAAAGAAGCCTATGGAGAATCTGATAGAGTAAATAAAATTTCTAATACAATTGAGACTAAATATGGCATTGGTTCTGTAACTAAACAATTTACAGCAATGCTAATTATGCAATTGGTAGAAGAAAAAAGTATAAAGCTTCAAGATACTATTGGCAAATACCTTCCATACTTATCAAAAGAGAAAGCAAGTCAGATCACTATTCATCAGCTTTTGTCTCATACTTCTGGAATTTCGCATTATAATGGATTACAGCCTATTGGTGTTAGTTTAAAAGAGTTTGGAAACACCAATTACACACCAAAGGCTTTAGCAAAACTAATAGATAGAACTCGTTTAGTGAGCACTCCAGGAACTGAATATTATTATAGTAGTTTAGGGTATGATCTTTTGGGAGTTATTTTAGAAAAAGTTTCGGGTAAATCATTTGCAGAATTATTAAATGAAAAGATAGTAAATCCATTAAAGTTAAAAAATACTGGATTTGGGACTAATACATATGTTTCAAAAGAATTAGCTAAAGGTTATAGTTATAGGGAAGTTTATGGATGGAATTGGTGGGTTTCTGAACATGGAGGTAAAATAACTGAAGCTCCTTTTAGAGATCAATCTACTTCTTATGCGGCAGGAGGAATGCATTCTACAGTTAAAGATTTATTTATTTGGAGTGAAGCAGTAAAATCACATAAGTTATTATCCTCGGAATTAACAAGAGTAATGCTAACACCAAACAAACATGGTCATTGCTATGGTTGGGTAAGAAATTGGGATGATATCATAGAGAAAAACATAAAGGTAAGATTATATGGGCATGGAGGTGCTTTAGCAGGAAATAGTGCTTTTATTGCTATGTATGATGATGAGACAACAATTATTTATCTAGCCAATAGAAGTAATCTAAAAGCGGAAGAGATTTTGCATCAAATACATTTAAGGGCAAATAATTTGAAAGATGACTTTAAATTAAAAGGATATCCAAATAGAAGTTCGCACAAGAAATTTAGGGAAGCTGGAGGGATGAAAGCTTTACAAGATTACTTCAATAGACTTTCAGAATATAGTGGTTATAAGGTGAATCCATCAAATAGTACTATGCGAGGTGTAATGAAAATTCATTTGGAAGCAGGAAAAATTGAAGTTGCAGATAGTTTAAAAACAGTATTTTTTAGTAATTATAATCCAGATGAAAGAACACTTAATGAATTTGGATATGATTTTTTATATTCAGATATACCAAGTTACGCATTAGATTTTTTTAAAGAGAATACAATACGATTTCCAAAATCTTCAAATGCTTGGGATAGTTTAGGAGAAGCATATTTGACTTATAAAAAATACGAAAATGCCATAGTTTGCTATAAAAAAGCTGTAGAGTTAGGGGAACAAGTAAATCATAGGTCTTTAGAACTTTATAAAGAAAATCTTAAAAAAGTAAAGCAGTTATCTAACAAGTAATTACCTAAATTAGGAACAACTATAATGATAAGGTGAGTTTTAATTCATTTTATCAGAAGTTAAACGAAGTTAGCTGTTTTTTTGAGAAATTCGAGTATATTTCGTTGTTTATAATAACAAAAAAGCCAACTCAAATGAGTTGGCTTTTACAATATTTATAAATACTTAAACCTCTTAGAGGTCGAATTTTATACCTTGTGCTAAAGGCAATTCATCAGAATAATTAACCGTATTTGTTTGTCTTCTCATGTATACTTTCCAAGCATCAGAACCAGATTCTCTACCGCCACCAGTTTCTTTTTCACCACCAAAAGCACCACCAATTTCTGCACCAGAAGTACCAATATTTACGTTTGCAATTCCACAATCTGAACCAGCATAAGATAAAAATTTCTCTGCTTCTTTCATTTCATTTGTCATAATTGCAGAAGATAATCCTTGTGCAACACCATTTTGTTTTTCAATAGCATTTTCTACTTCTCCAGAATATTTCATTAAATATAAAATAGGTGCAAAAGTTTCGTGTTGTACTATTTCAAAGTGATTTTCAGCTTCAATAATTGCAGGCTTTACGTAACAACCAGATTCATATCCTTCACCTTCTAAAACGCCACCTTCAACCAATACATTTCCTCCTTCTGCTTTTGCTTTTTCAATAGCAGCTAAGTATGTATTTACAGCATCATGATCAATTAACGGACCTACGTGTTTTGTTTCATCTAACGGATTACCAATTTTAATTTGTCCGTAAGCGCCAACAATTGCATCTCTTACTTTATCATAAACAGATTCGTGTATAATTAATCTTCTAGTAGATGTACAACGTTGCCCACAAGTTCCAACAGCACCAAAAACAGCACCAGGAACAACAACTTTTAAATCTGCAGTTGGTGTAATAATAATTGCGTTATTTCCTCCTAATTCTAATAAAGATTTTCCAAAACGTTGTGCAACTGTTGCACCAACAATTCTTCCCATTCTTGTAGATCCAGTTGCAGAAACTAAAGGAATACGAGTATCCGTAGTCATCATTTCACCAACTTTATAATCTCCATTTATAATACAAGAAATACCTTCTGGTAAATTATTGTCTTTTAAAATTTCTGCAATAATATTTTGACAAGCAACTGAACATAAAGGTGCTTTTTCTGAAGCTTTCCAAACACAAACATCACCACAAATCCACGCTAAAGCTGTATTCCAAGCCCAAACTGCAACAGGAAAGTTAAATGCAGAAATAATACCAACAACTCCTATTGGATGCCATTGTTCACGCATTACATGACCTGGTCTTTCAGACGGAATTGTTTGTCCGTTTAATTGACGAGATAATCCTACTGCAAAATCGCAGATATCTATCATTTCTTGCACTTCACCTAAACCTTCTTGGTAACTTTTTCCCATTTCATAAGAAACAAGTTTACCAAGAGCTTCTTTTTCTCTTAATTTATTACCAAACTGACGAACAATTTCTCCTCTTTGAGGAGCAGGCATATTTCTAAAGGATAAAAATGCTTTTGTAGCAGCTTCCATCACTTTTTCATAATCTTCTCTAGTAGATGTAACAACTTTACCTATTAATTTTCCATCAACGGGAGAAAACGATTCAATAATTTCTCCGTTAGAAAAATTATTAGAACCTGTAGAAGTTCCGTTATTTATATCTTTTAAGCCTAATTCTGCCAAAGCTTCTTTTATTCCAAAATCTGTCATTTTTGCTGTCTAATTTTAGTAGTTTAAATTGAGGTTCGAAAATACGAATAATTTTACACATTAGTAAATTAAACAGAAACATTACTTTTTGTTTAAATTTAAACAAAAAAATCAACAAAAAAATACCCTTTTTATTTAAAAGGATATAAATGTAAACTGATATTGATTATCTAAATGTAAGAGAAAGAATAAGTATTTTGTAGTTTTATATTAAAACTACATTGAGTATGCTAACCATTCTTCTGGCAAAGGATCTAAGAAAAGTACTTTAATTTCCGATTTTATTTTTTTCTTAAGACCCAAACGAGATATTTTTTTAGCACACAATACTAAACTATTCATCATCGTATTAGACTCACTTTCTAAGTCAAAAAAGTCTACAAAAAATTTAGGCTTATTATCTTGATAAATAATCCATTGTGTTTCTTTTTTTCTTGGAATTTCTAACACTTCTGTTATTCCGCTTAATGTTCTATAAGTAGATAATTGAAAGTTCATTTTTTATGTTTTCTTTAAATTATGACACAAGAAATCAAAATTAGTTACATTTTCTTTATTTTAATGTTAATTTAATTATAAATTTCATAAAATAGAATTTCATAAAATCATAAAAAATATTTTTATAAAGTAATAGAAATTATTTAATTATATTAATATTTTAAAACAGGTGAGTTGTTATTACATTCTATAGAAATAGGAGGGTTTTGCATATCACAAGTTGATATTATTCCCCATTTTATATTATATTTTTTTCAGCTAGTGTGTATTCGTCAATTTTTTCCAAAAATAGCGAAGTATTAATTTCAGAAGAATATGCTATGTAACCTTGAGAATCACCACAAGCTTTTACACCATAAGCAGTAAGTTTCCAGCTATTAGCATCTAAACAAGATACACTTAAGGTTAATTCTTCAATTTCTGTAAATAAGGCAACCAAATTACTTAGATCCTTTTCTTGGCAGGTTAATTAGTCTGAAGTTTCGCAAGAATTTAAAACGAGTAGTAATGGAATCAGTAAGATGATAAAAACTCTCATATATTAACTATTTTTGTAAAATAATATGCAAGAAAATATTTTTAACATACAATCTGAAGAGCAATTTTCAAAAATTGCCATAGAAACTTTTAAATATCAATTTAAAAACAATAAAGTATACAGGTCTTTTTGCGATTTGTTATACATACATCCTTCAGATGTTTCTAAAGTTGAAGAAATTCCGTTTTTACCTATTCAGTTTTTTAAAAGTAAAAAAGTAGTTTCTTCTTTAGATGAAATACAAGAAATTTTTACAAGTTCAGGAACAACTGGTAGTATTACTAGTAAGCATTTTGTAACAGACATTGAGGTTTATAAAGAAAGTTATTTAAAAGGCTTTGCTCATTTTTATGGAAATATAGAAGAATATGTTGTTTTAGCTTTATTACCCAATTATTTAGAACGAAAAGGATCTTCATTAGTTTTTATGGTAGATGATTTAATAAGAAAATCTAACAATCTAGAAAGCGGATTCTATCTGGATAACTTAGAAGAATTAGCAAAAAAACTCATAGAATTAGATAAAAACGGACAAAAAACACTCTTAATTGGTGTTTCTTTTGCTTTGTTAGATTTGATAGAAATGAAACAATTCAGCCTAAAAAACACCATTATTATGGAAACTGGTGGAATGAAAGGAAGAAGAAAAGAATTAGTAAGAGAAGAATTACATGCTGTTTTACAAAACAGATTTGGAGTTAAAGAAATCCATTCAGAATACGGAATGACAGAATTATTAAGTCAAGGTTATTCGAAAGGAAACGGTGTTTTTGAAACACCACCTTGGATGAAAATTCTAACTAGAGATACAGAAGATGCATTAACTATAAATCCGATAGGAAAAAACGGTGGAATTAATGTAATTGATTTGGCTAATTATAATTCTTGTTCTTTTATTGCAACCCAAGATTTAGGAAAAGTACATAAAAATTGCACTTTTGAAATTATTGGCCGTTTTGATAATTCGGATATTAGAGGCTGTAATTTAATGGTTTTATAAAGAAATTCAAGTATTTCAAATTATCTTAGACTATTCGTTTTAATACTTTTCTTACAAAAACATAATGTGCTATTTAATTTATATATAAGTAGCTTTGAACCTTCTGTTTATTATACGGAAGGTTTATCAGTTTTAAAAAACAATTTATTTAAAAGATGAAAGAAAAATTAAAAATAGATATCGTTTCAGATGTTGTGTGTCCTTGGTGTACCATTGGTTACAAACGTTTAGAAAAAGCGATTACAGAACTTGGTATTCAGGATCAAGTAGAAATAGAATGGCAACCTTTTGAGTTAAATCCGAATATGCCAAAAGAAGGGCAAAATGTAAATGAACATATTACAGAAAAATATGGTTCTACCACAGAGCAACAAAACCAATCAAAAGAAATGATGACAGAAGCTGGCGCAGAATTAGGTTTTAAATTCGATTATTTTGATGAAATGAGAATTGTAAACACTTTTGAAGCACACATTTTATTAGAATACGCCAAAGACTTCGGAAAGCAAACTGAATTAAAAATGACGCTTACCAAAGCATTTTTTAGTGATCGTAAAGATGTTTCAGATAGAGATATTTTAAGAGAAGCTCTTTTAAATGTTGGTTTAAATGCAGATGAAGCTTTAGAAAAATTAGACAATGAAGCGGCTAAAAGTAAAGTAAGAACAATTGAGAATCAATGGAAAAATATGGGGGTAAATTCTGTGCCTACAATTGTTTTTAATAGAAAAAGTGCTGTTACAGGAGCACAACCTGTTACTACTTTTAAACAAGTATTAACAGAGCTCATAAAAGAACAACAAGTAGTTTAATTAAAAATATAGGCATTAATAAAATGGAGTTAAAGAATAAAAAAGCCATTATTACTGGCGGAAGTAGAGGTTTAGGTAAAGCAACTGCAATTGGGTTTGCAAAACTAGGAATAGATGTTGCTATTACAGGTAGAAACGAAGCTAAATTAAACGAAACAGTTTTAGAACTAAAAGCTTTAGGCGTAAATGCCTTTTATGAAGTTTTTGATGTTGGAAATTACGATGAGGTTAAAACCGGAATTAAAAATATAATTTCAAATTTAGGAACCGTAGATATTTTAGTAAATAATGCTGGTATTGCTGCTTTTGGTTCTTTAAATGATATGGAACCTTCACTTTGGGAAAACATTATTAAAACCAATGTTTTAGGAATGTATTATGTTACCAAAGAAGTGCTTCCTTATTTAATTGATAAAAATGAAGGTGATATTATTAATATTTCTTCAACAGCAGGTTTAAATGGTAATGCAACTACGTCTGCTTATTCTGCTTCAAAATTTGCAGTAATTGGTTTATCACAATCTTTAATGAAAGAGGTTCGTAAAAATAATATTAGAGTAAACACTTTAACACCAAGTACAATTGCCACAGATATGGCTTTAGATTTAGGAATTACAGATGGTAATACAGATACGGTTTTACAACCAGAAGATTTTGCAAAATTTATTATTGCTGGTTTGCAATTACCTAGAAGAGCAATGATGGCTGGTGGTTCTTTATGGTCTACGAATCCTTAAAAATTAGTTAAAATGTTATTTTTAGACTTGTAATTTGTATGTAATTAAAATATTCTTCGACCAAATAAAAAACAAGTTCGATGAAAAATTTATTGGTAATACTCTTTTTTACAATTTCTATAACTTTTAACGCTCAAGATTACAATACAAAAAAAGGTTTTGTTGCAGAAGGATATGATGTTGTTGCTTATTTTAATAATAAAGCAGTAGAAGGAAGCAAGAAATTTGTAGCTACTTATGATGGTGTAAAGTTTAAATTTTCTACTAAAGATAATTTAGAAACTTTTAAAAAATCACCTAAAAAATATGTGCCTGAATATGGCGGATTTTGTGCTTATGCAATTGGGGTAAAAGGGAAGAAAGTATCTATAGACCCAAAAACTTTTGAAATTAGAGACGAAAAATTATACTTGTTTTACAATTCTTGGGGTACAAACACGTTAGAGTTATGGCAAAAAGGAGGAGCTGATAAATTAAAGAAACAAGCAGATATTAATTGGAGTAAATTAAGAAGTACTACTTTACATTAAGATTGGGGGATTTTAATGTAAAAAGAAAAAGAGCTGAAATTTTCAGCTCTTTTTTAGTATTATATAACAAGTAAATTTTTGTTACTCAACTTTTAATAAGTAATAAGTTTTTTTACCACGTTGTAAAAGCACATATTTATTAGCAATTAAATCTTCTTTAGAAATTGTAAAATCTTCTTTAACCTTTTCTTTATTTACCGAAATTGCATTTTCTTTTAATGCTCTTCTAGCATCTCCGTTAGATTTTAAAAAGCTTGTTTTTGCAGCTAAAGCACCAATCATATCCAAACCTTCTTCAATATCTTTAATAGAAACGGTAGCTTGTGGTACACCATCAAAAACATCTAAAAATGTTTGCTCATCTAAAGATTTTAAATCTGAAGCTGTAGATTTTCCGAATAAAATACTAGAAGCTTTTAACGCATTTTCATACGCTTCTTTACCATGTGTTAAAGTAGTAACTTCTTCTCCTAATTTCTTTTGTAATAAACGTAAATGAGGATTTTCTGAATGTTCTGCAATTAAATTTTCAATGGTTTCTTTATCTAAAAACGTAAACTTTTTAATAAAATTTTCTGCATCTTCATCAGAAGAATTTAACCAATATTGATAAAATTTATAAGGCGATGTTCTATCTGCATTTAACCAAACATTACCACCTTCTGTTTTACCAAATTTTGTTCCATCGGCTTTAGTAACTAATGGCACCGTAATTGCGTATGCTTTTCCTTGTGCTTTTCTACGAATTAATTCTGTACCTGTAGTTATATTTCCCCATTGATCAGAACCACCCATTTGTAGTCTACAATTTTTTTCTTTGTATAAATGATAGAAATCATACCCTTGAAACAATTGATATGTAAATTCTGTAAAACTCATTCCAACTGAAGACTCAGAACTCAAACGTTTCTTAACAGAATCTTTTGCCATCATGTAATTTACAGTAATGTGTTTACCTGTATCTCTAACAAAATCGATTAAAGAAATATCTTTCATCCAATCGTAATTGTTAACCAATTCAGCTTTATTTTCTGCGGTAGCATCAAAATCTAAAAAACGTTCTAAATTTTCTCTAACTCCAGCTATATTTTTAGCTAATGTTGCTTCATCAAGTAAATTTCTTTCTGCAGATTTTCCTGAAGGATCACCAACCATACCCGTTGCTCCACCAATTAATGCAATAGGATTATGACCAGCATTTTGAAAGTGTTTTAAAATAAAAATTTGAACCAAACTACCAATATGTAGTGAATCTGCAGTAGGATCAAAGCCAATATAACCAGCTGTTTTGTTTTTTAGTAAATATTCTTCTGTATCTGGCATAATATCGTGTAATAATCCACGCCAGCGTAATTCTTCAACAAAGTTTGTCATTGTAATCAATTTATCAGTTGGCAAATATACCTTTATCAACCAAAATATACTAAATTCGTACTATGATTTTAGTTACTGGAGGCACAGGTTTAGTCGGTTCGCATTTATTGTATCATTTAAGTTTAGAAAATGATGTAATTAGAGCTGTTTATAGATCAGAATCATCTTTAGAAAGTGTAAAAAAAGTCTTTTCTTTTTATACTTCAAACACATCTTTATTTAATAAAATAGAATGGTTTAAGGCAGATATTACAGATGTTACTACCATGATTCCTGCTTTTATTAAAGTGAAGAAAGTATACCATTGTGCAGCGTTTATTTCTTTTGATCCTAAAGATTATAGAGAAATGCGAAAAGTTAATATTCATGGAACCGCAATTATTGTAAATCTTTGTGTAGATGCTAAAGTTGATAAATTGTGTTTTGTGAGTTCTATTGCTGCTGTTGGCGATTCTTTAAAGAACAACATTATTACAGAAGAAGATGAATGGAATAAAGAACTTGATAACAGTGGATATTCGATTACAAAATTTGGGGCAGAAATGGAAGTTTGGAGAGCAAGCCAAGAAGGAGTTGATGTAGTTATAGTAAACCCAGGTGTTATTTTTGGAAGTGGTTTTTGGAATTCAGGATCAGGAAAACTATTTACCCAAGTTTACAATGGTTTTAAATTTTTTACAGAAGGGATTACAGGTTTTGTATCTGTGCAAGATGTTGTAAAACCAATGATTTTATTGATGAATTCTAATGTGAAAAATGAACGTTTTATTTTAATATCAGAAAATAAAAGTTTCAAAGAAATTTTCTTTTTAATAGCAGATGCTTTTGGAAAAAATAGACCTTCAATAAAAATAAAACCTTGGCAAACTGCTATCTTTTGGCGTATTGCTAGTTTACTTTCTTTTATTACGAGAAAAGAACCTTTGTTAAGTAAATATTCTGCAAAATCTGCACATTCAATTTCTAAATATTCTTCAGAAAAAATTAAGAAAACTCTTAATTTTGAATTTGAAGGTATAGATAAATCTATAAAAAGAACAGCTATTAATTACTCTAAATTTTAGCTTTTTCTAAAGAGTCTTTTTTAGCTTTTATTAACCTTTCATTTAATAATTTATTTTTTTTAACGGAATCTCTATTTATTGAGTCTAATTTATTTTTTTCACGATCATAGAATTCTTTTTGTTTTTCTAAATTACCTTTAGCATCTTCAAAAACCTCTTGATAAACATCTATTTTAGACATATAATACAAGTTAGAAACTTGAAACCTTGTGCTATCAATTCTAAATCTATCAAAAACAAAAGGCATATAATTAATTTTCTTTTGTAAGTTTTTGTTTTTTACATATTTAGAAGAAGTTGCAATCATCATTTCTTGAATTAAAAGACTCATAGTATCTTTAGGAATTAGATCTTCTGGCTCTTTTAAAATAGTATTACTAGTACAAGAAATTAAGAAAGTTAAAAAAAGTAAAAAGCTTATTTTTTTCATATTAACGATTAAAAGTCAAACGTTTTCCTTTAATATTATCATTAAAAACACCATTATTATAAATTAAATTTCCATTTACGAACGTATGTGTAATTGTCGATGAAAAAGTAGAGCCTTCAAAAGGAGACCATCCACATTTGTATAAAATATTGTCTTTAGAAACTGTTTGAGATTTGTTAGTATCAATTAAAACCAAATCTGCATAATAACCTTCTTTTATAAAACCACGTTTTTCTATCTGAAATAATTTAGCAGGATTATGGCTCATTTTTTCTACTGCTTTTTCAATAGAAATTACACCTTCTTTTACTTTTTCTAAAATAGCAGTAACAGCATGTTGTACTAAAGGCCCACCACTTGGCGCTTTTGTATACACATTTGTTTTTTCTTCTAAAGTGTGAGGAGCATGATCTGTTGCTAAAACATCAATTCTATCATCTAACAAAGCTTCCCATAAACCTTGTCTATCTGCTTCTGTTTTTACTGCAGGATTCCATTTTATATGAGTTCCTTTTTCTGCATAGTCTTTATCAGAAAACCATAAATGATGAATACAAACTTCTGCAGTAATTTGTTTTTCTTCTAACGGAATGTCATTTCTAAATAATTCTGTTTCTTTTGCTGTAGATAAATGAAAGATGTGCAATCTTGCACCCGTTTTCTTAGCCAATTCAATTGCTTTAGAAGACGATAAATAACAAGCTTCTTCACTTCTAATAATTGGATGGTATTTTATCGGAATATCATCGCCATATTTTTCTTTAAATTCAGCTGTATTTTTTCTGATAGTTGCTTCATCTTCACAATGTACAGAAATAATCATTTTTGTTGATGAAAAAATCTTTTCTAAAACAGCTTCATTATCCACCAACATATTACCTGTAGAAGAACCTAAAAATAATTTTATACCCGCAACTTTTTTAGGATCTGTTTTTAATAATTCTTCTAAATTATCGTTTGTACCACCAAACATAAAAGAATAGTTTGCGTAAGAATCGTTTGCAGCAATATTAAATTTATCTTCCAATAAATCTTGTGTTGTAGCTTGTGGTACTGTGTTTGGCATTTCTATAAAAGTAGTAATTCCGCCAGCAACTGCAGCTCTACTTTCTGTAGCAATATTTGCTTTGTGTGTTAAACCAGGTTCTCTAAAATGTACTTGATCATCTATAAAACCAGGAATTAAAGTTTTGCCTTCTGCATCTATAATTTCAACATTTTCTGTTGCTTTTATTTTTGTAGCAATTTCTTTTATAATTTCGTTTTCAATAAGAACATCACCTAAAAAAGTAGTGTTTTCATTTACGATTTTTGCGTTTTTTATTAAAGTTGATTTTGTCATTTTATAATTTTTTAAAACTCGCCTAGGTTTTTTATTTTAACTAAAAATTGTTAATTTTTTAAATATCCATTCTCATGTTTACTAAACTTTTGGTAAATCCAAAACGTTCATAAGCCTTTACTGCTCCATCATTATTACTATAAACATCTAACCTTAGTTCTTTTAGATTTTTTTCTTTTGCCCAATCTTTTAAAGAATTTAAAATTAAAGTACTAATTCTTTTACCTCTAAAAGAAGGTTTTACAAACATAAAACCAATGTAACCATGTTGTGGGTTTTTATGATATTGCTTTGAGTTTTCTATTCTTAAATAACCAGAGGCTACAAGCTCGTTATTTGAAACAGCAACTAATAAATTAGCATTTTCAGAAACAATTAATTCTGGTATATTGTAATAAAATATTTTATCTTTACTTAGAAAAGGGTCTAAAGGTTTTTCTGCGATTATAACACCTTGTTCAAAATCTAATAGGGTTTTTATATCATCTAAATTAGCTTTTCTAATTAAAATAGATTCGTTCATAGTCTTATTTTGGTAATCCTTTTAAACGCATTTTTATTACTCCAAAAAGTGCTTCATAAACAATGTTTCCACTCATTTTAGAAGTCCCTAATGTTCTATCAGTAAAAATAACGGAAACTTCTTTTACTTTAAATTTATGTTTCCATGCTTTAAATTTCATTTCTATCTGAAATGCATAACCAACAAATTTAATTTTATCAATATTTATAGTTTCTAATACGTTTCTCTTCCAACAAACAAAACCAGCAGTAGTATCAAACATTGGAATTCTGGTAACTAAACGAACATATTTTGAAGCAAAATATGAGAGTAACAAACGTTTCATATCCCAATTAACTACATTAACTTTTTTGTTTACATACCTAGATCCTACAGAAAAATCTGCCTTTTCTATATGGCAAGCATTGTATAAACGAATTAAATCATTAGGATTGTGAGAGAAATCTGCATCCATTTCTATAATATAGTCGTACTTTTTTTCTATAGCCCATTTAAAACCATGAATGTAGGCAGTTCCTAGTCCGTTTTTACCTAATCTTTTTTCTAAAAAAGTTGGTTAGGGAATTCGTTAATTAAGGCGTTTACAATATTAGAAGTTCCATCGGGAGAATTATCATCTACAATTAAAATATGGAATACTTTTTTCTGATTGAATGTGGCTCTAATTATAGCTTCAATGTTTTCTTTTTCGTTATATGTTGGGATGATAACTAATGTATCTGACATTAATAGATAATTAAGTATGTAAGAAAACAAATATACATTATTTAATTACTAATTTTGTGTTAATCTTAATAATTGAAAATAACTTGCAAGCACTAGAAAAAATAGCCTATTCTAATAATTGGATTACTATCCTAACAATGATAATGTTTGTTGGTGTTGTATTGTTAAAAGCTATAGATTCTAAAAGACTAAAAAGAATTTTTTTAGCCTGTTTAATGTCAATTTGATTGAATCTGATTCTGATGAAAAAACCGGATTTTTAGATGTTTTCCAAATAGTTCTTTTTCTATTTACTTTATTAATTCTATCACTTATCGTTTTTAAATTTAATATTTATAAATTATCTCTTAGTGTAGAGCGTTTTTCCTTGTTTTTCTCTATTTTTTTAGTTTTATCTACATTTTTTTTGATTAAAAGAACTTTAGAGCACCTATTTTCTATACTTTTTTTGATTAAAAAGGAAATTGATTTTTTTATAAAATCTAAGTATAATTACCTGTATGTAATTTCATTTTTACTATATATAGCAATGATTTTGTGTGAATATGGAAATTTTAAACAAACTTTATTATTGAGTTTTTCTGCTTTTTTACTAGTACTTAGGTTCGTATTAGTAGTTGTAATAAACAAAAAGCTGATTTTTAGCAAGTTGTTTTATTTTATATTGTACTTTTGCGCCTTTGAAATAGCCCCGCTATTTATACTGTTTAAATTGATGTTTTAATTACAAAAAGAAAGCGTATGAAAGTGAAAACGATTTTAGTATCACAACCTGCACCAAAGACAGAAACGTCTCCTTACTTTGATTTGTCGGATAAGCAAAAAGTTAAAATAGATTTTAGATCTTTTATTCATGTAGAAGGTATTTCTGTAAAAGAAATAAGAGCTCAAAAGATAGATTTATCAAGTTTTTCTGCTATTATCTTAACAAGTAGAAATGCAGTAGATCATTTCTTTAGAGTTGCAGAAGAGATGCGTTTTAAAGTGCCAGATAGTATGAAGTACTTCTGCCAATCTGAAGCGGTTGCTTACTATTTGCAAAAATATGTGGTGTATAGAAAACGTAAAATTTATGTTGGTAATAGAACTTTTCCAGACTTAGTTAAGCTAATTAAGAAACATAAAACTGAGAATTTTTTATTACCATCTTCAGATAAATTAAAGCCATTAATTCCAGATGAGTTAGATAAACTAGGTGTAAAATGGACAAGGTTAGATCTTTATAGAACTGTTGTAAGCGATTTGTCTGATTTAGAAGATGTGTTTTATGATGTTTTAGTTTTCTTTAGTCCTTCAGGAATTGAGTCATTGTTACATAATTTCCCAGATTTTAAACAAAATGATACTCGTATTGCTGCATTTGGTAACTCTACTGTAAAAGCTGTTACAGAAGCTGGTTTTAAGTGCGATATTATGGCGCCAGCACCAGAAACTCCGTCTATGACTATGGCGTTAGAAAAATATATTAAAGTAGTAAATAAGAAATAATAATCTTATTTTTTTATAAAATTGATAAAAACCAAGCATTTATGTTTGGTTTTTTTGGTTTAAAAGTGTGTTGGTCTTAAAAAATATTTTAAATAAGTTTTTTAGCTAGTTAAAAAAACTCTTGTTTTTATTTACAAACAGTTTTGCTCCAACATATAAAAAGAATTAGTTTTAGGTAGTAATACTTTTTTAGGTCAAGAAATTCTAAGCAAACAAAGTAGCAAAAGCTTCTTCAATTTTACCAACTAAAACCAACCTTATTCCATGATTTTTAGAGGAGATTTTATTGTATTTTGAGGTTACAATAGTTTTATAACCCAATTTTTCTGCTTCTAAAATACGTTGATCTATTTTAGAAACAGGTCTTATTTCTCCTGCTAAACCAACTTCTGCAGCAAAACAAACATTAGGATTGATAGCTATATCTTGGTTAGAAGATAAAATGGCAGCAACAACCGCTAAATCAATTGCAGGATCATCTACATTTATACCGCCTGTAATATTTAAAAAAACGTCTTTTGCACCTAATTTAAAGCCAGCTCTCTTTTCTAGAACAGCTAAAATCATATTTAATCTTTTTAAGTTATAACCAGTTGTAGAGCGTTGTGGAGTTCCGTAAACTGCAGTTGAAACTAAGGCTTGTATTTCTATCATTAAAGGTCTTATACCTTCTAAAGTAGATGCAATTGCGGTTCCACTTAAGTCGGAATCTTTTTTAGAAATTAAAATTTCTGACGGATTTGAAATTTCTCTTAACCCATTAGACAACATTTCATAAATTCCTAATTCTGATGTAGAACCAAATCTGTTTTTTTGACTTCTTAAAATTCTATAGGTATGATTTCTGTCTCCTTCAAACTGCAAAACAACATCTACCATATGTTCTAAAATTTTTGGTCCAGCAATGTTTCCTTCTTTGTTAATATGACCTATTAATAAAACAGGAGTTGCAGTTTCTTTGGCAAATTTTATCAATTCTGCAGAGGTTTCTCGTATTTGCGAAATGCTTCCAGGAGAAGCTTCTATTGAGCTTGTGTGTAAAGTTTGTATAGAATCTATAACTAAAACTTCTGGTTTCGTTTCTTCAATGTTTTTAAAGATTTGTTGTGTGCTTGTTTCCGTAAGAATTAAACAATTAGAGTTATTAGCTTCTAACCTTTCTGCTCTCATTTTTATTTGAGATTGACTTTCTTCACCAGAAACATACAGCACTTTCTGACTGATATTTAAAGCAACTTGCAATAATAAAGTAGATTTACCAATACCGGGTTCTCCACCTAAAAGAGTTACAGAACCTTTTACTAAGCCACCACCTAAAACGGTGTCTAATTCGTTGTTATTAGTAACAACTCTTTCTTCTGGATTTAGTTGAATATCTGCAATTTTTAGTGGTTTATTTATGGTTTGTTTTGCAGTTGTAGATTGTTTCCAAACTCTTTTTTCTTCTTTTTGAATAACTTCTTCTACAATGGTATTCCATTCTTTACAAGCGCCACATTGCCCAACCCATTTTGCATGTTGAGTTCCACAATTCTGACAGAAAAAAGTTGTTTTGGTTTTAGCCATTTGAATACATTGTTTAAAAGAGTAAAGTTACAAAGTAAAGTTGATATTAGAACTTGAAATAGTATTAGTAATTTTACCAAAACTAGCAAGTAATTTTGTTAGCGATTGTAATGACATCCTTTTTGAGGAACGAAAAAAGATATAATGTAAAGTGCAACTTTAGCCTGAATGTATTCAAGCTAAAGAAATATCCAAAATAAACTAAAATTTAAATATTCTTGTTAATTTATTATTGGTTGGGTATTTTCTGTGAGTTGTTATGTTGTTGAAAATCAATGCAATAAGTATTAAAATTAAACTACCTGATAAAACAGGTGAAATAATATAAAAGTAACCTAAAGCTTTAATTTTTTCTGTTCCAATAATAGCAATTAAGGCAGTTGCTCCTCCTGTAGGATGTAGTGTTTTTGTAATTTGCATAGCAATAATTGATATAGCTACTGCAAGTGGTGCATTAATCCAAATAATATCTGGCATAAATTTTAAAATACTAACACCAATAAAAGCAGAAATTAATTGCCCACCAATAAAATTTCTTGGTTGCGCTAATGGACTTTGTATTGCGCCAAAAATTAATACACTAGATGCCCCAAAAGAACCAATTAAAAAGATATTTTCGAATTTTGTAAAGTAAAAAGATTGGATAAAAGATATGATCCCGATTCCGAAAAAAGCACCAATAAAAGACCAGAATTGTTCCTTAAAATCAATTTGAGTTTCTTTGTAAATAATATATCTAGAAATTCTTGCTTGTCTTTTTAAACTCTTGCTTAAATTTTTCTTTTTTTCATTATAACCTTTCATCTTAGTTTTAAAGATTATAAGAATTAATTAGAATACTATTGAATGTTTTTTTTGTTATTGTAAAGTGGTAAAATTAAAAAAGCAAGTCCTCCAAAAACAATAATCATTGCAGTTTGGGCTGTCCACATAATCCAACCAAAAGCGGTTGCAGGTTCTGTAGGAATATCAAAAAGAGCTAATGCACCAGCAACAGCAATTGGGTATAAACCAATACCGCCATTTGTGGCTGCAATAGAAAATCCGCCAGCAATAAAACCGATTAAAATTCCACCAAAAGGAACATCTAAGCCTTCAATTGCAGGTATTGTTGCCCAAAACATAGCCACATACATTACCCAAATAAAAACGGTGTGAAAAATAAATGCCCATTTATTTTTCATTTTAAAGATGCTTGTTACACCTTCTATTAGACCAGCAACAAAGTTTTTTATTTTTAAAAGAATGCCGGATTCTGCTTTTTTTACAAAAGAGGTTAAAATATAAAAACCAATAATAACAACAGTTAACCCAATAATGATTTTTGTAGGATTAAAATTTTTGGTTAACAGATCGTAAATAAAATCGAATTGAACAAAAAGAGTAATTGCAATAATGCAAAGCATCATTATTAAATCTGCAATACGTTCTGCTACGATGGTTCCAAAGCCTTTTTCGAACGGAATTTTCTCATAATTAGCCATAACAGTAGCTCTAGAAATTTCTCCAGCTCTTGGTAAGGCTAGGTTTACTAAATAACCAACTAAAACAGCTAAAACACTATTTGTAAATTTAGGTTTAAAACCTAAAGGTTCTAGCATAAATTTCCATCTATAAGCTCTAGAAAGGTGACTTAAAATACCGAAGAAAAGCCCAAGAAAAATCCACGTATAATTTGCTTCTTTAAAGTATTTACCAAGAGTTTCTAAAGAAATACTAGATAGCGAATACCAAACTAAAAAACCTCCCAAAACGAGAGGTAGTATTACTTTTAAAATTTTTTTAATATTCAAACCTATGTAAGTGTATTATCTTTTTCGTTTGGAAAAACCAATGCTGGTTTAAATTTTTTAGCTTCTTCTAATTCTAAAAAACCATAAACGATTAAAATTAAAACATCGTTAACAGCAACTTTTCTTGCAGCTGCACCGTTTAATGTAATTTCTCCGCTTCCTCTTGGACCAGGAATTGCATAAGTTTCTAAACGTTCTCCATTATTGTTATTTACAATTTGAACACGTTCACCTTCAATAATGTTTGCTGCATCCATTAAATCTTCATCTATGGTTATGCTTCCTATATAATTTAAATCTGCACCTGTAACTTTTACTCGATGGATTTTTGATTTTACAACTTGTACTAACATATTACAAAAATAGTTTTTTTTGGTTAATGGTTTTTTAATGAAATGTTGTCTATCAATCGTATTTCTCCTGCAAATACTGCAATAAAAGCACGGTATTTTGTGTTAGATTCTTTGTTTTTTGCAGTTTTTAATGTTTTTTCATCAGCAATTGTAAAATACTCTAACTTTAAAGAAGGGTGTTTTTTAAATTGATTTTCTACCCATTCAGTTATATTAGTTGCATTTTCTGTGCCAAATTTTTTACGTGCTTTTTTAAGTGTTTTGTAGATAAAAGGTGCAGCTTTTCTGTGTACTTCCGTAAGTCTGGTATTTCTAGAACTCATTGCTAAACCATCTTCTTCTCTAAAAATAGCACAACCTTTAATTTTTACTTTTAATTGATGTTTTTTTACCATTTTTTTGATGATTTGCAATTGCTGAAAATCTTTTTCACCAAAATAGGCTTTGTTAGGAGCAACAATTTCGAACAAGGTTTTTACAATAGTACCAACTCCATCGAAATGACCATCTCTAAATTTCCCTTCCATCTGATGTTCTAAACCATCGAAATTAAATTTTTCTGATGAAATATTATTTTCATAAATTTCTTCTACAGAAGGAAAAAATAAAACATCACAAGACACACTTTCTAATAATTTAGTATCGTTTTTTAATGTTTTTGGGTATTTTACTAGATCTTCTTTGTTGTCGAACTGAGTAGGATTTACAAAAATACTAACCACAACCAAGTCGTTTTTTTCTTTGCTTTTTTAATTAAAGACAAATGACCTTGGTGCAGGGCGCCCATTGTTGGTACAAACCCAATTGTACTTTTTTCTTGCCTTTGTGCTTGTAAATAGGCTTTTAAATCGTTTTTTTCTTAAAAATATTCATCTTAAAACTATGTGAAATGTGTGCAAACTTACCATTTTAACACGATATTAGCATAATAATTTGTACTTTTGCCCATCTCATAAAAGAGTTTGATTTAATGAAGGATAAGAGAATTTTATTTGTATCGTCAGAAGTAGTTCCGTATTTACCAGAAACAGAACTTTCCTCAACAGCTTTCACATCGGCTAAAAACGCACATTCTAAAGGAGTTCAAACCCGAATATTTATGCCAAGGTATGGTGTAATAAATGAACGAAGACATCAATTACATGAAGTTATTCGTCTTTCTGGAATGAACTTGGTTGTAAATGACATAGATATGCCATTAATAATTAAAGTTGCTTCTATCCCTAAAGAAAGAATGCAGGTTTATTTTATTGATAACGAAGAATATTTTAAAAGGAAGGCAGTTTTTACTGATGAAGATGATGAATTATTTGAAGATAATGACGAAAGAGCTATCTTCTTTGCAAAGGGTGTTGTTGAAACGGTGAAAAAATTAAACTGGGCTCCAGACATTATTCATATTCATGGATGGATGGCCTCATTATTACCACTTTATTTAAAGGAGTTTTATAAAGAAGAACCATTATTTACAGAAAGTAAAATCGTAACTTCTTTATATAACGGTGGTTTTGACGGCGAATTAAGCTCAGGTTTAGCTGATAAAGTTAAATTTGATTTATCAAGCAATGATAAAATATCAACTATAGAAACACCAAACCATACTAATATTTTAAAAAGTGCAATTGAGAATTCTGATGCAATTATTCATGGAAGTGAATCGATTGATGAAGAATTAATTTCTTTAATTGAAGAAAAAGAAGTGCCAGTTTTAGAGTATCAAACGGAGAATTTAAAAGAATCATATTTAAATTTTTATACTGATTTATTATCAGAATAATTAATTGTTTTTTAAAGTGAAGAAAATTTTTAAAAAGAGTGTTTATATAGGGGTAGTTGTATCTCTATTTGCAGTAGTTATATCTTGTGAAAAAGATTTTACAGATATTGGATCAAATGTAATTAGTAATACTAAATTTAATACTAACGAATTAACAGTTGATATTACAGTAGAAAATAGTATTGTAGAAAGAGTTTTATCTGATAATATAAGTCAAGAACCTGGTCAATATTTATTAGGAGTTTATGCAAATTCTAATTATGAGAAGTTAGAAGCTTCAATTGTATCTCAATTATCTATAAGTACAGATTTAGAATTGGTTGATTCTGATACTATTACTAAGTATCAAACAAGTACTTCTAATATTGTTACTACAATTGATACAGTTTTTATTAAGTTACCATATCAAGCTACATTAACAGATATTACTTCTTCTGGTCCTACATATACTTTAGATTCTATTATTGGTGATAAAACCAAAGCTTTTAATATTAATGTTTACGAATCTGATACGTATTTAAGTTCACTAGACCCTTTAGATCCTTCTAAAAATAATAGTTATTATTCTAATTTTGATTTTCAGAAAAAGGGAACGGAATTAAATGATAAGATTAATTTTGAGTTTATACCAAGTGAAAACGATACTGTTATTTATGTAAAAAGAAGAACAAGTCATAATGTTCTTATAACTACAGACGAAGTTAAGTACGAAAACACATCTAATAGCTCTATTCCAATTCCTTTTGCTAGAATTCCTTTAAAAGAAGAAGTTTTTAAACAATTATTTTTAAATAAATATGCAGACTCAGAATTTGATTCTCAAGAAGAATTTAACGATTATTTTAGAGGGATTATAATTGAAGCAAGTGGTTCTGAAGGTTCGTTAGTCTCGTTTAATTTTATCAATAATACTGCAGATTTAAACCCTTCTATAGAAGTTTATTATACAAATACTGTATTAAATAATCAAACAGGTGATACAATTAAAACTTTTAGACAAAATAATTCTTTCCCTTTTTCTGGTGTTAGAGCTAATTCGTTTAAAATGGAAGAAAAGATGTATCCTGTTAATAATGAAGTTAAGATTCAAGGAACAGCAGGTAGTGAAGCTAAAATTGATCTTTTTGGTCCTGATGTAGATAATAATGGAATTGCAGATAAAATAGAAGAGTTAAGAGCTAGAAATTTATTAGTAAATGATGCTACATTAACTTTATATGTTAACCAATCTATAGATACTACTGTTGCACCTTTTAGATTATTTTTATACAAGAGTGATGAATCTAATGCTTTAAACCCACTTTTAACACAAATTAAAGACGCTACTAGTGAAGCTTCTTTTGGTGGTATTGATGGTTTTTTAGATAGAGATGCTAGTGGAAAAAAAGAAAAATATACTTTTAAAATAACAGATTATGTTTCTGATTTGTTAAGCGGTGAATCTAATTATTCTCCAGACTTAAAATTAAAAGTATTCAATTCAACTGATATGCCAACTGCCTCAACAGATACAATTTTTACTTATAAAAGTTGGAATCCTAAAGCGGTTACACTTTATAATCATTCTCTAGGGAATGGCGATAAAAAAGCTCAGTTAAAAATTACATTTTCCGAGAAAAAATAAGAACCTTAAATAAAAAAAGTTATGTGCGGAATTACTGGTTATATAGGTTTTAGAAAAGCATACCCAATAGTAATTAATGGTTTAAAAAGGCTAGAATACAGAGGGTATGATAGTTCTGGAATCATGATGTATGATGGAAAAGATATTCATTTATCTAAAACTAAAGGAAAAGTTTCTGATTTAGAAAAAATAACGAATTTAGAAAATAAAAGAAAACAAGGCTATATTGGTATGGGACATACTCGTTGGGCAACTCACGGAGTTCCAAATGATGTGAATTCTCATCCTCATTTTTCTCAATCTGAAAACTTAGTAATTGTTCATAACGGTATTATAGAAAACTATGATACTATAAAAAAAGAACTAGTTACTAGAGGTTATACTTTTAAAAGTGATACAGATACTGAGGTTTTAATAAATTTAATTCAAGAAGTAAAAAACAATGAAGGTTGTAAGTTAGGTAAGGCCGTACAATTAGCATTAACTAATGTTGTTGGAGCTTATGCTATTTCTGTTTTTGATAAAACCAATCCCGATGAAATTGTTGTTGCTCGTTTAGGTAGTCCAATTGCTATTGGAGTTGGAGAAGACAATACAGAGTTTTTTGTTGCATCTGATGCATCTCCTTTTGTTGAGTATACTAAAAATGCTATTTATTTAGAAGATGAAGAAATGGCAATTATACAAGTCGGAAAAGATGTTGAAGTTCGTAAAATTAACGATGATTCTATAGTAGACCCTATTGTTCATGAACTTCAAATGAGTTTAGAACAAATTGAAAAGGGAGGTTATGAACACTTTATGTTGAAAGAAATTCATGAACAGCCTAAAGCTATTACCGATACTTTTAGAGGAAGAATGTTGGCAGAAGAAAATATTATTAAGATGTCTAGTATAGAAGACAATCTTGATAAATTTTTAAATGCAGATAGAGTTATTATTGTTGCTTGTGGTACTTCTTGGCATGCAGGTTTAGTAGCTGAATATCTAATTGAAGATATGGCTAGAATACCTGTAGAAGTAGAATATGCATCAGAATTTAGATATAGGAATCCTATTATTACAGAAAAAGATGTGGTTATTGCTATTTCTCAATCAGGAGAAACAGCAGATACTTTAGCAGCAGTTAAGTTAGCAAAATCTAAAGGAGCTTTTGTTTATGGTGTTTGTAATGTAGTAGGTTCATCTATTGCTAGAGAAACGCATTCGGGAGCATATACGCATGCAGGACCAGAAATAGGAGTTGCTTCTACAAAGGCTTTTACAACCCAAATTACAGTTTTTACTTTACTAGCATTAAAATTAGGAAAGGCAAACAAATCATTATCTGATGTAGCTTTTGAAAACTATATTAAAAAGATGCAATTAATTCCTAAACAAATTGAAAAACTGTTAGAAATTGATGAACATGTAAAAAGCATAGCTGCTGTTTATAAAGACGCAACAAACTGCCTATATTTAGGTAGAGGATTTAATTTCCCTGTAGCTTTAGAAGGTGCTTTAAAGCTTAAGGAAATCTCTTATATTCATGCAGAAGGATATCCTGCGGCAGAAATGAAGCATGGTCCAATTGCTTTGATTGATGAAAATATGCCAATTTTTGTAATTGCTACTAATAAAGGACATTATGAAAAAGTAGTAAGTAATATTCAAGAAATTAAATCTAGAGCAGGTAAAATTATTGCGGTTGTAACAGAAGGAGATATACAGGTAAAAGAAATTGCAGATCATGTAATTGAAATTCCAGATACAGAAGAAGCATTAACTCCATTGTTAACGACTATTCCGTTTCAGTTATTATCTTATCATATTGCAGTTCTTTTAGATAGAAATGTAGATCAACCTAGAAATTTAGCAAAATCGGTTACTGTAGAATAACTTATTTTATTTAATATAATAAATTAAAATCCAGCTTTTTAAGCTGGATTTTTTTATTTACTAATTATACTTATCTTAGACATTAAATAACCCCTAGCTAATTTAATTATGAATTATAGCCAAATAGCAATCTTGTTTTTACAAGGAACTTTAGTTGCTTTTACAATTCTCTTATTATTTAAATTAAGAAAACAATTAGGAATTGGAACATTATTTGCTTGTTTAGGGCTTTTTCAGTTTGTTCAAGTGTTTTTATCAAGCACTGTATATGTTTCTATCACAGATAACTTTATAGTTTCACCAGGCTCATCAGTATTTTTTACTGCTTCACTTTTTGCCTTATTATTAATTTATATAAAGGAAGATGCAAGTGAAACAAAAAGAATAATCTATGCCTTGTTTATTATTAATGTTATAATGACAATTCTTTTAGAAACTTTTGGATGGAATTTTAAAGATGACTCTACTTATAACCCTCATAATTTATCAACAAAACTTTTTGATGTAAATGCTAGAGTAATATTTGTAGGCGCTTTAGCTTTACTATTAGACTCTTTGTTGTTAATTATAATTTTCGAGTTTATTTCAAGATATGTTAAATCTCTATTTTTAAGGATTTTATTAACAATGCTATTTGTAGTAAGTTTTGATACAATTTTATTCTCAACTTTAGCTTTTTGGGAATTTGAGAAATTTAGTTCAATTTTAAATTCGGGACTTATTTCAAAAGCTGTTTTTACCGTTTTTTATAGTTTATTATTTTATATTTATTTAAAGTATTTTGATTCAAAAGAACCATTTTCAAGTTTTTTAAAATTAAAAGATGTATTTCAAACACTTTCATATAAGCAAAAATTTAATAATGCTTCTCAAGAGATAAAAAAAGCTGAGGAAATGTATAAATTGCTTGCAGATAACTCTAATGATTTAATTTGTCTACATGAAAACGATAGTACTTTTAAATATATAAGCCCATCTATAAAAAACTTATTAGGATACGATCATTTAGAGCTTTTAGGAACCAAAGGTTTTAGTATTATTCATAAAGATGATATCAAATTTTTTAAAAAATCTATTGAAGAAAGAGTATTAAAAAAAGTAAAAAACGATGCTTTTTATTATAGAGCTATTCATAAACAAGGACATATTATTTGGTTAGAGTGCACATCGTCGTCTGTGTTTTTAGAAAATAAACTTAATTATATCATTACATCAGCAAGAGATATTTCTCAAAGAATAATGGCAAAAGAAAAGATTCAAATATCTTTAGATTTGTTAGAAAAGAGTGAGTATTCTAAAAATGAAGCTAGTAAAATGGCAAAAATTGGCTACTGGGAATTTGATAGTGTAAACAACATTGTTACTTGGTCTGAATATATATACCAAATTTTTGGATTAGACCCCAAAGATAATCCACTTGTAAGAGATAAATATGTTGCTCTTTTTGATGATAAATCTCAGGTAAAATTGGCAGAAGCTACAGAAAGTCTATCTAAAAAAGGGGTTGCTTATGATATTGAGTTGAAAACTATCAGTTTAAATAATAAGCAACTCTGGTTAAGAATTATTGCACAACCCATTTTTAGTTTACAAAATGAAATTATTGGTAGACGAGGTGTTATGCAAAATATAACAGAATCAAAGGAAGCGCAATTTAATATAGAGAACTCTAAACGAAAAGTTCAATCATCATTAGAACAATTAAAAAATAAAGAATATGCCCTAAGCGAATCTAGTAGAATTGCTAAAATTGGTCATTGGGAATATAATATAGCTTTAGAAAAGTTTTTTTGGTCAGATTATATTTATGAAATTTACGGATTAGCTATATTAGAAGAAATACCTTCAAGAGAAGAATTAGTAAGCTTGTATGATAAAGAATCTCAAAAAATACTAATAGAGTCTACTAATATGCTTTCTATTAATAGAATTCCTTATGATATTGAGTTAAAATTAATTAACTATAAGCAAAAAGAATTATGGGTAAGAATGGTTGTTCACCTTGTCTTTAATGATAAAGATGAAATTATAGGTAGAAGAGGTGTAGTACATAATATTACAGAATCTAAAA
Organism: Polaribacter ponticola; assembly: GCF_026191475.2. Taxonomy (GTDB): domain Bacteria; phylum Bacteroidota; class Bacteroidia; order Flavobacteriales; family Flavobacteriaceae; genus Polaribacter; species Polaribacter ponticola. The sequence goes on along the minus strand of NZ_JAOSLC020000003.1, from coordinate 1,910,165 downwards.
ATGCGCAATTAGAGTTAGAACGTTCTAAAGAAAAAATTCAAACATCTTTAGAATTACTAACAAAGAAAGAGGCAGATTTGCATGAAGTAAGTAGTATGGCTAAAATTGGTTATTGGCATTATAACTTTGAAAAATCTAAAATTGTTTGGTCAGATTATCATCATGAAATTTTTGGAGTAGATCCTAAAGGAGGTATACCATCTAGAGAAAAACTTTTATCATATTTTGATTCAAAATCACAAAAAATGATTGAAGAAGCCAATCAAAAATTAAATGCTGAAGGAACATCTTATGATATTGAAGTAAGATTAATAAATGAGAAAAACAAAGAAGTTTGGGTTAGAAACATTGTTCAGCCAATGTATGATACACAAAATAAATTTATTGGAAGAAAAGGGCTTTTACAAGATATTACAGAGTTTAAATTTGCACAAATAGAACTAGAGAATTCTAAAAAAGAAATTCAATCTACCTTAAATTTACTAGAAAAAAGTGAGTATTCTAAGAATGAAGCAAGTAAAATAGCTAAAATAGGTTATTGGGAAGTTGATAAAATAAAAGATAAAATTATTTGGTCAGAAAACCTGCATAATATTGTAGGATCTAATCCTAAAAATGGAATACCAAAGATGGATGTATTAGAAAAACATTTAAGTAAAAAGTACTTTAAAATATTTAAAGAAGCTACAGAAAATTTGATGTTAAAAGGGAAACCCTATGATATTGAATTAAAATTAGTTAATTTAAAAGGAAATACAGTTTGGTTCCGAAACGTAGCTCAGCCAATTTATAACAAACAAAATGAAATTATTGGTAGAAGAGGTGTTTTACAAGATATAACTCAGCAAAAAAATTCTCAAATTGAATTAGAAACTTCTAAATTAAAAAGTCAAGAATCATTAGAGTTATTAGCAAAGAGAAAATTATCTATGGATGAAGCTAGTAAAATAGCAAGAATTGGTTATTGGGAGCACGATATCGTAAATGAATCTATAATTTGGTCTGATTTTATGCACGAAATTTTTGGTTCTAACCTTAAAGATGGTATTCCAGAACAGAGTAGTGTTATGAATAATTTTGATAACAAATCTAAAATTGAATTTGAGAGAGTAACACAAAATTTACTTACTAAGGGAGAATCTTATGATTTAGAATTAAAGTATAACAACCCTAAAAAAGGAGAAATTTGGATAAGAAATGTAGCTCAACCTATTTATAATAAGCAAAACGAAATTATTGGTAAAAGAGGAATTTTACAGGATATTACAGACTCTAAATTAGCTCAAGAAAAATTAGAAGCATCGAGTAAAAAAATTAGAGCAACCTTAGAATTATTAGAAAAAAGTGAATATTCTAAAAATGATGCAAGTAAATTAGCAAAAATCGGTTATTTAGAAGATGATATTAAAACAGAAAAGCGTGTTTGGTCTGAATCTCTTTATGATATTTTTGGTTTTGATTTTAAAAAAGGGATACCTTCTAGAGAAGAAATAGCTGTTCTTTTCGATAAAGAATCTCAAAATAAAATTGCAAAATCTACGATGACATTAGATTCTAAAGGTTTGCCTTTTGATATTGAGTTAAGAATGGTAAACTTAAGAAATGAAGAAGTTTGGTTAAGAGCATTTATACATCCAGTTTATAATAAAAACAAAGAAATTATTGGTAGGAGAGGTGTAATGCAAGATATTACAGAACAGAAATTTAAACAACAAGAATTAGACTCAAAAAGTAAAGAGCTTAACGAATTAAATAAGGCATTAAATGAAGAACAAAAGTTAAGTCATGTTGGAAGTTGGCATTGGAATATGAAAACAGATGAAGCAGAATGGTCTGATGAAATGTATAACATTTATGGGGTAACTAGAGAAAGTTTTTACCCTTCTAATGCAAATGTTTCTAAAACTGTGTTTCCAGAAGATTTACATAAAATTGAAGCAGGTATAAGTTCGTTGTTAATTGATAACATGTTTGTTCCTTTTGAGTTTAGAATGGTTAGGCCAAGTGGAGAAATTAGATATTTGCATATTGTAGCTCTCGAAAAAAACTCTAATGAGAGTGTTTTTGGAGTTACTAAAGATATTACAGATAGAAAAAGAATTGAAGAAGAACGTTTAATCGTAGAAGAAAACTATAGAAGAATATTTGAGACTTCTGCAGTTTCTATTTGGGATGAAGATTTTACTTTAGTCTTTAAGCAAATAAATGAGCTTAAAAAATTAGAGATACCTAACATTGTAAAACATTTAGAATTGTACCCTGAAGTATTGTTTTCATTACTTGAAAACTTAAAGGTTAATGGCGTTAATAAATCAACTTTAAAATTGTTTAAAGCAAAAAGTAATAAAGATTTTTTAAACAATATAACAAATACATTTACTGAAGGAACCACACAGGTATTTATAAAACTTATGGAATCTATTTGGAATAATGAAAAAATATTTACTTCAGAGGTAAATTACAAAACTCTTGAAGGTGATGAATTTGCGGCAATAGTTTCCATTCCAATTCCTCAAACAGAAATAGAACAAAAAACTGTACCAGTTAGTATTCAAAGTATTCAAAATATAAAAGAAGCGGAGTTAGAAAAGAATAAATCTTTAAAAAAACTTAATGAAGCACAAGAATTGGCACGAGTTGGTAGTTGGGTATTTAATATAGATACTCAAGAATCTGAATGGTCTAATGAAACTTTTAGAATTTGGGGAATAAATCCAGCGTCTGGAGTTCCAGACTTTGATTCTTTTGTAGAACGAATTCATATTAATGATAGAAAAATATTTTTAAATGCATCAAGTTTAGCAACGAGTAAAGGAATTTCTTATGACATCGAATTTAGGATTAACTGTTCTAATGGTGAACAAAAGTGGATAAGATCTATTTGTAAATCTGTTTACCGAGATAATGAAATATTGATTCATTTAACAGGTAGTAATCAGGATATTACAGAGCAAAAATTAAGACAAAAAGAGTTAGATACTCAAAATAAGAAACTTTTTGATTTAAATAATTCTTTAAATAATGCTCAAAAATTAGCAAAATTGGGTAGTTGGTTTTTTTATCCTTCAACAGAATTAGAAGAGTGGTCAGAAGAAATGTATGATATTTGGGGTTTCGATTCTAATAGTGGGTCTCCAGATTATAAAAATGCAATAAGTAGAATTCATCCAGAAGATGAGGAGTTATTTAATATTGTAGATAACAGAGCTATAAAAGAAGGTATACCTTATGATATTGAGTTCAGAATTAATTTACCAGATAATATTGAAAAGACTATAAGATCTATTTGTAAGCCAGTGTTAGGCGAAAATGGAGAAGTAATTTATTTGGCTGGGACAAATCAAGATATTACAGAAAAGAAATTAATAAAAAGAAAAATAGAAGAAGCAGAAGAAATGTATCGTCTTTTAACAGATAACTCTAATGATTTAATTTGTTTACAAGAACCAGATAGTACTTTTAAATATATAAGTCCATCAATTAAAAATTTATTAGGTTATGAACAATCAGAATTTTTAGGAAAAAAAGTATTTAGTATTGTACACGAAGAAGATATAGAAGCTTTAAAATATGCCATGGAAAACAAGGTGTTTGCTAAATTAAGTACTGAAGCATTTTCATTTAGAATTCGACATAAAAAAGGGCATTTTGTTTGGTTAGAATTTTTATCATCTCCAATTCTTAAGGATAATGAAGTTAGTTATTTTGTTACTTCTGCAAGAGATATTACACAATGGATACTTGCAAAACAAGAAATTCAAGAATATCAAACATCACTGCAAGAAATGACTACTGAAATGACCTTAATTGAAGAAAAGCAGAAAAAAGAAATAGCTTCAAACATTCATGATCATTTAAGTCAATCTTTAGTAATTTCTAAAATGAAAATTAATGAGTTAAAGAAAAAACCAGAATTAAAAGAAATTGATGAAGATTTAAAATTTATAGAAACACATATTTCTGAAGCTCTAGAGAATAGTAGAAAAATTACTTATGAATTATCTCCACCAGTATTATATCAATTAGGTATTATTGATGCTTTAAATTGGATGTTCGAAAATGTAGAAGCTACTCATAAAATAAAATGTAGTATTAATAGTAATGTAGATGATATTGATTTGAGTGAATTAAAATCTATATTATTATATAGATGTTTACAAGAGGTTGTAAAAAATGCTATTAAATATGCAAATGCAACTTTATTAACTTTAGATATTGATAAATCTAAATTTGGACTTAATATTATTCTTACTGATAATGGAAATGGATTTGATACTTCTAAACTAAACAATTATCATGGACACACTGGCTCTGGTTTTGGGTTGTTTACTGTACAAGAAAGAATTAAGAACATACAAGGAAGATTTGAAATAGCATCCGAAATAAAAAAAGGAACAACTGTTAATATTTTTATACCTTTATCTATATGAGCAATTTAATAGAAATTAAAATAGTGTTAGTTGATGATCATAAATTGCTTAGAGATGGTTTAAGAAATATAATTGAGCAAAGATCTAACATGCAAATTATTGGAGAGGCTTCAGACGGAAGAGAGGCTATAAAAGTAGCCTCAAAATTAGTACCGAATATAATTGTTATGGATGTTGCAATGCCAGGTTTAAACGGTATTGAAGCTGCAAAACAAATACATAAAATTGAACCAGATATAAAAATAATTGGCCTTTCTATGCATTCTGGTAAGCAATTTATTCAAGGAATGTTTAAAGCAGGTGCCTTTGGTTATTTGTTAAAAGATGGAGACTCCGATGAGTTATTAACGGCTATTTCTACTGTTATGGAAAATAAAAGATATCTATCTAAAGATATAAATCAAGATTATCTTAATCAACTTAAAAAAGGAGAATCTATAGAGAAAGCTCAATTGAGCTCTAGAGAAAAAGAAGTACTTCAATTAATTGCAGAAGGGAAATCTTCTAAAGAAATAGGAGAAGTGTTATTTTTAAGTCCGAAAACAATTGATGTTCATAGAAATAATATTATGAAAAAAATTGAATTACACACCATACCAGATTTAACTAAATATGCTATACAAAAAGGGTTAACTTCTTTAGATTTATAAAACACTTATTTAGTTAATAATAAAAAAAGATAAACACCGGGGGAAGAGTTTAGCTTTTTTTATTACTTAATAACTATTTTTAACTTTAAAATAAGAATTAATATTCCTTACACTCCAAATGTAGGTAAGAATACCAAGTCATTCAATAGGTAATTTTCTTATTTTTTATATTTAGGGTTTAAAGCCTTGTTTTTTTACGCTTCTAAATTTTATATAATTAGAATGATAAGCATATTGCTTATTTGATAGTAAATAAAATCAACATAAATTACAAACTCCTTAAATTAAGGTATTCTAATTTATTTTGAAAACAAAATTATATAACTTGTTAATAATAGAAGACAATTCTTTTATAGGAAAGAACCTTATTAACGCGTCTAAAAAGATTAATACTATTAATCGTATAAGTATAGCAACTAGTTTAAAAGAAGCAAACTTACTTTTAAATGATTCAGATTTTGATATTATAATTCTAGATTTAAAACTACCAGATGGTAATGGAATTAAGATTTTAAAAGAATTAAAAGAAAAAAATAAAAAAACAAAAGTTTTTGTTTTTTCTATAAGTAAAGAGCTTAAACAGTTGTGTTTAAAATATGGCGCTTTAGCTTTTTATGATAAATCTAAAGATTTTGATAAATTAATAGGAGCTATTAAAAAAGTAAAATAATTTATTATTTGTAAAGTGATAGAAAACAAAAAGCTAAACTATATTATTATAGTTTAGCTTTTTTATATAATACATTGGGGGACGTATTTAATTATATAATCTATAAGATTAGAATACAAATATATATAAGAACCAAAATTCTTACAATAGGTAATTTTCTTAATTTTTGAAAGCTAAAAACAAAAAAGCTAAACTATTGTATAGTTTAGCTTTATTAGATATTATTTTTATAGTATATAATTTGGGGGGATTTATATATAAAAAATAAATTTTATTATTGTTTACTTAAACAAGTGTTTTACAAAGATAGAGGATAACTAAAGTTCTTACAATAGGTAATTTACCTAGTTTTCATATTATTAAAGACAAGAACTTTTTTTGAAAAACAGAATTAAATTTTATCGTGAACTTTGGAGTGGTTTCCGTTATTCCAAAGTGTAAGAATATCTGTAGCTACAGAAGCTCCACTACCAGAAGCAATTGCAAATTGACTTCTGCAACCGGCTATAGTGCCACAACAGTACAAACCCTCTTTTATAAGATGATCATCATTTATTAATTGAATTCGATCTTTTGATGGATTGGCTTTTTTATGAGGAATTATAAATTTATCTAATCCATCAATAGTAAATGGTTTCGAATAATTTAAAGCGAGAATTACTATTTTAGAAAGGTATATTTTTTTAGAAGTTTTTATCGAGTAAACTCCATCTATATTTTTAATGGCTACTACTTTTTCATTCTCTATTTGAGATATATGAGTGTATATTTTAGACAAATGTTCTTTACCAGAACTTAAAATATTTTTGCCTAATGTTTTAGGTTTTAGGCCCAAAACATTGTTAAATAAAGCATTTTCTAAATGAGATGCTCTTTGGTGCATTATAATGCCAACTTTTTTATTCTTAGCAAAAGGTTTGTTTTTAGCAGAACCCAGAACAAGTGCACATTGCATTCCAGAAACACCACCACCAATTATTAATGCATCAAAAACCATTTTAAAGAAATAACATTTTTATATTCTGAGCAAAAAGTTTTACAGAGATCGCTAATAAAATAACTCCAAACACTTTACGAATAATTTGTATTCCTGTTGCCCCAATTAACCGTTCTATTTTAGAAGATGTTTTTAAAACAATATATAAGAATACAATATTTAAAACTACCGCAACAATTATATTTTCAATTGCAAATTCTGCTCTAAGAGACAATAGTGTTGTTAAACTACCAGGACCAGCAATTAAAGGGAATGCTAATGGAAATACAGTTGCAGTAATAGCAGCAGAGCCGCCATCATCTTTGTATAAGGTAATTCCTAAAATCATTTCTAGTGCTATAAAAAATAATATAAACGCACCTGCAACAGCAAACGAATTTACATCAATACCTATTAAAGTTAATAAACTCTGACCAACAAAAAGGAATACAATCATGATAAAACCAGCAATAATAGAGGCCTTTTCAGACTGGATATGTCCAACTTTTTTACGTAAATCAATAATAATTGGAATATTTCCAATTATATCTATAACTGCAAACAATACCATAAAAGCGGTTAAAATTTCTTTATAATCGAAGTTCATAATTAATTAATTTAATTTTCGACAAAATTAATCAACTAACTTTAGCAAATTGTAAAAAAAAGAAAAAAATAATCATATTTTTGCGAATATGTTTCAACTAGGAAAGACAATCGTTTCAGAAGATATTATTGAAAAAGATTTTGTGTGCAATTTATCTGCATGTAAAGGAGCATGCTGCGTAGATGGCGAAGCTGGTGCTCCTTTGGATGAAGCAGAAACTAAAATTTTAGAAAAAATTTACCCAAAAGTAAAGCCTTTTTTAAGAAAGGAAGGTATTGCTGTTATTGAAAAAGAAGGAACTTGGGTAACAAGTGAATGGGGAGAACTGGAAACTCCATTAATTAATGGGGCAGATTGTGCTTACGTAATTTTTGATGAAAAAAATACAGCGCTTTGTGCTATTGAAGAAGCTTATAATCAAGGAGAAATTGATTGGAAAAAACCAGTTTCATGTAATTTATATCCCGTTAGAGTTAAAGATTATAGCGAGTTTTCTGCTGTAAATTACCATAAATGGGAAATTTGTGATGATGCTTGTACTTTAGGAAAAGAACTACAAGTGCCTGTTTACAAGTTTGTAAAACAAGCATTGGTTAGAAAATTTGGACAGAATTGGTATGACGAACTAGAGAAAGTGGCAGAAAAGCACCTTAAACAATAGTTTTTATATTTCGTTTTCTAAATAAAATTATTCCGAGAAATATAATAATCGTTAAGATAACGGTAAAAATTATATATGTATAATAATTAGTTGTACTAACAATAGGTGAGTCGTTTCCATAAACAACAAAACCTGCCCAATAATAAGGCGCAGATAATTTACTATTTATATGTTCTTTTCTAAACTTTATTTTAGCGTTTTTTAAAGCTTCAGATTTTGTTAGTCCATCTTTTAAATTTTTATAAAAAAGAATCATAATTTTTTCTGTACTTGCATCTGGCACCTCCCATAAACTAGCAATTGTTGCTGGCACACCTGCAAAAGTAAAAGCTCTTTGAAAGGATTCTAAAGAACCATTTTTTTCAAGCCCAACTCCAGTATTGCAAGCACTTAAAATTGCTAAATCTGCTCCTAAACTTAAACCATATAATTCTTCTAAATATAGATGTTCTTCTTCGTTTTCTAAATTATTGCTAAATAATAAGCGACTAAATTCTGGGTAATCATTATTTACATCTGCGTGCATTGCTAAATGTAATAATTTGGCTTTACCAGCAGTTTCTATAAATTGTTTTTTAGATAAATTTTGTTGATTATATAATTTTGAAGGAAATAATTCACTTATTTTTTTGCTTCATTATTTGCACCTTCTAAAAAAGAAGCCTTACTTCTAACATTAGATAAAGGTGTTGTGTTTTTATAATTTGGAGCATAAATATGTACATCATTTAAAAATGAAGGTTTTTCTATTTCAGTATTTATAAACCCTAAACTAGAGGTGTATCTAATATTATACTTTTCGGTTAAAAGCGTATTTTTTTGGTTAAAATTTCAAAAGGGAGTTTGTATAATAGTCCATCAGGATTAATAATGATGTTGCTAATACGATCATCTAAATTAGGAATTAAGAACTCACCAAATTTAGATGCTAAATTAGTATTGTAGTTGTGTTTTTGTGTTTTTGTAATGAATCTCTGTAATTTTTCTTGATCGTTTATTGTCCATTTAAGGAGATTAACCTTAAAACTATTTTTAGATATTTGATAAACTGCAAGTTCATCATTCAATAAAATATATTTTAAAACAATATCTTTTGTGGTTAATGTTTGTTGTAATTCTTCTACAGAAAAATTAAAATTACTAAATAAATTTAACTGTGGAAATAGTTTTTTCTTGCTATTATCATGTCTTTCAATTAACCTATTAATAGAATCTTGTTTTCTAATTTGGCCATTTAATTTTGCAAAGGAAAGTAGAGAAGCCAATTCTAATTGTCGGTTTTTTAAGGAATCTAATTCAGGCAAAGAATTGGTATATCTGTTTTCATAAAATTTTTTCCATGCCAATTTATTTTTAAAAGCTTCGTACTTATTTAAAATCATTTTATTAGGATGATTTTCTTTAAAACCAGTTTTTTTTGATTTTAAAATCCCCTTTAATATTTTACGCAATTCATTATTTTGCTTTGGGTTAAAGTTTGTGTCTAAATAACTATTTTCAAATTGCTGTAAAGCCAAAAGATAGAGTTTGTTTACTTTTTTTTGTAGAACAGTGTCGTTTTTATAATAATACGTAAGTTCTTCACCAATTCTAATTAGTAACTTAGTGTGATTATAACTTTTACTTGAGGTAAAATTATCTAAATTTGAATGTAATGAATCTTTGCCTTTATGTATTTTTTCTATGGATTTATAAAAGTAAAGTAGGGCACTATCTTTTTGTTGCTTCTTCGCTTTAATCTGTGCTTTTTGTGCTAAAAAGAAAGGTAATCTTCCATCAGTTTCAGAAACACCTTTAAATAAAATAGACATAGTGCTATCTGCTTTTTTTAATTGATGTCCTCTTATAAAACCTTTAGCAAGATTGTATTTTATAGCCCAAGGAGTTCCTGTATAACCTTTTTTTCTACTAAATTATGGGCTTTAAATAAATATTTTAAACCTAATGAAACATCTTTTTGTATTGTTAAACTATCATGTTTATAAGATATAAACCAATCACCAACATGATTTAAAGCCGTACTATAATATATTCTTTCTTCTTTGTGAAAATCAGGCTGATTATGCATGTTTTCAAGTAATTTCATTGTATTTAATAGTGGTAAACTATCTTTAGAATCTTTGGATAATTTCCAAAGCATATATGTTTTTCTGTAATTTGCAATAACTCCAAGTCTATGATTATTACCATTAAGTTCCCAAGTATTGTTATCTATTTCAAGCTTATTTTTGGTGTAAACATTTTCTGCTAAACGCATATAATGTTCAGCTTTCTCGAAATTTCCATAATATACATGTTGCGTAGATAATAGAAGGTAAGCTCCCATTACATAACCAGGATTTGGGTTTTTTAATCCTTGAAGTAGTTTTAATGATTTGGTTATGTTTTTATAGCTTTTAAAGTTGGAACCATAATTATTTTCATAATACGCTTTTCTGTTATACAATGCTGCTTTTAAACTATCTCCTTCAGAAGATTTTGGGCAATTTGTTATTAATTTATTTAATGATGGTATAATCTCAAAATCTTTTTCAATATTTTGAGCGCCAATATGTTTGTATAATAAAAGTTTGGCTTTTAAAAGGCTGTCTTTGTTGGTTTTAACCTCTAGGTTTTTAAGGTTTTTTGTTGCCAATTTTAAAACATTGGCGTATTTTTTTTGACGATATAATTTTTTAATTTTTTTAAATCTGTATTTTTTGTTTGTGCAGATAGAGAAGAAAATCCAAATAAAAAGGAGATTAAAAACAAACAAAGAAACATTTTAAATCTAAAAATCATTTTATCTATGTTTAATTAATCTAACGATTTTAGCAAATCGTTTACTTTATTAATTTTATAAGACTTTAGTTGTTGTAATTTTTGTAGAAATAGTTTTGCATTATCAATATCTTCTAGTTTTATATAGGTTAATGCTAAATACCAAATGCTTTCTTGTTGCCATACTTTTTTGTTGTTTTTTACTATTGGAAGTAATAACTCTTTTGCATCTGTATAATTATCTAACATTAAATATGCATTTGCCTTATAAAAATTAATAGTTATCTTTTCTGTAGTATTTGCACTTGTTAACTGGTTAAACAAATCAATTGCTTTTTCATATTCACCAAGTTCATAATAAGCAAATGCTAGTGCTTTTGTAGTTAACTCTTTATTATTTCTAACAATTGGAACAACAACATTCTCATAAGGTGTAAAATTTTTGGCATACAACTCTTGATTAGAAACTACCTGATTATTAAAAATAAAATAACTAGACAAACCAATTATAGCAGCAATAGAAGCTGCAATTAACCAATTTGTTTTTTTAGGTTTTTCTATAGTTTTTTCAACAGAGTTTAGAAACATTTTTTGCTGTTTTCTTTCTGTTGCAGTAATTGCTTTTTTTAGATTTTTATCAAATTCTAAATCTTCCATTAGCTTTTTATATTAATATTTTCTTTTAGCTTTTTAATACATCTCGATTTATGACTTTTTACAACATTCTTATTGTTATAATTTAATTTTTTTGCAATCTCATCAATAGTAAAACCTCTATAATAAAAAAGGGTTAATACCTCTTTACATTTTTTACCAAGAGAAGTAAATCCTTTTTGCAATAAAACTTGAAACTCATTTGGTTCTTCATCAATAAAATCATCAGCAATTTTTTTATAATTATATGCTTCATTTTCTAAAGGAAAATTAGAAACAGTTTTATTGTTTTTTCTTGCTTTTTCAAAGAGCATATATTTACCAATTCCGAATAAATAAGTACTAATAGAACACTTTAAATTTTCTAATTTACCTTCAATTGCTTTTTCTTGTAATACAATTATAGCGTCTTGATACACATCAACAATATCATTATCAGAAAGGTTAAATTTTCTGGCAAAATTGATAAAAGAATCTCTGTTGTCTAAATATATTTTTTCGAGCGTCTTATTATCAGAACTTTTTAAGAGTAATATTAGTTGCTGTTTGTTCATTAATGATTTTAAAAAGGAGAAGTAAACAAAAAAATAAAAATAAATAAAAAATGTTAACCTTTCGCTTTTAAAATCATTAAAAGAAAATAGACTATAAAGATGATTTTAAAAACGAATTTCAAAACCCTTGCTACTTTCTTAATTATATCAGCTTTTGTTGTAACACCAACAAATGCACAATTCTGGAAAAAACTAAAAAAGAAAGTACAAAATAAGATAGAACAAAAGGTTGAAGAAAAGATAGATAAGGAAACAGATAAAGTTCTTGATAATACTTTAGAAGGCAAAAAAGAGGATAATAATTTAGAAGAAGTTACTAATAAAAAATCTTATGGATCTGCGTCTATAAATCATTCTGTAAAATATGGAAATGTTCAGATAGCGCAAGTTTATAAAACAAAAGTAACTAAAACTGGCAATGAGTTTCGATTAATAGGAAATTGGTTTACAGTAAGTGTAGATGTTTTTGATGGTTATATTCTCGATATAAAAAACATTACAAGTATTGAAGCACTTAACAAAAAAACATTTAAAATTCCTGAAGAAGCTAACTTAAAATTAAGTTACGATCCAATAAAACAAACTGAAAGAGAGAGTTCTGGTGAAGGACAAGATTATTATTTAGAATCTGGTTTTGCTACAGTAACTTTTAACAAAGACAAAAATGTTTCTATAAGTTTTAATGGAAGTGCAACGCTTTCAAAAGCTGTACGAAAACCAAATGAGATTGATGAATATGATTATATAAAAACGCCAGTAACTATAAGCGGAATGATAAATACTATATCACCAGAATATAGATTAACAAGAGCAGAAAAAAAGCAAGGAAATAGAAATCAAAATAATGATTTATCAGAAAATGATAAAAAAGAAATGCTAAATAAACTTTCTCCAACTGTAAATATTCCATCAACATTTAGTTTTAATAAAGGTATTGAAGTAAAAATGACAGATGAAAGAGGAGATCATCAAACAGTTGAGTTTTTAACTGGTAATTACCCAGATATTTATGGAATGTCTGTAGCTCCTAAAGAAATGCAAGGTCAAGAAATGTTGATTGTAAACACACCAAAAGCAATGACAATGTTTATGAATATGGGTGGAATGAAAATAAAAAAATCTACATCTATAGAACAAATGGGAGACCAATATAATATGGGTGATAAAATACCAGAAGAAGGCGATTTTGAATACAAAAAAACAGGAAACACAAAAACTATTATAGGTTATTTATGTGAAGAGGTTAAAGTAGATTATGAATATACAAATGATAAAGGAAGTGCTTCTTTTTGGGTTTCTAAAGATTTTCCTATTCAAAATAAAGCGTTACCAATGTTGGGTATGAAAATTAACAACCCTAATTTTTCTGGTTTTGTTTTAGAGATGAATACCATTCAAAATGGAAAGAAATTTACGATAGAAGTTACTAATATTTCTGATAAAAACGTGACTATCAATACAAGTAAATATAAAAATATGGGATTTTAATTTAAAAAGCTATGATAAAGAAAATAATACTATTTACTGTAACTATTGTTTTATTCACCAATTGTTTTAGTGATAAAAAAAGCGCAATTGGTACCAATTTTAATGATACTTCTTTTGTAAATAAAAAATTTACCAATAAAGTAAACTTCTCTAAAATAGAAGATGTATGTGGTTATATATCAGCAAAACATTTAGCAAAATTGTATAATGTTAATGAAGCAGATATTACAATTATAAAAGGAAATAGTGCAAATAAAAGATGTTCTTTTTATGTAAAATTATCAGATCAAAAATTTGATCATATTACGGGTTCTATTGGTGTTTATGAAGAAAAAGACAAACTAGTAGATGGGAGCACTTGGGTAGAAAGTTGGCAAATACGTAAAAATGTATCTAAAAGTGCAGAATGGATTCCAAATTTAGGGCAAGCAGCTTATTACAGAGGTTCTAAAAGAGAACTATTTGTAAAATTTAAAGACTATACAATGTCTATAACTGCACCAGGTTCTACATTTAATAAGATAGAAAAAGAGAAAAACAGAGATTATAAAAAAATTGCTTTGGCTTTGGCAAACAAAACACCAATACTAAAATAAAAAAATATGAAAACAAAAATAACTTTACTAATTGCTTTATTTATTTCTATTGCTAGTTTAAAAGCACAAACATTTACTATTGGAGATTTTACATACAAATCTCTTGGTACAGATCCAAAATCTGTACAAATTACAAGTGCTGTTTGTAAAGATATTGTTACAATACCAGCTACAGTTACTTATCAAGGAGATACTTATAAAGTTACTAGAATAAACACAGATGTATATAAAAACTGTACAACTCTAACTCAAATAACCTTACCTAATTCTTTAAAACAAATTGGACCATCTGCATTTTCGGGTTGTATAAATTTAACAAATTTGGTTTTACCCAGTAGTTTAGAGTCTATAAGTACATTTTCATTTTCTGGCTGTGATAGTCTTACAGAGATAGTAATACCAAATTCTGTATCAACAATTAAAGAAAGAGCATTTCAAAGTTGTGAAAACCTAACTGACGTTACACTTTCTGGAAATTTAGAGATTATTAATGAAGCTGTTTTTCGATTTTGTAAAAAGTTAAAAAACATAAATATTCCAGATAATATAACTTCTATAGGGCAAGACGCTTTTGAAAATTGTAATGCATTAGAAACAATAAATTTTAATAGTTCTTCTAAATTAAGTGAAATTAAATCTGGTGCTTTTCAATCTTGTACTAGTTTACAAAACTTTATATTACCAAATGTATCTATTGTTGGAGATTATGTTTTTAGAGGTTGTAGTACAATAACAGAAATAAATTTACCAAACTCTATAACTTCACTTGGTAAAGAAGTTTTTAGTTTTTGTTATTCTTTAATTGATATTGTAAATCTACCCAATCAAATTGATAAAATTCCAGAACAAATGTTTGAAGGTTGTGCTGCTTTAGAAACAGTAGTTATTCCATCTCACATTAAAACAATAGAGCAAAGAGCATTTGAAAGTTGTACAACTTTAAGCAGTGTAACTATACCAAATACAGTAACTTCTATTGAAAAGCAAGTTTTTGAAAAAAATGAAAGTTTATTAAGTATTGAGTTACCAAACTCAATTACTACTATTGAAGAAAGAACATTTAGAAAAACTGGTTTACAAAATATAGTTTTACCAAATTCATTAACTTCTATAGGTAAAAGTGCGTTTGCAGAGTGTGCAAATTTAACATCAATAAACTTTCCAAGCTCCTTAACTAGTTTAGGCAGTTTATCTTTTGATAGGAGTGCTTTAACAAGTGTAACAATACCAAATACAATTACTAATTTTGATTCTCTAATATTTAGGGGCTGCGAAAATTTAACAACAGTAAACCTATCAAATGGGCTTTCTAGTTTAGGAGAAAGTATGTTTGATAGTTGTACAGCTTTACAAAATATTACAATACCCCAATCTATAATAGCATTACCTTCTGGAATATTTGATAATTGTGAGAATTTAAAAAATATCACTTTAAAAGAAAACCTAAAAAGTATTGGTATTAGTGCTTTTCGTAGTTGTATAAAATTAGAAGAAATAAATTTTCCGGAATCTGTAACAAGTATTGGAGAGTTTTCATTTTTTCAATGTAATAGTTTAACAGATGTTACAATGCCAAATGTAGAAACAATACCCAAAAGCGCTTTTTCTAGTTGTTCATCATTAGAAAGTGTAACATTTTCTGCTAGTAATAAAGTTATAGGTTTAACCGCTTTTAGTAACTGTATAAGCCTAACAACAATAAATTTACCAGATAACATAACAGAAATAGGTCCTAGCGCTTTTGTTTCATGCACAAATCTTAAAGATGTTTCTATTTCTGATAATGTAAATCTTATTGGTGGTAGTGCTTTTAGTGGGTGTATTAGTCTTACCAATATTAATCTACCAATTGCATTAAAACATATAGACAAAAGTACATTTAAAGGTTGTACAAGTTTATTAGAAATAACAATCCCAGATTCCGTTTTAGAAATTGATGAGTCAGCATTTTATGAGTGTACAAGTTTAGAAGAAATAACAATTCCAAATTCAGTTTTAGAAATTGATGAGTTAGCATTTTATAATTGTACTAGCTTAAAAGAAATTGAACTTCCTGATTCTATTACTAATTTTGGATTAGGTGTTTTTATAAATTGTACAGCCTTAGACAAGGTAAAAGTAAACTGGCAAACACCATTATCTGTACAACCAGATTTATTTGGAGGTGTAACTCTGTCTAATGTTGGTTTAGAAGTTCCACAAGGTAAAGTTACAGATTATCAAGCAGCAGCTGTTTGGCAAGATTTTGGCACAATTACAGAAAGTGGTTTTGTTGCTGGAGATTATACTGCTATTACAGACACAAATTTTGAGCAATATTTAATTGATGAAAATATAGATTCTGATGCCACAATTAATGGACAAGTTTTAACAACAGATATAGAAAATGTTGATGCGCTTATTATAAAAGATAAAAACATATCTAACTTAACAGGAATAGAAGGTTTTATAAATTTAGTTGAATTAGATGCAGCAAATAACCAAATTACAGCAATCGATTTAAGTAAAAATGTACTGTTAGAAAAATTATATATTTCTAATAATCAAATATCTACAATAGATTTATCTAGTAATGTAAATTTAAAAACTATAGATGTTGGTAAAAATACGCTTACAAACATAGATGTACATTTATTAACAGAATTAGAAGGTTTATCTATTTACGAAAATCAATTTACAGCAATAAATTTATATTCAAATAAAAAATTAATAACTTTTACTGCGAATAATAATCAATTTAAAGATTTAGATTTTAGAGAAAATGAAAACTTATTTATAGTAACTATTAATGATAATTTTCTTGAAAATTTGAATGTAAAAAATGGATTTAATACTTTAATACAACAATTTAATGTTAAAGGGAATCCAAACTTAACTTGTATAGAAGTAGATGATGTTGATTTTAGCAACACAAATTTTACACAAAAAGATGACACAGCCAATTATTCAATAGATTGTGCACCAGCAAATGACGAATGTAGCGAAGCAATTACGTTAACTTTTGGCCAGCAGACTCCTGGAGATATTAATAGCGGAACTTTTACTAATGCAACAGATTGTGTTGCTGGTACTATAATTGCAGATGTTTGGTTTAGCATTACAGTGCCACAAACTGGTGAGTTTAGTATAGAAGGTGCTGGTTTTGGTGGGCTTTTAAAATTTGCACTTTATGAATCTTGTGCAAGTACTTCATCAATAAGTTGTGGTTTAAATATTTCTCTCACCAATTTAACACCAGGAACTGTTTATTATTTAAAAGTTTGGATGGAAGCATCAGCAAATAAAAGTACTAGTGCAAATGCAGATCAAGGAACATTTACATTAAAAGCTAGTGAATCTAGTGTTTTATCAGTTGATGATTTTATAACCTTAAATAATGATTTAATTATATATCCAAATCCAACATCTAACAAATTAAATATTAAAACTTTAAGTTCGGTTATTGAACAAGTTGAAATCTATAATTTACAAGGAAAAAGAGTTTTGAAAATGATGAATTTTAATGATAAAAAGGATATAAATGTTTCTAATTTATCAAAAGGAATTTATTTTATAAAAGCAAAGACAGAAAACGGAATAGTATCTAAAAAATTAGTTGTTAACTAAGATATTTATAGGATCTAAAAAAGCAACTGTTACTTTAAAGGGATTTTAATAATAACTTTAGTACCAGTTGCTTTTTTGTTTTCATTTTCTATATCTTGGTAAATAATTGAGTATTTGTTTTTTAAGGTTAAAGAGAAATTTGTTAATCTATCTTTGGTTAAATTTATTCCTATAGATTTTCTCTTAATAGATTTTTCAGATTTTATTTTAGCGGAGGCTTTACGGCCAATTCCATTATCTTCAATAACTATTTGAAGGTGATTTTTATCTAGTTTATCAATAGAAATAAGAATTTTTTTATCACTTTTTTTGATGATAGCCCGTGCCAAAGTGCATTTTCTAAAAAAGGCTGTATAATTAATGGAGGTAACTTAATAGAAGTTAAATTTAATTTTTCATTAACCTTAATATTAAAATCTATTTCATCAGAAAAACGAATATTTTCTATAGTCATATATAAATCCATTGTTTCTAATTCTTCTTGCAAGGTTACTTCTTTAGCAGAAGAAGCTTCTAAAATTTTTCTAATTAGTTTAGAGAACTTATTTAAATAATAAGCTGCAATTTTAGGTTCATGATTAATAATATATAGCTTTATAGAGTTTAAAGCATTGAATATAAAATGAGGATTCATTTGGCTTAATAAACTAGTTAACTTTAGCTCATTTAATTGTTTTTCATGTAAAACGTGTATTGCTGCAATTTTATGACTCTCTATTTTTTCTGATAGTTTTTCATTTAACTGATCTTTTAGAATGTCATTTTTCTTTAATTCTGATATTAAAAGTGTGTTGTAATTATCTCTTTCTTGTCTATAAATATGATACTTATAACCCAAACCTATAGAAATAGTTATTGCTTCTAACATAATACCAATCATAAATATATCTATAGGCCTTAAAAAGCTAAACGCACTTCTATTTATCTCAGAAAAACCAAGTGATAGCACAGAAAAACCTAAAAAGAAACTAAAACCTATAACAAAAAATTTATTAATTTTATCTTTAAAACGATACATTGCTCTCAAGAAAAAAGAAGCAATAATTAAAGAAACTGGTGTAAAAAGAAAGATGAAAAAACGACCTATATAAGCTTTATCTAAAAAAATAAATCTATTAAAAAAAGAGTGTACTTACAATTGTGGTTATTAGAATATAAGATGTTATCTGTTTTGCAAGTTTTTTATCTTTAATATTAAGGTTTAAAAAGTAGATTGAAAACCAGGTATACAGCATCCAATACCAAATTTGAATCACCCAATTAAAATCAAGAAAAATAGTACGATAATGTTTATTTATAAAAGTAGAGGTTTCATTATTAGTTCTAGGAATTAGATAAATGGTTATTAAAAACAAATAACCAGCGTAAATAGCAAAACTTTTATCCTTTGTAAAAAAAAGAAATGGTATGATATGCTATTAAAATAAAAAGCATGCCTTGTAACCAAGAAGAAAAGTCTTTTATAAGTAACTCCATTTATTTTTATGAGATTGGAATTTTTAAAATTACTTTAGTTCCGTTTGGTTTTTTTGATCATCAAATAAATCATTAAAACTTAAGCTAAAAGTGTTTTTAAACCCTTTAATAAAGTTATTTAATCGTTCTTTTGTTAACTCAATTCCAATAGATTTTCTTTTAATTGTTTTATTCGATTTTATTTTGGCAGAAGCTTTACGTCCAATACCATTATCCTGAATATCTATTTGTATAAAGTTTTCTGATGGTTTATGAACTGATAAAAGAATATTTTTATCACCTTTTTTGGAAGATAAACCATGCCATAAAGCGTTTTCTAAAAAGGGTTGTAAAACAAGAGGTGGAACTTTAATTTTAGATAAATCTAGCGTCTGATCTACATTAAAATTATAATCAATTTCATTAGAAAATCGAATGTTTTCGATATTCATATACAAGTCCATTGTTTCCAATTCTTCTTGTAAAGAAACTTCTTTTACAGAGGAAGATTCTAAAATTTTACGAATTAATTTTGAAAATTTATTAAGATAATGAACAGCGTTTTTTTGTTCGTTATTTATAATATAATGCTTAATAGAGTTTAAAGCATTAAAAATAAAATGAGGATTCATTTGATTGCGTAAAACATCTTGTTCTAAGGTTAATATCTTCTTTTCTTTTTTTAATGAATTCTGTCTGTACAAAAAATATAAAATTACTAATAGACAAAATATACTTACTAAAAAAATAGCCCATAAATTTCTATTTTTTATCAATTGTAATTGCGCAATTTCATTTTGTTTTGCAAGGTTTTTTATTTGATTTGTTTTTCGCTCACTATCATATTTTGCAATTAAATCATTTACATATTTACTTGTTTTATCATTTAATAATTGATTAGAAATTGTAGTGTATTTTTTATAATATTTTAAAGCATTTTCATGATTACCAGTTTGCTCATAGTATTCAGAATAATTAGTGTAAATTTCTGTTAAGGCAGTTTTGTAATTCTTTTTTTCTGCAATTTCTAAACTAGTTTTAAAGTGTTCTTTTGCTTTCGAAAAATTTTTTGTTTTCGTATCTACCCAACCTAAATTATTGTTTATTAGTGCAATGTAAAAATTGTTTTTAACACTTTTGGCAATAGGCATTGCATCGTTTAATACCTGTTTCGCATTAGAGTATTCTCCTTTTTTTATAAATAGTTTACCAAGTCTATTATAACAGATCATTCTGCCGTAATGGTTGTTTATACTCTTATCTATAGTAAGTGCTTTTTTAGTATAATAAATGGCTAAATCTAAACTATCTTGAGCTTCTTTTATCTTCGCAATATTTTCATTATTTATAGATAACGACCATTTGTTTTTAGATTTTTCAGCAATTTTAATAGCCTTTTTAAAACTTTTTTCAGCCAATTTATATTGTTCTAAAAGAATATATATATTACCAATACTATTGTAAGAAACCTCCATACTTCTTAAAATTCCAGAATTTGGATTTTCAACTTTTTCTGCAATTTCTAAGGCTTCTTTATTGTAATTAATTGCTGTTGTGTAAATGTTTTTTCTTCTGTAATCTACACCTAGCATGTTTAAGCTAAATATTTTAAACTCTGTATTATTTTTGGAAAAAAATAAAGCCCTTTTGTGGCTTTCTACTGCTTTATCGTATTTAGAGTATTTTCTGTAAATGTTACCAAGTTTAATATATTCGTAAGCTAAACCATTATTATAACCTACTTTTATAAATTTTTTTATAGCTAATTTTACTTTTACAGAATCTCTTTGAAATGGTTTTAATATTTTATCTATTTCTTTATATGTAGCTGGTTTAGTTGTTAAAACACTTTCTAAGGTTTTTTCTAAAGGTTGTTTTTTTTGCTGAGAAAAAAGGTGAATGAAAAGCCAAATAATACTAAAATTAGGAAGTATTTAATTTTCATAATGATTATATTTTTTTAAAAATTCAGATTTTTTTGTCTAGAAACAGGAATTTTAGCATTGTTTTCTAAAACTACATATCCATCGGTTTTTAAAAATTCTTTAATTTTATGAAGGTTGATAATGTAAGAGTTATGAATTCTAAAAAATTGTTCTGAAGGAAAAAGTTCGTTAACTTCTTTAAGCTTTTTTGTAACAACAATTTTTTTGTTATCAGATAAATATAGCGTAGAATAATTGCCGTCTGAAGCTACATAAAAAATATCTTTTGGTTCTAAAAAAACTAGTTTTCCATCGGTATTTATCGTAATTTTTTTATGATTTAATTTGTTGTTAAATTTTAATAAAATGTCTTCAAACTTTTCAGCACTAAACCCTTTTGCACTGTGTTTTTTTATTTTATTAATTGTTTCTGCTAAATCATCTGTATCTATGGGTTTTAACAGATAATCTATTGCTTCGTTTTTTAAAGCAGTAATTGCATATTCATTATAAGCTGTAGTAATTACTACTGCAAAGTCTTTTTTGTCCACTTTTTTTAGAAACTGAAAACCATCCATAGTTGGCATTTCTATATCTAAAAAAAGACAATCAATTTTAGAGTCTTTTAAATAGGGAATCGCTTTTTCTGGTTCTGTAAAAGTTGCAACAACTTCTAGTTCATTTTCAAAATTAGAAAGTTCCCAAACTAAACCCTGTATTGCTTTAGGTTCATCATCTATAATAACAGCTTTAATCATAGTAGTCAATTTTCTCAAAGTTAAAATATTTTTTTAATAAGAGGTTTAAGAATGTACAAACTGTTTGTTTTAAGAGGTAATCTGTGTTTATAGGATTATAACTTACATATTCTATTAAAAAACTAGTTAATAACCATCTACACATATCTAACTACCATTTATACAAACCTCTTTTTTTAATTTGATGTTTATCTAATATTTGTAACTAAAGTAATTAACACAAATTTTATAAGCTATGAAATTAATTAAATCTCTTTTATTTTGTTTTCTCCTTTTAGCAACTACTTCTTCTGTTAATGCACAATTTTGGAAAAAGCTTAAAAAGAAAGTACAAAATAAGGTAGAGCAGAAACTAGAAAACAAAATAGATAAAGAAACAGATAAGGTTATCGATGAAACTTTAGATGGTAAGAAAAAAGTGGAAGAGCCTAAAATTGAGGAGTCTAACCATATGCCAAAACTTAAAGGAGATACTGGTGTTTTAAAGCTGTACAATTTTGGTATCGAATATGTTACAACAGATGTTACCGTATCTGTTTATGGTAAGTTCGATGAAAATAATTTATCAAATGCTGTAAAAACGTATAACTCAGATAAAATTATTGCTCCTGTAGACGCTTATCCTGTAGGTTATGCACTCGCTTTTAATGGTGCTGGTTATTTAAATACTAAAGATGGGCAAATAATCATACATCATGCAGATAGTAAAAAAATTGTTTTTTCTTTAAAAGGAACTTGGAATACAAGAGAAGGAGATAAACCAATAGAAGGTTCTTATACGAGTTTAAATATTTCTGAAATTGTAGATAAAAGATTTGCGAATACTTCTTCTGAAGAAAAAAATAAAAATTCAGTTTCAAAAAATAGTAATAAGAATTCAGATGCAAACACTTCTTTTGAATCTAATAGTACTGCTATAAGAATACCAAGTACTTTTTCTTTTTCGTCTAGTTTAGAGGTTAAAATGACTTCTAGTGATGGTTCTGCAGTAGATATGGAATTTTTAACAGGTAATTACGAGGATATTTATGCAATGTCTATTGCTTC
This sequence comes from Polaribacter ponticola, assembly GCF_026191475.2. Lineage (GTDB taxonomy): Bacteria > Bacteroidota > Bacteroidia > Flavobacteriales > Flavobacteriaceae > Polaribacter > Polaribacter ponticola. The sequence goes on along the minus strand of NZ_JAOSLC020000003.1, from coordinate 1,887,328 downwards.
TGCAGAAATGGGAGATGAAGGTAAAATGTACAATGTTGTAACGCCTAAAAGTATTACAATGTTTATGGATGTTGGTGGTATGAAAATGAAAAAATCTGTTGCTCAAGATGCATATTTTCAAACAGGTTTTGATGATAAAATACCCGCAGACTCTAGAGATTTAAAAAAGACAGGTGCAACAAAATCTATTTTAGGTTACAATTGTTATGAGTATAAACATGCTTATGAAGAAATTTCTGTAAGTGTTTGGGCTACTAATAATTTTCCTGCAAGCAATAAAAATATGAGTCTATTAGGTATTGGAAAAGTAGGTGTTGTAGAGGGTTTTGTATTGGAAGTTAATTATAAAAACGGCAACGAAATGGCTAATATGAAGGTTGTAAAATATAATAAAAATAAGGCAGTAACAATTAACACAAATGAATATAAATCTTTAGGATTTTAAAAAACAAAAACTATGAAAAAAATATACTTTACTTTTTTTACATTGCTAATTACAGCACATTTTTTAGCACAAACTACGAGTATACCTGATGTAAACTTCGAACGGTATTTGATACAAGCTAATATTGATTCTGATGGAGTAATAAATGGCGAAGTACTAACTGCAGATATTGTAAATATTACAAGAGTAAGTTTTTCTACCAGTGATGCTGTTCATGATATAACAGGTTTACAAGATTTTGCGGCGTTAACAGAATTTATTGCGAATTCAAATAATCAGTTAGAGAACTTAAGTTTTAGTCAAAATTCAAATTTAGAAAGGTTAATCTTAACAAGTACTCAAACCCAAACTATAAATATTTCTAACAATACTAAACTTATAGAACTAGCAATTTATGATTCTTACGAATCTTTAGTTTCATTAGATATTTCAAAAAACACTAACTTAACTTCTTTGACTGTAGTAGATAGTCAATTAACATCTATAGATATATCGAATAATACAAAATTAGCAGAACTATATTTAGCTACAAATCAATTAACAAGTTTAGATGTTTCTAAAAATACCAATTTAATTGAGTTAAACTGTAAAGAAAACAATATTTCTAGTTTAGATGTTACTAGTTTAATAGATTTAGAAGAGCTTTATATTAATAAAAATAATGTATCTCTATTAGATCTTTCTAACAATACAAAACTTAGAAGTTTTAATGCAAAAGAGAATAAATTAACATTGTTAGATTTTACTAAAAATAAAGATTTAACACATGTTTATTGTGATAAAAACGAAATAACAGATTTAAATATTCAAAATGAAAACAATACTAAAATTAGAATTTTTTCAAGTGAAAATAATTCTGATTTAACATGTATTTTGGTAGATGATAAAGAGTATAGCGATAACGATTCTTCTTGGTATAAAGATACCACAAGTAGATTTGCAGAAGAATGTAACGAACAAACAGCAATACCAGATGCAAATTTTGAAAGTTATTTAGAATATAAAGGCTTAGGTAATGGAGAAGATAATGATGGGTTTGTAGATACAGATAAAATTTCTGTAGTAGAAAGTTTAGATATAAATGATGAAAGTATAGTAGATTTAACTGGTATCGAAGATTTTATAGCTTTAAAAAGTTTAGATGCAGGTTTAAATTCTATTGTAAATGTAGATTTTTCTAAAAACATAAATTTAGAAGTTTTAAATATTGCTCAGAATGCAATTACTGCAATAGATTTAAGTAAAAACATAAAATTAACCGAATTAGTTATTTCTAGAAATCAACTAACAACTATAGATTTAAGTAAAAATGTAGCTTTAAAAGACCTAAGTATTGGTGTAAATAAATTAGATGCTTTAGACGTTTCTAAGTTGCTTGATTTAGAAAGATTATGGTGTTTTTCAAATCAATTAACAACATTAGATATTAGTAAAAATGAGAAAATTTTTCTACTAAATTGTAGTGATAATCAACTCGAAAACTTAAACGTTTATTCTAATATTCAATTAAAAAGAATTGTTGCAAGTTATAACAAGTTAAAATATATCGATTTTCAAAAAAACACAAACTTAGTAGAATTAGATGTTTCTAATAATGAATTGATAGGATTAAATGTTAAAAACGGAATAAACACTGTCCTTTTTAGTTTTGATGTAGATAACAATGCAAACTTAACTTGTATAGAAGTAGATGATGTTAGTTTTAGTAATACGTATTGGACATCTAAAGACGCACATTCTTCTTATTCTACAGATTGTGCTCCTGTAAATAATAATTGTACAAATGCAATTCCGTTAACTTTTGGGCAAGTAACACCAGGTGATGTAAAAAGTGGTAATGCAAATAATAATGCACCTTGCGTTGCAGGAAATGTAATTGCAGATGTTTGGTTTTCTATAATTGTGCCTCAAAGCGGAGAGTTAAGTGTAGAAGGTGCTGGTTTTGGTGGCTTATTAAAATTTGCAGTTTACGAAACATGTAATAGTACAGATCCAATTGCTTGTGGAGAAAAGATATCATTAAAAAACTTAACTGTTGGTAAAAACCTTAATTTAAAAGTTTGGATTGAAGCAGCTTCAAATAAGAGCCAAAATAATCAATCAGAAACAGGAACATTTACTTTAGAGGTAAATGAAACAAGTGTATTGTCTTTAAATAATTCTTTAAATGATGATACAAAAATAAATTTATACCCAAACCCTGCAACACAATTTATAAAAATTAGTTCCCCAGTTTTTACAGTTGATAAGGTAGAAGTTTTTAATGTAATTGGTAAAAGAGTCATTTTTAAAAATGCTATTCTTAAGAAAGAAATTACATTAAACTCTTCTACGCTATCAAAAGGGATTTACCTAATTAAAATAACGTCTAATAACAAAGTAAGCTCTAAAAAACTTATTATAAATTAAGTAATCAAGAAAAAAGAAAGAAGGGAAAGTAGAAAAGGTAATTTTATGGTTATGTGTTCATGTTTTAATTATGTGATAGCATCAAATTTATCTTATTAAAACTTTAAATAGAAATTATCAAATATTCACTAAAAAAAATAACTATGAAAACAATTATGAAAACAACAAACACAAATCTTAAAAATTTTTTAGCTTTACTAGCAATTACAATTGTACTTGTTTTTTCTTCGTGTAGTAATAATGAAGATGATAACTTAGAAGAAAATAGCGAAAACCTATCAGAAATTGTAATGCAAGATTTTGTAGAAGAGATTAACAATCTTTCTGTACCATCTGCTTTAATGAACTCTAACAATCAATATGCCCAAGAAGCAAATGCTCAGTTTGAATCTTTAAAATCACTAAGTACTTCATTTTCTTCTTTATTTGTAATTCCAGATTATGCTTTATCAACTAAAACATCATCAAAAGTAGTATCAAAATCATCTAGTTCTAATACCCAAACGTATTCTTGGTCTTCTGGAGATACAACTGTAGAGTATACAATTACAGAAGCATCAGATAGATATTCATTTACATATTATGTTACTTCACCAGATTTTACAGGCAAATTAATGGCAGGTTATCAATTAATAGATGGTAGTTATGCAGAAGTTAATTTGTATTATGATAATATTGTAGAATCTACCATAAAATGGTGGGTTAATGATGAAGATATTAAAATTGAATTAAGCTCTGATGATTTTAAACTTATTTTAGAATCTAATGCCACAGACAATTCTGGCAACTTAAAAGTATATTATTCTAATACTTTAACTGCTTTGTATGAGTGGAATGCTGATGGAACAGGAACTTATACAAACTATTATACAAACGAAACTTATAGTTGGTAAAAACATTTCAGTAAAAAAAGAGAAAGTAGAAAACATAATTTTAGGTTATGTGTTCGTGATTTTAATTATGTAACAGCATCAAAGTATTTTGATGCTGTTTTTTTTGGCTCATTATTTGTTTTAACAAAGTCTTAACATTTAAAAACTTTCTAATTATGAAAAACTTAAAAAAAATACCAACCAAACAATTAGAAAAATTCTCTAACATTTTTACACAGTTAGGTCTTGTATTAGTGCTCTTTATCGTTTACCTAACGTTAGAGCACAAAACACCTCAAACAAAATCTGTTGCTGCAGATTATGATATTCCAGATAGGGTTATTCTAGAGCCAGATCAAGATATAATCTTTGTAAAACAACCTAAAACTGTACCTAAGCCGAAGACTACATTACCTCAAATTTTTATTCTAGATGAGGTTGTAAAAGGTGATAATAATGTTATAGAACACGATTTTTTAGATGATACTAAAGATAATTTTATTGAGGTAACCGAAGAAAGTATTGTAGAGGTAGAAATAAAAGAAGAGATTGTTAATGATGTTCCTTACGATTTTATACAAGAAGCACCTGTTTTTAAAGGTTGTGAAGGTTTATCTAAAACTGAAAATAAAAAATGTTTTGATAAAAAAATGAAACGATTTGTACAGCGTAATTTCGATGCTGATTTAGCAAGTGATTTAGGATTGAATTCTGGAAAATATAAGATTCATACTCAATTTATTATTGATGATAAAGGAAATGTGATGGATATAAAAATAAGAGCTCCGCACACAAAACTAAAAAAGGAAACGCAACAATTAATTGAGAAATTGCCAAAATTTACACCTGGTAAACAGAATGATAAAAATGTAAGAGTTAGATATACGCTGCCTATTTCATTTCAGGTAGATTAAATTTTTCCCCTAATATTAAATTTCAACCCAACTTTTTAAGTTGGGTTTTTTATTATTCCGTATTTTTGAGTTTATGAAAATTAATCAATTTTTAGATGCTACTTATTTAAAAACGGCTTCTCAAGCAGCTATTTCGGAAACTGAGAATGAACAAAAAGTAATAGGTTTAATTAACGAAGCTATAATGTACAATTATAAGCTAGTTATGCTTCGTTCAAATTACATTTCTTTGGCTAAAAATATGCGTTTAGATGCTAAAGCAGCTTTTTTAATTGGTACCGTTATCGATTTTCCTAACGGAGATTCATCCACAGAAAATAAAATAATTGAAGCTAAAAAAGCAATTGCTTTACAAGCAGATGAACTCGATTTTGTAATTAACTATAATGCTTTTAAAAAAGGAGAAATAGATTTTGTAAAAGCTGAGGTTTTAGAAGGAACAAAACTTTGTATTGATAACAATAAAGTTGTAAAATGGATTATAGAAGTTGCCGCTTTATCATCAGAAGAAATAATTGTAATTTCACAATTGATAAAAGATGTTGTTCTTACAAATTTTGATAAATCTGCAATAAAAAAAGTGTTTGTAAAATCATCATCAGGATTTTTTAAAACAGAAAGTAATAAACCAAACGGAGCTACTTTTGATACAATGAAACTGATTGTTGAAAACGCAAAACCATTACAAATAAAAGCTGCAGGTGGTGTAAGAGATTACGGTACAGCTTTAAAAATGATTTCTTTAGGAGTTGATAGAATAGGAACTTCATCTGCTAAAGAAATTTGTACAAAACAAGAAAATAACAATACAGGATATTAAATTTTTATATGGATTACTTTGCACACGAAACAGCAATTATAGATGCTGATTGCAGTATTGGAAAAGGTACTAAAATTTGGCATTTTAGCCATATAATGCCAAATTGTATTATTGGAGAATCTTGTAATTTAGGACAGAATGTTGTTGTTTCACCTGAAGTTGTTTTAGGTAAAAATGTAAAAGTGCAAAACAATGTTTCGATTTACACAGGTGTTATTTGTGAAGACGATGTTTTTTTGGGGCCTTCAATGGTTTTTACAAATGTGATAAACCCTAGAAGTGCAATCATCAGAAAAAATGAATACTTAAAAACGCTTGTAAAAAAAGGCGCAAGTATTGGTGCAAATGCAACTATTGTTTGTGGTAATAATATTGGCGAATATGCTTTTATAGGAGCAGGAGCAGTGGTTACTAAAGAAGTTTTACCCTATGCTTTGGTTGTTGGAAATCCTTCTAATCAAATTGGTTGGGTTAGTGAGTTTGGGCATCGTTTAGAGTTTAACGATCTAGGTTTTGCTACTTGCAAAGAGAGTGGTGAAGAGTATCAATTACTAGAAAATAAAGTAATAAAGTTATAAGAGAAACTAAAATTATGAAAACAAAAGAAAGCGATTTTTTTATTGATAAGTTTATTGTAAAATATCAAGCACTATCTATTAAAGAGAAAACAATTATTAACTTAACAATAGCGTTGTTCTTTGTGTTGTTTTTTATTGGATTTCTATATAATGGGGGAGAAGTTGTAGGAAAGTTTTTATATAATATTACCCATTAAAATTTTATAAACTAAAAAAATCTTACCAATTGATAAGATTTTTTTGATTACAAATGTTTTTTTACTGCTAACTGAATACTAAATAACTTCCTACTAATCTACGGCGCTGGATTAGGAATTTCTGCATGAACAGCTTCAATTTCTTTTAAGATTTCATCAGATAAATCAATATTAATTGAGTTAATATTTTCTTTTAATTGACTCATTTTCGTTGCACCAATAATATTACTTGTTACAAATGGTAGCTGATTTATAAATGCTAAAGACAATTCGGTAAGAGTTAGATTGTGTTTTTTTGCTATTTCTAAATACTTAGCAACCGCTTTTGTAGATAAATCACCTTTATACCTAGCAACAAACCTTGGAAACAAAGTTCCTCTTGCACCTTCTGGTAAATTTCCATCTAAATATTTACCGGTTAAAATTCCTTGTGCTAAAGGAGAATATGCTAACAAACCAATATTTTCTCTCATAGAAACTTCGCTCATTCCAACTTCATATCCTCTATGAATCATAGAATATGAATTCTGTATAGTTACAGGTTTTGGTAAATTGTATTGCTCAGAAGCTTGTAAGTACTTCATCGTTCCCCAAGGGGTTTCGTTAGACAAACCAATGTGTTTTATTTTTCCTTGCTTAATAAAACCGTTTAAAGTTTCTAAAATTTCTAAATAATTTTCAGCTTCATTAGAAGCTGTTTTAAAAGGATAATCTCTAAGCCCAAAAACGTTTACACCTCTGTTTGGCCAATGTAATTGATATAAATCTATATAATCTGTTTGTAAACGCTGTAAACTCTTATCTATAGCATCTATTAAGTTTTCTTTGTTTAAACCACCATTTCTAATATGAGCAGTATAGTCTCCACCACCTGCAATTTTAGAAGCTAAAACTACTTTGTCTCTATTACCGGTTTTTTTAAACCAAGTACCAATTATTCTTTCTGTATCTCCATAAGTTTCTGCATTTGCAGGTACAGGATATAGTTCTGCAACATCAAAAAAGTTAACACCATTATCTAGTGCATAATCCATTTGTTCATGACCTTCTGCCTCTGTATTCTGGTTTCCCCATGTCATTGTGCCTAAACAAATCTTAGAAACTTTTGTATCTGTATTTGGTAATGTTGTGTATTTCATTATTGATGTTTAATTTTATTAAGAATAACAAAAATAGGACTTATTTAGGAAAATTAAGAGCATAAAAAAAGTTCTCTGAGATGAGAACTTTTTTATAATATTTTAATGTTTTTTTTATTTCAAAATAGCTTCAATACCTGGTAAAGCTTTACCTTCTAGCATTTCTAACATAGCGCCACCACCAGTAGAAACATAGCTTACTTTTTCTGCGAAACCAAATTGTTTAACAGCAGCAACAGAATCTCCACCACCAACTAAAGAAAATGCTCCGTTTTTGGTAGCTTTATCAATAGAGTGTCCTAATGCAATTGTTCCACCTGAAAAAGTCTCCATTTCAAAAACACCTAAAGGACCATTCCATAAAATGGTTTTACATTTATTAACAACAACATCAAAATTTTCTATAGATTTTGGACCAGCATCTAAACCTTGCCATCCTTCTGGAAGAGCATTAATATCTAAAATTTGAGTGTTAGCTGTATTGCTAAAATCATCTCCAGCAATTACATCTACAGGAATATGAACTTCTACACCTTTTTCTTTTGCTTGTTTTAAAATCTCTAAAGCTAAATCCATTTTATCATCTTCACAAATAGAATCTCCAACAGTTCCTCCTTGTGCTTTAATAAAAGTAAAACTCATTCCACCACCAATAATTAAATGATCTACTTTATCTAAAATGTTTTCGATTACAGTAATTTTAGAAGATACTTTTGCACCACCTAAAATTGCTAAAACTGGTTTTTCAGAGTTGTTTAAAACCTTATCTATACTTTCAATTTCTCTAGCCAATAAGTTTCCAAAACATTTATTCTCTTCAAAAAATTGTGCAATAATGGTTGTTGATGCATGTGCTCTGTGTGCAGTTCCAAAAGCATCATTTATATAAATATCACCAAGTTTAGAAAGCTTTTCTGCAAAAGCAACATCACCTTTTTTCTCTTCTTCATAAAAACGAAGATTTTCTAGTAATAAAACTTCACCATTTTCTAAGTTAGCAACAGCATCTTCTGCTTTAGCACCTATGCAGTCTTCAACAAATTTTACGTTAACACCAATAATTTCTTTAACTTTAGCAACAATGTGTTGTAAAGAAAATTCATTTTGTTTTCCTTTCGGACGCCCTAAATGCGACATTAAAACGCAGCTTCCTCCATCTTCTAAAACTTTAATAATAGTAGATTTTGCAGCCTCTATTCTTGTAGCGTCTGTAACTTCAAATTTATCATTTAAAGGCACGTTAAAATCTACGCGAATAATTGCTTTTTTATTTTCGAAATTAAAATCTTTAAGTGTTTTCATTTTTTTTGTTGATGTATTTTCAACAAAAATACTTTTTTATTTACGGTTACTAAAATTGAGAACTCAAAAATTAAGATAACGTTTGCGTAAATTAATTGTTTAAAATTAACCAATAATTTACTAATTAAAAGTTTAAACAACTACTTATTATTTATAAGTATAATTTGTGAATTAGTGACAAACAAATTTTTATATTTGCTTATGCTTTTCAACCAAATTATAGGTCAAGATCATATTAAAAAACACTTACAAAAATCTGCAGAAAATGGTAGGATACCGCATGCGCAGTTGTTTGTAGGTAAAGAAGGTTGTGGTACGCTGCCAATGGCAATTGCCTATGCTCAATTTTTATTATGTAATTTTTCAGAGAATGCAGATGCTTGTACTATAAAATGTAACAAATTACAGCATCCAGATTTGCATTTTGCTTTTCCGGTAACAACAAACGATTCTGTAAAAAAACATGCCGTAAGTAATCTTTTTTTAGAAGATTGGCGCGATTTTATTGCTACTCAGCCTTATGGAAGTTTGTTTAATTGGTTGCAACACATTGGCGTAGAAAACAAGCAAGGTTTAATTGGTGTTGATGAAGCTGAAGCAGTTGTGAAAAAATTAAGGCTTAAAAGTTACGAAGGTGGTTTTAAGGTGATGATAATTTGGATGGCAGAAAAGATGAACATCGCTGCTGCAAATAAATTATTAAAACTGATAGAAGAACCGCCAGAGAAAACTGTTTTTTTGTTGATTACAGAAAACGAAGAGCAGATTATAAATACAATAAAATCACGTTGTCAAGCCTTACATTTTCCTGCTTTATCAGAACAAGATATTGCAAACTCGTTAATTGTAAATAATCAGGTTGCAGATAATGAAGCTACAAAAATAGCACATCAAGCAGAAGGAAACTATAACAAAGCGTTGCATTTATCACAAAATGATAGTAATGATTTGGTTTTTGAAGAATGGTTTATTACTTGGATTAGAACAGCGTTTAAGGCAAAAGGAAATGCAGCTGTTGTTGAGCAATTAATTTCTTGGTCAGATACAATTGCAAAATCTGGTAGAGAAACTCAAAAACGTTTTTTAGATTATTGTTTGCAATTTTTTAGACAAGCACTTTTAATGAACTATAAGTCTGATCAGTTGGTTTTTATGGAAACAAAATCTGGTTTTAATTTATCGAAATTTGCCCCTTTTGTACATTCTGGAAATATTATAGAAATAGAAAAAGAAATTAGTGAAGCCATATATCATATAGAAAGAAATGGAAACGCTAAAATTATTATGTTAGATCTTTCTATGAAGTTGACACGTTTTTTGCATAAAAAAGAAGAAACTGTTTAGTTTGTCATTGCGAAAATAGTGAAGCAATGTCTTAATAAAAAAGCTAAGAACTAATGTAAACAGATTACTTCATTCATTCCTCTTTCATAATGACCAAAAGTTTTGTTATTAAGTTTAATAAACATAATGTCACATCGAGTGATTTTGTTTTTTTGCAAAATTGTATTGAGAAGACTACTTCTAGCTTAAAAAATATTTCTAGTTGTTAAAACCGTTCAATCTAGCAACATACTTCCCAATTACATCAAACTCTAAATTTACAGTATCATTTACTTGCAAGGTTTTAAAAGTGGTATGTTCTTTTGTGTAAGGAATAATAGCAACAGAAAACTCATGTTTCTTAGAGTTTACAACCGTTAAACTAACACCATTAACAGTAATAGAACCTTTTTCTATAGTAATGTTGTTGTTTTTATCAGAATTATATTCAAAAGTATACACTGTACTTCCGTTTTTATCTTCGATGTTTTTACAAGTACCAGTTTCATCAACATGACCTTGTACAATATGTCCGTCCAATCGATCTCCCAATTTCATTGCACGTTCTAAGTTTACAATGTTAGCATTTTTTAATTTGCCAATATTGGTTTTATCTAAAGTTTCTTTAATTGCTGTAACTGTATATTCGTCATTATTAATGGCAACTACTGTTAAACACACACCATTATGTGCAACACTTTGGTCTATTTTTAGTTCGTTTGTAATTGTACTTTTTATTGTTAAATGAACATTTTCTTGTTCTTTTACTACATTTGTTACAACTCCAAGTGTTTCTATAATTCCTGTAAACATATCGTTAAAAATTGGTTACTTTTGTACACATCAAAAATAGCAATATTAGAAGAGAACTATGGATAAATCTGATAAAATAATCGTTGGAATTTCAATTGGAGATTTAAATGGAATTGGTATTGAAGTAATTTTGAAAACTTTTCAGGATAAAAGAATGTTAGATTTTTGTACTCCAGTTTTGTTTGGAGCAACAAAAGCGATTGCTTATCATAAAAAAGCTTTAGGAATAGATACTCCTGTTCACGGAATAACATCTATTAATCAAATAAATCATGCAAAAATAAATATTTTAAATATCTGGAAAGAAGAAGTAGTTATAGAACTTGGTAAAGCAACTAAAGTTTCTGGAGATTATGCTGCAAAATCATTAGAATCAGCCGTAAAACATTTAAAAGAAGATAAAGTTGATGTGTTGTTAACAGCGCCAATCAATAAAGAAAATATACAATCTGAAACTTTTAATTTTCCTGGTCATACAGAATATTTAGCAGCTAATTTAGAAGGTGAAAGTTTAATGATTTTAATGACAGATGAGTTAAGAATAGGTTTAATTACAGGTCATATTCCTATATCTAAAGTAGCAGAATCGATTACACCAGCATTAATAAAGAGTAAAGTAGAAACTATGTATACTTCTTTAAAACAAGATTTTGGTATTGATAAGCCAAAAATAGCTGTTTTATCTTTGAATCCACATTGTGGAGATAAAGGTGTTATTGGTAAAGAAGATGACGAAATTATAAAACCAACAATAGAAGAAATTAAGGAAACTGGTAAGCTAGTTTTTGGACCCTATGCAGCAGATGGTTTTTTTGGTTCTGAAACTTATAAACAGTTTGATGGAGTATTGGCAACCTATCACGATCAAGGTTTAGCGCCATTTAAAGCGTTATCTTTTGGTAAGGGTGTTAATTTTACTGCGGGGTTATGTCATATTAGAACCTCTCCAGATCATGGAACAGGGTATGATATTGCGGGAAAAAACAAAGCAAGTTCATCGTCATTTATGGAGGCATTATTTACTGCCATTCAAGTTTTTAAAACAAGAAAAGAGTATTTAGAGCTTACTAAAACCCCATTGGTTGTTAGGGCTAAATAAAGAATATTCTTTTTTTGATATAAAATATTGCAGAAAAACATTTTTTTGTATCTTTGCCGGCTCAATTGATGTTTGATAATGAAATACTTGAAACAATTTAACATACAGTTTGTAGGGTTAAAATTAGGTAATCATACGTTTGATTATACAATTGATAATAAGTTCTTTGAAGCTTTTAATTTTGATGAATATGAAAGTTCATTAATAAAAGTTTCGCTAACATTCGTAAAAAAGAGTACATTGTTTGAACTAAGTTTTAGTGCAAATGGTTCTGTTGAAGTTCCTTGTGATTTAACAAATGAGTTATATCAACAAGAAATAGTATCAGAATTACCATTAGTAGTAAATTTTGGAGAAGAATATAACGATGAAAATGAGGAAATATTAATATTACCACATGGAGCATATGAATTTAATGTAGCTCAGTTTATTTACGAAATGATTGTTTTAGCAGTTCCTAATAAAAGAGTGCATCCAAAAGTTTTAGATGGCACAATGGAATCTGAAGCTTTAAACAAGTTAAAAGAATTAACAATAAAAGAAGTAAAAACTGTAGAAAATACAGACCCAAGGTGGGATAAATTAAAGAATTTAATAACAGAAAAATAGACATAAAATGGCACATCCTAAAAGAAAGATATCTAAAACTAGAAGAGACAAGAGGAGAACTCATTATAAAGCATCTTATCAGCAAATTGCTACAGATCCAACAACTGGTGAATCTCACTTATATCACAGAGCTCACTGGCATGAAGGTAAACTTTATTACAGAGGACAAATTGTTTTAGAATCTGCAGCAGCAGAAGCTTAAAAAATACTTTTTACAGTACACGAAAACCCTCATTATTGAGGGTTTTTTTACGTTTTTTAGGTAAAAAGTATCTCTTTAGATGGTTTTTACCTAAAAAGGTGAACTATTTTTCACTACTTTTGGTTTTCCAAAATACTTGGTAACAAACAACTATTATGACAAAAATCACTGCAGCAATTACAGCAGTAGGGAAGTATGTTCCTGAATATGTTCTAACCAATAAAGAGTTAGCAACCTTTGTAGAAACTAATGATGAATGGATTACATCAAGAACTGGTATTAAAGAAAGAAGAATTCTAAAAGGTGAAGGTTTAGGTACTTCTTATATGGCAATTAAAGCTGCGCAAGATTTACTTAAAAAATCAAACATAGATCCAGAAGATATAGATTTGGTTCTCGTTGCAACTGCAACACCAGATTTACCAGTAGCCTCAACGGCAGTGTTTACTGCTACTCAAATTGGCGCTAAAAATGCATTTGCATACGATTTACAAGCAGCATGTTCTAGTTTTCTTTATGGTATGTCTACAGCTTCAAGCTATATTGAATCTGGTAGATATAAAAAAGTGCTCTTGATTGGAGCAGATAAAATGTCTTCTATTATTGATTATAAAGACAGGGCAACTTGTATTATTTTTGGTGATGGAGCAGGAGCTGTTTTATTTGAACCTAATACGGAAAATTTAGGCTTGCAAGACGAATATCTTAGAAGCGATGGAATTGGAAGAGAGTTTTTAAAGATTGAAGCTGGTGGTTCTATTTTACCTCCAACGGAAGAAACGGTTAAAAAAGGGCAACATTTTGTACATCAAGAAGGAAAAACTGTTTTTAAATATGCAGTTTCTAATATGGCAGATGTATCAGAAAAAATGTTAACTAGAAATAATCTAAAAGAAGAAGATATTCAGTGGTTAGTTCCACATCAAGCAAATAAAAGGATTATTGAAGCAACAGCAAAAAGAGTTGGTGTTGGTTCTGATAAAGTAATGATGAACATTCATAAATATGGAAACACAACATCAGCTACTTTACCACTTTTATTAGCAGATTATGAAAATCAATTAAAAAAAGGAGACAATTTAATTTTTGCCGCATTTGGTGGTGGTTTCACTTGGGGAGCTATTTATCTTAAATGGGCATATAATTCATAAAAAATAATTAACTAAACAGTAAGAAGTATGGATATTAAAGAAATTCAAAATCTTATAAAATTTGTAGCAAAATCTGGCGCAAGCGAGGTAAAGTTAGAAATGGAAGACATTAAGATTACAATTAAAACCGGTTCAGAAAAAACTGAAACTACAATTGTACAAGCTGCACCAATGGCAGGATTGCCACAAGTAGCAGCACCAGTAGCTGCAGCACCAGTAGTAGAAATATCTACTCCTGCTCCAGCAGCAACGAGTGATGATTCTAATTATATCACAGTAAAGTCTCCTATTATTGGAACTTTTTACAGAAAACCTTCACCAGACAAACCTAACTTTGTAGAAGTTGGTTCAGAAATTAGTGTTGGAGATACAGTTTGTGTTATTGAAGCTATGAAATTATTTAATGAAATAGAATCTGAAGTATCAGGTAAAATCGTTAAAGTTTTAGTAGATGATTCTTCGCCGGTTGAATTTGATCAACCATTATTTTTAGTAGATCCATCATAACTGAAAGAGTTTAGAATTTAGAGTTTAGAATTTTTCTAGCTCAAACTCATAACTTATAACTCAAAACTCATATCATGTTTAAAAAAATACTGATTGCCAATAGAGGGGAAATAGCATTACGTGTTATTAGAACCTGTAAAGAAATGGGCATTAAAACAGTGGCGGTTTATTCTAAAGCAGATGAAGAAAGTCTGCATGTTAGATTTGCAGATGAAGCTGTTTGTATTGGTCCTGCTCCTAGTAGCGAGTCATATTTAAAAATGTCTAATATTATTGCAGCTGCAGAAATTACAAATGCAGATGCTATTCATCCTGGATATGGATTTTTATCTGAAAACGCCAAGTTTTCTAATTTATGTGAAGAGCATAATATTAAATTTATTGGAGCAACAGGTAAAATGATCGATCAAATGGGAGATAAAGCGAATGCGAAGTCTACTATGATTGAAGCTGGAGTGCCTTGTGTACCTGGTTCTGAAGGTGTAATAGCTGATTTTGAACAATGTGAAAGATTAGCAGTTGAAACAGGATATCCTGTTATGTTAAAAGCTTCTGCCGGAGGTGGAGGTAAAGGAATGAGAGCTGTTTGGAAAGCTGAAGATTTAAAGGATGCTTGGGATTCTGCAAGACATGAAAGTAAAGCCGCTTTTGGAAATGATGATATGTATATGGAAAAGCTTATTGAAGAGCCTAGACATATCGAAATTCAAATTGTTGGAGATTCTTATGGTAAAGCTTGTCATTTATCAGAGAGAGATTGTTCTGTACAAAGACGTCATCAAAAATTAACTGAAGAAACTCCTTCTCCTTTCATGACAGATGAATTGAGAGAGAAAATGGGAGAAGCGGCTGTAAAAGCTGCAGAATATATTAAGTACGAAGGTGCAGGAACCGTAGAGTTTTTAGTTGATAAGCACAGAAATTTCTACTTTATGGAGATGAATACTCGTATACAAGTAGAACATCCAATAACAGAAGAGGTGGTTAATTACGATTTAATTCGTGAACAGATTTTAGTAGCAGCTGGTGTTCCAATTTCAGGAAAAAACTATTATCCTCAACTACATTCAATTGAATGTAGAATTAACGCTGAAGACCCGCACAACAATTTTAGACCAGCACCAGGAAAAGTTACTACTTTTCACGCTCCTGGAGGACATGGAGTAAGAATGGATACACATGTATATGCAGGTTATATGATTCCGCCAAACTACGATTCTATGATTGCTAAATTAATTGTTACAGCTCAAACAAGAGAAGAGGCAATTAATAAAATGAAACGAGCTCTAGATGAGTTTGTAATTGAAGGAATTAAAACAACAATACCTTTCCATAGGCAATTAATGGATCATCCAGATTATATTGCAGGGAACTATACAACTAAATTTATGGAAGACTTTGTAATGAAGTCGTAATTTAAATTTATCTTATAATTATATATTAAAATAGAGAATACAATTTTGTGTTCTCTATTTTTTTATCTTTAGGCTAAAATTTTTCTACTATGAAAATTGACGGAATAGATAAGATTATCATAAAAAGACTGGTAAAAGATGCTAGAACACCTGTTTTAAGTATTGCTAGAGAAGTTGGTATTTCTGGAGCTGCTATTCATCAAAGATTAAGAAAACTTGAAAAATCTGAGTTAATAGACGGTTATAGAATGATAATAAACCCTAAATCTTTGGGCTATACCACTACTGCTTTTGTAGGAGTTTTTTTAGACTCTTCTAGTTTATACTCTTCTGCCATAAAAAGACTAAAAGATATTCCAGAGGTTGTAGAAAGCCATTATACTACAGGGAATTATGCTGTTTTTATTAAAATTCTTTGTAAAAATAATGAAGATTTAATGCATCTTTTAAATAAGGATATACAGAGTATTAAAGGAGTTTCTAGAACCGAAACTTTTATATCTTTAGATCAACAGATTGATAGACAGATAACTATTTGAAAAAATACAGTTTAACTAGGAAGATTTACCTTTTAAAGTGATTTTTTTACTGCTTAACAAATAAATAAAATAAATAAGTTTTTTTAAATGACTTTTGTTAAGAACTTAAAAATCATATAGTGAAACCCCTTAAAATACTTTTAGTTGATGATGATAAAATTCAAAGAATAAAGTTTATAAAAGTCTGTAAAGAAAATAAAAGCACAAACACCATTGTTGAAGCAGAAAATGGTGAAAAAGCATTGTTACTTTTAGATGATAACACTAAACCTTATGATTTAATTATATCAGATTTAAATATGCCAAGAATGAATGGTTTTGAATTTTTATTAAAACTTAAAAAAAGTAATAAATTTAAAAATATTCCTGTTGTAATAATGTCTACCTCCAATAATAAATTAGATTTAAAAAAGTGTTTTGATATTGGAATTTCTGGCTATTTTACAAAGCCTTTAAAATACTCTGAATATTCGAAAAAAGTAACTTCATTACTTGAATATTGGGCTAAAAGTGAAGTTGTATGCTAAGTTTATAAAAGATAAGAAACCAAAATGGAAAAGCCTAATTTATCATTTATTAAAGAGATTGCTGGAGATGATATAGAGTTTCAGAATAGTATTTTAGAAATCATTAAAAAAGAATTTCCAGATGAAGTAGAACAATATCATCAGAATTTTTCATCAAAAAAATATAAAGAAGCAGCTAATAACGTTCATAAAATAAAACACAAAATTAGTTTATTAGGTTTAGTTAAAGGGCTAGAACTAGCTTCAGAATTTGAATTACAGTTAAAAAATGAAAATACTGAACTCCACGAAAATTTTATAGAAATTTTAAACAAAATTCACGTATATTTATACGCTTAAATAATTTCTATTTTATTATTATGGATTGTATTATAATTGATGATGATGCAACAGCAAGATTAATTATAAAGAAATTTTGCTTAAAATCTGATCAAATAAATGTTATAGAAGAGTTTTCTTCTGCAATAGATGCTATAAAATATCTAAATACAAATAATAATATAGATCTTATATATTTAGACATTCACATGCCAACGTTTTCTGGTTTTGATTTTATTAAAACCTTAAACAACCCACCAAAAATAATTTTAACAACATCAGATAAAAATTTAGCTTTAGAAGCTTTTGAGTATAAAAGTGTTGTTGATTATTTAGTAAAACCAATTACTTTTGAAAGATATAACAAGTCTCTAGAAAAGTTAGATTCTTTGTCTAATAAAGAAAATGATGTAATTGATGATAAAAACAAATCTGAATATATTTATGTTAATGTAGATAGAAGACTTGTAAAAGTAAATATAGCAAGTATTTATTTAATTGAAGCAAAAGGTGATTATATAAATATTAAAACCAACGAAAAGAATTATATAGTACATTCTACTTTAAAAAAGATACTAGATAAATTACCTTCAAACATGTTTTTTAAAGTGCATAGATCTTTTATTATTAATGTTTCTGAAATAATTGATATTGAAGATAATAGTGTTTTGGTAAGAAAAGATGTTGTGCCAGTTAGTAGATCGAATAAGAGTGAGTTAATGAAAAAATTAAACTTATTATAATTAGTTTTTCTGTTTGTCGTAACTTTACTTTCATTCATCGATTAATAAAAACCAATAAACGATTTTTAAGAATATTAGCAATATTATTTGTATATTTGAACCGTTATTTACAATAATAACAAACAATTATAAGTTGGGGGATTTATAAATTGTAAAAAAGAGCTGATTTTTTCAGCTCTTTTTCATTTTATAGACTCTTTGTTATTTTTCTGATAATTATGAAATAGATATAAATCTTTTTTTATTTTTACTTTATGGAAAAAATAGAACACATTGGAATTGCTGTAAAAGATTTAGAAAAATCTAATAAATTATTTGCCGCTCTTTTTGGTGAAACACATTATAAAACAGAAGAAGTTGCATCTGAAGGTGTAAAAACTTCTTTCTTTAAAAAGGGGCCTAATAAAATAGAACTACTACAGGCAACCAATCCTAAAAGTCCTATTGCTAGATTTATAGATAAAAAAGGAGAAGGAATTCATCATATTGCATTTGCAGTAAAAGATATTAAAACAGAAATTACAAGATTAAAAAAAGAAGGTTTTACTGTTTTAAATGAAATACCCAAAAAAGGAGCAGATAATAAATTAGTTGCTTTTTTACATCCAAAAACTACGAACGGAGTTCTTATAGAATTGTGCCAAGAAATAGAATAATTAAATAAGGATTAAAATTTAAGAGAATTTTAGATTTTTCAATTTTTTAATAATTCATTTTTTCAATGCTAATTTGTATCTTGCAGCAATTTTAAAGCAAAAAGTAAATGTCAACTAAGTTTGATTCTTATCAAAATAGACGTCTGAAATCTTCTTACATTTCAGTAGTTATTAGTATTGCTTTAGTTCTTTTTATGGTTGGTGTTTTAGGTTTAATTTTATTAAAATCTACTCAGGTTGCTAATCGAGTTAAAGAAAAAGTTGCAATCACTCTTTTTATAAAAGATAATGTAACTCAAAAACAGATAAAAACATTTAGAGAATCTTTATTGAAAGAAGAATTTACTAAAAAAGCAATTTATACAAGTAAAGCACAAGCAGCAAAAAAATACAGTAAAGAAATTGGAGAAGATTTTTTACAGTTTTTAGGAAAAAACCCTCTTAAAAATGGAGTAGATATTTATCTTAAAGCAGACCATGTTACACCAGAAAAAATGCAAGTCTTAGAAACTAAATTTTTAAAAAATGCTTTTGTAGCAGATGTTTCTTATGATAAGCCTCTTATAAATTTATTAACTAAAAATATTAAAAGAATTAGTTTTTGGTTATTAATTGTCAGCGGTTTTTTTGGTTTAATCGCTATGATTTTAATAAATAGCTCAATAAGATTATCTATTTATGCTAAACGTTTTAACATAAAAACCATGCAAATGGTTGGTGCTACTAAAGCTTTTATTAGAAAACCATTTATTTGGAGAAGTATAAAATTAGGTTTATTTGGTGCTATTTTAGCATTAATTGGTTTAGCTGTAGTAATTTATTATATAGATAAAACAATACCAAGTCTTGGGCTTTTAAAAGATTATCTTTCTTTAAGTTATTTGGCTGGTGGTGTACTTTTATCAGCATTTATTATTACTTGGATAAGTACCTTCTTTGCTACTCAACGTTTCTTAAATTTAAAAACAGACGAACTTTATTATTAAAAATATGCAAAAAGAAAACAATAAACAACAGCAATTCCTTTTTGGTAAAAGAAACTATATAATAATGCTTATTGGTATTGTGTTTATCACTTTAGGTTTTGTTTTTATGTCTGGAGGAGGTAGCGATAACCCAGAAGTATTTAACAACGAAATTTATAATTGGCAAAGAATTCGATTGGCACCAACTTTAGTGATAATTGGTTTAGCAATTGAAATTTACGCAATTTTAGCAGACCCTAAAAAATAAACTATGGATGTAATAGAAGCAATAGTTCTTGGGATTATACAAGGGTTAACAGAATTTTTACCGGTTTCCTCTAGTGGGCATTTAGAATTAGCAAAAGTAGTTTTGGGTGATACGTCTGTGCCAGAAGAGAGTTTAACATTTACCGTAGTTTTACACTTTGCAACCGCATTAAGTACGTTAGTTATTTTTAGAAAAGAAGTTGCAGAAATTTTTAAAGGATTATTCCAATTTAAATGGAACGAA
This sequence comes from Polaribacter ponticola, assembly GCF_026191475.2. GTDB lineage: Bacteria > Bacteroidota > Bacteroidia > Flavobacteriales > Flavobacteriaceae > Polaribacter > Polaribacter ponticola. The sequence goes on along the minus strand of NZ_JAOSLC020000003.1, from coordinate 1,867,274 downwards.
GAGTTTAAGTTTTCATTAAAAATTATCCTTTCTATGTTTCCTGCTGTAATTATCGGTTTACTTTTTGAAGAACAATTAGAGTCTTTCTTTGGAGGTGAAATATTTTTTGTTGGTATGATGTTATTTGTAACAGCTATTCTTTTATTATTTGCAGATAAAGCGAAGAGTACTAATAAAGAAGTTTCTTTTTGGGATGCTGTAATTATAGGAGTTTCACAAGCTGTAGCAATGTTACCAGGGATTTCTAGATCTGGTGCTACAATATCTACTTCTGTTTTATTGGGTATTGATAGAACTAAAGCCGCAAAATTTTCGTTTTTAATGGTGGTACCATTAATTTTTGGAAAAATTGCTAAAGATCTTTTAAGTGGTGATATTAATTTTCAATCTTCAGAGATTATACCTGTTTCAGCTGGTTTTATTGCTGCTTTTTTTGCAGGTTTATTAGCTTGTAAATGGATGATAGCCTTAGTTAAAAAGAGTAAATTATATTACTTTTCTATTTATTGTGCAATTGTAGGAGTTATAGCTGTTGCTTACTCTTTCTTAAATTAATTCTTTTTTGAATATTATAAGCTAATGACTTTAGAAGATTTTAAAGATGGTCAGGTTTTATTGATTGATAAACCTTTAAATTGGACCTCTTTTCAAGTTGTAAATAAATTACGTTGGAACATAAAACAACAGTTTGGAATAAAAAAATTAAAGTAGGTCATGCAGGTACTTTAGACCCTTTAGCTACAGGTTTATTAATTATTTGTACTGGTAAGCAAACTAAAGAAATTCATGTTTATCAAGGTCAAATAAAAGAGTATACAGGTACAATAACTTTGGGAGCTACAACACCAAGTTACGATTTAGAAACAGAAGTTGATCAAACGTATGCTACAGACCATATTACAGAAGAACTCATAAAAGAAACTACCATTCAGTTTCTTGGCGATATTCAACAAAAACCACCTATTTTTTCAGCGATTAAAAAAGAAGGTAAACGCTTGTATGAATTAGCTAGAAAAGGAGAAACTACAGAGATTAAAGCAAGAACTGTTACTATTTCTGAATTTGAAATTACAAATATCGATTTTCCAAAGGTAGATTTTAGAGTAGTTTGTAGTAAAGGAACTTATATTCGCTCCTTAGCTTTCGATTTTGGAAAAGCCTTAAATTCTGGAGCACATTTATCAACTTTAAGAAGAACAAAAATTGGAGATTTTTCTGTAGAAAAAGCAAATTCTATTGAAAGTTTTATAGAGGATTTAAAAATAGAGAATTAACCTATAGAAATAGATTTAATTCTAATTATTACTTATTTAAATAATAAATCAGTTGTAAAATTGATTTATGTTCTACAACTGATTTATTAATTTTTTAAATAGATTTCACAAATTTTAGAAACACTTTTTTGTGTAGATCAAGATCCATATTTGCAGAAAGCGCAACTCTTGCTATATAGTCTTTATCACCTTCTTTGGTAGTTCCTTGAGTAGAAGTTGCAGGTATCGTCCAATAACAACCTTTAAGCTGACCATAACTAACACAATATTTACTTTCATCAGGAATTTCTGTAATCATTAAATTAATTAATTTATGATTTAAAGCCCTTTTATAAGTCTCTTTTTCTTCGTTTGTATTTCCTTTTGTTGGTAAATCTAAAGAAAAAACCGAAGGTGTAAATCCTTGTTCCGCTAATTGTTCAGACACAAAGTTAATTTTTGCTGTTGGTAAGGTTTCTTTAATATAATTTACAAACTCACGTGTGTTTTTATAAGCATCAACAATTCTTTGGTTCATTGATGGCATTTGTTTAGCTAGTATATTGTATTGATAACTTGTAGCTTCGTTATCACAAATTTGTAAGTGCAATTCAATTTTTTCAATTAAAGAGTTTGTCTTTAAGTTTCCTACACAGTAACCTGCAGTACAAAGTCCTCCACTAGGAAATTTAGATCCGCTAGCAAAAGAAATAGTTCTTACAGAAGAAAGAATATCCTCATTACCTAAAAAATGTACATTTGGGCAAAACGTTTGATCTAATACAAAAACAGGATCTATTGCAAGTTCTCCGTTGCTGGTTTTTCGTTGTTTGCTTAAAGTGTCTTTTAAATCGATAAGATTAGGAACCTCAACTCTTGGATTGGTAGGTATTTCTGCAATTATATAAGGGATCGCATCATCAAAAGCAATTTTGTTTAAAACTGAATCAATACTTTTAACCATATCATTTTCACCATCTACAGGTAAATCTACTACAGCAACGTTATCTAAACAAGCAGCAACTCTTCTTGCTTGATCATTTGTTCCTCCATAACAATTTGGTGGTACTACTATTTTAATAGCTTTTCCTTTATGATTTTCTTTTGCATCATGAATTAAGCCCATCAATATTGCATACTGAATAGATAAACCACTAGAAGCAACTAAAGATTTAGTAGTGGTATTCGTAATTGCATTTATAGAATTTGAAACTTTTATTTTGCTAGAAGAATCAATATTTGAAGCATCATTTTTATTACTTGTAATAATCGATTGTAAAGCAATAAGAGAATTTGAAGGAGTCATTGCAATCGTTTCTCTTCTTCTTACATGTTGAATGTCTGAAATGTAATTTTCATTTTGTATACCATTTACAATTAAAAAACTACCTAGATTTTCTTGTAGGTTGATAAGGAAATCAATACTTTTAGTAAGTTTAATGTTTTCTATTTTGTCTTCTTTAGATATAAAAATAGTACTTCCGTTAAAATTATTTATTTCAGAAATGTTTTTAATTTGCTTCAATTCAAAATTATATCCATAGATATTTTTAATAATATCTACATTAAAAAAACTAGGTAATTTGTCTATGTATAAAATTTGTGTTTTTTTATTTTCTAGTAAATTTTTTCTTAAAATTGATAAAACAGGTATTGTTTGTGATGTAAAACTTATTACGTTTTCAGAATTTACATTTTGTAATTTAGCAATTGTCCATTCTAATATACAAGACAAAGGATGGCCTAATCTTATATAATCATAAGCTGTAGGTAAATTGTTAAGTACACTTTTATCAAAATTATTTTCAGAGAATAAAGTTTCAAATTGATCTATAAATTCAGTTTTAGCTTGTTGTTCGTTGTAAATATCTAGTCGATGTGTTGTTAGTTTTAACCAACTATTAGGCATATTTGTAATTACGTTTTTAACGTAATTTTGAGCAGTATTGTTTTCCATTTTTTTCATCCTTAATAAGTTGACAAGGTACATTAATTAGTTTTTTTCTAAAATGATAAATGTTGATTTGTTTATTACTTTAGATCATAATCTTGTTAGACATTTATGTTATTGTAACTTAATTTTTTATAAGTCGTTTTTGATTTAAATACTTTACAATTCAATTTGTTTCTTACTATTTATTTTAGATTCCTTTCTAAACGGAATGGTTCTTGCTAATATAGAATCAACCAAAAACTAGTTCATGAAAAAAATAATACTTTTAGTTTCATTTTTACTTACGCTACAATTAGCATCACAAGAAAAATTAGGAAGACCATTTTTTACTGGTTCATCAAGTTTAACGTTTGCTATCAATGAAAATTATACAATTACTCCAGATGATGGAGAACCATTTATAATACCAACAGCAATTTTTTTAAGAGCAGGTTTTGGTTATGAGTTTAAACGAAGAGTTGCCATAAGTTTTAATTCTGGTTTCGATTATCATTGGAATTATGCTGTTAGTGCTTTTCCAACATATGGTAGTTTAAAGTTTAACATAACTGAAGATGAAGACGATACTTTTTTTATGGAAATGAGTTATGGTAAAATGTGGAGACCTTCAAACAAATACTCAGATGGAAATTATTACGGTTTTGGTTTAGGAACTCAAATTGCAGGAGAAAAGAGATGGAATACTATAGTTAGATTAGACTTTCATAGAAAAGGATTAATAGGTTTCGAAAACAATAGATTAGACAGTGTATCTTTAGGAATTGGATTTACTTTTTTTAGCACTATTTTAAACAAAAAAAGCCTCGCATAATTGCGAGGCTTTTAAATATGTTAATAGAAATATTAACCTAAAGTTACTCTTTTAAAAGTACTTACAGTAACATCTCCAAAAGTAGAAACGTATTGAGCAACATTTTTCTTTTCATCTTTAATAAAAGATTGATCTAAAAGACATTGTTCCATATCTAAAGTTGTGTTATCAGAAATGAATCTTTCCATTTTTCCTGGTAAAATTCTATCCCAGATTTTTTCTGGTTTTCCTTCTGCAGCTAATTCAGCTTTTGCAGCTTCTTCAGCTTTTGCTAAAACTTCATCAGATAATTGAGACATAGAAATAAATTGAGGAACATTTTTTAATGTTTTACCTAATCTACCTAATTCAATATTATCTTTTTCAATAACAGCAATTCTTGCTTCAGTTTCTGCAGCAACAAAAGTAGGATCAAAATCTTTATAAGATAAAGTTGTTGCTCCCATAGATGCTACTTGCATAGCAACGTCTTTCGATAAAGTTTCAGCATTATCTACAACAGCAGATAAACCAACTAAAGCAGCGATTTTACCAATATGAGTATAAGCGCCAATATAAGCAGCTTCAATTTTCTCAAAAGCAGTAATCTCTAATTTTTCACCAATTACACCAGTTTGTTCAACTAATTTATCAGCAACAGTCATTCCACCAAAATCAGCAGCTAAAAAAGCTTCTTTAGTATCATAATTTAAAGCGATATCTGCAAATTGACCACCTAAAGCTACAAATGAATCATTTTTACCAACAAAATCAGTCTCACAAGCTAAAACGATTGCTACACCAGCAGTCTTATCAGCATTGATTCTTGTTACTGCAACACCTTCTGTAGATTCTCTATCAGCTCTTTTTGCAGCAATTTTTTGACCTTTTTTGCGTAAAACATCAATTGCTTTATCAAAATCACCACCTGCTTCAACTAATGCCTTTTTACAGTCCATCATTCCAGCACCAGTAGCTTCTCTTAATTTTTTAACATCAGCAGCACTTACTTTTACTGTTTCCATGTTATTTTATATTTTAAATGTTATAATTATTTTTTTCTTCAGCTGTAGCATCTGCTTTAGGAGCTGCTTTTTCCGCTTTTGGCGCTGCTGCAACTTCTTTCGCTTTATCTTTACCTGCTTTTCTTTCTGATAAACCTTCAGCTACTGCATCAGTAACATAAGATAAAACTTTATCAATAGATTTAGAAGCATCATCATTTGCTGGTATTACAAAATCAACTAATCTAGGATCAGAATTTGTATCTACCATTGCAAAAATAGGAATGTTTAATTTCATAGCTTCTGCAACTGCAATGTGCTCTTTCTTAATGTCTACTATAAATAAAGCACCAGGTAAACGAGTCATATCAGAAATAGAACCTAAATTCTTTTCTAATTTTTCTCTCTGACGATTAATTTGTAGTTTTTCTCTTTTAGATAAAGCATCAAAAGATCCATCTTGCTTCATTCTATCAATATGAGCCATTTTTTTAACAGCTTTTCTAATAGTAACAAAGTTAGTTAACATACCACCTGGCCATCTTTCTGTAATGAAAGGCATGTTTACTGCTTTTGCTTTTTCTGCAACAATATCTTTTGCTTGTTTTTTTGTAGCTACAAATAAAATTTTACGTCCAGAGTTAGCAATTTTTTTAAGTGCTTCTGAAGTTTCTTCTATTTTAGCTGCAGTTTTATACAAATCGATGATGTGAACACCATTACGCTCTGTATAAATATAAGGAGCCATGTTTGGGTTCCACTTTCTAGTTAAGTGACCAAAATGCACTCCATTTTCTAATAATTCTTGAATGTTTACGTTTGCCATTTTTATAAATGTGTTTACTTTCTGTTTTTGAAATCAATATATAAGTAGTCTTTTGAGTCTTATATATTTAGATGCTAAACTGTTTAATATTAATTGTATGTAATAATAACAGTTCTCGATATAATATAGTGCAGAATAAATTCTGCAGCGATATTAACGTTTCGAGAATTGGAATTTTTTACGTGCTTTCTTCTGACCGAATTTCTTACGTTCAACCATTCTAGGGTCACGCGTTAATAATCCTTCTGGTTTTAATACAAGTCTGTGTTCTTCATTAATAGAAACTAATGCTCTAGTAATTGCTAAACGAATTGCTTCAGCTTGTCCTGTAACTCCACCACCGTATACATTAACTTTGATATCATAAGATTCTAAGTTTTCTGTTAACATTAAAGGTTGTTGTACTTTATATTGTAAAGTTCCAGTTGTAAAGTAATTTTTATATTCTTTACCATTTACTGTAATGTTACCTTTTCCTTCAGAAAGATAAATACGAGCAACTGCTGTTTTTCTTCTACCGATTTTGTGTACTGTATCCATTATTTAAGATCGTTAAGGTTAATAGCTTTAGGTGCTTGACCCGAATGTTTGTGCTCTCCACCCGCATATACATACAAGTTTCTGTATAAAGCAGATCCTAAAATATTTTTAGGTAACATACCTTTTACTGCTTTTTCGATTAATCTTGTAGGATCTTTCTCAAACATTTCTGTAGCAGTTAATGATCTTTGTCCTCCTGGATACCCTGTATGACGAATGTAAGATTTCTCTTTCCATTTGTTACCAGTTAAAACAATTTTTTCTGCGTTGATAATAACCACGTTGTCTCCACAATCTACGTGAGGAGTAAAGTTTGGTTTGTATTTACCTCTAATTAGCTTTGCTACTTTAGAAGCTAGACGACCCAACGTTTGCCCGTCTGCATCAACTAAAACCCACTCCTTGTTTACGGTAGCGCTGTTTGCTGATACTGTTTTGTAACTTAATGTGTTCATAATTACACTATTAGTTTTTGTTTGTTAATAATTAATTATTCCTTAAAAAAGGAGTGCAAATGTACGGAGTTTTATTTGATTGACAAATAGCACTTTAGTTTATTTAAGTGTTTTTTTTATAAAGAATTTATGTTTATAATAATTAACATATTCTTAAGAAAAGAGAAACCTACTTTTGTACTGTGTTTTTTAAGCATTTTTTTGTTTAAAACACAACCGATTAAATCAACCAAATCAAATGAAATTTAAATATATCATATTGTTTTTTTGTGCTTTAACTTCTGCAAAAAGTATGGGGCAAGAATCTACAGGAAATAAAATTCCAAAAAGAATTTATACCACAAAAAAGTTAAAAAACACACCTGTTATTGATGGGGATATTTCTGATGTTGCTTGGGATGTTGTTGAGTGGTCTACAGATTTTACAGAAAAATCTCCAGATGAAGGAACTGAACCTACACATCAAACAAAATTTAAAGTAATGTATGATGCTAAGTTTTTATATATAGCCATTAGAGCATTAGATGAAGAGCCAGATTTAATTCAGCAAAGGTTAAGTAGAAGAGATGGGTTTGCTGGAGATAGAGTAAATGTAATTATTGATAGTTATCATGATAAAAGAACTGCTTTTGTTTTTACCACCACAGCTGCAGGTGTTAAAGGAGAAGAAATTGCAACAGGTAATGGAGATAATTGGGATGCAAGTTGGAATCCAATTTGGTACACAAACGCTAAAGTAGATGCAAAAGGCTGGACAGCAGAAATGAAAATACCTTTTAGTCAACTAAGATTTGGAAATGCAAAAGAACAAATATGGGGGTTTAATGTTGTAAGAAATATTTTCAGAAAAAATGAACGTTCTCTTTGGCAAAGAATTCCTAATGATCAATCTGGTTTTATAAGTGAAGCAGGTGAGTTACATGGATTAATTAATTTAGTTTCTCAAAAACAATTAGAAATTCAACCATTTACTGTTTTACAATATGATAATTATCCAAAAGAAGTAGGAAATCCTTATAGAGACGGAAGTGATTTTAAATTAAATGCTGGTTTAGATGCTAAAATTGGAATTACAAACGATTTAACATTAGATTTAACTATTAATCCAGATTTTGGACAGGTAGAAGCAGATCCTGGAGCGATAGCTTTAGATGGATTTCAGATATTTTTTAGAGAACAAAGACCCTTTTTTGTAGAAAATAAAAACATCTTTGATTTTGAGTTTGCAAATGGTAGGGATAATCTTTTCTATAGTAGAAGAATTGGTAGAAATCCACATAGAAGTGCAAGTTTGCAAACAGGAGAGTTTGCAAATGAACCTATAAACTCTACAATTTTAGGAGCTGCTAAGTTTTCGGGAAAAACTCAGAGCGGTTGGTCTATTGGTGTTTTAGAAAGTGTAACAGCTAATGAATATGCAGAGATTCATGAAGTTGAAGGTAAAACAAGAGAAGAAATTGTAGAGCCTCTTACCAATTTTTTTATTGCTAGAGCCCAAAAAGACTTTAATAAAAGAAATTCTTTTATTGGAGGGATTTTTACAGCTACAAATAGAAATTTAGATGGTAATTTTAATGAACTTCATAAAGCTGCTTATTCTGGAGGATTAGATTTTCAGCATAATTGGCACAATAGAGATTACTTTTTAGATGGAAATATTATAATGAGTCATGTTTTAGGAAGTAAAGAAGCTATTACTGCAACACAAGAAACATTAAGGCATAATTTTGGAAGAGTTGATGCGAGTCATGTAAATATAGACCCTACCAGAACCTCTTTAACTGGAACAGGTGGTAGAATTGAAGCAGGAAAAAATGGTGGTGGAAACTGGAGATATAATGGTGGGTTTATTTGGCGTTCTCCAGAGTTAGAATTAAATGATGTTGGTTTTTTAAGACAAACAGATGAAATGATACAATTCTCTAATATTAGATATTTATGGCAAATACCAACTAAAACTTATAGAGATATTCAAGTTCGTTTTAATCAATTTACAACCTACGATTTTGAAGGGAATCAAAATAAGTCTCAAATTGAGTTACAAGGAAACGTTAATTGGATAAATAATTGGTGGACAGAATTAGAAACAGGATATATACCAGTAGTTTATGGTAATGCTTATTTAAGAGGAGGACCAAGATGGAGGTTTGCTGATGAGAAATATATAGCCTTATTTTTTGGGTCTGATAGAAGTAAAAAAATGAGTTTTACTTTAGGATATGTAAATAGTACTACAGATGAAAGTGTTAACAATTTTAAAAGATATGTTTTTAGAATGAACTATCAACCTTTTGATGCTTTTAGCATGTCTATAAATACAGAGTTTGAAAAAGCAAGAAATAAAACCCAATATGTAGCAGAAAGTGATTTTAATACCACAAAACGTTATGTTTTAGGTGAAATGGATAACCAAACACTCTCTACAACTTTGCGTTTAAATTATAGTTTAAATCCTAACTTTTCCATACAATTTTACGGTCAACCTTTTATTTCTAGAGGTAGATATTCTAATTTTAATTATGTTAATGAGCCAACTGCAAAAAGTATAAATGATAGAGTTTCTATGTATAGCTCAAATCAAATTTCTTTAGAAAATGATATTTACAGCATAGATGAAAATCTTAATTCGATTACAGATTATACTTTCGAAAAGCCCGATTTTTCTTTTGTACAATTAAGAACTAACTTAGTTGCTAGATGGGAATACATACCAGGTTCTGAGTTATTTTTTGTGTGGGCAAGAGGTGGAAGTACAAATGATAACCCTAGACACTCATTGTCTAGAAGTTTAAAAAACCAAATTACAAATGATAAAATAGAAGATACTTTTTTAATAAAAGCCACTTATCGTTTTGTTAGATAGAGTTTTAATGCTGTTTTAATCAATCATTTTTATTGAGGAAGCCAAAAATTTGTTGTTTTCAATTTTTCCTTGAATATTTGCTTTTCTAACGACCTCACAAAATCCTGTTTGTTTGTTATGAGCATCTCCAAAATCATCAATATTAAATCCATCAACAAAATAAGCTTTGTTATCTATTCTAATAGCTAAATCACAACCATTTTGACTATCTAATTCAAATTGACATTGACCGCAAGATATTTCTGCAACTTGCTTTATTTTTTTCTTGTTTGAACAAGAAAATGAAATAATAAAGATTGATAATAAAAGTATTTTTTTCATAATATTTAAATTTGCAAGGGACTAAAATCCCTTGTTTGTGTATTTTATTTTTTCGCCCAAGAATCTCGCAATCCAACTGTTTTATTAAATACTAATTTTTCTACTGTAGAATCATCATCAACATTAAAATAACCTAAACGTTGAAATTGAAAACGTTCTCCAATTGTAGCAGATTGTAAACTTGGTTCTAAATAAGCCTCTATAATTTCTAAAGAATTTGGGTTTACAAACTCCATATAATCCTTGTCTTTATGAGAATCCGGTGCTTCATCTAAAAACAATCTGTCATAAGCTCTTACCTCTGCTTTAATAGCGTGTTTTACAGAGACCCAGTGCAAAGTACCTTTAACTTTACGTTTACTTTCCTCAGTATCCATTCCAGATTTAGTTAATGGATCGTATGTGCATTGTATTTCAATTACATTTCCATCTTCATCTTTTGTACAGCTATTAGCGGTAATAAAATATGCGTTTTTTAAACGAACTTCTTTTCCTAATTTTAAACGGAAAAATTTCTTATTAGCTTCTTCTCTGAAATCTTCTTTTTCGATGTAAATTTCTCTAGAAAAAGGAACTTCTCTGCTTCCAAAACCTTCTTCATAATCATTGTAATTAGCGTCTAATATTTCTTCTTGTCCTTCTGGATAATTAGTAATCACAACTTTTACAGGATCTAAAACACCCATAACTCTTTTTGCAGTATTGTTTAAATCTTCTCTAATTTTAAACTCTAAAAGTGCAACATCAATAATGTTTTCACGTTTAGAAACTCCAACGGTTTCTACAAAACTTTTAATAGCAGCTGGCGTATAACCATGTCTTCTTAAACCAGAAATAGTTGGCATTCTTGGATCGTCCCAACCAGAAACAATATTTTCTTCTACCAATTTAAGTAACTTACGTTTACTCATAATTGTGTAGCTTAAATTTAAGCGAGAAAACTCACGTTGTTTTGGTGGGTTTGGGTATTCAGATTTACTAAAATCTACTACATTATCTCTAAACCAATTGTACAATTCTCTGTGAGGTTTAAACTCTAAAGAACATAAAGAATGCGAAATTTGTTCAATATAATCACTCTCTCCATGCGTCCAATCATACATTGGGTAAATACACCAATCATCGCCAGTTCTGTGGTGAGATTTATACATAATTCTATACATTAATGGATCGCGCATTAACATATTTGGGTTTTCCATATCTATCTTTGCACGCAAAGTATGTTCACCTTCCTTAAACTTACCATCTTTCATAGCTTGGAATAGCTCTAAGTTTTCGGCAACAGAACGAGATCTAAACGGGCTATTTGTTCCAGCTTCAGTTGGTGTACCTTTTTGCACACGCATTTCTTCTGAAGATTGAGAATCTACGTACGCTTTTCCGTCTTTTATCAATAAAACGGCCCAATCAAAAAGTTGTTGAAAATAATCTGAAGAATAACATTCGTTTGCCCATTTGTAACCCAACCAAGAAATATCTTCCTTTATAGCGTCTACATATTCTTGCTCTTCTTTAGCAGGGTTTGTATCATCAAAACGAAGATTTACAGGTGCGTTATAAGTTTCACCTAAGCCAAAACTAATACCAATTGCTTTGGTATGACCAATGTGTAAATATCCATTAGGTTCTGGTGGAAAACGAAAACGTAAATTTTCTTTAGGCATACCGTTTGCCAAATCCTCTTCTATAATATGCTCTAAAAAATTGAGCGATTTTTTTCTTCAGACATAATTTAAGTGAAAAATTAAGCTACAAAATTACGTATTTTTATGCACTCGAATGTTCACTTTTGTAACAAAAAAAGATTTTAAGCCTCTAATAATTAAACAATATATATATTATGAGTAATCAAATAAGAAATTATACTTGTCCAAAATGCAATCACAAATCTTGTAAAGTAGATGAAATGAGGGCTACAGGAGGTGTGTTCTCAAAAATTTTCGACATACAAAATAAGAAGTTTACAAGTGTAACTTGCAAAAAATGTACGTATACAGAATTTTATAAAACCAAAACGAGTGCAATTAGTAATGTTTTCGATTTTTTTACTAGTTAAGAAGTGTAACTATTTAATATTTGGGCGTTACCTAAAGGTCGCGCTTTACATTGTATCTTTTTATGCTAAATCTACTTCAACATTTAATCTAAGTACTAGTTAAATTGAAAAATTATTAATCAGATTCAGAACATAGTTAAGCATAAAAAGGATGCCATTTCAATCGCTAACGCAAAGGATTACTTGTGGTTTTAAATATTATTTATAATAACATATCTTTATTTATTATCGTATTTTTGAAAAAATAAAAAGTTTTTAAAGGATGTTTTCTTTTTTATTTAATCATATAGCAATTTCTGTAAAAAACGTTGATAAATCTGTTGCTTTTTATCAGGAAGTATTAGGATTAAAGGAAATTAAAAATACTGCATCTAACTCTAAAACGAGATGGTTGTTATTAGCAGAAGACAAGCAATTACATTTAATTCCTCGTGCAGAATTTGCAATAAAAACGAATAAAGCAGTTCATTTTGCGTTAGCAACCAATAATATACATGCTGTTGTAAAACATTTAAATGATTTACAAATTGAATATTCTGATTGGAAAGGTACGCAAGAGAAAAATTATATTAGAAAAGACGGAATTTTGCAAATTTATTTTCAAGACCCAGATGGCTATTGGATTGAAATAAATAACGATATTTAGTAAACATTTTACTTTTATAAAACATAAAGTTTTGTAGAATTAGAATGTGTAAATTATAAAAAAATAAATTTTGGGGATAATACAAGTAAACAATATTAAACTCTATGCTTACCATGGATGTTTAGATGAAGAAGCAAAAATAGGATCTGAATATAAAGTAGATGTAGAGGTGAAAGCCGATTTAAGAAAATCTGCAAAGTCAGATGATTTGTTAGATACAGTAGATTACGTTCATTTAAATCATATTGTAAAAGAAGAAATGGGAATACGTTCTAAATTATTAGAAGAGGTTGCACAAAGAATATTAGATCGGTTTTTTAAAGAAATTAGAATGATTAGAAGAGCTAAAGTTTCTGTGGCAAAAATTAACCCACCTATTGGCGGTAATGTGGAGGAAGTTGTTATAATTCTCACAAAAAAGCGATAAAATAAAAAAAGGCTTGTAAAACTTGTAAATTTGCGTAAATTTGCAATCCAAATAAATAAAAGGTGTCTTGGCCGAGTGGCTAGGCAATGGTTTGCAAAACCATGTACAGCGGTTCGAATCCGCTAGACACCTCTTTGAAAAGCAGTTTAATCCCTGGCAATTAATTTGTTAGGGATTTTTATTTTGTGTAAATTCCGACCAGATTCCTACAAACTAAAATTAGGTCATTTTTTATGATGGTTTTGAGTATTTTTTGTGTTTCTCGTTATTGACCATTTTTGGTTTTCAAATTATAAATTTTATTTATGGAATTGATTAATATTTAACCTCTCTCTTTTTCAAAATTCTAACGAAAGTCAATAAGTTCTGATGGAGAAATTCCAAAAGCATCAGAAATTCTTTTAAGCATAGAAATTTTCATTTCTTGTTTGCCTAACTCATATTTTCTTAAATTTTGAGCATCTATTTCTGCCTTGAATGCAATTTCTTCGATACTTAAATTATTCTCTTTTCGAAGTTTCCTCAAATGTTTACCAAACTCAACACAAAAATTTGGAATTTCTTTTTTTCGTTCACGTTTTGACATGTATCAAATATGCGAACAAACTGTTTTTTGCAACGAATTGAATACAATAGGTCGAATGCAACCTATTTTTATATCTTTGTTTTTAAAAACTAATAATTTTAATATTATGAAAATAGAAAACATCAAAAAAACAAAGTATCAATCCATTTCAAAAGGCTTAGGCATCACAGGACTAGTTTTAGGAATCCTAACATTATTAATTTCATTTATACCCTTGTTTGGTTTATTTGCGATTTTCTTCGGAATTATTGCCGTTTCTATTTCACTAATAGGTCTTGTAATTGCTCTAAAACACAATCATGAAAAAGGTTTAATTATAGGAGTTTTGATTTTTTCATTGTTAGGATCTGGAATTGCTTACTCACAATATGCTGCTTTGAATTCGATTACCAAAGAATTTGTAAAAGAAGTAAATAAGGATAAAACAGAGAATAAAGAAAAGAAGGTTACTAGTTCAAGGGATACAGATGTTGCATTAGTCTTAGAACATATTAAAAAATCTGAAATCAATGTAACTGATGAAAATGGATTACCTCTAAACTATGAATACAAAGTTTCTGTTATAGAAACTAAGCCTTTAGGCAAAACTAAAGTTATATCAAGTATTCCGAATACAGATAAAGGTAGGGACGGATACATGAATTCAATGTATGCTGAATTATCAGTAAGTAAAATTAAGATTAAATTATTAATTAACGGAAAACAAATAAAAGGTGTAGATTTCGTTACTCATAATTATGAGAAAAGCCAAACCAATCCGTTTTTAGATTATTATAATAGTAGTAAATTCTTTAAAAAGAGTTTTAGCTATACTCCAGGATTAGATGATAAAAGTGTTTTAGATGAAGCTTTAAAAACTTTTACTAAACCTAATTACTATAGAGATTTTATAGGTAGAAAAAAAGAAGAAGATTCAAAATATGAAAATAAATACATCAATGCCACTTCTAATCTTATCAAATCTTCAAATATTCTTAACATCAAAACGATTGAAGACTTTCAAAAAGTAAAAGCCACTATAAAAGAAGAAAAAAAGAAAGTTGATAACGCAAAGAAAAAAGAGATAACTGTTAAAGAAACAACCAACTATAAAAAATTATTAATTACAGTCGATAATCTAAGAGTAAGAACGAGTCCAGATCTTGATGCAGAAAAAATTGAAAACTTAGCTTTGAATACGGTTGTTGAGTTCTTAGATAAAAAATCAGAAAATAAGACAGAGGTAACTATTCAAGGAAATAAGATCAATGAATATTGGTATCAGATTAAAACATCCTCAGGAAATATTGGTTGGATACATGGTTGCTGTTTTGAAGAAAAATAAGATGAGGTATTTTCTATATGTATTGATAAGCTTCACGATTATTTCTTGTAAAGAAGGTAAAAACAAAAAAGAGTTTAGCAAAAAGGTAACCCCAATAATTTCTAAAGATACTATTAAGAAAAGTAAAGTAGCTGTTGAAGCTATAGATATTGATAAAAATTTTGTGCTAGGAAAATTCAATTACCGAAAAGATACTTCTTTTGTTAAAGTTAAAAATTTACATGCTTCAAAAACAATTTACCTCAATAAAGAAGTTTATGATGCACTTGTAAAAATGTATGAGGCTGCAAAAGCGGATAATATTAATCTAAGAATCATTTCTGGCACCCGTAATTTTTATGAGCAGAAAAGTATTTGGGAAAGAAAATGGAAGAAGTACAATAATTTATCTCCAATAAAAAGAGCACAGAAAATTTTAGAATATAGTTCCATGCCATCAACTTCAAGACATCATTGGGGAACAGATCTAGACCTCAGCAACCTCAACAACAGTTATTTTGATAAAGGAAGAGGAAAAAAAGAATACGAGTGGTTAAAAAACAATGCTAAAAAGTATGGATTCCATCAAGTTTATACTTCGAAAGACAAAGGAATAACTGGATACAATATGGAGAAATGGCATTGGTCTTTTATGCCTTTAGCGAAGCAATATTTAAACTATTATAATAAAAACATTACAGAGGAAGATATAGAAAGATTTAAAGGGTCTGAGTTTGCAGAAGAATTGAATATTATCAAAAACTATGTTAATGGAATCTCAACAAACTTTAAATAAGTATGCTAACATTTATTTGGTTGTAAATATCTCGTTAATTGTTTTTTTTCTGATTGCATTAATCATCTTTAAAATCATAGATGTTTCTTGTTATTACAAAGAGAAATACAATGTAATTTGTAAAACTTGTGGAATCACAAGAGATTTTAAATCATTATTAGCTTTTGAAAATAAGAACCTCATCAATCCACTATCACAAGTTTATTTTAATTTTTTCTTGATATTATTTTTGATGAAGTTTATTGGTAGCTTTCTTATTTTAAGAAAAGTCAAAAAAATAATTGGTTTAGATATACTCTTTACATTTTTATGGTTTGTTTATATTTTGATAATACTAAGCTTTTAATGGTAAAAATATTGGGTCTTTTTTTAATATGAATAGCCTTATTTATATAATATTAAAACATATAAATTATGGACGAAAGAGATTATTCAAATCAGTTAGTATCTAGAATGATTAGTGACGCATGTCAACTAATGTTTATCTGGATGAGGAGAAGAAAAAACGTTTTAGATTAAAAAAAGCAAGTTAGAAATTGAATTTTCTAGCTTGTTTTTTTATTACCACTAAAAAATAAATACAGATTTATATATCAAATGTAATAATATATATTAATGTTTTTTATAATTTTTTTAAGAAGAAAATATAATAAGATGAGAATTTAAGCAAAGCTTCCGAGTTTAGTTATTCTATAATATCTTTATGAATTTGAAAAACAATTATATTGATTTAAGCGTAGCTAAAATTTTAACAGGCAATTATCTTTCAAAAACAGTAACAACAAATGATTTTCCATCATCAAACTCAATGGCGGAAAGTACACATGGTACTTAACGTAAGTTCTAACTAAGAAATAGCATTGTTAGGTAACATATTTGGTGTTTTTATTAATGATTTTTTAGGTAGATAAGAATATGCTAAATGCAACTCTATTTTTAATAATAAGGCTCCTATTTTTTTAAAAATTGAAGCCTTAATTTATCATATTTTGAAAACGCAAACCTTTACGTCCTTTTTTTTGTAGATTCAAATATTTGTAGATTTAAATAGATGTAGCTCAGTAATTTTTTTCTGCTTGGTATGAATTTAAAGATATTATTAATTTAACAAATATAAATTATACTAAAGCCAAGTCTTTTAATATCTTAAAAAGAACAAGATACATCTCTAGGCTTTTGCTTTTTCGCTAAAAAATAAACTAAAAATATACCCAAAACTAAAGCAAGAAACCACTCCAAAAAATGAGTACATTAAAAAACTAATATCTGTAAATACACTTATATACCATATAATAATTGCACTAAAAACTAACCCAGTTAAAGTCCCTTTTGCATTGGCTTTTTTGGTAAGCATTCCTAAAAGGAACATTCCTCCTAAACCACCAGTAAATAAACCTAAAAAACGATAAAACTGATCCCAAAGTGATTTAATTTCAGAACTTGCCATCCAAAGTGCTAATAATACACCTAAAACTCCAGTAACCATAGTTGCTAATCTTGCAATTTTTAGTAATCTTTTATCTTTTACCTCTGGTTTAAAATGCGAATGAAAATCATTACAATATGCTGTAGAAACCGAATTTAAACTACTACTAATACTAGACATTGCTGCAGAAAAAATACCTGCTACTAATAAACCTGAAACTCCAATTGGTAACTCTCTTACAATATACCAAGGAAAAATAGAGTCGTTATTAGAAATAGCTGGCGATAATTTGGTTGGCATTTCTGTATAAAAGATGAATAAAAGTGTACCAATACCAAAAAATATAATAGTTGCAGGTAGTGTTAACACTGCATTTGTGTATAAAGTTTTTTGAGAATCTTTAACGCTAGTACTTGTTAAAAAACGTTGTACTATGGTTTGATCTGTTCCTTGTGTTACCATTGCAGAAGCTAACCCACCAATAAAAACTACCCAAAAAGTAGATTGTGTAAAATTAAAATCGAAATTGGCAATATTAAATTTATCTCTGTCTGAAGCATAAGTTATCATATCACCAAAAGAAGTTTCTGTGTGCAACATAATCCAAACTACAGCTAAAACACTACCTCCCAGAAGTACAACAACTTGCATTACATCTGTCCAAATAACAGCTTCTATTCCTCCAAAAGTGGTGTAGAAAATACACAATATTCCCATTATTAAAATACTAGTTTCCACAGGAATACCAGTTACAATAGAAATTGCTAAAGAAGGTAATAATAGCACAATACCAATTCTACCTAATTGAAATAGTATAAAAGACAAACTACCAAAAGCACGCGCTGTATAATTAAACCTGTCTTCTAAATATTCATAAGCCGTTTTTATTTTAAGCTTATTAAAAAACGGAATAAAAATAAACGCAATAACTGGTGTTATTAAAATTGCTGTGATATTTAAAAAGAAAAAAGACCAATCTGTAACAAAAGCTTTGGCAGGTATTGCCATAAAAGTAATGGCACTAAGCAATGTACCAAATACACTTAAACCAGAAGCCCACCAAGGAATTCTACCTCCACCTGTAAAATAATCTTCTGTTGATTTTTGTTTACGGGCAAAATACAAACCAATTAATACAGATATCAATAAGTAAAGTGCTAAAACTGTATAATTTAAAACACCAAATGGATGTGCTGCATCTGCTACTTTAAAAGAGGTTACTTTTGCTGTTCTAATTCCTGGTGAAACCTCTCCAGAAACCATTACAAAATCATCTCCTTTTTTAAAAGAAAGTGCTGTAACTGGTATTTTTTCTTTCAAAACATCATATAAAAACCATTGTTTAGTAATGGTATTGTAGGCTAAAACATCTTTAGAAAAACCTTTGTGATTGTTTAAAATTTTATTTCTTCTAGTCTTTAGTACGTTTACCAAAGAATCATTTTCGGTCGTTTTTAATTTTAAACCAATATTTTCTAATTCATCAAAAAGTATTTCATCACTACCACCATAGACCATAATGTGCATAGACCCCATAGTTTCTGCAGAAGCTCCCATTAAAACTCTAGATGCACCATCAATTTTAAGGTCACCTTCATTTGTCCAAATATTTTCTTTTAAATCATAAGATAAATAAGATGTTAACGTTTCAGATTTTTTCCCTGCAACTTCATTTCTACCTCCAAGTACAAATATTTTTTTATTCGTTTTGGTTTCTTGAACAGCCACTGTATGCAATGCTCTTGGTAAGCCTGGGAAATCTGTTAGTTTTTCCCATTTATCTTTTGTTTTTAAATTTAATTTATAAAAAGAATTTGTACTTCCTTCTTTATTTTTACCTCCTACAACATACACAAAATCATCAACTAAAACTGCGGATGCAAAAGCTAAAGGTTCTGGTAATTTTGGATATTCAGAAACTTCTATCTCCTTTGCAGAAGTATTATAGGTAATCCACAAAACTTTATCACTAATAGTATCTGCATTATTCCCTCCAATGGTTAAAATTCCTTTTTTGGTAGATATGGATGCAGCATAACCCAAAGGAATTGGTAATTGTTTTGCTGATAATCGCCATTTACCATCTTCAAAAATATACACTTCATTACTCCATATTTTTTTCCACCTTCCCAAGGCAATCCTTCAGGAAAATTTGCACCTCCAGCAACTATGAAAACATCTTTTTGATGTCCTCCTAACATACCTGCATAACCAAAAGATTTTTCGCCAACTTTAGCAGCAGGTAAATCAGAAAAATCGGTAATTGTTAATTTGGGAATTTCTTGCCCAAAAGATTGAAATGAAGCTAAAATAAATAGGAATAAAATTACTGTATTCTGAAATTTTTTCATTTTGAAATAGTTTAACTAGTACATTTATTTTCAACTAAATTTTCATCATCAAAAAAACAAGTTAAAATTGATTGGCTAAGTTAATAAAATATAATGAAATGTATTATGTACTACATATTAATTTGTAAATTGCATATCTTATTGTTTTTAAATAGTAAAACTAGTAAAAAATACATCCTGTAAAATGAAAATTCAAACTATATTTCGAATTGTATTTCTGTTATTTTTATTTCAATCTTGTAATTCTATTCCGCCTCCAGAACCAGTATTACCAATACCAAGTAATGCTCAAATGGATTGGCAAGAAATGGAATATTATGGCTTTATCCATTTTAGTATTAATACGTTTACAGATGTAGAATGGGGTTATGGAGATAAGTCTCCAGAGTTATTTAACCCAACAGAATTAGATGTACGTCAATGGGCAAGAGTGGCAAAAGAAGCAGGAATGAAAGGCTTAATCTTAACCAACAAACATCATGATGGCTTTTGTTTATGGCCTTCTAAATACACAGAATATTCCATAAAAAACTCTCCTTGGAAAGACGGAAAAGGAGATCTGGTAAAAGAATTGGCAGAAGCTTGTAAAGAATTTGGACTTAAAATGGGCATTTATGTTTCTCCTTGGGATAGAAATCGTGCAGATTATGGCAAACCAGAATACATAACTTATTTTAGAAATCAATTAACAGAACTTTTAACTAATTATGGCGATATTTTTGAAGTTTGGTTTGATGGTGCAAATGGTGGAGATGGTTATTATGGAGGTGCCAAAGAATTTAGAAAAGTAGACAAAAAAAATTATTATGATTGGGAAAACACCAATAAACTCATAATAAAATTACAACCAAATGCTATTATTTGGAGCAATAATGGCCCAGATGCAAGATGGGTTGGAAACGAACACGGTTTTGCTTACAACACAACTTGGTCTCCATTAGTAAGAGATTCCATTTATGGAGGAATGCCTAATTTTAAAGACTATGCAGCTGGTCAAGAAAATGGTACACATTGGGTACCAGCAGAAGCAGATGTTTCTATTCGCCCAAATTGGTATTATCATAAATCTGAAGATGATAAAGTAAAAACATTAAAACAACTACTAGATATATATTATAATTCTGTAGGAAAAAACAGCTCTTTATTGCTAAATCTTCCTGTAGACAGAAGAGGTTTGGTTCACGAAAATGATGAAAAACAATTAAAAAAATTAACAACTCAATTAAAAGAAGATTTTGCCAAAAATTTAATTTTAAATGCCAAAACATTGGCAACAAATGTTCGTGGAAAGGCTGCTGATTATGATTCTAACAATGCAGTTGATGGAAATAAAGAAACGTATTGGGCAACTGATGATGAAGTTACAAAAGCAACAATTACCATTAATTTTGATGAGCCTACAGAATTCAACAGATTTTTAATTCAAGAATATATAAAATTAGGTCAAAGAGTAAAACAATTTTCTTTGGAAGCTGAAATTGATGGTAAATGGCAATTAATTGACAACCAAACTACTATTGGCTACAAACGTATTTTACGCTTTAAAACTGTAAAAGCAACTAAAATTAAAGTCAATATAGAAGATGCAAAAGCCTGTCCATTAATTTCTAATATTAGCGTTTACAATGCACCTTTAATTGTTGATGTGCCTAAGATTACAAGAAATAAGCAGGGAGAAGTAAGCCTAAATGTTCCTGAAGAAGGCGTTTCTATCTTTTATACTTTAAACGGAAACACACCAACAACTACATCAACAACATATAAAAATCCTTTTTATGTTGATACTCCTACAACTATAAAAGCATTTACTTTAGATGCCAAAACCAATCGAAAAAGTGATGTAATTTCCAAAACATTGGATATTAGTAAAAAAGCTTGGAAAATAACAGATTCAAAAGGAAAACAATTTAGCCAAAATGCTATTGATGACAACCCTTTTACAAATTGGTCTGCTAATAAAATAAAATTATCTAATACTAAAATTGATTTAGGAAAAATAACAACTATTAAAGGTTTTACATACACACCAACTCAAAGCAGATGGATTTCTGGCGTAATTACACATTATACCTTTTATGGTAGTACAAATGGGAAAAATTGGAAAAAATTAGCGAAAGGAGAATTTTCTAACATCAAAGCTAACCCAATAGAACAGAAAGTTTTATTTACAAAACAAGCATCTGTAAAATACATTAAAATAATTGCTGATAAAATAATGGATGATAAAAATACTGCTGTTATTGCAGAATTGGGTATCATCACAAAATAATCTAAAAATAGAACTATGAAATATACTTTCATTGCCATGTTAACAATTTTTACGTTTGTAAATTGTGCAGAAAAAAACAGGTCTTTTTTACCTTCTGAAATCGCAATTTTGCCAAAACCAACTTCTATTATATTACAGAAGAATTCTTTTGCTTTTAAAAATGGGCAAACTATTTTTTCAGATGATAAAGCTCAAATAATTGCTGTTGAAGATTTAAAAAAATTTATCAAAAGTAAAATTGATTTTTCACTAAAAACTTCAGATACTAAAAGTGCAATCATATCTTTTACAAATGACGAAAATTTAACATCAGAAGCCTATGAATTAAAAGTAACTCCTAAAAGAATTACCATTTTAGCCAATGACAGTGCTGGTTATTTTTATGCTGTTCAAACCTTAAAACAACTTTTATCAACAGAAAAAACAAAAGATTCTGAACACATAAAACATTTAATTCCTGCTATACACATTAAAGATAATCCGCGTTTTAAATGGCGAGCTTATATGTTAGATGAATCGCGTTATTTTCACGGAGAAGCATTTGTAAAACAACAATTAGATCAAATGGCATTGTTGAAAATGAACACCTTTCATTGGCATTTAATTGATGATGCTGGCTGGAGAGTTGAGATAAAAAAATATCCGCTTTTAACCAAAGTTGGTGCTTTTAGAAAAGATAGCGAAATTGAAACGTGGAAAAGTGGTAAAACTGCTGGAAAACCTCATGGAGGTTTTTATACGCAAAAACAGATAAAAAACATAGTTGCTTATGCTAAAAACAAAAATATAAAGGTAGTTCCAGAATTTGAAATGCCAGGGCATTCTAGTGCAGCAATTGCTGCTTATACTTGGTTAGGAACTGCTGGTAAAGATATAGATGTACCTGTAAAATTCGGACGATTATATGACAATTATGATGTTACAAAACCAGCAGTAATCGCATTTATAAAAGATGTTTTATCAGAATTATTTCAACTTTTTCCTTCGGATGTAATTCATATTGGTGGTGATGAAGTGGGTTATGAAGTTTGGGAGAAATCGAAATCTGTTCAGAAATATATGAAAGAGAATAACATTAAAACTCCTGCAGATTTACAGATAAATTTTACCAATAATATATCAAAATATATAGAAAAAAATGGAAGAAGAATGATGGGTTGGAATGAAATTCTTGGTAAAAATATTCACAAAGATTTTGGTGAAAAGAAAAACGATAAAGAAGCAGAAACTGAATTGGCTAAAAATGCCATTGTTCATTTTTGGAAAGGAGATTTAGCACTCTTAACAGATGCTGCAAAAAAAGGATACTCTATTGTAAATTCTTTACATAGTAGCACTTATTTAGATTACAATTATAAAAGTATTCCTCTAAAAAAAGCGTATGATTTTAACCCAATTCCTAATGGTTTAGATGAAAACTACCACAAAAATATTTATGGTTTAGGCTGCCAAATGTGGAGTGAATGGACACCAACAAATCCAGATGTAGAAAGACAAACATATCCAAGAATTGCTGCTTATGCAGAAGTGGGTTGGACTTCTTTAGAGAATAAAAATTATGATGATTTTAAAATTGCCCTAAAAAAAATGCAAAAACATTGGGATAGTTTAGGTATCAATTATTATAGAGAATAAAAATGAAACTAATTATTAAAATCTTTTTATTCTGCAGTTTAATGTTACACTTTAGTTGTAAAAAACAAAAAAGTTTTACAGTTGCAACAACCTATCAAGAACCAAAAGATCCATCACCCAAAACAACTGAAAATTGGGCTGCAGTTCCTAAAGGATTGCAAGCCTCTGTTACTTCTACAAATAATAGATTTGTAAGAAGTGAAATTCCTAAAATTAAGCAACAAACCTCTTTTACAGCAACTGCTTGGAAAGGCGAACGTATTTCTACACAACTAGTACTTTGGAGTAATGATTCTTTAACAAATGTGAAAACTAGAATTTCAGATTTTAAATCTGATACAGGAGAAACTTTATCAAAAAACATTGCAAGCATAAATTTTGTAAAATATGTAATTACAGACGAGTTTGGAAATGGTTGTGGCTATAGAAAACCAGAGAATTATGCTAGTTCTTTAGCAGCGGATATTTTAGAGCCAATAAATTCTTACGCTATAAAAGCCAAAGAAACAAGACCCATTTGGATAACTGTTGATCTTCCAGCAAATGCAAAAGCAGGAAGTTATACAAGCACTTTTAAAATCGAAATTGAAGGTCAGAAAACCAAAAAATTTGATTTTAAAATAAAAGTAATTGATAAAGTTTTACCACCAGCAACCGATTGGAAATTCCATTTAGATATGTGGCAAAACCCTTTTGCAGTGGCTCGTTTTCATAATGTAAAACTTTGGTCTAAAGAACATTGGAAATTGTTAAAACCCATAATGAAACGATTGGCAAATGCAGGTCAAAAAGTTATAACCGTTTCTTTAAATAAAAGACCTTGGGGTGGACAAACTTTTGATCAGTTTGAATCTATGATTGAGTGGAAAAAGAAAAGCGATGGCAGTTGGAGTTATAACTTTTCTATTTTTGATAAATGGGTGCAAATGATGCTAGATTTGGGTGTTAAAAACCAAATTAGTTGTTATTCTATGGTGCCTTGGGGAAATGAATTTTATTATTTTGATGAAGCAAAAAACAAAGAAATAAAAATAAAAGCGGCACCAGGAACTAAAGAGTACGAAGATTTGTGGATTCCATTTTTAAATCAATTTAAAAAACATTTAGAGGCAAAAGGTTGGAATAAAATTATAAGAATTGCTATGGATGAACGTGGTCCGAAAGAAATGAAAGCAATGCTTAAACTACTAAATGAATATGCCCCAGAATTTGGAGTTTCTTTTGCAGACAATCATAAAAGCTATAAGTTATACCCTAATGATTTAAAAGATATGTCAGTGGCTTTTGGGCATCCTGTAGATGAAGAAGATTTAAAAAAGCGAAAAGAAAAAATATATAAGTACGCATTATGTTTGTTGTACAGACAAGTTTCCAAACACCTTTACCTTTTCACCTCCTGCAGAAGGTGTTTTTATAGGTTGGTACACAATTGCCTCAAATTTTGACGGTTTTTTACGTTGGTCTTATAATAGTTGGACGAAAAAACCTTTACAAGATTCTCGTTTTAGAGCGTGGCCAGCTGGTGATACTTATATTGTATATCCAAACAACAGAAGTTCTATTCGTTTTGAAACTTTAAGAGAAGGCATACAAGATGCTGAAAAAGTTAGGATTTTAAGAGAAGAGTTTACTAAAAAAGGAATGTTAACAGAACTAGAAACCATAAATAATTTAGTGGCTACTTTTAACACCTCTACTAAACCAATAGATTTAGAAAAGATGTTACAAGATGTAAAAAATACAATTAATAATTTCGCTGAAAAATAATCGTTTAAAATCATCTTTTATGAATCGTCAAAAACAAAAATCAACTTTAAAAATGAGGATAATTCTTTTAGTTGCATTCGTTTTAGTATCTAACTTTGGTTTTGCCCAAAACTTAAATATAAACCCTACACCCCAACAATTTGTAAGTAAAGGAACTATAAAAATGCCTACCGATTTTTATATTCAACAAAAAAATATAGATACAGCTACACATCATTTATTGAGTACTTTTTTTACTAGTAATAATACAAATACCAAAGGATTTTCGATAATTATTGGTGATGTGAATAGTAAGATTTCTAGAAAGCTAAAAAGAAAAGTGCCTGCAAAAGCAGAAAGTTATTTTATTAAAAGTACTGATAAAAATATTACGGTAATTGGTAGAGATGCTAGGGGAACGTATTATGGTGTAAGAACTTTATTGGCATTATTGCAACATAAAGAAATACCTTTAGGAGAAATTACAGATTATCCAGATGTTGCTGCAAGAGGAACTGTAGAAGGTTTTTACGGAACACCTTGGAGTTTTAAACATCGTATTAGACAAATTGATTTTTATGGCGAAAATAAGTTAAACACCTACATTTATGGACCAAAAGACGATGCTTACCACAGTTCGCCAAATTGGAGAAAACCCTATCCAGAAAACGAGGCAGCACAATTAAAAAAATTAATAGACAGAGCAGCATTAAATCATGTGGATTTTGTTTGGGCAATTCATCCTGGAAAAGACATTAAATGGAATGATGAAGATCGAAAAAATCTTCTTAATAAGTTTCAATTAATGTATGATTTAGGTGTGCGTGCTTTCGCTGTTTTTTTTGATGACATTTCTGGTAAAGGCACTAATCCAAAACAGCAAGCAAGTTTGTTAAATTTCTTACATACCAATTTCATAAAAAAGAAAAAAGATGTAAAACCTTTAATTATGTGCCCTACAGAATATAACAAAGGTTGGTCTAAACCTGAAGGAGGTTATTTAAAAACTTTAGGAAAAGAACTAGATCCTTCCATAAGAATTATGTGGACAGGAAATACGGTTGTTGCCGATGTTGATAAGGAAACCATGAATTGGATTAATACTGAAATAAACAGAAAGGCATTTATTTGGTGGAATTTTCCAGTATCTGACTATGTGAGAAACCATATGCTTTTAGGGCCAACGTATGGCAATGGAAAAGATATTGCTAATGATGTGTCTGGCTTTGTTTCTAACCCAATGGAACATGCAGAAGCTTCTAAAATTGCAATTTATGGGGTTGCAGATTATTCTTGGAATATGACAAACTATCAACCAGAAAAAAAATGGTTAGAAGCATTAAAAGTAGTGATGCCAGAAAGTTATAATGCATTAGAAATTTTTGCAAAACACAATAGCGATTTAGGCCCAAATGGACACAGATACAGAAGAAAAGAATCGGTTAGTTTTGCACCAGAGGCAAGGGCTTTTTTAGAAGATTTAGAGGCAAATAGAGAAATTAAAAACTTTAACGTAGTTCAGAAAGAGTTTCAAGCAATTGTAGAAGCATCTTACATTTTAGCAAACAGTACAGACAATACTGTATTGTTAGATGAAATTGGTGCTTGGGTTGCTCAATTTCAATTGTTAGGGCAATCTGGTTTGTCTATGTTAAATATGCACACTGCACTAAAATCAGAAAACACAAAAGATTTTGAAAGAAGTTACCACGCTCTAAAGGCAATAAAAACGGAGATGTATAAAATTGATAGAGAAGAAAATCAGAATCCGTATCAACCAGGAATAAAAACTGCGACTTTGGTTTTAGCTCCTTTCATTGATAAAAGTTTTGTGCATTTAACAAACGCTTATAATAAAGAATTTGGTAAAAATTTAGAGGTAGATGCTAATTACAATCCACATTTATTATTTACAAATGTTGCACAATTAAGAAATCAACCTGTAACTTTAAGAGATAGAACTTTGGCAATAAATCCGCCTTTAGAAGTTATAAACATTGCTCCAAAAGATTATTTTGGTTTTGAATTATCAGAAGAAATTAGAGTTACAAAATTGATTTTAAAAGCGGAATCAACTACTGCTTATAAAAATTTAATTGTAGAAACTTCTACAAATGGCACAAATTGGTCTGCAATTAAAACTTCAGAAAAAGGTGAATCTTTAGAAGCATCCATCAATAAAAAGGTAAAATATATTAGAGTTATAAATGCAACCTCAAAAGTTTTAGCATTTAAGATAAATCAGTTTTGGGTTTTATTGAAGTAATTTCTAATAAATCATCAATTTTATACTAAAAACAAATACAATGAAAAAAATCAAATTCTTATCAATTCCAACAATTCTATTGTTTACCATATTTTTTAGCATTAGTTATAGTGCAAATGGGCAAAAGCGACTTCAAAAAAATTAATTGGTACTTGGCAAATGTGTAAACCAGATGGTACTATTGATGAAAATATTAATGGTATTGCAAACAACGCTAAAATTAAAATTATTACAAAAGAATCGTTTTCTGTAATTGTTTTAAATAGCAGCAACAATAATACAATTGGTCATTTTTGGGGTGCTTATAGTTTAAAAAAAGGAAAACTAACAGAAACAATTAAGCATACAAGTCCAAATTATTCTAGACTTATAGGTTCTTCCTTTTCTTTTTCTGCACGTGTTAAAAAAGACTATATTTATATTACTGGTTTAGGTAATGAAATGAATGAAATATGGAAAAAGATAAAGGATTAGTTTTAAAAACAAGCTAAGATCTATGTATAGTTGCATTTTGATTAACAAGAAAATACTATGAGAAGCATATCTTTAAATAATGATGATTCGTTTGTATTTCACTTCTATGAAACGTATTTAGAAATATCAGAAAAAAAGAAACAAAAAATATCTTATGACGAAATTGCCTTCTGTAAATTTAAAGAAGGCAAACCACAAATATTAGGCACCATATTTATTACAATTGTATCCTTATTAACTTTGTTTCTTAGAGATATAAAGGTTTATAAAACCTATGGTCAATTGATTATAGGTTTAAAAGATGATAATAGGTTTGAATATAAAATAGATAAAACTTACGATAAGGATAAATTAATTAATGTGAAGAATCTTATTACTAAAAAAGCGAAACTTTAATTATTGGTAATGATATCAATACAAATATTAGTTTTAAGATTATTAAACAAACTCAAAAAACGATTTAAGCTAACACTTAAACCGTTTTTTTAAATTTAATAAAATACTTTTATCTTAAGCTTGTTTAATAAACTGCACATCTACAACCAATCTTACTTTGTCTGAAACTACAATGCTACCAGCTTCTGTAACTGCGCTCCAGGTTAAGTTAAAATCTTTTCTGTTAATTTGTCCTGTAATTTCGAAACCTGCTTTTGTTTGCCCATAAGGATCTACTGCAATACCATTAAAATCTGCATTTAAGGTAACTTCTTTAGTAATATCTCTTATCGTTAAATCTCCTACTAAATTTTCGCCATCAAAAGATTTTGAAGTGAAAACCATTTCTGGAAATTTTTCAGAATTAAAAAAATCATCCGATTGTAAATGTGCATCTCTATCTTTATTTTTTGTGTAGATAGAATCTGTTTTTGCACTAAAATCTAATTTCGCATTTGTAAAATCATCTCCATTTGTTTGTGCAGTTGCAGTAAAATCTTCAAAATGCCCTGTAACTGTAGAAATCATCATATGTTTTACTTTAAATGCAATTTCTGAATGTGCGTTGTCTATTAACCAATTTGTGTTATTACTCATCTTTTTTATTTATTATTTATTTTTATTTGATATTAAGTAGTCTAAAGAGTATTTACCCGCACCTATTAATGCAATTGTTAGGTAAATTACACCATAAAGCAATGCAAATTCTTGTTTGCCAAATCCATCATTTGCGTGGACTATAAATGCGGCTACAAGCATTGTTATAATTAAAGGAAGTGAGGCTAAACGAGTACCCAAACCAATTATTATTAATACAGAACAAAGTACTTCTGCAAAAACTGCTAAAGCTAATGAAAATGTTGCCCCAATTCCCATTGGGTCTGGAAACTGTATTGGTTCGCCACTAAATAATGTTTCCATTTTTCCCCAACCATGTGTTAGCATAAAAATACCGATTACTACACGTAATATTAAAAGTGCTGTATTTACATTATTAGGGTAATCGCCTGAATTGAATATTGTTTTTGCTAGTGTTTTCATTTTTTTATTATGATTTCTTTAATACGTCTTGGATATCTGTTAGTTTCTTAAACATTGCAGCTGCAAAAGGGCATAAAGGTGTAATTTTTATATTTTTTTCTCGAGCCATTGCTACAATTTTATAAAGTAATTGTTTACCAATACTTTTACCTTTAAAAGCTTCGTCTACCTCTGTATGATCTATAATAATATGATTTTCTCTAGCAATAGAGTAGGTCATTATTCCAGCCCTTTTAGCATTATCTCTAGCCATTGCAAAACCTTTGTTATCTCTCTCTTTTAGAATTATTTCCATCTTTTTATGAATTTTAAGGTTTTTAATTAATTACAATGTCATTGGCACTTCCATTAAAAGTACACGTGCATTTTCTGTAGCTTTTACGTTGATGTTTTTAGTATCCCAAATACCTATTCCATCTCTTTTAGATAATTTTTCACCATTAATTTCTACATCGCCTTCTAAAATAAAAGCATATACACCATTACCTTCTTTTTTGATTTGATAATCATCTGGATTTCCTTTTGAGAATTTTCCTATATGAAACCACGCATCTTGATTAATCCAAACTCCATCATCATTTTTATTAGGAGAAAGTACTTGGTAAAATGCATTTTCTTTTTCAATTTCTTTAATAGAAACTTGGTCGTAACGTGGTGTTAAGTTTTTTTCTTTTGGAAACACCCAAATTTGAAGAAACTTTACTTCTTTGTCTTTGTTTTTATTGTATTCAGAATGTGTAATTCCAGTTCCTGCACTTAATACCTGTACATCTCCTTCTTTTATTACTGCCACATTTCCCATACTGTCTTTATGTTCCAAATCGCCTTCTAGAGGAATCGAAATAATTTCCATATTTTGATGTGGATGTGTGCCAAAACCCATTCCTGGAGCTACAACGTCGTCATTTAAAACACGTAAAACACCAAAATTCATTCTATCTGGATTGTGATAATTAGCGAAACTAAATGTGTGGCTTGAGTTTAACCAACCGTGATTTGCTGCGCCTCTTGAGTCTGCTTTGTGAATTACTGTATTCATAGTTTTTATGTTTTTATTAGGTAAATGATTAAATCCTACATTTTGCATTAAAACGTCGTAAGTAGATTTTTTTGGCTTGTTGTTTTCTGCTTTTAAAATTTGTGGAGCAACTGCTCCAAGAATGCCAGATAAAAATGCTTTTTTAATAAATTTCTTACGATTCATATTTATTGCTTTGTAATGATGGTACAAAGATAGTTTGATAGTAAAGCGTGTGGAATATGAAAAAAAGACAAAAACTTATGAAAATCCGATATATGATTAATTATATCGGATTTTCATCATTTTAAGAAGAAAAATAAGATTTTTTGTAGTTAAAAAGTAAAAGTTACTTTTTAAGTTTTAAAGTAGGATAAGGAACAAACTCGTCTGAATCTCCTTCGATTTTTGGAAATTCTTGTGCTTTCCATTGTTGCTTGGCTTCTTTAATGCGTTCTTTGTTTGTTGCCACAAAGTTCCAATCTATAAATCTTTCTTCTGGAAACGGCTCGCCACCAAAAATATAAATAGTGGTGTTTTTTTGCATTGTAAAAGCACAAAGTGTACTATCATTTGCAATTAATAATTGTTTATTTTTATACACATTTCCATCGCTTTCTATGGCGCCTTCTAAAATATATAAACCAGCTTCACCATTAAGATGTTCGCCAATATTAATTGCCTGTTTTGTAGTGCTTTTTATTTCTATCATAAATAATTTACTAAAAACAGGTACTGGAGATTTTTTACCAAAAGCTTCTCCTGCAATTAATTTAAATTGCGCATTTTCCTTTGTCCAAGCTGGTATTTCTTCTTTTGTGATATGAGAAAATTCAGGTTCCATCAACTCTTTCTCTTTTGGCAAGGCAACCCAAATTTGTAAACCGTGCATTTTTAAAGTAGAATTGCGTAAATATTCTGGAGTTCTTTCGGAATGTACAACACCTTTGCCAGCTGTCATCCAATTTACAGCACCTGGTTTAATTTCTAATTTTGTACCTATAGAATCTTTGTGCATTATGCTACCCTCAAACAAAAATGTAAGTGTAGAAAGCCCAATATGCGGATGAGGCAAAACATCAAAATTTTCACGTTTACTCATTACCACTGGTCCCATATGATCTATAAAAATAAAAGGACCAACCATTCTTTTTTGACGAAAAGGCAACAACCTTCCTACTAAAAAATTACCAATATTTGCAGCTCTTTCCTCTACTATTAATTTGATGTTTGACATTTTATGTTTTTTTATAATAATACTTTATAGGTTTGTTTCACTTTTCTTAAAATTTGATGGCGATAATTGCGTGTGTTTTTTAAAAAATGCGCTAAAATTAGCAGGTTCATTAAAACCGAGTTCGAAACCAATTTCTTTGTTAGATAAATTGGTAAAATAAAGCAACCTTTTTGCTTCCGTTATAATTCTTGCTTGTATATATTCTTTGGCTGTTTTTCCTGTTTTAGATTTAAACGTTCTGTTTAAATGATCAGGAGAAATAAAAAGTTCATTGGCATAAAAAGTGGTAGAATGTTCTTTTTTATAATTAATATCTACAGCTGTTTTAAAAGAGCGTAATAAATTATCTCCAGAAGTGTCTACATCAGATTCTATTGGGTTAATAGCGCAAATATTATTACACTCTATTAGCAATAATTTTAAAAATGCTCCAATAGATAGGTTTTTCATAGTTGCATCACTATAAAACAGATTGAAAATATTTGTAGCAAAATTTTCAATGGAATGAAGTTGAGCAGCATTTGGTTTTAAAGGCGGACTTTGTCCGTAATTTTGAAATAAATTTAAACTTTCTATAAAAGATAATGGTATAGAATTTTCTACCAAAAACTGATTGGAAAACGTCATTGCAAAACCGTAAGACTTTTTCTCTTCAATAACTTGATGCACTTGCCCAGGGGCTACAAAAAATATTTGATTACTTTCTAATGGATAGCTATTAAAATCTATTTTATGTTGCCCTTTTGCTTGCTTAACGATTAAAACTGTATAAAAATTATGTCTGTGAGGTTCGTCTATTTTTCCATTTCTTTTGGTGTACACATCTTCCATTTTGGAAATTCCAAAACTGGCACTTTCCTTTTTAGAATTTACTTTTTGATATGTTTTTACACTGCTCATTTATAAGTGTTTTTATAAACTTTTTTCTATTCGTTTGTCTGGAATTAACCACATAATTGCAACAATAATATAAAAAGCGATGCCTAACCAAGTATTTAAAAAAGAAAAACCAATACCTAAAAGATAAAAAGTAATAGAAATTTTTCCTTTGATATCAGAACCAATTGCTTTTTTTAAAACAAACTCATTATCGTGAGATTTTATGATAATAAGTTGTAAAATAAAATAAGCAATTGCACAAAACAATAAAACAACACCATAGGCAATAATTGGTAAAATAGCGTCGTAGTTTTCACCTATCCAAACAGTTGTAAACGGAATTAATGACAGCCAAAATAACAAATGTAAGTTTGCCCACAATATTTTACCGTTTACTTTTTCAGTAATTTGAAATAAATGGTGGTGGTTGTTCCAGTAAATACCCAAATAAATAAAACTAAAAATATAGCTTATAAAAATTGGTGTTTTAGCAAGTAAAGCGTTTAAATCTGTTCCTTTTGGTGGAGAAAGTTCTAAAACCATAATGGTTATAATTATTGCAAGAACACCATCGCTAAACGCTTCTAATCTACTTGTTTTCATAAGTATTTGTGTATTTTTATAAAAAAATAATTAATCTTATAAAAATAGTGTAAATCATAAAGAAAAACCTTTCATCTAAAATGTTTTATTTTATTTAATAATTTTAAGATGATAAAAACTCATTAAAGACCGCCAATATATGCATTCATATAGGTAACTCTGTTATTTAGCCACTGTTTCATAACTTTTTCATCAGTTACTAAACCTCTATTCCACATATTTAGATTTCTAGCTTTTGCACCTTCAATAATAAAAGAATGCTCATCTATATGATTCATTAAATCGTTTAAATGATTTGCTGTAAAATTGGACCAATGTTCTTTTAATAATGATTTTATTTTTGGATCTGTTAAAAACCTTTTAAAGAAAATTGTTCCACTTTTATTTCCATCCCAAAATAAACTTTCTGTAGGATTGCTAAAATGTCTTTCAACGCCTTCATAACCATAAGCCCAATCAAAATCCCAAATGGGCCCCATTGTATATTTTCCGCCTTCAGTTTTGTGGATATAAGTACTTTTTGGGTGGTTCAATTCTTGATTAGAAGTTAACATATACACAATAAAATATTTAGCAATAGAAGCACCATCTATATATTCTAAATAATTATTATTCGGAAAATTATTATTTGCAACTAAGGATTCAAAATTATTCCAATCGTTTTTAACGAGATCTAAATCAGCTTGATTTTCTATTTCTGCATCTTTTACCATCACTGGTAAATTATAATTTGCAGACCTAAACTGCCAATCTTCATCAAAATATTGGTCTAGTTCTAGTAAAATACCTTTATCACCAACATTTACTCTATTGGTTTTAATTTCTACTTGTTCTGTTAGCCCATAAACACCAAGGTAGTTTCCATTTACAGTAACCTCTACAGGAATAATTGTATTTGTAAATGGCATTTCTAACATTCTGCCAATTGTAAAGGCTACATTATTTAATAAATGTACCCCATCTTGATAATCAGCTAACAAAACCCAATCTTTTTCTGGCAATAATCTAGTTAAAGGATCTTTTGCAGACACCAAAGTTTCTTTGCTATCTAATTTAATTTTATACGGTTTTTTAGGCCAAGCCCAAGTTGTATTTCCTCTTCCTTTTATTCTAGCCTTTTCGCTAAACTCAAAAACACGGTCTTCATATTTACCTTTACCATCTATCGTTAGTTTTGCGTTTAAATAATCGTATTTAGAATCAATGTTTGCACTACCTTCTGTATCTATATAAATATGTGCTAGTTCATCATCCCAAGAAAGATTAATTTGATACGTTTTAGTAGCTCCAGACTCTGATACTAAACTATAGATAATATCTTTTCTAAAATCTACAATTGAACTCGCACTAGTTTGTGCTGCATCATTTATTGTAACAATTTTAGCATTTGTTGTAAAAGTAGGAATCGCTTTGTAAAAATACTTATGCAGCTCTCCACTTACAGTGTTTTCATTAATATTAAAAACAACATCTTCATTTAAATGCGGATTATTTTCTTTTTCAAAAATGAAAGATTCTAATACTAATTCTGAATCTTCTATTTGCGGTAAAAACTCTGAATCTTCTTTTGAACAACCAACAATTGCTAAGCATAAAGTTATTAAAAATAAATAATTGAATGTTGTTTGTTTAAATATATTATTCATGATTTTATTACTTAAATATATTAATGAATTATTCTGATTATTAAAACCTTATTTTAGAAGAATAAAGATAGAATAACATTAAAATTATTGGGTATAGTTTTTAAGCAAAATGGAGTAGAAATCTATAAAAATGTGGTGTTTTAATGGTGATTGTTACCTCTAATTCTTTTGATATTGCTCAATAAATTTTTTATCTAAAATTTCAGAATCTTTGTATTTTATTCTGATTTCTTTTAGCTTTTTAGTCATTTCTATAACAATATTAGCATAATCTGGATTGTTATAAACGTTGTTTATTTCATTGGGGTCGTTTTTACTATCATACAATTCCCATGTATTTACATCATGATAAAAATGAATTAATTTGTAGTCTTTAGTTGCAATTCCATAATGCCTTTTTACAGCATGCTCTGCAGGATATTCATAATAATGATAATACACAGCTTGTCTGTTCCATTTATTTTTTTGTCCTGTTAATAAAGGCACTAAACTTTCTCCTTGCATTTCTTTTGTAGCTTTTACACCTGCAATTTCTAAAAAAGTTTGTGCAAAATCTAAATTTTGTACCATTTCATCTTCGGTAATTCCTGCTGTAATTTTATTTGGCCATTTTATTAATAATGGTGTTTTAAAAGATTCGTTATACATAAAACGTTTATCAAACCAACCATGTTCTCCCAAATAAAAACCTTGGTCTGATGTGTATACAACAATGGTATTTTCTGTCATTTTTTCATCCTCTAAATAATCTAAAACTCTACCAACATTATCATCAACAGAAGCAATGGTTGCTAAATAATCTTGCAAATAACGTTGGTATTTCCAAACTGTAAATGTAGAATCATTCATAGTTGGATAGCGTTTTTTAAAATCTTCATTAATGGGTTTATAAACAGCATCCCATTTGGCACGTTGTTCTTTATTCAAACTCCATAAACTTTCACCTAGTCTGCTCCATTCTTTAATGCCCAATTCTTTTACGGTTTTAGGCGTTAATTTATTATCATTTGTAAGCGAGATGTGTTTAAAAATGCCCATTTCTGCTGATTGTGCTGTAGTTTCTCTTGTTTTAAAATTATCAAATAAAGTTGCAGGTAAAGGAAACGTTTTTTGTGTGTATTCTTTATAATACTTTTCACTAGGCAACCAAGCTCTGTGAGGTGCTTTGTGTAAATACATTAATAGAAAAGGTTTCTTTTTATCTCTTCTATTTTTCATCCAATCTAAGGTTAAATCGGTAGTAATATCTGTTACATATCCCTCAATTATGGTATCTCCTTTTTGGGTAATAAATTTCGGATTGTAATAATTACCTTGTCCTGGTAAAATCTTAAATTCGTCAAAGCCTTTTGGATTATTACCAAAATGTAATTTGCCAAACATTGCAGTTTGATAGCCCGCCTTTTGCAGCAATTGAGGAAACGTAACATTGGTCGTATCAAACTTGCTTAAATTGTCTATTTTACCATTAATATGACTGTGTTTGCCTGTTAAAATTACAGCTCTTGAAGGCGCACAAATAGAGTTGGTAACACTGGCATTGCTAAAAAGCATCCCTTCTTTTGCAATACGATCAATGTTTGGTGTTTGAATCAATTGATCATTATAAGCACTAATTGCCTGATAAGCATGATCGTCTGACATGATAAAAACAATGTTTGGTTTTTGATTTTTTTCTTTTGATTTTTCTTTTTGTTGACAAGAAAATATGTTTGCTAAAAAAATAAAAATGACACTTAATTTAACGAATTTCATAACTGTTTTTATTTCTGATGATAAACCTCTTCTAAACCATCGATAATAAATGATTTATTTTCTGGTGTTTGATGTTCTTTTTTTATGATTTCAAAGAATTTTACTCTCATTTCTGGATGATTTTCCATCAGATTATTTTCTTCTTTTATATCGGTTTCCAAATTATACAATTCTACTTCTTTGTTGCCTTTTTTTATATTTTTCCAAATCATTTTCCATTTACCCATTCTTACTGCTACTTGTCCATTATATCCAGCAAATTCCCAATATAAATATTCGTGATTTTTTTGTTTTTCTGAATTTGTAAGTGTGTTGTAAAAACTAATTCCATCACTTTTATAATTGGTTTTTACGTTTGCAATTTCATTAAAAGTTGGTAAAACATCGTAAAAAGAAGAAATATGATTTGTTTTAGAGTTGGCTTTAATTTTTGCTGGCCAAGTTGCTATCATTGGCACTCTTATGCCACCTTCGTAAGTAAAACCTTTAACTCTGCCATAATTATTATTAAATTTTCCAGAACTGTTAAACCATTTTGTGCTTGCTCCTCCATCTCCAGGACTTGCTGGTCCATTGTCTGAGGTAAAAATGATTAACGTATTTTCATACAAACCTTCTTTTTTTAAATAAGCAACCAATTTTCCAACATTTTCATCTAAATACGAAACCATTGCTGCATAAGTAGCTCTTGGATTTCTTGCAGGAAAATAACTTCCGTTTTTTTGTGATAATAGGGTTTTTCATCACCAAATTTATCTACATAATAATTTACCCATTTTTTTGGAGCTTGCAAAGGCACATGAGGTATAGGACTTGCCCAATACATAAAAAAGGGTTCTTTTTTGTTTTTATCAATAAAACCCATCATTTTATCAAAAATTAAAGTTGGACTGTAATCTGGTTGATAAAATCTTTCATACGTTTTCTCATCTAAAGGATTTCCATCATTTTCTGTACCTGAATGTGGTGCAATTGTATCGTTTTTTAAATGATATTTATTTTCATTTTCGTACAAATGCACTGGTGTGTAGGTATGTGCTTGTCTTTGGCAATTGTATCCAAAAAAATAATCGAAACCCATTTTTGTAGGAATGGAATGTGTGTGTGGTGCTCCTAAACCCCATTTACCAACAATACCTGTTTTATAATTTGCTGATTTTAATAATTGTGCAATTGTTGTGGTGTTTTTTGGCATTGGTCTTTGCCCTTCTAAAGTAGAATCTTGCAACATTGCTTTATAACTCCACACATTTCCTCTTTCTTGCCACTCATCATTACCTCTTATACTCGCATTTCCTCCGTGTTTTCCTGTTAAAAGTGATGCTCTTGCTGGTGCACAAACTGGAGCTGCAGTATAATGTTGTGTAAATAACATTCCTTTTTTTGCAAGTGCATCTATATTTGGAGTTTCTATTTTTGTTTGTCCATAAACACCTAAATCACCATATCCTAAATCATCAGCTAAAATATAGATAATGTTTGGTTTTTTTGTTTGGTTTTGATTTGAGTTTACTGATGTTTTTTGCTGACAGCTACCTATTATCAATAAAAAACCTAAAAAAAAAGGTTGCTATAAAATTTCATAATTTGTATTTTTAATTCTTAAAATCGATGAATCAGATGAACTTTAAATTTCTTTTTCTAAAAAAAGCTTCCTATTGTATAAATTGCAGATATTACTAATGCTATAAGACTTACAAGATTTAGTATTTTTATTTTATGTTTTACAAGGTGATAAATCCCCAAAAACACAAATACCACTTGAGCTAACAAAAAAGGGATGGTTAATAGTTCTCTGAATACATCAATAATTACAATATCTAGTTTGTAAACATTTATTAGATAAATTGCTATAAAGTAGAAAACTATACTAAAGTTTATGATTGTAAGGTTCTTGTCTGTTATTAGTTTTTTCATGCTGTGTAATTTAATTTCCATTAAAAATAGATATAAACATTCTACCTTACAAAAAAAGTTGATTTTAAAATCAATAGTATTAATTACTTTATTTCAAATAGGTATCAAATTATAAGAATTTACATTTTATATTTAACTTTAATAATGAATTCCTGATAAAATAAGCATCACTTGTTTCCTTTTATCACCTCATAAACGATCTCCTGATATCCTATTTCTCCCTTCTCAGAAATAGCTTCAACCACTACTTGCATCTCTCCAATGTTATCCGCATTATAAAAAGTTGTAGAAGCCTTACCTTTACTATCAATAATTATTTTAGGTTGCCAATGCACCAGCGTACGCAAGTCTGGTTTAAGCCAATCAATAGATTTACTATCTTTATACTTTGGGGCATAGAATTCACGAGGTGACGAAAATACAGGAATTGTTGCTTGCATTATACCTATTGGTTTACGCACTCCATAAAGCCCTTTTTTTGCATAAGTGTATATTGCAATGACGCTTCCCCTTGGTGGTGGCAATACTTCTAGAGGATATACTTCTCTATAGAGCTGTGAAAAATGTTCTGCATTCTCGATGATTTCAAAACTGCTAACTTCACTGGGCGGAATGTTAGAAATAAGGTGTAATGCATGATCCCTAACAGGAATACCATCAATTACCACAAGAGTAGGACCATCAGCATTATGCACTTTTGCACGCAAGTAGCCACCAT
This sequence comes from Polaribacter ponticola, assembly GCF_026191475.2. Taxonomy (GTDB): domain Bacteria; phylum Bacteroidota; class Bacteroidia; order Flavobacteriales; family Flavobacteriaceae; genus Polaribacter; species Polaribacter ponticola. Next base: position 1,828,038 of record NZ_JAOSLC020000003.1, on the reverse strand, counting down.
CTTCATTAACTCTCTCAATCTTTACCTTATCTGGAAAATTGAACAAAAGGACACTATACAACCCATAAGACCATTTTTTCTCCTTTTCTAGTATGGTTTTTCCTTTAATTACAGTATTTGGCTTTCCATATTTTTCCATTACTTTCTTTCTGTTGGGAGTAAGCCTATAGCCTTTTACAACAACTTCATCTAAGATAGTAACCCCTTTTGAAAACTGATAGGAATCTTCCATCATTTTGTACTCTCTATTTTTTTCTACAAATTCAAGCACTGTACTATCTACTCTTTCTACCGATTTTATAAGATCAAAATAAATAGGCGGAGATTCTTTTTTATTTAGTGTAATGTGATAACTCTTTTTCTTTCCAGATTTTTTGGCACTTTGTATTAAAATTTTAAGATTTTGTCCATATTCATCATTTATATTGAAGTTAAATCTGCCCAAACTATCTGTTATTTGTGTTTGAATAGATCGAGTCTCACCAAAAGTCACTAATGATAAATTTACTTCTTTCTTTTTTTCTTAAAAATTACCCCATCAACTGAGCCTGATATAGAGAGGTTGAGCTCTGGTTGAAAAAAATCTTTTGTATAGGCTTTGTATAATGGTATTTTCGCCAACCTTGAGTGAGCAATAAAGCATCTAGATTGTTATGGTTGGTATTTTCTTTGCTGAAATAAAATCCAGGGTTTTCTATCTTTCCTTTCAAGTCTGAACTCAACAAAAAGTAAGACAATATATTTTGGCGCGTATTCTGCATTTGTCCCATTTGTTCTTTGTTCAATACCAGCAATGATAAATTGGCTTTAACCGGTTCGTTTTCATTATTTATGGTTTCAATATTTAGTTTTGTCAATTCGCGTTGCGTGTACGTATTCTTATTAGTAGAGAGTCCAATTTTTATTCTGCTTTCTGGTCTTTCATTAAAATAAAGTCTTTCTGCAACTGGTTGTTTTGAACTATTCATCATTGTAAAGGCAATGATACCTTCAGGAAGCTTATCTGCTGGCAAAGAAAATAGAAGTGTCCCTTCCTTAAAACGACCCTTTATATCAGAATAAACGAATCCTCTGCAAGAAATCCTTAATGAAATACTGTCATTTTTCATATAGTTGGTAGAGGCTGTTACGAGTATTTCATCCTCTTTTTTAATTACTGACAATACATTACCTATGGCCGCAACATCTGGTAAAGGATAAATTAATGATAGCCCTTCTTCTGATTGTGATTTCAGTCTAGCATAATAAGTAGTATTGCTGTCAACATTGGTTAGTGTAAAAATTCCCATACCTAATTGATTACTCTTAAAACTAGTAATAACCTCATCTTTTCCGTTCAGTATTTCTCCTTCTATGCTTTTTCCTTTTCCTAGATAGTCTAATGCCTTGAAGCCTACTATACTTTGTATTCCGTGTACTAACTCTCCACTTTCAGGGAAAAATTGCAAATCAAGATGATCTTTATTCAAAGCAATGGTTTTTGAATACCTGAAAAGGTTCTTAGTTTGAATTTGTAATGTAACAAATTGGCATTTATCAGGGATTGTGTAATCGATTAGGTATTTGCCCTCTTTATTCTTTTTGATTGACAAACTGTCTTTCTTATCATCTAGGGTTATAAAAAGAGTGAGATTTTTTTTGTGAAGATTGTCTATTGTTAATGGATTAAAATATGCTGTAAGACGACGTTCATTATTTTGCTTTTCTACAAGTGTAACATTGCTTATAGGATCTGGTTTTTCTTTTGTTGAAGCTGAAAATACTTGAATGTATTCTTTAAAGATAAAATCTGTATCGAAATTTTTGTTCCATTCTGTGTAGGCTCTAATTAAATAAAGACCTTCAGAATAGTTTTCACTTAACTGAAAAAAACCATCTCCAATACCATTCTCTATTTTTATCAATTTCTTTTCAATTATTTTTTCATCTGAATCTATTAGCTCAACATATAGTACTCCACTAAATATAGTAGGCGTATGATCGATAGCATTGGTAACAATGGACTTAAACCAAATGGTTTTATCATTTGTATAAACCTTGCTATCAAACTGCAAATAAATTTTCTCAGCCAATGAAGCGTGTGAAGAAACGTTATTTTGTTGTGACCACAAAAGAATGGGCAAAAAAAGGAGAATAATATTGTTAATACAATTTTATGAATGTGCTTAATCAAAGGAATATAAAAATCTTTGTGCATATTATTCTATTTTAGAATTCTAAATATTGACTTAACATTGGTGGCTATATTTAAGTAAACTCACCTTCTACTCCATTAGTTAACTGTGTTGTTTTTAATGGGTTTTGCGATTTTAGCTTTTGCTCATTCCATCCAAAGCACCTCCAACCTTGAGTTAACAATAGTAAGTTTAATACTGTGTAAATAACATTCCATTTTTTGCAAGTGCGTCTATATTTGGAGTTTCAATTTTTGTTTGTCCGTAAACACCTAATTCTCCATACCCAAAATCATCTGCTAAAATATAAATGATATTGGTTTTTTTGTTGGTTTTGTTAGTTATTATGTTATTATGACAGCTAAAAGTTTAGCATAAAACTAATAAAATCGAAAGGTTTTTTAAAAACTTCATATTTATTTTTTTAAAATTATTTTGAAAAAAATAGACCTACTTATAATTCTTATTTTTATCTTCAAAAGCAAAAAAACGGTACTTATCTAACTTAAAATACTTGACTAAAAATTTAACAAATTCTCTCAAATAATAGATAAAAGTTAAAAAACCAATCCCTTGCAATGCTAATTTAATTATTTCCATTTTTATTATATCCTTAATCTAAATGTTTAATTTTTAATACTTTAAAACAAAAATCGACTTCTGTTACAAAAACAAAAGTCGATATTAGTCTATTTTACATACATAATTTTATTTTTCTACAGGAATCATCCAATATGAATAAGAGTAACTTTTATAAGGCAATCTGTATTGTTTCATTGGCAATCTTCCCCAACTATTTATACTTCCAATTCCTTGCTGAAAACCATCAATATTTACAAAAACCTCTTTTCTTGGGTCTAATTCTCCTGCGTGTTTTTGTGTTCTTTTATCACCAGAACTTAAATCATCTTCGCTATAATTTAATGCAGAAATATGAAAAGATGTTTCACTTAAAAACTGCAATCCAGAACCATCATTTTTGGTTAAAGTTGCCCAACGAATATCTTTTTTATTTCCATTTTCTTGTGGACGAATATAAGGGAAATATTGGGCTGAAATAGTTTGTTTATACAAACCAACTTTTGCTGCATGTTGTCTGTCTGTGTAGGCTTCAAAAGGTCCTTTACCATAAAAAGTGATGTTCTTATACGCTTCAGGTAACACTAATTTATTCCCAAACTTATACATATTAGGATATTCTCCTTTGATCGCTTTTAAATGGTTTGTAATTTTTACAGCACCATTTCCATCAACCAAATAGGTTTGAATTAATTGTGCATCTCCATTCAAAACAGTTCTTGAAAATGATATTTCTACTTCATTTTTAGAACCATTTTTTACAGTAGTTTCTACTTTTGAATCTTGAGCAACATCTTTCCAAACTTTAAATTTATTTTGAGTTCTAGCACCATAATCATTATCTACTGGTGCTCTCCAAAAATTAATTTCAGGACCATTTTCTAATAAACTTTTGTTTTTAAAAGTATAGTTTGTTAAGGTTCCTTTTTGTTGATTAAATTGAATTTTAAAATTATTTCCTGTTACATTAATCAACTCATCTTTAACAGTATAATTTATAGCACTTGATGCTTTTTCTGGAACAACAACTGTAGCTTTTTGTAGTTGAAACTGCTCATAAGCTAATTGATGACCTGCTTTTAATAAAGGTTCATCAGCTTTTAAAATTACAGAAACATTTAAAAAATATTCTACATTATTTATAAAAGTTGTTGTAAAAGGAATTTTTATTGCTTTTTTAGTTTGTGGAGCAATATCAAGAGATTTTATAGTTCCAGATTCTACTATTTTTCCGTTTGCAATTACTTCCCAATTTAAGGTGTAATTTGCTAAATCTCTGAAGAAATACCAGTTTTTTATATCAATTACACCATTTTTAAGATTATTTTCATAAAACTTTATATCTTGATGAATGTGTGCAACTTCATATATATGTGGATTTACTTTTCTGTCTGGTTGTACCAAACCATTGTTTAAGAAGTTGTTATCACTTGGTGTGCCTTCAGGACCATAATCACCTCCATAAGCATAAATTTCTCTGCCATTTTTAACGGTTTTTATTCCTTGATCTACAAAATCCCAAATAAAACCTCCTTGTAATTTATCATACTTTTCAAATAAATCCCAATATTCTTTAAAGCCACCCATACTATTTCCCATAGCATGTGCATACTCACATTGTACTAAAGGCTTTGTTCTTCTATCATTTTTGGCATACGCTTCTATATCTTTTGGAGTTGCATACATGGGTACAAATAAATCTGTGTTCCATTCATGTACTGCTCTTTCATGTTGTACTGGTCTTGTATTATCAATTTTTTTTGCTAATAAATACGATTCGTAAAAATTATAGCCATTTCCAGCTTCATTTGCCAAAGACCAAATTACTATTGAAGGATGATTTTTATCACGTTCTACCATTCGTCCAACTCGTTCTTTATGAGATTGTAACCAAGCAGGATTGTTTGCCAAAGTTCTGTCTAAAGCATAGCCCATTCCATGCGATTCTATATTAGCTTCATCAACCACATAAATTCCATATTCATCACATAATTCATAAAAATAAGGATCGTTTGGATAATGAGAAGTTCTTACGGCATTGATATTATATTGTTTAAAAATTTTTATATCACGCAACATATCTTCTCTAGAAATCACATGACCTGTATTTGCATCATGTTCATGTCTGTTAACACCTTTAAATAAAATCGGTTTTCCGTTTACTAAATATTGGCTGCCTTTTACTTCTGATGTTCTAAAACCTAATTTTCTGGAAATTGCCTCTACAGTTTTTCCTTTTTTATCTTTAACAATAATCTCTAATTGATATAAATTAGGAATTTCTGCTGACCACGTTTTTACATTAGGTACTATTTTATCAAAATTTAAGGTTTTGTTTATATTTGCTATTAATTCATATTTAGAATTTGCAGCAAAAACGGTTTTATTGTCTCTTGTAATTGCAATTGAAACTGTACCCTTTTGCTTTTTTGATGCGATATTTTTTATCTCTAAAACTAAATTAAAAACACCATCTGTATAATTATTTTGTAAACCTGCTTTTGCAAAATAATCTGCAATTTGCATATTTGGTCTTGCATATAAATATACATCTCTTTCAATACCAGAAATTCTCCAAAAATCTTGGCATTCTAAATAACTTCCATCACTCCATCTATACACTTCTAAAGCAATGCTGTTTTTTCCTGGTTTTACAAAATTGGTCAAATTAAATTCTGCTGGTAATTTAGAACCTTGACTATACCCAACTTTTTTGCCATTTACCCAAATATAAAAAGCCGATTTTACAGCACCAAAATGTATAAAAATATCTTTACCATCCCAATTATTTGGCACGTTAAAAGTACGTTTATAAGAACCAACAGGATTATCTCCATCAGGAATATCTGGTGGATTCAAATATCCTTTTTGAAAAGGATACCTAGCATTCACATAAATGGGAACACCATAACCTTCTACTTCCCAATTTGAGGGTACTTTTATGGAGTTCCAATTAGATGTATTGTAACCTTCTTTGTAAAAATCTACAGGTCTGTTTTCTGGAGTTTCGCTATAATTAAATTGCCACGTTCCGTTTAAAGAAAGATGATTTTCTGCTTTTGACACATTATCTTCTTTTGCTAATTCTAAAGAATTATAAGGAAAAAATGTTGCTCTTGCATCCAATTTATTGATACCAATTACATCTGGATTTTCAATTACAGCATCAAGCGTTTGTGCTTGTAAAAAATTGATTCCTAAAAAACATAAGAATACTACTTTCGCTAAATTATTAATGTATTTCATCTCTGATTCTTTAATGCAATTATTTTTGATTCGCATACAATTTACTCCATGCTATAAAGTCTTGTTTAGAACCATTTTTAAACGGAATTAGATAAAAACTATATGATTGTTTTTCTTGTCCTTTCATTAAATATTTTTCTTGTGGTTTTCCACCCCAACTATTATCACCTGCAACTCCACGTTGTCCTAAATCTATATTTAATTGAACTAAATCTTGTTCTTTAATATCATTAATATGTTTTGAGGCGTTTATTTGCGGAATTCCATCTGTTCTAAACTCTTGTTTTAAAGTTTCATTTCCACTGTATGCTATACTTTCAGTGGTATCAAAATCTTCATTTGGCATGTGTAAAGCACTAATTCCCAAACCTTGTAATTGGTTATTTGCAACCACTAACAATCCGTTATTATTAGCATCAGCAAAGGCAGACCAACGTACATCTGTTTTGTATCCGTTTTCTTGCGGACGTACATAAGGCACATATTGGTCTTTAACTTTAGATTCATATAAATCGATAAATGCAGACGCTTTTCTGTCTGTATAATTTTCCCAAGGACCTCTACCAAAATAAGTCATAATCTCATATTTTTTTGGTAATTGTAAACGCATACCCAATCTTGGTAAATCTGCTTTATACGTAGTTTCGTGTAAGGTATTATCAATTTTAACAACACCATTTCCAAGAATATGATAATGAGAATCAAATGTAGTTTCTATGCCAGGTAAATTATAAGTAACATAAATACTTACACTACCATCTTTGTTTTCTGCTGATGATAATTTTGCCACTTTCATAAAGATAGATGCTTTTTTCCATTCGATGTTTTTGGCTTGCATTTGGCTACCAAAATCATTGTCTGTTGGTGCTCTCCAAAAGTTTGGTTTTGGTCCATTTCCATCTTTTAACAATTCATTTCCGTTAAAAATATAAGAAGTAATTTGCCCTTTTTCTTTATTGAAAACTACTTTTACATTGCTGTTAGAAACCACAATATTTTCAGTTGATTTTTCTATTTTTAAAGACTCTTTTTCTTTAATCTCTGTAATTTCTTTTCTGAATTTACGAGACAAAGCAATTTGCTCATGAGCAACTTCAAAACCTTTTGGTAAAATTCCCCAAGCCTTTTTTGTGGTTGCAGAAATTTCTACAAAATATTCTGTGTTTTCTTGATAATCAACATCACTTAAAGAAATTCTTGCAATTTTTCCTGTTTGAGGTTCTACTGAAACATCTTTGATAGTTATCGTTTTTAAAACGTTTCCATCAGCTTTTATTTCTGCAGTAAAATTAAACTGGTCTAAATCTGTAAAATCATATAAATTCTCTACTAAAACTCTTAATTCATTATGTCTGTTGATTCCTTTTTCTTTAAAATTGATAAATTCGTGCGCTTTTTTAACTTCGTATAAAGCAGGTTGTGGCGTTCTATCTGGAAACACGATTCCGTTATTCAAAAACGTATTATCAGTTGGCATATTTTTACCATAATCTCCTCCATACGCATAAAAACGTTCGCCTTTTTCGTTGGTTTTCCAGATAGATTGATCTACCCAATCCCAAATAAAACCACCTTGTAAATTGTCATACAACTCTATAATATCCCAATAATCTTGAAAATTACCAGTACTATTTCCCATAGCATGTGCATATTCACTTGGTATGTAAGGTCTGTCTGTTTTTGATTTTCCTACAGCTTCAAACCTTGCAGGCGTTGGATATTGAGGCACAATAATATCTGTATTCGATTCCATATCCCATAAACTTCCATCATAATCTTTATAAGGACGCTCATATTGTACAGGTCTTTTCGATTTGTCGTTTTTCTTAATGGCATCATAACCTGCAAAGAAATTTACACCATTTCCAGCTTCATTTCCCATAGACCAAATTACTATAGAAGGATGGTTTTTATCTCTTTCTACCATTCTAACCATTCTATCTACATGCGCATTCTCCCAACTGTCTTTTTTAGCCAAAGAATGTTTTCCATAATACATTCCATGCGATTCTATATTGGCTTCATCTACCACATACAAACCATAAATATCACATAATTCGTAAAAACGTCTTTGCTGTGGATAGTGACTTAAACGCACTGCATTTATGTTATTTTCTTTCCAAAGTTTAATGTCTTTCATAATTAATTCTTCAGAAACTACATGACCTGTTTCAGGATTTGCTTCTTGTGTATTTACACCTTTTAAAGTAATACGTTCTCCATTTACTAAAAGTAAACCACGTTTAATTTCTACAGATCTGAAACCAATCTTAGACGTTGTAACTTCTATGGTTCTTCCTTTTTTATCTTTTGTTTCAATGAATAAAGTATATAAGTTTGGATGCTCTGCACTCCATTGTTTAACATTTGGTAAGGTTGCAGAAAAATCTATAGTATTGTGTTGCTTTTTATCAATGTTGATTGATTTCTCACTTGAAACTAAAGTTTTGTTATTTGCATCTAAAATTTTATAAGCCACAGAACCTTTTGATTTTTTTGACAAATTATTTTCTACATCAACCGTTAATCCAAAAACACCATCTTTATATGCACCATCTAAAACAGAAACTACTTCGTAATCTAAAATTCTAACTTTTGGTTGTGCATAAATGTAAACACTTCGTTCAATTCCAGATATTCTCCAAAAATCTTGACATTCTAAATAAGAACCATCTGTCCATCTAAAAATTTGGATTGCTATTTTATTATTTCCTGTTTTAGCTGCTTTTGTAATGTTGAATTCTGCTGGTAATTTACTACCTTGAGAATAGCCAATATATTGCCCATTTAACCACACAAATCCGCCAGATTTCATAGCACCAATTTGTAAGAAAATTTCTTTTCCATTCCAATTCTCTGCAATTGTAAAATCTCTAACATAGGTTCCTACAGGATTATAGGCGTCTGGCACATTACCAGGATCTTTTGGATAAACTTTACCAACACGTTCCATATCATCTGCAATGGGTGCTTTATAATCGTTAAACTCATATTGATGATTTACATAAATAGGTACACCAAAACCCTCTACCTCCCAATTAGAAGGAACCTTAATATCATTCCAAGAAGAAGTATTAAAATTAGCATTCATAAAAGTTGTTGGCCTATCTTTTGGGTTTTTTACCCAATTAAATTTCCAAATACCATCTAAAGATTGATGAAACTTTGCATTGTTATTCAACGCATCTTTTTCTGAAGTAAATGATGTAAACGATGCACGTGCATCTAATTTATTTTCGTTAATAACCGCTTCATTTTCTATGTAGTGTTGATAATCCGTTATTGGATTTTTTTCTTGTGCTGTTACATTTAAAACAGCAAAACCTACAAATAAGAGTTGAAATGCTTGTAAAAAATTCTTCTTTAAAACTGTCATTCTATTTGAATATTTATGGTAAAAATTGATACTAATTTTCTAAAATAAAAATAATAATTGTTATTTAATCTGCAGTAAAATACGTTTTTAAATCAAACTAATTTTAATTAGCTAAAATACTCAAAATACCTTTATTGCATTATGTTATACATATAAATATTTATTAAATTTTATTTCTTAAAATATCGATCTTAAACTACTCATAAGTCATATAAGAAGATACCAACCAATGATTTAATTTATCACCATCTACAGGTGTTGCAGGAATTTTAATTTTAAACGTATGGTTGCCAGCTTTTAAATCGCTTAAATCTACCACCATTGGCTTTACTGCTGAACCAGGGCACCAATTAGAACGCGACAAATCTGATGATGCAATCCGTTCTTCTATTTCTTTAATTTGATATGATCTTGTTTTAGAGTCGATATAAGAAGCAGAATCTTTACGAATCCAAACACCAGAAGTTGGGTTAAACCTTCTAAAAGAAGCACAATCATCTCGCCAAGGAATGGTATCTAAAACCAATTTATTATTAAAATAAACACTGTTTTTAATTTTGATAAATTCATCACCTCCACTATGTCCTCCATGACCAGTTGTTATGTAATGTAATTTTACATTTTTTGCGTCTTTTTTTAAATTTATAACTTGCTCTAAATCATTATGTGCAAAATTATCTGGTATTTTCTGACCACCAACATAAGGAATGGTGTTAACCAAAGGAATTACCTTCACTTTTTGTTGTTTCCTGTTGGAATATGTTAATTTTAAATCAAAGTCATAACCTTCTGCTGTCCATGAATCAATCCAAACTCCAACATAAAATGTTCCTGTTACAAGACTTTCTAAAGGAGTAATATCTTGTTCCCAAACTACTTGTTTTTCCCAACTTGGTATATATACTGGTTTTCTGTATTTTACTTTATTATCACTATAATATCCAACCCCAAAAGGAGTCATAAAACGCATTAATTCTACAGTTGTGTTAAAGTTTTTTCCGTTAATAAAACCTGGAAATTTTTCATCGATATAAGAATCTTTTGGAAATTTTTCACCCTTTTCTGCAATAGAAAGTATCGATAATTTTTCTAAATCTTTTATCACAAAAGCAGAGCCAGATTTATCCCAAATATCTCCAGCAGAACGAACTGTAATTTTAATATTTACATCTGTACCATTTTTAAAATTTGGTACTGTTACTTTTTTATACACCAATCGACCGTCCATTAAACGAACTGTTTCTGAATCTGTTCCTTTTTCTCCCATAAAATTTATGGGTTGTTTATTGAAAATTTTCACGTTTAAAGGTTTTTGTGCATTTATACAAAACACAGTAAAAAAGAATGTTGTTATAAGTAGAAAGTTTAATTTCATTTTGTGGTAATTTTATGTATCAGTATTTAGATTTAAACCTACAAGTTTTTAAAAACCTTGAAGGAAGAGTTTAAAATTTTGTAAGATTTATTATTTTGAAAATTAATTCAATTCAACTGCATTTCCATGACCTCTATATAATTTTAAAGCGCCTTCTAATTCAACCTCTATAATAGTTGCATTTTTATCTAAATTATTTTCTTTGGGAATTTCAATTCTTAATATTCCAGGAATATTATTCCAAGCTGCACCACCATTTCTTTTAAAACTTAATTCTTGGTTTGTACCCACAACTTTTATTGATTTTACTTTATTCTGAATTCCTTTTAAGGAGATATAATTATTGGGCGAATCAAACAAAACTAAATAAATTTTAGTATTGTCTTTACTTAATAATGTTGGGCCGTAAAAATGACCATAAGGCAAACCTGCTTTTGTACTAAAAACAGCTTTTTCGTGTTTTTTAATCCAACTACCTAAAGCTTCTAAACGTTCTACTTGCTTTTTTGCGATGGTTCCATCTGGTTTTGGACCAATATTTAATAATAAATTTCCACCAGACGCAATTACCTCTACAAAAGTTCTAATAATTTGTGCTATGGGTTTGTAATTTTTATCCGTAGGAAAATAACCCCAATTATCGTTCATGGTCATGCAAAATTCCCATGCTCCTTCTGGTCTTACAACAGGAATCCCTTGTTCTGGTGTGCTATAATCTCCATGCGTTTTTAGCCTGGAGTTTACAATTACATTTGGATTCCAATTTAATAAAGTTTTCTTTAATGACTCTGCTCGCCATTGTTCGCTTGTTTTTTCCCAATCGCCATCAAACCACCATAAATCTGGTTTAAAATTACTATTTAATTCATTTAATTGATTACTATTAAACTTAATAAATCGTTGCCAAGGAGTTAATTGATTTTGTTTTTTCTGTGGATAATTTTTGTGTGTATTTGGTCTTGAAAAAACTACATCATAATCTGGATGCGACCAATCTATTAGAGAATAATACAAACCAACTTTTAGATTCTCCTTTCGTAAAGCGTTTACAAAAGGCATTACTAAATCTCTTTTTGCTGGCGTTTTATCAACAACATTTAATTTGCTAAAATTGGTGTTCCATAAAGCAACACCATCATGATGTTTTGTAGTTAAAACTGCATAACGAGCACCAATTTTTTTAAACAATTTCGCCCAAGCTTCTGGGTTGTAATTTTCAGCAGTAAATTTTTTGCTTTGTGCCATATAATCATCATAAGAAATACGTTTATGATACATAGACCAAGATTCGCCAATTCCATTTACACCATATAAACCCCAATGAATAAAAACACCCAATTTAGCATCTTTAAACCAGGATAATCTTTCTTCTTTTGTTGGTTTTTCTTGTGAAAAAACAGTATTTATCAACAAGAAAAATAAAATAATAACTAGTTTATATTTTTTCATCTTTTAATTAATTATAATTTCATCTACAAATAACCAAACACCACCTCCATTTGGTGCTTTTGTTAAATTTTTCGCAAACACTTTTACAAAACGTGTGGACTCTTTTTCAAAAGAAATTTTAAAATCTTTTAATTCAGATGCTGGGTTTTTAGCATAAGCCCTTTTTTGAATACCCACTTTTTTATAATTCTTACCATCTTTAGAAACAAAAACAGTTACTGCTGTTGGATAATAAATACCTGGACCTTGATTTTCCATAGCTCCTAAAGTTACTTCTGTAATTACCATTTCTTCACCTAAATCAATTACAGCTTCCATATCTTTACTTAACCAAGCTTGCCAATGTCCATCATGAAAGTTTTTAGTGCCACGCAAAGTGTTTACTAAACCAAACGCGCCTTCTCCTTGATATTGTTTGCTATATATTTCTTTAAAGGTTACTTTTTTACCAACTCCCTTATGAAATTCAATTGTTTTGTTAAAAGGAACTCCAACAGGTGTATCATCTTTAAAAAGTGAGGCGTGAATTGTAGTTGTTTTATCAATTTTTAAAGGTGATGTATATTTTGTGGCACGCTCTGTAAGTTTATTTTCATTTAAAGTATAACGAATATCTGGGTTTGTAAATTCGTTTTTTAAACGTAATGAAACTTCTTTGGTTTCCATATCAATTTTTACATCTTCTGTAACTAAATAGGCACTTTTTGCATAATTGATACCTAAATATTCGTAACGTTTAAACATGGTAACAATTCTGCTCGAAAAATCTTCCCAATTTCTAGATTCTTTGGGTGACCAGAGTGTTTCAGACAAAGCTGCCAATCTTGGATAAATCATGTATTCTGAATGTGATTCTGTTTTTATTTGCTCTGACCACAAATTTGCTTGTCCGCCTAAAATATGCTTTGATTCTTCGTCTGTTAAATCTTCTACAACAGGATCAAAAGTATACACTTTACTTAATGGTGTGTAACCTCCCCAAGCTAAAGGTTCTTCATTTTGTGGTCCTTGATAATGATCAAAATAACAATGCGTTCCTGGAGTCATAATTACATCATGCCCTTCTTTTGCAGCTTCTACACCACCTTTTACACCTCGCCAACTCATTACTGTTGCTTCTGGTGCTAAACCACCTTCTAAAATTTCATCCCAACCAATTAAACGTTTTCCTTTTGAGTTGATAAAACGCTCCATTCTTTTTATAAAATAACTTTGTAACTCTTCAACATTCTCTAAACCTTCGGTTCTTTTTCTTTTTTACAATCTGCACATTTTGCCCAGTTTGTTTTTGTAGCTTCATCTCCACCAACATGAATATATTTTGATGGAAAAATTCCCATAACTTCTAACAACACATTTTCTAAAAACTCGAAAGTATGTTCTTTTCCTGCACAATAAATATCTGTAATTGGCCAAACACCACCAGAAGGAACTCCGATTGGTTTTTCTAAACAAGACAATTCTGGATACGCTGCAATTGCGGATGAAACGTGTGCTGGCATTTCTATTTCTGGAATAATTTCGATGTTTTTTGTTGCTGCATAGGCCACCAAATCTTTTAATTGTTTTTGAGTGTAAAAACCTCCATACGTTCCTTTTTCATTAGGCAAGGTTTTACGTCTTCCATCCCAATGTTTGTCTTCTTGATCTACTCTCCAAGCACCAACCTCTGTTAATTTCGGGTATTTTTTAATCTCAATTCTCCAACCTTGGTCATCTACCAAATGTAAATGCAATACATTCATTTTTAGCATTGCCAAACGATCTATGGTTTTCATTAAATAATCTATTTCAAAAAAATGACGAGAAACATCTAACATTAAACCTCTGTATTTATAACGTGGTTTATCTTCGATTGTTAAATTTGGAATTAACCAATCTTTACCAGAAACAGCGTTTTCGCTTTCAATTTCAACAGGTAACAATTGTCTTAACGTTTCTATACCATACATAAAACCTGTATTTCCTTTAGATGAAATTGTAACATTAGTTGAGTTTACAACCAATTTATAGCCTTCATCTTCAATATTATCATCAATAATAAATTGAACAAAATTATCTTTTGGCACTTTTTCTGATACTTCTAAATTCCAACTAGATATGTTTTTAAATTTATCAATTAAAACCCTATAAATTTCTTTTTGAGAAGAATTTGCAACTATAAATTGGGTGTTTTTATCAAACTGAAAAGCACCTTTATCTAATTGTAATTTTGCAGGTTTTGGAATGATTGCAATATCACTTTCTGTAAAATTTTTGTTTTCTTGGTTGTTATTACAAGAAAAAATTGTGGTTATTATAACCAACATTAAAAGTTTGTTTATTTTTTCCATCTCTTTATAATTATATGATTCTTTTATTTATAATTACTGTTTTTGTTGTCATTTATTCTACATATTTACGAACTATTCTTTTCCATTTTTGATAACCTTTTTTGCTTAAATGCAAGCCATCATAAGTATATTTTGCTTTGATGTGTTTTTTACCATTTCTCATTTTTTTATTTAGATTGATAAATTTTACATTCAACTTTTTGGCTAACTCTTTTAAACGTTTGTTAGCATCTATAATTTTTTGATTATTTTTTTTATGCCCAGAAAACTTTTTACCTATATTTGGGTTTATCGGTAAAATACTTTGTAGATAAATTATTGTTTTTGGTGATTGACTTTTGATTTGTAAAATAATTTTTTCTGTATTTTCTAAAACATAATCGATACTTTTACCACGAGCTATATCATTTGTACCAATTAATAAAAATATTTTTTTTGGTTTTGATGCTGTAATTTCTAGTAGCCTATTTAAAATTCCGTCTGTAACATCGCCACTAATTCCTCTATTAATTACATTTTTATTAGGGAAGAGTTTTTTCCATTTACCACCTTCTGTAATGCTATTTCCTAAAAATATAATTTCGTTTTTTGTATCTTTTTCACTTTCAAACAACGTTTTTCTTTTGTAGTAATGATCAGAATATTGTTGTGCAAAACCTATATTCACAAAAGTTAGTATTAAAATTATGAGTAGTTTTTTCATTTTAATTAAGATTGAAATTAGTATTATATTTTAATTCTGACACTTCTCTAAACCCGTCTTTGGTTACATTTACAGGAATGCAAGTAAACATCCATTTCCAAGAATTGTAATCTTGTGGAATTTTTAACAACACTTTATTCCAACCTTTTTTTAAGTTGATTTTAGTAGGACTTCTGTAAAAATAATCTTCATCTATAAACGGAATTTCATCTGTTTTTGTTCCTAAATTGGGTTGTTTCCAAACTGGAGGTGCAATTTCTTTATTGTTTATCCAAATTCTTGGTTTTGTGGTATGCCAATCTCCTAAATCTGGAAAAGGACCAACTCTTCTTCCCCCAGAACGTGACCAACCTTGAAAACCTATCCAGAAATCTTGAATTCTATCATCTGGAGAATATATATTTGTAAAGGCATAAAACGTTCCTTGTTTTGCTTTGGTAACACTTTCAAACCCGAAGAAATGTTTTAAATGAATGGTTGCACCAACGTGCTTATCTGACCAAGAAAATTTTTTGCCATTTACTTTGTAATTGTCTTTAATCTCTTCTTCAACAGGAAATGATTTTTCTACACTTCCTTTATGATTGAAAGGGCCAATTAATTTCCATTCTTTATCAGTTTGTTTTATGTATTGAAACTCCTTTCCTTTAAAAAATAAATTTCTGTGTGTAATTACCTTTTCTTCAAAGGTTTTAAAATTATTAAATTCTGATGTATTGTTTGAAGGTAATTTTGCCCAATATTCTGGATAATCTTTTTTTCTACCATTCCAAATGGCATCTGAATAAAAAACCATTGAAGGATAAATAGGATTCTGAATTAAAATATCACGTTCGTCATTTATATTATTATCTGGCCACGCAGCTAAAATGCCTCCTAGAGCTAAAGAATCTCCTTTTGGCTGTCTTGTAGGTTGCTGAAAAAACAAACGTGCCATTCCTGCAAAAGGATCTAAATGATTGATGTAATTGCTTCTAGAATCTATGAATCTGTGTCCTTTTCTACCTTTATGATATGCCCAAAGTTGGTTGATAGAGTAGGGGTCTCGCTTAACAACAATACCTTCTTTCCAAACAATAACTTCTCTGTTGTTTTTTCTGATGAGTTGCATCAATTCAAAAATAACATCGTTAGAAACACGTTCAAAATCGTTACGAACTTCATCTGTACCAATATGAATGTAAGGCATTGTTTCTGCATCTGCCAAATCCATTAATTCTTGAAATAAATCGAGTAAAATAGGTTTTACTTTTGGATCTTGCATTTCATCAATTTTTAAGGCTTTTCTAAACGCATCTGTATGTCCTGGAATATCAAATTCTGGAATCACCGTAATTTTACGTTCTTTACAAAAAGCTAAAATAGCTGCAAAATCTTCTTGTGTATAAAAATTTCCTTTTTGTCTTGTTGTAGCTTCTTCCGATTGTAATTCTGGATATAGTTTACTCTCTAAACGCCAACCAGGATTGTCTGTTAAATGCCAATGAAATACATTGTATTTGTATTGTGCTAAAATTTCTATCTGTTCTTTTAATTGTGCTACCGATTGAAAATTTCGACCAGTATCGTGCATAAAACCACGAATTTTAAACACTGGAAAATCTTTAATTTCTACTTTAGGAAAAACACCTTTTGCTTTGTTTTTTCTAAAGATTTGTTTTAAAGTTTGAATTCCGTAATAAATTCCTTTATCAGAATTTGCCGTAATTTTTATGTTGTCTGAAATACTTAATTTATAGGCTTCATCATTATTCTCATCAACAGAAATATTTTCTTTTATAAACTGAATATGTAATCCGTTTTCTGATGAAGTTATATTTTTTTATTGAAAAAATTAACTAAAATATTTCCTTCATTTTTAAAATCATTTGCAATTATATGTACACTTTCAAACTGAATTTCTGAATTTCCATAACTAATTTCATTTGGAACAGGAATTATAGGATATTTATCTTCTAAATCAATAGAATTTACTTGAGAACATCCATTTAAAAAGAAGATTACAAAACCGATAAAAACCAAATGTAATTTCATAATATATTTATTTTTTCAGTTTAAAAACCACCACATCTCTTGCAGGAACTTCAATTAAAAAATTGGTATTTGTAGTTCCTATTTCTTTATTTTTCCAAAGATTTTTAATGGAATATTCTCCAGCAAAATCTTTGATATTCATCTGTTTCCAATTTACTTGGTATTTCTTATTTTTAATTTCTCGGTTGAATAAACATATTGCAATATCTCCATTTTTTAAAGGTTTTTGCCAAACCTCAAAGTTTCCATAATCTTTAATTTTAAAACCTTGTTTGCCTAAAACATCTTGATTGATAGCAATGATTTCTTTGTTTGTTAAAATTTCTTGATCGCTAAAAGACATTGTTCTTAAATCGTTTCCTGCCATTAAAGGCGCTGCCAACATTGCCCACATACTAAAATGCGCTCTTGCTTCATTAATTGGCATGTCATTATTACCAACTGCCAACATATCTGGATCATTCCAATGACCTGGACCAGCAAATTTTTCTATACCAACTTGCTTATCAACCAAATCTGACCAACCAATTAAATTTCCATTAATATTGCCATCAAATCTGCCTTTCATATCAATATCTAAGGTTGTTCGCCATAAATGCCCAACATTTTCTGCCCATTCCCAAGGTTTATTTTCTCCCCATTCGCACAAGCTAAAAACGATTGGTCTTCCTGCTTTGTACAACGCATCTCGCATTAACTTATAAGAAGTTTTTGCATCTTGCCCTTCTGTAAAACACCAATCGTATTTTAAATAATCTACGCCCCATTTTGCATAGGTTTCTGCATCTTTATACTCAAAACCTTTGCTTCCAGGTCTTCCTGCACAAGTTTTTATTCCTGCATCAGAATAAATTCCGAATTTTAAACCTTTAGAATGTACATAATCTGCTAAAACCTTAATTCCTGATGGAAATTTCTCTTTATCAACAATAATATAACCGTCTTTATCTCTGCCTATTTGCCAACAATCATCTATTACAATATACTCGTAACCAACATCTTTTAAGCCTTTTGCAACCATTGCATCTGCCATTTCTCGAATTACTGTTTCGTTAACGCCTGCACATTCAAAAGTGTTCCAGCTATTCCAACCCATTGGAGGTGTTAAAGCTAAATTCTCGAATTTTTGTGAAAAAGTTGTATTGATTGTTAAAAAACAAAGGGATAAAAAAAGGTAGAATGTTTTCATTTTGATATGATGTTTATGTAAAATAAGCTATCTAAAAATAGCAAATTTTATTTAAATTCTATGTATTTTATAATACTGTTGTCAATTCCAAATTGATTAAACTCAAGGTTTTTGCCAATTTTTTCCTTGGGATTAGGA
Organism: Polaribacter ponticola; assembly: GCF_026191475.2. Classification (GTDB taxonomy): domain Bacteria; phylum Bacteroidota; class Bacteroidia; order Flavobacteriales; family Flavobacteriaceae; genus Polaribacter; species Polaribacter ponticola. The sequence continues at coordinate 1,809,442 of NZ_JAOSLC020000003.1, read as the reverse complement.
TGATGAGTGATTGTTGTGTCTAATTCCACAACGTAAGCTCTCTTTTCTTTAGTATAGAAAATTATTGCATTAAAAATTTCATTCGTATGAACAATTGTGAAATCAGAAATTTCATCTCCATAATCTTTGTAAAAGGTTACTAATTTTTGTGATTTGTAATCTGCTAATGGTCTTTTTTGTGATTCTGTTTTCTTATTAACAATTTCTTTTTGGTCGGACTTCTTATTTTTCTGAACACAAGAAATTGTTACTAATAAAATTCCAATAATTATTAAGTAAATTCTTGTTTTCATTATATTAGCTATAGTTTTAAATTAATCTATTTCATTAGAAAATGTTGAAGCTGGAAAACCACTTTTGTTGGTTAAATTACTTTCTGTGTAAGGCGAAAAACCATATCGAACATATCTTGGGTTTTTAATACTTGGATGCCAAACTTCTAAAATATTATTTTTTATCCTGCTTTTTGCTGACTTAAAAACTTTATCCACTCCAGCAATTTTGATGTCTTTTACTGACTGATTATCCTTTGTTTTTAAACCTTCTGAAAACTGAAAATAAACTTCTAATTTGTTGTCGATTACATTTACAAAATCGAATAAAGGGCCAGAATAGGCTATGCTTTTATGGTATGTTTTTGCCAAAGTGATATTTGATAACCTTTTACCAACAGTCCATTTTTGAGTTGGATGTACATCTGTACGATTTCCAATATCTAAAGTAACAGCCATTCCTGTATTTGGAATCGATAATAATTTGCGTTGCGAATCTCTAAAAAATTCCCATCCAGGTCTTTCCATACTTGTTAATTGCACGTAATAAAAAGGCAAATCTGGTTTGTTAAATTGATTTCGCCAATCTTTTATCAGCATTTTAAACAATTTTTCGTGGAGTTTTACTTGATCTGCATTCGATTCTCCTTGATACCAAATTACTCCTTTAAAAGGATAATTTTTGATAGGTTCTATACCAGCATCAAACAAAATTGTTGGATCATAAGGATGACGAACTCCTTTCTTATTTTTATCGCCAATATTCTCAACTATTTTATTTGCCACCCAAACATCTACCATTGGATTTAGCCAAGTGTCGTTTAATAAATTAACCCCAAAATGTTCTTTTTCTAATGAATTTCTACTAATATAACTTTGCGTTGTTGCACCACCAACTGCATTGCAAACAATACCAATAGGAATCTTTAATTCTTTTTGTAAATTATAAGCAAATGCATAGGCAACTGCAGAAAAGTTTTCAATAATTTCTTTGTTTGTATTAGACCAACCAGAAGGTTTTAAATAATTATCGGCATTAATCAAACTAAATTCTTCATCTGTAAATTTTCCTTTTTTTAATATTGTTGGATCTAAAGAAAATAGAAATATTTGGTTATTCAAAGAATCTTTTAAAACTGTTTTTGCGTTTTTAGATTGTTTTACTTTCCAGTCCATATTAGACTGACCAGAAGCCAACCAAACTTCACCAATATACACTTCGTTGATTGTAATGTCTTTTGATAATTTTGAATTTATTGATATTTTATGTGGTCCACCAGCTTTCATTTTAGGAAAAACTGCTTTCCATTTTCCTTTATCTGTAACTTTAATTATTTTTTCTTGTTGGTTAAAACAGATTTTTAATTCATCTTTAGTGTTCGCAATTCCTAAAATCTCAATAGGTTCATTACGTTGTAAAACCATTTTTTCGCCAAATAAAAGTGGTAATTGTAATCCACCAAAATTGCCAGTAATTGCACTATACGTTTGTTGCGCAATTATTTTTGCGCCTTTTTCTGTTGGATGTAAGTTGTCTGGAAAATACTCTGGAAAAAGATATAATTTTTGATGTAAATCTATTAATTGTACGTTTGCAGTTTTTGCAATTTCTTCAATTTTAGCTTGAATTTCTTTGAAATTTTCACGCATTCCTTCTTCAAACCAGTGATGACCAGAAAAAGTGGGTGTCATTTTACAAATAATTACTTTTGGTTTAGAAGGTAGTTTTTTATAAACGGAAATCATTTCTAAATAATCCGCAATAAATTCGTTTTTATGTTTTGGCCAATTATTATTGCCTTGATCGTTTAAACCAAGATGAATAATTACAATATTAGGTTCAAACTCTTGTGATTCTTTAAAAACCGACTTTTCCCAATAAGGTTTATGTCCGTTTTTAAGTAAAGTTGCACCAGAAAATCCAAAATTTTTAACCTGATAACTATCACCTAATAAACTTTGTAATTGCGCTGGATAAGAGTTTTAAAGTTCTATTTTTAATACCTGCACCAAAAGTTACAGAGTTACCTACACAAGCTACTTTTATGGTTTGACTTTGTGAAATCCATGAAGTAATAAAAAGTAGAAATAAAATTTTATAGGTAATTTTATGGCACATATTTATAAGTTTAAAACAATCTAAAACTACTACAATAAAGTGAAATTTTGTGTTTTTTTAACCTTTGAGGTTTGATACTGAAATTATTTTCAGAACAATAATACTTTGAGGTTTTAACTTTTTATAAAGTTAGTCTTTATTTTTTAGGCTTTTTGTAACTGTCTTTACCATCTGTTAACCAAGCTAAAGAAAAGCTTGTAAACTCGTTTTTCTTGTAACCATCTTTTTCAAAAAACAACCCAATATCGCCATTTTGCATAATGGTTAATGATGAATATGCTGATGAGCCTGCATAAACTGTTTTACCTTTACTCCAAGTTTTTCCTTCATCATAACTAATTCGTACAGACATATTTACACGTCCTTTTGCAGATTGTGCATTCGAGAAAATGATTCTATCTTTATCATAACCATCTTCTTTAGACGTATATCTTATGATACTAGCATTACAGCCTGGATCTATCAATTCTGGAACTGGGTTTGTTTCCCAAGTTTTTCCTTCGTCATTAGAAGTATGCACATAACGCATTCCTTTTCCATTTACTCTTGCATTAATCATTAAAGAACCATCTGCTAATTGTATTACTTTAGATTCATCTGCTGGTAAAACTGGTGTATCTATAAAATACCATGTTTTTCCATGATCATCACTTCCAAATAAATGTAAACCACTATTTAAGTTTACCATTGTATGTAATAATTTACCAGATTTTGTTTGAATTCCTCTACCTGAAGTAATAAATTTAAAATCTTTTTTCCATGCTGGTTTTGCAATTTGGTCTGTAATATCTATTGGTTTACTCCATGTTTTTCCATTGTCTGTACTTTTTACAACGTGTAAATAATAGATGTCTTTTTCGGTTTCTAAATTCATATAATTATAAAGCATAAAAATATCACCTGTAACTTTATCTACAATCATTGATGGATCTGAAGCAGATTCTCCATAAGGAAAATCGACTACCATTTCAATTGGCGTCCAAGTTTTGCCATTGTCTGCACTTCTTCTAACAATTAAGTTAATGTCTTTACTATACTTTAAATCGCCACAATTAGGAACTCGTTGATCTATGGCTGCAATTAAATCGCCATTGGGTGCAGTTACTATCGCAGGGATTCTGTAACAATTTACACCTTCTTCCATTCCCGAATTAAAAAGTGCTGTAAACTCTAAAGGTTTACTTATATCTTCTTTTGCTTCTACTTCTGTTTTTTTGATTTACAAGCTGTAAGTAATAAAATTGCAACTAAAACAAATATGTTTTTAATCATCATCTTAAATTTTATATTAATTATTATAATGTTTTACGCTCTATATTTTCAAAAGATTGCCAACATTGGTACATTGCTCTTGGTACATGAAAACAACCTTTCCATTTTCCTCCTTTTAAATCTAGTAATACTTCTCCTTGTCTGTTTAAATACCCAAACCATTCGCCATTTTTTGAATCTGAAAAGTGAGACCAAGCATATTTATGCACTTTCTCATACCAAAGCATTAATTCTTCTCTTTCTGTATGTTCGTATGCTTTTGCTAAAGCAACTAAAGCTTCTAAATGCACCCACCACAGTTTTTGATCCCACTCTAGTTGTTGGGGTGGTTTTCCTTCAGAATCCATAAAATATAGAATTCCACCATATTTTTTATCCCAACTGTATTCTAAAATGGTAATAATTGTATCTGCCGCTTTTTCAATCAATTTAATATCATTTCTTCTTACACCAATATCAATCATAAACCACATTGCCTCTATACCATGACCAGGGTTTAAAAGTCGTCCATTATAAGTGTCTTCATGAGAACCATCTTCTTTAACAAATTCGTAAATAAGCCCCGATTTTTTATCTAAAAAAACCTCCATAACTTCATGGATGCTAAAATCGATGGTTTTATCAACTTCTTCTTTATCTAAAACAGCTTCTAATTCTAAAACCAAATTAGATAAAATCATCGGTAATGAAAAGCTTTTTAAAGGACGCTCTCCAGTAGATTTTTCATAAATACCTTTGGGGTTATCTTTCTTTTTAAGGATATTAAGATAGGTTTGTTTAGCAAGTTTTTTAATTTTTTGATCACCAGAAGCAATTGCATATTGGCTAAATGCCATTGCTGCAAAACAATCTGAAAAAATATTATAAGGTTGTACTAAAGGTTTTCCTTCTCTGGTTGTAGAAAAATAAAAATTACCCTCTTTATCCATCCCTTTTTCTATAATAAAGTCGATACCATGTCTTGCCAGTTTTAACCAGTTTTCATTTTTATCTACAGTATTGTATAGCATGGAAAATGCCCAAGCTTGCCTACCTTGCAACCACATAAACTTATCAGTATCATATACTTTACCAGTTTTATCTAAACAAGTAAAATAGCCACCATATTCATTATCGATTGAATTTTTTTCCCAAAAAGGGATGATATTGGTTAGTAATGTACTTTTATAAAGTGTACTGTATTTCATTTTTATTTATTATTTCTTGTTACATAGTTGTATTTATTAATAAAAAATTAATAAATTGCTATTATGTATTACATAATACAAATTTAATGAAATAAAATTTATAAACTACCTTTGCATAAATTAAATTATGATGAAAAAAATTGGTATTGCTCCTTTAACTAATTTAAGTTTAGTAGATAAGGTTGAAATTCGAATTAATAATTACATAAAGGAAAACAAACTTAAAGTAGGAGATTCCATACCAAAAGAAATGGAATTTGCTGAGGCTTTAGGGGTTAGCAGAACTGTCATTAGAGAGGCACTTTCTAGACTTAAAACAATTGGTATTGTTGAGTCTAAAAAACATAAAGGAATGGTACTTTCTCAGCCAGATTTTATACATAATTTTGAGAAAGTAATTGATACCAATTTATTAGGTGATGAAACTTTAAAAGATATTTTTGAACTTCGTTTAGTTTTAGAAATGGGTATGGTAGATTTACTATTTGCTAGAAAAACGGAAAAAGATTTGGAGGAGCTAGAATTAATTGTTTCTAAAATGGAAGAAAATAAAAAAGATTCTACCATTTTTGCTTTAGAGAATGAAATTGCTTTTCATGGTAAATTGTATAAAATTTCTAGGAATAAAACTTTACAGCGTTTTCAAAATATATTATTACCTGTTTTTCAATATGTTCATAATCATAAATTAAAAGATGCAGAAAATTATTTGTACAGCAAAAAATTTATATCTCACAGAGAACTTTTAAATTTTTTAAAAAAAGATGATATAAAAGGATTTAGAAAAGGTTTAGCACAACATTTAGAACCTCATTTTGAAAGGGTACTTAATACTACATTTTAACTTTTAAAACTATTTTTTTTACTTTAGATATACTACCTAACGTAATTTCTGGCAAATGAATATCATCAGGAAAAAAACAGCAAACATCCCTTTATGTAATGTTATATAATCAGAAGGTTTATTAAATAACATAAAATCGTTATCCTCATCATATAACTCTGTAGGTTTTTGATTGTTAAACATAGTAATACCAATTTGCTCTTTACCTTCAATTATATAATGAACATCTATGTATTTAAGATGTGCTTCTAAAATATTTTCATCAATCTTTTTTGTTTGATATTCTTTTACAATTGCAAAAACATCATCTCCATCAATAATATGTTTTCCATTCTCTAAAGTAGAAAAATTAGTGTTTTCTATATATTCTAAAGCTTTGGTAATTCCTTTATGTAAATTTATATAAAGGCTTGCATTTTGTATTTTGTCTAAAATCATATTTATTGGATTTTTAAATTAAAACTTCGAGTATAAGTAGGTTTCGACTGCGCTCAACCTTACATTTGGAATATTTAGTAAATTTTTATGCGAATTTTATATATGCAAATCATATTATTTTTTTAATCAAAAAAAGCCAAGTTAAATATTGGTTTTAAACTTGGCTTATTTTAATATTGTATAAATGCATTTATTTACTAAAAAAATTTGTTGTTAACCCAATAGCATCAAGCTCTTTTTGAATGTCTGCGTAATCTGAATCTGTAAGAGTAGTATGTGGAAATCTACTTGGTCCACAATCTACACCTAGGGTTCTCATAAACCCTTTTCCTACACCATTAAAACCACCTTTGCTATCTAAAATTTCTACAAATCTTATCGCTTTTGTTTGTAGGTCTGTAGCTTTTTCCATTTCTCCTTTTTCGAAAAGTTCTTTTATTTTATAATATAATGGTGCTAAATGATTGTATGTGCTACCAACCCAACCTGTTGCACCCATAGGTAAACTATTTATAAATATTTCATCATAACCAAAAAGGATGTTGAACTTACCATCTGATACTTTTTTGCTATGTTGATAATCTATTAAATTATTATTGGTAAATTTTATACCTACTAAATTAGGAATTTCATTTTCTGCAATTTTAAGAAATTCTTGCATATTAAAATTAGCACCAGATAAAGCAGGAATATGATAATAATAAAAAGGCAAATTAGGTGCACAAGCTGCAACTTCTTTACAATATTGTATTAATTTTTCTATTTTATTTAATCTAAAATAATAAGGTGCTAAAACAGAAATTGCATCTACTTTATCTGCAGCATAACTTGCTAATTCTTTTGCCTCTCTTAAATTAGTATGCCCTACATGATCTATTAAATATAAATCTTCTTTTTTATTTTGAGACCAAGCCAATGTTATTTGCTTACGTTCTTCAGTAGATAATGATGTAAAATCTCCTGTAGATCCGTTCATAAAAACACCTGAAATTTTATTACGTATTAAAAACTGACTATATTCTTTAATTTTTGCAGTGTTTAATGTTCCATTATTAAGCATAGGAGCATAAGCAGCTGCAACTAAGTTTTTTATTTTCATAATAGCTAATTTACTAATTTTATTGATTTTATAGCAAAAAAAAGAGAGTTAGGTTTTAAAAAACATAACCCTCTTTTTAACTAATTCAAATTAACAAATAATTACAATATATTTTAATTAGTTTGTATATCCTGTTGTTTGTACTAATGATGGATTTCTTCCAATCATATCATTTGTGATAGGAAATAATAATAAATGACTATCATTTGATGATATAAAACTAACATTGTTGTAAACAAAACTAGCACCTGCTCTTCTTAAATCCCACCATCTTTTTCCTTCACCAATAAATTCTTTATAACGCTCATCTAAAATAGCATTTGCATTATTAGTTTGTGATGCATTTGTATAACCATGTGTTAAAGCAACATAATTTGCACCATAAGCTCTTTGACGAATTTGGTTAATTTCTCCTGAAGGATCTTCATTCAATAAGTTTTTAGCTTCAGCTAACATTAAAACAACATCAGCATATCTATAAAGTGGTACATCATTTTCAAAAATACGTTGAGTACCATCTACCCTTCCTAAAAACTTTTTAAATATAGAACCAAAATATTTTGGCTCATTATAAGATGTATAACCTGCACCACCATTATCATCTGTATATAATCTAATGAATGTTGCGTCTTTACGTGCATCATCATTATCATCTAATAATAAGATTGTTTTTTCTGATTGACCATATCTGTTTGCTCCAGAAATAACAAAATCTAATCCTCCTACAGGCCCCATTAAATCACCATTATCATTATAATTTGGGTGAATTTCTGTAGTTCTACCTGTAAAGCTATTAAAAATGTTAGAGGCTTGATCTTGCGTATAACTTATTGCAAAAATAAATTCATTATTTCCCTCTTTATTAACACCCCATAAATCTGAAATATTAGGAGCTAAACTAACACCAAGTGCTGCTATTTGTTGTAATGCTGATTTTGCTTCAGTAAAATCAGCGCTTCCACCACCCATAATATTACCAGACCAAATAAAGACATCACCTTTAAGCGCTAATGTTGCTGCTTTAGACCAATAAACTCTACTTCCATTCCAGAAACTACCATCAGAACCAAAAGAACTTAATGAAGCTGCAATATCAGATTTTATTTGTGCCATAACTTCCGCTGAAGATGATCTTGCTTGACTTAATGCACCTAAATCATCTGTTGGAAATGGCTCTGTAATTAAAGGTACATCTCCCCATGTTTTTAGTAATGTGTAATAATATAAAGCTCTTAATCCATAAGCTTGCGCTATCATATGGTTTTTATCACTTTCATTTGTAAAAGTAATGTTTGGTACATTTATCAAAAAGTCATTTATTCTATGAATTCTTGAGTAAAAGCCTGCCCAACCACCAAAAGGTGCATTTGCTACTGAAATATTAGATTCTATTAGACTTGTGTAAGAAGCAGACTCATACGTTCTACCACCCCAAATATCACTTCTAATTTCACCTAATAACCAAAAGTCTCTAGCTTCACTTCTTAAATTTGCATATATTCCTGTATGTGCTGTTGCTGCTCCTACTTCTGTATCCCAAAAGCCAGCAGCTGTCAATTCACTAGGAGATACTAGATCAAGCTCATCTGAACAAGAACTAAAAATAACCATAGCTACTATTATATATATATATTTCTTCATCTCTATAAAAATTAAAATGTTATATTAAGGCCAAGTGTGAATGTTCTAGGCATTGGAAATGATCCATACTGTACACCACCAACTTCTGGAGTATCACCACTCATACTTTTAAAATAATGTAGATTAGATCCTGTTGCATAGATATTTAATCTTTGAACGGCTCCTTTAAAATATTCTGTTGGCACATTATAACTAAAAGTTACTTCACGTAATGCTAAATAATCACCTTTTTCCCAAAAACGACTGTTACCAGAGTTTTGCAAACTACTAGAAGATCTATAATCACTACCTTCATTACCTCTCCAAACATTTTTTGCATCATTTACAAAAACCATTCTTGGCCAAGATGTATCTGTATTTGTTGGTGTCCAAGAGTCTAATACTTCAATAGGTTGATTTAAGTTACCTTGCGTTTGCCCATATCCTTTTGCTCTAATATGATTCCAAACTAAATGACCTACAGCAAAATCTGTTTTAATAAAAAGGCTAAAGTCTTTATAATTCAAGCTTGTTGTTAAACCACCAACTAAATCTGGTGTTGTACGCCCAATAACTTTTCTATCTAAACTGTTAATGATACCATCACCATTTTGATCTACCCATTTTACATCTCCAGCCCAACGTTTGTTACGACTAGCACCAGGCATTAACATATCTGTAATTCCATTATCTGCATCAGCTTCTGCTTGCGTTGCATAAATACCTCCTTGTTCATAAGCTACAACAAGATCATTACCTAATCTTTGACCTTCTTGAAAACCACCTACCCATTCTTCTTGTCCTGTACTAGGATTCCAAATAAGCACACCATTTTGTCTGTTTAAGTCATTGTCATTTTCAGGAAGATCTACTGCATAATTTCTATTTCTAGTAAAAGTTGCACCAACATTCCATGTTAGTTCATCATTTCTAATAACATCACCATTTATTTGTAATTCAAATCCTTTATTTCTAATGGTTCCGTTATTTGTTAAAATACTACTAAACCCAGTATAATAAGGTAATGTTAAATTTGCTAATTTATCTTTTATGTCTCTAGAGTATATGTCCGTTATAAAAGTAAGTCTATTATCAAAAAATGATACATCTAAACCAAAGTTAAGCGTTGTTGCTTTTTCCCATAATAAGTCTAAAGTTGCTAAACCTGAATTGGCATATCCTGTTTGACCATTATAAACACCTTGGCTACCATAAGAACCATACACACCATAATTACTTAAAACCTCTTGATTACCACTAACACCATAACTTAATCTTGGTTTTAATTTAGTAACGTATTTACTTAAGAAAGATGATTTATCAAAAAACGCTTCATTATGAGCATTCCAACCTAGAGAAACACCAGGGAAAAATCCGTATTTGTTATTCCCTAATCTAGAAGATCCATCGCTTCTAAAATTAAACTGAAATAAATATCTATTATCAAAATCATAAACTAGTCTACCTAAAGTTGACGCAAGTACATATTCAGTTTCAAAACTATTAGGTATACCATTAGCTTCAGAACCTGCATTTAATGTTTCAATTAAATCTGTTGGCGAGTTTCTAGTGCCAGCAGAAGATTGAAAAAAGTTGTTTTTAAAATATTCTGCACCAATTAAAGCGTTAATGCGATGATCACCAAACTTTTTTGTGTAATTTAAAGTACCAGTTATCTGATTTCTTAAAGTTCTTTGTAATCTAACTGAAGCATTACGAGTTGTGTTTAAAGCACCTGTAATACTGCTACCTCTTCTGTAAGCTTTGTCAAAATTTTCGTTATGATTATTCACTGTAAAATGACTTCCTCTAACTGATAATGTTAAATCTTCTAAAATATCCCAGTTTATACCAACAGAAGCAGATAAACGTTGTTCTAAATTTTTTCTAACAAACTTATCTTGATAGTATAATGGATTACCAAAACTTTGGTTTTGCCCAGAAGCGTATAAGTTTGACCAAGTACCATCTGCATTATTGTTAAAATCTCTAGAAGTAGGTGCTTGCCCTTGAAATCTTCTAAAAACTGTATCATCTTCACCCAAAGGACTTCTACTTAAATTAGAATGTGAATATAAAATATTAGAATTTACTTTTAAGTTTTCCTTTATTTTATATGACCCAGAAAATTTACCTGAATACCTTTTAAATCCAGAGCCTAAAATTAAACCATCATTATCAAGTAAACCTAAACCTAAATAGTAAGTACCTTTTTCATTACCACCATCAAAAGAAATATAGTGATCCTTAGTTTCGCTATCTTGATAAATACGATCTCCTACGTTTTTATTATCATAAAATAAAATATCTCTACTAGGGTCTAAAATATCTGGTATAGAACTCCAACCTGGCTGACTTAATAAATATTGATTTGAAGCTGTTAACAATTGTGTTGTAAAAGGAGAATCTATTGTATTACCACCTATTGCAAAAGAATTTGCTCCATTTATAAATTGACGGATAAAATTAGGGTTACCACGAGTTTCTTCAGAGTACTTGTGCCCTTGTCTATTATAGTTTATAAAATCTGCTGCAGAAAGATACTTTTGATCATCTCTTTCATTATTTATACTATATTTATACTTATAGTTAATAGAAGATTTACCTACTTTTCCTGTTTTTGTCGTTACTAAAATAACCCCATTAGCAGATCTTGCTCCATAAATAGCAGTTGCTGCTGCATCTTTTAACACTTCTATAGATTCAATATCATCTGAATTTAAAGCGTAAAAAGAACCAGGTATACCATCAATTAAAATTAAAGGGGATCCTGTACCATTAAAACTAGTTCCACCACGTAAAACAATAGATGGTGTTGCTCCTGGCTGACCTGTATTGTTTGTTATTCTTAAACCAGCTATTGTACCTTGTAATGCAGTTGCTGCATTAGATCTTGAAGAAGTTTCTAAAACCTTAGTATCTAATTTAGAGATAGATGTTGTTAAGGTTGCTCTGGTTTGTTTACCATAACCAGTAATAACAATCTCATCTAATACAGAACTAGATTCTTCTAATGATACATTAATTACTGTTTCATCTGCAACAGTAACTTCTTTTGAAGTATACCCAAGAAAACTAAACACTAGAACATCTCCTGTATTTGCTTTAATAGAATACTTACCATCAAAATCTGTTGATGTACCAGCTTTTGTAGCTTTTACATAAACAGATGCTCCAGGAAAAGGTGAGTTATCGCTTGCGGACACCACAGTTCCTGTAATTGTTTTTTGCTGACCAAAAGTTAATGCTGGTAAGGCAAAAAACAGAATAAATATCATATAGATGATATTGGAATCTTTTTTTCTCATACTAATAAGGTTGAATTAATAAATCATTAAAGTATTATGTTATACATAATGCAATATTATAACATTTAATTAACATAACAAATTATATTTAAAAATTATATAAATAATGTAAGGATTAGATTAATTAAATCAGTTAGTATCTAGAATGATTAGTGACGCATGTCAACTAATGTTTATCTGGATGAGGAGAAGAAAAAACGTTTTAGATTAAAAAAAGCAAGTTAGAAATTGAATTTTCTAGCTTGTTTTTTTGTTTCTTTTTTATAAGTAAAGTTAATGTGTTGAATAGTTAATAAGTATTTACAATCCTTTTCGCCAAGTTAGCTTACAAATATTTTTTGTATAACTCTTGATTTTCTTTCTTTTCAATTTTTTGCATATTTCAATGCAGGTGAGTCCTATATACATTTGTTTCTCTTTTTAAAAAACCAAGCTTTTGATACAATTTATTAGCAGCTTCTCTTTCTGGACTTGAGGTTAAATTTATAGTTGTGTGATTAACTTCTTTTGCATATTTCATAGCAAATAAAATTAATTCTTTTCCAACACCTTTTCCTCTAACAGTTTTATCAACCACCACATCTTCAATCCAAGCTTTTTTACCTGTTGGAATTTTATTAAATACTAACGATAATGTCCCAATAATCTCATTATTTTCTTCTGCTACAAAAAGATTAGTGCATTCAGAATTTATAATATCTTCAAGATCTTTTTCTGATGGTACGTTACAATCTTCTGAAAGCTGAGGTATTAATCGTTTAAAAGCTTCAATTACATTTGGTTTTAGGGTTTCTAATTTGTAAATTTTCATTTGTTGATTTTATTTAAATTAATCAAACCACTAAATCAACGGATCAATACAGAATTACAATCGACTATCGATAATATTTTGCACAACTTCTGGGTTTAACAAAGTACTTGTATCTCCTAAATTATCCATTTCATTGGATGCTATTTTACGCAAAATTCGTCTCATAATTTTTCCTGAACGTGTTTTTGGTAATCCTTCTGAAAATTGAATTTTATCTAATTTCGCAATTGGTCCTATATGTTCTGTAATTATTTGATTGATTTCTTTTCTTAGGTTATCTTGATTTCTATTTTCTCCAGAATCTTTTAAAATAACATATCCATATAAAGCACTTCCTTTAATATCATGAGGAAAACCAACAATAGCAGATTCTGCAACTGCTGGATGTTCATTAATTGCATCTTCTATTGGTGCTGTTCCTAAATTATGACCAGAAACGATAATTACATCATCTACTCTACCTGTAATTCTGTAATAACCAACTTCGTCTCTTAATGCTCCATCTCCTGTAAAATACATATTTTCATATGCTGAGAAATAGGTTTCTTTATAACGTTCGTGATTTCCCCAAATAGTTCTTGCCATACTTGGCCAAGGAAATTTTATACACAATCTACCATCTACTTGATTTCCTTTTATTTCCTCACCATTTTCATCCATTAAAGCTGGTTGAATTCCTATAAATGGTAAAGTTGCATATGTAGGTTTTGTTGGTGTTACATAAGGAATTGGGGTAATCATAATTCCACCAGTTTCTGTTTGCCACCAAGTATCAATTATTGGGCTTTTCTTTTTCCCAACATTATCATTATACCAATGCCAAGCTTCTTCGTTTATGGGTTCTCCTACAGAACCTAGTACTTTTAAAGACGATAAATCGTATTTATCTACCAATTCTGTTCCGTGTTTTGCCAAAGCTCTAATCGCTGTTGGTGCTGTATAAAATTGATTAATTTTATGCTTTTCTACAATTTCCCAAAAACGCCCAAAATCTGGATAACTTGGCACGCCTTCAAACATTACAGTTGTTGCACCATTGGCTAATGGCCCATAGACAATATAAGAATGCCCAGTAATCCAACCTATATCTGCTGTACACCAATACACATCATTTTCTTTATATTGAAATGCGTTTTTAAATGTGTAAGCTGTATACACCATATATCCTGCAGTGGTATGCACCATCCCTTTAGGTTTTCCTGTAGAGCCAGAAGTATATAAAATAAATAATAGGTCTTCTGCATCCATAGTTTCTGCAATACATTCTTTAGATGCTTTATCTAATAAAGGTTGCAACAATTTATCTCTTCCTTGTTTCATATTGATGTCAGAATTGATTCTTTTTGCCACTAAAACCGTTTCTACTCCTGCACAATTTTCTAAAGCTTCATCTACAATCCCTTTTAAATCAATTGTTTTAGCACCTCTGTAAGAACCATCAGAAGTAATGACTATTTTACAATCTGAATCATTAATTCTGGTTGCTAATGCTGTTGATGAAAAACCTGCAAAAACCACAGAATGAATGGCACCAATTCTAGCACAAGCTAAAGTTGCAATTGCCAATTCTGGAATCATAGGCACATAAATACAAACTCTATCACCTTTGCCAACATTATTGGCTTTAAGTACATTAGCAAACTGATTTACTCTTTCTGATAATTGTTTATAAGTAATGTGTTCTGCTGCTTCATTTGGGTCATTTGGCTCAAATAAAATGGCAGTTTTATTAGGTGTTCTGTATAAGTGTTTATCTATACAGTTTTCTGTTATGTTTAATTTTGCACCTTCAAACCATTTTATTTCAGGTTTGTTAAAATCCCACTCTAAAACTTTGTTCCAAGATTTTCTCCATAAAAAATGCTCCTCAGCAATTTCTCCCCAAAACTTTTCAGGTTCACGAACTGATTTTCTATAAACTTGATAATATTCTTCTAAATGTTTAATATGATAATTGCTCATAAGAATATTCTTTTTTTATGTGTTTAAACCTTTGAATAGCCTGTAATAATTCTTCTTTTATTTTTGTAAAAGTGAATTTTGATTTAGAATTTATTAAAACTTCATAACTGTTTTTACCATCTTTAATAAAACGAATTGTAAACCATCCATTAGGAAAATAGACCTTCATTCCTTGATTCTCTTCTTGCAGATACAAAATAAACTCGTTACTTAACCAATTAATAAGGTTGTCAAAATCATTAAGATTGTTCAAACAATCTACATAAGAGAATTGAAAATTAGAATTATCAAGTTCTGAATTCATTTTATAAAATAATTTAAAATGTTACTATTTATTTTTTAGTTCTTCATAAGCTAATTTTCCAGCTTCGTGCATTGGTAAAAAGTTTTCTTTACTTATAGTACTCATTTTATCCTGCCATTCAGTAAAAAAACCTCTATCACTAGCTTTAAAAACCAACTCTTCTAATAAATTTCCTTGAATTTGCATTTTTTTATTCCTAATATTAATTTTATTTAATCAATATAAATTTAAAACTCCCATCTTACAAAAGCTTCCATAGCTGCATAATGAGCTAATCCTAATTGATCGTATAAATCTGCAGTTTCTTTATTTCTGTCTTCTGCTCTTTGCCAAAACTCTCTACTATCAGATCCTTGAAAAACAACACCATCTTTTTGAGATTGATGTTTAAAGATTCCTTTTCTTTTTTCTAGAACTTGGTCTGGTCCCATAGGTACAACCATTTCAATTTGATCTATTCCCCATTCTTGCCAAGCACCTCTGTACAACCATAACCAACAATCGTTCATAAACTTTTTAGGTTTAAGCTCTTTAACAGCTGTAAATACAGCATCTAAACAAACTTTATGAGTACCATGTGGATCTGCTAAATCTCCTGCTGCATAAATTTGATGAGGTTTAATTTTCTCAATTAAATCTGTAGTAATTTTTATATCTTCAGCACCAATAGGATTTTTCTTTTTTCTTCCTGTTTCATAAAAAGGAAGTTCCATAAAATGGATTTGCTCATCAGGCACACCCACAAAATGACAAGTAGCTCTTGCTTCTCCTTTTCTAATTAATCCTTTTATATATCTAACTTCTGGAGTATCAATTTCACTAGATTTTTTATTTTTTAAAAAGGTAGCTGCATTTTTATAAATATCAGCAGCCTCATTATTATCAATACCAAATTTCTCATTATAATCAACTACAAAACTTGCAAAACGCAATGCCTCATCATCTGCTACTGCAATGTTTCCAGAGGTTTGATAACCAACATGAACTTCATGACCTTGTTCATGTAATCTTTTAAAAGTACCACCCATACTAATAATATCATCGTCTGGATGTGGACTAAAAATTAAAACACGCTTTTTAGCAGGTTCTGCTCTTTCTGGTCTTTTACTGTCATCAGCATTTGGTTTTCCACCTGGCCAACCCGTAATTGTATTTTGTAATTTGTTGAATATTTTTATGTTGATGTCATAAGCGGGTCCAGAATCTGCTAACAAATCGCTCATTCCGTTTTCTATATAATCCGCATCTGTTAGCATTAAAATAGGTTTCTTTAAATGCAAAGCCAAACTTAAAACTGCTTTTCTAACTAATTGATCTGTCCAAACTATTTTTTCAACCAACCAAGGTGTATTGATTCTTGTTAATTTAGACCCAGCAGCTTGGTCTAAAATAAAGGTTGCATTTCTATGCTCTTGCAAGTAAGAAGCTGGTACCTGACTAGTAACCTCATCTTCTACAGAAGCTTTTATAATATTAGATTTACTTTCTCCCCAAGCCATAAGTATTACTCTTTTGGCTTCCATTATTTTCTTAACACCTAATGTAATGGCAGTTCTTGGTGTATTTTCTAATCCTGAGAAATCTCCACTTGCAGCAACTCTTGTAATATGGTCTAAAGCTACCAACCTTGTCTTTGAGTTTTGCAGTGATCCAGATTCGTTAAAACCAATGTGTCCATTTCCGCCAATTCCCAAGATCTGTAAATCAATACCTCCTAAAGCCTCAATTTTTGCTTCATATTGGTCACAATAATCTCTTATTTCTTCTTTTGATAAAGTTCCATCTGGCACATAACAATTTTCTGGTAAAATATCTACATGATTAAACAATTGTTCTTGCATAAAACGTACATAACTATTTACAGAATCTGGTTCCATAGGATAGTATTCATCTAAGTTAAAAGATACTACGTTTTTAAAACTTAAACCTTCTTCTTTGTGTAAACGTACTAATTCTGCATACAATCCTTTTGGAGAAGAACCTGTTGCTAAACCTAAAATACAAGGTTGTTTTTGAGATTGTTTTACTTGAATGAGATTAGCTATTTCTGCTGCGATTTTTTTAGAGGCAGTTGCAGAATTTTCATAAACAACAGTTCCAATATTTTCAAATCTTTTTTCGAAACCAGTTGCTTTGTCAATTTTACTTTTTAACATGATATGTTGTTATTTTTTTGAAAAATTATTTAGTCCAATTTTTTATTTTGTGTCCCCAAATAGCAAAAAAGAGTATGATTGCATAACAAGGAATTAAAATCCAATAACTACTTGTTGAAGCTGTAGACATTGCTTGTGCTTCTTGCATACCACTAGTAATTAATTCGTGTTTGTTTGCATCTACAATTCTACCATATAAAGGAGGGATGATTGCACCACCAGAAATTGCCATAATTAAAAGTGCTGAGGCTGTTTTTGTAAATTTTCCTAAACTCTCTAAAGTTAGAGGCCAAATTGCAGGCCAGACTAAAGCATTTGCAATTCCTAAAGCAGCTACAAATAAAACTGATGTAAATCCTGTAGTATTTAAAATACAAAAGCTAAAAACAATTCCTAAGATTGCACTTGCTATTAACGCTGTTTTTTGTTTTACATATTTTGGAATTAAAAACACTCCTAAAGCATAAGTTGCAACCATTGCCATAAGTGTGTATGTTGTAAAGAATTTTGCTTCTTCACCTGTAAAACCAAGTGAAATTCCGTAAGCAATAATAGTATCTCCTGCAATTACTTCTGCACCTACATAAACGAATAAAGCTAATACACCTAACCATAAATTTGGGAATTGAAAAATACTTGTTTTAGCTGTTTTTCCTTCTTCTAATGTTTCAGTTTCATCTGCTTCTACATGTGGTAAAGGCGCTTTTCTAATTAAAATTCCTAATAGAAATAAAACAGCAGCCATAACTACATAAGGCATAAAAACGCTGTCAGCCATTGTATCTAACAAAACATTTTTTTCTTCTAAAGAAGCTCCTGCTAATTTCTCTTTGGTTTGATCTATCCCTGATAATAACAAAGCTCCAAAAATTAAAGATCCTAAAGCACCAGCAGTTTTGTTTGCAACTCCCATAATAGCAATACGTTTTGCGCCACTTTCTATAGGTCCTAAAATGGTTATATAAGGATTTGCAGCTGTTTGCAAAATGGTCATTCCTACACCTTGAATAAAAATTCCTGTTAAGAAAACCCAGTAAGTTCTAGCTTCTGCTGCTGGAATAAAAACTAAGGCACCAATTGCCATAATTATCAACCCTAAAGACATCCCTTTTCTATATCCTATTTTATTTAAAATATAGGATGCAGGCAAAGCCATTACAACAAAAGAAATGTAAGAAGCAGATGCTACTAAATAAGATTGTGCATCTGTTAATTCATTAATGGTTTTCATAAACGGAATTAATGCTCCATTTATCCAAGTAACAAAGCCAAAGATGAAAAACAAGCCAGCAATAATTAAAATGGCTACTGTGTTATTTTTTTGTTGCATATTTTTGGTTTTAAGTTGTTATTAGATTAATTATTTACTGTTTTTTCAGTAAAACTTTCTATCAATTTAAATTGATTTTTGGCTCTATCTAAATTATGTTCTGAGTAATTTGTTTTATAATAAGTATCGTTATTTAGATAGTCAGTTAAAAAACGAAGTGCCATTATAAAAATCATTGTTTTTGCTGCTAATGGTAGATATTTTAAACTTACAGGCGATAAAGAATCTTTGGTTTGTTCTAAAAAACCTTTTTCATAGGCTATGTAATATTCTAAATTAAATTCTACTTTTGAAAGGTCTTTTTCATCTTCAGCTGCAGTATTACAGATGGTTCTAATGGCATCACCAAAATCATAATGAATAATTCCTGGCATTACTGTATCTGTATCAATCATACAAATACCTTTGTTATTTTTATCAAACAAAGAGTTTGATATTTTTGTGTCATTATGAGTAACTCTAGTAGGAATTTCTCCTGACGCTTTTAACTTTTGAAGAATGTACATTTCTTCTTTTAAATCTGCAACAATTTTTGTGTATTTACTTGCTTTGTTTAAACGAGCTTTTGTGGCACTTTGTATAGATACTGCATATTGTTTAAAACGAAAAGACATATCGTGAAAATTAGGAATTACATCTATTAATAGACTGCTGTCTAAATCTGATGTAAAGTTTAAGAACTCACCTAAAAGTTTACCCCCTTCATAAGCGATTTCTTCGTCTTTTACAATTTCGTGAGTAACACTATCATCAATAAATACCATTACATTCCAAAAATTTCCATTTTCTTTATGATAATAAAATTCGGTGTTTTTTGATTTTACAAAACTCAACACTTTTTTACTTAATGCATCTTTTGAAAGAGTAGGGTATTTGCTTTTTAAATGCTTACTTGTAAGTACTTTATTATTTACTAAACCAGGAACATCTTTAAAAATGTTATGGTTTATTCTTTGCAAAATGTAGTTTTTATCACCATCCGTTTTTACCAAAAAAGTATCATTTATATGCCCAGAGTTTAACTCTGAATGACTTACATAATTTGATTTATGATCAAATTGATTGAAAATATTTTTTAACGTGTTTGCTTCCATATTAATTCCATAAATTTTTTGGATAAACTCCGTTTTCTTTTAATTTACCAATCTCTTTTTGTGTCTTCTCTTTATCATCACTATAAGTAACACCAAACCATTTAGAATCTGATTCTAAAACTTTTACAGAAGCTTTTTTAGTTTCTAACATCTGATTTACAATTAAAGGTAAATAGAACTCTGCCTTTAAGTTCTCTCTGTTTTTTTCTAAAAAGTCTAAAAATAACTCCTCTCCAAATTCAAAACATTTAGGTGTAAACCCCCAAAAATTCATAGAAACAGTGGTGTTTTCACCTATAGGAATCATTTTTCCATTTTCATCTTCACTTTCTAAACCTCCATTTACTTTTTCAATTCTAAGTCTTTCTGTAACATCTGTTAAAAATCCGTTTTTATCTACAGTACATTCTCCTCTCGAAACATAGCCATTGTCTGAAACTGTGTTTTTTAAAGAATAAGCTACCATACTAAACTCATAACTATCTTTTGCTACATTTTTTAAATGTTTTGCAATCACTTCAAAAGCTTGTCTGCTGTAAAAATCGTCTGCATTTATAATAGCAAAATTTTCTTTTATTACATCTTTAGTCATTAATAATGCGTGTCCTGTACCCCAAGGTTTTACTCTTTCTGGGTTTCTATATTTTTCAGGAACATTGTTTAATTCTTGAAAAACATATTCTACTTCAACTTTACCTGCTAATTTTTTATTAAAAATAGCTTTAAATTCAGACTCGAAACTTTTTCTAATGATAAAAACTACTTTGCCAAAAGCAGCTTGAATAGCATCATATAAAGAAAAATCGATAATAGTATCTCCTTCTGGGGTAAACGTATCCATTTGTTTAAGACCACCATATCTGCTGCCCATTCCTGCTGCTAATATTACTAACGTGGGTTTGCTCATAACTATATAACTTTTAATTCTTTACCAATTTTAGTAAATGCTTTAATTGCTTTATCTAAATGCTCTTTTGTGTGTGCTGCAGAAAGTTGTACTCTAATTCTTGCTTTTTGTTTTGGCACTACTGGAAAAAAGAAGCCAATTACATAAATACCTTCTTCTAATAGTTTATTTGCCATTGTTTGCGATAGTTTAGCATCGTATAACATAACAGGAACAATTGCTGCATCTGCACCAACTAAATCGAACCCAGCTTTTTCCATCTCTGTTCTAAAATAATTGGTATTCCATTCTAATTGATCACGAAGAGTAGTATCATTAGAAATGATATCGAAAACCTTTAATGCGCCACCAACTAAAGATGGTGCTAGAGAATTAGAAAATAAGTAGGGTCTAGAACGTTGACGTAAAATTTCTATAATTTCTTTTTTCCCTGTTGTATAACCACCCATTGCTCCACCCAAAGCTTTCCCTAAAGTTCCTGTAACAATGTCTACTCTGTCCATTACATTTTTCAACTCTACTGTTCCTCTACCAGTTTTACCGATAAAACCTGTTGCGTGACATTCGTCTACCATAACCATAGCATCGTATTTATCTGCTAAATCGCAAATTTCATCTAGTTTGGCAACAATACCATCCATAGAAAAAACACCATCTGTAACTATTATTTTAAAACGATGATTTTGTTTTTTGGCTTCAATCAATTGTTCTTCTAAAGAAACCATATCATTATTATTGTAACGATAACGTGCTGCTTTACATAAACGAACACCATCAATGATAGAAGCGTGATTTAAACTATCAGATATAATTGCATCTTCTTTAGTTAAAAGTGGCTCAAAAACGCCTCCATTTGCATCAAAAGCGGCTGCATATAAAATAGTGTCTTCTGTGGTATAAAAATTAGCAATTTTTTCTTCTAATTGCTTATGTATATCTTGAGTACCACATATAAAACGTACTGAAGACATTCCAAATCCGTGAGAATCCATCGTGTCTTTTGCAGCTTGTATAACTTCTTTATTGTTTGATAATCCTAAATAATTATTTGCACAAAAGTTGATAACTTCTTTTCCTGTTGAAATTTTAATCACTGCATCTTGAGAGGAAGTAATGATTCTTTCAGATTTATACAAACCTGCATCTTTAATTTCTTGTAATTCGTTTTGTAAAGTATCTTTAATTTTTCCGTACATAAAAAATTATATTTTGATTTCTAAATGGTAATATTCTTTTAATTTTTCAATCATTACGTTGGTCATTTCATCTAAATCGTATCTTGGTTTCCAACCCCAGTGTCTTTTTGCTGCTGAATCATCTATACTATCTGGCCAAGAATTTGCAATATCTTGTCTAAAATCTGGTTGATAATTTATTTTAAAATCTGGGTAGATTTTTTTTATAGATTCATATACTTGTTCTGGAGTAAAACTCATTCCTGCTAAATTATATGAAGTTCTAATTTTTATATTTTCACTTGGAGCTTCCATTAATTGAATGGTGGCGCTTATAACATCATCCATAAAAATCATAGGTAACATTGTAGAGGCCTCTAAAAAACAATCAAAATTTTCTTCCTTTACTGCTTTATGATAAATTTCTACTGCATAGTCTGTTGTGCCACCTCCTGGTAGAGATTGATAACCAATTACACCTGGATATCTAATAGAACGAATATCCATTCCATATTTTTTATGATAATAATTTACCCAATTCTCACCTGCAGTTTTACTCATTCCATAAACTGTTAATGGTGTTAAGTTAGGTGCTTGTGGAGTATTTATTTTTTCAATTTCATCACCAAAAACAGCGATTGAACTTGGGTGAAATATTTTTTTAATATTGTGTAATCTTGAAACTTCTAGAACATTAAATAAAGTTTTCATATTTATATCCCAAGTTCTTAGTGGGTTTATTTCTCCTTTAGCAGATAGAATTGCAGCTAAATGATAAATTTGAGTAATTTTATATTGCAAAACTACTTTTTCAAGTGCGTCAATATTTGTAACGTCTAAGATTTCTGAAATTCCTTTGAAAGTTGGTTTTATAATTAAGTCTGAAGCAATAACATTATTTATACCATATTTTTTTTGTAATTCTTTTGTTAAAACAGTGCCTAATTGACCACTAGAACCTGTGACTAAAATTTTAACCATATTCTAAATTATCTTTTGTAGAAGTTTAATTTAAACCTTAATTTCTTTACAAATTACAATAATATTCTAATAAGAAATAGACTCTATATTCATCAAAAAGGTGTGTTAATTTGTCAATTAAAACAATTTAAGACTACTGGTTTAAAATATACAGTTTATGGTTTCAGTAATATTTTATTTTGCATTATGTAATACATAATACAAAATTAATAATTTAAAATGATTAATAACGTTTTGTAGTACTTTTTTTAAGAGGAAAAAAATTTCATTCTAAGGAATTGGTTCTGGTAATGCACCAAAATTAATTTTTGGTCTGTTGCCGCTAAACGCTCTGGAAAACACCGTTCTTGGTGAAACTTTTTCGATATTAAAACCACAATTTCTTAAAAAGAAGCCATTATTATGTACACCTCCTGCAAAATCAAATCGATCTCCATTTAAAGCAGTTGCATCTGCTGTAAATGTAGCCTGTGTCATTTCATTCCAAGTATTTTCTGTAGTATATACCCATTGATTACTATATTGGGCTTTTCTTGGTATAAAGCCAGTACTTGGTGTAAAGTTTTCTAAAAAGGAATGTAGCCTTGTTAAATATGTTTTTGTTTTTGGTCTTCTTAAACTAGCAATAAGTTCCCATTTTTCTTCTTCAGGATTGTAAAAATAGCCTGTATAATCTGTAGAACCTTCAACACTAGAAGGTTCTCCTTTTAGTAGAAACTTATAAGTAGTATCTGTTTTCCAATTAAAAACTTTAAAACTTTGTTTTCCTGAACCTTCATTTCCAAAATCTTGCACTGTTACACCTTTTCCATTTCCTAAATTGGTAACTTTATAATCATTTGGTATTTGGTTTGGATCGTCTGTGGTAAAGGCACTCCAAATAGAAAATAAAATTCTTCTCTCATTTTCAGAATTTACCTGCATACCGAAATAACCTTGTGCATGACCATTTGCCATAAAGAAAGAACCAATTACATCTTCTCCTTTTGGAACAGTAACTTCATTATAAAACCATTTTACATCTTTTTGAGGTTTATTATAAGACATATGTACAGATGGACCTCTTCTACCAAAATAATTATTTTTACTTGGTACAAAGCCTAAACCTTTTTCAACTGCACTACCACCTACATATAGTTCTTTTATATTAGCAATATATTTTCCAGTTTTTTGTAAACCTTGTATTTCTATATAATTATACCCTTCTGAAACTTTAAAAACACCAACTTTTTGTGTATTATATTCTTTGTTTGAAATATTGATTATTTTGGATATATTACCCACTGTAATTTTAATTTGAGAACTACCCTCAAAAGATTTTAAATTAAAACCTAGATGTAATTCTCCTTTATCTGTTTTTATGTATATACGAATTACATCATCTAAAGAAGACCAGTTTTTAATACCATCTTTAGTTACAATTTTCTGATCGGCTTCAATATTATTTACAACCCAACTATTAGAACCTACAGGTATTGTTTTTGTTAATTTTATATTTTCAAGAGCAGTGTTTTTGTTTTTTATAACAGAGGAACAAGAAGAATGTATGTTAATTATAAGTAGAGTAATTAAAAAATGTTTAATTGATATAAATAATTTCTTTAAATTTATTTTACAATAATTTTTCATAATTCTTTTTGTATTTCAATTCTTACTCTTTTGTTTCATTTTTATCTAACAAAATATTTCCTTTCACTGCTTTTATAGTAGTACTAGCGTTTCCGTTTGAAACTCTAACTAAATAAATCCCGGTTGTTAGTTGCGAAGTATTTATTTGAATTTTCTGTTTTGTTAAAAATGAATTATTATAAACTTTTGCCCCATTTGTGTTTATTATTTCAACATTAATTTTTTTGCTAGTATCTATATTAATTTCATCAATATTAATTGTTAAAAAATTATTGAAAGGTACTGGTGTTATTGTAAATTTTAGTTTATTTTTTTTTTACATTTAATACCTCTGTAGAGATTACATTTATTTCTGCAGCTGCACTCCATTTATTACCATTTACTTCAGACAGAGCAACTAACCTATAATACCTGCCTCTTTTTTCTGTAAATGTTACTGTTTGTAAATCTGTAGAATTTGGCCAAGTGCCAGAAGCAACTGCTGTTCCCCAATTATTAGGATCATCACTTACGTAAATTTCATAATTTGCAATTCTACCATTTACATTGTTTTGTCTTGGTAAATAAGTAAAACCTGTAATATTTTTAGATACTCCTAAATCAATTTGTATGTTATGTGGCAACACATCATTGCCAGAAGACCATCTAGTACCCCAAAATGTGGTACTACTTCCATCAATGGCATACTTTGCAGGAGTGTATTCACTGGTAGTTTCTTCACTATCTACATAATGTACTGTAGGTACGTAAACTTTTTTATAGGTTATAAAATCGGTTAAAGTTTGTGTACTTGTGCCTCTAGAATCTGTTACTGTTAGTGTTACATCAAAACTATTTCCTGTATCTTTAGTATAGGTTATTATAGGTCTTTCTTCTGTTGAGGTAGCAGGTGTTCCTCCTGGAAAACTCCATTGATAGGTTGCATTTATGTCTGCTACAGAATAATCTGCAAACTTTACTATTGGATTACTTTCATCAAAGGTATTTCTGTTTGCTGTAATGTTAGCTTTAGGTGCTGTTAGTTCTATTAAATCATTTTCCCATAATCCTCTTGAAGTTCCTAAACGTATTTTTCCTTTTGCATAGTTGATAAATAGAAATGGTGTATTACAAGCTGTCATTCCTGTACCAAATTTTTCCCATTTTGTCATTCCTGCTTTTCTATAATAGACCCCAAAACTTGTACCAAGATATAATATATCATCACTACCTCTTTGGTAAATTATAGAGTAAATATATTGATTTGGTAAACCTGTTGAATAATTAGCCCATGAATTACCACCATCTTTAGATGTTATTACTTTTATTGTATTGTCTGCACTCCTAGAAGTTATCCATAAATGGTTTGGGTTTTTATCACTTACAGCAAGTCGCCAAAGAGAATTGCTTCCAATTAATGATGTTGGAGGTCCAACTTCTGCCCATGTTTTACCTTCATCTGTAGATTTTATAACTCTTTGAGGATCTACAACAGCATATACATAATTTGCATCTGCAAAACTAGTTTTTACGGCTACTGCATTTTTTTCTTCGTCATCAAAACTTTTTATTACTTCCCAATTAATACCATTATCAGTAGATTTTGCTAATTTGTAAGATTTGTTTCTATCACCATAATCACTACCATAAATTGTATAATATTGATGTGGATGAAACTCCAAATTATCTAAAGTGATATACCCTAATTCAATACCAAGTTCTTGCATTTGATGCCCAGTTTTACCTGTTAAAGATCTTTTAACACGCTCATGACCCCAAGGATGATTATACATATATTGATCATCAATAGGGTTTACATTTGCAGCCATAGCATCTGCACCATTTACAGCAATCCAACCACCATAAACACGATCATCTCTATAGCAAGTGGCATTATGGTTAAGCCCAACTGCCATTACATCATTTTTGAAAGATTGGCTAAAACCCCAGAGTTCTTGTATGCCTAATCCATCGCTTTTGTCTTTTACAATTGTATTTCCTTTATCTGAAGAGTAATAAACTCCTCCATCATTTGCATTCCAAATTTTATCGCCAATAATTGATAAACCATGATGATCTCCATGCACACCTGTATGAGCGTCATTAGATTGATAATTATCATACTGACTACCAGTAACAACATCACCAGATCTGTCATAACTCCAAGTTTCACCACCATCTGTACTTATTTTTAATTTATTGGCAGCAGCAGCTATAAAGTTTTCATCGGTTTCAGAAACTGTAAAAGCAAAATTCCAAGTTAATTGAGCTAGATGAGCAGTTTCTGTTAAAAAGTCTGTGGTTTCTTCTGCATTTACTAATGGGCTTGCAGCAGTACCACAACATTTTTTTACAAAAGAATTCCCTGAATCTGAAGATTTAAAAAAAGAAATTTTATCATTTTCTCCACCACCATTATAGCCTATTGCTATATATACTACGTTTTCATTTGCGGGTGTTGTTGCTAATCTTGCACGTTGTGATTCTATGGAATGATTTGCTGGATATCCATTGCTAATTGTGGTAAATGAAGTTCCGCTATTTGTAGATTTTTTAAAATTAATCCATTTAGAAGAAGAAGATTCTTCTAAAATATATACTGTATTTGGTTGGTTTGGTTTTATGCGCATGTCCCAAATTCTTGTATTAGACTGATATTTTTTCGTCCAAGAAGATCCTCCATTCGTAGATTTTAATAATTTGTAAGTAGAACCAAACCAACTTCTTTCTTCTGTAGTAGCATAGACAATATTACTGTCTGTAGTTGCAACATCTATCCAATTCAATTGACCATAAGCATCTGGTTTAGATTTTTTTAAATTGGTATAAACCCAATTTAAACCTCCGTTTGTAGATTTTACGACTCCTATATCTGTATTCGCATATACAATTTGAGGATTGTTTCTACTATAAATAATTTCATTAGCCCATTCTACTTCTGGTACGTCTCCAGATACAAATGTATAATCATCTCCATTATTATTCGTATGCCATATGCCAGCAGTAGTAGCACCTATTAAAACAGCACTTGTGTTATTTGGGTTGATTCGAATAGATCTTATTACACCAGTTCCTCCATTATCTTGTGTGCTATTCCAATTTAAAAACATTTGAGACCACTCATTCCCATTTTGTGCTTGAGCAAAAAAGACAGAGAAAAACAATATAGAATAAAGTGAAATATTTTTGTAATTGTATTTTCTATCTTTCATTTTTTTGATATTATTAATAAACTTGATTTTATTCTGATTTTTATGAATGGAATCCACAAAAATTATTTTATAAAACTTTAAATATTCTCATATATATTTAAAATTTTAAAAAAAACGAGACTTACTATTTTAAAAAATAAGTCTCGTTTGTATATTTAAAAAACTAATTATTTTTTATTGTTTAATCAATCTAAGGTTAGATTTACCTTCTTCAGTTTCTATTTGAACAATATAAACTCCTTTAGATAAACTGCTACCATCAACTCTACCTTGACCATTGTTTAATACAACATTATCAGTTTTTACAACTTTACCTAAAATTGAATATATTTTTACTGAAGCATTTCTAGAATTTGATTTTTTCATATTGAATGAAAAATTATCTTTAAATGGGTTTGGATATATTGCAGTAATAATATCAATATTATTATTTTTTACACTTAAAAGTGGTCCATTAGAAGCTAAAGTAAATTTCAATAAGTTATTTGCATCGTTAATAAGCCATTCTCCTAATTCTGCACCAAGTGTTGCACCACCAAATTGATTAATACCCTTAGAGCTACCATCATGTTGTAAATTTAAAGAAGTCCCATCTACATTTGCTATTGCTGTAAAAGGACTAGAATTTGTTGAGCTTGCTACATATCTAGATGTTGCAGTATCATAGTAAATTGTTCTTCCAGATTTATTTGTTAAAGTAAATGCATCTAAAGTACCTGTTGCTTTCCATAATTGTGAATCTTCACTAGCAGCCGCTTCTGCGGTTATTAAAGTTACATCATCTCCTTGGTCTGCAATTGCACCTAAACTAGAATCGAACTGAATATAGTACCAATAATCTGTACCACCTGCAGACATTTTTGGGTAATAAGCAATTTTACCAGCTTCAATAAAATCTACAGGGTTATTTGCATCACCCACAAGCCATTCTCCTATTTCTTTATCATAACCTGCCCCTCCAAATTGATTCATTGCATCACCTGCATCACCACCTACACGTTGAATTTCCCAACCAGGTAAGTTTTCTAGTAGGGTAAACTTTACAGTACTTGAAGCGGATGTTGTATATTTTGCTCCATCAAAATCTAAAATGTTACCATTATCACTTGTTAAAGTGTAATCACCTTGAGTTCCAGAAATTTTCCATAATTGCCCAAGATCTCCTTCTTCTGGTATAGCAGTTTTAGCTAAATTACCAGCTCCCATGTCTTTAAGTAAAGCATTTCCATTTCTAAACTTAATGTGGTAAGAAATCCCTACAGTTGGAAGGGTTGCTGTTAAAGCTGGCTCTAAACCACCAACTACATCTTCTGGTAATCTAAAGTTTAATACGTTACCCAAATCACCATAAGTCCACTCTCCTAAAGTTCTTTCGAAACCACCTCCACCATTCTGGTTCATAAATTTAGGCTCATTAGCTCTTCTAATTTCAAAACCTTCAACAGTATCATTATTATCTGCATCTATATTTATAAGGATTGAAGTAGAAGCTGTAGCTTTGTAAGTTGAACCAGAATAATCGATAGATCTTCCTAATTTATTTGTAATAACATAGTTATCCTCAGTTCCTGTAACTTTCCAAAGTTGAGCATCAGTATTTTCTCTAGCTTGTTTAGTTAAAAGGTTAATCCCATCTCCCATATCTTGGATAACTCCTTGTTTGGCAGGGCTACCTCCAGCTCTTTCGAATTGAATATAATACCATGTTTCTGAGTTTGCATCAGAAATGGTTGGGAATGTTTGCCCATAAGTCATTGCTGAAAATAATATGGTTAATAAAAATAAAGTAATTTTTTTCATTTTTTTTGCTTTTTAATTAATAATTCACATATATACTATTTTCTGATGGAGGTCTTAATTAGTGCCTCTATTAGAAAAATATTTATTATTGTTATTTACCCCAAACATTTAATTCTGCTAGAAACACAAAAGTACTAACACCTTCTAAGGCTGTTATTTTGATGTATCTTAATTGATAAATACCACCTAAACCAAAACTTTGACCATCATAGTTTTCATTATCAAAATCGTACTCTCCAAGATCAGTCCAACTAACCCCATCTAAACTTCCACTTACAGAAAATTTAGTCATACCACGGTTATCATTATTTCTAGTATATAATACAACTCTAGTAACCTTTTTAACTGTTTTCATATCAACTGAAAAATGGTGCGGATAAACAGGTGATCCACCTTGCCATTGCGAATGCCAAAAAGTATTTGTATCACCATCTATGGTAGCTCTTGCCCAACCGTTTACAGGACCTTCACCAACTTCTTCTTGACTTGAAAAATCAAAAATAGTCCAATTACTTTTATCTAGTTCTGTTTCTGTCAAGGGTGTTAAGGTAAAAAATTTCGAAGAAGATTTTTGTCCTCTAGCATTGGTAACATAAGCTTCAAATTCTTGTTCTGTTGCTGCTAAACCAGAAATTGAAGTAGCACCATTTGTATCAGAAGAATTATACACAAAAACTTGCTCTAAGTCATTTGCGTCTGTATATTTAACATTTATACCAATGTTTTTTCCAGATACATTTTCCCAATTAAGAGTTATACCACCTAAATCTGGTACAGCAGTTATTGTATTTGCTACTAATAAATAAGGTGGTTTTTTTGGTGTTGTTTTAACTACTATTGCTTCTGATCTATTATTATTTAAATCGGATGCAGTTACAGTAAACTCATACTCACGTTCTTCCAATTGATTAACAATTGCATTCGTTATATTTTTGCTAAATTTT
The DNA here is from genome assembly GCF_026191475.2 of Polaribacter ponticola. Classification (GTDB taxonomy): domain Bacteria; phylum Bacteroidota; class Bacteroidia; order Flavobacteriales; family Flavobacteriaceae; genus Polaribacter; species Polaribacter ponticola. The sequence continues at coordinate 1,778,999 of NZ_JAOSLC020000003.1, read as the reverse complement.
TGGTGTTTAGAGTTGCCATCTGTATCAAAATAATCTACTCTAACAAATTCAGCATTTAAGTCACTGGGAAAATTCCATGTAAAAATAGCTTCTCCAAAACCAGCTTCTACAGCTACACTTCCTGGTGCTTCAATAGTTATAGATTCTTCATCGTTACAAGAGACTATAAAGAACATGCTTAAAAAAATGGCACTAAGTATAATTTTTATTTTTTTCATAATATTCTATATTTAAGTATTACCAACCTGGATTTTGAACTAAATTCTTATTAATTTCTGTTTCAGAAATTCGTATAGGAAATAGATAATATTCAGGTCTAAAAACTCTATTTTCCACATTAACTGGTTTATAAAAATCTTGTGGGCTTGATGCTGTTATATCTAATCCTTGTACAGGAGTATTAAACAAATCTCCTTGTTTCCATCTTCTTACATCCCAGGCTCTGTGCCCTTCATAAGATAGTTCAATATTTCTTTCTTGCCTAATAATATCTCTCATTTCTTCTTTTGAAAATGAAGATTTACCCACTAATCCCCAAGCAGTTAATACACTAGGTACTCCAGATCTTTCTCTAATTAAATCTAAATATTGTATCACTTCTATATGTCTTGCTGCACCATAGGCTTCATTTAAAGCTTCTGCGTAATTGAGATACAATTCTCCCAATCTTATTAATGGCCAAGGATAGTTTACAACTTGATTTTCTGAATCAGTTATAATAGTTTTAGGGTGTACTCCTTTTTTAACTAAATACCCAGAAGGTGAATAATCATTAAGTCCACTTTTCCAACCATGGGTTTCACTTTCTCTCATTTTTAGTTCTAATTCTATACCATTGGTTTCAAATGTACCTCTATCAAAACCTACAGATGCATAAAATCTTGGTTCACGATTGTTATGTAAAACAATAGAGCTACCTTCTAATTGAAATCTATTATTATAATTATAAGATGGATCTACATCTATAGGTAACCCATTTTTTGTGTAAAAAGTTTCTACCATTCTTATAGTAGGGGCTTGACCATTGTATGAGTTTGGAGAAATACGAGGTATGCTATGTCTTTGCCAACCATAATAACTTTCTGGTCTTGAATACCCCCATATAAGTTCACTATTCCAAGGGTCCACCATTGTGTATCTATAGTTTAATTCTGCTTGTTTTTCTGGTGTTGGTGCTGCAGCCCCTGTGTATTTATACAAAGTACTAACACCTATTGAAGCAGCTTCATCTATAGCAGCTTTATTCGCTTCTACCGCTTTTATCCATTTACTTTCTTCATAAGATAAATTCATTAATTTTGTTCCATCTGGGTTTTGAAAATCTGAATAAAATTCTGAATTACCATTAAACAAAGGACTTGCAGCATATAATAATAAACGTGCTTTTATAGATTTAGCAATTGCTTTATTAACCCTTCCCAATTCTCTATCAGAATTAACACCACTAGGTAATAGACTTACTGCTTCATCTAGTTTATTAGCTATAAAATTTACACACTCATCATAAGTACTTCTTGCAGGAAAAAACACATCATCTGGTGCATCAAATGCTACTTGGTCATTCATAATTACTATAGGACCATATTGTCTTATCAAAATAAAATGATAATATCCTATTAAAAAGGTAGCTTCTCCTTTCATTCTAATCTTCTCTGCCTCAGTAAACCCAGGAGATTTGTCTATGTTATTGAGGAAAATATATGCCTGTCGAATACCATCATACATATCAATATTTCCTGAAGTTGTCCAGTAATCAAAAAATGGATCAGAAGCATTTAATTCTCCCCTCATCATTCTTTTAGCATGATAATGACCTCTGTCCCAAGGAGTTACTAATTCATCTGTACCCCACAAGGCAATTGAACTAAACATATCATTTTCATTTGGCATAAAGCCATATACTGAATATAAGAAATTAAGAGCCTCTTGTGGTCTAGCAAAAGCATCATCTAGTGTTGCTATATCTGCAGGAACAATATCTAAATAATCTTCACATGAATTCATAGATACCATAATAGTTAGACTTAAAATAAGTAATCTAACGTGTTTTTTGAATTTTATTTCCATAATATAAATTTTATATAAAAAATTTTATAAATTAATTTGTGCTCCAATATTAATTGTTCTTTGTGGTGGATACCCTAAACCATTACCACCACCTTGTTCAGGATCCCATAACTTAAATTTTGAGAAAGTAGCAAGGTTAACCCCATTTAAATACAATCTTACTTGTTTATTGTATTGAAAACCAAATTCAGCATTTTTTAATCTTACATAAGATCCATCTTTTAGCCACCAAGAAGAATTTTGTATGTTATTTTGATTTTCTACTTCTGATAATCTAGGATAAAATGCATTTAAGTTTTGATTCTCTTCTGACCAATAATCATCTGCAATTGCTTGTAAAACATTACGTTCATTTTGAGCAAATGGTTGTAAATTACTCATAAAGAAAGATACTCTTGCTACACCTTGAAATAATAAACCAACATCAAATTTCTTATATCTAATGTTTAAACCAAAACCATAAGTAATTTCTGGTACAGAAGGATGCCCCATTGGTACCCTATCATTAGCATCTATTTGGTTTTGACCATCTATATCAAAAGAAGCATTTGTATATTTAATATCACCAGGATAATATGCTGTTGTATAAGTTTGATTAGGACTTGCATTTATTTCTGCTTGATCTATAAATAAACGTTCTGCCTGAAGCCCCCATAATTGGTTAACTGGTTTACCTACTCTTGATAAATAAGAGTATCTTAAATCTGGTTCATCTATAGAAACGATTTTATTCTGAGCAAATGTAAATGTACCTCTTGAAGATATTATGAAGTCTTGATTAACAGCGTGATTAAAATCTAAAGTAACATCAAAACCTCTATTTTCTACTTCACCTAAGTTTGCAAATGGTCTTGTATTACCAACACCTAGAGTTCCAGGAATAGTATTTCTTTGTAGAAAGATACCTTCTCTATTTTCTTTAAAGAAATCTACATTTAAGGTTAATTTATTAAACAAACCTAAATCAAAACCAATATTATATTTTTTACCAACTTCCCAAGTAATATCTCTATTTTCGAAACGATTTATAAAAATTCCATTACGACTGTTGTTAAAGTTTTCACCAAATGTAAATCCATTTCCTGCATTTAAATTTACTTCACTTGTATAAGGAAATCTTCCTGGAAGTCTATCATTTCCTGTTTCTCCATAAGAAGCACGTAATTTTAAAAGACTTACAGTGTTTTTAAGTGGTTCAAAGAATTTTTCATTAGAAATAACGTAACCTACTGCTGCAGAAGGGAAAAAACCAAAACGTTTACCAGCCGCAAAGTTTTCTGATCCATTATATCCAAAATTTGCTTCTACTAAATACCTATCATCATAAGAATAAGTTGCTCTACCAGAAATACTTTGATTTCTACTTGGCAAAGAACCTATAACACTACCTCCTACAATATTGGTATTATATTGTCTTTGTTGATACACCATTAGACCAGTAACATTATGTTTCCCAAATTCTCTAGCATAGTTAAGTGACCCTTGCAGCATAAATTGTCTATCACCATTATTTCCGCCTGATTGACCTAAAGCATCTCTTCCTGATTGACCAATTTGTTCAGTTGTAAAAGTATTTGCAGCTGCATCAAAATCTGTTAACCTAAAAAAGAAAGGACTGTAAGATCTATTTATTTCGCTACTTGTCCAGTTTTTAAAAGAAACAAACGCATTAGCACTTAATCCTTCTGTTATCCAATCTAGGTTTTCTTTAACTCTAAAAGTTGTAATAACAGTAGAAGTAAATCTTTCTTTATATCCTTTTACTAATTCTGCATAAGGATTTGGAAAAGTGTTTCCTGGTCCAAAACCACCAGTTGTGTTTCCGAAATGAATACGCGTACTTCCAGGCTCAGAAGGGTATGTAATTGGAAATCTAACAGGATTAGAATTTATAACGTTTCCGAAAATACCAGAGGCATTTACTGCTGGACCAGTATAATCTATTAAATCTGCACTTAAATTAAGCTCTAACTCTGTTGTTGGAGAAACATTTGCTGAAATATTATTAACAAAATTATATCTTTTTTGATTGATATTATTATCAAAATTATTCACATCATTTTCTTTTAAAATACCTGTATCATTATAAAATGAAGCAGACATATAATAACGTACAGATTCACCACCACCTCTAACATTTAAGTTACCATATCTTCTTAAGGCAAAATCACTGAATAGTTCATCCATCCAATCTACATTTGGGTATATATAAGGATTTCCACCATCTAAAGTACCTTGTATTTTATCTTGTGAAAATTTTGGTGGTAGAAAAGGGTTTAGATTTCTTCTTGCCTCATTATACATATTCATAAATGTACCAGCATCTGCAAATTCTGGAAATTGTGTAGGAGCTAAAAATGAATTTTCAAAAGTAAAACTAATTTTAGGCGGCCCCGCTTTACCTCTTTTGGTTTCAACTAAAATCACACCATTTGCACCACGAGCTCCATAAATAGCTGTAGCAGATGCATCTTTAAGAACAGAGAAATTTTCTATATTATTTGGGTCTATAGTTCCTAAATCTGCTAAAGAAATTTCAATACCATCTAAAAACACTAATGGGTTAGAACTACCAAATGTAGCTACACCTCTAATCCAAAATTGAGCAGCATCTCTACCTGGTTCACCAGATCTTTGTACTGAGATAATACCTGAAACTCTACCTGCAAGAGATTGAGTTAAATTACTTGTAGGTAATTTTAGTTCTTTGGCTTTTACTGTTGCTACAGATCCAACTACGGATACTTTCTTTTGCTTGGAAAAACCTACTAAAACAATTTCATCTAATTGATCTGCTGCTTCTTTTAAAATAACATTAATTTTTGTTTGATTGCCTACTTTGATTTCTTGTAATGAATAACCTAAATAAGTAAAGACTAATACAGTGTTTGGCCCATCTACTTTCAATGAATAAACTCCATCAAAATCAGTAGTTGTTCCTTTTGTTTCTCCTTTAATAACTATAGTAACTTCTGGTAGTAATTCACCAGTTTCATCTTTTACTGTTCCTGTAATTGTTTTTTGTTGTGCTTGTATGTAGTTCGTGCTAAATATAAGAATTAACAAAAAAGTTAATATTTTCTTCATAAGTTTCAATTAGTAATATTAAAAATCTATTTTATATTTAAGTTTTTGTTGTTTAATAAGAATCTTTAATCCAATTATAAGGTTTACGTTTTATCCACATTCCTCTTGTAAAATCTGGAAAATCTTGTGGCTCACCATTATTTTCTATCGATAATTCTGACAAAGGTGTTACTGCACTCCAAGCTGCTGCATCATAAGCATCCATAGGTGGTGCAATATTTTGTTTGGCAGACTCAACAAAAGAATTCATTACAAAAAAATCCATTCCTCCATGACCTGCACCAGCAGCATATTCACCATATTTTTTCCAAAGTGGGTGATCGTATTTTTCTAGCCAAGTCTCCATACCTTCCCAACCATGACCTTTTGTAACGCCTTCTATATGAATTCTTTTTGTATGATAATCAAAATCTGCAACTCCCTGAGCACCTTTAACTTTAAAGCCTAATGAATATGGTTGTGGTGAATTAACGTCATGTGTAATTATTATGGTCTCTCCATTAGAAGTTTCTATAGTAGAAGTAATAACATCTCCTTGTTTCCATTTTAACTTTGCATTTGGATGATCTTTACCTGCATTATCTACTATATATTTATTTAAACCAACAGCTTTAGTAGAATGAGAAGTTAAAGAAACAAAACGATTTCCTCTATTTACATCTGCCATAACTGCTACAGGCCCTAAACCATGAGTAGGATATACATCAGCATTTCTTAATAAAGAATGTTGTGTTCTCCATGCAGATTCAGAATATCCTTCATCTCCAAACTTAACACCTTTTCCATAAGCAGATTTTCCATCATTAAATTTCACACCTCTTAAGTCATGTTGATAACCACATCTAAAGTGTAATAATTCACCAAAAACATTGTTACGAACCATGTTAAGTACAGCCATTACGTCTCTTCTATAGTTTACATTTTCTAGAATCATTAAATGAGAACCAGTTTCTTCGTGTACGTTTACTAAATCCCAACACTCTTCTATAGTATTAGCTGCAGAAACTTCTACACCTGTATATTTACCAGCTTTCATAGAATCTATCGCCATTCTTGTATGCCATAACCAAGGTGTAGAAATAATTACAGCATCAATTTCTTTTAATTCTAATAAATTTCTATAATCCAAGTCATTACTCCCAAATACTTTTGGTTTTTTATATCCTTCTTTTTCAATAGCTTTTAAAGATTGTTTTATACGATTTTGGTCAATATCACAAATAGCTGCAATCTCTACATCTTTTCTTTTCATTGCATTTGTCAAATGATTTACTCCACGCTGACCAACACCTATAAAAGCCATTCTTAATTTCTGTTTCTTACCAATAATGCTAGAATCGGCACCAAAAGATAAACTTGGAATCATTGAAATACCAGCTGTTGCAAAAGTTGCTTTTTTAATAAAATTTCTTCTTGAACTCATAAGATGCTTTTAATAATTTTTGTAGTTTAAATTGAAAGAGTAACGTTTATCAAAAATAATAAGGTTTTCTTATTTAGCTATAACTATATATAATCAAAAAAGTGGAAGATTTAAGATTTCCTGTCTTTGATTATATTTTACTCCTTTTTGACCAAAACAACACATTTAATATGGCTAACGAGAAATGTTATGAATAAGAATGATAAATTATATCAATATATTTACATTGGAGTTAATCATTGGTGGAACTTAATAAAAACCAAATATTTGATATTATGAATTTAAAAAATAACATCTTTTTCTTTGCATTACTTTTTGTTTCAGTGCAATTTTTAGGTCAAAGAAGTATTAACTTTAAACATATTGTACCAAAAATAAAAAACAGTAATTTTTATATTAAACAGATCGCCCAAGACTCTCTAGGAAATATATGGATGACTTATGCAGATGGCATCTTAAAATATAATGGATATGGTTATCAGCTGATTGAGAAAGCAAAAATATTTCCAAGAATCAGCGAAAATGATCAAATTAACGATATTGAAACAGATGATAATAAGAATATATGGATTAGCTCTAAGAATGGATTATTAACAAAGTACTCCTCAAAAAAAGGAAAATTTATAGGTGTTTTTAAAGATTTTACAGAGCAAATAGAAATTTTTAAGACTAAAAACAATAAAGCTTGGTTTGTTACAAAAACTGGACAACTCTATAATTATAATAATAACAAAACTGAAATATTTGTAACGATCCCAAATATTAATGGAACTGATAATATAGTACAAAGTATAGAAATTGGAAATGACAACCAAGTTTATGTAAGTACTTCAAAAGGAAAAATTTATAGTTATTCTAATGAAACTAAAAGTTTAAACGAGTTGGTTGGACCGTATACAGATTATCCAGGGCCAATTGTACTACAAACAGATAATTATAATAAATTATGGATAGGTACTGAGGCTTTTGGATTACTTATTTATGACATAAAACAAGATACTTTTATTCAAGAAAGCTTTTTTAAGGAAAAAATAAAGCTTGTAAAAGAGGAGCTTTTTATCAGTTTTTTTCTTGATAGTGAAAACAATATTTGGGCAGGTACAGATGGAGATGGTTTATACAAAATTAAATCCAAAACAGGAGAAATACTAATTTATGAAAAAGACGTTGCTAATAATTTTTCGCTAAGTAGCAATACTATTATTGATATTAATGAAGATAACCATAAAAATATTTGGATTGTTACAAATTATGGAATTTTGGACATAGTTCCAAAAATAAATACTGATTTAAAATACCACAATGGTTCTATTAACGCTGGTTTTACGAGAACGCTTAGTGTTTACAAAAGCAGTACAGGGAAATTATGGATTGGAACAGATGGAGTTGGGCTCACACAATATGACGTTAAAAATGACGAAACAAAGAGTTTCTTAAACAAAAAAAATAATGGTTTTTATGTACAATCTATAACAGAAGATATTAATAAGAATATTTGGGTGGGTACTTATAAAAATGGTTTATGGTATTACAATACCAATCTAAAAAAGTTTACAAAAATTCAAATACTCAATGATAAAAGCCAAAAAGCTACAGACGTAAGAACTGTGTTCACAGATTCTAAAAATAGAATATGGGTAGGCTCAAATGTATCTTTTAGCATCTATAACCAAAATAGAAGTCTTTTAGCAAGTTTTAACCCAAAAAACACTATTGGTTTAATGGGGAGTATTTTAGAAAGTATTACCGAAGATGAAAATGGAAATATTTGGCTCGGTATTTTAGGTGGTGGATTGTTTAGATTCAATGAAAATAAAAGTAATATTAAGAAATCTACTTTTACAAATTACAGCAGTGATGATAAAGAGATTGTGAATGGAATAAGATCTATGTGTTTTGGTAAGCAAAACGAATTATGGTTTATAAGTAATCTTGGAAATCTATTCCTTTTTAACACAACTAGTAAAACTTATAAAAACTACAATAGTATTAAATCTTTAAACACTTATCCGTTAAGTGCTATTGTTTCACAAAATCAAAATAACTTATGGATAAGTTCATCCAATGGTATTCATCATTACAATACAGAAACTCAAAATCTTAAAACGTACTCTACTACAGATGGATTTCAAAATAACAACTATAGAGCCCGAAATTCTTTTAAAGACAGAGAAGGTTTCATATATTTTGGTTCTAACGAAGGAATAAATTATTTTGATCCTACTAAAATTAAAAAAGAAAAATCTGATGTTAAGTTATTTATAAATGAAATAAACGTACTAAACAAACCCGCCAAAGAAATTTTAAAGAATCAAATAAGCTCAGAACCTTTTAATGTAAAAGATTTTTTTTTAGAAAATGATCAATCTTCTTTCTCCTTTAAATTTTCAGCAATAGATAATATTTTGAATCCAAATTTTAGCTATTCATATAGATTAAATGGTTTTGACAAAGAATGGAAAACAATTTATACAGAAGGAGAAGCTAGCTACACAAATATCCCTCCAGGTAACTACACTCTAGAAATAATGGCTAACGAAATGAATAGCAATTTATTGATCTCAAAAAAGGAAGTAAAAATTACAATAAATAAACCTATATGACAAAAACCATTAGCATATTTTATATACCTAATTCTATTCTCTTTACTTTTATATGGAATCATAAAATGGTACTTTTTAAGAAAAAAACTACTAGTAAATAAAATTATTAGACGAAAAGAGAACGAATTATATGATGCTAAAATGAATTTTTTTACAAAAATGTCTCATGAAATTCAAACTCCTATAACATTAATATTGGGACCAATAGATAATATGATAACACTTGCAGAAAAAGAGGGTAATCTTTTATTAAAAGAGCGTTTAAATATTATTTCTAACAATGCAATGAGGTTGTCTAGAATTGCTAGGGAGTTAACTTTAGTAAAAAACAAGAAACTAAATAGATTAAAACTATCCGTTACCAAAAATAATCTTCATAGAGATGTATCAAAAATTTGTTTATCATTTAAAGAACTTGCTAGAAATAAAGAAATTGATTTTTCTATTAATTGTTCTAAAAATATAGATGACACTTGGTATGACAAAGAAAAGTTTGAGCATATTTTATATAACTTACTTTCAAATGCTTTTAAATTCACACCAAAACAAGGTATTGTTCAACTTTCTGTAGTTCCTTTAAATAAGAAAGGTTTTATTAAAGTTCTTGTTTCAGATTCTGGACAAGGAATAGAAGAAGAAGAACTCAATAAAATTTTTAAAATTTTCTATAGATCAGAAAAAAGCAAAAAAGCAAGTGGTGTGGGAATTGGTTTAGCATTAACTAAAGAACTTGTATCTATTCATAAAGGTAAAATAAAGGTAGAAAGTATAATTGGTGAAGGCACCACTTTTTCAGTGAGAATACCAATTTTGGAAAAAGATTATACAGATTCAGAAAGAATAACATTTAGTAGCAATGAAATTAAAGAAGTAAATCATCCTAATTTAGAAAATTCTAAAAACAGTAATCCATCAGAAAAAACAATCTTAATTGTAGAAGATAATTTTGAACTCCAAAGTTTTCTGAAAAATTTATTAATCGATAATTTTAATGTTCTTTTAGCAGAAAATGGTGAAGAAGGTTTTTTATTTGCTAAAAACAACATACCAGATCTTATTTTAAGTGATATTATGATGCCTATAATGGATGGTATAGAAATGTGTGAAAAACTTAAAAAAAATAATCAAACAAAACACATTCCAGTAATATTACTCACCGCTAAAAACTCTACAAAAGCCAAAATAGAGGGCTTAAAAACTGGAGCTATAGAATACATAAACAAACCTTTTAACACCAACGAATTATTATTGAAAGTGAATAATATATTGGCTTCTAAAGAAAATATTATCTCTAAATACAGAAAAGAATTAATTAGCAAACCAGAGATAAAAATAGAAAAGTCTCAAGATGAAGTATTTTTAGAAAATCTAGTTTCTGTAATTAAAGAAAAACTAAACGATTCTGACTTTAAAGTAGACCAACTTACAACTGCCTTAAATATGAGTTACTCTACATTGTATAGAAAATGCTTATCATTAACAGGATTAAACCTTATAGATTTTATTAAAACATTGCGTTTAAAAAAAGCAGCAATTTTATTAGTTAAGTACAATTATACCATTTCTGAGGTAGCTTATATGGTTGGCTATAATGATCCTAAATACTTCTCAAAAAACTTTAAAAGTCAATTTAAAGTCACGCCAAAAATGTTTAAAAGCAAAGCTGCTTTATCTGATAACATAACGAATTATTTAAAAAGCTATAACATCGATAATACTGATGAAATTAAAAATTAATTTTGAAGAAATACACCCCTTATTATGATTAAATTTTGCTCCTAACTATAAGGCTTAAATGGTAATTTTAAAAAAAATAATTTTGTTTAAAATAAATGCCAAACAACACCAATAATACTTTTGATGCCATTGTTATAGGTACAGGAATTTCTGGTGGTTGGGCTGCCAAAGAACTTTGTGAAGGTGGCTTAAAAACACTTGTTTTAGAAAGAGGTAGAAATGTAGAGCATATTACTGATTACCCAACTGCCAATAAAAAAATGGGAACTAGATTTTAGAGGCAAAGAAAGTATAGAAGATAATAAAAAACAACACAAACAAGCCAGAACAGGTTTTGTAACTCGCCAAACAACCAAACACTGGTTTGTAAATGATTTAAAACACCCTTATAACGAAACCAAAAGATTCGATTGGATTAGAGGAAACCACGTTGGTGGACGCTCTTTAACTTGGGGAAGACAAGCTCTAAGAATGAGCGATTTAGACTTTAACGCAAACAAATTAGATGGTTTTGGTGTAGATTGGCCAATTCGTTATAAAGATATTGATGATTGGTACACCTATGTAGAAAAATTTATAGGTGTTTGTGGAGAAAAATTAAATTTACCTCAATTACCAGATGGCTATTTTTCTCCACCAATGGAATTAAATGTTGTTGAAAAAGAATTCAAATCTAAAATTCATAAAAAATATAAAAACAGAACACTAACTATTGGTCGTTTTGCAAATATTACTGGCTCTAAAAAACACGAAGGAAGGCATACTTGTGCACACAAAAACCAATGTATGAGAGGTTGCACTTTAGGTGCCTATTTTAGTAGCAATTCTTCTACATTACCAGCAGCTCAAAAAACTGGTAATATGACTTTGCGCCCAAATTCTATTGCGTATGAAATTTTATATGATGATGCTTCTAAAAAAGCAATTGGTGTAAATGTGATAAACGCACAAACAAAAGAAAGGCAAACATTTTATGCCAAAGTTATTTTTTGTTGTGCATCTACAGTATCATCTACAAGTATTTTATTACAATCAACTTCTAAAAGATTTCCAAACGGATTAGGAAATGATAGTGGAGAATTGGGGCATAATTTAATGGACCATCATTTTAGAGTTGGTGCAACAGCAGATTATAATGGTTTTAAAGACATAACTTATTTTAATAATAGACCTGCAAGTTTTCATATTCCTAGGTTTCAAAATTTAGGAGATACAGCTTCTAAAAAACACTATTTAAGAGGTTATTCTTTTCAAGGTGCTGCAAGTAGAGGCGATTGGAGAATGGCAATAAAAGAATTAAGTTATGGGTTAGATTTAAAAGAAAAACTAACAAAACAAGGTTCTTGGCGAATTGGAATTACTGGTTTTGGAGAATGTTTGCCTTATCATGAAAACAAATTAACACTCAATCATCAAAAAAAGATGAATGGAATTTGCCAACCATAACTTTTGATGCCGAGTTTAAAGAAAACGAAAAATTAATGCGTGCAAATATGAAAGCTGAAGCCATAGAAATGCTAACCAAAGCAGGTTTTACAAATGTTAAAGGCTTTGAAGATGCTTTTGTACCTGGACATGCAATTCATGAAATGGGCACTGCAAGAATGGGTAAAGACCCAAAAACATCAATTTTAAATAAGCACAACCAAATACATACTGTGCAAAATGTGTATGTAACAGATGGTTCTTGTATGACATCTGCAGGCAATCAAAATCCGTCTTTAACCTACATGGCATTAACTGCAAGAGCTGCACATCATGCAATTAATCAAATTAAAAACGGTAAATTTTAAAAATGATGGACAGAAGAAAAGCACTGAAAAATATAGCATTGGCTTTTGGTTGCGTAGTTGCAACACCAACATTAATAAATGTTTTATCAGCTTGTACAAGTGAAGTAAATAAAACTAATTACTTGTTTTTATCACAAAATGAAGCTTTAATAGTAAAACGTTTATCGGAAAATATATTACCAAAAATTCATTTTCCTTCAATTGTAACTATGAATCTTACAGTATTTGTAGACCAACTATTTCATTTTACAGAAGATAAAAAAGATAAAGAAATTTTTAAATTAGGTTGCAAGGAATTTGAAAAAAACTCTCTTTAAAAACTGATAAAAAAATAGAAAATATAAGCGATACAGATTTTACAAAAATCTTTAAAAAATACTTTAATCCTGAAAACGAAAAAGCTGTTTTTAATTTGATAAACAATAACTCAGATTCTAATATAGACGATAAAAAAATAGACTTTAATACTTATAGTTTTTTAACAAAAGTAAGATACTACTGTATTTTTGGGTATTGTACATCAGAAGAGTTTACAAAAGAAGCAGATTATTACATTGCCTAAAACCAAAATTTATGAAAAATACAATTCAAATTATAACAACAGTTTTACTTACTATTTTCTTAGTATCGTGTAAAACGAAACAAGAAACAATCATAGAATCTAAAACAGAAGAAAGAATTGTTGTTTCTAAAAATAATAAGGAAACTATAACAGCGACAAAAAAAGAAAAAACAGTTGTTCTAGCTGAAAATAGTGCTGAATTAAAAGCTACTTTAAAACACATAGCTTATTATGATAAAGACGATTATAATAGAAAACTGGCAATTCAGAAAATAAAAGATGAAAGCATTTTAAAACACGTAGCTTATTTTGATAAAAGTGATGAAGTAAGACAATTAGCCACAAAGAAAATAACAAAAGAAACCTATTTAAAACACATTGCTTATTTTGATAAAGATAAGATTGTTAGAGGTATAGCAACATCAAAAATTAAAAATGAAGCCTACCTAAAACACATTGCTTATTTTGATAAATCAGATGATATAAGAGAATTAGCTACTCAAAAAATTAAAAACGAATCTTATTTAAAACACATTGCTTACTTTGATAAATCTATTAAAGTCAGAAAATTAGCCACAAGTAAAATTACATCTGTAACTGCACTATCTCATATTGCAAAGTTTGATAAAGACCAAGATGTAAAAAGAATTGCAGTATATAATTTAACAAAATCTGAAACCCCATAATTTATGAGAAATTTGAGCGTATTTTTAGTAACAATAATTGCATCATTAACTTTGTATGCATGTGTTACAAAAAACAACACTTCTGTAAAACAACAAGCAGTTTCTACTGATAAAATTGTTAAAGAAACCATCACTTTTAATAACGAGTGGAAAGAGCAAGCCAACAAACTAAATGTAATTTATTGGGTACCAAAAGATGTAGATACTGTTGCAGGATACACTAAAAGAATCAGTAAAATATTGTTAAATTTTCAAGAATACACAGCTATTTATATGGCAAAACAAGGTTTTGGCAGAAAATCTTTTGGGCTAGATTTAAAGCACGATAAAGAAATTAACATCATTACTATTTATGCAAATAAAGGCAAAAACGCATATCCATATAGAGGAGGTGGTTCTTTAATTAATAAAGAATTAACAGCTTATTTTTCAAAAAATCCTAGTAAAAAACATAGCCAACATTCTTTAGTCATTTTACCATCAGTTTCTGGCGACCCTTTAAATCCTGGAGGCGTTCCTTTTTACGGATTAGGTACGTTTTGCTATGCTTTAGATTACCCTGAAATGAAATTAGAAAATTTAGGAAAATTTGGCAAATTAGGAGATTTAGCCACAAAATGGATTGGTGGTTTGTATCACGAATTGGGTCATGGCTTAAATGCACCTCATAATAGCGAAAAAAAGAGCGAAAAAACCTCAAAAGGAACTGCGTTAATGGGCGCAGGAAATTATAGTTTTGGAAAATCGCCCACTTTTATTACAGGTGCAACTGCTGCAACATTCGCAAACAGTCAAGCATTTAGCAACAAAGTTCGTTCTGATTGGTATGCTCCAACCAAAAACAAACTAATACAATTAAAAGGAAAAGTTGAAAACGGAAAAATTAAAATTGCTGGTAATTTTAAAAGTGATGTTCCTGTAACTGATATTGTAGTATATCACGATCCATATCCTGCTGGAGGCAATAAAGATTATGATGCACCTGCTTGGAACACAAAACCTATTGGCATAGATAGTTTATATATAGAAAACGATTTATCAGACTTTTTTAAACTGAAAGGAAAATACCAACTTCGAATTCGTTTTTATCATGAAAACGGAACTCAAAACACCTACAGTTTCGAATATGAGTTTAAAAATGGCATTCCAAATATTGAAATTATTAATATTAAAAAAGTAATAAGCCCAACAAACTGGAAAATTATTGAGGTAAGCAGTCAAGAAAATGATGGTTTAGCAAGTGCTATTTTAGATGGTTACCAAAGTTCTTTTTGGCATACAGCTTATAGAAATAAACAACCAAAGCATCCTCATTATTTTGTGTTAGACAGAAATGAAACCACCATAATTAAAGGTTTTGCTTTTGGCAACAGAGCAAATTTAAACGGTGTTCTAAAAGATTTTTCAATTTTTGGAAGCAATACAAACAGCAATTGGCAAAAAATTGGCGATTATAGTTTAGAAAGAAAACAAACATACCAGTTTATAGAATTACCAGCAAATACCAGCTACAGATATTTTAAAATACAAACAAAAAATAGTCATGGAGATTTTAACTATACACATTTAGCAGTTTTGGCAACATATTAGTGAAACTCAATTTTTTGCTGAACTTCTTTCAGTATCAGCAAAATCTGTGGAATTTATGACCTTAACATATTTAATTAATAAAAAAATAAACGCTATGAAATTTAGATTACTATTGTTATTTGCAACTTGCTTTGCATTTTATAATTGTTCAAATAAAAAACAAGAAATACAGAATACTAACAAAACAAATTCTATAAATTATATTTTAGACTCTGTAACAGATACGTATACCATTAAAATTAAAGAAGATAAAAAAACAAACTTCAGAAGTTTTAAAAACGCTATGAGTATAGCACCTACTCTTAATATAAATGCCGAATTCATATCATTAAAGCAATTAATTAGCGTTACTAAAAATATAGATACAAATGCTATTATTTTAAATAAAGATTTAAAAAACAGCTATTATAAGGTTTATTTAAAACAGAAAAATCTAGATTTTCCCCAAGATTCTTTAGTTAGGAATATCATTATAGCATCTTTAGGTATTAAAATTGATAAAAAAAATATTGGTATTGATACTATTATGGTTTCCGTTAAAAACAGCAAAAAATATAGGACAGCAATAAACAAAAAAAACAAAAGAGAACCTATTACAAGTAAATACATAAATTCTAATAACATCAAATCGTTTGAAAACTATCAAATAAAAGATATTCTTGCTGTTTTAGGTAAGGAATTTAACAAAAACCTTGTGTTTACAACAAACGCACAAAAAAGAGTAAACATTAGTTTTAAGGAGAAAAATTGGGAATCAATAAAAACTAGACTAGAATTAGATTTAGGGCTATTTTTTGATACAAAAACGTATCCAAAAGTAAAATATATAATTACAGAAAAGTAAAGAGCTAAAGACTCTAAAAAAGAATGTTTGTCACGCTGAAAGCGTCTTACATAAAGATGACTTGCAATACTTCAAAGATTCCTACAGAATGATAAACTGTGTAAAGAAACAGGAAAAATACACTTCCAATTTCCCCTTTTTATGCAATTCATTTTACAAATATGCAGTTCGTCAGAAAAACATTTCAAAAACAACTCTCCTATAAGTTCTTTGTGGTATCAATTTTTAAATAGACCATTATGAAAAGAATTATTGCTTTATTAGTAGTTTTAGTTATTACCAGTTATATCACAAAAACCAAAACTTTTGTACCTAAATATGTTACTGTTTCAAAAACAGTTGAAGGAATACACGTAAAGCTAAACCCAAAATTAAACCCAAATTGGGAATATGTAAAAGACAGATTGTTTGAAGGAAATGGCGAAAGTGATTATGCTTATAAAATAAATTATCGCAATAAAAATTATCCTATTTTAATATCAACGCAAGATGCTACATCACAAGATAGCATTGTTGTAAATGAAATCATAACTAAATTAAAAACCCTTATACCCAACAGAAAGTTTTTATTTATTAAAGATTATATAGAAAAAACGTATCCAGAAGCATCAAAAGAATGGGAAAATTTTAAAAGAAAAAATGGCAAAATTGGTTATAATACTAATGAACCTCTTTTTAAAGGATTATCATATACAGATTTAAGTTTAACCACCATTCAATTAAGTTTTTCTGATGACAAAAATAAGGCACAACTTTTTGATCCAATAGCAACAAATTTGGCCAATGGAAACCGAATTGAAAGAGAAAATCAGTTTAGAAGACATCGTTTAACAAGTTCTGTAGATAAAGTTTGGTTTCAGTTTAACGACTCACTTTCTTATGAAAAAAGAAAGCAATACATACAATATGAGGTTTTGAGAACCCTTTGTTACATTCACCCAAAAACAGAAAGAGATTCGTTTCAATTTATGGATTATGGCGTTTTTTCAACATCAGATTTTAAACCAGAAACTACGCTATATATTAGTGAACAAGACAAATTTTTACTAAAAAAACTTTATGAAGATGATTTTAAAACACAATTTAAAAACTATTTAACCACCAGTTATTCTTGGCTTTATGCAACTAATTTTTTGAATAAAGACTTCTCGAAAATCATTTTTTGGTCTATTACAATTTGTTTGGTACTATTTGCATTTGTGTTACTTTTTAGCCTTCACCAAAGTAAAAAAATAAAAAATTCATATCTTAATTATTTTATTCCTGTATTTTTTATCATATCTTACATACTGAATTTCAGTTCATTATATCAATACTTAGTAGAGATTCAAACATATGGTATAGAACCTACACCTTTACAAAATATAATAGAAGGATATTTCTTTTTTACAGCAATCGCTTTAATAGGTTCATTTTTATTGTGGGTTGCAGACAAATTTTGGATTGATAAAACTCAAAATTTCTTAATAAAACTAGCTTTAAAAGTTGTCTTTACATTTTTTGTTTTCAACATACCTACAATTGTATTACTTTTTATGGGAGCATATAATTCAGAGGGATTTTTAGAAATTTTAATAATAACATTAGTACTCACATTTATAATTGCATTAGGTAGAGGTTTATTAATTTACCTTAACCATTTTTCAGAAAACTTAATCAAACAAAAAGACGTAGAATTAAGCCAATTAAAAGAAATAAACTCACAGGCAGAAGTAAAATTATTGCAATCGCAAATAAATCCACATTTTTTGTACAATGCTTTAAACTCTATTGCAAGTTTGGCGCATAAAAATGCGGATAAAACAGAAAAAATGGCATTGTCGTTATCAGATTTGTTTAAATATACCATCAACAGAAAAGGTAAAAAAGACAGCACCATTGGCGACGAAGTAGAAATGGTACAAAACTATTTAGAAGTAGAACAAATTCGTTTTGATGATCGTTTACATTTTACTATTGATGTTGATAAATCTTTAGAAAACACCAAAATACCCATGTTTTTAATTCAGCCTTTAATAGAAAATGCCGTAAAACACGGCATTTCTAAAGTAGAAAAAAACGGACAAATTACCTTATGTATTCAAAAAACAGAAACTGGTTTTATAATTGTTGTAGAAGACAATGGTCCTGATTTTCCTGATGGTTTGGTAAGTGGTTATGGTTTGCAAACGGTCTTTGATTTGTTGCGTTTAACCTATAAAGATAAAGCAGCCATCAGTTGGAAAAACACGCCTACAAAACACATTAAAATCAATATAGAAAACGAGCATTAAAAATGAACAAACCCTATAAAACCATTATTATTGATGATGAATTGTTGGCAAGAGAACGTTTGTTAAAATTGATTGAAAATTTTCCAGAAGTTTTTAACGTTATCGAAACTGCAAAAAACGGCACAGAAGCCAAAGAGAAAATAAACCGCTTACAACCCGATGTTATTTTTTTAGACATAGAAATGCCTGGACTTACTGGTTTTGAGTTGATAGACCAACTAAAAATTGTGCCTTTGGTAATTTTCTGCACTGCTTTTGATCAATATGCGTTGCAAGCTTTTGAAACCCATAGCATCGATTATTTGGTAAAACCTGTGCGTTTAGAACGTTTGGAAAAAACCGTTGAAAAATTAGAAAAGTTTAAAGGCAGTAATAATTCTCACAATTTATTAGAAGCCATTAAACAAATGTCTGCTGAAAAGGAAATCAAAAAAATGACATCAATCACTGTAAAAAAAGGCGAAAAATTGTTTTTTGTAAAGTTAGAAGAAGTACTATATTTTGGAGCTGATGCAAAATATGTAAACATTCATACAAAAACTAAAACACATTTATCAGAAATTTCTTTAACACAATTAGAAAGCAAATTGCCAACCAATTTTCTGCGGATTCATAGAGGTATTATCATCAACACTAATTTTGTAGAAAATGTGCAGAAATATTTTAATAGTCGATTTATCATCACTTTAAAAAATAACCAAAAAACAAAAATTACTTCTGGTAGAAGTTATACGCAAGCAATTAAAGATTGGATGACTGTTTAGATTATAAAACCAGACCTCACAGGTTTTTGAAACCTGTGAGATCTAAATAATAGTAATATCAAAAAGCACTTTACAGCCCATATTTGCAGTTTACAAGAAATGTATTTTATAAACTTTTAAAACGATGTTATTTTGTGGTAGAAACCATTAAATTTAGCATCATGAAAAAATTACATTACTTTATAGTATTGCTTTTTATTGCAAACATTTCTTTTGCACAAGAAACAGAAAAATTACCGGAATTTCCTTGGGCAGAAATTGTGGAGATGAATAGTGATCAATTTACACCAATTAGAAAATGGGTAACCGATATAAATATTGGGGTAAAAGGTCTTTATACAGATGCTGATATTTTGGTAATAAAAAAAACAGTAAAAAAGTTAGATTCACTAACAGAAACCATCTCCATTAAATTCACTAATAAAGAACTACCTAATTTAATAATTCATTTTTCAGATACTCCAATACATAGTGAGGACAATTTTAATAGCACCATACATGCTCGTTTAGATACTCAATATGATGGCTATGTAAAAGGAAAAATTTATGTGTATAAAATTGATAAAACTGAAATTGAAATTCAAAAAACATTAGAGGCTAGAATTGCAAAAACTATTGTAAATGCTTCCTTTACACATCCGTTAAAAAAAGAACGAAGACATAGTATATTTAATCCAATGGGAGAATATAGTAATGGTGACATCCCATTAAATGAGAAGGATATGACCATTATAAAAACAGTTTATGCAAAAAACTTTGATGAAAAATCTATTATTGCAGAAAAACAATTTGATGTTGTTTTAAAGAATCTTAGAAATGATAAAATTTCTGATAGAGACAGAACAATTTGGTGGGTAAAAAACCCTATTTCCGTAATTATTTTACCTGCAATTATTTTATTATTAGTTTTCATTTTTTTGGTAAACAAAATTAATCAAGCTTTGGTGCTGAAAATTAGAAAAGATTGGCTTCGCTTTGGGGTTTTAGCTTTTATTAGTTTAATTTTTGTAAGTATTCTTATAATTCTTTGTTCTTCTACTTATGATTTTTTAACGCTTCCTCAAAAATATTATTCAAAATTTATTAGAAAGGATACAATCATATCAACTATCATATTTTCGACTGCTTTATTTCCTTTTTTGTTTTTATTCCGTTTTATTGAAATAAAAATTCAAAAAACTACTATTTCAATTTTCACTAAAACAATGCTAATCTTTTTATCAACAGGTTTTTTACCTTTTGTTAGCTTTATGTTATTGATGTATTTTACTGTAGAAACTCTTAATAATCGTAATTACGAATTTGCGGCAACTGTGTTTGTTTATATGATGGTATTTGCATCGGTAAGAGCCTTAATAAGTTACTTCATTTTTAAAGAAAAAAACTAATACTAGACAACGAGTTAAAACTATCCAATTTAAGAGAGCTAAAAACCAAGGCAGAATTAAAATCGCTTCAAGCACAAATTAATCCGCATTTTTTATACAATTCTTTAAATTCTATTGCGAGTTTAGCACCAATTGATGCTGAAAAAACGCAAAAAATGGCACATTCTTTATCCGATTTGTTTAAGTATTCCATCAACAGAAAAAATGAAAATACAGGAACTATAAAAGAAGAAATTGAAATGGTAAAAACGTATTTAGAGATAGAGAAAATTCGTTTCGACAAGCATTTACAATTTACTATTGATGTTGATAAAACGCTAGAAAATTATAAAATTCCGTTATTTTTAATTCAGCCTTTGGTAGAAAATGCCGTAAAACACGGTATTTCTAAAAATGTGGATGCAGGGAAAATAAATATCAAAATACAAAAGAATAATGATGAGATTTTTATTTCAGTAAATGATAATGGCCCTAATTTCCCTGACGGATTGTTAAGCGGACATGGTTTGCAAACCGTTTATGATTTGTTGCGTTTAAATTACGATGACAAAGCGTCTTTAAATTGGGCCAATACGCCACAAAAAGCCATTACCATTACCATTCCTACAAATTTATAAAAATGAGCAAATTATACACCACACTAATTATAGATGATGAAGCACCTGCAAGACAAGGTTTGCAGAATTTATTGGCATCGTTTCCAAAAACCTTCACCATTTTAGGAACTGCAAAAAACGGCATTGAAGCACAAGAAAAAATAGAAACCTTGCAACCCGATCTTATTTTTTTAGATGTAGAAATGCCAGGTTGCACAGGTTTTGAATTGATAGAAAAATTAAAGTATCTGCCCATTATTATTTTTTGTACAGCTTACGACCAGTATTCTTTAGAAGCTTTTGAAACCAATAGCATCGATTATCTGGTAAAACCTGTAAAATTAGAGCGTATTAAAAAAACCATCAACAAACTAAAATCTTTTGAAAATAATATTTCTTCAGACCAAATTTTAAACGTTTTAAAAGAAATTGCGAGCAAAAAAGAGGTAAAACAAATGACCACAATTACCGTAAAAAAAGACGACCGACTTATTTTTATAAAACTAGATGAAGTTGCTTTTTTTGAAGCTGATGCCAATTACACAAACATTCACACTAATTTAGATACCTTTTTAAGTACAGAAACCATTGCCAATTTAGAACAGAAATTACCCGATAATTTTCTGCGGATTCACAGAGGTAGTATCATCAACAAAGATTTTGTAAATGATATTCAGAAATATTTTAACAGCAGATTTATCATCACACTAAAAAATAACCAAAAAACAAAAATTACTTCTGGTAGAAGTTATATGCAAGCAATTAAAAATTGGATGAATTTGTAATACAAGTGATTTTAATACAATACAACCATTAATACTTTAGTTTAAAAGGAACTTCTAAAAGCTTCACACTGCAAGCAATTGTTAATAAATGCAATAAATTACCCCTTGTTTTGACAAAATATTACTCCTAACAAAACATATATATCAATTAGTTTTGGGAGGTAGAGATTCACATTTTTATAAAAAATATAAAATTATGTGTTTATTTTAAAAATCAATTTAATTAAAACTAAAATTTAATGATGAAAAATTACTTTAAAAAATTTAGCATAATAGTAATCCTGCTTTTTGCTAGTTACTCTTATGGGCAATATTGCGAACCTACAATTCCTATGTCTACTACTAGTTATATCAATAACTTTAAGGTTTCTACAGCTGGTACTTCAACTGGAGATTTTCTAAACCACGCTTCTGCAAATGTTGGGTATGAAAACATTACAGATTCTGACTTTACTTTAATTTCTGGAACGAATTATGGATTTAATATAGGTGTTGGAGATGGCGCTTCAACTACACATAAAAGAGTACACGTTTGGATTGATATGAATGGTGATAAAGATTTTGATGATGCTGGAGAATTAATCTTTTCTTATGCAGGTGGAAACACTTCAGGAGATTTAGGCTTTGGAAGTAAAGGTATTGGTGTTGTTCAAAAAGAAGGGATTACAAGAATGAGAGTAGCTCTAGTTGCTGCTGATGGAGCAATTAGTGCAATTAATCCTTGTGATGATTTTACAGGTGGTGAAGTACAAGATTATAAAGTAAATCTTTTATTAACAGAACCTGCTCCAGAATATTGCGAACCTACAATTCCTATGTCTACTACTAGTTATATCAATAACTTTAAGGTTTCTACAGCTGGTACTTCAACTGGAGATTTTCTAAACCACGCTTCTGCAAATGTTGGGTATGAAAACATTACAGATTCTGACTTTACTTTAATTTCTGGAACGAATTATGGATTTAATATAGGTGTTGGAGATGGCGCTTCAACTACACATAAAAGAGTACACGTTTGGATTGATATGAATGGTGATAAAGATTTTGATGATGCTGGAGAATTAATCTTTTCTTATGCAGGTGGAAACACTTCAGGAGATTTAGGCTTTGGAAGTAAAGGTATTGGTGTTGTTCAAAAAGAAGGGATTACAAGAATGAGAGTAGCTCTAGTTGCTGCTGATGGAGCAATTAGTGCAATTAATCCTTGTGATGATTTTACAGGTGGTGAAGTACAAGATTATAAAGTAAATCTTTTATTAACAGAACCTGCTCCAGAATATTGCGAACCTACAATTCCTATGTCTACTACTAGTTATATCAATAACTTTAAGGTTTCTACAGCTGGTACTTCAACTGGAGATTTTCTAAACCACGCTTCTGCAAATGTTGGGTATGAAAACATTACAGATTCTGACTTTACTTTAATTTCTGGAACGAATTATGGATTTAATATAGGTGTTGGAGATGGCGCTTCAACTACACATAAAAGAGTACACGTTTGGATTGATATGAATGGTGATAAAGATTTTGATGATGCTGGAGAATTAATCTTTTCTTATGCAGGTGGAAACACTTCAGGAGATTTAGGCTTTGGAAGTAAAGGTATTGGTGTTGTTCAAAAAGAAGGGATTACAAGAATGAGAGTAGCTCTAGTTGCTGCTGATGGAGCAATTAGTGCAATTAATCCTTGTGATGATTTTACAGGTGGTGAAGTACAAGATTATAAAGTAAATCTTTTATTAACAGAACCTGCTCCAGAATATTGCGAACCTACAATTCCTATGTCTACTACTAGTTATATCAATAACTTTAAGGTTTCTACAGCTGGTACTTCAACTGGAGATTTTCTAAACCACGCTTCTGCAAATGTTGGGTATGAAAACATTACAGATTCTGACTTTACTTTAATTTCTGGAACGAATTATGGATTTAATATAGGTGTTGGAGATGGCGCTTCAACTACACATAAAAGAGTACACGTTTGGATTGATATGAATGGTGATAAAGATTTTGATGATGCTGGAGAATTAATCTTTTCTTATGCAGGTGGAAACACTTCAGGAGATTTAGGCTTTGGAAGTAAAGGTATTGGTGTTGTTCAAAAAGAAGGGATTACAAGAATGAGAGTAGCTCTAGTTGCTGCTGATGGAGCAATTAGTGCAATTAATCCTTGTGATGATTTTACAGGTGGTGAAGTACAAGATTATAAAGTAAATCTTTTATTAACAGAACCTGCTCCAGAATATTGCGAACCTACAATTCCTATGTCTACTACTAGTTATATCAATAACTTTAAGGTTTCTACAGCTGGTACTTCAACTGGAGATTTTCTAAACCACGCTTCTGCAAATGTTGGGTATGAAAACATTACAGATTCTGACTTTACTTTAATTTCTGGAACGAATTATGGATTTAATATAGGTGTTGGAGATGGCGCTTCAACTACACATAAAAGAGTACACGTTTGGATTGATATGAATGGTGATAAAGATTTTGATGATGCTGGAGAATTAATCTTTTCTTATGCAGGTGGAAACACTTCAGGAGATTTAGGCTTTGGAAGTAAAGGTATTGGTGTTGTTCAAAAAGAAGGGATTACAAGAATGAGAGTAGCTCTAGTTGCTGCTGATGGAGCAATTAGTGCAATTAATCCTTGTGATGACTTTACAGGTGGTGAAGTACAAGATTATAAAGTAAATCTTTTATTAACAGAACCTGCTCCAGAATATTGCGAACCTACAATTCCTATGTCTACTACTAGTTATATCAATAACTTTAAGGTTTCTACAGCTGGTACTTCAACTGGAGATTTTCTAAACCACGCTTCTGCAAATGTTGGGTATGAAAACATTACAGATTCTGACTTTACTTTAATTTCTGGAACGAATTATGGATTTAATATAGGTGTTGGAGATGGCGCTTCAACTACACATAAAAGAGTACACGTTTGGATTGATATGAATGGTGATAAAGATTTTGATGATGCTGGAGAATTAATCTTTTCTTATGCAGGTGGAAACACTTCAGGAGATTTAGGCTTTGGAAGTAAAGGTATTGGTGTTGTTCAAAAAGAAGGGATTACAAGAATGAGAGTAGCTCTAGTTGCTGCTGATGGAGCAATTAGTGCAATTAATCCTTGTGATGATTTTACAGGTGGTGAAGTACAAGATTATAAAGTAAATCTTTTATTAACTGAACTTGCTCCAGAATACTGTGAGCCAACTGTACCTATGACTGCTTCTAGTTATATCAATAACTTTAAAGTGTCTGGAGCTGATGGAGATATTATTAACAGAGCTTCTACAAATGTAGGTTATGAAAACATTACAGATAGTGATATTTCTTTAAAATCTGATACAGCATATAGATTTGATATTGGTGTTGGTGATGCAGCTACAACTACACATAAAAGAGTACATGTTTGGATTGATATGAATGGGGATAAAGATTTTGATGATGCAGGAGAATTGATTTTTAGTTGGGCAGGCGCAAATACTGGTGGAAACCTTGGTTTTTCTGGTAAAAATATTGGATCAGTTGTTACAGCTGGTGAATCTAGAATGAGAATAGCAATGCTTGCTGCAGACGCAGAAATAGATGCTGTTGGACCTTGTGATGATTTTACAGGTGGAGAAGTACAAGATTATAAAATAATGTTAATTGCTGGTGAAGCTGTAAGTTGTGACGTTAGCTCAATGACAGCCTCTACAACTAGTTTCTTAGATTATATGAAAATATCTCAATCTGGTGATGGAGACAAATTAAACCATACTTCTGGTAATGATGGGTATATCAACATTACAGATAACAACACAACTCTAAACGCTTCTACATCTTATAGATTTAATTTTGGGGTTGGTAACCCTGCTGCTGCAAGTAACAAACGAGTTCACATTTGGATTGATAAAAATAAAGATGGTGATTTTGCAGACGGAGGTGAAGATATTTTTAATTGGACTGGAGGAAATACAACTGAAGATTTACAATTTTCAGGAAAAACTATAGGAGATTTCACAACTTATGGTACATATACTATGAGAGTTGCCTTGCGTTCTTCAGATGATGCTATTCCAGCAATCAATCCTTGTGAAACATTTACAGATGGTGAGTTTGAAGATTACCAAATTACAATAGAAGCTCCAATACCACCTTTAGAATTAATGACACCAGAAGTAGATTTAGATTTATTTGTTGGAGATGGAATTGCAGCTTCAGTAAACGGTACTCCTCATACTTATAGAATACCATCTTTAGTTACAACAAAAGATGGTACACTACTAGCTGTTACAGATGCACGTTACGAAAATGCATCAGATGTACCTGGTGTAATTGATATGTTTGTAAGAAGAAGTACAGATAATGGTGCAACTTGGGATAATCCAATAACTATTAAAACAGATCATGGAGGTGATGCATGTACAGTTGTAGATAAAACTACTGGAAGAATATTTGTTTTTTATGCATATTCTGAGTTTTCAACAATATTTCAATCAAATGGAGATCCAAGCAATCCTGCTACTTTAAGATCACAATATAAGTATAGTGATGATGATGGTTTAACATGGTCTGCAGCAATAGATTTAACTGCGGATCTTTATAGACCTTCTGTTGAAAAATCTTTCTGGGCATCTGCAGGAACAGGAATACAACTAAGAAATGGTACTTTGGTAATTCCAATAGCTGTTGTTAGAAATGACAATAAAATATTTGGAAGCCTACTTTATAGTACAGATAATGGTGCAACTTGGAATAGGTCTCAAAATAATAGTTTCATTAATTTTGATGAAAATACAATCGTAGAATTAAATGATGGAAGAATTATGATTAATGCTAGAAATCATTATGGTACAGGAACTCGTTTAGTAACCTATACAGATGACTTAGGTACAACTTGGGAGGATTATACTTTTGATGATACTTTAGTTGATCCAATTTCTCAAGGAAATATCTTAAGATACACTTCTACATTAGATGGTTTTGATAAAGATAGAATACTATTTAGTAACTCTGGTAACAGTGGCTCAAGAGTAGATGGAACTATGAGAATTAGTTACGATGAAGGGCAAACCTGGGCACACTCTAAATTGTACCAATCAGGTTTTTCTGCATACTCTTCTATGGCTATTTTACCAGATGGAAAAATTGGAGTATTGTATGAAACTAACGGATATAAAACTATTAGGTTTAGAAAATTTAGTTTAGAGGCTTTAACGGATAGTAGCGATACTTATGTCTTAGGTGTAGACGATTTAACATCTGATAAAGGTGTAAGTTTATACCCTAACCCTATGGAAAATAAGTTAAATATTAAAACATCTATCACATCTGAAGTTAGTATTTATAACGTAGTTGGTAAGCTTGTTTTAAGAAATAAAGTTAGAGAAAATAATAAAGAACTAGATGTTTCTCATTTAAAAAGAGGAGTTTATATAGTAAGAATAAAGAATGATTTAGGTGTTAAAAATTCTAAAATTATTAAAAATTAAAAATTAAAAATAGAATATAAAATGCCCTCAATACTTTTGTGTTGAGGGCATTTTTATAAAAAATATTCTTCGTTTAATATATTAGATATTAGTAACAAACTAAAAAAACAAATTATGCAATTTTTAACATTTATAGGATCTACTGCACTCGTTGCAGTTGTAGCTTACTTAAAAACAAGAAATACAAAAGAAGATTCTTCTGATGGCTACTTTTTAGGAGGCAGAAGTTTAACTGCTGGTGTAATAGCTGGTTCTTTATTATTAACGAATCTTTCTACAGAACAAATTGTAGGGTTAAATGGTGCAGCTTACCAAAGTGGCTTGTCTGTTATGGTTTGGGAAACACTCGCAGCTATTGCAATGGTAGTTACTGCCATATTTTTACTGCCAAGATATTTAAAAGGTGGTTTAACAACAGTACCTGGGTTTTTAGCAAAAAGATTTGATGTAACTACAAAAACGTTAACTTCTGGTTTATTTTTAACCGGTTATGTAGTTGTATTACTTCCCGTAATTTTGTACTCTGGCTCTCTCGCAATTAGTGGAATGTTTGATGTTCCAGAATTATTAGGTATTACCCATAAACAATCCATTTGGGTTTGTGTTTGGGGAATAGGAATTATTGGTTCTATTTATGCAGTTTTTGGAGGATTGAAAGCAGTTGCGGTTTCAGACTCAATAAATGCTATTGGTTTATTAATTGGTGGTGTTTTAATTCCTGTTTTTGGTTTAATGATGATTGGTGATGGAAACTTATTAGAAGGATTATCTACCTTGACTACAGAAAATCCAGAGAAATTTAAATCTATGGGCGGTGAAAATGATCCAGTACCATTTTACACCATTTTTACAGGAATGATGTTGGTGCAATTATTCTATTGGGGTACAAACCAGCAAATTATACAAAGAGCTTTAGGTGCAAAAGACTTAAAAGAAGGTCAAAAAGGATTGTTATTAGCATCTTTTATTAAAATTTTAGGGCCAATTATTGTTGTTTTACCTGGTTTAATTGCCTTTCATCTATTTGAAGGTAATTTAGAATCTGCAGATAGTGCCTATCCAATGTTAGTAAAAAAAGTATTGCCAAATGCTTGGGTTGGTTTTTTTGCTGCTGTTTTATTTGGGGCAATTTTAAGTTCTTTTAATAGTGTTTTAAACAGTTCTGTAACTTTATTTGGTATTGATATATACAAGCAACATATCAACAAAGAAGCCAATGAAAAAACAGTTGTTAAATATGGTAAAACTTTTGGAGTAGCTCTAGCTATTGCAGCAATGTTTGTGGCTCCTTTAATTGCAGATGCTGGTAGTTTATTCGATTATTTACAAAAAGTAAACGGAATTTATAGTATCCCAATATTAACGATTATTATTGTTGGGTATCTAACAAAATATGTACCTGCTATAGCTGCAAAAATTGGTCTTATTTCTGGTTGTGGTTTATACATTTGTTATTTATTAGTTGATGTATATTCTCCTGAAACTTTTGCAAGTTTACACTTCTTGGATATTTGTGCTATTCTATTTGTACTAAATGTTATTATAATGCTGATAATTGGAAAGTTATATCCACGAAAAGAAGCATATATACAAGAATATACCAAACAAGTAGATATTACACCTTGGAAATATACAAAACAAGCAAGTATTGTAATTTGTATTATTGTTGTAGGTGTTTATGTTTATTTTGCATAAAAAAGGTTACTTATTTTAAAAAGTAATACACTAAAAAAAGTAGCATTTTTAAAAATGCTACTTTTTTAATTTAAAATATTATTCTTTTTAAATTAAATCTCTCAATCTTTTTGCAGCTTGTTCAGCAGTAATATCTCTTTGAGGTGTTCCAAACATTTCATAACCTACCATAAATTTCTTTACAGTGGCACTTCTTAATAGTGGTGGGTAAAAACTCATATGAAAATGCCAATGATTATTTTCTTTCCCATTTGTAGGTGCTTGATGAATTCCTGAAGAATAAGGAAAAGAACATTCAAATAAAGCATCATAAGCTTTTGTAATTACAGAAATAGCTTCTGCATACGCTACGCTTTCAATATCTGATAATTGTGTAATGTCTTTATAATTTTTTTTAGGCGCTATCATTACTTCGAAAGGCCAAACAGCCCAAAAAGGAGTTAGTGCAACAAAGTGATCGTTTTCAAATATAACTCGTTCTTTAGCTTCTAATTCTTGGGCTAAATAATCTCCTAAAAGGCTCGTTTTGTTTTTACTAAAGTATTCTTTTTGTTGGTTGTCTTTCTTTACTATTTCGTTTGGTAATGTAGATTGACTCCATATTTGACCGTGAGGATGTGGATTACTACAGCCCATAACTGCTCCTTTGTTTTCAAAAATTTGGACATTGTTTACAGCTTCATTATCGTCAAGTAACGTATATTCTTTTTGCCAAACGGCAACAACTTTAGTGATTTCATTTACAGCCATATCTGCCAAACTTTTAGAATGATCAGGACTAAAACAAATTACTTTGCAAATACCCGTTTCGCTTTCCGCTTTAAATAATCCCTCATTAACATTAAAATTAGGAGAATCTTTTTGGAGTGCTGCAAAATCATTTGTAAAGACAAAAACATCTTTATAATCAGGATTTACTTCGCCATTTATTCTTGTATTTCTAGCACATAAATAACAACTCGAATCGTGTGTTGGTCTCACTTCTTTAGAAACGGCTTCGTTTTGTCCTTGCCAAGGCCGTTTTGCTCTGTGAGGAGAAACTAAAACCCATTCTCCTGTTAAAATATTAAATCTTTTATGTGAGTAATCTTGTAAATTTGTGTTCATTTTTGTGTTTTTTGCTAAATAAATACTGTTAATTGAAATACTAAACTTTTCTTGTTCCTTTAGATAATTTAACACTATAAATAGAACACGCTCTATTAAATTTATTTTGAAATTTTTGTGAAATATCTTTTTTGAAATTTTTCACCTCACTTTTTAAAATAAGATTTATTGTACAGCCTCCAAAGCCTCCGCCCATCATTCTTGCGCCTAAAATTTTCTGATTTTCTCTAGTGCTGTCAACTAAAAAATCTAGCTCTTTACAACTTACGTTGTATTTAGTACTTAAGCCATTATGAGATTTATATAAGTATTCACCTAAAGAAACAATGTTATTTTCTTCTATAGCTTCAGAAAATAATTGTACGCGCTCATTTTCTTGAATTATGTATAAACATTTCTGATAATCCTCTTCAGAAATATCACTTTTAACTTTATCTAGATCATTTCTAGTTGCATCTCTTAAAGCATCAATTTTTAAAAGGTGAGAAACTTTTTCGCAAACCTCTCTTCTGTTATTATAAGCACTTTCAGATAAGTCATGTTTTACGTTTGTATTGATCAATAACAGTTTATAATTGTTAAAGTCAATTTTAAATGTTTTTGATGTTACAGTTCTACAGTCTAACAACAAAGCGCTTTCTTTCTTACCAAACATGCTTGCGTATTGGTCCATAATTCCACATTTAACACCAGCGAAATTATGTTCTGCATTTTGCGAAATTAAAATCATTTCTTTTTTACTAAGGCTTAAATTAAATAAAGAATTTAAACCAAAAACAACACTATTTTCTAAAGCCGCAGAAGAAGACATACCTGCTCCTCCAGGAATATTTCCTGCAAAAGCGATGTTGAAATTATCTAACACAATTCCCTTTTTTTGAATTTCTGCTACAACTCCTAAAATATAATTTTGCCAACCTCCGTTTTCTAAAGGTTGTATTTTATCTAAACTAAATTCGTGTATTTCTTCTTTATTTATAGCAAATACTTTACTTTTTTTAGAAGTGCTTTTTTGAATTGCTAATGCTATCCCCTTGTTAATTGCAGCAGGAAAAACAAAGCCCTCATTATAATCTGTATGTTCACCAATTAAGTTAATTCTACCTGGAGAAAAAACGATTAATGGTTTAGTTTTAAAATGGCTCTTAAAACTTTTTTTAACCTCTTTAATTAGTTTTTTATTCATTTGGTATTGTTTTTTTATAAAAAGTAACATTCCATTGAGTTGTAAATTCATCATTAGAATGTAAGGTTTGTAATCCTTTTTTATTATTAAAACTATCGCAAATACCAGTCATTGGTTCAATTGCAATTGTATTTCTGTTTTCTGGCGTGTAAGTTTGTAAGAAATTTTCTGCTGTATTTGTATCTAGTTTAATATGATATAAAGGTGTTGTAAACTCAATTAAATTAGTTTTTAAAATATAAGAATCATCTAGTTGATTGTCTTTTATTTGGAGAGGCATTTCTTGATTATAAGTTGTAAAACCAGAAGTAATTAAGTTTTTATCAAATTGTATTTTCTCATTACTTTTAAAATTAAGCGAACTGTTATATAGATCGTTACTTAAAAAATAAGGATGCCATCCTAATGTAAAAGGAAATGAATTTTTGTCCGTATTTTTTATTTTTACAGATACATTTATATTATTATCCTTAAGGGTATATGTTATATATATGTTATATAAAAAAGGAAACCCGATTGATTTTTCTTTTTCTTGATATAATAAAGTAATAGCACAAGAATTATATTTTAAATCTCTATCAATAATTTCAAATTTTTTATCAAAAACCAGACCGTGTAAAGCATTGTTTCTTCCGTTTTCATTACAATTAAGTTGATATTCTTTTCCATTAAAAGAGTATAAACCATTTTTAATTCTATTCGCAAACGGAAATAAGATGGAAGATGCAAAAGTGTCTTTATACTTTGAAGAAGGTTGATCTTTAATAATGTAAATGCCGTTAAACTGTAACTCCATTAACCTTCCACCTTCATGTAAAGATATTTTTGCTTTTGCAGATTCTTTACCATTCTTTAAATCTAAATAAGCAAAGTCATTTTCCATTGTGGTAGCAATTGTAAACATACTTATAAAGAATTTCTACAAATTAAATTGCTAGGGTTTTCTATACTGTCAACATTGTTATTAATAATCATTTCCGCTAGGTTTTTTCCCATTAATTTAAAATTGGTAGAAATAGTTGTAATTCCACCTGCTACAATCTCTTTTAATAAAGTGTCGTTGTATGAGATAACTCCAATATCTTGAGCTAAAATTAAAGATGTTTTTCTAATTTTTTTAATAATTACAAGAAGGTCTTTATCTTCTAAAACAACATAAACTTCCCCTTTTTTTGGCATTCTATTTTCAAGTGATGAAATTACTTCGTTGTCTAAATTATTATGATTACAAAATGTATTAAAACCTGTTAATAAACCCTTAGGTTGTTTATCTTTTGTATATAATAGAATCAGTTTTTGATATTTTTTAATTCTAGAAATTCCTTTATTAAGGCCATTAAATATATCTTTTTCAAAGTTTTGATATATAGCTGTATAATCCAATAAATCTTTTTGCACTTGGTCTAAAATATAGACTTTGTCTTTAGGTAATTTCTGAATACTGTTTATTGTGTCTTCTATATTTGCGGGCATAATTATATATGAATTATAGTCTCCTGCATTATCAGAAATAAGTTTATTAAAAATTGTAGGATTAAAGTGATGAAAGAAAATATCTACCTGTATGTGGTTTCCTAAATTAGCTAAAAAAGAATTGTATAAATCTTCTTTAAAAGAATTTAGTTCGTCAAAAAGTAAAAATATTTTTTGTGAAACACTTATGTCTTCACTTAAAACATAATATCCTTTTCCTACAATAGAATGTATTATTCCACGATTTTTAAGCTCATTAAAAGCCGTTAAAACTGTGTCTCTAGAAAGAGAATGTGCTGTTTTTATGTTATTTAACGATGGTAGCTTATCTCCTTTTTTTAAAGTACCGTTCAAAATTGCATCTTCAATAGATGTAATTATCTGTTTGTATTTTGGCGCTCCTACCTTTTTATTTAAAGAAATCATCTTCATGAACACAAATGTAGTAAAAACTATTTTAACCTACCAGTACCTACTAGTTGTTTTTTTGTTTCATGTTTTTGTAAGCTCCAAATAAAATATTTAAATATTTTATTAAAATTATAATAATAGGTGGTTATATTGGCCCTCACATAGTAGTCGAGTTAATTGAAAATAATTTTGAAGTAATTATTTTAGATGATTTATCTAATTCTAGTGAAGAAATTATAAATAGAATTGAAAAAATAATAGGAACAAAATCATTATTTATAAATAATGATTTAAAAGATATAAATAAACAAGCAAAGTTCTTAATAAGCACAAAGATGCAAAAGTGGTAATACATTTTACAGTATATAAAATTGTCGAAGAATCTGTAAAGACCCAAAAAAAACCGCTTAAATAGAGCCAATAATTCCAATTTTCTAAATACAAACCCAAATAGATTACTTATGAGTAATGCCTAATAATTCAGGCACATCAATCATTCCACTAATTGCGATTGATTCAGAATATAAAATAAAAACTATTTGTTGTTTTGTTGATGAAAATTAAAATCCTTTTTATATTTAAACTACAAGTTGTTTAATCTACATATTTGTTAAGTTGATAGATTGTTATTAAAACCTTTAAAGTTTTGTTAACAAAAAATCAAGTATTTTTTTCATCTTTGTGTGTTTGATACTTTAAATTTCATTTTTGATAATTTTAAGTTATTAATTAACTATTTTTATGCGTTATATTTAATAAATTTGATTTTTCTACTATGAAGATATATCCTATAGAAACAGGGAATTTTAAGTTAGATGGTGGTGCAATGTTTGGAGTAGTACCTAAAACTATTTGGCAAAAAACGAATCCTGCAGACTCAAATAACTTAATATCAATGAGCATGCGTTGTATGTTAATTGAAGATGGAGATCGATTAATTTTAATTGATACAGGTTTAGGAGACAAACAATCAGATAAATTTTTTGGCTATTATTACTTATTTGGAAATTTTTCTTTAGATAGCTCTTTAAAAAAACATGGTTTTCATAAAGATGATATTACAGATGTTTTTTTAACACATCTTCATTTTGATCATTGTGGAGGTGTTATCCAAAGAAATAACGAAGGATTATTAATTCCTGCTTTTAAAAATGCTAAAGTTTGGTCTAATGATAATCATTGGAAGTGGGCAATAGAACCAAACCCAAGAGAAAAAGCTTCTTTTCTTAAAGAAAATATTAATCCCATTAAAGAAAGCGGACAATTAGACTTTATACATAGAAATGCAGTAGATCAAATTGGTTTTGATGTTTTGTTTATGGATGGGCATACAGAAAAACAAATGTTACCTAAAATAACGTATCAAGATAAAACGATTGTTTTTATGGCAGATTTATTGCCAACAGTAGGCCATATTCCTTTACCTTATGTAATGGGTTATGATACAAGACCTCTCTTAACTATAAAAGAAAAAGCTTCTTTTTTAAACGAAGCAGCAGACAACAATTACTACCTTTTTTAGAACATGATGCTTACAATGAAATTTGCACAGTTAAACATACAGAAAAAGGAGTAAGATTAAACAGCGTACATAAATTCACAGACATATTTAATTAATAGAATAACACAATTATGAAGATTATTAAATCAATATTTTTTGCAGCAACTGCAAGTATTATTTTTACAGGTTGTAAATCCGTTTCTAATATTCCTGTACCAACAGGAATGGATAATTACATAAATATTCCTGCAAAAAAAGGAACTTTAACTGAAGACGAAATGAATGGTTGGGGTCATGCAGATCTTGCTACAGATTCTATTCCGGGAATGAGTTTAGAAAAAGCGTATAAATTTTTAGAAGGTAAAAAAGGAATTGAGGTAATTGTTGGGGTAGTAGATTCTGGTACAGATTTAAAGCATGAAGATTTAAAAGATGTTGCTTG
Source organism: Polaribacter ponticola (assembly GCF_026191475.2). Lineage (GTDB taxonomy): Bacteria > Bacteroidota > Bacteroidia > Flavobacteriales > Flavobacteriaceae > Polaribacter > Polaribacter ponticola. Next base: position 1,743,500 of record NZ_JAOSLC020000003.1, on the reverse strand, counting down.
GGTAAATAAAAAAGAGATTGCTGGGAACGGAATTGATGATGATAAGAATGGATATAAAGACGATATTAATGGTTGGAACTTTTTAGGAAGTATTTATAAAGAAAATTCTGAATACGAAAGAATTGTAAAAGATCCAACGATTACTACTAAGGAAGAAGCTGATAAAGCTCAAGCTTTTTATGATGGAAAAGTTAAAGCAGCAAAAGCAAGTAAATTAAGGTTTGATCAAATGTTGCAAAGAGTTACAAGTGCTGACGCAGCAATAGCGAAAGAATTAAAAAAAGCTGAATATACAAAAGAAGAGGTTGCAGCAATTGTAACAGAAGATGCTTCTTTACTGCAAAGTGTTGCTATTGCTAAACAGATGTATGGTTTTGGTTTACCATCTATAAGTGCAGCAAAAGACGAACTTACAAAGTTAGCTACAAATGCAGCTAATTTATTAAATGGAGATGCGTTAAAAAAAGATTATAGAAGTGTTCTAGGTGATAACCCAAACACTATGGATCAGAAATTTTATGGAGATAATAAAAGTGGTCATTCTATAAAAAGTGAAGCACACGGAACGCATGTTTCTGGTATTATTGGCGCTTCTAGAAATAATGGTGTTGGAATGAATGGTGTTGCTAATAATGTAAAAATTATTGCAGTAAGAGCTGTACCTGATGGAGATGAGTACGATAAAGATGTTGCTTTAGGAATAAGATATGCAGTAGATAATGGTGCAAAAGTGATAAATACAAGTTTTGGAAAAGGAGTATTCTCCAAAAAAAGAATGGGTTTGGGAAGCAATAAAATACGCAGCTTCTAAAGATGTATTAATTGTAAATGCTGCTGGTAATGATGGTAAAAACATTGATGTAGAAAAAACATATCCTAATGATTCGAAAGATTTAGAAACAGAAATCTCTGATAATGTTTTAACAATCGGAGCGATGAGTTTAAATTATAACGAAAAATTACCTGCTAACTTTTCTAATTACGGTAAAAAGAATGTAGATGTGTTTGCTCCTGGAGTTCAAATTTATTCTACAACTCCAGAAAATGGTTATGCTAAATTTAGCGGAACTTCAATGGCTGCGCCTTCGACTGCAGGTGTTGCTGCATTAGTTCGTTCTTATTACCCGAAATTAACGGCAAGCCAAGTAAAGCATATATTAATGAACTCTGGACTTAAAATTAATTTTGAAGTTATAAAGCCAGGTTCTGCATCAAGACAAAACCCTAAAGGAGAAATGGTTCAGTTTTCTGAATTATCTGTCTCTGGTAGAGTTGTAAACGCATATAATGCTTTAATGATGGCAGATAAAATTGTGAACGGTAAATAATTAGACTAATTTAAAAATTAATAATATAGAAATGAAAAAAACAATTTTTTTAGGTTTATCTCTTTTAATGATGGTTTCTTGTGCGCAGACTAAAGAAGCTGCACATTCAGAAAAGCAAACATCATCAACTAAAAGCGATAATGGTTATTGGCAACAACATGTAGATTATACAATGGATATTGATATGAACGTCAATAACCATCAATATAAAGGAAAACAAAAGCTAGTTTATACTAATAACTCTCCAGAGGCGTTAGATAAAGTTTTTTATCACTTGTATTTTAATGCTTTTCAACCTGGTTCTCAAATGGATGTTCGTTCTTTAAATATTAAAGATCCGAGTGCAAAAATTGGAGATAGAATTAGTAAGTTAAAGCCAAATGAAATTGGTTATATTAAAGTAAATACTTTAAAGCAAAATGGAGCTGCAGTTTTATTTGAAACTGTAGGTACAATTTTAGAGGTTACTTTAAATACACCAATAAAATCAGGAGAAAGCGTAACTTTTGATATGGATTTTGATGCTCAAGTTCCTGTTCAAATTCGTAGATCTGGTAGAAATAGTAAAGAAGGTGTTGCTTTGTCAATGTCTCAATGGTATCCAAAAATGGCAGAATATGATTTTCAAGGTTGGCACACACCACCTTATATTGCAAGAGAATTTCATGGTGTTTGGGGAGACTTTGATGTAACAATTCATTTAGATAAAAACTACACAATTGGAGGTACTGGTTACTTACAAAATCCACAAGAAATTGGTCATGGATATGAAGATAAAACGAAAGCATTAAACTTGCCAAAAGGAGATAAGTTATCATGGCATTTTAAAGCACCAAATGTTCACGATTTTATGTGGGGAGCAGATAATGAATACACACACGATGTTTTAAAAATGGAAAATGGTATTGATTTACATTTTCTTTATAAGAAAACGTTAGAAGAGAAGTATTTAAAAAATTGGAAAGATCTTCAGCCAAAAACAGCGGAGATAATGACCTATTTTAGCGAAAATGTAGGTCAATATCCTTATAAGCAATATTCTGTTGTGCAAGGTGGAGATGGTGGTATGGAATATGCAATGTCTACTTTAATTACTGGTAAAAGAAGTTTCGGTGGTTTATTTGGTGTAACAGCACATGAAATGGCACATACTTGGTTTCAATTTTTATTAGCTTCAAATGAGAGTTTACATCCTTGGATGGATGAAGGTTTTACAACGTATATTTCTAATAAAGCTTCAAATGCTATTTTAAAAAGAGGACAAGCAAACCCACACAGAGGTTCTTACGGAGGTTATAATTATGTTGTGAAAAACAAAATTGAAGAATCGCTTTCTACACATGCAGATAGATACAATTCTAATACAGGTTACGGTGTTGCAAGTTATTCTAAAGGAAATATCTTCTTATCGCAATTGGAATATGTTATTGGAGCAGAAAATGTAGCTAAAGGACTAAAAAAATATTATACAGATTTTAGTTTTAAACATCCAACACCAAACGATATTAAACGTTCTATGGAAAAGGTTTCTGGTATTCATTTAGATTGGTATTTAAACGAATGGACACAAACATTACATACTATAGATTATGGAATTAAGTCTGTTAATGGTAAGAAAGTTACTTTAGAAAGAATTGGTAAAATGCCAATGCCAATAGATTTAGAAGTTACTTACACAGACGGAACTAAAGAAAATTTTAATATTCCTTTAAGAATGATGCGAGGGGAAAAGCCAACATCTGCTAAGATTTTAGAAGATTGGACTTGGGCGCACCCAACTTATTCTTTTGATGTTTCTAAAGATGTTAAATCGGTTATAATTGATAAAAGTGGTTTAATGGCTGATATTAATTTAGAAAATAATAAGCTTGAAGTAAAGTAAAAAGTATTCAAAATAATAAAAAAAGCCTTTTAAGTTTTTACACTTAAAGGGCTTTTTTATTGAATTAACTGATTTATTTTATCATTAGGAATAAATCCTTTTAAGAACAAAAATACACCACAGACTATTAAAATAATTCCCATTATTTTTTTTACTTTATAGATTAAAGTAGGTGTCATTTTATTTTTTAATTGTTTTGCTAAAAATATTTTACCAAGATCGGTAACAAAATAAGCTATAATAATTACTCCAAAATAGCTAAAAATAGCATTCTGATTCATGTTTAAAGTTGGGCCAATTACTAAAACAGTACCTAACCAAAAAGCTAGAACGCCAATATTTATAAAATTTAAAAAATACCCTTTTAGAAATAATTTAAGATAGTTGTTTTTAATAATTGGTACTTCTATAGTTTTTGCAGCTTCTAATTTTTCTTTTTTATTTTCTTTGTCAAAGAAAGTTATTAAACCATAAACTATTAAAACGATCCCGCCAAAAAAGAATAATCTTGGGTCGTCTTTAATTTTTTCTAACAATGGTCTACTTCCGTAATAAGCGAAAAGAATAAAAGTAATATCACCTAAAATAACACCTAAATCGAAAACAATAGCTGCTCTAGCTCCTTTTAAAATACTGGTTTGTATCAGCATAAAAAAGACAGGACCAATCATGAAAGCCATGAAAAATCCAATAAGAATAGCGTTTTTTAAATCATAAATATCCATACTTTACAAAAATACGGATTTTATACGTCATCAAAATCTACAGTAATCTTTGGTGTAGTAGGATGAGCTTGACAAGTTAAAATTAAACCTTCTTCAATTTCATCATCAGTTAAAATAGAATTTTTAACCATAACAGCTTTTCCTTCGGTAACTTTACCTAAGCAAGAGCTACAAACACCACCTTGGCAAGAATAAGGTGCATCTATATTATTACGTAAAGAAGCAGCTAAAATATCATCTGTTTGTTGCATAGAAAATGTAGTTTCCTCATCGTCTAACAAAATAGTTACTTCGGTTGTGCCTTCTTTAATTTCTGCGGTAGCTTCTTCATCTACAGAAGCTGTAAATAATTCGAAATGAATATTCTCTTTGCTAATATTGTTGCTTTTTAAGGCTTTAGAAACCTCTTTAATCATCTCTTCTGGTCCACATAAATAAGCAGCATCAAAAGTAGATTCTTTGTACATGTTTTTAACAAAATAATTGGTAACATTTTCATCAATTCTACCTCTTAATTCATTTTTTACATTTTCTCTACTAAAGATATAATGTAAGTTTAATCTTCCTGAAAAAGATTCTTTTAAGGCATTTAACGCTGTGTAAAAAATAGTGTCTGCAACAGATTTGTTACCGTAAACCAAAGTGAAATTAGAAGTAGGTTCTGTTTCTAAAACTGTTTTTATCATCGATAAAATTGGTGTAATACCAGAACCAGCAGCAAAACCAATGTAGTTTTTATTAGCTTCTGTGTTTAATAAAAAACGACCTTCTGGTATAGAAATTTCAATTTCATCACCAGCTTTTAAAGTCGAAGTTGCAAAGGTAGAAAACACTCCGTTTTCTACTTTTTTAATTGCTACTCTAACCTCACCACTTTTTGGAGTAGAACAAATAGAGTATGCTCTTCTAATTTCTTCGCCATTTATTACCTTCTGTAACGTAATGTATTGACCCGCTTCAAAATTAAATTCTGATACTAATTGTTGAGGTATGTTAAACAAAACAGAAACCGCATTTGCGGTTTCTTGTTTTACTTCTTGTATTTTTACTTTGTGAAAATCTGCCATTTGTAAACTTTAATAAATAATATTTGTATTATAAATTAGTTCTCGATACAATTTCACGAAAAAGCGAAATCACTCGAACTGACATTCAGAAAATATAATTAAACTAAATTATTTTCTACCAAATATTCAGCTATTTGAACTGTGTTTGTAGCTGCACCTTTTCTAAGGTTATCTGCAACAATCCACAAATTTAAGGTATTTTCTTGAGATTCATCCTTTCTAATTCGTCCAACAAAAACTTCATCCTTATCATGCGCATTAATTGCCATCGGATATACGTTGTTTGCCAAATCGTCTTGCACAATAACTCCAGGAGTTTCACTTAATATTTTTCTTACATCAGCCAAATCAAATTCATTTTCAAACTGAACATTTACAGCCTCAGAATGCCCACCAGCAGTAGGTATTCTAACCGCAGTTGCTGTAACAGAAAAAGAATCATCACGTAAAATCTTTTTTGGTTCTTTAACCAACTTCATTTCTTCTTTAGTATATCCGTTTTCTAAGAAAATATCACAATGCGGAATTGCATTTCTACCAATTTTATGAGGATACGCCATTTCACCATCAATACCAGCTTCCTCATTATCTAATTGTTGCACTGCTTTTACACCAGAACCAGAAACAGATTGATACGTAGAAACCACTACACGTTTCATCTTATATTTTAAATGCAATGGAGATAAAACTGCCACTAGCTGAATTGTAGAACAATTAGGATTCGCAATAATTTTATCGTCTTTTGTTAAAACATCACCATTAATTTCCGGAACTACTAATTTCTTAGTTGGGTCCATTCTCCAAGCAGAAGAATTATCGATAACCGTTGTGCCAACAGTAGCAAATTTTGGTGCCCATTCTACAGAAGTGTCTCCACCAGCAGAAAATAAAGCTACATCTGGTGCCATTTTTACGGCATCTTCTAAGGTTACTATGGTATATTCTTTTCCTTTATATGATAATTTTTTTCCAGCAGATCTTGCAGAAGCTACAGGAATAAATTCTGTTATTGGTAAATTACGCTCTTCTAAAACTTTTAACATTACTGTGCCCACCATTCCAGTTGCACCTACTACAGCTATTTTCATCGCCTAAAAATTTAATATTATAATTGAGCTGCAAATATCTTAAAAATAAAAATCATACAAATTACTTAAAATGTTATAAATCAACTAAAGTTTAAAATTGAAGCACAAAAAATCCTGATGTTTAGAATTAAACAATTTAATATCAAATTATAACATAATAATAAAATAAGTTTTTATTAGAAGCTATTTCCAGCTTTCCGCACTCGCTTTTTCTTCGTGCTGATAAAAATCAGCATCTCAAAAAAGAGCTCAAACAAATGCTTCAATCTGGGCTAAATTTGTTTGCCAACGTCATTGCGAGGAACGAAGCAATCTCACAATCAGTAAACAGATAGCTTTGTCATTTTTGCTCTAAACTGTTTTTTTAACAACCACATAGAGAACATAGGGCTATGTTTTCTATATGCCTATGTGGTTAAAAAAAGAAAATCAATTAGGTCTATTAATTACAGATTACTTCGTCATTCTTCCTCGTAATGACGCGATTTCAGTAAAATTTTGTAATTTTGTAATCAATAAAAATATTTAGTTTAACCTAATTAGTATAGCATGCAACTGTACAATAAGTTAAGCGCCATAGAACGCGCTGCATTAATAGACGAAGCTGGTAAAGACCGCTTAACAATATCATTCTATCAATATTATAAGATAGAAAATCCGCAATTACTTCGAGACAAATTATTCTTAGAATGGAATGCTTTAGATGTTCTTGGTAGAATTTATGTTTCTTACGAGGGCATAAATGCACAATTATCTGTTCCTTCAGAAAATTTTTACGCTTTAAAAGACCAATTAGATGCAATTTCTTTCTTAAAAGACATTCGTTTAAATGTAGCTGTAGAGCAAGACAATAAATCGTTTTTAAAGCTAAAAGTAAAAGTTAGAAACAAAATTGTTGCAGATGGTTTAGATGATGATACTTTTGATGTAACTGCAAAAGGAGTGCATTTAAATGCAGCAGAATTCAACGCAATGTTAGCAAACCCAAATACAGTTTGTGTAGATATGCGTAACCATTACGAAAGTGAAATTGGTCATTTCGATGGAGCAGTAACGCCAGATGTAGATACTTTTAGAGATTCTTTAGATATAATTGAAGAAGATTTAAAAGACAACAAAGAAGACAAGAATTTGTTAATGTATTGTACAGGAGGAATCCGTTGCGAAAAAGCATCTGCTTATTATAAACACAAAGGTTTTAAAAACGTTTTTCAATTAGAAGGCGGAATTATAGAATACACACGTCAGGTAAAAGAAGAAGGCATCGAGAATAAGTTTATCGGTAAAAACTTTGTGTTCGATCATAGACGAGCAGAACGTATTACAGATGATGTAGTTTCTAACTGCCATCAATGTGGTAAAGCGTGCGATGAGCATACAAATTGTGCAAACGAAGCGTGTCATTTATTATTTATACAATGTGATGAGTGTTCTGAGGCTATGGAAAATACTTGTTCTACAGATTGCCAAGAAATAATTCAATTGTCTTTTGAAGAACAAAAAGAGTTAAGAAAAGGAAAAGGAAACAGTAACAAAATCTTCAAAAAAGGAAGAAGTGAAGTGTTGAAATTTAAGAAGTAAATAAATAAAGTATAATGTTAAAAGACCTCAATTTTTGAGGTCTTTTTTTATGGAATGAAGTTTGTTACTTCTCACCATTTATAGGGAGACATATCCCCATTTATGGGGAGATAAAAATTTCATCATAAATGGGGATTGACATGTATACTTTTAATCTTTAGTTTTGGATTAATATAAATCTTAAATTAAAAAGTTATGAAAGAAAGAAAGAAAGAAAGAAAGAAAGAAAGAAAGAAAGAAAGAAAGAAAGAAAGAAAGAAAAATTGCTAGTTATGTAAAAATAGGGCTCTTGTTTTTAGGAGTTTCTTTGTTTTTATGGAATTGCGAAAAAGTAGAGTATGTTGATGAAACAGAAAAGCAAAAAATATCGGTAAAACTAAAAGAAAAAACATTTAAAGAATTATTAGACTATTATTTTGAATATAAGAAGATTGATGGTTCTGTGCAGACAGCAAATGCACAACATCAATATATGGCTGATAACTTTGTGAAGCCAATTGCAGAAGCGGTTAGGAAAATAGATAATAACAAATATTCTTTAGAATATTATATGGACTATGGTTGGGATGGTTTGAGAACTTATGTTATTGAAGATTATATAAACGATAATAAAAATGAAATATGTACAGAGTAAATAATATTTTATTAATACTAATTTTTGTATACCCAATTATAACTTTATCTCAAAATAATAACGAAAAAGAAAATGTTTATTTACTTTTTGATTTAAACACTAAAAGAAAGTGTATTATTGAAGATGGTTCTGGAAATTCTGTAAAAAATAATAAATACAGAAAAGAAATTCAAGGGAATTATATCTATTTTAAAATATGTGATGAAAAATTCTCGACACACAAATTTAAAAGCTTTAAAGATACTTGCCATATAAGAGCATTAGATAACTTAAAAATTGTTGATTTAAAGTATATTAATGAAAAAAAATCACAATCAATTTTAAAATACAATCCGTTTGAGAAAATATACATTATTGAGAAAATCTCAGAAACGAAAGTAATTAAGTATGAAGTTATTTGGGTTGATGATTGGTTAGAGGTTGATGATTAAATAAATACAAACCATGATAATGGTATATAAAATATTGCAAAAAAGTACAAACTTTTATAGTCTGTACTTTTTTGCAATTTATTTTAACTGAAAGCAAATGATTGTGATTAATTATAGAAGTTTAATATTTATTTTAGTTTTTATATTTTTTTCTTGTGATAGAGATGTGAAAGTTGAAGAGTCTTATCAAATTTTAAACTTATTAATAAGAGATTTTGAAGAAACATCAATTTTACATCCTAGTTTTGCTCCTCCTCCTTCAGGTAGTTATATCTACACTAAAAATGACAGTCTCAGAAAATATAAATATTTTTATGATGAATATTTAAATAGAAAAAATATTGTAATAAGTAATAATTTTTTTGAAATAGACAGAAAAAAACTACAAAATACAAATGGTTGTAATGCATTTTACAATGTAAATGAATTTAAATTTTACGAAAATTCAAAAAAACTCGAATTAAAGTACTTAAATTCTATTAAAAGCAATATTATAAAAATTCCAAATTCTAAAGAAATTGATGTAAAGTTAAGTTTTTCAAAAATACTATTTAATAAAAGTAATAATAGAGCTATTTTAATATTTGTTGTAAAATTTAATGATTTAAATAGTTTTTCGTCAATTGTTTATCTTGAGAAAGAATTTTTCTTATGGAAAATTAAATGTGAGAAAATTTTAATGATATCATAAATAAAGTATAGTGTTAAAAGTCCTCAATTTTGAGGGCTTTTTTTGTTTTAAAAATAAACTTTCACACGAATTCTAATTAAATCAAAGCAAATTCTAAAGAGCGTTATTACAAAGCAAATTTTAAAACTACATTTGAAGTGTAATTAAATAGAAAAATCGATTAGATAACTTTCATTTACCTATTTTTTCATTCTTTGAGAATGCGTATATTTACGAATTAGTGAAGATGAAGCTGTGTTTGTGTATCAGCTTGATAATCAATTTATGAATCCAAATAGTATTTAGGTTTTAGCACATAGTATATAGTAAATTCTACTAAATAACTAGTTACTAACAACTAATTACTAAATAAATATATACTCACATGGCATGTGGAAGTTGTGGTACAACAGAAAATGGAGTACCAAAAGGTTGTAAGAGTAATGGAAATTGTGGAAGTGGAAGTTGTGGAAGTGGTAGTGAAAAACTAGCTGTTTTCGATTGGCTTTCTAACATGACATTACCAAGTGGAGAAGAGCGTTTTAATATTTTTGAAATCCGTTTTAAAAACGGACGAAAACATTTTTTAAAAATACAGAAAACTTAACCATTTCTATGGGAGATATTGTTGCTGTAGAAAGTTCTCCCGGTCATGATGTAGGTACAGTTTCTTTAGCAGGAGAATTGGTAAAAGTGCAAATGAAAAAGCGCAAAATTACTGCAGATCATGAAGATGTTAAGAAAATTTACAGAAAAGCATCGCAAAAAGATATAGATATTTGGCAAGCTGCAAGAGCTAGAGAAGAAGAAACCCAAAGACGAGGAAGAGAAATTTTAGGTAGGTTAGGTTTGCAAATGAAACTTTCTGATGTAGAGTTTCAGGGAGACGGAAATAAAGCTACTTTTTATTATACAGCAGATACAAGAGTAGATTTTAGACAATTAATTAGAGATTTAGCAAGTGCTTTTTCTATTCGTGTAGAAATGAAACAAGTAGGCGCAAGACAAGAAGCAGCCAGATTAGGTGGCGTAGGTTCTTGCGGTAGAGAGTTATGTTGTTCTACTTGGTTAACAGATTTTAGAAAAGTAAGTACATCAGCAGCACGTTATCAGCAATTATCTTTAAATCCTCTAAAATTAGCAGGCCAATGTGGCAAGCTTAAATGTTGTTTAAATTTTGAATTAGACACGTATTTAGATGCTTTAAAATCGTTTCCTAAACAAGATGTGGTTTTAAAAACTGAAAAAGGTTTAGCGGTTTTTGTAAAGATGGATATTTTTAAAAAACATCTTTGGTATACATACAAAGAAGAGCGTTTTAAATGGTTTAAATTAACGTTAGAACAGGTTCAAGAAATAATTGAATTAAATAAAAATAACGAAAAGTCTATTTCATTAGAAGAGTATGAGTCTGAAATAGAAATACCAGAAACGGTTAATTTTGAAGATGCTGTAGGGCAAGATAGTTTAACACGTTTTGATGCGCCAAAAATAAGTAAGCGAAGAAATAATAGAAACAAAAGGAAGAAAAAACCTGCAGTTGTTGGTGCTAATCCGGTAAAGAATAATAATCAGAAACCGCAGCAAAACAGAAGGCCAAAGCCAAAACAAAATCCGAATCAAAACTCAAGGTCTGAGGCAAAACCAAAAGTAAGAACAAAGCCTAAGGCAAAACCCGTTGCTAAAACAAATCAACCAAAACCTAAGCAAAACTCAAAGTCAAAACAGAATCCAAATCAAAAGAACAATCCAAATCAGCCGAAAGCTGAAGGTACAAAGGTTAATAAACCTAGAAGAAACAATAGAAATAGAAATAACAATAAACCCAAAGATGGAAGCAGTTCTCCAGAAAAATAGAATTTTAGTTTTTTTAACTGTTCTTATTTTCCTTGTTTCTTGTAGTGATAATATTGAGTTTACAAAATATCAATCATTACCAAGTGCTGCTTGGGAAGCGCATAAAAATGTTTCTTTTGAGTTTAATGTAATTGATACAATTTTAGCTAAAGATTTGTTTATAAATATTAGAAATAATAAAGACTATCCGTTTAGTAATCTGTATCTAATTACAGAACTAAATTTTCCTAGTGGAGATAAAGTTATAGATACATTACAATACGAAATGTCTGATAAAACTGGACGCTTTTTAGGAAAAGGGTTTGCAGATATTAAAGAAAATAAATTATTTTATAAAAAGGAAAAAGTGTTTCCTAAATCAGGAAAATATCTGTTAAACATTCGTCATGCTATGAGAAAAAACGGAGAAGTTAATTCGATTCCTTTTTTACACGGAGTGCAAGATGTAGGTTTTAGCGTTGAAAAAGCAAAATAAAATGGCAAAGAAAGAAACAATAAATTTTAAAAAGTATCTTATCTTATTTTGGGGGATTATCTTAGGAGGTTTTCTAATAATGGTATTACTTTTTTTACAGCTTCTGCAGGTGGTTTTGGAGCATTACCAACTTTTGAAGAATTAGAGAACCCACAAACAAATTTAGCAACAGAAGTAATTTCTGCAGATGGTGTAACCATTGGTAAATACGCGAAAGAAAACAGAACACCCGTTAAGTTTAGCGAATTGCCAGAAAACTTAGTAAATGCTTTAGTAGCAACAGAAGATGAGCGATATTATGAGCATACTGGAATTGATTTTAAAGGATTAGGAAGAGCAATTTTAAAACCAGGAAGCGGTGGAGCAAGTACAATAACCCAGCAATTGGCAAAAATGCTATTTACAGGAAAAGCTTCTAGAAATATTTTTAAAAGAATTGGGCAAAAAATGAAAGAGTATGTTGTAGCTACTAAGCTAGAAAGACAATATACAAAGCAAGAAATTATTGCCATGTACTTAAATAAGTACGATTTTATTAACCAAGCAGTTGGTATTCGTTCTGCAGCAAGAATTTATTTTGGAAAAGAACCAAAAGATTTAGAAATTCAAGAGTCTGCTATGTTAGTTGGGATGTTAAAAAACGCCTCTTATTTTAATCCTTTAAGAAGAGCAGCTAAGGTAAAACAGAGAAGAAATGTAGTATTGTTGCAAATGACACGAAATGGTTTAATTACCGAGGGTGAAAAAATCAACCTTCAACAATTAGATTTAAACATCAATTATACACCAGAAAGTCATAGCGATGGTTATGCAACTTATTTTAGAACACATTTACAAAAAATTATGCGTAAATGGGTGCAAAATAACCCAAAACCTAACGGAGAGGAGTACGATATTTTTAGTGATGGTTTAAAGATTTATGTTACTATAGACTCTAGAATGCAACAATATGCAGAAGAAGCTATAAAAGAACACATGGCTAATTTACAATCGTATTTTTCTAAAGAACAAAAAAGAAATAGGACTGCACCTTTTTATGATCTAGATAGAAAAGAGATTGCTAGAAGTTTTGAAAGAGCTAAAAGAAGTTCAGAAAGATATAGACGATTAAAAAAGGTTGGAAAATCGTCTAAAGAAATAGATGAAATCTTTAAGAAGAAAACAAAGATGAAAGTCTTTTCTTGGAAAGGAGATAGAGATACCATTATGTCTCCAATGGATTCTATTAAATATTACAAGCATTTTTTACGTTCCGGATTAGTTTCTATAGAGCCACAAACTGGGCATATTAAAGCTTGGGTTGGTGGTATCAACAACAAGCATTTTAAATATGATGCTGTAGCGCAGCAGAAAAGACAAGTGGGATCTACATTTAAACCATTTGTATATGCAACTGCAATTAATCAATTAAGAATGTCTCCATGTGATGCATTTCCTAATACTCCATATACGATTCCGCAAGGAAAGTATGGAATTCCAGAAGAATGGACTCCAGGTAATTCGAATGAAAAATATGGAGGAATGCTTACTTTAAAAGATGGATTAGCGGGCTCGGTTAACACAATGTCTGCAAGATTAATAGATAAAGTTGGACCTGATAATGTTGTACGTTTAGCCAAAGCAGCAGGAATTGAGACAGAGATTCAAGCAAACCCTTCTATAGCATTAGGTGCAGTTGAATTATCATTGTTAGAAATGGTTAGTGCATATAGTACTTTTGCAAATAGAGGTTTACGAGTTAGCCCAATGATAATTACTAGAATTGAAGATAAAAACGGAACGGTATTAAAGGATTTTGTGCCTGAAACACAAGAAGTTTTAAGTGAAGAAACTGCGTATGTAGTTTTAGACTTGTTAGAGGGAGTTACACAATCTGGCTCTGGAGTAAGATTACGTTCTGGTTATACATCTGGAGGAAAAGCGGTAACAGGTTTTCCTTATAAGTTCGAAAATGCAATAGCAGGTAAAACAGGTACAACACAAAATCAATCTGATGGTTGGTTTATGGGAATTGTACCAAACCTAGCAACAGGAGTTTGGACCGGTGGAGAAGATAGAGCAACCCATTTTGCAGGTATTACAAAAGGGCAAGGAGCAACAATGTCTTTGCCGTCTTGGGCTTTGTTTATGAGAAAATGTTATGCTGATAAAGATTTAAAAATTAGTAGAGAGAAATTTGAAAAGCCAGAGAAATTATCGATAAATATCGATTGTGAGAAAAAGACTGATGAAGATAAAAATGAGATTATAGAAGAAGATACAGATTTTTAATACAGACAGGTTTTTTGTAAAGTTAATATCAATAATTTAAAAATATACATTTTATATGATAAACAAGAAGGTAATAAATGTTAGCAAAGCACTTGAAGGTGTTAAAAACGGAATGACTTTTATGTTAGGAGGCTTCGGTTTATGTGGTATACCAGAAAATGCAATTTCTGAGTTAGTTAAATTAGATGTTAGAGATGTAACATGTATTTCTAACAATGCAGGTGTAGACGATTTTGGTTTAGGCTTATTACTACAAGGAAAGCAAATAAAAAAAATGATCTCTTCTTATGTAGGAGAAAATGATGAGTTTGAACGCCAAATGCTATCTGGAGAATTAGAGGTAGAATTAACACCACAAGGTACTTTAGCAGAAAAATGTAGAGCAGCACAAGCAGGTTTTCCCGCTTTTTATACGCCTGCAGGTTATGGAACTGAGGTTGCAGAAGGAAAAGAAACTAGAGAGTTTGATGGCAAAATGTATGTTTTGGAACCAGCTTTTAAGGCAGATTTTGCTTTTGTTAAAGCATGGAAAGGTGATGCGGCAGGTAATTTAATTTTTAAAGGTACAGCACGTAATTTTAATCCGAATATGTGTGGAGCAGCAACAATTACAGTTGCTGAGGTAGAAGAGTTAGTGCCAGCAGGAACATTAGATCCAAATCAAATTCATATTCCAGGGATTTTTGTACAACGTATTTTTCAAGGCGAAAAGTATGAAAAAAGAATTGAGCAAAGAACTGTTACTCCAAAATCGTAAATTATGGCATTAAGTAAACAAGAAATAGCACAAAGAATTGCAAAAGAGTTACAAGATAAATGGTATGTAAATCTTGGAATTGGTATACCAACTTTAGTGGCTAATTATATTCCAGAAGGAATTGAAGTTGAATTTCAATCTGAAAACGGACTTTTAGGTATGGGGCCTTTTCCTGTTGAAGGAACTGAAGATGCAGATTTAATTAATGCAGGTAAACAAACAGTAACTGTTTTAGATGGTGGTTCTATTTTTGATTCATCAACTAGTTTTTCTATGATTCGTGGTAAACACGTTCAATTAACCGTTTTAGGTGCTATGGAAGTAGCTCAAAATGGAGATATTGCCAACTGGAAAATACCAGGAAAAATGGTAAAAGGAATGGGTGGAGCAATGGATTTAGTAGCATCGGCAGAAAATATTATTGTAGCCATGATGCATACTAACAAACGTGGAGAATCTAAAATATTAAAAGAATGTTCTTTACCATTAACTGGTGTGGGCTGTGTAACTAAAGTAGTTACAAATTTAGCAGTTTTAGAAGTAAAAAACAATGAGTTTCATTTATTAGAAAGAGCGCCTGGTGTTACAGTAGAAGAGATTAAAGAAGCTACAGAAGGGACTTTAGTTGTTAACGGTGAAATACCAGAAATGGATTTTTAAGAAAAAATTAAAAACAAATTTATATTGAATAAAAACCACAATGAGAATTGTGGTTTTTAATTTAAAAGTAAACTCAAAAATTGTATTTATAGTACTTCCATTTTTATTTTTTTCTATATGAAATGATTTTATGAAACTACAGGAAAAAAAGTTAATAGGTTATTCATTTCTTATATAGTAACCATTCATAATTGATTCGTTTTTAAACTAGAGTATTTTCTTATCTTTGGAAGAATTAAAAGGGATACATGAAAATAATATCATACAACGTAAACGGAATTAGAGCTGCATTAAAAAAAGGATTTTTAGACTGGTTACAAGCTGCTAATCCAGATGTAATTTGTATTCAAGAAACAAAAGCACATAAAGAGCAATTAGATGTAACAGCTTTTGAAAACGCAGGTTACCCTTATCATTATTGGTTTTCTGCTCAGAAAAAAGGCTATTCTTCTGTAGCTATTTTTTGTAAAGAAAAACCAAACCATATAGAATATGGAACCGGAATTGAATCTATGGATTTTGAAGGTAGAAATTTACGTGTAGATTTTGATTCTGTTTCTGTAATGAGTTTGTATTTACCATCTGGTACAAATTCTGAAAGATTGAATTTTAAATTCAATTATATGGATGAATTTCAAGAATACATTACTAATTTAAAAAATGAAACTCCTAATTTGGTTATCTGTGGAGATTACAATATTTGCCATGAAGCAATAGATATTCATAATCCTAAAATGAAAGGTGTTTCAGGGTTTTTACCAGAAGAAAGAACTTGGATTGGAGAATTTATAAATAGCGGATTTGTAGATAGTTTTCGTTTTATCAACCCTGATAAACAAGAGTATTCTTGGTGGAGTTATAGAGCAAATTCTAGAGCAAATAATAAAGGTTGGCGATTAGATTATGCTATGGTATCAGAACCATTAAAAGAAAAAATTTCTAGAGCATATATATTACCAGAAGCAAAACATTCTGATCATTGTCCAATTGCTGTAGAACTAGATATTTAATATATGAACAAGCTTTTATTATTTTTATTTTTTAGCATTTCTGTTTTTTCTCAACAAGAAAAAGATACTACTATAGTTTATAAATCAGATAATTTATTTGTTGCAAAAGATTCAATAAAAAAACCACTTCGTCAAGATCTAATTTCTGATTTGGATTTAAAAACGATGGATAGTTTATTAATAGAAGATAAATTTAATTCTCCTTTAATAGACACATTAGAATACGTAATTGCAGATAAAGATATAATTGGTAATTCTAAAAGTGTACTTACAACAGCTTTATTAAAACAACGTTTATCTCATTTAAACGATAAAACTCCATTTAATTTAGCATTTAATCCTTCTTTAGAGAAAGTAATTAATAGCTATTTGTTGTATCGAAGTAAGTACTATCCAAAGCTTATGGCTAAGGCAAAATATTATTTTCCAATGTTTGAGCAGCATTTAGATCAATACGATGTTCCTTTGGAAATGAAGTATTTAGCAATTGTAGAATCGGCATTAAAACCAAGAGTAAAATCTAGAGTTGGCGCAACAGGTTTATGGCAATTTATGTATGGTACAGGTAAGCAATTCGATTTAAAAGTTAGTTCTTATGTAGATGAGCGCCAAGACCCAGTTAAAGCCACAATTGCTGCTTGTAAATATTTAAGTCAATTATATAAGATTTTTGGCGATTGGGATTTAGCATTAGCGGCCTATAATTCTGGGCCTGGTAATGTTAGAAAAGCTATTAAACGTTCTGGTGGTTATAGAAATTATTGGAATATTAGACCTTTTTTACCTAGAGAAACAGCAGGTTATGTTCCTGCTTTTTATGCAACAATGTATATTTTTGAATATGCTAATGAACATAAAATTTACTCAGAACTTCCAAGATATTTCGACTTTCAAACAGATACAATTCAAGTAAAAAGAACGGTAAGTTTTGATCAAATTTCAGAAGTTATAAATTTAGATGAAGAAGAAATTTCTTTTTTAAATCCGTCTTATAAATTAGATATAATCCCATTTATTAATGGTAGAAATTATGCGTTACGATTACCAAGTAGTAAAACAGTAGAATTCTTAGATAAAGAAAAAGAATTATATGCTTTAGCAGATGCAGATGATGCAAAAAGAGAGAAGCCAATTCCTAAGTACTTTGAAATGGATAAACGCATCCGTTATAGAGTTAAGACTGGAGATTATTTGGGTAAAATTGCAAATAAATTTGGAGTAAGAGTAAGTAGTGTAAAACGTTGGAATAACCTTAAGAATAGTCGTTTAAAAGTAGGGCAAAGGTTATCTATTTATCCTAAAAAAGTTCCTTTTTCTGTTGGGAAAAAATCAGTAAAAAAGAAAGAGACAATATCAACAAATAAAGGTGCATTTAGTACATATACAGTAAAAGAAGGAGACTCGCTTTGGAAAATTTCAAGAAAATTTAATAATGTTTCTGTTGATGAAATTAAAAAGTGGAACAATATTTGGAGTGCTAAAAGTTTAAAACCAGGAACTAAACTTAAAATTTTTAAAAGCTAAATTCATGAAAAAATTAATTTCAATTATAATTATTACAATTACCTTAAGCGCTTGTGTTGGAAATGACAAGATTATTTTACGAGATTCTGTAGGTAAAATAAACAAAGTAATGGTTGTTGCAAAAACATCTGATTGGACAGGAGATATAGGTAAGGAAATAAAAAATTCTTTCGGAGAATTAATGGTAGGGTTGCCACAACCAGAACCTATTTTAAGTGTTTCTCAAGTTGCTCCAAACGGATTTAGTTCTATGATGAATGCAGGTAGAAATATTTTGATTATTTCTGAAGGAGAAAAAGAGAGTTATACAGTTAGAACTAATGTATATGCAAAACCACAAACTATAATTTCTGTACAAGCAAAAGATGACGAAAGTATTCTTAAACTTTTACAAAAGCATAAAAAAGATATTAGAAAAACTTTTTTAGCTTCAGATATTAAATTTACTCAAAATATCTTTAAAAAAGATAAAATAGATAATTCCACTTATAAGACTCTAAGTAATTTGGGAGTTTCTTTTACTATTCCTAGTCGATTTAGAACTGTTGAAGATACAGGGGAATTTCTTTGGTTAAGAAATCATTTAACTAGTGGTATTGCAAAAACAGGAAGTAACAATATACTGGTATATTCGGTTCCTTTAATTGATGAAAATTTGGTTGCAGAAAATATTGTGTCTGTTCGAAATAGTATTGGGAAAAAATTTATACCAGGTTCAGATCCAGAAACTATGTATATGATTACAGAAGAAGCATATACTCCTTTTACTTTTGATGCCGAGTTAGATGGTAAAAAAGCTTATGAAACACGTGGTAAATGGGAGGTTAAAAATGATTTTATGGCTGGTCCTTTTTTAAACTATACTGTAGTTGATAAAAAGAATAATAGGCTTGTTGTATTTGAAGGATTTACTTATGCTCCTTCTGTAAGTAAAAGAGCTTTTCTTTTTGAATTGGAAGCAATTGCTAAATCTATGAAAATAAAATAATCACATTTTTATAAATAATATTTAAAAGTCTAAAAATCTATGTTTTTAGACTTTTTTTTGTAACATATTAATAGTCAAAAACTTATTTCCTATATTTGATATTCAACTATAAATTTTTTTATCATGGAAATGAATATTTTGTTTGTTGCAATAGCAGCATTAGTACCACTAGTAATAGGTTTTGTTTGGTATGGCCCTTTATTTGGAAATGCCTGGATGAACGAAATGGGTTTTACAAAAGAATCTATGGAAGGCAGAAACATGACATTGATATTTATTTTATGTCTAGTTTTTAGTTTTATTTTGGCTTTTATTCTACAAACATTAGTTATTCATCAATGGGGAGTTTATTCTTCGTTAATGGGAGAACCAGGTTTTGCAGATGGTGTTGCAGGAGAAGCTACAACTTTTTTTACTAATTATATGGAAACGTATGGAGATCGTTTTAGAACATTTAAACATGGTGCTTTACACGGTGCAATTTTAGGCTTATTTTTAGTGCTTCCAGTTTTATCAATTATTGCAATGTTCGAAAAGAAGAGTGTAAGGTATGTGGCAATAAATGCGGGCTATTGGGTTGTAACTTTAGCAATTATGGCAGGTATTATTTGTCAATGGGTTTAAAGTTGCTTCATTTATAAACATAAAAAACCACGCAATTAGCGCGGTTTTTTTATGTTTATAAATTTATTGGTTTTAATAACCAATTTTAGTTCTTACTCTTTTTAATACTTTGTTAGCTACAATTGAAGCTTTGTTAGAACCTATTGCTAATGCTGCATCAATTTCGTCTTTATTTTCCATAAAATGGTTGTAACGCTCTCTAATTGTTGCGAATTTAAGGATAATTAACTCATATAAAGCTTGTTTTGCATGACCATAACCGTAGTTTCCGCCTTCGTAATTTGCTCTCATTTCTATTATTTGTTCATCAGAAGCAAGTAATTTATAGATAGCAAAAACATTATCTGTATCAGGGTTTTTAGGTTCTTCTAAAGGAGTGCTATCTGTTTTAATAGCCATTACTTGTTTTCTTAACTTTTTATCTGTTAAGAAAATATTGATAATGTTATTTCTAGATTTACTCATTTTAGCGCCATCGGTTCCAGGTACAAGCTTTACATTTTCTTGTGTTTTTGCTTCTGGGGCAATTAAAGTATCTCCAACAATATTATTTAACCTATTGGCAACATCACGAGCCATTTCTAAATGTTGTAACTGATCTTTACCTACAGGTACAAGTTCTGCATCGTACAATAAAATATCTGCGGCCATTAACATTGGATATGTAAATAAACCTGCATTAACATCTTCTAACCTATCTGCTTTGTCTTTAAAACTATGCGCTAATGTTAATCTTTGATAAGGAAAAAAACAACTTAAATACCAAGATAATTCTGTAACTTGTGTTACGTCACTTTGTCTGTAAAATATAGATCTGTTAATGTCTAGCCCACAAGCAAGCCAAGTTGCAGCTACACTATAAGTGTTTTCTTTTAGCAGTTTTCCATCTTTAATTTGTGTTAAAGAATGCATGTCTGCTATAAATATAAAAGATTCATTTTTAGGGCTATTTGCCATTTCTATAGCCGGTAAAATTGCTCCTAATAAATTACCCAAATGTGGTGTTCCTGTACTCTGTACTCCAGTTAAAATTCTTGACATAAATTTGTTGTTTCTTTTTTAGTATAATTGAAATACTAAAATCATCTGCAGTGGCAAAAATAAGGTTTTGTTTAAGAAAACCAATCAAACAAAAGAATATTAGTATTTTTGATGCTTATGAAATTTTTAAAAATTCCTTTTCTCTTAGTTTGGCGATTTTGGTTTTACATTTTAATACTATCTACCATTATTATAATGGCTCCATTATTATTGATTTTAACAGCAAAAGAATCGTATTACCCAGTTTTTTGGAAAGTAATTAGAGTTTGGGCTAAATTATTAGTTTATGGAATGGGTTTCCGTTTAAAAACACAATATGACCAGTTTACAGATTTAGATAAAAGTTATATGTTTTGCCCCAATCATGCTTCTTTAATGGATCCTTTTGTATTAATAGCATTAAGTAAAAATCCAATAGTTTTTGTTGGTAAAAAAGAACTTGTAAAAATTCCTGTTTTTGGGTTTTTCTACAAACGCGTTGTAATAATGGTTGATAGGAGCAATCCTAAAAGTAGAAAAAGAGTTTATGAAATGGCTAAGAAAAGATTGCAAAACGGAACAAGTATGGCTATTTTTCCGGAAGGATTGGTGCCAACCGAAGATGTAGTTTTAGCGCCATTTAAAAACGGAGCATTTAGTTTAGCAATTGAGTTTGAAATGCCAATTGTACCACAAGTATATTATGATTGTAAACGTTTTTTTCTTGGGATTTTTTGAAAGGAAGACCTGGTGTATTTAGAATACATCAGCATAAATTTATTGAAACTAAAGGTTTAAAAATGGAGAATATGCAAGGTTTAAAAGAGCAGGTTTTTAATTTAATAAAGAACGATTTATTAAAAGATAAAGAATATATGAAAGATACAAACAGACCAAATAATGAGCGAGAATTTAAATCACCGTTATAGTACAAAAGAAGAAAGGTTAAATGTAATTTCTCATGGTTTTGGCTTAGTATTAAGTGTAATTATATTTCCTTTTTTAATTAGTAAATCAATGCAATTTACAGGTTTTTGGAAACCATTAAGTTTTATTATTTACGGACTAAGTTTAATTATCTTATATGCAGCTTCTACTTTTTATCACGCCGCAAAAGATCAAAAAAAGAAGAAAGCTAAATATTTTTGATCATGCAGCTATTTATGTTTTAATTGCAGGTAGTTATTCTCCTTTTTGCTTGGTTGCTCTAGATTCTTCTTTAGGTTGGTGTATGTTTCTTTTTGTTTGGCTTTTTGCTTTAACGGGAGTAATTCTTAAGTTATTTTTTACGGGAAGATTCGATAAAATTTCTACAGCAATGTATTTATTAATGGGTTGGCAAGTAATGTTTTTTATAAAGCCTTTAATGGAAAGTTTAACACCCGAAGGTTTTCTATATTTAGTTGCAGGTGGTGTTTTTTATTCTATTGGTGCGGTTTTATATTCTATTAAAAAATTGCCTTTTAACCATGCTATTTTTCATGTTTTTGTTCTTTTAGGGAGTTTAAGTCATTTTATAGCAATTTATAATTTATAAAAATCACCAATTTTTAAAAGGTATTTTACTTAAACACGAATTGTAATAACTTTTATTACCTGTAACTTCTTCACCTAACCAAGTTGGTTTTTGGAATGACTCATTTTCGGAAATTAACTCAATTTCTGCTACTACTAAACCAATGTTGTCTCCATAAAATTCATCTACTTCATAAATGTGATTTTCGCTTTTTACATAAAACCTTGTTTTATCAATAATTGAAGACTCGCATAATAAAAGTAATTGTTCTGCTTCATTAATATCTATTTCTTTTTCCCATTCAAAACGAGTTGTACCAGACGAATTAGATTTGCCTTTCACTGTTAAAAAAGACTTATTATCTGCAATTCTTATTCTTACAGTTCTACTTTTATCAGAATTTAAATACCCTTGTTTTATCCTTTTTTTAAGATACGCCTCCTTTTTAAAATCTTCATTTTTTATTAAAAACTTTCTTTCAATTTCTAAACTCATAAAAACCTGTTCATTTTTGTACTAATGTAGCTGTTTTTATCGTTAATTTATAATAATTAAATATCTTTGATATAATATATTTTAAAATATGAAAAAGTTATTTTTTCTCTTTGTTTGTTTCACATCTTCATTAATTTTTTCACAAATCGATTATAGTGATTCATGGGAAGATTTTTACTCTTACAATAATGTGAAAGATTTTGTAAAGGTTAATGATTTAATTTATGCTTTAGTAGACAATGCTGTTTTTACGTTTAATGAAAAAACTTCTGAAACAAACAAACTTTCATCTATTCAGGGATTGTCTGGAGAGACAACGTCTTCAATTCATTATAACAAAACCTTTAAAAGGTTAGTAATTGGTTATCAAAATGGATTAATAGAAGTGATTGATGAAAATGGCGGAATTACAATTTCTTCAGATATTGTAAATTTTAATGAGTCTGGTTTAAAGAGCATCAATCATATAACAGAGTTTGGTAATACTTTGTATTTATCTACATCATTTGCCATTGTTGAGTATAATATAGAAAAACTAGAATTTGGAGATACTTTTTTTATTGGAGATTCATCAACATCTTTAGTTGTAAACAAAACATTGATTTTTAATGATTTAATTTATGCAGTTACAGAAGACGGTATATTTACAGCTAATGTTAACAGTAATCTTCTTATAGATTTTAATAGTTGGCAACAAGAATTTATTGGTCGTAATTTTACTGAAATTGCCATGTTTAATAATAAAGTGAATGTTGTAGAAGCAGATAAATTATATGAACTTAATAATAAATTGTTGATAGAACTTAAAGATTTTAATGAAGATGTTTTAGGTTTAAAATCTACTAATGTTAACTTATCTGTTACACTAAGTAAGAGTGTTATTATTTTAAATTCTAGTTATAATCAAATTATTGTTTTTAATACAACTCTAGAATTAGATTTTACAGCAAATACATCTTTTTTTGAGAATAATGCTGTTTATATAGCTACACAAGAATATGGTATTTTAAAATCTAGTACTTCTCAGTCTTCTAATTATAATGAAATACATCCAGAAGGGCCATTGTCTAATAATGTGTTTTCTATAGATGTAAATAATAATAATCTTTGGGTTGTTTATGGTGGTTATGATGGTACTTATACATCGATATTTAAGAAACAAGGATTTAGTCATTTTAATGGAGAGCAATGGATAAATACTCCTTTTAATCCTAGTTTTCCTGTAATAGATCTAAATTATGTTTCAATAGATCCTAATGCAGAAAACAGGGTCTATATAAGCTCTTTTGGAGATACAGGTTCTATTAATAGTGTTTCTACAGGAGGTTTATTAGTTGTAGAAGACGATGAAATTAAAACATTTTATAATCATTTAAATAGTAGTTTAGAAGATTTAGCATCAAACCAACCTAACAGAGTTTCTTTAAGAATAAGTGGATCTGCTTTTGATAACCAAGGTAATTTATGGATTGCTAATATTAGTGATCTTAATGAGTTAAAAAAACTATCTAAAGATGGGCAATGGTCTAGTTTTGATATTAGTTCATTAAAAACCAACCCAGATAAATATGGCTTAAGTGAAGTTGCAATAGATAACAGTAATAGTGTTTGGATTGGAACGAGAAGAAATGGGGTTTATGTGTTTAATGAGAATGGAGATCGAAAAAAAGCATTAATAGCATCGCCAAATTTAGGAAACTTACCAGATACAGATGTTAAAACAATTGCTATTGATAAAAGTAACAGGGTTTGGTTAGGTACTAGAAGTGGTATGGTGGTTTATAGAAATGCTTCTGGAGTTTTTGATGCAGGTGTTTTAAATGCAGAACCAGTAATTATTGAAGAAAACGGGGTTGGAGAGCGTTTACTAGGCGATCAAAACATCAATTCTATAGTTGTTGATGGAGCAGATAATAAATGGTTTGGAACAGATAACGGAGGTGTAATTTATACAAATCCTTCAGGAAGAAATACATTAGCTAATTTTAGTAAAGAAAATTCTCCATTGCCATCTAATAGAATATTAAAAATTAGAACAGATAAAAGTAACGGTAAAGTATATTTTGCTACGGACAAAGGTATTGTTGCTTATAATAGTAAGGTTGCTACTTTTGGAGAGGTATTAGGAGATGTTTATGCGTACCCAAATCCAGCACTTAAAAATCATAATATAATAACTATAGATGGTAGAAACGGCACACATTTACCCAAAGGAACTAATGTTAAAATTGTGGATGTTGCTGGTAATCTTGTTTATGAAACCAATGTTGTTGAAGGACAAGAACTACAAGGAGGTAAAGTTGTTTGGAATAAAAAAAACTTAGCTGGTAGAAAAGTAGCTTCTGGCGTTTATATTGTTTTGTTAACTAATGATGATGGATCTGAATCTACCACAACAAAAATTGCAATTGTAAATTAATGGCTATTGTAAACACAAAGGCAATTGTTTTAAGTTCTCTTAAGTATGGAGATACAAGTTTAATTGTAAAATGTTATACGCAAGAGGAAGGAGTAAAATCGTATTTAATAAAAGGAATTTTAAAACCCAAAAAAAGGGGATTAAATCTGCTTACTTTCAGCCTTTGAGTCAATTAAGAATTGTAGCGAATCATAACTCTAAAAATAATTTAAATTCTTTAAAAGAAGTTCAAATTATAAACCCTTATAAAACGATTCATACAGATATTATAAAGCAATCTGTTATAATGTTTTTATCAGAAGTTTTATCGAACTCTATACAAGAAGAAGAACAAAATTTAGCTTTGTATGAGTATTTAGAAGCCGCTTTGGTTTGGCTAGATATTCATGATAAAATTGCAAATTTTCATTTACTTTTTTACTTAATTTAACTAGTTTTTTAGGTTTTTATCCAGATACTTCAGAGAGTCATAAGAATGGGTTTAATTTATTAGAAGGAAGTTTTTCTGATAATTCACTCGATAAAAATGTGATATTTAATAACGATTTTCATCAATTTAAAAAGTTAATAGGTATGGTTTTTGATGATATTGAAAATGTATCTTATAATAAAGAAGAAAGGCAGTTGGTTTTGCAAGTTATAATTCAGTATTTTAAGTTACATTTGGGCAGTTTTAGAAGCCCGAAATCTTTACAAGTTTTAGAAACCGTTTTTAGTTGATGATGAAGTATTTTATTTTTGTATTTGCAGTTTTAATAAGTAGTATAACTTTAGCCCAAGAAGTAAAAATTTTGGACAGAGAAACAGGTAAAAAGGTTAAAAATGTTACCGTTTATAATGCATCTAAAACGTTAAATTTATCTACTAATAAAAATGGATTGGTTGATATTTCATCTTTTAAAAGGAATGAAATTATAGTTTTTTCTCATTTGTCTTACGCTATTAAAAGAATAAAAAAAGCTACGTTGATTAAGCAGAGCTTAACTGTTTATTTAACTAAACAGTCAGAAGAATTAGATGAAGTAGTAATTTCTGCGTTTAAAACAGCCGAAAAAACCACTAGAATTGCGGAACAAATTGCGGTTCTTTCTTCTAAAGAAATTCAAAAATTTTCACCTCAAACTTCGGCAGATTTATTAGCAACAATTCCGGGTATTAAAGTTCAAAAATCTCAATTTGGTGGAGGTAGTCCTGTAATTCGTGGTATGGAATCTAATAGAGTGTTATTAGTTGTAGATGGTGTAAGAATGAATAATGCAATTTATAGAAAAGGACATTTACAAAGCTCTATAACACTTTCTCCAAATCTTCTAGATAAAACCGAAGTAGTTTTTGGGCCATCTTCTGTAATTTATGGGTCTGATGCCTTAGGTGGTGTAATTCATTACTATACAAAAACACCAAAATTATCAGAAGAAAATAAAGTTTCTAGTCAATTTTTCTCCCGTTATTCTTCAGTAAATCAAGAAATAACTACTAATGTTTCTGCTGAGGTTAGTTTTAGTAATTGGGCCTCTTTTACTAGTATATCATATTCAGATTTTGGAGAGTTAAAAGCTGGTAAAAATAGAAGTCATGGTTTTTCTGATTGGGGAAAAGTATTTCATTATTCAGAGAATGTAAATGGTAATTACAACGAAAATCCTACAGTAAATTTGAATCCTAATTTATTAAGAAATACGGGGTATAATCAAACGGATGTTTTACAAAAGTTTTTTGTGCCTCTTTCAGAAAAAACGGATTTAAAAATTAATTTGCAATATTCTACTTCATCAGATATACAAAGGTTTGATCGTTTAACAGAGTTAAAAAACAATACCTTAAAATTTGCAGAATGGTATTATGGGCCACAAAAAAGGCTTTTAATATCCTCTCAGTTACTTTTAGATTCAACTAAAAATTGGTTAGAAAGCGGTGCTATTACTGTTGCGTATCAAAATTTAGAAGAGAGTAGGATACAAAGAAAATTTGGTAGCCTAGATCGTTCTTATAGGATTGAAAGTGTAGATGTTTTAAGTTTAAATGGAGATTTTTCTGTGCCACTTACCAATGATAAAACAAGAACACTTTCTTATGGTTTTGAATTTGCATATAATAATGTTAGTTCAAATTCTTTTGGAAAAACTTTAAATATTGCTAATGGAGAAATTAATGGATTCTCTAAAGATTTTAAAGTTCAATCTCGTTATCCAGATGGTGGTAGTAATTATTTTAGTTCTGCAGCTTATTTAGGTTATAGGCAAGATGTAAATAGTAAAACAACTTTAAATTCTGGAATTAGATTTACGAATACAAATTTAAATGCGAAATGGATAGATCAAACATTTATTCAACTTGCAGATACCAATATTAATGCAAATCATTCTGCAATAACTGCAACATTAGGTTATGTATTTAAACCAAATAAAAACTGGCAATTAAACGGAGTTTTATCTTCTGGTTTTCGTTCTCCAAATATAGATGATGTAGGTAGAGTTAGAGAAAAATCTGGAAATGTTACCATACCTAATATTAACGTAAAACCAGAGTTTGCTTATAGTTCAGAAATCGGGATTCAAAAGTATTTTAATAAAAGAAAATTTCGTTTAGGAGCTAATATTTACTATACTTTGTTAGATAATTATATTCAAAGAGATTTTGTGTTAAATGCTGATGGAAGTGTACAGCAAATTGAGTTTGATGATGAGTTTGGTAATGCTGTTAATAATCAGAACAAAGGAAATGCTTATATTTTTGGTTATACTATTAATTATTTAGGTAAAATTTCTAAAACAATTAATACTACAGGGTTTATTACTTATACAAAAGGTAGAACTTACGATACTGAAGAGCCAATGTCGTCGGTGCCGCCTTTGTTTGGTCAGTTTGAAATCAATTACAAAAAAGAAAAAATAGAATTAGGAGCTGCTATTCGTTTTAATAGTAAAAAAGATATTGAAGATTTTAATTTTACAGAAGGTATTGATAATCATGATTTAACACCAATAGTTGATGCAAACGCTACTAATGATGAAGATAAGTATTACGGTTCACCAAGTTGGGTTGCTTTTGGTTTAAATGGTCGTTATTTAGTAAATGATAATTTCTCAGTTCAAGCTAAGCTAGACAATATTTTTGATGAACATTATATAGAGTTTGCTTCTGGGGTTTCTTCTCCGGGTCGTAATCTATCAGTTTCTTTTGTTGCTAATTTTTAAAAGTGAAATCTTTTTTTAAATGAAAAAAATAAAACTTCCTAAAGAAGAAATCAAGTTTCATTTATTTTTACATATTTTAATAGCAGTTTTTGTTACTATAGCTTCTTATGTGCATCTACCTTTTGGAAGATTAAAAGGTAATTTTGTTTATTTTGCTCATTTCTTATTACTTCACTTTTCACTATTTGGTTTTATTTACTTTTTTAGCTTGTTTCATAGAGTATTTAAATTAGTGTTTCCTTTTCTGTTTATAATTGCATCTACTTTTTCTTTTTGGGTGTATACGCAAGACTTAACAATAGGTTTAGGAACTATTCAAGGAATATTTGGAACAAATGTTGGTGAAGCTACAGATATGTTTAGTTATCAGTTTATTTTATTTGTGTTGTTTTCTTCATTTAGTATTTTATTTTTTTAAAAAACATTATAAGCTCCAAAAAAGCAGTATAAAGTCGCCTCTTTTTGTGTTGTCAATCTTTGGTGTTTTAACTTTTTTTATAGTAGAAAATTATAAATTCGATGCATTTAAAAACAGATTACCATATAGTATTTATTTTAGTACAGTTAAATATTTTAAAAAGCCCAACATAAAATTAAAAGAAGTTAAAGAGCAAGTTTATACTGAGGAAGATAATTTGCATATTATTCTTGTTGTTGGCGAGTCCGTAAGAGCAGATCACTTGTCCCTTAATGGATATGATAGAATTACAAATCCATTGCTTTCAAAGCAAGACAACTTAGTTAGTTTTGCTAATGTTTATACACCGTATACTTTTACAGCTCAAAGTTTACCTCATATTTTAACAGATAAATCGATTAATAAAAAAGAAAAAAAGCAAACTGTTACAAGTTTATATTCTGTACTTAATAAAGCATCTTTTTCTACAGAATGGATTGGAAATCAAACATTAGAAAAAAGTTATAGAGATATAATATATTCTAACAAAAAGAAAGTTATTATTGATAAGTTTCATTCTTTCTTAAGTTTTAAAAAAGAAAAAGATTTGGCATTATTAAGGTACTTTTCTGCCAACGATTCTTTTAAGGGTAATAAACTAACAAGTTTGCATATGATTGGTAGTCATTGGTATTATAATAGTAGAGTTGATAGTAGTTTTTACAGGTTTAATCCTGTTATTTCAAGTAAATATTTAGGTTCTTTAAAAAAAGAAGAACTTATTAACTCTTACGATAATACAATTGTGTATTTAGATTACTTTTTAAATGAATTGATAGAAAGATTAAAAATATCTTCTAAGAAAACACTTTTAATTTATGTTTCAGACCACGGAGAAACATTGGGAGAAGATGGAAAGTGGTTGCATGCTCAAGAGCATAATGCTTCAAAAAACCCAGCAATGTTGGTGTGGTACTCAGATAATTTTAAAAGTAATTATCCTTTAAAAATTAATCATTTAATATCTAAAAAGAATGATTCTATTTCTACAGATTTTTTATTTCATAGTATTCTAGATATAGGAGCGTTGGAGAACTATAAGTTTAAAAAAATCAAAGCATTTTTAATTAACGATTATTTAAGTAGCGGTTTTCTAGAAAATAATATTAAAGCATAAAAAAAACCGTAACAAATAAATGTTACGGTTTTAGTACTGAAGATGGGACTTGAACCCATACGGCCATTACTGACCACTGGATTTTAAGTCCAGCGTGTCTACCAATTCCACCACTTCAGCATTGGTACTGTTTTGAGTTAGAGCGAAAGACGGGATTTGAACCCGCGACCCCCACCTTGGCAAGGTGATGCTCTACCCCTGAGCTACTTTCGCAGTCATTGTATTTTAATGAACTTTTTTGCTCCCCCTCTAGGACTCGAACCTAGGACCCTCTGATTAACAGTCAGATGCTCTAACCAACTGAGCTAAGGAGGAGTTTGCGACACATATTGTGTTTTGCGAGTGCAAATATAAATCTTTTTATAATACTGCCAAATACTTTTTAATTTTTTTCAAAAAATTTTAAATTGTTATTATCATTAAATTATTTATCCATTATTAGTAAATATTGTATTTTTGTTATAGTACTAAGCTTACAAAAAAAAGCACAACCAATTATATGGACAAATTTTCGTTCTTAAACGCAGCACATACTGGCTTTATCGCCGATTTATATGACCAATATTTAGTAAACCCTGATTCTGTAGAACCAAGTTGGAGAAGCTTTTTTCAAGGATATGATTTAGCTAATGAAAATTATTCTCTAACAGATGAGGAGGTTTCTATGGAAATTCCGCAAGAAGTTCGTAAAGAATTTCATGTTGTAGATTTAATTAATGGCTATAGAACACGCGGGCATTTGTTTACTAAGACAAATCCTGTAAGAGAAAGAAGGCAATACCAACCCACATTAGATATTGAAAATTTTGGCTTAACAAAAGAAGATTTAAATAAAGAGTTTTCTGCAGGAGAAGTATTGGGTCTTGGTAGAACTAAACTTTCTACTATTGTTGAAAATTTAAAACGTATTTATTGCGATTCTATTGGCGTAGAATATATGTACATGCGTAATCCAGAAAAATTGAAATGGTGGCAATCTCAACTAAATGAGAATGATAATCATCCTAAATATTCTATTGAAGCAAAAAAATATATTTTAGGAAAACTAAATCAGGCAGTTACTTTCGAAAGTTTTTTACAAACTAAGTACGTTGGTCAAAAGCGTTTCTCTTTAGAAGGAGGAGAAGCTTTAATTCCAGGAATTAGTGTTGCGCTTAGAGATGCAGCAGAAAAGTATGGTGTAAAAGAATGTGTTTTGGGAATGGCTCATAGAGGTCGTTTAAACACATTAGTAAATATTTTTAAAAAACCGGTAAGAGATCTTTTTAGCGAATTTGAAGGTAAAGATTTTGAAGATGAAGATATCGATGGAGATGTAAAATACCATTTAGGTTTAACATTAAGTAAAACTTATAGAGATGGTAATGAGATAAAAATGAATTTAGTACCTAACCCTTCTCATTTAGAAACTGTAGCTTCTGTTGCAGAAGGAATTACTAGAGCTAAAATTGATAGAAAATATAATGGAGATTCTAGTAAAATACTTCCTATAGTAATTCATGGAGATGCAGCAATTGCAGGTCAGGGTATTGCTTACGAAGTAGTTCAAATGGCTAAATTAAATGGTTATAAAACTGGAGGAACAATTCATATTGTTGTAAATAATCAAATTGGGTTTACTACAAATTATTTAGACGCACGTTCTAGTACCTATTGTACAGATGTAGCAAAAGTAACATTATCACCAGTATTGCATGTTAATGCAGATGACACAGAAGCTGTTTGTCATGCAATGGAAATGGCTTTAAATTACAGAATGAAATTTAAAAGTGATATTTTCATCGACTTATTAGGTTATAGAAAATATGGACATAATGAAGGTGATGAACCTCGTTTTACGCAGCCAAAATTGTATAAGGCAATTTCTAAGCATCAAAATCCAAAAGATATTTATGCATCTCAATTAATATCTGAAGGTTCTATTGATAATTCTTATTTAAATGAGATTACAACAGAGTTTAAACAAATGCTGGAAACAGAATTTGATGAAGCTAAGAAAGTACAAACTTCTAAGGTTAAAGAGTTCATGGAGTCTACTTGGAAAGGTTTTGAACGTCAGCATTTAGATACAATGTTACTTGTAGAGGATACAAAGTACGATTTAGAAAAATTAAAAAATATTGCGAAAGTTGTTTCAACTGTTCCAGAAAATGTAAAGTTTGTTAGAAAAGCTGAACGTATTTTAAATGGAAGAGCAAAAATGGCTTTTGAAACCAATACTTTAGATTGGGGAATGGCAGAAAATTTAGCCTATGGTTCTTTAATGGAAGAAGGCTTTAATGTTAGAATATCTGGTCAGGATGTAGAAAGAGGAACTTTTTCTCACAGACACGCAATTTTAAGAGATGAGGTTACCGAAGAAAGAATTAACTTATTAAATACAAATCCTAATAATAAAGGGCAAATGACGATTTATAACTCGTTATTGTCTGAATATGGTGTTCTAGGTTTCGATTATGGTTATGCCATGGCAAACCCTAATACACTAACTATTTGGGAGGCGCAGTTTGGAGATTTCTCTAATGGAGCGCAGATAATGTTCGATCAATATATTTCTGCAGCAGAAGATAAATGGAAGTTGCAAAATGGTATTGTAGTTTTATTACCACATGGTTATGAAGGACAAGGTTCTGAGCATTCATCTGCAAGAATAGAACGTTATTTACAATTATGTGCAATAGATAATATGACGGTTGCAAACTGTACAACACCTGCAAATTTCTATCATTTATTACGTAGACAAATGAAACGTAATTATAGAAAGCCATTAATTGTATTCACACCAAAAAGTTTGTTGCGTCATCCAAAAGCTGTAAATTCAATCGAAGATTTAGCTACTGGAGAATTCCAAGAAGTAATAGATGACACTCTAAACCCAAAAAATGTAAAGAAACTAGTTTTCTGTATGGGTAAATTTTATTACGATCTTTTAGAAGAAAGAGAAAACTTAGAAAGAGATGATGTTGCTTTAGTTAGAATAGAGCAATTATTTCCTCTACATATAGAGAAGTTACAACAAGTAATAGATAGATATCCTAATGTAGAAAACTACGTTTGGGCACAAGAAGAGCCTAGAAATATGGGAGCTTGGAGTTTTATGTTAG
Source organism: Polaribacter ponticola (assembly GCF_026191475.2). Taxonomy (GTDB): domain Bacteria; phylum Bacteroidota; class Bacteroidia; order Flavobacteriales; family Flavobacteriaceae; genus Polaribacter; species Polaribacter ponticola. The sequence goes on along the minus strand of NZ_JAOSLC020000003.1, from coordinate 1,710,603 downwards.
AGCGTTTCGATTTAGTAAAATTAAATGTACGCTCTCGTAAATATTACGCAGTACCAGCAGCAGGTTCTAGTACACGATTCAAAAAACGTCATAAAGCCGTTATTGATAGTGTTTTTAGTAATAATGAGTAAGCGCGTTAAGGATTTCCACAGTTCAGCTACTTTTTTGTAGCTTTAACCTTTTTATGGCCTATATAAATAGGCGTCATTGCGAGGTACAAAGCAATCTGTTTTAAGTAAGAGATTGCTACAGTTTACAAAAAAGTAAACTTTGCAATGACAAAAAATAAAAAGATATAGTGGAAAGCCTGTTAAAACGCCCAAAAAATAAAAAAGTAAAGTAATAAAAAGCTAATATTGTTTTAGCAAACGCAAAAAAGAGAAACCATGAGTGTTTTAGAAATGAAAGTTCCTTCTCCGGGAGAATCAATTACAGAAGTAGAAATAGCAACTTGGTTAGTTGAAGATGGAGACTACGTTGAAAAAGATCAACCAATTGCAGAAGTAGATTCAGATAAAGCTACTTTAGAATTGCCTGCAGAAGAAAGTGGAATTATCACTTTAAAAGCAGAAGAAGGTGATGCTGTAGAGGTTGGTGCTGTTGTTTGTTTAATAGACACTGCAGCTGCAAAACCAGAAGGTGATGGTCCAGCAAAAGCAGTAGCTCCAAAAGAAGAAAAGAAAGTTGAGGTAAAAGAGGCTCCTAAAGCTGTAACTTACGCAACTGGTACTGCTTCTCCCGCAGCTAAAAAAGTGTTAAAAGAAAAAGGTATTGCTACATCTGCTGTAAAAGGAACAGGAAAAGACGGTAGAATAACTAAAGATGATGCTGTAAAAGCAGTACCATCTATGGGAACACAACCTGCAAATGGTTCTAGAGGAACAGAGCGCAAGAAAATGTCTATGTTACGTAGAAAAGTAGCAGAACGTTTAGTAGCTGTTAAAAGTGAAACGGCAATGTTAACAACGTTTAACGAGGTAAACATGCAGCCAATTTTCGATTTACGTAAAGATTTTAAAGAAGACTTTAAAGCAAAACACGGTGTAGGATTAGGTTTTATGTCTTTCTTTACTTTAGCTGTTGTTAGAGCTTTAAAATTATATCCAGACGTAAATTCTATGATTGATGGAGATTTTCAAATTAAGAATGATTTCCAGGATATTTCTATTGCAGTTTCTGGACCAAAAGGTTTAATGGTTCCTGTAATTAGAAATGCTGAGGATTTATCTTTTAGAGGTGTAGAGTCTGAAGTAAAACGTTTAGCTTTAAGAGCAAGAGATGGGCAAATTACAATTGATGAAATGACTGGTGGTACCTTTACTATTACCAATGGTGGTGTATTTGGTTCTATGTTGTCTACGCCAATTTTAAATCCTCCGCAAAGTGGAATTTTAGGAATGCATAACATTGTAAACAGACCAATGGCAGTAAATGGTGAAGTAGTTATACAACCAATTATGTATGTTGCTTTGTCTTACGACCATAGAATTGTAGATGGTAGAGAATCTGTAGGTTTCTTAGTAGCTGTTAAAGAAGCTCTAGAAAATCCTGTAGAATTATTGATGGATGGTAATCCTTCAAAAGCATTAGAAATGTAAGTAACAATGTTGCTAAATAAATGTTAAAATCCCGAGCTTTTTGCTTGGGATTTTTTTTGAAGCTATTTCCTGCTTTTCACTGTATCTTTTTTCTTCAAGAAACGTCATTGCGAGTTCACGAAGCAATCTCATAATTAAAAACAGATTGCTTCGTACCTCGCAATGACGCTTTATTAAAAAAGTTATAAAAAAGGATGACGTTGCAATCAGGGCTATACTTGTTTGCAAACTCTTTGTTTCAAATTATTTTGTAAATTGCTACATAAACACTTAGATAAAATGAAAGTTACTACCAAAAAAAATGAACAAGTTGCCAATATGGTTTTTGCAACCATTTATCCACTTTATTTGAATAGATTAGAAAAAAATGGTAGAACAAGAGAAGAATTTCATAAAGTTATAGAATGGTTTACGGGTTATGACGAAAATAAATTACAATCACTTATTGAAGAAAAAGTAACCTATAAAACATTTTTTGAGAATGCAAAAATCAACTCTAATGCACATATGATTAAAGGAGTTGTTTGCGGTTATCGAATTGAAGAAATAGAAGAGGAATTTGAATTGTACAAACAATGCAGACAAATGGAAAAGCTAATAGATGAGTTAGCAAAAGGTAGAAAAATGGAAAAGATTTTACGTACAGCATAACTTATATAATAATTGTTAATTATGACTACAGCAGAAATTATTAGTAAAATATTTTTACCTCTTTCTTTAGCAATTATTATGTTTGGCATGGGAATGACTTTAATTCCTGCAGATTTTAAAAGAGTAGTTAAATATCCAAAAGCTGTTTTAATTGGCTTATCAAATCAACTTATTTTTTTGCCAATTATTGGTTTTTTATTGGCAATCGCTTTTAATTTAAATCCTACAATGGCTGTTGGTTTAATGATTTTAGCAACTTGTCCTGGAGGCCCAACAAGTAATTTAATAACTCAAGTTTGTAAAGGTAATATTGCGCTTTCTGTTACATTAACAGCAATTTCAAGTATTGTTAGTATTTTAACAATACCATTTATTTTGTCTTATGCTTTAGCTTATTTTGGATCAGAAACAAACATTACCATTCAACTACCAATTTTAGATACAATTTTACAAATAATGGTAATTACAGTTATACCTATTTCTTTAGGGATGATTATTCGTAAACACAAAACTAATTTTGCAAAACGTATGGAAAAACCAATGCGACTTGCTTCTACAATAATTTTTATTATAGTATTTATTGCTGTTTTAGCAGCAAATTATAACATGATTGGTACAGGTATGAAAGAGGTTGGCTTAGTTGCTTTATGTCTAAATATTTTTACAATGACATTAGGTTTTTTAACTGCTAAACTTTTTAAATTAGACTTGAAAAATGCAATTTCAATTACGATTGAAAGCGGTATTCAAAATGGAACTTTAGCATTTGTAATTGCAACTACAATATTAAATAATGTTGAAATGGGGCTTCCAATTGGAGTATATTCTATTTGGATGTTTATCACTGGAGGAATTTTGATGTGGAAACTTGGAAAAAGAAAGGAATTAGGTTCTGAATAATTTAAGAAAATTCTTTAGGAATAATTATCTTGCGTCAAAAAGCTACAATGCAAAAAAATCCTGAATTAGAACTCGCTTTAAACTTCATAGAAAAGACTGATAGAAATCTTTTTATTACAGGAAAAGCAGGTACAGGAAAAACTACTTTTTTACATCAAATTAAAAAAGATTCTTTAAAGAGAATGGTTATTGTTGCACCAACAGGTGTTGCAGCAATTAATGCAAAAGGAGTTACAATTCATTCATTTTTTCAAATGCCTTTTGGTCCTATTTTACCAAATCAGATTGCAAATACAAATCAGCAACGTAAATTTTCTAAGACAAAAATTGATATTATAAAATCGTTAGATTTAGTAATTATTGATGAAATTTCTATGGTTCGTGCAGATTTGTTAGATGGTATAGATCAAGTTATGCGTCGTTATAAAAACAGGAATAAAGTTTTTGGTGGCGCACAAGTTTTAATGATTGGCGATTTGCAACAATTAGCACCTGTTGTTAGGCCAAATGAATGGAGTTTATTACAACAACATTATAATACCGTATACTTTTTTAGCAGTAAAGCTTTCCAAGAAGCAGACGTCGTTTCTATAGAGTTAAAACATATTTATCGCCAGAAAAACGAAAATTTTATTAAAGTTTTAAATGAAATTAGAAATGATAATTTATCAGAAGATTCAGCTAAAATTTTAAATGAACGGTATGATCCTAATTTTTCACCAACAAAAGATGATGGCTATATTACCTTAACAACTCATAATAATAGAGCGAATTTAATTAACGATTCTGAACTAAATAAGTTAAAAACAATAAGTGCTTTTTTTAAAGCTGATATTTCTGGAAAGTTTAATGAAAATGCTTTTCCGAATTCAGAAAGGTTAGAATTAAAGATTGGTGCACAAGTTATGTTTATCAAAAATGATTCTTCGCCAGATAAAAGATATTATAATGGTAAAATTGGTATTGTAACAGACGTTTCTACAGAAAATGTTACCGTACAATGTGCCAATGAAATAGATGAAATTGTTACCGAAAAAGAAACTTGGGATAATGTAAATTACTCCATTAATGAAGAAACAAAAGAGATTAAAGAAGATGTTATTGGTTCTTTTTCTCAGATTCCGTTACGATTAGCTTGGGCAATTACAATTCATAAAAGTCAAGGTTTAACCTTTGAAAAAGCAATTATAGATGCAGAAGCATCTTTTGCACATGGGCAAACATATGTGGCTTTAAGTAGATGTACTTCTTTAGAAGGTTTGGTTTTAAAAACGCCAATTACAAGTAGCGCAATTATTAATGACAGAACTGTAAGCGTTTTTAATGAAAGTGTAGAGGAGAATCATCCTGATGAAAGTATTTTAAATGATTCTGAAAAATATTTTCAGCTGAATTTAATTTCAGAATTATTCGATTATCAGCCTTTTTTATATCCAACAACTCGTTTAATTGATGTTTTTTACAAAAATAGAACAAGTATAAAAGGTGATGTCATAGATCATTTACAAACTATAAAAGACGATGGAGTTGTCGCTTTAATGAAAGTCTCTAACGGATTTAAAAATCAATTGGCACAAATTGCAGAAGACAATGTTTTACCAGAAAACAGCTCTCAAATAGAAGAACGATTTGCAAAAGCTTTAGATTATTTTATAACTCAAACAAAAGGAAATATACTAAAACCTTTAAACGCTATTGAGTTTTCTACAGATAATAAAGCAGTAAAAAAAGATTTTTCGAAACAGTTTGACTCTTTACAAGAGAAGTTGTTAGAAAAATTGTTTGCATTACAAAAGATGACAAACGGTTTTAAAGTACAAGAATATTTAGAAGTAAGAGCTAAAGCTGTTTTGCAAAAAACGGCTCCAACTGCAAAAAAGAAGAAGTTATCTTCTAAAAGAGACCCTTTATTAGCATTAAAATTAAGAGAATTAAGAGACGAAATTAGAGTTGCAGCGAGTATACCTGCTTTTCAAATATTTACCCAAGAAACTTTATATGCTATGTGTGATAGTCTCCCAAGAACAGAGAAAGAACTATTAGAAATTACTGGAATGGGAAAAACTAGAGTTTCTAAATATGGTGAAGAAATTTTAGAAGTAATAAATACTTATTGCAAAGAAAACGGAATAAATAAACTAAATAAGCAAAAAAAGGAAGATAAAAAACCGACAAAGCAAATTACATTTGAGTTGTTTAAATCGGGTCTTTCTGTAAAAGATATTGCTAAAGAACGTAGTTTAACTGTTGGTACAATAGAAAGCCATTTAGCAAGTTATATTCCTTCTGGCGACGTAGATATTTTAGAACTGATAGATATTAAAAAGTATAAGAAGATAATTAAAGCAATTGAAGAAACCGAGTTTAAAAACTTAACCGAACTCAAAGAAAAAGTAGATAAGTCGTTTACTTTTATGGAGTTAAGAATGGTGTTACTTTCTATGGAGAATTAGGATTTACTTTAAATCTTTCAACAATAATTGTATCGATTTATTCCCATTCCACTCGTTTTCGTCTAAAGCGTACACAATATCAAAATCGTTTTGTACAAATTCCATTTTATTACCTAAACCAAAACCAATGGAGTTAAAGGTTCTTTTATTATCACCTTGAAAAACATTTAGTTTTAAGTGTGTTTTATCAGCGCCAACTTGTTTACCATAACCATTATCTCTAACATAACTCGTCTTAAAAACAGGTTTCATATTCATAGGTCCAAAAGGTGCCATCTGCTGAATAATTCTAAAAAACTTAGGTGTAATTTCTGATAAATCGATTTCTGCGTCTATCGAAATTTCTGGAGTCAATAATTCTTTATCAATCGTTGCTTTTACAACTTCTTCGAACTTTTTTTAAAATTCTCATAGTTTTCTGGTAATAAAGTCAATCCAGCAGCATATTTATGTCCTCCAAATTGTTCTATAAATTCCTCACATTCATGTAATGCATTATATACGTCAAAACCTTTTACAGAACGTGCAGAAGCAGCTAGTTTGTCTCCACTTTTAGTAAAGACTAAAGTAGGTCTGTAGTGTTTTTCTATCAATCTAGAAGCTACAATACCAATAACCCCCTTGTGCCAATCTTCTTGATAGACTACGGATGAATAACGATTTTCTTCATTATTATCTATAATTTGAATTAATGCCTGATCTGTAATTTTCTTATCTAAATCTTTTCTGTCTGCATTAAAAATTTCTATGGCAGCAGCAAATTCAACAGCAGATTCAAAATCCATTTCTGTTAACAATTCAACAGCATAATTACCATGTTTCATTCTACCTGCAGCATTAATTCTGGGTGCAATTGTAAAAACAACATCGGTAATTGTTAATTCCGTTTTTTTTGTTTGATGAATAATTGCTTTAATTCCGTTTCTAGGATTCTGATTAATTACTTGTAAACCATAATATGCCAAAACTCTATTTTCGCCATTCATAGGTACAATATCTGCAGCAATTGCTGTGGCAACCAAATCTAAATACGGTACAAAATCTTTAATGGTTTGATTTCTAGAAACACCTAAAGCCTGAATTAGTTTAAAACCAACACCACATCCACAAAGTTCATCAAAAGGATACTTACAATCTTCTCTTTTTGCATTTAAAACAGCAACTGCTTTCGGTATTTCGTCACCAGGTTTATGATGATCACAAATAATAAAATCGATATTTTTTTCTGATGCATAAGCAACTTTTTCAATTGCTTTTATACCGCAATCTAACGCTATAATTAGAGAGAAATCATTGTCTTGTGCAAAATCAATTCCCATATAAGAAACGCCATAACCTTCTGCGTATCTATCTGGTATATAAGTGGCAACATTTGAATGAATCGTTTTTAAATAAGAAGCGACTAAAGAAACGGCAGTTGTACCATCTACATCATAATCACCAAAAACTAAAATGTTTTCGTTATTAGTAATTGCTGTATTAATTCTATCTACTGCCAAATCCATATCCTTCATTAAAAAAGGATTATGAATTTCTGTTAAGCTAGGACGAAAATAATTTTTAGCAGCTTCAAAAGTTTCAATATTTCTTTGACAAAGTATCGATGCAATGGTATAATCTACTTGTAATTCTTTTGCTAATTTTTCTATTTTTTCTTTTTCAGGTTTCGTTTTTAACGTCCATCTCATAGCATTTTTGTAAAATATTAAATATTATGTAAATGAATTTCTGTAGTAACTTCAGCAAATTGTCTAAACATTTCCATTACACCACAGTATTTAGTTACAGATAAGTTTACAGCTTTCTGAATTTTTTTAGGTTGTAATTCTGCATCAGAAAAATGGTAATCTACTTTTACTTTGTTATAAAATTTTGGATGCTCATCTGTTAATTCTGCAGTAACTTCAATTTTAAAATCTTCTACCTCTGCATGCATTTTTTTTAGTAGAGAAACCACATCTAAACCAGAACAGCCTGCTAAAGAAGATAACATTAATGCTTTAGGAGCAAAACCAACTACATCTCCATTGTCTTGAGATTTATCGAACATTGTTAATTTATAACCTCCAGGATTATCAGTTTCAAATTGAGATTTTTCTGTCCAAACTGTTGTAACTTTATTTTTAACCATTATTTTTATATTTTTAAGAATTGATGTATTAAATTGTGCTTCTCTACAAAAATAAGCAAACGTAAATAAGTTAATGATTAAAAAGAATAAATCTCATCAGGTTAAAAATAAAATTATTGTTTTTGTATTTTTGATGATTAGTTCATTTTTTTATGCACAAGATAGTGCGCCTTCTATAACAGCAGAAGGAAGACAAGCGTTTTGTTTAGGAAGTCCAATTCCAATCGTTACAGATTTTACAATTACAGATTCTGATGACACTACAATTGATTCTTTTTTTATTCAGATTTCTTCTGGTTATCAGGTTAATTTCGATCGGTTAGAATTATCAGGTATTCATCCCAATATTAACACACAATGGAGTTCATCCGCAGGTAAATTAACGTTAGTTTCTGCAATTAGCGGATCTGAAATCTTACTTACAGATTTAGAAAACGCTGTTAAAGATGTTGTTTTTAGTACTACATCTAATAATGTAACTGAAGAAAAGTTTTTTTCTTTAAATGTTACAGATAAAAACTATTTACCTTCTACTAAACATTTTTATGAATTTATTCCTGCTCAAGGAATTAGTTGGACGGCTGCAAAAATTGCAGCCGAAAACAGACCTCTTTATTATGGAAGAGAAGGTTATTTAGCAACTTTAACGAGCCAAGAAGAATCAGATTTTGCAGGTAAACAAGCTTCTGGTCCTGGCTGGATTGGTGGTTCTGATGAAGAAACAGAAGGTGTTTGGAAATGGGTTACTGGGCCAGAAGCAGGTACAGTTTTTTGGAACGGACAAGTTAATGGGACAACACCTAATTTTGCTTTTTGGAATAATAATGAACCAAATGATTTTGGTGGAAACGAAGATTACGCACATATTACAGACCCATCAATTGGAATAACTGGTGCGTGGAATGATCTTCCAAATGAAGGTGGAACTAACTTATATATTCCAAAAGGATATATTGTAGAATACGGAAAACCAGGAGATGCTCCTTTAAACATAGTTGCAAGTACCAGTATTTACGTTCCTCAAATTTTATCTATTACTGATAGTGTGGTTTGTGAATTTGGCTCTACAACGATTACTGCAACTCCAAGTGAAGGAGATATTTTATGGTATGATGCTCAGACCGGAGGAAGTTTATTGTTTACAGGAAATGATTTTATTACTCCAATCCTCAATTCGAATACAACATATTATGCAACTGTTTCTGTTGATGGTTGCACAACTTTAACAAGAACTCCCGTAACAGTTGTTGTCTTAGAAAGACCAACAATAACTAGTATAAATAATGATTTAATTTGCGCTGGTTCTGCAAGTTTATCTGCAACAGCATCTTCAGGAGATATTTATTGGTACGCTTCTTTAACAAGTACAACGCCATTGTTTGTTGGTGCTATTTTTGAAACTCCAATTTTAACAACCACAACTAGCTATTTTTTAGAGGTTAATAATTCTGAATGTCAATCTATTTCTAGAGAAGAAATTACAGCAATTGTAGATGATACAATTCCGGAATTTGAGGTTATGCAAAACACTTATGCTTTGTGTAAAAACATTGGTTCTATTATATTAGAAACGATAAACCCTATTGATAATTATACGTATGTTTGGAGAAAAGAGGGTAATATTATTAGCGGAAATTTAAGTTCAATTTCTGTTAGTTCTTCTGGCAGTTATTCTGTGATTGGAGTTTCAGAAGCAGGTTGTGAATCCGAAGAAAAAACAATTGTTGTAAGAGATTCTGAAATAGCTACATTTACAAAGGAAGATATTTTAATTATAGATGATTCTAGTAATAACTCTATAGAAATAATAAATCCGAATTTAGGTATAGGCGATTATGAGTTTTCAATTGATGATAAATTCAGCAATTATCAAAACGAAAGAATTTTTAATAATATCTCTACAGGTGTTCATACTTTATATATTAAGGATAAATTAGGATGCGGAACTCAAGAATATCAGTTCTCGGTTTTAAATTATCCAAAATTTTTTACACCAAATGGTGATGGAGATAATGATACGTGGAAATTAGAAGGATTTGATAAGAATTTTTATACCATTTCAAATGTTTATATTTATAATCGATTTGGAAAGTTAATTTACACCATTACTACTAATAATAATGGTTGGAACGGTAATTATCAGGGAAATGAATTACCATCAAATAACTATTGGTTTAAAGTAACTTTAACCGATATAAATGGATTAACAATAGAAAAAACAGGTAATTTTAGTTTAATAAGAAAATAAAAATATGGCATTAGTAACACCACTTTCTGCAGAACACGATTTAGAAACTAAAGAATTAGCAGAATTCTTTAATGAGACGTTAGGGTTTTGCCCAAACTCTGTATTAACCATGCAACGAAGACCAGCTATTTCTAAAGCATTTATCAACTTAAATAAAGCTGTAATGGCAAATGAAGGTAAAGTAACTTCTGCTTTAAAAAGAATGATTGCTTGGGTTTCTAGTAATGCTACAGGTTGTAGATATTGTCAGGCACACGCAATTAGAGCCGCAGAACGTTATGGAGCAGAACAAGAACAATTAGATAATATTTGGGAATACAAAACACACGCTTCATTTTCTAATGCAGAAAGAGCCGCTTTAGATTTTTCTTTAGCAGCTTCTATGGTACCAAATGCTGTAGATGCAAAAATTAAAGAAGAATTGTATAAATATTGGGATGAAGGAGAAATAGTAGAAATGCTTGGAGTAATTTCTCTTTTTGGATATTTAAATAGATGGAATGATTCTATGGGAACAACTTTAGAAGAAGATGCAATTGATAGCGGAAATCAGTTTTTAGGAAAACATGGTTTTGAAGTTGGAAAGCATGATGGATCTAAGTATTAAAAGTTTAAAAAACAAAGCCTTATCAAATTGATAAGGCTTTATAATTATAATAGGTCCCCCAACCTTTATAACAGTTGCAACAAAAATAGATGAAATATAAAGTTTATTTCTTGTGATTTTCACAAAAAAATGAGTACTTTTTGTACTTTATAAGTAGAAATATCGAAAAGATGAATGTTGAAGAAGAAAAATTATTTAATTGTATTAGAAAAAAGATTCCAAAAAATGTTTCTTTTACAGATGAGATTGCAGATGTTTTAGATATAAGTTATGATGCTGCTTATAGAAGAGTAAAAGGGAAAACTTCTTTAACTTTAAAAGAAAGTTTACTTCTTTCTAAGTATTTTAATCTAAATTTAACCGATATTTTTAATGATAATGAGTTTGACGAAGAAAGAATTATTGTAGAAAAAACACACCCAATTTTATCAAATAATGCTTTAAAAGTATTTTTTGAAAAAGGAACTCTTGAAGCTGGAAAAGTTTTTAGTTCTAAAAACGGACAAATAATTAATTGTGCAAAAGATTACCCTTTTTATCATTCTGATAGTGGATTATTAAAGAGTTTTAGACTTTATGTATTTATAAATACTTTAAGTAAAGACCCTGAAGAAAAAAGATTCCTTTTTCTAAATTTAAACCATCTGCTATTATTTTAGAAAAATATGAGGCATTTTTAAATCAATATAAAAAGGTTTCGTTAATAGAGGTTTGGAACGATTCTACGATTGATAATGTTTTAAATCAAATTCAATTTTTTTACGAAGTTGGTCTTACTACAAAAGAAGAAACATCTTTAATTGCAGAAGGTTTTAAAGACTCTTTAAGGTTTATAGAAGAGCAATCACAGAATAAAAAAAGACAAGTAAATGAAAATAGTTTTCAACTATTTCATAATAATATTATTTCTCTTTTAAATACAGTGCTTATGAAATCTGACGCTGAGAAAAAAGTGTTTGTGCCTTACACCAATTTAACGTATTTTAAAGTTATTGATAAAAATACTACGAATCAAATAGAAGAATATGTTAAAAAACAAATAGAGTTTTCTAATAAACTATCAGGGGAAGCTTCTTTTCAAAGAAGCAAGTTTTTTAATGCGATGAATCAAAAGATAGATAATAAAATATTAAAACTTCTGCTTTAATTTTTCTTCAATTTCATTTGAAATTGAATCTATCAGTTTTTGCGATTTTTCGATTTCTATATTGATAATTTTTTCATCAGAAACCATATCTAAAGTTGTACTAAAAGATTTTTGATACCAATCTTTCCAAGCAGAAATAATTTCTAATTGAGTTGCTAAAGAACCTCCTTTATTAATTGCCAATTTACTTTGTTTTAATTCTTCATTTAAGCGATTAACTGCCGCTTTTTCTAAATCAGATAAAATAGTTTTTGCAGTTATTTCATCTGCATTTAAAAGTGTATAAGCAGCAATTAAAGCAGTTGTTCCTACGTTTTTTAAGGTGGTTTTAGAAACTTTATCAATTCTATCATTATCTGTATGATAAAACTGATCTGTAAAATGCCAAAATAAAACACTTGGTATATTTGCTCTTAAAAACGGAACATGATCGCTTCCGCCTTCAAACGGATTTGTAGCTACAACCCAATCGACTCTTTTGCCTTGTGCTTTAAATTTATCAATTAAAAAATCATTTAAATAATGAGGTTTCATTTGGTCAAAGCGCATTTTAGAACCTCCCCATTCTGTGTGTTTATCGTTACCTCGAGTCCAAATAGCACTTGGATCTGGCATTTTCTCAATCAAGAAAGTTCCGCCAGTTTTTTCTGTGTTTTCACCAACCATATCTAAAGAAATTCCCCATTTAATATCTTTGGCTCTTATAGAATCTTCTTGCACATATCTTCTTGTAGATACAATTTCATCTCCCCATAAAAAGGTTAAAGTTCTTTTGGGTTGATATTGTTTTTGTTTGATAAAATTAGCCGTTAAAGAAGCCATTTCAAGTGCAACACCTACACCAGTTGCATTATCATTTGCACCAGGTTCTTGTATATGTGCACTAAAAACTAAACGTTCTTTTGGTTTCTCGTTTCCTTTAATATCGGCAACAATTGTTAGTTCTTCAGAAGGATAAATATTCGTTTCAATCTTTACATTTAAGGTAGTTTTTCCTTTTTCTAAAGATTTTTTTAATCTTTCTTTAGCTTCATAAGACATAGCAATTGCCCAAGGTTTGTTTATTGTATCTAATGGAATTGATCTAAACTGAATTGATGTTACATTTTTCTCTGGTTGTAAATATTTGGGATTGTTGTAGGTCATAATTCCTACTGCTTTACCATCAACAATAGCAGCTTTGTAAATTCTATAAGGACTTGTTTCTGCAAAAACAATTTTTCCTTTTAAATCTAGCTTCGAAATATTTTTAAAGTCTTTTATGTAAACTACTTCAGCAGAAATACCTTCTTTTGGAGTGCTGTAAGAATTTAATGCAATCATATTTCTGTTGGTTGCATGTTGTAACAAAACTTCTTTTTCTCCATCAATAAAAATTGAAGCATTAACAGATTCCCAAGTTGGTTTTCTTAGAGGTCTTTTTTCAATTCTGTAGGTTAAAATATCTTCTTGTGTGGCATTATCTTCTAAAACATAACCAGCTTTTACAAGTTCTGACTCTATTTTATAAATACTTTTATTAAAACCAGTATTACCTACAACTCTCCAATATTTTTCTACAAAAGAAGTAGTATTATATGCTAAATCTCCTGTAAATTCTTTGTTTATTACATCTGAATAATCAGACTGAGTTAAAGTCTTTTGTTCTTTACAAGAAGAAATAATAATTAGGCAAAAGAAGAATAAAATAGATTTTTTAATCATGGTTTTTTATTTTGAAATGTAAACTTACAAAAAACAGATAAAAATAATTTTATATCACAGAAATGATTATAAATAAAAAAGCCTTCTTGCAAAACAAGAAGACTTTTTTAATAAAATATATTATCCCCCAATAATAATTTCATGTAATTAATAACCATTTATACTTATTAAGAATGTTAGTTGATTTGCAAAAAACACAAAACTTATTTTTTTGTTTTGTAAATTTCGGGTTTTATACTGTCAAAATGGGAAAAAATTAATAAATAATGGAAGAAGCTGTTTTTATTAAAATTAAAATAGTACTTTTAAAATAACACAATCATTCAGTTTTTTTAAAAGTTTCACACCCTATGAAATCCGAAGAAAAATTATTTAATTTTATTAGGAAAAAAGTTCCTGAATCACTTTCTTTTACTGACGAAATCGCTCAAGTATTAGAGATAAATTATGATGCAGCTTATAGAAGGATTTCTGGAAAAACAGCAGTTTCTCTTCAGGAAGTTTTAAAATTAATGGAAGCTTTTGATTTTTCAATTACAGATGTTTTTTCCGACAAAAAAGATTTTATTAGGGTAACAAAAAAGGAAGGTGTTAATAGTGTAGATAAATTAGGAGAATATTTTAGTTTGGCATCAACAGAACTAAGAGAGATTTCTAAATTTCAATCTTCAGAAATAATATATTCTGCAAAAGATATTCCTGTCTATTATTCATACAAAAGTTACAGAAAATTTAAAATGTTTGCTTTTTTAAATGTTTTATCAGATCAATTCAATTTTAAAAGAATAGCTTTTAAAGATTTTGATAATAATGATTATTTATCAACAAAGTTAAAACAGCTAGAAGATATTTATGAATCGGTTGCAACAACAGAAATTTGGAGTTCAGATACTTTAACTAGCAGTATTAATCAAATTATGTATTTTTTTAAAAGTAAGATTCTTGAACAAGAAGATGCATTGTTAATTATTGAAGATTTTCTTAAAACTATTCAAAAAATAGAACATCAATGTACAACAGGTAAGAGAGGAAGTAATAATAACAAAGTATTTAAGTTTTATAGCAATGATTTGTTGAATTTAAATAATACTATATTTATGCAAGGAGAAAAAACACAAAAGTTTTTTGTGCCTTATACAACATTGTCTTATATAAAAATTGCAGACCCAGATACTTGTGATGAAGCTCTTAAGTATTTAAAAAAACAATTAGAATTTTCAAAACAACTTTCTGGAGATTCAGCTCTAGAAAGAACTATCTTTTTTAATGAAATGTATAAAAAGATAAATAAACTAAAGAGTATTATTAAGTTAGGATAATTTTAGCAATTCTTTTCTGTAATTCTGGAACTACATTTTTCTCAAACCATGGATTTTTTGTTAACCAAAAACGATTTCTAGGACTTGGATGAGGTAGTGTAAAATATTTGGGTAAATACTCAGGATAATTATCAACGGTTTCAGTCAGTGTTCTTTTTGCTTTGTCTTTTAAGTAATAGTTTTGTGCATACATCCCAATTAAAATAATGAGTTCTAGATTTGGCATGAAATCAAATAATTGTTGATGCCATTTTGGAGCACATTCTTTTCTTGGAGGTTTGTCTCCACTTTTTCCTTTTCCAGGATAACAAAAACCCATAGGTACAATTGCAAATTTTTCTACATCATAGAAATCTTCAGCAGAAACATTTAGCCATTTACGCAATTGTTTTCCAGAAGCATCATCCCAAGGAATTCCAGATTTATGAACTTTAGTTCCTGGAGCTTGACCAATAATTACAATTTTAGAATTTTTATGACCTGTAACAACAGGATTTGCGCCTAAATCTAAATGAGGTTCACAAATGGTACAGTTTTTTATTTGGGATAAAAGGTTTTGCATCAAAGTAAAAATAAGAAAACTATATTTATTTTTTCCCCTCTACAATTATAACAATTTCCCCTTTAGCAGGTTTGTTTGTGTAATATTCTAGAACTTCAGTGGCAGTTCCTCTTTTAGTTTCTTCAAACATTTTTGTTAATTCTCTTGATACTGAAACTTTTCTATCAGCTCCAAAATATTCTACAAAATTGCCTAAGGTTTTTAAAAGTTTATGTGGAGATTCATAAAAAATAACAGTTCTTGTTTCTTCAGCTAACAATTTTAAACGAGTTTGTCTTCCTTTTTTTACGGGTAAAAAACCTTCAAAAACAAACTTATCATTTGGCAAACCAGAATTTACTAATGCAGGTACAAAAGCGGTTGCACCAGGTAAACAATCAACCTCAATATTATTTTCTACACACGCTCTAGTTAATAAAAAACCAGGATCTGAAATTGCTGGCGTTCCAGCATCAGAAATTAAAGCGCAAGTTTCTCCGTTTAAAATTCGTTGTACAACACCTTTTACAGATTTATGCTCGTTGTGCATATGATGACTGTGCATTTGCGTTTCAATCTCAAAATGTTTTAAGAGTTTTCCGCTTGTACGTGTATCTTCTGCTAAAATAAAATCGACTTCCTTTAGAATTCTAATCGCTCTAAAAGTCATGTCTTCTAAATTTCCAATTGGTGTAGGAACTAAATATAATTTACTCATAAAATAAGTTTTTAATTATTAGTGTTTAATTTTGAGTTAACTCACTACTCAAAACTAAACACTCACAATTCTTTTAAATGTTTTCGTAAGTTTCTACAGTTATATCTGCAATAACATCACCAGTATGTTTTATAGAAAGAGGCTCAAATAATAAAACATGTACTTCTTCTTTAGCAATTGGTTTGTGATCTACACCTCTTGGAACAATATAAAATTCGCCTTTATTTAAAGTTACGGTTTTATCTCGTAACTCAATATCTAAAGAGCCTTTTATTACCATAAAAAGTTCGTCTTCATTGTCGTGTTTATGAAAAACAAATTCACCTTTTAGTTTAGCCAATAATATTTGTTGATTATTTAATTCTCCAACTTTTTTTGGAGACCATAAATCTGAAAATAACTTAAATTTATCTTGAATGTTAATTACGCTCATAAAGACAAATTTACAAAGAATTTGACGGATTCTGCGTTACCGATTGAAGCATTTGTTTGAGCTCTTTTTTTATGCTGAACTCGATTCAGTATCTTTCAAAAACAATGAAATTTATTTTAAATATAAACAGATACTGAATCGAGTTCAGCATAAAAAAAGCGAGTGCGAAAAGCGGGGCATTTCTGTTTAGAAATGAACGCCCAAAAAACCATTTTTCTTATGAAATTGTTTAATTTTGCATCAGATTCTGAAATAAGTTCAGAATTACAAAAACATAACAAAGATTCTGAAACAAGTTCAGAATTGTAAATTGAAATTTACAATGTATAGAAGTCATTCTTGTGGCGAGTTAAGAGCATCGCATATAAATACAGAAGTAACCTTAGCGGGTTGGGTACAAAAAAGCCGAGATAAAGGTTTTATGGTTTGGGTAGATTTACGTGACAGATATGGAATTACGCAGTTAATTTTTGACGAAGAACGTACACCAAAGGATATGATGGACAAAGCAAAATCTCTTGGTAGAGAGTTTGTAATACAAGTTACAGGTACAGTAATAGATAGAGAATCTAAAAATTCTAAAATGTCTACCGGAGATGTTGAGGTTTTGGTTTCTAAATTAGAAATCTTAAACGCATCTGTGACACCACCTTTTACAATTGAAGATGAAACTGATGGAGGAGAAGATATTAGAATGAAATATAGATATCTTGATATTAGAAGAAATCCGGTAAAAGATAGTTTGATTTTCCGTCATAAAGTATCGATGGAAGTTAGAAAATACTTGTCTGACCAAGAATTTATTGAAGTTGAAACACCGTATTTAATTAAATCTACACCAGAAGGTGCAAGAGATTTTGTGGTTCCAAGTAGAATGAATGAAGGTCAGTTTTATGCTTTACCTCAATCTCCACAAACCTTTAAACAATTGTTGATGGTTGGTGGAATGGATAAATATTTTCAGATTGTAAAATGCTTTAGAGATGAAGATTTACGTGCAGACAGACAGCCAGAATTTACACAAATTGACTGTGAAATGGCGTTTGTAGAGCAAGAAGATATTTTAAATATTTTTGAAGGCTTAACACGTCACTTACTAAAAGAAGTGAATAATGTTGAGGTGGATAAATTTCCAAGAATGTTATATGACGATGCTATGCGTTTGTATGGAAACGACAAACCAGATATTCGTTTTGGAATGGAGTTTGGCGAGTTAAACGCCGTTACACAACATAAAGATTTTGGTGTTTTTAATTCTGCTGAATTAGTTGTTGGTATCGCTGTTCCTGGCGGAAATGCATACACAAGAAAAGAAATAGATAATATTATTAAGTGGGTTAAACGCCCGCAAGTTGGTGCTTTAGGAATGATTTACGCTCGTGTAAACGAAGATGGAACATTCAAGTCTTCTGTAGATAAATTCTACGATCAAGAAGATTTAGCAAAATGGGCAGAAATTACTGGTGCAAAACCAGGTGATTTAGTCTGTGTTTTGTCTGGTGAAACTAATAAAGTAAGAGCACAAATGTCTGCTTTACGTATGGAATTGGCAGAACGTTTAGGGTTGAGAGATCCTAAAGTATTTGCACCGCTTTGGGTTATCGATTTCCCATTATTAGAATTAGACGAAGAAACTGGGCATTACCATGCAATGCACCATCCATTTACATCGCCAAAACCTGGTCAGATGGAATTATTAGATACAGACCCAGGTGCAGTAAAAGCAAATGCATACGATTTGGTTTTAAACGGTAACGAAATTGGTGGTGGTTCTATTAGAATTCACGATAAACAAATGCAAGCAACCATGTTAAAGCATTTAGGTTTTTCTGAAGAAGATGCAAAAGCACAATTTGGTTTCTTAATGGATGCTTTTGAATACGGAGCGCCTCCTCATGGTGGTTTGGCTTTCGGTTTGGATAGGTTAGTTGCTATTTTAGGCGGGCAAGAAACCATTAGAGATTTTATTGCATTCCCGAAAAATAACTCCGGTAGAGATGTAATGATTGATGCGCCGGCTTTTATAGATGATGAGCAACTTACAGAATTGAGTTTGAAATTAAATATTCAAGAATAAAAATGTCATTACGAGAAAGTATGACGAAGTAACCTCATAATTAATAGTGAGTTTACTCGAATAGGCTCTAAATGAATAAAATATAAATCCTGTTCTAGATTATAGAGCGGGATTTTTTAATACAATAAGATGATTGTAAAATTAGCAGAAACGAATATTAAAACAAAGTTTGGCGAGTTTAAAGAAACCTTATTTTATAACGGTCAAAAAGAATCGCATGCTTTGGTAATGGGCAATGTTGATGGTGAAGAAGATGTGTTATGTAGAGTTCATTCTTCTTGTATTTTTGCACATCATTTTAATAGCATAGAGTGTGATTGTAGAGAACAAATGGAAATTTCTCAACAGTTAATTCAGAAAGCAGGAAAAGGAATTGTAATTTGGTTAGAGCAAGAAGGAAAAGGAAACGGGCATTTTGCATTGATTAAAAGTATAGAACACAAGAAAAAAGGTATTTCGCAAGCGGAAGCTTATGAGAAAGTTGGCTTTATAAAAGATGGAAGAGATTTTACAGTTGCTGCAGAAATTTTAGATTTCTTAAAAGTTAAATCTGTAAAAATGTTAACCAATAATCCTGATAAAGTAAAGACGTTAACAACACACGGAATTACAGTTACTGGAATTAAAAAAACAGAATTGTAAGAAATTTAGTAGATTAAACAGCCCAAAGACTATATTAATAACACTGTTTTACTTAAAGTAAAGCAATGTAGTTATTGAAACCAAAAAGATAAAATTGCCAACAAAAAACAAGTTTTTAAAAAGGATTTTAATTTGGAGATATAAATATATTTCCGAACGACAGTTTGTATATGTTTTAAGTATTCTGGTTGGTTTATTAGCAGGTTTAGGAACGGCTATCTTAAAAAATTTAACCTTCTTTTTTCATGATGTTTTAGAAGGTAAATTTATTAAAGACATTCATTACTCATTGTATTTTATTTTTCCGATTATTGGTTTGGTTTTGGTGTATTACATTAAAACTAAAATCATAAAAAAAGATATTGGTCATGGTATTTCTACCACGTTACATGCAGTTTCTAAAAGAAACGGAATTATAGAAAAGTACAAAATGTATGCTTCTTTAATTACAGCGCCAATAACCGTTGGTTTTGGTGGTTCTGCAGGTTTACAAGGGCCAGCAGTGAGCACAGGTGCAGCTTTGGGGTCTTATGTTGCCCAAGTTTTTCATATGAACACTAAAACTAGAATGTTACTTATTGGTTGTGCAACTGCTGGTGCAATGTCTTCTATGTTTAAAGCGCCAGTTGCAGCCATTATTTTTGCAGTAGAAATTTTTAGTTTAGACTTAGCGTTTGCATCTTTAGTTCCTTTATTATTAGCATCTGTTTCTGCTGTAATGACTTCTTATTTCTTTTTTGAAAAAGATGCTTTGTTGGGTTTTAAATTAGTTGATGCTTTTCAATCTAAAGACATTTTTTATTATGTTTTATTGGGATTAGGAACTGGTGTTGCTTCTGTTTATTTTTCGAAAATCTATTTTCGAATCACTAATTTTTTTAAAAGGATAAAAAAACCAATTCACAGATTAATTTTTGGCGGATTAGCAATTGGCGTTATGTTGTATTTAATTCCGCCTTTATACGGTGAGGGTTACGGATTAATTAATAATCTTTTGCAAGGCAACACTTTAGGAGCTTTAAAAGAGATTCCTTATCAAGTAGATTTTACAAATGTTTGGATTGTAATTACATTTTTACTTTTAATTACCATCTTTAAAGCAATTGCAATGACAACAACTTTTGCTGCTGGTGGAGTTGGTGGTATTTTTATCCCAACTTTAGTAATGGGTTCTGCATTGGGTAATGTATTTGCGAAGATTATTAATGCATTGGGAGGTAATGTTTCTGAAAGTAATTTTACTTTAATTGGTATGACAGGTTTAATGGCAGGAGTATTACATGCGCCTTTAACAGCAATTTTCTTAATAGCAGAAATTACCGGAGGTTATGATTTGTTTGTGCCTTTAATGTTGGTTGCAGCTATTAGTTTTGCATTTACAAAATACTTTATATCCAATTCTATATATACAGTTGAATTAGCAAAAAGAGGTGAGTTAATTACACATAATAAAGATAAAAATGTCTTAATGATGATGCAGATTAATAAGCTTATCGAAAAGAATTTTAAAGTAGTAAATCCAGAGATGACATTGGGGGAAATGCTAAAAAAGGCAGTTGCACATTCTACTAGAAATATTTTTCCTGTTATCAATAAAGAAAAACAATTTTTAGGAATTGTATTATTAGATGATATTAGATCTATAATGTTCGATACCGAAATGTATGATAAAGTTACTGTAGAAACAGTTATGAAATCTGCACCAGAAATTATTTTTTATAATGATTCTGTAGCTCAAGTTATGCAAAAGTTTAAAGAAAGTGATGCGTGGAATTTACCTGTTGTAAAAGATGATAAGTATGTTGGTTTTATCTCTAAATCGAAATTACTTACTGCTTATAGAAATAAATTGATTGAAGTTACTGCTTAAAATTAAGAAAAAATGAAGAGTAATAGTTTTTCGAGAAATATGAAACTGAAATCTAATGTGGAGTTAGAAGGAATCATTGATCAAAAAGAGAATTACACAAATGAAGCTTTGCAAGCGGTTATTTGGGAGTTAGAAAAAAGAAACTTAATAGTAGAAGGTGAAATTGAATTAAACGAAGAGGTTATTGCAGAAAAAGAATTAAAATCAGCTTCTTTAGAAAAAGAATTTACTTCTAACGAAGGCGCTTTTAATGAATTTGAACAATCAACATTGTATTCTAAAAATGCAATACGAGGTTTTACAATATTCTTTAGTACAATTTTTGGTGCAGTTTTGTTGATGTACAATTTAAAGGTGATGAAAAAGCCAAAAGAAAGGATTCAGGTACTTTTTTTTAGTATTATTTATACTATTTTTGTTTATTTTCTTCTAAATTTTTTACCAAAGAGTTTTTTAACGACTTTAATTTTAAACTTAATTGGATATACCATTTTATCAGAATTTTTTGGAATAAATATTTAGGAAAAGATTTAATTTATAAAAAGAAAGAAATTACAAAACCGTTAATTATTTCTTTGCTCTTAACCGGTTTTTTAGTTTTTTTAATACTTTCTCCTTTAATTTTAAAGGGGTAAATTGGTCTGTTTATGAGAATTGCTTTTATTTAAGAAACTCTACAACCAAATCAGGAAAATCTGTAAAAGCACCATCAACATTTACATCAATTAAAAGTGTTTGCATCATTTCTTTAAAAGAAGAAAACTCTGCTAAAGCATCTGCTCTAAAAGTATAAGGATGTACTTTTAAGCCTAATTTATGAGCATTAGAAACTAAAGAAGTAAATGTAAATTTACCATCAACTTTTTTATCTAAAATTTGCTTGTACCAAGGTCCAATTCCGTCTGCATAAGTTGCAAAATGTTTCAATTTTTTGGTTTCTTCTGAAAATTCCATCAGCTGAACTAAAAATAACTCAGACTTTAATTCTACTCGAATTCGTTCTAATTCTAAAGCATTAAAACATTGTAAAATACAATTGTCTTTTTTTGTTTTGTAACCATAATCAGCAAGAACTTTTAAAACGACTTTAGTTAAGTCTTTTCCTTCTTTTTTATGAAATTCAGGTTCTTTAATTTCAGGATAAATACCAATATTTTTTCCGGTAGATTTATTTAAACCCTGTATTAATTCAATTTCTTCTTGTAAAGAATGAAGTTTAAAATTTCCTTTCCAAATTGGAAAACGAGTTTTAAATACTTGTTCTCCTGTTTTTGGATTGAATCGTTCTGTAACTTGTAGTGTTTTTAACTCTTTAAACGTAAAATCGATTACATAATATCGGTTGTCTTCTCTTTTTCTATCAGAAAATTTTGTAGCAACATCAGTTACATCATCCAAATAAATATCATGAATTACTATAGCTACATCATCTTTACTTAATACTAAATCTTGTTCAATAAAATCTACATTCATTGCATGTGCCATTGCTTTTGCTTCTAATGTATGTTCGGGTAAATAACCAGAAGCACCTCTATGTGCAATCACAATTTTTTTGTCCATGTTTTTAAATGTATTTCGAGTGGATTTACAGCCAAATATAATTATTAAGAAAAGAATTAATTTCTTCATCCTTCAAAAATATAACTTTTGTAAATTTACAGTATGAAATTAGCGTTAAAAATAATGTTTGTTATCTTTCTAATTTGGATGGCAACAGGTTTATATTTGGTGAATGTAGAACATGAAAAAGCACAAATTGTAATGGGTTTAGGTGTCTTTTATTTTTCTTTTTTATTTATGCCGTTTTTTATTTATTACAGATATAAAGATGGTAAATACAAAAAATACATTTTAAATGATGAAAAATTAAGAGAAGCTTTTAAGAATGTTGGTAAGGATTAGTTTTCTTTCAGGAAGAATCAAACTTTATCGTCCTTTTTTAAAAAAGCATATACAGGAAAATGGTCTGAAAATCCACCTTGATACCAAGGTCCAATATAAGTTCTAAAAGGACTTCCTTTTAATTTTCCTTTAAATATTTTTAGCCATTTTTTATTGAAAATTTCTGCATGTTTAAAATACAATTTACCTTCTTTTTTTCTAGAAAATTTTTACTGAAAATAATTTGATCGAAGAGGTTCCATTTTTTATCATAAGTTGTGGTTCCTAGTTTTTTTACATCCAATAAGCTTTCCATCGGATTGTAAAAATCATCTTTTACCAAATATTCTTGTACGCTTTTACTATTAGGGTCGTCGTTAAAATCGCCCATAATTATAATTTTTGCATCCATTTCTTTTTCTTTAATAGTATCAATAAGACCTCTTAAAGTTTCTGCTGCTATAATTCTTTTAGGTTCGCTTTCTTTAGCACCTTCTCTTCTAGAAGACCAATGATTTACCAAAATATGAATTAATTCGCCATGTAAATTTCCACTAACTTTTAAGATATCTCTTGTGTAATCTCTGTCTCCTTTATCGTCTTTTAAAAAAATAGGATAGGTTTTAGAAGATAATAATTCAAAGGCAATTTTGTTATATAGCAAAGCAACATCAATACCACGTTCGTCTGGAGAATCAGTGATGAACATAACCATAATGATGTTTTCTTAAATATGATGAATTTGCAATATCATTAACAACTTTAGCATTTTCTACTTCCACTAAACCAACAATTGCTGGCGGGTATTTAGACCTTTTCAATCCTAGTTGCGAAATTACAGAACCTAGTTTTTTAATCTTTATTTTATATTTTTTGTAAGTCCATTGTTTCTTTCCTTTTGGTGTAAAATCATCATCTGCAGTAGAAGGATCGTCTTTAGTATCAAAAAGATTTTCAACATTATAAAAACCAATAGTTGTAATACTTTGTTTTTGTTTAGAAGAAGAAATAGAAGGAAACATAAAATAGGTTTAATTGTAAAAATAAGTAAATTTTTAGAGCAAAAACATAACTTAGAAGAGATGTTTTTATAACATAAGTAAACCCCAATCTATATAGAAGTTAATTATTTTTGTACTAATAATAATTAGCTTTTAGAAAGAAATAGTAGGAGAAAAAGTAAGATGATTTGAATTAATTAAATGAACCTCAATTTGTATTGAGGTTTTTTTGGTTTTAAGAATAAGAATGTTTGTATTTTTGCATTGTATGATAGATCAAAAAGAAGCCATATCAGAAAAAGCAGTTTTAATAGGTGTTATAACGCAACAACAAGACGAAGCAAAATCTGAAGAATATTTAGACGAGTTAGAGTTTTTAACGTCAACTGCAGGAGGAGTTACTGTAAAACGTTTTGTTCAAAAAATGGAAAAACCAAATCCTAAAACTTTTTTAGGTGCAGGTAAGTTAGAAGAAGTTAGAGGTTATATTGAAGGGAATAAAATTGGTACCGCTATTTTTGATGATGAATTATCACCAGCTCAAATACGTAATATCGAGAAAGTTTTAGATTGTAAAATTTTAGATAGAACCAATTTAATCTTAGATATTTTTGCACAAAGAGCGCAAACTAGTTCTGCAAAAACTCAGGTAGAATTGGCGCAATGCCAATATTTACTACCACGTTTAACTAGATTATGGACACACCTTGATAAGCAAAAAGGTGGTATTGGAATGCGTGGACCTGGTGAAACAGAAATAGAAACAGATAGACGTATTATTCGTGATAAAATTACCATTCTAAAAAAGAAATTATTAACTATTGATAAGCAAATGGCCGTTCAGCGTAAGAATCGCGGAAAAATGGTGCGAGTTGCTTTGGTAGGTTATACAAATGTTGGGAAATCTACATTAATGAATGTTGTTAGTAAGAGTGATGTGTTTGCTGAGAATAAACTTTTTGCAACCTTAGATACTACAGTAAGAAAAGTGGTTATTAAAAACATTCCTTTTTTAATGACAGATACTGTTGGGTTTATTAGAAAATTACCAACACAACTAGTAGAATCTTTTAAATCTACTTTAGATGAGGTTCGTGAAGCCGATTTATTGTTACATGTTGTTGATATCTCTCATCCAAATTTCGAAGATCATATTGCATCTGTAAATACAATTTTAGGAGAAATTAAATGTGCGGATAAGCCTACTTTAATGGTATTTAACAAGATTGATGCTTACTCTCATGAAACTATTGAAGAAGATGATTTAGTAACCGAAAAAGGAAAAGAACATTATACTTTAGAAGACTGGAAAAAAACTTGGATGAATGATTTGAACAAAGAATCTATTTTTATTTCTGCGTTAAATAAAGAGAATTTAGAAGATTTTAAAGAGAAAACATACGAAGAAGTAAAGAAAATTCATATACAACGTTTTCCTTATAACGATTTTTTATATTACGAATATAAAGAGGAAGAATAATCATTTATTTAACCCACAAGGTTTATGAAATTTGTGGGTTAAATTATTTTTACTCTTTAATTTCCTTCTTTAGTAATGCCCATTTTCTTAGCTCTATTTTTCCAAGATTTTTTTGCATGAGCCTGTAAATCTGTTACAGAGTCGCTCTCATCAACAATTTCTAAACCTAACAAGGTTTCTATAACATCTTCTTGAGAAACGATACCACTCACAGATCCATATTCATCTACAACTAGTGCAATGTGTTCTTTTTCTTTTATTAGCTTGTCAAATAAATCAGGAATAGATAAATCTCTTTCAGTTATTAAAATATTTCTTTTAATTGTAGCAAGTGTATCATCTCCTTTACCATCAATAATAGCTTCTAATAATGTGTCTTTAAGGAAATAACCAGAGATAGCATCTGGATTTTCTGTAAAAACAGGAATTCTAGAAAAAGGTAAATTCTTATGTTCGTTATAAAAAGATTTAATGGTAAGGCTTTCATCTGCAATTTCTAAAACTGTTCTTGGCGTCATTACATCATTTACTTTTATGTTTTTAAATCCAAGTAGATTTCTAATAACCTTGCTTTCATTCTCTTTGAAAACGCCATCTTTTTCAGCCATTTCAGTCATTACCAAAAACCCTTCTCTACTTAAAACACTTCCATGACCTTTACCTCCAATTAATTTAGTTGTTAATTGTAAAACCCATAAAACACCAGTCCATTTTAATGGGAATATCATTATTTTTAAAGCTTTAGAAGTAAAGTTTGCAAGTTGTTTCCAGTAAGTTGCACCAATTGTTTTTGGTACTATTTCTGATGCAACCAAAATAAGAATTGTCATTACTGTAGAAACAACACCTACCATAACATCTTCGGTAATTTTAATTCCAAAAATAGATTTTACTGCAGTTCCATACATTTCTGCATATGCAACTTTTGCTTGTACACCTACTAAAATTGCACCAACAGTATGGGCAATAGTATTAATGGTTAGAATGGCTATTAAAGGTTTGTCTACATCCTTTTTTAATGTTTCTAATTCGTTAGCATAATCTAAACCTTCGCTTTTTTTAAGGTTGATAAAAGTAGGTGTTATACTTAATAAAACTGCTTCTAAAATAGAGCATAAAAAAGAAAAGAAAATAGAAATTGTTGCGTAAATTATTAAAATTGTCATTAACAGAAATTTAGAATGTAAAAGTAGTTAAAATAAAAAACCTCAAAAATTTCTTTTTGAGGTTTTGTTAGAATTTTTTTAAAATTAAAAGGCATAGCTTAAGCCTAATAAGAAATAAGATTGTAATTTATTATCTACATTACTAAATGTTGAATTTACATCTGTAATTAAAGCATTGTTTAAAGCTTCTTGTTTATTTTTACGAAGACCTAATTCGAAACCAACACCAATTCCGTTCCAGATTGTGTAACCAAGAGAGTTTGTAAATGTCCAGTTTGATAAATCTGATGTTTTATAACTTTGAAACATAGATAAATTAGATTTAACACTTAGTTTACCGTATTTTTTAGTGTAATCAGCTACAATTTTTGCACCTAAAGAAGATTCAAAAACAGTATCTCCAGAACTAAAAACAAAATTGTAGTTTCCAGGATGCATAACAACTACTAAGTTGTTTGTTGGAGTCCAAGTCATACCAACACCTAAATCTAAATATCCAGGGTCATTAAAGTTATCTATTATGGTTGTTCTGTATTCTGCTAATCCAGAAAGTGCCCATTTTTTGTTTAATCTTTTACCGTATAAAGAGCTAATTGTAAACACATCTGTTGCAGCATCAAAACCTTCATCTCCAGCTACTCCTTTTTCATCTAATTTTACCCAACCTAAATTTACAGCAGCAGAGTTTCTCCAGAAATAATCTTCTTCAATTAAGTTAGCAAAGGCGTTTATTGTAACTCCAATATTACCAGCAGAAGCTGTAGGGGCAGATCTAGAATACCAATTGTTAAAGCCAGAAATACTAGCTCCAATAGTACCAAAAGCACCTTTTCTCCATCCAGGAAGAGCATTTATTTTGGCTTGTAAGGCATCTACTTCTCCTTGTAATTTAGCTATTTTAGCTTTTTTAGGAGCTTGTTCTTTTTTTAACTCTTCTGCAGTTTGTGCGTTTACAGATAAGCTAACAAATGCAAATAAAATTAAGATTGATAATTTTTTCATTTTTTTTCATTTTTATTTGGGTGCAAAAATACACTTTAATTGATTAGACAATAAAAATATTAATAAGTCACTTTTTCATGAAAAGTATAATTAATTCCTAAGCCAAAAAGTTGTTTTAATTGAATTTTGCTTGAAGAATTGTCATCTATTATGGTATGGAAAGTCATATGCATTTTAATATGCTTATTTACTACAAAACGAATATTAGTTTGGTAATCGATATCAATATTTCCAACATTAGCTAAATAATCTGAGTACATTGTTAAGATATTTTCCATTTCAATATTCTCCATTAAGCTAAATTTATAATAACTAGAAAGGTTAAAACCTAAACTAAAAGCTGTGGTTTTACCTTCTTCTACACCAAATTTTCCGGAAAAAGCTTCATTTACAAAGGTATATCTAGCTGTGGCTGGAGCAATATTTAAATTTATATTATCAGATTTCTTCCACAACAAACCGGGGCCGAATGTTAAATATGCAGGAGATAAAAGTTCAGATACAAGTACCTTAGGTTCTTTTTTGTAGTCAAAACCATCTGAATATTGTGATTTAAAATTGGTTAAAAAAGACAAAAACCAATAAGTAGTAGTTTTAAAACCAAACAAAGAGTTAAACTCAAAACGGTCGTTGGTTTTTCTCCAACCTTTTTCACTTAAATGGCTTAAACCATAACCTGTTATTATTCTACTATCCCAGTTTATATTGTCTTTTTTGTAATTAAAATCATAATTAATATCAATATTTCCTGCTATTGTATTTTCACCTCCAGAAGCCCAATTAGAGAATGAAGATTGATTAAACACAAAAGCAAATCTTCCATGAATTTTCCATTTAGGAACAGGTATTGTGTCTTTATTTTGCTCTTGAGCAGAAAAATTTACTGAGAATAATATGAAAAAAAGGAAAATAATTTTCTTCAAAGTTCTTTGTTTTTAAGCTTCTAAAATAATTTATTTTTTTGATTTGTAAAGTGGTACAGTAGAGCATGCTTCACCAAACATAATGCTTTTTGCTAACGGTTGTAATTTTTCAATCAGAAAAGCAAAAGCAGAGTTTGGTATTGGTTTTTCTGCACAACCTTTTATAATAACAGGTTTATCAGTAAAATCTCTTAAGTCTAAGAAGCCAATTAATTCTTGATAAATTACGGTTTCTAATAACTCTAAATTACCAATAACTACTTTATTTGCAAAAGGTATTAATTCTGCTGCAACCAACATAAAAGCCCAAGAAGGAACAATAGCATCTACCGAACAGGAAATAGCTACAAATGAGTTTTTATACTGAGACCAGTCATGGTTTTTTACAAAATCTCTAAAATCTTTTTCTTTTAAAATGATTTCTTCAAATAACCAATCTTTAATATCAAATAAAACTCTTTCTCCGTTAGGATAAATTTCTTCAAGATCAAAAGTTTTTAATTTGCTATTTGCAACTCTATTTATAATTTCTTCTGCCATTTTGTTTAATTTTTGTAGTTGATTTCGATATAATTTTGAAGAAAAATCAAAATTACTCGAACTGGTAGTAATAGAAACCTGCAAATATTATAATCGCTTGCTGTTTACTAACTACTGCCAACTAAATTATAGCATTCCTAATTCTAATTTTGCTTCTTCACTCATCATTTCTTGTGTCCAAGTAGGATCGAATGTAATTTCAACTTCACATTCGTTAATTTCTTTCAAAGTTTTTACTTTGTCTTCTACTTCTTTAGGTAAAGATTCTGCAACCGGACAATTAGGAGAAGTTAATGTCATTAATATTTTAGCATTGTTTTCATCGGACACAAAAACATCGTAAATTAAACCTAATTCGTATATATCTACCGGAATTTCAGGGTCGTATATTGTTTTTACAACTCTAATTATTTTATCTCCAATTTCTTCTAATTCTTTATCTGTCATTTGTTTAATTCTTAATTTTGTAATCTTGCTTGTTGCGCAATTGCGTACATTTTTATTTGTTTTACCATAGAAACTAATCCATTAGCTCTAGTAGGTGAAAGATGCTCTTTTAAACCTATTTCATCTATAAAGTTAGTTTCTGCAGTTAATATATCTACTGGTTTTTGATTCGAGTAAACCCTCAATAAGAGTGCCACAATTCCTTTTGTTAAAATTGCATCACTATCCGCAGTAAATTTAATAGTTTCGTCTTCTAGCTCAGAATACAACCAAACTTTCGATTGGCAGCCTTTTATCAAATTTTCATCTAATTTATATTCAGAACTAATTATTGGTAAAGATTTGCCAAGTTCTATGATATATTCATAACGATCCATCCAATCATCAAACATAGAGAACTCATCAATAATTTCTTCTTGTATTTCTTTGATAGTCATTTTTTAAACTTATTTTTGCCCTTTGTAAAAGGTTTGTACATTTATTGTGCAAAATTACTGATTAAATTTAAGAAATGAGCAAATTATTAGCAGTTGGTACTGTAGCATTTGATGCAATTGAAACACCTTTTGGTAAAACAGATAAGATTCTTGGAGGATCTGGAACTTTTGTTGGTTTAGCCGCAAGTCAGTTTGGAGTTAAAACAGGAGTTGTTTCTGTAGTTGGTGGAGATTTTCCACAGTCATATTTAGATATGATGAATTCTAAAGGAATTAATACTGATGGAATTGAAATTGTAAATGAAGGAAAAACTTTTTTCTGGAGTGGAAAATATCATAATGATATGAACTCTAGAGATACTTTAATTACAGAGCTAAATGTTTTAGAGACTTTTACACCGGTGGTTCCTGAAAATTTTAAAGATGCAGGTATTGTAATGTTAGGTAATTTACATCCTTTAACCCAAGCGTCTGTTTTAGATCAGATGAATGAAAGACCAAAGTTAGTAGTTTTAGATACGATGAACTTTTGGATGGACATTGCTTTAGCAGATTTACATACTGTTTTAAAAAGAGTAGATGTAATAACTATTAATGATGAAGAAGCGCGTCAGCTTTCTGGTGAATATTCTTTGGTAAATGCTGCTAAGAAAATTCATAAAATGGGACCTAAATATGTAGTTATTAAAAAAGGAGAACATGGAGCTTTGTTGTTTAACAACGGTAAAATGTTTTATGCACCAGCATTACCTTTAGCAGAGGTTTTTGATCCAACAGGAGCAGGAGATACTTTTGCAGGTGGTTTCTGCGGTTATTTAGCGAAGACAGAAGATATTTCTTTTGAAAACATGAAGAACGCAATTATTTACGGTTCTAATTTAGCATCTTTCTGTGTAGAGAAATTTGGTACAGAACGAATGCAAGAGCTTACAACCGACGAAGTTAAAACACGCTTGCAAGCGTTTAAAGAATTAACACAATTCGATATAGAGTTAACATAAATAAAAATCCGCGCCTAAAAACGCGGATTTTTTTATACATAAAACACAACAAAACAACCCATTAAAATGAGTGACGCAATTAAACACGAATGCGGAATTGCATTAGTTAGATTAAAAAAACCATTACAATTTTATAAGGATAAATACGGAACTGCTTTTTACGGAATTAATAAAATGTATTTATTAATGGAAAAACAGCATAACCGTGGACAAGATGGAGCTGGTTTTGCTAGTGTAAAATTTAACGTAGAACCAGGTACAAGATATATAAGTAGAGTACGTTCTAATAAACCTACACCTATTCAAGATATTTTTGCGCAAATTAATGGTCGATTAAATGGTGTTTTAGAGGAAAATCCAGATAAGAAAGATGATATAGCATGGCAAGAAGAAAATATGCCTTATGTTGGAAATTTATTCTTAGGTCATGTACGTTATGGTACGTTTGGTAAAAATTCTATAGAAAGCGTACATCCTTTTTTACGTCAAAGTAATTGGAGGCACCAAAACTTAATTGTTGCAGGTAACTTTAATATGACCAACTCTAAGCAGATGTTAGAAGAGCTTATAGAATTAGGTCAGCATCCAAAAGAAGCTACAGATACAGTAACTGTAATGGAAAAGATTGGGCATTTTTTAGAAGATGAAGTAGCAAAACTGTACCAGCAAGCTAAGAAAAAAGGATTTAGCAAAAGAGATGCATCCCCTTATATAGAAGAAAATTTAAGCTTAAAAAAAGTTTTAAAAAGATCTTCTAAAAATTGGGATGGAGGTTACGCAATGGCAGGTTTAGTTGGGCATGGAGATGCTTTTGTTTTAAGAGATCCTAACGGAATTAGACCTACATATTTTTATGAAGACGATGAGGTTGTAGTTGTA
This sequence comes from Polaribacter ponticola, assembly GCF_026191475.2. Lineage (GTDB taxonomy): Bacteria > Bacteroidota > Bacteroidia > Flavobacteriales > Flavobacteriaceae > Polaribacter > Polaribacter ponticola. The sequence goes on along the minus strand of NZ_JAOSLC020000003.1, from coordinate 1,678,807 downwards.
GCGTCAGAAAGACCAGTTATTCAAACTGTATTTAATGTTAAAATAGATAAAGTTCAAGAATTAGAGAGAGGTCATGCATTAATTATTAAGAAAAGTGGTAAGGTTTCTATAAAGAAGGTTAATGAGCCAAGAGAAAATAAAGCTTGTTCATTTGAGCGTATTTATTTTTCTAGAGGAAGTGATGCAGGTATTTATGAAGAACGTAAAAATTTAGGAAAATATGTGTTTCCAAAAATTTTAAAATCAATTGATTCAGATATATCAAATTCAGTGTTTTCATACATTCCTAATACAGCAGAAACTTCTTTTTATGGAATGACGGAAGCTGCAGAGGATGTTTTAAATCAGCAAAAAACAGCAAAAATTTTAGCTGGAGATGGAAAATTATCAGCAGAAAGGGTAACGGAAATTTTATCAGAAAGACCTCGTTTTGAGAAAATTGCTATTAAAGATGCTAAATTAAGAACCTTTATTGCAGACGATAGTTCTAGAGATGATTTAGTAGAACACGTTTACGATATTACTTATGGAGTTGTAAAACCTACAGATAATTTAGTAATTATTGATGATAGTATTGTTCGAGGTACAACATTAAAAAAGAGTATTATTAAAATATTAGACAGGTTAAGCCCTAAGAAAATAGTTGTAGTTTCTTCTGCTCCTCAAATTAGATATCCAGATTGTTATGGAATTGATATGGCTAGAATTGAGGCTTTTATCGCTTTTAAGGCAGCTTTAGAGTTGCTTAAGGATCATAATAAGTATCATATAGTAGACGATGTTTATAAGAAATGTAAAGAACAACAATCTAAAAATGATGAAGAAATTATAAATCATGTAAAAGATATTTATAGTTCTTTTACAACCGAAGAGGTTTCTGCTAAAATAGCGCAGATGTTAAAAACGGATGATATAGATGCGGATGTTGAAGTGATTTACCAAACTGTAGAGGGTTTGCATAAAGCTTGTCCTGATAATTTAGGAGATTGGTATTTTACAGGAGATTATCCTACACCAGGTGGAATGAGAGTTGTAAATCAAGCTTTCATAAACTTTTATGAAGGAAATGATGAAAGGGCATATTAAGTTGTAAAACTTATAATTTTAAAAAGCATCCAATTCTGGATGCTTTTTTTGTTTTAAAAATACGGCAGATGCCTTATTGAAATTGATGGACATATATTCGATTTTTGGAGTATTAATTTTAAAATCAATATGTTATGAAAAAATCATTACTCTTAATTTTCTTCTTATCGTTTCTTAATAGTTTTTGTCAAGCTGTATTACTTAAAGATATTAATTTAGGTACTTATTCAAGTAATCCTACAGGTAAAACTCAATTTAATGGTCTTATTTATTTTATAGCAGATGATGGAATTCATGGGCAAGAATTATGGAAAACCGACGGAACAGAATCTGGAACAGAATTGTTTAAAGATTTTATACCTGGTTTAGAAAGTGGTATGACTACTCTGTCCCCATTTGTTTCTAATAATTTTATGTACTTTTTTGCTGCAGATAATGATGAGTTTTTCCTTTGGAAAACCGATGGTACAGAATCTGGAACTAGAAAAATAAAAAAATTCACTTCTATTCAATCTTTTCATGATACGATTAATGATGAAATGATTTTTACGGCAGAAAATAAATTATGGAAAACCGATGGGACAGAATCTGGAACTATAAAGATTAAAGATTTCTCTGTTTTTGGCACTTCGAGATTTATAAAAATGAATGATCAAATATATTTTTCAGCAAAAGGTAATTCGAATCAAGGGAATGAATTATGGAAAACTGATGGTACAGAAACTGGTACTGTACAAGTAAAAGATGTTAATGTGGGTTCAGGAAGTACATTTTCTACAAATACACCAATTGTGGTTTTTAACAACGAATTGTTCTTTGTTTATGGGACAAAATTGTGGAAATCCGATGGATCTGAATCGGGTACCTTAGAAGTTATGGATTTAGAAAGTAATGTAAAAAGTTTTTTTATTTTTAACTCTAAGTTGTGCTTTTTTAACTTCGGAAATAGTTTTTGGTTTTCAGATGGAACTAAGGAAGGTACCTCAAAAATTAATACCGATGTTAAAGAGTTTTGGCATAATGGACAATATATGATTTCTGGTAATAAGTTGTATTTTCAAGGAAATGATAGTAACGGTTATGAAATTTGGGTTACTGATGGTACAGCATCTGGAACCCAACTATTAAAAGATATTCATCCAGAATTTGATGATAATAATATTGAAGATATAATTGATTTTAATGGGAATGTAATTTTTACAGCATCAGATAAGAATTGGTTTGGAAAAGAATTATGGATATCTGACGGTACAGTATCTGGAACAAAAATTTTAAAGGATATTAATAAAGAGGGAACTAATTCTTCTAATGTTCAAAATTTTTTTAAGTTTGGAGATAACGTTTTGTTTTCTGCCGATAATGGAGAAAATGGTAGAGAGCTTTGGCTTTTAGAATCTGGAACCCCAACTCTTTTAAAAGATATAAACATTGGGCCAGCGTATAGTAATCCTCAAAATTTTATAGAATTTAATGGTGAAGTTTATTTTATGGCTTCTGATAAAGAAAAAGGAAACGAATTGTGGAAAACGGATGGCACTGAAACAGGTACGATTAATGTTTTTGATTTAAACCCAGGAAATGAAAATGGTTTAGGAAATAGTAACTTAGCAATACTTAATAATAAATTGTTTTTTGTAGGAAGTAATGGAACTAGTGGTATGGAGCTTTGGGAAACAGATGGTACGAAAGCAAACACTAAAATTGTAGCCAATATTAATGGAGCTAATTCAAATAGCATTAACAATTCTAAATTAGTAGTTTTAAATAATGAATTATTTTTTGCGGCTAATAATGGTGAGTCAAGTGTTGAGCTTTGGAAATCTGACGGTTCAAATTCTGGAACAGTTTTAGTAAAAGATATTAATACAAACGGAGGTAGTTATGTTAATAATCTTACTGTTCACTCTTATCTAAATAAACTTTATTTTTCAGCTTTCGATGGCAGTGGTACTTATTTATGGGAAAGTGACGGTACAGAAGCAAATACGATTAAAACAAATTTAAAAAACCCGTCTAATTTTAAAATAGGAGGTTCTAGAGATATTGGAGATAGAAATGGAGCGAATATAATTTATAAAACAGAAATCTATTTGTCTGCAGAATCTCCAAATTTAAATAAAGGAACAGAGCTTTGGGCAATCACTTATTCCGGAACAATTCAGCAAGTATTTGATGTAAATTCAGGAACTGCAAGTAGTTATCCTTCTGCTTTAACAGATGTAAACGGAAAACTTTATTTTGTTGCAAATAATGGAATAAATGGAAAAGAGTTGTGGAAAGCTAATGGAGTATCTAGTGCGCAAATGGTAAAAGATATTGTAAGTGGTTCGGGTAGTGTACAGATTACAAATATTGGAAGTATTGGTGACTTTGTATTTTTTAATGCGCCACAAGATCCAACTAATAACCCTTTATATGATTATGAATTATGGATGTCAGACGGTTCTGATGAGGGAACAAAAATGTTTCAAGATATAAATCCATCACAAATTCAATATCGAGGAGGAAGTAATCCCAATATATTTTTTAAACATAATGATATTTTATATTTTTCTGCTGATAATGGAAACAATGGGTTTGAATTGTTTATGTTGGAGCAGAGTGCTTTGGGTATAAATAAAGAGAGTTTTAATACTTTAGAAAAAGTATCTATTTACCCAAATCCAACTACAAATATTATAAATATCAAAGTAGAAAACCAAATTATTGAAGCTGTAGGGATATTTAATTTATTAGGTAAAGAGGTTTTTAGGTGTTCAAATAAAGAGATTAAAGCAAATAGTATTAATGTTTCAATGCTTACTAATGGAATTTATGTTGTTAAAGTAAAAACTAAAATAGGAAGTTATAGTAGAAAATTTATTAAAACTTAGTAGAAGTAAAATAGGGCATTTGCCTTATTTTTTAGAGTTGAAAAGGCATCTATTTTTGTAATTATTTTAAACCTAAAAAACAACAAAATGAAAATTGGAAAAAAAATACTATTATAATTGGTCTACTATTTATGTTTTTATCTACAAATGGGCAATCCTTTTTAAAGAAAAAAGAATTGAAAGCTTATAAATGTGGCTATGTGCATAAAGAAAGTGTTTTTGGAAAATTAAAACCGATGAAGCTAATTTCTAAGGCTGTAGGAGGTTTATTAAAAGTAAGGCCAAAATCTAATTTAAAAGATGTTGCTTTAGGTATTAATTATGCATCTGGTTTAGCTCCAAGAAATCAACTAGACTATGCTACTAAAACTCCTGGTTGGGAAACTTGTGGAGAAGGAGTATCACTTGTATTTTTTAATTATAACGGCATTGGTTTTGCAGACACAGATGGAGATGTAAAATTGAACGGAACAAAGCTTGAAAAAGCAGGAATGGGAACTTATTTTCAGGGATTTAGTCCAGATAAGAGAGGAACTCAAGTAGTAGAAATTACAAGCTCTAATGGAGATAAAGTAAATGTTGTCTTAGATCCTGTTGCTCCACTTAAAATTATTTCTGTTAATGGAGTAAAAAAAGGAGGAGATATTATTATTGATGGAACTGAAGATGTAGTAATTGAATTAGAAGGAGGAGATACAGATTTAGATTCTGAATTATATGTAGATATTGTTATTAGCGCTATGAGTTTAAAGGTAAACTCAAATTTAATTCCTTCAAAGGCTACAAATACAATTACAATCCCTAAAGAGTCTTTTAAGAATTTTGAAAACTCACCTTTACCAATTGTTAAGAAAAATACGTTATCTGTAATAAGAACAAAGCACCAAATGATTTATAATACAGATATAGGTGTTATACAAAAGACAGGAACTTTTTCAGACTTTACACCAATTTTAGTAAAAGGAGATATTGTTGGCGGAAATTTAATATCAAACTCTTTTAGTAAGGATAAAAACACAAAAGCTTCAGGTAAATTTAAAACGATAGAAGGCGAATATAATGTGAATATTGTAAAAGCAAATCCATATATGAATCCACCTATAAAAATGATGAAAAATATTGGTATTTCATCATTTGTAGTAAGAGGTAATTTACATAAAGAGAAAACTACAGTTAGCACAAGTTCAAAAACAAATTTTAATATAAAAACAACCACGACTACCACAACTACTATAAAAAAGTGGTTTCCAAAGTTAACAGATAATTCTTGGCAAGCTTTTGTAGATAAATTGTATGATGAGTTTAAAAGTAATTTAAACCAACTTGGTGTAAACGTAGTATCAGTAAATGATGTAATTAACGCAAAAGCATATAAGGATATGAAACCTATTAAAGATACGGTTACTAGTACTTTTATTGAAAAAGGTGCTTACGGAACTAAAAGGTTAATTAGAACTGGTGCTTTAGATTATATTAAAGATATAAAAACAACTTTTCCTGCGGATTATACAAATGAAAAAATTATTCAGCAATTAAAATTAGATGGTCTTATTGCAGTAACTATAGATTTAGATTTCGATTTAAAAACCTCTGGTTTAAACCCGATAGTTAAGATTGTTGCATTTGCTCCAAACGTTTCTTATAGAATGGCAGGACAGTATTTTCAAATGGATTTTTCTACAAAAGCAAAATCATTAGAAGAAGCAGGTAAATATAATGCATTAGGAGGCGGACCAGAAGATGCTGTTTATAATATAATTAAGGGTAAAGAACTTTTTAATGCGTTTAAATTAGCAATGGACGAATTAAAAAGAGGAGAAAAAGAAAATCCTGCTTATCATAGAATTTGGAAAGACAGAATGAATTAAGAAAGAGAAGAAGTAAGTACTTTGTTTTGAATTAAATTTAATAAAAAAGCATCCAAAATATTTTGGATGCTTTTTGTGTTGTATATCATTTATACTTTATAGATACAGTGAAAATTTATTTTGCTGCGGCATAACGCTTTTCAGCTTCATTCCAGTTTACTACTTTAAAGAATGCATCTATATAATCTGGTCTTCTGTTTTGGTAGTTTAAGTAATATGCGTGTTCCCAAACATCTAAACCTAAGATTGGAGTTCCGCCACAAGTAACACCTGGCATTAATGGATTATCTTGGTTTGGTGTAGAACAAACTTCTACTTTTCCTCCAGGTAAAACACACAACCAAGCCCATCCAGAACCAAATTGAGTTGCTGCAGCTTTAGAAAAAGCTTCTATAAAAGCTTCTTTAGAACCAAAAGCGGCTTCAATAGCATCTTTTAATTCTCCAGATAAATAACCTCTATCATTTGGGTTTAAAACTGTCCAAAATAAAGAGTGATTATAAAAACCACCTCCATTGTTTCTAACTGCACCATTACTCATGTCTAAATTAGTAAGAATATCTTCGATAGATTTTCCTTCTAAATCAGTACCAGCAATTGCTGCATTTAATTTACTTGTATATCCGTTATGATGTTTTGTATGATGTATTTCCATCGTTCTTGCATCAATATTTGGTTCTAATGCATCATATGCAAAACCTAATTCAGGTAATTCAAAAGCCATAATTTTTTATATTTAGTGTGATTAAAATAATTTCGTTTACAAATTTAACCATTAAAAAATAGTTTTACAAGAAGTAAGTGGTTTGAATATTTATAGTTGAATAGAAATGATTTATTCTCCAAACTCACTCATAAACTCCTCAACTTTGTCTACCATGTTTTTACTTCCACAAACAAAAGGTACTCTTTGGTGTAGTTCTGTAGGTTCAACATCCATAGTTCTTATATAGCCATCAGAAGCTTTACCATTAGCTTGTTCTGCTAAAAATGCCATTGGATTACATTCATATAATAAACGTAGTTTTCCATTCGGGTTTCTAGAGCCTTTAGGATACATATAAATACCTCCTTTTATCATATTTCTATGAAAATCAGAAACTAATGAACCTATATATCTACTTGTGTAAGGTCTCTCTCCTTCTTCTTCCTGACAGTATTTTATATATTTTTTTATTCCTTGAGGGAAATCCATATAATTACCTTCATTTACAGAGTAAATACTACCATCTTCAGGAAAAGTCATGTTTGGGTGCGATAAGTAAAAAGTACCAATAGCAGGGTTTAATGTAAAACCGTTAACGCCATCACCTGTTGTGTAAACTAACATCGTAGAGGTTCCATAAACCACATAACCAGCAGCAACTTGTTCGCTACCTTTCTGTAAAAAATCTTCTATTTTAACAGGAGTTCCAGCAGGAGTTACACGTCTAAATATAGAAAAAATAGTTCCTACAGATACATTTACATCAATATTAGAAGAACCATCTAAAGGGTCTATTAATACTACATATTTATTTTGGTTGTTTTCGTCTTGACTATTTATGGCAACAAAATCATCTTCTTCTTCACTTGCAATACCGCAAACAATATTTCTTTTAGTAAGGGTTTGTATAAATTTTTCATTAGCATAAACATCTAATTTTTGTTGATCCTCACCTTGAATGTTTGTGTCTCCAGCAGCACCAGTAATATCTACTAAACCTGCTTTATTTACTTCGTGATTTACAACTTTTGCTGCTAATCTTATTGAGTTAATTAATCTAGAAAGTTCTCCAGAAGTGTATTTAAATGAATCTTGATTTTCAATAATAAACTCACCTAAAGTTTGATTTTTCTTTGCCATTTTTAAAAATGATTGTTTAGTCTTACAAAGATGCTAAAAATTTACTGTACTACACCGATTTCGTTAGTACTTTTATTTTAAGTTACTTTATTTGTTAATCAATTAGTGATTTTAATTTGGTAAAAAATTTAAACAAATCAAAAATAAATGTTCAAAAAGCTAAATTATTTTTAGACGAAAGCAAAAAAACTATCTTTGATAAAAATTTTATAATATGAGTTTTAATATTAGAATAGGACAAGAGAAAGATGTACAATCTTTATTAGATTTAATTATAGAATTAGCTGTTTTTGAAAAAGAACCTGAAGCCGTTGAGATTACGGTAAACAACTTATTAGAAGATGGTTTTTCAGATAATCCTAAGTTTAAATTTTTTGTAGCAGAAGAAAACAATGTAGTTATTGGTATTGCATTGTTTTATGAACGTTACTCTACCTGGAAAGGTAAAACAATACATTTAGAAGATTTAATGGTAACTAAAAGTAAACGCAAAATTGGTGCTGGTAAAGCTCTGTATTCTGCAGTTTTAAAATATGCTCATGCAAACAATTTTAATAGAGTTGCTTGGGAAGTTATAGATTGGAATACGAATGCAATTAACTTTTATAAAAGCACAGGAGCAACCTACTTAAATGATTGGTCTGTTGTGCAGATGAACAAAGAAAATTTGTCAAAATTTATTCAAAATAATTAAAAATGAAGATTTTTAAGTTTGGTGGAGCATCGGTTAAAGATGCAGAAAGTGTAAAAAATGTAGCCAGTATTATAAAAAATGAAGGAGCTAACGATACTTTAGTAGTTATATCTGCTATGGGTAAAATGACGAATGCTTTTGAAGAAATTGTTGATGCTTACTACAATAAAGAAGAAAATTTACCTAGTAAATTAAATTACATAGAAGAATTTCATACTAATATTATGGATTCTCTTTTTGATAAAGAAGATGAAATTTATAAAGATGTTGCTATTCTTTTTGGTGAATTAGGTTGGTTTTTAGCCAGAAATACATCGCAAAGATTTAATTATGTTTATGACCAAATTATATGTTTTGGAGAACTTCTGTCTACAAGAATTGTTAGTGCATATTTAGAGAAAAGTGGCACAGAAAATATTTGGTTTGATGTAAGAAACTATATAAAAACGGATAGTAATTATAGAGATGCAAAAGTAGATTGGGAGTTAACAGAAGAGTTAATTACAAAAAAAGTAGATACTTCTAAAATAAATATTACCCAAGGTTTTATTGCTGCAAACGATACAGAAAACACGACTACTTTAGGTAGAGAAGGATCAGATTATACTGCAGGAATTTTTGCATACTGTTTAAATGCAGAAAGTGTTTCTATTTGGAAAGATGTAGATGGTGTTTTAAATGCAGATCCAAGAGTTTTTTCAGAAACTACTTTGTTGGAGCAAATTTCTTACGAAGAAGCTATAGAAATGGCGTTTTACGGTGCGTCTGTAATTCATCCTAAAACATTACAACCTTTAGAAAGAAAAGAAATTCCTTTATTAGTTCGTTCATTTATTAATCCAAAAACAATAGGAACAAGAGTTTCTAAAGGAACTAGGTTGGTGCCGTACATCCCTTGTTTCATTGTAAAAAAAGATCAAATTTTAGTCTCTATTTCTGCTTTAGATTTTTCATTTATGGTAGAAAATAATATTAGTTACATTTTTCAAAAACTACACGATTACCAATTAAAAGTTAATGTAATTCAGAATTCAGCCATCAGTTTTTCTGTTTGTATTGATAATAAATTTAACAAGTTCGACGCCTTTTACAATGAACTTAAAAAAGAATTTAGAATTGATGTTCAAACAGGAGTAGATCTGTATACTATTCGTCATTTTGATAATCAGGCCATTAAAGATATTGAGGCAAAAGGAAGCCCTTTATTAACACAGGTAAATAAAGAAACTTCACAAATTGTTGTTAATCCTAATTAAATAAAATAAAGCTTTAGTTTTTTTAGTAAATTTGCAGTTACGTCTAATTTTAATTTATGGCATTAGTAACTTCTAAAGAAATTGCACAAGTAATTGGTTTACAGAAACTTGGTTTTATTGGTACATTTATGGGTTGGGTGCTTATAAAAGTGCTTCGTATTTCTGCAATCAATAAAATTTACAATAATAATAAAGGTAAATCTGATTTAAATTTTTTAAATGGAGTTTTAGATGATTGTAATATCAAATTCGAAATTCCGGAAGAAGATTTAAAAAGAATTCCTAAAGATGGTGCTTTTATTACAGTGTCTAATCATCCTTTAGGAGGTATAGATGGTGTTTTGTTATTAAAATTATTAATAGAGAAAAGAGCAGATTATAAAATAATTGCCAATTTTTTATTACATAGAATAGAACCATTAAAACCTTATGTAATGCCTGTTAATCCTTTTGAAACTAGAAAGGATGCAAAATCTAGTGTTGCAGGTATTAAAAGTGCATTGCTGCATTTAAGAGAAGGTAAGCCTTTGGGAATCTTTCCTGCAGGAGAAGTATCTACTTATAAAGATGGTAAATTAAAGGTTGATAAACCATGGGAAGAAGGTGCTGTTAGGTTGATAAAAAAAGCAGAAGTTCCTGTAATTCCTATTTATTTTCATGCTAAAAATAGTCGATTATTCTATTTCTTGTCTAAGATTAGCGATACTTTAAGAACGGCTAAATTGCCCTCTGAAGTAATATCTCAAGAAGGTAAGGTTATAAAAGTTAGAATTGGTAAACCTATTTCTGTTAAGGATCAAAAAGAGTACAAAGAGATTCCTGCTTTTTCTGAATTTATAAGGAAGAAAACTTACATGTTAGCAAATCCTTTTGAAAAAGCACATAAGTTAATTTCTACACAGAATATTAAAATTAAAAAGGCTGCAAAAAAAATTACAGCTCAAAAAAATGTAGACTCTTTTATTAAGGAAGTAAACGCATTAAGAGAAAAAGATGGTAGACTTCTAGAGAGTAAAAATTATGAAGTTTTTTTTGCAAATGCAAAACAAGTACCTAATTTATTGCATGAGATAGGTAGATTACGAGAAATAACTTTTAGAGATGTAGGTGAAGGAACAAATAAATCGATAGACTTAGATAAGTATGATAAGTATTATCATCATTTAATTTTATGGGATAGAGATGCTAATTGTTTAGTGGGTGCTTATAGAATGGGGCTTGGTAAAGAAATTTACAAAAAATATGGGATTAACGGTTTTTATGTTCAAACTTTGTTTAGAATAGAACCAGAGCTACATCAAATGATGAGTAATACCATAGAAATGGGACGTGCATTTATTATTGGAGAATATCAACAAAAACCAATGCCTTTATTTTTGCTTTGGAAAGGAATTGTACATGTTACTTTGCGTTACCCAGAATATAAATATTTAATGGGAGGTGTATCTATTAGTAATCAATTTTCAGATTTTTCTAAATCGTTAATGATAGAATTTATGAAATCTCATTATTACGATCCTTATATTGCTCAGTACATTTATCCTAAGAAAGAGTTTAAAGTTAAGTTAAAAGATGGTGATAAAGATTTTGTGTTTGATGCTACCCAAGCAGATATGCAAAAGTTTGATAAAATTATTGATGAAATAGAACCAGGTGCGTTAAGAATTCCAGTTTTAATTAAGAAGTATGTGAAACAGAATGCACGATTAGTTGCTTTTAATGTTGATCCTAAGTTTAACAATGCAGTAGATGGGTTAATGTATATAAAGGTTGCAGATATTCCAGAAAGTACTGTAAAACCAGTAATGGAAGAATTTCAAGCGGAATTAGAACGTAAAGCTGCGGAGCTACAAAAAAAATAGTCTTTGTTTCTTTTTACGAATGAATTTTAGGATTCATTTTTAGTATATGACAAAATTTCCGTGTTTTGAATTTGGTATAATTTTAGATGTATTTATATTAAATTTAATATATGAAAACTTTCTTAAAAATTTTATTAACGGCTTTAGCAGTAATTGTTTTAGCTAATATTCTACCTGGTGTAACAGTTGTTGGGTATACAACAGCTATAATTGTTGCCATAGTAATTTCTTTGCTAAATATGTTTGTAAGGCCTCTTTTAGTGTTCTTTACATTGCCAGCAACAATTGTTACTTTAGGTTTATTTCTCTTTGTTATAAATGCAATTATTATTTTATTAGCAGATAAATTAATAGATGGTTTTGCAGTTTCAGGCTTTTTTACAGCTTTCTTTTTTAGTATTTTACTTTCAATTTTTAGATCAATTTTGTTTTCATTGTTAAAAGAAAAGAGTTCTAATTAATTTTAAATTTTTATAGTTAACATAGGTTTTAGTGCTTTTTTAGATAGTTTTTTAGTTACACTTGCAGAAAATAAGTGAGATAATCCACTCCTACCATGTGTGCTTAAAGCAATTAAATCTGAATTAATATCTCTTGAGAAATTTAAAATTCCACCTTGAATTGAAGTATCGTTATAGATGTTAATTGTGTGTTTGGGCATTTTATAAGCGCCTATAAAATCTTTTATTTTTTCGGTAGAGTTTTGTGTGCTTTCAAATTGAGTAGGAGTATTTACTTTTAATAAATGTATTTTACTGTTAAATTGATTCGCAAAATCTAAAAACTTACTAAACACCTCGTGGTTATCTTTTTTAAAACTAGAGGCAAATACAATATCTTTCAATTTAAACTTTTTATCATCTTTTTTTACAACAATTACAGGTCTTTTAGAGCGTCTAACTACTTTTTCGGTATTAGAACCAATTAAAATTTCATCAAACTCCGAGTGTCCTTTAGATCCCATTACTATAAGATTAGCATTAATTTTGTCTGCATATTTTAAAATACCTTCAAATGGTTTTTGAAACCATATAGAATGATGAACATCAATAGTATCATCAAAAAAAGTTTCTTTAAATTTTAAGACCCTTTCTTTCACTTTTCTTAAATATAGCATAACTTCTGGAATGCTAAAGTTACTACCATTACCCATGTCTACAGCTCCTGTAGGTACTTCTATTAAGTGTAGAAGGTAAATAGAACTGTTAGATTTTTTTGCAATTTTTGTAGCCATTTTTGAAGCGTATTCAGATTTTTTTGAGAAATCGATTGGGACTAAAATTTTTTTCATCTATAAAAAGTTTAAATTAAAAAATTGATGTTTTTAAAGTTACAAAAAATAATTGGATGAAACTCAGTTTGGTAAATCATAAACATTTAGTATATTTGCACCGAAATCATAGTAAATGAGAGAATGAAGGGGACTAAAAGTCCCCTATTTTTATACTTTATTTTAAGATTTATAATGGACCAAAGAAAGGTAAAAGATTTAATAGACGAGGCTTTAGCACTAAATGAATCATTGTATTTAATAGATTTATCTATTTCAGAAAACAATAAAATTCAGGTAGTAGTAGATGGTGATAATGGTGTTCCATTAAGCGAATGTATTAGAATTAGCAGAAGTGTAGACAATAATTTTGATAGAGAGGAAGAGGATTTTTCTTTAGAAGTATCTACTCCAGATATTTCTCATCCATTAAAATTGAAAAGACAGTATATAAAAAATATTAACAGAATTTTAAAAGTTAAAACTTCTGAAGAAGAATTAGAAGGTACTTTACAAGAGGCGGATGAGGACAAAATTGTTTTAACATGGAAAGCAAGAGAGCCAAAACCAATAGGTAAAGGAAAAGTTACTGTACAAAAAACAGCAACTTTAGCGTATAAAGATATTAAAGAAGCAAAAGTGAAGATTGTATTTTAAGCAAAGATGTAATGGAAAATATAGCATTAATTGATTCGTTTTCAGAATTTAAAGATAATAAAAGTATAGACAGAGTAACATTAATGTCTATTTTAGAAGAGGTTTTTAGAGCTGCCTTAAAACGAAAGTTTGGGTCTGATGATAATTTTGATATAATCATTAACCCAGATAAGGGAGATTTAGAAATTTGGAGAAATAGAGTGGTAGTTGCAGATGGTTTCTCTGAAGATGATAACGAAGAAATAGAATTAGCAGAAGCAAGATTAATTGAGCCAGATTTTGAAATAGGCGAAGATGTATCTGAAGAAGTTAAATTAATAGATTTAGGAAGAAGAGCCATTTTAGCATTACGTCAAAACTTAATATCTAAAATTTTTGAGCATGATAGTACTAATATCTTTAAACAGTTTAAAGAGTTAGAAGGTGATCTTTACAGTGCAGAGGTTCATCACATTCGTCATAATGCAATTATTTTGTTAGATGATGAAGGAAATGAAATAGTATTGCCAAAAAGCGAACAAATTAGATCAGACTTTTTTAGAAAAGGAGATTCTGTAAGAGGTGTTATTAAAACTGTAGAATTAAGAGGGAACAAACCCGCAATTATATTGTCTAGAACGTCTCCTGCATTTTTAAATAAATTGTTTGAACAAGAAATTCCTGAAGTTTTTGATGGTTTAATTACTGTTGAAGGTGTGGCAAGAATTCCTGGAGAAAAAGCAAAAGTAGCTGTAGACTCTTATGATGATAGAATTGATCCTGTAGGAGCTTGTGTTGGTGTAAAAGGATCTAGAATACACGGTATTGTTCGTGAGTTAGGTAATGAGAATATTGATGTTATTAACTATACTAAAAACGAGCAACTATTTATTTCAAGAGCATTAAGCCCTGCAAAGGTTAGTTCAATGGAAATTGAAATGTATGAAGAAGAGAAAAATGGTAAAAAAGGTCGTGTAAGTGTACTTTTAAAACCAGAAGAAGTTTCTAAAGCAATTGGTAGAGGTGGGGTTAACATACGTCTAGCAAGTGAATTAACAGGTTATGAAATAGATGTTAAGAGAGAAGGCTTAGAAGAAGAAGATGTTGAGTTAACAGAGTTTATAGACGAAATTGAAGATTGGGTAATTACAGAATTCAAAAAAATTGGTTTAGATACAGCAAGAGGTGTGTTAGATGCTAGTGTTGCAGAATTGGTAAAAAGAACTGATTTAGAAGAAGAAACTATTATAGATGTTCAAAGAATTCTTAAAGAAGAATTTGAAGAGTAATCAGGATTAAGAATTAAAGTAAAAAGCATATTTTTACAGAATTAAAGGCTAAAAAATAATATATGTCTGAAGGCAAAACAATGAGGCTTAATAAAGTTCTAAGAGAATTAAACATTTCTCTTGATAGAGCAGTAGAATATTTAGCAAAGAATGGTCATGAAATTGATGCAAGACCAACTACTAAAATTTCTGGTAATGTCTATCAAGTGCTACTAGATGGCTTTGAAACTGATGCTAATAAAAAAGCAGCTTCGAAAGAAGTTGGTGCAGAAAAGCGTAAGGAAAAAGAGGCTATTCGTTTAGAACTAGAAGCTAAGTTAGAGAAGAAAAGAGCAGAAGAGCTTAAGAAAGAGGAAGTTTTAAAAGCCAAAGCAGATAAGTTAGAGTTTAAAACTGTTGGTAAAATTGATATCGATAATTTAGGAAAGAATTCTTCAGATGAAAAAGAAGAAACTCCTAAAGAAGAGGTAGTAGAGCCGGTTGTTGAAAAACCTTCTGTTGTAGAACCAGTAGTAGAAAAACCTGTTGTTGAAAAGGAAGTTGTTGCAGAACCAGTTGTAAAAGCTCCTGTGGTAAAAACACCAGTTGTTGAAGAGCCTAAAGTAAAAAAGAAAATTTCTGAAATAGAAAAAGTGGCTTCTAAAGTTGAAGTAAAAGCAGATTCTAAAAAAGAGAGTACTAAAACTGATGCAAAATCAGAAGAAGTTACTCCAGAAAATGCAGAGGCAATAAAAACTCAATATAAGAAATTAGATGGGCCTAAAATTACAGGTAAAACTATCGATTTAAAAAAGTTTGAAAGACCTAAGAAGAAAAAACCTGAGGTTAAAAAAGCTGCGAGTACAGATCCAAGAAAGAAACGTAAACGTATAAGTAAACCAGGTAATAGTACTGGGAATAATTCTAGTAGAACGGGAAACAATAGAGGAGGTCAAGGAAATAGACCGCCTTTTAACAGAGGAAGAGGTAATCAAAGACCAGCAGCTGTTAAAAAAGAAGAACCTACAGAAGCAGATATCCAAAAACAAGTAAGAGAAACTCTAGAGAAATTACAAGGGAAATCTTCGAAAGGAAAAGGAGCAAAATATCGTAGAAATAAAAGAGATGCTCGTAGAGAACATACAGAGGCAGAATTAGAAGCACAAACATTAGACAATAAAATCTTAAAAGTAACAGAGTTTGTTACAGTAAGTGAAGTTGCAACAATGATGGATGTTCCTGTAACAAATATTATTTCTTCTTGTATGATGCTTGGTATGATGGTAACAATGAATCAGCGTTTAGATGCAGAAACATTAGTTATTGTTGCAGAAGAGTTTAATTATAAAGTAGAGTTTATTGGTGCTGAGGTAGAGGAATCTATTGTAGAGGTTGTAGATAATCCAGAAGATTTAGTATTACGTGCGCCAATTATTACGGTAATGGGTCACGTAGATCATGGTAAAACATCTTTACTAGATTATATTAGAAAAGCAAATATTGTAGATGGAGAAAGTGGAGGAATTACGCAGCATATTGGTGCATATTCTGTAAACGTAGGTGAACAAAAAATAGCATTTTTAGATACACCAGGTCACGAAGCCTTTACAGCAATGCGTGCACGTGGTGCGCAAGTAACAGATTTAGTTATTATTGTAGCGGCAGCAGATGATGATGTAATGCCACAAACTAAAGAGGCAATTTCTCACGCTCAAGCAGCAGGAGTTCCAATTATATTTGCAATTAATAAAATTGATAAGCCAAACGCGAATCCTGATAATGTAAAAACTCAATTATCTTCAATGAATTTATTGATTGAAGAATGGGGTGGAAATATTCAATCTCAAGACATATCTGCAAAAACCGGTACAGGTATTGAAGAATTATTAGAAAAAGTTTTATTAGAAGCAGAAATTTTAGAGTTAAAAGCAAATCCTAATAAAAATGCAGTTGGTACAGTTGTAGAAGCGCAATTAGATAAAGGTAGAGGTTATGTTACTACTATTTTAGTACAAGCAGGAACTTTAAAAATTGGAGATTATATCCTAGCAGGTAAAAACAGTGGTAAAGTAAAAGCCATGTTTGATGATAAAGGAAATAAACTTAAAAAAGCAGGACCATCAACACCAGTATCAATCTTAGGATTAGATGGAGCTCCACAAGCAGGAGATAAGTTTAATGTATTTGATGATGAAAGAGAAGCTAAACAAATTGCTTCTAAACGTTCTCAATTACAACGTGAGCAATCTGTTAGAACACAAAAAACATTAACGTTAGATGAAATTGGACGTAGAATTGCGTTAGGAGACTTTAAAGAATTAAATATTATCTTAAAAGGAGATGTAGATGGTTCTGTAGAAGCATTAACAGATTCATTCCAAAAATTATCAACAGAAGAAATTCAAGTTAATATTTTACATAAAGGAGTTGGAGCCATTACAGAAAGTGATGTGTTATTAGCAACAGCCTCAGATGCTATTATTGTAGGGTTTAATGTACGTCCGCAAGGAAATGCAAGATTAGTTGCAGATAGAGAAGAAGTAGATATTAGAACATATTCTATTATTTATGACGCTATTAATGACCTTAAAGATGCAATGGAAGGTATGTTATCTCCAGAAATGAAAGAAGAGGTTACAGGTAATGTAGAAATTAGAGAAGTTTATAAAATTTCTAAAGTTGGTAACATTGCAGGTTGTATGGTTATGTCTGGTAAAATCTTTAGAGATTCTCAAGTGAGAATTATTAGAGAAGGTATTGTTGTGCATGATGGTGTTCTTTCTTCATTAAAACGTTTTAAAGACGATGTAAGAGAAGTAGCTAAAGGTTATGATTGTGGTCTTCAGTTAAAAAATTACAATGATATTGCTGAAGGTGATGTAATTGAGGCTTATAAAGAGGTAGCCGTTAAAAAGAAGTTAAAATAAGAATTAAGTTTTTTATAAATTAAAATAAAACGTCAAATTTGTCATGAATTTGACGTTTTATTGTTTTTTAGAAAGTTATTAAATTAGATTAATATGAGTGATTTTGTATTGTATTTTAAAATGGGGTTAAACCATGTTTTGGATTTTTCTGCTTATGATCATATTTTATTTTTGATTGTTCTTGCGGTAGTTTTCAATTTTAAACAATGGAGAAAAGTATTATGGTTGGTAACCTTATTTACAATAGGGCATTCTGTTACTTTGGCTTTATCTGCTTATAGCGTTTTAAGTATAAGAATGGATTTGATCGAATTTTTAATACCGTTAACTATTTTTATAACAGGAGTAATTAATATTATTACTTCTAATAAAAAAGCGAAAGAGACTGAGAATATTAACTTAATTTTTGCTTTGTTTTTTGGTTTAATTCATGGCTTAGGTTTTTCAAACTATTTTAAAATGATGATTGGCCAAGAAGAAGAAAAACTTTACCCTTTGGTGGAGTTCGCTTTAGGTATAGAAATGGCTCAAGTTATTATTGTTTTAGCTATTTTAATTCTTGGAAGAATTTTCTTAAATATTAAAAGTATTACTAGAAAACATTGGATTATTTTTTGCTCATCTATTGTTATATTGATTTCTATGAAAATGATGTTTGAGCGCATCTTTTGGTAATAAATAAAAATTCGCTTATGAATTGGACGTTAAACTTATAATTCTTTTTTAAATTCGTTTTTATGACAGAGAAAAAACAGTTAAAATATGATAAAGCTTATTTAAAAATGGCTTTAGAATGGGGGAAATTATCACATTGTAAGAGAAAGCAGGTTGGTGCTTTAATTGTAAAGGATAGAATGATAATTTCTGATGGGTTTAACGGAACACCAACAGGTTTTGATAATTGTTGTGAAGATGATGAAGGAGTAACTAAGTGGGAGGTTTTACATGCTGAAGCTAATGCAATATTAAAGGTAGCATCATCTACACAATCTGCAAAAAATGCTACATTATACATAACTTTATCACCCTGTACTCAATGCAGTAAGTTAATTCATCAAGCAGGTATTAAACGTGTAGTTTACGCTAAAAATTATAGAGATACATCTGGGATCGATTTTTTAGAAAAAGCAGGTGTAGAATTAAAACATTTACCATATGAATAAAAATAACTTACCTATTTATTTTTCTTTTGCCGTTGTTTTAGGTATTATCATGGGTGTTTTCTTTAGTGGTAATTCTAATAATTTATTTTCCTTTTTTAATACTGGTGGATCAAAAGAACAAAAAATAAAAAAACTCATTAATTTTATTGAAAAAGATTATGTTGATGATGTAAATACAGATAATTTACTAGACGGAGCAATTACTCAAATGCTTGGTAAACTAGATCCACACTCTGTATATATACCAAAAGAAAACTTACAAGCAGTTACAGAGAATATGCAAGGTAACTTTGTTGGTATTGGTGTACAATTTAGAATGATAAAAGATTCTATAACTGTAGTTCAGCCAATAAAAGGAGGGCCGAGTATAAAAGCAGGTATTTTAGCTGGAGATAGAATTTTAATGGCAAATAAAGATACTTTGTATGGTAAAGATTATAGAAGTCGCTCAGTACCTAAGTATTTAAAGGGTAAGCCAAATACTAATGTTGCACTACAAATTTATAGAAAAAGTAATGACTCTTTATTTACTGTAAATATTACTCGTGGAAAAGTAAATATTAAAAGTGTTGATTTAGCATATATGTTAAATGATTCTATTGGTTATATTAAATTAGATCGTTTTGCACGTAATACCTATTCTGAGTTTAAATTATCTCTAAATGATTTAATTGAAGACGGAATGACAGATTTAGTACTTGATTTACGTGGAAACGGTGGTGGATTTATAGATATTGCAAATAGAATTATCGATGAATTTTTAGAGGATAAAAAACTAATGGTTTTTACTAAAAATAATAAAGAACAAGTAGATGAGTTTTTTGCTACTTCAATAGGTTCTTTTGAAAAAGGAGGCTTATACGTTTTAATAGACGAAAATTCTGCTTCTGCTTCAGAAATTGTAGCAGGTGCATTACAGGATAACGATAAAGGAATTATAGTTGGTAGACGTTCATTTGGTAAGGGTTTAGTGCAAATAGAAATGGATTTAGGAGATGGGTCTGCCGTTCGTTTAACTACTGCTCGTTATTATACTCCAACAGGACGTTCTATTCAGAAACCTTATTCTAAAAACGGAAACAAGAATTATAGAAAAGATTACGAGAATAGAGTAAATAATGGTGAATTATTAAATAGAGATAGCATTAAAGTAATCGATTCTTTAAAATTTAAAACTCCAAAAGGAAAAATTGTTTATGGTGGAGGTGGTATTATTCCTGATTTTTTTGTAGCAATAGATACTACATCTTATATGTCGAGTTTTTATTTTAATTCTGTAAATAATTTTGCTTTTGATTATGTAGACGGAAAAAGAAAAGAATTATCTAATTGGAATATTAATGATTTTGTTAATGATTTTGATACAGATGAAATTGTTTTAGACTCCTATTTATCTAAGATTAAAGATAGAATTACACCATCATTTAAAACTAAAGAAAGTATCAAGAAATATTTATATGCTTCTATAGCTAATGTGCTTTTTGGAGATGTTGGGTTTTATCGTATAATTCATAAAGATGATAAAATGCTACAAAAAGTGTTAGAATTGGAAACTAATCAAGAATAGCTTTTCTTTGTAAGAATGATTAAGATAACTACTACTCAAAATAAGAAAGTTTATTTTGCTTCAGATCAGCACCTAGGAGCGCCAACCCAAGAAACTAGTTTTCCAAGAGAAAAAAATTTGTTGCTTGGTTAGATGAAATAAAAAAAGATGCAGAAGCAATTTTTTTATTGGGAGATCTGTTTGATTTTTGGTTTGAATACAAAACAGTTGTGCCTAAAGGATTTGTTAGGGTTTTAGGAAAATTAGCTGAAATTAAAGATTCAGGAATCCCAATTTATTTCTTTGTTGGAAATCATGATCTTTGGATGGATGATTATTTTGAAAAAGAATTAAACATACCAGTTTATCATGAACCGCAAGAATTTATTATCAATAATAAAAAGTTTTTAATTGGCCATGGAGACGGCTTGGGACCAGGAGATAAAGGTTATAAACGAATGAAGAAAGTGTTTACATTTCCTTTGTTTAAATGGATGTTTAGATGGTTTCACCCAGATTTAGGAGTAAAGTTGGGGCAATATATGTCTGTAAAAAATAAAATGATATCGGGAGATGAAGATGCTAAGTATTTAGGTGATGAAAATGAATGGTTAGTTCAATATTGTAAAAAGAAACTTATAGAAAAGCATTATGATTATTTTGTATTTGGTCATAGACATTTACCATTAGAAATTGTATTGCAAAAGAATAGTATATACATAAATCTTGGAGATTGGATTCAATATTTTACTTTTGGAGAATTTAATGAACAATCATTTTCATTAAAAAAATATTAAGTTTTTAAAGTTATAATTCGCCAGTTTTTTTCTTTTACACAATAGTCTTGTAATTTTTTAAACCCTACGGCTTTATGAGCCTCTAAAGAGCGAATATTATTTACATCAATTTCTGTAATTATCATATTAAAATGATCTTTACATACATTGGTTTTCATAAATTGATAAAGTCCTTTAAATATGCCCTTTTTTCTAAATTTTTTATCAATACAAATTTGCCCCATAACAATATATTTTTTTTCAGAAACGCTTTTAGAAATTTCAATAAACATTGGCTTTAAGACTTCTATTTCTGAGGCAAAATTTTTAGTCATAGACAAAGCATAACCAACGACTTTGTTGTTGTGTATTGCAATTGTATGCGGACACTCATTATTCATATCTTTAAGCATTACTAAAGAATGTTTTACGGTAAGAAAACCTTGTTCAGTTTTTTCTTTATCCGAAAGGTTTTCTGGTAAATTATTTTTTTGAAGCGCTATTATTTGTTCTAATTCTTTATTTGAAGTAGCTTGTAAATAAGTAATCATGATTTAATTGAAATATAAAAGAGCAGCTATATAGCTGCTCTTAAATGTTTGCGAACTTTTAATATTTAATTAGAATTGAACGTTTATTCCAATACTATAATTAGTTCCTAATTGTCCTAATTGTTGTACTTCTGAAGAGTATAAAAATCTAGATCCTGCTTGAGCAGTACCTGTAGAAGCTTTAGTTACATCTGGATATACATCAAATAGATTGTTAATGTTAGCGTTAAATGTAATCATATCTGTTAACTTGTATCCAAAACCTAAATCTGTAGATACCTTAGCAGATAAAACTTGATCTGTACTTCCTTCAGGTGCTGTAACAGTTACTTCACCAAAACGAGTGTTGTTAAATGAAACATCCCATTTATCAGTTACATAGTTTAACCCTAAAATCATTTTAGATTTTGGTCTAGAGTTAGTGATTAAACCTTGTTCTTGTCTGTCAAAAATATCATAACCTGCATCAGCTATAATCTTAGGTGTATTAATTGCATCAATAGTAGTTTTATTAAAGTTGGCAGCAAAACTAGCATGTAGTTTTCCACTTTCTCCCATTTCTATATTCCTATAGTTTAAAACTACATCAGCTCCTGTTGTTTTAGTATCACCAGCATTAATAAATACTTGTACTGCAACAACTCCATTGTCTTCTAAAATCTGCTCTACAGGATTTGTTGTATTTGGATCAGAATCAGAACCAATTTGAGAAGAAAATAATACTCTATCATCTACATTAATTTGGTAAAAATCTATAGAAGCAGAAAAATTTCTATCAAATTTATATGTTAAACCTGCAGACAGGTTTTTAGAGATTTCATGTGTTAAGCTAGGAACTCCTAAAGCTTGTACAGCAGGATTGTCGTTTGCTAAAGTACCTTGTAGCAATGGCTCATTTGAACCTGCAACGATAATATACTGACTTAATGTAATGTGAGTTTGGTGTAATGTTGGTGCTCTAAAACCAGTACTGTAAGAGGCTCTAATAGCTCCATTTTCACCTAATTTATAACGTCCATTTGCTTTCCAAGAAAAGTTAGATCCTGCATCAGTAAAGTTTTCATATCTACCAGCTAATCCTAATAATAATGCATCATTTACATCATATTCTAATTGAGAAAATAATGCAAAGTTATTTCTACTCCATTTTCCAGCTTCTTCTGGTTTAATACCTGCAAAAGAATCTGAACCTGCACCATAGTAAGATAATGGATTTCCTTCAATTGCTTTAAAACTCTCTTGTTTAAACTCAGTTCCAAAAGCCAAACCAACTTGATCAGATAATTGTGTATTTACATCAAAATTATACACAACGTTAGTAAATCTATATCCTCCAGGATTAAAAGATCTAGGAGAAGTTCCATGATCTGCTAAATAATCTCTATTTACAGAGTTGTTTACGTTTACATCTACATCATTAGAACCGTATGTAACACTTGCATCTGCATTCCATCCATCTGCTAATTGAAACTTAATTCCTGCAGCATTTATATGGTCGTTAATTTTAGTTTCAAAAGTTGGTTGGTAGCCAATAAAATCTTCTGGATCTCTTGTAATAAAGTTAGAACCAGCTACATCACCTCTCCAATATGGTGCTCTATAATAGGCAAAACTTTGCCCATTTCTAGTTGTATAACCATGAAAAGAGTAAATAGTTGCATTTTCACCAAGAGGATGCTCCATGTTAACAAAAAAGTCTTTCTTTTCCATTTCTGGTTGTCCAACAGTCATACCAGCTCTAGGGTTGGCTGCTAACCAATTAAGATCTCTAGTAGAAGGGTTGCTTCCTATGTCTGAAACAGGAACTAAACCAGCTCTGTTAGTTGTGGCTTGTTTGTAGTAACCTAAAGTAATATTTACAAAACCACCTTCTCCAAAGTTAAAAGCAGTATTAAAATCAGAAGAAAGGTTAAATCCATCATGTTCAGAAGTTATACCAGCTTTTGATGTAAAAGTAGAATACTCAACATTCTTTTTTAAGATAATGTTCATTACCCCAGCAATGGCATCAGAACCATATATTGCAGATGCTCCGTCTCTTAAAACTTCAACTCTTTCAATTGCTGCTGTTGGTATACTTTTTAAATCTACACCAACTTCACCTTTACCAGGAGTTCTATTTAAATAAACTTGAGCACTTTGGTTTTTACGTTTACCGTTAATTAATACTAACGTTCTACTTGGTCCTAAACCTCTTAAATCTGCTGGATCGTAATGTGCAGTTGCATCAGAAATTGCTTGATTTTGTGAGTTAAAAGAAGGAACCTTAAAAGTTAACATTCTATCTAAAGTAGGTTTTCCACTTTTTTGTAATTCAGCTACATTAATATTATCAATTGGCACTGGAGAGTCTAGAATAGTTCTAGGTTTTGTTCTGTTACCTGTAACCACAATCTCGTCTAAAGCTTCACTACCTTCTTGTAAAGTAATGTTTAAGTAAGAACTGTCTTTTACATTTACTCGCTTTGTTTTGTATCCTATAGAAGATACAACTAATGTTGCAGGTAAACTTTTAACAGTAATGTTAAACTCCCCATTATCATCAGAAGTTGTTCCATTAGCAGTTCCTTTTACTAAAATGTTAATGTAAGGTAAAGCTTCTCCAGAAGCATCTTTTACTTTTCCCTTAATAGTTTGTGCAACCATTGTTAGAGGTAGCATAAATAGAAAAGAAAACATCAATGATTTTAAAATGTTTTTTTGTTTCATATTGATTCAAGTTTTAGTTATTAATAAAACAAATATTACTGTTTTAATCTTAAAACACAAATTAATCAATCAAAATCATAAATATTTACTTTTTAAAATACGATTATGATAACTATGTAAGGTTTTTATTATTAATAATTAGTAATACTAGTTTCGTTTTTTTGTTTAAAAATGCTACTAGAAAAAGTAGCATTTTTCAATTCAAATATTTGTTTTAAATAAAACACGTAAAATTAATTTTTGCCTATTTGCAAAAGCCGATTTATTATATAAGACAAGAAAAGAAAAAGTATACCCTAAATAAATCATTTATTTTTAATAAAACAATTAAAATAATATTAAGTCTTTAAATATTACAAGCTTAAGTTTAGTTTTGTGTAGTAAAATGAGCCATTTGTTCCCATTTGTGTAGCATCCCATAAACCACCACTATCTGTAAAACTATTTTGCTTTGTAGGGTAAATGTTAAATAAGTTGTTTGCTCCTATTTGAAAATTTAAAGATTTATTAAATTGATAGCTAAAATGTAAGTCTGTAGTAATTTTTGGTTTATAATTATCTATGGAGGCTTCTAATCTTTCTGATTCAGAATTATTAAAATTGTTTAAGTCTTTATGAATTTGCCAATCAATTAATTTTATTTTACTAAAATGAGTAAAACTTAATGAGGATTTTAATTTATTTATTTTATGATTAATACTAAAATTAAATTTACTATTAGGAGCAGAAGCTAATAAAAATTGCTGATCTCTAGTGCCAAAAAAAGTTTCTTTATCTAGCATTTTATTTTTAATTTCTGTAATCTTCATGTGATTTATATTTCCTGAAAGGTCAAAAGAGAGATAACTGTTTTCAAATTCTTTTTTCCAATTTAAAACCACATCAATTCCTGTTGTTTTAGTATCTACACCATTTGCAAAAAATTGAACATTATCTACTCCAAAACCAAGAGATGAAGCATCGAAATTACCACTTAAAATAATACGATCTATAACAGATACAAAATAAGTATCTATAGTGGCATTAAAGTTAGAACTAAGTTTTGCTGTAAATCCTAAACTAAAATTCCTGGCTTTTTCTTCTTTTAATTGGTCAATATCAAAAGATCTAGCAATAGGATTATTATTGGCAATTAATAAAGATTCTGTAGGTGTATTGCCTATAAAATTAGTAAAAGTTAAATTGTAATAGATTTGCGCTAAAGAAGGGGCTCTAAACCCAGTACTAAAAGAACTACGAAGGTTAAATTTTGGACTTATTTTGTATCTTGAAGCTAACTTGTAATTAAGTGTACTTCCAAAATCGCTATAATATTCATAACGTAGTGCAGCTCCAATCATAAATTTTTTTGTAAAATCTATTTCAGTGTCTGCATATATTCCTAAATTAGATCTATTTCTATTTACTTCATTTTCTTTTGAATACCCAGGAAAACCTTGTGATCCTCCTGGTCTTATTTGTCCGTTATAAGTCTTATAATCAGAAATTGGTGTTTGGGAAGTTATTATATTTCCGTTTATATCGTAAGCTGCATAAGAAGCCTCTTCTCCTGCAAAAATCTTATATTTATCTAAACGATATTCTAAACCTAAGGCTATATTAAAGCCATAAGATTTAGTTTTAAAGTATTTTGAAAAATCGATACTTGTAGTATTTTGTATTAATTGATGTCCGCCTGCATCAAAGTCTGTTGGGGATTTTTCTTCTAAAGTAGCATTTAACGTGTTTTTAATAAAATAATGAAAATTGTTTCTTCCAAGAGTGTTATTTATGTCAATATTCCATTCTTTAAATTCGGCTATCATACCTATTGAGAGAGAATTGTCTAAAATGTTTGATGTTATAAGTGGGTTAAAGCCGTTGGCATATATTTCTAATACATTTCTTTCGCTAAAAGGATCTCTAGTAAAAGCATAAGCTTCTGTATTTTTGTAATTAAAACCACCATTAGCATATATTTTTGTATTGTCGTGTATTGGAATTTCTGAGTTAAAGAAAAAACTCACATTCTTTATTGCTGCTTGTCCAAATTTTTCTCGATGAACCGTACCTGGTCTAGTAGTGTTATTAGAAGACATTGCTTCTGTCGTAAAATTAATAAATCCATTTTTAGCAATTTTTGCACCATAATTTAATGCTAGTTTATAAGTAAAACCATCAATTTTATTTGGTAAAAAACGATTAGGACTTGCATTGTTAAATCCTATGGTAGAATTCACATTTAATTCATCGTCTGCATCTTTTAAAACTATATTTATAACACCTGCAATAGCGTCAGACCCATATTGTGCAGAGGCACCATCTCTTAACAGTTCTATTCTTTTTATGGCGGAAATAGGAATGGCATTTAAATCTGTACCAGAGTTGCCTCTTCCTCTCGTTCCATATAAATTTATTAAGGAGGCCTGATGTCTTCTTTTTCCGTTGATAAGAACTAGAGTTTGATCTGGACCTAAGCCTCTAATCGTTGCAGGATCTATGTGATCTGCTCCATCTGCTCCAGATTGTTTAGTAGCGTTAAAAGAAGGAATTACGTATTGCAAAAATTGATTGATTTCTACTTGACTACTTTTTGAAGCTGTTTTTTCAATATCTATAAAATCTATGGCTACAGGAGTATCATTAGCAACTCTATTTTTATTTCTAGATCCTAAAACCAGTACTTCTTCTAGTTCTTGACCAGAAGTTAGAGTAATTGTGTGAAAAGTATTAGGAGAAAGTTGCAGTATTTTAGAATTATGACCAATAAAACTAAATGTTATATTATTATCTGAACCAATTTCGAAGTTAAAGGTGCCATCAGAATTGGTAGTTGTACCTAGTAAGGATTTGGTGTCTTGTAAAGTAGCATTGCTTAATGGAATGTTTTCAGAACTTAAAACAATTCCTTTTACAGTAATCTTTTTGCTATTAAAAGTGCTATCGTTATATGTTAAGTACTTTTTACTATTTTGTTCTTTTTCTAAAATAGATTTTCTATGAATGTTTTTTTTGGAGTAAATTACATAATAGTTATTGCCTAAATCATCAAAATTAAATGGAGTAAGCTTTTGTAATAAAGAGATAGATTCTTTTAGGGTTAAATTAATAAACCCTTCTTTTTCAATTATTTTATTTGAAAGTAAATTAGCACTATAGGTGAAAAATATTTTATGTTCGTTACTAATTTGATCTAAAAGCGTAGTAAGAGGAACTCTTTTTTTATCTGATTTTGAGCTACAGTTGTTTGAAAAGTATAGGTTACAAAAACAAGTAATAGTATAAATTTTATGAACCCTAATTTTTGAAACATTTACTGTTTTAAAGTTAAACTTACTTTTTACTGATAATTAAACTATTTTCTTCTTTTGTAATAGTTACATCCACAGATTTCTCAATAGCTTTTATACAAATATCAATGTTAGTGGTAGGAACAGCTCCTGTAATTAAAGTATTTTTACTAATATCGTCATTAAAAATTATAGAATAACCATAAGACTCTTCTATTTTTTCCATTGCTTTTTCTAAAGACAATTTTTCAAATATTAACGAACCGTTTTTCCAAGAAGTTTTAAGAGTTGCGTTATAAACATTAATGTCTTCTAAGATTTTATTTTTTTCAGCAGAGTATGAAATATAGTTGCCAGGTATCATTTTTTTGTCTGTTCCATTTTTAAGCTTTAGCCAAATATTTCCTTCTTCTAAGAATACATCTGTTTTTTTCTTTTTTGAGTTTACATTAAAAGAAGTACCATAAACTTCAACTGATAAATCATCAGTTATTACCCAAAACTTTGCATTTGTTGCAATTTTTTTATCAACGTCAAAAAAAGCTTCACCAGTTAGCCATAATTTTCTGCTTTCATTTTTATAATAAGATACACTAGAGTTTGAGTTTAAAGTAACATCACTACCATCTTGTAGCTTTATATTTAAAATTTCTCCATAACTAGTTTTATGAGTAACTAAAGTATTGGAATTTATAAAATAAAAGCTTAATGTTATCAATAAAAGAACAGATGCTGCTGCGCTTATTTGTTTTAAGTGTCGAAGCTTTCTTTTTGGAGTGTTTTTTTGCTTTAATTTTTGTTTCTAATTTATTCCATTCGAAGGCAACTTTTTCTTTACCAACAAATTCTTTATTAAAAGAAATACCTAAAACAAGATCTTTAGCTTTATACACTAATTCTTCTTTTTCGGGATTATTAGCAATCCAAAATTCCCAAAAATTTATGTCTGTACCATTATTTTGTTGCGTCCAATTTTTAAAAGAAGAATCTTCTAAAAAATCGTTAATGGTGTTGTATTCTTTCTTAATCATTCTAAATAAATATCTCGTATATATTTATATAAGAGTTTTTTGTGTTTTTTATACTCTTAATATTATGTTAAAGCTTAATTGTTAAATAATTTTATAATTGAAATTTCTTCTTTTAAATTATTTATGGCCTTGTGTAACGTGTTTACTACACTTTGATAGTTAATATCCATTATTTCTGAAATCTCTTTAGCTTTTAATCCGCTGTAATATTTTAAATAAATTGCTTCTTTTTGTCTTTTGGGTAATTTGTTTAATAATTTAGAAAGGTTTTTATTTTTAAATCTTTCGGTTTCTTGATATGTCATTAATTCTTCTGCCGAAAACTGAATGTCTACGAAATTTTCTGTTGAAAAATCTGTTTGTTTCAATTTTTCATTTTTTTCATTACTCTTAATAAAAAACGTTTGTAAGATGTAAATAAATAAGGAGCAATGGAGTCTAGGTCACTTAAATTCTCTCTATGTTCATAAACATACAGGAAAAAGTCTTGTAAACTATCTTCTGTTACAGCATTGTTTTTTGATATTTTTAAACCATAACTATGTAATTTTGGGTAGTAACTTTCAAAAAGTACAGAAAATGCTTTTAGGTCACCCTCCTTTAAAGATTTCCATATAAATCTATCAGTTAATTTTTCCATATAAAATATTAGGTGTAAAATAATCTCTAAAAGTAATAAAAAATAAGGAATCATCTTTAACCTTCTTTTAACAACAATAATTTTGTTAATATTGTAGCTTTGTTTTCAGAAAAATTAATAATAAATTATTACAGATAATGGATGTAGATGTTAGAGCTATTAACGAGAAAATTGAAAGGGAGAGTGCTTTTATAGATATTCTTACTTTAGAAATGAATAAAGTAATTGTTGGTCAAAAACAAATGATAGAAAGTTTGTTAATTGGCTTAATAGGAAATGGTCATATTCTTTTAGAAGGTGTTCCTGGTTTAGCAAAAACACTAGCAATTAACACGTTATCTAAAGCTGTGCAAGCAAGTTTTAGTAGAGTTCAGTTTACACCCGATTTATTACCTGCAGATGTTGTTGGAACCATGATTTACAACATGAAAGAAAACAATTTCGAAATTAAAAAAGGGCCTATTTTTGCAAATTTTGTTTTAGCAGATGAGATTAATAGAGCACCTGCAAAAGTTCAATCGGCTTTATTAGAAGCAATGCAAGAACGCCAAATTACTATTGGTGATACTACTTTTAAGTTAGATGAGCCTTTTTTAGTTATGGCAACTCAAAACCCAGTAGAGCAAGAAGGAACCTATCCTTTACCTGAAGCGCAGGTAGATAGATTTATGTTAAAGGTAGTTATTGATTACCCAAAATTACAAGACGAACAAATTATTATGCGTCAGAATTTATCTGGCGGATTCGGAAAAGTAAATCCTGTTGTTTCTGTAGATCAAATTATAAAGGCAAGAGAAGTTGCAAACGAGGTTTATATGGATGAAAAAATTGAGAAATATATTCTTGATATCATTTTTGCCACTCGTTACCCAGAAAAATACAATTTACCACAATTAAAAGATTTAATAAGTTTTGGAGCTTCGCCACGTGGAAGTATAAATCTTGCAAAAGCAGCAAAATGTTATGCTTTTATTAAACGTAGAGGTTATGTAATTCCAGAAGATGTTAGAGCAGTTGTTTTTGATATTTTACGCCACAGAATTGGTATAACTTATGAAGCTGAAGCAGAAAACGTAACATCTGTAGATATTATTAATTCTATTATTAACGAGATTGAAGTACCTTAAATGAGTTCGCAGTAAAAACAGTAGCAGTAGGCAGTTGCTTACTCATACTGAATACTAATTTAAAAAATTAACAGTCTGCTTATAACTGAAAACTGCGACTGAATACTGTTTACTAAAAAGATGGAAACTAAAGAAATACTTAAAAAAGTTCGTAAAATAGAAATTAAGACAAAACGGTTGTCTAATGATATTTTTGGAGGTGAATACCATTCATCCTTTAAAGGACGTGGTATGATTTTTTCTGAAGTAAGACAATACCAGTTTGGAGATGATGTAAGAGCAATTGATTGGAATGTTACTGCTCGTTATAACGAACCATATATTAAAGTTTTTGAAGAAGAACGTGAGCTTACCATGATGTTAATGGTAGATGTTTCTGGTTCAGAATCATTTGGTACATCTACACAATTTAAAAAAGATACAGTTACAGAAGTTGCGGCTACTTTAGCTTTTTCTGCTACTCAAAACAACGATAAAGTTGGTTTAATTTTATTTTCTGATGATGTAGAGTTATTTATTCCTCCTAAAAAAGGAAAAAGTCATGTTTTAAGAATCATTAGAGAATTAATAGAGTTTAAGCCAAAAAGTAAAAAAACAGATATTTCTATGGCTCTAAAATTTTTATCTAGTGTGATGAAAAAAAGAGCAATTGTATTTATGTTGTCAGATTTTATGGACGACGATTATGAAAAAACCTTAAAAATTGCTGCTAAAAAGCACGATTTAACAGGTGTTAGAATTTATGATAAGCATGATGAGGAAATTCCTAATTTAGGAATGGTACAAATGGTAGACTCAGAAACAGGAACGGTTCAGTTGGTAAATACATCATCAAAAAATATTAGAAGAAATTATAAAGCAAATGCTTTAAGGTTAACAGATTATTACCTTAATACGTTTAAAAGAGGAGGCGCTGGTACCATAAATACAAGAGTAGATGAAAGCTACGTAAAAAAATTATTAGGATATTTTAAACATAAAGGGAGATAATTAGAAATGAGAAAATACATTTTACATATTTTTTTATTAGTAACAGCTTTTTCTTTTGGTCAAAATCCAATGGTAAAGGCACAAATTGAAACTTCGCAAATTAGAATTGGAGAACAATTTAGTTTAAGAATTTCAGTAAATGAAACTAACGATGTAATTCTGCCTAAGTTAGAATTAAAAGGGTTAGAAGCGATAGATTCTGCTAGAATAGATACAGTTAATAATATGCTAATTCAAAAGTATGTTTTAACAGGTTTTGATAGTGGAGCATTCTACATACCAAGACAGCAAGTTTTTGTAAAAAATCAAGCTTATTTAACAGATTCATTACTGGTAAATGTTGCTACAATAGCTATAGATACTACAAAAGTAAAGAAGTTTCCTATTAAAACTATTAAAGCAGAACCTTACACTATAGATGATTTTATCATTTACATTTATATTCTTATCGCTGCTTTGGCAATTATAGGTTTCTGGATTTATTGGTTTGTTATTAGAAAACGAAAAATTGAAGAAGAAGAACCAACGTATATTGCTTTAAAACCTTATGATGAAGCTATTTATAAGTTAAATGAGTTAGATGAAAAACTATTATGGCAAAATAATAAAGTAAAAGAATACTATAGTGAGTTAACAGAAATTATACGTGGTTATATAGAACGTGAGTTAAAAGTACCTGCATTAGAAAAAACTACAGACGAAATTCTAGAAACGTTAAATGATTTTAATGATGCAGAATCTATAGATACTTCTAAAGAAACCCTTAAAAAATTAAAAAAGCTATTACAAGAAGCAGATTTAGTAAAGTTTGCAAAATCTAAACCATTAGCTTTAGAAATAGAAGAAGACAGAAAAGATGCTGAATTAGTAATTCATAATCTAAAACCTAAACAAGTAATAGCAGATGATGAATTGGAGTAATTTCGAATTTCTAAATCCAGAGTTTTTATGGCTGCTAATTTTAATACCATTATTAGCAATTTGGCATTTTTTTATGCGTAAAAAAGATGTTGCTGCTTTAACCATACCAAGTGTAAAAGGTTTTAAAGTAAATGCATCAATTTTATCAAAAATAAAACCAATATTATATCTTTTAAGATTACTTGCTTTAGCTGCAATAATAGTTGCCTTAGCAAGACCTAGAAATGTTTCTGTTAGTAAAAGAACTAAAACAAATAAAGGTATAGATATTGTTATGGCTATAGATGTTTCTGCAAGTATGTTGGCTAGAGATTTAAAGCCAAATAGATTAGAAGCACTAAAAAAAGTAGCTGTAGATTTTGTTGATAGAAGACCAAATGATAGAATAGGAATTGTAGTTTATGCAGGAGAAAGTTTTACACAAACACCAATAACTAGTGATAAATCTATTGTAAAACGTACCATTTCTGAATTAAAATGGGGACAATTAGAAGGTGGAACTGCAATTGGTATGGGTTTAGGTTCTGGTGTAAACAGACTAAAAGAAAGTAAAGCAAAAAGTAAAGTTATTATTTTACTTACCGACGGTGTAAATAATTCTGGTAATATAGACCCTAGAACAGCAACTGAGTTGGCTAAAGAATTGGGTATAAAAGTGTATACAATTGGTATTGGTACAAACGGGATGGCAGATTTTCCGTGGAGTAAAAATCCAAGAACGGGTCAATTAAACTTTAGAAAACAACAAGTAGAAATAGACGAAAAACTGTTAGAAGAAATAGCATCTGAAACTAACGGAAAATATTTTAGAGCCACAGATAACACATCATTAAAAGAAATTTATGATGAAATTGATAAGTTAGAAAAAA
This sequence comes from Polaribacter ponticola, assembly GCF_026191475.2. GTDB lineage: Bacteria > Bacteroidota > Bacteroidia > Flavobacteriales > Flavobacteriaceae > Polaribacter > Polaribacter ponticola. Next base: position 1,645,629 of record NZ_JAOSLC020000003.1, on the reverse strand, counting down.
CAAAAATAGAAGAATTCAAATATTATAATTATCAAGAAATGTATAGACCTTTAGTCTTTCTTGCACTTGGTTTATTATTACTAGAATTTTTATTAAGAAATACTTTATTTAAGAGTTTTATATAAATGTACAAATTAGAAGAACCAATTTATTTTTATTTACTTGCCATTGTTCCGGCAATGATTGTTATTTTTCTATTGGTTTTATGGTGGAAAAAAAGAGCACAACGTAAATTTTCTAATCTAGATTTATTAAAAAGATTAGCACCAAACTCATCAACATTTAAATCAACTTTAAAATTGATTATGTTGTTGTTGGGAGTTTCTTTTTTGGTAATTTCTTTAGTAAACCCAAAAATGGGTTCTAAATTAAAAACGGTAAAAAGAGAAGGTGTAGATGTTGTTTTTGCTTTAGATGTTTCTAAAAGTATGCTTGCAGAAGATATTGCTCCCAACCGATTAGAAAAAGCAAAGCAAATTATCTCTAAAATTATAGATAAATTAGGCAGCGATAGAGTTGGGGTAATTATATATGCAGGAAATGCATATCCGCTTTTACCAATAACAACAGATCATGCAGCTGCTAATATGTTTTTGCAGAATGCAAATCCAGATATGGTTTCTAGTCAAGGAACAGCAATAAATGAAGCTTTAGAGTTAGCTAAAACATATTACAATAATGATGAGCAAACAAATCGTTTTTTAGTAATAATTTCCGATGGAGAAGATCATCAAGAAGAAACAAAACAAGTAGCTCAAAATTTAGCTAACGAAGGAGTGAAAATTTATACAATTGGTGTAGGTACAGAAAAAGGTGGGCCTATTCCAATGCGTGTAAGCGGTTCTATGATTGGCTATAAAAAAGATAATAAAGGAGAAACTGTAATAACAAAGCTTAAACCTAAAGTTTTAGCAGGAATAGCAGATGCAGCAGATGGTGTATATATTGATGGTAATGTTACCAAAAAACCAGTAAAACAAATTTCTGAAATTATTTCTAACGCTCAGAAAACTGAGTTTGAAACTAAGCAATTTTCAGATTACAAAGATCAATTTCAGTGGTTTTTGGCAATTGCAATTCTATTTTTATTATTAGATGTTTTCTTATTCGAAAAGAAAACAAAATGGCTAAGAAAAGTTGATTTGTTTAATGAAGAAAAAGCAAAAAAATAAAAAATGAAACTTTTACAAAACCTATTAATTATATGCTTGATGTTACTTTCATCATCAACAGCTCTTGCGCAAAAAGACTCTATCGCTTTGCAACGTAAGGCAAGAAAAATGGTGAGACAAGGTAATGAGTTATATCAGCAAAAAAAATATGCAGATGCCTCTGTATCTTACAGAAAAGCATTAGATAAAAGTTCTTATTATGATAAAGCTAGTTATAATTTAGGAAATGCTTTGTACGAGAGTAAAAACTTTAAAGAAGCAGCACCACAATTTGAATTATCAGCTAAAACAGCAACAGATAAATCTACAAAAGCAGAAGCTTATCATAATTTAGGAAATTCTTTGATGGAAACTAAAAACTATCAAGGTGCGGTAGATGCATTTAAAAATTCTTTAAGAAACAATCCTAATGATGATGAGACTAGATACAATTTAGCTGTTGCAAAAGATAAATTAAAGAAAGAAAAGCAAAAAAATAAAGACGACAAGAACAAGGATAATAAAGATAAAAAAGACAAAGACAATAAAAATAAAGACAAGGAAAAAGATAAGAAGGAAGGTGATGATGACAAGAAGAAGAAAGAAGGTGATGATGACAAAGAAAAGAAAGACGAAAAAGATAAGGATAAAGATGGTAAAGGAGATAAAGAACAGGATAAAAAACAAGATCCTAAAAAAGATGATAAGAAAGATCAAAAGCAAAAACCTAAGCCACAACAAGGAAAGATGTCTCCTCAACAAATTAAGCAACTGTTAGAAAGCTTAAATAATGAGGAAAAAAAGACTCAAAAGAAAATGAACGCTAAAAAAGCGAAAGGTAAAAAAGTAAAACAAGAAAAAGATTGGTAAATTTGCACTTTTATGAAGATGATGAAGTTGAAATTTTACATAACAGTATTTATTAGTTTATTATCGCTTTCAATTCTTGCTCAAGAAGCAGAGTTAACGGTTAAAGTGAGTAAAAATAAACTTGGTTTAAATCAGCGTTTACGCATAGAATTTTCTATGAATAAACAAGGTGCGGATAATTTTACGCCTCCAGATTTTAAAGATTTTTTAGTAATTCAAGGACCAAGTCAATCTGTTAGTCAATCTTGGATAAACGGTAAGGTTAGTTTTTCTCAATCTTATACATACATTATAAAACCAAGAAGAAGAGGTGAATTAATTATTAGTCCTGCAAGTATTAAATATAAAGGAGCTACACTTAATTCTAAAATGATGAAAATTATTGTTTTAAAACCTGTAGATGTCGCTAAAAACCCAAACGATCCTAATTACATTGCACAACAAAACATTCATTTAGTAGCAGAAATTTCTAAGACCAAACCTTATGTTGGCGAGGGTATTTATGTAGAATATAGGTTGTATGTTAGTGAAAATGTAAGTGTTTATGATACTTCTGTTACAGAAGCTCCACAATATAATGGGTTCTGGAATCAAGAAATTAAAATAAACGGATTCCCTGTTAAAATGGGGAAATATAACGGAGAAAATTATAGATATATAGTACTTCAGAAAGCTTTGTTGGTGCCTACTAAAACAGGTAAATTAACTATTGATCCTATGAAGATGGATATAGTTATTGGGGTGCCTACAGGTAAAGCTGATTTTTTCGGAAATGTGATAACAAAAAACATTAAAAAAGAATTTTCTTCAGCTAAAAAAGTAATTAACCCTAAAAGTCTTCCGTTAGAAGGAAAACCAGATAATTTTAATGGAGCTGTAGGTAAGTTTAAATTTGATGTTTCTTTGAGTAAAAATGCCTTAAAAGCAAATGAATCGTCACAAATAAAAGTAGTGGTTTCTGGTAAAGGAAACTTGAAGTTATTTGAATTACCAACCGTAGAAACACCTGCAGAGTTAGAGAAGTATCAACCAGAAAGAAAAGAAAGAGTTAGAGTTGCAAGTGATGGTATTATTGGTTCTGTAACAGATGTTTATACTATTGTGCCACAGTATAAAGGAAAATATAAAATTCCTAATGTTGGTTTCTCATATTTTAATCCCAATGCTAAAAAATATGAAACTATAACTACAGATGATTTGTTTGTAGAAGTTTTAGAAGGTAAAGAACTTGTAAAAACAGACAATAACATAAATAATCCACAAAAGAAAATTGTAGTATTAACAGGAAAAAACTTTAGATACATACAAACAAAAAGCGAATTAGAAGCTAAAGGTAATTCAGATTTTTACAATTCTAATCTATTCTATTTATTGTTGCTATTACCTCTAGTTGCAATTCCAGTAGGAATTGCAATTGCCAAGAATAACGAAAAAAGGAATAGTGATATTGTAGGTAGAAAACAAAGAAAGGCAGAAAAACTAGCAAAGAAGTATTTATCTGAAGCACAAAAGCAGTTGGGTAAAAAAGAAGCTTTTTACGAGGCTTTAGAACGTGCATTACACAACTATTTAAAAGCAAAATTGGGTATTGAAATAGCTGATATTAGTAAAGAAAAAATAACAAAAACATTACAAATAAAAAATGTAGATTCAGCTACAATAAATCAATTTATAGAAGTATTGAAAGCTTCAGATTTTGCACGTTATACACCTGTTACAAATACAGAGATGAAACAAGAATTTGAAAAAGCAAAAGAAATAATTGTTCAATTAGATAAACAGTTGTAAAATGAAGAAAATTGTATTTTTATTACTGATAATAGCCAATTCAATAACTGCACAAACAGTAAATGAAAATTTTACTATTGCTAATGATTTATATAAAAACAATAAGTTTGAAGAAGCAATAAATGTTTATCATAAAATTGAGTCTCAAGGGTTAGAATCATCAGAATTGTATTATAATTTAGGGAATTCTTATTACAAACTAAATAAGGTTGGTCCTTCTATTTATTATTACGAAAAATCTTTAAAGTTAGATCCTTTAAATGAAGATGTAATAAATAATTTAGTTTTTGCAAAACGATTAGCATTGGATAATATTGAAGAATTACCTAAAACCGTTTTTCAAAAATTTAATAAAAATTATTTACAAAAACTTTCATATAATCAGTGGGCAATTCTGGTTGTAATCTTTTCTTTTTTAGGAAGTTTTTTGTTTTTGTTATTTTATTTTGCAGCTAGTTCTTCGAAAAAACGATTTTATTTTGCAGCTAGTTCTTTAAGTTTTATATTTTTAATAGTTTCCTTTGTTGTTACATACAATCAGTATTCTTTTTCTAAAAAAAATAAAGAGGCAGTTGTATTTGCAGAAAAAACAGAAATAAGAAACGCACCAACTTTAAACTCAGAAGAAGTTTTTACCTTACATGAAGGTGCAAAAGTTTTAGTTTTAGATACTGTAGATAATTGGAAAAAGATTAAATTAGCAGACGGAAAGCTAGGTTGGATTATTGCCGAAGAAATTAAAGAATTATAATAGTAATGCACGCTAAAATAGGAATAGTTTTAATATTTATTTTTACACTTTTTATTGTGAGTCCCACAATAATTTCTGTTGTAGAAAAGAATTTTGACGTTTCTGTTTTGTTCAATATGAGTGAAGAAGAAAATAATCAAAAAGAAATTTCTAAAACTTTTGATTTAAAAATTTCTGAACCTAAAAATAACTTGTCTTTTTTTAATTCTTTGGAATCGACAATAAGGTTTGAATATTATTCAAAAAAATACAAAAGTATTTCTAAAGAAAACTGTTCTCCTCCACCAGAAATAGTTTAATTATTACTTCTATTATTAACAAAATTTAATTTTAACATTAAGCCTTATTTTTTAAAGTAAATGAGGTAAAAATATTTATTTATGAAAAATTTTTTTCAAATATAAAAGGTGATGCCTTTGGTGGTATTACAGCAGGTATTGTAGCTTTACCACTAGCTCTTGCCTTTGGTGTTTCTTCTGGTATGGGACCAAGTGCTGGTTTATATGGTGCTATCTTTATTAGTTTTTTCGCTGCTCTTTTTGGTGGTACAAGTACACAGATTTCGGGTCCAACTGCACCAATGACAGCTGTTAGTATGGTTGTAATTGCTGGTATAGTTGCTGCAAATGATGGTGATCTTTCTAAAGCATTGCCAGCCATTTTAACAGTATTTCTTTTAGCCGGTTTATTTCAAATAGGCTTGGGATTAATAGGTCTTGGTAAGTACATTCGATATATACCTTACCCCGTTGTTTCTGGTTTTATGACTGCAATTGGAGTAATTATTTTATTAACTCAAGTTTTACCATCAATTGGATATTATCCAAAAGAAGATGTAGAGTTTGTACAAAAATTTAAGCCTCAAGCAGAAGAGGTAATTTTAGAAAACATTTTAAAAGAAGAAGCTGGAGAAGGAATTTTAGTTTTAGAGAATTTTAAAGAAACAATTTCTAGAGCTAGTAAAATTTCAGATGCAGATATTTTAAAAGAGTCACAAACTTTAGCAGCTAAAGAAACTTCTGGAGCATTAGGTGCTATTAAAGCTTTTCCAAGAGCCATACAAAATATAAATTGGTTAGAGTTTTTATTAGCTTTAGGTACTATTTTTATTATTTATGGGTTTAAACGGATTACAACAAAAGTTCCAAGTACACTTGTAGCATTAGTTGTTGTTTCTGGTATAGCAGTAGGTTTTGGTTTAGATTATAGAACAATTCAAGAAATACCTAGTGGAATACCAACCATTAAATGGGAAATTTTTTCAGGATTTTCATTAAGTAGTGTTACTCCATACATTTTTACAGCTTTAACTCTATCACTTTTAGGAGCTATAGATTCTCTTTTAACAAGTGTAGTTGCTGATAATATGACTAAAACAAAACACAAGCCAAATAAAGAGCTTGTAGGGCAAGGTATAGGAAATAGTATTGCCGCTTTGTTTGGAGGAATACCAGGTGCTGGTGCAACTATTAGAACTGTAGTTAATATAAATGCTGGAGGTAAAACAAAGCTTTCTGGTATGATTGCTGGTATTATGCTTTTAGTTGTTATGCTAGGTTTAGGACCTGTAGCATCTAAAATACCAGCTGCAGTTTTAGCAGGTATTTTAATTACTGTTGGTATTGGAGTTATGGATTATAAAGGTTTAAAAGCAATACCTAGTTTACCTAGAGATATAAAACTTGGACCTTTTAAATTGAGTTCTGAGGTTTTAATTATGATAGTTGTATTATTATTATCTACTTTCTGGAATTTAGTTTACGCAGTTGGTATTGGTTTGGTAATTGCATCGTTAATGTTTATGAAAAAAATAGGGGATTTAACAGCAGAAAGAAGTGATGTTAAAACCTTAAAAGAAGAATCTTGGGCAGATGAAGCTGAGTTTCCAGAAAAATTAAAAGAAGAGGTATTTATAAAACATATAAAAGGTCCTTTGTTTTTTGGTTCTACAAGTGATTTTCAAGCACTTTCTCTTCAAATTCCAGAAACTGCAAAGACAGTAATTATGCGTTTGGGTAGAATGCAATATATGGATCAATCTGGTTTATATGCAATGGAAGATATGTTGCAAGATTTAAAAAAGAAAAATATAGATGTATTATTTGTAAATTTATTAAAACAACCAAGATACATGATGGAACGTATTGATATTATTCCAGATTTTATTCCTAATGAGCATATTTTCAAGTCATTTGATAAATGTACAGATTGGATTAAACAAAATGTAAAAGACACTTATTAATTAAAAAACACACACTTTATTATGCCACATAGAGATCAAGCAATTACAAAAGAAGCACAAGACCAATTAACACCTTTAAAAGTTTTACAAGATTTTATTGAAGGAAATTCGCGTTTTATTAGAGATGAAGTACATACTATAGATCATAAAGCATTAATTTCTCAAACAACAGATGGTCAGCATCCAAAAGCAATTGTACTTTCTTGTATCGATTCTAGAGTACCTGTAGAGTTAATATTCGATCAATCAATTGGAGATGTTTTTGTAGCCAGAGTTGCTGGTAATTTCGAAAATACAGACATTTTAGGAAGTATGGAGTATTCTTGTAAAGTAGCAGGAAGTAAATTAGTATTAGTACTAGGTCATGAAAGTTGTGGTGCTATTAAAGCAGCTTGCGATCATGTAGAGCTAGGTAATATTACTTCTTTATTAGATAACATTCAACCTGCAGTTAAATTATCTGAAAGCCAAGTAAAAGGGAAACATGACTCTTCTAATAATGAGTTTGTTGACAAGACGATAGAAAATAATGTTAATTTAACTATAAAACGTATTAGAGAAAAAAGTCCTATTCTAAAAGAAATGGAAGACAATGGAGAAATTAAAATAGTTGGTGGTGTGTACCATATTAGTACAGGTAAAGTTACACTACAATAAATTATTTTATTCCTAATTATTGATAAACAAAAAGCTTGAGAAATTTTCTCAGGCTTTTTTTGTAAAAAAATTATTTAATAAATTTTAATGATGGGTTGTCTTCATTTAAAATAGCAGGAAATAGCGTTGGAATCACCGATTTTACTGGAGAATAAAGGATAGATTTGTCTAATGTATCTTTTTCAATAAACGGAATTGTTTTATTAAATTTATCAAAAAATAAGAAGATTACACTTAATATTAAAGACCATTTTAAAGCTCCAAATATTGCCCCTAGAATTTTATTTAATAAACCAAGAGCCGTTATGTCTGCTAATTTAGTTAGTAATTTTCCAATAAAAATAATTGTGAGTACAACGATTAAAAAAGTAACTCCAAATGCTACAATTTTATAGGTTTGATGAGACCATTCTAAAACCGAATCATTAAGCATGTTTTCTATATAATAAGAAAAATGAATTGCACAAAATACACCAGCAACAATAGCTACTAAAGAAGCAATAGAAGAAAAAAGCCCTGTCATAAAGCCTCTAACAGCAGCAAAAATTAGTATAACAGCAATTATAATATCTATTACATTCATTGTAAATATTTTTGTCAAACCTACATCTTTTTTTTACAATTTAAAAATGGACATTGTATCTTTGTAGCTTAAACTGTTTTTATGACAAAAGTTAACGATTTAAAAGAAAAATGGAAGTTTTTGGTTGATAAATTAACCAATGATTTTTCTGAAGGAGATGAGTTAAATGTAGATGGTATTCTTTATTTAATTGGTGTTCAGGAACTAGGACAAGGTCATAGAGCGTTTAAAAAAGACGAAAAAATGAATCTTATGCATATTGCAATTTGTAAATTGTTAGAACCTTATGGTTATTATGAATTCGATTTTTTTGATGATGATGGTTGGCCACATTACAAAACACTTACAGAGTTGCCAAATTTAAAACCTGGTGAACAAACTGTTTTAATGAAAGAAGCTATTGTTTCTTATTTTGAAACTTTAGAGTATTTTGAATAAATTAAACTTGAGGTCTACGATTCCACATCATGATAAATTGTGCATGTGCAATTCTTCTTGATGCTTCTTTCGCTCTATCTGCTAGTTCTCCTTCAAAAAGGCTATTTATTGTTTGAAACCAAATTTCTAGCCATTTACCAAAATGATTTTGATCTACTTTATACGCTAAGTTTTTATCAACATTAAGATGTTTTTGTGAAGGATTACCTTTAAATTTAGGGATTCCAAACAAATTTGTTTCCCAAAAATCAGTAAGTTTTTCTAGGTGTTCTGGCCATTTATCTTCGGTTATATGGCTATTAAAAATAGGGCCTAGTAATTCGTCTTTTCTAACTTTAACATAAAAAGTATTTACAAGAATACTTACATCTTTTCTGGTTTCTATTGTTTTCAAACTATAAAAAATTAATTCGATTAAATAATTAGGTAACACTTAATTTACGAATCATTATAGATAATAATTTCGGATAAAAGCGTTTAGCAAAAACAGCTAACTTCTCTTTTGCACCCGCAATATATACCTCTTCTTTTTTATTTTTAATGACTTTTATCATCAGTTTTGCAAAATGTTCTGGATCAATTCCGTTTTCTGTAGCTACATCCATTTTTTCTTGTGGTGTTCCATTACCCGTTAAAGCATTTTTAGAAACATTGGTATTTACAAAACCAGGACAAACTAAAGTTACTGCAATATTATCCTTAAAAAGTTCTGCTCTTAAACTATCAAAAAAACCATGTAAAGCATGTTTACTTGCTGCATAACTAGAGCGTAAAGGAGTACCAATTTTACCAACAATACTTGTAGTTACAACAAAATGCCCTTTTTTATTTTCAATAAAATGAGGTAACATTGCTTTAGACAAAGCTACTGTGCCTAAGTAATTAATATCCATAATTCGCTTGTCAACAGAAATTAATGTGTCTTTAACAAATGAACGCTGACTAATTCCTCCATTATTTACTAAAATATCAATCTTACCAAATAGTGAAATTGCTTCATCAACTTTTGGTTGTAAATTAGTATAGTCTTCTAAATCTAGTGTAATAATTTTTACATCATTTATATTTTTACATTGGAGTTTTACTAATTCTAAATCTTCTTTTTTTCTAGATGATAAAATAATTTTTGTATTTAGTTTAGATAATTCTATAGCTAATGCTTTGCCTATTCCAGAAGAAGCGCCAGTAATCCAAACTATTTTATCAGAAAAATTCATAATATTATTTTTAACGTTACAATATACCTATTTAAATACAGAAATAGTATTTTTGGTATACTTCTTGAAATTTGATCTATCAAGAACTAAATCAACACTTAAAAAGATGAAAAATATTTTTGCACTTCTACTCTTTGTTTCTTCATTTATTACAGCACAAAATACTGTTAAAGGAGTTTTAAGCCCGAAAATTAAAAAGAGTGATTGGATTATTTTATACAAAGTTGAAGGCACAAAACAAGTTTTTGTAAATAATACCAATGTAAGGGTAGATTCTATAGATGTAAATGGTGTAAAACAGGCTGTTGGACATTTTGAGTTTAAGTTGCCAGCTAATGCAAAACCTGGAGCTTATAGAATTAATTATAGATTAGAAGGAGAAAGTTTTGTAGATTTTTTTTATAATAAAGAAGATGTTTCTTTTGTTTTTAATCCAGATTATCCAGAGCAGACGATTACCTTTTCTGAATCATCAGAAAATAAATTATATAAAGAGTATCTAGAGTCTATTTCCTTAGCACAACAAAAATTAGATTCTATACAAGTAGCTGTTTTGCAAAATCGTAATTTAGAACTAGGAGAACAGTATAAAGATGCTTTTTCTAAAGTAACTACAATTCAAAAAAAATATGAAGAAGACGCAAAAAAGATGTATGTTTTACCTATAATTAAAGCAAGTTCTAGAAGTAATCCTAAAGAAATTTTAACAAATGTTAAAGAATATATGTCTGCGATTAAAAGTACTTATTTTGATCGTTTAAACTTTACTAATAAAACATTAATCAATTCTTCTTTTTTAACCAATAAAATTTTAGAGTATGTGTTTTACATTAATTATTCTGATGTTGAAGAAACCCAACAAAAACTATTTAAACAGTCTATAGAAACAGTGCTTTCAAAAATTAAATATCTACCTTATAAAAAGGATGTTATTGAGTTTTTAATTACACAGTTAGAAACTTCTAAAAATTTACAAATAATAGATTATTTATTTGAAAAACATTATTATAAATTACCATTAAGTCTACAAAGTCAGGAATTTATATCAGAAAAAATAGCATTGTTAGTTACAGAAGTTGGTAGAACTGCACCCGATTTTTCATGGAAAGAAAATGGCAAATCATTAAAGCTATCTACTTTAATTGATGCCGAAAAATATGTTTTAGTTTTTTGGAGTACAAGTTGTTCTCATTGTTTAAAAGAAATACCATTATTACACACTTTTATGGAAAATAAAAAAGATGTAAAAGTAATTGCCTTTGCATTGGAAAACGATTCTTTTGTTTGGGAAAATTATTCAAAAACTAATTTAAACGGTTGGCATAATGTTCTTGGGTTAAATAAGTGGCAAAATAAAATAGCTAGAACTTATCAAGTTTATTCTACACCAACTTATTTAGTATTAGATAAAAATAAAAAAATTATTGCAAAACCCTATGAAGTAAAGGATGTTAAAGCGTATTTTGAAAAGAACTAATGTATAGAAACGCATTTTTTTCTTCTTACTTTTAGTTTGTAACGTGCTTTATGGTCAGCAAAAATTTAAGCTAAATGATAGTATTCCAGATTTTAAACTTTGGCTTTTAGATGATAAAATTATAACAAAAGAAAACACTAAAAACAAAGTTGTTGTTTTTAAGTTTTGGTTTACATCTTGTACGCCTTGTATTAGCGATATTCCACAATTAAATTCGCTTGTAAAAGAGTTTGATAAAAGAGATGATATTTTATTTATTGCACCTGCTTTAGATTCAAAACCTGTGATAGAAAAGTTTCCATTTAATTTTAGAATAGCATACAACTCTATAGATGTAAGTGCTGTTTTTAATCAAAAACAAGTGTATCCTTCTTATTTTATTATTGATAAAAAAGGTAAATTTTCTTATATAGATAATGGTAATAAAATTTCTGAATTTAAAGAATTAAGAAAAGCAGTAATTAAAGCCTTAAAATAGTAATTTCAACTACTCTTTTTTCGTTTTTTTTAAGGAAGTAATTACAATACCAATTATAACCAATAAAGCACCAAAAAACTGAACTAAAGTAAGTCTTTCGTTTAAAAAAAGGAAGCTAAAACGATAGTAGATATTGGGCCAATACCTGCAACAATTGCAAAGTTAGAAGAGCTTATTATTTTAATAGAAGCACTCACCATAAAAGAAGGTATTACAGTTGCAAAAACTGCAATTAGAAAACCTAAACCATATACTTGCCACGGTAATGAAAATAAATCTGTGTCTCCAATAAGACTAAAATGTATAAACACGCAAAAACAAGAAACCAACATTGCATAAGCGGTAAATTTTACAACACCAAATTTTGGAATTAGCCATCCGCTTCCTACTAAATAAGATGCATAAGTAATGGCACTTAACAATATAAAAAAACCACCTAAATAAACTCTGCCTCCAGAAATATCAACTTCATCAGAAAAAGCAATTAAGATTCCTAAATAGGATAGAAAAATGGCTATGGATTGTACTTTAGTAATCTTTTGCTTAAAAAAAGTCTGTTTAATAAAATTACAATCGTCGGATAGATAAATAAAATAATACGCTCTAAACTAGCTTTTATATAAGTTAAACCAACAAAGTCGAAATAACTTGCTAAATAGTAACCAACCAAACCAAAAAAACAACCCAATAATACTCTTTTTTGGTGTTTTTAATATCGTTATTTTTGTTTCTGTACAAGTAAGCTATAACTACGTAAAAAGGAAATGAAAAAAGCATTCTTAAAAGCAACATGGTAATTGCATCTACATCATAATTATAGGCAAGTTTTATCATTACAGCTTTTGAAGAAAAAAGAATTACTGCCAAAACTCCCAGTAAAATACCCAACCAAAAATTTTTTGCTACCATACAACGAATGTAGTACTAACTGTTTTAAAAATAAGTTTTATTGTAATTAGTTTACGATGTTCAGAAAAGGAAATGTGTTGTTAATTATAGAATTCTGAAAACAAATTAAGAATGACAGAAACTTGTTAAAAATGAAGAAAAGCATCTTCTAAATGTTCAATTTTTGTATTGTTTTGTTGATGTATAATCGCAATAATATCAAAACGAACTTCAACATCTAAATCTTTTTCAACTACATAATAATCAATAGCAGAAAGTAGTAGTTTTATTTTCTTCGGATTCACAAAATCTTGCGGATTTCCAAAATAATCTGTACTTCTTGTTTTTACTTCAACAACGGCTAGTATATCTTTTTTTTGTGCAATAATATCTACTTCTGCCTTAAGATAACGGTAATTTGTTTCAAGAATTTTAAAATCGTTTTTTAATAAATAATCGATTGCTAATTTTTCTCCTTTTTTTCCAAGTTCATTATGATGTGCCATTTTTTAATCTTTAGTAAAAGTGACAATAGATTTTTTAGCGCTTCTGTTTATCGTTAATTTAATATTTCTACCAAAAATCATTGCTCTATTATCTGCTTCATGACCTGCAGGAAAATTAAATAAGACAGGAATATCTTCTGGTATAACATCTAGAATTAGTTGCTCAATAGAACTTCCCCACTTTGTAGAATTCTTTTTTATAGAAGTCATGTTACCAATAATAACGGCTTTCACTTTTGTAAAATAGCCAGCTCTTTTTAAACTCTGTAACATTCTGTCTATCGAGTATTTATATTCGCCTATTTCTTCTATAAATAAAATCTTCCCATTTGTATTTAATTGACTTTTGGAACCTAACATAGATGCTAAAATGGCTAGATTACCACCAATAATTTCACCTTTTACTACACCTTTTCTATTGTGTTTTGCCGATGGAATTTGATAAGAAATTTCAGTGCCAAAAAGCGCTTTTTTAAATGATGAAATAGTTGCTGTAATTTCTTCTGGCTTTTCTTCTAAACTAGTTGCCATCATACCATGAATGGTTTCAAACCCTAAATTATGAATATGATTATGAAACGCAGTAATATCAGAATAACCAATTACCCATTTCGGGTTTTCTTTAAATTTTGTAAAATCGAGTTTATCTAAAATTCTTACAGAACCATAACCACCTCTTGCAGACCAAATTGCTTTTATATTTTTATTATCTAATGCATCTTGGAAATCTTGACAACGTTCGCTATCAGTTCCTGCAAAATGTTGGCCATTATTAAATATATTTTTACCTAAAACAACATTTAAACCCCATTTTTCAGCTAATTTTTTAGCTTTTTGTATGGTTGCTTGTCTATTTTTTAAAATTCCGGCAGGAGCAACAATTGCAATAGTATCTCCTTTTTTTAAGTAAGTAGGTGTGATTAATTTTTCTTGAGAATATATTGATGAAAATATCATCAATAAAACGACTGTAAATGTTATTTTTTTCTTCAAAACGATTTTAATTTCTTTTTTTAATAGCTTAAATGTATATTCTATGTAAATGTATCCATTTTCAATGGATTTTAAAACTCCGTTTTTTGTACTTTTGTCACGCAAAAATCAATACACAAATTAAATCAAGGAAAATTCGATGAATACTCCAAAAAGATATACAATTACAGCAGCTTTACCTTATACAAATGGACCTATTCATATTGGTCATTTAGCAGGTGTTTATGTTCCTGCAGATATTTACGCGCGTTACTTGCGTTTAACAGGTAAAGATGTAGCCTACATTTGTGGTTCTGATGAACATGGTGTTGCGATACCAATGAGAGCAAAGAAAGAAGGTGTTTCTCCGCAAGTTATTATTGATAAATACCACGGAATTATAAAACAATCGTTTGCAGATTTTGGTATTTCGTTTGATAATTATTCTCGTACTTCATCTAAAATACATCATGAAACTGCTTCTGATTTTTTTACAAAAATGTATAATGATGGTGAATTTATAGAAGAAGTTTCAGCACAATTGTATGATGCAGAAGCAAATCAGTTTTTAGCAGACAGATTTGTTGTGGGTACTTGTCCTAAATGTGGCTTCGAAGAAAGTTATGGAGATCAATGTGAAAACTGCGGTACTTCTCATAACGCAACAGATTTAATTAATCCTAAATCTTCAATTACCGGTAATGTACCAAGTTTAAAGGAAACAAAACACTGGTTTTTACCTTTAGATAAACATGAAGCCTTTTTACGCGAATGGATTTTAGAAGGTCATAAAAAAGATTGGAAACCTAATGTTTACGGACAAGTAAAAAGTTGGGTAGAAGATGGTTTAAGACCAAGAGCTGTAACTAGAGATTTAGATTGGGGAATTCCAGTACCTGTAGAAGGAGCAGAAGGTAAAGTGTTATACGTTTGGTTCGATGCACCAATTGGTTACATTTCTTCTACAAAAGAATGGGCAGCAAGAGAAGGTAAGAATTGGGAAGATTATTGGAAAAAAGACGATACAAAATTGGTTCACTTTATTGGTAAAGACAATATTGTTTTTCATTGTATTATTTTTCCATCAATGTTAAAAGCACATGGCGATTATATTTTACCAGAAAATGTACCAGCAAACGAGTTTTTAAACCTAGAAGGTAATAAGTTATCTACGTCTAAAAATTGGGCGGTTTGGTTACATGAGTATTTAGAAGAATTTCCAAATCAGCAAGATGTGTTGCGTTACACGTTAACTGCAAATGCGCCAGAAAGTAAAGACAACGATTTTACTTGGAAAGATTTTCAGGCAAAAAATAATAATGAGTTAGTTGCCATTTTTGGTAATTTTATCAATAGAGTTGTTGTTTTAACAAATAAATATTATTCAGGAGTAATGCCTGAACCTAATGATTTTACAGAAGTTGATGAAGATGTTTTAACTGCAGTAAAAGAGTTTCCTAATGTTATTGCAAAATCAATTGAAAGATACAGATTTAGAGAAGCTAGTCAAGAATTAATGAGTTTAGCAAGACTTGGAAACAAGTATTTAGCAGATGAAGAACCTTGGAAAGTGATAAAAGTTGATGCAGAAAGAGTACAAACAATTATGTATGTTGCTTTGCAGATTTCTGCTGCTTTAGCAGTACTTTCTGAACCTTTTTTACCATTTACTTCAACTAAACTAAAAGGGATTTTAAATTTAAGCGATAGCCTTTCTTGGGAAGATGTAACCGAAAAGGATGTTTTAATTTCTGCTGCACATCAAATTAACAAAGCAGAATTATTGTTTTCTAAAATTGAAGACAAAACTATTGAAGCTCAAATTGAAAAGTTACAAGCTACAAAATTAGCGAATGAGCAAGAAAATAAAGTGGTAGAGCCTCAAAAAGAAACTATTGAATTTGACGATTTTACAAAATTAGATATTAGAATAGGTACAATTTTAGAAGCAGAAAAAGTTGCAAAAACAAAGAAGCTTTTAAAGTTAAAGGTTGATGTTGGTATCGATACAAGAACGATAGTTTCTGGTATTGCAGAAAGTTTTTCTCCAGAAGATATTATTGGACAGCAGGTTTCTGTTTTAGTAAATCTTGCGCCAAGAAAAATTAGAGGTGTAGAAAGCCAAGGTATGATTTTAATGACGGATACTCCTGATGGAAAACTAGCTTTTGTAGAACCTACACAAGCTGTTAAAAACGGACAACAAGTTAGTTAATTGTATTTTTAAAAACTTATTAATCTATTAATGAGTTCATTTTAAAGAGTTTAAAGTTCCTTTTATCGTATTTTGATAAAAGGAACTTTGTTTTTATAGTACTTTTGAGTATTGTTTCTTTCTAACGAGGAACAATTTCTAACAAAAAATCAATAGTCCCTAAGTTTTCTATTTAGAATTGCTTAAAGCTTAATCGTTTTTGGCAATTCTTTAATAGTAAATAATTAAACTATCCTAAAATTGCACTCTTTTTTAATTCTTTTACAAAAGGTTGGCTATAAATTCTTTTATTTAAAGCAGCGTTAATTGCATTTGCAACAGCTGCTCCTGCTGGTGGTAAACCTGGTTCACCTAAACCTGTTGGAGACTTTTCGTTTTGCAAAAAGTGTACATTAACTTTTGGTGTATCTTGCATTCTAATCATTCTATACGTATCAAAATTTTTGTGATTAGGCTTACCTTCTTTAAAAGAAAAATCTGCATACATTGCATGTCCTATTCCATCTAAAACACCGCCTTCAACTTGGTTTCTTGCTCCAGTTGGATTTACAACAATACCACAATCTACAGCAGCGGTTACTTTTTTAATAACAGGAAAACCATCCTTTAAAACAATGTCTGCAATTTCTGCTACGTGTGTATTATGGCTGTAATAAGCCGCGAAACCTTGATAAACTCCTTCTTCTGTTTTGCCCCAATTTGCTTTCTCTTTAACCAGATTAATTGTGTCTTCCATTCTTTGACCAGAATACTCTATCGTTTTATCTGTAGTGCCTTTTACATTTTGTAATAAATCAATTCTTAATTGAAGTTTATCTACATTTAGTTCAATAGCCAATTCATCAAAGAAACTTTGTTCTGCAAAAGCTAAGAAGTTTGTATAAGGCGCTCTCCAAGCA
Source organism: Polaribacter ponticola (assembly GCF_026191475.2). GTDB lineage: Bacteria > Bacteroidota > Bacteroidia > Flavobacteriales > Flavobacteriaceae > Polaribacter > Polaribacter ponticola. The sequence continues at coordinate 1,628,497 of NZ_JAOSLC020000003.1, read as the reverse complement.
CCTGTTGTAATATTACTTTTATGATTTGCAGTGTCTAGTTTAAAATTAGGGATACAACCTGCAGGAAAGAAGTGAGTTTGACTACCATACATGTTTTGATCTATGGCAGCTTCTTTTAAATGATAACCAGTTACTTTTCCGTCTTTTAAAGCTGCTTTAATTCTGTATTTTATAGCAGGTCTATAAGTTCCTGCGGTCATATCATCTTCTCTAGAGAAAATAACTTGAATCGGTTTTTTTGATAAGCTAGATATTTCGGCAGCTTCTAAAGCAAAATCGCCATATAATCTTCTACCAAAACCACCGCCCATTCTTGTCATTTCACAATGTATTTCTTCAACTTTTCTATCTAGAAGTTTAGAAACTCTATTTACCGTCCATTGCGGAGTTTGTATTGGCCCAACTAAATGTACTTTTTCTGCAGTAACTTCTGCATAAAAATTCATTGGTTCTAAACAATTGTGTGGTAAAAAAGGAGAATGATAGGTTCTCTCAATTACTTTATCTGCATTTGCAAATGCTTTTTTAATATTACCATCTTCACGTCTAGTATCAAATTTATTTCCATCTAAAATTTTGGTTAAAATTTTATCATGATCTTCTGTAGATTCTAAATTTGTGCCTTTTTCCCATTTAGCAGAAAGTGCTTTTTTACCTTTCATTGCTGCCCAAGTAGAACTAGCTAAAACAGCAATTTTATCTCCAAATTTTATGATCTCACTAACTCCATTTACAGCTTTTGTTTTTGTATCATCAAAACTGTCTAATTTTTGCCCAAAAGCAGGAGGTCTTAAAACTGATGCATACATCATTCCTTCCGCTTTATAATCTAATCCAAATAAAGGTTTACCAGTAATAATTTTATCGATATCTACATTTACAATCTCTTTACCAATTATTGTAAAATCTTTTATTTCTTTTAACTGTACGTTTTCTGGCACTTCTAATAATGCTGCTTCTTTTACAACTTCTCCATAACCAAATGTATCGCCATTTGCATTTGTTATAATCCCTTTAGAGGCTTTACATGTTGCTGCATCTACATTCCATTTTATGGCAGCAGCATTTATCAACATTTGTTTTGTAGTTGCTCCTGTTTGCCTTAAAGCATCCCATCCAAAACGTATAGATTGACTTCCACCAGCAACTTGTCTGGTAAAATGTTTAGTATCTAAAGCACCTTGTACAACGTTTACCTTATTCCAATCTACATCTAGTTCCTCAGCTATTATCATTGGCATTGATGTTTTTACACCTTGGCCTATTTCAGGGTTTGGAGAAAACAACGTTACATAACCTTCATCAGAAATTTTAATAAAGGCATTAAAATCATTAAAGTTTAAACTCTCAATATCCACAGGCATTACTGCATCTGCTTTACAAGCAGATAACAAGTTAAAACCAACCAAAAGACCTCCACTTGCTAACATTGATGTCTTTAAAAAGTTTCTTCTGCTAAAATTATTCTTTTTTATAAATTCCATTTTCTGAAGTAATTTTATGATTAAGACATTTTTTCTGCAGCAACTTTTACTGCTTTTTCAATTCTATTATAAGAGGCACATCTACATATATTACCATGCATTGCTTGTCTAATTTCTTCTTCGGAAGGATTTTTATTTTCTTCTAAAAAAGCGGTTGCTGTCATTATTTGTCCTGCTTGACAATATCCGCATTGCGGAACATCAATTTCTTTCCAAGCTTCTTGTACAGGATGTTTACCGTCTTGAGATAAACCTTCTATTGTAGTTATCTTTACATCATCTAATATAGAAACTTGCATTTGGCAACTTCTAGTTGCAACACCATCTATGTGAACTGTGCATGCTCCACATTGAGCAATACCGCAACCAAATTTTGTGCCTACTAAATTAAGTTCGTCTCTTAAAATCCATAACAAAGGTGTATCTGCATCTGCAGTAACAGCGCGTTCTTTTCCGTTAATATTTAAAGTGTAATTTGGCATAGATAGCTGATTTAGAATTTGATGTTGTAAGTTACGAAAAAAATATCCTGATTTTAAAGTTATAAGAAATTTGAGATTTATTTAACAAAAAAACACCACTATTTAGTGGTGTTTTCAGTTTTTAAATCTTTAAGGTTATTTACCTCCCAACATTAATAATTCGTTACAAACTATTTCTGTTATGTATCTTTTCTCTCCTTCTTTCGTTTCGTAGCTTCTAGAGGTTAATTTACCTTCAATAGCAACTTCATTTCCTTTTTCTAGATACTTTTCTATGATTTCTGCAGTTTTGTTCCAAGCTACTATATTGTGCCATTGTGTATCGGTTATTCTTTCTCCTTGCGAATTTTTATAACTTTCATTTGTTGCAATAGAAAATTTTGCCAATTTTTTTCCAGAATCTAAAGTGATGATTTCTGGGTTGTTTCCTAAGTTTCCAATTAACTGTACTTTGTTTCTTAACGTACTCATAAGATAAGTTTTTGTGCGTTTTAATTTTTACGCAGGTTTATAATTTATTTTTTTTAAAGTGATACTGAATCAAGTTCAGCATTTTCAACACTGCAAAGATGTAATACAAACAAAATTATATTCGGTTATAAAGCAATTACTTTCGGTTGTAAATACTTGTAGTCGTTTGTAAACGAATAATTGTGTTACTTTTGTAATATGGAAAATAAAGAGTGTTTAGAATGTGGTGAGATAGTTAAAGGTAGAGTAGACAAGAAATTTTGTTCTGACTATTGTAGAAATTCTTACAATAATAAAGTAAATAAAGACAGTAAAAACTTAATAAGAAACATTAACAATCGCTTGCGAAAAAATCATAAAATTTTATCCGAATTAAATATTTCTGGTAAAACCAAGGTAACAAGAACTAGGTTATATGATAAAGGTTTCGATTTTCAGTTCTTTACATCAATATATAAAACAAAAACAGGAAACACTTATTTTTATATTTATGATGAAGGGTATTTGGCTTTGGAAAATGAAACTTTTTTATTGATAAAAAGAGATAGTTAATTTTAAGCATAAAAAAAACCATGAAATAATTCATGGTTTTTTTAAAGTTATTACTCTTGTTGTTTATTCAGGAGTACTAATAGTTGCAGGTTCTACAGACCCATCAAAAGATTTGTGATACTCTTCTAATAAACTCATAGTTGCATCTAATAAATCTTTAGTTTCAATTAGAATTCCAAAATACAAAGTTGTATTTTTTGGACTAGATTCTTCTGTTCTAGTTCTTTCTATTTGTTTAGCAATTTTTTCATTTACCAATTCATAAACGGCATTTTTATCATTTAAGATTACACCTATTTCTTCAAAAGATTCAGATTTAAATGCTTTTTCAATATTCTTAAATAAAATTTCCAATTTACCATCTACTTCTAAAAGTTCATTTATTTGAGTAGATTTTAAATTTTTATGATTATTGTTAATATGCTTATAACTAATCTTAGAAATATACTCAAGAGATTGAGACATGTCTTGTATATGACCTAATATATTAATGTAAAAACCACTTGCTTCTAAACTAGATGCATCTAAGTTTTTAATGAAATAAGTAATATTGTCTCTTAAATCATCAATTTCATCTGTTAATTTAACAACTTGAGTTTTACTCTTTTTTAATAAAGGTAATTTCTCTTTAGCTAAACCAGAAATTGAATTAGAGTAGATATTATTTGTACGTTTTACTACTTTAGAAATGTTTTTAGCACTTTCATGAATTACACCTTGTACAGAACTACTTTCTGCTTCACTTAAACTATCTTCATCATTAGCTTTTGTAGATTTGTTTTTGTGAGATTTATAGTTTCTGTATAATAAAATTACCGTTAATAAAAGTAATATAGGAATGATAACTCTAGGGTTAAAGCTAATTAAGAAAACAACAATACCAGCAGCAATAAATGCACCAATAGCAGTTCCAAACCATCCACCAATAACATTTAATACACCAGCAACTCTATAAACTGCACTTTCTCTACCCCAAGCTTTATCTGCTAAAGAAGTACCCATTGCTACCATAAAAGTTACATAAGTTGTAGATAAAGGAAGTTTCATTGATGTTGCAATAGCAATTAATACACCTGCAACCATTAAATTTACAGAAGCACGAATCATATCAAATGCAGGAGCCTCTATACTTTGATCTTTACTCATTGTAAAGTTTGGTTTTTCAAAACTTTTACCAATAGTGTTGCTTAAAGAACTTGGTAAAATTGCAGAAAAATAACTAGATAATCTTGTTGTACCTTTTACTATTGATCTAGAAATATTGTTAGGTTCAAATTTTTCATGAGTTTCTCCTTGACGAGAAAGACTAATTTCTGTTTCAGCAACTGTTTTTGCTTTTTTAGAAAACCATAATGTTAATACCATTATTGTACCTGCAATAAATAATAAAACAGGTTCTGCTGGTACTTTTTTCTCTAAAACAGCCATAGACATTGTAGCATCCATACCACCAGCTACCCATGCTTCGTATGAGTGATAAGCTGCCATTGGTACTCCAATGAAGTTAACCAAATCATTACCAGAAAAAGCTAAAGCTAACCCAAAAGTACCTACTGCTATAACAACAAGTAAAACTGTTTTTTTAGTTAGTTTTTCAAAAATAAAAGAGAATAAAACCCAAAAAGCAAAACTAATAGCAATTATATAAATTTCATTACCTACTAAAACACTTTTTAATTCTTTATAGTAAGGAGTTCCTTTTAATCCTTTTAAAAAGATAAAATAAGTAATGGCTGTTAATGCAACACCACCAAATATAACACCAAAGTTCTTAACTCTTTTCTCATAATTAAAAGTAAATAGTACTCTTGATATCCATTGAACAAAGGCCCCTACAGAGAATGCAATTACAACAGAAAGTAAAATACCTGATATAATTTCAATTGCTTTAGCAGTATTAATATAGTTTGTTAAGTCTGATAAAGTTTCAGTTTCTGAATGACTAATTTTAATTAAAGACATTACAACTGCAGCTCCTAATAGATTAAAAACAATAGAAACAGTTGTAGATGTTGGCATACCTAATGTGTTAAAGAAGTCTAACAGCAAAATATCGGTAATCATTACCGCCATAAAGATGAGCATTATTTCTCCAAACTGAAATTGAGCAGGAACAAAAATACCTTTTCTTGCAACTTCCATCATTCCACTAGAAAAAACAGCACCAATAAATATACCTAAACTAGCTACTATCATAATAGTTCGTAAAGAAATTGCTTTAGATCCTATCGCAGAATTTAAAAAGTTAATAGCATCGTTACTTACACCAACAATAATGTCGGCTACAGCTAATACTATAATAGCGATTAACATTAATAAATAAATATTATCCATAATTTTATTTTAAATTTTTTGCAAATATCAAAAGAGTTTTTTGCTAATATGTTATGTAAATGTTATGTTTTAAAAATGAATATCTACTTGTAATCTATACATTAATTGGTTTGTTGTAAACCCAATGTCTGTATAGCTTAAATCGGTTTGTACTTTTAATTTATGACCTACAATGTATTTAGATAAACCTAAAGTATATTGATTTTCTGCTCCTTTACCCGTTATATTTTTGTCTAACGAGATATTAGTGTAACGACCAGATAATTCAACTGTTTTAGAAAGCATATATCCTGTTTGTAAGTTTAAACCATTACCAACTTGTACTTCGTCTCCTGTTAAACTTCCGTCTGAGTTTTTTGCTAATGCATCTTTAGCATCTCTATTTGAATATTCTGCCATTAAAGAAAAACCTTTGTGTTTATACATAGCATCTATAAATACGGTTGAGATATTTGTTGAATAGAAACCAATATCATTTGCCATATAAGAACCTTGATTAGATCTGTTTTTTACAGCATCGTTATTAAAGTCATATGTAAAACCAAGAGCTAATTTTGGTTTTTCTTCAAACTTTAAATCACTTCCTTTATAATCTCCTTTACTTGCAAAGTCTCCGAAAGGTAAAAACTCAACTCTGGCTGTATATTGATGACCACCTAAGTTTCCTGTAGTAACATTTCTTCCTTCACCTTGTGCAATAGAAAAAGCTTCTTTAACTAAAAAGTTATCAGAAAGATTAAATTTATGCCTTAATTGAATACCCATATCACGATCAATATTAAATCTACTATTTAATAAAGAACGATCTACTTGTTGTAGATTTGCTGATGAAATTACACGTTCTCTGTTTCCTGGTAATTTTGTTTGACCAAACCAAAGAACCCAGTTTCCAGAAAAATTCCATTTTACAACTGCATCTAAAATATATTTAGGTGCTTCATTAGTAAATGAAGATGCTTTCCCTATATCTCTATTAGATAAACCTAATTCTAATTTATATTTTAATTTAGGAGAGTAAGCAAAACCACTAAACTTTAAACGAGCTCTTCTAACAAGCATGTTAGATTCTGGGTTAGAAAGACCACTGCTAGCTTCCCATTGTGTAGTTCCTAGAAATTGCATTCTAGCACTAATATTCATAGAAAAGGTATTGTCTTTTCCAACAAGATTAAAAAGTCCTTTCCCAAATTTAGGAGCATTACTTTCTTGTGCATTTGTATTAAATAAAACACAGATGCAGATTACTGTTACTACTTTTTGCAGCAAAGATAATTTCATAATTATTAGTTTTTGTCGCTGCAAAGAACTGATAGTTATGTTAATTAAATGTTAACCGTAGATTAAAAAATAAAAAAAACTGCCTTAGCTAAAGGCAGTTCGTCATATAAAATAGTCGACAAAAACTAATTAATTTATGATGACTTAAGATTCTCTAAAGAGTCTTACAAATATGCAATTGAAACTTAAAATTAATGTGTTTTTAAAATTAAAAAAAGTTAACTAATTTTTCGATTTAACTTTTAATTAATAATTCTGTAATGTATTTTTAATTTACAAATAACATAAGCTTTACAATTCTAGTAGACTTTTGCAAGTGTAAATTATACACTAAAATGAAGAAAATTTTATTTATTGTCTTATTAATATCAAGTCATATTTTAACAGCTCAAAGTAGCGCCACTCTTAAGGGATTATTAACCGATAAAGAAGTAGATAATGAGTCTTTACCTTTTGCAAATGTTCTTGTTAAGGGTACTAATATTGGAACAACTACAGATTTTGATGGAAAATACGAGATTAAAGTGCCAGCAGGAAATCATATTGTAGTTTTTAGTTTTTTAGGATATAAAACAATTGAAAAACCTTTTTCTATTAAGGAAGGAGAAACTTTAACTATTAATCAAATAATGTCTGCAGAAGAAGGTGTTTCTTTAGATGAAATAGTTGTAAAATCTAAGGCTAATAGAGAATCTGCTACGGCACTTTTAGTAGAACAAAAGAAAGCAGTAATTATAAAAGAGAGTATTGGAGCGCAAACATTGTCTAAAATTGGTGTTTCAGACGCTTCTGGTGCTACTACAAAAATATCTGGAGTTACTAAAAGTGAAGGTTCTGGTAATATTTATATTAGAGGTTTAGGAGATAGATATTTGTCTACAACTATGAATGGTTTACCTATACCTTCTGATGATGTAAATAATAAAAACATTAATTTAGACTTGTTTTCTACCAACATTATAGAAAATGTTGGAATTAGTAAAACGTACGTAACTAATAATTATGCAGATCAAGGTTCTGGTAATGTAGATGTAAATTCTAAAGAATATTCTAAAAAATTATTATCAGTGTCTATTTCTGGGGGATCTAATACTAATGTTTTAGATGTTGCAAATAATTTTAGAAGAACAGTAATTAGTAATGATGTTACTTTAGGGTTTCATTCAAAAAAATATGCATTACAAAATGCAATTACATATCAAGGTTGGGATACAGAATCTTTGTCAAACCCAATAAATTTTAGTGGTTCTTTCTCTCTTGGAAAAAAATATGAAATTTTTGGAAAAGATGTTTCACTTTTCTTAACAGGTTCTCATTCTAAATCTTTTGAGTTTACAGAAGGAGTATTTAATTCTTATAGATTAAATATTTTAAACACAAGTTTTACAGATGCTACACAATATGGTTCAAACTCAAATACTACTGGTTACATAAATGTAGGTTTAGCTTTAAATGATACTAATAAAATTAAATACAATACTTTATTTGTAAATAAAGGGTCGGATATTTTATATGAACAAGGTAGAAATGGACTAGGTTATGTGTTTGATCAAGATCCACAAGAAGACGGAGCTTTTGTAAGAGATCAAAACTTTAAACAAACAACATTGTTTATCAACCAGCTTTTAGGTGAGCATAAATGGAATGAAAATAACACTTTAAATTGGGCAGGTGGTTATAATTTTGTTTTAGCAGAAGAACCAAATAGAATTAGAAATGAAGTTAATATATTAGATATTACTACTTCACCAGAAATTCAGTACGCACATGTTGGCGATTTTCAACAAAGAAAATCTAGTCAAAAAATCCAAGACACAGAGTACAACGCATTTGTAGAAAATAAATGGGCTTTAGGACTAAAAGACGAAGATGATAACAAACCTTATTCATTAAACTATGGTCTTAATTATAGATATAAAGAACGAACGTTTAAGTCTGTATTTGTTGGTGTAAAAGCTAAAGATTTTACAGCACCTTCTATAGATCAAATCTCAACCACTTTTACTTCAAATGGTTTTAATAACGGTTTAAAATTAACGTTACAACCAGCAGATAGATATGAGGCTGATTTAAATTTTTTAGCAACTTATGTAAATTTTGACTTTAAATTAGATAAAAAGTTATCTGGTAATTTAGGTCTGCGTTTCGAAAAAGACGATATAAACGTTATTTGGGATGTTGGAAATTATGTTGGTAGAACAGGTTCTTTAAATAAAACATACCAAAGTATATATCCAAGTGTAAACTTAAAGTATGAGTTAGCGGAAAATAAATATTTGCGTTTTGCTTCTAGTATTACACAAACTTTACCAGAATTTAAAGAATTGGCTCCATTTGAGTATGTTTCTCCTACAGGTCGTGTAACAAAAGGAAATCCAGATCTAGAAAAATCTGAAATTTATAATTTAGATTTAAAATATGAAATGTTTCCCCAAAGAGGCCAACTATTTTCTGCAACTGCTTTTTATAAACAAATTAATAATCCTATAAACTTAGCATTAACAAGAGGTTCTTCTGGTTACTTTTTTTATGCTAATACAGGAGAAAAAGCAACTGTTTATGGTTTTGAAGTAGAAGCTAAAACAGATTTAATTAAAAACACTGATGACCAAGGAGTTTTAAATATGACAGCAAACATTACTAAAATGTGGTTAAATCAAGATTTGTTTGAAAACTTTCAATATAAAGATATTACAGAATCTAGTTTACAGGGAGCGTCAGATTTAATTGTAAATGGTTCTTTAAGTTATGGAAATAAAAAGGAGAAAGAATTTGTAGCTACGTTAACTGGTAATTATTCTTCAGATAAAATATATTCTTTAGGAGGAGCAGAGGGTTATGTAAATAGAGCTACAGAATATAACGATGAGATTATAGAAAAAGGTTTTGTAACATTAGATTTAGTAATGAGTAAAGATTTAACAGATAATTTACAAGTTAAACTTGTAGGGCGTAATTTATTAAATCCAGATGTGAAACAAACTCAAAATGTTAGAAACATAATAACTGGTGCTGTGACTAATGAAACTGTACTTTCTTACAAAAAAGGAAGTCAATTATCTGTAAGCTTTAAATACACTTTTTAGTCAATTAACGATTACTTAACAAAACCACTAAATTAATATAAATCCTAACATACTATTAATATTTAGATAAAGAAAACTAAAGGATAAGACCATTTCTTTGTAGAAAATTAACAACCATATTAAAATAAAATGAAAAAATCAGTTTTTAAATTTTTAAATGTAGTAGCTTTTTCTTTTGCTACTTTATTGCTTACTAATTGCGGAAATGAAGAGCCGTCTATTATAATTGATGAGCCGCAATCTGAGGTAATAGAAAACCTTAAAGCAGGTGTAATGAATGGTAGTTTAGAGGAGGATTTTACTTTAAACGCAAATGCAATTTATAACTTAAACTCTTCTTTTATTGTAGAGTCTGGAGCAACTTTAACGATTCCTGCAGGAACAAAAATTCAAGCAACAAATGGAGGAACAAGTGTTTATATTGCGGTCTTAAGAGGTGGTAAAATTAATATTGAAGGTACTTCTTCTAATCCAGTAGTTATGTCGTCTGCCTCTGGTAATCCAGGAGATTGGGGAGGTTTAACAATTTGTGGTAATGCAACAACTACAGCGGGTGTAGATGCAGAGGCAGAAGTTGGAGGTTTTATTTATGGAGGTACAAATGATACAGACAATTCTGGATCTATAAACTACCTTGTAATTAAAGGAACTGGAGCTCAAATTAGTTTAACATCTCAATACAACGGTGTTTCTTTATATGCTGTTGGTTCTGGTACTAGTATAAATAATGTAGCTGTAATTAACGGTTCTGATGATGGTGTAGAGTTTTTTGGAGGTACAGTATCTGTTTCTAACTTATATTTAGAAAACAATGAAGATGATTCTATAGATTGGACAGAAGGATGGAATGGTACAGTAAATACTGCTTATATTTCTCACACTAAATCTGGTTTTTCTACTGTTTTTGAAGGTGATAAAGAAAATGGAAATCCTAAATTTAATAATGTTACAGCAATATCTACTGTAGGTGGTAAAGCATTACAATTTAAATTGCAATCTGGAGCAACTATATCTGGCTTATCTTTAAGTGGATATGATGTAGATTTAGATATGAAAGATGGTGGAGAAACATCTAACGTAGTTTTTTCTGACGGTTATAACCTTGTTGCATTAGCAACTGATGATGAAATGACAGTTTCTGGAAACTACTTTTACACATTAAATACAACTGTAGTGCCTTCAGTAAATGCTTCAGATTTTGATTGGGTAGAATCTAATTTATCTTTTGATAGTAGTGTTTTACAAGGTGCAGTTACAACAAAAGTAACTTTAGATGCTTCTGTAAGTTATAAGTTAAATTCTTCGTATATAGTTCAAGACGGAGGAGAATTAGTAATTCCTGCAGGAACAAAAATTGAAGCTAGAAATGGTGGAACTGGTGTTTATATAGCTGTATTAAAAGGTGGTAAAATAGATATTCAAGGAACAGAAGCTAACCCTGTAGTAATTTCTTCTGCATCAGCAAATGCTGGAGATTGGGGTGGATTAACTATTTGTGGAGATGCAACTACTACAGCAGGAGTAGATGCAGAAGCAGAAGTAGGAGGTTTCATTTATGGAGGAACAAATGATGCAGACAATTCGGGTTCTATTAAATATTTGGTTATTAGAGGAACTGGTGCTCAAATTAACTCAGAGTCTCAATATAACGGAATCTCTTTTTATGCTGTTGGGTCTGGAACTACAGTAGAAAATATTTCGGTAATTGATGGAGCAGATGATGGAGTTGAGTTTTTTGGAGGAACAGTTTCTGCAAGTAACTTGTACTTAGAAAACAACGAAGATGATTCTGTAGATTGGACAGAAGGTTGGAATGGTACTTTAACAAATACGTATATTTCTCATACAGTAGCAGGTTTTTCAACTGCTTTTGAAGGTGATAAAGCAAACGGGAATCCTAAGTTTGTAAATTTAACTGCAATTTCTACTGTTGGTGGTACAGGATTACAGTTTAAGAAAACTTCTGGAGGTACAATTACAAATATTTGGTTAGAAGGTTATACTGATAATATTGACATGAAAGATGGTGGAGATTTATCTAATGTTCAGATAGATGGAGCAGATGCTTCTACAACTGCAGATTATAAAACAGGAACTAAAGTAGATGTTAGCACTTGGTCTTGGAAAAGTAAAGGGTTATAGTAGTTGAATTTTATATATAAAAAAAGCAGGCTGTTAGCCTGCTTTTTACGTTAAAAAATAGTTTTGTTTAAGCTTTTTTATCTTTAGAACAAGCCATTTCACAATCCTTTTTGCATTCCATTTTGTCTGCCTTCATGTCGCATTTTTCTTTACATGCATCAGAACAAGAACTTGCTTTTTTAGAAGAATTAACTTTGTTAGTAGTTTCAGAAGCTTTGTATAATTCTCCACCAGCAATACCGCTTACAAAAGCAATTAAATCTTTCTTAGAAGTTTTGTTTGCATCAAATTCTATGTTTGCTATACTATCTGTAAAAACAACTTTAGCATTTAAAACTCCTTCTTTTTTAGATAGCTTAGATTGTATTGTTTTAGCACAACCAATTTCACAAGTCATACCAGAAATAGCTAAAGAAACATTTTCTTTTTTTACTTCTTTTTTCACTTCGGTTTTACATCCTGTTAAGATAAAGCAAGCTATTGCTATAGAGTATATTACTTTTTGAACTTTCATCAGATTTTATGATTTAATTATTGTGCAAATTTATCAATAATTAGCTTTGATTATAAATAATTGTCAGATTTTTGTTTTAAAATTAGTTGGCCTTATGAAAACGAATCAAAAAAAGTGGCTTTTTTTAATCGTACTTTCTCTTGTTTGGGGAAGTTCATTTATTTTAATGAAAAAAGCACTTATTGGTTTAACAGCAATTCAATTAGGAGCCTTACGAATTTTAATTGCTGGTTTATTTTTGTTACTAATAGGTTTTAAAAGTTTAAAAGAGATTAAGAAAAAGCATTATAAGCATATTATTTCTACTGCTTTTTTAGGTACTTTTTTTCCGGTTTTCTTATTTGCTTTTACTGTTCAAGGAATAGATAGTTCTATAGCTTCTATTTTAAATTCATTAACACCATTTAATACTTTAATAGTAGGTGTTTTGGCTTTTGGGTTTACCTTTAAAAAGCAGCAATTATTAGGTATTGTTGTTGGATTAATAGGTACTGTTTTGTTAATTATAGAAGGGGCAGATTTAAACCCAAATCAAAACTATTGGTATGCTGTATTAGTTGTAATTGCTTCTATTGGTTATGCGTTTAATGTAAATATAGTAAAGAAGAATCTGTCTGATATTAGTGCATTAAGCATCGTAACTGGTAATTTTCTTTTATTAGTAATTCCTTCCTTTATTGTTTTGTTGTTTACTGGTTTTTTTAATGCTTTAGAATTTACAGAAACTAAATTAATATCTTTAGGGTATGTTACTATTTTAGCGGTTTTAGGAACAGGAATAGCAAAAATTATTTACAATAAAATGGTGCATTTAGCAACGCCTATATTTGCATCTTCCGTAACGTATATTATACCTATTGTTGCTGTTTTTTGGGGTGTTTTAGATGAGGAAAAACTAAGTTTGCTACAATTGTTTGCAGGTTTAATTATCTTGTTTGGAGTGTATTTACTAAATAGAAAGAAGTAATTTTAAGTTATTTATTAGTAACTAAAAAAGTAGATAAGTGAAAAAAGCTACTTTAAAGATGTTATTTTTAATTAGTTGTATTGTTTATATTTGAAAAAAGCATATATTTGCACCCGCATTTTCAGTAAGGAAGTGTTTAATTTTAAGTATTAATACGCAAAACTAAAAGTATGTACGCAATCGTAGAGATAGCAGGGCAGCAATTTAAAGTTGCAAAAGACCAAAAAGTATACGTTCACCGTTTACCAGGAGAAGAAGGATCAAAAGTTACTTTTGATAACGTTCTTTTACTTGATAATGAAGGTAATGTAACAGTTGGCGCCCCAGCTATAGAAGGAGCTTCAGTATCAGCTCAAATTCTAAGGCATTTAAAAGGTAACAAAGTAATCGTTTTTAAGAAGAAACGAAGAAAAGGTTATATCAAGAAAAATGGACACAGACAGTATTTAAGCGAGATTCAAATTGAATCTATTGCTGCTACTGGTGCTAAAAAATCAGCAAAAAAGGAGTCTGCTCCTAAGGCTGAAGTAAAAGAAGCTACAACAGATTATAGTTCTATGACTGTTGCAGAATTAAAAGCTGCTGCTAAAGATAAAGGTATCACAGGATATACTTCTTTAAAGAAAGCTGAATTAATCGAAGCTTTAACTAAATAAAAATTTCAATTTTAAAACCATAATATCATGGCACATAAAAAAGGAGTAGGTAGTTCGAAGAATGGTAGAGAATCAGAATCGAAACGTCTAGGAGTTAAGATTTTTGGAGGACAAGCTGCAATTGCAGGAAATATTATTGTTCGTCAAAGAGGAACTACTCACAATCCAGGAGAAAACGTTTACATGGGTAAAGATCATACTTTACATGCAAAAGTTGATGGAGTTGTTGAGTTTAGAAAGAAAAAGGATAATAGATCTTACGTATCTATAACTCCATTTGAAGCTTAAGAAATTAAGTTTTTTAAATTATTTAAACGCTCAAACATTTTAATGTTTGAGCGTTTTTCGTTTTTAAGAAAGTTTTTCATAAGTTTACTTATAAAAGCTATAAAATGAAATCTCTATTAAAAATTACTTTCTTTCTCTTTTTTGTAAATACATTTTCTCAAACTGAAGAGATTAATCAAGAGAAAATTATTCATAAAGTTGAAGGTTTTATATTATCTAAAAAGATAGATTCTGCTAAGGTTTATCGGATCAACACAAAAAGTTGTGGGATTTAGGAATCATGCATAAATATTTGAGAGTCTAAAAAGGAAAAACTCTATATTTCTAATGCCTCTAAATTGCGTTCTAAAAGCTTTAATTTTTGCATTAAAAGATTCCGCCGAAGCATTTGTGCTTCTATTATCAAAATAGTTTAGTATGTTTTTATAATGTATAGACATTGTTCTAGAGATGCTATTAAAACTTTTAAACTGTGCTTGTCTGACTTTTTCACCCCATTTAGCAAGTCTTATTAAGGCGTAAGTTTTATCTTTTGTTTGATTATATATCCATGATAAATTTTGGCATAATCTGTATGCTTTTTCTATATCAGGATATTGTTCAAAAAGTATTTTAGCTCTATCAGATTGATTTTGAGTCCATTTATTTGTCGATTTGTATAGTAAATATCTGCTTCTTGCTAATAATTGTTTCAAAGTGTCTCCATTTGATAATAATTTTGGTGTATATTTCAAAGATTGATTTCTTGCTTTTTCTATAGCATCATTTTCTGTATCTATAGCATCCCAACGATGTTTAATCCTAATTTCTTGTAAAGCGTCCAAAGCTAATTTTTGCACATGAAACCTATCTATAACTAAAGCAGCTTGTGGGAATGACTTTTTAACAATTAGCCCCATATTTCCAGCCATATCTAAGGTTACTTCGGTTACCTTTTGTCTTTCTATTAAAGCTATTTTTTGAAGTATTTTTATAACTGTTTCTGCCTTAGTTCCTTTAATCATAGCAATTAAAGCACCTTTCTTGCCTTTCGCATTTTTATTGGTAACAATAGTGTATAAGTCTCCATTTGAAAAAGCAGTTTCATCTATTGAAATATATTTTCCAATATTTTTTGGAAACAATAGCCATTGTTTAGCATGTGATTTTTGATTCCATTGTTTAAAATCACTTAAATGATCCTTATATTGTCTTTGCAGGTTTCTTGAATTCACTCCGTAAAAGTTCGCTATAATTGTAGTACTGCTAGGATTGTTACTAACTGATATCTTTTAAAAAAGTAGCAAACTCACTAGTGATTCTAGTGCCTTTTGCTACTAATTGCCAATCTCGAGTAATGACTTTCTTTGTAGATTCATTTAGCCAACGTCGTCTTATTATGTGTAAGTAAACATTCTTACCACGTATAGGAAAATCTTGAACAGTAGCTTCTGGAAAAAAGCCTTTAGAGCTTAACTTAACTGCTTTATATTCTATTGGAACATTATTTAGTTCTGTGAAATAAAAATGAAGCTCATCTTGTTTAATCTCGTGTTTTGTGAGTTTAAAATTATCAACAAGAACTTCTGGCAATAATAATTTAGCAATATCTAATAGTCTACTCAAAATGAATCTAATTTAGAAAAACAAAGTTCTTCTTTTTTTGAATGCTCCACAACTTTTTGTGTTGATTCGGTTTATCACCATCAACTTAATAAAAACGATTATGTAAATATTTTAGAAAAGATTATAAAAGAAAAGGGAGTTACTTATTCTGATTATAAAATTTTTACAATTAAAGTAAGTGAAAGACCTTCTAATAAATATAACTTAATATCAACTTTTATTGATAAGCATGTAAAAGAGCCTTTAAAGGCAAAAAAGATAAACCTTGATTATGTTGATATAAAGTGGCATCAAATTTCTAATTTAGTAGGTGATGCTTTAACTCTTGAAGAATCGAGGATAAAACAAAATAAATTAGAACTATATATAAGTAGGTTTAATGTAAAAAATATAGCCGTTTTAAGGGCAAAAACCAAAATTACTACGCATTGTATTGTTATGCGTCAAATTCAAGAAAATGTAGAAGAAGGAAAAAGTCTTTGTTTAAAAGGAATTGATGTTGCAAAAAAAATAAATGATCTAGAGTTACAAAGTATTTTTTTATACCATTTGTCAGATTTCTTAATTCTAGAAAGAAAGTTACAAGAATATATAGATGTTAGTGAGGAGTCTTTAGCCTTGTCTAATAAATTAAATGAAAAAAGCAGTTATCATTATAACAATATAATACATTTAATTGATGCATATATCTTTAAAGGCGGTTATGAAAAAAGAGTGAAAAATTTGCTTAAAGAATTATATGAAAATGAAAACACTAAAATATTCTCATATCATTTATTTGCTAAATTTATATCCAAATTAAAGAAAGATTCACCCTCAAAAAAAGAAATACTAAATAAGTTTAAGGTTAAAAATACGCTAGAATTAGTAACTAAATTTAAACTTTTAGGTAAAGATTTAATACCAAACGAATATTTTAGATTATTGGACGAAAGCGCAAACGCTCTTCATGCTCAAGGTTATTTTAAAGAAGCGATGTCTTATAAAACTGAAGGTGTTTTTTTAACGAGAAGTATTTATTCTAAAGATTTATCAGAAACGTTATCTAATTATAAAACTGCACAAGCATTAAAAGTTAAAGAAAAGGAAATCGCTTTTCAAAACGAAAAAATTACTTTGTACGGTTTAATTTCTCTCTTGTCAATTGTTTTTCTTCTGATTTCTTTGCTTGTTTTAAGAAAAATAAGAAAACAATCTAAAGAACTAACTGAAAAGAATATTTTAATTAATAAGTCTTTAAAAGAGAAGGAGTTACTTGTAGGAGAAATGCATCATAGAGTTAAAAATAATTTTCAAATTGTATCAAGTTTATTAGAGTTGCAGAGTAAAAATATAGAAGACGAAAAAGCTTTAGAATTAGCAGAAGAAGGGAAGAATAGAGTTAAGTCTATGGCTTTGATTCATCAGAAACTATATCAAAACAAAAGTGGTTTAGTAGATTTTGATGAGTATATAAAATTGCTGGTAAAAGAACTTTCATCACTATATAAATCTGACAATAAAATTAAAACAGAAATTATTTCTAATAACATGGAGTTTGATGTTGATACTGCAATTCCATTAGGTTTAATTATAAATGAAATAATTACTAATTCATATAAATATGCGTTTCATGAAAATAAAGAAAGTCTATTGTCAATTTCTATAAATAAACAAGATAATGATAATTTTAAGCTAGTAATACAGGATAATGGACCTGGTATTTCTAGTGATTTTGATATTAAAAAGGCTAAAAGTTTAGGACTTCGTTTAATAAATAGATTGGTAAAACAATTACATGGTACTTTAAGTTTGTCTAATGAAAACGGAGCACGTTTTGAGATTCTTTTTAAAGATCTTCATGCAAGACAATTAATAGATTAATATTTTTATAAATCGTTTTGAAATGAATAAATTAAAAATATTAGTAGTAGAAGATGAAATGATTATTGCAGATAATATTTGTGATGCTTTAGATGATTTGGGCTATGAATCTTTAGAACCAGCAATAAGTTATACGGAGGCGATTATAAGAATAGAGGAAGAAAAACCAGATTTTGCAATTTTAGATATTCAATTATCAGGAAGGAAAACAGGAATAGATATCGCTAAAAAGATTCGAGAAAGTTTTAATTTTCCATTTATTTTTTTAACATCAAATGCAGATTCATTAACATTAGATTTGGCTAAAGAGGTTTTGCCGCCTGCATATTTAATTAAACCTTTTTCTAAAGAAGAACTTTATACATCTATAGAGATTGTAATGTCAAATTTTTTATTAAATAATAAAAGTAATCAAGAAAAATTAGAAGATTCGCAAATAACTAATGATTCAATTTTTATTAAGAATAAAGGTTCTTTTCTAAAGATTAATTTTAGAGATATTTTATATTTAAAAAGTTCTCATGTTTATGTAGAGTTGTTTTTAAAAAATGATGAAAAATTTTTAGTTAGAAGAAGTTTAAATAGTATTCTTAAAAACTTAGATACTAACTTTATAAGAGTTCATAGGAGCTTTGTTGTTAATATTAAGCATATTACAGAAATCAAAAATTCTTCTGTAATGGTGTTTAAAAACGAAATTTCTATTGGTAAAACCTTTAAACAAGACTTAGTAAGTCGTCTAAAATTAATGTAAATCTTTCTTTAAGAACAATAAAAAGACCGTTTAGAACATTTTTAAATGTAATTATTAATGTCTTTAAGTATATTTACTTGTTAAATATTATGTTGGGGGACATTTATATTTTGATTAAAGTTACTCTTTTTTAGAGTAACTTTTTTTATGCTTACTATTTGAGTCTCTAAGTAACTTCTATTTTGTATTTTTACCCGAATGAATTTCTTGTACAATATCCTTGTTTTTGTTGCGACAATAACACTTTTCGTGTTAAAGTTTTTTAGTAAAAAACTAAGACTTTTTGTTGATGGTAAAAAAGAAACTTTTTCTAAGATTTCTAATTTAAAAAACGAAGATGTTATATGGTTTCATGCAGCTTCTTTGGGGGAATTTGAACAAGCAATACCAATTATTGAAGCTTTAAAAAAGAATAATAAGACCTTTAAGATTTTAGTTACTTTTTTCTCTCCTTCTGGATATGAAATTCGTAAAAATTATAACTTAGCAGACGTAGTTTGTTATCTTCCTTTAGATTCTAAATCTAATGCTAGAAAATTTATAGAAAATGTAAATCCTAAGTTTGCAGTTTTTATAAAATATGAATTTTGGCCAAATTTTTTAAATGAACTTAAAAAGAAAGAAATTCCAACAATTTTAGTTTCTGGTATTTTAAGAGAAAAGCAAATATTCTTTAAGTCTTATGGTGGTTTTATGCGAAAGTCTTTAGAGGCTTTTCATCACTTTTTTGTACAAAACAAAGTTTCAGAAGAGTTGTTAAATTCAATCAATTTTAAAAACGTAACAATTGCTGGTGATACTCGCTTTGATAGAGTTACTAAGATTTTAAGACAAGACAACACTTTAAGTTTTATTAATAAGTTTAAAAATGAGCAATACACTTTGGTTGCTGGTAGTACTTGGAAAGAAGATGAAGAATTGTTGGTAGATTATATTAATAATAAAGCTTCTGAAAACGAAAAGTTTATAATTGCACCACATAATATTAAGCAAGAAGCAATTTTAGAATTACAAAAATCAATCAATAAAAAGGTTGTTTTATTTTCTGATAAAAAAGGTAAGGATTTATCTAATTATCAGGTTTTTATTATTGATACTATTGGAATTTTAACCAAAATTTATGCAGCCGCAGATGTAGCATATGTTGGTGGAGGTTTAAATACGGGTTTACATAATATTTTAGAACCAGCTACTTTTGGAATACCTGTTATTATTGGTAATAAATACGACAAATTTAAAGAAGCTGTAGATTTGGTTAAAATTGGTGGTTGTATTTCAATTAAAAATAAAGAAGAGCTTACAAAAGCGCTTATTTCTTTAAGAACAGATGAAGAGGATAGGAGTTTAACTGGTCTTCTAAATAAAAAATACATTAAAGAAAACCTTGGCGCAACAAATTTAATTATGAATTATTTAAAAGATAAAATTTAAAGAATGTTAGTTCGAGTGATTTCTATTATTTATTGAAATTGTATCGAGAACAAATTATAAAAATTATGGATTTTATATTACAACCTTGGGCTTGGTATGTTGGTGGCCCATTAATAGCAATTTGTTTGTTGTTGTATTTTTATTTTGGTAAAAATTTTGGTGCATCTACAAATTTCGAAACACTTTGCACAATGGCAGGCGCTGGTAAAGTTTCAGACTATTTTAAAAAAGATTGGAAAGATCGCGATTTTGCCCTAATGTTTGTAGTTGGATTAATTATTGGAGGGTTTATCTCTGTGACATACTTAATTCCCAATCAAGAAATAGATTTGAATCCAACAACAGTTCAAGAATTAACAGATTTGGGTTTTAAAAATGTTGGTAACCAATATTTTCCAGATGAAATTTTTGGAGAGGATATTGTTTTTTCTTTAAAAGGATTTTTAATATTAATTCTATCTGGGGTTTTAATTGGTTTCGGAACTCGTTATGCGGGAGGTTGTACTTCAGGACACGCAATTACAGGTTTAAGTAGTTTGCAATTACCATCTTTATTGGCGGTAATTGGCTTTTTTATAGGCGGAATTATTGCTACTTGGTTTATAATTCCTTTAATTTTTTAGTCAATAATTGGCAATAAATAAAAAAATAAAATTCACTTTGTCTCTTCGAGCGCAGTCGAGAAGAAAATTGAAAGGTTAAAATATATTTAAATGAAAAACATCAAATTTTTAATTTTAGGAATCTTTTTTGCTATTGTATTAAGTAAAACGCAAGCAATTTCATGGTACCGTTTTTACGAAATGTTTAAATTTCAATCTTTTCATATGTTTGGAATTATTGGAGGAGCAGTTGTAATTTCTGCAATATTTATGCAATTGTTTAAAAGTGGGAAAATAAAAGATATCAACGGAAATAAAATTGTTCCAAAACCTAAGAAGAAAGGATTTATAAGAACTATTTTAGGTGGAACTTTTTTTGGCTTAGGTTGGGGAATATCTGGAGCTTGTGCTGCACCAATTTTTGTAATTCTTGGTTTTAAGTTAATACCAGCATTAATTTTATTGATTGGTGCACTTATTGGTGCTTTTATTTACGGCTTATTAAGTAAAAAGTTGCCAAACTAAATGAGTAAATTAATAGACAGTTTTGGAAGACAAATGGAATATGTTCGATTAGCAGTTACTGATCGCTGTAATTTGCGTTGTCAATACTGTATGCCTGCTCATGGAATTGATATTGTGCCAAGACAAGAGTTACTATCTTTTAAAGAAATGTATCGTTTAATTCGTGTGTTAACAGAATTAGGCGTTAATAAAGTGCGTTTAACAGGTGGTGAACCTTTTGTACGTAAAGATTTTGTTGGGTTCTTAGAAATGTTGTCTTTTAACGATTTGCTAGATGTAATTAACATAACTACAAATGGAGCAATGATTTCTAAACATATTTCTAAAATTGAACAATTAGAAAAAGTAAAAAACATCAACTTAAGTATTGATAGTTTACATAGAGAAAAATTTGCGAAAATTACAAGAAGAGATGTCTATCCAGAAGTGTATAAAACCTTCGAAAAACTTGAAAAAAGTAGTTTAAATTTAAAACTGAATGTAGTTGTTCAATCAGGTTTTAATACCGATGAAATTGTAGATTTTGTAAGATTGACAAAAGACAAAAATGTTGCTGTTCGTTTTATTGAAGAGATGCCATTTAATGGAAAAGGGCAACGAGACATGCAAGAAAATTGGACTTTTAAAAAGATTTTAAACGAAGTAAAGACTGAGTTTGATGTTTTAGAAATTCAATCAGAAAAATCATCTACATCTAGAAATTATAAAGTGGATAATCATGTAGGAACTTTCGGAATTATTCCTGCTTTTACAAGAACTATTTGCAACGATTGTAATAGAATTAGAATTACATCAACCGGAACATTTAAAAATTGTTTGTTTGATGATGGTGTTTTTAATCTTAGAGATTTTATTAGAAAAGGAGCTTCAAATGACGATTTAAAAGAACTTTTTTTAAGTTTGGTAAAAGATAAGCCAGAAAACGGATTTATAGCAGAAGCAAATAGAAAAGATGGTGGTGCTTCTGAAAGTATGAGTACAATTGGTGGGTAAAAAAGTGTAATCGTGTAATTGTTTAACAATTACGCGGTTTAACAAAAAACAATTACACGTTTTTAAAAATGATTTCAGTAGAAGAAGCAAAAAGTATCGTTTTAAATTCAACGCAAGATTTTGGAGTTGAAGAAATACCGTTTATAAAATCAGTTGGCAGAGTTTTAAAAGAAACAATTGTTGCAGATAGAGATTTCCCACCTTTTAATAGGGTTTCTATGGATGGAATTGCCATTGATTTTAACGAGTTTAGTTCTCGATTGAGCTCGAACAGACAATTAGATTTTAAAATTGAGGGAATTCAAGCTGCAGGAAGTAAGCAAATCACACTTCAGAATCCTGAAAATTGTATTGAAGTAATGACAGGTGCAGTTTTGCCAAACAATGCAAATACTGTTATTCGTTATGAAGATGTAACAATAGAAAACGGAATTGCAACGATCAATATAGATTTAATAAACGATAAGCAAAATGTTCATAAAAAAGGAAAAGATGGAAAAATTGGTGATGTATTAATTGAAGGGAATACACAAATATCAGCTGCAGAAATTGGAGTTTTAGCAACCGTTGGCAAATCAATAGTAAAAGTTGCGAAACAGCCAAAAGTAATGATTGTTTCAACCGGTGATGAATTGGTTGGAGTTAACGAGATTCCGTTAGAACATCAAATTAGAAGAAGTAATGTGTTTACATTAGTGTCTTTGTTAGAAAAGTTGAATATTCCTTCAGAAACGACTCATATTACAGATGATAAACCAATTCTTAAAGCAAAAATAGAAGGGTATTTACAAGAATATGATGTTTTACTTTTTAGTGGAGCTGTTAGTAAAGGGAAGTATGATTTTTTACCAGAAGTTTTCGACGAATTAGGTGTTGAAAAATTATTCCATAAAGTAGCACAAAGACCAGGGAAACCTTTTTTTATGGACGCTTAGCGTCTTCAGGTAAGAAAGATGAAAAGCAAACTATTGTTTTCGGATTTCCAGGAAATCCAATTTCTACATTTGTAAATTGTTTGGCCTATTTTTATCCTTGGTATTATAAATCTGTGGGATTAGAAACTGAAGGAGAAACTGCAATTTTAGCTGAAGATATTAGTTTTAAACCTAATTTAGTATATTTTTTACAGGTAAAATTAGAAAGTAAAAATGGTAATTTAATTGCATTTCCTGTTAGAGGAAATGGATCTGGAGACTTAGCAAGTTTGGTAAAAACAGATGCTTTTATTCAGTTACCAAATCATAAAGTTGAGTTTAAAAAAGGAGAGGTTTTTAGTATAATTCGCTATCGCTAATTATAATTTTTAATGTTTAGTTTTGAGTGATAAGTTAAATTAAGTACATGAAAGAAAGTATTGTTCAAAAAAAGTTTTCAGTTTTCATTAAAAATTATATCACTTTATAAAAAATTACAACTAGAAAGAGAGTTTATAATTTCTAATCAAATTTTAAGAAGTGGAACTTCAATTGGCGTTAATGTTGAGGAAGCACTTGTTGGTCAAAGTAAAAGAGATTTTACGGCAAAAATGTCAATTTCTTCAAAAGAAGCAAGAGAAACTAAATATTGGTTACGATTATTAAAGGAAAGCGAATTAACTAATTTAGATGTTAATTCATTAATTTTGGATATTGAAGAGCTAATTCGAATTTTAACTTCAATAGTTAAAACTTCACAACAGAACTTAACTAAAAATTAAACATTTAACACTAAAAACTATTTAAATGAATTTTTCACATTTAAATTCCAAAGGAAACCCTAAAATGGTAAATGTTTCTGATAAGAAAATTACCAAAAGAACTGCTATTGCAAAAGCAACCATGTTTTTAGGAAAAGAAGTGATTGCTCATTTTACAAATGATGAATTAATTACTAAAAAAGGACCTGTTTTTCAGACTGCAATTATTGCCGGAATTCAGGGTGTGAAAAAGACTTCAGATTTGATACCAATGTGTCATCCATTATTAATTAATGGTGTAGATATTGATATTAATATTATAGATGATGAGAACATAGAAGTGCTGTGTGAAGTTACAATCACTGGGAAAACTGGTGTAGAAATGGAAGCGTTAACTGGTGCAAATATAACCTGCTTAACTATTTATGATATGTGTAAAAGTATCAGTCAAAAAATGGTGATTAAAGAAGTAAAATTATTGGAAAAAACAGGAGGAAAATCTGATATTAAGAATTAAATGTCATTACGAGGAAGAATGACGAAGTAATCTCTTAATTAAAAGTTTGCTTCACTCCGTTCGAGTAGATAAAAAAATAAAATTTTGAAAAAACACAGTAAGCACACAAAGTTAGAAAGAAGAAATAACGATAATTTTGCCCCAAATGAAATTGCAATTTTAGGAACAAACTGCGGTAATATTTCTGATTTGGTTTCTAAAGTTTCACAACAATTATTTAATTATAAATTAGGGTATTTTGATGCTTCTCATGCAAAAGAAGTTGAAAAAAACATTTTGTCTGAATATGTATTTCATCACGAAGGAAATTTACAGATTACAACTTCGGGAGCTGTAAATAAATTTAAGCAACGTTTAGATTTCGCACAGTATGATTTTGTATTTATTAACGGAAATCATTACCAAGGTTCAAAACAAATTTTAATTTTAGATAAAACAAAAGAAGCTTCGGTTTTAAAAAGGTTAAAACAGTTAGATAATATTCAGTTTATTGTAAAATTAAAATCTGAAACTGAGTATTTTTCTTTTTTGGAAGAAGAATATCCGCAGATAAAAAATATACCTTGTTACCATATTAATGAAATTGAAGTGATTTCAAATCATATAAATAAATTGATTCAAGAAAAAACTGCGACAGTTAAAGGTTTAGTTTTGGTTGGTGGCAAAAGTACAAGAATGGGCCAAGATAAATCTCAACTCAATTACTATGGAAAACCTCAAAAGGAATATGTAAAAGAATTGTTGGAAAATAACAATCTAGATACGTTTTATTCTGTGCAAAATTCATCAGAAAAAAAGATGAGATTTCAGATAAGTTTATCAATTTAGGTCCTTTTGGCGGAATTTGTTCTGCGTTTCAAAAAGACCCAAATGCTGCTTGGTTTGTGTTAGCGACAGATGTTCCTTTTGTAAATAATGATGTAATTCAGCAATTGTTAAAACATAGAAATCCAAGTAAAGCTGCAACAGCAATTAAAGGAAAAAACAAAGAGTTTGTAGAGCCTTTAATTACAATTTATGAGCCAAAAGCGTATCCTATTTTGTTACAATATTTAACTCAAGGATATTCTTGTCCTCGTAAAATGTTAATTAATTCTGATGTTGAAATTGTAGAAATTGATGATGCTTTTATCAGAAATATTAATACACCAGAAGAGTTTGAAAATGCTAAAAGTGAAATAAATAATTAAAAATGTTCTCGATACAATTTCGATAAAAATCTAAATTTCTAGAGCTAATAAGCTAGTTGTCATTTCGAGTGAAATTTATTTTTCAGAAATTTTGTATCGAGAATACTTATAAATAGTACTAAATAATGAATCAAAATCAACTTTTTAAACGTCAAATTACTTTATCAGAAATTGGTAAAGTTGGACAACAAAAATTGCAAAACGCTTCTGTTTTGGTTGTTGGTTGTGGCGGTTTAGGAAGCCCAATTGCAGTGTATTTAGCTTCTAGCGGAATTGGAAAAATACATTTAGTGGATTTTGATACGGTTGATGTAACTAATTTACATAGACAAGTTTTTTATTCTCTAGAAGATGTAAATCAGCCCAAAGCAGCAGTTTTATCAACATTTATAAAAAAAGAGCTCCTTTTACAGCGGTGAATTTTAATAATAAACCAATTACTAAAGAGAACGTTTTTGAGTTGATTGAAAATGTAGATATTGTAGTTGACGGTACAGATTCTTTACCCACTAAGTATTTGTTAAATGATGCTTGTGTAATTAAAAATAAGCCTTTGGTTTATGGTTCTTTGTATAAGTTTGATGGTTATGTATCTACTTTTAATGTATTGCAAAAAGACGGAACTTACTCTGCTAATTTGCGAGATGCTTTTCCTAAAATGGCAACAGATATTCCTAATTGTGAAGAAGCAGGAACTTTAAATTCTATTGTTGGTATCATTGCAATGCAACAAGTAAACGAGGTTTTAAAATTGATTACAGAAATAGGAAAACCGTTAGCGAATGAATTATTAATTTATAATTCCCTCCAAAACACACAATTAAAAATGAAGTTAAAACCTACAGTTTTAAAAGATAAAATTGCTAAAATTTTTAAAATACAAACATATGTAGATATTGCTTGTTCTACGCAAAATCCAAATTGGCAAATTTCTGCCAAAGAATTAAAATCTAAGTTAGGCGATGAAAATTTAGAAATTATTGCTGTTTTAAATGATTTAAAATTACCTTTTAAAGTGCAAAAAACGATTCATATAAGTACGTTTGATGCAGATAAAATTGTGGTAGATAAAAGTAAAACGTATGTAATGGTTTGTCAAAGAGGATTTAACAGTTATAAGGCTACAGAAAAATTGAAAAAGAGATATCCAGATTTAAATGTTTTAAATTTGACAGGTGGAATTTCCAATTTTAAATAATACAATTTGATAGATAATCCTTTAGAATTTTATACTCAGCAACAAGCTGAATTAGAAAATAATTTATCCTCTTTAAAAAAGAAATTAATTAATTTAGGTATTTTTAGATTGTTCGTTTTTTTAGGAACAGTGTTTTTAATTTATCTCACTTTTGGTAATTTTCCTGATGTATTAATTATTGCTGCATTAGGTTTTTCTTTATTTTCGTTTTTAGTTCTTAAATATATCAACTTAAAAAGAGAAAAAGATATTGTAGATGCCAAATTACAGATTAACAAAACAGAAATTAAAGTTTTAAAAAGAGAGTTTCATCAACTAGAATCTGGAAAGGAGTTTGTAAATCCGGCTCATTATTATAGTAATGATATTGATTTGTTTGGCAAAGGTTCGTTTTTTCAATATGCAAATAGAACAAAAACGAATGACGGAAAAGTAAAATTAGCGCTAACTTTTACCGAGAATAAGATAGATGGTATTTTAGAAAAGCAAAATTCTATAAAAGAACTTTCTGAGAAAGTAAAATGGCGTCAGCATTTTTCTGCATTGGCAAGTTTAGTTACAGTTAAAAAAGATACAAGTTCAATTGTTGGTTGGATGTTGGGTTACAAAAATAAATTACCAAGCTTTTTGGGTGTTTTGTCTGTAGTTTTTCAGTTGATATCTGTAGCTTTAATAGTTATTGCTTCTTTTGGCTTTATATCTGCAGCTATTGTTGCTATTTGGTTTTTTATAGGCCTAACTATTTCTGGTGTGTTTGTAAAAAAGACGCAACAATTGTATATAGAAACAGATACAGTTAGAGAAACGTTTAAGCAATATCATCAATTATTAAATGAAATTGAAACGGAAAATTTTACTTCTAAAAACCTAATTGAAAAACAAGAAATTATTAAGTCTGAAAGCAAAAAAGCATCTGTTATATTTAAAGAATTTTCTAAGATTTTAGATGGTTTCGATCAGCGTAATAATATTGTTATTGCAGTTTTGGGAAATGGTTTGTTTCTTTGGGAAATTAAAAGTGCAAGTAAAGTAGAAAAATGGATTTCAGACCACAAACATACTGTTACAGCATGGTTTGAGGTTGTTGCGTATTTCGATGCTCAAAACTCATTGGGTAATTTTAAATTTAATCACCCAAAATTTATTTATCCAGAACTTTCTGATAAAAAAGAAACGATTAAATCGATACAACTAGGGCATCCTTTATTAAAAGTTGATAAAAGAATTGATAATGATTTTAGTATTGATGATGAGCAGTTTTTTATAGTAACAGGTGCAAATATGGCAGGTAAAAGTACGTTTTTAAGAACGGTTTCTTTATCTATTGTAATGGCAAATTGTGGTTTGCCTGTTTGTGCAGAATCTTTTTTATATGCGCCAATAAAACTGATTACAAGTATGAGAACTACAGATTCTTTAACAGAAGATGAGTCTTATTTTTATTCGGAGTTAAAGCGTTTAAAATTTATTGTTGATGAGATTAATACTGAAAAATATTTTATCATTTTAGATGAAATTTTAAAAGGAACTAACAGTAAAGACAAAGCAATTGGCTCTAAAAAGTTTGTAGAAAAGCTTACTAAATCTAAGTCTACAGGTATTATAGCAACACACGATGTTAGTTTGTGCGAACTAGAAAATGAATTTTCTGATGTTAAAAATTATTATTTTGATGCAGAAGTAATTAAAAACGAATTACATTTTGATTACACGCTTAAAAACGGAATTTGTAAAAACATGAACGCTTCTTTTCTTTTAAAGAAAATGGAGATTGTTTAGTTTTGTTAATTAGTAATCATTTTCAATAAATCTTTACTAACCCGATTGTTTTTGGTTAAAATGGTGTTGTATGTTTTTATGTTTAGCGTAGCTTTTAAAACAGTTTTTTCATTTTCTAGTAAATTTAATTCTAAATCGTAAACTTGTTTCATTTCTCCAATTTTATTCCGTTTTAAGTTCTTAAAACTTTTAATCTGCATTTTGCAAAATGCGTCATAATTTTTAGGGTTAGAGATTTTCTTTGGAATTTTCTTTAAATCTTCGTCATAAGTACCTTCTGTAAGGTTATAATTAAATTCAACTTTTATTTCTTCTTTATTAAACCTTTTTTCTATTTTTTTCGATAAATCTAGGTAGTAATAAATTAGATGAGTATCTCCTGAAAATTCGAATAAGATAGATTTAGGAATTTTAAAACTTGAGAGTTTCTTAAATTTTAAAACTTCTGTGCCAGATTTAAAGTGTTCTTTTTTTTGTGAATAAAAAACAGTTGAACTCATTAGTAATATTAATAATATTTTATTCATTTTTTTAATCTAGTTTTTAGATGATGATAAAAAAATTATTTCCATTTTAAAGTTTCTACTAAATGTAAAATATCTTCTTTTATATAAGAAACAGCAGGTAAAATAGAATCGTAATTAGGTTTTGCATAAAAATACAAAGAACCTTTTATAAAATTATTAGTGCTATCTGTAATATGAAATTGGATATGTGAAGCTGCGTTACCTGTAATTTCGTACATACTTCCAAAAACTCTTTTTTTACTATTTACAAAGTCTTTGGGTATAATTTGTTCTGCTTTAACTGTATGTTTAAAAACTAGTTTCTCAGATTCTGTTATAAGTTCTTTTAAGTTGTTTTTTATTGGTCTGTAAGTTATATCTATAGACGCTTTTAGTTTTGGATATTTAATTTTTAGCCAATTATTTTTTTCATTAATAATTGTAGTGTTTTCTAAAATCGAAAAACTATAAGGTCTTATAATCTCTAGTTCTTTATAAGATTTTTTAGGATATTCTAAACTCAAATATGCTTTGGGTTTTGGTAATACATCTTCGTTGCAGGAAATTAGTAGAAAGAGAATAGAAGAAATAGAAAATAGAATAGAGAAAATAGAGTAGAGAAAAGAGAATTTTTTACGCATTTCTGGTAGCTTTAATTTGTTTAATGCGCTTTTTATCTAGCGCTTCAATGGTAAACGTATAGTTCTTAAAGTTTATTTTCTCTCCTTTTTTAGGGAATTTACCAGAAATTTCTAAAATAAAACCAGCTAGTGTTTCGCTTTCACCTTTTTCTTCTTCAAAAATTTCTTCGTCTTCATCATCTAAAACTCTGCAAAAGTCTTTTATTGTTGTTTTGCCTTCAAAAATATAGTTGTTTTCATCAATTTTAGAATACGATAAATCATCATCATCAAACTCATCATTAATATCACCAACAATTTCTTCAATAACATCTTCTAAGGTAACTAATCCGCTTGTGCCACCATATTCATCTACCACAATTGCCAAGTGATTTTTACGTGCTCTAAAATCATCTAATAAATCATCTAGCTTTTTGTTTTCAGGCACAAAAAAAGCTTCACGAATTAAATCTTGCCATTTAAAGTTTTTCTTATCTAAATGTGCTAATAAATCTTTAGCGTATAAAACACCAATAATAGTATCTATACTTTCTTTATAAACTGGGTTTCTAGAGTATCCGTTCTTTATAATTTTAGCTAAAACATCTTCATAAGGTTCATCATCAGAAATTGCAAAAATATCTATTCTAGGTTTCATTATTTGTACGGTTTCTGTGTTACCGAAATTAACAATGCCTTCTAAAATTTTTTGTTCATCTTTTGTTGTTGCTCCGTCAGAAGTTAACTCTAGTGCTTGCGATAAAGTTTCTACAGAAAAATTAGAGTTTTTGTTACCAAGCTTGTTTTCAATATATTTTGTTAAGGTAATTAATGGTAAACTAAACGGAGTAAGAAACACATTAATTACATTTATAAATTTTGCCATAACTTTAGTAAAGCGAAGCGCGTTTCTAGAAGCATAAACTTTTGGTAAAACTTCACCAAACAATAAAATTAAGAAAGTTACAAGAATAATTTCTATTAAAAAACGAACTGAAACTGTAAAAAAATGTAAGTTTAATTGGTAATTGAAACCGCCAAATAAGCTTTCTGCTAAAGCAGCAAAGAGTAATACGATTAAAATATTAATAAAATTATTTAATATTAATATGGTAGCTAATAACTTTCTTGGCTTTTCTAATAAAGTAACAATAATATTGTCTTCTTTACCATCGTTAGATAGTTCGTTTAAATTTGTTTTTGTAAGTGAGAAAAAGGCAACTTCTGTTCCAGATATTAATGCAGAACCAATTAGTAATGCAATTAAAGCAATTATATTAATTGTTGTTAAAAAATCAATTGAAATAAATGATATAAATAAGTGTATGGGATCTGGGTCCAAAGGTTAAAAATTTAATTAATTAAAAAGGTAAATCGTCGTTTACTTCTTGTGTAGCAGCTTTAGGCGTAGCAGAAGGTTGTTTGTTTTGCTGCGGAGTATTATTATCTAAACTTTTTTTGGTAGATAAAAAGGTCATTTCGTTTACATGTACTTCTGTAGCGTATCGTTTTATACCATCTTGTTCCCAAGATCTGTTTTTAAGTTTCCCTTCAACATATACTTTATCCCCTTTAGATAAATACTTTTCGCAAATTTCTGCTAGTTTATTTCTAACTACAATATTATGCCAATCGGTATTTACAACTTTTTCCCCTGTTTGCTTATTTGTATAGTTATCGCTAGTAGCAATAGGGAATCGTCCAATAGAGTTACCTCCTTCGAAATAATGCATTTTTACATCATCTCCTAAATTACCTATTAAAATTACCTTATTTATTGTACCAGCCATAATGTTTATGTTTACATATCAAATGTACTAAAAATATCAATTACTTTTTTGGTTGATATTCTTCTAAAAAATTAGCGATTAAAACAGGAACAGGATATTTTTTAATATCAATCCATTCTATTTTTGCTTCTGAGGATTTTTTTGTTTCTACTACCCAAAATTGGGTGTATAAATGTTGATGAGATAATTTATGTACAATTTCTTTTTTGTTAAAAAGTGAGATAGTAGTTTCTTTAGGAAAGGTTTTTATAAACTCTTCTGATGTTATTAGTTCGTTTTTATTGATGCTTTTGTGACTTTCTATTAAAGGAAATTGATATAAACCTTGCCAAATTCCTTTTCCTGTTCTTTCTGTAAGAATTGTTTTGTTGTCGTCGGTTTTAATAACTAAGAAGTTAAAATATCTATTTCTAACTTTTATTTTTTTCTCTTTAACAGGTAATTCTTTAATAAGTTTCTTTTCTAAAGCCACGCAACTATCTGCAAAAGGGCAAGTATCACATAGCGGATTTTGAGGTTTGCAATGCAGTGCGCCAAAATCCATAATTGCTTGGTTGTGGTTTCCTGGTTGCGCTTCGTCTATTAAAGTTTGTGCTAATGTTTTAAACTCTTTAATTCCTGCGGATGAGTTAATAGGTGTTTTAATGCCAAAGTAGCGAGAAAGCACTCTATAAACGTTACCATCTACCACAGCAGTAGGTTCGTTAAAGCAAATAGAAGCAATTGCAGAAGCAGTATAATCTCCAATCCCTTTTAGTTTAATAATCTCTTTATATGTAGTTGGGAACTCGCCGTTTAATTCGTTTGCTATCTGTTTTGCAGAATAATGTAGATTTCTTGCTCTAGAATAATAACCCAAACCTTGCCACATTTTTAAAACGGTACTTTCATCTGCTTTAGCGAGGTCGAAAACAGTAGGAAAATTATCGGTAAATTTTAAATAATATGCCATTCCTTGTGCAACTCTTGTTTGCTGTAGCATAATTTCTGATAACCAAATAAAATATGGATTCTTGGTTCTACGCCAAGGTAAATCTCTATCGTTTTGTAAGTACCAGTATATTAAAGAATTAGAAAATTTCATTGTTAAAAAATAGAATTGCAATATTACATTTTAAAATTAAGATAAAATTAAGTCTTTATCTTCTTGGAATTGATTAATTATCATATATTTGCATCCGCATTTTTGAAAGTATATTAATAAAAAAATAGTAAAAATAGAGACATGACGAAAGCAGATATCGTATCAAAAATTTCAGATAAATCTGGTATAGAGAAAACAGATGTTTTAGCAACAGTTGAAGCATTTATGACTGAAGTTAAAGATGCATTAGAAAATGGAGATAACGTTTATTTAAGAGGTTTTGGTAGTTTTATTATCAAAACTAGAGCAGAAAAAACTGGTAGAAATATTTCTAAAAATACAACTATTAAGATTCCAGCTCACAACATTCCTGCTTTTAAGCCAGCAAAGACTTTTACAGAAGGAGTAAAGAATAAAGTAGCGGTTAAGTAACAAAATATTAATCTAAACCTTAAATGGTTTAAAAACAGCAGAACATTATGCCAAGCGGTAAAAAAAGAAAGAGAGCAAAGATCTCTACACACAAAAGAAAGAAAAGAGCAAGAGCTAATAGACACAAGAAGAAAAAGTAAGCATCCGCTTACTTTTTCGTTTATTGTTTAAGCGAAAACAAGTAAAAAGTTCATTGACATCGAGGTTAAACTAACCTCATTGGTATTACAAATACCTGACAATATTAATCCATCTGCACAACGATGTGCAGTGTTAAAACCAGTTCAGTATGAAAACAGAATTGATAATTCGTTCAAATTCATCTGATATTGATTTTGCCTTATTAAGAGATGGAAAACTTATTGAATTAAATAATGAAACAACCGATAACAAATTTTCTGTTGGCGATATATTTTTAGCCAAAATAGGAAAAGTGTTAACCGGTTTAAATGCATCCTTTGTAAATGTAGGCTACCCAAAAGACGGTTTTTTACATTATCATGATTTAGGAGCGCAAGTAAACTCATTAAATGCATTCATTAAGAAAGTAAGCACAGGTAAGTATAAAGAATTCACTTTAAAGAACTTTCAGTTCGAGAAAGACATTAACAAAGACGGTAGTATTAAAGATGTACTAAAAACAGGACAAAACCTATTAGTACAAATAGTAAAAGAACCAATTTCTACAAAAGGCCCTAGATTAAGCTCAGAGCTTTCTATTGCAGGTAGATATTTGGTTTTAGTTCCTTTTTCTAACAGAGTTTCTGTATCGCAGAAGATAGAAGATCCAAAAGAAAAAGAACGTTTAAAAAGATTAGCAAAGAGCATAAGACCAAAAGGTTTTGGCGTTATTTTAAGAACTGTTGCCGAAGGGAAAAAGGTAGCAGAATTAGATAAAGATTTGCAAAACTCATTAGAACGTTGGCAAAAAATGTGTAAAAGTATACCTAATACAAACACACCAACTAAAATATTAAGTGAGTTAAATAGAGCATCTTCTATTTTAAGAGATGTTATGAATGAAACGTTTACAAACATTGTAACAAATGATGAAACTTTGAAAGTAGAAATAAAAGAGTATCTACAAGAAATTTATCCTGAAAAGGAAAAAATTGTAAAGTTGCATAAGTCTGAAGTACCTATTTTTGAAAAATATGGAATAGAAAGACAAATTAAAACTTCGTTTGGAAAAACAGTTTCTATGAGCAAAGGTGCCTATTTAGTTATAGAGCATACCGAAGCTTTACACGTTATTGATGTAAATAGCGGAAACCGTTCTAATAAAGCTGGCTCTCAAGAAGATACTGCATTAGAAGTAAATCTTATTTCGGCTACCGAAATAGCACGTCAATTACAATTGCGTGATATGGGCGGAATTATAGTTGTAGATTTTATTGATATGCATAAAGTTGAAAACAGAAATAAACTGTTTCAACACTTAAAAGAGGCGATGTCTTTAGATAGAACAAAGCACAAAATTTTACCTCCAAGTAAATTTGGATTGGTACAAATTACAAGACAAAGGGTTAGACCTGAGTTAAGTATAAAAACTACCGAAGCCAACCCAAATATAAACGGACAAGTAGAAGCTCCAATAGTTTTGTTAGACAAAATTGAAGCAGATTTAGAAAAGTATATTTTAAAAATAGAAAATAGTAAATCAAAAAATAAAAAGATACAATTACACTTGCATCCTTTTATTGCTGCATATTTAACAAAAGGAGTAAATTCAATTCGTTTTAAATGGTATTTAAAACACAAAAAGTGGATTACTATTATACCTAGAGATGCTTACACATACTTATATTATAGATTTGTATCTGCAAAAGATTAATTTATAAATATAACAAGGCAATAATTTTTTATCAAAAAAACCCACAACTTAATAGTTGTGGGTTTTTTGCGTTTTATAAATTATTTTTTATCTTTAATTAAATACATGTATACAGGATAATGATCTGAATATCCGCCAGTATAAGCTCCATTAGAAAAACTTCTAAACGGATAGCCTTTAAATCTTCCTTTTTTATGATTTAAAAATTTTTTATTAAAAATCATAGCTTTATACATTTTATAAGTAGAAAAATCTTTTTTTCCTTTATCTAATAATGGAGACGAAATTAAAATCATATCAAAAAGATTTATATTGTCTCTGTAAACAAGAGTGTTAAAACCTCTTCTAAACATGTTTTCATAAGGATTGTAAATGTCATTTTTACCAACGTTTTTTTCTTACTTTTCGTTTTTAATACCTTTTTAAAACTACTGTTTATAGGATCATCATTAAAATCTCCCATGCTAAGAATTTTAGCATTAGGGTCATTCTTTTTAATTTGAGCAATAATTTTTGTGTTTTGAAAGGCTGCTTTTTCTCGTAAAGGTCTACTCTTAGCTTCTCCGCCACTTCTAGAAGGCCAATGATTAACAATTATATGAATCAATTCATCATCTAAATAACCAGAAACTAGTAGTTGATCTCTAGTGTAAACTTTAAAATTGTTTTTGTAAATTCTGGGATTAAAAGCTTCATGATGTATGGGCTTAAAATATCTTTTCTGATATAACAAAGCAACATCAATACCACGTTTGTCTGGAGAATTGTAATGAATAATACCATAATCTTTATGAACTAAGTGTTTAGATTTTACTAAATCTTCGATTACACTTAAATTCTCTACTTCAGATATACCAATAATAGCAGGACTTGTATTTGCTTTTTCTTCACCAATTTGTGCAATTGTACTTGCGAGTTTATCAATTTTATCCCAATAAATTTTAGACCTATTTATTTTTATAGCCATCATTGGGCTTGCTTCATCATTTTTAGTTACATCATTTATAGTATCAAATAAATTTTCTAAATTA
The DNA here is from genome assembly GCF_026191475.2 of Polaribacter ponticola. Classification (GTDB taxonomy): domain Bacteria; phylum Bacteroidota; class Bacteroidia; order Flavobacteriales; family Flavobacteriaceae; genus Polaribacter; species Polaribacter ponticola. Next base: position 1,592,814 of record NZ_JAOSLC020000003.1, on the reverse strand, counting down.
TAAAAAGCGATAGTTCTAATTGTATATTCTTTACTCTTCTTTTGAGAGAAAACAGAAGTAATAGATAAGGAAAACAGTAAAATTAAAAATATTTTCTTATTCATATTTATGATGTTTTTTTTAGTCTAAAGGTAGTAAACTAAGACTGTTTTGAATAGGAAGTTAGCATGTTTTTAGAAATGTTAAATTTTTTTACCTAAATTTAGATGCGACTGAGAAAAAGAAAAATTAGAGTATAAAGTATTTATGAAAAAAATTGTTATGGCAACATGTTTGCTATTAATCTCATTTATAGAGGTTAATGGTCAAAACATTGTAAAAGGAATTGTTGTAGACAGTAATTCCGAAAAACCACTTTCTGGAGTTTTAATTAAGTTAAAGAACACTAAACAGCGTATTTTAACGAATATTAAAGGTGTTTTTAATTTTGAAAACCTATTAAAACGGAGTTCTATTTTAGAAATTTCATTTAATGGTTATGAAACTCAAAACTTTCCTATCGAACTTACTGGCAAAACGATAGATTTAGGTACTGTATTTTTATATAAAAACCTTCAGGTTGAAGAAGATCTAAGTATTATTACACTTACGGATGATGAGTTAAATGATGATACTAGTGCAGCTGATAATATTTCTGGACTTTTACAAGCATCAAAAGATATTTATTTACGAACCGCAGCATTTGAGTTTAGTTCTTCTTTTTTTAGAATTAAAGGCTTAGATTCTGGAAACGGTAAAGTGCTTATTAATGGTATAGAAATGAATAAAATATTTGATGGTAGAGCACAATGGAGCAATTGGGGTGGTTTAAATGATGTGTTAAGAAATCAAGAATTTAGTAATGGTTTATCGGCATCTAGCTATACTTTTGGTGGTGTTTTAGGGTCTACAAATATTAGTACAAGAGCTTCGCAACAAAGACCAGGAACAAGTATTTCGTACTCTTCATCCAACAGAAGTTATGAGCACCGTTTTATAGCAACTCATGCTACTGGTATGATAAATAATGGTTGGTCTATGACTTTTTCTACGAGTAGAAGAGTTGGTAATGAGGGTTTTAATGAGGGTACAACTTATAATGCATACTCGCTTTTTGCAGCCGTAGAAAAGAAACTTAATGATAAACATAGTTTGGCCTTAACTGCTATTTTTACACCGAATAGACGAGGAAAATCATCACCAAATACACAAGAAATCTTTGATATAAAAGGAATAACGTATAATGAATATTGGGGTTTTTTAAATGGTAAAAAAGTAAACTCAAGAATTAAAGAAGTAAAAGAGCCAATTTTAATGTTGAATCATTATTGGGATGTATCAAAAAATACTTCATTACAAACTAATGTTGCTTATCAATTCGGTAACATAGGAAATAGTCGTTTAGACTTTAATGGTGGCGCAAATCCAAGTCCTTCTTATTATCAATATTTACCAAGTTATCAACTTAGAAATGGTGATTTAGCAGGTGCTTATGAAGCGCTTCAGAATTTTAAAAATGACGGGCAATTAGATTGGAATCGAATTTTTGAGGCAAATTTAACCAATGCTAATTTTGGTGTGGAGAATGCGTACGTAATTTATGAAGATAGAGTTGAAGATAAGCAACTATCTGTAAATACGATTTTTAACTCAGAAATAAACAATAATATAACCTTAAACGCTAAAATTGAATATAAACGATTACGCTCTAACAGTTTTGCAAATATTATAGATTTATTAGGTGGAATAGGTTATTTAGATATTAATAATTTTGCAGATACTGAATCTGAACGACAGAATAATTTATTGAATCCAAATTTTATTGCAAAAGAAGGAGATACGTTTAAATACAATTATAATATAAATTCAGATGTTGCAAGTGCGTTTTTACAAAGTCAGTTTAAAAGCAAAAAACTAGATTTCTTTGTAGCTGCAAATCTCTCTAAAACTTCACATCAAAGAGAAGGTTTGTATCAAAACGGAAGGTTTACAGATAATTCACTTGGTAAATCTAAGAAATTACAATTTACGAACTATGGTTTAAAAGCTGGAGCAACTTATAAAATTACCGGAAGACATTTAATTAATGCAAATGCATCCTTTTTTACTGATGCGCCAACAATTAGAAACTCATTTTCCAACTCAAGAGAAAATAATAATACTGTAGAGAATCTTACAAGCGAAAAAGTGTTTTCTACAGATTTAAGTTATATTGTAAGAAGCCCAATAATTACATCGAGACTTACTGCTTATTATACTAGCGTAAAAGACGCAACTGAAATTTCTTTTTACTTTGGTGATGGAATTGGTGGAGACAACACAGCTTTTGTACAAGAAATTTTATCTGGCATACAGAAAAAACATTTAGGTATAGAATTAGGCGTTGAGGCCCAAGTAACATCATCTATAAAATTAAAAGGAGCAGCTTCTATTGGGCAATTTACCTATGCAAACAATCCAAATTTATATCTAACTTCAGATATAACAAACGAAGGTGTTTTCGATAAAAATGGTCGTTCTGGAGATTATACCGCAAACCTTAATAACTACAAATTAGCTGCTGGTCCACAAAATGCATATTCTATTGGTTTCGAATACAGAGACCCAAGTTATTGGTTTATTGGTGCTACAGCAAACTTTTTTAGCAATACATATGTTGATGTTGCTCCTTTAAATAGATCTAGTAATTTTTTTACAGATTCTGATGGTTTGCCTTTTTTAGATTATGATTTAGAAATAGCAAAAGAGTTATTAAACCAAGAAAAATTTGATGCGTATAAAGTGATAAATTTAATTGGAGGTAAATCTTGGAAAGTAAATGACAAGTTTATTAGTGTTTTTGCAACGGTAAATAATTTACTAGGTAAAGAGTATAAATCTGGTGGATTTGAACAAGGTAGAAACGCAAATTATAGAGAGTTAAAAAGTGATAAAACTTTAGATATACCCGTCTTCGGAAATAAATATTGGTATGGTAGAGGTGCAACTTACTTTTTAAATATAAGCATACGATTTTAAAAAAAATAAAAAAAGGAATATGAAAAGTGATAAAATAGTAATTCTAACCTTAGTTTTTTTAACTAGTATTTTCTTCTTCTCTTGTGTAGAAGATGGAGATTTTAAAGTACCAGAAAGCTTAGGGATTGAAGAAAACGAAAATCTAAATTTATTATTAGATAGTATTAAAAATAATCAATTAGAGTTAAAATCCATTAAAGATTTAAAGAGCTTGTACCTTTCTGGAAGCGATCCTCTAAAAATAGTTTCCAATATAGTTGTAAAAGGATACGTTGTTTCTTCAGATAAAACCGGGAATTTTTTTAGAGAATTTTATATGCAAGACGCACCCGAAAATCCGACTTCTGGTATTAAAGTAGCTTTAAATTTAAACAATATTTATAATAAATATAACTTTGGTAGAGAAGTATATATCAAACTTAAAGATTTATACTTAGGAGAAACAAATTCTGGAGATGGTGTTACTACAATTGCAGGTAAAATAAAGTTAACAGATGCTAGAGAGGTTGAGAGTATTACGTTAAATCAAGAAGAAGACCATTTATTTAGGTCGTTAACAACTGAAGAAATTATACCCAAAAATATAACTTTAGGTGGTTTAGATAACGCTTCTATTATTGGTACTTTTATATCGATAGAGAATGCTTTTTTTCTGTTAATTTATTAGACAAAACTTTTGTAGATCCAAACGAAGATTTTGACACTAAACGTACTATAGAAACTTGCCAAGGACCAGGTTATGTTACTACTTTTTTAGAAACAAGTTCTTTTGCTAGTTTTGCAAATAAAGCATTACCAGAAGGTGGCGGAACTATTAATGCTTTAGTTTCTAAAGATTTTGGTGGAGATTTTACTGTTTTGGTTTTAAATTCTGCTGATGATCTTGTAATGGAAGAAGCTAGATGCGACCCCGTAGATTTAGTAGATTATTCTTTAACACTTTTAAACCAAGATTTTGAAGCTACTTCTGGTGAAATAAATATTTTAAATTGGACGAATTATAAAGAGTTTGGTACAAAATCTTGGAGAGCTTACGACGATGCCAATTCATTAAGTAGAGCTGCTAGAATGAGTTCTTACAGATCTGGAGATGCCCAAAATGTTTCTTGGTTAATTACTGAAGGAATTGATTTAAATAACACAACCGAAGAGTATTTATCTTTTGAAACATCTACTTCGTTTGCAGATGGTAGTGAGTTAGAAGTTTTAATTTCTACTAATTGGGATGGTTTAACAGCATCAATTTCTACAGCTACTTGGATTTCTTTACCTGCAAGAATTGCACAGAATAATGACGACTTTAATGCATTTAAAAATTCGACCTTTATAAATTTATCAGATTATTCCGGAACGGTTTATATTGCATTTAAATATACCGGTAATGGAAACGATAGTTTTGATGGAACTTACGAGTTGGATAATGTAGTTGTAATTGCTAAAAACTAGAATTGCTAAAAAGTAGAGTTATTTTTTTTACCTTCTTCTGTAAAGTTATCAGATAAAGCACGTTCTGTTTTAATAATGCTTACAATAATAGATAACATTACTAAAACCATAGGTTCCCAAGTAATTTCTTTCGCAGAAAAATTAGCAAGTACTAAGCCTCCTAAAAAAGATAATCCTGCATAAACAAGTAAGGTTTTATTAAAATTATTATTTGCAAAATCCCAAATTTGTTGATTTTGCATAGCTTTAAAAGTTCTATAGCCGTATAAATTATTTATTTTTTTTGGTGGAAATTTCCAAAATATAATACTTAATAAAAACAACAAACCATTTGTGGTTAAAACATAAATAAGAGAATCCATTTATTTTACTAATTTTAATGTGTGCTTACTATTTTTTAGGTCTTAATAATCCTTCTTGTGCAAATGAAGCTATTAATTTACCATCTCTTGTATATATATTACCTCTGCTTAAACCTCTTGCTCCAAAAGCATTAGGAGAATCTGCAGAAAATAACATCCAATCATTAAAATCGAAATCTCTAAAAAACCACATAGAATGATCTAAACTTGCTGTTTGTGTATTTCCAAAATTATATTCTTTTGCATTTGGGTTAAAAGCAGCATTTAATACATTGTAATCAGAAATATAAGTTAAAATTTGATGCTTCATCTGTAAGTCCATTTTAGGAACATCACCTTTTAACTTAAACCAAATTTCTTCTTTTGCAGGTAAGTTTTTAGGTTCTAAAGGATTTGGTACGCGAACAGGTTTAAAATCTATTGGACGTTCTATACTTAAAAATTCTTTTAAAGATTTTGGTAAGAATGCTCCAAATTGTACAATCATATCATCCCAACTTAATAATTCTTCAGGTTGTTTTAGATTGTTCGTCATTTCTGCTTGATGCTCAAAACCCTCTTCTTGTTTATGAAAAGAAGCAGCTAAAATAAAGATTGTTCTGTCTTTTTGTTTTGCAGTAACTCTTCTTGTAGAAAAACTACCACCGTTTCTAACTTCTTGCACATGATAATCGATAGGAATAGATAAATTACCAGCTTCTAAAAAGTAAGCATGTAAAGAGTTTACAAAACGTTTTTCTTTAACAGTTCTGTAAGCAGCATTTAATGCTTGTGCAATAACTTGGCCTCCAAAAACATTCGGACTACCAATAGTTACGCTTTCACCAGAAAAAATGTTTTTTTCAGTTTCTTTTAAACTTAAAAGATCTATAAGTTCTTTACTATTTTTCATGGAGGTTTTTTATTGCTTTAAACGGAAATTTCTGTTGAAATGGTGTTGGTTGTATTCGTTGCAAAAATAGCTTTAAAATTTTGTTTTTAATACTTTTTTTATGTCGAAGATACATGGTTAAATCTTGCGGAACAGCACCTACAGAACTTTTAATTTCACTAGCAGTTCTTCCAAAATTAATTTTATTTAATCCTTTGCTTATAGCGGTTTCTATATAATCGTATAGCATTCTTTGATAGATTGCATACTCTCTATTTAGTTGATAATCAATGCCTACAAAATGAGCGTCTAAAGAGTTTTTATTAATAACACCAGAAATAAAACCTACCATTTTATTGTTTAACCAATAGGTTTTTAAAACATAGTTTTCGCCTAGTTTTTCTTTTAAATCTTTATAGGTTTCTAAGTTAAAATTACCCAAATTAAAACCTGCATTAGATGCTACAGTTTTATATAATTTAGTCATTTCTGGTAATTGATTTGCTAAGTTAACAGCAGAAACTTCTTCAATTTTAATATTTATACTTTGCTTAAAAGCTTTTTTGCCTTTACGCGAAACTTCGTTTTTATGGCAGCTAAATAATCATCAAAATTTTGCCAGTTTTTATCAACCTTAAGCACCATATTTGGTTCTACAGAAAAAGGATGGTAATTAAATTTCTTTAATTCATCAGTAATAAATAAAGATTCATTGATAAAATCTTTTATTAGAAAAGCATCTATTTTTAAATTTTTATCAGAATTTACAAAATGATGAATACTTTCTGCGAGTTCTTTTAAAATGGCTTTTTTATCTTGATTTTCCTTTATGTAAACTCCATGTTCTCCACTTACAAATGTGTTACCACATATTAATAATTTTAAGGGTTTTTTATCAGGGAAAACATGCAGTTTTCTACCAATATTTTTAAAAATTCGAAATCGTTTTTAATTGAATTTAATTGAAAATCGATAACTTTTATACTAGCAAAAGCTGTTGGTTGTTGCTGTTCATCAACTAAAATAATGTAAGAAAAGATAATTTCTGGGTGATTTTTTTCTAGTGATTTTAAAAAATGTGGATGAAAATAAATATTTTTGGTACAACTTAAAGTTTCCCATATTTGGGAAGGAATCTCATCTATAGAAGAGAAAAATAATGCAGTATTTGTGTTAGAGCAACAAATCAAATTAATTCATATAATGTGTTAAACTTTCTGGTCCTTCTAAAATGGTTCTTTTAATTTGTAAAGTTCCGTTTTCTAAAGTAATAATATGCCATTTTATTAGGCAAATTTCATTGTTTTCAATTTCTATACCTGTTATAGATCTAGGATGTACACAACTTCCGTCATTAAAAAACGGAATTTCATTTTTATCAGGAAAACGTGGTCTGTGTGTATGACCTGTAATCATCATTTGATTATTGTTTTCTTGAATCCATTTTTCTAATTTATGTTCTACTTTTATTCTTTCTTTCCAATTTTGTGCAGGACTTGTTGGATCAGAAAAACCTAATATTTGCAATGGTTTCCAAAGTATTTTTACTAAAAAACTACTAAATCTCCAGCAGACATAATTAAACCAATCTGCTTGATGACCATGTAATAGAAAAATTTGTTTTCCGTTATTTTCGTCTTCTAAAATAATAGCTTCAGAAAAAGATGCTCCTATTAGTAGTTCTTTTTTAGATTCTGTTACAGAGTCGTAATAATAATGCAAGTTCTTACGAATTGCCGATGGTTTTTTGTATTTCATGTCATGATTTCCCCAAATAAAATGTAATCGGTCTTTATCATGAAATTTTTTAAGTCCTAAATAGATGTGTTTATTAGCTTTAAATATTTTGGAGAAGTTTCTATTTTCCCAAAGCTCATCTCCATCACCCAATTCTATATAGGTAAAATCTTTTTTATAATAATGCTCTAATGCATGTTTAAACATGCTGCGGTTGTGTGCAAAATCATCTGCAAAACCATTGTCTCCTCTATGAGAATCGCTAAAAAGCACAAATTTAGAATCTGCATTAAAACAAATTCTTTTGGCGTTTTTAAAAGCACGTGAAATTCTAAAGTTAGAAGACATTTTTATATTTATTGAATTATAAAGATGCGTAAAAAATATGAACGAATAAAATTTGTTTTTTTAACAAAATATTAATTAGTTGCATATGCAACTAATTAATGAATTTAACTATTTTTGCAAAAGTGAAAGAAGAGAAAATATATATCGATTTTGAGAATTCAATTGGTCCTTGGTTGGGTAGAACTGGTAAAATAGTTGATTACTTTATTCAAGAATCGTTTAAATCAAATTACTTAGATCTTACAAAAGAACAAATGATTGTTCTTAAAAAATTAAATGATCAAGATGGTTTAAATCAAAACGAATTGGCTTTTTTAACGTTAAGAAATAAATCTTCGTTAACACGTTTGCTTACTAAAATGGAATCTAAAAAGTATATTTTTAGAGAACAGAGTAAAGAAGATAAGCGTATTAAAAATGTGTATTTAACGGATTTTGGTAAAGAAGTATTTGAAAAAACAAAACCGGTTATTCAAAATTTAATTAGCACTATGGAGCAAAATATTTCTCCAGAAGAAAAACAACAAATAATTAAAATATTTAAAAAAATACAAACTAATTTTTGCTCTAAAGCAGAACATATTTAATTAAACAATTCATGAGAAAAATAATACTTGCCATTTTAGGTGTTTTAACCATATTAGGCGCAATTTTTTTAGGTAACTATTTAGTTGATAAAAATCAAAAACCGAAGCCTAAGTTTAAAAAACAAATAAAAACTGTTTTTATAGAAAATGTATTAAATACAGATATTCCTATAATACTTTCTGCAAGCGGAAATTTAACTGCTAAGAACAAAATTGAATTGTATTCTGAAGTTTCTGGAATTTTAAAATCATCTAACAAATTATTTAAAGCCGGAACAAAATATAATAATTCAGAAATATTGTTAAGTATTAATAGTGATGAATTTTATGCAAGTTTACAATCTCAAAAAAGTAATTTAAATAATTTAATTACTGCAATTCTACCAGATTTAAGATTAGATTACCCAACAGAATTTAGTAAGTGGGAAACGTATTTAAAAGGTTTTGATATGGATAAAACCACACCAAAACTGCCTAAATTTTCTACAGATAAAGAAAAATATTTTATTTCTGGAAGAGGAATTTTAACAGCATATTATAATGTTAAGAATTTAGAGGTTCGTTTGTCTAAATATAAAATTAGAGCTCCTTTTTCTGGAATTTTAACAGAAGCATTAGTTAGTCCTGGTTCTTTAGTTAGAGTAGGACAAAAGTTAGGAGAATATATAGATCCTAGAGTTTATGAGTTAGAAGTTTCTATAAATGCAGCTTTTGCAGATTTATTAAAGGTTGGTAATGCTGTGTCTCTGTCTAATTTAGATAAAACAAAAAACTATGTTGGTAAAGTAGTTCGTGTAAATGGTAAAGTAGACCAAGTTACACAAACTATAAAAGCTTTTGTAGATGTAAAACATCAAGATTTAAAAGAAGGCATGTTTTTAGAAGCGAATCTAGTAGCTAAATCAGAAACAAATGCTATAGAAATTCCTAGAAAATTATTAGTAGATAATGTTGCTGTGTATACTGTTAAAAAGGATAGTATTTTAAGTTTGGTAACAATTAACCCTGTTTACTTTGGTGCAGAATCGGTTGTAATTAAAGGATTAAAAAATAACGATAAAATATTAACACAAATATTACCAGGAGCTTTTGATGGTATGATTGTAAAAACCAACAAAAAGAAATAAGCTATGAAAAAAATCATTACTTATTTTATTAAGTATCCTGTAGCTGTAAATGTAATGATTATTGCATTTATAGTGTTTGGTGCGGTTGGTGCTTTTAGTATGAAATCTTCTTTCTTCCCTTTAGTAGATTCAGAATTAATAAATATTTCTTTAGCATATCCTGGTGCTTCACCTGCAGAAATGGAAGAAGGTGTTGTACTTAAAATTGAAGATAATTTAAAAGGAATTGTTGGTGTAGAAAGAGTTACTTCTGTTTCTAGAGAAAACTCTGCAACGGTAAATATCGAAGTTGAAAAAGGAAAAAATATAGATGTTGTTTTATCAGATGTAAAAAATGCGGTAGATAGAGTTCCGTCTTTTCCTTCTGGTATGGAACCAGCAGTTATAGCAAAAGTAGAAAGCATAAGACCAACCATAAGTTTTACAGTTAGTGGAGATAATATTTCTTTAAAATCGATAAAACAATATGCAAGAAATGTAGAAAATGATATTAGAGGAATCGAAGGGATATCGCAAGTTGCGCTTTCTGGATTCCCAGACGAAGAAATAGAAATTGCCGTAAGAGAAAACGATTTAAGAGCTTATAATTTAACGTTTACAGAGGTTTCTAACGCAATAAAAAATTCTAACATATTAATTACTGGTGGTAATATAAAAACAATTGAAGAAGATTATTTAATTAGAGCAAGTAATCGTTCTTATTATGGTATCGAGCTTCAGAATTTAATTGTAAGAACAGATACAAACGGTACAATAATTCGTTTAAAAGATATTGCAGAAGTTAGAGATACTTGGTCTGAAACACCAGACAGATTGTATTATAATGGAAATTTAGCAATAGATATTACCGTTAGTAATACTAATAATGAAGATTTAATTTCATCAGCAGATAAAATTAAAGAATACATACATCAATACAATCAAGAAAACCAAAATGTACAATTAAGTGTAACTAGCGATAGAAGTTTAACCTTAAACGGAAGAACTCAATTGTTAATAGAAAACGGTGTTGTTGGTATTTTATTGGTTTTATTCTTTTTAGCATTGTTCTTAAACCTCCGTTTGGCAATATGGGTTGCTTTTGGGTTGCCAGTTGCATTTTTCGGAATGTTCATTTTTGCAGCACAGTTTAATGTTACTATTAATGTATTATCACTTTTTGGAATGATCATCGTTATTGGTATTTTGGTTGATGATGGAATTGTAATTGGAGAAAATATTTATCATCATTATTACGATTTAGGAAAATCGAAAATTCAAGCAGCAATAGATGGTACAATGGAAGTAATTCCGCCAATTGTATCTGCAATTTTAACTACAATTATTGCTTTTTCTACCTTCTTTTTTGTGGATGGTAGAATAGGAAGTTTCTTTGGAGAAGTTTCTACAATTGTATTATTAACTTTAACAGTTTCTTTAATTGAAGCATTGGTTATTTTACCTGCGCATATTGCACATTCTAAAGCTTTAGATAGAAAAAGGTTAGAGAACGGAAAAGAGAAAAAGACCAATTTTATTGATACTTTTTTTACTAAAATAAACAGAGCAGCAGACAAATGGTTGTCTAAATTTAGAGATACTTTTTACGTACCATTTTTAAAATTCTGTTTGCAAAACAAAATATTTGCTTTTGCAATACCAATAGCTTTGGTAATTTTTAGCAAATTGGCAATGGATGCTGGTATTGTAAAACAATCTTTCTTTCCAAGAGTTGCTAGTGATCAGGTTAAAATTTCATTAACAATGCCACAAGGTACAAATGAGAAAATTACAGATTCTATTATTTCATCAATAGAAGAAAAAGTTTGGTTGGTAAATAAAGAATATTCAAAAAAACAAACAGGCGATTTAGATGTTGTAGAAAACGTTATAAAACGAGTAGGTCCTGGAAGCGCAAATGCTACTTTAAGTGTAAACTTATTGCCAGGAGAAGCTAGAGATTTTTCATCACCAGAGATAACAAATGCAATTAGCGATAAAGTTGGAAAAGTGTATGGTGTAGAAAGTTTAGTTTTTGGATCTGGAGGTAATTTTGGTGGAAGTCCTGTTGCAGTTTCTTTATTAGGAAATAATATTACAGAACTTAAGGCAGCTAAAAACGAATTAAAAGAGGAATTGGAAAATAATCCACTTTTAAAAGATATTTCAGACAACGATCCAGCAGGAATTAAAGAGGTTAAAATTACTCTAAAAGACAATGCATATTTATTAGGGTTGAATTTACAATCTATAATGAATCAAGTGCGTTATGGTTTCTTCGGCCTACAAGCACAACGTTTTCAGCGTGGACAAGATGAAATTAAAGTGTGGGTTCGTTATGATAAAAAAGACAGATCTTCTATAAACGACTTAGACGATATGCGTATTGTAACACCAACAGGAACAAGAGTTCCGTTTTCTGAAATTGCAAACTATACCATAGAAAGAGGAGACATTGCAATTAATCATTTAAAAGGAAAAAGAGAAATACAGATTACAGCAGATTTAAAAGATTTAGAAACAAGTGCAACAGAAATTTTAGATGATATTAAAACAAGAGTAATGCCTTTAATTACTTCTAAATACCATTCTGTAACGCCACTTTATGAAGGTCAGAATAGAGAAGCAAAGAAAACAACAGACTCAGTTGCTTTGGTAGGCCCAATAATTTTATTGTTGATTTACATTGTAATTGCGTTTACATTTCGTTCTTACAGTCAGCCAGTTTTATTAATAATAATGATACCTTTTAGTATGATTGGTGTTGTTTGGGGGCATTATTTTCACGATTTTTCAATAGGGATTTTATCCTTTTTAGGAATCATTGCTTTAGTAGGAATTATGGTAAATGACGGATTAGTTTTAATAGGTAAATTTAATAATTACTTAAAAGAAGGAATGAAGTTTGATGAAGCTCTTATAGCTGCAGGTCAATCTCGTTTTAGAGCTATTTTCTTAACCTCATTAACAACAATTGCAGGTTTAGCACCTTTATTACTAGAAAAAAGTAGACAAGCACAATTTTTAATTCCGATGGCAATTTCAATTTCTTACGGAATTGCAATTGCAACCGTTTTAACCTTAATAATGTTACCATTATTACTGTCTGTTTCTAACTCTATAAAAGTAGGAATTAAGTGGTTAAAAGTAGGAGAAGAGGTTACAAAAGAAGAAGTAGAAAGAGCAATCATAGAATCTAAATTTGATGAAAATGAAGATCATTAAAAATACAATAGTAGCAGTCGTTTTTTTATCGACTTTACAAGGGATTTCGCAAGAAATTTTAACAAAGAAGCAAGCGTTAGAAATTACGTTAGAAAACAACTTTGGTATTAAAATAGCGAACAATAATTTAGAGGTAGCAAAAAACAATACAAGTATTTACAATACAGGTTTTTTGCCAACTGCAGCTATTTCTTCTGGTGCAAATTATAGTAGAAATAACCAAACAAATACACCACAAACAGGAAATGCTACATCTACAACAGGTGCTGTAACCAAATCTTATAATGCAAGTATTGGTTTAAATTACACTCTTTTTGATGGTTTGGGTAGAAAATATAATTATCAGCAATTAAAAGAAACCTATAATTTAACAGAATTACAGGCTAGAGAAACGATAGAAAATACGTATTTGCAATTGTTTACTTCGTATTTTCAAATTGCAAGATTAACAGAAAATAAAGCAAATTTAAATGAAGCTTTATCAATTTCTAAACAAAGGTTACAACGAGCAAAATACCAATATGAATATGGGCAATCTACCAAGTTAGAGTTGTTAAATGCAGAGGTAGATGTAAATAATGATAGTATTACTTTAATAAGTGCAAACCAACAATTAAGTAATGTTAAGCGTGGTTTAAATATTATTTTAGGTGTTAAAAAAGAAGTGAATTATGTGGTAGATACAGAAGTAGAATTTATGAATATGATGAGTTTTGATGAGCTGCAACAAAAGACAATTGCAAATAACGCTACTTTAAAACAAAACGAAAAAAACCTTGCTATTAGTGAGTTTAATATCAAAATAAATAAATCAAACTATTTGCCAACTTTGGGTTTAAGTACTTCTTATGGTTGGAACCAGAATGATAACGAAAATCTTGCGAATGCTTTTCAGCCAAAATCAACAACATCTAATGGTTTAAATGCAGGTTTAAGCTTGTCTTGGAATATATTTGATGGTGGAAGCACAAAAACAAATGTTGCTAATGCCAAAATAGCCTTTGAGAATCAACAAATTTTATTAGAGCAACAAAAAGTTACGATAAAGAATAATCTTAAAAATACTTGGGAGAATTATAACAATCAATTGTTTGTTTTAAAAGCTCAAGAAAAAAACGTTTTAACCACTCAAAATAATTTTGATAGAACACAAGAACGTTATAAACTTGGGCAAGTAACCTCTATAGAGTTTAGACAAGCGCAAATTAATTTCATCAACTCTAAAACAGCATTAAACAACGCAAAATTTGATGCTAAATTGATTGAATTACAACTCTTACAATTAAGTGGCGATATTTTGAATGTAAAATTTTAATTCAACAAGCACTCACTTTCAAAAATAATAGTTTCATTTTTTAATTATTGGCACAACATTTGTTTAGGTTGGTCAACTATTAATTTAAATTTATTAAAAAATGAAATTATTAAAAATTACTTTTATTCTTACGTTAAGTTTGTTTTTGTTCAACTGTAAAAGTGCTTATGTACATAACGATTTTAATACTAAAACAGCAAACCACACAAAAATTGCTGTTTTACCGTTTAAAATTATAACTACAGGCAACCTTCCAAAAAAAATATCAAAAGCAGAAACTATAAAAATTCAAGAAGAAGAAGCTGTACTTTTTCAAACATCTTTAATTAATCAATTATTAAGAAAAGATGCTCAAAGAAAGAGCAAAAATTTAAAAGTAGAAGTTCTATCTAAAGAAACTACAAATACTATTTTAAAAGAAAATGGATATTCAATTTCTGAAGCTGTGGATATAAATCCTTCTGAGTTAGCAAAAATATTAAAAGTAGATGCAGTTGTATCTAGTACAGTTCAAAAACAAAGATATATGTCTGACCTTGCTTCTGTTGGTATTGAACTTGGTAACTCAATTCTAAAAGGATTAGGAGTTAATGTAAAAAATAAAACAAATGATATTATTGTAACAAGTAATATTATAAATGAAAATGATGGAAGTAATCTTTTTAATATTTCTAAAACTTTTGAAGTTGATTGGAAATCTAAAAGTATACCAAATATAATAGATGATGTAAATAAGAAAATTATTAGAAATTTTCCGTATTTAAAATAGGTTTTTCTTGTCAAATTATAAATAACCTAAAAAATATTGACTTTTTTTAAGAAGCGGCACAATCATTGATAAGTGTTAAAACTTAATTATCAACCTAAAATTTTTATTATGAAAAAAGTATTTTTATTTTTAAGCATTTTTGCTTTAACATTTTCGTCTTGTACTCCAGATTCCGAACCTATTGACCAATTTATAGGAGAGTGGACAACTCATCAGATTTTTGAAGATGGAGTTGAAGAACAATTAGATGAATGTGAGTTGAAAAACGACATTATTGTAAACTCTGATGGAACTTATACTGTATCTATTTATTATATGGATGGTAGTACTGGAAGTTGTGTTTTAGGAGGGACAGAAAATGGAACTTGGGAAAACATAAGTAATAGTGTTTACAGAGTAACTTTTGATGGAGAAACTCAAGATGTAAAAATTATTTTTGAAAGTAATACCTTTTCTATAACTACTACAGATAGTTCTGGTACTTACAAAGAAGTTTATATTAGAAAATAAAAGTTAATTATAAACCAACTAAAAATCATCTAAAAATTAAACTTTAGGTGATTTTTTATTTTAAAAACAGCATTAAACAACGCTAAATTTGATGCAAAATTAATAGAATTACAACTTTTACAACTTAGCGGAGATATTTTAAATGTGAGTTTTTAAAAACTGATTTTTATCATAATTTAAACTTTAGATCTTTTATATTTTTACCTAAAATTATAAAAGATGAGATTATTAAACTTACCACTTGTTTCTTGGGTAAACGGTACAATTATGATAGGTGTTTTTGCATTGGTTGTTATTGGTTTGGTTGTTGCTGTTTATCTTTTAATGAGTACAGATAAAAAAGTAAAATAAAAACCTCTTTTTATGTTTAATAAAAGCTCGAGTTTATCTCGGGCTTTTGTTGTTGTTTTAATTGTCTATTATTTAGTAAATTAATTAAATATTTAGAAAAGCTAATATTAACTTATTCTATAGAAAAGAAGATATAATAACTCCATAGATTGCCCCCTATCAATCTATGGAGTTTAATAATTTTCACATTAAATAAACTTATGTGAAAAGGAAATTATTATTCTGGAAAAGTATAAACTTTTACAAGAACACTATATGATATTTATCATTGTTTAGAAATTTAATAGATTTTATTTTTGGAAAAAAATGTTGATTATGAGTTTCTTAACTATAGTTTTAGCCCTTTTTACATTTAATTCATTTATGAAACTTGTATTTGTGTTGGGTGTTATTGGTTTGCTGTATTCTATTGTTATTTTTATAAAAGAAAAGAGACTGAAAAATAAATAAAAGAAGCTTATTTAAAAGATAAGTAGCTCAGTTAATGTATTCTTATTTCTTAATTAGTTATTCTAAATTGAGATAACCTTTATTCTTAGATTTTGTTTTATTATTTTTATAAAATAATTATAATAATAAACTTCATGAATCAGCTTACTGTAAATTTTGGATATTTATTTGAAGATGCACTTATAAGTGAAATAAATAAAGTTGGTATTCACAAAAAATTTGTAGCAGATACTGCTATTATTGAAATTGGTGATTACATAAAGTCGATGCCTTTATTACTAAAAGGTGCTATAAAAATTTTACGTGAAGACGAAAAAGGAGATGAGTTAGTTTTGTATTATTTAGAAAAAGGAGATACTTGTGCAATGACATTATCTTGTTGTATGGGGCAAACTAAAAGCAAAATAAGAGCAATTGCAGAAACAGATGTAGAGCTTATAATGTTGCCTAAAGAAAAAATGACAGATTGGTTAAGTAGTTTTAAAAGTTGGCAATCTTTTATTTTAGAAAGCTATCATAACAGAGTAAACGAACTTTTAGAAGCTGTAGATACAATTGCTTTTTTAAAAATGGATGAACGTATTTTTAAACATTTAAAAGACAAAGCAATGGTAAATAATAATGATGAATTAATTACTACGCACAAACAAGTATCAGAAGATCTTCATACATCAAGAGTTGTAGTTTCTAGACTTTTAAAAAAATTAGAAAACGAAGGTAAAATTCAACTTTTTAGAAATAGTATTAAAGTTTTAGAGTTGTAATGATACAATTATCCGAAGATTTTTGGGAAAACAAGTACAAAGCAAATAAAATTGGTTGGGATTTAGGAGAAGTCTCTCCTCCTTTAAAAACATATTTTAATCAATTAACAAATAAGGATATAAAAATATTAATTCCTGGTGGAGGAAACTCTCATGAAGCAGAATTTCTTTTTAAGCAAGGTTTTACAAATGTTTATGTGGTTGATGTTTCTAAAATTCCGTTAGAAAACTTAAAAAGGAGAGTTCCAGAATTTCCTGATTCTCATTTAATTCATGCTAATTTTTTTGATATAGAAAATAAGTTCGATTTAATAATAGAACAAACTTTTTTCTGTGCAATAAATCCAGACCTAAGACCAAAATATGCTAAAAAAATGAATCGCACTTTAAAAGAAAAAGGTAAATTAGTAGGACTAATGTTTGATGCTGTTTTAAACGAAGATCATCCGCCTTTTGGCGGAAACAAAGAGGAGTATTTACCTTATTTTCAGGCTTTTTTTAATATAGAAAAAATGGAACCTTGTTATAATTCATTTTTTAATAGACAAGGAATGGAACTTTTTGTAAAAATGAAGAAAAAGTAATTTTAGAAATTTAATTTCCTTTTAAACGAACCCATAAATCAGATATTAATTTTTTGCCATCTCGCCTATCTTTAGGCTCTTCTGTAAAAGTTACTTTACCAAAAAGATCAACTTTAATTTTATATTTAAAAACAAAGTTTTTAGCCTTTGGTTCTAAACTTAAAAGTCCAAAACGTAAATCGTTAAAATAAAGATTTTTACCTTTTTTATTGATGGTAAACCAACCTTTAGATATAGCTATCATTTGTTTAACTTTTTCATTTTGGATTAGATTACCAAGTAAATGATGATTCTTAGCATAACTTTTAAAAGTGATAGGTTGCGAATCGAAAAATGAATAATTTGCTAATAAAAAAGTATCTTCTGTTTGCACATTTGCACTCCAAAGAATCGTGTTTAGCGGAGAAGGTCTAGTGTCAATTTCTAAGTAGTCAATTTCTTGTTTTTCTAAAGCCGTTTTAAATTGATTTAAAGCTATCCATTTTAAAAAGAAAGTAAGTACTAAATAAAGGGAGCTTATTAGTAACCCAGAACTAATATAAAGTCTTCGTTTTTTAGAAGTACGTTTTTGAAACATTGTAAAAATTAAAAATACCAAAAAAGGTAAAGTATAAAGCGGGTCTATTACAAAAATTGTTTTAAAAGCTAATCTAATATCAAAAGGCCAAAAGAGTTGTGTTCCCCAAGTTGTGTGCGCATCTAAAAGCGAATGTGTAAAAAATGCCCAAAAGAAAAGCCAAGACCAATCTTTAAAACCTTTATGTGATTCATATTTAGAAACAAGCCAACCCAAAATGGGAGCAAAAAGCACAGAAAAAAAGATAGAATGTGTAAAACCTCTATGAATTTCTAAGGCAGAAACGGTATCTGTAAAATGAGAGGAAAAGATATCTAAATCTGGAATTGTTCCAGCAATTGCTCCATAAAGCATTGCTTTATTACCATTTTTTTCCAAGAATAACTTCTCCAACTGCAGCCCCTAAAATAATTTGTGTTAATGAGTCCATATAGTTTTCAAAAGTAAAGCAAACAGAACAAAGTAATTTAAAGATTAATCTCTTTTTGTAAGTAACTTTTGTTACCGAACACATCTTTTTAACACCTTAATTTTGCTTCAAATTAATTGAAGATTAAAGATGAAAAATACAATCCTCATTCTGTCATTATTACTATTTATTTCTTTCTTAAATGCACAAGAAATTGTTTTAATAACCAAAAAGAATGTGCTTTTTAAAGTAAAAGAAAAAAACACAACTATTAAAATTTCTGAAGAAGAGTTTAATGCTTCAAAAGCAGATTATAGACAAACAAACGCAGTTTTTTTACCAAACATTACGGCAAGTCATACTGGTATTTCAACCACAAACCCGTTAACGGCTTTTGGGGCTAAATTAAATCAGGAAATACTAACTCAGAATGATTTTAACCCTGCTTTATTAAACGATCCTACAGCTACTAGAAACTTTGCTACGAAGATAGAAATTCAGCAACCACTAATTAATTTAGATGGTTTTTATCAAAGAAAAGCTGCCAAAACTAAAATGAAAGCCATGTCTTTAAAAACAGCAAGAACACAAGATTATTTAGCCTTTGAAGTTGAAAAAGCATATATGCAATTGCAATTGGCTTATAAAGCGGTTGCCGTTTTAGAAAAGGCGTTAAACGCTGCAAATGCTAATAAACAAATGGCAGACAATAGCTTTAAACAAGGTTTTTTACAGCAAGCTGATGTTTTAAATGTAGAAATAAGAGTTACAGAGGTTAAAAATCAATTACAAACCGCAAAGAGTAATGTGCAAAATGCTTCTAATTATATATCCTTTTTAATGAATGATGAAAGCTATGTTGTTTACAAACCAACAGAGGAATTAATAGTAGCAAATTTTAATGTTGATGGCAAAAAGATTTCTGAAAACAGAGCAGATATTAAAGCGATGCATTTAGCTTCTAAGGCTTACGAAACTATGAATAAAGCAGATAAAATGGCATTTTTACCGCGTTTAAATGCCTTTGGAAGTTATGAAATGTATGATAACAAATTTTTTAAAGGTGATGCTAGTGGTTATTTAATTGGCGCGCAATTAAGTTGGGATTTGTTTCAAGGTTCTAAACGTTTTGGGAAAGTACAAAAAAGTAAAGCTGAGTTGGAAAAATCGAAATTAGCATATACACAATATGTGTCTAAAAGTAATTTAGAATTGAACAAAGTAAAACGTCAATTAGTAGATGCAAAAAACAGTTTAGAATTAACTGATTTAGCAGTGCAACAATCTGAAGAGTCTTTACGAATTAGAAAAAATAGATTTAAAGAAGGTTTAGAAAAAACGTCTGATTTATTACTAGCAGAAACACAGTTTGCACAGAAACAATTAGAATATTATCAAACCATTTATCTATATAATTTTACAAAAGCTTATTTAGAGTTTTTAACGAAGAAATAAAACCTCTCGATTGCGCTCGAGGAGACATCTTATTGTCAGGTGGACCGCAGTCGAAACCTAATAAAAAAACCAAATTCAAATGAAAAAATACATACACATAATAGCATTATTTGCAGCTTCATTAATAATAACGAGTTGTGGAAGTGAAGACAAAAAAGTAGCAGTAGATACTACACGAGCAATTGCAGTAAAAGTTAGTGCGGTGGTTGTAAATAACAACACGCCATTTTTGTCTGTAAGCGGAAAAATTGAAGCATCTAATAGCGCAGATTTAAGTACTAGAATAATGGGGTTTGTTAAAAATGTGCATGTAAATGTTGGCGATAAGGTTAGAAAAGGCCAATTGCTGATATCTATTAATAATGCAGATTTACAAGCTAAAAAAGGACAAGTAAACGCAGGAATTGCACAAGCACAAACTGCTTTTAACAATGCTGAAAAAAACTACAATCGTTTTAAAAATTTATTTGATAGTAAAAGTGTTACTCAAAAAGAAATGGATGACATGACTGCAAATTACGAAATGGCAAAAGCAGGTTTAGAGTCGGCTAACCAGATGAAAAAAGAGATTAACGCTCAGTTTGCTTATTCTAATATAACAGCGCCTTTTAGCGGTGTAATTACCAGTAAAAATATAGAAACTGGCGATATGGCAAACCCAGGAATGCCTTTAATTAGTATAGAAACTCCTAAAGAGTTTGAGGTTGTTGCAATGGTGCCAGAAACAGAAATTTCTCAAATTAAAAAAGGAACATCTGTAAATGTATTGGTGAAATCTTTACATAAAACTATTAAGGGGAAAGTTGCTGAGGTAAGTACTTCTGCTAAAAATACTGGAGGACAATATTTAGTGAAAATAAATTTAGAGAATACGGATGTTGCTATTTTATCTGGAATGTTTGCTACCGTTCAGTTTCCGGTAGAAAGAAAAGTAAAATCGGATTTGGTTTTAATTCCTACAGAAGCAATTGTAAAAAATGGGCAATTATCTGGAATTTACACTGTAAGCCAAAGTAATACAGCACTATTACGTTGGTTACGTTTAGGTAGAATGTATGGAAATAATGTTGAAGTATTATCGGGTTTAAATGCAGATGAATCTTACATCGTTTCTGCGGATGGAAAATTATTCAACGGAGCGAAAATTACAATTCAATAACTAAAATTTAGCGTTAAGGATAGCAATGGAAATCCTTTTACTGCCATTAATGGCAAAAAAAGATTGAAATGGATAGCCTGTTAAAACGCCCAAAATATAAAAAAATATGAAAGAAGGTTTAGCTGGAAAAATTGCAAAAGTCTTTATTGGATCTAAATTGACAGTGTTGCTAATGATCGTTTTTATGGTGGTTGGTGTGTATGCTTCGTTTTTAATTCCGAGGGAAGAAGAACCACAAATTGATGTGCCAATGGCAGATGTTTTTGTAGGATATCCAGGGGCAAGTCCTACCGAAGTAGAAAGCAGAGTTGTAAAACCTTTAGAGAAATTAATTTCGAATATTAAAGGTGTGGAGTATGTGTATTCTACTTCTATGAACGAAAAAGCCATGGTTATTGTGCAGTTTTATGTGGGCGAAGATATTGAGCGTTCATTTGTAAAATTGTATAACGAAATTAACAAACACATGGATCAAATGCCGCAAGGTGTTACGTTTCCGTTAGTTAAAACGCGTGCTATTGATGATGTACCTATGTTGGGGTTAACGTTGTGGAGTGAAAACTACAGCGATTATCAATTAAGCCAAATGGCACAAGAGTTAGAGTCGGAGATTAAAAAGGTAAATGATGTTTCTATTACCCATAAAATTGGTGGAAGAAACCGTCAATTGCGTGTGGTTTTAGATAAAGATAAATTAGCCGCAAGCGGATTGGATTTCTTATCGGTTTCTGAAATGATAAAAGCCAATAACACACAATTATCTTCTGGTAGTTTTGATAAAAATGATACTGAGTTTTTAGTGAATACAGGTAAATTTTTAGCTTATGTAACAGATGTAGAAAATTTGGTGGTTGGTATGCAACAAAATCAACCAATCTATTTAAAACAGATTGCTACAATTGTTGATGGACCAGAAGTTCCACAAAATTATGTGTCTTTAGGTTTTGGACAAGCAAGTGATAAATCAAAAACCTATAAATCTGAATATCCTGCAGTAACAATTTCTGTTGCGAAAAGAAAAGGAGCAGATGCAATGAAAATTGCTGAGGTAGTTTTAAATAAAGTAGATCATTTACGTACCACTTTAATTCCTGATGATGTACATGTAGAAGTTACCAGAAATTATGGTGAAACAGCTTCTCATAAAGTGTCAGAATTATTATTACACCTTATTGGTTCTATCATTGCTGTAACATTGGTTGTAATGTTAGCAATGGGCTGGCGAGGAGGTTTGGTAGTGTTTTTATCTGTGCCAATTACATTTGCTTTAACATTGCTAAGTTATTATATGTTAGATTATACCTTAAACAGAATTACACTTTTTGCGTTGGTTTTTGTTACAGGTATTGTGGTGGATGATTCTATAATTATTGCAGAAAATATGCACCGACATTTTAAGATGAAACGCTTGCCTTTTAAACAAGCTGCTTTGTATGCAATTAACGAAGTTGGAAACCCAACAATTTTAGCAACATTTACAGTAATAGCTTCTGTTTTACCAATGGCTTTTGTTTCTGGTTTAATGGGGCCTTATATGGCGCCAATGCCAATTGGAGCTTCAATTGCAATGATTTTATCATTATTTGTAGCGTTAACGATTACACCTTATTTAGGTTATATTTTCTTAAGAGAAAAGGATAAAAAAGGAGTAGAGGAAAAAGCTGAGAAACCTTTAGAAGAAACTTTTATCTATAGAGTTTATAGTAAATTAGAAAGACCATTATTAGAAAACGGAACTAAAAGATGGTTGTTTTTAGGAGGAACATTCTTTGTTTTAATGGCGACAATGGTGTTGTTTTTTACGAATTCTGTGGCTGTTAAAATGTTGCCTTTTGATAACAAAAACGAGTTTCAGGTGGTAATTGATATGCCAGAAGGTACAACCTTAGAAAGAACAGGCGTTGTAACGCAAGAAATTGCACAGTATTTAGCCACAAGACCAGAAGTAGTAAATTATCAAAATTACGTGGGTACTTCTGCACCAATTACATTTAATGGTTTGGTACGTCATTATGATTTACGTGGAGGATCTAATATGGCAGATATTCAGGTAAATTTGGTTGATAAAGGCGAACGTAAAATTCAAAGTCATGGAATTGCAAAATTATTAAGACCAGAAATACAACGAATTGCTGCAAAATATAATGCCAATGTAAAGTTGGTAGAAGTACCACCTGGACCTCCAGTATTATCTACAATTGTTGCTGAGGTTTATGGACCAGATTATAAAGAACAAATTAGAATTGCAAACGATGTTCAGAATATTTTAAATAATACTGATGATGTTGTAGATGTTGATTTTATGGTTGAAGACGATCAAACTGAGTATCAATTTGAAATAGATAAAGAAAAAGCAATGTTGTACGGAGTTGCGCCACAGCAAATTGCTTACACTATGAATATGGCTCTTTCAAATAGAGCAATTACAACTTTATATGATGAAAATGCTGTAAACCAAGTTGGTTTGGTGTTGAGTTTAGATGAAAAAGAAAAATCTACCATTTCTGATATTTCTCAATTAAAAGTAAAATCTAAAATGGGAACTATGGTTCCGATTGCAGATTTAGTGGAAATAAAAGAAACAATTGCTGATAAAAGCATCTACAGAAAAAATCAGAAAAGGGTGGTTTATGTAATGGCAGATATGGCTGGAGAATTAGAGAGTCCTGCGTATGCAATTTTAGGAATGGAAGAAAAGCTTAATAAAATTGAGCTTCCAAAAGGTTATAAATTAAACGAAATGTATTTAGGTCAACCAGATTTTGAAGACGATTATACTGTAAAATGGGATGGAGAATGGCAAATTACTTTAGAGGTTTTTAGAGATTTAGGAATCGCATTTTTAGGAGCAATTATTTTAATCTACATCTTAATTGTTGGTTGGTTTCAAAACTTTAAAGCACCAATTGTAATGATGGTAGCAATTCCGTTATCATTAATAGGAATTGTTTTAGGACACTGGATTATGGGCGCTTTTTTTACAGCAACATCATTTATTGGAATGATTGCTTTAGCAGGAATTATGGTAAGAAATTCAGTTCTATTGATAGATTTTATCAACCTTAGGTTAGAAGAGGGAGTGCCATTAAAACAAGCTGCAATTGAAGCTGGAGCAGTTAGAACTACGCCAATTTTATTAACTGCAGGAACAGTTGTAATTGGAGCATTTGTTATTTTATTTGATCCAATTTTTCAAGGATTGGCAATCTCTTTAATGGGAGGTACAATTGTTTCTACAGTATTAACCTTATTGGTTGTGCCTTTGGTGTATTATATGATAGAGAAGAAAAATTATAAATAAGTAAAAATCAAAAAGATGTTAAATAAATATTTTAGAGTAATTGTAGGTTTTATGGTATTGTTAACCGTTTTTCTTACATATTATGTAAGTTTAAATTGGTTGTGGTTTGGAGTTTTTATTGGTGTAAATATGATTCAATCTGCATTTACAAAATTGTGTTTACTAGAATCTATTTTAGTGAAATTAGGAGTTAAAAAGTAAAAATAGTGAAGCTCTAAATATTAATGGGGAGATAATATTTAGAGCTTTTAGTTTCAAGTTTAATTTTTTGTGTTTATTTATAACAACAGTATAAAAGTAAGATTTATAATAGATATTTAACATGATTTTTGTCATGTTTTAACTTAATGACGATATCTTCTCGATCTTGGTTCAAACTTTTTACCAGCTTTTCCTAAACTATTAAATTTCCAAGTAAAACTTAGCATTGCATACTGGTTTAAAACGGTACTAGAAGAATCTTGAATATAGTCTTCTGTTGCTACTCTTCTTGCATTGGTGTTTTGATCTAAAACGTCATAGATTTTTAAACTTATTGCTCCGTTATTCTTTAAGATAGAGTATCTTAAGGTAGTATTCCAAAACCAAGCACTTTTTTGAAAACCATCTGCAATATTTGGGTTGTAATTATATTTTACATCATTAAGCCATTCAAATTTCTTTAAAAAGTTTGCTGTTGTTGCAATGGTTACATCATGACTTGTGAAATTCTTATTACTAAAACTAGCAATGTCATAAGTGTTTCTACTAAAGTTAACAGTGTATGTAGGTCTTATTAATAATATTTTATCCCAAGAAAAATCGAAACCAATTCTTGGTGAAAGTGCTGTAATATTACTAGAGTATTGAACTCCATTATTAAAGTTGATGTTCTTATTATAGGTCCCAAAAATTCTAAATTCTGTTCTTAAACTACCAAAATCTTCCCACTTTTTAGTACTACTGTAACTACCTCCTGCACGCATGTTTACAAAACCATCTACATTAGCATAAGTAGTTTCTCTTGTTAATGTATTAGGATTAATTACAGTATTAGCTACAACTCTATCATCTGTTAAAGATATGTTTGCAAAAGACCAAAAACCTGTTCTTTTTTGCCAATTAAAGTTGGAAGCTCCAAATCTTATATTATGAGTTTTAGAAGGAGAAAGTGTAGGATTACCAGTAATAATATTTAACGGGTTAGATTCGTCTCTAAAAGGTTGTAATTGAGATAAACTAGGAGCAGAATTTTTAAAATTATATCTAAATCGATATCCACTTGTTCTGCTTTTTCTAAATCTAACACTAAAACCATATTCCGCATTATTAAACTCTCTAACTAAATTTGTTTGAGGTCTTAGAAAATCTGTATTCTCTAAAGTTCTGTTTATGTATGCAATTTCTGCAGAAGCAGACCATTTTTGATCTCTATATTCTAACTCTAAACTAGGTTTACTTGTTTTGTTAGAGTATTCGAAATCTGTACTTAATAAAGTGCTAAAACTAGAATAATCATTTGTGTTTGTATCAAAATCAAATGTATTTCTTGTTTTTTGTGTATTTGTGTTACCAACATTATAAGCAATATCTAAAAATAATTTTTTAGCTTTCAGAGGTAATCTATACGTAAGTTTTGTACCAAGTTCTTTAACCTCTGTAATACCGTCTGAGTATTGATCTCTAATTATTTGATCTGGACTCGTACCATAAATATTCGTTTCAGACTTAACATAATCATCTGTGTTAGTTTTGTTAAGGTTGGCAGTTAATTCAACTCTTAAGAAAGCACCTTTGCTACCAAATTTCTTTGTTAAGTTAATTTCGTTTTCAAAATTTTCTCTATCAAAATCTGCAATAGAGTTTATTTTAGAATCATTTGTTAGAACTTTACTATTGTCTAATGTTTCTGAGTCACTATTAAAAATATTGGTATTTAAGTTTTTATTAAAATCACTTTCAATATCTATTCTAAACGTGCTATCGATTTCAATTTCGAAATCTAAACTTGCATCATGGCTATCACTTTCATTTAATGAAGTAGTTTCAGAATTTCTATAAAAGCTAGTTCCGTCAGATAAGAAAGTTTCTCTATTTGAAGATGATTTATTATCAGATTCACTGTTTTTATAGAAGTAATCTCCAGAAACTTCGAAAATTTTCTTAAAAACATTAATATAATTAACACCATAGTTATTTGATGTTACGATACCTTGTCCGCCTCCAAAACTTCTATTGTTACCGCCAAACTGTAAACGTTGATTACCAAAACTAAAACCAGGAGAATTAATATTATTACCACCTGCTAACAAGCCAATTCTTTCGCTTTGTTTAAAACGAGTAACCATACCAGCATATTCGTATCTTTCATCAGTTCCAGCTCCAGCAGCTACTTTTCCAAAATAACCTTTATTATTTTCTTTTTTAATTGTAAGGTTTATGGTTTTGTTTTCTCCATCAGAATCTTCGCCAGAAAATGCCTGAGCATTCGTTTTTGTATCTGTAATTTGAATTTTTTCGATGATATCTTTCGTAAGGTTTCTTGTAGTAATAGTTGGATCGTTACCAAAAAAGGGTTTACCATTAACTAATATTTTATTTACAGCTTTACCATTTACTGTAATTGCGCCTTCGTCATCTACTTCTACACCAGGCAATTTTTTTAATAAATCTTCTACATTCGCATCTGCTTTTGTTTTAAAAGATTTTACATTAAATTCTAAGGTATCTTTTTTTATAGTTATTGGCGCACTAGATCTTATTACAACTGCATCTAGAACGTTTGCTGTTTTAAGAGATAAAGTACCTACGTTTTGATTCTTAACATCAATTATTTTAGTGTAAGGTGTAAAACCGATAAAAGAAACTACAAGTTTAATTTTAGAATCAGATGTTTTTCCTACAAGGCTAAATTTACCTTTTTCATTAGTAATTGTGTATGAAACAATACTACTATCTTTAATTCTTTCTGCATGTACTGTTGCAGATTCAAGTAAGTCTTTATCTTCAGAAGAATTAATAATTCCTTTTACTTCAAAGTCTTTAACTTGTGAGTATGATATTAAACTAAAAAATAAACTAGTTAGAAAAAATATTTTTTTCATTATTGACTAAATATTATTGGTTGATTTTATTGAGCTAATTTTTTTGCAAAGGTTTAACTTAATCTATAATTATAAAGCCTATTTAACAGAACTTTAAGACAACTTTAAGAGTATGTAAATCGTCTTTTTTTCTTAAAAAAGGAGCTATTTTAAATAACTCCTTTTTTTAATGATTTAAAATAACAAGATGTGTTTTACAAAGCGTATTGCAAACCGACTGTAATTGTTTCTTTGTTTTTTAATTGTATTCCATTTGGTTTTCGATATAAAGGCGTAGTATATTCAAAACCTAAACGTAAATCCTTAAATGTACCTTTTGGCGCTAATAAATTAAACCCTAAACCACCATTCATGTAAGTTCCGCCAGAGTTATCTGTATCTGCAGTTGTAACCATCATTGGCATTAAATTAGAATTTGTTCCTCTAATTTTGTTTACAAATTTACCTTCTAATCTTGCCGAAAAACTTAACCAATCTTTTGCTTTTACAGCAAACCAATTGTTAAATGATAACTTGTTTCCAAGCGCATAATCATCAGAATTTTTGCCAAAACGTAAAGTTGTAGTAAGTTGACTTCCCCAAGAAACTTGTTCTTTCTGTCCTAAATAAGTTATTCCTAAATTAGTATCAAAAGTACCACTACCAATTTGCATAGGATAAGGTAGTAAAGCCTCGTTTGGTGAGCTCATTGGTGTAACATCTGTTTCTGTGATACTACCTGTAGGCAAAGAAAAAGTTATATTACCATGTAAAGATTGTTTGTTTTTGTTGATGAATTTATAAATCATTCCTAGTTTTATATCACCAAAACCAGAAGAAGAAGTAGAAAAAGGAACAATCATTCCAGATGCCATTCTCATTTGTAAATCCATATCATTTTTAACAACGCTAGCCATTGCTAATAAAGTAATTCTATCAGAAGGTGCATACATTGTTCCAAACATGTGCATTTGCATTGGCATTTTTAAAGGAGTTACCATGTAACCAGCATCATGAGCATCTGTGTTAGAAATTGCATCTTTACCAGAAAGTAAACTTTCCATATTCATGTTCATTAATCGATAAGAAAACATCCAACCACCTTTACCATGATAATGATCTGCCATAACAGATATTGGTGCATGACCATCTGGTCTGTTACTAGACCAATTTTGATTTTCTTTTTCTTGCGCTGTAATTTGTTGAGATAGGAACATAACAATTCCTAAACCAATTATTTTTATTGATTTCATCTATTTTATTTTTTGTTTAAATAATTTGTAAGTGATTACATCAGAAAAGATTTCTGATAAATTTTAATTGTAAATTATTTATTATATAGGCGGATGAAATATAACTTCAGAAAATAAATAGCTATAGTTTTTAGAGTAAGTATAATTTTCTTTTTTAATAAAATTTACTTCTTTTTTCTTTTTAATGTTTAAGATTTTAACAAAACCAATTGGGTAATCTTTTAAAGAAATTTGTAGTGATACTGGCGTTTCTTCTTGTTGTTTCTTTACTTCTTTGTATAAATGGCATTTACCATTACATTGCATTTCTGGCTTATCTTGATTTATACATAAAAACTTTGCAATGTAATCTTGATTAATAGCATATTCAACAAATGGTGCTATTGGCCTTAACATGGCTAGCATATATAAAAATACAAATAGTAAAGGAGTTATTCTTTTGAACAAGATTTCTATTTTCTTTTGCAAAAGTAATTTTCGAGATTATTAAAACCAATAAAAAAGTACTATTTATTAGTAATTAATTGACCTCACTTTTTTAGATTCCTTTTATTTTAAAAACTTGTGTTAATAGGTCTCGTAGTTTTAATTTGTTATTTTTATTTATTCTAAATAAAAGCTTATATTTGCGCCATAAATATTAATTATGATAGTTTTTTATTCTGATATACAAATCTCTAAACCAAATACAAGTATTTCTATTTGCGATAGTATTTGTTCATCAAATTGTATAAAACCAAAAAATAAGTGTTGTAATAAGTACAAAAAAAGGGCATCAACTGTAAGAGATGCCCTAATATTTTATTGCAAAAAGCATCTTAAATTTGCTTTAGCAATAAGATGTATAAGTTTTTTATACTTATTTAAATGCATTTAAACCCGTAACATCTAATCCTGTTATAAGTAAGTGAATATCATGTGTGCCTTCATAGGTAATTACACTTTCTAGATTCATAGAATGACGCATTATAGAATATTCACCTGTAATTCCCATTCCTCCTAACATTTGTCTAGCTTCTCTTGCAATTTTAATTGCCATATCTACATTGTTACGCTTTGCCATAGAAATTTGTGCAGAAGTAGCTTTACCTTGGTTCTTTAAATTACCTAATCTCCAAGCCAATAATTGTGCTTTTGTTATTTCAGTAATCATTTCTGCCAATTTTTTCTGCTGTAGTTGAAATTGACCAATTGGTTTTCCAAATTGTTCACGTTCTTTACAATAACGCAATGCGGTATCATAACAATCCATTGCAGCACCAATAGCACCCCAAGAAATTCCATATCTCGCAGAATCTAAACAGCCTAATGGAGCTCCAAGTCCAGATTTGTTTGGTAATAAATTTTCTTTTGGCACTTTTACGTTATCAAATATAAGCTCACCAGTAGAAGAAGCTCTTAAAGACCATTTATTGTGAGTTTCTGGAGTAGAGAAACCTTCCATACCGCGTTCTACAATTAATCCATGAATTCTACCCTCTTCATTTTTTGCCCAAACAACTGCTACTTGAGCAAAAGGAGCATTAGAAATCCACATTTTTGCACCATTTAAAAGATAATGTTCTCCCATATCTTTAAATTTGGTTTCCATACCTGAAGGGTTTGAGCCATGATTAGGTCTCTGTTAAACCAAAACACCCCATCCATTCACCAGAAGCTAATTTTGGTAAATATTTTTTACGTTGTGCTTCATTACCATACGTATAAATAGGATACATTACTAAAGAAGATTGTACAGAAGCTGTAGAGCGAACTCCAGAATCTCCACGTTCAATTTCTTGCATAATTAATCCGTAAGAAATTTGATCTAAACCTGCGCCACCATATTCTTCTGGTATGTAAGGGCCAAAAGCACCAATTTCTGCTAAACCACCAATAATTTGTTTTGGAAACTCTGCTTTTTGAGCATATTCTTCAATAATAGGAGAAACATCTCTTTTTACCCAATCGCGAGCAGCTTCACGAACTAATTTGTGCTCATCCGTTAGTAAATCATCTAAATTATAATAATCAGGTGCTTGAAATAAATCTGGTTTCATAATAGTACTTATTTTTTTAATTGATAATTAAAAATCAATTATTAAATTGTATAGTTTTTAACAAATATATCAATTATTGTTTAATTTTATAACAAAAATTAAATACATAAAGATTTAATAAAAATACATAATTTTTAAAGTTCATAGTAGTAAAGCTTTAAAAAGTTATAGTTTTCATTTAAGTTTGTAAAGATGAAGTTTACTTTAGGAAAACAAGAACGATTAAAAAGTAAAAAATTAATAGAAAAGCTTTATAATGAAGGGAATTCTGTTAAAGCTTTTCCGTTTAGAATGGTTTATTTGCAAACAGTACATACGTCTAATTTTCCTGCACAAGTAGGGGTTTCTGTTGGTAAAAGAAATTTTAAAAGAGCGCCAGATAGGAATCGGTTAAAAAGATTAATGCGAGAAACGTATCGTTTGCAAAAAAATATTATATACGACGCTATAGAAAAACCCTATATTTTTATGATTTCGTATATTGGGAAAGAAGAGAAATCTTACGAGGAACTTTCTTTAAAAATGAATAAACTTTTACATCTATTTATAGACGAGGTAAATACAAATGAAAATGAAGCACTTTAAAATACAAAAGAAAACGGTTGTAATTTTTTTAATTGGAACGATTTTTTTATCGTTTTCATTCAAATCTAAATTTTTTGAAGTAGCTAAACAAATTGAAATTTACAATACACTTTTTAAGGAATTAAATATGTATTATGTAGATGAAATAAATCCGGCTGAATTTACAAACAAAGCAATAAAAAATACTTTAAAAGATTTAGATCCTTATACTAATTTTTATAACGAACAAGCTGTTGAAGATGCAAAAATAAGAAGAGAAGGAGAGTATTCTGGTATTGGAACTGCGGTTTATTATACCAAAAGAGGAATACAGATTCGCGAAATTTACAAAGGTTTTTCTGGAGATAAAGCTGGTTTAAAGGCTGGAGATATTATTATATCTGTTAATGGTCAACCGTTAAAAAATATGGAAAGAGAGCAACTTTCTATGTTTTTGAAAGGAGCACCAAATAGTACAATATCTGTTGAGGTAGAACGACAAGGAAATATTATTACAAAACAATTAACAAGGGAGAAAGTAGTAGTAAATCCTGTTCCTTTTTATGAAATGATTGATGAGGAAACTGGTTATATAACATTAACACGTTTTAATAATAAAGCCTCATCCGAAGTAAAAAAAGCATTTAGAGCTTTAAAGAAAAAAGGGATGAAAAAACTAGTTTTCGATTTAAGATACAATCCCGGAGGTTCTCTTTTAGAAGCTATAAATATTTCTAATTTCTTTGTACCTAAAGGTAAAGTAATAGTAACTACGAAAGCAAAAATTAAAAAATGGAGTAATACTTATAAAGGTACAAATGATCCTTTAGATTTAGAAATTCCTATTGTTGTGTTAGTTAACGGCCGTTCGGCATCTGCATCAGAGATTGTAAGTGGATCTTTACAAGATTATGATAGAGCTGTAATTATGGGAGAGCGTTCTTTTGGAAAAGGATTAGTGCAACGCTATAGAACATTAACTTATGGCACACAATTAAAGTTAACGATATCTAAATATTATACTCCAAGTGGTAGATGTATTCAGGAACTAGATTATACAAATAGAGATGCAAAAACAGGTAAGGTTCCAAAGTTTTCTGATAAAGGTATTAATACGTTTAAAACAGAAAACGGAAGAATAGTTTTTGATGGAG
Organism: Polaribacter ponticola; assembly: GCF_026191475.2. Taxonomy (GTDB): domain Bacteria; phylum Bacteroidota; class Bacteroidia; order Flavobacteriales; family Flavobacteriaceae; genus Polaribacter; species Polaribacter ponticola. Next base: position 1,560,419 of record NZ_JAOSLC020000003.1, on the reverse strand, counting down.
GAGGAGTTACACCAGATGTAAAAATAAAAGTATCTAAAAGAACAGAAGCAACTAAGACGTTACTGCAATCTAAAGCAATTTTTAATTTTGCAACAGATTATTCTTACAAGAATTCGAAATTAGAAAACGCAGAAGACTATCATTTTTCTGCTAAAGATTTTAATGATTTTATAAACTATTTAAAAGTTGATACAACTTTTGTTACCGAACAAGAAAAGTTGTTTAAAAAGGCTTATTTATCATCAAAAAACAATAACATTTCTGAAGAATATAAAGAAATTAAAGAAAAATTAATTGAAGTTAAAATAAAGGATGTTTCTAAAAACAAAGACATTTTAAAAATATTATTAGAAGAAGAGATTTTAGAAAAATTCTATTACAAAGAAGGTGTTTATAAGCATCATTTAAAAAATGATAAAACCATTTATGAAGCTGTTAACTTGCTTAAAAATGAAAGTAAATACAAGCAAATTTTATCGGGTAAATAATTTTACCTTTACATTTTAAAATTACAAATGTCACAAATTAAAAATATAGAAAGAACAAGAGCACAAGAGTCTACAAATGCCATAGAAAAATTATATATTTCTATGCGTCATTTATTTAGTAGAGGTTTTTACAAACCAATGGGAGTTTCAGGAGAAACTTTACGTAAATCTTTGTTGCTTTTAAGACCAGAAATTTATGGTTCTATTGCAGAAGATAGAACAGAGTTAGACGGTTTAGTGTATGTTATTGAAAGGCTACCAGAAGGTATAGAAGAATGTCAGTTTATAAATTTAACTGCAGATGAAGGGTATAAAAACTCACATTTTAAAGCTATTATTCCACCAAAAAGAAGGAGAAATTGTTATCGGATAGATAAGGATCAAATGAATATAGAGATTACAAGAGGAAGGTCTGAAATTTATGATATTTTAACGCATTTAACCTTTTTATTTGTAGAATCTCATAAAATTCAAGAACGTGTTTCTTTAAATGATGGAGAAGATTTTACTAGAGAATGGTTAAATTTAGAAGATGTTGTTTTAAATAAGAAAGTAATTTCTGATAAGGACAAAGAAGTTTTAATTGTTCATTTAGGGAATATTTTAGGCAGAACTTATAATGAGGTTTCTGAAATTTATAAAGTTTTTAGCTCAAAAGAAAATCCTCATAAATTTTTCAATTTAATTTATTGGTTAGGTAGACTAGCAATAAATGAAGTTTTTGAAAATAAGAAAAGAACAGTAACTTTTAGTACTGTTTTAATTGAAGAAATTGGACATCATATTTATGGTGATATTTGGGCAAATAATATTAAGTCAATTTTAAATGATAACGATCTTTTAAAAAGACCAATTCATATTATAAGTGCAAATATGCATAGTGTTTTAAATTCGATATACGCAAAGGGAGCTTTGCCAGAAGAAACTAAAAAGTATGCTGGGTTTGAGTTATATCAATTATTAAGTAATGCAGATAGCAAACCATTACAGAAAAAAGTAAAAGATTATGCATCAGAAAATGGGTTGATTTACGTAAAAGATACTTCTGGTACGAATATTAATGTACAAATAATTGACACTAATAAAATAAATTTTGATGTTTCACCGTTTAAGAGAGAAAATTCTCTAGAAGAAAACGCTGTTATTATTGTAATGGATTATGCTTTTGGTGAGCAAGCTTTTGAAACGATGGATGAGTTGTTAAAACCATACGGAGATAAGAAAGATGAAATTCACTTAGACGTAAAGTCTGTTTCTATAATGGGAAAAGCAGGTATTTTAGAAGGAGGAAAAGGAGATATTATGATTCCTAATGCTCATATTTTTGAAGGAACTGCGGATAATTATCCGTTTAAAAACGAACTATCTAAAGAAGATTTAGATGGTTTTGGAGTAAAATCTTTTGATGGATCTATGGTTTCTGTTTTAGGTACGTCTTTACAAAATAAAGATTTATTAAAGTTTTTTCATGATTCTACTTGGAATGTAATAGGTCTTGAGATGGAAGGTGCACATTATCAAAAAGCAATACAATCTGCCTCAAGAATTAGGGGTAATATTTCTGAAAATGTAAAAGTAAGATATGCATATTATGCTTCTGATAATCCTTTAGAAACAGGTGCAACTTTAGCTTCTGGTGGTTTAGGTATGACAGGTGTAACACCAACATACGCTATTACTCAAAGAATATTAGAGCAAATTTTTTAATTAACAGACTGATTTTTTTAACCAAACTAAAATAATGTCAACAAATCAAAAAAATAACGAAGAAGAAGTAGATTTAGGTTCTTTGTTTGTAATTATAGGAAAAGGATTTTCTAATTTTTTCCATTTTATTGGATCTATTTTTAAAGGGTTGTTCCATTTTATCATTTCCATTTTATTATTCTTAAAAGAAAATTTTTTAAAAATTGTTGGTACTGGTATTATTGGTTTAATCGCTGGTATATTTTTAGAAATTAATTCATCTTCAAAATATGGTTCTGATCTGTTAGTAGAGCCAAATTTTAAAAGTGCTAGGCAGCTATATGATAATGTAAATTATTATAATGATTTAGTAAAACAGAAAGACATTATTGCTTTACAAACTATTTTTAGTTTAGATGAAGAATCGGCAGCTTCTTTAAAGAAGTTTACTATAGAACCTTTAGTTATAGATAGTGATAAGATTAATGCTTATAACGAATTGATTTTATCAATAGATACTTTAGCTATTAAAAGTTATGAGTATGATGTTTTTAAAACCTCATTTACAGAGTACGATTACAAAGTTCATAAGATTACGGTTATTGCAGAAAAGAACAATGTTTTTGATAAGTTAGATGATGTAATTATTTCATCAGTGGTTAATAATACTTATTTTAAAAGAATTAAAGAATTAACAAACGAAAATTTAAATAGAACAGATTCTTTATATCGACAAAATTTAATTCAAATAGATTCTTTAAGAAGAGTTTATATGAAAGTAATGCTAGAAGAAGCTAAAAAATCTAATACTGGTACAAGTATAGATTTAGGAGATAAAAAGAAAGGGACTAATGAGATGGCTCTTTTTGAAACTAGTAGAAGATTAAATTATGACTTAAAGAGTTTAGCAGCAGAAAAATCTACTAATTTTAAAATTATTAATGTTATTTCTAGTTTTCAATCTGTAGGTTATGAGATAAAAGGGATTACTAAAAATAAAGCTTTTTTATTAGGGATTGTTGGATCGGTTTTAATGATTGTTTTCTTACTTCTTATGAAATTAAATAAGTTTTTAGAAAACTATAAAAAATAAAACATGCATACAGTTCTTATAACTGGAGGAGCAGGTTTTATTGGCTCAAACTTTATTTCATATTATTTAGAGAATAATAAAAAAGTACATGTAGTAAACCTAGATTTATTAACGTATGCTGGTGATTTAGGTAATTTAAAAGATGCTGAAAACAACCCAAGATATACGTTTGTAAAGGGAGATATTTGTAAAAGAAGTTTAATAGAAAAACTTTTTAAACAGTATAACTTTTCTGGTGTTATACATTTTGCAGCAGAATCTCATGTAGATAATTCAATTAAAAATCCGGATGCTTTTGTTAAAACGAATGTTTTTGGAACTTTTAATTTATTAGACGCCGCTAAAAATTATTGGCTTGATGATTCAAATCAATATAAAGCAGCGTTTAAAAATGCAAGATTTCATCATATTTCTACAGACGAGGTTTACGGTTCTTTAGGAGAAACAGGGTTGTTTACAGAAAAAACATCTTATGCTCCAAACAGTCCTTACAGTGCATCAAAAGCATCATCAGACTTTTTAGTACGAAGTTATTTTCATACTTATGGTTTAAATGTTGTAACTACAAACTGTTCTAATAATTATGGTCCTAAACAGCATAACGAGAAGCTAATACCAACTATTATTAGAAAAGCAATTGAAGGAGAAAATATTCCCATTTATGGTGATGGTAAAAATATTAGAGATTGGTTATTTGTAATGGATCATTGTAAAGGAATTGAGCTAGCTTATAAAAACGGAAAAGCCGGTGAAACTTACAATATTGGCGGTAAAAACGAATATAATAATTTGTATATTGCTACTAAGATTTGTGAAATATTAGATGATATTCTGCCCAAAAATTACTCTTACAAAAAACAAATAACATTTGTAGAAGATAGATTAGGACATGATTTTAGATATGCTATAGATGCATCAAAAATTGAAAAAGAATTAGAATGGAATGCTAAAGAAAGCTTTGATTCGGGTTTAACAAAAACCATAAATTGGTATTTAGAAAAATATAAGTAATGAAAGGAATAGTTTTAGCTGGAGGTTCTGGAACAAGGTTACATCCACTTACTTTATCTGTAAGTAAGCAATTAATGCCTATATATGATAAACCGATGATTTACTATCCGTTATCAACCTTAATTTCAGCTGGAATAAGTGATATTTTAATTATTTCAACTCCACAAGATTTACCTCTTTTTAAAAAGTTATTAGGAAATGGAAATAAAATTGGTTGTAATTTTCAATATGAAGTTCAAGAAAACCCTAATGGTTTAGCAGAAGCATTTTTAATTGCTGAAGATTTTATAGGAGATGATAAAGTAGCACTTATTTTAGGAGACAATATTTTTTATGGCGCAGGTTTGTCTCTCTTATTAAGAGAAAACACGAACTTAGAAGGCGGAATTGTATATGCATATCATGTAAATGACCCAGAAAGATATGGTGTTGTAGAGTTTGATGCGCAACACAACGCAATCTCAATTGAAGAAAAACCTAAAAAACCAAAATCTAATTTTGCAGTTCCTGGAATTTATTTTTATGATAATTCTGTGATAACAAAAGCAAAGAAGTTAGTGCCAAGTAAGAGAGGAGAATTAGAAATTACAGATATTAATAAAGTGTTTTTAAAAGAAGGTAATCTTTCTGTTAGAATACTAGATAGAGGTACTGCTTGGTTAGATACTGGTACTTTTAAATCGTTAATGCAAGCAAGTAATTTTGTTGAGGTTATTGAGGAAAGACAGGGTTTAAAAGTAGGCTCTATAGAAGAAGCAGCTTTTGCTAGTGGTTTTATAAATAAAAAACAATTACAAGAATTAGCAGAACCCTTGTTAAAAAGTGGTTATGGTAAAAATTTATTAGATATTAAATGATTGTAAAAGAAACACATTTAAAAGATTGTTTTGTAATAGAACCAACCTTTTTTAAAGATAATAGAGGTTGTTTTTTATTAGAGTATAATAAAAACGAATTTAAAGAAAAAACAGGATTAGATGTTGATTTTGTTTTAGGAAATCAATCTACATCACAATTTGGTGTTTTAAGAGGCTTGCATTTACAAAGGGGAGAGTTTGCACAAGCAAAATTAGTTAGAGTTGTAAAGGGTAAAATTTTAGATGTTACTGTAGATGTTAGAAAAAATTCTCCTACTTATGGGCAACATTTTTCTTGTATTTTATCAGAAGAAAATAACAAACAATTATTTGTTCCTCGAGGATTCTTACATGGTTTTTCTGTGTTAGAAAATAACACAGTTGTATCTTATAAATGTGATAATTATTACAATGTAGATTCTGAACAAGGTGTTTTGTATAATGATCCACAACTAAATATTGATTGGAAGTTAAAAGAAGAAGAAATTATATTGTCTGAAAAAGATAAAGGATTAAAAACTTTTAAAGAGTTTTCTAAGAATGTAGAAAATGATAATAAAACAGTTTTAACTTATGGAACTTTTGATTTACTTCATTACGGACATATAGAAATTCTTAAAAGAGCTAGTAGACTTGGTAAAAGGTTAGTTGTTGGTTTATCTACAGATGAGTTTAACTTAGTTAAGGGTAAAGAATGTAAGATTTCTTATAAAAATAGGAAAGAATTATTAGAGTCTATAGCCTTTGTAGATGAGGTTATCCCAGAATCTAATTGGGATCAAAAAGTTTTAGATGTTAAAAATCATAATGCAGATATTTTTGTTATGGGAAATGATTGGGAAGGTAAATTTGATGATTTAAAAGAATTTTGCGAAGTTATATACTTACCTAGAACAATTGATATTTCTACAACAAAATTAAAAGTAGCTATGAATAATAAATAATAATAATTTGATATTAAAACTACTAATAAAAATTATTAGGTTATTTATTAAGCCACAAAAGAATACGCTGTTATTTCATAGTTTTCCAGATTTTTCAGATAATAGTTTTTCTTTTTTTGTTATGTAATAAATAATCATCCAGAATATCAAAACATTTGGGTAATAAATGATGATGATAAAGAGAGGTTTTATAAATTAATATCAAATTATACTACTTCTAAAAATTTTAAAATTTACAAAAAGAAATCATTATTAGGATTGTATTATTTTTCGAAATCTAAGTATATCTTTCATACACATGGTATTTTTAATAATATCTCTTTATCAAAAAAACAAGTAAATGTAAATCTTTGGCATGGTATGCCTTTAAAAAATATTGGTCATTTAGATAACAACAAGAGAGTTCCAGAATCGAATTATGTAATTTCAACATCAAAATTGTTTCAAGAAATTATGAGTAAAGCTTTCGATTTAGATCTGGAGAATGTTATAAATTCTGGTCAACCTAGAAACGATTTCATTTTTTCTAATAAATTTAGTTTATTAGATCTAATAAACAAACAGAAAAAAGATTTTGAAAAAGTAATTTTATGGATGCCAACTTATAGAAAGTCTATAGTAGGAGATGTTAGAGTTGATGGCGAATTAGGTGATTCGAATAATTTCCTTGAAAAAGAACAACTATCAAAATTAAATACTTTTTTTGAATCTATTAATTCTATATGTTTTGTAAAGTTGCATCCTATGGATTTTATGAAAGTTAAAGATTTTAATCAATATTCAAATTTGTGTTTTTTAGAAAATAGTATTTTTGAAGAAAAAGGAATCTCATTATATTCAGTGTTAAATCAAACGGATTTATTGTTAACAGACTTTTCGTCAATTTATATAGATTATTTATTATTAGACAAACCAATAGCGTTTCTAGTATCAGATTTTGACCAATATAAAAACTCAAGAGGATTTGTATTTGATAAACCTATAGATTTTATGCCTGGAGAGATAATTATACAACAAGAAGATTTAATTCCGTTTTTAGAGAAAACGTTTATTGATAAACAAGATTTATACAAAGAAAAAAGAAAGAAAATTACAGAGGTTTTTCACGAATCAAAAAATAATTTTTCCCAAAACGTTTTTAATACAATTATAAAAAAGTAATGCTTAAAAACATTAATTCAAATACTCAAATAATACTTAAAAACTTCTCCTATTTAACTTTGATGAAGTTTTTTAATATTGGTATTAAAGTAATTTTAGCAGCTTATTTAATTAGGGTTTTAGGAAACGAAAAATATGGCTTAGTCACTTGGTTAGATTCTGTAATTCAGTATTTTTTAATGATTGTTAACTTCGGTTTTAATATTTATGCAGCTAAGTATATTGTAGAAAACAAGGAAAACACACTTAAAATTAATGAAATTGTTTCATCAATATTTATTATTAAAGGATTGTTATTCATTTTTTCTATAATTTGTATTCTTATTTTAGGAAATTTTGAAACATTTCTGGCTTACAAGCAACTACTTTTATTATTTATGTTTTGCGGTATTGGAGAGGTGCTTTTTCCTGTTTGGTTTTTTCAAGGTGTAGAAAACTTAAAACCCGCAACTATTATTGTTTTTCTTACAAGGCTTTTTCTGTTAATAGGTACCATTATTTTTGTAACAACTGAACAGAACCTAATAGCATACATTTCTTTGTTTGTGATTTCCTCAGTATTAATGGGAGTTTTCGGTGTTTTTTATCTTTTTAAATATTATAAGATAAAATTTACATTATTATCAATTAAAAAACTTAAAATGTATTTTACAGAATCGTTGCCTTTTTTTATTGGTAGATTCTTATCTTTAGTATTTAATTTTGGAACAATATTTTTTATTGGCGAATTTTGCCTTTTTGAACAAGTTACAGGTTTTGATACAAGTTTAAAAGTTATCATGTTAGGTGTTATTCCGTTCGAGATGTTGCAACAAGCAGTTTTTCCAACAATATCTAGAACAAAAAATAAAAAACTATTACAAAAATTGGTCTATTTGTCTTTGATAATAGGCTCAATAATAGGTTTTATAATATATCTAATGGCAGATTATTTTATGATTTGGTTTGGTGGTGAAGAAATGCTTCAATTTTCTCCCACTTTAAAATTATTAACGATACTTTGCCCTTTTGTAGCATTAACGTTTATTTTAGGAACCTGTTCGTTAGTAGCATTTGGGTATTTTAAAGAATATAATTTTTCATTAATTTTTACTTCAGTCGTTTATATTTTAGTTTTAGTAATTTTATATTTTACAGATACTATAAACTTTTGGAATTTAATTTATTTAAGAATTTTTGGAGATGTTTTAATGGCGTTTATAAGACTATATTATTCATTTAAAAGAAAAACATTAGTTATACATAAATTAAGCTAATTTGAAAAATTTTGTTTTTTTATTGTTTTTTATAGTCACAGGAATTCAGTTTTTTTTGGTTGATATTAATCTATTTGTGCTTTCTTTTTTCTTTTTAAACTATTTAGTTTTAATGGTAATTATGTATTATCATTTTTTTTAGAAAAAGAATTTTCTCCATTTATATCAGCATTTTTAATATTTAATATTTTATTTTTTATAATTGCTCCTTTAGCGCAAATTTCTAAGATAGATCCGCAGCTACAAATACATGTAAATAATTTACCATATAATTGGCAAAAAACGATAACAGCAAATCTTTATATCTTAATTTTTAATGTTGTCTTTTTTATAAGTTATCTTGTTTTTAAAAAAAGAAATAAGTTTGTAAAACCTTATCAAATAAGAAAAGAAATTCCGTTTGATATCTTAGTAATACTTCTACTTTCTATTATAATTTTAATTTTTAATTTAGATTACATACAGCAAAAACTATCTACACCAACTTGGAAACTTCAGTTAGATAGTGCAAAATCAATTAAAATTGTTATTTCTAAGGTTTTGTTTTCTGTACCACTAGCAGGTATAGCATTGTGTATAATGTATTTTAAGAAAAAGGGTAAGAAATCTATAAACTTAATAGTTGTAGTTTCTACGCTTCTAATTTTCTTATTATTAATTGTGGTTTTTAAAAATCCATTTATGGAAAAAAGATCTGGATTAGGACCTATTTATTTTTGTATTTTGTTTCTTTTTTGGCCTAAGTTATTTAATACTAACATTAAAACTACATTAATTTTATATTTTAGTCTCATATTATTAATGCCAATATTGTCTGTATTTACGCATGTAAACGCTTCGTTTTCCGAAGTGATTTCTAACCCTAAATTAATTACAGAATCTATAAATGAAGATGTTTTACTAAGTAATTTTAATACTATTAATTTTGATGCGTATGCTAATTTTTTGGCAACTATAGAAAATGTTTCAGATTATGGATTTAGTTTTGGAGAACAATTAACAAGTGCAATTTTCTTTTTTGTACCAAGATCTGTTTGGGAGGCTAAACCAATTACATCGGGTCAGTATATTGGTAATTATTTAATTGATAAGCATGATTTTTGGTTTAATAATATATCAAATCCATTTATTTCTGAAGGATATTTAAATTTTGGAGTTTTTGGTGTTATTTTATTCGCTTTTATTTTTGCTTACTTTTTTACAAAAGCATTACAATTATTAAAATCTGATGATTACTTAAAAAAAACACTTGCTTTTTTTATTGCAATTCATATGGTTTATTTTTTAAGAGGAGATTTTACAAATGGTTTTTCTCAATTAATTTTAGTTTCTTTTGGAATTTATGTAATACCAAAAGTAATATTTTACCTCTATAAAGGAATAAAACTATGGTAACTTTTAAAACATTAACTTTTAAAAGATTTACAGAAATTGTTTTTTTAAATCTTTTTTTATTTCCAATTTATCCAGATAATGTAAAACCTACATTTGTTGTATTGTTTTTTATTACAGCAATATATACCCTAATAAAAAAGAGAAGTTGTGTATTTAATTCTGCAATAAAATTTAAAAACCTTTTAGTAATTAATACATCGGTTTTTCTAATGTTAGTAGTAAGTTTATTGTACTCAAACAATACATCTTTTGGCTTAAAATATATTTTTAGATCTTTGCCTTTATTTTTATTTCCAATAGCTTTTTTTGTTTTAAGGGAAAGCAAAACTATCTTTTCTGTAAAATTATTTTTAAAAGCAAAATTGTATTTTTATATAAGTACCCTTATCTTGTTTGTAGTAGTTTTTTTTATCTTTTACTTTAGAGGCTTTGTAACAGAAAATTATTTTCTTAATTACAGTTACAGAATTATTGGGCAATTAGGTAGGTACTCAATGCATCCAATTTATGCTTCGTTAATTACTTCTATTTCAATTATTTTTTCGATAAGTCTATTTAAAATAAAAAAGTACAAGTTGTTAATAATTATAGGAAACATTCTTTTAGTTTTAAATTTAATTTTACTTTCAAGAAAAAGTGCAATTATAATTATGAGCGTTCTTTTTTTTGTTTTTATTATTTTTAATAAAGCAATCAAAATTAAAGTAAAAACATTCTTTGTTTTTTTAGTTTTATTGTTGTTTTTTATTACAATCAAATTTATACCAGATATATCAAATAGGTTTAATGATTTTTCGGTTTTATTTGATAACACCAAAGCTTCATCTACTAATTTAAGAATAAACTTAATAAATACTACTCTGAATGCTATTAATGAAAAACCTTTGTTTGGTTATGGAATTGGAGATACTAAAGATGTTTTAAGCGCTTTAGAAGACAAAAATTCTTTTTTTAAAGGCAAGTATTACAATACTCATAATCAGTTTTTAAATACCACTTTAGCAACAGGTATTATTGGCTTGTTGTTATTTATTTTTTTCTACTCAAAAATTTACAATTAATAGTTTTTAGAAGTTTCGAACAATTATCTATTGTATTATTATTTATAGCATTAATGTTTATTGAAAATATTTTAGATAGACAAAACGGAATTATCTATTTTTCAATTTTTATAAATTATTTCTCTTTTTATAACAAAATAAATAAAGTAGAATGAAAAAAGTATTAACAATTGGGCCATTTCCAAAACCGATATCTGGTGTTTCTCTAGCAAACAAAGTTGTAAAAGAAGTTTTAGATACTTCTGCAGATTTTAAGTCGGATTTTATAAATACTTCTTACACAGTTTTTGAAGATGCAGTGGGTAGCTTTTCATTTAAAAAACTAATTTTCTTTTTAAAAATGAATTTTAGTGTTTTTAAAGTTTTTAAAAATGATGTTATTTATATAACACCAGGTCAAACTTTTTTGGAATTACAAAATATAGTTTATTTATTTTGCTTTCTTCAATTTTAAAAAAAGAATTAATCATTCATGTTCATGGTAATTTTTTAGGAGCACAATACCAACAATTAATAGGTTTTAAAAAGAAATTATTCTTTTTTTTAGTTTCCAAATTCACAAAAGGAATTGTATTGTCTGATTCTTTAAAACAAAATTTGACTCCTTTTTTAGACGAGAAAAACATATATGTATTATATAATTTTGCTCAAAATTATTTAATTGATAATAAGTTAAAAGTTGATAATAGTATTTTAAAAATATCATATTTAAGTAATCTAATGGAAGAAAAAGGAATTTTTCAACTTTTAGATTCTTTAAAAGACTTAGAAAATAAAAAAATAAACTATAAAGCTAAAATTGCAGGTAATATAGACGCTAGTTTAAAAGATGATATTCTATACAAAATTGATAAACTTAAAAACACAAGTTATGTTGGTGTTGTTTATAATGATGATAAGAAACAATTACTAAATTGGAGTAATGTTTTTGTTTTGCCTACTTTTTATAAAATGGAAGGACAACCAATTTCTATTTTAGAAGCATTAGCCACTAAAAACGTAATAATTTCTACTAACCATGCAGGAATTATCGATATCATAGAAAATAATAAAAATGGTTTTTTAGTAGATAAACAGAACTCAGAAAGTATTACTAATAAATTTGTTTTCTTAAATGATAATAAATCCAAGATTTTAGAAATAAGTAATTACAATAAAATGTATTTTGCAGAGAACTTTACTATTACTACTTTTAGTGAACAGTTATTAAAAATCTTAAAATCAAATGCAAAAACTTAACACATCTAAGATTCCTGAAAATTTTAGAGGAAGAAATGCTTTTGTAGTTCAGCTTTGGTGGCTTGTTCAATCTATACTTTTTAAAAATTCGCCACAGTTTATGTATGCATTTAGACGCTTTTTATTACGTTTATTTGGAGCTAAAATTGGTAAAGATGTAATTATTAGACCATCTGTAAAAACTACATATCCTTGGAAAGTTTCTATCGGCGATTATTCTTGGATTGGTGATGATGTAGATTTATATTCATTAGGTGAAATAGAAATTGGTAAAAATGTTGTTATCTCTCAAAAATCTTATTTATGCACAGGTTCTCATGATTATTTAAAGTCTAATTTCCCTATTTTTGCAAAAAAAATTACCATTAAAGACGAATGTTGGTTGGCTACAGATGTTTTTGTTGCGCCAGGTATTACAATAGAACATGGTACAGTTGTAGGTTCTAGAAGTAGTGTTTATAAAAACTTACCTTCAAATAAAGTTTGTATTGGTAATCCGGCAAAAATAATTAGAGAAAGAATACGTGAGTCATAAACAAAACATATTAATAATATCTCCTTTTTTTTCCTGAACCTATATCAACAGGAAAGTTTAATACAGATTTTGCTCTAGCTTTAAAAAATAACGGACATAATGTAACGATGTTATGTTATCATCCTTTTTATCCTGAATGGAAAATAAAAGAAAGCAAGGAGCAATTAAATGGAATTAAAATAATTAGAGGAGGAAAGTATTTATTTTTTTCAAAAAAACGATTGTTAGAAGACTAGTTTTAGAACTTAGTTTTGTTTTTTTTATTCTAAGCAAAATTAGAAAGCACCAAAAGAATAAGGATATTATAATGCCTATTTTTCCACCAAGTTTTGCCTTCTTATCAATTTTACCATTCTTAAATCGTAATCTTAAAAAAGTTGGTATGGTACACGATTTACAAGAGGTATATTCTATTGGTAAAAAGGGCATTGTGAATAAAGTAGTTCGTTATTTTATTCATGAAATTGAAGAAAAATGTTATAACAGCTGTAATAGATTAATTTTTCTTTCTAAAGAAATGAAAGATCAGGCGAAAGAGTTATACGGGTTAGCGGAAAATAAATTGGAAGTTCAATATCCGTTTATAACCGTAAAGGGTAATATTACAAATGATTTAGGCCACATTTTTGATAAAAATAAAAAACATGTTGTGTATTCAGGTGCTTTAGGAGAAAAGCAAAGCCCAGAAAAATTATTAAATTTCTTTCAAGAAGCTTCTTTAGAAATAGAGAACGTTATGTTTCATGTTTTTTCTAAGGGAGAAGAGTTTAATAAACTAGTAGAATTAAACAAGAACGTTAATATTCGTTTTCACGATTTAGTTAAAAAAGAAAATTTAGAAGAATTATATCAAAAAAGTGATATTCAAATAGTACCACAAAAAGAAGGAACTTCTAAAGGATCATTGCCTTCTAAGTTGCCTAATTTATTAGCTTCTAATTGTAAAATATTTTTAATTACAGATTTAAATAGCGAACTTCAAAAACTATTTAATAACAATAATTTACACCATGTAGTTACAACATGGGAAACAGATGAGTTAATTAGAGCCTTGAAAGCTCTTTTAGAAAAATCGATTGATTTTAAGCATCAAAAAGTTATTGCAAAAAAGTTTTTTACAATTGATAAAATGATAGAGAAAGTTTTACGTTAAAACAATATATTTGTTTTAATAAACCACCAAACTTGAAAAAAAGATACTCTTATTTAATAAGACCATTGCAATTAATAATCGATATATTTTTAATTAACGCAATAGTTTACTTCATATATGATAAAGAATATCTAAACTTTTATTTTTTATCTTATATCTCATTTTTTTGGTTAATTACTTCCTATTTTTTAGGGTTTTATAAAGTGTATAGATATACTAGAACATTAAGGTTATATACTCTTTTAGCAAAACAATTTTTAATTTTTATTTTAGGTTATTTTGCTTATTTCGGCATATTTAGAGAAGGAGATATTGTTAACAATCAGTTTCTAATTTTAAGTTCTATTTTTTTAAGTATTACTTTTTTTAAGTTCCTGTGGTTTTTTCTATTAAAAAAATATAGATCTTTTGGTAAAAACTTTAGAACAACGATTGTTGTTGGTTTTGATGACTCTTCTAAAAATATTATTAAATTATTTAAAAGCAAATCTAACTTAGGGTATAAGTATTTGGGTTTCTTTTCTAATAAAATTTATAAGAATAAGGATTATTTGGGTAATATAGAAAGTGTGTTTGAATTTGTTTCTCTAAATAATGTTGATGAAATTTATTGTTCATTAACACAATTAACAGCAAATCAGATCAAGGAAATAAATAAATTTGCAATAGAAAAAAATATTTTCTTAAAATTAATTCCTAATTCAAATGAGTTATATAGTAAAAACCAGAGTGTAGAATTTTACGACGATACTTTAATGGTTTTAAATGTAAATAAACTCCCTTTTGAATTTGCAGAAAATTTTTACGTAAAAAGAATTTTTGATATTTTTTTCTCACTTTTTGTCTGTATCTTTTTACTTTCTTGGTTAATACCTATTCTATGGGTATTGGTTAAGTTAGAATCTAAAGGGCCTTTAATTTTTAAACAAGAGAGAGAGGGTATAAATGGTAGTGAATTTGTTTGTTATAAATTTAGATCTATGAAAATAAATGATTTGTCTAATAAAGTGCATGCTACTAAAAACGATACAAGAGTAACAAAATTAGGTGCTTTTTTAAGAAAGACAAGCATGGATGAATTGCCACAGTTTTTTAATGTACTTCTTGGAGATATGAGTGTAGTTGGTCCAAGACCTCACCTAGAAAGTTTGTCTTTGGAGTATCAAAAAGACGTAGATGATTATTTAAAAAGACATATAGTTAAGCCTGGGATTACTGGTTTAGCTCAAATTAGTGGTTATAGAGGAGAAATTAAAACTAAGGCAGACATAAAAAACAGAGTCAGGTTAGATATTTTTTATATAGAAAATTGGTCTTTTTTGTTAGATCTTAAAATTATAATTAGAACTGTCTTGAATGTTTTTCAGGGAGAAGAAAAAGCCTACTAATTATGATTACTGCTTCGATAGTTTTGTATAATGAAAGGTATGATACACTTAAAAAAACCGTTGATTCATTTTTAAAGTTATCTATTAAAAAAAATATTTCTAATTGATAATTCACCAACTAATAAACTAGAAAATCTTTTTAAAGATAAAGAAATTGAATACATTTTTGTAAATGATAATCTAGGGTTTGGTAGAGGTCATAATTTAGTTTTAGAAAGGTTAGATTCTGATTTTCACTTAATATTAAATCCTGATGTTGTCTTTTTAGGTGATGTTATACCAAATTTAATAAACAAACTAAGAGGTGAGGAGAACGTTTCTTTTATTACCCCAAAAGTATTATATCCTAATGGAGATTTACAGTTTATCTGCAGAAAACATCCAACTTTTTTAGATTTAATTAATAGAAAATTAAAGATTTCTAAAAATATGACGATAACCAATGAATACAGAGATCAAGATTTAACTAAATCCTTTTGTCCTAATTTTATTCATGGCTGTTTTATGCTTTTTAAAACTAAAGATTTTAAAGACATAAAAGGTTTTGATGAACGCTATTTCTTATATATGGAAGATGCAGATATTTGTAGAAAAATAGAAGTAACAAATAAAAAAATACTTTACTTTCCTGAAGTAGAAATTACACATCAGCATCAAAAAGGATCCTCAAAAAGTATAAAATTATTTTTTTATCACCTTTCATCTGCAATTAAATATTTTTTAAAGTGGGGTTTCTAGTTTCTTACATTTTTTAAAAATATATTTGCAGCTACAACAACACAACACAATAAACATGAATGTACTTATTTTAGGTTCTGGAGGTAGAGAACACGCTTTTGCTTTAAAATTATCTGAAAGTAATAAAATTAACCACCTTTTTGTAGCTCCAGGAAATGCTGGTACAGACAAAATAGGAACAAATGTTAATATAAATCCTACTGATTTTAAAGCTGTAAAAAAATTAGTTTTAGAAAGCGAGATTAAAATGGTTGTTGTAGGACCAGAAGCACCTTTGGTAGAAGGTGTGCACGATTTCTTTTTAGCTGATAAAGATTTAAAGCATATTCCTGTAATTGGACCTAAAAAAGACGGAGCATTATTAGAAGGTAGTAAAGATTTTTCTAAACAATTTATGCAAAAACATGGCGTACCTACTGCAAAATATAAATCATTTACAAAAGATAATTTAACAGATGGTTTTGCCTTTTTAGAAACATTAGAGCCGCCTTTTGTATTAAAAGCAGATGGTTTAGCAGCAGGTAAAGGGGTGTTGATTTTAGACTCATTAGAAGAAGCTAAAATTGAGTTAGAAGAAATGGTATCTAATCAAAAATTTGGAGAAGCATCTTCTACCGTTGTTATAGAAGAATTTTTAAAAGGAATAGAATTGTCAGTTTTTGTATTAACAGACGGTATAAATTATAAAATTTTACCATCCGCAAAAGATTACAAAAGAATTGGTGAAGGAGATAAAGGTCTAAATACTGGTGGAATGGGAGCAATATCTCCTGTACCATTTGCAGATAAAGCATTTTTAGATAAAGTAGAAGAATTGGTTGTAAAGCCTACAATTGCTGGTTTACAGAAAGACGGTATTGATTATAGAGGTTTTATTTTTATTGGATTGATGAATGATAACGGAAACCCTTCTGTTGTTGAGTACAATGTACGAATGGGAGATCCTGAGACTGAAGTTGTATTACCAAGAATTGAATCAGATTTATTTGATTTGTTTGAGGGAGTTGGAAATCAAACTTTAAATGAAAAATCGTTCTCTGTTACAAATAAAACTGCAACAACAGTTATGTTAGTTTCTGGCGGTTATCCAGAAGCATATGAAAAGAATAAAGAAATTACTGGTTTTGATACAATAGATGAATCTATTGTATATCATGCAGGTACAACAATTAAAGACAATAAAGTTGTAACCAATGGAGGTAGAGTTATGGCTGTGACTTCTTTTGGAGATACTATCGAAGAGGCTTTAGCTAAAAGTTATAGAAGTATCGGTAAAATTAAATTTGAAAAAATAAATTATAGAAAAGATATTGGCTTCGATTTAGTGTAAGTTTAAAAATTATCTTGCTTTTTCTATTGTAAAAGAAAACTCAGAACCTTTACCGTAAGTACTTTTTAAAAGGATATTCTCATCATGAGCTTCTACTATGTGTTTTACTATAGAAAGCCCTAAGCCCGATCCTCCTTGTTCACGAGATCTACTTTGATCTACTCTATAAAAACGTTCAAATAAACGAGAAATATGCTCCTTCTTAATACCTTCTCCGTTATCTATAACTTTAAGTATAAATTTTTTGTCATTAAAATCTTCAACTCCAATTATAGTTGTGCCATTAGGGCTACCATATTTAATAGAGTTTACAACTAGATTAATAATAACTTGTTCTATTTTTTCAACATCACCTTTAACAAAAACTGGAAACTCATAAATTTTATCGAATTTTAATTTTATGTTTCTTTTTTTAGCTTTCATTTCGAATAAGTCGATCACATTTTGAATTACCTCTAGAATATTAAAAACATCAACATTTAGTTTCATTCCATCATTTTCCAATTTAGCAATCATATCTAAATCTTTTATAACAGCAACCAAACGTTCAACACCTTTATTAGCTCTGTCTAGGTATTTCATTCGTATTTGCTTATCATTTACTGCACCTTCTAATAAAGTTAAAATATAGCCTTGTACTGTAAAAAGAGGTGTTTTCAGTTCATGAGCTACATTGCCTAAAAAATCTCTTCTAAAAGAATCTCTTTCTGTTAAGCTTTTTATTTCGAGTCTTTTACCTTCAACATATCTTTGCATTCTTTTAGAAAGCTTATCTATATCTGTTGTAGTTGTTTCTTTTTTAAGATCATTAACATCTAAGATTGAAACTTCTTCATATATTTTTTTTAGCCTTCTATATATAAAATGTTCTGCTCTGTATTGAATAATAAAAAAGAAGTTAAAAATAGCGCTATTATAGAAATAATAATAATGCTATATCCTAAATGCTCACTTAAGATAAAATATGATATAGCAGCAATACCAACAGATACTATTGTTAAATATACTGCAGACCATAGCGCGTAAGAATATGTTTTTTTTAGTTTCAATCTTAATTATTTATCAGAATCTTCTAAAACAAATTTATAACCAACTCCTTTTACTGTTTTAAAATGGTCATCACCAATTTTTTCTCTAAGTTTTCTAATATGTACATCAATGGTTCTACCGCCAACTACAACTTCATTTCCCCAAACAGTATCTAGAATTACTTCTCTTTTAAATACTTTTTCTGGTTTAGAGGTTAATAAAGAAAACAGTTCAAATTCTTTTCTAGGTAGAGAAATCTTTTTTCCTGCTTTATAAACTACATATTCATCCCTATCAATTATAATATCACCTATTTTAAGAGATTCTCCGCTTTCTTCTTCAGTTTTTAATCTTCTTAATAAAGATTTTACTTTACTTACTAAAACTTTTGGTTTAATTGGTTTAGTAATGTAATCGTCTGCTCCAGCTTCAAAACCTGCAACTTGAGAGTAGTCTTCTCCTCTTGCAGTTAAAAACGATATTATTACGTTTTCTAAAGATTTAATTTTTCTTATTTTTTCACAAGCTTCAATACCATCCATTTCTGGCATCATAATATCAAGTAAAATTAAGTGTGGAGTATTTTTTTTAGCCGATTTTATAGCTTCTTGTCCGTTCTCTGCAGTAAAAATTTGGTAGCCTTCGTTTTTTAAATTGTATCCAACAATCTCTAAAATATCCGGTTCGTCATCAACCAATAAAATCTTAATATCTTTTTTATTCATAATTTTTTATATGATAAGAATCAAAAATACAGATAAATCTTAAAACAGAACAAGTTCTTAACAATCATTTAATCTAGTATGTAATCCTTTACTTTTTGGTAACATTAAAGACTTCCTTTGAGGTTTATTTAGTTAATGTTTAATTAATATGTACTTTCTTTAATAAAATTTATATTTCTTATATTTACGTTCAACTTTTAATTCAAATCAAGTATGAAAAAAATTACATTTTAACTTTATTTTTAACCATTTGTTTTGCCTTTTTAGGTTTTGGGCAAACAACAGTATTTCAAGAATCTTTTGAAACTGGAAATTCTGGAACAACATCTGAAGATTGTAACGATAATAGCGGAGATTTCTTTACAAGAACTAATGGTACAGATATAACATCTTCTTATGAAGTTTCTGGAGCAGATGGAGACTACTTCTTTGCAGCAATGGATACAGATGGTTCGCCTTGTACAATGGCAACACAAACGCTTACATTTGATGATATAGACATATCTTCTAAAACCAATCTTACGCTTGCTTTATTATTAGCAGAAGACCAACCTTCAGATGGAAAATTTGATTGGGACGGTGGAGATTTATTTTATATAGAAGTAGATTATGATAATTCTGGTACTTTTACAAAGGTTTTACAATTTGCAACATCTGCAACTTCTGGATTTAATGTATCTGCTCCTTTACAAGATACAGATTTAGATGGAATAGGAGATGGTGATGCTTTAAGCGATGTCTTTACTGAGTTTACTGTAGGTTTAAGTACTGGAAATTTAGTTGATGTTAGATTAGTTTTTGTAGGTTTAGGCGCAGGTGATGAAGATATTGCAGTAGATAATATTAGAGTTGTTGATGGTTTTGTTAGCACTCCAAATTTAGTAATCACTTCTCCGTCAAATAACCAAGAATTTGAATCAACAGTAACAAGTATACCTATCAATTTTTCAGTTACAAACTTTACTCTTTCTGGTGAAGTTGGCGATACTGAAACTACTGATGGAGCAGGTGATGGTTATATTGTAGGTTCATTAATGAAAGATGGTGTTGCAGACGGTACCCAAAATATTTTTTCTAACAGTTCATTGATAGAAAGTATTAATCCTGGAGTAACTTATGTTGTAACTGCTGAGTTAGTAGATAATTCAGGAGCATCATTATCACCTAAAGTAGAAGCAACAGTTACTTTTTCTGTTAAATTACCTTGTGATTTAGTTTTAGATGAAATGACTACTACTTGTGATGCATTAACAAACGGTACTGATACCTATACAGGTTCAATAACCTATACAGGAGGCGCAGGTGCTGTATATACAATAACTGCGCCATCTGGTGTAACAGTTGGAGGTGATGATCCTAGTACTTCAGCTTCTGGGACAATTACTTTTTCAGGAATTTCAGAAGGTTCAACAGCCGATATAACTATTGTTGGAGATGCAAGTAGTTCTTGTAACTTATCTAGAACTTTTAATAGTCCAACTTGTGTGCCTGCGCCAACTTGTCCTGCAGTAGGAGCAATAATTGTTACTGAAGTTATGCAAAATCCAAAGTCTGTAAATGATGATTCTGGTGAGTATTTTGAAGTTTATAATACAACAGCAGCAGCAATTGATATGCAAGGTTGGATGATTAAGTCTTTAACTACTTCGTCTAAAGACCATGTAATAGCAAGTAGTTTAATTGTACCTGCAAATGGTTATGCTGTGTTAGGTATAAACTCTGATTCTGGTGCAAATGGAGGAGTAGCTGTAGATTACCAATACGGATCTAATTTTTTCTTAGGAAATAGTTCGGACTCTATTGCTTTAGACTGTGGCTCTACAATTGTAGATTCTATTTCTTGGGATAATGGAGCTACTTTTCCAGATCCTAATGGTAAAAGTATGGAGTTAGCAACAAATAAATATTCTACAACAGATAATGATTCTGGTGAGAATTGGGCAGAAGCAACAGAAGAAATTACTTCTGGTGGAGATTTAGGAACACCTGGTGCAGCTAATAGTTTTGTTTTAAGCATTGCTAAAAACTCAATTGAAGGTTTTGCAACATATCCAAACCCTGTAACAAATAACAGATTTACAATTACGAGTTCTAATTCTGATAAAAAAGAAGTAGTAATTTTTAACGTTATCGGTAAAAAAGTACTTTCATCTAGTTTTAATGGTGTAAAGTCTACAATTGATGTTTCTGCAGTTTCTGCAGGAATTTATATTTTAAAAGTAACTGAAAACGGAAAAACTGCTACTAAGAAATTGGTAATTAGATAATTTTCTTTTTTTAAATATTTAAAGCTCCGAATTAATTTCGGAGCTTTTTTATTTTCAGTATCTTTCAACTGAAAAAGAAAAATTAAGACTATGAATCTTACCTATAAATTAAACAATATCTTGTTTTTAGATATTGAAACAGTACCGCAAGAAGAAAATTGGGAATCGCTTTCTAAAACAACTCAAGATCTTTTTGAGCAAAAAACACACTATCAAAGAAAAGAAGAATTTACAGCTAAAGAGTTTTATGAACGAGCTGGTATTTGGGCAGAATTTGGTAAAATAATATGTATTTCTGTTGGGTATTTTGTTTTAGAAGATTCTAAAAAACAATTAAGACTTACTTCTTTCTTTGGTGATGATGAGCATAAATTACTCACTGAATTTAAAAATTTATTAGATAAGCATTTTGCAAGAAAAGCAAATGTATTATGTGCTCATAACGGAAAAGAATTCGATTTTCCTTTTATTGCAAGAAGAATGATTGTACATCAAATAGAATTGCCAAAAAAGCTAAATTTATTTGGTAAAAAACCTTGGGAAGTTCCGCATTTAGATACTTTAGAAATGTGGAAATTTGGCGATTTTAAACATTATACTTCTTTAAAACTATTAACAAATATCTTAGGCATTCCATCACCAAAAGATGATATAGATGGTAGTGAAGTTGCTAGTGTTTATTATAAAGAAAAAGATTTACAAAGAATTGTAACTTATTGTGAAAAAGATACAATTGCAGTTGCACAAATTTTACTGCGTTTTAATAACGAAATGTTATTAAAAGATGAAAATATTATTAGAGTTAATTAATCTTCTAACTTCATAGAAAGTTCGAGCCAACGCTCTTCTTTTTGCTCTAGATTTTTTATTGTTTCTTGCAGCTCTTCAGATTTTTTAGCAATATCTTCAGATGCAATTTCAACATTTAAAAATTGTGTTTCAATAGCAAGTTTTCTTCTTTGTAGCCTTTCTATATCTGCCTCTAAAGTACCAAACTCTCTTTTTTCGTTAAAATTTAAAGCATTTTTAGTGTTTTTTTCTCAACCTTTTCAATAACTTTTTCTTGTTTTGCTTCTTTAGGAGCAGAAGCTTCATAAGCTCTAAAATCTGAATAATTTCCAGGAAAGTTTTCTACAACACCTTCTCCTCTAAAAACAAAAAGAGCATCTACAATTTTATCCATAAAATATCTATCGTGAGAAACTACTAACAAGTTTCCAGGATAATCTAGCAAAAAGTTTTCTAGTACATTTAGAGTTACAACATCTAAATCGTTTGTAGGTTCATCAAGAATTAAGAAATTAGGATTTTGTATTAAAACAGCACATAAATACAGACGCTTTTGTTCTCCTCCAGACAGTTTTTCTACAAAATCGTATTGTTTCTTTTTATCAAACAAAAAACGTTCTAAAAGTTGAGAAGCAGATATTTTTCGTCCTTTAGATAAGGGTATAAATTCTCCAAATTCTTTAACAACTTCTATTACTTTTTGTCCTTCTTTTACATTTATACCCACTTGTGTGTAATAACCATACTTTACAGTTTCACCTAAAACAACTTTTCCGCTATCTAACGGAGCTGTTTCTGTAATAATATTTAAAAAAGACGATTTACCTGTACCGTTTTTACCAATAATACCAACGCGTTCTCCACGTTTAAAAACGTAATCGAAACCATCTAAAATCTTTTTATCTCCAAAAGATTTATATACTTTATGAAGCTCAAGAATTTTACTCCCTAAACGTTCCATATTTATTTCTAATTGGACTTGATGGTCTTTTCTACGTTGATGTGCTTTCTCTTTAATTTGATAAAAATCATCTGTTCTAGATTTCGATTTTGTAGTTCTAGCTTTTGGTTGCTTACGCATCCACTCTAATTCTTTTTTAAATAAACTTTTCGCTTTACCTAAATTAGTAGCTTCTAGTGCTAATCGTTCTTCTTTATTTTGTAGGTAATAAGAGTAATTACCCTTGTATTTATAAATCTTGCCTTCATCTAACTCTAAGATTTCGTTACAAACACGTTCTAAAAAATAACGATCATGAGTAACCATAAATAATGTTATTTTCTCTTTTGCAAAAAACGATTCTAACCATTCTATCATTTCTAAATCTAAATGATTTGTTGGTTCATCTAAAATTAATAAATCGGGTTTATTAATTAAAACGATTGCCAAAGAAAGTCTTTTTCTTTGACCTCCAGAAAGTGCGCCAACTTTTAACGATAAATCATCTAATTTTAATTTAGATAAAATTTGTCTGTATTGTGTTTCAAAATCCCAAGCATTATATTGCTCCATTTGTTCAAAAGCAGCTTGGTATGCATCTGTATCATCTAAGTTTAATAATGCTTTTTCATACTGATTAACAATAGAAAGAATTTTATTATCTGTAGCAAAAATGGTTTCTTCAATGGTTAAATCGGGATTTATGTCATCCTTTTGAGCTAAATAAGCAATAGAAATTCCTTTTCTACTTACCACTTGCCCAGAATCTGGAACATCTAAACCAGCTATAATATTTAAAATAGAAGTTTTTCCACTTCCGTTTTTAGCTACAAAAGCAACTTTTTGATCTTTATTAATTCCAAAAGAGATATCTTCAAATAAGATACGTTCTCCATAAGATTTAGAAATATTTTCTACAGATAAATAGTTCACAAGTATTATTTTTTGCAAAGAAACAAAAAACCCAAGCGTTAACTTGGGTTTTTGCATCATTTCTATGAATGATAAGTTGGGGGCTAATATTGTTTGTTTGGTTGTAGTAAATGTAAACGAAATTTAAAGACTTGTCAATCCCCTTTTTTAATGAAATTTTTATCTCCCTATTTACAGGGAGAAATATCCCCTTTTTTGATGAGGAAAAACACTGTTCTATATTAATAAAAGGCTAAGTTATTAAGTTAAAACAATTTTTAAAATCTCTTAATTAATACTATCTTGCATAAAATAATTGAAAAAAATAATAAATGAAAATTATAGTACCAATGGCGGGAATTGGATCTCGTTTAAGACCTCATACGCTTACAGTACCAAAACCATTAACAGTAATTGCAGGTAAGCCAATTGTGCAAAGGTTAGTAGAAGATATTGCCTCTGTAATTGATGAAGAAATTGATGAAATTGCATTTGTAATTGGTACAACAGCAAAAGGTTTTCCAACAGATACAGAAGAAAAATTATTGAAAATTGCAGAAGAGTTAGGGGCTAAAGGCTCAGTATATATCCAAGACGTAGCACTAGGTACAGCACATGCAATTTATTGTGCCAAAGAATCTTTAAGTGGGCCGTGTGTAGTTGCTTATGCAGATACTTTGTTTAAAGCTGATTTTACTTTAGATGTTAATGCAGATGGAGCAATTTGGGTAAGTAAAGTAGAAAACCCAAGTGCTTTTGGTGTTGTTAAATTACAAGACGGTTTTATAACAGATTTTATAGAAAAACCAAAAGATTTTGTTTCTGACTTAGCAATTATTGGAATTTATTATTTTAAAAGCGGAGAAAAGCTATTAGAAGAAATTCAATATTTAATTGATAACGATTTAAAAGAAAACGACGAATATCAATTAACAAATGTTCTAGAATCTTTAAAACAACAAGGAGCTAAATTTATTCCTGGTACAGTAAGTACTTGGATGGATTGTGGTAAAAAAGATCCAACAGTAGATACAAACAAACAAACTTTAAGCTTTGAACACGCTGCTGGTAACAATTTAGTTTCTGCAGATGTTATATTAGAAAATTCAGAGATTATTCAACCTTGTTTTGTAGGGGCAAATGTAGTTTTGAAAAACACAAAAATAGGACCTTATGTTTCTATTGGGGAAAATAGTGTTGTAGAAAATTCTATAATTGTAAACTCTTTAATACAAACTAATGTAGTAATATCTAATGCTAATTTAGATAATGCTATGATTGGAAACCATGCAAAGTATGATGGGAAATATACTTCTGTTAGTATTGGAGATTATACAGAGTTAACATAAATGAAGAACAGAAAAAAGATAAACAAAATTAAAAAAGAGAGGCAGTTTAGTTATTTTAAATTGGCTCTTTTCTCTTTTCTCTTTTTTCTTAATAGTTATAAAACTCTTTCACAAGATAGTATTCCAGAAAAAAAGATTTAACTGAAGAATCTGAACTTAAATTTCAAAAGTTTTTTTTAAAGCTTTATCAGAAAAATCGATTGGAAACTTCCAAAAAGCTATTGAAAATTTAGAAAGTTGTAATCAAATTCTACCTAATGATGTTTCTGTTTTTTTTGAATTTTCAAAAAATTATTTACTTTTAAATAATACCTTGTTAGCTAAAGAATATATAAAAAGATCTTTAGTAAAAGATCCAAACAATATTTGGATGCTAAAGCATTATGTTAAAATTTATCAGAAGGATAGAAATTATAATGATGCTATTAAAATTCAAAAAAAATTGTTAATTTAAATTCAAAAGAAAGAGAGTTTTTAGCAAGACTTTATGCTTATAATAGACAATACGAAGAATCACTCACTTTAATAAATACTCTTGAAAAAGAGAATTTATTATCATCTTATCTTAAAAGATTAAAGCTTAATTTAGGTAAAAGAAATGTTATTAAAACAAAAGTTAAAAATAAAAAAGGTTCAGATTTATTAACCTTAATAAATCAATTTAAAACAGATAAATCTTATAAAATTTTAGAGGAAATTTTAAATAAATCTTCTAAAAATAGCGATTTATTAAAATTTAGTGAAGAAGGCATAACACTTTTTCCTGCACAACCTTATGTGTACTTAATAAATGGAAAAACTTTAAATAGTAAGAAAAACTATAAAAAAGCGTTACTTATTTTACAAAGTGGTGTAGATTTTGTAATTGATGATGAAATGGAAGCTGGTTTTTATTTAGAAATTGCTAAAGCATATAGAGGTTTAGGTAAAGTTAAAGAAGAACAGAAATATATTCAAAAAGCAAAAAAACTGAAGAGTTAGTTATGAAGTTTATAAAATACATTCTCCTTTTTACGATCGTTTTAACTTCTTGTAAAACAAAAAAAATATGATTGATGCCAATGCAGTTGCCAAGGAAATTTCGGCAAAAAAAGTAGCAAAAAAACATATAGCAGCTAATTTTGATAATAAAACGATTGATGCGAAGTTGAAAGTAAATTTTAATAATGGAAAGACGAAACAAAGTTTAACTGTTAATATGAAAATTATTAAAGATGAAGTTATTTGGTTAAAAGGTTCTAAGTTTATTACCGTTTTTAAAGCCAAAATAACTCCTACATCAGTTAGTTACTATTCGCCTGTTTTTAAAAATTATTTTGAAGGTGATTTTTCAATGATTGAAGATTTATTAGGGGTAGAAATTAATTTTGAACAATTGCAAAACTTATTTCTGGGGCAATCTTTGTTAAATGTAAAAGAAAATAAACAAGAAGTTAAAATTGAAAATAATAGATATATTTTGTTTCCAGAAAAACAAGCAGAGTTATTCGATATTTTCTTCACTATTAATCCTTCCCATTTTAAATTAGACAAACAATCTATTGTAAACGTTAGTAAAGGTCTACGATTAGATGTTACATATCCTTCTTATAATTTAATTGAGAAAGTGGTTTTTCCTTCAGAAATAAATATTAAAGCCAAAAATGAAAAGTCTATAACAGATATTAATTTGTCTTATAAATCAGTTTTTTTCGATACGGATGTAAAGATGTCATTTAATGTACCTAATGGCTATAAACGATTAGAATTTTAATGAGCAAGAGTAAGTTTTATATCATTTTATTGTCAGTTTGTCTTTTGAGTTTATCTGCTTTAAGTCAAACTAGAAAACAGTTAGAAACTCAGCGTAAAAAATATAATTCTGAAATTAAAAAGTTAAATAAATTACTTTTTAATGAGCAGAAAAAAGGAAAAAGTGCTTTAGAAGATTTACGAGATATTAAACGAAAAATAACTGTTAGAAATAAGCTAATTTCTACAATAAATTTAGAGTCTCAAATTTTATCAAAAGAGATAAAAACAAACGAGAATGAAATTAAAAAAGCGAATAAAATTTTAGCAGATTTAAAGAAAGATTATGGAGATATGATCTATAAATCTTATAAAAGTAAATCGCAACAAAGTAGAACAATGTTTTTGTTGTCTTCTCAAAATTTTTATCAAGCTTATAAGCGTTTAGAGTATATGAAGCAGTATACATCGTTTAGAAAAAAACAAGGAGAAGAAATTACGGTTCAAACAAATTTAATTAAGAAGTCTAGAGATTCTTTATTGCTTAAGAAAGAAATAAAAGATAGATTAATTTTATCAGAAAAAAATGAAAAAAAGAAATTGAAACTGATAAGAAAAATCAAGAAAGTTTAATTGCAAAAATTAAGGGGAAAGAGAAAAAATATAAGACCGATTTACAAAAGCAAATAAAAGCAGAAAAAATTGTAGCTGGCAAAATAGATAAAATCATAAAAGAAGAGATTGCAAGAGCTAATAGATTAGCAAAGGCTAAGCTAAAGAAGGAATCTAAAAAAGTTAAGAAAAATGAGTTTATTTTAAGTCCAGAAGCAAAAGCTTTAGCAGTAAAATTTGAATTAAACAAAGGGAAGTTACCTTGGCCTATAAAAGAAGGTTTAGTTGTTAGAAGATTTGGGAAACAGCCTCACCCTGCATTTCCAGGAATTACAATAAATGGCACAGGTTTACATATTGTAACCAATAATGGTACTTTTGCCAATGCTATTTTTAATGGAGAAGTTTTAAATATTTTAATAGGTTCTGGTGGCACAAAGAATGTTTTAGTAAGACATGGTAATTATATTACCTCATATAATAATCTTGAAAATTCATTTGTAAAAAAAGGTGATAAAATTGTTACCGGACAAAAAATAGGAAGAATTTTTACAGATAAACTATCTAAGGAAACTAAACTTATTTTTGTATTATTTAAGAATACTACCCGATTAAATCCAGCATTATGGATGCTTAAAAGATAGGATTTTTTTAATATACTTTAATTTTAGTTAAAGCTTAATTGGGCTGAGGAAAGTATTTAATATTTTTTTGAAGAATAACAGAGTTAGGCATTGTAATAAGTTCTTTCTCTGGAGTTTTTAGGGTTATAAAAAATGCACCAATATCTCTAATTTCTCCTGTAATATTATTATCTTTTTCTAGTATAGTAATAGTGTCGCCAATTTTAACAGGGTAATTAATAAAAAGAATAATACCTGCTGTAATATTAGAAAGTATAGACCATTGCGCAAAAAAAGCAATACCTAAAATGGTTAAAAAAGAAGATACATAAATTAATAACTGTTTCTCATCTACACCCCAAATAAATGCTACTATAACAATTGTAGAACTGTAAATTAATATTGTAATTATTTTATTAGTGACTATTATTCTTACTTGTTGAAATCCAAACTTTAATTGAATTTTTTTAAGAGATTGTGTAATAAAAAGTCTCGTAAAAAAAGCAATTACTAAAATTGCAATAGTCCATAAAATTTTGAAATCACTAAAAAATTCAATCATAATTTATACTTTAAAAAGAGCTTTTAAAGCAGTAGCCTCATTAGGGTTTAGTTTACCTGCTAAAATTAAGCTCAATTGTTTACGTCTAAGAGCACCATCAAAGCGTTCTCTCTCTAAATCTGTTTCTGGCGTTATTTGTGGTATTGTTACTGGTTTACCTGTTTCATCAACTGCTACAAATGTATATATACCCTCATTTACTTTTGTTCTTTGTCCAGATTGTCTGTCTTCTATCCAAACATCAACATAAATTTCCATAGAAGATTTAAAAGCTCTCGATACTTTAGCTTCTACGGTAACTACGCTACCAACTGGTACAGATTTGTTAAATGCAACATGGTTAACAGAAGCAGTTACTACAATTCTTCTAGAATGACGTCTTGCAGCAATACTACAAGCTCTATCCATTCTTGCTAGCAGTTCTCCTCCAAAAAGATTGTCTAAATAATTAGTTTCTCCAGGTAAAACTAAATCAGTAAGAATTGTTAAGGAATCTTTAGGTGTTTTTGCTTCCATTTTTATTAAAAATTTCTGCAAAGATAAGAATAGCGCCTAAATAAATATTACTTTTTGTTAATAACCAAGCGTCCTTAGAAACCGTTTTTTGAATACTTCTTAAGTTGTTGATTGCTTCTGTTCTATCTGAAAAGCTATTAAATGAAACCTGTGTTAAACCCCATTTATTAACTCCAATAATTTTTGCACCATAGCCAATTTCTATTAGTTGGTCTACTTTTTTCTGAGCGTTTTCTGGAAATTGAAAAGCTCCAGCAACAATATGAAATGGTTTAACGATTGCTATGGTTTTAGCTTTCTCTTTTACAGCGTTCAACTCAATTGTAGGTAGAGGGTTAGAGATTACAAACGTCGCAGATTGTATTTTCTTCTCAACCGCTTTTTCCTGACTAGCTAAAAATGTTTTTTGTTGATTTTTTTGATAAATACTATTACCGCCAAGAGCAAGAGTTAACAGTATTGCAGCAGCAGCAGCAGCATTAATAAATGCAGGAATTCCTTTTTTCTCTTCTTTTTTAGCTATAGCTACTAAAGGCTTTACTCTAGTATTATTTCTAATAACAGATTTTGAGTTTATAGAAGTTAAGCCAAAAGATTCAGCTAAATGATTTATTTCTTTGTTTGGTTCAAAAATTATTTGACCATTTTCATTTAACATTAAAGAGCCTACAGAACTAATCTGTATAGGCTTAGATTGTAACTCTTCTCTCCATTTATTTACAGTCAATGCAATAGCGTTATTTGCATTTTCAAAAGAGATGTTTTCAGAAGAAGAAATATAGTTTGCTAATAAACCGTCGTTACTTTTTAAATGACTATTAAATGTAACCTGTTTAGCAGGAGGATAAAATTTTTGAGAATTTTTATCAATAGTTGCACCAATTCTGTTAGTAACGAAACCTCCAAAATTAGGAATAATTACACAATTGTATCTATAAAGTAAGTCGTTTATGTAGCTAGCTAAATTCATATTAACAAATATAAAGAATTAGATGTTTTATAAAACTAAATTGATGAATTTTTTTCAGCAATTATTTTATATATTGGTACTTAAATTGTTATTGATTGAAAGAAGAGAAGTTACTTTCTGTTTTGCGCTTGCAAAAGTGTAAAGCAATTGGAGATATTTTGGCTAAAAAACTAATTGTTACAGTTGGTGATGTTGAGCAAGTATTTAAAGAAAAAGCAGCTACATTATTAAAAATTAATGGTATAGGAAGTCACGCTGTAAAGCATTTGTTAGATAAAGAGAATATAATTCTTGCAGAACAAGAGCTAGCCAATATTAAAAGTAATAAAATTGAGTATTCATATTTTTTAGATGACAATTATCCTTTAAACCTTCAAAATTGTATCGATAGTCCTATATTGTTTTTTAAAGATGGAAAGATTAATTTTCAAAACGATAAAATAATTTCAATTGTTGGTACTCGAAATATGAGTGCATACGGGCGCGAATTTTGCAACAATTTAATCGAAAACTTAGCTGTTTATAACCCTATTATTGTAAGTGGTTTTGCTTATGGTGTAGATATTTGCGCTCATAAAGCAGCAATAAAAAATAATTTACAAACTATTGCAGTTCTAGCGCATGGCTTTAATTTAATTTACCCAAAAGTTCACAAAAAATATATACATCAAGTAAATGAAAATGGAGGTTTTATAACCGAGTTTTGGCACGATGAACAACCTTTAAGAGAAAATTTTTTAAAAAGAAATAGAATTGTTGCTGGTATATCTAAAGCTACAATTGTTATAGAAAGTGCCGAAAAAGGAGGTTCTTTAGTAACCGCAGATATTGCAAACTCTTATGATAAAGACGTGTTTGCTGTACCAGGTAGAGCAACAGATATTTACAGTAAAGGTTGTAATAGTTTAATTAAAAAGAATAGAGCTACTTTATTAACTTCATCAGAAGATATTGTAAAAATGTTGAACTGGGACATAAAAGAGAGAGTTAAAAAGCCAATACAAAAACAGTTGTTTGTTCAGTTGTCTATAGATGAACAAAAAGTTCATGATTATTTACAGTTAAAAGGTAAGCAATCGTTAGATAAAATTGCTTTAAGTTGCAAAATCCCTTTATACCAACTTTCATCCATTTTGTTGCAAATGGAATTAAAAGGAATTACAAAACCATTACCAGGTAAATTGTTCGAAATAGTATAAAGTTTATTCTTATTTTTGATAATATTCAATTACATCTTATGGCTTCAGAAGAAAAATTAATGTCAAAAAAGAAACCAGCCTTTCCAGTTAGTGAAATGTTAAATGCCTATTTAAAAAATTATAATAGAAATATTAAAAATTCAATTTATTATGATGATTTATTGCGTTTTCAAGGTTCTGTTACAGTCTATGATAAAAATGAAGAAGATACTTTGTGGGTAAGAACGTATTATTCTCAATTTGATAGAGAAGAAATAGATAGAAATCTAAAAAAGATTTATACTATGTTACATTCCGATGGTAATGACCAAAGTATTCCTTTTTTAAATGTTGATGCAATTGATTATTGTACTTTCGGAAATTCCAAACCTTTTAGAATTAAAATTCGTAATATTTTAAATGATAATTACACATATTTTTATGTGAAAAAAACGGATGCATCTCGTATTTATGGGTTGGAACTAGAGCATATATTATCTCCTCATAATATGAATTTTCTGGTTTATAAAGACACTTTAATAGAAGAACATATTGCAGGAATTCCAGGAGATGATTTTATTAGAGATTTTTTACCAAAATGCACAGAATTAGAAAAAGCACAAATAGCCAAAGAGTTTGTAAAATTTAAAGAACGTTGTTTGGTTCGTTTATTGGGAGATATGCGTTCTTACAATTATGTAATAACACCAACGCACGATTTTGATCATATAGTATATAAAATTAGAGCTATAGATTTCGATCAGCAGTCTTTCGAAGGCAACTTAAAAGTATATAACTTACAGTTTATGAAAGAGAACTTTAAGATGACAGAAATGGTTGGTAAAAAATTGCAAAACGATTCTATACAGCAATATAAAATAGAAGAACGTTCTTTTATGGCTAAAAGAATGATTACAGCTCCAAAAAGAACTTTACGTTTAATAAAATGTATGAAAGCAGATACAATCTCTTTTCCAGAAAATGTAGAGCTTTTAAAAACGCATCTAATAAAATATGTTGGAGATGTAAAGTTTAAAGATTGTAAAAATATGGGTGAAATTTTAGAAACTATTTTAGCTTTTGTAAAACGTAACTATTTAGATATTAGTAATAAAGAGTTGTTTTAATTTTTTTGAAGCTATTTCCCGCTTTCCACTATATCTTTTTATAACTGTCATTGCGGGTCAAGCTTTTTTTGCATGATGTGGCAATATCTTTATTAAAAATTGAATTACCTTTAAGTTATAAAAAGGATGCCGTTTCAATCGGGGCTAAAACTATTTATTTGCTTTCTGTTATGCTATTTTTATAAGTAGTTTTTTTGGCTTTTTTTGTCATCTACTTTTGTTGTAAAAATGTCTATTTTTTACTTCTAAAACTTTCAATAACAACAGTTAGTAGAATTAAAATACCACCCAAAAAAGTGTTTATTGTTGGGGTCTCACTCAAAAAAAAGAAGGCTAATATAATGCCAAAAACAGGTTGTAAACTACTAATTATACTTGCTGTTGATGCAGAAAAGAATTTTAGAGAATGTAGCATTAAACTATGACCAATAGCAGTAGTTAAAAGCGCTAATAACAGTAGATATGGAAACTGATTTTTTAATGCAGATAAATCCATAATAAATAATACTGGTAATAATAAAACTGTAGTTACTAAAGTCTGATAAAACATTAGTGCTGTCCCGTTATATTTTGCTACATGCTGTTTTAGGATTAAAATTCTAACAGCGTAGCAAAAAGCAGATAAAACACCAAATAGAATTCCTTTTACTTGTGAGCTTTCAATGCTAAATTCTGGCGTTAAAATGTATAATCCTGTTAAGACCATTATTCCGAAAAGAATATAAATTGGATTAAATTTTACTTTTAAAAATAAAGGTTCTAATAAAGTGATTAAAATAGGAAAAGTATATAGAGACAAAACCCCTAAAGCAACATTAGATAACTTTAAAGCATAGAAATATGTTACCCAATGAGCAGCCATTAAAATACCACTTATTAGAAAAGGTTTATAATCTTTTGACGATTTTATGGTTAAATTTATTTTTTTATATCTACTGTAAATGTAAAGAAAACCCATGGCTAATGATGCTCTAAACCAAATAATAACTTCTGTTGGCATAGCAATATATTTACCTAAAACGCCAGATGTACTTATAAATAATGTTGCAATTAAAAGGCCGAAAATATTTTTCAAATGCGAATTTTCCATTAAATTTTCTTTAATATTTCTAAAGCTATTTTTACCGAATCAATTCTAATAAAAGTAATTAGTAAACGTAAACCATTTTTAGTTTCTTTCTCTTTCATTACACAGCTTTTTCCGTTTTGTTGTACGTATTTTAACATTTTAGAAAAAGCTTCTGTTTGGTAAAAATCGCTTTGCTGATCAGAAACAAAATAACCAATCATCCTTTTTTGCTTTAAAATAATCTTTTCTAAACCAAGTTCTTTAGCTAGCCATTTTATCCTAACAGAATCTAATAAATCTTCAACTTGAGTTGGGAATTCCCCAAATCTATCAATTATTTCAGATTCAAAAATTTGTAATTCATCTTCCTTAATTAAATCTCCTAACTTTGTGTATAAAGCTAGTCTTTCTGTAATAGAATTTATATAGTTATCTGGGAATAAAATTTCGAAATCAGTATCAATAGTTACTTCTTTAACATATTCTTTAGGTTTAGAAGTGTCGGTTGGATATAATTCTTTAAACTCATTTTCTTTTAATTCTACAATAGCTTCTTGTAATATTTTTTGATACGTATCAAACCCAATATCGTTTATAAAACCACTTTGTTCACCACCTAATAAATCTCCAGCACCACGAATTTCTAAATCTTTCATAGCAATGTTAATTCCACTTCCTAAATCAGAAAATAAAACTAAAGCCTCAATTCTTTTTCTGGCATCATCTGTCATCATATGATAAGGAGGAGTAATGAAATAACAGAAGGCTTTTTTGTTAGAACGTCCAACTCTTCCACGCATTTGGTGTAAATCCGATAATCCAAAATTGTTAGCATTATTTATAAAAATAGTATTTGCGTTAGGTACATCTAAACCACTTTCAATAATTGTAGTAGAAACTAAAACATCAAAATCATTATCCATAAAACCAAGCATTAAAGCTTCTAGTTTTTTGCCTTCCATTTGACCATGACCAATGCCAATTTTAGCAGAAGGAACCAATCTTTGAAGTAAACCAGCAACTTCTTTTATGTTTTCTATTCTATTATGAATAAAGAAAACCTGTCCTCCTCTAGAAATTTCATAAGAAATAGCATCTCTAATTACTTCTTCAGAAAAACGAATAACATTACTTTCTATTGGATGTCTGTTTGTAGGTGGTGTTTTTATAACCGATAAATCTCTTGCGGCCATTAAACTAAACTGTAAAGTTCTCGGAATTGGAGTAGCTGTTAAGGTTAACGTATCAACATTCTCTTTTAAAGTTTTTAATTTGTCTTTTACTGCAACACCAAATTTTTGTTCTTCATCAATAATTAATAAACCTAAATCTTTAAATTCTAAACGTTTGTTTGTTAGTTGATGTGTTCCAATAATAATATCAACTTCTCCTTTATTTACACCATCAATAGCTGCGGTTTTTTGTTTAGCAGTTCTAAATCTGTTTAAATAATCTATTTGTACAGGGAAATCTTTTAAACGCTCAGAAAACGTTTTATAGTGCTGAAAAGCCAAAATAGTTGTTGGTACTAAAATGGCAACTTGTTTACCGTTATCTACAGCTTTAAAAGCTGCTCTAACAGCAACTTCTGTTTTACCAAAACCTACATCACCACAAACCAATCTATCCATTGGTTGCTCTTTTTCCATGTCTAATTTTACATCTTGTGTTGCTGTAAATTGATCTGGAGTGTCTTCATACATAAAACTACCTTCTAACTCATGCTGAATATGTGTGTCTGGACCAAAAGCAAATCCTTTTTGCAGCTTTCTTTTTGCGTATAATTGAATTAAATTAAACGCAATATGTTTAACTCTAGCCTTGGTTTTTTGTTTGATTTTTTTCCAAGCGCCAGAACCTAATTTGTATATTTTAGGTGCTTTACCATCTTTTCCATTGAATTTAGAAATTTTATGAAGTGAATGAATACTTACATATAAAATGTCTCTTTCTCCATAAACTAATTTAATGGCTTCTTGCTTTTTTCCTTGAACATCAATTTTTTGTAAACCACCAAATTTCCCAATCCCATGATCCATATGTGTAACATAATCTCCAATTTCAAGTTTGTTTAATTCTTGAAGTGTAATAGCTTGCTTTTTTGCATACCCATTTTTTAATCGGAATTTATGATAACGTTCAAAAATTTCATGATCTGTATAACAAACCAACCTTTGTTCTATATCAACAAAACCTTTGTATAAAGGAAAAACAACTGTTTCGTAATGTACTTCTTGTTCTGCATCATCAAAAATGTCATGAAAACGTTGTGCTTGTTGTTCGTTTGCACAAAAAATATAATTGGTAAATCCTCCTTTATGATATTCTTCTAAATTATCAATTAATAAATTGAATTGCTTGTTAAAAGAAGGCTGTGGAATGACGTTAAATTTAATGTCATGCTGAACTTGTTTTAGCATTTTTTCTTGAGATTCTGAAACAAGTTCAGAATGACGCTTTGCTTCAAAATTAACTAAAGAAAAATCTTGAATCTGTTTTTTAATAAAATCCCCATTACAAAATAACTCATTTGGTTTTGCATGTTTTATTTCTTTAGATAAATCATTGAAAGCTTCTTGTGCTTTAGTGTAAAATTTATCTAGATTTCCAAATATTAAATCTAAGTTTTTTGCAAAAATTATTGTTTTAGGTGAAATGTATTTTAAGAAACTCTCTCTATTTTCTTGTAATGTTTTATTCTCAACATTTGGCATTATTGAGATTTTTTTTAATTTTTCTTTAGAAAGTTGGGTTTCTACATCAAAAGTTCGAATACTATCAATCTCATCACCAAAAAATTCTATTCTGTAAGGTTCGTCATTAGAAAAAGAAAAAACATCTATAATTCCTCCTCTCACAGAAAAGTCTCCAGGTTCTGTAACGAAATCAACTCGTTTAAATTTGTATTCGAATAAAACTTCATTTACAAAATCTAATGATAAACTTTCTGCAACTGTTACTTTTAATGTGTTCTTTTCTAGTTCTTTCTTAGTTACTACTTTTTCAAATAAAGCAGTAGGATAGGTAACTATTACAGCGGGTTTTTTACGAGAATTAATTCTATTTAAAACTTCTGAGCGTAATAAAACATTCGCATTATCAGTTTCTTCAATTTGATATGGTCTTCTGTAAGAACCTGGGTAAAAGAGTACGTTTTTTTCACCTAAAAGTTGTTCTAGATCATTTAAATAATAAGCAGCTTCTTCCTTATCATTAAATATTAAGAGGTATGGTTTGTCTCCTTTTTTAAAAGTTTCTGA
This sequence comes from Polaribacter ponticola, assembly GCF_026191475.2. GTDB lineage: Bacteria > Bacteroidota > Bacteroidia > Flavobacteriales > Flavobacteriaceae > Polaribacter > Polaribacter ponticola. The sequence continues at coordinate 1,523,425 of NZ_JAOSLC020000003.1, read as the reverse complement.
AATAACAAAAGACAACGAAGAGCCTACTAAATTCGAAATCTGAATTTGGTTTTTATCTTGTTGAAGTTGTTTGTTTAACTGCGAAATATTCGCAGATTTTTGATATTGATTTACAATGTTCTGCTTACTCAACGTAAAAATATTTTATACAAATATATTAATTTGAAAGAGTTAGAGTTTAAATCTTTTTCTATTTTTATACTTTTAAAAAATAATCATGAAAATTAACTCTTTAGTATTTGTTTTATTTTTATCACTTTCCCTTTCATCTCAGAATTTTGATAGTAAATGGACAGTAGGTTTAAGTCTTGCTTCTGCAAAATATACAGATTTTCAGGGTAAAATTTTAGGAGGTTCATTTGTGAACCAGTCACCAAGAATTAATGTTTCTAAATACTTGCTAAAAGGCTTTATTGCTGATGTTGGTTTATCAACTGCTATTTTCGATACACAAAAATATACAACTTTAGATGCCGTTATACGTTATGACTTTAGAGCATCTTCAGACAATGTAGTACCATATTTATTAATTGGAGGTAGTGTTGTAAGTGCCATAAAATCTACACCAACTTTAAATTTTGGAGTTGGAAATACTTTTTGGCTTAAACCTAATTACGGTGTTAACCTTCAGTTAATCTATAAATACTCTGAAGCTAAGTTTGAGAGTCAATACTCACATTTTTATCCTTCTATTGGTTTGGTTTACAGTTTAGAGCCAAGAAATATGAATCCAAGAATTTGGGATAGAAAACATTAACTTTTTAATTGTAGAATTTTCAATAGAATATTTTCCATTTTTTTACTATTAATGTAGCTGTCAATCTGTAAATTAATTTCAAATTTTGAACTTAAAAATGCAGTAGTTGGATAGCTGGTTTTATTATTAATAGTACCTAATTCTTTTGCAAGTTCATGTATTCCAGTTTTGCTTCCGTTAGGTTTGTATTTAAATTTTTTGCCTAAAAAAAAGATTTCTTTTTTATGTTCTGCATTTAATTTTATAAAATAAAAACGATCATTTAGTAAGTTTATAACTTTTAAATTTTGAAATGTTTTTTTCTTCATTCCAAAACAAATTTTACACCAATCGGTGTAAATAAATGCAACTACAGGTTTTGGTTTTGTTTGTTGTAGAATTTCAATTTCTGAAAAGGTGTATGTTTTTAATACTACTTTTTCTTTTTGTGCTCGAATTGCAAAACAGTAAAGAAGAATTATAAAAACAATGCTTTTTTTTATCATTTTACTTAAAAAATAGTGAATCTTAGGCCTGCAAAAGCTCTAATTCCTTGATTAGAAGCGTAAACATAACTTGGGTCAAAAGCTAATTCTGGATTTTTATCTGTATCTAGGCCTATCTCAAAAGGGTTATTAGCGTTATTAATGCTGTTTGAAGCAGGTGTAAAATTTAATAAGTTTTTTACACCACCATAAATTTCCCAAGAGTTGCTAAATTTCTTTGTTAATTGTATATTTTGAATACTAAACCAAGGTGAATATTCATCTCTTGGATCATTTTCTCCTAACAATGGCAAACGCATTGGTCCATAAATGTTACCAGTATAATCTAAAGTGAAATCGTTTTGAAATTTATAAGAAATAGACCAAACTCCACTAAAACTTTCTGTTAATAATTGCCTAGTTTTTACGTCATTTTCTGTTACAGAAACATCCATTAAAGTTGCACCAGCATTTATTGCTAAACCATTTGTAAATAAAAAATCTGCGTTTAAAGAAACTCCTTTAGAAACAGAAAACCCTTCTAAATTTGCATATATAATTTTATTAGAATCAGTTTCATAATCAGGTAGAATTCTGTTATCAAAATGCGTGTAAAATGCACTTGCGTCTAAAGTGATAAAAGTGTTTTCTGTATTTATCTTTTTTACAAAATTGATGTTTGCATTCCAAGAAGTTTCTGGTTTTAGTTCGCCTTCAAATTCAACCTCTCTTGCACCTGTTAAAGCTGCATGATCTTCTGTAAAAACATTAGCAACTCTAAAGCCATTACCTAAACTAAATCTAATAATATTAGAATTATCTCTAGAATTCCATTTGTAATTTATTCTTGGCGAAAAAATACTTCCATGCTTGCTGTTGTAATCCCATCTTGCACCAAGTAACAACTTTTTTCTATCAGTTAAACTGATTTCATCTTGTAAGAAAACTCCAGGCAAATGAACTTTTGAAGGCTGATTTTCATTCCCATTTTCATCTAAAGTTGCAAAAGTATTGTCGTCATAAAAAGTGTATCTGTAAGCTAATCCTAAAGTGAAATCGTGTTTTTCATTAATGTTCTTGTTGTAAACAAATTGTCCAAAAGCAATAAATTGTTCTGCATCATAAGCATCAGTTCCATAATAAGAATCTTGAAAATGACCATTTGCACTAAATTGAAAATTAATATTTTCTGATGTTGGTAATTGGTAAGTTCCAAAGGTTTCCCACCTGTTAGTATAAATACTTTCTCCATATTTAGTGTCTGTTCCTCTGTATTTTTTTTCCAGTCCATTTCGCCTCCCCATCTATCTTCATAAACATGCCTTCCTGCAATTGTAAAAACCTTGTTGCTTTTTCTATCAATATTGATTTTATTGAAAAGTGATATTCTGTTTTGCAGTGTTAAATCTGTAAAATTGTCATTATTGTTATCTATTCTATTCTGAAAATTGAAATAATTTACACCTAATAAACCTTGTGTTTTTTCATTTAAATTATAGCGTAAACCTAGATCCATATTAACTTCTCCCCAAGAACTTGCAAAAGTATCTGTTGTTAATTTTGGTGCATTTGTTGGTTTTTTTGTAATAATATTTATAATTCCTCCAACAGCTTCAGAACCATATAATGTAGATGCAGGGCCTTTAACAACTTCTACTCTTTCTATTAAAGCCTGTGGAATTCCTGTTAAGCCATACACTGTAGAAAGTCCACTAACAATTGGCATTCCATCAATTAAAATAAAAGTGTAAGGACCTTCTAATCCATTTATATGAATGTCTCCAGTATTACAAACATTGCAATTTAATTGCGGACGAACTCCGTTTACATTTTGTAAAGATTCAAAAATAGAAGGTGTAGGATTTTTCTTAAAAAAAGTTTCGCTATATACTTCTACAGGAACTGGACTTGCCAATTTACTTATAGGTTTTAGAGTTCCAGATATTACAATTTCATCTAAAGAATTATCTTCTGATAAAAAGAAATTTTTGATTAATACTTGATTCTCTTTAACTGATATTTTAACTGATTTTGTTTTGTAACCAATACTACTAATTATTAAAGTATAATTCCCTTTTTTTATGTTATTAAGTTGATAAAATCCCTTTTCATTGGTAGAGGTTCCAATTTTAGTTTTCTTTAAATATACATTTACATATGGTAAAGTATTCCCTTTTTTAGTGCTGATTTTTCCAGAAATAGATTGCCCAAAAGACACAAACGAAATCAAAAATAAACTTACAAAAAATCCTATTTTCATTATAAATATTTTTTGCAAATATAAAATAATTTTTAGACTTGTCTAAAAATAGGTTTTTATAAATCAAAATTTTGTATGTTTGTAGTCTAAATTAAAGATGTGTTTAGTCAATCAGAAGAAAATTATTTAAAAGCAATTTATCATTTAAGTGCAATTTCAGATAAAGGAATTAGCACAAATTCTATTGCAGAAAAATTAGAAACGAAAGCTTCTTCTGTAACTGATATGATTAAAAAACTATCAGAAAAAAAGGTTGTTGTTTATAAAAAATATCATGGAGTTCATCTAACTGAGGAAGGGTCAAAAATAGCAGCAAATGTTATTAGAAAACATAGACTTTGGGAAGTTTTTTTAGTTGATAAACTTAATTTTTCTTGGGATGAAGTACATGATGTTGCAGAACAATTAGAACATATTAAATCTCCAAAACTAATAAATCAAATAGATGCTTTATTAGGTTTTCCAACCCACGATCCTCATGGAGATCCAATTCCTGATAAAGATGGAAATCTAAAAACTATTGATAAAAGTTTATTGTCAACTTTATCAAAAAATGAAAAAGGAATTTGTGTTGGTGTAGATGATTCTTCATCAGAATTTTTACAGTTTTTAGACAGAAAAGGCATCACTTTAGGAAAACAAATAAAAGTATTAGAAAGAGAAGATTTTGATGATTCTTTCTCAATTTTAATTGATGATAAAAAACTTTCAATATCAAAAAAAATAGCGAATAATTTATACATAAAAAAGACATGAGTACATTCGATCAATTAGTTGCATTTGGAAAAGAACATCCAATTCAAGCCGCATTATATGCCTCACTTTTTACTTGGGGATTAACAGCTTTAGGAGCATCATTAGTTTTCTTTTTCAAAAAGTTAAACAGAGCAGTTTTAGATGGGATGTTAGGTTTTACAGGAGGTGTAATGGTTGCTGCAAGTTTTTGGAGTTTATTGGCGCCAGCAATAGAAAATAGCCCAGGAGAAGGTTTTGTAAAAGTTTTGCCATCTGCAATTGGTTTTGGATTAGGTGCTTTATCTTTATTTGGTATGGATAAAATTTTACCACATTTACATATTAATTTTAAAGAAAGTGAAGCTGAAGGTGTAAAAACTGATTTACATAGGTCTACACTTTTGGTTTTGGCAATAACACTACACAATATTCCAGAAGGATTAGCTGTTGGTGTTTTATTTGGGGCAGCTTCAACTTTAGTGGGAGTTGAACAAACAGAAATGATTATTGCTGCAATTTCTTTAGCAATTGGTATAGGAATTCAGAATTTTCCCGAAGGATTTGCAGTTGCAATGCCTTTAAGAAGACAAGGAATAAGTAGAATAAAAAGTTTTTGGTATGGACAATTATCTGCAGTCGTAGAACCAGTTGCAGCAGTTTTAGGAGCTTTAGCAGTTTCGTTTTTTACACCTATTTTACCTTACGCTTTAGCATTTGCAGCTGGTGCAATGATTTTTGTAGTGGTAGAAGAAGTAATACCAGAAACCCAAAGAGATAAATATACAGATATTGCCACACTTGGTTTTATTGGCGGTTTTATTGTAATGATGTCTTTGGATGTTGGTTTAGGTTAAGATTTGAATTGTAAAAATATAAGAAAAGCAGAATTTTGTAATTGAAATTCTGCTTTTCTTTTCTGTAGATTTTTGTCTTTTGGAGCTAAAAAGGTTATTTTGCAATAAAAAATATTACTGTGCAAAAACCAGCAACTTTCGAAGTTTATAATGCATCCGCAGGAAGTGGAAAAACGTTTACTCTTGTAAAAGAATACTTAAAAGTATTATTAAGTTCTGAAGATGTTTTTACGTTTCAGAAAGTTTTAGCAATTACATTTACTAATAAAGCTGCAGGAGAAATGAAAGAGCGAGTTCTTTCTAATCTAGAAGACTTTGCAAATGGTAAACAAAATGATTTATTTAAAATTATTATTAATGAAGTTGCTGTAGATAAACTTACTATACAAGAAAGAAGTAAAAAAATTTTAGAAGTAATTTTACAACATTACTCAGCATTTTCAATTACTACCATTGATAGTTTTACGCATAAAATAATTAAAAGTTTTGCTTACGATTTAGGTTTACCGCTTAACTTTGAGGTAGAAATGGATGCTATTTCATTATTAGGTGAAGCTGTAGATGTTTTAATTTCTAAAATTGGTACAGACAAACAACTAACAAAACTTTTAATAGATTATACTTTAGATAAAACTGATGATGATAAGTCTTGGGATATTTCTAGAGATTTAAATGAGTTTGCTAAAGTGCTTTTAAATGAAGATGATGTAAGGCATTTTAGATTGCTTTCAAATAAAAAGTTAGAAGATTTTACAAATTTAAAATCGAAATTATTTCTGCATCAAAAAGAATTAAAAGAAACCTTTCGAAGAATTGGTGGAGATTGTTTAGAGTTAATAGAAAGTAAAGGGTTGGAGCATAAAGACTTTATGCGTTCTACAATTCCGAAGTTTTTTAAAGATATAAATGATAAATCTTTTAATTTTAATTACTTAACTAGAAGTTTAACTATTGAAAAAGCTATAGATAATCAACAATATTATTCTAAATCGACTACAGGTGAAGTAGCGTCATTAATAGAAAATATTGTTCCACAAATTATTGAGCTTTATAACAAATCCAAAGAAATATTTAGTCAATTTTTAATGAATAAATTGGCTTTAAAAAATATTATTCCCTTAGCAGTTTTAAATAATATTAATTTAGAGTTAGAGCAAATTAAAGAAGAAAACAACATTCAATTAAATTCTGAATTTAATCAACTAATTTCTGATAATATTAAAGAGCAACCAGCACCTTTTATTTATGAAAGAATTGGGCAGCGTTTTCAGCATTATTTTATTGATGAGATGCAAGATACTTCTACGTTGCAGTGGCAAAACTTAATTCCTTTAATAGATAATGCATTGGCGCAAGAAAATAGTAATTTATTGTTGGTAGGTGATGGTAAGCAAGCTATCTATAGGTGGCGAGGAGGTAAGGCAGAACAGTTTATTGAGTTAGGTTCAGACACTGTAAACCCTTTTCATGTATTTAAAGAAATTAAAAGCTTAGAAACGAATTATCGAAGCTATTCTGAAGTAATAAATTTTAATAACTCATTTTTCCAGCATACAGGAGGTTTTCTTCAAAACAACTCTTATAAAAACCTTTTTGTTGAAGGAAATAAGCAGGTTGAGAATTCTAAAAAAGGAGGATTTGTTTCTTTATCTTTTTTAGAAGATGAAAAAGATAAAGAAGAGAGAAAAATTAAGTATCCTAAGAAAGTTTTAGAGAGAATTAATCAATTAAAGAATCAATTTTCTTTGAATGAAATTTGCATTTTAACACGCACAAAAAAAGATGGAGTTACAATTGCAAAATATTTAACTGAGAATAATGTAGATATTATTTCGTCTGAAACATTACTAATACAAAATAGCGCTAAAGTAATTTTTATTATTGATGTCTTAAAAATATTACAAAACCCAAACGATGAAGAAACGCGTTTTAATATGTTGTATTTTTTACATGAACATTTAAACGTAAATAAGTCAAAACCATTTTTCTTTAAAGAATTTGCAAAGTTAGATAACCAAACTATTTTTGAGAATTTAAAAATATATGGAATCTCATTTGAGGTTTCGATTTTTTATCAGCTACCTTTTTACGAGAAAATTGAAGCGATTATAAGAGGTTTTAATCTATTAAATACTTCAGATGCTTATGTTCAATTTTTTTAGATGTTGTATTGGAGCAGCAGCGAAATTCTACCAATGTAGCAGATTTCTTAGAATTCTGGGAAATAAAAAAAGAACGCTTAAGCATTGTTGCTTCAGAAAGTAAAAACGCTGTTCAGATTATGACAATTCATAAATCTAAAGGATTGGAGTTTCCGGTTGTAATTTTTCCCTGTGATGTAGATATTTATAGACAAATTAATCCAAAGGTTTGGTTAAATGAATTGCCAGAAAATTATGATAATTTTAAAGAACTCTTGGTTGATTACAATAAGGAGTTAAGTTATGTAAATAATAGGGGTTTAGAGATATATAATAAACAAAGAGAAGAGCTAGAGCTAGATAATTTTAATTTATTGTATGTGGCTTTAACAAGAGCTGTTGAGCAATTGCATATAATTACAGAAAAGAAAATTTCTACTAAAGGTGAAGAAAAAACAAATTTTTATTCAGGAATTTTTATTAATTATCTAATTAAAAAAATCTTTGGAATACTGATGTTTTAGAATATTTTTTTGGTAATAGTGCTAGAGTAGCTAAAAAAGTTGAGAATAGTTCTTTAGCTGAAGTGCATAAAAAATTTATTTCCACACCTTGGCAAGAACACAATGTGATTTTATTAGCAAGCGCTTCAAAATTGTGGAATACTAAACAAGGAGATGCTATTAGTTTTGGTAATTTATTTCATGAAATATTGTCTAGAATAAAATCACACGAAGATGTAGGTAAAGTAGTTGCTCAATATTATAAACAAGGATTAATAAATTTAGATCAATTTGAAGTTATTAAAGAGAAAATTGTTTTGATTGTTAATCATATAGATTTAAAATTTTATTTTTCAGAGTTTGTAACTGTTTTTAATGAAAGAGAGATTCTAGATGTGGATAACCAAATAATTATACCAGATCGTTTGGTTTTTACAGATAAAAATGAGGTTGTAGTCATAGATTATAAAACAGGAAATCAATCAAAAGAGCATCATCAGCAATTATTAAGGTACGAGAGAGTTTTAAAATCGATGGACTTTAAAGTAAAGAAAAAACTCTTAATTTATATTAATGATAAAATTGATGTTGTTGAGGTATAATCAAAAAAATAAACTTTGTAACTTTGTATTTTTTAAATCAATAAAAAATGTACGGTAAAATTAAAGATACTTTAAAAAAAGAGATTCAGGAAATTAAAGATGCTGGATTGTATAAGTCAGAAAGAATAATAACATCCTCTCAAGATGCAGTTATTAAAATTTCTACAGGAGAAGAGGTAATTAACTTTTGTGCAAATAATTATTTAGGGTTGTCTAATCATCCAGAAGTTATTAAAGCAGCAAAAGATACTATGGATACTCATGGTTTTGGAATGTCTTCTGTACGTTTCATTTGTGGTACTCAAGATATTCACAAACAATTAGAGCAAAAAATTGCAGATTTCTACACAACTGAAGATACCATATTATATGCAGCAGCTTTTGATGCAAATGGTGGTGTTTTTGAACCATTGCTAACAAAAGAAGATGCAATTATTTCTGATAGTTTAAATCACGCATCTATTATTGATGGAGTTCGTTTGTGTAAAGCAGCGCGTTATCGATATAGTAATAATGATATGTCGGCTTTAGAAGAGCAACTTATTGAAGCGAATAAACAAAATCATCGTTTTAAAATAATAGTTACAGACGGTGTTTTTTCTATGGATGGAATTGTAGCTAAGCTAGATGAAATTTGTGATTTAGCAGATAAGTATGATGCTTTGGTTATGGTTGATGAATGTCATGCAACTGGTTTTATTGGTAAAACAGGTAGAGGTACAGTAGAATTGAAAAACGTAATGGATCGTGTAGATATTGTTACGGGTACTTTGGGTAAGGCTTTAGGAGGTGCAATGGGAGGTTATACAACGGCAAAAAAAGAAATCATAGAAATTTTACGTCAACGTTCACGTCCTTATTTGTTTTCTAATTCTTTAGCGCCGGCAATAGTTGGAGCTTCATTAAAGGTTTTTGATTTAATTTCTGAAGATACTTCATTACGTGATAAATTAGAATGGAATACAAATTACTTTAGAACAGAAATGGAAAAAGCTGGTTTTGATTTGGTTGGTGCAGATGCAGCAATAGTACCGGTTATGTTATATGATGCAAAATTATCTCAAACGATGGCAAATAAGTTGTTGGATGAAGGTATTTACGTTATAGGTTTCTTTTTTCCTGTTGTTCCTAAAGAAAAAGCAAGAATAAGAGTGCAGCTTTCTGCGGCACACGAGAAAGAGCATTTAGATAAGGCTATTTCTGCATTTGTAAAGGTAGGTAAAGAGCTAAAAGTTATTTAGAATTGATAAAAAATTGCTCTTTTATGAATATTTTGTAGATTTGTCTTTGTAGATACGATAGAAGACTTTACTTTTGCGTATTATAATAACGAACTTTTAATTTAAAAATTTGATAATGAAACGATTAAAATTAGCTGTGATAGCTTTATTTACGTTGGTAACAGTTAGTAACGTAAGCGCACAAGATGAAAACAACCCATGGGCTGTAAGTTTTGGTATGAATACTGTAGATTTTATTCATGCACCAATTAGTGAGAAGATTCACTTTGAAGATCTTTTAGGTAGTGATCAGGATTGGAATCTATTGCCTTCGATTTCAAGGCTTTCTGTAAGTAAGTATTTAGAAAAAGGATTTAGTTTACAATTAGCAGGTTCTATAAATAAGATTGAAAATTTCAAATTAGAAAATGATTCTGATTTTCTTTATTATTCTATCGATGCTTCTGTAAGGTATGACTTAAATGAGTTAGCCCCTGGAATTGATACAGGTTGGTTTGATCCTTATGTTCATTTAGGTGGTAGTTATGTTTCTGTAGATTCTGAAGGTGAAGGAATGTTAACATTTGGTGCTGGATTTAATACTTGGTTTAATGAAAACTTAGGATTAAACTTTCAGACAGGTGCTAAACGTGGTTTTGCAGATAAAGTACAAAATCATTGGCAACATTCTTTAAGTTTAGTTATTAAATTTGGAGGAAAAGATACTGATGGAGACGGAGTATATGATAAAGATGATGCTTGTCCAGAAGTTGCTGGTTTAGCAGAATTTAACGGATGTCCTGATGCTGATGGAGACGGTGTAAAAGATTCTGATGATGCTTGTCCTAATGTTGCAGGTTTAGCAGCTATGAACGGTTGTCCTGATTCTGACGGAGACGGTGTTGCTGATAAAGATGATATGTGTCCTAATTCTAAAGGAACTAAAGCTAATAAAGGTTGTCCTGATACTGACGGAGATGGTGTTGTTGATAAAGACGATAAATGTGCTACTACTGCAGGACCTGCTGCAAATGGTGGATGTCCTTGGCCAGATACTGACGGAGACGGTGTATTAGATAGAGATGATAAATGTGTTAGTGTTGTAGGACCTGCATCTAATAACGGATGTCCTGTGCCAGTAATTAAAGATGAAGCTGTTGAAGCAATTAAATTTGCTGCTAAATCTATATTATTTAACTCAGGAAGATCTTCTTTCAAATCTGGTGTAACTAAGCAATTAGACGCTATTGTTGCAATTATGAGTAAAAACAATAAAGCAACTTTTGCTATTGGAGGTTATACTGATAGTTCAGGTAGAGCTTCTTCTAACTTAAAGTTATCTGAAAAAAGAGCAAATGCTGTTAAAGATTACTTCGTAAGAAAAGGAATTGATGCTTCAAGATTAACTGCTAAAGGTTATGGTGAAGCACATCCAGAAGCATCTAACTTAACTAGAGCAGGAAGAGCTCAAAACAGAAGAGTAGAAATTAAAGTAACTAACTAATATTTAGTTAAACTACTATATTAAAAGCCTCATCTTTAAGATGAGGCTTTTTTAGTTAAAAAACTTTTTTAAATTCAAACAAAAAAAGTACCTTTGCACCTTGAAAATGAGAGGGTAGTTCCCATATAAAATAATAATAATTTAATTAGATACAAAATGTCTACAACTACAGGTAAAGTTTCTCAAATAATTGGGCCAGTTATTGATGTTGAATTCAATACAGAAAACAACGAGCTTCCTAAAATTTATGATTCGTTAGAAATTAAAAAAGCTGATGGTTCAATTTTAGTTTTAGAAGTACAACAACACATTGGTGAAGATACTGTTAGAACTATTTCTATGGATGCTACTGATGGATTATCTAGAGGGGCAGAAGTTTTTGCTACAGGAAGTCCAATTCAAATGCCAATAGGTAATGATATTTACGGTCGTTTATTTAATGTTACTGGTGAGGCTATTGATGGTCTTGGTAATTTAAATAAAGATGGTAAAGACGGTTTACCAATTCATAGATCTGCACCTAAGTTCGAAGATTTATCTGTATCTACAGAAGTTTTATTTACAGGAATTAAAGTAATCGATTTAATTGAACCTTATGCAAAAGGTGGTAAAATTGGATTATTTGGTGGAGCAGGAGTAGGTAAAACAGTATTAATTCAAGAGTTAATTAACAACATTGCGAAAGGACATGGTGGTTTATCTGTGTTTGCAGGAGTTGGTGAAAGAACTCGTGAAGGTAATGATTTACTTCGTGAAATGTTAGAGTCAGGGATTATCAAGTATGGTGATGACTTTATGCATTCTATGGAAGAAGGAGGATGGGATTTATCAAAAGTAGATAAACCTGGTATGAGAGATTCAAAAGCTACTTTCGTATTCGGACAAATGAATGAGCCACCAGGAGCACGTGCACGTGTTGCATTATCTGGTTTAACTATTGCTGAGTATTTCCGTGATGGAGCAGGAGAGGCACAAGGAAAAGATGTTCTTTTCTTTGTTGATAATATTTTTAGATTTACACAAGCAGGTTCTGAGGTGTCGGCACTTTTAGGACGTATGCCATCTGCAGTTGGTTACCAACCAACATTAGCAACTGAAATGGGTGCAATGCAAGAACGTATTACATCTACTAAAAAAGGTTCTATTACATCAGTACAGGCGGTTTATGTTCCTGCAGATGATTTAACAGATCCAGCGCCAGCAACAACGTTTGCGCATTTAGATGCTACAACTGTATTATCTCGTAAAATTGCAGAATTAGGTATTTATCCTGCAGTAGATCCATTAGATTCTACTTCTAGAATTTTATCTGCTGAAATCTTAGGAGATGAGCACTATAATACAGCAACAGCTGTAAAAGAAATTTTACAACGTTATAAAGAATTACAAGATATTATTGCTATTTTAGGTATGGAAGAATTATCTGAAGAAGATAAATTAGTAGTTCACAGAGCTAGACGTGTACAACGTTTCTTATCTCAACCTTTTCATGTAGCTGAACAATTTACAGGTATACCTGGTGTATTAGTAGATATTAAAGACACTATTAAAGGCTTTAATATGATTATGGATGGTGAGTTAGATAAATACCCTGAAGCAGCATTTAACTTAAGAGGATCAATTCAAGACGCAATTGATGCTGGTGAGAAAATGCTTGCGGAGGCATAAGCAAAAGCAAGTGCTGAATTTATTTCAGCATCTGTTTTAAAAACCTATTACTAACATTAATAAATCCTGATTCAAGTTCAGGATAGTTAAATAAGTTTAACTATGTATTTAGAAATTGTAACACCAGAAGCTATTTTATTTTCATCAGAAGTTGATGCCATAACTGTACCTGGTATTAATGGAGATTTTCAAATGTTAAATAATCACGCACCAGTAGTCTCTATTTTAAAAGAAGGTCAAGTAAAAATTCATATTCATTCTCAAGAGCATATTGAATTAAATGACTTAAACGGAAAATTAGTGCCACATATTGATGATGATAAAATTTTAACATTAGCAATAAATTCTGGAACATTAGAATTAAACGATAATAAGGCTATTATTTTAGCTGATTAATTTTACTTAATAATAAGTGTTATAATAGCCTCAAATTATTTATTTAGTTTGAGGCTATTAATTAAGTATTTACGATTATAAAATTAAAAAAAACATCTTTATTAATAAAGATGTTTTTTTATGCAATCTTCCCAATTCTTCTTTTTCTTAATTCAAAGATGAATTAAAAAACAATAATGAGTAAGAGTTTAATCACTTAATTTAACTAAGGAAAAACACCCTTTTTTAATGAAAAATATTTTTTTAGATTTATATTGTATTTTTAGATTATATAAATATTGATTATGAATTTAAAAACGTTAAATTATTTTGCTATAGTACTCTGTTCATTTTTATTTTTTTCTTGTAATTCCAACTGTAATCATAAAGAAATTAAATATGAAAATGAAAAATTATCATGTTATCCAAATAGTAATAAACCTTCACAAGTAATTACTTATTTAGAAATGGCAGAAATGATGGACTCTTATGATAATGGTGTTAAAAAAGAAATGAATAAATATCTTAAAAAAGTTTCTAATGGAAAAAAAACAACTTCTACAGATTATAATTGGTATAAATTAGATGATTTAAAGCAATACATAGCGTATATTGAAAGAATCTCTAAAGAAAAAGATATTCCAGTAACTGGTTTTAGAATTATACCTACTTCTTATCCTAAAAATTATAGTAATAAAGAATTACGAAATAGAGTTACAATTATTTTTACACCAACTACAATAATTGATGGGAAATATGATGCAGCTTTTGAGCCATTATATTCAGAAAAAGGAAATCCAGTAAGTGTATCAAAATATTTAGAGCAGGTAAGAGCTAAAAAAGTTTACACTGGCTCCATACTACCAAAATTTGAATCTACAGAAAGTTCTTCAGTAAATAAGTTTCCAACTGTTCCACCAAAATAGTATAACTTTGGAATCAATAAATATTGCAGGTAGATCTTTACAGTATATTAGTTTATTTGTAGCGTTATTATATATAAAAAAGTATAAATCAAAATTTTACACCTATTTTGTTTTGTATTTGTTTTGTGCTTGTTTAACTGATTTTGTCTCTAGTTTTATTAAAGACAATAATTTTTGGTTTATAAATTTATATACTTTTTTTGAATTTAATTTAGTAGCTTTAATTTATTATAATTTAATTAAAAGCACTAAAACTTTAAAGCTAATTATAAAACTTGTCATTGTTTTTAATTTAATATATTTTTTAAGCTTTATTGTAGTTGAATTGCAGAAATATACAACTTCCTTAGAAGGTGTGGTAAATAGCGTTTTTATCATTTTATTTTTTAAAGAATTATTAAATTCTAATAAGATTTTAAATTATAAAAAGTTATTTTCTTTTTGGATGTCTGTAGGCTTCTTAATTTTTTACTTAGTTACAATTCCCTTTTTTACTTTATTATTCTCTGGATTTTTTAATAGTAGAACAATGTTTCCTATATTACTAGCTGTAATAGCTATTTTACATCTTAGTATTATTTATGGTTTAATAACATGCAAGAAAATGGAGGCTTAGTTCTAATAATATCTACACTATTAATTTTATTAGTAGTGGTAGCATTAGTGGTTTTATTTACAACTTTTCAACGAAAAAAAACAGCTTAATAGAAGAACAAAAAGAAGCAAAAAAGCGTTTTGAAAGAGAAATTGCAGAAACTCAAATAGAAATTAGAGAAGAAACTTTAAGAAATATTAGTTGGGAGTTACACGATAATATTGGTCAGCTTTTAACTTTGGCTAAAATTCAACTACAGAATGCTACTGAAGAAAATATTAAAGACGTATCAGAAACGATTACAAAAGGTTTAACAGAGGTTCGTTCGTTATCAAAATTAATTAACCCAGAAGCTATAAAAAATATTAATTTAAAAGAAGCAATTCAACTAGAAGTAGATCGTTTTAATAGGTTAAATTTTATAAAATCTAGTTTAGAAATTATTGGTATTGAAAAAGAAATTGATAAAAAGCATAATATAATTATTTTTCGAATTTTACAAGAATTTTTCTCAAATACAATTAAACATTCTAAAGCTTCTATTTTAAAAATATCTTTAGAATACTTTAATGACTTACTAAATATTACTGCGGAAGATAATGGAATAGGTTTTTCTTCAGAAACAAAAAAAGAAGGAATAGGTTTATTAAATATAAAAAAAAGAGCAAAATTAATTAATGCAGAAATTGTATTTTTATCTGAGGAAAATAAAGGAACTATTCTTAAAATAAACTATAAATTATGAAAAAATTTACCGTTGTAGTTGTTGATGACCATACTTTACTATCTCAAGCAATTCAAGCGATGGTAAATACTTTTGAAAATTTTACAGTTTTATATACTTGTAAAAATGGACAAGAACTTGTTGATAAATTTTCTATTTCTGAGTTTATACCAGATGTAGTATTAATGGATATTAATATGCCAATAATGAATTGAATTGAAACTACAGAATGGATTAAACAAAATCATTCTGAGGTTAATGTTATGGCACTTTCTGTTGAAGATGAAGATAAGACTGTATTAAAAATGCTCAAAGCGGGAGCTGTTGGTTACTTGTTAAAAGATACAGAAAAATCTATTTTAGAAAAAGCATTAATAGAAATTGTTGAAAATGGATTTTATCATACCAGAAGTGTTACTAATTTATTAATGAAATCAATTTCTGGAAATATAGAAGAAGATATTGTTTTTAAGGAAAGAGAAGTTACTTTTTTAAGGTTAGCATGTACAGAGTTAACCTATAAAGAAATTGCAGAT
Organism: Polaribacter ponticola; assembly: GCF_026191475.2. Taxonomy (GTDB): domain Bacteria; phylum Bacteroidota; class Bacteroidia; order Flavobacteriales; family Flavobacteriaceae; genus Polaribacter; species Polaribacter ponticola. The sequence goes on along the minus strand of NZ_JAOSLC020000003.1, from coordinate 1,507,561 downwards.
AAGATGAATTTAAGTCCAAAAACTATTGATGGTTATAGAGATACTCTGTTCACTAAATTAAATGTAAGAAATAGAGTTGGTTTAGTTATGTATGCAATAAAAAATAAAGTTTACACTCTTTAAAAATATCGTAAATTTGCGGTATGGAAGAAACGAATAGACAAAGAAAGATAGCAGGTGTTCTGCAAAAAGACTTAGTAGATGTATTGCAAAAAGCAGCACAAGATGGAATGAAAGGAATTCTAATTTCTGTTTCTAAGGTTCATGTTACTTCAGATTTAGGAGTTGCTAAGGTTTATTTAAGCGTTTTTCCTTCTATTAATAGAGATGAAATAATTAAAGGTGTAGTATCTAACACAGTTTTAATTCGTCATGAAATGGCGCAAAGAACAAAAAATCAATTGCGTAGAATGCCTGAGTTATTGTTTTATGGTGATGATACGTTAGATTATATTGAAGAAATTGATAAGTCTTTAAAAGGAGAGGATGAAAATCCTATTAAAAACCCAGAGATGCTTCCTAGGCGTAAAAAAAGATAAATTCAACCTTATAATTTGAATTTTTCTCTCTACATAGCTAAAAGATATTTATTTACCAAAACAAGTAATAATGCCATTAACATTGTTACAATAATTGCTTCATTTGGTGTTATTGTTGGTTCTTTAGCATTATTTATTATTTTATCAGGCTTTTCTGGTTTACGTACTTTTAGTTATAGTTTATTAGATGCTTCTGATCCTGATATTAAAATTACTTCGGTTAAAGGGAAATCTTTTTTTATTACTGATAAGCTTAGTAAAATAATTGATGCAAACTCAGCTATATCATTAAGTTCTAAAGTTATAGAGGAACGTGTTTTTTTAGAATATAATAATAAAAACGAAATTGCATTTATAAAAGGAGTTGAAGAGAATTACACTATCATTTCTAGTATAGATTCAACCCTAAGTCAAGGCTCTTGGTTAGATGTTAATTATTCCAATACTGCGGTTATAGGTGGAACTATAGCTTATAAATTATCTTTAGGTATAAGGAGTTTTGGTCAGCCTTTAAAAATAATGGTACCAAAACCAGGTACAGGGTTTATAAACCCTAATAACGCTTTCTATAAAACAAATGTTCAAATAGTAGGTTTATATACCGGTACAGAAGAGTTTGAAAGTAAATATGTGTTTGTCTCTCTACAACAAGCAAAAAGTTTATTAAAGTTTAAAGAGAATCAGGTATCTGCTTTAGAGTTGAAATTGACTAAAAATGCTTATGCAGATGTTGTTTCTGAAACACTACAAACAGCTTTAGGGGATAATTTTAAAGTTCAAACTAAAGAACAATTGAATGAAGTTTTTTACAAAGTAATAAATACTGAAAATTTTGTTTCTTATTTAATTTTTACATTGATTGTAATTATAGCATTGTTTAATGTTATTGGTACAATTATTATGATGATAATTGATAAAAAGGATAACTTAAAAACGCTTTTTAGTTTAGGAGCAACAGTAAAAGAGATTAAAAGGATATTTGTATTGCAGGGTTTTTTACTTACTTTTTTTGGAATGCTTATAGGTTTAACTTTAGGGTTAATTTTATTATTTCTTCAAAAAGAATTTAGTTTGTTTATGATTACAGAAAATTTTGCATATCCTGTAGAGTTTCGATTTTCTAACCTAATTATTGTTATTAGTACGATTACAATTCTTGGTTTTATTGCTGCAAAAATTGCAAGTTCAAGAATCTCTGCAAATTTTATTGAAAATTAATTTTTATGAAAAACCTTCAATTATTTTTGTGCTTAATGCTGTTATTTGGATGTAAAACTTCTGAAAATAAAATCTGGAATACCAAAAAATTTGTTCCCTTAGAGAAGTCAGTTATTTTAAACTTCATGAATGATTATTCATTTGAAATTCCTAATAATTGGTATTCTTATTTAGGGTATCATTCTATATATCATTCTCCTAAGAGATTTATGGATAATGGTTTAGAAAGCCAAAAGGTTACGATAGGTGTTTTTGTTATTAAAAATGTAGAAAGTAAAATTGATTTTTTTGAAAACGAAATTAAAACGAACAATATAACGGTAAACACAAATTTTGAGAAAGTAATAGTTGAGAATACAAAATACGGAGATGCTCTACTTTTAAAGTATGGTTCTATTTGGAATAGTAGAAATAACACAAATTTGTTCTTGTATTACTATCATAAAAGTAAAATTTACAAACTACATTTTAAAGCTAGTAATATTCTTTATAAAGATGTAGTAGATGAAGCTATTAAAATTATGGATTCATTTAAAATTGAGGAATAATAGTGTTCCCGAACTTCGTCTCAACTTCATCAAATGTTGTAAAAACATCTTTAGCATCATCAGAAGTAACCATTTTCATACGATACTCTTTAAAATGAGGAATTCCTTTAAAGTAATTAGTATAATGTCTTCTTGTTTCTACAACACCTAAATGATTACCTTTCCAATCTATAGCCATTTGTAAGTGTCTACGCGCCATTTCCACACGCTGTGCAATTGTAGGTTTGCTTAAATGTTTTCCAGTTTTAAAATAATGCTTTACCTCGTTAAAGAACCAAGGGTAACCAATAGATGCTCTACCAATCATACAACCATCTAAACCAAACTTATCTCTCATTTCCATTGCTTTTTCAGGAGAAGTTACATCTCCATTTCCAAAAACAGGAATATGCATTCTCTGGTTGTTTTTTACATCAGCAATTGGTTTCCAATCTGCTTCACCTTTATACATTTGTGCTCGAGTTCTACCATGAATTGATATTGCTGCACAACCTACATCTTGCAAACGTTCTGCAACTTCAACAATTTTAATAGAATCATGATCCCAACCTAAACGTGTTTTAACAGTAACTGGTAAATTGGTGTGTTTAACCATAGCTTCTGTTAGAGAAACCATTAAATCTATATCTTTTAAAATTCCAGCACCTGCACCTTTTGAAACCACTTTTTTAACAGGACATCCAAAATTAATGTCAATAATATCTGGGTTAGATTTTTCTACAATCTCCACAGTTTTCAACATTGAATCTAAATTGGCACCAAAAATCTGTATTCCTACAGGTCGTTCCTTTTCATATATATCTAATTTCATAACGCTTTTTGCTGCGTCACGGATTAATCCTTCCGAAGAAATAAATTCAGTGTAAACAACATCTGCTCCGTTTTCTTTACATAAAGCTCTAAACGGAGGATCTGAAACATCTTCCATTGGCGCTAATAAAAGCGGAAAGTCTGGAAGTTCTATGTTACCAATTTTTACCATGCTGCAAATTTACTTTTTTTATGCGAATGAAAAAACCTGCTAAATTTAAAATTTAACAGGTTGATTTATTTGTAAAAGAATATTAAAACTGAATTTCTGTAGTTACTTTTTCATTTTTTCGTTGAACAACTACTTTGGTTTTATCTCCTTCTTTAAAAATAGCTAAAGCTTTCATGTAAGTCATCATGTTTATCACTTCATTATTTCCAAGTTTTATTACAATATCGCCTTTTTGTAAACCTGCTCTTTGTGCTGGTTTTTCTTCAGAAACACCATCAATTCGCATTCCTTTTCCGTCAAACATATAGTCAGGAATTACACCTAAACCAACTTTAAAACGAGGTGTACTTTCACTTTCATTTTTAGTTTTTCTAAAAGCTAATTTTCCATTGTCATTTAAATCAGAAATGATGTTAAAAATATATTTAGAAATTAATTCCATTCCATCATAATTCAGTTTTTCTGAATCATCACCAGGTTTATGATAATCTTCATGCTGACCCGTAAAAAAATGTAATACAGGAATATCAGCCAAATAAAAACTTGTATGATCACTTGGTCCAACTCCAGATTCTTGCTGAATTAATTTAAAACTATCATTATGAGATTTTAGAGTTTGTTTGAAAATTGGTGAAGTTCCTGTTCCATAAACAGCTAAAGAAGAATCTTTTTTCATTCTACCAACCATATCCATATTAATCATATAGGATACTTTTTTTGTATTAATAGTTGGGTTTTTAACAAAATAATTAGAACCTAAAAGCCCCATTTCTTCTCCAGAAAAAGCCATAAAAAGGTAATTGTTATTGGTGTTTTTTTCTTTTAATTTTGCAGCTAAATTTAATAAAACTGATATTCCAGAAGCATTGTCATCAGCACCATTATGAATGGCTTTCATAGAATCTCTATATAAAGAGCCTTCGCCTCCAAAACCTAAATGATCAAAATGAGCGCCAATAATAATCGTGTTTTCTGCTTTATTATCTAAAAAACCAATTACGTTATTTCCTGTTATTGTTCCATCACCATTTACCTCAAATTTTACTTCTTCATGAGGATTTGTCTTTGGTTTAAAGGTAAAAGGTTGTAAATATTTTTCTGTTCCTTTTTCAGACAATCCTAATTCTTTAAAGCGACTTGCAATATACGCTGCAGCTTTTTTTCACCATCAGTTCCTGTTTGCCTACCTTGTAAATCATCAGAAGCTAAAAAAGTTACATCTTCTTTTATTCTATTTTCTTGATTTATAGATTCTTTGCAAGAAATTAAAAAACATAAAAAAATAAAATAAAAAGGTTTCTCATGATGATAAATATTATTTTTACAAAATTAGAGAATTATTATCACTTATTATATTGTATAAAATGAAATTTAGATTACTTCTTCTACTCCTGATATCTATAACAATTACAGCTTGTAAAACTAACAAAAAAGAAAATTCAGATGCAAAATCTGGTGAAACCAAAAAATGGAAAGGTGGTTTAATTTATCCTGAAGAAAAGCATTTTAAATCTATACAACAAGTTACTTTTGGTGGAGATAATGCAGAAGCTTATTGGAGTTTTGATGATAAACAAATTATTTTTCAGTCTAATAATAAAGACTGGAATGTTGGTTGTGATCAAATGTTTTTAATGAATGTTGGTGATACTTTTAAAGATTCAATTCCGCCAATGATTTCAACTGGTTTAGGAAGAACAACTTGTGCTTATTTTTTACCTGATAATAAGAGTTATGTCTATGGTTCTACACATTTAGGAGGTAAAGAATGTCCGCCTTCACCTTTAAGAAGAGAAGGGAGGTATGTATGGCCAATTTATGATTCTTATGATATTTTTGTTGCAGATTTAGAAGGAAATATCACCCAACAATTAACTAACGAACCAGGTTATGACGCAGAGGCAACAGTTTCTCCAAAAGGGGATAAAATTGTATTTACATCAATGAGAACAGGAGATTTAGAATTATTTACCATGAATATTGATGGTTCTGATGTAAAGCAAATTACTTCTGAATTAGGTTATGATGGAGGTGCTTTTTTCTCGCCAGACGGAACAAAATTGATCTTTCGTTCTTCGAGACCAAAAACTGATGAAGAGATTAAAGAATACAAAGATTTATTAAAAGAAGGATTAGTGCAACCTACAGAAATGGAGTTATATATCTGTAATTCTGATGGTTCTGGTTTACGTCAGTTAACAGATTTAGGAAATGCAAATTGGAGTCCGTTTTTTCATCCTTCAGGAAGAAAGATTTTATTTTCTTCTAATTTTGAAGCTGAAAAAGGGTTTCCGTTTAATTTATATCTAATTGATATTGATGGTAAAAATTTAGAAAGAATTACCCATGGAGAAACATTTGATGCATTTCCAGTATTTTCTAATGATGGAAAAAAACTAGCATTTTCATCAAACAGAAATAATGGAGGAGGTAGAGATACCAACTTGTTTATTGCAGAGTGGCAAGACTAGATGGATTGACAATATGAAATAAACAAAAGAGATACGAATTTATTTATTGCAGAATGGCAAGATTAAATGGTTTGGACAAAAGAAAAAATCTTAGTTAATATCGAAAAATTAATGCGAAGTAAATTTGCTGAACCTAAAGAAGCCTTTGGTTATTTTGATGAAGATAATGATGGTTTCTTAATAAAATCTGATTTTAAAAAGTTATTAAAAGAAGCTAAAGTTAGTGCATTAATTAGAGGTTTAGTTGCAGATTTTATGCTGAAAAGTTTTGATGCTAATGGGGATGGAAAAGTAAGTTGGGATGAATTTCAATTAGCCATTAAAGAATCTGGAATAAAAAAGTAATAAAAATAAAAAGTATAATGAAATTCATTATACTTTTTATTTTTGACAAGGTCTGTAAATAACATATCTTTGTTGGTTGAAAGCAGTTAGAATTACGACGAATGAAGAATATTAGAAACTTTTGCATCATTGCGCATATTGACCACGGTAAAAGTACGTTGGCAGATAGATTGTTAGATTATACAAACACTGTAACTGAGCGCGAAAAGAAAGCACAGTTATTAGATAGTATGGATTTGGAGCGAGAACGTGGTATTACCATAAAGTCGCATGCTATTCAGATGGATTTTGAGCATAAAGGTGAAAAATTTATTTTAAATCTAATTGATACTCCTGGTCACGTAGATTTCTCTTACGAAGTTTCGAGATCTATTGCAGCTTGTGAAGGTGCTTTACTTATTGTAGATGCAGCACAAAGTATACAAGCACAAACAATTTCTAACTTATACTTAGCTTTAGAAAACGATTTAGAAATTATCCCTATTCTTAATAAAGTAGATTTACCTTCTGCTAATCCAGAAGAAGTAACAGATGATATTGTAGATTTATTAGGCTGTGATGCAGAAGAGGTAATACATGCAAGTGGAAAAACTGGTTTTGGAGTAGATAATATTTTAGAAGCAATTATAGATAGAATTCCAGCTCCAGAAGGAGATCCTGAAGCGCCATTACAAGCCTTAATTTTCGATTCTGTTTACAATTCTTACAGAGGAATTGAAACTTATTTTAGAGTTTTAAACGGAGAAATTAAAAAAGGACAAGAAATTAAGTTTATGGCAACCGGCAAAAACTATTTTGCTGATGAGGTTGGAACTTTAAAGTTAGAACAAGTTGTAAAAAAATCGGTTAAAACTGGTGATGTTGGGTATTTAATTACAGGAATAAAAACTGCAAAAGAAGTAAAAGTAGGAGATACAATTACAGATGCACACAAACCAACAACAGAAACTATTGATGGTTTTGAAGATGTAAAACCAATGGTTTTTGCAGGAATTTATCCTGTAGATACAGAAGATTATGAAGAATTGCGTTATTCTATGGAAAAACTGCAATTAAATGATGCTTCTTTAGTGTTTCAACCAGAAAGTTCTGCTGCTTTAGGTTTTGGTTTCCGTTGTGGGTTCTTAGGAATGTTACACATGGAAATTATTCAAGAACGTTTAGAGCGTGAGTTTAATATGACGGTTATAACAACCGTACCCAACGTTTCTTACCACGCGTATACCAAGAAAAATCCTGATGAAATGATTTTGTTGAATAATCCAACAGATTTACCAGATCCATCTCGATTAGATAGAGTAGAAGAACCATTTATTAAGGCGTCAATTATAACAAAATCCGATTTTGTTGGGCAAGTTATGAGTTTGTGTATTGAAAAACGAGGTCAAATAACAAATCAAACCTATTTAACTACGCAGAGAGTAGAATTAATTTTCGAAATGCCTTTGGCAGAAATTGTATTTGATTTTTACGATCGTTTAAAAACTGTTTCTAAAGGGTATGCTTCTTTTGATTATCATCCAATTGGTATGAAAGAATCGAAATTAGTAAGAGTAGATATTCTTTTAAATGCACAACCTGTTGATGCACTTTCGGCACTTTTACACGCAGACAATGCCTATACAATTGGTAAAAAAATAGTTGAAAAATTAAAAACTTTAATACCAAGACAACAGTTCGATATTCCTATTCAGGCAGCAATTGGAGCAAAAATTATTGCGCGTGAAACTACCAAAGCTTTGCGTAAAGATGTTACTGCAAAGTGTTATGGTGGAGATATTTCTAGGAAACGTAAGTTATTAGAAAAGCAGAAAAAAGGAAAGAAAAGAATGCGTCAAGTAGGTAATGTAGAAATACCACAAGAAGCATTTATGGCAGTTCTTAAGCTAAATGACTAGCATGAAAATAAACAAAAATCAAATTATTGGGATGCTTATTGCTATTTTAGGATTGACGTTAGGTTTTCTTTGGGAAAAAACTTTTAAATACGCTGATATTTTAGATTTTATGTTGGGAGCATTTGCAGCGATTGGACTAAGTATGGTAATTAAAATTCTACCTCTAAAGCTCAATAAAAAATAATATAATATATTTAAGATAAACTACCTTTCTAAGAAATTAGAAAGGTAGTTTTGTTTGTAGCCATTTTTATTATTTATTTGAGATAAAGAAGTTAATTCAGCAAAAAAAAGAATGTCATTTCAATCTGTGTTAGAAGTATTTCTCTTTTTATATTAAGTCTTAATCATAATTAAGAACTGTAAACTTTTTTGTAGATTTTTAATACAAAAAAAACACTCTTGATTTAATAATCAAAAGTGTTAAGTGTTTTATAAAATAAAAGCGATACTATAAATGTATTTGAGATATTAATCTCTACCACCTAAAACTTGTAGGCCCCAATATAATAACATAGCAAGAGAGCCTAGGGCTGCAACCAAATAAGTTCTAGCCGCCCATTTTAAAGCATCTTTTGAACCAGCAAATTCCTCTTGAGAAACCATGTTTTTATTTTTTAACCACGCCAATGCTCTATTACTAGCATCATATTCTACAGGAAGAGTAATAAAACTAAATAATGTAGCAAAACCCATAAAAATTAATCCGACAATAGCAATATAAAAACCAACACCTTGTGCTCCAGACGCAGCGCCTAATATTAATCCACCAATTACCATCCATTGAGAAAATTTAGAAGTAATACTCACAATTGGCACTAATTGAGAACGCATTGTTAAATAACTATAAGCTTTTGCATGTTGAACTGCGTGGCCAACTTCATGAGCTGCTACAGCAGCAGAGGCAGCATTTCTCTGACTGTATACAGATTCACTCAAATTTACAGTTTTGTCTTTTGGATTGTAATGGTCAGTTAATCTACCGGGAGTAGAGATAACTTTAACATCGTAAATACCATGGTCTGCTAGCATTTTTTCTGCTATTTCAGCTCCACTTAAGCCATTTCTCAATTGAATTTGAGAATACTCTTTAAATTTTCTTTTAAGAGTGTTGCTAACTAACCAGCTTAATAAAGAGATTGCACCAATAAGAATATAAAAACCTATCATAATTGTATATTGTTTTAAATTTTTTAGTTCATTTTTGTTTGATAAATTTACAACATAAATTATTCCATTTTTAATTTGGAGCAAAAAAATGTCAAAATGTCAATAAAACCAAAAATATTACTTCTTTATACTGGTGGAACAATTGGAATGATAAAAGATTATAAAACAAATGCTTTAAAGGCGTTTGATTTTAATCAGATTCTAGAAAAAATCCCAGAATTAGAACAATTAAATTGTAATGTAGAGAGTATTTCTTTTGAAGAGCCTATAGATTCTTCAAATATGAATACTCAAAATTATGTTGAAATTGTTAATATAATTCAAGAAAATTATAAAGGTTTTGATGGTTTTGTTGTGTTAACTGGTTCGGATACGATGTCTTACATTTCATCTGCAGTAAGTTTTATGTTAGAAAATTTACAAAAGCCTATTATTTTTACGGGTTCTCAATTACCAATAGGAGATTTAAGAACAGATGCAAAAGAAAATTTAATCACTTCTATTGAAATAGCTTGTTCTAGAAAAAATAATAAACCTATAATATCTGAAGTTTGTTTATACTTTGAATATAAATTATACAGAGCAAATAGAACCACTAAAATAAACGCAGAACAGTTTGAAGCTTTTACTTCTATGAATTATCCGCCATTAGCAGAAAGTGGAGTGCATTTAAATTTTAATGAACATTATATTTATAAGCCAGAAAAAGAAAATCTAGATTTAATAGTTAGAAAGAATTTGGTAACAGATATTCTAATATTAAAACTTTTTCCAGGAATAACAGAAAAAACAGTAAAAAGTATTCTAAATACTAAAGATTTAAAAGGTGTGGTTTTAGAAACTTATGGTTCTGGTAATGCTCCTGATAAAAATTGGTTTTTAAGTTTGTTAAAAGATGCAATAACTAAAGATATTAGAGTGATAAATGTTACCCAATGTTCTGGAGGAAACGTTATTCAAGGGCATTACGAAACCAGTGTAGTTTTAAAACAAATAGGAGTTGTAAGCGGTAAGGATATTACCACAGAATCTGCAGTTGCAAAATTAATGTATCTCTTAAACGAAAACTTATCTTTAAAAGAATTTTCATTTTATTTCGAAAAATCATTAAGAGGAGAAATTTCTAATAATTTCGATTGATAAATACCAATGAAAACCTAGAAAAAGAATGATTTCTTTATAAAAGTGATTAAAAAAATACAAATAGCGTAAATAAATTTTTTTATGCCTAACATTTTTTGTTACTTGGCAGTCTCAAAAATAGAACTAGAAGATAATTTCTTAAAAAATTAGATTGTGTCTTCGAATTTCTTTTATTTGTGATGAAAATTATATCTTTAACCCGTTAACTATTAAAATTAATTATAACAAAGATGAAAAAAGTAGTAAATGTCTTATCTGTAACAGGATTTATGTTTTTTGGAGCTATTCAATCAACTTTTGCTCAAGAAACAGCAACAGAAGCGCAAACGTTTCACCAAGTATTAAAGCAAAACTTTATTGATGGTGGTCCAGAATTTATGGGAATTGTATTAGTAGCATTAATCTTAGGATTAGCTATTGCCATTGAAAGAATTATATATTTAAACATGGCAACAACAAACACAAAAAAATTATTAGCTAATGTAGATGATGCATTAAGTTCTGGTGGTGTTGAAGCTGCAAAAGAAGTATGTAGAAATACAAAAGGACCAGTTGCCTCTATTTTTTATCAAGGTTTAGATAGAGTTGATGAAGGTGTTGAAGCTGCTGAAAAAGCTGTAGTTTCTTATGGAGGTGTTCAAATGGGGCAATTAGAGAAAAATGTTTCTTGGTTATCTTTATTTATTGCACTTGCACCGATGTTAGGTTTCATGGGTACTGTAATTGGTATGATTGGAGCATTTAACGATATTGCTGTTGCAAACGACATTTCTCCTGCAGTAGTTGCGGTAGGTATTAAAGTAGCCTTATTAACAACTGTATTTGGTTTAATCGTAGCTATTATTCTTCAAATTTTTTATAATTACATCGTATCTAAAATTGATGCTATTGTAAACAGTATGGAAGACGCTTCTATCTCTTTGGTAGATTTATTAGTGAAGTATAAAAAATAAAAAACGATTATGAAAAGTAATAAAATATTAAATATTATAATTGCTGTCATCGCTATTGTTGGAGCTATTCTTTTCGTAAGAGTTGGTATGGAAGATGCTGAGGTAATTAAGAGTAATGTAGATGTGCAAAACAGTGTTGTTAGCCCATTAATTTCATTTTCTTTTTACTTATTCTTAGCCGCAGTAGTTATTGCAGTTGTTCTTTCTCTTTGGACAATTATTAAGAATCCAGAGAATTTAAAAAAGATGCTTATGAGCTTAGTTGCTTTAGGAGTGCTTTTAGTAGTCGCTTATTTTATGGCGGATAGTAATGTAGTATATGATGCAGCTGGTAAAATTCAACCAGGTGGAGAAGCAGGATCTACTGTTAATAAATGGGTTGGAACTGGTATATGGTACAGCGTTATTTTAGGTGCTGTAGCTGCGTTTTTCTTTGTATTAGATTTAGGGAAAGGATTAATTAAATCTTAAAACTATGGCAAGAAGAGAAAATCCAGAAATTAATGCAGGATCTATGGCAGATATTGCCTTCTTGTTATTAATTTTCTTTTTAGTAACCACAACTATGAATGTAGATTCTGGGGTTTCTAAAAAGCTGTCAGAAAAACCACCTGCAGATTATGTTCCACCTGTTATTAAGGAGAAAAACATTTTCGAGGTAAATATCAATAGAAATAATGATCTACTTGTAGAGAATGAAGCTATGGATATTAAAGATCTAAAAGAGGCTGCTATTAAATTTATTGATAATGGTGGTGGAGTTGGAAAACCAGGAGAAGATGGTACACCAGGTAAAGCCTGTGATTACTGTGAAGGTGAAAAAAGTGAATCTTCTTCAGATCATCCAAACAAAGCAATTATTTCTGTTCAAAGTGATAGAGGTACTGAGTATGGTACATATATTCAAGTTCAGAATGAGTTATTAAGAGCATATAGAGTTTTAAGAAATAGGTTATGTCAGCAAAGATATAATATGTCTTTTACAGATTTAGAAGCTGCTTATAAAGATGATAAAAATAACGAAGAGTTGAAGAAAAAAATTGAAGCAATACGTAATGCGTATCCGCAAATTATTTCTGACGCAGAACCAACTTCTTAATTAATTTAAAATTTAACAAAATGTCTAAATTTAAAAAGAAAAAAAGGGAATGCCAGCTGTTAATACAGCATCGTTACCAGATATCGTTTTTATGTTGTTATTTTTCTTTATGGTTACTACTACTATGAGAGAGACAGACCTAAGAATTGAAGCGCCAAAATTACCTAGTGCAACAGAAATAAAAAAACTTGAGCATAAGAGTTTAGTGTGTACTATATATGTTGGTAAATCTAAAGATGTTAATAAACACGGTTCTGGGTTTAATAGAATTCAGTTAAATGATAAGATTGCTTCTGCAGATCAAGTTCCAGCATTTATTATTAATGCTAGATCTAAAGTATCTGAAGCTGAAGTACCTTTCATGACAACTTCTATTAAGGCTGATAAAGAATCTAGTGTAGGAACAATTACAGATATTAGATTAAAATTAAGAGATGTAAATGCTCTTAAGGTTAGTTATTCTACTCAAAAAGGAGCCGAATAATTAATTTTTATAAATCATTTAAAAGGGTAATTCTTTAGAATTACCCTTTTTTTATACCTTAATTTAAAATGTAGTTATTGAAATATTGTATATTTATATTCCGTTATTTGTTTATGTATAAAATAATTTACTTTTTTGTTTTTGTTTGCATTACTTCAAGTTTATATGCACAAAAAGATTCTTTGCAATTGGGTGATAAATATGCGGATGATCAAATTTATGCTTCTATTACTTATGCTCAGTTTAGCAAGCAACCTACAACTATAACTAGAAGTAGTTTTTCCTATGCAATTTCTGCGGGGTTTTTAAAAGATTTCATTTTATCTAAAAGCGGAAATATTTCTTTTGCTCTTGGTGTAGGTTATGGATTCGACTTTTTTAATCACGAATTAAAAGTTTCTGAAACTAACAATATTACAGTATTTGATAATGCTAAAAATATTAGTTCAAATGTTTTTAAAGCACATAATTTAGAGTTTCCTATCGAATTTAGATGGAGAACATCTACTGCTAAAAAATATGATTTCTGGCGTATTTATACGGGTGTTAAATTTTTATATAATTTAACCAATAAATTTCAATATACCGAAAATGCAATAGATTTTGAAAATAAAAATATTTCTGCTTACAGGAAGTTACAATACGGATTAACATTTTCTGCAGGTTATACGGAGTTCAATGCGTATTTGTTTTACGGTTTAACTCCCATTTTTAAAAATGGAACTTTAAATGGTGAGGATATTAATTCTTCTATTTTAAAATTTGGCTTAATTTTTTATATATTATAATATAAAATGGATACTTAAACTAGAGGCTATTCCAATAAAAAAACCAAGATAAATTTCTTTATTATTATGAGCTTTTAAATGTAATCTGGCACTTGCTAATATGCCAGAAAGAAATAATAAGACAATTATTATTAGTAGCATACTTTGATTATAAGTATAGCTTAAGATTAAGAAAAATCCGATTGAGATTCCAAATGATAATAAATGTATACTTGCTTTTATTTTTAAATTAAATAGTAAATATATTAGAAATAAACCTAAAGAGCTGGCATGAAATAACATGCTTAAGTCTCTTAAATTAGCAATATTATATATAGTATTACCTAAAACATAAAAAACTATAATCATTATAGCTACTGGTAATTTTCTCTCTTTTATGCTTTCTGTTTGATAGTTTTTAATAATTTTAAATTTTTTAAAAACAAATAAGACTAGTAAAGGTATTAGGTAAGTACAAATAAATACGATACTTAAAAGGGTAAACTTTTGATTACTTCTAAAGCTATTTGGTATTAATAAAAAATACAACATTACTCCAATAGTTGGTAGTACAATTGGATGAAGTATTGTTGATATAACTTTATGAATTCGCACTAAATTTCTTTTCTTAATCGAGCAACAGGTAAATCTAATTGTTCTCTATATTTTGCTATTGTTCTTCTAGCTATTGGATATCCTTTTTCCTTTAATATTAAAGATAACTTCTCATCTGTTAATGGCTTTCTTTTATTTTCTTCAGCTATAACTGTTTCTAAAATTTTCTTAATTTCTTTTGTTGAAACATCTTCTCCTTGATCGTTTTTCATAGATTCAGAAAAGAACACTTTTATCAACTTGGTACCATAAGGAGTAGATACATACTTACTATTTGCAACTCTAGATACAGTTGAAACATCCATGTTTATTTGATCTGCAATATCCTTTAAAATCATAGGTTTTAACTTTCGTTCATCGCCAGTTAAAAAATACTCTAATTGATAATGCATAATTGTATTCATGGTTATTAAAAGGGTTTGTTGTCTTTGTCTTATAGCATCAATAAACCATTTAGCAGCGTCTAACTTTTGTTTTATAAAAAACACTGCATCCTTTTGCGATTTACTTTTTACTGTAGATTCTTGATATCCCTTGAGCATATTATTGTATTCTCTAGAGATGTGTAATTCTGGAGCATTTCTAGAATTAAGTGTTAAATCTAAAACACCGTCTACAATTTTAATCGAAAAATCAGGAACAATTTGTTCGGCTATTTTATTATTCCCGGCATAAGAGCTACCAGGTTTTGGGTTTAATTTAGAAATTTCTGTATTAACTTCTTTTAGCTCGTTTTCAGAGATGTTAAACTTTTCTTGTAATTTTTTAAAATGTTTTTTTACAAAATGATCAAAAGCTTCTTCTAAAATATTTATAGTTAAACTTCTAATTTTGGTTTTTTCTTTATTTTTTAATTGTATAATTAAACACTCTTTTAAATCTCTTGCTCCAACTCCAACAGGATCGAGTGTATGAACTACTTTAGTTAAAACTGAAATTACTTTTTCTTCTGTGGTAAATACGTTTGCTGTAAAGGCTAAATCATCTACTAAATCAATAATTTCTCTTCTAATGTATCCGCTATCATCAATACTACCTACTAAAAACTCTGCAATAGCTCGTTCTTCTTCGTCTATTCTAAAAGTATTTAATTGGTTTTTTAAAGATTGATGAAATGTTGTGCCAGCTGCATAAGGCACATTTTTCTCTTCATCATCTGCAGAGTAATTATTTGCTTGTGTTTTGTAATTGGGTATTTCATCATCACTCAAATATTCATCAATATTGATGTCTTCTGCCTCAATTTTCTCGTTACCAGTATCATCATATTCATCTGATAAATCTTCATCAAAAGAATCTGATTCTTCTTTACCAGTGTCTAATGCTGGGTTTTCTTCGATTTCTTGTTTTAATCGTTCCTCAAAAGCTTGTGTAGGCAATTGTATTAACTTCATCAACTGAATTTGTTGAGGAGATAATTTTTGTAAGAGTTTGTATTGTAAACTTTGCTTTAGCATATACACAAATATAAGAAATAGCGTAAAATAAAAACGTCATTCTATTAGGAATGACGTTTACAATATTCAATTTTATGATTTTTTTAAAATTCTGCGTTTTGTGGCGTTCTAGGAAATGGTATTACATCTCTAATATTGCCCATTCCTGTGGTAAATTGAACCAAACGCTCAAAACCTAAACCAAAACCAGAATGTACTGCAGAACCAAATTTACGTAAATCTAAGTACCACCAAAGTTCTTTCTCATCTATGTTCATGGCTTTCATCTTGTCGATTAAAACATCATAACGTTCTTCTCTTTGTGCACCACCAACAATTTCTCCAATTCCTGGAAACAATACATCCATTGCTCTAACAGTTTTTCCATCATCATTTAAACGCATGTAAAAAGCTTTAATGTTAGCAGGGTAATCAAATAAAATTACCGGACATTTAAAGTGTTTTTCAACTAAAAAACGCTCATGTTCAGATTGTAAATCAGCACCCCATTCGTTAATAGGAAATTGAAATTTTTTCTTTTTATTAGGTTTAGAATTTCTTAAAATGTCAATAGCTTCTGTATATGAAACACGTTTAAAATTATTGTCGGCAACAAAACGTAATTTTTCAAGTAAACTCATTTCGCTTCTTTGAGCTTGTGGTTTACTCTTTTCTTCTTGCGTTAATCGTTGATCTAAAAATTCTAAATCGTCTTTACAATTTTCTAAAACATCATTTATCACAGATTTAATAAAGTCTTCTGCCAAATCCATATTACCATCTAAATCCATAAATGCAACTTCTGGCTCTATCATCCAAAATTCTGCTAAATGACGTGTAGTATTAGAGTTTTCTGCTCTAAAAGTTGGTCCAAAAGTATACGCTTTACCTAAAGACATTGCATAAGCTTCTGCTTCTAATTGACCAGAAACTGTTAAGTTAGTTTCTTTACCAAAAAAATCTTTAGAAAAATCTATTTTTCCATCTTCTGTAAGCGGAGCTTTGTTGTCTTCAAAAGTAGTAACTCTAAACATTTCACCAGCTCCTTCTGCATCTGAACCAGTAACTATTGGAGTATTTACGTAGTTAAAATCATTTTCTTGAAAATACTTATGCACAGCAAAAGATAGTTTAGAACGTACTCTCATAACTGCACTAAATGTATTAGTTCTTGTACGTAAATGCGCGTTTTCTCTTAAAAATTCGAAACTATGTTTTTTAGGCTGAATTGGATATTCATCAGGATTTGAATCTCCTAAAATAGTAATTTCAGATACCTGAATTTCTACGGTTTGGCCTCTACCTTGGCTTTCTACTATTGTACCTTTTATGGCAATAGCAGCACCTGTAGTAATTCTTTTTAGAGTTTCTTCATCTGTGTTTTCAAAGTCGATAACACACTGTATATTTTTTATAGTAGAACCATCATTTAAGGCAATAAAACGATTACTTCTAAAAGTTCTTACCCAACCCTTTAATGCTATTTCTTGTAAAACTGAATCCGATTTTAAAATTTCGGCAACGTTTTTCTCTTTCATTTTTTCTGTTTGATTGATTTGTTACAAAATATATTTACTGAGTTGTAAAGATACTTTTTTACTATAAATTGAGCAATGATATTTATAAGATAAGAATTTTTAAGATTTTCATAAATTTTATGGTTTTTTATTGCTCTTAATTTAATTTTTGTTTTCGTATTTGCAAAAGAAAAATTATATTTAGAACGGATAATAAAAAACAAAAAAGTAGAGATTTTTTTAGAATATGAATGTTTATAAAGGCCCTTATTTAGAGATAAAATTTGAAGAAGAGAACCAAAGGTTTATTAATTATTGGAAATCTACACCTAACAATATAGAAGAGTTTAAAAGCGAGTTGTTAGTTTATTTAAGTTGCTTAGAAAAATTTAATCCAATTCAAATTATCTGGTTGCAACAAAATTTTAAGCATCAAATAGATGATGAGACAAAAATTTGGGTAGAAATAAATATTTTAAGACCAAGGTTTGAAAAAGGGTATATAAAAATTGATAAAGAGGGGTATCATCCAATTGCTTTTGTAGTTGGACAAGACGTGCTTTCTCATATGGAAGTTATGGGTGTTTTTGATGAACCTAACCCAAGTGTTTTTAAACCTAAACACTTTGCAACAGAACAAGAAGCTCGAGATTGGTTAAATCATAAATTGATTGATTTAAAAGCAGAACCAAAAAACAAAACAAGTACAGAAATTGCTTATAAAGGTTTAGATGAAGATGGTAATGCTATCATTGAAATTAAAAAATCTGCAACAGATATTGCAAACACAATAAAATCTTTTAAAAGAGCTCTAGAAGAAAATGATTTTATAAAATCGAATGTAGAAAAATATGCATCTTTAACAAAAAGAGAAAAAGAGGTTTTAAAATTATTATCTAAAGGAGGTAAACAAAAAGAGATTGCAGAAGAACTTTTTATTTCTACACATACCTTAAGAGAGCATTGGAAAAAAATAAAGCAAAAACTTGATGTTCAGAACACGAATGAGTTGATAAAGTACTCAATTGCTTTTCAGTCTAAATAGTTTATTATAAGTAACTTATTTTAAATATACCTATAAATAGGTATTGATTTACGCAGTTTTATTTTCTAGTTTTGGATAAAATAAAAAAATAAAGCCATGAAAAAAATGAAACATTACTTCTGTTGAATAATTTTTATAGATTTAAAATACTTCTACTATCATTATTTTTAGTTTTTTTTAGTTGTGAAACATTAGAAGATGATTCTGATATTTATAATCCGCCATCAGATACAGGGAATAGCAATAGTAGTAATTGGTCGAATGGATATTGGTTAAAATCATCTGGTAATACTTATATGGATTTAAGTAATTCTGTACCCGTATTTTGTGCTAATGGCAATGTTGTTGGAGGTACTTATTCCGATTTAAGATGGGAAGATGCTAATACTGCCTTTTTTACTTTGTATAATAATGGAGATGAACGTATACTTAGAATTACAAAAAGCGGAAGCAATTTAATTCTCGCTCCTTGGGATGAAATATCACAATCTACAAATAATCCATCTACATATACACCTGTGAGTGATTTTCCTTGTTCGGGAAGTAACTCAGGAGGAGGAGGTGGAAACAATTCAACAACTGAAGGTAAGGTTGCTTTTTTTGTCAAATCGGATAAAGGGTGTGGAAACATTACTATTACTGTTGATGGAAATACCACAAAAACTATTAGTCAATATTATACTCAAGGAATAAATGGTTGTTCAGAAGGTACAATATTTACACTTTCACAAGGGTCACATAGTTTTACAGCTACTTGTGGTAATTATACATGGAGTTCTACTTTTACTATAACTGCAGATGGGTGTTTAACATTTGAATTAACCTAAAAAGTTGTTTTTTAAAGTATATAATAGCTTTGTTTAATTTTTAGAAGGGTTTTATAAGTTCTAAAAAATAATAATTTGTTATAGTTAAAAAAAGAGTATTTTTTTACTTAGGAAATAGAAAAAATATGCATCTATAAAAAAAGAGCAGATTTTTTTTGATGCATGTACTAAAAAATTGTATTGAAAAATATAAGTTAAAATACTGTAGTTTAGAGTGTTAATTAGTTTGTGAAGTGCTCAATTGCTTTTCAGTCTAAATAGTTGTAAAAGGCAAAATATACCTACTAGTAGGTATTTACTAATGTTTGTTTAATGATTAAATTTGGGAATTACCCTAAAAACAATCATTATGAAACTAAAATTACTACTTTTCCTTACGCTATTTAGTTTAGCCTTTCATGCGCAAGTTTCTCAAACAGAAAGACAAGCGTTAATAGATTTATACAATGCTACAGATGGCGATAATTGGACTAATAATACAAATTGGGATACAGACCCAAACTCTACTTCTGATGTTGCTACTTGGCAAGGAGTAACGGTTACATTGGTTAATGGACAACAACATGTTACAAGAATAAATTTAAATACTAATAATCTTTTAGGCACATTACCAGATGTTACAAATTTATCTGAATTACTCCGATTAGAAATTGCAAACAATCTAATATCAGATGTATTAGATATTACCAAATTTCCTAATACTCTTTCAGTTTTAAGGTTGTCAAATAACGCTCTTACAGGTTCTTTTCCAGATTTTTCTTCTCTAACCAATTTAAACGTTCTTTATTTAGATAACTTAAAAGTTACTGGAACTGTTTCTGAAAATAATTTTCCAAACGCCATTACAGGAATTGTAATTGGCAATAATGACATTTCAGGGAGTTTAGATTTAAGTGTTTTTAATAGCTTATCTACTCTATTAGTAAACGATTCTGATATTGATTTTTTAAAAGTACCCAATAGTTTAAGTAATGGTTTAAGTACTAAAAATACTCCAAAGTTAGTGTTTATAGAATCAGCTACTCCAGCAAATTTTATAAATTTAACAAGTGATAGATTTGATTTAGGTTTACGAATAGTTGCTTACGATCAAGCAGATAAAACAGCTACACCAAATGCTTTAGAAAGAGAAGCTTTAAAAAAATTATATGCAAATAAATCATACACGTACGCAAATACTATAAAAAATGGGACAAACGATACAGAATGGCTAGAAATTGAAGTAATTAATGGTGAAACTAGAGTTACAGAAATTCATACAACAAGTTTGGCAATTAATGGCGCAATGCCTTCAGAAATAGGTGCATTTACAGAATTAACACATTTACATATACCAAGTTCAGGAATTAATAGTATTGCAACAGAAATTAAAAATGCAACTAAATTAAAAGAGTTGTATTTGAATAATAATTCAATAACTGCAATACCAACAGATTTTTATGATTTAGTAAATTTAAAAATACTAAATATTAGTAATAATCAAATACCTAGTTTAGATAGTAAATTAGGAGACTTCACTTCTTTAGAAGAGTTATATTTTAGCAATACCCAAGTAGATGTAATACCAACAACAATTGGTAATCTAAAAAAATTACAAATTTTAGAATTTGCTAATACCAAAATTACCTTATTACCACCAGAAATAGGTGGTTTGGTAGAATTAACACGTTTGGTAGCTGCACCTAATAGTATTGCAAGTATACCAAGTGAGTTTGGGCAATTAGCAAAACTTACCTATTTAGATTTTGCAAATTGTGAGCTATCTAACACACCAGCTGCATTTGCGAATTTAAAAGAACTAGAAACCTTATATTTAAACAACAACCAAATACAAGTGGTTGCTGGTTTAGGTGGTTTTACAAAATTAAAAGCCTTAAGATTACATAACAATAGGTTAGGAGAAGACAACCCAAATTTTAATACAGATTTACCAGAAGATATGTCTGACTTAGTGTTGTTAGAAGAGTTGACATTAAATAATAATCAATTAAAAAAACTACCTGCTAATATTGGTAATTTAATTAAATTAACAAAATTACCTTTAAATACTAACAGATTAAGTATACTACCAAATTCAATAGGAGGTTTAACAAGTTTAGAAGAGTTAAATTTAGTTGGTAATAAATTAACTGTTTTACCAGATGAGATAACTAATATCACAAGTTTAAAGAAATTAGAATTACAGAGTAATGAGTTTACTTCATTGCCATCTACCATTGGTAATTTATCAAACTTAGAAAGTATTAATGTTAATTATCAATCAAAGAGAGAGAATAATGTAACAATAAAAACCTTAACAAGTATTCCAGCTTCTACAAAAGATTTAATCAAGCTAGTTACATTTTATTCAGTAGGAAACAAAATTACAGGTTTGGTTGATTTAAGTGGTACAGATGTTTTACATCAATTAAATGTTTCAGACAATGAGATTTCAGATTTAAAATTAGGAGGATATCCAACAGGTTTTCAATCAAGATCTTATAATGTACGTCAAAATCCATTTATAACATGTATAGAAGTGCCAACAGCAGATATTACCAAATGGGAAGCAATACAAAGAGATAATGGAGTTGCCTTAAGTGATAGTTGTACAGGTTTTAGAGTTCCACAAAGTGAAAGAGAAGCATTAATAGCCGTTTATGAATCTATAGGAGGAGGAGATAGATTTACATTAAACAATTGGGATACAGATACCAGTAGGTTAACCAATGTTGGTTCTTGGGTTGGAGTAACTACAGCATTAATAGATGGGCAAAAACATGTTACAAAATTATCTTTATCAAATCAAGACACTCAAGGAGATGTGTCACCTTTAATAAAAGATTTACCAGAATTAACAGAGTTAGATTTATCTGGAAGTATTTACGTGAATCAAAGTGAAAATATACAAAGTCTGCCAAAAGAGATAGGTTTATTGAGTAAGTTAGAACGTTTTACAATGACCTATCAAGATTTGACTAGTTTACCAGAAGAGATAGGAGATTTAGATAACTTAACTTATTTATTTTTACGCAGTAATCAATTAACCACTTTACCATCAGGTATAGGAGGAATGGCAAAATTAGAAGAGTTGTATTTGCATGGTCAAGTAGAACATAAAAGTGGAGGCGTAGCAACATTAACGAGTTTACCAGAAGAGATAGGAAATATAGCAACATTAAAAAAACTAGAACTATCTAGTAATGGTCTTATAAGTCTACCTATTGGTATAGGTAATTTTGCTTCTTTAGAAGAGTTAAATTTAGTTGGTAATAAATTAACTGTTTTACCAGATGAGATAACTAATATCACAAGTTTAAAGAAATTAGAATTACAGAGTAATGAGTTTACTTCATTGCCATCTACCATTGGTAATTTATCAAACTTAGAAAGTATTAATGTTAATTATCAATCAAAGAGAGAGAATAATGTAACAATAAAAACCTTAACAAGTATTCCAGCTTCTACAAAAGATTTAATCAAGCTAGTTACATTTTATTCAGTAGGAAACAAAATTACAGGTTTGGTTGATTTAAGTGGTACAGATGTTTTACATCAATTAAATGTTTCAGACAATGAGATTTCAGATTTAAAATTAGGAGGATATCCAACAGGTTTTCAATCAAGATCTTATAATGTACGTCAAAATCCATTTATAACATGTATAGAAGTGCCAACAGCAGATATTACCAAATGGGAAGCAATACAAAGAGATAATGGAGTTGCCTTAAGTGATAGTTGTACAGGTTTTAGAGTTCCACAAAGTGAAAGAGAAGCATTAATAGCCGTTTATGAATCTATAGGAGGAGGAGATAGATTTACATTAAACAATTGGGATACAGATACCAGTAGGTTAACCAATGTTGGTTCTTGGGTTGGAGTAACTACAGCATTAATAGATGGGCAAAAACATGTTACAAAATTATCTTTATCAAATCAAGACACTCAAGGAGATGTGTCACCTTTAATAAAAGATTTACCAGAATTAACAGAGTTAGATTTATCTGGAAGTATTTACGTGAATCAAAGTGAAAATATACAAAGTCTGCCAAAAGAGATAGGTTTATTGAGTAAGTTAGAACGTTTTACAATGACCTATCAAGATTTGACTAGTTTACCAGAAGAGATAGGAGATTTAGATAACTTAACTTATTTATTTTTACGCAGTAATCAATTAACCACTTTACCATCAGGTATAGGAGGAATGGCAAAATTAGAAGAGTTGTATTTGCATGGTCAAGTAGAACATAAAAGTGGAGGCGTAGCAACATTAACGAGTTTACCAGAAGAGATAGGAAATATAGCAACATTAAAAAAACTAGAACTATCTAGTAATGGTCTAAATAATATACCAAGCTCTATTAATAACTTAATTAATTTAGATAATTTAAATATTAGCTATAATAATATATCTGGCTATTTAAATATTAGTAACCTTGATAAATTAGATAATTTAAATATTAGATATAATAATTTAAATGGATTAAAAATGAATCTTTCACCAACAGCTTTTGGAGGCACAAATGGGTCTTATAGTATTAAATTAAAAAGAAACGCACTAGGTTGTATAGAAGTACCAAGTGATGAATTGGTTTCTTGGCAATTATCTGGAGTAAATGAAGAAAAAGGTTATTTAGACAATGGTGTAATCTATTCAGACAATTGTAGCGCAGTAACTACTAATGCTATTCCAGATATAGAAAGAGAAGCATTAATTGCTTTATACAACAATACAAAAGGAACAGATTGGAAAAACGATTTATCCGGTTCTTATAACGGAGTAACTTGGGTTGCAGATGCTACGCAAAAAAGAAATGTAGGTGCTTGGTTTGGTGTAACAACGGCAATTATTAATGGGCAAAAACATGTTACAAAAGTTGAGTTAAATTCTAATAAATTAGATGGTACAATACCATCTGTAATTAAAAACCTAACTCAGTTAAAGGAGTTGGATTTTAATAATAATTCAGTTTCAGAAATTGCATCAGAAATTGGAGAGTTAACTAATTTAGAGCAGTTAACTTTTACAAGTCAATATAATTCAACGAATGCAGAATATGTTTTAAAAACAATTCCTGAAGAAATAAATAACATCACTTCTTTAAAAAGGTTAGAAATGTCTTCTAATCAATTAGAAGGTAATTTAGATTTTTCTAATTTAGTTAATTTAACCTCTTTACATATTTCTAGTAATCAAATTACAGGTTTAAAAATAGGGCTTTCACCTTCTGTTTTTGATAATGTAAGTCATGATGGATACAGAAATAATTTTAGTTTTTCAAGCAATCAATATTTAAACTGTATTGCTGTACCTCAAAATACAATTGCAGATTGGGAAGCAACAACCTTTGCTCAACAAAGACCTAATATTGTTTGGGGTCTAGATTGTAGTGCATATAACAATGTACCAGAAGGAGAAATACAAGCTTTGGTAGATATGTATAATAATTTAGATGGTGCAAATTGGACAAACAAAACTAATTGGACAGGAGATTTAGCAAAAGCAACAATAAACTCTCCTTATAACGCAACAAAATGGCAAGGTGTTACAACAGAAATTATTGACGGAGCTAAGCATATTTCTAGTATTAGTTTATCAAATAATAAATTAAAAGGAGAATTTTCTGCGAGTTTCGGTAATTTATCTAAACTTAAATATTTACAAATGAGTAGGAATGATTTAAGTGGAAGCATACCTGCAAGTTTTGGAAACCTAAGAGTATTAGAGGAAATTCATTTAAACAATAATCAATTAACAAGCTTACCAAGTGAGTTAAGCAATTTATCTAATTTAAAAACAGTTTATTTTCAAGACAATGAGTTATCTGGTAAAGTGCCAGATTTATCAGGAATTACTTCACTTCAAACATTGTATTTAAGTAGCAATAAGTTTCAGTTTGGTGATTTCGAAGATGAGTTTACAGATTATCAAAACTTAACAACTTTTATATATAATCCTCAAGCAAAAGTGGGTGTTGAAGAGGATAAAAGTTTTGGTACAAGTGGCTTTACTTTAGACGCGGAAGTTAATGGAGTTAATAATGAGTATCAATGGTATAAAAACGGAAGTAAAATAACAGAAGCAACAAATAAAACGTTAGAAATAACAGAAGCTTCTGCAACCGATAATGGTTATTATTTCTGTTATGTAACAAGTACTGTAGTTACTGGTTTAACCATACGAACAGAAAATGTAACATTAACCTATGATACAGCCTTATCCGTAGATAATAATGAGTTTTCTAAAGCAATTAAATTGTTTCCTAACCCAGTAAATGATATTCTACAAATTAGAAATTCTAATAATGTTGCAATTAACAAAATAGAGATATTTAATATTTTAGGAAAGAGTGTACAAGTTTTAAAAGAACCTAAAACGTCTATTAATGTTTCTAGTTTGCCAAAAGGAATTTATTTAATGAATATAGTTACAGAAAAAGGAGTAACAATAAAAAGAATAGTGAAAAAGTAGAAAGTAGTTTTTGATTTTTTGTTAGTAAAACCAGATGTTCTAAAAATCATCTGGTTTTTTTGGCTTAAATTTAGGCTTCTAGATTAATGCTATTCAATTAGCATGTTATACAATTTACATTTTATAATTTCGTGTACATATATGGTCACTTCGAGTAAAATTATTTGAAATGCAATGGAAAATAATTTTGTATCGAGAAGTTTTCGTTGCTAAATAGATTCTCTATACAATTTTTATTACGTTATCACTTCATAAAAACCACTCGAACTGAAAATGTGTAATATTTAATAGTACATCGTATTAATTAATCTTCAGTTAATCTCCTCAAAATTTTTTAAACATATTTTATCATCTACAATTTGTTATCTTTATAAGTAAAAAAGTGTATGAAAATTGTAAATAAAATTCCTTTTAAAAGAATTCTACAACAGTTAAAAGCAGATTTAATAGGAAAGGATTCTCATCGTGGAGTAACTTTAACTTATGCGTGGTTGGCAAATCAATTTGGGCATATTTCATTAGGATTTATACCAACATTCTTGCTTTTTTATTTTTTTGAGATAGAAGGAGTGCGAGCAGCTATTTATGTTTCAGGATTTTGGTTTTTGTTTGAGTTGTATAATTTCTTAGGGCCTTTGTTAAGTAAAAGAGAGTCCAATTCTGGTGTTCTTTTTGTACCAAAAAAGGAAAAATATATTTTTAAGCCTAAATGGATTAATGTGGCTTTTGATACCTTTACAGATGTGTGCTTTTTTACTTTAGGAAGCTTGTTATTTGCTTTTTGTATTTATAAGTTGAATAATAATAGTGTAATTATTGCTTTGATTCTTTTAGCTATTTATTTGGCATTTGCAACCAGGTATTGGTATGTAACAAAAATGTATCAGTTCTATGCAAGGTTCCCGTTTCAGTTTCGTTTAAGCCAATGGAATTTTATAATTTCTAGCTTAGATAAATTAAAAGTAGATCGTTTTTTATCAACTAAAAATAACGGAAATCATCTTTTAATTTATGGATCTTTAAATACAGGTAAAACCAGCTTAGGAGTTGGTGTTTTAAATGAATTAAGTATAAAAAATAATAGTTGTTTGTATGTGAATGCAATTAAAATGTTTAACTATTTCTTTAAAGAACAAGATGATGTTTTAGAAAGTCATGAAATTTGGAATTGGAAAACTGCAAGTTTTTTAATGATTGATGACATAAATCCTAGTGAACCAATTCAGGAAGAATTAATCTCACCTAAGAAGTTGTTAAGTTTTATTGATACTCTAAAACCTAAAAATAAAGAAAACAGAGAGTTACTAAAAACTAAAAATATTATTTGGGTGCTTGGAAGTAAGCAGAATTTAGTTGATGAAAATAAAGATAAATGGAAGGATATGTTAGTTGATATAGGAATTGAAGAAAGTAAAATTGTTACTATAAATTTATAAACGAAAAACTAATTTATAATATATAATTATCATAAGAAAAGCTAATAAGGTGTGGTAAACTTTTTACATTAAACCTCTTATATAAAGGAATAATTCTTTTCTCGATTGCAGATTGACTTACATTGAGTTTGTTAGCAATTTCTTTGGAAGCAAAACCTTTTGCAGCTAATTCTAATGCTTCTTTTTCTTTTCTTGATATAGCCAGTTGATTAAATAATTGTTCATTAAGAGATTCTTCAAAACTAGATGTTTCAGGGCCAAAAGCAGCATATTGCATAATATTACCTAATTTTCTCGAATGAATTCTTTCAGATATACCAATAACTTCTAGTATGTTTCCATTATGAGATTTATAAATACCAACTCTAGAGAATAGTGGTATTATATCTCCGTTTTTATGAATTTTTTCAACTTCGAGAGTAAAACTATACTTATCTAAATTAAGATTTATATTTTTTAAAAACTGTAAAGCTTTATCATTTAATTCGTTTGAGAAGTTAAAGTGCCTTTTAGATGTACTTTCAATAATTTTTAATAAAGTAATTTCTACATCTTCGTAACCTAATAGATCTTTCCAACCATTAGCAAAAACCATTCTGTTTTTTTCAAAGGAATAAATATAAACAGCTTGACCAATAAATTGTGGTACTTTATTACTGTATTCTTTGTATACAGGGTCGTTAGAGTCAAAAGGAATGTTTGAAACTCTTTCGCGTGTATATTTCCCAAAATCATTTTCCATTCTACAATATACTAAAACTGCGTAAAAACACAGTTGATTTAAGGTTAATATTACCTTAATTTTGTTTTAAAGTGCTATGATTATTAAAAGTTAAGAAAATTGCTATGAAAAATAATTTTAACTAATTGAAAAAGATTTAAGTTCCCCAATTTAAAAATAGAAGAAAAACCTTTACTAGCTCAAGTTAGTAAAGGTTTTTTGTTTATTGAATCTTCTCCTCTTTTGGAGGTATAATTTTTAATTTAGGTTCTTTAAATACTTTCTTGTTTGCAATTTTCTTCTCAAAAGTTAATAATAAAGAAGGTAGTAGTAGTAAGTTAGAAACCATTGCTAATAATAAGGTAATGGAAACTAATCCTCCTAAAGCAATAGTACCTCCAAAACTAGATAAGCAGAATACAAGAAAACCAAAAAACAAAACGATAGATGTGTAAAACATACTTACACCAGTTTCTCGTAAGGCTGCATAAACAGAAGGTTTAATTTTCCACTTGTTTGCGATGAGTTCTTGTCTGTATTTAGCTAAAAAGTGAATTGTATCGTCTACAGAAATACCAAATGCAATACTAAATACTAAAATTGTAGATGGTTTTATAGGAATATCAAAAAAGCCCATTAATCCTGCTGTAATAAGTAAAGGAAGAATGTTTGGTAGCAAAGAAATTAAAATCATTTGTGGCGATCTAAACATCCAAGCCATAAAAATTGCGATTAATAAAATGGCAAGTGACAAAGAAAAAACTAAATTTTTAATTAGATAGTTAGTACCTTTTATAAAAACTAAAGCTTTACCCGTAATGGAAACTGTATATTTTTCTGATGGAAATTCTTTTTTAATAACCGCCTTTAAACGCTCTTGAATAACATCCATTTTATCGGTACCAATATCTTTCATAAAGGTTGTTATTCTTGCATAACGACCAGTTGAGTCAACAAAATTCTTTAACATTCCTGCATCACTATTCGAGTTTTTAGTGTACGAAAAAATATAACTTTGTTCTTGACTAGTTGGTAATTGATAATATCTTGGGTTTCCTTTATAGTAAGCTTGCTTAGAGTATTTAACTAGATTTACTACAGAAACAGGTTTAGATAGTTCAGGGAAAGTTTCTATGGTTTCATTAATTTTATCCATCTTTTTTAAGGTGGATAATTTCATTACTCCTTTGTCTTTTTTAGTATCAATTAAAATCTCTAAAGGCATAATACCACCAAATTCTTTTTCAAAGAATTTAATGTCTTTATAGAAGCTCATGCTTTTAGGCATATCTTCTATTAAACTTCCAGAAACTCTAATTTTATAGACACCTATAATACCTAAGATAATGATTACAACTGTGGCTATGTATATAGAAATTCTTTGTTCTCTAACGGTTCTTTCCATCCAATCCACAACATTTTCAATCCATTTTCTTTCTAGATGATTTAAATGTTTCTTTTTAGGAAGTGGCATAAAACTATAAATAATAGGAATAATTAATAGTGCCAAAATAAAAATACTAATGATGTTTACAGAAGCTAAGATTCCGAATTCACGTAATAAGTTACTTTTTACAAAAACAAAAGTTGCAAAACCAGATGCAGTTGTAATATTTGTCATTAAAGTTGCATTACCAATTTTAGAAATTACACGTTGTAAAGCTTTAGCTTGATGACCATGTTTTTTTATTTCTTGCTGATATTTATTGATAAGAAAAACAGCATTTGGTACACCAATAACAATAATTAATGGCGGTATTAGTGCAGATAAAACTGTAATTTCATATCTAAACAAACCTATAAAACCAAGTGCCCAAGTAACACCAATAGATACTACTAGAAGTGTAATAAAAGTAGCTCTAAACGATCTGAAAAAGAAAAAGAAAATAACAGCAGTAATACCAAGTGCACCACCAACAAAAAGAATAATTTCATCTTGTATATTTTGTGCATTTACAGTTCTAATGTAAGGCATTCCAGAAATACGAACATCTAAGTTGTTTTCTTTCTCGAATTTTTCGATAGTAGGTATAAGTTTGTAAAAAATGAAATCTCTACGAGCCGGAGTATTTATGATTTCTTTCTTAATATAAATAGCAGTTTGAAGAGTTCCTGTTTCTTTATTGAATAATAAGTTGTCATAAAAAGGAAGTTTTTCGAAAAGTTGTTTTTTTATTTCAAGTACTTCCTTTTTTGTAGATGGATCTTTTTCATACAAAGGTTCTAAAACAAATTTTCTTTTTTTCTGTCTGCTTTTAATTTTTTTACATCAGCTATAGATACTGTAAAGTCTATTTCGTTAAGGTTTTCAAACTCATTAACTAAGTTGTTCCATGCGTTAAATTTTTTAGGAGTAAAAACAGTAGAATCTTTTATTCCAAGAATAACAAGATTACCTTCTTCTCCAAAAATCTCTAAAAATTTATTGTATTCTAAATTTGCTTCATGGTTTTCTGGAAGCAAATTTGCTTCTGTATATGAAAACTTCATGTACTTTATTTGAGAAGCTAACAAACCAGTAATTATGGCGATAAATAATAAAACCAAGTAGCGGTTTCTTAAAATAATACCAGCAACTTTTGTCCAGAAATTCATTTAAAAAAATTTATGCAAAGGTAATTAAATTGTACTTGTGATTTAGCCAAAAAAAAGAGTGTTTTTAACACTCTTTTTTTGGCTTTAATATAAAACTTATACAGTCATAATCTCTTTCTCTTTAACAGAAAGTATTTCTTCAATGTTTTTTACAAACGTGTCTGTCATTTTTTGAACATCTCCTTCTGCAATTTTTTTCATGTCATCAGAAATATCTGTTTTTTTGATGTCGTTATTAGCATCTTTTCTGGCATTTCTAATTCCAACTTTAGCATGTTCAGCTTCCGCTTTTGCTTGTTTAGCTAAACCAATTCTACGTTCTTCTGTTAAAGGTGGTACATTAATCATAATAATATCACCATTATTCATTGGGTTTAAACCTAAGTTTGCAATTTGTATTGCCTTTTCAATGTTTTGCAACATGTTTTTTTCCCAAGGCTGAATACTTAAGGTTCTAGGGTCTGGAGTATTAACATTTGCTACTTGAGCTAATGGAGTTTGAGAACCATAATAATCTACCATTACAGTACCTAGCATTGCTGGTGTTGCTTTACCTGCTCTAATAGATCGTAATTCTTTTTCTAAATGCGTAACAGCATTTACCATTGCTTCTTTAGCAGTATCTAAAATAAATTCAATTTCTTCGTTCATCTTTTAAAATTTAAAGATTTTGATTATTAATTGTCAACTATTGTACCAATTTTGTCTCCAGAAACTAATTTTAATAAGTTTCCGTTTGTATTCATATCAAAAACGATAATTGGTAAGTTGTTTTCTTCACTTAATGTAAAAGCAGTCATATCCATTACTTTTAAACCTTTATCAATAACTTCTTTAAAAGTAATTGTTTCAAATTTAACTGCATCTTTATTTTTTTCAGGATCTAAATTGTAAATGCCATCTACTCTTGTTCCTTTTAAAATAGCATCTGCATCAATTTCGATTGCTCTTAAAACGGCAGCAGTGTCTGTAGTAAAATAAGGATTACCTGTTCCTGCTCCAAATATTACAACACGCCCTTTTTCTAAATGACGAATTGCTTTTCTTTTAATATATGGTTCTGCAACTTCTTTAATTTCTAGAGCAGTTTGCAAGCGAGTTTTAACTTCTTGGTCTTCTAAGGCACTTTGTAAAGCTAAACCATTAATACAAGTAGCTAGCATACCCATATGATCTCCTTGTACACGATCCATACCATTAGCAGCTCCTGCAACACCTCTAAAAATGTTTCCGCCACCAATTACTATAGCAACTTCTATTCCTTTAGCTACTACTTCTTTAATCTCTTTTGCATATTCAGAAAGACGTTTTGGATCTATACCATATTGTCTATCACCCATTAAAGCTTCACCACTTAATTTTAAAAGAATTCTTTTGTATTGCATTTAGTTTGTTGTTTGAAGATTCCGTTTGTTTTTGGAATAAGTTATGCAAAATTACGTATTTTTTTATTTTTTATAAATACCAAAGACAGTTTTGATTTATAATTTTTATAGGAAAACGAATTTGCTGAAATAGAAGTGTTTAAACCTTTGTAAGATTAATAATAATTGATTAATTTTGCACTCGATTTTTTAAGAAATATAGATTAGACGAAATGAATATTACAAAAGAGAACATAGATGCGTTAAATGCAGTTATAACAGTAGATATAGTTGCAGATGATTATCAAACAAAAGTAACAAGTTTATTAACAGATTATCGTAAAAAAGCAGATATTCCTGGTTTTAGAAAAGGTCATGTACCAATGGGGATGATTAAAAAACAATACGGGAAATCTATAATGATGGATGAGGTTAATAAGCTTTTACAAGAGTCTTTAAATAAATATTTAACAGAAGAAAAATTAGATATTTTAGGAAATCCTTTACCAAGAGTAAAAGAAGACTTTAATTGGGATGCAGATAAATTTTCTTTTGAATTTGAAATAGGTTTAGTACCACAGTTCGAAGTAGATTTAAAAGCAAAACACAAGGTTAAAGAATACAAAATTGTTGCTAAAGATGATTTGCTTGAGGAAGAAGTAAAAAACATTCAAACTCGTTATGGTAAAATGAGTCCGTTAGAAACAGCAACAGAACATTCTAACGTTACTGGAACTTTTGTTAATGAAGAAAAAGGGATTAATAAAAAGTCTACTTTCTTAGTAAATGATCTTAAAGGAAAGAAAAACGAAAAGAAAGTTATTGGAGCTAAAGTTGGTGATGTAATAGAATTAGATACTAAGAAATTATTTGAAGACGATCATAAATTGCAACATATTTTAGGTGTTGAACATGATGTAATTCATGATTTAGATGTAACTGTTTCTTTAACTGTAGAAGAAATTACTAAAACTGAACCTGCAGATTTAGACAAAGAATTATTCGATAAGTTATTCGCAGATGGAAGTGTTTCTTCTGTAACAGAATTAAAAGAAAAAATTAAAGAAGATGCAGAAAAACAATTTAAACAACAAGGAGATCAGCAGTTATTAAATGCAATCACTGAGTTTTTAATTGAAAGCACAAAATTCGATTTACCAGTTGAGTTTTTAAAGAAATGGTTAGCAACAGCAGGTGAAAAAGCATTATCTCCAGAAGAAGCAGCTGCAGAATTTGAAAAATCTGAAAAAGGTTTACGTTACCAATTAATCGAAGGTAAGATTATGAAGGATAACGACATCAAATTAGATTATAAAGAATTGGTTGATTATGCAAAAGGATTCATCCGAACGCAAATGGCTCAATTTGGTAATATGAATCCTGAAGAAAAAGAATTGGATGATATTGCTGGTAGAATTTTACAAAACCAAGAAGAAGCTCAGAAATTACAATCTCAATTAATTAGCCAGAAAATGATGGCTTTCTTTAAAGAGAATATGAGTTTTAAAAACAAAGAAGTTTCTTACGAAGAGTTTGTTAAAGAAGTATATAAATAACAGTTAAAACTATAACTGTAACTAAACTTTGTTTTCTAAATAAAGTTAAAAAAGATAAAACCTGAATTATTTAATTCAGGTTTTTTTAGTAGAATACATTAACAAAAAAGTAACAAATAGTTTCTTACCTTTACAATTCAAATATTAAATAGATTAAGAGATGGATTACGGAAAAGAATTTGAAAAATACGCAACAAAACATCACGGAATAAACAGTACATACTTTGGGAAAATAACAAGTAGTTTAACGCCATATATTATGGAAGAACGTCAAATGAATATTACTCAGATGGACGTTTTTTCTCGTTTAATGATGGATAGAATTATTTTTTTAGGAACAGGTATTAATGATCAAGTAGCAAATGTTATACAGGCTCAATTATTGTTTTTAGAAAGTGTAGATGCAAATAAAGATATTTCTATTTATATAAACTCACCAGGTGGTGGTGTTTATGCAGGTTTAGGTATATATGATACTATGCAATTTATAAAGCCAGATGTTGCTACAATTTGTACTGGAATGGCAGCTTCTATGGGAGCCGTTTTAATGTGTGCTGGTCAAGCCGGTAAGCGTTCTGCTTTACCACATTCAAGAATTATGATTCACCAACCTTTAGGTGGCGCTCAAGGGCAAGCTTCTGATATTGAGATAACTGCAAGAGAAATTTTAAAGTTAAAAGATGAATTGTATGCAATTATTGCAAATCATTCTGGACAAACAATAGAAAAAGTACATAATGATTCTGATAGAGATTACTGGATGAAAGCAGATGAAGCTAAGAATTACGGTATGATAGATGAAATTTTAGCAAGAAAATAATACGCAATTAGCTATTTATAAGTCTGTTAGAACAAACGAATAGCAAAAAGCCAAATTAAATGTCAAAGGAAGAAATTTTAGAGTGTTCATTTTGTGGACGAAAAAAAGCAGAAACAGACTTGTTAATTGCAGGTATGGATGCCCATATATGTGATAAATGTATTGAACAAGCTCATGGTATTGTAGAAGAAGAAATCTCTGATGCAAAATCGAGTAACTTGTCTAAAGACTTAACACTTAAAAAGCCATTAGAAATTAAAGATTTTTTAGACCAATATATTATTGGTCAGTTAGAAACAAAAAGAGCTATGGCAGTTGCGGTTTATAATCATTATAAACGTTTGTTGCAAACTAAAGAAGATGATGATGTTGAAATTGAAAAATCGAACATTATTTTAGTAGGAGAAACTGGTACAGGAAAAACATTGGTAGCAAAAACAATTGCTAGAATGTTAAATGTTCCTTTTTCTATAGTAGATGCCACAGTTTTAACCCAAGCAGGTTATGTTGGTGAAGATGTAGAAAGTATTTTAAGTAGATTGTTACAAGCAGCGGACTACGATGTAGAGAAAGCTCAAAGAGGAATTGTATTTATTGATGAAATAGATAAAATTGCACGTAAAGGAGATAATCCATCAATTACTAGAGATGTTTCTGGAGAAGGTGTTCAGCAAGCTTTATTAAAGTTATTAGAAGGAACGGTTGTAAATGTTGCTCCTAAAGGAGGTAGAAAACACCCAGAACAAAAATTTATAGAAGTAGATACAAAAGACATCTTATTTATTGCAGGTGGAGCTTTTTCTGGAATAGATAGATTAATTAGTAAGCGTTTAAATATGCAAGCAGTAGGTTTTGGAGCTTCTTTAGATGAAGATAAAGTAGATCAAGAAAACTTATTACAGTATATTATTCCGTCAGATTTAAAGTCTTTTGGACTTATTCCGGAAATTATTGGTCGTTTACCGGTGTTAAGTTATATGAACCCTTTAGATGCTAAAACATTAAGAGCAATTTTAACTGAGCCTAAAAATTCGATTATTAAGCAATATGCTAAGTTATTTGTAATGGATGATGTTGAGTTTACCATTACAGAAGGTGCTTTAACTTATATAGTTGATAAAGCTGTAGAATATAAATTAGGAGCAAGAGGTTTAAGATCTTTATGTGAAGCTATATTTACAGATGCAATGTTTGATTTACCTAGTTCTGATGAAAAAGAATTTAAAGTAACCAAAAATTATGCTGAAGCAAAATTAACTAAAACTGCTTTAAAGAAATTAAGAGCAGCTTCGTAATTATAAAACAATACAGAATATAAACCTCACTAAATTCTATTAGTGAGGTTTTTTAATTTTAAGATTTATCAGAAACAAGGTTTTCTTATATTTGTTTTCACTTTCCAATCTATCCAAAAAATGATTTCTAGAAGTACTATAGACCGCGTTTTCGAATCTGCAAGAGTAGAAGAGGTTATTGGCGAATTTGTGCAATTAAAAAAAGCAGGTAGTAATTTTAAAGGATTAAGTCCTTTTACAGATGAAAAATCACCATCATTTATGGTGTCTCCTGTGAAACAAATTTGGAAAGATTTTTCTACAGGAAAAGGAGGTAATGCAGTTTCATTTTTAATGGAGCATGAGCATTTTTCTTATCCAGAAGCCTTAAAATGGTTAGCAAAAAAGTACAATATAGAAATAGAAGAAACAGAGCAAACTTCCGAAGAAAAAGCTCAGATGGATGAACGAGAAAGCATGTTTTTGGTTTCTACTTTTGCTAAAGATTATTTTAACAATTTAATGTTAAACACTAATCAAGGAAAAGCTATTGGTTTATCTTATTTTAAAGAAAGAGGTTTTAGAGATGATACTATAAATAAATTCGAACTAGGTTATTGTTTAGACGAGTGGGATAATTTTACAAAAGCTGCATTAGCAAAAGGATATGATTTAAAATATTTAGCAGCAACAGGTTTAAGTATTGTAAAAGAAAACAGGCAATTTGATCGTTTTAAAGGGCGGGTGTTGTTCCCTATACACTCAATGTCTGGTCGTATTTTAGGTTTTGGAGGTAGAATATTAACTGCGGATAAAAAAGCTGCTAAGTATTTAAACTCACCAGAAAGTGATATCTATCATAAAAGTAAAATTCTATACGGAATTTATCAAGCTAAAAAAGAAATTGCTAAACAAGATAATTGTTTTTTAGTAGAAGGTTATACAGATGTAATTTCTTTTCATCAATCTGGAGTAGAGAATGTTGTAGCTTCTTCTGGTACAGCATTAACTTCAGATCAAATTAGATTGGTTAATAGGTTAACTAAAAATATTACTGTTTTATTTGATGGAGATGCTGCAGGAATTAGAGCTTCCATACGTGGAATTGATTTGATTTTAGAGCAAGGAATGAACGTTAAAGTAGTTCAGTTTCCTGATGGAGAAGATCCCGATAGTTTTGCAAAATCTCATTCAGACTTAGAGTTAAAAGAATATCTAGAAGATTCTGCACAAGACTTTATCAATTTTAAAGTATCACTTTTATTAAAGGATTCAAATAATGATCCCATAAAAAAAGCAACTGTTATAAGAGATATTGTAAGTAGTATTTCTAAAATTCCAGACGGAATTCAGAGAGAAGTCTACGTACAAGAGTGTGCAAGAATTATGGATATTTCAGAACGTGTTTTGTTTAGCGAATTAGCTCAGTTATTAAGTAAAGAAAAAGCTTCTAGAAATAAAAAAAGTAATATTAAATCTAATACAAATTCAAATATAGACCCAAACCAGCCTCCTCCTGAGTATTTTATGGAGCAAGAGCAAGCACAAATGGGTTTAGTAAAAGGTGGGCAAGTAACTTCCCAGAAAATAGACCAACTTTCTATTCTTGAAAATGAAATTATAAGAATTTTATTGTTATATGGTAATGAAGAGGTAGACTTTTCTGAAGAGGTTGTAACAGTTGATGATAATGGAAATGATATAGTTTCTATCAGAAAATATCAGAATTTAGTTTCATCGGAAATATATGTTCATTTACAAGATGATGAAATTGAATTTTCTAACCATACTTTTCAAGAAATTTATACAGAAATTATTCATCAATTAAATCAATTAGAAAAATTAAATATCGATGGTTTAATAAACCATAAAAACCAAGAAATTTCAACGATTGTAACTTCTGTTTTAATGGAAAAAGAAAATCCGAATAGGCAATTAAGTGATTGGGAAGGCCAAAATATTGTTGTTACAAGTACTTTAGAAGTGTTAAATAAGGCTGTTAATGATGCAGTTTTTAACCTGAGGAGAGTTTTAATTGGAGAAAAGATTGAAGAGTTAATGAATGAAGCTATGCAAAGTGAGTCTAAAAATATAGATTTAGAAATGATAAAAAGTTATACAGACTTAAAAATGAGGCTTTACGATAAATTAAATAGAGTTGTTTAATTATAGTATTTATAATTTTAATAAGTCTAAATATTACTTTTATAAAAATAAATGTCTTTAGTTGCAATATTGGTAAAACTAATACTAATTTCTTATGTTTTTTCTTTAAAAAGATAGCGTAATTAAGATTATTATATCTTTCTTTTGTTGGTTTTAAGGCTTTTGTAATGTTATTAAATTGTAAAAAAGGGGTTTTTCCTATTAATACTGTTTTATAGATTAATTAGTTTTTATGTATATTTGCATAAGAAAAAGAAAAATTAAGTTATGAAAAGACTACTACAAATTTTAAAAATCATTCAATTATTTATATTGCTACCGTTCGAAATCTCTAAAGGATTTAAAAGAAGAGCGTATATGAGAATAAAAAAAATGATGATTGCT
Source organism: Polaribacter ponticola (assembly GCF_026191475.2). GTDB lineage: Bacteria > Bacteroidota > Bacteroidia > Flavobacteriales > Flavobacteriaceae > Polaribacter > Polaribacter ponticola. The sequence goes on along the minus strand of NZ_JAOSLC020000003.1, from coordinate 1,469,737 downwards.
GCTAACTTACTATAGTAAGTTATAATAAATAAAAAAAGCCTTAACTAAAATTGTTAAGGCTTTTTTTATTTATTGTGACTAATTTATTTAAATGCGTCTTATACTTGTAAAGTGTCTTTAAATGAACCAATTTTTTAAAATTATAAAAATCGTATTACTTTTTCTTTTATTACCAATAGATATTTGTAGAGGTTCAAAGAAAAAAGCCTATATGAGAATTAAAAAACTTATGATTTCTGCTAATTTACTTTAAACCTAGAGGTAATTCACAAACTGGAATAGCAACCATTTTATGTTGATTAATAGTATTTAATCTATTGTAAATTTTAAAAACTTCTTCTTCTCTTCCAGAAAAATCATTAACTTTTTTTCCTTGATCTTGCATTTTCATAGCCCATTCTAACTCATCGTAAGAAGCTCCAATCTGGTCTTCATCAGTTCTGCTGTCTCCAAATAAACCGTCTGTAGGTTGCGCTTCTTGTATAGAATTTGGAACTCCTAAATAGGCAGATAGTTCATATACTTCCGATTTCATTAAATCTGCAATCGGACTTAAGTCTACGCCACCATCACCATATTTTGTATAAAAACCAACACCAAAATCTTCTACTTTGTTTCCTGTTCCTGCCACTAAAAGACCATGAATACCTGCTAAATAATATAAAGATGTCATTCTTAATCTAGCTCGTGTGTTTGCTAAAGATAAATCTACTTTAGCTTTGTTGTTAACTTTAGGAACTATATTTTTAAATTCTTCGAAAGTAGAAGTTAAATCAGTTCTAACCTCGGTTACATTATTAAATTGTTTTTTTAATTGTTTAATATGCTCTTCTGCTCTTGAAACCTGACTTTTGGCTTGGTGGATAGGCATTTCTACACAAAGTGTTGGTAAACCTGTTTTTGCACATAAGGTTGAAGTTAGTGCAGAATCAATACCTCCAGAAACCCCAACAACAAAACCATTAACTTTTGCATTAGTTGCATATTCTTTTAACCAATTTATTATATACTCCGCTACTTTTTCAGTGTTCATTGATAAACTATTTTAGTATTTTTATCGTTCTTAAATTCAAAGACTAAGATACAAAGAATATGAGGTTTTTATTTATAGTTTTAATGGTTTTAGCAGTGTTTTTTTCTTGTACTGATAAAAAAACAACCCAAATTGATGTTTCTACTATAAATGTAGATTTTTCGGTAAAAAGATATGAGGTAGATTTTTATAATGCAAATACAAAAACATTGATAAATGTAAAAAATAAATATCCATATTTGTTTCCAAAAGAGTATACAGATAGTTCATCATTAGTAAAAATTAAAGATAAACAAGAGCAAGAGCTGTTTAAAGAGAGTCAGAAAGTTTATAAAGATTTTTCATTATTAGAAAACCAACTAAGTTTACTCTTTAAACATCTTAAATATTACAATTCTAATTTTAAAGAGCCTAATGTTGTAACTATGTTAACAAACTTAGATTATGAAAATAGAATTATTTATGCAGATACCTTATTATTAATTTCTTTGGATCTGTATTTAGGAAAAAGTCATCCTTTTTATGGAGATTATCCTAAATATATAAAAGAGAGTAATACAATTAATCATATAGCTGTAGATGTTGCTAAGTCTATTATAGATAAACAAGTTTACTTTTCTAAAAATAGAAGTTTTATAGGTAAAATGATACATGAAGGTAAAAAAATGTATTTACTTGACTTGTATTTACCATTAGTTTCTGATTTTGAGAAAATTGGTTTTACTAAAGAAAAATTGAATTGGGCAATTGGGAATGAAGAACAGATTTGGAAATATTTTATCGATAAAAAATTGTTGTTTAGTACAGATACTAAGTTAAACAAGAGGTTTTTAGAGAATGCTCCTTTTTCTAAGTTTTATATGGAGCAAGATAATTTGTCTCCCGGAAAAATAGGGGTTTGGGTAGGTTGGCAAATTGTAAGGTCTTATATGAAACATAATGATGTATCTTTGCAAGAGTTATTAATAAAAAATGAATCAGATTTATTTAATAAATCTAAATATAAACCAAAAAAGTAATGGCTGTTCAACATAACTCTGAAATAAATTTTAAAATAGGATTAGATGAGAATAAGGTTCCTGAAGAAATTTCTTGGTCTGCAAAAGATGGAGGAATAGAAAATGAACCTTCTAAGGCAGTTATGATTTCTGTTTGGGATCATAAGCAAAAAGATACTTTGCGAATGGATTTATGGACAAAAGATATGCCAGTAGATGAAATGAAGCAATTTTATCATCAAACATTAGTTTCTATGGCAAATTCTTTTGAAAAAGCAACTGACGATGCTAAAATGGGAGCAACAATGAGGGATTTTTGCGAATACTTTGCGGAAAAATTAGAACTTAAAAAATAGGCTTTTAAGCATTTTTTATTTTATTGATTATAAACTCATAATCATTATAATTGTTTACAAAATCAATTTCAGAAACATCTATTATTAAGATGTTTAGGTCTTGTTGTGTACTTATAAAATTTTTATAGCCATCATGAATTTTTTGTAAGTAAGAAGATTCAATATTTTGCTCATAATCTCTACCACGTTTTTTAATGTTTTGTAAGAGTCTATCTGTATTTTGATATAGATAAACATACAAGTCTGGTTTCGTAATTTCTTTATACATTAAATCAAACATTTTTCTATATAATAGATATTCATCTTTTTGCAGAGTTATTTGAGCAAAAATTAACGATTTAAAGATGTAATAATCAGAAACTACAAAGTTTTTAAACAAATCTAATTGAGCTAAATCATCAGACAATTGTTGATAACGATCTGCCAAGAAACTCATTTCTAGAGGAAATGCATACCTTTCTTTGTCTTCGTAAAACTTAGGTAAAAAAGGGTTATCTGCAAAACGTTCTAAAACTAATTTTGCATTAAACTCATCAGACATCATTTTAGCTAGTGAAGTTTTTCCTGCTCCTATATTCCCTTCAATAGCTATATAATTATATTTTTCAGAAATAGGAATTGGTCTTTTTAATTGCTCTTTGATTAAAGATACTTTAGAAGTATCTGTACATTGTTCTAAACAAATGGATAGCTTTTTTTCTCAATGGGATGTAATGTATGATTAGCTATTTCTACCAAAGGGATCATTACAAATTTACGATCAAGCATTTTTGGATGCGGAACAATAAGAGTCTTGGAAAATATAACTTCGTCATCAAAAAGTAAAATATCGATATCAATATTTCTATCAGAATAACCAATCGAGTCTTTCCTTTTTCTACCTAAAAGGTTCTCTATATTCAATAGAATACTCATTAATTTTTCTGGAGAATGATAGGTTTTAACTTTTACGCAATTATTATAAAAATCCTCACTTTCAAATCCCCAAGAAGCAGTTTTGTAAATAGAAGATATTTTTAGAATTGCCCCTACTTTTTCTGCAATTAAATGAATTGCATTCTGTAAGTTTTCGAGCTTATTTCCTTGATTTGTTCCTAAAGATAAATATGTAATTCTTTGAATTTTCAAATATGTAAAATATAAATTTTTCGGTAAAAATTATGCTTTAGGCAAAGAAACAAAAAAGCATAAAAAAAATCGCCAAATAGCTTAGCGATTTTTAATTTTACTAATAGAAAAAATATCGTTCTTTTTCGATTACAATTATTATTAGTTTTTTTAAAAAAAACCTGTTTAGTTTTAAACTAAACAGGTTAGGTATTTTTAAAAAAATAAATTTTTAATCTTCTTTTCTTGGGGCTCTAGGTTTTCTATCGTCACGACGATTATCTCTACCTCTGTTATCTCGTCCTCCAGAACGTTTGTCATCTCTTGGTGGTCTTGCTACAAAACCTTCGGGTTTTGGTAACAATGCCTTTCTAGAAACTTTTTCTTTACGAGTTCTTGGGTCAACACCAAAGTATTTTACATCAAAAACATCACCCATGTTTACTACATCAGTTACGTTTTCTGTACGTTCCCAAGCTAATTCAGATACGTGTAATAAAACTTCGTTTCCTGGAGCTTCTGTATATTCTACTACAGCACCAAAATCTAACATTTTAATTACTTTTACTTCGTATGCAGAACCTTTTTCAGGTTTAAACAGCATAGATTCAATTTTAGCAATAACTGCTTCAATTCCTTCTGGCTTAGTTCCAAGAATTTCAATAATTCCTTCTTCAGTAACAGGGTCTTCAGTAATTACAATTGTAGTTTCTGTTTCTTTTTGTAATTCTTGAATGTTTTTACCTCCTGGTCCAATAAATGCACCAATTAATTCATTAGGTATTCTTCTGTTTACCATTTTAGGAGCGTGTGCTTTAACTTCTTCGTTTGCATCAGCAATTGTATCCGTTAATTTTCCTAAAATATGTAAACGACCATTTCTTGCTTGTTTTAGTGCATTTACTAAAATTTCGTAAGAAAGACCTTTTACTTTAATATCCATTTGACATGCTGTAATTCCTTCAGAAGTACCAGTTACTTTAAAGTCCATATCTCCTAAGTGATCTTCATCACCTAAAATATCAGATAAAACTGCGTAACGATCTCCGTCAGAAATTAATCCCATTGCAATACCAGAAACCGGTCTTGTCATTTTTACACCTGCATCCATTAATGCCATTGTACCAGCACAAACAGTTGCCATAGAAGAAGAACCGTTAGATTCTAATACTTCAGAAACAACTCTTACTGTATATGGGCAATCATCTGGAATCATTCCTTTTAAACCACGTTGAGCCAAGTTACCATGACCAACTTCTCTACGAGATGTTCCTCTTAATGGTCTAGCTTCACCCGTACAAAAAGGAGGGAAGTTATAGTGTAAATAGAAGTTTTCTTCACCTTCATAAGATGGCATATCTATTTTAATAGCATCTCTAGAAGTTCCTAAAGTTACAGTTGCTAATGCTTGTGTTTCTCCACGAGTAAATATTGATGAACCATGTGTAGATGGTAAATAATCTACTTCACACCAAATTGGTCTAATTTCATCAGTTTTACGCCCGTCTAAACGTAAACCTTCTGCTAAAGTTAATTCTCTAACTGCCGCTTTTTGAGATTTGTTAAAGTATTTGCTTACTAAATCTCCGTAATCTTCTAATTCTTCTTCAGTAAATGAAGCTTTTAATTCTTCTTTTACTTCTGCAAAAGCAGTTGTACGTTCTACTTTAGAAGTTCCTTTTTTAGCAATTGCATAACATTTGTCGTAACAAAATTCGTTAATTTTAGCTGCTAATTCTTCATCTTCTCTTTCTCCTTCGTATTCTCTTGTTTCTTTCTTACCAAAAGCTTCTGCTAAACGAACTTGAGCAGCACACTGTACTTTAATTGCTTCATGTGCAAACTTAATAGCTTCTGCCATTTCTTCTTCAGAAATCTCATCCATTTCACCTTCAACCATCATTACAGAATCGGCAGAAGCTCCAATCATCATATCGATATCAGATTCTGCTAATTGCGCTCTACTTGGGTTAATTACAAATTCTCCATTTACTCTAGCAACACGTGCTTCTGAAATTGGGCATTCGAAAGGGAAATCTGATAATTGAATAGCTGCTGATGCTGCTAAACCTGCTAATGCATCTGGCATAACATCTTCATCATGAGACATTAATTGGATCATTACCTGTACTTCAGAATGATAATCTTTTGGGAATAATGGACGTAAAACACGGTCTACTAAACGCATTGTTAATACTTCTCCATCACTTGGTCTAGCTTCTCTTTTGAAAAAACCACCTGGATAACGACCTGCAGCAGCAAATTTTTCTCTATAATCTACCGTTAATGGTAAAAAATCTACTGTTCCTGCTTTGTAGCTAGATACTACAGTACATAATAACATCGCTTTACCCATTTGAACAACAACCGAACCGTGTGCTTGTTTTGCTAACTTACCGGTTTCTAATGAGATGGTTCTTCCATCTCCAAGGTCTATTACCTCGTTAAATACTTTTGGAATCATAAAATTTAATTATAATTTTTAATTGTTTGTTGTTGTTGTGTTGTTGTCTGTTGTTGCAATGGAAATACAAGAATTTTGTTAAGATTCTTGATTTTTTATATTTTGCTGATGTTGTTAAAATCAGACTTTAAATTTAATGTAATAAAAAAGAGGCACGTTTATAGAGCCTCTTTTTTGTAAGAATTATTTTCTAATTCCTAATTCTTTAATGATAGCACGATATCTTGTAATATCAGTCTTCTTTAAATAATCTAATAAGCTTCTACGCTTACCTACCAACATTACTAATGAACGCTCAGTGTTAAAATCTTTACGATTTTTCTTTAAATGCTTAGTTAAGTGGTTAATTCTGTGTGTGAATAAAGCAATTTGTCCTTCTGAAGAACCAGTATCGTTTTTACCTTTACCGTGTTTTTCGAAAATGCTTTCTTTTACTTCTTTAGTTAAATACATTCCAATATTATTTAAATGATTATTATGTATATCAATGACGTTTTCATTGAAGCTGCAAATATATAATTATTTTTTTGAATAAAAACTTTCTATTTGCGGTTCTTTTTTATGTTTTTCTTAAGCTCTAACAGGTATGTTCTGTATTAAATCGATATACAGGTTTACTTGTTTTTTTAAGTTTTTACGCTTGTATATCGCATCTAAAAAACCGTGTTCTAAAACAAATTCAGATTTTTGAAACCCTTCTGGTAATTCTTTACCTGTTGTGTCTTTTACAACTCTAGGTCCTGCAAAAGCAATTAATGCGTTTGGTTCTGCAATATTAATATCACCTAACATTGCATATGATGCCGTTGTACCACCCGTTGTTGGGTCTGTACATAATGAGATATAAGGAATTTTAGCTTCTGCCAATTGTGCTAATTTTGCAGATGTTTTAACTAACTGCATTAATGATAACGAAGCTTCCATCATTCTAGCTCCTCCAGATTTTGAAACCATCATAAAAGGTATTTTTTGCTCAATAGAGTAATTAATTGCTCTAGCAATTTTTTCTCCTACTACAGAACCCATAGATCCACCAATAAAAGCAAAATCCATAGCAGCAATTACTAAATCTTTACCTAAAGATTTTCCAACTGCAGTTCTAACGGCATCATTCAATTTTGTTTTCTCTTGAGCTGCTTTTAGTCTATCTGGGTATTTTTTAGTGTCTTCGAATTTAAGAGGATCTTTAGAAGTTAAACTTTCATTTAATTCTTTAAATTTATTGTCATCAAAAAACAATTCGAAATACTCTTTACTACCAATTCTTACATGATACCCATCTTCTGGACTTACATATAAGTTCTTTTTTAACTCTTCTGTATCAATGATTTTTCCACTAGGAGTTTTGTACCAAAGACCTTTTGGAGTGTCTTTTTTGTCTTCTGTAGGAGTCTGAATCCCTTTATCTTTACGTTTAAACCAAGCACTCATAGTTAGTTTATTTTTTGTTTCTTATTTAATTTTGTTACATCTAAAATAATAAAATGTAGAGACAAATGTAAAAGTTTTTTATGAACTATAAATTTTCTTTAAACGATTCTTTTTTATTTTCTCGTTTTTAAGCATAAAAAAAGCATTTTGAAATCTATCAAAATGCCTTTTTACTTCTTATTATAGTAACCTATAAAGTGTCTACATTATTTAAATCTGCAAACGCTTGTTTTAATCTAGATTTAAAAGTTTCTTCACCTTCACGTAACCATTTTCTTGGGTCGTAATATTTTTTATTTGGTTTGTCTGCTCCTTCAGGGTTACCAATTTGAGTTGCTACATACTCCGCTTTACCTTGCATATAATCTCTAATTCCTTCTGTAAAAGCAAATTGTAAATCTGTATCAATATTCATTTTAATAACACCATAACCAATAGATTCTCTAATTTCTTCTAAAGTAGAACCAGATCCGCCATGAAAAACAAAATCGATATGATTTTCTTCAACACCATATTTTTTTGTGATAAACTCTTGAGAATTTTTTAAAATCTTTGGAGTTAATTTTACATTTCCTGGTTTATAAACACCATGTACATTACCAAATGCTGCTGCAATTGTAAATTGAGGAGAAACTTTCATTAACTCTTCATAAGCATAAGCAACTTCTTCTGGTTGTGTGTATAATTTAGATACATCAACATCAGAATTGTCTACACCATCTTCTTCACCACCTGTTATACCAAGTTCAATTTCTAAAGTCATACCCATTTTACTCATACGAGCTAGATAAGTTTTACAAATTTCTATATTTTCTTCAATTGGTTCTTCAGATAAATCAATCATATGAGAACTATAAAGAGGTTTTCCAGTTTCTGCAAAATGTTTTTCTGATGCATCTAATAATCCATCAATCCAAGGTAATAATTTTTTTGCTGCATGATCTGTATGTAAAATAACAGGAACACCATAAGCTTCTGCTAATAAGTGTATATGCTTTGCTCCAGCAATACCTCCTGCAATTGCAGATTTTTGGTTTTCATTAGATAAACCTTTTCCTGCATTAAATTGAGCACCACCATTAGAAAATTGTATAATTACAGGCGCATTTAAATCTCTTGCAGTTTCTAAAACACCATTAATAGTATTTGAACCTACAACATTAACAGCTGGTAAAGCAAACCCTTTCTCTTTTGCTAATTTAAAAATTTCTTGAACTTCTTTTCCTGTTGCTACTCCAGGTTTAATATTATGACTCATTTTTTATTTTTTATAGATGTTTACTTTTCAAAAGTACTAAAAAATAGTAATTTAAGAATGTTGAAACTGAATAAAGTAACGAAAACGTTTTAGATTTAGAATACTGTTTTTATTAGAATGGATAGTTGATTCCTACATTATAAACGGCATTGGTAAAATCATAGTTTTTAAACCATTTACTATTATTTAAATAAGGTTCGTATGTTTTAAAGCCAACATCTAAACGTAAAATTAAAAAGTTAAAATCTAATCGAGCACCAAAACCAGAACCTACTGCAATATCTTTTAGAGATGATATACCATTAAATTTTGCATCGTTTTCTACAAAACTCGAACCAGAAATATCCCAAATATTACCAGCATCAACAAAAAAAGCTCCTTTTAGTTTGCTAAAAACATCAAATCTATATTCTACACTAGTTAAAAATTTAAAACTACCTGTGTTAAATTCCAAACCAGAATTTCTACTTCCAGGACCTAACTCATAGGTTTGCCACGCTCTTATATCATTAGACCCACCAGCAAAATAACTTTTTGTGAATGGTATAGCAGAGTTATCGTAAGTCATAATTGCGCCTAAAAAAGATCTAAATCCAAATACTGAATTTCCTTTACCAATGTCCCAGAATTTTTTATACTCAATATCTGTTTTAAAATATTGAGCTAAGGGAATTCTTAAAAGTGTTTTCTTGTTATTTGCATTCTTATTTTTAGAGAGTAATCCTAAAATATTACCAGAATTAGCTACTCTTGCTTTAAAGAAAGAAAAATTATTGTCTTTAAAATCTGTTTGATTATTGTATGTAAAGGAATATGCAATTACTGGAATTAAAAAATCGGATGTAATAATATTATATCTATTAAGGGTGTTAGTTGCAGTATTGTATTCTTCTGAATTAGACGCCTGAAAATTAGAATCATTAGAAACGGTATTCATAAAAGTAACAGCTTCTGTTGGAATCTCTAAAACTTTATTCGGATCGCTATAGTAAACTTTAGCAACAGAGTTTAAATTAGTATACTCAGAACTATATATGTTAAAAAAACTGCCAACATTTAAGTTCTTAACATATTGAGTGTTAAATATTTCTAATTGTATTGTTTTCTTCTTATTAAATTGCCATTTGTAATCTGTAAGTATTGTAAAAGTTTGTCTGTCTAAACCTATATTTTTTTGAAAACTAGAACCAAAAGAGAATAACGTTCTTGGAGACATTTCTTTTGGTACAAATTTGCTTAAGCCAAAAGGAGCTACAAACCTTGGGATTTCTATAGAGATATCTGCTCCAATTTCCCAACCAGGTCCATTATTTGCATTAAACCAAGATCCTAAGAGAGACATTTTTAATAATTCGGAACCTTTAAAAGCATTTCTATTTGATATAGAAAATTTTGCTGAAGTTCCGATATTTCTAATATTGGAATGTGTTAACTCTGTATCTAGCCCTAAAGTGTATTTTTCTAAAGGAGCTAAAAAAATATCCATAATCAATTCATCATCTGTTCCAGGAGCTGTAGAAAATTTAATATTTGTTGATTTAAAATTCTTTAAAGATTTTAAATGTGAACGAGTTAGGTTGTTTAGGGTGTCTTTGTAGATGCTATTAGGTTTTAAGAAAATAGATTGTGACAAATATTTGGGGTTGTACTTTACTTTGTTATAAGCTAAAAAGTTTATTCCTTCGTAAGTTATAGAATCTTTAATTTTAGCTTCTCTCTTGTTAAAAGAGTAATCGGTAATTACGTTAACTTCTTTTATTGTGTGTACTTTATATGGTTTTTCTACATAACGACCATCTTTTTCTATTAATCTGTTCGAGGAGATTAAAAAATCAACATTTGTTTTATAGTCTGTTCTTGTTGAGTCTACGTAAAAACCAATTGCAGATTCAGAAAAATTATAAATCCCTTTGTTTCTATATAATTTTACAACATTGTTAGCTTCATTTCTAAAAGTTTGATCTTTGTATTGCTCATTTTTCTTTAGAAGTGTTTCGAGTCCAGATTCATTATAAATTGAGTCTAAAACTTGCGATGAAATTTTAATATTTATAGTATCTAAAGTTGTGGGCTTACCTTTATTTATAAAGTAGGTTACCGAAGCTTTTTTGTTTATTGAATCTTTTACTGTTTTAGTATTTACAGACGATTTAAAATATCCTTGTGTTTTGTAATATGCAGATAAATTATTTGCTGTTCGATTAACTTTAATGTCATTTATTATTTCTGGGGCTTTGTAGCTTAAAAACCATTTGTTTAAATTAATAAATGAATTGGCATAGGCGATACTTTGTTTTTCTGAAAAAATATTTTTTACAAAGTTGTAAGATCTTGGGTTTTTAATAGCCCATTTAGAAGGAGTATTTGGTTTGTTATGGTTACCTATATTGTGAAAATATAAACCTAAAGGTAATCCTAAAAAACGTGCATTTGGTTTTTGTAAAACGTATTTTTGTAGCTCTGTAGCATTTGTTTTTACACTATCTATTAAAAAATAGTTATTTGTAAGCATGTGATCTTCATCGGTAACATGTTTTGTAGAATTACATGATACCAAAAAGGTTATTAATAAGAAATAGGACGAAAGTTTTTTCATTATTTTAGCACTACAAAGAAAATCAAAAATAGTATTTTTCAACGGTTTATTATTATTTACATACAATAAATGAGCATCTCAAAGAATCAACTTAAAATCATAACAAGTTTAACTCAAAAAAAGTATAGGCAAAAGCATAATTTATTTATTGCAGAAGGTGTTAAAGTCGTAAACGAATTACTAAATTCTACTTTTAAAGTTGAAATGTTATTTGCTACTGATGATTATAATAATAGTATATCTTCTAAGAAGATTATTAGAATAGCCGAAAGTGATTTACAAAAAATAAGCAATCTAAAAACACCTAATAAGGTTTTAGGATTGTTTAAAATTCCAGAAGAAAAATCACTTCAAAATAAAGGTTTTTCTGTTGTTTTAGATGCAGTGAATGATCCAGGGAATTTAGGAACAATAATTCGTTTATGCGATTGGTTTGGTGTTTCTCAATTAGTATGTTCTAAAGATACTGTAGACTGTTATAATCAAAAAGTAGTACAAGCTACTATGGGATCATTAACAAGAATTTCTGTAAAGTATACGAACTTAGAATCGTATTTAAAAGAAAGCAATTTGCCAACATTTATAGCAGATATGGATGGTGAAAATGTTTACAAGACTACATTACCGAAAGAGGGTATTCTAATTATGGGAAATGAAGCAAATGGAGTTTCTGATAAAGTTAAAACATTGATTAAAAACAAAATTTCAATCCCTAGATTTGGTAAAACTCAACAAACAGAAAGTTTAAATGTAGCAACCGCAACAGCTATTTTGCTAAGTGAGTTTAAACGAGGGCTTTAATATAGCGTTTACTGAAAAGAAAAATTTAAGAAAACCCCACGAGTTCCCATGTAATTTACAGGTGCAGTCCATTTACTATTCGCATCATCATCATATTTTATTTCATTATTAATAGCAAATACTCCGCGAATAGAAGGAGAAAATTTAAAGAAATATAAATAAATATCAACTCCAATACCAACTTCATACATAAAGTTGTGTGTTTTCATTCTAAATTGTCCTGCAGAGTTATCATCTTGATTAGCTTCGTTACTAGAAAAATTATAATCATAAGAAATACCACCCAATAAGTATGGTCGAATATTCTTATATCTATCGGTACTAAATTTTAAAAGTAATGGTATGTGTAGGTATGTAGAGCCTATTTCTCTAACACTATCTTGTTTTGTGTCTAAATGATTAAAATATATATTTTTAGAGTTACTAACTAAACCAGGTTCTAAATGTAGGTTTAAATTTTTATGTAAACGTAAGTCTGCTATTAAGCCAACATTAAAACCAGAAGTAGGTTCAACTGTAATATTTGCATTAGAAATATTACTATTTCTTAAGTTTAGTTTAAAATCATTTTGATTTAAGCCTAGGTAAAACCCATAACGTAATTTCTTTTTATCGAAAGTAGGTAAATTTTCTACACGTTCTCTTTGCGCATAAAAAAGACTAGAAATCATTATAAAAACGCCAAAAAGGAATACTTTTTTATTCATTATTATTTACTTGCAGTATATATTGTTGCAACTCCAAAAGTTACAGGGGTATCTTCTGTATTTGTAAACCCGTTTTTTTGTAAAATATTGTTGAAAGCTTCACCAAAAGGAAAAGAATTTGCAGATTCTGATAAATAAGAATAAGCTACTTTATCTTTAGAGAAGAGCTTTCCTATAATTGGTAGTATAAAATTAGTGTAAAACTTATAACCTTGTTTAAAAGGGAATTTAGTTGGGTTAGAGGTTTCTAAAATAACTAAAACACCTGTAGGTTTTAATACTCTAGAAATTTCTTTAATTCCTTTGTCTAAATGTGCAAAATTACGAACTCCAAAAGAAACGGTAATAGCATCAAAAGTATTGTCTTCAAAAGGCATTTCTTCAGAGTCGCCAACAATCATTTCTATTTTGTTAGATAAATTGGCTTTAGCAATTTTTTGTTTTCCTACTTCTAGCATTCCGGCAGAAATATCTAAACCAACAATTCTATCTGGTTTTAATGCAGACATCATTAGAGCTAAATCACCCGTTCCTGTAGCAATATCTAAAATTTGTTTAGGATTGTTTTTGCCAACAATTTTAACAACTTTTTTACGCCACTTTACATCAATACCTAAAGAAATAACTCTGTTTAAGCCATCATAGTTTTCAGAAATGTTATCAAACATTTGAGCAACTTGTTCTTTCTTACCTAAATTTGAATCTTTGTATGGGTTAATTTTTTCTGCTGACATTTTTTATCCGTTAATTGCTATTACTTCGTTAATTTGATTCGGTAACATGTCTTTTAATAAAGTTTCAATACCGTTTTTTAAAGTTGCAGTAGAAGAAGGGCATCCGCTACAAGCGCCTTGTAAAACAACACTAACAATTTTGTTCTTTTCGTCATAAGATCTAAAAGCAATATTACCTCCATCACCAGCTACAGCTGGTTTAATATATTCATCTAAAATATCTACAATTTGAGCAGGAATTCCCTCTAATACTACTTTAGGTTCTTCATTTTTTTCTGTAAATTGAGATTTTTCTTCATTTGGTAGTTCCTTAATAATAGTTTTGCCTTCAACTAGATATTCGCGAATAAAAGTTCTTACTTCAGCAAAAACTTCTTTCCACTCAACCATTTCATATTTTGTTACAGAAATATAATTATCAGAAATAAAAACTTCTTTTACAAAAGGAAAGTTAAAAATAGCAAGAGCTAAGGGAGAAGATTTACTTGCCTCATCGATGTTTTTGTATTCAACATCAGTTTGTGTTAAAGCCTTGTTTGTTCCAAACTTCATTACTGCTGGGTTAGGAGTAACCTCTGCATATACTTCAATAGCTTCTTTTTTAGTTGATGAAGTTTGTTCGTTTACAACGACATTTCCAGCACTAATATAGGCTTCTATTTGTTCTGCTACTTCGTCTTGTACATCAATCCATTCAACAATATCAAATCTTTGAATAGCAATAAAATTTGCTGTAATAAATATTTTTTTAACAAACGGTAAGTAAAATAATTGTTGTGCTAATGGTGAGTTTTTAGCTTCGTCTATGTTAGAAAACTCATAACTTCCACCGTTAATTAAAATTTTAGTACTATTAAATTTTAATATTGTTTCGTTTGTAGTTTCTTGTATTGTAATTTTAGTCTCTTGCATAATCTTAAAATGAGTTGCAAAATTACGGCAAAAAACTGAATTGAAATAAAAAAGACTCCGTATGTTTTATATATACAGAGTCTTAATTATAGAATAAACTTATAGCTATAAGCTTATAGTTACAGTTGTTGTAAATACGCTATTGTCTATTGTTAAATTTGTAGCCTTTACATTAAAACCCGGATACATATTGTAAGTAGAGGTTTTATTATTATCACTATAAGAAAAATCTAACTTAAAATTGCCAAAATTATAACCAATTCCATAAGAATAAGCTTCTATATTGTTAGTCTCTACTGCTAATTTATTAGGATTTTCTTCAAATCTATAGCCAGCACGAACACTTAATCTATCAAATCTCCACTCAGTACCTACATTAAAATTATTTGTATTTTTAAAGTTGTTTTGAAAAGATTGATTTTCAGAAGAAAAATCAGCGCCAGAAAGTTTAATTTTACTATAGCTTTTATTAGTATAGTCGAAACTTAATAATCCGTTTTTTCCAAAAATTAATGCGGCACTGGCAGTTAATTTACTTGGTGTTTTTAGGCGGTATAATAGTTGTTGTGAAGGAAAATAACCACCAGCTGTATTGTCGTATATTAAGTTATCATTACTTACTACAATTTCTGTATCTCCATTAAAGCCATCGTTATTTATAATATTACTTTCTTCTATGATTTCTGTAAACCAAGTTGGAGTTTGGTATGATAATCCAAATCTAAAATTTTGATGAGCTTTATAAATAAAACCAGCATTTAATGAAAAACCAGTTCCAGTTGTAAAATTTTCTTGATATAAATTTGCATCGAGTTCATTTCCATTAGCATCACTATTAAATTCTGTTAAGGTTGATTGTTGACTAAAATTTAAGTCATAAAAATTTAATGCTAAGCCTACATGTAGTTTGTTTTGATATACAGAAGAAAAGCCAATATTTAATTCACTTAATTCACCAGAAGTAGTATTAGAAAAACGTTGTTCATCTGCTATGTTATACAAAAAAGTAGGTGAGTTATTGTCTAAAGGATATTCTGTAAATGTAGCAATACCACTATTTCCTTGTATCGAAAAATCTTCATTAAAATCTTTAGTTATTCTATAGTTGAAACCAATAGCAAATTTACTCCATTCGTTACTGTAAGCGCTGTCAAAAACTAAAACAGCACCGGCATGAGATAAGTTTATAAACTGATCTTGATTGGTTCTAGAATTTCCATAATAGTTTGTGGTTATCTCTGTATTTCTAGAGTTAAAAGTACCAGTAAATATGCTGTTTTTGAATACTGAAATTCCAGCAGGATTTACATTTATTGCAGAAATATCTCCACCTAACGCACCAAAAGCTCCACTCAGAGCAGTAAAACGAGCTGAACCATTTTGGGTGTCTTGAGAGAATAATATACCTAAATCTTGGTAGCCTAATGATTGGGAATTAGACATAAGTGTTGCTGCGAACAATGCCGCTATAGTGAATATTTTTTTCATTTTCAAAAGATTTTAAGAGTGTTTTTAGTTTCTTCTTTTTCTACTTGAAGATGAAGAACTTCTGCTTCTACTAGTAGATGAGTTACTCGTGTTATTGTTTCTAGACATGTTAGAAGATGAACTTCTAGTAGAACTCCTCCTAGTTCTTGGAACATAGCTATCTCTTCTTTGAGTAGAAGAATTGTTTTTTTTAGTATAGTTAGAATTTCTCCTAATTTTAATATTTCTACCAGATTTTACTCCGCCTGTGTTACGAGTGTTTCTGTAAGTTCTATTGTTTCTGGTTACTCTTGTGTTTTTAGTAGATTTTGTATTCCTTGAAGGTTTAACTCCATTTGTTCTGTACCTTTTGTTATTTCTTACACTATTTTTACTTAATCTGGTGTTAGTAGTTGTTCTTCTTGTGTATCTAGAATTTGTGTTTCTATTGTAAGTGTTATTGTAAGCTAACCTTCTACCGTAAGTGTAATTTCTGTTATATCTATAGTTGTTCCAAGGTCTATTGTAGTAATATGAAGAGCCATAGTAAAAATTATTATAACCAAAATTCCAAGTATAGCCTGAGTGGTATGGGTGCCAATATGGGTTGTGTCCCCAGTAATTGTTATAACCCCAATAATCATATCTCCAATTATTGTATCCCCAATAATCATAAAAACCCCAGTTGTTGTATGCCCAATATGGGTTTCTGTTGTAATTAATGTTAATAACTACATCATTATCTTCATATCCCCAAGGTTGGTTAGTGCTGTAATTTATATTTTCATCTTCTATATTATTATCAATATCAATATCATCATCATCTGAGTTATAAGAATCAACATCAGTAAAAATATCGAAACTACTTAGAGATTGCAATCTTTCTAGTTCTTTAGAAAAATAATTCTCTTCATACTCATTATATTCTTCTTCATTTACTACAATTACCTTCTTTTTCTCTCTAACTTCTGTTTCATTATCATAAATACCATCATCATTATAAACACTTTGGTATGTTCCGCAAGAAATCAAAAGTAAATTAACAGTAATAAAAAAGAAGAGTTTACTAGAGTTTAGATTTTTATAGAGTAGTTTCATAAAGAGATGTTTTAATGGATGCTTTTTTATTATGGAAATTTTGCCCTAAAAACACTAAATTATAGTAGTTTTGTAACGTTTCAGTGAATAAGAATTGTTTTTAACAAAAATTTCACTTTAAATATAACAATATTTGTGCCAAAGTAAAGAATATGAGCAAGAAGTTAACAAAAAGAGAAGATGATTACTCTAAATGGTATAACGAATTAGTTGTAAAAGCTGATTTAGCTGAAAACTCAGCAGTGAGAGGTTGTATGGTTATAAAACCCTATGGTTATGCTATTTGGGAAAAAATGCAAGCAGAATTAGATAGAATGTTTAAGGAAACAGGGCATGAAAATGCATATTTTCCATTATTTGTACCTAAAAGTTTGTTTGAGGCTGAAGAAAAAAACGCTGAAGGTTTTGCTAAAGAATGTGCAGTTGTAACACATTACCGTTTACAAAATGACCCAGATAATGAAGGGAAGTTAAGAGTAGATCCTGAGGCAAAATTAGAAGAAGAGTTAGTAGTTAGACCAACATCTGAAGCTATTATTTGGAACACCTATAAAGGTTGGATTGAATCTCACCGAGATTTACCATTATTAATAAATCAATGGGCAAATGTTGTAAGATGGGAAATGAGAACTCGTTTATTTTTAAGAACAGCAGAATTTTTATGGCAAGAAGGTCATACTGCACATGCAACTAAAAATGAAGCTGTAGTTGAAGCAAGACAAATGCAAGAAGTTTATGCAGAATTTGCAGAAAATTTTATGGCTATGCCTGTTATTAAGGGGGTTAAGTCTGATAGTGAGCGTTTTGCAGGAGCAGAAGATACATATACTATTGAGGCTTTAATGCAAGATGGTAAGGCTTTACAAGCAGGTACAAGTCATTTTTTAGGACAAAATTTTGCTAAAGCTTTTGATGTTAAGTTTACTTCTAAAGAAGGAAAAAAGGAATATGTTTGGGCAACCTCTTGGGGTGTTTCTACACGTTTAATTGGTGGGTTAATTATGACTCATTCAGATGATAATGGATTAGTATTACCTCCAAAATTAGCTCCTATTCAAGTTGTTATTGTGCCAATTTACAAAGGTGATGAACAATTAGAAGCTATTTCAGAAAAAATAAATGTTTTAGTTAAAGAACTTCGTGAAAAAGGTATTTCTGTTAAGTTTGATACAAGAGATACTTATAGACCTGGCGCAAAATTTGCGGAATATGAATTAAAAGGGGTTCCAGTAAGAATTGCAATTGGTAGTCGTGATTTAGAAAGTAATACTGTAGAAGTAGCAAGAAGAGATACTTTTGAGAAGCAAACAGTTTCTCAGGATGGTTTAGTTATTTATATCGAACAACTTTTAGATGAAATTCAAGAAAACTTGTTTTCTAAAGCTATTAATTACAGAAAAGAATATACAACTGTAGTTGATGATTTTAAAGAATTTAAAAAAGCAATTAAAAAAGGAGGTTTTGTTTCTGCACACTGGGATGGAACGGAAGAGACAGAAGATAGAATAAAAGAATATACGAAAGCAACTATAAGATGTATTCCTAATGACGCAAAAGAAGAGACAGGAGTCTGTGTTTTAACAGGAAATCCTTCTACTAAAAGGGTTCTTTTTGCAAAAGCATATTAATAATTAAAAAAATGAATTTTTTTAAAAAATAATTGCAGAAGTAAAAAAAGGGTGTATATTTGCACCCGCAATTGAAGCGTATTTAATTCATTCTTTAATTGTTATGGTCCGTTCGTCTAGGGGTTAGGACGCATGGTTTTCATCCATGTAACACGGGTTCGATTCCCGTACGGACTACAAAGTTTTAATATAAAAAACTAATAATTAAGAATTATGGCAAATCATAAGTCAGCTTTAAAAAGAATTAGAAGTAACGAAGCTAAAAGGTTACTTAACAAGTATCAACATAAGACTACACGTAATGCTGTAAGAGACTTACGTGCGGTTGAAGATAAAAAAGATGCTGAAGGTAAATTAGGGAATGTAATTTCTATGCTAGATAAATTAGCAAAGAAAAACATTATCCATAAAAATAAAGCTGCTAATTTAAAATCTCAATTAACAAAGCACGTTGCTGCATTGTAAGGATTTAAAATTTAAAAAATTTTTAAAACTCTGAATGAAAATTCAGAGTTTTTATTGTTTTAAACTTAAGTGATATCTATTACTTAAGTTTTTTTATTCTAGATAAATACATATTACGACGTTAACTTTGTAAAATTATTTTTAAGTTTATTATAACTCTTTTAAAGATAAAGCTTTGAAAATATTTTTAGGTCGATTCTTTCGCTTTTATTAAGTTTTTAATAAAAGGCCTTAAAATGATATTTATAATACGAGAGAGGTAATTTTACCAATCGTAATCTTTATGAGCATCTAATCTAATAAATATAAAAAGTAAAATTGTAAATCCCCATAGAGAAGAACCTCCATAACTAAAAAAAGGTAATGGTATTCCAACTGTAGGTAATAAGCCAATAACCATACCGATATTTACAATAACATGAAAAAATAGTATAGAAGCTAATCCGTAGCCGTAAATTCTACCAAATTTATTTGAGTGTGTTTCAGATAAATAAATTATTCGATACATCATAAGCATAAATAAAATGACAACAATAGAGGTTCCTAAAAACCCCCATTCTTCTCCTACGGTACTAAATATGTAATCTGTATGTTGTTCGGGTACAAAATCGCCTTGCGTAATATTTCCTTTTAAAAAGCCTTTTCCAAAAAATCCACCAGAACTAATGGTTAATTCAGATTGATGAGAATTATATCCAATATTCTTATTATCGATTTTTAAACCTAATAAAACTTCAAAGCGGTCTCTGTGATGTTGTTTAAAAATATTATTATAAGTAAAACCAGTACCAAAAACAAAAAGCCCAACTACAAGATAAATTCCTAGAACTTTATGCCAATTAAACCTAAAAAACCTTTTACCTCCTTTGCGTATTAGGTATGCAGTTGCTAGAGAAATAACGATAAAAAGTGAAATAATCATATTACTTGCTCCAAAAAAGATAGTGAGAATAAATAATGTAATTAAGGTAACACCTAAAAGAATATAATTTAATGTTAAACCTTCTCTATTTAATACAAAAAAGAAGGATAAGTAAATAAGTGCAGAACCAGCATCTGGTTGTAAGGTGATTAAAAAAGCTGGAAAAAAAACGATTATAAATGCTTTAATTTGATTTTTAACAAGCTTAAAATTGTATTGCCTATCACTTAAGAGTTTAGCTACTGCTAGGGCAGTACAAGCTTTTACAAATTCTGATGGTTGTAAGCTCATAGCTCCAAAATTAAACCAAGATTTGGCGCCATTAATTTCTTTACCAAAAGGGAATAATAACACTAAAGAAAGTATAGAAATTATATAAAGTACACTTGCAAATTTTTCGTAAAATTTAGAATTAAAAAATAGAATCCCAATAATTAATGGAAAACTAAATCCTATCCAAAGAATTTGTTTTCCATACTTGGTAGAAAAATCTAAAATTTGATTATTTTCTTCAGTTTTAGATGCTGCAAATATATTTAACCAGCCAAAGCCAACTAAAGCGATGTAAAGGAAAACTAAAATCCAATCTATGCCTGCAAAAATATTATTTCGTTCCTGACGCAAATTCTTTAGATTTTGGTATTTGTAGGTTGTAAATTTCTTGTAAACTCATATTTAACATACTCTGTTCTCGATACTTATTTCTTTCAGAAATACTACCATTTATATACTTTTCTATTAATAGACTAGTAATAGGAGCAGCAATTGTAGACCCATAACCACCGTTTTCTACAAATACAGCCAATGCAATTTTAGGTTTGTCTTTTGGGGCAAAGGCAACTAATATAGAATGATCTTCTGCCTGTATTTTAATACCATCTACCATTTTAATAGAATTTTCTGCTGTACCAGTTTTCCCACATATTTCAATGCCTTTAACTTGACTCCACATACCAGTACCGGTTTTAAATACTTCGTGCATTGCTTCAATTACTGGTTTAAAATGTTCTCTTTCTATAGTTGTTTGTTTTTTAACAGTGTAATTTGGATTATCTATAATTTTAGAATCAATTTTTTTAACGATATGTGGCGTGTAGAAATAACCTCTATTTGCAATTGCAGCAGTAAAATTAGCTAACTGAATTGGTGTAGTTAGTACTTCTCCTTGACCAATTGCATTAGAAATGTTTGTAGATGCATTCCAAGTATATTTATTTCTATCGTCATAATACTTTCCATTAGGAATAAAACCTTTTTGACCAGCAGGTAAATCGTAACCTAAATAATTACCTAGACCAAAACTAGTTACATGTCTGTTCCAATTATCAAGTCCTTCAGATGGTTTTTTATCTTTCTCAACAATTCTCTTATAAGTTCCAGAGAAATAGCTGTTACAAGATTTAGCAATGGCTGTTTTTAACCTTATAGGAGAATTGTAAATATTACAATGACATTTCATAAATTCATTAGCTCTACTACCATATCTATACCCTCCAAAACATTTAAAATAAGTTTGATTAGAAATAACACCTTCTTGCAATCCAATAAGGGCATTCATCATTTTAAAAGGAGATCCAGGAGGGTATGCTCCCATTAAACCTCTATCGTAAGTAGGTTTTTCTGGATTGTTTTGGTCCATTAGAATAATAGAGTTTTTAGAACGTTTTCTTCCAACAAGCATATTTGGATCGTAAGAAGGAGCAGTAACAAGAGCTAAAATTTCACCTGTAGAAGGTTCAATAGCTACAATTCCTCCACGCTTTCCTTTCATTAATTGTTGTGCGTATAATTGTAAGTCGATATCTAAAGTTAAAGTTAGATCTTTACCATTTTCTGGTAATGTATCGTTAATTCCGTTTTTGTATGAACCTGTAACTTTATTAAATCGATTTCTGAGTAAATATTTTTTTCCTTTTCTCCCTCTTAATATATCCTCATATTGTCTTTCTACCCCTTCTTTACCTTCTAATTCTCCGGGTTGATAATAATCACTTTTCTTAGCTTTTTGTTCATTAACCTCTCCAATATAACCTAAAACATTGGCTGCAGCTTTTATAGGATAATCTCTTATAATTCTTTTTTGAATATAAAAACCATTAAACTTATGCATCTTTTCTTGTAGGAATGCAAAATCTTCTTTAGCGAGTTGTTTTAAAAATACAGAAGGTAAATAAGATGCGTACCTTTTGGCTCTTTTAAACCGTTTTATAAAATCTTCTTTATCAATTTTAAGTAATTTACAAAATTCTAAAGTATCTAATGGTTTTACTTGATTTGGTTGCACCATAACATCATAAGAGAGTTGATTAGCAACTAATAGTTTGCCATTTCTATCATAAACATAACCACGTTCTGGGTAATCATACTCAATTTTTACTGCAGCATTATGTATTGGGTCGTAAGTTTCACCTTTTATAATTTGAAGTTGGAAAAGACGACCAATAAAAACCACTCCAACAAGGGTTATTAGAAAATAAAGTAAAAAACTTCTCTGCATTATTTGCTTTTAGTAAAAATATAAGTTCCTAAAAAATATAAGGTTAACGTAAAAATACTTGAAAAAAGTGTGTTTAAGAATACGTTAGATAAATTATGAAAACTAAAATTAGCAAAAGAAAAGTAGATTAGGTGATGAATTACTGTTAAAGTTACAACGTAGTTAAATATTTTACCAAAAGACTCTGATTTTAATTTAAAGAAAGGATAATCTGCAGTTACTTTTCTAAAATAAACTTTTACAAAAAATAATCTTAAATATGCAATAGATAAAATTGAAAAAGCATGAATCCCTCCTGAATCGGAAAAGAAATCTACAAATAATCCGAGTAAAAAGCTAAAGAAAAGAAATGGTATTCTATTCTCTTTTAAAGGATATAAAAAAACAAAGGTTATATATAAATAGGGATTAATAAAATCTAAAAACAAAATATTATTCAACACAAAAACCTGCAGAAAAAGCAGGAATATAAATAAGAAGACCATGTTTAGTGGTTTATTCATTTTGAGTTTCTAATAATTTAATTTCATCTTTATGAAGGTTTTTTACAACATAGATATATCCTAAATTACTCATGTCGTTAAAAAGGGTAACATCTACTTTGTTGTCAGCAGAATTTCCTTTGTTTATTTTAGAAATGGTACCAATTAAAATACCTTCAGGAAAAATGGTTGATTTTCCTCCAGTTTCAATCGTGTCGCCAACTTTTAATGGGGCTTGTCTTGGAATATCAGAAAGTTGAACTATATTATAATCTTTCCCATCCCATCCTAAAGTACCAAAATAATTACTATGTTTTAAACGAGCGTTAATTGTGCTATTTTTATTTAAAATAGATTGTACTCTAGCGTAATTATTACTTATATTATCTGTAAAACCTATAATTCCTTTACTATTAATTATTGCCATTTCTCTTCCAATCCCTTGGTTTTTTCCTTTATTTATAGTTAAAAAATTAAATTGCTTACTGTAATTGTTGTTTATAATTTTAGCACTTGTATATGTATACCTTTGTTTGTAAATTAAAGAATCTATAACTGTAGAATCTGAATTAAAACTTATAGAAATATTCTTTTCTAAGAGGTTTTTTAGGCGATTGTTTTCTTCCGATAAAAGTTTGTTTTCGGGTTTTAAATTCCAGTATTCTGAAATGTTAGACGCTTTAGAGTATAAGCCACCTGTAACAGAATTAGCCGAATTTACAAATTTACTTTTATGAAAATTCAGGTTATTAAACGTAAGAATAAGTGCAATTAATTGCAATAATAAAAAAAATAGAAAATATTTAAACTTCTGAAAAAAGTAAATAAGTTGTTGCATTGTTAAACTTAAAAATACTAATTCATTAATACATTTTTGTATTTATTAAGTTCTTTTAAGGCAATACCAGTACCACGAACTACTGCTCTTAAAGGATCTTCAGTTACATAAACTGGTAAATCTGTTTTACGAGATAATCTTTTATCTAAGCCTCTTAACATAGAGCCACCGCCTGCTAAATAAATACCTGTATTATAGATGTCTGCAGCTAATTCTGGAGGGGTTTTAGATAAAGTTTCCATTACAGCATCTTCAATTCTTAGGATAGACTTGTCTAAAGCTTTAGCAATTTCTCTAAAAGAAACTTGAACTTGTTTAGGTTTACCACTTAGTAAATCTCTACCTTGTACTAACATCTCGTCTGGTGGAGTATCTAGATCTTCTGTTGCAGCGCCAATAGTAATTTTTATTTTTTCTGCGGTAGTTTCACCAACATGTAAATTATGTTGAGTACGCATATAATACATAATGTCACTAGTAAATAAATCTCCAGCTACTTTTACAGATTGATCACAAACAATACCTCCTAAAGCAATTACAGCAATTTCTGTTGTACCTCCACCTATATCAATAATCATGTTTCCTTTAGGTTCCATAATATCAATACCTACGCCAATAGCTGCTGCCATTGGTTCATAAATTAAGTAGATTTCTTTAGCGTTCATATGCTTAGCAGAATCTCTTACTGCTCGTTTTTCAACTTCTGTAATTCCCGAAGGAATACAAATAACCATTCTTAATGCAGGAGGGAATAATTTCTTCTTTATAGAAGGAATTTTTTTAACAAACTCTTTAATCATCTCTTCAGATGCTTGAAAATCTGCAATAACCCCGTCTTTTAACGGACGTATAGTTTTAATATTTTCATGGGTTTTTCCTTGCATTAAATTTGCTTCTTGACCAATTGCAATAATTTTGCCAGTAGTTCTATCTCTAGCAACAATCGAAGGACTATCAATAACCACTTTACCGTTGTGAATTATTAATGTATTTGCAGTCCCTAAGTCGATTGCAATATCTTCAGTCATAAAATCGAAAAAACCCATAAAATATTTTTCTTGTTTTGTTCTTAATGTATCCTTACAAATTTAGTAAATTTAATTTGTTTAAAACGTTAAAAATTTTAATGTTTAAAATGTCTTGTTCCTGTCATAACCATAGATATTTTGTTGGCATTACAATAGTCTATGCTTAATTGGTCTTTAATAGATCCTCCTGGTTGAATAACACTTTTTATACCTGCTTTATCTGCAATTTCTACACAATCTGGAAAAGGAAAAAATGCATCACTTGCCATAACAGCTCCGTTTAAATCGAAACCAAAACTTGTAGCTTTTTCAATTGCTTGTCTTAATGCATCAACTCTACTTGTTTGCCCTGTTCCACTAGCTAATAGTTGGTTGTTTTTTGTAAAAACGATAGTGTTAGATTTTGTGTGCTTGCAAATTTTTGATGCAAATAATAAATCTTTTAACTCAGCTTCTGATGGTTTAGTATCTGTAGCGTAAGATAAATCTTCTAACTTGTCAGTAATAGCGTCTTTATCTTGCACTAATAAACCGTTTAAAGCAGTTCTTACATTTTGAGTAGGAAGTTCTGTAGTTTTTTGAATTAAGATTACTCTATTTTTCTTTCCTTTTAAAGTTGCTAATGCTTCATCAGAATAACTTGGAGCAATTACCACTTCACAAAATAGTTTATGAATTTCTTCTGCAGTTTCTAAGTCTATTTCTTTATTAGCAATTAAAACGCCACCAAAAGCAGAAACAGGATCTCCTGCTAAAGCATCTACATAGGCTTGTTTAATTGTGCTTCTTTGTGCAAAACCACATGCATTATTATGTTTTAAAACAGCAAATGTTGGGTCTTCTCCTTTAAATTCATTCATTAAATTTACTGCAGCGTCTACATCTAATAGGTTGTTGTAACTTAGTTCTTTACCGTGTAACTTATCAAACATTGCATCTAAATCGCCAAAGAAATATCCTTTTTGATGCGGATTTTCTCCGTAACGTAATGTTTTAGATGTTTGTTCACTTGCTTTGTATACTACTTCATCTTCATTAAAGTAATTAAAGATTGCAGTATCGTAATGAGAAGAAATATTAAAAGATTTTGCAGCAAATTTCTTTCTTTGTCCAATAGATGTTTTACCATTGTTTTCAGAAAGAATTGATAAAAATTCTTCATACTGATCCATAGAAGAAACCGTAAAAGTATCTTTAAAGTTTTTTGCTGATGCTCTAATTAAAGAAATTCCTCCAATATCAATTTTTTCAACAATATCTTGTTCTGAAGCACCAGAAGCAACTGTTTTTTCAAACGGATATAAATCTACTATTACTAAATCTATTTGTGGTATGTTAAATTCTGCTAATTCTGCAATATCACTTTCATTATCTTGTCTGTTTAAGATACCTCCAAAAACTTTTGGGTGTAAAGTTTTAACTCTTCCGCCTAAAATAGATGGGTAAGAGGTAACTTCATCAACAGGAACTACATTTATTCCTAGTTCTTTAATGAATTTTTCTGTTCCTCCTGTAGAGTAAATAGTTACATTTAATTCGTCTAGTTTTTTTACAATTGGTTCTAAACCATCTTTATGAAAAACTGAAATTAATGCAGATTTAATTGTTTTTGAAGTGCTCATTCTTTGTTGTGTTGTTAAGCACGCAAAACTACATAAACATTGACTAAATCGCAATAGAAAGATAGTAACAAAATAAGGGAGTAATTAACAATGTAAGAGTTTCTTTCTTTTATTCTGAACTATCTAAAAAATTTCGAAACCAATAAATAAATTCATTAATAATAGAAACTTCATCTAATTTGAAGTTTTTCTCAGAATTATATCCTGTAGAATATTCTTTTTTCTCATTTTATAGGGGATTAATGATTAATAGAATTATGTTATAAGCAACTAATATATGAAATTTAAATAAAAGTTAAAAATTATAATATTTTTGAAACTTTTTTACAAATATATTCTAGTAGTTCTGTATCGTTTTCTGTAAACGTATTTGCTGTATGAGAATCGATATCTATTTGACCAATGTTTTCTTCGTTTACAAAAATAGGAATTACAATTTCAGATTTTACTTTCCAACCACAAGAAATATAATTGTCTTGCTCAGAAACATCTTGCACCACAAAGTTTTCGTTACTTACAGCAACTTGCCCGCAAATACCTTTTCCAAAAGGGATAATAGTATGCTCAGTTTCCTCACCAGTATATTGTGCTAGTTTTAGTTCGTTTTTATCACCGTTTTTAAAATAAAAACCTACCCAATCATAATAAGAAATTTCACCTTCTAAAAAATCACAAATTCCTTGTAATTTTTCTTTTTTGGTTGCTGCAGATACTAAAATTGTATCTATTTCTTGTTGTAAAGCTGCTAAATTCATAATGTATCTAAAATTGATTGCAAAAATAATTCAAAAATTACTTTTTGACTATATTATTCGTTTTTTTAGTTAAAAACTTACAAGAAAATTGTTTTAACATTAAGTTAGTATAACTTTTTGTAAATTTGCATTTAGATAATGAAACAATTTTTCACAAAAATATCATCCATAGCATTAGCATTTTTAGTGTTGTTTTCTACCTTTTCTTTTACGGTAGATAAACATTATTGTGGAGATTTTTTAGTTGATGTTTCTTTTACAGGAGAAACAGAAGGTTGTGCAATGAATATGGATGCAGCTGCATTTACAAAAAAGAAAAACTGTTGTAAAGACGAGGTTCAGAAATTTGAAGGACAAGATGAACTTCAAATAAATAAAATTGAAAACTTCACCTTCGAAAAAGTACAGTTTTTAACTGCTTATTTTATTTCTTATAAAGAGTTATTTTTAGAAACTGAATCTAAAAATAATTTTTATAAAGATTTTTCTCCACCAGATATTCGAATAGATTATCAGGTCTTATATCAGACTTTCCTAATTTGATTCTTTTTTTTACCTAGAACTTTCATCTTTTTAAGATGGAAAATAGTCTTGTTATTAAATAAAATCAAAAAACATATAATGAAAAAATATATTATAAGTAGTATTCTACTATTTATCCCAATTATTCTCTTTTCTCAATCAACTTTTAAAGGGATGATTATGGATAGAGATAACCCCAAAAATAATTTAGGAGTCGAAGGAGTTAGTGTTCATTGGCTAGATACAAATGTAAGTGCAATAACAAATAGTAAAGGTTGGTTTGTAATTGATTATAAAGCATCTTACAAGAAGTTAGTAATAAGTTATTTAGGGTATAAAACCGATACAATAACAGTTTCTAATTTAAAACCAATTCATCATTTTTTAACCCAAGCAGGCGAGTTAGAAGAGGTAACAATAAGAAGTAAAAGAAAGGCAATTCAAAAATCGTTTTTAACAACAGCAAATGTTTTTACGGTAAATTCTGATGAATTATTAAAAGCTGCATGTTGTAATCTAGCAGAAAGTTTTGAAACCAACCCTTCTATAGATGTTAGTTTTTCTGATGCTTTAACAGGTACAAAACAAATAGAAATGTTAGGTTTAACAAGTCCGTATTTGTTAATTACTGAAGAGAATATTCCTTCGGTTAGAGGAGCAAGTCAGGTTTTCGGGCTCACATTTACACCAGGAACTTGGGTAGAAAGTATACAAATTACAAAAGGAGCAGGTTCTGTTGTAAACGGATTTGAGAGTATATCTGGTCAAATAAATGCAGAATTGGTAAAGCCGTTTTCTGATAATAAATTTTTCTTAAATGCCTATTCATCCTTAAATGGTAGATTAGAGTTAAACACACATCTTAATCAAAAAGTGTCGGACAAATGGCAAACAGGTTTGTATGTGCATGGAAATTATAGAGGTGAAAAATTTGATAAAAATAATGATAACTTTTTAGATGCTCCGTTAGCAAATCAGATAAATGTAATGAATAGATGGCAGTTTACAGATGCCGAAAAAGGTTGGGTAAGTTTTATAAATGTTCGTTTTTTAAACGATGAAAAGCAAACAGGAGAAATAGATTTTAATCCGGCTTTAGATAAAGGAACAACAAATGCTTGGGGAAGTGAAATTGATACGAGACGATTTGAAACATCAGCTAAATTAGGGTATGTTTTTCCCGAATTACCTTTTCAAAGTATTGGTTTTCAAATGGCATATAGCAATCATGAGCAAGATTCTTATTTTGGATTAAATGTTTATGATGTTAAACACGAAAGTGTGTATTCGAATATCATTTTTAATTCTATAATTGGAGATACAAGAAATAAGTTTAAAACTGGATTTAATTTTACGTACGATAAATTTGATGAACTTGTAAATACAACAGATTTTAGTAGAAATGAAAAATCTGTAGGAGTGTTTTTTGAATATGCTTTCTCTAATTTAGAGAACTTTAGTTTTACTGCTGGTTTGCGTGCAGATACACATAATTTGTTAGGATTTTTTGTTACACCAAGATTGCATCTTCGTTATGTTCCTTGGGAAAAAGGAGTTTTTAGAGCTTCTGCGGGTAGAGGAAAAAGAAGTGCTAATATTTTTGCAGAAAACCAACAATTATTTGCAAGTAATAGGCAAATAAATATTGATGATGTTGATGGAAATATTTATGGACTAAACCCTGAAGTAGCTTGGAATTATGGAGTTTCTTATATGCAGAAGTTTAATTTATTCGAAAAGAAAGGTGATATTACGTTTGATTATTATCAAACAAACTTCGAAAATCAAGTTGTTGTAGATTGGGAAAACCCACAAGAAATATCGTTTTATGATTTAGAAGGTAAAAGTATAGCTAATAGTTTTCAGGTAGAATTGAGTTATAATTTAGCAGAACATTTTAATTTAAGAACAGCCTATAAATATTTTGATATCTCTACAGATTTTAAAAGTGGTAATTTGCAGAAACCAATTCAGCCAAAAAACAGATTTTTTGCTAACTTATCTTATGAAACTCATTTAAAAGATAATGATAGTCAATGGAAATTTGACGTTACTTTTAATAATATAGGTAAACAAAGATTGCCAAGTACAAGCTCAAACCCTGTACAATACCAATTAGCAGAATTTTCGGATGCTTATCAATTGTTAAATTCACAGATAACAAAAGTATTTTCTAATCGGTTTGAAATATATATGGGAGCAGAGAATATAACAAATGTTAAACAAGATAATCCTATTTTAGCAAGTGACGACCCTTTTGGTACAAGTTTTGACACCACAATTATATACTCTCCAATTTTTGGTAGAGCATTTTATGCCGGATTACGTTTTAAGATAAAGTAACCGAAGTTTATAATAATTAAAATCAATAAAAATGAAAAAAATAATAGTAGTAATATGTTTGTTTATGATTGGCTTTTCTGTACAATCACAAGAGGTTAAAAAGAAAAAAATGCTAAAATTTCTTTCGAAGTAGATGGTATTTGCGGTATGTGTAAAAAGCGAATTGAAACTGCTGCTTTAAAATCTAAAGGTGTAAAATTTGCTATTTGGAGCGTAGAAACACATCAGTTAAACGTTATTATGGATGAGCGTAAAACGGATGTTTCTGCCATTCAAAAAAACATTTTAAAAGTTGGGCATGATGTAGTTGGAGTAAATAAGAAGACTTTAAAAGCAGAAGATGAGGCTTATAATTCTGTACACCCTTGTTGTAAGTATAGAGATGAGGAAATTGTTTTAGACCATAAAGGAGGTTTAAAAAAGCAGAAAAAACAATAAGAAGTTAATAAAAATCCGATAGAAATGTTTCTATCGGATTTTTATTATTAGAAGCTTATATGGCTGGATATTGTTTTTATTTTTGAAAAAAGAAACCCGTCTTTATAGATACCTTCTATGTATAAATTTATTGGACCGTCAAACTTATTCGAAATTTTAAAAGATAATTCTCCGTTTTCATCTCTAGTTAAATTAGGAACCCAATTTAACACACCATAACTTTTAAAATTCTCTTCATTTAGTTCATTATATATAGGGTTGTAATATTTTTTTGGAATAGAGAAACCAAAACCAACAGTTGAGTCTGAATATTTATTTTCATTAGGTTTTGAAACACCTCTTTTTGTATAAAGATGTATTACACCAGCTGCGTTATAAATACTAGAGTTGCTTGTTGAAACAAACATTTCTTCTGTTTCAAAAACTCTTAAGTCTGCAATAATATCTAAACTTTCAGAAATATTTACATTATCTAAAAACACAACAGGTTTACTTTGAGTATAGAGGCTTCTATATCTTCTAGAGGTAATGGATACAACTCCTCCATTATTAGATACGTTAAAATATGGCCTTAGTTTTTCTGTTATTAGTGTGCTTTGGTTTTGTATGTTTTCAAAATTTATATGTTTCGCTAAAAACATACCTCTTGGAGAGTTTTTCGGTTTCGGTTTAACATTAGCTGATTTTATCTTAACTTCATCTAAAATAATAGCTTTTTTATCAAATGTAAAAGATTCTAAATCTTCACTTAAAAAGATTGAATTTGGGTTGTCTTTTTTATTTATTCTAAGTAAGTTATAAATGTATGTTGGGTATATGTTATAATATATTTTTGGCTTTTTGTATTTTTCTTTTTTACTCTTTAAAGAAAAATTAATTGTGCTATTTTCCGCTATAAAAAGCTTATTAAAAGTGAAAATCCCTTCTTTTGAAATAACAGATTCTTGAGAAAATCCATTTTCTTTAGATTGAACAATCATTTTATCTCCTTTTTTAAACGTAGTATTAATTTTACCTTTTATTAAAAAACCTGTTTCAAAATTATAAGATATTTTAGGTGGATTGTTAAAAATATCTCCCCAATAATATTTGCTCCAACCTTGCGTTAGTAATAGTAAATCTAGGTTGTACTTTTTCTCGCTATTAATTTTGTTAAAATAGTACCAAGGATTTTCTATTTTACCTTTTATATATGGGTTTATTAATAAAGAGGAAACAATACTTGAGTTGTGTTTGTTAGCCTTTGTTTTAGAAGGTAGAACAGAAATACTTAAATTGATATTTTTAATTTCGGAATCTGTTACCTGTAGTTTTATAATACTAGAGTCTTTTTCTTTTGTAATTTCTTTAACATTAATATTTTTTATAGGAGAATTATAATCGTTAAATATTATTCTTTCTGCAATTGGTTTCATCTTCGGATTTAATAAAGTAACAATGTTAATTCCGCTATGTAAAAGAGATTTTTTAATTTTAAAGGAATAGTTTAGCTTGTTTTTTATGAAAGGAACTTCAATTTTTTTAATTAAACCATCTCTATGAATAATTAAATAACAAGATTCATTTATTAATTCTGGTAGAGTATCTTCGTTTGTGTTTATGTTTATAATTGTATTTTTTAATTTATGATTTATTACATTTAAGCCGATACCTTTATGAGTTATGCTTTCAATTTTTTTGGTAATAACTTCCCCGTCTTTTAATGTTATTTTGCAATGATAATTTTTACCTTTTTGAGGTTTAAAAACAAATTTACCAAGACCAAATTTATTGCCTTTAAATAGGGTGATAATTTCATTGTTAGAGTCCATTAACATTCCTAAAGATATGTTAGCGCTTTTACCAAATGAATTTATAATTTTAAACCCAACAGTATTCGGTATTTCTTGAATTAGATGGCCTCCTTCCGGTAAAAGTTGAAAATCATATGATAACTTAACTTGTTCTTCTTTTTTTGGATTTATCTATTTTGTTAATGATTTCAATTTTTTGAACAAAACTATTATTGAGGCTAAAGTTTTTAGACCAATTAGTATTCGTTTTTAAGTAATATGTTCCTGTTTTATAAGTAGAATCAATTTTAATATTACCATTCATCATACCTTCGCTAGCAGCGTATATTTTTTTGTTATAAGCTTACCATCTTCATTGTAAAGGCTAGTATAGATGTTTGTAGCGCTCATGTAAGGAAGTTGAGTTTTGGTGTTATAAACATAAGTCTTAAACCAAATTTCTTCATTTTTAAAAAAAGTAGTTTTATTTACATGCGTGTAAAAAGTTTCATAATCTAAATTAAAATATTCACCAACTTTAGCTTCGAAAGTATCGATTGAGTTGTTTTGACTAGATAATTGAGTTATGCAAAAACTAAGCATTATAAAGAAGAGGTTTTTTTAGTCATAAGTTTTTTGAGAGTTATATTATCAATTTCTATGCCAATAAGTTAAAGGATAGTTAGTGTTTATTTCTATAAAAATACGAAAATCCGTTAGAAATTATTTCTAACGGATTTTTATTTTACAGATTAAGCAAGAAAAAATACTTGCCTGTTATTATTAATAACTACATCATTCCTGGCATTCCACCACCCATAGGAGGCATTCCGCCAGCAGGAGTATCTTCTTTAATATCGATTAATGCGCATTCAGTTGTAAGAATCATACCAGCAACAGAAGCTGCATTTTCTAAAGCAACACGAGTTACTTTTTTAGGATCTATAATTCCAGCATCTAACATGTTTACATATTGATCTGATTTAGCATCGTAACCAAAGTCTTTTTTACCTTCTAAAACTTTATTAATAACTACAGAACCTTCTCCACCTGCATTTTCAACAATAGTTCTTAAAGGAGATTCAATTGCTTTGTTTACAATTTGTACACCTGTAGTTTCATCTAAATTATCGGTTGTAATTTTCTCTAATACTTTTTTTGCACGTACTAAAGCAACTCCACCACCTGCAACAATACCTTCTTCTACAGCAGCTCTTGTAGCGTGTAATGCATCATCAACTCTGTCTTTCTTTTCTTTCATCTCTACTTCAGAAGCTGCACCTACATATAAAACTGCAACACCACCAGCTAATTTTGCTAAACGCTCTTGTAGTTTTTCTTTATCATAATCAGAAGTAGTAGTTTCTATTTGAGATTTAATTTGACCTACTCTTGCTTTAATTGCATCTGCATCTCCAGAACCATTTACAATAGTAGTATTGTCTTTGTCAATTGTAATTCCTTCAGCAGTTCCTAATAAATCTAAAGTTGCATTTTCTAATGAAAATCCTCTTTCTTCAGAAATTACAGTTCCTCCAGTTAAGATAGCGATATCTTCTAACATTGCTTTTCTTCTGTCTCCAAATCCAGGAGCTTTTACAGCAGCAATTTTTAATCCACCTCTTAATTTGTTTACTACTAAAGTAGCTAATGCTTGTCCATCTACATCTTCAGCAATGATTAATAATGGTCTTCCAGATTGAGAAACTGGCTCTAATATTGGAAGTATTTCTTGTAAATTAGAAATCTTTTTATCAAATAATAAAACATAAGGATTTTCTAAATCTGCAATCATTTTGTCTGCATCAGTAACAAAATATGGAGATAAAAAACCTCTATCAAATTGCATACCTTCTACAACATCTACATATGTGTCTGTTCCTTTTGCTTCTTCTACAGTAATAACACCTTCTTTACCAACTTTACCAAATGCAGTTGCAATTAAATCTCCAATAACAGCATCGTTATTTGCGGAAATAGAAGCAACTTGTTGAATTTTATCTGAAGAATTACCAACTTTTTGAGTTTGTTTTTCTAAATCGGCTACAATTGCAGTTACAGCTTTGTCAATCCCTCTTTTTAAGTCCATAGGATTTGCACCTGCAGCAACATTTTTTAAGCCTTCCTTTACAATTGCTTGCGCTAAAACAGTAGCAGTAGTAGTTCCATCACCAGCTAAATCATTAGTTTTAGAAGCAACTTCTTTTACCATTTGAGCTCCCATGTTTTCTAGCTCGTTTTCTAACTCAACTTCTTTAGCGACAGAAACACCATCTTTAGTTACTGTTGGAGCTCCAAAAGATTTAGAAATAATTACATTTCTTCCTTTTGGTCCTAAAGTTACTTTTACAGCATTTGCTAACGCATCAACTCCTCGTTTTAAGCCGTCTCTAGCTTCTATATCAAATTTTATATCTTTTGCCATTTTTATTTTCGCTTTTTGCCTTTAGCTTTACGCTATTGACTTAGTTATATTATTAATTTATAGTGCTAAAAGCCAAAAGCTAATAGCAAATAGCAATTTTAAATAATCGCTAAAATATCAGATTCACGCATCATTAAATAATCTTTCCCTTCTAGTTTTAAATCTGTACCACCATATTTTCCATATAATACAGTATCTCCAACCTTTACAGTTAAAGGCTCGTCAATTTTACCATTTCCAATAGCAACAACAGTTCCTTTTTGTGGTTTTTCTTTTGCGTTATCAGGTATAATTAATCCAGATGCTGTTTTAGTTTCTGCTGGAGCTGGTTCTACAAGAACTCTATCTGCTAAAGGTTTAATGTTTAATCCCATTTTTATATATTTTTTGATAATAAGTTTATTAATTACGTTTAGTAATAGTCAGAAATTGTGCCATTATATTAAAACTGACATTTTTTCTTTGATTGATTTTTTAGCTATTTTTTACGCAAAAAAAATGCCAACGTGTCATTCACGTTGGCATTTATATCTTTTTTATATTGTTGCTTACTTAATACTATCATTAGTAGAAGGAATACTATTTTCTACAGGAGTAGTAGTTGTTTCAATACCGTCTAAGGTATTATTTAAGTTAACATTATTTTCACCTTCTCTTGGAATAGCAAAGTTGGCTAATAATATTAAAGCAAACATTGCAATACCTAAAGTCCAAGTTGTTCTGTCTAAGAAATTATTTGTGTTTTGTACACCGCCTAAAGATTGTGCACCACCGCCACCAAAAGAAGAAGATAAACCTCCACCTTTAGGGTTTTGAACCATCACTATTAATATTAAAGCAATCGCTACAATTAATATTAGGATTAAAAATGCTGTATAACTCATGATCTATTTTTTTGTAAAATTTGTATTCTTTTAATTTGGTCTGCAAAGAAACCACTTTTTTCTGGATATTTCAAACTTAAAATTCGGTATGCTTGAATAGCGTTTTCGTACTTCTTTTGTTCTAGGTAAACTTTAGCTAAAGTCTCTGTCATTAAAGATGAATCTTGTTTGTTTTGTGCTATAGAGATTGAAACATTTTTGTCTTTAGTTAAAGGGCTTATTTTAGGATTGTTCTGAATAAATTTCTCAATTAATTCTACCTTTTTCAGAATTCGTTTTTTTGGTGTCTCTTTTCTAACAATAGGTTTCTTTGTTGATAATTGAAGCCATTGGTTAAAAGAGTGGCTTTCTGAACTAGAAAACGTAATCGGTTTACCAATTTCTAGTTTTTCTTCAGCTTCTACAATAGGTTCAATTATTGCTTTTTCTACTATTTCTAAAGGTGCTATTTTTACTTCTGAAATATTTTTATTCGGAATAGTTTCTTCAGTTTTAATTTTACTGTCTTCATTTTTAGTATTAAATTTTTTTGAAGTTATAAAATCAAATAAAACACTTCTATCAGTTGTATATGCAGCTGTAATTTTTAATTCGTTATTATATTTAAAGCTATTTTGGTTTTTTAAACTTTTTAGGTATAAAGCTCTTACAGATTGAAAATAAGGAAACTCATCAATAACAGACCTTAATTCAGCAGTTTGTAATTGCTGAATATCTTGCTCTTTTTGATTTGTGTTTTTATGTTCTACCATTTTGCAACCGAAGCGTTAAATATATCTTGAGTTAAACGTTCTAAGATCTCATCTAAAGCATTCTCTAGAATGCTACCTGTTAATTGAGAGTTAGCGTCAAAATCCGAATAAAAAGAGAAATTCTTTTCAAAATCATCTTTTTCTTCTAATTTATTTTCGAAACGAACATTTACAGTAACAGTTAATCTGTTTTGTGCAGCAGTTTGTGCAGAAGTTCCGCTTAAAGGAGTAACTCTGTATCCAGTAATTTCTCCACTAAAATGTAAATCTCCGTTAGAATTAGTGAGTGTTAGGTTTGTTTGACGTGTAAATAAGTCTTGTAAATCGTTTGTAAAACGTTGTGTTAATGCTGGCTCTACTAAGGGAGCTTGATTAGGGAAAAAATCAATTTGTATAGTTTTTGCGTCACCCGTGTTTCCTCCGGTAAAAGAATATGCGCCACAACCAATTAAAGTTGTAATAATTATTAGTGATAAAATAATTTTCTTCATAATTTTATAAAGTTATCGATATAATTTGATAAAAATTCAAAATTCATCGACTTATGATTTTTTTAATAAACAATTTAATGTTTAAGCAAATGCCAATATTTTACAAATCGTATTGTTTAATTTTTCTATATAAAGTTCTTTCAGAAATTCCCAATTCTTTAGCAGCAAGTTTGCGTTTGTTGCTATTTTTCTCAAGAGACTTTTTAATCATTTCAACTTCTTTCTCTTGTAAAGATAAAGATTCATCCTCTTCAATAGTCTCAATAAAATCATAATCTTTTTCTGCAGATGTATTCTGCGGAATATTCATTACTTCTATGTTTGTATTTTGGGTGTTTTGATCTCGATATATTTTTTCTATCAGTTGATGATTTTCTTCTTGCACTTGTTCAACGTCTCCGTTTTTCATCAAATCTAGAGTTAATTTCTTTAAATCATTAATATCGTTACGCATATCGAACAATATTTTATACATTATATCTCTTTCTGTAGAAAAATCATTCTCTTTTTTACCACCAATTACAGCGGGTAAATTACCATTATTATTAGGTAAGTATTGTTGCAACTTTACTGCAGAAACAATTCTTTCTTCTTCAATAACAGAAATTTGTTCTGCTAAATTTTTAAGCTGACGAATATTTCCAGGAAAACGATAGTTTAATAAAACACTAATTGCATTTTCATCTAATCTAATTGATGGCATTCTGTATTTTTGAGCAAAATCTGAAGCAAATTTTCTAAACAGTAAGTGGATGTCATCATTACGCTCTCTTAATGCAGGTAAATGAATTTCAACGGTACTTAATCTATAATATAAATCTTCTCTAAATTTTTCTTTTTCGATGGCAGACTGCATGTTTACATTTGTAGCAGCAACAATTCTTACATCTGTTTTTAGTACTTTAGAAGAACCAACTTTTATAAATTCACCATTTTCTAAAACACGTAATAAACGTACTTGTGTTGTTAAAGGTAATTCTCCAACTTCATCTAAGAAAATTGTTCCGCCATCAGCTACTTCAAAATATCCTTTTCTGTCTTGTGTTGCGCCAGTAAAAGCTCCTTTTTCATGACCAAATAGTTCGCTGTCAATAGTTCCTTCTGGTATTGCCCCACAGTTTACAGCAATGTATTTAGCATGTTTTCTGTGAGATAAAGAGTGCACTATTTTAGGGATGTTTTCTTTACCAACACCACTCTCTCCTGTTACTAAAACAGATATATCTGTAGGCGCAACTCTTACAGCTTTTTCTAATGCTCTGTTAAGGTGCGGGTCGTTACCAATAATTCCGAAACGTTGTTTTAATGCTTGTAAATTTTCCATATCTTTCTTTAGAATAGAGAAAAAAGAATAGAGAGAAAAGAAATTGACTTATGTCTTGTCTCTTGCTTCTCGTTTCTAAAAATTAATTATTATCAGAATACCCAACAACAGTTCCTTTTAAAGTTGCAGACGTGCAATCTTCAACTTTAACCATTACAAAATCTCCTAATTTATAATCTCCTTTAGCAAAAACTGCAACAGTGTTTTGTGTGTTTCTTCCTTTCCATTCATTTTGGTTTTTCTTAGAAGTGCCTTCAATTAAAAATTCTTCTATTTTACCTAAATGTTGTTGTGTTCTATAAAGTGCGTGTTTTTGTTGTAAGTCGATAACTTCTTGTAACCTTCTTTTTTTACTTCAAAAGGCACATCATCTTCCATCTTTTTACCAGCTAATGTTCCTGGTCTTTCTGAGTAGGTAAACATAAAACCGAAATCGTATTTTACATACTCCATTAACTCTAAAGTATCTTTATGATCATCTTCTGTTTCTCCACAGAAGCCAACAATCATATCTTGTGATAAAGACATTTCTGGAACAATTTTAAAAATATTGTCAATTAGAGTTTTGTATTCTTCACGAGTATGTTGTCTATTCATGGCTTTTAACATGGCGTTACTACCACTTTGAACAGGTAAATGCAAATATTTACAAATATTTTTGTGTTTAGCCATTGTATGAATTACATCTAAACTCATGTCTTGCGGATTAGATGTAGAAAAGCGAAAGCGTGTTTTTGGAAACTTAGTTGCGCACATATCTAACAATTGCGCAAAATCTACAGCGGTTGCTTGTGCCATTTCTGTAGCTTTTTTAAAATCCTTTTTTAAACCACCTCCAAACCATAAAAAACTATCTACATTTTGCCCAAGTAGCGTAATTTCTTTGAAGTTTTTATCAACCATAGATTGAATTTCTTCTAAAATACTTTTAGGATCACGACTTCTTTCTCGTCCACGTGTAAACGGAACAACACAAAAAGTACACATGTTATCACAGCCTCTTGTAATAGATACAAATGCCGTAACTCCATTAGTATTTAAACGTACAGGAGAGATATCTCCATACGTTTCTTCTTTAGATAAGATTACGTTTACTGCATCTCTTCCTTCATATACTTCTTCTAATAAGTTTGGTAAATCTTTATAAGCGTCTGGGCCAACAACTAAATCAACAATTTTTTCTTCTTCTAAAAATTTTTCTTTTAAACGTTCTGCCATACATCCTAAAACGCCAACCTTCATTTTTTTGTTAGATTCTTGTTTTACACGATTATATTTTTGTAATCTTTTTCGTACAGAGGTTTCTGCCTTCTCTCTTATAGAACAGGTGTTTACTAACACTAAGTCTGCTTCTTCAAGAATTTGTGTTGTATTGTAACCTTCTTTATCTAAAATAGCAGCAACAATTTCACTATCATTCATATTCATTTGACAGCCATAGCTTTCAATAAATAATTTTTTAGTGTTATCCTTTTTATTTTCTGTTACAAGAGCTTTACCTTGTATTTTTTCGTCGATGATTTTTTCTACTTGTTCCATGTATCAATTTACCATTTAAAGGAGAGCAAAGATACAACCAAAAATCATTTTTAATGACAAATTGGCAGAAAAATAGCGCTTTAATTCTGTTAATTATTAGATGAAAACTAACGAAATAATTTTTTATAAAAAAAACTGCATACTTTTGCATTTCTAAAACACACAGTTAATGTTGTGTTGATTACGACAAAAGAAAAGACAATGGCAAAGAATTTAGTAATAGTAGAGTCACCAGCAAAAGCAAAAACCATAGAGAAATTTCTTGGAAAAGACTTTCAAGTAGAATCTAGTTATGGGCATATAGCAGATTTACCATCCAAAGAGTTGGGTATAGATGTAGAAGGAGATTTTAGTCCAAAATATATTATATCTGATGATAAGAAACCTGTAGTTAAAAAACTTAAGAGTTTAGCAAAAAAAGTAGATACTGTTTGGTTAGCAAGTGATGAGGATAGAGAGGGAGAAGCTATTGCGTGGCATTTAAAAGAGCAATTAGATTTAAAAGAAGAAAATACAAAACGTATTGTTTTTCATGAAATTACTAAAAAAGCAATTTTAAAAGCAGTTGAGAATCCTAGAGATATAGATTACAATATGGTAAACGCACAACAAGCGCGTAGAGTTTTAGATAGGCTTGTTGGGTACGAATTATCACCAGTTTTATGGCGTAAAGTTAAAGGTGGATTATCTGCGGGTAGAGTTCAATCTGTTGCCGTACGTTTAATAGTAGAAAGAGAAAGAAGTATTCAGGATTTTACATCTGAAACACATTATAAAGTTGTTGCAGAATTTTCTAACAACGAAGGAAAGAAATTTAAGGCTGCTATACCAAAGAATTTCGATTCTAAAAAAGCTGCAGAAAGTTTCTTAGAATCTTGTGCTAATGCAGATTTTTCTATTGCTGATTTAACAAAAAAGCCAGCAAAGAAATCTCCAGCAGCACCATTTACAACATCAACATTACAGCAAGAAGCATCAAGAAAATTAGGTTTTCCTGTTGCCAAAACAATGCAAGTTGCACAGCGTTTATACGAAGCCGGTTTAATTACTTATATGAGAACAGATAGTGTAAACTTATCTGTAGATGCAAGAGATGCGGCTGAAGAAGAAATTACAAATTATTACGGAAAAGAATATAGTAAACAACGTGTTTTTAAGTCGAAAGCAAAAGGAGCTCAAGAAGCGCATGAAGCAATTAGACCTACAAACATGAAAATGCATTCAATAGATTCAGAATATGATCAAAACAGATTGTATGATTTAATTTGGAAAAGAACATTAGCTTCTCAAATGAGTGATGCGCAATTAGAAAGAACCAATTTTAAGATTGAAAATTCTGAAAACGCAAAAATCTTTACTGCAAACGGAGAAATGATAAAGTTTGATGGTTTTCTTAAAGTGTATTTAGAAGGAAATGATAATGAAGATGAAGAGCAAGCAGGAATGTTACCTAACTTAAAGGTTGGAGAAGCATTAGATTATACGTTTATAAACGCAACGCAAAGATTTACAAGTCCGCCTTACCGTTTTACAGAAGCATCTTTAGTAAAGCAATTAGAAGAATTGGGTATTGGACGTCCGTCTACGTATGCGCCAACAATTTCTACTGTTCAAAGAAGAGGTTATGTAGAAAAAGGAGAAGATGAAGGATTAGAAAGAGGTTACGAGCAAATGATTTTAACTGCAGGAACTGTAAAAAGCCAAACTTTAACGGAGAAAACTGGTTCTAATAAAAATAAATTAGTGCCAACCGATATTGGTAATATTGTAAACGACTTTTTAGTAGCTAATTTTTCTAATATTTTAGATTTTGGTTTTACGGCGAAAGTAGAAAGTTCTTTTGATGATATTTCTGAAGGAGATGAAGATTGGATAGAAATGATAAAAGGTTTTTATACAAATTTTCATGAAACTGTAGAAGATGTTAAAGAAAATGCAGAGAGAGAAAGTGGAGAGCGTATTTTAGGAAAACACCCAGAAACAGGAAAAACAGTTTTAGTACGTTTAGGTAAATTTGGGCCAATTGCACAAATTGGAGCGCCGGAAGATGAAGAAAAAGTATTTGCTAGCTTAAATAAAGATCAAAATTTAGGTACAATAACTATGGAGGAAGCATTAGAATTATTCTTGCTTCCAAAAACGTTAGGTACTTATGAAGGTGAAGAGGTAATTGTTTCTAACGGTCGTTTTGGACCTTATATTCGCTTCGGAACTATGTTTGTTTCTCTTGATAAAGGAGAAAACCCAATGGAAGTAGATTTGCCAAGAGCACAAGAATTAATTGTTGCAAAACAAAAAGCAGATGCACCAATTTATCATTACGAAGATTTACCTGTGCAAAAAGGAGTTGGACGTTTTGGACCTTTCTTAAAATGGAACGGAATTTTTATTAATGTAAATAAAAAATACGATTTTGATAATCTTACAGAAGCCAATATTATTGAATTAATTGAGGTTAAAAAACAAAAAGAAATAGATAAAGTTATCCATAATTGGGAAGATGTTGCTATTCGTGTAGAAAAAGCGCGTTGGGGTAGATTTAATGTGATTAAAGGAAAAATAAAAATTGAATTACCAAAAACAACAGAAATAGAAAAGCTTTCTAAAGCTGAAGCTGTTAAAATGATTGAGGCAAAAACGCCAAAGAAAAAAGCAGCGAAAAAGAAAACGACTACAAGAAAGAAAACTGTAAAAAAGAAATAAATATTTAGGTATCTTGCATGCCTAAGTTAAAAAAAATTGATGAGTCAAGACTTTTTATCCCCTGTAAAAGAATCTGTTTTAGAGCATTTACTATTGCAATCACCTATGTGTTTTGGTAATAAAATTAGAATTCATTCTAGTGAAGATGATTTTCCAGATTTAGATAATGTGCAAATTGCAATATTTGGGGTTCAAGAAGATAGGAATTCTCAAAACAATTTTGGTTGTGGCGAAAACTTACACATTATTCGTAAAAAACTGTATGACTTATTTCCAGGAAAATGGGAAACAGAGATTGCGGATTTAGGAAATGTTCAAAAAGGGAATACCGTTGCAGACACCTATTTCGCAGTTTCAGAAATTATAACAGGTTTGTTAAAAAAGAATATTATCCCTATTATAATTGGTGGAGGTCAAGATATTACATATGTAAATTACAGAGCTTATGATAAGTTGGAGCAATCTGTAAATATTACTGCTGTAGATAGCAGATTTGATTTAGGAGATATAGAAGATGAATTAACCTCACAATCTTATTTGAGTAAAATTATAATGCAACAACCTAATAATTTGTTTAATTATAGTAATGTTGGTTATCAAACTTACTTTAACGCTCAAGAAGAAATACAATTATTAGATAATTTATTTTTTGATGCATATAGATTAGGAAAAGCAAAAGAGTTAGAAAATATTGAACCCGCTTTTAGAAATGCAGATATTGTTTCTATAGATATGGGAGCTGTTAGACAAAGTGAAGCTCCAGCAAATAATAATGCTTCACCAAATGGTTTTTATGGCGAAGAGATTTGCGCTATTGCTAGATATGCAGGAATAAGTGATAAAGTATCTTCTTTTGGTATTTATGAATACAACTCTAAATTTGATAATAATTATCAAACAGCCAATTTAATATCGCAAATGATTTGGTATTTTATTGAAGGAGTTAAT
Organism: Polaribacter ponticola; assembly: GCF_026191475.2. Taxonomy (GTDB): domain Bacteria; phylum Bacteroidota; class Bacteroidia; order Flavobacteriales; family Flavobacteriaceae; genus Polaribacter; species Polaribacter ponticola. The sequence goes on along the minus strand of NZ_JAOSLC020000003.1, from coordinate 1,426,397 downwards.
TTTAGAGTAAAAGACTATCCTTTTTCAGGGAAAGAAAATTATCAAAAATTTACGGTTTTACTTGAAGAAGATGATCCTTTAACATTTTATAAAAGTAATAAAACAGGACGTTGGTGGATCGAGATTAAAATTTTATCAGATAATAAATACAAAAGACATGCGTTAATACCATGTACATACCAAGATTACGTTCAGGCTACAAAGCAAATTATTCCAGAAAGATGGTATAAGGCTATGAAAAAAATGATGTAATTAATAATAGTAAAAAACAATACGTTAAAATTCGGTTTCAACATTGTATTTTAGAAAAAAAATAATAGGTTTACGAACTTTTAGTAAAGACAAGAATAAAATATGAAGAAAGCAGCAATATTTGCACTTTTAATAACTGTTTTTTACAGCTGTGGTTCTAACGATAGGGGAGAATTAGTAGGTGTAAAAGTGAAGAAGAAATGGTTTTCAGAAAAGCCTCATGAAATGGTGCTTGTTCCTGGAGGATCATTTACTATGGGTAAACAAGATGAAGATGTAGTAGGAACAATGAATACGCCTACAAAAACCGTAACTGTTAGACCATATTATATGGATGAAACTGAGATTACAAATAACGAATATAAAGCATTTGTAAACTGGGTTAGAGATTCTGTGGTTAGAACTAAATTAGCATATCAAGCAGAATTTGCAGGTTTAGGTGCTACTCCTAATGCAAATGGAGTGCTTCCGTCTGGAGGAATTCAAAATTATAAATTTAAAGATACAGTAGCTAATGCTACACCTTACCAAAAATATATGTACGAAAACTATTATAGTTTTGATACAATTCAACCTTTAAATTGGGATGAGGAAATTATTTGGAAAAAAGAAGAGTTTCCAGATGTAGATTATGTAGAAGTAATGGATTCTTTATTTATTGATAGAGAAGAAGCTGTTGATGGAATAAGAACTTTTAATACTAAATTTTTAAACTACAAATACTCTTGGTTTGATAGAGATAATGCAGCAAGAAAAGGAGGTAACCGAAAAGATTTTGTGCAAACAGAGGTTTTAAATATATACCCTGATACAACAGTTTGGGTAAAAGATTTTAATTATTCTTATAACGATCCAATGCACCAAGATTATTTTTATCATCAATCTTATGGAGATTATCCTGTTGTTGGTGTTACTTGGGAACAAGCAAATGCTTTTTGTAACTGGAGAACAAAAAGAAAAACGATTATTTAAGAACAAGAAAAAATGCAACTCAAGTGCCAGATTTTAGATTACCAACAGAAGCAGAATGGGAATATGCTGCAAGAGGCGGATTGGAATTTGCAACATACCCTTGGGGAACAGGAAGTACAACTAGCGATAGAGGTTGTTTCTTAGCAAACTTTAAACCTGTTAGAGGTAACTATTCTGTTGATGGAGCTTTATATACAATGGAGGCAAAATCATTTAATGCTAATGACTACGGTTTGTATAATATGGCAGGAAATGTAGCAGAATGGACAAATACAGCTTATAATTTATCTTCTTATTACATGGCTTCTACGATGAACCCAAATGTAGAAGATAGAAAAAATAGAAGAAAAATAATTAGAGGAGGTTCTTGGAAAGATGTAGCATATTATTTAGAAGTAAGTTCTAGAGATTATGAATATGCAGATACAGCAAGAAGTTATATCGGTTTTAGAACAGTACAAAATTATATAGGTACCTCAAACAAGTAAAATTAATTCAAACTCAAATAAAAAAATATTTTAAAAGTATGGCACAATCAAGATCTTATAAAAAAACAATGAATTTCGTATACGGAATGGGAGCAGCAGTTGTTATCATTGGAGCGTTATTTAAAATTCAACATATATCTTATGGTTTTTTAACAGGAGGTTTAATGTTAACTATTGGTTTAGTAACTGAAGCATTAGTATTTGCTATTTCTGCATTTGATACTCCAGAAGATGATTTTGATTGGACTAAAGTTTATCCGGAGTTAGGAACAGAAGGTTTCTCTTCTGAAGAAAAAGTTGGAGCAGATGGTATGTTATCCCAAAAATTAGACAATCTATTACAAGAAGCAAAAATAGATTCAGCATTAATGAGTAGTTTAGGAAGTAGTATGAAAAACTTTCAAGGTGCAGCAGAAGGATTATCTGCAGCATCAGAATCTGTTTCATCAACAAATAAATATAATGAGCAAGTATCTATGGCTGCTGCTCAAATGGAAACTTTAAATAACTTGTATAAAGTACAAGTAGAGAATTCTAAAAAACAAACAGAAATGAATTCTGCAGTTGCAGAAAATGCAGAAAAATTAAAAGAACAAATGGATTCTTTAGCTAAGAATTTATCTTCTCTTAATGGAGTTTATGGGAACATGCTTTCTGCAATGTCAAATAAATAATTAGTGCACTAAATTTTTAACTTAAAAACTAATTAAGAATGGCAGGAGGAAAAATGTCCGCAAGACAGAAGATGATAAACTTAATGTATCTTGTATTTATTGCAATGTTAGCAATGAACATGAGTAAAGAAGTTTTATCTGCTTTTGGTTTTATGAACGAGAAATTGGTGTCTAATAATGCATCAACAACAGAAAAAAATAAATTATCATACGCTAATTTAGCAACAAAAGCTTCAGAGCAATCTGCAAAGTTTGGAAAACTAAATGAACAAGCTATAAAAATTAAGAAACATTCATCTGATTTTTATTCATATTTAGCCGAATTAAAGACTAAAATGACTTCTGATATAGAAGAAAAAAATGATTATGAATCTATGGATAAAACAGACTTTTTGGATACTTACTTTTTTAAAGGTGATGGTTTTACTCCAGAAGGACAAGAGTTCCTAGATAAAATTAATAATTATAGAACAAATGTAAACGCAGAACTAGGTTCTGGTAATAGTTTTGAGTCTCTAATTAATAAAAGATTTAATACAACAGACGCAACAAATAAAGATGGTAATGTAGTACCATGGTTAAATTATAGATACGAAGGATTTCCTCTAGTAGCTTCTTTAACGAATCTTACACAAATGCAGGCTGATATTAAAAATACTGAAGCAGATATAGTATCTGGTTTATTAGGAGGTAAATTAGAAGAGGCATTATCATTAGATAATTATAAAGGTATTGTAGCGTTAGATAAGAATGCATATTTTGCAGGTGAAAAAGTTACAGGTAAAATTGTACTTGGTCGTTATGATGCAACTATGGTTCCAGATAAGGTTACACTTAATAGAAGACCATATACGAATATAAAAGACGGACAAGTTATTATAGATATGCCAGCAGGTAATGTTGGTAATCATGATATTAAAGGACAAATAACGTTTACTCAAGATGGAAAACCTGTAAATGTTGATTTTGAAAGTTCTTATTCAGTAATACCAGAACCTAGCAATGCAGTAGTTTCTGCAGATGCTATGAATGTTGTTTATAGAGGTTTAGATAATCCAATTTCAGTTTCTTTACCTGGTGTTGGAGATAATAACTTAAATGTATCTGCAACTGGAGGAAGGTTAACAGGTAGTAGAGGAAAATACAGTATGAGACCAGGAGCAGGAAATACTGCTGTAATTAATGTAAGTGCAAAACTAAGTAGTGGTAAAACTGTAAATTCTAAAAAGACTTTTAGAGTTAAAGATATACCAGCTGCCATGGGGTCTGTACGTAATCAATTTGGTACTGTAAGAATGCCAAAATCAGGTTTGTCTAATGCACCAATTAGCGCAGGTTTACCAGATTTTATGTTCGATTTAAAATTACAAGTTAATAGCTTTAAAATAAAAGTACCAGGTCAATTAACAATTATTGTTAATGGTTCTAGGTTAAATGCAGCTGCAAAGCAAAAATTATCTAAAGCTAAAAGAGGAGATATTATTAATATTTATGATATTAAAGCTTCTATTATTGGAAATTCTTATAAGCTTAAAAAGGTATTGCCTGTTAATATCGAATTAACAAATTAGAAATTAAAAAAATGAATATGGTTAGAAATTGTTTCATAATATTTTTAGTCTTTCTGACTTCTGGTATAGTAAATGCGCAATCAAATTTACTAAACGCAAAGTCTGTAAGTGATATTGGTAAAAAAAACGAACAACAATTAACTTCAGATAATGATGCCCCAATTCCTTATGGATATGTAGATGATAGAGATATCATGTGGTCTAAAGTTGTTTGGGAATTTATTGACTTGAATCAAAAAATAAATTTACCATATTATTTTCCTATCGATACTACAAGTATTTCTTCTAACAGAAGATCTTTGTTCGATTCTTTAATTAAAGGAATTAAACAAGGCAAAATTAAAGAAGCATATACAGATTCTTTTTTCACCTCTAAAATTACTCAAGATGAAATTGATTCTAGATTAGTTAATGTTAGAGAAGAAAACGGATATACAGATACATTTAGAATTCAAACACAAGATGTAGAAGGATACATGTTAAAAGGAATGTGGTATTTTGATAAGCGTCAAGGTGAAATGAAATACCGATTATTAGCATTAGCTCCTATGGGAAAAGACGTACAGACTATTGGTGTTGAAAATGTTGAAGATGAAAATTTATACGAGTTGTTTTGGATTTTCTTCCCAAACGCAAGAGATGTTTTACATAATGCTAAGGTTTTTAATCCTAAAAACTCATCACAACCAATTTCTTATGATCATTTATTGAATGCACGTAGGTTTAGTTCGGTAATTGTTAGAGAGGAAAATATATATGGAAATAGAGCTATTGAAGATTATGTAAGAGGGAACTCTTTATTTCAGCTTTTAGAAGCAAATAAAATAAAAGAAGATATTAGAAATAGAGAAATGGATATGTGGAATTACTAAACATAATTTTATTAAAATATAAAAAAAGCGTTCCAATTTTGGAACGCTTTTTTTATGCTTAATTTATTTAAGAATGTTTCTCAAATAAAATCCAATTAAAAATTTAAGAAGTATTTTTGCAGTGTGAAATTAGATTATATAATTGTAGGTTTAGGATTGGCAGGTATTGCTTTTGTTGAAGAGTTAATTGAAGCGGGTAAAAATTTTTTGGTATTTGAAGATAACTCTCAAAGCTCTTCACTTGTTGCGGGCGGAGTATATAATCCAGTTATTTTAAAAAGATTTACACCAGTTTGGAATGCTAAAAAACAATTAGAAGTAGCACTTCCATTTTATAAAAAGATTGAAGATCGATTAGATATTAAAATTGATAAAAAATTTGTTATTAAAAAAGCTTTTAAATCTATAGAAGATCAGAATAATTGGTTTACTGCTTTAGATAAGCCGAAATTGATTGATTATTTAGACCCTATTTTAGATAATCAATCTTATAACGGAGTTATTGCAGACTTTTGTTTCGGTAATGTAAACGAAACAGGTAGAATAGACACACACAAATTAGTTGAGTCTTATAGAGATTATTTAAAAGGAAAAAACTTAATTCGTTTTGAGAACTTTAAGCATCAGCAAATAATATTTAATAAGGATGATGTTACTTATAATAATATTACTGCTTCTAAAATTGTTTTTTGCGAAGGTTTTGGCATTCAACAAAATCCATTTTTTAATCACCTTCCATTAAACGAAGCCAAAGGAGAGTTGCTAACAATAAATGCACCTGAGTTAAATATTGATTTTCTATTAAAATCTACACTATTTGTACTTCCTTTGGGTGATAATAACTACAAAGTAGGAGCTACTTTTAATTGGACTGATAAAACTTCTAATCCATCAAAAGAAGGGAAAGACGAATTAGTAGAAAAATTAAAAAAAGTAATTAATGTGCCTTATACAATTGTTTCTCAATCCGCAGGAATAAGACCCACAGTTGCAGGTAGAAGACCTTTGGTTGGTGTGCATGACGAATATTTCCAATTAATAGTTTTAAATGGTTTAGGAACTCGTGGAGTTATGATAGCACCAACAATAGCTAAAAACTTATTTAATCACCTAGAAAATAGTGAAGAGCTAGACGTAGAAATAGATATTAAAAGGTTTCGTAAAAAAGATTAATTCGTTTTAGTTTCAAAAGACACAAACATATTTATCCAAAGAATTCTGGCTAATCTCAAATTTAATGGCGCTAATAAAATCAGAACTGTAAATACTGATATAAATGATTGGAATAGGTTTAATTGAAACCCAATTTTTGCAATTAAAAATGCAATTACAGAAATTGCTACAGTAATACCATAATTTATATACATAGCTCCGTAGAAAAAAGAAGGCTCTAGCATATATTTTAAATTACAATTAGAGCAATTATCATGTATTTTAGTAACTTTTGATGGATTGAAAGTGAATCCAAATCTAAAAAAATCTCCTTCATGACATTTAGGGCATTTACCTTTAGTTATGCTGTATAATTTTGTCCCTTTTTTAAACATGATAAACTGTAATTTTTTAGTTAGTTTTGCAAATTACAAAATTAAGCAAATTTAATGTTAAACGTACACAACTTAACAGTTTCCTTTATGGGAACTGATTTATTTTCAGGAATTACTTTCAAATTAAATAAAGGAGATAGAATTGGTCTAATTGGAAAAAATGGAGCAGGAAAATCTACACTTTTAAAAGTGCTTTCTAAGGATATAGAAAGTAGTGGTGGTACTATGGCTTTTGATAAAGATATAAGAATGGGTTTTTTAAGACAAGATATAGATTTTGTTGAAGGAAGAACAATTTTAGAAGAAGCATACCAAGCGTTTGAAGAAATTAAAGAAATCGAATTAAAACTTGATGAAATTAATGAGCAATTAGCTACTAGAACTGATTATGAAAGTGAAGCTTACACGCAATTAATACACGATTTAACAGATAATACAGAACGTTATGAACTTTTAGGAGGTTATAACTATCAAGGTGATACTGAAAAGATTTTACAAGGTTTAGGGTTTCAAAGAGAAGATTTTGATAAACTTACAGACACTTTTTCTGGAGGTTGGAGAATGCGTATTGAATTGGCTAAATTATTATTACAAAACAATGATATTCTTTTGCTCGATGAGCCTACCAATCACTTAGATATAGAATCTATTATTTGGTTAGAAAACTTTTTAAAAGGATATGCAGGTGCTATCGTATTGGTTTCTCATGATAAAATGTTTTTAGATAATGTAACGAATAGAACAATAGAGATTTCTTTGGGTCAGATTTACGATTACAAGAAGCCGTATTCTCAGTTTTTACTACTAAGAGGAGAAATTAAAGAAAAACAATTACAGGCTCAAAAAAATCAAGAAAAGGAGATTAAACAAAAGCAGCATTTAATAAACAAATTTAAAGCTAAAGCAAGTAAAGCTTCTATGGCTCAGTCTTTAATGAAACAGCTAGATAAAGTAGAGTTAATTGAAGTTGATCAAGATGATAATCAGGCAATGAATGTGCGTTTTGCAATATCGAAAGAGCCAGGTAAAATTATTGTTGAAGCTGAAGGGTTAAGTAAAAGTTATGGCGAAAAGCATGTTTTAGAAGGTGTAGACTTACTTATTGAAAGAAATAGTAAAATTGCTTTTGTAGGTCAAAATGGTCAAGGAAAATCTACTTTAGCAAAAATGATGGTTGGAGAAATTCCTTTTGGAGGGCATCTAAAACTGGGGCATAACGTAGAAGTTGGTTATTTTGCTCAAAATCAATCAGAAGAATTACCACCAGAAAAAACAGTGTTAGAAATTATGGAAGACGCTGCAACAGATACTAACAGAATGAGAGTTAGAGATATGTTAGGTTCGTTCTTATTTGGTGGAGACGCTGTAGATAAAAAAGCAAAAGTACTTTCTGGAGGAGAAAGAAATAGATTGGCATTATGTAAATTATTATTACAACCATTTAATGTTTTAATAATGGATGAGCCAACCAATCACTTAGATATTGCGTCTAAAACGGTTTTAAAAGAAGCTTTAAGGCAATTTAACGGAACTTTAATTGTAGTGTCTCATGATAGAGATTTTTTACAAGGATTAACTAGTACCGTATATGGTTTTAAAGATAAAGAAATTAAAGAGTATTTAGGAGATATAGATTATTTCTTAGAGCAACATAAAATTGAAAGCTTAAGAGAAGCAGAAAAGAGAACTGTTGTTAAGGTTGATAAAGATTCTTCTAAGAAAGAAGCACATCAATTATCTAGAGACCAAGAGAAACAGCTTAAAAAATTAAAAAATAAGCTTTCTAATATAGAAACAGAAATATCTGATTTAGAAACAGAAATTGCTAAAATAGATATTGAACTTGCAAATAATTATGATGAAGTTTCATCTAGACCTAATTTTTTCGAAAAATACAAAGCAAAAAAAGCAAAAGTTGATTCTTTAATGGAAAATTGGGAAAAAATAGAAGCTCAAGTTTCTAATTTTTAATGTGTATTTTAATAATAATGTTCTATTAAGAAAAACAAATTTATAATCTATAAAAAAATAAAAGATTATTAAATATAACTTATAAAAGTAAATTATTTAATTTTATAATACGCTTTTATATGTTATCAAATTATTATCTATTATTTTTGTGCCAACAAAATATCAATATTGGAAACATCAGGCAATTCTTTTTTTGACAGTGATTTTATCATCGAAAATCAACAAATTAATCTACCTCTTTTAGAGGATAAAAAAGTAGAACTTTTTATAAAACGAGAAGACTTAATACACCCTTTTGTTTCGGGGAATAAATTTAGAAAATTAAAATATAATTTAGTAGAAGCAAAAAAACTTAAAAAGAAAGCGGTACTTACTTTTGGAGGCGCTTTCTCTAATCATATTTTAGCTACTTCTGTTGCAGGTAAGTTGTGTGGATTAAAAACTTTTGGAGTAATTAGAGGAGATGAGTTAGGTAAAAATCTAACGAAAACCTTAGAAGAAAACCCAACATTAAGAAAAGCACATGAAAATGGAATGAAATTACAATTCATTTCGAGAGAAGAATATAGACAAAAAACATCTTTTGGTTTTATAGAGAAGATGAAAAATAAATGGGGAGATTTCTATTTAATACCAGAAGGCGGAACTAATATTTTATCTGTTAAAGGTTGTGAAGAAATCTTAACTAAAGAAGATAAAAAATTCAATTATGTATGTGCAGCTTTAGGAACTGGAGGTACAATTTCTGGAGTAATTAATACTATTGGTAGACGTCAAAAAGTGATTGGTTTTCCTGCTCTAAAAGGTCAGTTTTTATCAGAAGAGATAAAAAAATATACAATTAATAGAAAAAATTGGCGTTTAGAAAAAGGATATCATTTTGGTGGTTATGCTAAACACACCGAGGAGTTGATTACTTTTATCAACAAATTTAAACAAGATACAGGTATTCAATTAGACCCAATTTATACAGGTAAAATGTTATTTGGAATACTAGATCTAGTTGAAAAAGGTTCTTTTGAAGAAGGAAGTAAAATTTTAGCAATTCATACAGGAGGAATCCAAGGAATTGAAGGTTTTAATGAGTTGTTATTAGCTAAAAATCAAGAAACTATAAATATTTAATGAAAGTAAGAATTTTAATAAGTTTTGTTTTAGTTTTATTCTTAGCAAGTTGTGCTTCTTCTAGAAATGCTAGAAAGCAAAAGAAAAACCCTGGAGTAGTACAAGTTGAAGCAATACCAGTTAAATTATCTTCAGTAAATGAATTAAAACATGTTAAAATATTAGAGAGGTCTAATAAAAAACTTAGTAAAAATACACTTAAGTATATTAAAAATTATGCTTCTATTGCTGTAAAAGAAATGCATCTGCATAAAATTCCTGCCAGTATAACTTTAGCACAAGGAGTTCTCGAATCTGGAAGTGGTAGAAGTGATTTAGCTTCAAAATCTAACAATCATTTTGGTATAAAATGCCACACGAAATGGAAAGGAGAACGCGTATATCATGATGACGATGCAAGGGGAGAATGTTTTCGGAAATATAAATATGTAGAAACGTCTTACCATGATCATTCTGAGTTCTTAACCAAAAGGAAACGTTATAATTTTTTGTTTACTTATGGTTCTAAAGACTATAAGAAATGGGCAAAAGGTTTAAGAAAAGCAGGTTATGCTACAGATAAAAAATATCCAAATAAGTTAATCAAAATTATTGAAGATTATAGGCTATATGAGTTTGATAAAGTAAAAAAGAAAGGGTTTAAGTACACAAAACCAAAAGAGGTTAAAAAAAGAAATAAGAATTTTTCAAATAAGTTTTACAAAGTTAAAAAAGGAGATACTTTATATTCTATTTCTAGGAAATTTAATATTTCAGTACAAAAACTGAAACAAATAAATAGTTTGCAAAACAATACCATTTCTATTGGTAAAGTTTTAAAAACTCAATAAACCTAAAACTTTATATGCTCTAGACTTATTGAGTGTTTTATAGTTAAATTTTTTACCAATGATAGTTTTTTAATTTAGCTTGTTTTTTTATAGCTTTTAGCATCACGTTATTTAATGCGTCTTTTTTTACAACTTCCTTTTCTTTTTTAGTAATGTAATTTCTTCTTTTAAGATCTAATTCTTTAATTTTTTTCTGAATTTCATTTCGCTTTTTAGCTTGTTCTTTTACATATATTTTTATTTCTTTTCCCGTTTTATTTTGAAGCGATTTTGGGAGTTTTTTCTTTTCAATTTTATCATAATTAATTTTTCCTTTTTTTCGGCATCAATTAAATCCCAACTAGAATTGTTGTATAAACGAGAACTTTTAGTAACGGCTCTTTTTACGATAACAACTTCATCTAAAGATTCGGCATTAGAATCTTGTTCTTTTTGAGATGAAAATTTAGATTGACCTTTATTACCGTAATAAATATAAGTTTTATTCAGTTTTTTATTTAGGATGATAATTTCTGTATCAAACGGAGTAACAATATGTGCTATTTTTTTATCTTGATTTATGGTTAAATAATCACCGCCGCCTAAATCTGCACCGTCTTTCCACATGCCAGAAACTCCGTTAGAGTAATTACCACAGAATATAGTATTTACTGCAATATCTTTTTCTTTTGCATTTGTAATTGCATCTTTATAATTGATTTTTCCTTGTGTAAAAGGTTCGTTACCTGCAATAAAAAGCAAGCGTAAATCATTTTTATTTTTACCCCAAGAAAGTTCGTTTAATGAAGTTTGTATTACTTGTCCGCAAAACTCATTTCCGCCATTAGTAGTTAATGAAAATAGTTTTTCTGAGATTTCATCTAGATCGTTACTAAACTGTAAAACTTGCCTTATATAACCTTCTCTAGAAGAGAGATTAGAGTTACCGTATTCATATAACGCAATTTCTAAATTAGGTCTTTTAAGACCGTATTTAGCATACGAAAGTTCGTTTACAATTTCCCATAATTGCGCTTTTGCTTGGTTAATTAAACCATCCATACTATTGCTAGTATCTAATAAAAGTGCTACTTTAATTGTTTGGCTTTTTATGTTTTCTATTTCTGATTGATGATTTGCATAACTAAATGTACTTGTTAGAATGCATAAAATTAAGGTTATTTTTAATACAAGTGATTTCATAATTTTTGTTTTAATAATTTATATATCTATTAAAAGTTTAGTGGTTGTTATTACTCAATATTACAACCAACTTAGTTTATTAAAAAACGATAATGAGTGAAACTATCTTTTGGATGAGGGATTAAGTTAAAAGGATTAGTTAACCTTTATTTTTATGTTTTTAGTTATAAGTATGTGAATTTTAATATTTTTTTGGTTGATTTTTTGTATGTATGTTTACATCTCTAAATAGTTTTATGATTAAAAAAACGTACCTTTTATTTGTTGTTTTATTCTTTAGCTTATCCAATGTTTTCTCGCAAGAGAATATTGTTTATCAAAAAGGAATTATTTTTCCTGTTCGTGTTAGCATAGTTGATGAAGAAGATCGAAAAATTACACGAAATACAGAAATAGAAGCAAATGGTCGATATTATTCTTTTCCTAATGTAAAAGGGAATTTTATAATTAAAGTTAAAGTTGGGGACGAGATTAGGGTGTCTCACCCAGATTTTGAAACGGTTTATTATACCATAAAATCTAGTGAAGATATTAAGGTTGTTGTTAAAGATTATTTAGATACAAGAAAATCGTCTTCTAAATTAAAAACTACTTCTAAAAGAATACAGACAGATTTTTATTTAGTGCATTTAGATTCGGCTACTTTTTATAAAAATAAAAATATTGATAAGAGCTTATCTTTTATAGAAAAAGCATTAAAAAATAAAGAAAGTAAGAAAAGAAATGCTGCAACATATAAGTTGTTGGCAGATATTTATTTGCATTGGAAACAGTACGATTTAGCTGTGTATAATTACAAATTATCTTATCAAATCTATAAAGATGTTACTACTAAAAATCTATTAGCAGAAGCATTGTTTTTACTAGAAAACTACACCGAAAGTGAGCAGGTTTATCAAGAATTAAAAGATGAAAAATTAAGTAATTACGAGCGCATTAAAGTGTTTGAAGGTTTAGGCGATGTGTTTTTTGCAACAAAAAAGAATGATGCTTCGGTAAAGAACTATCAGAATGCATTAAAAATTGCAAACAAAGGTTTGATAACCTCTAAAATAACAGATTTAAATTCTAAGATTGCAAATGTTTTTGCCTCTAAAGGCGAAACGAATAAGGCAGAAACATTGTTTAAAAGTTCTTTAAACCTTGCGGAAAAAGAAAGCACATCTAGAGCTTTAGAAGAAGAAGAAAAAGTGGCAGATTTTTATAATTCGAATAGACGTTTTGATGATGAGATTCAGTTACGTAAAAAGAGTTTAATTAAAGCAAAAGAGCAGCAATCAAATAAAAAAATCTAAAGAAAGAGATTCTATAACATCGCAAAAAATAAACTATAAAATAGGGAATGCTTATATTTTAAAGGAAGATTATAAAGAAGCAATTCCGTTTTTACAAAAAAGTATTGAAGATGCTGCTTCTAATGAGGATATTGTTGTTAAAAAAGATGCCACACGTAAATTGTCTGAAGTTTTTGCAACAGTAGGAGATTATGATAATGCCCTTAAAAGTTACCAAGAATATGTAAAGTTAGTAGATGAATTATATATTAAAAAGGAACAAGAAATACAACAAGTAAAACGTTTTTCAAAGAAAATTTCGGATAACCAGAACAGAATATCTAGTTTAGAAAAAGACAAAGAATTATCAGAAAGCAAAATTAGTTTAGCATACGTAGATCAAAAATTATCAGAAGAAAGTAATCAAAGACAAAGATTAATTATATACTCTTTGTTTGGTGGTTTTTTATTGATGAGTTTATTGGTGTATTACATGTATAGGAATAGTAAACAACAAAAATTTGCTAATAATTTATTGGCATTAAAATCGATGCGTTCTCAGATGAATCCGCATTTTATTTTTAATGCTTTAAATTCTGTAAATAGTTTTATAGCCGTAAATGATGAGCGAAATGCAAATAGATATTTAAGCGAATTTTCTGTATTAATGCGCTCTGTTTTAGAAAATTCTGATGAAGATTTTATTCCTTTAACCAAAGAAATAGAGTTGTTGGAATTGTATGCAAAATTAGAACATAATCGTTTTAAAGAAAAGTTTGATTATGAAATTACAGTAGATAAAACTATAGATTTAGAGAAGTTTTCTATACCGCCAATGTTGTTGCAACCTTATATAGAAAATGCTATTTGGCATGGGTTAAGGTACCGAAAAGAGAAAGGTTTTTTGGACATTTCTATTAACAAAAAAAATAAAGAAACAATTACAATTTTAATTATTGATGATGGAATTGGTAGAAAAAAATCTCAAGAGTTAAAAACTAAGAATCAATTGAAACAGAAGTCTAAAGGTATGAGCACTATTAAAAATAGAATTGCAATTTTAAATGAAATGTATAAGGATAAAGTTGCAGTTACTATTTCTAATGCTTTAGAAAATGGAGAAGGTACAAAAGTTGAATTGTTATTAAAAAAGTAAGTTGAAGTTTTTTTATTTGCAATTTTCATGGTCTTATTATCAAGTTGTTCTTCAAATAGTTTGTTTTTCAACAAGGAAAGATTAGTAAAAAAACAGAATAAAGGTTATTTTATTTATGTAAATGATAAACTAGTATTAGTTAAAAACTACTTTTTAACTAATACTAGTTTAATTATAGAAGAAGAAAAAAGAATTATAAAAATTTACAAACCAGGTATTAAATCCTTGAAGAATTTATTAGAGAATAAATATAAAAACCTTAAGGAAATAGGTGTAATTATTATAGATGGTATTGTTTATGATAAAAAATTTTTAAAAGATATTTATATTGAAGAAAGTTTAATAAAGAATTTAAGGTTTTTAGATCCAGCATTTATTAAATCACAAGTACATTTTCATAATAACAAATTAATATTAATTGTTTCAACGAAAATTTCATGAAATTAAAAGCAATAATAGTAGAAGACGAGCAAATAAGCAGAGATATTCTTCGTAATTATATTGGTAAATATTGCCCTAATGTTCAGTTGTTGGGTGAAGCAAGTAATATTGATGAAGCGTATAATTTAATCCAAAAAAACGAATTAGATTTAGTGTTTCTAGATGTAGAAATGCCATTCGGAAACGCTTTTGATTTATTAGAAAAAGTAGAAAACAGAACTTTTGAAACCGTTTTTGTAACCGCTTATGATCAATATGCAATAGAAGCGTTAAATAACGATGCAAGTTATTATTTATTAAAACCAATTTCTATTGATGAGCTTATAAAAGCTGTAAACATTGTTACAGAAATTAAGGAGAAAGAAAATCATTTACAAAACGAAATTTTATCACCAAAAACAAATGCAATAACAGGTAAAATTACGATTCCACAGCAAGATGGTTTTGAAGTTTTAGATATTAATGATATTGTTTTTTGTAAAGCTGATGACAATTATACAGAAATTCATTTAGCAAATTCTAAAAAATTAGTAAGCAAAACTTTAAAGTATTTTGAAGAAGTTTTAAAGGAGTATACATTTGCAAGAATACATAAATCTTATTTGGTAAATGTAAATACAATAATCAAATATAAAAAAGGAAAAGGAGGAAGTGTTATCGTTTCTAACGGAAAAGAAATTTTAGTATCTGCCTCTCAAAAAAGTAATTTATTAACATATTTTAAATAGAAATTTATGCCAATTATTAAAACAGTAAACAATAAACATCCGCAAATACCCGAAGATTGTTTTGTAGCGGAAAATGCAACCATTCTTGGCGAAGTTTCATTAGGTAAAGAATGTTCAATTTGGTACAATGCAGTAATTAGAGGCGATGTGCATTATATAAAAATAGGAAATAAAGTAAATATACAAGATGGCGCTGTAATACATGCAACATATCAAAAATCGCCAACAACCATTGGTAATAATGTTTCTATTGGGCATAATGCAATTGTGCACGGTTGTACAATTCATGATAATGTTTTAGTAGGTATGGGAAGTATAGTTATGGATGATTGTATTGTAGAATCTAATTCGATAATTGCTGCAGGAGCAGTAGTTACTAAAAATACAGTTGTAGAAAGCGGAAGTATTTATGCAGGTGTGCCAGCTAAAAAAGTAAAAGATATTTCTCAGGAATTAATTTCTGGAGAAATTGATAGAATAGCTAATAATTATGTAAAATATTCTAGTTGGTTTAAAGATTAAATTTTTAAATTAATATTACTTAAAACTAAAAAACCCGATTTCTTAATTGAAATCGGGTTTTCGTACTTAACTAATCAACCAAACTAGTTTTGTAATCCTTTATTTACTTTTTTTGCGTTCTTCTCTTTCTTTTAATTTCTTTTTTTCATCATCATTTTTTTCCTTTCATTTTTTTGTTTTTTTTCATTTTTTCAAATTGCTCATACTGTTCTTTATTTAATATGTTTTTCATATTATTTTTAAAAGCAATCTGATTATCTAAATATTTATTTTTCATGGCAAAAATTTCATCAGCAGAAGGTTTTCTTTTGTTGTTTCTAGCTTCCTTTCTTTTTAACATCATTGCCTTTTTTTCTTGAGCTTGTGCTTTAAGTAACGGCTTTATTTGGTTTTGTTGCTTATTTGATAAATCTAAAGCTAATGTCATTTTTTTTACAGCTAATTCTGTATGTTGTTCAATCGATAGTTTTGGTGCTTTATCTTTTCTGCTTTTTTGTGCGTGTGCAGTAAAAGTAAAAGCGAATACTAAAATTAAAATGCTTGCTATTTTTTTCATGTTATAAACGTTTAATTATTTTTTATTTTCACTTCTTTGACACAAAATTTTATAAAAGGTTTAAATTTGTATTTCAATTTAACAAGTGTTTAACAATTTTTAAAGTATGAAAAAAATTTTAGTTTTCTTCTTATTTGTTTCATTTTTAGCAAGTGGTCAAGAAATAGTTAAAGTGGACTTAAGTAGCCCTAGAGCTACTATTTACTCTCATTTATATTTTTTACAAAATGATTCTTATCAACCTAAAAAAGCCGCATCAACAATTTTAGGCTTAGAAGAAAAATTAGCCATAGAAAAAGCTATAAAAATTAAACAAGTTTTAGATGGTAAGGGATTGTTTGTAGATTTAAATAGAGTGCCAGCAAACAAAAGTTATAAAGATACTGTTGGTTACGCATCTTATGAAAGGTATGTATTGTTCCCTCAAAGAATGCCAGAGATTTATGTAGAAAAGGTAGAAGGTAAATGGTATTATTCTTCTGAAACTGTAGTTAAAATAGAAAGTTTATACAAAGAAGTTTTTCCTTGGTATGTACAAAAACTGCAAAATATTATTCCTGTTTCTGGCCATAAAAAAATATTGAATATAGAGTTGTGGCAATTTGTAGGTGTGTTTTTAATGCTTCTTTTAGCTATTATTATTTTCTTTATCATTAAAAAGTTAGCCTTTTTTATTTTAAATAGAATACAACAACTAGTTACTAAAAACACCAATTTAGAAATAAAAAAGGTGCTAAAAAAATTAGCACATCCAATAAGCTTATTAATTACTTTAACTTTTATAGACAAAATTTTCCCTTCTTTACAATTTGGTTTAACTACGAATACTTGGTTTTTTCTTGCTTTAAATATTGCAAAAACAGTATTCTGGATTTATGTTT
Organism: Polaribacter ponticola; assembly: GCF_026191475.2. Taxonomy (GTDB): domain Bacteria; phylum Bacteroidota; class Bacteroidia; order Flavobacteriales; family Flavobacteriaceae; genus Polaribacter; species Polaribacter ponticola. The sequence goes on along the minus strand of NZ_JAOSLC020000003.1, from coordinate 1,409,355 downwards.
TCTTAAAGCTAGTACAAGTATTAATGAGTATTTATTCTGTTTTTACAGAAAGAACACACAGTAGATTAGATGATCAATTAGTACCAATTTTACATAACTTTTTAACGGGTTTAGTAATTATTGTTGGTATTTTTAGATTGCTTACTTTATTTGGTGTAGATACTACAACACTTATTGCTGGTGCAACTATTGGTGGTTTAGCGTTTGCTCTAGCTTCTCAAGATACGGTTAAGAACTTAATTGGGACCATCATGATTTTTTTAGACAAACCTTTTCATATAGAGGATTGGATTGAGTCTGGTGAGTTTTCTGGTACGGTAGAGCAAGTTGGTTTTAGGTCTACAAGAATTCGTGCTGCAGATACATCTGTCTATCAAATTCCTAATAGTAAATTGTCTGAAATTGTTATAAATAATAAAGGTTTACGATTGTATAGACGTTATAACACAAACCTAGGTTTGCGATACGATACGCCACCAGAACTTATAGAAGCCTTTGTAAAAGGAGTTAAAGGGATTGTAATTGCGCATCCAGAAACGCGCTCAGATTCTTATAATGTAGAGTTTACAGGTTTTGGAGATTCAGCGTTATTAATTATGGTAAACGTTTATTTTAAAAGTTTAGCTTGGGGTACAGAGCAATCTTCTAAACACAGATTGCATATGGCAATTATAAGATTAGCTAAAGAAATAGGAGTCGATTTTGCTTTTCCATCAACAACTGTTACAATTGAGCAATTTCCTGAAAAAAAATCATTAGATTTAAGGTATAATATAAATGCAGAAAAAATTGATACTTCGATTCAGAAAATAGTATCAGATTTTTCCAAAGAAAATCCAACAGATAGCATATGAAAAAAACTTTAAAATATTTATTTCGTTTTTTATTATTAGTAATTGTAGCTTTTGTAGTTTTCTTTTTCTGGGCATCTTCACCTACTTTAGATGAAACTGAATATGCTAAATTAACCGAGGTAGAGGAAATAAAACTTCCTGAAAACGATTCAATTTTTAGTATTGTAACTTACAATATTGGATATTTAAGCGGTATGACAAATAATCTTGCCGTAGAATCGCCAAAAGAATTGTTTGATACTAATTTAGCAAAAGTAGTATCTGAAACAAAAAAAGTGAATCCAGATATTATGGCTTTTCAAGAAATAGATTTTGATGCTTCTAGAAGTTATCATGTAAATCAGCAAGAAGAAATTTCTAAAATTGGGTTTAATTACGGTGCAGAAACCATTAATTGGGATGAACATTATTTGCCTTTCCCTTATTGGCCAATTAGTATGCATTACGGCAAAGTTGTTTCAGGGCAATCTATTGTTAGTAAGTACCCTTTGAAAGATCAAAAAAGGATTGTTTTAGAAAGAGTAGCAAATGAACCTTTTTATAGGGGTGTATTTTATTTAGAACGATTAGCTCAGGTTGTTAAAGTTGTTTTAAATGGTAGTGAAGTGGTGCTTATTAATATCCATTTAGAAGCATTTGATAAAGCTACAAGAATAAAACAGTTTAATGAAGTTTTAGAATTATTTAATCGTTATAAAAATAGATATCCAACAATTTTATTAGGAGATTTTAATTCAAGTGCAACAGATGAGAGTGCCATTATTCAAAAAATATTTTCAATGAAAAACGTTGGTAATGCTGCTTTTGATGTTGTAAATATTGAGAATACATTTAACTCAAAAGATCCGTATGAGAGAATTGATTATATCTTTTACACAGAAAACTCAATAGAATATGTTTCGGGTAAAGTGCTAAATGATTTTGAGCAAGCATCAGATCATTTGCCAGTTTTTATGAAGTTTAAGTTGAAGTAATTTAATAACTTTTTGCTTCTTTAAAAATATCATTTACAGCAATTGAATACGATTTTGCATTACCTGCTTTTTTAATTTTTTTAAGGGTTTTCTGCGGATTAGGGAAGCTTTGAGAAAAGTACTCCCAAAACCCTTGCATTTTCATTTTTATAGGTGTAGGCCCAGAAAGGGCTGCGTCGTATTCTCTATGAATGCGATCGTGAAATTCATTAAAAATTTCAAACCTGTTTTTTGGGTATTCTGTAGTATTATTTTTAATCATACTTGGTAAAAAAGGATCTGCAATTAAGCCTCTGCCAATCATCCAGTGATCTATTGTATTAAAGCGCTCTTCTAACTTTTTAAATGCTGCTACAGAAGTAATATCACCATTATAATACATTTTATGTTTACTGTTATCTAAACATTTTTGAAACGCATCTAAATCAGTTCCACCTTTATATAATTGTTTTCCAATTCTTGCATGTATAGCTACGTTTTTTAAAGGATATTTATCTAGAATAGGCAAAGTACCTAAAATTTCTTGTGCGTTTTCATAACCCATTCTCATTTTCATAGAAACTAAAATGTCTGATTCATTATGAATTTGATGAAGAATTGCATCAATTTTTTTAGCATCATTTATTAAACCAGAACCCATACCACGTTTTGTAACCATTGGGTAAGGGCAACCTAAATTCCAGTTTAATTCATTGTAACCTAACTCTCTAACGTATTTAGAAACGAACAAAAATTCATCTACGTCATTTGTTATAATCTGCGGAATTACTTCTAAATCCCTATTGTTTTCTAATTCAATGTCTCTTTTGTAAGAGTTTTTAATCACCATTTTACCGTTCAATCTAATATATGGCGAATAAAAAGTATCTATTCCACCAAAGAAATGATTGAATGCATTTCGAAATTTAAAATCTGTAAAGCCCTGTAAAGGAGAAGAAAGTAATGTGTGATTCATGAAAAAAATAATTGTGCAAATATAGTGTACTTTTTAAAGTATTTAAGAGGCATTATTTTTTAATCAATTTAAGACGTGTTTTGTTTAAGTTGATATGGATTTATAGTTTCATTATCGTGTTTTTTTATGAGTTTTATCGTGTTTAAGTCACTAATTTATTATTCCTTCATTTAAGTATAATGCTATAAGACTGATAGAATTAATAATGGCATGTGCAATTACTAAAGGAAAGAGTTTTCGTTTTATTATAAAATATATTGAACCCAATATCAGCGCAATGCAACCAGTTGCAATAACGCCTGCTAACCCTTGATAAATATGTAAGCTCCCAAATATTGTTGAATGTATAATTAGTGCTAAAATTATTCTAGAATTATTATTTCCAGTAAAATCTACCAATCTATTTAGTAAATATCCACGAAATAATAATTCTTCACCTAAAGCAGCACCAAACCAAACAACAACAATTAAATAACCTATAAAAATGATTGGTTTTCCCATAAAAAAGGCAAATCTATCAGCAACATCAGTTGGATTAGTAAAACCGAAATTTTCTAATAATGGCTTTATAATTAATCCCATAATTAAGAAAACAATAATTACCGCCATAAAGGCTAGTAATATATTAATTATCCATTCACGGAGACCAACAGGAAGTTGAAGCCCTAATTCTTTCCATTTTAGTTTCTTTTGTTTCATAAAAAGTGTGGCTATAATCACACCGCACCAAATAGCTATCGAGCCTGCACCTATAACATTAAAATAATCCATTAGGTGTTTTATGCTCAATACTGTTGTGAATACAATTATTATTTCTTTAATTATTTTTATATCAAATGATTTTATATAAGTCTTTTTGTGCTCCATCTTGTAATGTTATTTTAAATATTCATGTATATTTAGGACAAATTTACTAATAATTAATTAAAATTAGGACAAGTTTACTAATGAGATCGACTAAAAAAATTTTAGATGCTTCAAGGCTTTTATTTAATCAAAAATCATTTAGTTCAGTAACTATTAGAATGATTGCAGAGTCATTAAAAATGAGTTCAGGCAATTTAAATTATCATTTTAAAAAGCGTGAAGAAATTTTAGAGTCACTATATTTTGAAATGTCAAGTGAGTTTGAACAAAGACTCGTGGATTTTCCTGAAATGGAATTTTCTATGAATCAATTAAAAGTTGAGATTAAGTTAACTATGAGAAGAATGATTGATTATCAATTTTTCTGGACAGATTTATACAATATCATAAACTCTAATGAAAATATAAGAACTCATTTCCATGAGGTTTATAGTTCTCGTTATAAGAGTTATATGTTGTTGTTTAAGGGATTGAGAAAAAATAAAATAATTAAAGCGTCAATATTTAAATGGGAATTCCAGAACCTTTCTGAACAAATGATTCTCAATAATAATACTTGGTTGTATTCTATAGCATTATATGGAGGAAGAATAAACGAAAGCATAATAGAAGAAAAAGCAAATACTATGATAAGTATACTTTATCCTTATTTAACTTTAAAAGGAAAAATAGAATTTAATGAAATAATAAGTTCGAATGATTTTCCCCAATTAATATCTTAATACGTTTTTTTACTTACAGCTAACTTCATTAATATGATGATTTTTAACTCATTATATCAGACGATACAAAAACAAGTTCAACGTATATAACTCAGTTAGTTTTTTTAGGATATCATCAAACCAAATTATTGTAAAAAAGCCTTATCAATTAAGATAAGGCTTTCCGTTTTTATAAAAATAATTCTAAAATTATTTAGGATCTAAAATTGTATTAATTCTATCTACAACATCTCGTAAATGATAACGAGTTAAAGTATTACCTCTATAAGCAGCAGCTTTTGCATCTTTTTTAAGACGTTTAAGTTCTCCTCTAGCAACAGATTTTACATCAGATTGGTTAATGTTAATACCACTTATTTTATAGTATCCGCCATTTCTACCTCTTTGGTTTTTAGCCTTATTTAATAAATAATCTAATCTATCTAAATGTGCTCTTTGTAAATTTCTACGGTATGTATCAATAGATTTTCCGTTGTAAATTTCACTCCAAACACCTCTACGTAAATCGCTCATCATATTTACTAAAGAATACGCTTTAGAACCATTTGTAGTTTCATTCTCAATCATTCTAGCCATTCTTCCAGCATCTAAGATGTTGTTTAAAGTTCTAGCTTGTAGCCCACGAACTCTTTCTATAGAACCAGAAAATTCTGTTTTACTAAAAATGTTTTTATCTAACATCCAAGTAGGAGTTTTAAATAAATTATCGATCACAAATTTTAAAGCTTCTTTTTGTGTAGCTTTATCTACATGTGTATACACTGCACCATCTTGGTCTGTAGTTTTAAAGTGTTCATAAACACCACCAACATTAGAAGTTACATGGCCCATATATCTATTAAATTGGCTTAAGACTTGGCCATACATAGTTTGCAAGTTGCTATAATTTTCACCTTTTTCAGAAGTCCATTCTTCTAATCTAGGTAAAATTCTTTTCAAGTTTTTAATACCATACATAGAAGCTTTCATAGCATTGTCTCCTAAGTCTTCTGTTTGAGAACTAGGGTCTACAACACCTGTTGCCTGTTGGTGTCCAAAACGATACATTGGATCTCCAGCATGTTTAAGAATCCAGGCATCTAAAGTAGCTTTTTCATCTTTAGCATCTGTATCTAAAATTGGTCTATAACCCCAAGAAATTGCATACTTATCATAAGTTCCAATATTTGGCATTAAAGCAACTCCTTTATCTTCTGGTTGTGCTACATAATTAAAACGAGCATAATCCATAATAGAAGGTGCGGTTCCGAATTTTTTAGTAAATGAAGCAGAACGTAAAGAATCTACAGGATATGCATTAGAACTTCCCATATTATGAGGTAATCCTAAAGTATGACCAAGTTCGTGTGAAGACACAAATTTGATTAATTCTCCCATTGTTTCTGTTTTAAAATTGTTTCCTCTTGCATCTGGATTAATTGCTGCAGTTTGAATAAAGAACCAATTATGTAATAAAGACATTACATTATGATACCAGTTAATATCTGATTCTAAGATTTCTCCAGATCTAGGATCGCTTACGTGAGGTCCGTTTGCATTTGGTATTGGAGACGCTAAATAACGAATTACAGAATAACGAATGTCTTCTGGACTGTATTCTGGATCTTCTTCTTTTGTAGGCGCTCTTTTAGCGATAATAGCATTTTTGAATCCTGCTGCTTCAAAAGCAACTTGCCAATCGTTTACACCTTGTATTATATAAGGTACCCATTCTTCTGGAGTAGCTCTATCTACATAATAAACAATTTGTTTTTTTGGTTCTACTAATTCACCACGTTTAAATTTAGCAATGTCTTCGTCTTTTACTTCTAAACGATATCTATCTAAGTAGGTAACAGTTTTACTTTTTTGAGCGTCTAAACCATAATCTGTTTGGCCGCTTGTAAACCAACCAACTCTTTCATCAAAGTAACGACGTTTCATTGGTACTTTTGGTAAAAGAACCATAGAATTACTCATTTCTACAGTAATAGATCCTAAAGAACTATTTGATGGAGCTTTGTTAGCAAAGTAAGTTTTTACGTGTCTTATTTCAATATTTTTAGGATAACTATTTACTCTATCTATGTAAGAACGAGTTTTGTCCATTCTAGTTAATTGATATCCTCTTCTTCTCCAGCTAGGAAAACCAAGAGGTTTAACATCTGTAGAAAATAAAGTAGTAGCATCAATAACTGTTGCTGTAGAGTCTTTACTAAAAGCTTTTATTGGAAATGAAAATAAAATAGGCTCTAAATTAGAGTTTACAACTGCTTCATGAACAGGTAAAATAGTATCTGCAACTACGTTGTAAGAAACTACACGTAATAAAATCTGCTTGTTTTTCTTTTCCCAACGTAAAACTTGTTCATTTGTTTTACCGCCGCCAAAACCGATTCCGCTAGCTGTTTTTGCAATTCTAGTAACCATTAACATTTCTCTATTTAATAAAGAATCTGGAATTTCGAAAAGATAAGAATTATCTTTTGAATGTACTTTAAATAATCCTTCGTCTGTTTTATGGTCTTTAGTAACCACTTTAGAGTAAGGTTTTATCGCTCCTTTTTTTGGTTTCGCTTTTGGTTTTGGAGCTGCTTTTTTTGGTTCTGCTTTCTTTTTTCTTCCAGATTTGTGCATCTGCATCTAAAGAAAAACCAAAAACAAGTGCAACTATAAATAGTTGAGATAGTACTTTTTTTGTCATGATAATTGTTTGATTTGAATTGTTTTCGAAAATACGTAAACTATAAAAGGTGATATCTTAAAGTTTTGTTAAAGAGATTTAGGAATTTATGTTAGGTTTTGAATAAAAAAAGCCCTTAGAAAATTTTCTAAAGGCTAAATTTATAAGGTGTTTTTAAGTTTATAACTTAAAAGTTTTTTTTACGGTTTCTACATAATCTAATTTCTCCCAGGTAAAAGTTTCTATTTCTTCAGAAACAGTTTCTCCCATTGGATTAGAAAAGGTAACAGTTTTAATTTCAGGAGTTCTTCCCATATGCCCGTAAGCAGCAGTTTCAGAATATATTGGTGTTCTTAATTTTAATCTTTGCTCTATGAAATAAGGACGCATATCAAAAATAGTTTCTACTATTTTACTAATTTCTCCATCCGTTAAATCTACAGTAGAAGTTCCGTATGTTTCTACGTTAATACTTGTAGGTTTGGCAACACCAATTGCATAAGAAACTTGTACTAAAACTTCTTTACAAAGACCTGCAGCAACTAAGTTTTTTGCAATGTGTCTTGTAGCATAAGCACCAGATCTATCTACTTTAGATGGGTCTTTTCCAGAAAAAGCTCCACCACCGTGAGCACCTTTTCCTCCATAAGTATCAACAATAATTTTACGACCTGTTAAACCAGTATCTCCATGAGGTCCACCAATTACAAAAACACCAGTTGGATTAATATGATACGTAATATTGTCTGTAAATAATGTTTGAATATGTGCAGGTAATTTTGCAACAACTCTAGGAATTAAAATTTCTACAATATCTTTTTTAATTTTAGCTAACATTACTTCTTCAGAAGCATCAAAATCGTCGTGTTGTGTAGAAATTACAATAGCATCAATTCTTTGCGGAACATTGTCATCAGAATACTCAATTGTTACCTGGCTTTTTGCGTCTGGTCTTAAGTAACCAATATCTTTATTCTCTCTACGTAAAGCAGCTAATTCTATTAATAACCTATGAGAAAGTTCTAAAGCCAAAGGCATATAGTTTTCTGTTTCATCGGTTGCGTAACCAAACATCATTCCTTGGTCTCCAGCACCTTGTTCTTCTGGTTTAGATCTGTCTACACCTTGGTTAATATCTGGTGATTGTTCATGTATTGCAGATAAAACTCCACAAGAGTTTCCATCAAACATATATTCACTTTTTGTATAACCAATTTTGTTAATTACATCACGTGCAATTTTTTGAACGTCTAAATACGTTTTAGAGTTTACTTCTCCGGCCAAAATAACTTGTCCTGTAGTAACTAAAGTTTCACAAGCAACTTTACTATTTTTATCGAAAGCTAAAAAATTATCAATTAAAGCATCAGAAATTTGATCTGCAACTTTGTCTGGGTGTCCTTCAGAAACACTTTCTGAGGTAAATAAATATGACATATAAATCTTATTATGTATTAAAATTGAATCCTTAATGTAAACAGAAGGGTTCTTTAAATCTATGATTTTCATAACAATGGAAATCAATTGAAAACTATATAAAGATTGCTTGGTCGCTAAAAGGAGTAGATAATTACTGCTTTAGCATTTTGTTCTGCTGAACTTGTTTCAGTATCTAAAACATTTCAACAAAGAGGTTGCAATCAGTTCAAATTTTTCCTCGTAATTATGGTGCAAAGTTACGTTTAAAATCTAAATAATAGAATTTATTTAATAATATTTGTTTATAGTTTTATCAGTAAAAATATAGAAGGCTAGTTTTAATTTTAATGATTCTTATAAATAGCCTAATATAAATGCATTATTTGCAATGTTTTAAAAATAATTGATTTTTTATTTGGTTATTAAAATTTTCTGAGCATATATTTGCACTCACAAAGTTCAATAACTTATTGAAATGTTATCAAGAAAGGCAGAGGGATTAGACCCAATGAAGCCTTAGCAACCCTTTAGAAATAAAGAAGGTGCTACATTCTACCTAAATGTTTATAATTTGGATAGATAACAAAAAAGAATTTTCCTGTTCTGGAAAATCCTATTTTCTTAATAACATTTTTCTAGTAAGCAATCATTTACAATGATGCATTTAACTTTTGTTTTAATCAATTATTAACTCAAAAAAATAGAAAAATGAGTACATTAAAATTAGCAACCAATGCTTTGCACGCAGGGCATGATGTAACAACAAACGGTGGTACAAGAGCAGTACCTATTTACCAAACATCATCGTATGTTTTTAACAATTCAGAACATGCAGCAAACCTTTTTTCATTAAAAGAATTAGGTTTTATTTACACGCGTTTAAACAACCCAACAAATCAAATTTTACAAGACCGTTTAGCGGCTGTAGAAGGTGGTATTGGCGCTGTCGTTTTTGCTTCTGGTACAGCAGCAATTTCTACCGGATTATTAACATTATTAAAATCTGGAGATCATATTGTGGCTTCTAGTAGTTTATACGGTGGAACTTACAATTTGTTAAGTGTTACTTTACCAAGATTCGGAATTACAACTACGTTTGTAGATGCATCTAATCCAGATAATTTTGCAGAAGCAGTTCAAGAAAATACAAGAGCATTTTTTGTAGAATCTTTAGGAAATCCTAAATTAGATGTGTTAGATTTAGAAGCAATTTCTGTACACTCTAAAGCAGCAGAAGTTCCTTTTATTGTTGATAATACTGTTGCAACACCGGTTTTATTAAATCCTATTAAACATGGTGCAGATATTGTAATTCATTCACTTACTAAATATATTGGCGGACAAGGTACTTCTTTAGGAGGCGCAATTGTAGATGCTGGTACTTTTAATTGGGCTAATGGTAAATTTCCAGAATTTACAGAGCCTTCTGCAGGTTACCATGGTTTAAAATATTATGAAACTCTAGGTGCAGCATCGTATGTTTTTAAATTAATTTTAGAAGGATTACGTGATTTTGGTGGCGCTTTAAGTCCAACAAACGCGTTTAATATTATTCAAGGTTTAGAAACTTTACCTATTAGAATTAAACAACATTCAGAAAATGCATTGGCATTAGCTAGTTGGTTAGAAGCACAAGAAGAGGTTGCTTGGGTTAATTATCCTGGTTTAGAAAGTAATAGATATAAGAAATTATCAGATAAATATTTACCAAAAGGGCAAAGTGGAATTGTAACTTTTGGACCGAAAAAAGGTTTTGAAGCTGCAAAAGTAATTGCAGATAAAACAAAAGTATTCTCTTTGTTAGCAAATATTGGTGATACAAAATCGCTAATTATTCACCCAGCAAGTACAACACATCAACAATTAGATGAAGCAGCACAAACAAGTGCAGGTGTTTCGCAAGATTTAATAAGATTGTCTGTTGGTATTGAAGATTTAGAAGATTTAAAAGCAGATTTAAAAGCGGCTTTTTCAGAAATATAATATTATTGTTTCCTTGAGTGCAGTAGAAAGGTCTTTTTACCTTTTGTAACCTATGAGTTTTCTACTGTGCTCGAACAGACAAGTAACTTTAATTTATCAAATAATTGAAACATCAATTACAACATATTAAAATTAAAAATTTCACCACAGAATTGGGGGCTTTTATTTCTGAATTGAATTTAAGTTATCAAGTTTTTGGTCAAAATTTAGGAAGTGCGCCAGTAATTTTGGTAAATCATGCATTAACAGGAAACTCTGAAGTTGCTGGTAAAAACGGTTGGTGGCAAGATATTGTTGGTGCTGAAAAAGCAATTGATACAAATGTATACACAATTTTATCTTTTAATATTCCTGGAAATGGTTTTGATGGTTTTTTAATTGAAAATTATAAAGATTTTATTGCTAGAGATATTGCTACCATTTTTCTTGAAGGATTAAATCAATTAAAAATAACAGAATTATTTGCATTAATTGGTGGTTCTTTAGGTGGCGGAATTGCTTGGGAAATGATGGTTTTAGACAATAAAATAACCAAACATTTTTTACCAATTGCCACCGATTGGAAATCTACAGATTGGTTAATTGCAAATTGTCAAATTCAAGAACAGTTTCTCGTAAATTCAAACAATCCGGTGCACGATGCAAGAATGCACGCAATGTTATGTTACAGAACGCCAGAATCTTTTAAAGAACGTTTTCATCGTTCTAAAAAAAACGATTCAGATATTTTTGATGTAGAAAGTTGGTTGTTGCATCATGGTAAAAAATTACAAGAACGCTATCAATTATCTTCTTATAAATTGATGAATCAATTACTTAAGAGTATTGATGTTACTAAAAATAATGAGAAAAACATTGAGATTTTAGATAAGATTGAAGCTAACATTCACATCATAGGTGTAGATTCCGATTTGTTTTTTACTGCGGAAGAAAATAGAGAAACGCATAAAAAACTTGCCTTAACAAAAGAAAACGTAACGTATAATGAAATTAACTCTGTGCATGGTCATGATGCATTTTTAATGGAATATGACCAATTACAGAAAATAATAGAACCTATTTTCAATAAAGATTATAGAGCAAAGAAAATGAAAGTATTAAAATTTGGAGGAAAGTCTTTAGCAAATGGTGAAGGACTTAAAAATGCGATAGAAATTATCCTTAATAAGCATCAAAACGGAGAAAAAATAACAGTTGTAGCTTCAGCAAGAGGAAATACAACAGACAGTTTAGAGGATATTTTAGACAAAGCAGCAGCTAAAAAGGAATATAAAACTGCATTTTCTACATTAAAAGAGTATCAACAAGCTCCTAATAATTCTGTTGATTTATCAGAAGAATTTTTAAAGTTAGAAACTATTTTTGAAGGTGTTTCTTTATTAGGCGATTATAGTGAGAAAATTAAAGATGAGGTTTTAGCACAAGGTGAGCTTTTATCTGTAAAATTAGTTGCAAGTTTATTACAAAAATCTGATGTTGAGGCAAACGTAACAGATGCAAGAGCATTAATTATTACCGATGAAAATTTTGGAAACGCACAACCTATAAATGCTGTTTCTTCAGAAAATGTAGTTGCTTACTTTAAAAATAATGCAGATAAAATAAACGTTGTTACTGGTTTTATTTCTTCTAATAAAAAAGGACAAACCACAACTTTAGGGAGAAACGGAAGTAATTATACTGCTGCTTTATTGGCTAATTATTTAGATGCAGAAGAGTTGCAAAATTACACACACGTAAGCGGAATTTTTACTGCAAACCCAGATTTAGTTGCAGATGCTAAAAAAATTGAACAACTTTCATTTTCAGAAGCAAATGAATTGGCTAATTTTGGAGCAACAATTTTACATGCAAAAACCATTATTCCACTTTTAGAGAAAAATATCAATTTAAGAATTTTAAATACTTTTAATAAAGAAGATAAAGGAACTTTAATAACATCGAAATCTACAGAAAAAGGAATAAAATCAATTTCAACAATTAGCAATGTTTCACTTTTAAACTTTGAAGGAAGAGGTTTACTAGGTAAAGTTGGTGTAGATGCACGTATTTTTAAAACTTTAAGCGATAGAAATATTAGTGTAAGTATCATCTCTCAAGGTTCATCTGAAAGAGGAATTGGTTTAATAATAGATACAGATAAGGCTTCTGATGCTATTTTAGCATTAGAAAAAGAATTTGAAAGTGATTTTTATTCTCAAGATGTAAATCATATTTCAATAATAGATAATGTTGCTGTTATTTCTATAATTGGTCAAGATTTAAGCGAATTTCATTTGCCTTATAACGCATTGATAAAAAATCAAATTGTACCCGTTTTATTTAACAATACAGTTACAGGTAAAAATGTGAGTTTAGTTGTTAAGAAAGATGAACTTCATAAAGCTGTAAATGTAATTCATGGTCAAGTTTTTGGAATTGCGAAGAAAATAAACATTGCAATTTTTGGTAAAGGAACTGTTGGTGGAACTTTAATTGATCAAATTTTAGAGAATACAGCTTCAGTTTTAGAACGAAGAAAAATACAGTTAAACGTTTTTGCTGTTGCAGATTCTAAAAGAACTTTGCTAAATAAAAATGGCGTTTCTAAAAACTGGGAGCAAGATTTAATTGCAAACGGACAAGAAAATACTTCAATTGAAGATATTATTGAGTTTGCAAAATCGCATCATTTCGAAAACTTAATTGCCGTTGATAATACTGCAAACGTGCCTTTTGTGGGGAATTATATTCAGTTTATAGAAGCAGGTTTCGATTTAGTTTCTTGTAATAAAATTGCAAATACCTTGTCTTTTTCTTTTTACAAAGAAGTAAGAGCAAAATTAAAAGAATACCAAAAGCAATATTTGTATGAAACTAATGTTGGTGCTGGTTTACCATTAATTGATACGATTCGTTTATTACATGAATCTGGAGAGAATATCACTAAAATTAGAGGTGTTTTCTCTGGAAGTTTAAGTTATTTATTCAATACTTTTTCAGCAGAAAACAGGACTTTTTCTGAGGTTTTAAAAGAAGCAATTGATAGTGGATTTACAGAGCCAGATGCAAGAGAAGATTTAGGTGGAAATGATGTTGCAAGAAAATTACTGATTTTAGCAAGAGAATTAGAGTTAGAAAACGAATTCAAAGATGTTAATATTCAGAATTTAATTCCAGAAAATTTAAGAGAAGGAACAGTGGAAGATTTTCTGTCTAATTTAGATTTAATGAATGATGAATATCAGGAATTAAAAGAAAATCAAGAAGAAAATCATGTTTTGCGTTATATTGGAGAACTGAGTGGAGATTTATCACAAAATAAAGGGAATTTAGACGTGAAATTGGTGTCGGTTTGTAAAAACTCTCCTTTAGGGTCTTTAAAAGGATCGGACGCAATTTTTGAAATTTATACAGAATCTTATGGAGAACAACCTATTGTTATTCAGGGAGCAGGAGCAGGTTCTAAAGTAACGGCAAGAGGCGTTTTCGGAGACATTTTAAGACTGGCAAAACATAACAACTAAAATAGTAGGCTGTTTTCAGTTGGCAGTAATTCAGTCAATAATAAAACTGATTGATAAAAATATAAAAGAAACAAGATAAAAGAAACAAGATAAAAGAAACAAGATAAAAGAGGAGAATGATGTGTTTTAGTCCTTGTTCTTGGTTCTAGAAGCGTTATCGGTCTTGATTCTAAACAACATAATATGAAAAAACATTTCGAAACAAAAGCAATAAGAACTCAAACAGAAAGAAGTCAGTTTTCTGAGCATTCTACGCCATTATATTTAACATCTAGTTTTGTTTTTGATGATGCGGAAGAAATGCGAGCTTCCTTCGCAGAAGAAAAACAACGTAATTTATATAGCCGATTTACAAACCCAAATACAACAGAGTTTGTAGATAAAATTGTTGCTATGGAAGGAGCAGAAGCTGGTTATGCTTTTGCAACAGGAATGTCGGCAATATTTTCAACATTTGCTGCCTTATTAAATGCTGGCGATCATGTGGTTTCTTGTCGTTCAGTTTTTGGATCTACTCACAGTATGTTTACTAAGTTTTTACCAAAATGGAATATTGAAACATCATATTTTAAGGTAAATGAAGTCGATTTGGTTGAAAGTTTAATTCAACCCAATACAAAGGTTTTGTACATTGAAACACCTACAAATCCGGCAGTAGATATTTTAGATTTAGAAGTAATTGGTAAGATTGCTAAGAAACACAACCTTATTTTTATTGTTGATAATTGTTTTGCAACACCTTATATTCAGCAACCAATTAAATTTGGTGCAGATTTAGTTGTACATTCTGCAACAAAATTAATTGACGGTCAAGGACGTGTTTTAGGAGGAGTTGCAGTTGGAAATAAAGAATTGATGAGAGAAATCTATTTATTTTCAAGAAATACCGGTCCTGCAATGTCTCCTTTTAATGCTTGGGTTTTGTCTAAAAGTTTAGAAACATTAGCAATTAGAGTAGAAAAACACTCAGAAAATGCATTAAAAGTTGCAGAATTTTTAGAAACTCAAGAAAATGTTGAGTTTGTAAAATACCCGTTTTTAAAATCGCATCCTCAATACAAAGTTGCTAAAAACCAAATGAGTTTAGGTGGTAATATTGTTGCTTTTGAAATTAAAGGAGGAATTGAGTCTGGAAGAAAGTTTTTAGATAGAATTAAAATGTGTTCTCTTTCAGCAAATTTAGGAGATACTAGAACTATTGTTACGCATCCGTCATCTACAACGCACGGAAGATTGTCTGAAGAAGATAGATTAGAGGTTGGTATTACTAAAGGTTTGGTAAGAGTTTCTGTTGGTTTAGAAAATGTTGCAGATATTATTGCAGATTTAGAGCAAGCTTTAGATAATAATAAATAGTAATTATATTAGAAAAAATACAAAATTGGTTAACCAATTTTGTATTTTGCAATTTAATTATTAATGCTATCATTTATCTTATGAAAAATGCAATCAAAATAGTTTTTATAGGTTCTCTGTTAATTTTTTTCTTGTGCTTCATCAGAACCAGAGGAAGAAGAAATTGTGGAAAGTTTAATTTTATCTTCCCTTTCAGAATTTTCTAAAAGTGAAGAAACGCAAGCAATTGCAATAACATCTAATTTAGCTTGGAACGCAACTGATAACACAAATTGGATTACAATTACACCCTCCAATGGATCTAACAATGGAACTATTAATGTTTCTGTAGAAGAAAATTTAGCGCTTACTAAACGTATAGGAATTTTAACTATTTCTGGAGGAAGTATTTCAAAAACGTTAACAATAACACAAGCGGCTGTAGAAGATAATAGTAATACTTCGGGAACATTAGATCCAAATAAGGCACCTTCTGAAAATTTCGATTTATCTACATGGAATTTAAGTATACCGGAAGATAAAGGAAATGGGACTGCAACCACAATTGCAGTAAGTCAGATTAATAATAAATATGAAAATAGTAAATATTTTTATACTGCTGCGGATGGTGGAATGGTTTTTAAATGTCCGGTTGATGGTTTTAAAACATCTAATAATACTAGTTATACAAGAGTAGAACTGCGAGAAATGTTAAGAGGAACTAATACAGGTATATCTACACAAGGCGTAAATAAAAATAATTGGGTTTTTGGAACTGCACCTTCAACAGATAAAGAAGCTGCTGCAGGATATGATGGCGAAATGTATGCAACGCTTGCTATAAATCATGTTACAACTACAGGAAATAATAGTCATATTGGTAGAATTATTATTGGACAAATACATGCTAATAATGATGAGCCTATCCGAATTTATTATAGAAAGTTAAAAGATAACACTTTAGGGTCAATCTATTTTGCACACGAACCTACAGATGGTAATGGAAATGAGCAATGGTATGAACTTATAGGGTCTAAAAGTAATGACATTTCCAATCCATCGGATGGTATTGCTCTTAACGAAAAATTTAGTTATTCGATTAAAGTTGTTGGTGATAGTTTAACTCTTACCATTCTAAGAGAAGGTAAAAGCGATGTTGTAAAAACTATAGATATGATTAACAGTGGTTTTAATGTTGGTGGGCAATATATGTATTTTAAAGCAGGGGTTTATCAAGCTAATAATTCTGGAGATGATAACGACTTCGCACAAGTTACTTTTTACACTTTAGAAAAATCACATTCAACAAATTAATTTAGCTTTTTAAAAACACGTATATTAGCATAATGCTATCTAAAAAAACAAAATACGGGCTTAAAGCACTTACTTATCTCGCAAGACTTGAAAATAGAAATCCAGTACAAATTGCTACGATTTCTAAAAGTGAAAACATATCTCTTAAATTTTTGGAAAGTATCTTATTAACATTGCGTAAAAATGGGTTGTTAGGTTCCAAAAAAGGAAAAGGCGGCGGTTATTACTTGTTAAAAGATCCTTCGGAAATACCAATGACATCTGTAATGAGAATTTTAGAAGGTCCAATTGCAATGGTTCCTTGTGTAAGTTTAAATTTTTATGAAAAATGTGATGATTGCCCAGATGAAAATGCTTGTGCAGTTCACAATTTAATGATTCAAGTTAGAGATAATACCTTGCAAATATTTAGAAATACAACATTAGAAGATTTAACACATAATAAATTTTAAGTTTTTTTACTGTTGATAAAATTAAAAGATATTATATGAAAAAGAACGCACTTTTAATTTTAATAATTTTTATTTCTTTCAATAATTATAGTCAGGTTGAGGTGGAGTCTAAAACGAAACTTACCAACTTCTTATCAAAATCTTATTATAGTATTAATTTTGGTGGCATTTTTTATCCTTTTTCTAATGAGAATTTAATTGATGGATATAAAACCGAAACCTTTAGTAGAAATTGGTTTTCTGGAAGGTTGCTTCTAGGACATAAATTAACAGATGATTTAGCGCTACAATTTGGCACTATGAGACCAGCCTCTTGGTTTAAGTATGATAATGTAAACAATATTGGATACGATAGAAGTGTTTGGATAAATGCTTGGTCTTTATCACTAAAAAAAGATTTTAACATAAATAATAAGACTTCTTTTTATGCAGAAGCAGGAATTGCAAATTTAACAAGGTTTGGTTTTTCTATCAATGATAAAGAAGTTTATGAAGATGCACATTATGCTAGTTTACTATATGGTTTTGGTATGCAATATAAATTGAATGATAAATGGCGATTATCTTTAAACGGTACTTTTTTACCAAAATCTGCAAAACAGAATCAGCCTTCAATATCGCAAGTTTCTTTAGGGTTTGAATATCATTTGCAACAGTTAGATGATGAGATTGCAAAAGAGTATGCTTTGAATGATTATTTTTTTCCAAAAAACATTTTTCAAGTAAGTTACGGAACTGGAGAAATTGGTTTTGGATTCAATCAATTTTTTGGGATGAGTTTACCGGTTGGTAATTTCGATAGTTTTGGAATTCCAATTTTTTGGGTAGGGCAAGTAAAAGCAAAACATTCTTTTTCGCTAACCTATCAAAGATTAGCGTTTAGAACCGAAAAGATTTTCTCTTTAGAATGGGGAGTAAGCGTAACGGCTTTTCAATCAGAATTAAAAAATGAAAATGTATTTGCTTTTTCAATTTTTCCTGTAATGCGTTTTTATTTATTAAGAAAAAACGCATTTGACTTTTATGCTAATTATTCTCTTATTGGCCCAACTTTTTTAACAAAAAGTAATATCGATGGCTTTGAAAGTGGTCCTAAAATAACGTATCAAGATACCATGGGCTTTGGTATTTTCTTTGGCGAAAAAAGAAAATACAATTTCGAATTAAGAATTATGCATTATTCTAATGGTAATATTTTTACAAGAAATGATGGTGTTGCTATTCCACTTCAATTTACTCTAGGTAAAACTTTTTAAGAACTTCTTAAAATCTTGAATTATTTATAATTTATCTGTTATTTTTTTATTAATCTACTAAATCTATAGGATAAATGTTTTTTTTAAGTTTTCAAACCATTTTTTTGTATTAAAATAATGTATGTTTGCATTCCCTACTAATTAAATAGGGTAGTAAAAATGCTTAATTATTATGATTGTAGATCAAATGATTTTTAATAAAAAAATAGCAAAACAAAGTTTTGAAGAAGATAAGGTTTCAGAAAAACCAGTAAGAAGTGTAGCTAAGGCTTTAAGTTGGAGAGTTGTTGGTACAATAGATACACTAGTAGTTTCTTATGTTTTGTCTGGCGAGATTGCATTAGCAGCATCAATAGCATCTGTAGATTTTTTAACAAAATTAGTTTTGTACTTCTTTCATGAAAGAGTTTGGAATAAAGTAAAATGGGGAAAATAATGAGTTTAAATTTAGAAGAAATAAATAAAGAGTTAAAAGATAAAAGTCCTGCAGAAATTATTGCTTGGGCGGTTTCATTTGCAAAAAATGCAGTGATAACAACTAACTTTAGACCTTACGAAGTAGCAATTTTAAATGCAGTTTCAGAAGTGAAAAAAAACATAAAAGTAATTTGGTGCGACACAGGTTATAATACAAATGAAACCTACAAGCACGCAGAAGAGATTATTGAAAAACTGAATTTAAACATCCAGTTATATGTGCCAAAACAAACTGCAGCTCATAGAAATGTAGTATTGGGAATTCCTTCAATTGAAAGCCCAAAACATAAGGTTTTTACAGAGCAAGTAAAGCTAGAACCATTTTCTAGAGCCATGAAAGAGCACCAACCAGATGTTTGGTTTACAAATTTAAGAAAAGGGCAAACAGCTTTTAGAGACAATATCGATATTGTCTCATTAAGTAAAGATGGAATCATAAAAGTAAGTCCATTTTATAATTGGACAGATGAAGAATTAGATACTTATTTAGACGAAAAAGGGTTGCCAAATGAGTTTACATATTTCGATCCAACAAAAGTAGAAAGTAATAGAGAATGTGGTTTGCATATCTAAAAGACATGATTATGAATCAAAGAACGATACAAGTAGATGCTTTAGAAAGTGAAGCAATTTATATTTTTAGAGAAGTAGTAGCGCAGTTTGAAAAACCTGTGTTACTTTTTTCAGGAGGAAAAGACAGTATAACATTAGTGCGTTTGGCGCAAAAAGCTTTTTTTCCGGCAAAAATTCCTTTCCCTTTAATGCATATAGATACAGGTCATAATTTCCCTGAAACTATAGAGTTTAGAGATCGTTTAGCAAAAGAATTAGGCGTTGAGTTAATTGTAAGAAATGTACAAGACAATATAGATTCTGGACGTGTAAAAGAAGAAACTGGAAGGTACGCAAGTAGAAATATGTTGCAAACAGAAACACTTTTAGATGCTATAGAAGAATTTGGATTTGATGCATGTATTGGTGGAGCAAGAAGAGATGAAGAAAAAGCAAGAGCTAAAGAAAGAATCTTTTCTGTAAGAGACGATTTTGGTCAATGGGACGAAAAAAACCAACGACCAGAAGTGTTCGATATGTTAAACGGAAAAATTGATTTAGGTCAAAATGTACGTGTTTTTCCAATTTCTAACTGGACAGAATTAGACGTTTGGTCTTATATAGAACAAGAAAACATCGAGATTCCATCAATTTATTTTGCACACAAAAGAAAAATATTTGTTAGAGATGGTATGATCTGGTCTGCAGACGATGCCGTTGTCTATAGAGACGAAGAAGAAAAGGTAGAGGAAAGAATGGTTCGTTTTAGAACCGTTGGAGATATGAGTTGTACAGCAGCGGTTTTATCCGACGCAGTAGATATTGCAAAAGTTGTTGAAGAAATTAGAGATTCATCTATTTCAGAAAGAGGAGCAAGAATAGATGATAAACGTTCTGAAGCGGCAATGGAAAAAAGAAAACAACAAGGATATTTCTAAAATATTTTGGGCGTTTTAACAGGCTTTCCACTATATCTTTTTTTGAAAAAGACAAAAAAAGGATGCCGTTTCAATCCCTAACGCAATTATTTGCAAACACCTTACAAATTTAAACACTTTGTAAGTATTAAAAAAGAATACAAATTAAGCTAAAAGCCAACGGCTAATAGCGAACAGCTCATAAGAATGAAAGTACTAAAAATAGCAACAGCAGGAAGTGTAGATGATGGTAAAAGCACCTTAATTGGTCGTATTTTATATGATACAAAATCATTAACAGACGATAAGTTAGAAGCAATAGAAGAAAAAAGTAGCCAAAGAGGGTTCGATTATTTAGATTTTTCTTTAGCAACAGATGGTTTAGTTGCAGAACGTGAACAAGGAATTACTATTGATGTTGCGCATATTTATTTTTCAACAAGAAAAAAGAGTTTTATTATTGCAGACACTCCTGGTCATATAGAATACACTAGAAACATGGTTACAGGTGCATCAACAGCACAAGCTTCTATTGTTTTAATTGATGCTAGAAATGGAGTTGTAGAACAAACTTACAGACACTTTTTTATCAATAATTTACTACGAATAAAAGATGTTGTAATTGCCATTAATAAAATGGATTTGGTAGATTTTTCAGAAGAAAAATACAATCAAATTAAAGGAGAAATAGAATACTTAGCAAGTAAAAGTGAGTATAAAAATCAGAATTTAACATTTATACCATTATCAGCTTTACAAGGAGATAATGTTGTACATAAATCTGAAAATACACCTTGGTATAATGGAGAAACATTAATGCATCATTTAGAAAGGTTAGATGCAGATGATATTAATGAGGTTTCTCAAGTTCGTTTTCCTGTACAAACGGTTATTAGACCTAAAACAGAGGAGTATCACGATTTTAGAGGTTATGCAGGTAAGATTTATGGTGGAGATTTAGAAATTGGAGATGAAGTAGCAGTTTTACCATCGCAAACTAAATCGAGAATAAAAAGCATCAATTTTTTTGATAAAGAATATGTGAGAGCAAAAAGAGGGAGTTCTGTTACAATTACTTTAGAAGATAATGTAAATGTAAGTAGAGGAGATATGTTAGTAAAAACCAATGAAGAGCCAACAATTGCAAAACAATTAGAAGCAACTATTTGTTGGATGGACAAAGATCCTTTGCAAGCATCGCAAAAATATTATATAAAACATGGTGTAAATGATGCGCAAGCAAAAATCACTCAATTATCTAGTATTATAAAAACTGATTTTTCTGGAATAGAAGAAAATCCATCAGAATTAGTTTTAAATCAAATTGGCGACATACAATTAAAGTTAAGTAAACCTTTAGCTTTTGATTCTTATAAGGATAATAAATCAAATGGATCATTCATTTTAATCAATCCAAAAACAAACAATACAGTTGGAGTAGGTTTTATAAAATAAACCAAACAATTACAAATAAAATAGGAAATGCAGAGTTTTAGAACAGAAATAGAAAATCCAGTTGTAGAAAAAGATATTATTGAATTAGCAGATAAAATTGCTGCATTCAATAACCTACAAATAGATGAAGAAAAATTTAGAAGTTTACGTTTAGCAAGAGGTGTATATGGTCAACGTCAAGAAGGCGTTCAAATGATTCGTATTAAATTACCTTACGGAAAAGTAATGAGTAACCAATTACGTAGAATTTCTGAAGTTTCTGATGAATATTCAAGAGGAAGATTACATATTACAACGCGTCAAGATATTCAAATTCATTATGTCGATTTAAATAGAACGCCAGAATTATGGGCAGAATTAGAACGTGATGATGTTACGTTACGTGAAGCTTGTGGTAACGTTGTTAGAAATGTAACAGCATCAGAAACTGCAGGAATAGATGTAGATGAACCTTTTGATGTTTCGCCTTATGCAGATGCTTTGTATAAATTCTTTTTACGTAACCCAATTTGTCAAGAAATGGGACGTAAATTCAAAGTTTCTTTTTCTTCTACTGATGAAGATACAGGATTGTCTTATTTACACGATTTAGGTTTTATCGCCAAAATAGAAAACGGTGTAAGAGGTTTTAAAGTGATGGTTGCAGGCGGTCTAGGTTCTCAACCAAGACATGCAGAAACTTTATATGAATTCTTGCCTTCAGATAAAATAATTCCAGTAATGGAAGGTGTTTTAAGAGTTTTTGATCGTTATGGTGAGCGTAAAAGTAGAGCCAAAGCACGTATGAAATTCTTATTAAAAGATATCGGTTTAGAGGCTTTTAGAGATTTAATTGCTCAAGAACAAAAAGCAATT
This sequence comes from Polaribacter ponticola, assembly GCF_026191475.2. Lineage (GTDB taxonomy): Bacteria > Bacteroidota > Bacteroidia > Flavobacteriales > Flavobacteriaceae > Polaribacter > Polaribacter ponticola. The sequence continues at coordinate 1,386,800 of NZ_JAOSLC020000003.1, read as the reverse complement.
GAATTTAAAACGGTTGCTATTGATGCAGATTCTTATGTTGCGTCTACACCAGTTTCTGTAGAAACCCCAAAAGTTGAAATAAAAGACCAAGCTGCATTCGATTTATGGAAATCTACCAACTTAATTCCGCAAAAACAAGCAGGTTTTGTAGCGATTGGAATTAAAGTTTTATTAGGAGATTTTTATACAGATAAAGCACGTTTATTAGCAGAATTAGTAGAAAATTATGCTGCAGGTGAACTTCGTTTAACTTTACGTCAGAACATTGTAATTCCTTTTGTAAAAGAAGATTTAGTACCTTATTTCTATCAAGAATTAGAGAAATTAGATTTTGTAGAATCTGGCTATAATAAAGCCGTAGATATTACAGCTTGTCCAGGTACAGATACGTGTAATTTAGGTATTGCAAGTAGTACAGGAATTGCTGTAGAATTAGAAAAAGTAATTGCTGCGGAATATCCTCAGTATTTAAAAAACAAAGATCTTATTATTAAAATTAGTGGTTGTATGAACGCTTGTGGGCAACACAATATGGCAAACATTGGTTTTCAAGGAATGACAGTTAGAACTCCGGATAAATTAGTTGCACCAGCATTACAAGTTTTATTAGGTGGAGGGAATTTAGGAAACGGAAACGGAGTTTTTGCTGATAAAGTTGTAAAAGTACCAAGTAAAAGAGGTCCAGAAGCGTTACGTAGAGTTTTAGATGATTTTGAAGCAAATGCAAACGGAAATGAATTTGTAAATTATTATAAGGAAAAAGGTGAAAAATATTTTTATAATTTATTAAACGATTTACAAGATGTTTCCAATTTAACTCAAGATGATTTTATTGATTGGGGAGAAGAAGAAAAGTATGTGAAGGAAATAGGAATTGGAGAATGTGCTGGTGTTGTAATCGATTTAATTGCAACCTTATTTTTTGAAAGTGAAGAAAAAATTGATAGCGCAAAAGTAGCCTATAATAACAAAGTATATTCTGGTTCAATTTACTACGCATATCAATCAATTGTTAACTCTGCAAAAGCATCTTTAATGGCAGAAGACCAAAAAACAAATACGCATGCAGGTATTATTGCTAATTTTGATACCTATTTTATTACTTCTAAAAAAATAGAGTTAGAAACATCTTTTTCAGATTTAATTTATCAAATAAAAAATGCTGCTCCCACTGAAGAATTTGCTAAAAAATATATTGCAGATGCAAATCTTTTTTTAGAAAAAGTAAGAACGTATAGAAACAATGAAACTTCAGTTTTAAAATAAAAAAATAAAGAAATGAGTTTCAAAAATCCAAAATTAACAGTAGTTGGAGCTGGTCCTGGAGATATAGATTTAATCACAGTAAAAGCAATTAAAGTCTTAAAAATTGCGGATGTAGTTTTATACGATGCTTTGGTAAACGAAGAATTGTTATCATATATAAATCCAGAAGCTGAACAAATTTTTGTTGGAAAGCGAAGAGGTTGTTACAAATATCAACAAGAACAGATTAATGAATTAATTGTTGCTCGTGCTAAAACGCACGGACATGTAGTTCGCTTAAAAGGAGGCGATCCCTTTATTTTTGGTCGTGGAGCAGAAGAAATGGAATATGCTGCTGATTTTGGAGTAGAAACCGCTATGGTTCCTGGAATTTCATCTTCATTAGCAGTTCCTGCATATCAAAATATTCCGGTTACAAAACGTGGAAGCGCAGAAAGTTTTTGGGTAATTACGGGTACAACAAAAGAGCATAAATTATCGAAAGATGTTGCATTGGCAGCAAAATCGAATGCGACGGTTGTTGTATTAATGGGAATGGGAAAATTGCCAGAAATTATACAATTGTTTCAACAAGAAAATAAAAATGATTTACCAGTTGCAATTATTCAAAACGGAACAAGAAGCAACGAAAAAAGTTGGAATCGGGACGGTTGATACAATTTTAGATATTGTAAAAGAACAAGAATTAAGCAATCCTGCAATTATAATTTTAGGTGAAGTTGTAAAACATAGAGCAATTTTAGCAAATGTTCAACAAGAACATGCAAACATTTAAAGAGATAGAATTATGGAACAGAATGAACTATATCCTATCTTTTTAAAAACGCAACAACTAGAAACGCTAATTGTTGGTGGAGGTTTTGTAGCATTAGAAAAGTTGTCTTTTTTATTAAAATCGAGTCCAAACTCTAAAGTAACCATGGTTTCTCCTTTTTTAGGGAAGAAACAAAAGAGTTAGCAAACAAATTCGGAATTAAAATGATTGTTGATAATTATAACAATTCCTATTTAAAAGACAAACACATTGTAGTTGCAACAACCGATAAAGTTGAAGTAAATATTCAGGTTTATAAAGATTGCAAAGAACAAAATATATTGGTAAATGTTGCTGATAATCCGCCATATTGCGATTTTTATATGGGAGGAATTGTAACCAAAGGAAACGTAAAAGTAGCTATTTCTACAAACGGAAAATCACCAACAACAGCCAAAAGATTACGTCAGTTTTTTGAGGAAGTAATTCCAGATAATATTGATGATTTAGTACAGAATTTAAATAAATATAGAAAAACCCTTAAAGGAGATTTTGAGGATAAAGTTGAAAAACTAAACGAATTCACAAAAAGTTTAGTTGAAAAATAAAAAAATGATTACAACAGATATACTAATTATTGGAGCAGGACCAACAGGATTATTTACAATTTTTGAAGCTGGTTTATTAAAATTAAAATGTCATTTAATTGATGCATTACCACAACCTGGCGGACAATGTTCAGAGATTTATCCTAAGAAACCTATTTATGATATTCCTGCATATCCAGAGATTTTAGCAGGAGATTTAACAGACAAATTGTTAGAACAAACAAAACAATTTGAACCAGGTTTTACACTAGGTGAAAGAGCAGAAACAATAGACAAGCAAGAAGACGGAACTTTTATTGTAACCACAAATAAAGGAACAAAACACCATGCTAAAATTGTTGCAATTGCAGGTGGTTTAGGTTCTTTTGAACCAAGAAAACCTAAAATTGAAAATCTAGAAAAGTTTGAAGATAATGGAGTAGAATACATTATTAAAGAACCAGAATTGTATAGAGACAAAAAAGTAGTAATTTCTGGAGGTGGAGATTCTGCTTTAGATTGGGCAATTTTCTTGTCAGATGTAGCATCAGAAGTAACTTTAATTCATAGAAGAAACGAATTTAGAGGCGCTTTAGATTCAGTAGAAAAAGCACAAGAATTAAAAAAATCTTGGAAAAATAAATATCATAACTCCAGCGGAAGTAAAAGGAATTTTAGGAACTGATAAAGTAACTGGAGTTGCCGTAGAAAAGAAAGGAGAAGATGCATTAATTATAGATACAGATCATTTTATTCCACTTTTCGGATTGTCTCCAAAGCTAGGTCCAATAGGTAATTGGGGATTAGAAATAGAGAAAAATGCCATAAAAGTTAATAACGCATTAGATTATCAAACCAACATTCCAGGAGTGTACGCAATTGGCGATGTAAACACGTATCCTGGAAAATTAAAACTGATTTTATGTGGTTTTCACGAAGCAACTTTAATGTGTCAAAGTGCGTACAAACGTATTTTTCCAGATAAAAAGTATGTTATGAAATATACAACAGTTGGTGGTGTAGAAGGTTTCGATGGAACAAAAAAAGAAGCGCCAAAAGCGGTAGTAAAAGCAATTCAATAGCATGTTTTTTAGAAGCTATTTCCAGCTTTCAGCACTCGCTTTTTTTGCCTAAAAAAAGGCAAAAAAGAGCTCAAACAAATGCTTCAATCTGGGCTAAACTTGTTTGAAACAAATTGTTTTTTTCATATTCTTTACCTATAAATATATAATTTACATTGTTAGGTTTACTTAACTTTGCAGACAATATCAATAAAAGAAAAGTAGATGCAAGACATCAATATTAAAATAACAGACAGAAATGGCGTAACACATGATGTAGTTGCACCAACAGATATGGCAATGAATCTAATGGAAGTTGTTCGTTCATACGAATTAGCAGAAGAAGGAACTATTGGAATTTGTGGAGGCGCAGCAATGTGTGCATCTTGTCAATGTTATATTGAATCTGATCACCAGTTGCCAGAAATGTCAGATGATGAAGATGCAATGTTAGCAGAAGCTTTTGATGTTGAAGATAATAGCCGATTAGGTTGTCAAATACAAATAACAACAGAAATTAATGGTTTAGAAGTGGTTTTAGCTCCAGAATCTTAAACTACTTAGACATGAAAGAAGTAGCACCCAAAATATCATTAAAGAATTACAGCATGTGTTTAAAAGATGCTGTAGAAATCTTTACAAAAGAGTTGATTAATTGTCTTTTTGATGAAAATTATCAACAAGAAAAAGGAGTAGCAACTAAAAATAAATTTTTCAAAATTTTAGAAAGATTATCAATTGAAAACAAAGATTGTTTTTGGTTAGATTTTGAGAGTTCATTTACAGAAATAAGAAGAAAATTAGATTTAGACGCAGTATTTGCCTTAAATAGCGATCCAGCGGCAAAAAGTTTAAGAGAAATTTATTTAGCATATCCTGGTTTTTATGCAATTGCCGTTTACAGGTTAAGTCATCAATTATTAAAACAAGAAATTCCTGTTTTACCAAGAATGATGAGTGAATTTGCACATGGATTAACAGGGACAGATATTCATCCTGGAGCACAAATTGGCGATTCATTTTTTATAGATCATGCAACAGGAATTGTAATTGGAGAAACCACAATTATAAAAAATAATGTAACCATTTTTCAAGGAGTTACTTTAGGTGGAATTCAAGTTAAGAAAAGTTTAGCATCCACAAAAAGACATCCAACAATAGAAAACAATGTAACAATTTATGCAAATGCAACTATTCTTGGTGGAGATGTTGTAATTGGTGAAAACTCCATTATTGGAGCTAATGTTTGTGTTACAGAATCAATTCCAAAAGACGTAATTGTTATTGAAAAATTGGAAAATAAAATTATTAAAAAAACAAGATGAAACTGACATGATTAAAAAAATCATTAAAAAAGTTTAAGGTTTTTTTAATTATCAAAGGTCACATGTGACCAATAATAAAGTATAAAAATAAGCACATGAAAACAAAAAGTATCATAGATTTTGTTGGAAATACACCTTTGGTGGAAGTTCAAAATATTTTACAAAAAGAAGGTGTAAAGTTATTGTTAAAGTTAGAAGGGAATAATCCTGGAGGTAGCGTTAAAGATAGAGCTGCTTACAATATGATTAATGAAGCTATCCAAAGAAAAAACATTAGAGTAGGAGATACTTTAGTAGAAGCAACTAGTGGAAATACGGGTATTGCTTTAGCTTTAATGGCAAAAGTTTTGGGTGTGAATATGGTTTTGGTTTTACCAGAAAATTCAACAGAAGAAAGAATAAAAACTATGCGTTCTTATGGTGCGGAAGTAGTTCTTACACCTAAAGAATTAGGTATGGAAGGTTCTAGAGATTATGCCTTAAAGTTAAAATATAAAAAAGGGTACTTTAGGTTGAATCAGTTTGATAATACAGACAATTCTAAAGCACATTATAAAACTACAGGTCCCGAAATTTGGAGAGATACTGAGGGAGAAGTTACTCACTTTGTATCTGCAATGGGAACAACGGGAACAATAATGGGGGTTTCAGATTATTTAAAAGAGCAAAATAATAATATAACTATTGTTGGGGCGCAGCCAAAAGAAGGGTCAAAAATACCTGGAATAAGAAAATGGACAGACGATTATGTTCCTGCAATTTTTAATGCTTCTAAAGTAGATAAAGTTATAGAGGTCAGCGAAAAAGAAGCAAAAGAAATGACACAAAGATTAGCAGCCGAAGAAGGGATTTTTGCTGGTATGAGCAGTGGAGGAGCTGTTGCAACTGCGCTAAAAGTTGCTAACCAAATAGAAAAAGGAGTAATAGTTGCAATTATTTGCGATAGAGGAGATAGATACTTGTCATCAACTTTATTTGAAAAATAATTTATTTGCTCGTATATAATTATGAAAATAAAAAAATAGTACGTTTATTTGTGCTTTAGTTCATACTCTTATTGATACGTTATCACGAAAGGCAGAGGGATTAGACCCGTTGAAGCCTTAGCAACCCTTTTCTTTAATTAGAAAAAGAAGGTGCTACATTCTACAAGCTTGTGCTGAATTAATTTCAGTATCTACTTGACAGATAACAGCGAAAAGAACACCTTTCCTGATGACATACTGATAAAAAATATCAAACATGTCGAACATACATACAGAAATAAAAAAAGAATCCTTGTGCTAGATGGCGCAATGGGAACTATGTTACAAGCCTATAAATTCACGGAAGAAGATTTTCGTGGAGAACGGTTTAAGGACTATCCTACACCTTTACAAGGTAATAATGACTTGCTATCCATAACTCAGCCAGAAGCTATAAAAACCATTCATGGTAAATATTTTGAGGCTGGTGCAGATATTATTGAAACCAATACTTTTTCTGGGACAACTATTGCAATGGCAGATTATCAAATGGAAGATTTAGTGTACGAACTAAATTACCAATCTGCTAAAATTGCCAAAGAAGTTGCTGAAGAATTTACCGCCAAAGAACCTCATAAACCTCGTTTTGTAGCGGGTTCAATTGGACCAACAAATAGAACAGCAAGCATGTCTCCAGATGTTAATGATCCAGGTTACAGAGCAGTAACTTTTAATGAATTACGCATTGCTTACAAACAACAAACAGAAGCTTTAATTGATGGAGGTGTAGATTTGTTATTAGTAGAAACTGTGTTTGATACCTTAAACGCAAAAGCAGCTCTATTTGCAATTGAAGAAGTAAAAGATGAAAGAGGTATTGATATTCCTATTATGTTAAGCGGAACAATAACGGATGCTTCAGGAAGAACTTTATCAGGTCAAACAGCAGAAGCTTTTTTAATTTCAGTATCTCACATTCCTTTATTAACGGTTGGTTTTAATTGTGCTTTGGGTGCAAATTTATTACAGCCACATTTAGAAGCAATTACAAATAAAACAGATTTCGGAATTTCTGCACATCCAAATGCTGGATTGCCAAATGCTTTTGGTGAATATGATGAAACTCCAGAAGAAATGGGAGCGCAAATTGAAGAATATTTAAAGAAAGATTTAATAAATATTATTGGTGGTTGTTGCGGTACAAGTCCTGCTCATATTAAAGTTATTGCAGATATTGCTAAAAAATACAAACCTAGAGAAGCTGTCATCTTGAGCGCAGTCGGAAGGTCTTTATAAAACGATAGAAAGAGGATGAAGATAAAACAATCGAAATACATGCGTTTATCAGGATTAGAACCTCTAATCTTGAATGAAAATAGTAATTTTATAAATGTTGGTGAACGTACTAATGTTGCAGGTTCTCGTAAGTTTCTACGATTAATCAAAGAAGAAAAATTTGATGAAGCTCTAGCAATAGCAAGACATCAAGTAGATGGAGGAGCACAAATTGTCGATATTAATATGGATGATGGTTTAATTGATGGAAAAGAATCAATGGTTCGTTTCTTAAATTTAATTGCTGCAGAACCAGATATTTGTAGAGTCCCAATGATGATTGATAGTTCTAAATGGGAAATAATTGAGGCTGGTTTACAAGTTGTTCAAGGAAAATGTGTTGTAAATTCAATTTCTTTAAAAGAAGGTGAAGAGAAATTTATTTGGGAAGCAACTCAAATTAAACGTTACGGAGCAGCAGTAATTGTAATGGCTTTTGATGAAGTTGGACAAGCAGATAATTACGAGCGTAGAATTGAAATTGCACAAAGATCTTATGATGTTTTAGTAAACAAAGTTGGTTTTCCATCTGAAGATATAATATTCGATTTAAATATATTTCCTGTTGCAACAGGAATGGATGAACATAGAAGGAATGCCATCGATTTTATAGAAGCAACAAAATGGGTTAAAGAAAACCTAGAAAATGTTTCTGTAAGTGGAGGTGTAAGTAATGTGTCGTTTTCTTTTAGAGGAAACAATGGAGTTCGTGAAGCAATGCACTCTGTATTTTTGTACTATGCTATTCAAGCTGGTATGAATATGGGAATTGTAAATCCCGCTTTATTGGAAGTTTATGATGATATTCCTAAAGATTTATTAGAACACGTTGAAGATGTAATTCTTGACAGAAGAGAAGATGCAACAGAACGTTTATTGGATTTTGCTGAAACTGTAAAAGGTTCTAAAAAAGAGAAAACGGTAGATTTATCTTGGAGAGAAAACGCTTTACAAGACAGAATTACACATGCTTTGGTAAAAGGAATTGATGCTTTTATTATTGAAGATGTAGAGGAAGCAAGACAAGTCGCAGATAAACCAATTGAAGTTATTGAAGGTAATTTAATGGCAGGAATGAATGTGGTTGGAGATTTATTTGGCGCAGGAAAAATGTTTTTGCCGCAAGTAGTAAAATCTGCTCGTGTAATGAAAAAAGCGGTTGGTTATCTAAATCCATTTATTGAAGCAGAAAAAGGAGAAGAACAAAAAGCATTAGGTAAAATTTTAATGGCAACTGTAAAAGGTGATGTACATGATATTGGTAAAAATATTGTGAGCGTTGTTTTAGGTTGTAATAACTACGAAATTGTAGATTTAGGAGTTATGGTTCCGCCAGAAAAAATCATTGAAGCTGCAAAAAGAGAAAATGTAGACGCTATTGGTTTAAGTGGATTAATTACGCCTTCTTTAGATGAAATGGTGTATTTAGCCAAAGAAATGGAACGTCAAAATTTTGAATTGCCATTATTAATTGGTGGAGCAACAACCTCTAAAGCACATACAGCTGTTAAGATTGATACGCAGTATAAAAATGCTGTGGTTCATGTAAATGATGCTTCTAGAGCAGTTACTGTTGTGGGTGATTTGTTGAATAAGAAAACAAATAATCAATACGTTGCAGATTTAAAGAAAAATTATGATGAGTTTAGAACTAAGTTTTTAAAACGAGGTAAAGAAAAATCATATATTTCTATTGAAGAAGCACGTAAACGTAAATATAAAATTGATTGGAATACTTCTGAAATTGTAAAACCTAAGGAGTTAGGAATTCAGATGTTAGAACAATTAAGTTTAAAAGAATTAGTGCCTTTTATAGATTGGAGTCCGTTTTTTAGAAGTTGGGATTTGCATGGAAAATTTCCAGCTATTTTAACGGATGAAGTTGTAGGTGAGCAAGCTTCTATAATGTATGAAGAAGCACAAGCAATGATTGAAGAAATTATTGCAAAACAATTGTTAAAACCAAAAGCAATTTTTGGTTTGTTTGAAGCAAACTCAATTAATGAAGATGATATTTCTGTTCAGAAAAAGGGAGAAGAAATAGCCGTTTTTAGAACGTTACGTCAGCAATTAAAGAAAAGAGAAGGAATTCCAAATCATGCTTTGGCTGACTTTATTGCTCCAAAAGAATCTGGTAAAACAGATTATATGGGCGCTTTTTGTGTTGGAATTTTTGGAGCTCAAGAATTAGCAGATAGTTACAGAGCAAAAGAAGACGATTATAACGGAATAATGGCACAAGCAATTGCTGACCGTTTTGCAGAAGCATTTGCAGAATATTTGCACAAACAAATTAGAACAAAACATTGGGGTTATGCTTCAGAAGAAACATTATCTAATGACGATTTAATTAAAGAAAGTTACAAAGGAATAAGACCTGCGCCAGGTTATCCTGCATGCCCAGATCACTTAGAAAAAGAAACAATTTGGGATTTGTTAGATGTTGAAAATAAGATTGGTGTAAAATTAACGGAAAGTTTAGCAATGTGGCCAGCAGCAGCAGTTTCTGGATATTATTTTGCCAATAAAGAATCTAAATATTTTGGTTTAGGTAAAATTACAGATGACCAAGTAAGTGATTATTCAACGAGAAAAGGAATTAAAAAAGAAAAGGCTAGAAAATGGTTGCACCCAAATATAGCAGACCAATAAAATGTTATTAGGAGAAAGAATGACGAAGTAATTTTTTGTTAAATAATAGATTGCTTCACTTTGTTCGCAATGACGCAGGCAAACAAGTTGCGTTAGCGATTGCAGTGGCATCCTTTTTATGTTCAACTTGTTTCAGTATCTATATAAAAAAATAAAATTAGTTCTAAATAAGAAAAGATACTGAAACAAGTTCAGCATAAATAAAAAGATATAACGAAAAGCGCGACCTGAAAGGTAACGCCCAAAAGAAATAATTAATTAACAATTAATTTTATTTAAACTAACAACTAATAAAAGAAGAAATAAGAGTTTTGTAGGAAAATAAATCAGATGAAAAAACATAGGTTAGAGTTCGTATTCTTTCTAAAGCTTTTAACATTAACCATTACTGCATTAACAATTGCCTATTTCTTCTAAAGAACTGAAATAAATTCAGCAAGATGAAGATTACAGAACACATAAAAAAATCAAACGGAAAAACATTGTTTTCATTTGAAATTATTCCACCTAAAAAAGGAAATAACATTCAAGATTTATATAAAAATATAGATCCGTTAATGGAGTTTAAGCCACCATTTATTGATGTAACAACTTCTAGGGAAGAGTATGTTTATTTAGATAAAGGAAATGGTTTGTTGGATAGAAAAATAACCAGAATGCGCCCTGGAACGGTTGGTATTTGTGCAGCAATTAAGCATAAATATGATGTAGATACGGTGCCACATGTTTTGTGTGGAGGTTTTACAAAAGAGGAAACTGAATATGTTTTAGTGGATTGTCATTATCTTGGTATAGAGAATGTTATGGCGTTGAGAGGTGATGCAATGAGTCATCAAAAATATTTTGAGCCTTCTAAAAATGGGAATCATTATGCGAAAGACTTGGTGGAGCAAATTCAGAACTTAAATTGTGGAAAATATTTACATGACGTAATTGAAGCAAATCATAAATCTGATTTTTGTATTGGAGTAGCAGGTTATCCTGAGAAACATTTAGAAGCACCTTCTTTACAAACAGATTTAAAACGTTTAAAAGAAAAAGTAGACGCTGGTGCAGATTATGTTGTTACACAGATGTTTTTTGATAATCAAAAATATTTTCAGTTTGTAGAAGCTGCTAAAAAAGCAGGAATTAATGTGCCAATTATTCCAGGAATTAAACCGTTAGCAGTAAAAAGACATTTGCAATTATTGCCACAGGTTTTAAAATAGATTTACCTGAAGATTTAATAAATGAAGTAGAACTTTGTAAAACTAATAAAGATGTTAGAGAAGTTGGTGTAGAATGGGCAATTCAACAATCTAAAGAATTATTAGAAGCAGGTGCTCCAGTTTTACATTATTATTCTATGGGAAAAAGCGATAATATACAAGCTATTGCATCTGAATTATTTTAAATAGTATTTTTCTATAACTAAGTTTCTTTTAAAAAGAAGATTAAGAATTTAAGAATTCGTTAAAAATGAACTCATTTTAGTCTATTTTTTAATGAATTCTTTATTTGTAAGCATAGGTAGTATTGATAGACTAATAAGAAAAAGTAATTTTTTTGAAATATAAAAAGGAAATAAATTGATTACTTTTGTGATAAGAAATAAAAATCAAATTTAAAAATATATAAAATGGCTTTAGAAATAACAGACGCAAATTTTGACGAATTAGTATTAAAATCAGATAAACCAGTATTAGTAGATTTTTGGGCAGCTTGGTGTGGACCTTGTAGAATGGTTGGGCCAATTGTTGATGAAATTCATGCTGAATATGACGGTAAAGCTATTGTTGGTAAAGTAGATGTAGATGCAAACCAAGAGTTTGCTGCAAAATACGGGGTTAGAAATATACCTACGGTTTTAATCTTTAAAAACGGAGAAGTTGTAGATAAGCAGGTAGGTGTTGCACCTAAAAACGTTTATACAGGTAAGATTGATGCTGCTATTTAAAACAGAATTAAAAAAGATAAATAAAAAGGTTTGGCTAACGTCAAACCTTTTTTTATTTTGGTAGAATGATAAATTTATCCGAAGTTAAATCATCAGAAATAAAAAACTTAGACATACTCGCAAAACAAGTGGTTGAGGGATTTATTACTGGAATGCATAAAAGCCCGTTTCATGGATTTTCTGTTGAGTTTTCTGAACATAAATTATACAATAAGGGGGAAAGTACCCGCCATATAGATTGGAAATTGTTTGCTAAAACAGAAAAGCTGTATACTAAAAAATATGAAGAGGAAACGAATTTAAGATGTCATATTATAATTGATAACTCAGCATCTATGCATTATCCTATTTTAAAACAACAAAACGTTAATAATTTAAATAAAATAGGTTTTTCTGCAATAGCTGCTGCTTCATTAATGGAGATTTTAAAAAAACAAAGAGATGCAGTTGGTTTAAGTATTTATTCTGACGCATATGATTATTATGCTCCAGAAAAAGGAAGTGAGCGTCATAGAAAGATGCTTTTACATCAATTAGAGCAACTTTTAATGTCAAAATCTAAAGCTACGACAGAAACTTATAAGTGTTTACATGAGATTGCCGAAAAAATGCATAGGCGTTCACTCATTTTTTTATTTACAGATATGTTTCAAACTTCTGAAGATAAAAGTAAGCTTTTTGATGCCCTTCGACATTTAAAACATAACAAGCATGAAGTTGTTTTGTTCCATACTTTTGATGGAAAAAAGGAATTTAGCTTTGAATTTGATAATTCTCCTAAAAAATTTGTAGATATTGAAACTGGAGAGGAAATAAATATTTATGCAGAAAATGTACTAGAACAGTATAAAAAAAGGTTGATTTATATTTTAACGAATTGAAAGGTAAATGTTTACAATATAAGATTGATTATGTACCTGTAGATATACATTTAGGTTTTAAACAGGTTCTCACAAATTATTTAATAAAAAGAAGAAATTTTTTATAAATTTCTTTGGTAGATTAAAAAACAGAGTTATATTTGCAACCGCTAAGAGCAACGGTCTGGTAGTTCAGTTGGTTAGAATACCTGCCTGTCACGCAGGGGGTCGCGGGTTCGAGTCCCGTCCAGACCGCAAAAAGCATCTCATTTGAGATGCTTTTTTCGTTTAAACACTTTTTTATTTCTTAATTAATTAAGTCCCAAAAATTCCCTTTTTAGATTCAAGTCTTATTCGTAGTTTTAGTAAGAAAGTAGTTGTATTTTTATGAAAACTAAAAAAAAAGGTTATTATTGTTACATAAATACTAATTCCCCCTAAATGAAGCTAGTACTTAGTAGTCTCTTTTTAAGTTTAATTTGCAATCTCATGGTAAATGAAAAGCAATGTATTTCTGAAAAAAATCATAAAAATTTTATTATTGGTTTAAAAGATATCTTTAAGTTTTTAAACTTAGACGTTTTTACTATGATTGCTTATCTATCAAGTAAAAAACTACAACTAGTAGCAGAGAATGGGGAATCGTTTTTTGTTTATGATATGTAGTTTTAAATGGATATTAAGAATTATTTAAAAAAGAATGTATTTGCTTCTGTTGGAAAAATTCTAACGGTTTCTTCTGTTACACTTTTATTACTGCCAATTATTATTCAAAAAATTGGTTTAGATTTATACGGTATAATTAGTCTTACTCTTTTGTTTAGTGGAGTTTCTAGTTTAATAGATTTAGGTTTATCTCAAGCAATAGTTTTGTTAAGTGGAGATAAAAAAATATCTTCCAATCAAGTAATTACATCTGCAGTTTATATTAATCTAACAGTTATTTCTGTAATAAGTGTAGTTTTTGTAGTTCTTAATTATCTTAATATTGATTTACTTGGTGAAAATATTAATCTTAGTAGCACAGAAAAAAACTGTTTACTTATTACAGGTTTTCTAATTTTAATTTTTATGCTTTTAAATAACTTATGTAAGTCTATTTTAGAAGCTAATTATTTTATGCATGTTGTAAATTTTAGTTTAGCTTTATTTACGCCTGTTTTATATTTATCAATTTTTTTATTAAGTTTTTTTACAAGTAATGTGTTAGTTTATATTGTAACTCCACTAATAATAACGATTGTTTTATTTCTTTTTTATATTGTTTTCATTAAAACTAGAACAACTATTAAATTAGTTAAGGTTAGTAAAACACATATAAAGTATGTATTGCAATGTTCTTTAAAATTCTTAAACTTAGGGTTGATTAATAGTATTATAATGCCAGTTATGAGGTATTTGTTTATTCTAATGGTAGCAGATGTGGGAATGTATGCTATTTTCGATCTTTCTTTTAAAGTAGCAATGTTGGCAAATAGCCTAATCGTTTCTTTGTCAGTTCCAATGTTTGCTGTATTTTCTAAATTAATTAAAGAAAAAGCGGCAGAAATGTCTAAAATAGCCTTTAAAATTTTTTACATATCTTTTCTTGTATATATTGTCATTATTGCTGGTTATCATTTTTTAGGTGAATTTATTTTGTCGTATTTAAGCTTAACAGAAAGTAATTTAGATGTATTATATAATCTTATTTTTATACTCATTGTTTCTTTAGGAAGTGTTGCGGTTGTTGAGGTTTTTTATAGATATTTCCTCGGTGATAATCAATTAAAAAAAGCTTTTTTAATAAAATTAAGTGTGCCAGTTACTTCAGTTATTTTCTTTTTTTATTAGTAGAAGTTGACGTAATTTATAGATTTATTTATTCGTACGGGTTAAGTTTAATAATAAGCGCTATCATAATTCTTTGTACGTTTATGATTGAAAATAAAAAATTAAAAAAACTAAACGGATGGTAGTATTACTGTTAGGGTTTTATGGTTTTGCATTTTTGATGGCTGCCAATAGACCAAACGTTTTCTTGATATTTTATTTGTTAGCTTCTACCAAATTTTTAGGTTTTGTTGATCCGGCTACATTTATTTTAGGTGGGATTGAAGTTGGATATTTTGGTTTAAATCTAGTAGCTCTTTTCGGAATATTTTTTAAAAGGATTGGGTGGAATTACCAAAGAATAGTATTGTTATTATAATCTTAGTTTTAGGGTTGTTAGCTTATGGAATTATAAGGCCTATTGTTAATGATTACTCATCAGCGAAACAAGCTTTAATAGCAAGTAAGGATGCGTGGTTCTATGTTATTTTTATTTATTTAATTGTGTATTATGATAATATTGATTTAAGTGCTTTAATTAAATGGGTAAAATGGGTAAGTATCTATTTTACAGTTTGTTACTGTCTATTTTTTGTTTTACCAGCAATTATACCACCAGTGTATTTTAAAGGCACTCACATAAGAACATTCTTTCCAACTTATATAAGTTTGGCTATATTTTTATACTTAATTGAATTTAAAATGAGTAGGGAAAAATCATTTAAAATTTTAGGAATAATAGTATTTCTTTTTCTTGGGTTGATATTTGCGACCCACTCTGCTTTAACAGTTATGACGCTGTTTTTTGCTGTCTTATATTTGTTTGCTTATGATGCTAATCTAGAGTTTAGAAAAGAAACAGTTTTTAAATTATTGGGGGTTTCGGTATTTGCAGCATCTTTAGCTTTAATTTTTATTAATGGATTATATGATAAAATTGTTGATGAAATAAATGCGGTTGTCTATAGTGAAGATTTAGCACTACAAACCAGAGATTTATATAATAAATTTCGATGGGATGCTATTAATAAAGAAAAAGTATTCGGTTATGGTTATATTCATCAATCTGCAAAGTTAATGACTCAATATAAATTAGGAGCTACAAATGCTTTTATGGAGCGTTTTACAGTTATTGATTCTGGGTATGTAGATCTACTTTTAAAATACGGTTATTTAGGTACTGGTATTATGTTATTTACTTTATGTAGGTATTTTATGTTTGGTTTTTTTACTAAATATAAAAATCACATTACGTTAGCTATGTCGTTTTACTTAATTCAATACCTTTTTATAAATTACACATGGTCTGTATATACGTTTTCGCATGGTATTATTCCAGGAGGTATAGCTTTCTATATTATAATTATGTATCAAGATTATAAAGTTGAAAACGAAAAAAATGAAGCAATATGAAAAAAATATACTTTACATATTATCTTCTTATAATAGGTTTACTGGTACACCAAAAAAAACGTTAGACTTAATTGAATACTCAGAACATAATAGTTTTTTGTATGTTTATTCAAATGCATATCACGAAGAATTTAAAGAGAATTTTGTAAAAGTTTGTAACAAAGTTTTTGAAGGTAATTTTGGGAGAAATATTTTTAAGCATTTTAAAACCTTGTTGCGTATTATTGATGAAAATGAAATTGAGGTTATTCAAACACAATTCTTTTTTGGAGAGTTAATAGCAGGTTTGGTAAAATTATTTAGACCAAAAGTAAAATTGATAGTTACGTTTGAAGGTTCTATGTCTCATAGTTTTGTAAAACGTTTAATACAGAAATTAGTATATAGTAAGGTGCATACTTTTATTTATATATCTAATTATGTGAAAAAAGAAAAGGAATCGGTTTTTCCAAGGCTATTAAAAGCAAATACTGTTATAATTTATAATGGAACAAGTAAATTAAAAGTAGATGAATTAGAACCTAAATGGTCTAGAAAAACGTTTAACATTTTAAGTGTTTCTAGTTTAATCACAATAAAAAACTTGAATATTTTAATAGATATGATGCATCTATTAAGTTTAGGACATCATAGAGATATTCATCTTTATATTGCTGGTAATGGAGTACAAAAAAATGAGTTAAAAGAAAAAGTAAAAGAGTATGAATTAGAGGAGTTTGTACACTTTTTAGGACGTCAAAAAAAGTAGGGAATCTTTTATATAGTTCAGATGTGCTAGTACATCCGTGTTATATTGAAGGTTTTGGCTTATCTGTTGTAGAGGCTATGATGGCAGAAAAACCTGTTATTGTTTCTAATGCTGGAGCTCTACCAGAAATTGTAGATCATAAAGAAACAGGTTTGTTAGTGAGCCCTTTTGTAGCAGAAGATTGGGGGAATGCCGTTTTAGAATTAAAAAAGAATAAAGAATTGGCATTTAAAATTGCTAAAAAAGGTAAGGAAAAAGCAGCGCAAGAGTTTTCTACACAAAACTTTGCAGATAATTATAACTTATTATATCAAAATTTATAAAGTAATGATTCATATTTTTTTAAAATACTTGAAAAAGAATTCTATAGACTATGTTATAACTAATGGTTATGAAGATTTATTTTCAGAAAAATCAACTGAAAATGATGTAGATATTTTGTTTAAAAAAAATGACTTTTTATCAATTGAAGAAACTTTAAAAAAGTTTTGTGATTTAAACGGATTTAAAATTGTACAAAATTATCATCAAGAGGTATATGCTAAAAATATATTTTTATATAATCAAGAAAATCAACAAATATTAAACTTAGATATTTATGGTTTGTTTCATAGAAAGCATGTAATCTTTTTTCTGAAGAAGAAATTTTTAATAATAAAACTACATATAAAAATATTAATATTTTAGCTGTACATCAAGAGTTTATTCATTATTTTTTAAAGAAAATTACTAAAGGAGAGTTAGAAGAAAATGTTTTTATGTACCTAAGATTATTGTTTTTAAAAGATGAAATTAATTGTTTAAAGACTATAGATACTTATTTTAAGAAAACTGGTAAGAAGATAAAGGAAGCCTTTTTAAAAGATGAAATAATTGAAATTAATCAGCATAAAAAAATCTTTTTATCAGACTTAAAAAAAGGAACACCAACTTTATCCTATTGGTTAAAAGATAAAATAAGAATTTTAAAGAGAATTATATTACCTACTGGAATCTCTATAGCTTTTTTAGGGCCTGATGGTTCTGGTAAAACTACAGTAATAAACGGATTGGTAAACGCTAATCTACCCTTTAGGCAAACGAACTATTTTCATTTAAAGCCAATAGAGAATAAAGAAAAAAATAACAGTTACAACAGATCCTCATAAGTTTAAGCCTTATAATAAATTTAAATCCTTTATAAAACTTTGTTATTTTTTCTTTCAATATAATTTAGGTTGGTTAAAAAGTATAGTTCCTTTACGAGTAAGATCATCTCTAATTATTTTTGATAGATATTATGATGATTTGATAGCTGATAATAAGCGATACAGATACGGAGGAGGAGATAAAGTAGCAAAATTATTTCGTAGTTTTATAAAAAAACCTGCGTTATATTTTATTTTGGTTACCGACGCTGAAACTATTTATAAGAGAAAACAAGAGGTTACTTTTTCTGAGCTAGAAAACCAAGTTGAAAAATATAAAAGTTTAGTAGATAATAAAAGGTACTTTGAAATAGATGTAAGCAAAAAACCAGCTAAGATAGTCAGTAATGTAACTGCAATTCTAATGAAAAAAATGTATGAAAGACGTTAATTTTTTTCTGAAGACATCTATTTGCATATTCCAAATAGTAAAAATCCTAAGGTAATAATTGCTGTTGGTAAAAGTTCTTTAGCAAAAAAGTCTTTTAAGTTATATAATCCATTTTCAAAAAAAGCCAAAATTTTTAAAAGCTTTGCTCGTTTTTTTTGTGTTTACTTTAATAATCTTTTTAAGAAAATAATTGAATTGCAAACTCAAGAAAATTCTGAGTTTATTCGTTTTTTAAATCAAAAATTTGATAAAAAATTTACTTCATCTATTTATAAAGCTACCTTAAATGATAAGGTTGTTATTCAGTTACAAGCTGATAATAAAATATTTGGATACGTTAAATATCCAATTAATGAAATTGGAATTGAAAATATAAAAAATGAAATAAATGCTTTTAAAATTCTATCTAAAAATAGAGCTTTAAATTATGAAATGAAAAATTTTGAATTTAGAGAAACTCCCTTTTTTATTCTTCCCGAATTGGAGGGTAATATAGAAACTGTTTCGGATGAAGATGTTTTAAAAATTATTCAACCTTTTAAAAAAGGAGTCTTTAAAAAGTTACAAAAGCATTATAGAGTTAAACAAATAAAAGAATTTTTAAAAGAAAATAATTTTAACGATGAATTGCAAATATTAGAAAACACTTTATTGTCTTCTAAAAATAATTATGAAGAAGTTTATGAACATGGAGATTTTGCTCCCTGGAATATTGTAAAAACAAAAGATGGTTTTTCTGCTTTTGATTTTGAGTATTTTACAGAAAAAGGTTTAGAGTATTTCGATTTAATAAAATATCATTTTCAAATAGGAAGGTTATTAAAAAGGAAAAGTAAAGAGGAATTATATAATTATGTTTCGAAAAAAATTAAAATTAAAGAAATAAATGAAGTGTTCTCATTGTTTCTTTTAAAAGAAATAATGGTTGCAGCTAATCAGCAGAAAAAAGCACTATTCGAAAAAGAAATGTTAAAATTTATTAATGAAAAGTAAACTTAAAATATTAATTTCTTGTTATGCCTGTAGCCCTAAGAGAGGGTCTGAGCCTGGTATGGGTTGGAGTTTTGTAAATGGTTTAAGTAAATCTCATGAAGTACATGTAATTGTTGAAAAAGAAAAATGGGAAAAAGATATTCTTGAACAAATGGTTAATACGCCGAATAAAAATTTAAAATTTTATTTTATTCAAAAAGAGAGAAATCGTTTCCTACGTAAAATATGGCCACCATCATACTATTGGTATTATAAAATTTGGCAAAAAGACGCCTATTCCTTAGCAAAGAAATTAGATAAAAATGAAAATTTTGATATAGTTCATCAATTAAATATGGTAGGTTATCGAGAACCTGGTTATTTATGGAAGATAAAAAAACCCTTTGTTTGGGGTCCAATAGGAGGTACAGAAAATGTGCCATGGAAATTATTTTCTTTGTTTGATTTTAACG
The DNA here is from genome assembly GCF_026191475.2 of Polaribacter ponticola. Lineage (GTDB taxonomy): Bacteria > Bacteroidota > Bacteroidia > Flavobacteriales > Flavobacteriaceae > Polaribacter > Polaribacter ponticola. The sequence continues at coordinate 1,367,060 of NZ_JAOSLC020000003.1, read as the reverse complement.
GTAAAATTTTTCATGGAATCAGAAATGTTTTAAATAGTTTTCAAAAAATATTTTTAAGACGACCTTGGTTAGCAGCAAATAAAAAAACTCTACTTTAATTGCAGCTACTCCAGATATTCAAAGATCAATTCAAAGACTTTGGAAACAAGATTCTGTTATAATTACAGAGGTAGGAACTGTAGATTTACTTAACATTAATGTTAGTAAGAGAGTTAAAAATCAGCCTTTTAAAATTGTATGGTCTGGGCAACATACTGCAGGAAAGGCTTTACATATTCTTTTAAAAAGTTTAGCATTATTAAATAAAGATATCCTTTGGGAATTACATGTTTTAGGTAAAGGAAAACAAACTAAAAAATGGAAAAAATTAGCGAAAAAATTAAAGATTCATAATAGTTGTACATGGTATGGTTGGGTTGAGAAAAAAGTAGCTTTAGATGTTATGAAGAATTCACATGCTTTAGTAATTACGAGTTTAAAAGATTTAACTTCTTCTGTTATTTTAGAGAGTATTTCATTAGGTGTGCCTGTTGTAAGTCTAGACCATTGTGGTTTCTCTTATGTTGTTAATGATTCTTGTGGGATTAAAATTCCTATAGATGAGCCACGAAAAGTTTTTATAAATATAAAAAATGCTATAACTAAACTTTATAAATACGAGAACTACAGAGTAAAATTATCTAAAGGAGCTTTATTAAGAGCTCAAGATTTCTCTTGGGAAGGTAAAGTTGATAAGTTAAATAGTGTTTATAAAAATCTTCTAGGATGAAAATTTTAATGATCCATAACAAATATGGAAAACATAGTGGTGAAGAAGCTGTAGTAGAAGCTCAAATACAATTATTGGAAGAAAATGGCCATGAGGTTATTACTTATTTTAGAAGTAGTGAAGAATTAGAAACAATGCCATTTGCTAAAGCAAAAGCTTTTTTCTTAGGTGTTAGAAATAATAAATCAATAAGAGATATAAAAGAAATTATAAAAACTAAGAAACCAAATATAGTTCATATACATAATTTATATCCCCTTATATCTCCTGCTATTTTGCCTGTAATTAAAAGTTTTGGGGTTCCAATTGCAATGACAATTCATAATTATAGATTGCTATGTCCAAATGGGTTGTTTTTTACAAAAGGTGAAATTTGTGAGAAATGCACTGGAGCTTCAAAAGAATTAAATTGTATTATTAATAATTGTGAAGGATCAATTTTTAAGAGTACAGGTTATGCTCTAAGGAGTTTTTGGGCAAGATTTTCTGGACAGTACCAAGATTATGTAGATTCTTTTTTATGCTTAAATGAGTTTCAAAAAAATAAATTAATTGAAAATGGATTTAACAAAGATAAATGTTCTGTAATTCCAAATTTTTATACTAAAGAAATAGTTGATAAAGATTATGATTACAAAAATAAAAAATACGTTGCTTCTGCAGGTAGAATTAGTCCAGAGAAGGGATTGCCAGTTCTTTTAGCAGCAGCTAAAAAATTACCTAATATACCATTTCATATAGCAGGATTAATGAGACCTGGTTATGAAGAGGAGTTAGACATACCAGAAAATGTTACATTAAGAGGTATGTTAAATTCTGAAGAAATGAAAACTTTTTATGCAGAGTCAAAGTTTTTAGCTCATACCAGTGCATGTTATGAGGGTTTTGCGATGGTTTTTCCAGAAGCTATGGCTCAAAAAGTTCCAATTATGGCACCAGATTTTGGTAGTTACCCAGAAATAATTGAAAATAGCATAAACGGATTGTTGTTCAAACCTTTAAATAGCCAAGATTTAGCTGATAAAATCTCATTACTTTGGAATGATGAAGATAAAATGAAAGAGTTAGGTAAAAATGGGTTTGAAATTGTGAAAGAAAAATATAGCAATAAAGCATATTATATATTGCTTTTAGAGGCTTATAAAAAATTGATAGTAACCCCTGAATTATAATAATTATGAACCTATTAAAAATTATTGATGAAAATGTTTTCTCTGAAGATTTAAGTACAATTGATTTAGAAAAAAAGCAATAATAAATACAGTTAATCCACATTCTTTTTGTGTCTCTAAAACTGATGAAGGGTTTAAAAACGCTTTAATGCAAAGTGATATTTTGTTGCCAGACGGATCTGGAATTGTACTTGCAGCCAAAGTTTTAAGAGGGAAAGTGATTAAAAAAATTGCTGGAGCAGATATTCATAAACATTTATTAAATTATGCAGATAAAAATAATAAGAAAATTTTCTATTTAGGAGCAGCTCCTTCCACATTAGAATTAATAGAAAAGAGAATTCAAAAAGAGCATCCAAATATTAAAGTAGGTAGTTTTTCACCTCCATATAAGCCTGAGTTTTCTGATATAGATTCAGCAAATATGATAAAAGAAGTAAATGATTTTAATCCAGATTTTTTATTTGTAGGAATGACAGCTCCTAAACAAGAAAAATGGGTTGCAATGAATAAGAAGAAATTAGACGCTACAATAACAGTATCTATTGGAGCTGTGTTTGATTTTTATGCTGGTACAGTAAAAAGATCTAGTTCATTTTGGATAAATATTGGGTTGGAGTGGTTGCCACGTTTATTAAAAGAACCAAAAAGATTATGGCGAAGAAATTTTGTGTCTACTCCTCAATTTTTATGGTATTTATTTATAGCTAAAATTTCAAGAAATTAAAAATAAATTAACCATAAAGGTTATAGTTTTAAAAAAAACCACTATATTTAACTAATATTAAATTTTGCGAAAAACAGGTATGTTTCTGATGCTTAGGTTTTTATCAAAATTATTTTATAAAATTATAAACTAATCATACCCCCATTATTATGATTTACTCCCTAAGATCAATTAATTTAAGCTTAGATTATGGCTTTTTTTGGCCACTAATTGCATTCTCACTTTCTATTGTTATTTCATACTTATGTTATCCTGCAATTATTAGGGTTTCTAAAATGAAAAAGCTAACGTCTAAACCCAATCATAGAAGTGTTCATAAAGTTAGAACACCAAATTTAGGAGGTATCGGTATATTTATTACTATAAATTTGATTATCACTTTTTTAGGAAATTATTTTGACGACCAAAATTTGTTTAGTGTACTTGGGGCTACAACACTGTTGTTTTTTCTGGGTTTAATGGATGATTTAATAGAATTAAAAGCTAAGCAAAAAATTCTTGGACAGATTGTAGCAGTAGTTGCTATAATTGTAATGACAGGAGTTAGAATTGAAAATTTATATGGACTTTTTGGTATCAATGAGCTTTATTATTCTGTTTCTATCGCCCTTACCGTTTTTATGTATATTTTATTTATAAATGCATATAATCTTATTGATGGAGTAGATGGTTTAGCAGGAAGTTATGCTATAACTATAACTTCATTTTTTGGTGTCTTTTATTTTTTTAATAGAAATGATTCAATGTTCTTTTTATGTTTAAGCCTTGTAGGTGCATTAATTTCTTTTTTAATTTTTAATTTTTCTAAAAAGGAAAAGATTTTTATGGGAGATACAGGATCTATGATAGTAGGTTTCTTGCTTTCTTATTTTGCAATTAGCTTTTTAAGTGTTAGTTTTAATCCAGAATTTTTAATTCAAAATGTTAAGGCACCAGTTTTTGTTCTTGCTTTATTTAGTTTTCCATTAATAGATACACTTAGAGTTTTTATGTTAAGATTAATGAAGAGAAAAAGCCCTTTTACTGCTGATAAAAATCATATTCATCATGTGCTTTTAAAATCAGGTTTACAACCCTGGAAAATTTCAGTTTTAGTATCAGTTTTCTCTAGTTTGGTGGTTTTCGGAGTGTTCATTTTTAATGATTTAACACTAAATAAACAAACGATTCTTCTGTTTTCTTTTTGGGTAATTTCTGTAATTGTAATACAAAACTTATATTTATCAAATAAATTAAAGAAAAAATCTAAGAAATCTAAGAAGAGAGTGTTAACAGTTGAAAAACCAGAAGTTAAAACAATTAGATTAAGTGATTTAGCTTAATATTTAATAGAATTATATGTTTTCGAGAAATAAGTTTTTTTAAAATTATTGCTATTTCATTAATTTTCTTTAGCATGTTTTCTTGTGCATCAAAGAAATCTGTAATTTATTTTCAAGATTCAAATGATGTTAATTTAAGAAAACTAACCTTTACAAGCTCTAAGATACAAGCTAATGATATTATTAATATAAAAGTGACCGCTTTAAACCCAGAATCTGTAGTACCTTATAATCTTGAGAATAATGTTACTCCAAATTCTAGTTTTTTAGAAATTTTACGTTTACAAGGTTATCTAGTTTCACAAGAAGGGAATATTATATTCCCAGTTATAGGGTCTATAAAAGTTACAGGTAAGACCACTTCAGAATTAGAAGATTATGTCAAAAAGATGTTAATAGATGGGAAACATGTTGTAGATCCTGCAGTAAGTGTTAAAATTTTAAACTTTAAATTTACTGTTTTAGGAGATGTACAAAAAGCTGGTACCTTTTCTGTGACCGAAAATAAAGTTACCGTTTTACAAGCGCTTGGTTATGCTGGAGATTTAACAATAAATGGGTCTAGAAAAGACATTTTAATATTAAGAGAAGTTGACGGAGTTCAAATTACAAAAAGGATAGATTTAACTTCAACAGATTGGTTTGGAAGTGATTTTTATTACATAAAACAGAACGATGTTATTGTTGTTAACCCAAACCTTAATAAAATAAAAAGCTCAGGAATTATGGGAAGTGCAGCATCTGTTATGTCTGCTATTTCTTTAGTCTTAACTTCTATTCTAATTGTAATTAGGTAAATTAGATGTAATCCATGAAACCACCATTCATAGCGCACAAAAAGAAAGAAACATTTAATTTAAAAAAAGAACTTTTTAAGTATACCAGAAACTGGAAATGGTTTTTGTTAAGTATTGTGCTTTTTGTTACAGCAGCTTTTTATTCAGTAAGGTATAGTTCTGTTATTTATGAAACTTCAGCTAGAATTAAAATTACAAGTCAAAAAGCAAATGAAATAGAATTGCCTGGTAATTTAAGTTCTCTTTTTGATGATTTTAAAGTAAACCAAGAGAATGAAATTGAAATAATAAAGTCTTACAGAATTTTAGAGAAAGTTGTTGAAAAGCTAAACTTAAATGTAAGATATTATTTTAATGATCAACGAAAGTATAAGCAAGTTTGGGATCTACCTTTTAAACCATACCCTATTAATTCTGCAAAATTATTACCCAAAACAGGAGAATATTTTATAGATTTTTATGAAAATGAATATGTAATTTCTGATGTTCATTTAAATGAGTGGAGGGTTAATAAAAATCAAATAAATCCAGTCAATAATACATATCCCTTTGTTATTAAGATAGATAGTTTAAGAGATGTTAATAAACTTTACAAACAGAAATTTAAAATCAGGTTTTTTAGTAAAAAAGAAGCAACTTTAAGATTATTGTCTGGTCTAAAAATTGAACAGATTGGTAAGAATAGTGAAGTTTTAAAAATTTCATTAAGAAACGAAAGTAGTGCTAAGTCTGAAGCTATTTTAAATGAAGTGATTGAGCAATTTAATCTAGATGGAGTACAAGATAGAAAATTAATATTTCAAAGAACTATTGACTTTGTAGATGAAAGATTCGGGTTTTTAACAAAAGAACTAGATTCTATAGAAAGTAAAAAGAAAAGGTTTAAAGAGAAAAATAATTTAACCGATATTAATTTAGATACTGAGCATAATTTATCTGACAAATCTACTTCTAACGCACAAAAAGTAAATTTAGAGACTCAATTAGAAATTGCTAGAATTTTAAAAACTTCATTAATCAATAAAAAAAGTTTTAATCTATTACCCGCAAATGTTGGTATTGGTATTACTGGTATTAATGACCAAATAGTGCTTTTTAATAGTAAGTTAATAGATTTTGGAAAACTAAGAATAAGTGGAGGAGCTAATAATCCAGTAGTTAAAAATTTAAAAAAGAATATAGATAATTTAAGGCAAAGTATTTTAACATCTGTAATTGCTTATCAAAAAAAATCTGAAACTGCATTAAAAAATATAAACGAAGTAGATGTTAAAAATCGTGGTTTTTTTAACACAATCCCTAAGAATGAAAAAATTCTAAGAGAAATAGAACGGGAACAAACAATAAAAGAGAATTTATTTATTTTTCTTTTACAAAGAAGAGAAGAAGCTGCTATTAATTTAGTTGTTACTGTGCCAATTGTTAAGGTTGTAGATTATGCTATTACCAATTTAATTCCAGTATCAGAAAATCCAAAAATGTTATATGTAAAAGCTTTTGTAGCTGGTTTAGTAGTGCCCTTTATCATTTTTTATCTAATATTTTTTGTAGATACTAGAATTCATACAAAGGAAGATATTTATACGGTAGTAAATGATATAGATGTAGTAGGTAATGTACCTTATACTTTCAGAAATAAAATATTTGATGGTATATATGATAATTCATTATTAGCAGAAGAATTTAGAATATTAAGAACAAATATTAATTTTAAATTAAAAAAAGCACAATCAAATGAATTAGCTTCTGTACTAATGGTAACTTCTACTAAAAGTAATGAAGGAAAAACATTTTGCGCAGTTAACTTAGCCATTGCTTATGCAGCTTTAGGAAAAAAAGTTCTTTTAGTTGAAGCAGATTTTAGAAACCCTAAAATAGATTCTTATTTAAATAAAGATGACTCTCATGGTTTATCTAGCTACTTAATAGGTGATGAATTCGATTATAGAAATTTAATTACATCCAATATTATTGGAGAAACAAATCTTGATATTTTATTTTCTGGAGAAATCCCTTTTGCTCCTGCAGAACTATTATCTAACGGTAAAATTGATCATATTTTAAGCTCTGTAAAGAAAGAATATGATTACATTGTTTTAGATACTTCTTCAACAAAATTATATACAGATACATTTTTAATTTCACATTTTGCAGATTTTACTGTTTATGTTACTAGAGCTGGTTTTACAGATAAAGAAGATATGCTGTTTTCTGAAGAGGTAATAGCAAACGGAAGATTAAAAAATGTAAACTACATATTAAATTATCAAGAAACTAGATCTTTAATTAAAAACAGAAAATTACGTAAAAACTAATATCTTTTTAAGACTAAAGAGGGTTAAATTACATTATTAAATGTTAAAGCAAGAAATATTTAAACTTTAATGAATAAATTTAAATGAAATTACCAATTTCATAAATTTTTCTAAAGTTTCTTAATAATATTTGTATATCAAAATTTAATCTTTAGATTTGTCTTTCAAAACAAAGAGAATTAAGATGTTAAAAACAACTTGGACACGTTTCTATTTTTACTTTTATTTTTACAATAAGAGGAGAGACTTTGTATCATGTTGTTAATAAACATTTAAAATATATAAGTCTCGAATTTAATTCGAGACTTTTTTTTGACATTAATTAAAGCAAATGAATAAAGTAATTGCCATACAAGGAGCAGAGGGTTCAAACCATCATAAAGTTGCACACGATTTTTATGGTTCAACTATAGAATTAAAAGAATGCATGTCTTTTGATGTCTTGGTAGATAGTTTATTAGACGGTTCTGCAACACATGCTGTTATGGCTTTAGAGAATACAATTGCGGGTTCAATTATTCCTAATTATGCTTTAATTGATAATAATAACCTTCATATTATTGGAGAAGAGTATTTAAATATTCATCATCATTTAATGTGTTTAAAAGGCCAGGAACTTAAAGATATTAAAGAGGTTTGGTCGCATCCAATGGCATTGTTACAATGTAAAGAGTTTTTTAAAATGCATCCACACATTAAATTAGTAGAAGATGTAGATACTGCTGAAGTTGCAAAACGAATAGCAAATAAAAATTTGAAAGGAATTGCAGCTATTGCGCCAAAAATAGCCGCAGAAATATTTGATTTAGTAGTTATTGAAGATGAAATTCAAATAATAAAAGACAATTCAACAAGATTTGTAATTGTACAAACGGAAGAACAAAATAACGGAATAGATCAAATTAATAAAGCATCGTTGAAATTTCAATTAGATCATAAAAGAGGAAGTTTAGCAGCAATTTTAAATGTGTTAAGCGATTGTAAAATGAGTTTAACCAAAATTCAATCGTTGCCAGTTATAGAAACACCTTGGAAATATTCATTTTTTGTTGATGTTACTTTTGAAAAATATAAGGATTATGAAAAAGCACATGCTATCATAGAAATAATGGCAGAAGAATTCAAGATTTTAGGAACTTATAAAAATGGCAGACAATAAAATAGTTAGAAATTTCACCTTGAGCGCAGTCGAAAGGTCTTATTAATGAAGTGAAAAAAATGATTAAACCAGCCAAAAGATTAGATACAGTTCAAGAATACTATTTCTCTAAAAAATTAAGAGAAGTTAGAGGTTTAGCAGCTGCAGGAAAACCAATTATTAACATGGGAATTGGTTCTCCAGATTTACAACCACCAGCAAAAGTATTAGAAGCAATTTCTAATAGTTTAGGAGATGCAAGTGCACATAAATATCAATCATATCAAGGTTTACCAGAATTAAGAAATGCAATTGCTACTTTTTATAAAAACAAATTTTCTGTAGGCGCAAATCCAGAAAATGAAATTTTACCATTAATGGGAAGTAAGGAAGGAATTATGCATATTTCTATGGCTTTTTTAAACGAAGGCGATAAAGTTTTAATTCCTAATCCAGGTTATCCAACATATACTTCAGTTACGAAGTTGGTAGGAGCAGAACCACTTTTTTATGATTTAAGTGCGGACAGTAATTGGCAACCAAATTTTGAGGAATTAGAAAGTCAAGATTTAGAAAGCGTAAAAATTATGTGGGTAAATTATCCGCATATGCCAACAGGTACAAATGCAACATTAGAAACGTTTGAAAAATTAGTAGCTTTTGGTAAAAAGCACAACATTTTAATTATTAATGATAATCCGTATAGTTTTATTTTAAATGATAAACCTATTAGTATTTTACAAGTTGAAGGTGCAAAAGACATTGCTTTAGAGTTAAATTCATTAAGTAAAACCTTTAACATGGCAGGTTGGCGAGTTGGAATGTTGTTAGGGAATTCAACGTTTATTAATGAAGTTTTAAAGATGAAATCTAACATGGATTCGGGTATGTTTTACGGAATTCAAAAAGGAGCAATTGAAGCCTTACAATTATCTGATGAATGGTTTTTAAAACAAAATAAAATTTACGAAGAACGCAGAAATCTAATTTGGCAATTAGCTGATAAGTTAAATGCAGTTTATAATAAAAATTCAACTGGATTATTTGTTTGGGCAAAAATTCCCGCAGGAAAAAAATCTGAAGAAGTTACAGATTCAGTTTTATATGAAAACGATATTTTTATAACACCAGGAACCATTTTTGGATCACAAGGAGAAGGATATATTCGTTTTTCACTTTGTGTAACAACGGAGGTAATTAAAGAAGCGATTAAAAGGCTATAAAATAAGTTTGCAGTTTTACAGTCGCAGTTGGCAGTTAGTCTGTTTGCGAATAAAAACCTTGAAAATAAATATTTAAAGGAACGAGTGTCATTTTGACGATAGGAGAAATCTCACAAAGAAATTCGGTTTAGGGATTTGTTTATGAGTTGCAATTGGTAATTATTAAGAAATAAGGAAAATTAGAATAAAATATCAATAGCATTGGGCTTTAACCTGTTGAGGAAGAAGAGGGTTTTAACCCATTGAAAAAATAAAAAATGAAAAATATTTACTTAATTGGTGTTGGTTTAATTGGCGGTAGTTTTGCTATCGATATAAAAAAGAACAATCCAGAAACTGTAATTTACGGAATAGATGCCAATGAAGATCATTTAGATAAAGCGATAGCATTAGGTGTAATTCAAGAAAAAGCAGTTTTAGATGATATTGAAAAAGCAGACTTGGTAATTGTGTCAATTCCGGTAGATGCAACAGTAAAATTATTGCCAACAATTTTAGATAAAATATCAGATAATGGCTTAGTTGTAGACGCAGGTTCAACAAAAGAAGCAATTTGTAAAGTAGTTGAACATCATAAAAATAGAAGAAATTTTTTAGCTTGTCATCCAATTGCTGGTACAGAAAATTCTGGGCCAACAGCTGCAATTTCTGCTTTGTATAAAGGGAAAACGAACATTATTTGCGAAGTTGAAAAAACAACATTCAAGCTACAAGAAAAAGCATTAGACCTTTTTAGAGCTATTGGAATGCGTATTCGTTATATGGATCCAGTTTCGCATGATAAACATATTGCCTATGTTTCGCACTTATCTCACATAAGTGCATTTATGTTAGGTAAAACAGTAATAGATAAAGAAAGAAACGAACGCGATATTTTTGATATGGCAGGTTCAGGTTTTAGATCAACAGTTCGTTTGGCAAAAAGTAGTCCAGCAATGTGGACACCAATTTTTGAGCAGAATAAAGAAAACGTAATAGAAACATTAGAAGAATACATCAATAATTTACAACATTTTAAAGAATTGATGCAACAAGATAATTTCTCCGAAATTTTTAACGAAATGGAGAATACAAATTATATTAAACAAATTTTAAACGGCATAAAATAAAAGCCAAAACAACTGTCATTTCGAGCGAAATCGAGAAAAAAGCAGCAAAAACAAGTAGAAAAATGAAGAATACAAAAGAATTAAGAACATGGTTGGACGATATGAAATTAGATCATCCACTAGTAATAGCAGGGCCTTGTAGTGCAGAAACCGAAGAACAGGTTTTAAAAATTGCACACGAATTAAAAGATTCTGATGTAAATTATTATAGAGCAGGAATTTGGAAGCCAAGAACTAGACCAGGAAATTTTGAAGGTGTTGGTGCTTTAGGTTTAAAATGGTTAAAGAAAGTGAAAGATGAAACAGGTATGAAAACCTGTACTGAAGTAGCGAATGCAGCACACGTAAAGTTAGCTTTAGAGAATGATGTAGATTTATTATGGATTGGCGCACGTACAGCTGTTTCTCCTTTTATTATGCAAGAATTAGCAGATGCTTTACACGGTACTGATAAAATTGTATTGGTTAAAAACCCAATAAATCCAGATTTGGCATTATGGTTAGGTGGTATTGAAAGATTATATACAGCAGATATAAAAAATTTAGGAGCAATTCATAGGGGTTTTTCAACCTATGAAAAATCTAAATACCGAAACGTTCCAGAATGGCAAATTGCGATTGAATTTAAAAACAAATTTCCAGATTTACCATTAATTTGTGATCCATCACATATTACAGGAAATAGAGAAATGATTTTTGATGTTTCACAAACAGCTTTAGATTTAAACTTTGATGGTTTAATGATAGAAACTCATTTCGATCCAGATAATGCTTGGTCTGATGCAGCGCAGCAAGTTACACCAACAAAATTAAAGCAAATTATGGAAGACTTAAAAATCAGAAAAGAAACTAATAACGAAGCTGAATACCAAAGTTCTTTAGATAATTTACGTGCTCAAATTAATGTTGCAGATGATCAATTAATTGAGTTGTTAGGAAAGAGGATGAAAGTATCCGATCAAATTGGAGCTTTAAAGAAAGACAAAAACGTAGCCGTACTACAATCTAAACGTTGGAACGAGATTCTTGGAAACATGATTTTAGAAGGAGAAAGTAAAGGTTTAAGCGAAGAATTTGTTTTAAGAATGTTTAAAGCAATTCATCAAGAATCGATTAATCATCAAGAGAAAATTATTAAAGGGTAATATTATCTTTTACGAATAATAAAAAAATCCGCCAATTGGCGGATTTTTTTATTATTTCTTTTTGGTGTAGGAAAGTCTCCTTGAAGCTTTCCTCATTAATTTATTTATAAGATCATCTGGACTGCTTCCTATTGAGCCTCTTACTTTTTTGTTATAGTTCCATAGTAAAACACCATCTTTTGCATTATGAACACTCATATTTATTAAAGCGCTATTTGTAGTTCCCCAAAAACCAATTAAAAGGCCGAGAGCTACAGAAGCTCCTTCAGACATTGGTTTGTTAGTCTCGTATGTTCCAGAAATAATAGCATCAACTCCTAATATTTGAGCTAATTCTTCTGAAGTGTAATTTTTAATATTATCTACAGTTATGTTATTTTTTCCAAGTAATGCAGTAGTTCTGTTTGGTTCTTGGATTTCTATTGAAGTTAATTTCCCTCTTTTTTTACGTTTTAAAAACCATGAAAACATTGCAGTCTGTATACTTTTTCCTTCGTTTAACTCCAATCTTTTAAATTGTTCAGATGTCATTTTTTCCATTTGTTTAGGACGAAGGTCTACTGTAGCTTTAAAAGGTAAAATAGCTATAGCTTTATGGTTTTTTGCAATTTCATCAAATTGAGGGTTTTCATAAAGATTAGTTTGTGCTAAAGTACAAGTAGTAATAAAAAGGACTAATAATAAAAGAGTTTGTTTCATTTTTTTAAAAATTTAGCTGCGAATATACATTTTAAGAGTACAAAACTCTAATGTATAATGTTAACTTTTTGTTGGGGGTAAAAAGAAGCTTACTAAATTGGTAGTTATTTTTTTAAATCATTTTTTTATTCTCATCTTTGTAGTAATGACAGGAGTTGTATACAAATCTACGGGTAGTTGGTATCAAGTAAAATCTGACAAAGGTTTTTTTATCAATGTAGAATGAAAGGTAAATTTAGAATATCTGGTATTAAAAGTACCAATCCAATTGCGGTTGGAGATAAAGTTATTTTTGATCTTGATAAAAAAGGAGATGAAGAAACAGGTGTTATAAAAAAAATTATTGATAGAGATAATTTTATAGTTAGAAAATCTGTAAATCTCTCTAAGCAAATACATATTATTGCCGCAAATATAGATCAGGTATTTTTATTAATTACTATAAATAATCCGCCAACATTTGCTGCTTTTATAGATCGATTTTTAGTTTGTACAAGAGCCTACAGAATAGATACAATTTTAGTTTTTAATAAAATTGATACCTATAAACTAGAAGAAAGGGCTGAAATTTTATATTTAAAAGATATTTATGAAGCTATAGGTTATAGATGTATTGAAGTCTCATCTACAGAAAACAAAAATGTAGATACTGTTAAAGAATTGATGATTGGTAAAACATCTATGTTTGTTGGTCATTCTGGAGTTGGTAAATCTACTTTAGTTAATGGAATTGAGCCATCTTTAGATTTAAAAACTAAAGAAATATCAGAACAACATAAACAAGGGCAACATACAACCACTTTTGCAGAAATGTTTGACTTAAGTTTTAATGCAAGAATTATTGATACTCCAGGTATAAAAGGTTTTGGTATTGTAGATATCGATAAATATGAATTAGGAGATTATTTTCCAGAGTTTTTTGAGTTAAAACAGCATTGTAAATTTAATAATTGTTTGCATTTAAAAGAACCCAAATGTGCCGTAAAAGATGCTTTAGAAGAAGAAGAAGTTTCATGGTCTCGTTATAAAAGTTACTTACAAATTTTAGAAGGAGAAGAAGAAAAAGAGCATTTTAGAACAGATATTTGGAACGAAGAAGATAATGAATAAAAAATGAAAATAGTAATTCAAAGAGTATCGAAAGCAAGCGTAACTATTGATAGTAATGTAGTTGCTGATATAAAGACTGGACTCTTAATCTTGCTAGGTATTGTTGATGATGATACTCAAGAAGATATTAATTTTTTGGTTAGAAAAATTGCTAATCTTCGTATTTTTAATGATGAATTTAAAGTGATGAATAAATCGCTTTTAGATGTAGGTGGAGATGCGATTGTTGTAAGTCAGTTTACATTACAAGCTTTAACAAAAAAAGGAAATAGACCTAGTTATATAAAAGCAGCTAAACCAAGTATTGCAATACCTTTGTATGAGAATTTTGTGAATTCTCTAGAAAAAGAAATTAAGAAAAATTTACAAACTGGAATATTTGGTGCAGATATGAAGGTAGAATTACTTAATGATGGGCCAATTACCATAATTATCGATTCTAAAAATAAGGAATAACAATAATTTACGAAATATTTTCCAAGGAAAATAAATTCATTGTATATTTGCCATGGAAAATAGTTTCCGAGATTTAATTTTATAACAAAAATGAAAAAAGTAATTGTAACATTAATATTAGTAGCATCAGTATTAACTGCTTGTAAAGGAGAAAAGAAAGAAAAAGTTGAGGTAAAAGAAGCTGTAAAAGTTGAAACAAATATTGCTGAATTAAATAATGTAGATCTTGCTACTTCTATTTTAAATTGGAAAGGAACAAAGCCTGGTGGAGCTCATAACGGCATTGTAACTTTAAAAAGTGGAGGTTTATTAATAGAAAACGAAACTTTAAAAGGAGGGCAGTTTATAATTGATATGAACTCAATTACAAACCTTGACATGAAAGGAAGTAAGGGAGCAGAAAATATAGAAGGACATTTAAAAAATGAAGATTTTTTTGATGTAGCTGTTTACCCTGTTTCTAAATTTGTAATAACTAATGTAGAAAATACAGAAGGAAAGTTATTTGTAACAGGTAATTTAAATATTAAAGATGTAACTAAAAGTGTAACAATTCCTGCAAGTTTAACAGTAGTAAATGGAGTTTCAGTTTTTAAAAGTGAAAGCTTTAATATTAACAGAGCCGATTTTAATATTAAATATAAGTCTAAATCGTTCTTTAAAGATCTTAAAGATAAATTTGTAGATGATTTAGTAGAGATGTCTTTTGTAGTAAAAACAAAAGCATAAAAATTTTAAAAAATAAAATTTATGAAAGCTGATAGACCTTGTGGTTGCGGAAACACTCAAGACCCTAATGGAAATTGTGATGGTTCTCACTCAAATAAATAATTTAATTATTAAATATTAATAAAAACCCGAAAGCTAAAAGTTTTCGGGTTTTCTTTTTACAAATATATAGCTGTCGTATTTTTTACTTGCTCAATTGCAAAGGTACTATGAGTACTGCCAATATATTTTATGGCTGTTAATTTTGTAACCATAAAATCACGATATTTATCCATATCTTTTACATAAATTTTTAAGATATAATCATAATCACCACTAACATGAAAGCATTCTGAAACTTCTTCTAGTTTTAGAATTTCTCGTTCAAAAGTAGTTACGTATTCTCTCGAATGTTGAATCAATTTAATATGGCAGAAAACCATAAATGATTTTTCAATTTTATTTTTGTTGATGATGGCCACATAATTTTCGATAACCTTATTGTTCTCTAGTTTTTTAATGCGTTCATAAACAGCAGTAACAGATAAGTTCAGCTGTAAACTGAGTTGTTTAGTAGTTTGTTTACTATCATTTTGTAATAAATTAATGAGCTTTTTATCTATGGTGTCTAACATTATAAATTTTCTATAAAATGAATTAAAGTAACGGTTAATTAGATTTTAAAATTACATTTTTAATCAAATTTAGATAAAAAATCTATATTTATCTATTTTGGTTGGTAAATTTTCTATGTTGAATTAATTTTGTTTGATAAACCAGAACCAATTATGAAATTCAAACCAGCGAATAAAATTCAAGATTTACAATATTTCGGAGAATTTGGAGGTGTAAATCCATCAATTTCAGATTCATCAACATATACCTTTATTTCAGCAAAAACAATGGCAGATACTTTTGAAGGTAATACAGATGGGTGTCATTTATATTCACGTCATACAACACCTAGTAATTTGTATTTAGGAGAAGCTTTAGCAGCAATGGAAGGTACAGAAACAGCAAATGTTTCTGCTTCTGGAATGGGCGCTATTACACCTGTTTTATTACAGTTGGTAGGAGCAGGAGAGCACATTGTTTCTAGTAGAACAATTTATGGTGGAACTTATGCTTTTTTAAAGAATTTTACACCAAGGTTGGGTATAGAAACTACATTCGTAGATATTACCAGATTAGATGTTGTAGAAGCTTCAATTACAGAAAACACCAAAGTTATTTATTGTGAATCTGTGAGTAATCCGCTTTTAGAAGTGGCAGATATTGCTGGTTTATCCGATTTAGCGAAAAAGTATAATTTAAAATTAGTGGTTGATAATACGTTTTCTCCTTTGTCAATATCTCCTATAAAATTAGGCGCAGATGTTGTTATTCATAGTTTAACTAAATTTATTAATGGGTCTTCAGATACTGTTGGAGGTGTTGTTTGTGGTACTCAAGAATTTATAAATGATTTAAGAAATGTAAATAGTGGAGCAAGTATGTTGTTAGGATCTACAATGGATTCTTTAAGGGCTTCATCTGTTCTAAAAAACATGAGAACATTGCATCTTAGAATGAAACAGCACAGTTTTAATGCTGCTTTTTTAGCTGATAAATTTGAAGCAGATGGACTAAAAACAGTGTATCCTGGTTTGGAATCTCATCCTTCTCATCAACTTTTTAAAAGTATGATGAATACCGAATATGGTTTCGGTGGCATGTTAACAATCGATACAGGTTCTTTAGAGAAAGCAAATGCTTTAATGGAGTTAATGCAAGAAAAGAACTTAGGTTATTTAGCAGTAAGTTTAGGTTTTTATAAAACATTATTTTCTGCTCCAGGAAGTTCTACATCTTCAGAAATACCAGAAGAAGAGCAAAAAGAAATGGGGTTATCTAATGGTTTAATTCGTTTTTCTATTGGTTTAGATAATGATATTGCGAGAACTTATGAGATTATGAAATCTTGTATGAAAGAAGTTGGAGTCTTATAAATAGCTTTTATGAACGAAGTAATTGCATTTGGTATATTATCATTTACGTCTTTTTTTACGTTGATAAACCCTTTTGGTACAATGCCAATTTTTATGACTATGACATCTGAATTAGATAATATTCATAGAACTAGAACGGCTCAAAAAGCATCAATAGTAAGTTTTTTTACAATAATAATTTTCGCTTTTTCTGGACAAGTATTGTTTAATTTCTTTGGAATTTCTGTTAATAGTTTTAGAGTTGTTGGTGGTGTTATATTCTTTTTAATGGGAATGGATATGTTACAAGCTAGATTGGGTAAGGTAAAATTAAAAGAATCAGAAATAAAAACCTATGTAAATGATATTTCTGTTACTCCATTAGCAATTCCAATGATTTGTGGACCTGGAGCTCTAACAAATGCTATTGTAATGATGGAAGATGCTGATTCGTTAGAAAAAAAGGCGATCTTAATTTTTGCCGCGTTTGTGGTCATTTTATTAACATACTTAATTCTTTATAGTTCATCTAAAATCATAAAGTTATTAGGTCAGACAGGTATAAATGTTATGATGCGTTTAATGGGTTTAATTGTAATGGTTATTGCTGTTGAGTTTTTTTAGCGGTTTAAAACCAATTGTTTTAGATATATTAAGTAATATTAATTAAATACCTTTTAAACGCTCAATAAATTTAGAAAAATCATCTTTATTTGGAGGCGAACCATCAAAAGGTAAAATATCCCACACTTGGTTTTTATTAAAAATTGTGAAATTAAAAACAGAAGTTTTTACATCTTCTGGATTTAGCATTGGGTATCTTAAATCTACATATTTATAAGTACCCACTTTTTCTTTTTTTGAGAGATTGTAATAGTTATTACTAAACCAAGTTAAAGTTTCTAAGTTTGTGTCTGTCATATCGATTAAATCATGCTTTTTTTCGATTGTCAAAATTTTTTCTGCAACAGAACTTTTATCAAGTAAAGAATAAAAAGTTAAATGGTAATTTTTGTCCGTTTCTGCAACAGAATACCATAATATATTATTTAAAATTGTGGGTTGAGCAGAAAACCTTTGATAATTAATACCTGCTTTTTTAAATGATTTTTTAAAAATGGAGTCAATATAAAATTTATTAATGATAGTAAAAAGCATATAAATAGAACTAATGTAAATGCCAACTTTTAACCACCAAGATCTTCGAGCCCTTTTTCTATTAAAAAACATTAAAATGATTATGCAAATTAAAAAAGGAATGGTATACATTGGGTCTGCAACAGAAATGTTATTAAAAGCAACCCTGTAATTAGAAAAAGGTGCAAATAATTGTGTTCCGTATGGTGTAAAGCAATCTAAAATCGGGTGGGTAAAAATGGACCAAAAGAATAACGTAATCCAACTTTTTAAAGTGGTTGTGTGTTTTCTTTTTCCAGCGTTATAAAGTTTAAAAGTAATCCATCCAAATACAAAACAACTTAAAACTGCAAATAAAATAGAATGCATAAAACCTCTATGAAAAGCCATAGCTTGTATTTCATTATTGTATAGCATTTTTCCTATAAAAACATCTAAATCAGGAATTGTTCCTCCAATTGCACCAAATAAAAGAGCTTTGTTTCCTATCTTTTTTCCAAGAATAGCTTCTCCGCAAGCAGCACCTAAAACAATTTGAGTTAATGAGTCCATAAAGCAAAAATAAGCCAACCAATTTGATTTGCATAACATTATGTAAAATCGTAACATTACAGAACCAAAATTTATAGAATGCAAGACGATAAAAATCTATCAGAAATTAACATTGAAGATCAAAAAATCATTGAAAATAAAGAGTTGAATATTTGGGAGGCAATGTTTCCTGTTTTAGCTTTAGTAGCAATGTTGGCATATAATGTTTTTGTTTTTGGAGATGATGCTTTAAGTGGAAGTAATCAGTTTGTGTTACTGTTAGGTGGTGCAGTTGCAGCAATTGTAGGATTTAGAAATAAAGTTTCTTACAAAACGATGATTGAGGAAGTAGCAGAAAACATAAAGTCTACAGCTGGCGCAATTTTAATTTTATTAATGGTAGGTGCTTTAGCTGGTACTTGGTTAATTAGTGGTATTATACCCTCAATGATTTATTATGGTTTGCAGGTACTAAATCCTACAATATTTTTAGCAGCATGTTTAATAATTTGTGCTGTAATTTCTATAGCTACAGGTAGTTCTTGGACTACTTCAGCTACTGTAGGTATTGCATTAATAGGTATTGGAGAGGCATTAGGTATTTCTTTAGGTATGACAGCAGGTGCAGTTTTATCTGGTGCATATTTTGGAGATAAAATGTCGCCAATGTCAGACACTACAAATTTAGCACCTGCAATGGCGGGTACAGATTTATTTACCCACATAAAATATATGGCATTTACAACCATACCAACAGTAGTAATTACTTTAATTATTTTTTTAATTTTAGGTTTTACAATTAATACTTCTGGTGAAGCAGATACTAATGTTTTACTTATAGATATAAATAAAGCGTTTAATATAACCCCATGGTTATTTATAGTTCCTGTTGTTGTAATCGTTTTAATAGTTAAAAAAACTCCACCTTTAGCAGCTTTATTGGCAGGTACTATTTTAGGAGCAATTTTCGCTTTAATTTTTCAGCCAGAAGTTGTTGCTCAAGTAGCTGGAGTAGATAGTTTAGATTTTTCTTCTGGTTATAAAGGTATTTTACAAGCCATAACAGTAGAAACTTCTGTTGCTACAGAAAATGAAGCATTAGCAGATTTATTTACAGCAGGCGGAATGTCTAAAATGTTAGGTACAATTTGGTTAATTTTATGTGCCATGGTTTTTGGAGGTATAATGGATGCAATTGGAGCTTTAGCTAGAATTAGTTCTTTTATGTTAAGTTTATTCGATTCTGTTTTTGGTTTATTCGCAAGCACTGTTTTTACATGTATAGGTTTAAACTTTACGGCTTCAGATCAATATTTGGCAATTGTAGTTCCAGGTAAAATGTATGCAAAAGCTTTTAAAGATAAAGGTTTGGCGCCAGAAAATTTAAGTAGAACTTTAGAAGATTCGGGTACAGTAACTTCTGTGTTAATACCTTGGAATACTTGTGGAGCTTACCATTCTGGAGTTTTAGGAGTTTCTGTTTTTGATTATGCTCTCTATGCAATCTTTAATTGGTTAAGTCCTTTTATGACCTTAATTTTTGCAGCTTTTAAAATTAAAATTAAAGAATTAGCTACAAAATAATATGATAAAGATTGCTGAAATTTCTGACGCAAAAAGACTTACTAAAATAGCTTTAAAATCGAAATCATTTTGGGGTTATACAAATGATATTTTAGAAAGTTGGGTAGAAGACTTAACAGTTTCTGAACGTATTATTGAAGAAATGATTGTTTATAAGTTTATTTCTGATGATAAAATAATAGGCTTTTATATTTTAAATCAACCAGAATTAAGAGTTGTTGAATTAGAATTTTTATTTGTATTACCAGTTTTTATAGGTAAAGGAATTGGAAATCAACTAATACAACATGCTTTTCAAAAAGCGAAAGATTTAGGATGTAATAAAATAACATTATTAGCAGATCCTAATGCAGTTACTTTTTATGGCTCTAAAGGATTTGAAATTATTGATAAAAAAGAAAGTTCTATTGCTGGTCGTTTTTTACCAATAATGCAAAAAGATTTATCAGTATAGAAATCAATAATAAAAACCAAGGAGAACCGTGTAATAATACATCAAAACAGTCTCCAGAATTCATTCCGTTTTCAGTTGAAAAAGCATTTCCTCCAATAATCCACTTTATTTTTCCAAAAATATGAGGAGGATTAAAAGGAGCTAAACCTAGAGTTAAACTAGCAATTAAAAAAAGTTTCCAGTTGTTTTTAAGTTGATTTTTCATTTTAAAATTAAGATTGTTTTTTTAAATTAACTTAAAACATAGTTTATAATAAGTTTTTTTAGACTTATATAAACCAATTCCAAACTAAACCAAAACGGACTGTAAAGTCTCTATAAGGGTAGTTAGGAGCAGAAAAATAATTTTTTTAGTAAAGCTCGATGTTACGTTATCTACCTTTAAATATAAGCGTGTTCTACGAACTTGGGCGTTAAAAAACACATCTACAGTAGGAAAACCAATTTCTTCATCATTTTGAAGTGTGAATTCAGCTAATAAAGGATTATAAGCATTTGCTTTGTATTTTGTGAAATATTTAAAAGTAGCACCAATATTTACTAACATAGGTTTTCCTTTAAACCAATAATCTGTATAATAAAGTGTATTTCTAGTTACAATTTCTGGTACTCTAAAAACAGAACTTCCACTACTAACGTTTTGATACATAACAGTGTTATCTAATCCAAATTTTTTGTATTTAAACTCCCTATTAGCTTTTACTTTTAAATAAGTAATTTGATTTGTAAACTGTTGCGGAGCATTGTTCTCATCAAAATACGTGTAATTATCTATATTGGTAAAGTTAAGACCAGCATTAATCCATTTAGAGTTAAAAATAAAACCTAAATCTCTAGTGTTTACATTACTAAAATTATTATCCCAATTGTAATCATCGTATGAGCTTTGATGTAATAATGTGTTAAAATTAGATGATTTAGAGCTAATTAATAAGCTTCCTTTAAATGTAAAAAGACTGTCTTTTTTATAAGCAGCTTCACCTTTTAAGTAGTTTCCAGCCAACCTACCAGATCCTGGAGTAATTGAAGCATCAGCATTTAAATAAAAGTTTTTAATTCTAGCTTTCCAATCTGCTCCAATAGAAAATGCATTACCTTCTAGTTTTAGCTTTTTTATTGTGCTGTTACTATTTAAAATAGTATCATATCCATAAGAATAATTTGTGTAATTTACTTTTGCTTTAAATTTTCCTAAAACGTATTTAGAATTAAATTCTAAGTTGAACTCGTTATTTGTTATTTTGCTTGTGGCTTCTGTATTTTTTGCATTTGTTGAGTTAATATTTCCAAATATTGCTGTTGTAGCAGTAGCTTGAGTAAAACTATAACTTTTGCTTTCGTTTGTAAAAATATGACCAATTTTTAAGTTGCTAAAGTCTTTGTTGTGTATTGAGTCTTTATTGGAAATTAATTTAAAACTGTGGTCGAAATAAACTCTACTACCATCAAATTGGTTTTCTGCATCAGTTAAATTAACGTCTAATCTTGCTCTGTTCTCAAAGTCTGGCGCTTCAGAAACAAAATTTTCTAAAGCTCCTGCAGTTAATCCACCACTTTCTTCATTAAAAAAATCTTGACTTGTAATATGGGCTCTTACTTCATATTGATTTTCTTGGGTTCTATAATGAAATGTACCTCTAAAATTACCATTACTAGCTATAGATTGCCTATATGCACCTAAAGATCTTAAGCCTTTATAAGATAACGAAACATTAAGCCTTTTTGAAAAATTTAAGGTAAACAAAGCATCTAAAACCTGCCCTTGTTGTAAGCCTGTTCTATATAGTATTTCGGAAGTAGGAGTAGGAACTTCATAATATTTTATATCTTCAATATCTAAATAACTAAATTGTTTACTAGTAAAACCAATATCTGGAAATTGTTTAATATTGTTAAAATTATAACCTAAATTATTAAAAGTCTGCCCTTGATTATGAAATGCAAGAAGTTCGAAATTGTCTCTTCTTAAATAATTAAATTTATACTCTTTCTGAATTGTTAAAGTAGTGTCTATATAAGTAGTATCTCTTTTATGTGAAAAAACTTTATAGTCTGTATATTTAGTTTTTCCAGAAAGTAACACTTTTGTTTCACCAGAAATAATAGAATCGTTTGGAGAAAGGTTAAATGTATTAGATTGGTTTTTAGTACTCTTAAACTCAGTTTTAATTTCTCTTATTTGCGAATAAGTATTATTAAGCCAAGTTAAAATAAATAATAAGAGGAAAAAATGTCGTTTATTCATCATAAGTTCTACAGTAGCAAATGTAAAATAATAAAACGAAAATATTTGTTAATAATTATGATGAAATCTGTTAATTTGTAAAATGTTGAAATCAAACTTTAGTGGGTTTTCTTTTGAAGCTGGTACAGATGAGGCAGGAAGAGGTTGTTTATCTGGTCCTGTAGTTGCCGCAGCAGTAATTTTACCTAAAAATTTTACACACCCTTTTTTAAATGATTCCAAGCAATTATCAGAAAAAAAAGAGAAGAGTTAAGACCATTTATAGAGGAGAATGCTATTGCTTTTGGAGTTTCTTTTGTTTGGCAAGAAGAAGTGGATAAAATTAATGTTTTACAAGCTTCAATAACTGGAATGCATAGAGCAATAGATGCTTTAAAAATTACACCAAAATTTATAATCATAGACGGAAATAAATTTAGAAAATATAATGAGATTCCGTATGAAACAATTGTAAAAGGAGATGCTAAATATTTAAGTATTGCCGCCGCATCTGTATTAGCAAAAACGTATAGAGACGAGTATATGGCAAAAATTCATCTTGAATTTCCCATGTATAATTGGGCTAAAAACAAAGGATATCCTACTAAAGAACATAGGAATGCTATTAGAGAATTTGGAGCAACTAAATACCATAGAAAAACATTTAAATTATTGCCAGAACAGACAAAGCTAAAGTTGTAAATTGTTTTTTATAAGCTATTACCCGCTTTTCATTATGTTTTTTTCTAAAAAAGAAAAAAGGATGTCATTTTAAATGCGTAGCATTCAACGATTCAAAAAAAATATAAGAGCAGAGTTAATTAAGGTTAAACTTGTTTATAAACTTTCAAGAATAATATCAAATAAGTTAAAAATTCAACTATTTTTACGCTCCAAAATTATAAGTGATGATAAAAAAACTAGAGCAGAAATTACTAAATGTATACTTCATAAAGTAGCCAATAAATTTAACAGTGGTAGCAATGTTTTTTCTGAAGATTTAATTCGTTTCGACCAAGAAAGTTACGATTTAATGAAAGGATTTTTATTAAAACCGTTTGGATCTTTAACGCAAAGTTATCGCTTTACTAATCATGAAGATGTTCGTTTAAATGAGTTAAATAAGTTTGCAAAAGAAGTTTTTAAAGATGAAGAAAGTTTTGTAGAATATTCTAAAAGCATAGTAAATCATTTATTTGAACAATCTAATTCAGCTCAAATAAAAACAGGAGATGTACTGGTTGTTTTTATAGAAGGATTAGAATATAAAGATGTTTTAACAGAAGCTATTGGAATCTTTAAAATAGAGAATAAAGTAGATTTTTTTCAAACTTATTTAGATGATAATGAGAGTTTTGATATTGTAGTTCAAAAAGGAATTTCTACTAAAAGGATAGACAAAGGTTGTTTGGTTTTAAATACCTCTGATGAAGAAGGAACCGTTGTTTTTTCTGTAGATAATAATAATTATGATGCACAATATTGGGTTAAAAACTTCTTGTCTGTTAAATTAGCAGATGATTATAATTCTCATACACAAAACTATTTGGAAATGTGTAAGGAGTTTTCTGAAGAAATTATTAAACCTGAGTTAGGAATGCACGAACAAGGTAATTTTCTAGCTAACACAGTAGATTATTTTAAAGAAAATGAGTCTGTAGATTATGCTACTTTTAAAGATGAGGTTTTTGAAGAAGATAAGCATAAAGAGCAATTTGATGAATATAAAAAACATTTCGAAAACCTAAATGATGTTTTAGTAAGAAATAATTTTGATGTTTCTGGTGTAGTTTTAAAGAAAGAAAAAAACAAGCTTAAAACTGAAATTAAATTAGATACAAATATTAGTATTAAATTAGATGTTGATGCTCCTGAAGCGGCCTCAGAATATTTAGAAAGAGGTTATGATGAAGAGAAGAAAATGAAATACTATAAAGTATATTTTAACGAAGAAAAATAACTTTTTAAAAGCATAAAAAAATCCTGTTTTAGCAGGATTTTTTCATGAAATAATAAATTCTTCTACCTCGAAAAGAGTTTTAATGTGCTTTAGTATTTTTGCTTTGACGCCTTCGATTTCTACTTTTTTACCAAGTTCAACTTCCATGGAGGTAACTGCTTTTCCTCTAATTCCACAAGGTATAATATTATCGAAATAGCCAAGGTTAACATTTGCATTTAAAGCAAAGCCATGCATAGTTACCCAGCGAGAAGAACGAATTCCCATAGCACATATTTTACGAGCAAAGGGTGTTCCAACATCTAGCCAAACCCCAGTTTCTCCTTCGCTTCTGGTACCTTTTAAGCCATATTCGGCAATCGTTAAAATTATAGCTTCTTCTAAGAATCGTAAATATTTATGAATATCAGTAAAAAAATTCTCTAAATCTAGAATTGGGTAACCTACAATTTGCCCAGGACCATGATACGTAATATCACCACCTCTATTTATTTTATAAAATGTAGCTCCTTTTTCTTTTAATTGATTTTCATTTAATAGTAAATTACTCATATCGCCACTTTTACCAAGCGTATACACGTGAGGATGTTCTACAAACAAGAAGTGATTAGGAGTACTATTGTTATTGTTGTTTCTTCTATTGTCAATTTTAATATCAACAATTTGCTGTAATAATTCAGATTGATAATCCCAAGTTTTTTTGTAATCTTTTACAGATAAATCTGTTAAATGTATTTTTCTATTCATAATCTATAATAACAAAGGTAATTATTTCATTATATTTGAGGATTACAATTATTATTTAAATATTCGATTATGAAAATAAAATTTACTTTTTTATTGGTTTTTACTGCACTATTTCTAAGTGTAAAAGACTCAACAGCTCAAGAAAAATGGAGAAAGTTAGATAAAACTAAGACTTTACTTAAGGAAAATGATATTTATAAGAAGAAAAACTTCCCTTCTAATTATGAATTAATGTCTTTAGAACTTACTGAATTTAAGGAAAGTTTAGTGCTAAGAGCTAAAGGACAAGAAAAAATAATTGAACTCCCAAATGCAGAGGGTAAACTTTCAAAATTTAATTTAAAAGAATCATCAAATCTAGCACCAAAATTAGCAGCAATGTTTCCATCAATAAAATCTTATACAGCACAAGGTATAGATGACCCAACTGCTGTTGCAAAAATTAGTATAGGAACAGATGGTTTTCATGCGGTTGTTTTTTCAGGTAAAGAATCTACCTTATATATAGACCCATATTCTAAAAGGAAACAAGAATATATAGTTTATAATAGAACAAGTTTAAGCAAAGAAGATAGAGAATTTGAATGTTTATTAGAAGAAGCTTCATCTAAAGAGCTTCAATTGAGTAGTAGCGCAAAGAAAACTAATGACGGAAAGTTAAGAACTTTTAGATTAGCTTTAGTTTGTAGTGCAGAATATGCCCAGTTTCATTTAACTAGACAAAACGTAGATGATGCTGCATCTGATGAAGTAAAGAAAACAGCAGTTTTATCTGCAATGAATACTTCAATGACTAGAATTAACGGTGTATTTGAAAGAGATTTAGCTGTTAAAATGGAAATAGTTAATGACAACGATAAAGTAATTTTCTTTAATGCATTTTTTGATAATATATCTGATGGAAATGCTCAAACAATGATTAATCAAGTTCAAACTATCTGTGATGATAAAATAGGAAATGATAATTATGATATTGGACATATATTTAGTATTGGTGGTGATGGTTTAGCTGGTTTAGGGGTTGTTTGTATAGATGGTTCAAAAGCAAGAGGTGTAACGGGTATTGCTTCACCAGTTGGAGACCCATATGATATTGATTATGTTGCGCATGAAATGGGGCATCAATTTGGAGCTACTCATACGCAAAATAATGATTGTAATAGAACGGCTTCAACTGCTGTAGAACCTGGAAGTGGTTCTACAATAATGGGATATGCAGGTATTTGTAGCCCTAATGTTTTAGGGGTTGGACCTTCTACTGGTAATAGTGACGATTATTTTCATGCAGTAAATATTTCGCAAATGCTGTCTACTATAGAATCTTCTGCAAACTGTGGAGTTGAAACAGATACTAATAATACTGCTCCAGTTGCAATAGCTGGTGCTGATTATATAATTCCAAAATCGACTCCTTTTGTTTTAAAAGGTAATGGAACAGACGTAGACGGTAAAGAAAGTTTAACATATAACTGGGAACAAATAGATCCTGAGAATGCTACTATGCCTCCAGCTTCAACAAGTTTTAGAGGGCCTGCGTTTAGGTCTTTGCCATCTTCAGTTTCTCCAAATAGGTATATGCCAGCTATTGCTACTGTTCTTGCTGGTAATACAGCTACAGAATGGGAAGTTTTACCATCTACAGCAAGATCTATGAATTTTTCATTATTAGTAAGAGATAACCATGCAGGAGGAGGAAGTACTGCTAGAGATGATATGAAAATTACAGTTACAAATGCAGAAGCATTTACAGTGTCATCACCTAGTACTGCTGTTACATGGGATACGGGTTCTACTCAAACCATTACTTGGGAAAAAGGAACAACTGATGCTGCACCAATAAACTGTACATTGGTAAATATTAAATTATCTTTAGATGGTGGTTTAACTTATCCGATTATGGTAAAAGAAAATACTGCAAATGATGGTTCTGAAGATATTGTTATACCAGATAATGGTACAACATCTGCTAGAATTATGGTTGAAGCTGTAGATAATATTTTTTATAATGTAAATGCAGTAAATTTCACGATTAACTCTACAACACCAACTTATATTATTAGTACATCTAATCAAACAATGTCTGCATGTAATACAGGAAGTTCTTCAGTTGATTATGATTTAAATTTTGATTTTGTAAATGGTTTTTCTGAATCTGTTACTCTATCTTCAACTGGGCAACCAGCAGGCTCTTCAGTATCATTTAGCCCTGCAACTATTAATGCAGATGGTAATGTTACTATGACAATCTCTAATTTTGATGGTGCAACACCACAATTATATACGATTAATGTTGCCGGAAGTTCAAGTGTGAATCAAAATATTGCTGTAAACTTAAATGTTACTACACAAACTTTTGTGGCTTCTACTTTAACTTCCCCAGCACATGACGCTACAGATGTTGGGTTAACAGAGGTTTTAATGTGGGATGCAGATTCAAATGCATCATCTTACGATGTTCAAATAGCTTCAGATAGTGGGTTTTCTACTATTGTTTCTAGTGGAAATGTAATGACAAATTCATATGTATCTACTAATTTAGCTGGTGAAACAATTTATTATTGGAGGATAAAACCAAAAAATAGTTGTGGAGAAGGAGTTTATTCTTCTGTATATAGTTTTACTACGTTAAAACCTTCTTATTGTGCTTCTAATTTTACTAGTGAAGCAGATCATATTACAAACGTTACTTTTAATACAATTAATAACGATTCTGGTAACGATATGGTAGATGGTTATGAAGATTATACAGCTATGAGTACGATTGTAAAAAGAGGAGAAACACATCAAGTAAGTGTTACTTTTGATACAGATGGTTATCAAGATAATTGTACTGTATTTATAGATTGGAACAATGATTATGTTTTTGATACAGCTACAGAAATGTATGATTTAGGAACAGGATTAGATGATTTAAGTACATTAACATTTGATGTTTTTGTGCCAAATGATGCTAAAATAGGGGAAACAAGAATGAGAGTTGTTGTAGAATATACTGGAACTTCATCACCACATGGAGTAGGAGCTTGTGATAGTGATCACGCATCTGAATTTGGTGAAACTGAAGATTATACTATTGTGGTAGATAATACGGCTTCTTTAAAAGATATAGCATTTAGTGGATTTAATATATACCCAAATCCAACTAAAGGAGCATTTACATTAAATTTAGAATTGGTTAATACAGATAAATTAACTGTTCAGTTATTTGATATTAGAGGAAGAATGATTGGTGAAAAAGAATATACAAATATGGTTACTAATTTCTCTAAAAAAGTGCTTTTCGAGAATACCGTTGCGGGTTTATATCTGGTTAAAATAATTAATGGAAATAAACAGACAACTAGAAAACTGATTATAAAATAAAAACTTGCATAGCCGTTTAAAAACTAAAAAAAGCCTCATCAATTTTATTGATGAGGCTTTTTTTAGTTCTTATATTTTAACCTAAAAAAGGATACTTATAGTCTGTTGGTGTTACAAATGTTTCTTTTATTAAACGAACAGATGTCCATCTTAATAAGTTTTGAGCAGAACCAGCTTTGTCATTTGTTCCAGATGCTCTTGCTCCTCCAAATGGTTGCTGACCTACAACGGCACCAGTTGGTTTGTCGTTAACATAAAAGTTACCTGCAGCGTTTTCTAGTGCTTTAGATGCTTTTTCTACAATGTATCTGTCTGTAGATAAAACGGCTCCGGTTAATGCATATTCTGTAGATTCATCCACTAGTTTTAAAGAAGCTTCCCATTCTGAATCTTCGTATAAATAGATAGTCATAACAGGTCCAAATAACTCAGTTGTCATGGTTGCAAATGTTGGCGATTTTGCTAAAATTACTGTTGGTTCAATAAAGTAACCTACAGATTTATCGTAATTACCGCCAATAATAACTTCGGCATCTTTGTCTGCTTTTGCAAGATCAATATATTTTGCAATTTTATCGAAAGAACCTTCGTGTATTACTGCATTAACAAAATTAGAAGGATCTTCTGGAGAACCCATTTTTAATTCATTTGTTTGTGTAACTAGGTGTTTCTTTACGTCTTCCCAAATTGAAGTAGGAATGTAAGCGCGTGAAGCTGCAGAACATTTTTGACCTTGATATTCAAATGCACCTCTTGTAATTGCGGTTGCAATTTGTAAAGGATTTGCAGAGTTGTGTGCCCAGATAAAATCTTTTCCACCAGTTTCTCCTACAATTCTTGGGTACGTTTTGTATGTGTGAATGTTGTTACCAATTTGTTTCCATAATTCTTTAAATACAAATGTAGAACCTGTAAAGTGTAATCCAGAGAAATCTGCATGTGATAAAACAGTGTCAGAAATCATAACTGGATCTCCATAAACAACGTTTATTACACCGTCTGGTAAACCTGCTTCTTTAAATAAATCTACAATTACTTGTGCAGAATATGCTTGATGATCAGACGGTTTCCAAACAACAACATTACCCATTAATGCTGCTGATGCAGGTAAATTTGCGGCAATAGATGTAAAGTTAAATGGAGAAATTGCATATACAAATCCTTCTAATGGTCTGTACTCAACTCTGTTCCAAATTCCTGGTGCAGATGCTGGTTGATCTTTAAAAATATCCGTCATGTATTGTACATTAAAACGGAAGAAATCTATCATTTCACAAGCAGCATCAATTTCTGCTTGGTGTACGTTTTTAGATTGTGCAATCATTGTTGCAGCATTCATTTTTGCTCTATAAGGTCCTGCTAATAATTCTGCAGCTTTTAAGAAAATTGAAGCTCTTTCCATCCAAGAAACAGAAGACCAAGCTTCTCTTGCAGCCAAAGCAGTCGAAATTGCAGTGTCTACATGAGATTTATCTGCTGTGTGATATTGTCCTACAACATGTTTGTGGTCGTGTGGTGGAGTTATGTTTTTAGTGTTTCCTGTTCTAACTTCTTCGCCATTAATGTGCATAGGCACATCAATATTGCTGTTAAACATTGTTTTGTAGGTAGCTAATAATTCTTCTCTTTCTGGAGAACCAGGAGCATACCCTTTAACAGGCTCATTTACTGCTTTTGGAACATTAAAAAATCCTCTTGCCATATTGTATAATTTTAAGTTTTTAATCGACTAATTTTTAAAGCTGCAAAGTTACAATTTTTGTTTCAATAAATTTATTGCATATTTGAGCTCATTAATTGCTAAAAGCTTTAAAATAGCAGTAAAATATAAAAAATATCTTAATTAAGTAGAAGTAAATATGTGTACACTAACCTATCTTCCTTTGGAAAATAATAATTTTATTTTAACTTCTAGTAGAGATGAAAGTCCAATGAGGAAAACGAAGCCTCCAAAATCTTATGTTGAAAATGGTGTTGAGTTAACCTATCCAAAGGATGAATTAGCTGGCGGAACTTGGATTGGAGCAAGTGAAAAAAATAGACTTGTTTGTTTGTTAAACGGGGGTTTTAAAAATCATGTTAGAAATACTTATTATAAATTAAGTAGAGGTATTATAGTGAAAAATATACTTTCTTCTGAAAATGCAATAGATTATATTAATGATTTTAACTTTGATGAGATTGAACCATTTACATTAGTTTTATTAGATTACTCTAATGAATTATATGCTTATGAGTTAGTTTGGGATGGCGAACAAAAGTATTTTACAAAACTAAATAAAGAGCCTAAAATATGGTCTTCTTCCTCTTTGTATACAGAAGAAATGAAGCAATGTCGTAAAAATTGGTTTTCAGATTGGTTACTTAAAAACAATGACTTTAGTCAAGAGGAGATTTTGAAATTTCATAAAAATGAAACTTTAGGAGATGCAGGCGTTTCTATTAAAATGAAACGGTCGTATGTTGAAACTGTAAGTATTACATCAATTAAAAAAGAAAACTCTAAAATTGATATTCTATATACTAATGTATTAGAAGGTGAGACTAATACATTGCAAATGAAATTAGAAAAACAAAAATTACACCAATAGTTGCTACTATAGAATAGCTTAAGTTTAGTAACAAAAATTTAATAAAGGTTTTAAAATAACCTTGTTTATAGAATTTTTTCATAGCTATTATTAGATATAATAAAAAGAGTAAAGTAAAAATCCATAGTTGTGGGTTTAGATTACATATTTCTAAAATATAAAATATAGAAAATAGCATAAAGAAAACTGTTTGAATGTGAAAAACAAAAATCAAGTGATCTACATAAGTAAATCTACTTCTGATATAAAAAAACTTTAAAAACAAAGTAAAGAAAGGTAGAAGAATAAAAAGAGAAACGGATGCATACGATAAAATTTGGCTATAAAACTGTTCTCTATTGTCTTTGTTTTTAGTAAATGAGTTTGCTGTTTTTGCTCTTGTGTATAAGAATCTATTGGTAAAATTCTTATCATAATTTAAAGAATCTAAAGCTACATCAATCTTAGAGTCTGGGTGTTTTTTTTGAAATTTGATAAATTTATCTAACCTAGTAATTCCTCCAAAATTTAAATTTAAATCGTCATTATTTGTTTTTGTAGTGTCTTTGGCTTCTTTTTCGACCTCCTCTAAAATTTGTTTTCTTGTACTTTCTGGTACAGGAATAACAAAATTTTTCATTTCTTTATCTAAGTTCTGCTTTATAGAATCAATTTTTTCTTCTGTTAAAGTAGCTTTTGTTTTGGTAGCTTCGTTTTTAATAACATCTACGATGTCGTCTTTACTTTCGTTTGTAAGTTCTTCATATTTACTAATAGTTGTAGAGAGTCCTACAAGTAAAAAAAGATAATAGAAACTGTTAAATAAAATCGAAATGGATTTGTGTAGCGTTGCCTTTTTCCATCAATATAATCTCTAGAAACTTTACCAGGGTTTATTAATAAAGGTATAATAGTGTTCCAAAATTTAGCGTCGAAATTAAAAAGGCCGTTAAAAACTTCATGAATAAAATTTCTAAATGTAATTCTATTACCCTTATTTGCTTGACCACAATCTGGACAAAATTTTTCTTGTCCACTAAAAGGATGTCCACAATTTAAACATTCTGAATCCTTTCTTTTAATGACTTTATTTTTCTTTTTGGTTAGTTTGATAATACTAGAGTTGAAAGTTGAAAAGTAGGTATAATTACTTTGAATTTTTGAAAAGTTTCTAAATTTTCCATAGAGTAATAACCTCTCATAGCACCAATATTGGACTCTAAAAAGCATCCAGAACTGTATGAGTAATTGTCATTAGGTTTTAATATTGGTGTTTGTCCAATAACTCCTTCTCCGTTAACAATTTCAGTGTTGTTTAAAGAGTCGAAAATTTCCCACATTCTATGTGTCAATTTTACTGTTTCAGAAGATTTATTCTCAATGGTAATGAAATAAGCAAATACATAGTACAATCTATTATTTCTAAAGCTTGTGCCATTAAATTTAGTTTTAACAGAAATTTTAATCCCTTTAGTTACTTGTTGAATCATTACAGTAAATGTAGTTTTTTTGTTTAAAAACGACAAATCAATTTTTTCTAATTGTTTTGATTAAAAAAACCAGAGCCAATACCAATTACTCGGTCATAAAGTCCACCGAAAGGTTTAAAGTAAACAATTACTGTGTATTGATTTTCTGTTTGGTAAAATGTTCCATTAATTTTATTAGAATTTATGGTCTTATATTTATCAACAGTGGCAAAAGTGTAATTGTAAAAACCTTGTTTAAGTAAAATTTTTCCTTGATAGCTTTTATCTTCAAAATTGTAATAAAGTTTGTTTTCTTCCTCAATTTTAAAGTTATTATAAGCGCCATACACAAATACTTCTTCCTCAATAAAAGGTTCATCTGCATATAGGGTAAAATGCATCATCGCGTAATCTGCCTCTGTTGTAGCAATATTAGCATCTAGAGTTCTAATCACAAATTGTCCATTAATGTCTGGGTTGTATTTATATTGTTTGTTTGGATTGTAGGTTTCTGGATATAAATATTGATGAGAGATGTCTTTCATTTCTATTTTTACAACATTAACACTTTTGTTTCTAATAAATTTACTGTCAAAATTTAAGTATTCATTTCCTCCCCAAAAGTTTGTTTTGTTTCTGTAAGTGTATTTTAACTGATTTTGTTTAAAAAAGGTAGGTTGTATGTTGTTTATTTTTTCGTTCCAATTTTCATTTTTTAATACAACAACATTTACTTCTTGTGATGGATTGTTAATTCTTAAGTTTGGGTGATTTACTGTAAATTCAATAGTTTGTTGTGTGTTAATGGTTTTTGCGTTTCTACTTCTAGATACTGTTACTCCAATTGTAGCAGCTTTTTCATATAGTACAAACTTTCTTGTAAAAACAACTTCATCATCTTCATTTAAGATTGATAAAAGATAATTTCCACTTTTAGTAATTACAGTATTTATATTCGGGATTTCAACCTTATAATGTGTGTAATTTTGAAAAGTATTAAAAGAATTTGTTACTTCTAAAATAGTGCTTTGATCGAACCCGTCTATAAATTGACTAGAAAGTAATCTGCTTCTTTGCCAATCATGAGTCATGTGCTCAATTTTGTATTGGTAATCTTTGCTATCTGCGCCTAAATCATCAAAAGATAATTCTAAAATTGTTCCTAGAGGAACAATTGAAGAAAAATTATTTTCTTGTTTTGGCCTTAATTGAACTGATTTTATTGTTTGACTAAAAGAATTTAGACAAATAGTAAATAGGAATAAAAACGTGAGTTTTTTTAGCATTTAACAAAAATAGTATTCATTTAGTTTATTAATCAAAATTTAAGCCAAAACTTATAATATATTTTTTTCAGACTTAAAATTGTTTAGAACGAATATAAATAATAATTTAAAGTAAATATAACGTTCTAAAAATATTAGAAATAATCCTTAAAAAACGTAAATTTGCATGATTTTTTTAGATAATTAAAATTCCAAATTTACTATGTCAAAAGACATTCGTATTAAAAAAGGCTTAGATATTAAGCTTGTTGGTGCTGCAGAAAAAAAGACTACTAATATTTCTTTAAGTAGTGTTTATGCAGTTAAACCAGAAGATTTTCATGGAATTACACCAAAACTTGTTGCCAAAGAGGGAGCAGAAGTAAAAGCAGGAGATACACTTTTTTATTCAAAAAGTGATGAACGCATTTTATTTCCAAGCCCTGTATCTGGTAAAGTTGTAGAAGTAATTCGTGGAGCAAGAAGAAAAGTATTAGCAGTTAAAATTGCTGCAGATGCAAAACAAGTTCATACAGATTTTGGTGCAAAAGATGCATTAAAAATGTCTGCAGAAGAAGTTAAAAACCACTTGTTAAGTTCAGGTTGTTGGCCATTTGTAAAACAGCGTCCTTATGATGTTGTAGCCAACCCTAACCAAGCGCCAAAAGCAATTTTTGTTTCTGGTTATGCAAGTGCACCTTTAGCTGCAGATTTAGATTATACTTTGGCTGGTAAAGAAGCAGAGTTGCAAGCAGCTATAAATGCTGTTTCTAAATTAACAGAAGGTAAAGTTCATATTTCTGTTAGTGTAAACTCTAATTCTCCATTGGCAAGTTTATCTGGTGTAGAAACTCATAAAGTTTCAGGGCCGCATCCTTCAGGAAATGTAAGTACACAAATTGCAAACATAGATCCAATTAATAAAGGTGAAGTCGTTTGGGTATTAACTCCAGAAGATTTAGTTGTTATTGGTGAATTGCTATTAACAGGTAAGTTTAATGCAACAAGAACAATTGCTTTAACGGGTTCTAAATTTAGTAACCCGCAATACGTAACAGCTATTGCTGGAGCAACTGTTGCAGATGTTACTGCAAATAATTTAGAGAATGATAATACAAGAATAATTAGTGGAAACGTACTTTCTGGAAAGCAAGTAAGTGAAGATGAATTTTTAGGGTATTATGATAATCAAATAACTGCAATTCCTGAAGGGGATGATTATGAGTTATTTGGATGGAATAAGCCAGTTTTTAATAAGGTTTCAACTTCTAGAGCATTTACTTTTTCTTGGTTAACACCAAAGAAAAAATATGATTTAAATACAAATACAAACGGTGAGCACAGAGCATTTGTTGTTACTGGTTCTTATGAAGATGTTTTTCCTTTAGATATTTATCCAATGCAATTATTAAAAGCATGTATGTATAAAGATTTAGATGAAATGGAAGCTTTAGGAGCTTATGAAATTGCACCGGAAGATTTTGCTCTAACAGAATTTATTTGTGTATCAAAACAACCACATCAGAAAATCATTCGTGAAGGGTTAGATTTAATGAGAGAAGAATTAGGATAAGATTATGGGCTTAAAACAAAATTTACATAATTTAAAAGAGAAATATAAAGGGACTAAAATGGCACCTGCATTTAATGCAATCCATACCTTTTTATATTTGCCAAATGAGACGACTCATGGAGGAACTCATATAAAAGCGGCAGACGATCTAAAACGTACAATGAATATTGTAATTATGGCAATGGTGCCATGTTTAATTTTCGGTATGTTTAATGCAGGTTTTCAGCATAATGTAGCTGTAAACGGAAACTTTACATCTGGAATG
This sequence comes from Polaribacter ponticola, assembly GCF_026191475.2. GTDB lineage: Bacteria > Bacteroidota > Bacteroidia > Flavobacteriales > Flavobacteriaceae > Polaribacter > Polaribacter ponticola. Next base: position 1,331,261 of record NZ_JAOSLC020000003.1, on the reverse strand, counting down.
TCTTTCTTTTCGGGAGAATTCTGGAACTTAGATAACTTATTTATTGGAGCAGCTAAAATATTACCTTTAGTACTTGTTTCTTATGGAGTTGGATTAATTGTAGAATTCATTTTTGCAGTAATTAAAGGACATGAAGTAGAGGAAGGATATTTAGTAACTGGTATGTTAGTTCCTTTAATTGTACCTGTAGATACTCCATTATGGATGTTATCTGTGGCTGTAATTTTTGGTGTTGTTATCGGAAAAGAAGTTTTTGGAGGTACAGGAATGAACATCTTAAATCCTGCTTTAACAATTAGAGCATTTTTATTTTTTGCATATCCAACTTGGATGTCTGGAGATAAAGTTTGGGTTACTGGAGCTGTAGAAAGAACAGGAACAGCAGATGCAATTTCTGGAGAAACTGTTTTAGGTAGCTTAGCACAAGGTAAAGAGATAGTGTATTCTACTTGGGATATGTTTTTAGGTTTTATACCTGGTTCTGTTGGAGAAACTTCTACTTTATTAATTGTATTAGGAGGTCTTTTCTTAATTTTTTCTAAAATAGGAAGCTGGAGAATTATGTTAAGTGCTTCATTAGGAGCATTAGCAATGGGAATCATTTTTAACCAAATTGCAGATGCAGGTATTATTGCAGAAAGCAGTAAGTTTTATAGTTTAATGAACACTCCTTTTTGGCATCACTTATTAATTGGTGGTTTTGCATTCGGAGCAGTATTTATGGCTACAGATCCTGTAACAGCATCACAAACTAATAAAGGAAAATGGATTTACGGTTTCTTAATTGGGTTTATATCAATTATGATACGTGTATTTAATCCTGCATATCCAGAAGGAGTAATGTTAGCAATTTTATTAATGAACGTTTTTGCACCTACAATAGACCATTATGTGGTTCAAGGAAATGTAAAAAGAAGAAAGAAACGTTTAAAAGCCAAAACTGCCTAGTTATGTCTAAAAACACAGATAGTAATTCATATACATTATTATTCGCCACAGGTATGGTGATAGTAGTAGGAGCAATACTAGCGTTTTTCGCATCATCGTTAAAACCAACAATAGATGAGAATAAACGTATAGAAAAGCAACAAAATATATTATACGCAATGGGCGTAAATGAAAATGATGAAACCAGCGCAATCTTTGTATCTAAAGATAAAGTAGCTGCCGAATTTTCTAAATATATTAAAAAACAATTAGTAATTAAAGGAACAGATGTTACTAAAGATGCTAAGGCTTATTTAATAGATCTTAAAAAAGAACAAACTTTAGCAAAAGAAGGTAAAGTAAGAAGATTGCCTTTGTTTGTCGGCGAAAAAGATGGTAAAACATTTTATATAGCACCAATTAGAGGTAAAGGTCTTTGGGATGCAGTTTGGGGTTATGTTGCTATGGATGCAAACATGGTTGTACAAGGAGCATATTTCGATCATAAAGGAGAAACAGCTGGTTTAGGTGCAAACATTAAACAACGTTATTTTATGGATGATTTTATTGGAGAGCATTTGATGAAAGATGGTAGTTTTAAAGGAATTGCAATTTCTAAATCTAATAACGATCCTAAGAACGAAGATAAAACAGATAATGAAGTAGATGCAATTGCTGGTGCAACAATTACTGGTGATGGAGTTTCAGCAATGATTAAGTCTGAGTTGAAAAAATATGTATCATTCTTTAACACTTTAAAAACAAATTAATATGGGACTTTTATCAAAAAAAGACGCAGCATTAATCACAGATCCATTTGCAGATAACAATCCAATTACAATTCAAGTATTAGGTATTTGTTCTGCATTAGCAATTACAGCAGAGTTAAAAGCTTCAATTGTAATGGCAGTATCTGTATTGTTTGTGATGGGAGTAGGAAATGTTGTAATCTCTTTAATGAGAAATATTATTCCTTCAAAAATTAGAATTATTGCACAACTTATTGTTGTAGCAACATTAGTAATTATTGTAGATCAAGTATTAAAAGCTTATGCTTATGAATTAAGTAAAACATTAGGAGCTTTTATTGGTTTAATTATTACAAACTGTATTATTATGGGACGTTTTGAAGCTTTTGCTTTGGCAAACGGACCTTGGCGTTCTTTCTTAGATGGAATAGGAAATGCAGTAGGTTATGGTGTAATCTTAATTTTAGTAGGATTTTTTAGAGAGTTATTAGGTTCTGGTACTTTATTAGGATTTAAAGTTTTGGGAGACCCAATTGAGAAAACAGGATTGTATTCTATAGGATATGAAAATAACGGATTTATGTTGTTAGCACCTATGGCATTAATAGTTGTTGGAATTATCATTTGGATTCAACGTAGTAGAAACGAAGCATTAATTGAAGATAACTAAAAAGATATGGAACATTTAGAATTATTTTTCAAGTCAATTTTTATAGATAACATGGTATTTGCAACCTTCTTAGGAATGTGTTCTTACCTTGCAGTATCAAAAAAAGTAACTACAGCAGTAGGTTTAGGAGCAGCAGTAATTTTCGTATTAGCTGTAACAGTACCTTTAAACTGGTTGTTAGATCAATACATATTACAACCAGGAGCATTATCTTGGTTAGGTGCTGAGTATGCAGATTATGATTTAAGTTTCTTATCATTTATTTTATTCATTGCAACCATTGCAACTATGGTACAATTAGTAGAGATTATTGTTGAGAAGTTTTCACCATCTTTATACAATTCATTAGGTATCTTCTTACCATTAATTGCAGTAAACTGTGCAATTTTAGGAGGGTCTTTATTTATGCAATCTCGTGAAATAGCAACTTTAGGTTTAGCTACAACATATGGTATTGGTTCAGGAATTGGTTGGTTTTTAGCAATTTTAGCTATTGCTGCTATTCGTGAAAAAATTAGATACTCTAACATTCCAGCGCCATTAAGAGGATTAGGTATTACATTTATTGTAACTGGTTTAATGGCTATTGGTTTTATGAGCTTTGGAGGAATGTTAACAGGTGGAGATGAAGAAACTAAAGAGGCTCCTAAAAATGAAGCTGTTATTGAAGTTAAAGAAGAGGTAAAAGCTAAAGAAATGAAGAAAAAAGAATTAGCAAATAACACTAAAGAAATTATAGAATAATGATATTAGCAGCAAGTACATTAGGAACAATTGTAGCTACAGTAGCTGCATTCTTAGTAATAACTTTGTTATTAGTTGCATTGTTATTATTTGTAAAACAGAAACTATCTCCATCTGGTCCTGTAAAAATTACTATTAATGGAGAAAGAACAATAGAAGTTGCTTCTGGTGGTTCTTTATTAACTACTTTAGGAAACGAGAAAATATTTTTACCATCAGCTTGTGGTGGTGGTGGAACATGTATACAATGTGAATGTCATGTTAACGAAGGTGGTGGTGAAGCTTTACCAACAGAAACACCTCACTTTACACGTAAAGAATTAGCACACGGTGTGCGTTTATCTTGTCAAGTAAAAGTAAAACAAGACATGGATATCTCTATTCCAGAAGAAATTTTTGGAATTAAGAAATGGGATGCTGTTGTTGTAAGAAATTATAATGTAGCAACTTTTATTAAAGAGTTTGTTGTGGAAATTCCAGAAGATATGGGGTATAAAGCAGGCGGATATATTCAAATTGAAATTCCTGCTTGTGAAGTAAACTATGCTGATATGGATATTACAGCACACCCAGAAGAACATGATACTCCTGATAAATTTGAAGCTGAATGGGATAAGTTTAACTTAAGACCATTAGTTATGAAAAATACCGAAACTGTAGAAAGAGCATATTCTATGGCTTCTTATCCTGCAGAAGGAAGAGAAATTATGTTAAATGTACGTATTGCAACTCCTCCTTTTGATAGAGCAAAAGGTGGCTGGATGGATGTAAATCCTGGTGTTGCATCATCTTATATTTTTAACTTAAAGAAAGGTGATAAATGTGTGATTTCTGGTCCTTATGGAGAATTCTTTATTAATGAATCTGATGCAGAAATGTTGTATGTAGGTGGTGGAGCAGGTATGGCACCAATGAGATCTCACTTATATCATTTATTCAGAACTTTAAAGACTGGTAGAAAAGTTACTTATTGGTATGGTGGACGTTCTAAAGCAGAATTATTCTATATCGAACATTTTAGAGCATTGGAAAAAGATTTTCCAAACTTTAAATTCTACATTGCTTTATCAGATCCAACAGAAGCGGATAACTGGACAAAGAAAGCAGATATTAATGATGAAGCTGGAGATGGATTTGTAGGTTTTATACACAATTGTGTAATTGAAAACTATTTAAATCATCATGATTCTCCAGAAGATTTAGAATTATATTTCTGTGGACCACCGTTAATGAACAATGCAGTTCAAAAAATGGGTGAAGATTTTGGTCTTGCAGACGAAAATATTCGTTTTGACGATTTTGGAGGATAGACTTCAAATAAAATTATATTACTTAAAAAACCGATTCAATTTTGAATCGGTTTTTTTGTAAATCTTTTATATTGTATTTTTGATTTCAATTAAGGTTTTAGAATGAAAAGCATCCAAAAAATATTAAAGAAAAAAAGTACATCAAAATAAAATTAAAGAAAATTGCTACCAATCACTTAGAATTAAAAGCAAAAATTAATGGTATTTCTGGGCGTTTTATTCTAGATACTGGTGCTTCTAATTCGTGTGTTGGATTGGATATGATAACTTATTTTAATTTAGATGCTAAAGAAAGTGAAACCAAAGCTGCTGGAGCAGGAGCAACAGATATGGAAACCCAGCAATCAGAAAATAATGAGCTTAAAATTGGAGATTGGAAAACAAAAAAATGCCATTTAGTACTTTTTAATTTATCACATGTAAATACGGCTTTAATCCAACACAATGCTAAAGAAGTACATGGTATTATTGGTGCAGATATTTTACTTAAAGGAAAAGCATTTATAGATTATAATAAAAATCTTTTATATTTAAAAAATACAAAGAAATAATTAATTAAAAATAAGAAGAATGAGTTTGCAAAAACAAGTAATGGACAAGATGAAGGAAGCTATGAAAGCAAAAAATACAGTTGCTTTACAAGCTTTAAGAGCAGTTAAATCTGCTTTTTTATTAGCAAAAACTGAAACAGGTGTTCAAGCTGACCTAACAGAAGAACAAGAGTTAAAAATAATTCAAAAACAAGTAAAACAAAGAAAAGATAGTGCTGCCATTTTTATAAAACAAGGCAGACAAGATTTAGCAGAGCCAGAATTAGCAGAAATTGCTGTTTTAGAACAATTTTTACCTGAAGCCTTATCTGAAGATGAAATTGCGGCTGTTGTGATAGCTACAATAGAAAAAGTAGGAGCTAAAGGTATGAAAGATATGGGGAAAGTAATGGAAATTGTGTCTAAAGAACTTTCTGGAAGAGCAGATGGAAAAACGATTTCTAATTTGGTTAAAAAAAGTTTAATGTAATCATTTACTATTTAACAAGGCTCTATAGTTCAACTGGATAGAATATCAGATTTCGGCTCTGACGGTTGCAGGTTCGAATCCTGCTAGAGTCACAAATAACAAAATTAGTGAAAGTATTATTTTCTTATTTTATTATATGTTGTTTTGCAACTACATGTTTTAGTCAAAACATATCCTATGGAATTTTAGGAGGCTTAAATATATCGAATTCTGATATTACTGTAAATCATAATGGTGAAATTTCTAATAGAGATTATTACGATAATAGAATTTCTTTTTACTTGGGTGGTAATGTTCAATTACCTATTACTCTTAATAAATTAGATTTAATTTTAAGCTTCGAATTAGTATATTCTCAACAAGGATATACTTTTGAAGGTACTTATGAAACAGATGTTATAGAATTGAATCAATTAAATTTACCAATAACTTTAAAGCACGAAGTTTTTAATAATTTATATTTTGGTATTGGAGGGTATGCAGGTTACATTCTTGAAGTTAAAGGGAGTTTATATGGAAATAATCTTGCTGAATATGATTTAGATTTAGGCGTACTAAGTATGGTTGAATATAAGATTGCAAAAAAATAAATATTGAATTAAAGTACCTTTTTGGTTTGTCTGATGTTTTAAATAGAGAATTTAATGATGGTGAATACAAACACAACAATTTTAATAGGGTATTACAATTAGGATTAAATTATAAGTTTTAACATAGACCTATTACTTTTTTAAATATGCCGAAATGATTCTTTGAACATCTCTATTATCTTTTTTTGGCTGAACAAAAAACTGATAATCTTCTGGGTTTTTTAATTGTTGAGATTGATGAGTGTCTATGTATCCAAATCCTTGGTAAATTCCATCTAAAATTAATGCAAAACCAATTTCATTTTCTGATCTACCAGTTTCTTTAATAACTAAATTTTCTGCGCTAATTCCAACGGATTTTATAGCTTTTCTTACTCGTATATTGTAATCTTCTACACTTTCTTTATTACAACATATACCTTTGCATTCTTTTAGTTGAAAATGAAAACAGCTAGAGACGTTTGTTTGTAGATGGCAATATTTTGGGCATAATTCAAATTCCTTGCATAAAAGTTCTAAATGTTTTCTACATTCTGTTACAGAATAATATTTATTTATAGGGTTTGGAGCTATTTTTAAGCGATTGTAAGCCAAATGTATTATTCCTTTTTGATCTTCATAAGAAAATAAACCAATGGCTTCAGAAGCTCTTTTTTGTGCTCTATTAAATTTAGGATAAATATGTTTTATTTCTGCAGATTCGTATAATAATGCTAATAATTCGCTGCCGGTTTTTACAAAAGAAATATCAGCAGTTTCCATACACATGGTTTGCTCTTTCTTCTTTTTGTCATAAAAATGACTAATAACGCGTTGTTTTATATTATTAGCTTTACCAACATAAATTACTTCTTTTGCTAAGTTTTTAAAATAGTAAACTCCAAAAGTTTCGGGCAAATTATCTACAACTTTTTTATCTAAGAGTGGTGGTAAAGTTGCTTGTCTAGATTTTGGATTTAAAAAAGAATTGATTGTAAAATTATGATCTCTTTCTATTAATCTTCTAAACAATTCTGTTGTTGCTTCTGCATCTCCTTTTGCTCTATGCCTTCCATTAATAGAAATGTTTTCATGTGTGCAAATATTACCTAAACTGTATGAACTTAACCCCGGAATTATTTTTCTTGACAATCGAACAGTACACAATTTTTTTCGTTTAAAATCGAATCCTAAACTTTTAAATTCTTCCTGAATTATGTTATAATCGAAGTTTACATTATGCGCTACAAAAATAGTGCCTTTAGTTATTTCTGACACCTTTTTAGCAATTTCGAAAAATTTAGGTGCGTTTCTAACCATCGCATTGGTAATACCGGTAAGATTAGTAATAAATGGAGGTATATTTTGCTCAGGATTTACTAGTGATGTAAATTCATCAATTATAGTTGTTCCATTAAAAACAAAAATGGATATTTCGGTTATTTTAGAACCTTTATACCCATTTCCTGTTGTTTCTATGTCTACTACTGTGTAAAGCAATTATGCAATAATGTTTTTTAAATCTGAAATAGTTTCTGTAGGATTTTCTGCTCCAAAAACATAACTACCAGCAACTAAAATATTTGCTCCAGCTTCAATTAATTTGTTAGCGTTTAAGTTTGTAACTCCGCCATCAATTTCTATTTGACAAGAAGATTCTGTAAATTCTATTAAATGTTTTAGTTGGGCTACTTTCTTATAGGTGTTTTCTATAAATGACTGTCCGCCAAAACCTGGGTTAACACTCATAATACAAACCATGTCTAAATCTGCAATAACATCCTCTAAAACGGCTATTGGTGTGTGCGGATTTAAAGCAACTCCTGCTTTCATACCTGTAGCTTTTATGGCTTGTATTGTTCTATGTAAATGTGTGCAAGCTTCATAATGTACCGTTAAAACATTTGCACCTAAATCTGCAAAAGTTTGTATGTACTGATCTGGATTTACGATCATTAAATGTACATCAATTGTTTTTGTAGCATGTTTTGCAATTGCCTTTAGAACTGGCATTCCAAAAGAAATGTTAGGTACAAAAACGCCATCCATAATATCAATGTGAAACCAATCTGCTTCACTATTGTTTACCATTTCGATGTCTCTTTGTAAATTAGCAAAATCTGCTGCTAAAATTGATGGTGCAATTAAATTACTCATTAGTTTATTGTTGTGTTGTTATTTTATGTTGCAAAGATAATTAATTAGTATAGGAAGAATGTAAGGGAAGTAATAAAATTAATAAATATGCTTAGCCCTGATTGAAGCGGCATCCTTTTTATGCTAAAAATTAATAAGCACCATTGTTAGGAACGAAGCAATCTTCTTTTTAATTATGAGATTGCCACAGTTTACAAAAAAGTAAACTTCGCAATGACAGCATAAAAAGATATAGCGGAAAGCAGGAAATTGCTTCAAAAAAAACTCCCAAAAATATATTTGAGAGTTTTTTAAAATATGTTTTACACTTTTTAGAAGTATGAGTGCTACTTAATGTAATCTGCGATTGCTAGCCTAAGTATGTCATTAATATTTTAGATCTAGAAGTATGTTTTAATCTTCTAATTGCTTTTTCTTTAATTTGACGTACACGCTCACGAGTTAAATCGAAAGTTTCTCCAATTTCTTCTAAAGTCATTGGTTGGTGCTCGCCTAAACCGAAGTATAATTTTACAACATCTGCTTCTCTAGGAGTTAAAGTTTCTAAAGCTCTATTAATCTCAATTCTTAAAGATTCATGTAATAAAACACGATCAGGATTTGGAGATTCGCCAGAATTTAAAACATCATATAAGTTAGAATCTTCACCTTCAATTAATGGAGCATCCATAGATACGTGACGCCCAGAATTTTTCATAGATTCTTTTACGTCATTAACTGTCATGTCTAATTTCTTAGCAATTTCTTCTGGACTCGGAGGTCTTTCGTTTTCTTGCTCTAAGAAAGCATACATTTTGTTAATTTTATTGATAGAACCAATTTTATTTAACGGTAAACGCACAATACGAGATTGTTCTGCTAATGCTTGTAAGATAGATTGACGAATCCACCAAACAGCATAAGATATAAATTTAAAACCACGAGTTTCATCAAAACGTTTAGCTGCTTTAATTAAACCTAAGTTACCTTCATTAATTAAATCTGGTAAAGTTAATCCTTGATTTTGATATTGTTTTGCAACAGATACAACAAAACGTAAATTAGCTTTTGTTAATTTCTCTAATGCACGTTGGTCACCAGCTTTAATTAACTGTGCTAATTCAACTTCTTCATCAGCAGTAATTAAGTCTACTTTTCCAATTTCTTGTAAATATTTATCTAAGGAAGCGGTTTCTCTATTAGTAACCTGCTTGGTAATTTTAAGTTGTCTCATCTAATTTTCTATGACTTTTTTAAGGATTCATATTCATGTTACACCTATTTATACGTAAGGCTTTGTAAAAATGTTACAAAATTTTTATTTTTTTAAATTTTCTTAAAAGAACATTGAATACGTTCGATCGATTTAATATTACACTCTAACTTTTTTTAAAAATAGTTGTGACTTATTACTTTCTTTTGTGTCATAAAACTAACAGATATTGAAAATTAGTAGTGTAAATAGCTTAACAGACGAAGAATTGGTCTTTAAAATAGTAGAAACAAACAACTCGCAATTGTTTGCTATTTTATATGATAGATTCTCTAAAGTTGTTTATAATAAGTGTTATGGTTTTTCTAAGAATAAAGAAGAAGCAGAAGATTTAACACATGATGTTTTTATTCGTTTGTTTGTAAAATTAAAAACATTTAAAGGTAACTCTAAGTTTTCTACTTGGTTGTATTCTTTTACGTATAATTTTTGTGTAAATTATGTGCAAAGAAATACACATAAAAAAAGGAGAAAGTTACAGTAGTTACAGATCAAATTAAAGAAGACGATGACTCTCAAGACATTGAAGACGCACAATTATTTGAATTGAAGTCTGAAAAATTGGTTAAGGCATTGTCTTTAATAGATATTAAAGAAAAAATGATTCTTTTAATGAAGTATCAAGATGATATGAGTATTAAAGAGATTTCTGAAGTATTAGATATTGGCGAAAGCGCAGTAAAGATGCGTATTAAAAGAGCAAAACAAAAAGTTGTAATTGCTTACGAAGAATTATAATTATGAACAATCCCTTTAAAAAAATATTACATCATTATGAAGTACCAGAAGTTTTAAAAAAGAAGGTGCTTAATGATGTAAATATGATAAAACTTACAATTGATGTTGCAGATTTATTTCTAGTAAAATACCCAAATACTATTGGGACTTTTTTTCTGGAGATAGTAAAACGTCAAAGAAAAAAATAACCAAATCTACTATATAAAATGAACGCGCTACTATTACCTTTAAAAACAGATTTCGATTTTAGTTTTTTACAAAGTCTTTGGAATAGCATTGTTGCTTTTTTACCTCAATTATTAAAAGGATTAGCTTTTTTAATAGTTGGATGGCTTTTTATCAAACTAGTACTTTACATCATAAAAAAAGCACTAGGACTTACAAATATAGACAGTTTACCAGAAAAATTAAATGTTGATGAAATTTTTGGAAATACTTCAATTAAAATACAACCAACAAAAATTATAATTACTTCTATAAAATGGATCTTAATTTTCATTTTTATTATTGTAGCTTCAGAATTATTAGGCTTAAGAATGGTATCTGAGCAATTGAGTAATTTAATAGCATATTTACCTAAATTAATAAGTGCATTAGTTATTTTTGCCGTTGGAATTTATGTTGCAAATATGGCAAAGAAAGCGATTTCGACCATGTTTTCGTCTTTAGAATTGACTGGAGGCAACCTTGTAGGTAATATAATATTCTATCTAATCGCAATCATAGTAAGCGTTACAGCGCTTAACCAAGCAGGTGTAAATACAGATTTGATTACTAACAATTTATCTATTATATTCGCATCAATATTAGCAGCGTTTACAATTGCTTTTGGATTAGGTTCAAGAGATGTAATTAAAAGGTTACTATTTGGTTATTATTCTAGAAAAAACCTACAAGTAGGTAATAAGATTAAAACAGATAGCTTTGAAGGTGTTATAGAATCTATAGATGATATTTCTGTAGTATTAGTATCAGAAAATAAAAAAATTATAATTCCTATTAAGGAAATTGTAGATAATAAAATAGAAGTGTTGAGTTAATTCTCAATAAAGATCTGATAGAAAGTTGGGGGACTATCTATCATGAGTGATTTATCACAAAAAAAGAGACCGTTTTTAACGGTCTCTTTACTTTTTATAGTATTTTGTTTATGCTTTAAAATAAACCATTAATTTGCGAATCAATTCGGTCAATGATATAGCCTAAATCTTCTTGGTTTGATACAAAGTCTAAATTGTCTACATCTATAACTAATAGTTTTCCTTTTTTATAAGTAGATATCCAAGCTTCATAACGTTCATTTAATCTGCTTAAATAATCAATACTAATAGAGTTTTCATAGTCTCTACCTCTTTTATGAATTTGTCCTACTAAAGTAGATATATCTGCTCGTAAGTAAATTAATAAATCTGGAGGAGATACTAGGTTTTCCATTAATTCAAAAAGAGAACTATAATTACTGTAATCTCTGTTTGTCATTAAACCCATAGCATGTAAATTAGGAGCGAAAATATGAGCATCTTCATAAATAGTTCTATCTTGAATGATGTTTTTTCCAGATTCTCTTAATTCTAATATTTGACGAAAACGACTGTTTAAAAAGTAAACTTGTAAGTTAAAAGACCAACGTTCCATTTCTGCATAAAAATCATCTAAATAAGGATTTTCATCTACAGATTCAAAGTGAGGTTTCCATTTGTAATGTTTGGCTAAAAGTTTTGTAAGTGTGGTTTTACCAGCACCAATATTTCCTGCAATTGCAACGTGCATATTTTAAAAATTCTAAAAATTAAAAAGTAACCATAAAGGTAGTAAAAATTATAGTTAGTAAAAGGCTAACAAATTAATTTATATCCAAAACCTCGAACATTTAAAATTTGAATATTTGGATCTTTTTTTAATTTTTTTCTAAGTTTACTTATAAAAACGTCCATACTTCTTGCGTTAAAAAAATCGTCATTTCCCCATAATTTATTTAAAATAAAGGTTCTGTCTAATACTTCGTTTTTATTTTCAAAAAGATAAAAAAGTAATTGAGCTTCTCTATGGGTTAGTGTTTCTGTGGTTTTAAAGTATTCTAAAGTTTGTTTTGTATAATTAAAAATGTAGCTTCCTATTTTTATAGTATCAACATTGGTTTTAAGTTCAATCCTGTTTAAGAGCGATTTTATTCTCACAATTAATTCTTCCATAGAAAAAGGTTTTTTTAAATAATCATTTCCACCATGATTAAAACCTTCTAAAACATCTGAAGTTTGCGATTTTGCTGTGAGAAAAATAATAGGAATATTTTTATTTTCTGAGCGAATTTCTTTAGCTAAAGTAAACCCATCTTTTTTAGGCATCATAACATCTAAAACCAAAATATTTGGTTTTTCTGTTTGATAAATATCTAATGCTTCTTCTCCATTTAATGCATGAGAAACCATAAAATTTCTAGATTCTAAACTCTCTTTTACAATCATACCTAAACTTGCTTCATCTTCTGCTAAAAGTACTTTTACTTTATTCATTAGGCATTGTAATTTTAAATATAGTTCTATTTTTATCTGATAGAATTAAAATGTTTCCCTGATGTTTTTCTATGATTTTTTTACTGTAATATAAACCAATTCCAAACCCTTTTACATCGTGTGTATTTCCTTTAGGAACTCTATAAAATTTATCAAAAATCTTTTCTTGTTGATTTTTTTCAATACCATTTCCATCATCAGCAACTGTTATTTCTGTTGATTTTAATATGGAATTTATATTAATTTCAATCGTATTTCCACCGTATTTTATAGCGTTATCAATTAAATTAGAAATTACATTTTCAAAATGAAAAACATCAATATTTAAATAAATTGGTTGTGTATTTGTAGAGAAATTTAACTCTTTAGTTTTGGTAAGTAGTTTGTGTTTATTAACCAATTTATCAACTAAATCTACAATATTTATAGTTTCTTTTTTTAATAAAAGTTGCTCGCTATCTAAAGTGGCTGTTTCTAGTAGTTTTTCAACCATTTGATGCAATTTTTTTAGTTGAATAGAAGACATTTTTAAATATTTTTGTGTCCTTTCTTTATCATCTAAAACATTAAAGTTTTCTAATGCTTCAATAGCTGTAGAAACTGTTGCAATTGGTGTTTTAAATTCGTGAGTAATATTGCTAATTAAATCGTTTTTTATGGTGGCCAATTCTTTTTGTTGATTGATAATTTTTAGCAAATAAAACAAGCATGAAATTATTAAAAGAGATAAAAGTAAAGATAGAATAATACCTAATGTGCTCCTTTTTAATGCTTCTAAACTTGGGTTGTTATAATGTAGTTTAAATTCTTCATCTTTTTTTAAATAGGTAGATTTAGATGAAACATGATACATTAACTTTTTTGAGATTAATGTATCATTTGAAGAGTGAAAAATAGTATCTTTTTTTAAGTGATTAAATTTAAAATCTATTTCTAATTTTTTACTTTTTAATTGATTTTTTATTAATGAATCTAATTGATTATAATTTATGTAATTAGAGGTGACAGATAAAAAAATTGGCTTTAAATTTTTAATTAGCTTTAAACTATCTGCAATTTTATCTCCAGAAAAATATTTAATCTCTGTAAGATTTTTATGTTTTAATTCTTTATTTATGTTTTTCTGCCTAAGTGTAATTTCTTTAGCAATATTGTTAAATATTGAATCTGTTTTTTCTTCGTTATTTTTACCATCTGTAGAAATAGAAATACTTGTAATTTCAAACTGAGGTTTAGATAAAGAGTCTTTTTTAGTTAACGATTTTAGTTTTTGTAATTTATTAGATTGTTTAAAAATAGAATCAAATTTTATGCTTCGAAAAAAATTTGTATCAGATTTTTCGCTATTGTAATTAATAATAGTTGTTATTTCTTTTTTTGCAAGAGTTGCATAATATTCTTCTACAGCATTGTCTAAGCTTAACTGAATTTCATTAGCAATTCTAATTTTATTTTCTTCATAATTTTTGTAGTTCCAATAAAGCTGAACACCAATTGTAGTAATAATTGTTGCTGTGATTAAGTAAAAAATCCATTGATGTTTTTTGGTATTCATATTTCAAAGATAGTTAGTAATAACGATAAAAAGCTTAGGTTAACACTCGTTAACACTTGTTAACGCAAATGCATATAAATGATATGCATCTTTGTAATGTTCAAATAAAATGTATCTATATGAAATTAATAACAACAACTATTGTCTTATTTTTTATGCTTTCTTTTCAAGCACAAGAATTTTCTGGTAAAGCTATTTATAAAACTAGTAGAAAATCTAGTTTTAAAATTGGCGGTAAAAACAATGCTAATATTTCTGATAAAATGAAAAAAGATTTAGAGGCTCGACTTAAGAAAATGAATCAAAAAACTTTTATTTTACAATTCGATAAATTCTCATCTATTTATAAAGAAGATGTAGCTTTAAGTGCTCCTTCTCAACAATTAGGAGGTGGAATTAAAGTAATGTCTTTTGGTTCTGGAGGTTCAGATATTTACTATAAAAATTTAAAAGAAAAACGTTTTTCTAATAAAACAGAAATAATGGGTAAGGCTTTTTTGGTTAAAGATAATTTGCAAGAATTTGATTGGCAATTATCATCTGAAACTAAAAACATAGGAAATTATACATGCTATAAGGCAACTTTTTCTAGAGAAGTAGAAGAAATGAAATTAACATTAGAAGATGGGAAACCTAAAGAAGAAGCTAATAAAAAGACAATTACCACTACAGCTTGGTATACCCTACAAGTACCAGTTAGTAACGGACCTGGAGATTATTATGGATTACCAGGTTTAATTTTAGAAATTAATGATGGTAAAACAACAATAGTATGTACTGAGATTATTTTAAATCCTAAAGATGAAGTTAAAATTGAAGAACCAAAAAAAGGAAAAGTAGTAAATAATAAGAAATTTGAAAAAATTACGAAAGAAAAATCAAAAGAAATGATGGAGCGGTTTAGAAACAGAAGAGGAAAAGGTAATAGTATTGAAATTAAAATTGGAGGTTAATTTTTTTTAAACTAGTTTTAAACCTTTGTGTTTTTTTAGTCTAAGAGGTGGTTAATAAGACCATGCACATAAAATTAAACAAGATATTATGAAATCATTATTTACTTTCTTTTTTGCTTTTGTTACTATAACTACGTTTGCTCAAAAAGATTTTCAAGGAAAAGCAACCTACATGTCTAAAACTACAATGGATATGAGTAGATGGTCTAGAAACGGACAAATGTCTGAAGCAAGAAAAAAACAAATTGCAGAAAGAATGAAGTCTATGTTAGAAAAAACGTTTATTCTAACTTTCGATAAAAGTTCGTCTCTTTATAAAGAAGATGCAAAATTAGCAGCGCCTACAGCAGGTGGAAGATCTCGTTTTGGAGGTATGATGGGAGGTAATGGTATTAAATATAAAAATACAAAAGATAAAGTTGCATTAGAATCTACTGAGTTTTTTGGTAAAAAGTTCTTAATTTCAGACGAAATGGAACAACCAAAATGGGAATTAGGTTCAGAAACAAAACAAATTGGTAATTATACATGTTTTAAAGCTACCTTGCTTCAAGATGTAAATCCTTTAGATTGGTCTAAAATGAGACGTAGAAAAAAAGATGATAAAAAAAGGAGGATACTTCTAAAAAAGATTCTACTAACACTGTAAAAATTTCTGACGATATAGAAATGCCAAAACAAACATTAATTACAGCTTGGTACACACCTCAAATACCTGTTAGTAATGGGCCTGGAGAATTCTGGGGTTTACCTGGTTTAATTTTAGAAATTAATTCTGGGAGAACTACAATTTTATGTACAGAAATAGTAATGAATCCTTCAGAAAAAGAAGCAATTGAAGCTCCAGATAAAGGAAAGAAAATTACTAGAAAAAAGTATACAGAAACAGTTACAAAGAAGATGGAGGAAATGAGAGAGATGTTTCAAAGAAGAGGAAGAAATGGAGGAGGAAAAGGTCGTTTTTAATCTACATTAAAAAAATCAAATTACACAAATGAAAAAATTACTACTACTAGCCATTTTCATGGTTACATTGTTTACTAATGCCCAAGTTAAACTTACTGGTATTGTAAAAGACAGTATTGGAGATCCATTAGAAATGGCAAATGTTCTTGCTATAAATAAGGTTACCAAAAAAATGGCTTCTTATGGTTTTACAGATGCTAAAGGAAAATATAAATTAGATTTAGACCGTAACGGAACTTTTAATATTAAGATTAGTTATGTGGGTATGAAATCTGTAGATTTTACAGTAGAAACTAAGTCTGCAGATATAGAAAAAAATATTATTTTAGACTATGATGATTCTTTAGAGGGTATAAATATAGTGTCTAAAATGCCTGTAACTATAAAGGGTGATACAATTGTATATAATGCCGATTCATTTAAAAACGGTTCCGAAAGAAAATTAGAAGATGTTTTAAAGAAAATACCTGGTATGGAGGTAAATGATGAAGGCGAAATAGAAATTGAAGGTAAGAAAGTTGGTAAAGTAATGGTAGATGGTAAAGATTTCTTTGATGGAGATACTAAACTAGCAACAAAAAACATACCTGCAAATGCTGTTGATAAAGTAGAGGTTTTAAAAAACTTTGGTGAGGTAAGTCAGTTAAGAGGTGTGCAAAATAATGAAGACAATATTGCTATTAATATTAAATTAAAAGAAGGGAAAAAGAACTTTTGGTTTGGAGACGTTACAGCAGGAGGAGGAACAGCAGAAGACAACTCTTTATATGTAGTACAACCTAAATTATTTTACTACAACCCAAAGTATAGTATAAACTTTATTGGAGATTTAAATAACATTGGTGAAGTAGCTTTTAGTGGTAAAGACGCAAGAAACTTTGGGGGCGGTTTTAGAGCGCCTAGTAATAATAGCGGAACCAGTATAAGCTTAGGAAGCAATAATATAGGATTATTAACTTTACAAAATAATAGAGCAAATTCTATAGAATCTAAATTAGCCGCAGCTAATTTTAGCTATTCACCAAAGTCTACTTTAGATGTAAGTGGTTTTGCAATTTTTAGCAATAGTAAAGTGCAAACTGTACAGAACACTTCTATTCTTTATACAGATCCTAGTTTAGGTATTCCAGACGAATCTACAGAAAGTAATACTTTACAAGATACCAATTCTGGTTTATTAAAATTTAGTTTAAATTACAAGCCAAATACTAATAATCAATTGGATTATGATATTTATGGAAGAATGTCTAAAGAATCTCAAAATCAAGATTTCTATTCTTCTAACTTAGGTAATTTAGATCAAATAGAAAAAGCAACTCCATTTAGTATAAATCAAAATTTTAATTATTATTATACAGCTAATGAGAGAAATATTTTTGCGTTATCTGCACAATCTTTAATTCAAGATGAAGACCCTTTATACAACGCTATTCTAGAAGATAAAGCTTCATATTCAAATACAGGTGATGCTTTAGGATTAGATGACATGCAAGCAGGATATGATATTAACCAAGAAAAAAGGGTTAAAACAAATCAAATAGATGCAAAGTTAGATTATTGGAATGTTTTAAATACTAAAAGTAATATTAATCTAACCTTTGGGACTATTTATAGCAATCAAAAATTTGATTCAGATATTTTTCAAAGACTAGATAATGGTACTGAGTTTGATGGAACATCTACTATTAATAATGGTTTAGATACCAATAATATAGACTATACTTTTACAGATGTTTATTTTGGTATTCATTATCAATTTAAAACAGGTAAATTTACAATTACACCAGGTTTTACTGCGCATTTATATAACGTTGAAAATAATCAGTTTTCAACAAATTATAAAGATAATTTTGTGAGAATTTTACCAGACTTTAATATGAGAATTAGCTTAAAACAAAGCGAAAATATTTCTTTAAATTATAGAATGCAAACTCAGTTTACAGATGTTAATCAATTTGCAAGAGGTCTAGTTTTAAATAATTATAACTCAATTTTTTCAGGAAATCCTATTTTAGAAAATGCTTTATCACATAATGCTAGTTTAAGATATTTTAGTTTTAATATGTTTAATTATACAAATATTTTTGCATCATTAAATTATAACAAAAGAATAGATCAAGTTACTTCAAATGCACAATTTGACCCAGGAAGTGTAGTAAGTGTTAGAAGTCCAGAAAATTCTGAATTTGCAAATGAAAGTTTAAGTTTTAGCGGTCGTTTTCAAAAAACATTTAGAAAATACAGAGCATCTCTTAACACAAGTTTGTCTTACAGTAAATATGCTCAAGAGATAAATGATAGAGTTTCTAATAATGAAAGTTTTACACAAAGATATGTAGCTAGTTTTGGTACAAATTTTAGAAAAGCTCCAAATGTAACTCTAAATTATGGATATACATTACAAGATAATGACCAAGGAGATAGAAGCACTAAGAGAACAACCAATGCTCCATCAATAGAGTTTGATGCTTATATTTGGGAGAAGTTAACTTTTAGAACCAAGTATAGTTATTCTGCGCTATCAGATGAAACATCTACCTTAAATAGTTTCGATTTTTGGGATGCTTCTTTAATTTACAGAGCCAATAATGATAGTAAGTGGGAATATCAAGTAAAGGCAACAAACTTATTAGATACAAGATCTCAAAGTAGTGCTAATGCAGGTAGTTTTTCTGTAAATACGGTAGATTATTATATACAGCCGAGATTCTTAACTTTTAGAATTATTTATCAATTGTAAAAACAATTAAAAAATAATTAAATGACTCAAAGAAATTTGAGTCATTTTTTTTAAATCAAAATAGAAATTACAAAATTACTTTCCTACTTTTACAACATGAGTTTATTGGCATCAAAATCATCTTTTTATGCAGCTTTTAAAAGTTTAGGTTTACTTTGGTTATTTATCGCTTACGGTTTATTTTTAGATGGTTTTTACATTTATAATATAATAGATAATGCACAACTATATGCAAATTTAAGTATGTTATTTGTGTTTCCAATAGTATATTGGAAAGTGAATAAAAGAACTAAAGAGCATTTAATTGCTGGTGTTTTAATTGGTTTTTTTGGCGAATATTTATTTTCTGTAGTTTTAGGCATGTATACGTATAGATTAGAAAACGTACCTCATTATATCCCATTTGGGCATGCTTTAGTTTATGCGGGTGTTTTATATTTTTCTAAAGCTAGTGCTATACTTAAAAAGAGAAAAATAATTGAAAGCTTTTTAAGTGTTTTTATTTTTATATATGCTTCCGTTTTTTTAGTTTTTAGAGGAGATGTATTTGGTTTTGTAATGACAATAGCAACACTGTTTATTTTAAGAAATAAACCACGAGAACGTCTTTTTTATCTAACAATGTATGTTTCTGTAGCTTATTTAGAAATTGTTGGCACAAGTTTTTTGTGCTGGAAATGGCCAGAATTAGCTTTTAATACATTTTCTTTTTTACCAAGTCATAATCCACCAAGTGGAATAAGTCTCTTTTATTTTCTATTAGATTTAGGTTGTCTATGGGTATATAAACAAAGACATAAATTAACTTGGTATAGGATGAAAAATATTCGAAAAATTAAATTGAAAACTTCAAATATTATAAACTAAAAAAGAGATAATTTAGTTGTTTAATAAAATAAAACTATCGTTGTAAAAATGTCGATACAAGTAACATCAGTTTCAAAAATTTATAAAAACCAGAAAGTATTAAATGATGTTTCTTTTTCTGCGGATAGAGGCCAGATAATAGGTTTTTTAGGTCCAAATGGAGCAGGGAAATCTACGATGATGAAAATCTTAACAGGTTTTATTAAACCAAATGAAGGTATTGTTTTAGTTGATGAAATAGACGTTTTACAAAACCAGATAGAAGCACAGAAAAATATTGGCTATTTACCAGAGCACAATCCTTTATATACAGATATGTACGTGCGTGAATATTTGCAATTTCGGGCAACTATTTTTAATGTTGATAAAAGCGAAATAGAACTTTGTATTAAAAAAGTAGGTTTAACAGAAGAAGCCCATAAAAAAATACATCAATTATCTAAAGGATATCAGCAAAGAGTAGGATTAGCAGCTGCAATTTTACACAATCCGAAAGTGTTAATTTTAGATGAACCAACTACTGGTTTAGATCCTAATCAGTTAGTTGAAATTAGAGCATTAATTAAGGAGTTAGGAAAAGATAAAACAGTTCTTTTTTCTACACATATTATGCAAGAAGTAGAAGCAGTTTGCGATCGAGTAATCATCATTAAAAAAGGAGAGGTTTTGGTTGATAAACAACTATCTGACCTTAAGGTAGATAATGAACAAGTAATAGAAGTTACTTTCGATTATAAGATAGAAGAACAGTTTATAAAAAGATTACCAAATATAGTTTCTTATAAAAACAATTACGATTATACTTGGCATATTACCTTTGAATCTAAAGAAGATATGCGCCCCAAAATTTTTGATTTTGCACAAGAAAACGGACTTAAAATTCTTGGTTTAAATACTCAAAATAAAAATTTAGAAACGCTGTTTAGGGAGTTAACTTCTTGATTTAAAGTAGCTTTAAATTACTTTGTTAAATGCTCGTAAGCTTCCAATAATGTTGGAAAAACTAAAACACTTCCTGCTCCCTTTAGTTCTTTTTCATTATGCTCAGTTAAAATACCAATAGGAATCATTCCTGCTAATTTTGCAGCTTTTGTACCTGTTAAACTATCTTCAAAAACCCAAATATCTTTAAAATCGTCTGTGGTAAAACCTAAAGTTTCTGCTAATAAAATATAAGCTTCAGGAGCCGGTTTTGGTTTTATATAATCTTGTACACCAAAAACTGTTTTAAAATTTAAGTTTAAATGATGAACACTGTTTTCTAAAAACTGTTTTGTTGCATTACTGGCAATTCCATAAGGTATTTTTTCTTCGGATAAAAGGGTTGTAAACTCTCTAACTCCAGGTAGTAATTTGGGTATTTTAAAATACTTATCTAGATGAGAATCTTTTAAAAAAAATAGTTCTTCAGCACGTTTTTCTTCACCAATAACACTGCAGAAGTATTCTGCAATTATCATTGGCGATTTTCCTGCATGAGCTTTAGGAAATGGTGCTATTTCAGTATTAAATAACTCTCTAAAAGCAGAAGCCCAAGCCGAATAATGACTTTCTTTACTATCTACAACAACTCCATCAAAATCAAATAAAAATCCTTTAGGCAACATTTTTTTATCTTTTTATATTGAATAATTTTTCCAAATATGGGTTCATAAACTTATTTGTTGGATCAAATTTAGTTCTTAAAAGTTTAAAGTCTTCCCATTTGGCGTAAACTAAAGAAAGCTGTTTGTCTTTAGCCTTAAAACGTTTTGCCCAATGAGGTTTTCCTCCGTGTTTTAAAAATATTTTTTCGATACTTTTAAAAGCCTCGTAAGTATCTGCTGTTGCTGCATTTCTTGAGACACAACCCATTGTAACTATATCTTTTTGATAAGCATAACTTAACCAAGATTTGTCTTTATATACAAAACGAATATCCATAGGAATATGAATAAATGATTTGTTAGACCATTTATTAATTTCTGTTTTTAATTCTTCAAAAACTTGTGGAAATAAATCTAAACCTATTGTCCATTCTGCCAATTCTAAAGTAGAACCTCTAGATTTTGTTACAGTGGATTGGTATAAAGAACCTTTGTGTTCTTTGATAGTACTAAAAAAACCTTTGTATAAAAGTTTGTTAGCAATTGCAGTTATCCATGGGAAAACGTGCGAATATTTGTATAATATTTTTGAGGCAGTTCTTCTGTGTTTTAAATAAGATGGACCTAAATCTTCTTTTATTGCTGTATTTGAGTCAATTTTATCACCAATAATTACATACCCTTTATCTGTGTGAGGCAACCATAGAATTCTTAAAAAATCGTGATTCTGAAGTCTTTCTTTAATTTTGGGTAACCAAAGAGTATCATCTTCTGGGCCTTCTTTTATATGCAAAGTATAAAGAGGTTCGCATTGAAAAGTGATTTCTGACAAAACCCCTAAAGCCCCTAAAGAAACTCTTACAGCATTTATCAAATTGTCTTTTTCTGTTATGGTTTTTATAGCACCATCAGCTAAAACCATTCTAAAATTAATAACATATTCTGATAATAATTTTCCACTTGTGCCATGTGTTCCTGTTGCCAAAGCCCCACCAATAGTTATGGTATTAATATCTGGTAAACAAGGAATGCACCAGTCTTTGCTCTCTATAATTTCTAATAAATCGCCTAAAATAATACCAGATTGAACTGTAATGGTTTTCGCAGATTCGTTAAAATGAATAACTTGATTGTAAGTTCTCATATCAACCAAAGTAGCCACACCAGAAGCAATATCTGCAGAAGATTGCTTGTTTCCAAAAACACGAATTTTTTCAGATTTTTTTACAATTTCTTGTAATTCTTGTTCTGATGTAATTTTATAAAGTGATTCGTAATTGGAACTAATATTGTCATTCCAACTTGTCCAAACACCATTTTTGTTTTTATTCATTTACCTTTTATAAATCAACGTTAAAATTAATTTAATTTGTATTTAATTTGCTGGCTCTCTAAAGAGCTCAACAACTCATTCGAAATATGAACCTTTGTATTTCTACTCGGTAAACTCACCTCTAATTTCTCTTTTTTATCCCAAATTGTAAAGTTTAAAGATTGCTTTCCTGGATTATTTTTTAAGATAGATTCTAAATTTAAAATTGTTTTTGCTGTAATTTCTTCTAATGGTATTTGAATGGTAACTTTCTTGCACAATTCATCCATAATGTCGTGCAAAAGTTTCATTTCTGTAAACTTTAATCTTGGTTCTCCAGCAATTCCCGTTTCTTTATTTGTCCAGCCTGGTTGAATTGTAGCACGAACAAATAAGAAAGAATTAGGGACTAAAAAGTGTTTCATTCTTAAATAGTCTTCTCCAAAAATCCTAAATTCATTACTATCACCATAATCTTCCATAGTAAACATTGCCCAACCTTTTCCTGCTTTAGAAACTCTATGTTGTACATCTGTTATAATTGCTGCAAAAGCTAAATTCATGTTTACAAATTTTGCTAGATCAGCTTTAAAGTATTTTAAAGAAGCGTTGCAGAATTTCATTTCGTTCTTAAAATCATCAAGCGGATGTGCAGAAATATAAATTCCGATAACCTCTTTTTCTTGTGATAAAAGCTCCATGGTTCCCCAGGTTTCACATTCTGGAATATCTGGCTCTGGAAATTGCACTGTAGAAGCTTCGCCAAACATAGAAACTTGTGCTGAATTTTCATTTTCTTGAAATTTACTACCAAATTTCATAGCACGTTCTAAGAACGTTAAACCTTTTTCATCAGTAGCAAAATATTGTGCTCTGTGTGTATCTGTAAAAGAATCGAAAGCTCCAGCTTTAATTAAACTATCAAAAGATTTTTTATTTGCCGCTCTTAAATCTACGCGTTTAGCCAAGTCAAAAATAGATGTATAATTCCCGTTTTCTTTTCTTTCTTTAATAATTGCTCTTACAGCTCCTGCGCCAACACCTTTTACAGCAGCCATTCCAAAACGAACTGCTCCTTCATCATTTACAGAAAATTTTAAATAAGATTCATTTAAGTCAGGCCCAAAAACTTGTAATTCCATACGCTTGCATTCTTCCATAAAAAATGATACAGATTTAATATCATTCATATTATTAGAAAGAACAGAAGCCATGTATTCTGCAGGATAATGTGCTTTTAAATAAGCTGTTTGATAAGCTATCCATGCATAGCATGTAGAGTGAGATTTATTAAAGGCATAACTTGCAAAAGCCTCCCAATCTTTCCAAATTTTTTCTAATTTTTCTGGATCATGCCCATTTTTTGCAGCTTGCTCAATAAATTTTGGCTTCATTTTATCTAGCACTGCAATCTGTTTTTTACCCATGGCTTTACGTAAAACATCGGCTTCACCTTTGGTGAAATCGGCAAGTTTTTGAGAGAGTAACATTACCTGCTCTTGATATACCGTAATTCCATAAGTTTCTGCCAAATATTCTTCCATAGCAGGTAAATCATACTCAATATCTTCAGTTCCGTGTTTTCTGTTAATAAAAGACGGAATGTATTCCATTGGACCTGGACGATACAATGCATTCATAGCAATTAAATCTGCAAAAACAGTTGGTTTTAAAGAACGCATGTGTTTTTGCATTCCTGGAGATTCGTATTGAAAAACACCTACAGTTTCACCTCTTTGAAAAAGCTCATATGTTTTTATATCATCCAAAGGGAAATTCTCTGGATCTAAATCTACATTATGTTTAGCTTTAACAATTTTAACTGTGTCTTTAATTAAAGTCAGTGTTTTTAAACCTAAAAAATCCATTTTTAACAAACCAGCATTTTCTACTACCGAGTTGTCAAATTGAGTAACATACATGTCGGAATCTTTTGCTAGAGCTACAGGAACGTAGTTTGTAATATCACCTGGTGTAATAATTACTCCGCAGGCATGAATTCCTGTGTTTCTAACAGAACCTTCTAAAATTGTTGCTTTGTTTATAGTTTCTGAAACTAAATCAGTTCCAAAAGACATGTTTTTTAATTCTTCTACTAATTGTTTTTCTTCGGCGCGCAAACCATCAACTTTACCTTTACTTTTTGCGTCTTCACCAAAAATATTTTTTAATTTAATTCCAGGAATTAATTTTGCAATTCTATCGGCTTCAAAAAGAGGTAAATCTAAAACTCTGGCAGTATCTCTAATAGAAGATTTTGCAGCCATTGTTCCGTATGTAATAATTTGTGCTACTTGGTTTGCACCATATTTATCAATTACATAATCCATAACACGACCACGACCTTCATCATCAAAATCAATATCAATATCGGGCATCGATACACGTTCTGGATTTAAGAAACGCTCAAAAAGTAAATCGTATTTTATAGGATCTATATTAGTAATCCATAAGCAATATGCAACAACAGAACCAGCTGCAGAACCACGACCCGGACCAACAGAAACATCCATTTTCCTAGCTTCCCGAATAAAATCTTCAACAATTAAGAAATATCCAGGATATCCCGTTTTCTCAATTACTTCTAATTCAAAATCTAAGCGCTCTTTTATAGATTCTGTAATTTCTCCATAACGAATTTTAGCTCCTTCAAAGGTTAAGTGTTTTAAGAAATTATTTTCACCTCTTTTGCCTGCATCTTCTTCGTCTTTTTTATCTTTAAATTCTTCAGGAATGTCAAAAGCAGGTAATAAAACATCTCGAGCTAGTGTAAAAATTTCAATTTTATCTACAATTTCTTGAATGTTGATAATTGCTTCGGGTAAATCTGCAAAGAGTACTTTCATTTCATCAGAAGATTTGAAATAATACTCATCGTTAGGTAAACCATATCTGTAACCACGTCCTTTTCCTTTTGGTGTAGCTTGTTTTTCACCATCTTTTACACACAATAAAATATCATGTGCATTTGCATCTTTTTTCTCTAAATAGAATGTATTGTTGGTAGCAACAATTTTAATGTTATGGTTTTTAGAAAATTTTAATAAGGTTTCATTTACAATTGTTTCATCCTGTTGATTATGACGCATCAATTCAATATAAAAATCATCTTTAAACTCTTCTTTCCACCAGAGCAATGCTTCTTCTGCTTGCTTTTCTCCAAGGTTTAGAATTTTACTAGGTACTTCGCCATATAAATTACCAGTTAAAACAATTACATCTTCTTTGTATTGTTTAATGATTTCTCTGTCTATTCTTGGTACATAATAGAAACCATCTACAAAAGCTATAGACGACATCTTAGCTAAATTATGATAGCCATTCTTGTTTTTTGCCAACAAAACAACTTGATATCCATTGTCTTTTTGAGACTTATTTTTATGATCTTCACATACATTAAACTCACAACCTATAATTGGTTTCATTGGAGTTTCTGCTTTCTTGTTATGGTTTAAAACTGCGCTTACAAAATGAAATGAAGCCATCATGTTTGCGGTATCTGTCATTGCAACTGCTGGCATGTTGTCTTTCGCTGCCGCTTTTACAATATTTCCAATTTGCATGGTAGATTGTAAAACAGAAAACTGAGTATGATTATGTAAGTGTGCAAATTGTACATCTTTTAATTCAGCTAAACCTTCAGAAGTAGATTTAGTTTCTTTAACGTCTTTTAATTGTTCTAGACGTTTACGAATTTTATCGCTCTCCTTTTTTAAATTGATGTGTTTTAAACCAATTACTTGAATAGGTTTAGGATTTGTTTCAGAGAAGTTTTTAAAATAATCAACATCAACATCTAATTGCTCTTTGGTAAACTCTCTTAGACGAATTAATTCTAAAAAACAACGCGTTGTAGCTTCAACATCGGCAGTTGCATTATGTGCTTCACCAAAACCTACACCAAATAAATGATTGTGTAATTCTGTTAATGTTGGTAGTTTAAATTTTCCACCACGACCTCCAGAAATTTGACACATTGTAGCTGTTTTCTCTGTACAAGTATCTAAAAGAGGGAGTGTAGTTAAATTATTTTCGATACCAAGTCTATGAAATTCACATCCCATAATATTAATATCAAACCCAACATTTTGTCCTACAATAAATTTTGTTTTGCCTAAAGCTTCATTAAAAAGTTCTAAGCCTTTATTTAGATTAATACCTTGCTCTTCTGCTAGTTCGGTAGAAATTCCGTGAATTCTTTCTGCATCATAGGGTATGTTAAAACCTTCAGGTTGTATTAGAAAATCGTTATGCTCTAACACATTACCCATCTCATCATGTAGTTGCCATGCAATTTGTATACATCTTGGCCAGTTGTCAGTATCTGTAATTGGAGCATTCCAATTTTTTGGTAAACCTGTAGTCTCTGTATCAAAAATTAAGTACATAATTGGCTTTTTTAAGGATGAGTTTTTTCGTTTAAAACGGACTGTAAATTTACATTTTTTTGATGGATTTTGTAGCTAGAAATTAGGATTGATTTTAGTTAGTTTAAGCGGTAGAAGAATAGATTTTAAAACGACTTTATTACTTTTTAGAATTTTATTCCTAATATTTAGTTATGTAAAGTATTCTAGATTTTATAACTGATATATAATACTGAAATAAATTTAGCATAAAAAAGAGCAATAAAAACTAGAATGAGTGGTGTAAAAAATATTGATAATTAGCATTTTAGTTTAAAAAGGTTTTGTACTTTTGCGCCCACTTACTACGAGATAGTAAGATTTTTAATAATCGAGGTCGAGAACCTCAAAAAATTAACAAATTATGTCTGTAAAGATTAGATTACAAAGACACGGTAAAAAAGGGAAACCATTCTATTGGATCGTTGCCGCTGATGCTCGTGCAAAAAGAGATGGTAGATACCTAGAAAAAATTGGTACTTACAATCCTAACGTTAACCCTGCAATTATTGATTTAAATGTTGATAAAGCTGTAGAATGGTTACAAAATGGAGCTCAACCAACAGATACTGCAAAAAACATTTTATCTTATAAAGGTGCAATGTTAAAGAATCATTTAGCTGGTGGTGTAAGAAAAGGTGCTTTAACTCAAGAACAAGCAGACGCAAAATTTGCAGCTTGGTTAGAAGCTAAAGCGGCTAAAATTTCTGACAAAGAAGCTGGATTATCTAAAGCTCAATCTGATGCTAAAGCAGCAGCATTTGCAGCAGAAAAAGCAGTAAACGAAGCAAGAATTGAAGCAGCTAAACCAGTTGTTGAAGAAGTTGCTGAGGTTGAAGCTACAGAAGAAGCAGCTACTGAAACTATTGATGAAGCAGCAGAAAAAGCAGCAGAATAAATTATAAATTTATACGAAAATGCGTAAAGAAGATTGTTTTTATTTAGGCAAAATCGTTACAAAATTTAGTTTTAAAGGGGAAGTTGTTATCAAATTAGATACAGATGAACCTGAGTTGTACACAGAAATGGAATCAGTTTATGTCGAATTCGGCACTAATTTGGTTCCATTTTTTATTGATAAAAGCTCTCTTCATAAAGGAAATCAATTACGAGTTCAATTTGAAGATGTGTATTCTGAGGAAGAAGCAGATTCTATTTTAAAAAGTGGTGTTTATTTGCCTAATACAATGTTGCCTAAATTAACAGGAGATAAATTTTATTATCATGAAGTTATAGGTTTTACTGTAGTTGATGTAAATTTTGGAGACGTAGGTACAATTGTTTACATAAACGATAAAGCTGCACAACCGCTTTTTGAAATTGATAGAGATGGAACAGAAATCTACATTCCAATGGTAGATGATTTTATAAAGAAAGTAGATAGAGAAAATAAAATAATACAAGTTGAAGCGCCAGAAGGTTTAATCGCTTTGTATATTTAGAAAGGTGTCTGAGTGGTCGAAAGAGCTACCCTGGAAAGGTAGTATACTGGCAACGGTATCGAGGGTTCGAATCCCTTCCTCTCTGCAAGAGAAATACTAAATAACACCAAAACCCTATAAACACTATGTTTATAGGGTTTTTTATGCTTATTATCCATCAACTAAAATCATTAAAAATTGTTGTGTAAGATGCTAATTAGGAGTCTATTTTTTAAATTTTTAACTGACACCGAATTAAACTAAACATACTGATATTTAATTAGTTGTGATTTGTTTTAATTTAATTTTCGTATATTTATGCTATAATAGTTAACTGACACCTATGCAACATTTATTCTCATTCATTTTCTACATCAAACGTAGTAAAGCAGACAAAAATGGAAAAGCTAATATTTATTTAAGGATTACTGTAAATGGTAAAAGAGCCGAATTAAGTATTTCAAGAAAGGTTGATGTTCAAAAGTGGAGTTCCTCTGCTAGTAAGATGAAAGGTTCTTCTGGAGAGGCTCAACAACTTAATAAGTATATTGATAGTATTGCTAATCGAATTTATAAAATACACCAAAGATTAGTAGAAGAAAATAAATTAATTACTGCTATTAATATTAGAAACATTTTCCAAGGTAAAAATGAGGTTAGAAAAATGACTTTGGAAATATTTGAAAATCATAATATTGAAATGGAAAAGTTAGTTGGTAAAGATTACGCTTTAGGCACTTCAGAAAGATATAAAACAGCAAAAAAACATTTAAAAAATTATATCAATCACGAATATAAAATAGAAGATATACCAGTAACCGAGATTGACAATAAATTTATTACAGGGTTTGAATATTATTTGAAAACAGAAAAAAATTGTGCACACAATACAACAATAAAATACATCACTAATTTTAAGAAAATTGTTAGAATTGCATACGCCAATGATTGGATAGTTAAGGATCCATTTTTTAACTGGAAAGGAATTTTAAAGACAGTAGAAAGAGAATTTTTGGATGAAGAAGAAATACAAAGATTAATTGAAAAAGAATTCTCTATACATCGTTTAAATTTAGTGAAAGATATTTTTGTGTTTAGCTGCTTTACTGGTTTAGCTTATGCAGATGTAAAAGCTTTAAATAAAGATAATATCGTGATTGGTATTGATGGTGGTCGTTGGATAAAAACAACAAGAAAAAAGACTAAAACCAAAAGTAATATTCCATTATTGGCTTCTGCAGAAATAATTTTAAAAAAATATGAAGAGGATTCTGATGTCTTAAATTCAAACAATTTATTACCAATTTTAAGTAATCAAAAAATGAATGCTTATTTGAAAGAAATTGCTGATTTATGCGAAATAAATAAAAATCTTACCTTTCATTTAGCTCGTCATACTTTCGCAACAACAGTAACTTTAACTAATGGTGTACCTATTGAATCTGTAAGTAAAATGCTCGGGCATAAATCTTTGAAAACAACACAGCATTATGCAAAAATAATCGATAGAAAAGTTAGTGAAGATATGGCTTCACTGAAAGAAAAACTTTATAAAACTCAACTAAATAATCACCCAATTCAAAAAATAGATTAAACAGTAGATTCTCTAACTATTAAATCTGTCTCAAGTACAATATTTTTGTAATTAATAATTTTCTTCTTTTTTCTGTCTTTTATTTCTTTATAGAGTAATTTAAACGCTTTTTTACCTATTTCAAATCCAGGTTGATTTATAGTAGTTAAAGATGGAGAAATTACTGAAGCCATAAACCAGTTACTAAAACCAATTACATTTATTTGCTCTGGTACTTTTATCCCTTGATTATTAAATTCTGATATGGCACCAATAGCCACTAAATCTGTATTAATAAATATTCCATCAACATCATTATGATCTTTTAAAAGTTGATTGGCATAAAACTTTCCTTCATCAAAACTCATTTTATTTAAGAGATATACCAAAGTTGGGTCATAAATTATATTGTTATCAGTTAAAGCCTGCTTGTAACCTAAAAATCGATCAATTGAATTTTGAGGCAATAATGGCCCTCTAAAATGCGCAATTCTTTTACATCCAATGTCAATTAAATATTGTGTGGCTTTATAAGCTGCCTTTCTATCGTCTATGGTTACTTTAGAACATTTTATAGCTTTCGCAATTTTATCAAACATCACTAAAGGTGTTTCTTGATTTAACACTTCAGATATATGTTTATAATCTGCAGTACCATTTGCTAAAGAAATTAAAATGCCATCAACTCTTTTACTTATTAATAAATCTATCTGCTTTTTTTCTAACTCATAAGATTCATTAGATTGTAGTGTAATTACCAAATATCCTTTTTTTTCTGCTTGAGAAATAATACCTTTAATAACACTTGAAAAAAAATGGTGTACAATTTCAGGTATTATTAAACCAATAGTTTTAGATTCTTTAGTTCTTAAATTCACAGCAAAAGAATTAGGTTTATAATTTAACATAGCTGCAGTTTCCCTAACCAACTTTCTGGTTTTTTTACTAACATCAGGGTATTCTTTAAGTGCTTTAGATACTGTAGTTATAGAAATACCCAATTCTTCTGCTATTTGTTTTAGTGTAACCAAAATATCATACTTTTATAGAATTAAACTTTGCTATTTTATCCTGTAAATATAGTAAATTATCTTAATCGAAAACGTTTTCGGAAAATCGAAAACGTTTTCGATTTATTTATTTAATAATTTAAAAACCAATAAAAATACATTTGACAAAAAATAATTAACTTTTTTATTAAATTCATATTAAAATGAAAAAACAATTAAACTTTAAAAATTTGCTTTTGATGGTACTTATGCTATCATCGACAGCTTTTGTTGCACAGTCAACAATTTCTGGAACTGTTAAAGATAACAGTGGTAATTTAGTACCTGGTGTAAACATCCTTTTAAAAGGAACTACTAGCGGAACTAACTCAGATTTTGATGGAAATTACGAAATTACAAATGTTACTAATGGAACCTACACAATAGTAGCTTCTTATATTGGTTATGATAATTTTACGAAAGAAATAACAGTGAATGGTAATCTAAAATTAGATATTACCATTAAAGAAAACGCTCAATCGTTAGATGAAATTATAGTAACTGGGGTTGTAAATCCAAAATCTAAAATAGAATCTAGTATATCTGTTTCTACTGTAGGTATCAAACAAATAAAACAAGCATCTCCAAGATCTTCAGGTGAGCTTTTTAGGAGCATTCCAGGTATCCGTGCAGAATCTTCAGGTGGTGAAGGTAATGCAAACTTTAATGTTCGTGGTGTACCTGTCTCTTCTGGTGGTTCTAGATATTTACAATTACAAGAAGATGGTTTACCTATTATGTTGTTTGGAGATACTTCTTTTGGTAACGCTGATAACTTTTTACGTATAGATTCTAATATTGGAAGAGTTGAAGCTATCAGAGGAGGTTCTGCATCTACGCAAACATCTAATGGTCCTGCAGGTATTATTAATATGATTAGTAAAACAGGAAGAACAGAAGGTGGTACAATAGGAGCAACTTATGGTTTAGATTTTCAAACTAGTAGATTAGATTTTGAATATGGATCACCAATTGGTGAAGGATTATATTATCACATTGGTGGTTTTATGCGTGTTGGCGAAGGTCCAAGAAAAATAGGTTACCAAGGTAATAAAGGAGGGCAGTTAAAAGCAAACCTTACCAAAGAATTTAAAAATGGGTATGTACGTACTTATTTTAAATATTTAAATGACAATTCAGTAATGTATATGCCAATGCCAGTAAGTTTAACTGGTTCAAATTCAAATCCTACCTTTGGCAACTTACCAGGTTTTGATATTACATCAGATACTCCTCATTCTGTAAATATCCAAAATACATATAGTGTTTATGATGGTAATCCTACCCAAAACGATATGAGAAGTGGTAACAATCCTGTAAGTGCTTCAGTTGGTGCAGAGTTTTCATTTGACTTAGGTGATGATTGGA
Organism: Polaribacter ponticola; assembly: GCF_026191475.2. Taxonomy (GTDB): domain Bacteria; phylum Bacteroidota; class Bacteroidia; order Flavobacteriales; family Flavobacteriaceae; genus Polaribacter; species Polaribacter ponticola. The sequence continues at coordinate 1,298,816 of NZ_JAOSLC020000003.1, read as the reverse complement.
AAGTAAATGGTAAAGCAAGATACTCTAACAATTCTGGTCAATGGAACGCTCCATTTACTGCAAATGTTGGTACTGTAGCAGATATCGAAGCTTTAGTTAGAGGAGCTTCTGGAGCAACAGGTGCTTTAACTTTTCAAGATGGTACACCTTTTAACCCAGCTAACGGATTAGCACAAGATATTAGATATTTTGATGTAACTATTGAAGATTTAAGCAACTTTTTTAGTGATATAAAAGTTACAAAATCACTTAATGACAATATAGGGCTTACTGTTGGGATGTTCTCTGCAACACAAAACACTAAAATAGGATGGCAATGGAGTTCTGCAATTTCTGAAGTTGCAGGTGATGGAAAAGCTAGATTAGGTATTTTTGATGGATTTTCTCAAGGAGGAGCTTACTCTTTTGGTCAGCCAGTTTGGGGTAACTGTTGTCAAAGAAAATATAACACCGTACATAATGTAAATTCTCCTTATGTAGGTGTAGATGCAGAAATTTCTGAAAAATTAAATTTTGATGGTAGTATTCGTTTTGAAAACGTAAATGTTAACGGAACCATAAACTCAGGTCAATTAAGTAATTTAGATGCAAATGGAGATTTAATTGGTTTTGATTATAATAGCGATGGTGTAATTAGTCCTTTTGAAGCTACAATACCAACTATTGCTGGTAATCCTGGTCAAGCTATTAGTGACGATTATAATTTTGTTTCTTATTCTGCTGGTTTAAACTATAAAATTAATGATGGAGCTGCTGTTTTTGGTAGATATAGTAAAGGAGCTTCTGGTAGAGCTGCAGATAGAAATACCTATGGTGCAGATGGTCTTGGAGATGTACAGTTTGATGAGATTTCTCAATTTGAAGTCGGTTTAAAAAAGAGACTTACTGATGGTGTTTTAAATGTTACAGGTTTTATAAGTAATACAGATGAAGGTATTAGTAACGAGTTAAACAGAACTGTAGGAAATCCTTTTAAAGCTTTAGGTTTAGAAGTAGAATCTGCGTATAGATTTGGAGATTTTAGCATTAATGGTTCTGTTACCTATACAAAAGCAGAAATTGATGGTGGAGCAAACAAAGGAAACAAACCAAGAAGACAAGCAGACTTTGTCTACAATTTTGCACCAACATATTCTTTTGGAGCAGAAAAACAACATCTTTTCGGAATCACAGTATTAGGTACATCTAAATCTTTTGCACAAGATGACAATGACCTTGTAATGCCAGGTTATGCTTATGTAAACGCAATGGCAAGAGTTAGCTTAACTAAAGGATTATCTTTAAGTGTTAATGCTAATAATTTATTCGATACGATTGGTGTTACAGAAGTAGAAGGAAATGGAAATTTAGCAGGTGGTTTAGCTGCAGCAAGAACAATTTCTGGACGTTCAACAACAATGACTTTACAATATAGTTTTTAAGAGTAGTTTGTTATTATTTGATTTGAATTAGAAGTGGAGCCAATGAGAAATTTATTGGCTCTACTTTTAAAAAACAAAACAATCATCATCAAATTCTAAAATTATTTTAAAATGAAACATTTCATAATTATTGTTCTTTTATTTACATCACTTCAAAGCAATGCACAAGAAGTATTTCATCAAATTAAAGAATCAAAAAAACAAAAAATGATTGTATATGGTAGCGATAGTTGCCATAGTTGTTTAGATACAAAAGCTTTTTTGAAAGAAAAAAAGGTTAAATTCACGTATTACGATATTGATATAAATAAAGCAAAGGAACAAGAAATGTTATTAAAACTTCAAAAAAACAATATTTCTATTCATACTTTAAGCTTACCAGTAGTAGATAATAAAGGAGATGTTTTTTTAAACAAAGGTAACTTGCAAGAGTTTCTAAAAGTATTAGCTAAAAAAATAGAAAAAGATGAAAATTAAAAAACCTACGCTAAGTTTCTGGCAAATATTTAATATGAATGTAGGATTCTTAGGAATCCAATTCAGTTTTGGCTTACAACAAACAGCTGTAAACCCAATCTTCTCTTTTTTAGGTGCAAGTCATGAAGATTTACCTTTATTAAATCTTGCTGGTCCAGTTACAGGTTTAATTATTCAACCTATAATCGGAGCAATTTCAGACAAAACATGGTCTCCACGTTGGGGAAGAAGAAAACCATTTTTTTAATTGGTGCTTTAATAGGTAGTTTGTGTTTATTCGCTTTTCCTTACAGTCCATCTTTATGGTTTGCAGTAGGTTTACTTTGGATTTTAGATGTTGGTAACAATATGGCTATGGAGCCTTATCGTGCTTTTGTGGGTGATAAATTACCAAACAAACAATTAAGTTTTGGCTATCAAATGCAAAGTTTATTTGTTGGTGCTGGTATTGTACTGGCAAACGCATCTATTTTTATTTTTCAAGATCAATTTGGTGGTGTAGAGAATGTAGATGAAACTGTAAAGGCAATTCCAAAATGGTTGTATTACTCCTTTTTTATAGGAGCAATTTTATCTGTTGCAACCATACTTTGGTCGGTTTTAAAAACTCCAGAAATACCTCCATCAGAAGAAGAGTTAAAAGAAATAGAACAACACAACAAACTATCTTTTAAAGATAGAGTAAAAACTCCTTTTAAAGAAATTGTAAGTGCAATAAAAGACATGCCAAAATTTATGTGGAAGTTAGCAGGAGTCTATCTTTTTCAATGGTATGCACTATTTATTTATTGGCAATTTATTTCGCCAATGTTTGAGGAGAGTATGGGCTTTAACAAGTCAGAAGCATTAAGTCAAGCTGCAAAAATGAATACAACCTACAATGTTTCTACTATTGTTTTTGCACTGGCACTAGTTCCTTTTGCATTAAAATGGGGAGGAAAAAAAGTATATGTACTTAGTTTATTTTTAACAGGTATTGCTATGCTTAGTATTCCAAACATACAAGACCCAACTTTGGTTATTTTACCAATGATTTTATTTGGTATTGGTTGGGCAGCAATGATGGGTATTCCATATTCTATGGTATCTAAAATTGTACCTCAAGAAAGACGTGGTGTGTATATGGGTATTTTAAATATGATGATTGTAATTCCAATGGGAATTCAAACATTAACTTTTGGACCGATTGTAAAAAACCTTTTAAACAACAGCGCAGTAAACGCTATTTTATTAGGAGGAGTCTTTTTTATAATTGCCGCATTTTTAGCACTAAGGCTTAAAGAAACAAAATCAATTACAGAATAAACTTAAGATTCTATTTATAGAAAATATAGATAAAAAGATAAAGATATTAATTTTGAAAAACAGTAATAAAAACATAGATATTTTATGTGTGGGAGAAGTTTTAGTAGACTTTATAGGCCACCAAAACAATGTGCTAATAAACGAAACTAGAGACTACCACAGATATTTAGGTGGTTCGCCTGCAAACGTAGCTATGAACTGCAAAAGATTGGGCTTATCCTCTACTTTAGTTTCCACTGTTGGTAATGACGGCTTTGGAGAATACATTTTTAAAAGACTAAATGAAGTAAAAGTAAACACAAAGCACTTAAAGAAATCTGAAAATAATTCTACGAGCGTTATTTTTGTATCTCGTTCTAATGGCACACCAGATTTTATGCCTTACAGAAATGCAGATTATCACATTTCAGAAGATCAAATTACTACTGAAATGTTATCTCAAACAAAAATTTTTCATACAACTTGTTTTGCGCTAAGTAAAAATCCTGCACAAACAACTATTCTTAAAAAAGCTGAAGAAGCTCACAAAAAAGGATGCAAATTAAGTATCGATGTTAATTACGCTAAAGAACTCTGGGAAACTAAAGAACAAGCTTTACAAGTAATTAAAAATTATTGTCAATTCAATCCATTAATAAAAATTAGTGAAGATGATATGTTGCGTCTTTTCGAAAAACAACTTCCACATAAAGAAATTTTTGAGTTCTTTCACAATTTAGGCGTAGAAACTGTTTGCTTAACACTAGGAAGTGAAGGGGTAAAACTTTCTCAAAAAGGGAAAGACATTATTCAATTACCCGCTATAAAAATAGAAAAGGTAATGGATACAACAGGCGCTGGAGATGCTTTTTGGTCTGGCTTTTTATTTGCCTACATAAAAGAAAAATCTATTGAAGAGTGTTTGCAAATTGCTTTAAAATTAGCTGCTTTAAAACTACAAAACGTAGGTAGATTACCTAACAATATCAATATTTTATCAAAACTTTTATAAGTTTTACTTAAAAACACCTTTTTTATGTCATCAGAAAAAAATACTACTATCTCTAATGGTGTTATGCTAAATGCATATCCAGATAGTATTGGAACAAATTTAAGTGATACTATTAAAATGCTTCAAAAAAAAGATTTTAAAGATGTGTTTTCTTTGTTTTATGTGTTACCTACTTTCTTTAATAGCGATTTAGATAGAGGTTTTTCTATTATTGATTATAACATAAACGAAGAGTTAGTCTCTAAAGACGATTTAAAAGCATTAAAAGAATTGAAAATTGATTTAAAATTTGACATTGTTTTAAATCATCTTTCTGTAGCTTCTCCTCAATTTAAAGATCTTTTAAAAAACGGAGAGAAATCAAAATTTAAAGATTTTTTTATCAACTGGAACGAATTTTGGAAAGGTAATGGTAAGTATAATGATGATGATATCATTGTGCCAAAAGAAGAATTTCTCAATAAATTGTTTATGAGAAAATCAGGACTTCCAATATTAAAAGTTCCTTTTCCTGATGGTTCTGAAAAACCTTATTGGAATACGTTTTATCAAAGCATAATATATAACAAAATTAAGGCAGAAGACTTAACTTCTATTAAGGGGTTAAGTGTAAATAATGCTATATTAATTTGCGAAAAAGTAAATTTCGCAATCGATAATAATTTAGATTTAAAAACTTTTCAATTTAATGAATTAGAACAGTATAAAGAAAAAGTACTTAAATTAGTTTATAGAAAAAGTTCGTTTTTAGGTCAAATGGATGTGAATGCAAAATCTGAATTAGTTTGGGAGTTTTATGAAGAAACTTTAGCCAAAGTAAAAAGTTTTGGATGCTCTATTTTAAGATTAGATGCATTTGCATACTTACATAAAGAAGTTGGACAAACTAATTTTTTTAATAAACCCGGTACTTGGCAGTACTTAGAGAGAATTAACCAAATTGCTAAAAAGAACGATTTAATTCTATTACCAGAAATTCATGCAGAATATGGGTTAAACCTACATAATGAAGTAGCAAAAGAAAACTATCCCATTTATGATTTTTTCTTACCTGGCTTAATGATTCACACCCTTGAAACAGCAAATAATACAGCTTTATTAACTTGGATTAACGAAATTATAACCAAAAAATATAAAACTGTAAATATGTTAGGTTGTCATGATGGAATTCCTGTTTTAGACTTAAAAGGGAAAGAAGTTAATGGCAGTTATAACAAGGGACTATTAGAAGATTCTGAAATTGAATCGATAATGAATACCATTATAGAGCGTGGAGGAAGAGTAAAAAATCTATACGACCCATCAGGTAAAAAGATATCTTATTATCAAGTTAATGCCACTTTTTTTAGTGCTTTGGGTGAAGATGAAAAAAAATTATTACTTGCAAGAGCTATTCAAATGTTTATGCCAGGTATTCCTCAAGTTTGGTATTTAGATATTTTTGCTGGTAAAAACAACTATAAAGCCGCAGATAAAGGTGGTAGTGGTGCTCATAAAGAAATTAACAGAACAACACTTTCTGAGCAAGAAATAGAACAAGCTTTGCAAACAGAACTTGTTAAAAATCAACTAAAGATAATGCGATTAAGAAATACTTTAAAAGCATTTTCTGGTCAAATAAAAATTAATGACGTTTCTAAAGAGAGCTTAGGCATTTCATGGTTAAACAATAAATCTAAAGCTCATCTAGAAGCTAATTTAAAAACCTTTAACTTTTCTATTACCTACACTATAGGGAGTGAGACTAAAAAGTTAGTCTTTTAACCAGTTTAAAAGTTCTTTAAAAAAAATATTAACAATTCAAAATTAAAAAGATATGGCAACTGCTATATCTTTTTTTTGCTAAAGAAATAAAGATGAAAATATAAAAAAGAAAAAAACTAAATAATTGCAAGAAAATGAAAAACAACATCCCTCTTGTTGAGCAGTATTATGTTCAGCAAAAAAAATACACTAATGAAAAAATAAACAATATTGAAAAACTAAATCTTCAGTTAGAATTAGCCAAACAAGTCTTGAATGATTTAAGGGTTTACATCAGAAATAATAAATTTAAAGATAGTGATGAAGAAATAGATTTTTTTAAACATATAAAACCCAATATCTATGCTGATTTTATTTTTTATAATTGTCTTTTAAAATATCACGTAAACAAACCAAATGCAACAAATTCAATACTTAAAAATTATTTCAAAAACGAACTAAAAAAGTTAGAATCAAAAAAACGTAAAAATTTAAAGTTTTATCAATATTATAAACACAATAGTACTTTTTTAGATCATTTATATTTTCTTCGAGAGAACAAACAATTAGATTTGTTTTCAATTGATATTTCTATCTATTTAGATTCAGAATTTTACACAAGTCACGATAAGTTAGCTGCAGAGGTAATTGCTTATGATTTACTAACAAATTTCTACAAACAAGAAATAAATAAACTAAAAAACATTGCTTCAGGTAAATTTGATGATAATAATAAAATAGGTAAAAGCCCATTGAATTGGACAGCTTCAAAAACAGATTTAATTGAATTAGTGTATGTTTTAAAAGTATCTGGCGCTATAAATACAGGTAATATCAATACAAAGGCATTAGTAAATATTTTTTCATCACTCTTTAATATTGAGGTTTCCAATCACTATAAAATATATTCAGATATTAAAAATAGAAGTACAGAAAGAACAAAATTTCTCAAAAAATTAGTGGAAGATTTTCAAACAAAATTAGAATATGATGATGGCATCTAAACACGTAACCTCTTCGTAACTACGAAAACAATAATTTCAAAATAGTAAAGTATCATTTGTTACCAAAACACAACAAAAAAAAGATAATAGCAGTGGGAAAAAGACAAATAAAAACTTTTCGTAGTTACGTAGAACTACCGAAATCAATCTAAAAATTCTTTAGAAGTTTGCCAACGAAAGTCAAATTAATCAGAAGAAGTTACTAATAATGTTGGGGGACATTCAGTAGCTTCTTCTTTTAAAAATCGTTTACAAATGCCAACATCAATTATCACTACAGAAGATTTAAGAGAATTTAAAGAAGAATTATTAGAAGACATCAAAGCAATGATTAACCATCAATCTGGTTTTGCGCCAAAAAAGTGGTTAAAATCTCCAGAAGTCAGAGATTTATTAAGCATCTCTCCAGGAACCTTACAAAACTTAAGAATTAACGGTACACTTCCTTATTCAAAAGTAGGTGGTGTTATTTACTATGACTATGAAGAAATTGTAAAGGTTTTAGAAGAAAATCGCATTCATAATAAGTTTTGACACTCGTGGCATACTGAACTTGTTTCAGTATCTCATTAATTCAGTCATTAATTAAAAAACTTCTGTCATTTCGAGCGTAGTCGAGAAATCTTACTTTATGCAAAACGTAAATTTTATAAAACATCTTAAAGGTGTATTCTATCAATTCTCAAAAGACTATCGTTTAAATCCGACACACATTAGCCTGTATGTAGCATTATTTCAAATTTGGAATAACAATCGATTTTTAGAAGAATTTTATATAAATCGTGAAGAGGTAATGCGTTTTTCAAAAATTGGATCTAAATCAACCTATCATAAGTGTATCAAAGAATTAAGTCATTGGAAATATATAATTTATTATCCATCACATAACCCTTATAAAGGAAGTAAAATTAAGATGTTCAAATTCGAGACAAGTACTGGACAAGCACTGGTATCTATAAATAAACATATACAAACTAATAGAAACAATAAAAACATTAATAAACTTGACCAGCCTAAAAATGAAAAAGAAGTTGTTGTTTTTTTTGAAAAAGAAAAATGGCCAATAATTGAAGCTCAAAAATTCTTTAATCATTACCAGGGCATTGGTTGGAAAGTTGGTGGTAAAACAAAAATTGTCAATTGGCAAGCAACAGCAAAAAATTGGATAATAAAAGCTGAAGAAATAAAAAATAAAGAAACACAAAAATCAGTTAGCCAAAATCAAGACAACCTAAAGACCAGTAAAAATAAAAATTACAACGAACCTTTATGATTAAAATACAACCACATATCATTCAAGAAGGAAGTGTGCAATTTCAATTGGGCGAACAAAAGGGAAATCAAATAATATACGATTTTCAAAAAATGTTAATCTATTTAGAAGCAAAAGGTAAATTATTGTTTGGTAAGAATTTTAAAATTTATACTGAAGATGAGGCAATTTTATATAAACTGTGTATTTATTTCATTCGTGATTTTGAAACTTGCAGAAAATTAAAGATAAATCCAAACAAAGGAATTTTATTATCTGGTCCTGTAGGTTGTGGTAAAACCAGTTTGATGCAATTATTACCTTTTATTGTACCTCATCAAAATCAACATAGTCTTATCCCTGCAAGAAATATCACTTTCAGTTTTAATAAAAGCGGTTTTAAAATTATTGAAGATTATGGAAATAATGGCTTTTATTGTTTTGATGATTTAGGTGTAGAAACCATAGGGAGACATTTTGGTAAAGATTGCAATGTAATGGGAGAAATACTCTTGTCTCGCTATGATTTATTCTTAAAACGTAAAATTAGAACACACACCACTACAAACTTAAATGCACAAGAATTAGAGAGTAGATATGGGATTCGTGTACGTTCCAGAATGCGTGAATTATTTAATTTGATTGCTTTTGATAAAAATAGTTTAGATAAGCGAAAATAGTTTTTTAATCATTTAGTTTAAATTTTGTAAATTGTTAACTTTGTAAAATAATGCAAGTAGCTAAAAATATAGAAAGTTTAAGGAATTTATCACAAATTCTATCTCCTGCTAATTTTAAAAAAATAGTAAAGGATAAGAATTATTTTGATACATTTTATCGTATTAACAAACACACTAAAATATCAGATTCTACCACTAACTTTGAAGTCATTAATGCTATTTACAAATCACTTTTAGGTACTTACAAAAATGAATATATTTATAAAAACATCCTTTTAAATCAAAAACTTCTTAAAAAGTATAGCTTAAAAAATTCAATAGCACTATCAGAATTTAAAATTGGTAATTCAATAGCAGACTTTGTTATTTTAAATGGTGTAGCTCGTGTTTATGAAATAAAAACTGAATTAGATGGTTTAGATAAATTGGATAAACAATTAGCAGATTATAAAAAATTTGCTGATAAAATCTATGTGGTTTCAAATTCAAAACACATTCCTAATCTATTAGTTAAGTTTCATAACACAGAAATTGGTTTAATTGAATTAACAAAAAGAAACGCGCTTAAAACTATTAAAAAAGCAGAACAAAATTTTTCATTTTCCCACGAAACACTATTCAAGAGTTTAAGAAAAAATGAATATATTAGTTTACTGAAAAAACATTTTGGAGCAATTCCTGTAGTTCCTAACACACTAATTTTTAGAGAGTGTTTTAAACTTTCAAAAAAAGTAGATATTTTAGAGTTTCAAAAATTAGTTATCAAAGAATTAAAATTTAGAAATATTTCTAATCCAGAATTATTTAACGATGATTTAGTCCCAGATTCATTAAAACATATCTGTTACACTTTAAATTTTTCAAAAAAAGATTTCATTGAATTAGAAGATTTTCTTTATAAAAAAAGTAAGCTATGTATTTCCCATATGTCAGAGGTAAACAATTTGAATTAATCGCATTACGTGAATTATGTGGATTACTTCCAAATTTTCCTGCTAAAATCTCACCTGTAATTGAACCAATCAAAGGTTCTTCAACATTAAAATCTGCGCTAAAAACTTTAGCAACAAAAAATGTAAATTTTAGTGTTATTATTAACCCTAAAGTTGGTGGTTTAGTTGGTGAAAGGGATAAAATCATAGAACTTCTTAAAGAAGTTTTGGGACATTACAGCAACTATCAAATTGCAATAATTATTGATTCAAAAATAGAAGAGCAAATTCCAGCTTTAATTGAAAGTATAAATAATTTAGAATTAAACTGTAAGGGTGTCACTTTAATTCATAATTCTGAAATATCAGAGGTTAGCATCACAGAAATTCAAAATAACATAAACGTTGTTTACAATATTATTTACTTTAGTCATACAAGTAGGCGTTATTATAGATTATTTTCTGAAGATAGTAGAATTTCATTAGATGATTATTTTAGAGATATGCCAAGAAATGCAGATTACCTTGAAGTTGGTGAAAGTCCTTTTTCTGAAGAGTACATTTTTTATAAAGATGAAGGGTTTTTTGGTTTCTCTGACTTTTTAACAGTTGGTGACAACTATTCAGATTCAGGTTTTTTACCAAGAGCTGTTGCAATGCATTTATCTTACATTAATGCATCAGGTAAAATAATGGTAAAACATTTTGTATCTGACTCAAATGGTGATGTATCTGATATAGGAGGTAAATTCGCAGAAGCACTTGAAAAACTTGTAAATTGGTGTGAAAACAATAATATAAATACCAAAGCAGTAGAAATATATAAAGACCTTCATAATCGTGGTCACTTTCCTGGATTAGGTACCTTAAAAAAACTATCAATAATGAATCATATCGAATTAATTATAGATAAGATTTAATTATGAATTGTTGTGTAAATTGTTTCAATAGTATATACCTAAAAAGTATTATCGATTCTTATAATAAAAAAGGTAAATGCGACTTCTGTAAATCTGATAATGTTTCAATTTATTTAGCAAAAGAATTAGCAGATTATTTTAGAAATATATTTTCTCTTTATGACATTGATAGTAAATCTAAACTTGATATTTCTGCTTCTATTAAAAAAAACTTTAACCTTACAACAGATTTAGTTGTTGATAATAAGTTTCTTTTTAAATCTATTTTCATAGATGAAATCGAAGATTTCAATCATTTATTTGAAAATCAAGTATCATCAAATATTCTTCAGGAAGAAACAAAGATTCACAATATTTGGAATGATTTTAAAAAAGAAATTAAATTCGCAAACCGTTATTTTGCGAGTAATTCTTTAAACTTTGAAATTTTTAAATCAATTATACAAAGTAGTTTAATCAGAGATATTAATGTTGATGAAACTTTTTACAGGTCAAGAATTTCTGATAAAATAGGTTTTGATAAAAATAATATGGGTAATCCTCCTAAACCAGAATTAGCTACAGCTGGTAGAGCAAATCCTAAAGGAATATCATATTTATATATAGCAAACTCTTTAGAAACTGCATTATATGAAACAAGAAGTACCATCTTTGATTATGTTACAATTGGTGAGTTTGAAGTAAAGAAAGAGTTAAAAGTTATTAGTTTTAGAAATATTGAAACAGATCCTATTTATTGGTCTGAAAGAGAGGATATAAAGAGTTACATAGAATATTTACCTTTTATTTATACTTTACAAAAAGAATTATCACTTCCAATAAGAAAAAAGGATAAAACATTGGATTACATTCCCACTCAATATATCTGTGAATATATAAAATCATTAGGTTTTGATGGTGTAGAATATCAGAGTTCATTATTTGCTGAAGGTTATAATTTAGCGATTTTCAATCCAGATAAATTAGAATGCATTGCTACAAAAGTTTATGAAATTGAAAATATAAAACTACATCATAAGTTACTTGATAATAGTTAAATTCCCCACAAACCAAAATCCAGTTTGTTGCAAAAGCAAAAAATCTCTGTCTTTTGGTTTGTTCCGCGCGCCAATGCAAGTTTAGCGTTTTAATATTCTATAGGTTATTGCATTTTAGAGCTTGTTCCATTCGCAAACTCATTACACAACTCTAAAAAGCAACGCGTTTATATTATTTCATAAAACACAAAACTCTCAAAGCTAAGTTACATAATGCGCAGTTATACTGCTCTTCCATAAATTCCAGGCACTATAACGCCATTATGTAAAATAGCCACTCTTCCAACGCTCACATCCATAATTACTAATAAAGTTTAGTTATTTTAACAACATTCAGTCTTTGTTGCGTTGTTTTTATAAGTGCTTATTGGTAGTGTGCAATTAACTTTGATAAAACTAATGTAATTTAAGTTTATAAAAGAAGTTCTAAAGCACCTATAAAATCAAGAAAAAGCCAATAAGAGTATATTTTTTTATTTGTAAGAAAATAGGATAATATTGTTTTCACAAAAGTAAATGCTAATCCAATATTAAAAACAATTTGTAAACGTAGAAACTTATTAAAAAAAATACATTTATCGAGGCATTTACTTTTTACAAAAACAATTAGAAAAATAGTACAGAACAAATAAAAAAATACACACTTATTTTCGCTTCTGCCAGCGCACTACGTACTTCGTCTTTAATAATTTTCATTCAATCGCCATTGGGCTAACATTTTTAAAGATTGATAAACTCCACGCTCAAACCCACCTCTGTTTATCAATCTTTAAAAACGATAATATTAGTTGATATTTTTTCCTTATCTCATTCTCCTGCACAAAAATTCTGCTAAATTCATTTAGTTTCTTTATCAAAATTCTTTGTTTGTCTCATTTCGTTAAGTAAAAAACTAAAAAAAGGACATTTAAAATATAAATATCCTTTTCTCGATACTGATTTTTTAAAAATTACTTTTTACGCTGTTTTTTTATAGTTTTTACAAAAAGTTTCATCATTACAGAAGCAATAAAACTTACAATTGCCCCCAAAATAGCTAAAACAATAGTAGTAATAATATCTTCTGAACCAATATGAGTAATTGCAGATAAAAATGTACCACCTAAAACACCAGCACTCAAATTTTGATGAGGTAATTGAAAATTCATATCAATTATTTTTTTGATTTGTATCTACTACTGAATTTTCTTTTTTATCAGAAACTACAGCTTGACTTACAGCTGTTGCAACAGTTCCTGCAACAGTCATATAAGTTGCAATGGTTACAATAGTAGCTGGTATTGCAACAGGAGCTGCAATAATTGCTCCACCTGCAGTAGCCAAAGCAATACCGATATTTCTTAAAATTCTAAAGAATTTCGGAGTTGGTTTTTTATAACGTTCTATAATTTTCATAATTCTGTGATTTAATAGTTAATATTATTTTTTCTTTTCGGTCTTTAGCTTGATATACTAATGATAGTAATTTCTGCATTGCATTTCTGGAATAAACACCTCTACCAATTCCATTTAAATAGGTTACAGGTGCAATACAGCCTTGTAAATCTTTTAAAGCATCATTTGCTGGATGAAATAAAATAAAGCTTCTACCTTTCACATTTTTCAAAATCAAATGATGCTGAAATCGTTTTGAAAATCTTGGTACAATTTGATATTCTCCTTCTGGTATGCAAGAGATATTTCGTTTGTTATTATTCCAGGGTAATTCAATTGTATGGCAAAGAAATTTATCAGAAGAAAAGAGAGTACCATTAGTACCCTCTTTAAAATAAGCCCTTTGAAGTAACAACTCCATACTTATGGTTTGTCAATAATGGTTATAGAAAGTGCATTATATGTACCGTTTTTTAAAGAATACATTTGTCCATTTACCTCTTGATAAAACTCTATTCCTAAAACTTGTACAACAGGTAAAGTTGAGTTTGCAGTAATTGAAGCAGATAATGCAATAGCAGCTGTATTTGCAACTGTAAATGGTAAAATTGCAGTTTCATCATTTTCAAAAGTTGAGGTTTCATTTTCAAAATCCAATTCTGATGCACCCATTACAACTTTAAAATGAGTTGTTCCAGCTGGTGCTGCAATTCTAACAGTTGGAGAAAAAGCAACTAAATCAATAGTAGCTTCTCCAGTAACTCTATCAAATGCTTTCGTAAATGGAGCAAATAAAGTAGCACCTAATTTTCCATTCAAGTTAAATTCGAACGCTTCTAAAAGGTTTAAATTTCCTTGCTGTAAAGTTCTGAAACCTCTTTCATTAATAACATCGGTTTTGATAATTGCAACCAAAATTTTAGTTAAACGAGATACAACTCTTCTGTCTTTTGCATTTTGCAAAAGCACACGAATTGCATTACGTAATACTTTACCTCCTTTTCCAGCTCTTCCAAATTCAGAACCATTTTCACGCGTTCTTTGAAACGCAGGATCATTCTGGATTCTGTTTTTGTCAACACCTCCTTTTTCACGAGCAAGATGTCCATCTGCAGTTTTATAAAAAGAAATACCTCCGATAGTTCCTTTTAATTTAATAATTCCGGTTTGTTTTGCCATAATTTTACTTTTTTTGATTAATACATCAAATCACGTAACTTTATGGCAGTCGATAAAAAATCAAATTCCGTTTTTGGTCATACATTCCGAAACAACCTAAAACGTCATTAAAATATTGATAACACTATCGTGTTGTCAACATTTTAACAACGCATTATTACCATACATCATATAATTATAGATATGGCTTAAGTATGGTTAAAGCATAGATAGAGTATTATGATTCAAAAAAGAGCTTGCATATACCCAAAAGACATTCAACGCATCACAGGGCGTAGTGAGCGTTATGGGCGTAAGCTTTTAAGTGATATAAAAAGTTTTTTGGATAAAGAACCTCATCAATTTATAACTGTAGATGAATTTTCTGAATACTCTGGGATTCAATTAGATATAGTAAATAAGTATATTAGAGATTAAATTTTATGGGACTAATTAGGTGTCAGTAAAAATTCATATATTTTGAAACATAGATAAACAGAGGGTTTATAAGAATTTTGTTAGTTCCTTCCTTTCTGCAAAATAATTTTTTAGAGATCATAATTAAAATCTACTTTTGCAAATGTACTTGCAGTTCCTTTGCTAGTTTCCTCTAAAATTAATTCCTCATCAATAAAAAGTTGAACTTTTAATTCTGCATCACTAAAATTATTTCTAAAACCTTCACCTCTTAGAAAATCGTGTTCGTAATTGTCAAAAACTATTTTTATAGGTAATGGATTATCATCTACATCATATTTAAAAACATAAGCTTTTGCAACGTCTGTACCAATGTCAAAATCATAATAAGTAATCATAACTTCATCATAGTTTGGTTCTGTAGTGGTAAAAATAATTTCTATATCTTTTGTAGATAATTCTTTTATCTCTTCTGGTGTTAGTGATACTTCAGAAGAACAAGAAAAAAATGAAAATAGAACTACAAGAAATGCTAATCTTTTCATAATCAATATTTTTAACAAATATATTAAAAGTCAATTAATTACTTTTAACTAATTTATAATAAAGTATGAAACCTTTCAAATTTAAAGAGTTTTCTGTTGAGCAAAGTAAAACAGCAATGAAAGTAGGCACAGATGCTGTTTTGTTAGGTGCTTGGTGTTCTTTAGCAGATTTTCCAAATTCAATTTTAGATATTGGTTCTGGTACTGGAGTTATTTCTTTAATGATTGCTCAAAGATGTGATGCTTTAACAATAGATGCTGTAGAGATAGATGATAATGCTTATGAACAAACTGTAGAGAATTTTGAAAGGTCAGATTGGGGAGATCGTTTGTATTGTTACAATGCTTCTTTTCAGGAATTTGCCGAGGAAATGAATGAGGAGGAAGAAACCTATGATTTTATTGTTTCTAACCCTCCATTTTACACTGATGAATATGAGAGTAATAGTGTAGGTAGAAATAAAGCTCGATTTACGAGTTCTTTATCTTTTGAGAATTTAATAAAAGGGGTTTCTAAAATTTTATCTTTAAATGGAAGATTTGCAGTTATAATTCCTTTTAAAGAAGAAATTAATTTTATCGAAAATGCAAAAAAATATAATTTAATTTTAAATAGATGTTGTCATGTTCAAGGAAATTTATCCTCTAATGTAAAAAGGAGTTTATTGGAGTTTTCTTTTCACTCAAAAGAGATTATAAAAGAGCATTTAATTATAGAAAAAGGTCGTCATCTATATACAGAAGATTATATAAACTTAACAAAAGATTTTTATTTAAAAATGTAATTAACCAACAACGTTATTAGGGTTATAGCCTAAATATGGCACTTCTTTATCTTTAAAAATGATTCCGTAATTTTCTAATTCTTTTAAAATTGGTTCATATACTTCTTTAGTTATTGGTAGCTGAACACCAGGAGTAGTAATTTCTCCTTTCAAAATTTTTAATGCTGCAATTGCAACTGGTAATCCTACTGTTTTAGCCATTGCAGTGTAAGTCTGATTTTCTCCTTCTACAACTAAGCTACTTTCTATTTGTCTTTTTTCTCCATTTAATTCGTAACCAAATAAGTGTTGCATTACAATCATATCTTTATCTTCTTCTTGTAATGTCCAAGAATCTTCTAGAATTTTCTGTAATATTTTTGCTGGAGTAGCGTTTGTTAACCCTATTTTTTTCTTAGGATTAAATAAGTCTAACTCTACTAGTTTAGCCCACATTAAATCATCTTGATCTATTTTTAAATAAGAACGTAGTTTCAATTCAACAGAATCTGAGGGAGAATATGCTAAAAATAAATTCACAAAATCACGATAACTCATATTTTCTGAATCTTCTATAGTATAAGAATCATCGGTCATACCAAGCTGAATAAAAATGTTCCAGGCTCTAGAGAATCCCATTTTTCTAATAGTTCCTCTGTACATTGTTGGTATATTATTAAGCCCGTATACATTCCTATATTTTAAAGAGTCTCTATTAGCATACGCTTCAAATTGTCCACTGCCAGCTATGTTTAAAAATTCTGTTCTTCTAAATAATTTATGATATGGTATGTATTTGTAAGTACCTTCTTGTATAAACATTGCAGCACCACCTTGACCTGCTAAAACAACATTTCTTGGATTCCAAGTAAATTTATAATTCCATAAGTTATTGTCACTTTCTGGAGCAACTAATCCACCACAAAAAGATTCAAAAAGTAACATTTTGGCATTCTTATCTCTAATTCTATCTAGAACTTGCATTGCACTCATATGGTCTAAGCCAGGGTCTAAACCAATTTCATTCATGAAAATTAGCCCTTTTTCTTTAACAGCTTTATCAAGTAATTTCATTTCTTCTGAAATATATGATGCTGTAACCATATGCTTTTCTAGTTTAACACAGTCTTTTGCTACTTCTGTATGAAAGCGAGCAGGAAGCATAGAAATAACAATATCATTTTTAAGTATTTCTTGTTCTCTTTCTTTTTCATTAAATACATCTAATGTTATAGCACTAGCATTTTTATGATTATTAATTAGTTTTAATGCGTTTTCAGTTGAAATATCAGCAATTGTTAAGAAAAGGTTTTCTGCTTCAGATTTATTTAATAAATATTGAATTAAAGATGAACTTGATTTTCCTGCGCCAATTATCAGAATGTTTTTCATAAAAAGAAAGATGTATTTTTGTATAAACGAAGATACTATATTTGTTTAAAATTTAACAAAAACAGCTTAAAATGTTTAAAAATTTAATAATTACTTGTTTTTTAGGATTGTCCGCAGTAATATTAGGAGCTTTTGGCGCACATGCTTTGAAAGATATATTAACTTCAGGTCAGTTATTAAGTTATGATACTGCAATTAGATATCAAATGTATCATGTTATTGTTCTTTTATTTGTGAATATTTTTGAAGGCTTTTCTGTAAAACAAAAAAATACAATAAGTTACTTGTTTTTTGTTGGAATTCTATTTTTCTCAGGCTCAATCTATGTTATTCAGCTTACAAATTTAACTGCAAAATCTATTTGGTTTATTACACCTTTAGGAGGTTTGTTTTTTATAGTTGGTTGGTTTTCAATGATTGTAATATTCGCAAAGAAACGAGTGAAGAAGTAAAATTATAATAATTTTTACTCAAAAATTACCTTATCTTAAAATATTGTTTAATTTTGTCAAATACTAAAAAAACAAAAAATATTGATATGGTAGATACAAATACGAAATCGATTTCGTTAAATAGTCTAGGAATCAAAAATGCAACGGTTCGTTATCAGTTAAGTTCTAGTGACTTACATGGGGAGACGTTAAAAAAAGAACAAGGAGTCGAATCATCTTTAGGAGCAATAGCTGTTAATACTGGTGAGTTTACTGGTCGTTCGCCAAAAGACAGATTTATTGTAAAAGATGATATTACAAAAGATGAAGTTTGGTGGAGCGATATAAATCTTCCATTCGACGCAACTAAATTTGATGCACTTTATAATAAAGTAACAGATTATCTTTCAGAAAAAGAAATTTTTGTTAGAGATTCTTATGCGTGTGCAGATGAAAATTACAAATTAAATATTAGAGTTGTAAACGAATATCCTTGGAGCAATATGTTTGCTTACAATATGTTTTTACGACCAACAGAAGAAGAATTGAAAGGTTTTTCTCCAGAATGGACAGTAATTAATGCACCAGGTTTTATGGCAGATCCAGAATTAGATGGAACTCGTCAGCATAATTTTGCAATTTTAAATTTCACCAAGAAAATCGCTTTAATTGGTGGTACAGGTTATACAGGTGAAATTAAAAAAGGAATTTTTTCTGCGTTAAACTTTATACTTCCAGTTTATAAAAATACATTACCAATGCATTGTTCTGCAAATGTTGGTAAAGATGGTGATACTGCAATTTTCTTCGGATTATCTGGTACGGGAAAAACAACACTTTCTACAGATCCAGATAGAAGTTTAATTGGTGATGATGAACATGGTTGGACAGCAGAAAATACTGTTTTTAACTTTGAAGGTGGTTGTTATGCAAAAGTGATTAATTTATCGCAAGAACAAGAACCAGAAATTTTCGGTGCAATTAAAAAAGGCGCAATATTAGAAAATGTGGTAATGGACGATAAAGGAGCTATTGATTTTGCAGATACTTCAATAACTCAGAACACAAGAGTTAGTTATCCTATTTATCATATAGATAATATAAAAGAACCATCAATTGGAGAAAATCCGAAGAATATCTTCTTTTTAACTGCAGATGCTTTTGGTGTTTTACCTCCAATATCTAAATTAACTCCAAATCAAGCTGCTTATCATTTTATTTCTGGTTATACAGCAAAAGTAGCTGGTACAGAAGCAGGAATTAAAGAACCAACACCAAGTTTTTCAGCTTGTTTTGGTGCACCTTTTATGCCTTTGCATCCTACAAAATATGCAGAAATGTTAAGTAAGAAGATGAAAGAAGCAGGTGTAAACGTATGGTTAATTAACACGGGTTGGTCTGGTGGTCAATACGGAGTTGGTAGAAGAATGCCTTTAAAATATACTAGAGCTATGATTTCTGCTGTTTTAAATGGCGATTTAGGAAGTTATAGATATGAAGACTATCATATTCATTCTGTTTTTGGAGTCGCACAACCAAGATCTTGTCCTGGTGTTCCAACAGAATTGTTAAGTCCGAGAGCAACTTGGAATAATGATGAGGAATATTATAAAACAGCGTTTAAATTATCAAACGCATTTAGAAATAATTTCACTCAGTTTGAAGAAGTTGCTAATGAAGATATTCGTAGAGGTGGTCCTCAACGTTTTGCAGATTAATTATAGATTCGTTATTAAATTTTTTGAAAACACCTCTATTTTGAGGTGTTTTTTTATTTTTAGAAAGATCTAATCCTTTTTTAATTATTTGATAAATTTTTGAATTTTAAATTGAGTGTTATTTTCATAATTCAATTTAAAAAGATAGACCCCTCTTGTCAGAAATTCAATATCAATTTTATTAGAATTAACAGACTTATAAATTAGTTGTCCGGTAATGTTATAAATTTCAGAGCTAAAATGATTCTCTTCTGAGTTAATTTCTATATAAGTTGAATATATTTTAATAATAGGTTTATGAAAAATATCATTTACATTTAAAGTGCTATTTCCTTGATTACAATTTGCATAATCAATTGGTGTTGAAATATAATCAGATAAATACTCGATTATATAATTTGCTGTTGTTAATGGAAATGTGTAGCTAGGAGGTTTAGGAAACAAGTTGGGAAATACATTACTAATATAATCATTAAGACTAAGTGTAACTTGGTCAGAGTTTTCAAGTAATATTCCATTTTTATAAAAAATATACTCATTATTTTCATCTTTTCTAATTACAAAACTTGAGTCTAAAGAATAAGTATAACTACTTGAATATTGGTTTAAAAAGTTTCTAAACTCTGTTACGCTCATTGTAAATGTATCGAAACCATTACCAAAAGGATCTATTGAATAAATAGAAAATGGAGTTAAATCGCCTTTATATATTATATCTCTAATTCCTCCGAAATTTTGAACAACCATATCAGAACCAGAAATTACTTGAAGTGCATCTGTATAAAAACATCCTGTAGAGGTTTTTGATAAACTAGATAAAGAAGAGCCTATTTTTGTGTAAAATTCAGGATTATTATAATAGTTACTAATAGTATTAGATAAATTATCATCAACAGTCAGACGATTGTCATTTAAATTAATAAGTTCAAATTCAAAATTTGTTATTTTTTTATTTGTTACAGTTAATGTAGTTTTTGAAATTTTATTTAAATTACCACCAGACATTACTTTGTATCCATTAGCATATGAAGTGCCATATTCTTGGTTAGTATGACCACCAATGACTAAATCTACAAAACTATGATTGTTAAGAATTTGATTGTCTTTAGAACCACCATAATGTGTAAGTGCGACTATTAAATCTACATCATCTGTGGTTTTAAGATTTTTATAAGCTTCAAAACTGTCTAAACCTTCTGTAAATGATAATCCTTCAATTTTTTTGGATGTGTTAAAGGATAACCTCCTGGGCTTCCAGTTTCTACAACACCTACAAATGCTATAGAAAACCCATCTTTGGTTATTATTGTACTTCCTTTTACATCGCCTAATTCACCAGTTCCACCAGAAATATTATCACAAATAAAAGGAAAGTTTGCTTGAGCTAAACGTTCATTTAGTATTGTTTGACCATAATCAAACTCATGATTACCAATAACACTAACGTCTAAATCCGTTTTGTTAAGCATATCTATCATTGGATATCCTTTATTCTCATGATAATCTACAATTGGATTCCCTGAAAATAAATCTCCAGCAGCTACAAAATACACTTTTTGATTGTTAGCTTTTTCAGCATCAATTAGTGGCTTGATTTTTGAAAAATTTTCTATTTCACTGTGAGGGTCATTAATTGCAAAAATGACAATAGTTTCTTGGGCGAAAAATGTAAGTTGAGAAAAAAATATAAAAAGATATATTTTTATATGAGATTTTGATTTAAAGAGCATAAATCCTAGATTTTTGGAATAGCAAATATAAAGCGTTTTTAGTTTTTTGTCAAAAAACTGATTAACTCTATAGTTGTTAATTATAATTGATACCTAACTTTTCTGCTTAACAGTTTACTTCTTTTGTATAAGAAAATAACTCATTCTATGTGTTCTTTATTTTTAGAAGTATATTTATTAATAAATAATATTTCATGATAAAATAATGGTTTCAAAATATTGGCACAGGAACTTTAGTAGCAGTCGCATTTATTAACTTAGAAACTGTTACTCTAAGTGCTTTAGCGGGTGTAAAATTTGGTTTCAATTTATTATTGGTAATGTTTTAGTCAGTAATAGCTACTATTGTTTTGTAAGAAATAGCTGCAAGATTGGGTGTTATTTCTCAAAAAGGATTGTATGAAGTTATTAGAGAAGAAATTGAGATTCCTTTTTTTAAACAGTTTATTACCATTTTTAATTTTATCTGCAATTGTAATTGTAAACGGCTTATATCAAGCAGGAAATATTAGAGGTGGAATTTTTGGATTAGAAACTGTTTTGGAGAATTTAAATACAATTTCTGTGATCTTTCTTTGAGTTTTATGAGCATTAATATTGGGATTATTGCTTTTGGTCTTTTATATATTTCAAAAAAAGTCTTAATTACCTTGGTTTTATTGATGAGTTTCTCATTTCAATTTGTTTTAAATGTTAACTTCTTCTGGAAAATTAATT
The DNA here is from genome assembly GCF_026191475.2 of Polaribacter ponticola. Lineage (GTDB taxonomy): Bacteria > Bacteroidota > Bacteroidia > Flavobacteriales > Flavobacteriaceae > Polaribacter > Polaribacter ponticola. Next base: position 1,276,808 of record NZ_JAOSLC020000003.1, on the reverse strand, counting down.
GTATTAATGAGAGATTGCCAAGTTACTGTTGGTTATCCAAGGTTTTTGCAGTTGTTAGAAAAGTCAATCAATCAAATTTCTCAAAAAAAATACAAAAGGGAATTTTACTTTTAAAGTATATAAAACATAAAAAAAGCATCCTAATAAGGATGCTTTTTTTATGTTTCAAAGTTAAGTTGATTATTGTTTAGATTCAACCTCAACTTTTACTTCTTTAATAATTTTATCAGCTTTCTTTATAATGTCAACAGAAACAATTTCTCCAGCCTCTTTAGCTTTTTTTCAATGTCAGCAATAGTTCCTTCAATTTTCTGAATATCAGTAATTGTTTTACCATTTTCAGTTTTAGAAGTAGTAATTGTTGCCATTGCTAGATCGCCAGAAGTTTTTTTAATTAAAACTTTTACTTCTTTCTTAATTTCTTCGCTATGTGATTCGTTTAATGAATGACCTCCTAAAATAGGTGCTATTACTAAACCAATTAAGCAAGTAAGTTTAATTAAGATATTCATTGATGGTCCAGAAGTATCTTTAAAAGGATCTCCAACGGTATCTCCAGTTACAGCAGCTTTGTGCGCTTCAGAACCTTTATAAGTCATTTCTCCGTTGATTTCTACACCAGCTTCGAAAGATTTTTTTGCGTTATCCCAAGCTCCACCAGCGTTGTTTTGGAAGATTGCCCAAAGTACACCAGAAACAGTAACACCAGCCATATAACCACCTAACATTTCAGCAATTGCTAAATTATTCATTCCAAAAATCATTGGCACAAATGCAATTATTAATGGAAATCCGATTGTTAATAAACCTGGTAACATCATTTCTTTTAAAGATGCTTGTGTAGAAATTGCAACACATTTATCGTATTCTGGTTTTCCAGTTCCTTCCATAATTCCTGGAATATCTCTAAACTGGCGTCTAACTTCTTGTACCATTTCCATAGCAGCTTTTCCTACTGCATTCATTGCTAATGCAGAAAATACAACAGGCACCATTCCTCCAACAAATAACATTGCTAATACGGGTGCTTTAAAAATGTTAATACCGTCAATTCCTGTAAAAGTTACATAAGCAGCAAATAATGCTAATGATGTTAATGCTGCTGAAGCAATAGCAAATCCTTTACCGGTTGCTGCAGTTGTATTACCAACAGAATCTAAAATATCTGTTCTTTCTCTTACTATTGGGTCTTGTTCACTCATTTCTGCAATACCACCTGCATTATCAGAAATTGGTCCAAAAGCATCAATAGCTAACTGCATAGCAGTAGTAGCCATCATTGCAGAAGCAGCTAAAGCAACTCCGTAAAAACCAGCAAAAGCATAAGAAGCCCAAATTGCACCAGCAAATAATAATACAGATGGGAAAGTAGAAATCATACCTGTTGCTAAACCAGCAATAATATTTGTTCCTGCTCCAGTAGAAGATTGTTGAACTATTTTTAAGATTGGAGATTTTCCTAATCCTGTATAATATTCAGTAACTGAAGAAATTACTGCACCAACAACTAAACCTACTAATGTAGCAGCAAAAACTCTCATAGAAGAGATTTCTTGTAAACCTTCTCCAAAAAATTCCATTTTCATAGTTTCTGGTAACATCCAGGTTACTAAACCATAACATGAAAGACCAACTAAAACAATAGATGTCCAGTTTCCTTTATTTAAAGCACCCATTACTTGGTCTTCTTTAGCCTCATTAGAGCTAATTTTCACCAACATTGTTCCAATAATAGAAATGATGATTCCTGCACCAGCAATTGCCATTGGTAATAAGATTGGTCCAATTCCACCAAAAGCATCAGAAATGCTTCCACCCATATCTTCTATAACATAGTTTCCTAGAACCATAGCTGCTAAAACTGTAGCAACGTAAGAACCAAATAAATCGGCTCCCATACCGGCAACATCACCAACGTTGTCACCAACATTATCTGCAATTGTAGCAGGGTTTCTTGGATCGTCTTCTGGTATACCTGCTTCTACTTTACCAACTAAATCTGCTCCAACATCAGCAGCTTTAGTGTAGATTCCTCCGCCAACTCTAGCAAATAATGCAATAGATTCTGCTCCTAAAGAAAAACCAGCTAAGGTTTCTAAAACAATAGTCATTTTATCTACAGAAAAAACTCCTTCTGCACCTCCCATAAAGTAATTATAAAAAATGATAAAAAATACTGTTAAGCCCAATACTGCTAATCCGGCGACACCAAGTCCCATTACTGTTCCACCACCAAAAGATACCTTTAGAGCATTCGGTAAGCTAGTACGAGCTGCTTGAGTAGTTCTTACATTGGTTTTAGTAGCAATTTTCATTCCTATGTTTCCTGCAAAAGCAGAGAATACAGCGCCACATATAAAAGCTACAACAATAAGAATATGAGTAGTTGGAACTACAAAAGAAACTATTGTTAATAAGATACTTACTATTACAACAAAAATTGCTAGTAATTTATATTCAGCATTTAAAAAAGCTAAAGCACCTTCATAGATGTGGTCAGAAATTTCTTTCATTTTACCATCACCTGCATCTTGTTTCATTACCCATTTTTGCTTTACTACCATGTAGATTAAGCCAATTACTGCCATAATAATAGGCATGTAAATCATCATTGATTCCATATATAATATTTAATTTGATTAGTTTAAAACGGCCGTAAATGTAATAAAATCAAAGTGATAAAAAAACCACCTTTAATTAAAGATGGTTCAATTTTTTAACATTATATTAATGATGTTGTAATTATATAGTGAAAGTTCTCTTCTTTTTGTGTTCACTTTCATCATAACGTTTTACACATTCATGATATATATTTATTGCAGCTGTAGCGTCTCCCCAACCTCCTGTATCTACTTTTTTCTTTTCTAAATCTTTATATACTTTAAAGAAATGCTCAATTTCTTTAAGTCTATGTGGGTTAATGTCTGTAATATTAGTTTTGTTATTCCATATAGGGTCTGAAACTGGCACACATATTATTTTCTCATCTGGTCCTTTTTCATCTGTCATGTAAAAAACTCCGATTGGTCTAACTTCCATAACAACCATTGGGTAAGTTGGTTGGTGGCCTAAAACTAAAATATCTAATGGATCTGAATCCAAAGCTAATGTCTCTGGAATAAAACCATAATCTCCAGGATACATCATAGATGAAAATAACATTCTATCAAAACGTATCTTATGTAATGTAAAATCGTATTCGTATTTATTTCTACTTCCTTTTGGTATTTCTATTAAAACGTCAAAAGTTAATTTACTTTTTTCCTCTTTGGTCATAATTGTCCTTTCTTTCTATTTATAAATTCTGTGCAAAAATAAACATAAATTAAGATTTATGTTAGGTTTTAACATATAATTTACGGAATGGTTTTCGGCTTAAAAAGGTGTTTTAGGTTCAATAAAAAAGCCCTATTCTGTTTTGAGTAGGGCTTTTTTATAATATGCTTTTATAAATTATATGTACATAACTTCTTTAACAGCTTTAATAACATCATTAGAATTAGGAATCCATTTTTCTAATAAGACAGGAGAATAAGGAGCAGGAGTATCTGCTGTAGTAATTCTTTTTACAGGTGCATCTAAATAATCGAATATTTGATCTTGTACTCTGTATGTAATTTCTGTAGCAATACTTCCAAAAGGCCATGCTTCTTCCAATACAACTAATCGATTTGTTTTTTTAACAGAATTAATAATAGCAGCATGATCCATAGGACGTACAGTTCTTAAATCAATAATTTCAACAGAGATGTTTTCTTTAGCTAATTCATCAGCAGCTTTGTAAGCTTCTTTAATTATTTTACCAAAAGAAACAATAGTTACATCTGTACCTTCTCTTTTAATATCTGCAACACCAATAGGAATAATGTATTCTCCTTCTGGAATTTCCATTTTATCACCATACATTTGCTCAGACTCCATAAAAATAACTGGATCATCATCTCTAATTGCAGCTTTTAATAATCCTTTTGCATCATAAGGGTTAGATGGCACAATAACTTTTAAACCAGGAGTGTTTGCAAACCAATTTTCGAAAGCTTGTGAATGTGTTGCACCTAACTGACCCGCAGAACCTGTTGGTCCTCTAAAAACGATTGGACAATTAAATTGGCCTCCAGACATTTGTCTTATTTTGGCAGCGTTATTTATAATTTGATCAATACCAACTAAAGAGAAGTTAAAAGTCATATACTCTACAATAGGTCTATTACCATTCATAGCAGAACCAATAGCAATACCTGCAAAACCAAGTTCAGCAATTGGGGTGTCTATAACCCTTTTCTCACCGAATTCGTCTAACATTCCTTTACTAGCTTTGTAAGCGCCATTGTACTCAGCAACTTCTTCACCCATTAAATAAATGCTTTCATCTCTACGCATCTCTTCGCTCATTGCTTCGCAAATAGCTTCTCTGAATTGAACTGTTTTCATGTATTCTTAAATTCTAGTTGTTTATCCTTATCCGCAAAAGTAAGGAATTAATTATCATTTTTTTTGCTTCACTTTTAGAATATCATTGAAAATATGATAAAAAACACTCAATCGATTTCGGAATATGATAATAAATCAAAAAAATACTATGCATGCATAGTATTTTTTAAAAAAAGACGTAATTTCGTACCAGAAAAAATGATTAAAAATAGAATTTATGAAAATATTGGTATGTATTAGTCATGTTCCTGATACCACTTCAAAAATTAATTTTACAGAAAACGACACGAAGTTTGATACAAATGGAGTGCAATTTGTAATTAATCCTTATGATGAGTTTAGCCTTACAAGAGCTATGTGGTTTAAAGAAAAACAAGGAGCAAGTGTAACTGTTGTAAATGTAGGGAATGCTTCTACAGAACCAACTTTACGAAAAGCATTAGCAATTGGTGCTGATGATGCAATTCGTGTAAATATGGATGCTACTGATGGTTTATCTGTAGCTAAACAAATAGCTGAAGTTGTTAAAAATGGAAGTTATGATTTAGTGTTAGCAGGAAGAGAATCTATCGATTATAATGGAGGAATGGTTCCTGGGATGTTAGCTTCTTTATTAGATTACAATTTTGTAAATGGATGTGTAGGTATGGAAATTGATGGAACTTCTGTTTCATTATCTAGAGAAATTGATGGAGGAAGTGAAACTTTGAGCACAACTTTACCTCTAGTTGTAGCGGGTCAAAAAGGGATCGTAGAAGAAAAAGATTTACGTATTCCTAATATGCGTGGTATTATGATGGCACGTAAAAAACCTTTAAATGTAGTTGAACCCGTAGCAGCAGAAAATGCAACTTTAACTGCTTCATTTGAAAAACCAGCACCTAAAGGAGCTGTAAAATTAGTAGACGCAGATAATATAGATGAGTTAATAAACTTGTTGCATAACGAAGCGAAAGTGATTTAATTAAAAATTAAATCATGCTGAACTTGTTTCAGTATCATTCTAAATAAGATTAGTAATAAAAATATAAAGTTCCTGAATCTAGTTCAGGAAAAATTTTAAAAATAAAATTTTATGTCAGTTTTAGTTTTTGCAGATTCAGCAGAAGGAAAATTCAAAAAGAGTGCTTTTGAAGTAGTTTCTTACGGAAAAAAAGTTGCTGAACAATTAGGAAGTAATTTAGTTGCTTTAACAATAAATGCGAATAATAATGAAGAGTTGTATACATATGGAGCAGATAAAGTAGTTTCTGTGTCTAATGATTCTTTATCAACTTTTAACGCAAAAGCGTATACTTCAGTAATTAAACAAGTTGCTGATGCAGAAAGTTCATTAGTAGTAATCTTAGATTCTAGTATTGATGGTTTATTTGTTGCTCCTATGGTAGCTGTAGCTTTAGATGCTGGTTATGCATCTAATGTAGTTGCTTTACCAAGTGCTACAAGCCCTTTTACAGTAAAAAGAAAAGCTTTTTCAAATAAAGCTTTTTCAAATACTGTAATTTCTACGGATAAGAAAGTAATTGGTGTAGCTAAAAATTCTTATGGGATTCATGAAAATTCGGTTTCTGGAACTATAGTAAGTTTTGAAGCGTCAATATCTGATTCAGATTTAGGTGTAAAGTCAGAAAATATAGAAAAAGTTACAGGAAAAATTACAATTGCTGATGCTGATACAGTCGTTTCTGCAGGAAGAGGTCTAAAAGGGCCTGAAAACTGGGGAATGATAGAAGAATTAGCAGATGTATTAGGAGCTGCAACAGCATGTTCTAAGCCAGTTTCAGATTTAGGTTGGCGTCCACATGGAGAGCATGTTGGTCAAACAGGTAAGCCAGTTGCTTCTAATTTATATATTGCTATCGGTATATCTGGAGCAATACAGCATTTAGCAGGAATTAATGCTTCTAAAGTAAAAGTAGTTATCAATACAGATCCAGAAGCTCCTTTCTTTAAAGCAGCAGATTATGGTATTGTTGGTGATGCATTTGAGGTTGTGCCTAAATTAATTGAGAAGTTAAAAGCATTTAAACAAGCTTAATTCAAATATTCAAACATTGTTTTTTAAATGAAAACCTATTGGTCTAATAGCTAGTAGGTTTTTTCTTTTTTAAAAACTAATGAAATAAAAGTTTTCAATCTATTATTTTTATTAAATTGTGCCCACTAAAAAGTAAACAATTAAGTTTAAAATATACTTTTTTATATTTTGTTGACGGATATATGAGTTTAATACTACTTACCATTAAAGGAATTTCTTACAGTCAAACTCAAAGTGGTGCTTATGCATTGGTTTTGAGTGAAATGGAAGGAACAAGGACTTTGCCTATTATTATTGGAGCTTTCGAAGCACAGTCTATAGCAATTGCTTTAGAAACCGAAATTAGACCTCCAAGACCTCTTACGCACGATTTATTTAAAACTTTTTCAGATCGTTTTAAAATAAATATAAAAGAAGTAATTATTCATAAATTAGTTGATGGAGTTTTCTTTTCAAGTCTTGTTTGTGAAAAAGAGGGTAAAGAAGAAGTGATAGATACAAGAACTTCAGATGCAATAGCAATTGCAGTTCGTTTTAATGCGCCTATTTATGCGTATGAAAACATTTTAGATAAAGCGGGTATTTATTTAAAAGTAGAGGAAGAGTTGGAATTAGAAAATCAACAAGAATCTACCGAAATATCTCTAGAACTTGAAGAGATTGTAAAACAAGATGATGATAATTTTTCGAGTTTAACTCTTAAAGAATTACACAATCAATTAAATAACGCAGTTGAAGATGAAAACTACGAAATGGCTGCTAAAATTAGGGACGAAATTAGTAAGCGTTCATAAAATAAATACTGATTATGAAAAAAATACTTTTAGTTGTTTTTTGTTTATTTTCTATTTCAATTTTTTCTCAAGATACTGAAACAGTTTCTGCTGTAACTGAAATTATTCCAAGCCAAGGGTTTTCTTTTAGTACTTTATGGAGAGGGGTTTTAGGAATGATTTCTTTATTAATAATCGCTTTTTTATTTAGTTCAAACAAGAAAGCAATCGATTGGAAAACTGTAGGTTTAGGAGTTGCTTTTCAATTAACAATAGCAATTGGGGTTTTAAAAGTTCCTTTTATTCAAAAAATATTTGAAGCAATTGGAGGAGTTTTTGTAAGTGTTTTAGACTTTACAAGAGCAGGGAGTAAATTTCTTTTTGAAGGTTTAGTTGTAGATATGGATAAGTTTGGTTTCATATTTGCATTTCAAGTTTTACCAACAATTATTTTCTTTTCGGCATTAACATCTTTGTTATTTTATTTAGGATTGATACAAAAACTAGTGAAAGTTTTGGCTTGGGCATTAACAAAAGTTTTAAAGATCTCGGGAGCAGAAAGTCTATCTGTTGCAGGTAATATATTTTTAGGTCAAACAGAAGCGCCATTATTAATTAAAGCATATTTAGAAAAGATGAATAAGTCTGAAATGCTTTTGGTTATGATTGGTGGAATGGCTACAGTTGCAGGAGCTGTTTTAGCTGCTTATATAGGGTTTTTAGGAGGAGACGATCCTGTGCTAAGGTTACATTTTGCGAAACATTTATTAGCAGCATCTGTAATGGCTGCACCAGGTGCTATTGTGATTTCTAAAATTTTATATCCTCAAACAGAAGAAATTAATACGGATGTAAAAGTTTCTTCAGAAAAAATAGGATCTAATGTCTTAGATGCTATTGCTAATGGAACTACAGAAGGATTGCAATTAGCTATGAATGTTGGTGCAATGTTGTTGGTTTTTGTTGCATTTATTGCAATGATTAATGGTATTTTAGGTTGGGTAGGAGATGTAACTTCTTTAAATACTTGGATGGCTGAAAATACAGCATACGCTAGTTTTTCTTTAGAGGCAATTTTAGGTTATATCTTTGCTCCATTAATGTGGTTAATTGGGGTTGCTAAAGAAGATATGGCTTTAATGGGACAATTACTAGGTATCAAATTAGCTGCAAGTGAATTTGTAGGATATATACAATTAGCAGAATTAAAAAATATAGCAAGTGCTACTCATTTAACATACAATAAATCTATTATTATGGCGACATATATGTTATGTGGTTTTGCAAATTTTGCTTCAATAGGAATTCAAATTGGAGGTATTGGTTCTTTAGCACCTGGACAAAGAAAAGTTTTATCAGAATTTGGAATGAAAGCCTTAATTGGTGGTACTATTGCATCACTAATGTCTGCAACTATTGCTGGAATGATTATCGGATAAATGCAATAAGTGTTTAGAGTTGCATAAATTAAAGAATAAACGAATACATTTTCGAATGAAACAATATCACGATTTAGTAAAACACGTTTTAGAAAACGGAAACGAAAAAGGAGATAGAACCGGAACAGGAACTAAGAGTGTTTTTGGCTACCAAATGCGTTATGATTTAAGTGAAGGTTTCCCAATGGTAACTACTAAAAAGTTACACTTAAAATCGATTATTTACGAATTACTTTGGTTTATAAAAGGAGATACAAATATTAACTATCTACAAGAAAATGGTGTAAAAATTTGGAATTCTTGGGCTGATGAAAATGGAGATTTAGGACCAGTTTATGGACATCAATGGAGAAACTGGAATAGTGATGAGGTAGATCAATTAAAAGAAGTTATAGATACTTTAAAAAATAATCCTAACTCTAGAAGAATGATGGTTTCTGCATGGAATCCTTCAGTTTTACCAGATACTTCAGTTTCTTTTTCTGAAAACGTTGCAAACGGTAAAGCCGCTTTACCACCTTGTCATGCGTTTTTTCAATTTTACGTTGCAGATGGTAAATTGTCTTGCCAATTATACCAAAGAAGTGCAGATATATTTTTAGGTGTTCCTTTTAATATAGCTTCTTATGCTTTGTTTACAATGATGATTGCTCAAGTGTGTGGTTATGAGGCTGGAGAGTTTATCCATACCTTTGGAGATGCTCACATTTATAATAATCATAAAGAGCAGTTAGAGTTGCAATTATCTAGAGAAGTTAGACCTTTGCCAAAAATGAAAATAAACCCAGCAATAAAAGATATTGAAAGTTTTAAATTCGAAGATTTTGAGTTGTTAAATTATAATCCGCATCCACATATAAAAGGAGCAGTTGCAGTATAGTAAAAAGAGCTTTCAATATTTTGAAAGCTCTTTTTTTGTTTTATAAACTTAAAAGACTGTTTTCTGCTCCAGCAAAATCATTCCATGCTAAACCATCTGCTTCTAATTCGTTTACATATTTACCATCTACAATATATCTAAACTCATAAGAACTTCCAGTTTCTAAATCAACAGTACCCTTAAAAGACCCGTTTTTTAATTTTTTAAGAGGAGTTGCATCAGTATTCCACTCATTAAAACTTCCAACAACTGCAACACTTTTTGCTTCTTCAGCAGGTAAAGTAAATGTAACTTTACATACAGGTTTGCTTTTTAAAAATTGTTTCTTAATCGACATAATTTTGTGTTTTAAATTATGCTGTAAAAGTAGAGAAGAACAATGTTTAATCAAACAAAACCTATCTATTAAATAGAAGAATTATCAGTTTCATAATATGGGTGTGTAAAATATTAATTATTCAGAAAAAAAGATATTTTAAATTATAGAATTTAAAAATAAATGAATTTTCTTTTTGCTTGATTTTCAGAGTTTTTGGTTTCGAAAACGTATTCGTTTTGCATTTTTTTTTCAAAAACTCTTAAAAACATCAAATCTCAAAACATTTACATTAATTTTGCATAAAATTAATGAGAACAGATGATTACTATTATAGCTGCAATTGCAAAAAATAATGCTTTAGGAAAAAACAACGATTTAATATGGCATTTACCAGCAGATTTAAAAAGGTTTAAAAGAACTACAACTGGTCATCATATATTAATGGGTAGAAACACTTATGAATCTATAGGGAAACCTTTACCTAATAGAACAACAGTTATTATTACTAGAAATGATAACTATTTTAAAGATGGTTGTTTAATTGCTGGTAGTTTAGAAGAAGCTATTGAACTGGCAAAAGAAGATGAACATATTTTTATTATTGGAGGTGCTCAGATTTATACTCATGCTATAAAAAAAGACTTGGCAGATGCTTTAGATATAACATTGGTTCATAAAGATTTTGATGCAGATGTTTACTTTCCAGAAATAGATTTAGGTAAATGGGAAGAAGTTTCTAGAGAAGATTTTAAAGCTGATGATAAAAATAAATTTGATTATAGTTTTTTACGTTTTCAAAAGAGAGTTAATTAATTCTATTAATTCTATTTCCTCCTCCTAAATTCATTTTATATTTTTGTTGAGCAAATAAAAAGTAATTAAAAAGCTTATAATTTACTTCATAGCCATAATTTATTCCTGCTTGAAAATCAATAATATTTTCATAAATACTTGCGTCGAATTGACTAGGGTTTCTAACTCTATTATTCCATACAAGAACCCAGGTTCTGTTTCTAGCCTCCAAATATGCTTGTGAATAAAATCCTTCTGGTTTAGCTATAGTATTTAAAAAAGTGTTAAAACCAATATCAATAATTATAATTTGATATTCCAAACTGTCGTTTTCAATTATTACAGGTTCCTCTTTTTCTGATACTTTTTTTAGTGATGATGATCCGCAAGCCAAAATAACAGTACTAAATGTTAAAAGAATAAGTATTTGTTTTAAAAGTTTCATAATCAGAAGTTTTATGAAAAGTAAAGTTGCAAAAATTATTCCATAAACCATTGTTTTTTAATTCTTTTAACATTAATTTCATCCTTTAAAATAGAATAAATGAAGCAAAGGTGTTTTTGGGTAACAGACAGTAAATTGTATCAAGATTATCATGATAATGAATGGGGAGAACCTGTTTTTGATGATGCTATTTTATTTGAGTTTTTAATCTTAGAAACCTTTCAGGCAGGTTTAAGTTGGATTACTGTTTTAAATAAAAGAGAAAATTTTAGAAAAGCATTTGACAATTTCAATTATATAAAGATAGCAAATTACTCTGAAGATAAATACGAGTCTTTATTACAAGACGTTGGTATTATTAGAAACAAGTTAAAAGTAAAAAGTGCAATTACTAATGCTGGTTTATTTATGGATGTACAAAAAGAGTTTGGTTCTTTTTCTAAATTTATTTGGAGTTATGTTAATGATAAGCCAATTGTAAATAAATTTGAAAAAAGAGAAGATGTGCCAGCAACAACAGCATTGTCAGATACGATTTCTAAAGATTTAAAAAAACGAGGATTTAAGTTTGTGGGCTCAACCGTTATGTACGCTTATATGCAAGCAATTGGAATGATAAACGACCATACTACAGATTGTTTTAAATACCCAAATAAAATTGACTAAACTACTCAAAGGAAAAACTTAATTACCAAACAAAAATCGGATAGCTACAAAAACAGCAATAATTATTCCGCCATAAATTGCTACTTTTTTTCCTGAATTTTTGTAATAGCGTTCATGATTTTTAAAATCTTTTTTATAGCTCCAAACTATTAATGAACCAAAAACGATCACAAAAAAAATGATAAAAATAATTCTTCCTGTAGTAAAATAAGCACCTAAAACCATTCTTTATAAGTTTTGTAATAATAGATTTTATGAAGCTTCTCGTTTTCATAAAGTTTCTATATATTGTTGATGACAAAATTACAAATTTAATGAAGAACGTCATCGTTTTTGGAGCAACTTCTAGAATAGATATTCTTTTTACAAAATTTTTATAAAATAATGAAAAATAAAATAGCAGCAGTATCAGAATTTCATAAAGCTTTCAAATTAAACATGAATAGCAAGCCAATTGCTAGTATTGGAGAAGATAGAAAAAAATTGCGTTTCGAGTTGATGAAAGAAGAAAATGAAGAATACTTAGAAGCTGCTAATAACAATGACTTGGTTGAGGTTGCAGATGCTTTAGGAGATATGTTATATATTTTATGCGGAACCATTATAGAACATGGTATGCAAGATAAAATAGAAGAAGTTTTTAACGAAATACAACGCAGTAATATGAGTAAATTAGATGAAGATGGTATGCCAATTTATAGAGAAGATGGTAAAGTATTAAAGGGCCCAAATTACTTTAAACCTAATATTGCAAGAATTTTAGAAAAATAAAAGATGTTATTTTTTTAAATTCTTTATTAAACTTTAATTAAAGTTAAGAAGCACAAATTTTTAGGTTTGTCCTTTTTGTTTTACTGTAGAATATAATTTTTTATCAAAAACTCCTCTTTAAATCCAAGTTTTAAATATATGTTTTTTCCCATGTTAGAAGCTTGTAAAGTTATAAGCTCATACTTGTTTTCTACTCCAGTATTTATTAATAATTTCATAATCTGTTCTGCATAACCTTTTCTTCTCATTTCTGGAGGTATACCAACAGAATGAATACCCATTATATTATTGGTTATATGTGTTGCTGCAGTGCCAATTGCTGTATTGTTATGATAAGCTATATAATAATTTATGTCTTTGATGGTGTTAATTATCGTCTCACAACTAATTTTATATCCAAAGGAATTTTTAAATAATTGAGACCAAATTTTAGCCTCAAAATCATTAGAAACGAGTTTGATTTTTACATTTTCTGATAGATTGTGTAAACTTGATGTTTTTAACGACATGCCAATTTGTTCGAACTTTACCTTAAAGTTGTTAAGTTCTAAAATAGCATCATGAATAACATCTTGTTTTTTGTTAGAAATATTCCAAATAGGTACGGTTATTTTTGAAGATGAAACAGCTATTTTCTCTTTTATTTGATCTATTATTTCTTGAGTAATGTATTGATTAAACCATATTCTATTAGGCCATTCAGAATTCTTAATTTCGCTATATTCAAAATTTTGTAATTTTTGATGCGAGTTAAAAGCATTTCCTGCTGTTGTCCAAAGAGAAGTTAAGTTTTTGATATTCTCTTTTATTGTATTTGTTGCTTCTTTCATTTTATATTTATTAAAATAATTCCTGACATCATTATAACAAGACCTAAGCCTCTTTTAACTGTTATTGGCTCTAATGGTAAATTTAGCCATCCGAAATGACCAGCAATTATAGAAAATGAAATTTGACCAAATAACCCTAAAGATATCATTGTTGAAATTCCTAATTTTGGAATTGTATAATAGTATAAACTTATCCCTAAAACACTAAATAAACCTCCCGTAAACCATAAATAAACAGGTACTTGTTTTAGTTCTACCCAATTTAAAGAAGTTTTAACACTGATTAAAACAAAAGCAATTGCAAAAACAGTGCTGCTAAAAATGCTGCTACAGATGCTAATAATGGGTTTTTTAGTAACACGCCTAAGTTAGAGTTTAATCCGCCTTGTGCAGCAAGAAAAACGCCACCTAATATTGCTAGTATTGATAATGAGGTATGATTCATAATGTTTGGAATAATTTATTTAATGGTTTTCTTACCTTAGAACGATTTTGTGAATAGTCTTCAAAAGAGCGATAACCTATAGTTGCAATTACTGCTGCGTTTAATCCTTGTTCCGAAAGACCTAAAATGTCATTATATTTTTCAGATTCAAAACCTTCCATTGGGCATGAATCTATTCTTAAATCTGCACATGCATTGAGAAGGTTTCCAAGAGCTAAGTAAGTTTGTTTAGAAGTCCAATTAAACAATTCTGACTGTGTCATTTGTTTTATTTTTCCCTTTATAAAACTTCCATATTCGTTAAGGTTTGTAATATCTATATCTTGTGTTTTTGATGTTAATTCTATAAAACCATCTATATGTTTATTTTCTACATTCGTATAATTGCAAAAAACGATTAAATGTGAAGCGTCAGTTATTTGATTTTGCCCCCAAGAAAAATGCTTTAAACTTTCTCTTAAAGCAATATTTTCTATAATTAATACTTTATACAATTGTAACCCGTAAGAAGATACAGACAATTGTATTGCTTTTTTTAATTTTTCTAAGTCTTTATATGAAACCTTTTTTGAAGTATCAAATTTTTTAGTTGCATAGCGCCATTTTAAGTTTTCTAGATAGTTCATAATACTTTTGTTTTAAATTTACAAGGCAAAAGTATATGAAGAAATGAAAGTTGGCATTTACATATGTTGATTTAGCTTTTATTTTTTAATTCTTTACGAATTCTACTTAATTGAGTAGGAGTAATTCCTAAATGAGATGCTAAGTGTAATTGTTGAATTCTTTTGTCTATTTTAGGGTGTTTTGAGAGTAATTCTAAATACCTTTTAGTAGCATTTTCCATAACGATAGAAACTTCTCTTTGCTCTTTTTCAATAACCCAATTATTTTCTAAATAAGCAATATAAAAATTTTTTAGATCAATATTATTTTCAATAAAGTATCTGTATTTTTTATATTCTATACTGATAAGAATGGTGTTTTCTAGAGCTTCTAGAGTAAAATTAGAAGGCGTATTTAAAAGATAAGAAACAGTTGATCCAGCAAAATTATTTTCAAGAAAAATATTTTTATTGTAAATATTTCCATCATAATCTGTTATATATGCTCTTAAAGCTCCTTTGCAAACAAAATAGATGTTTTTTGCAATTTGTCCATTTCTAAGTAATATTTCTTCTTTATTTATTTCTTTAAAAGTAATTATAGATTCTAATAGAGCCCAAGAATTTGCTGATATTTGAGAATAATTTTCAAATTTTAATTTTAATTGAGAAATATATTTTTCTTTTGTCAAATAATCCATTTTTTTTAAGGGTAATATCTAAGTTATTTTTTTTGAAGTAGAATATTATATTTTATAAAAACACTCACAAATTAAAGAGCCTTTTAAATTTCATAATCATCACCTTCACTAGCAAAACGAAAACCTAGCTTTTCAATTGCTTGTCGTTCTTTACTGTTTTCTTGCAATGTAGGATTTGTGTGGTTAAAGTGAATAAAAATAACTTTGTTTTTCGTTTCTAAAGATTCGTTTTTAAATAAGCTGATAGTTTCTTGAATAAAAGGATGCGGAACTTCAGACATTGCTCTTTTAACTTCATTCTGATTTAAAAAAGTTGCATCTAAAAAAGCATAATCTACTTTTTTAACTTCTTCAATGATATTTTTACCCCAAGTTTTCCATTTATCAATATCTGGTATAAATAATGCCGATTTTTTAGTTCCTTTAATTTTATAGCCAACCGTTTCAGAAAACTCGTCTCTATGTGGTACTTTAAAGGGTGTCGTTTTTAATTTACTGTTTAAAACCATTGTAGAATCGGGTTGTAAATCTTTTAAAGTAATATTTTTTAAATCGATTAATTGACTCCAAGGGCCATTATTTTGTAAAAAATATTTCATCTTAGGCATTGCAAATACGTTAATGTTACTTTTACCATAAGCTTCTCTTCCAAAATACATTAAACCAGTATAATGTCCAATGTGGGCATGTGTTAAAAAAACGCCATCTATAATGTTTTCTTTTTTTAGATGATTTAACTCTAAATCGGCTAATTGTGTATGCATGTCAGGTGAAGCTTCAAAAATCCATTTTTGATTATTTTCTAAATCAACCAAACCTAAAGCTACCACATTTTTTTCTTATTTATGCCGTTATAAAAATTAGCACAACAAGTTCTTTGGCAACCAATATGAGGATAACCACCATCTTGTGCTGTACCTAAAACGGTAATGTATTGTTTGTGATTGTTCTTTTTAGTTTGCTCAATTTTTTTAGAACAACTAATAGTAAAAAGGAATACAAGTAAGTATAAAAAGTTTGCTTTCATTATTTTAATTTAGTGTAAAAATTTTTATGCCATTATGGTCGTCAGTAGTGTAGTTGCTACTTAAAATTATGTTTTTAGCTTGATAACTATTATTAGAAACAGACCAATCTATTACTGGTTTAAAATCTTTTAAAGCATCGCGAAAAGAAATAAGGTGATGACTTTCGTTTTCTATACTAAAAGCTCCTGTAGAAACAAAAAAGGAGTTATTTGAGTTGTCTTTTATTTCATGAGCTATAAAAATTCTACCATGATT
Source organism: Polaribacter ponticola (assembly GCF_026191475.2). Taxonomy (GTDB): domain Bacteria; phylum Bacteroidota; class Bacteroidia; order Flavobacteriales; family Flavobacteriaceae; genus Polaribacter; species Polaribacter ponticola. Next base: position 1,260,390 of record NZ_JAOSLC020000003.1, on the reverse strand, counting down.
ATTAATTGTTGTTGGGTTTGCATTATCAGACCAAGTTTCCATGAATTGCGGTATCCAATAATCATTTTCAAATAAACCATAATAACCAGTTGAAGAACCACTCCTCATTAAAAAGTTGTTAGCTTTTAGAAAATTTACAATGTTTTCTTCTGCTTCAACTTTATTAGTTGCCTTAAAATCCAACCAAATAATATTTATTGGCTCAAGAATTACTTTGCCTTTTAGCTGAATACCAATCCAATTTGCAATTGAGCTTATTTCAGGTGTTTTTTTATTAAACATCCAAAGACCAATATCTAAATTAAGGTCTTCTTTATTTTTACTTGTTATTTTTATGTTTTCACTTAAAGGTACTTGTTCTTGCTTAAGTTTAAATACATCAGTTTTGTCTGAGCATGAAGTAGTAATAAGAAATAATACCATAAGAAAACTCGCTCTAAACAACATTTATAATTTTTCTTAAAGCTACAAAAAAAGCACCAATATTTAAATTGATGCTTTCTAATTATTTTATACTGTTAAAAACTATATAAATACTCTCCATCCGTAAGGATCTTCTGTTTTGTTAGTTTGTATATCAGTAATTTTTTTCTTTAATATTTGTGCAAAAGGATTTTCTAATTCTGGTAATTCAAAATCACTTTCTTTATATCCAAAACCTGCAATTGGCGATATTACAGCAGCAGTTCCTGCTCCAAACATTTCTTTTAAGTTTCCGTTTTGTGCAGCTTCTACAACCTCACCAACAGAAATTTTTCTAACTTCAGTTTTTATGTCATTGTCTTCAGCAATTTGTAAAATACTTTTACGAGTAATTCCGTCTAAAATACGATCACTAGTTGGGCTCGTAATTAAAGTATCGTTAATTCTTATAAAAATATTCATCGCTCCAGCTTCTTCAATAAATTGGTGCGTGTTATCATCTGTCCAAATTACTTGGTTGTAACCTTTATCTATTGCTAATTGAGTAGGGTAAAACTGTGCAGCATAATTACCACCAGCTTTTGCAAAACCAACACCACCATTTGCAGCACGAGCAAATTTTTCTTCAATTAAAACTTTTACTTTACCAGCAAAATAAGCTCCTGAAGGTGCAGTACAAATAACTAATTTATATTCATCTGCTGGAGAGGCATGAAAACCGTTACCAGTTGCAAACATAAATGGTCTTATGTATAAAGAACTACCTTCGTTTGTAGGAATCCAATCGCTATCAACTTCTAATAATTTCTTTAATCCATCCATAAAGATATCTTCTGGAATTTGAGGAATCACTAAACGTTCTGCAGATTTGTTTAGACGTTTACAGTTGTCTAAAGGTCTAAAAAGCATTTTGTTTCCATTTGCATCTTTATATGCTTTCATTCCTTCAAAAATAGATTGCCCGTAATGGAATATTTTTGATGAAGGATCTAAAGAAATAGGAGCAAAAGGTTCTATAGTTGGTGTTTGCCATTCGCCGTTTTTAAAATCGCAAACAAACATATGGTCTGAATATACACTACCAAAAGGTAAATTATCAAAATCTACAGAATCTATTTTCGATTTTTCTATACGTTGAATTTCTATATTAGATTTCATTTTTTTAGTCTAAAAATTTATATTACAAATGTACATAATTTATTAATCTGTTTACATAGCAAATAACCGATTTTCTTGTTTAATTTCTTACCTTTGAAATTGATTAATTCAAATAAAATTTAGATGAAAAATTTAATAAGATTTAGTGTAATAACACTATTAATTTTTGGTGCTTGTAAAAAAGAAAAGACTCCTTTAGAAGTAAAAAAAGAAGTAATCGCTTTTGATTCTTTTGGAGATAAAATAACAAATGAAGCTGCATTAAGTGCTGCAGATATGCTTACAAAATATAAAGGCTTAAAAGTAGGAGACACTATTAATGCAAAATTTGCCTCTTCGATTAAAGAAGTTTGTTCTAAAAAAGGATGTTGGATGAAATTACCCTTAGATGCTTCTACAGAAACTATGGTACGTTTTAAAGACTATGGTTTTTTTATGCCTTTAGATGCTAATAATAAAGAAGTAATTATAGAAGGTAAAGCATTTGTAAAAGAAACTTCTGTAAAAGAATTACAACATTATGCAGAAGATGCAGGAAAAAGTAAAGAAGAAATTGCAAAAATAACTGAGCCAAAAATGGAATTTTCTTTTGAGGCAAACGGAGTTCTAATGAAAAAATAATGAAGAATTTACTTCATATAGTTTTGCTTTTGTTTCTTTTTGGATGTTCGCAGAAGAAAGAAAAAAAGTTATTATTAAAGAAAGTAAGATGTATAAGCAGTCAGAAATGGCTGCTTTAATGCTTAAAATGTATGCTGTTAACTTAGAAAATAAGGCGTTAATTTTAGAGGGTAAAGTGCCAAACAGTATTCCTGAAGAATTTGTAAATATTCATACAGCAAAACTTACCGATCCGTCAGATAGAAATGCAGCATTTAAAGGTTTTTCAGATTTTTATTTAAAAACATATGAGCAGGTAACAACTACCAATAAAGACTCTTTATCTGTAAAACATAATAATACAATTAACAGTTGTATTGCTTGCCATAAAACAACATGTATTGGTCCAATACCAAAAATTAAAAAACTTTTAATTCATTAATTGTGAAAAGAGAAATTATAATTACTTCAGATGGTTCTTCAACAATTCATTTACCAGATTGGGATGAACAATACCATTCTAAAAATGGTTCTATTAATGAAACATATCATGTTTTTATAAATAGTGGATTAAAACAAGTTAAAACCGAAGAAGTTTCAATTTTAGAAATAGGTTTTGGAACCGGATTAAATTGCTTTATTACGTATTTAGCAAGCAAAAGAAAAATTGATTACGTTGGTGTAGAAGCTTATCCTGTAACTGCCGAAGAAGTAAAAAAATGAATTTCATTTCTGTATTAGAAGCAGAAAAAGAAAGCGATATGTTTGATGAAATTCATGATGTTTCTTGGGGTGAGAAGCATCAAATTTCAGACAGATTTTCACTTTTAAAAAGAAAACAGTTCTTTGAAGATATAGAGGATAAAGATGTTTTTAATTTAATTTATTTTGATGCCTTTGGAGCTCGTGTGCAACCCCAATTATGGACAGAAGAAATTTTTAAAAAAATGTTTGATGCTTTAAAAGTTGATGGAGTTTTAGTAACGTATTCTGCAAAAGGAAGTGTTAGAAGAGCAATGCAAGCAGTTGGGTTTATGGTAGAAAGATTACCTGGTCCTCCTGGAAAAAGAGAAATGTTAAGAGCAACTAAAATTAAATCTGAATAATATGGAATTCAAAAGAAAATTTGGTAGAAAAAAGAAGCTAAACCAGTTAAAGGTTTATTCTTAGTTTTACTATTAGCTATCGCAATAATTCTTTGGTATAAAGCAGAGTCTATTATGAATGCTTTGTTTTAATAGTTAAAATAGTATTGTGGCTGTAGAAAAAATTATTTTAGGGATTGATCCTGGTACAACTATTATGGGTTTCGGACTCATAAAAGTGGTTGGTAAAAAGATGGAATTTATTCAAATGAATGAATTAATGCTTAAAAAATATGATGATCATTACTTAAAATTAAAACTTATTTTTGAACGCACAATAGAATTGATAGATACTTACAACCCAGATGAAATTGCTATTGAAGCACCTTTTTTTGGTAAAAACGTACAATCTATGTTAAAGTTGGGTAGAGCACAAGGTGTTGCTATGGCTGCAGGTTTATCTAGAGAAATACCTATTACAGAATATTTGCCAAAGAAAATTAAAATGGCAGTTACCGGAAGCGGAAGTGCAAGTAAGGAGCAAGTTGCATTAATGCTAAAGTCTTTATTAAACTTAAAAACGTTACCAAAAAACTTAGATGCAACAGATGGTTTAGCTGCTGCAGTTTGTCATTTTTATAATTCAGGTAGAGTTGTTGGTGGTAAAAATTATTCTGGTTGGGCGAGTTTTGTAAAACAGAATGAGAAACGTGTTAAGAAATAATGTTTAGTTTTCAGTAGCAGTAGCAGTTTTTAGGTTGTTTTAAAAAATAAATTATGAGTTTTACAGATTTGTTCGCATTAAAATGTAATTATATAGATAGAGAAATGTATAAAAATTTGTCTTCCGGAAATTTAGAAGTTGGAAAATTAATAAATTATATGATTAATAACCCTAGTAAATTTGGAGTCAATAAAACTGCAAACTGATACTGAAAACTGTAAACTAATTTGGCAGGAATATATATACACATTCCGTTCTGCAAACAAGCATGTTTTTATTGCGATTTTCATTTTTCTACTTCATTGAAGAAGAAAGAAGATATGATTTTTGCTCTTGTAAAAGAAATAGAAATCAGAAGAAACGAGCTTAATAATGATGTTATAGAAACCATTTATTTTGGTGGCGGAACACCTACAGTTTTAAATATTTCAGAAATTCAGCAATTAATAGATGCTGTTTATAAAAATCATAAGGTAGTAGAAAATCCAGAGATTACTTTAGAAGCGAATCCAGATGATTTATCCGAAGAAAAAATAATAGAGCTTTCTAAGTCGCCAATTAACCGATTAAGTATTGGTATTCAATCTTTTTTTGAGAAAGATTTAAAGCTGATGAATAGAGCTCATAATTCAGACGAAGCAAAGAAATGTTTGTCTATAGCAACTCGCTATTTTAAAAATATATCTGTCGATTTAATTTACGGAGTTCCAGATTGTACAAGCGAAGAATGGAAACAGAATATACAAACTGCTTTGAGTTTTGGGATTCCTCATATTTCTAGTTATGCATTAACTGTAGAGCCAAAAACGGCTTTAGAAACGTTAATTGCAAAAGGAAAAATTAAAAATGTTGATGATGAAAAAGCGCAAGAGCAATTCAATATTTTAATTAACGAATTACATAAAGCTCATTTTATACATTATGAAACTTCTAACTTTGGTAAAGAAGGTTTTTTTAGTAAAAACAACTCTTCTTATTGGTTAGGAAAAAGCTATTTAGGTATTGGTCCTTCTGCTCATTCTTTTGATGGTAAACAACGAAGTTGGAATGTAAGAAACAATGCTAAATATATAAAAAGCATTCAGGAAAATAAATTACCAATAGAACGAGAAGTTTTATCAGTTTCAGACAGGTATAACGAATATATCATGACAGGTTTAAGAACAATTTGGGGAGTTTCTTTAGAGAAAATTAAAAATGATTTTGGCCTATCTTATGTAGAATATTTAGAAAATCAATCTAAAAAACATATTAAACAAGAATTATTGTATATTGAAAACCAAGTTTTAAAAACCACACAAAAAGGTAAGTTTTTATCTGATGGAGTTTCATCAGATCTATTTATCCTGAACTAGTTTCAGGATCTGTTACTCAGTTATCTGAATTTCATTGAACTAGTTTCAGGATCTGTTACTCAGTTATCTGAATTTCATTGAACAATTTTCTAATTGATAATTTCAAAAAAAAATCAAGTGATTGAAGGGTATGTTTATATGCTTTCTAATAAAAATAAAACAGTTTTATATAGTAGTGCTACCAAATATTTAAAAGAAAGAATAGGATTACATATAGAGGGAAAAGCAACAAAATTTACTAAAATATATAGTGTTAATGAGTTATTATATTTTGAAAAATATACTAATTTTCACGATGCTTTTAAAAGAGAAAACAATTAAAGAATTGGCATAAAAATTGGAAATGGAATTTAATAAAATCTGTAAACCCTAATTTTAAAAACTTATATTTGGATTTATAATAAAATCATATATTATAATTTAGTTTAATCTAAAAGATACTGAAACAAGTTCAGCATGAAAGCAATTATAGAATATAATTCAAGAAAAATAGAAGTAAATATTTCTGATCCTATAGATATTTCTATTCCAATAGATACCTCAAAACAAAATGTAAATGCTTGGTATGTAGATGATCCAAAGATATTTCCAGAAGAACTAGATAACGAAATTATAAAAGTATCTGAAGGTGCTGTTGTAAATTTTAATAATATTCATTTCAATCCACATTCGCATGTAACGCACACAGAATGTGTTGGTCATATTACAGAAGAAGTACACTCTGTAAATAAAAATTTAAAATATTTTATTTTTTTAGCAGAAGTGGTTACAATTGCTCCTTTATTTCATAATGGAGATTTTATTATTGGAGTAAAACAGTTAAAAACTGCTTTAAGAAATAAGAAAAGAGATGCTATTGTAATTAGAACTTTGCCAAATTTAGAGGAGAAAAAATCAATGCAATATTCAAATACAAATCCAACTTATTTGTCTGAAAAAGCTGCTATTTATTTAAAAGAAAAAGGCATAAAACATTTGCTTATAGATTTGCCTTCTGTTGATAAAGAAAAAGATGATGGGCAATTGTTATCTCATAATGCTTTTTGGAACACTTCTGGCAAATTAAGAATGGATGCAACCATTACAGAGTTTATTTATGTACCAAATTCGGTTGAAGATGGTGAGTATTTATTAAACTTAATGATTGCGCCTTTTGAGAATGACGCTACACCAAGTAAGCCTATTTTGTATAAAATTATTAAGTAACTTATCAACTAATTATGAAGGCAGCTTTTAAGAAAAAATATATTCTTTACATTGTTTTAGTTGTTTTACTATTGCTGATTAAAGGTGCTGTTTATTCTGATATTTCTGTAAAAGATTTAAAAGCAGAATACGCAAACGAGCATTCTAAGTTTGTTGAGGTTGATGGAATGCAAGTCCATTATAGAGATGAAGGTAAAGGTTTTCCGATTGTTTTAATACATGGTACAGCTTCTTCTTTACATACTTGGAATGATTGGACTACAGAACTTACACAAACTAATAGAGTAATTAGAATGGATTTACCTGCATTCGGCATTACAGGACCGAACAAAAATGCGGATTATTCTATAAAAAGTTACACGAATTTTTTACATCAATTTTTAATGAAAATGAATCTTGATAAATTCTATTTAGCAGGAAATTCTTTAGGAGGAAATATTGCTTGGAATTATACTGCAGAACATCCAGAGAAAATAGAAAAATTGATTTTAGTTGATGCAAGCGGTTTACCTACAAACAAACCACAACCTGCTATTTTTAAAATGGCAAAAACGCCTGTTTTAAGCTCACTATTTTTATATGTAACTCCAAAAATTTTCATTAAAAAGAATATGAAAGAAGTGTATGGAGATGAAACAAAAATTACCGATGATTTAGTTACTCGTTACCATAAAATGGCTTTAAGAGTTGGTAATAGACAAGCTTTTATTGATAGAGCAAAAATAGATTTTAAGTTAGGAGAAAAGACTAATTTAAACAAACTTAAAAGTATACAAACGCCAACTTTATTAATTTGGGGAGCAAAAGACAATTGGATTCCTTTAAAATCTGTTGGAATAAAAATGGATAGCATTTTACCAAACTCTAAATTAGTTGTTTTAGAAAATTCTGGTCATGTTCCTATGGAAGAAAATCCTGAAGAGAGTTTGGTTGTTTTGAAGGAGTTTATTGAGATTCGCTAACGGTCTAGTGTATGATTTCGTTGCGTGTTTGAGCCACTAATTTAGTAAATAAAAATTAAACAGAAAATTCGCGAGGACTTTCGTAAGTAGGCTATAACTAGCAATGAATTATACACATTGTTACCCACAGTTTTTATTCCGAAAGTTCATTAATCATTTTCTGTGAATGGTCTGCTGCCCATTTTTCTTTTTCGGTACTGTGTGATATTGTTTTTTTGTAATATTCAATTGCTTTTTTAGAGTTTTTTTCTTGCTGGTAAATTACCGCACTTCCATAATATCCACCAAAATAGTCTGGATAATCACTTTGTAGAACCGAAAATAATTTTAAAGCATCATTGTTTTTGTTAGCATTGATATAGCTTATTCCAAAATTAAAAAGTCCGCCTTTAGACACAGAATAGTTTACGGTGTCTCTTTTAATCTTGTTATATAAATCTATTCCTCTATCTATTCCATTAAGGTCAATTTCTTTTTCTAAAATAATTTCAAATGGCATTTGAAATTTCCCGTTAGTGAAATGACTAAGTAAGGCTTTTGCTCTATTGGGCAATTCTTGACCTCTTTTGTTCCTGTTGGTAAAAATTGCAACAGAAATATTTTCGCTTGGTATTCGTATCACGTGACTACCAAACCCAGTAGAAGAACCTCCGTGTTGTAATATTTTTGTTCCATTAAAATAATTAACAATCCAACCATATCCATAACCATCTTCAGTGGATTTTCCTTTTTCATTGTAATTATAAAATGCCTCATCTAATTTAGCCTGTGGTATCAATTTATCTGAATACAATGCTTTGTCCCATTTGTAATAATCTAAAATAGAAGTGTAAACACCTCCATCTCCTTGAATTGCACTTGTTAAACTTTGGTCTTTGGCAATAATTGAAGTGTCCTTTACTATGTAACCGAAGGCTCTATTTTTAATTTCTCTGTTTTTTACAAGAATAGTGGAATTTGTCATTCCTAATGGAAGGAATATTTCTTTTTCCATAAAATCTGAAAATGATATTCCTGTTATTTTTTCAATCACTTGGGCTAATACTGCATAGCCAGTATTGCTATAAGCATATTTTGTGTTAGGTTGAAAATATGTACTGTCAGTTTTTAAAAGTCCATCTAAAACGTCCTTATCTAACATTTGTTCAGTTTGGTTTTTCTTAATAAAACGATTGTATTTTACTAATCCTGAGCGATGTGTTAAGAGTTGTCTTATAGTAATGTCTTTTCCATATTCAGGGAATTCGGGAAAAATTTCGGTAAGAGTTGTTTCGTAAGCTAGTTTGTCTTGATTTACTAAAATCATTATTGCCATTGCTGTAAACTGTTTGGTAACAGAAGCAATTCGATAGTTGGTTTTAGATGTAGCGAGTTTGTTGTTCTCTAGATCAGCAAAACCATAATTTTTTGTAAAATCAATTTGATTGTCTTTGATTACAATGACACTTGCACTTGGTCTATTCCCAACATAATCTTTAAATAAATAATCGATAAATTCAATATCGTAATTTGATTTTGGTGAGTTCTGAATACTCTTTTTTGAAGAATTACATCCAAAAAATATGATAGAAAATACTAAAGTTAATTGGATGTACTTCATTTTTTTTAATTGTGGGTAACGTATACACGTTTATGCAACGTTTTAATGTTTTATAAACGTAGTTAGCGAAGTTCTTTAAAATTGAGTTTAGAAACAAACTAAATTAATTTTTAAAACCACTTTTTACGTTTAAAGTACCAAATAGAAATAACGGTTACCAAAACCATAATTCCTAAGAGAATAAAATAGCCATATTTGAGCTTTAACTCAGGAATATTTTCAAAATTCATACCATAAATACCAGCTAAAAAAGTTAACGGAATAAAAATTACAGATAGAATGGTTAATGTTTTCATTACCTCATTTAATCTGTGACCTTGTATACTAAAAATCAAGTTTATTTTACTTTCTAGCTCTTGTAATTCAAAATCGATATTAGAAATTAAATTACTGGTTTGTTCTTTTAATTCACTATAATATTTAATGTCAAAATCTGCAATTTTAATTTTTTCTAATTTTATAATCATGTCTTTTAAACTTATTGCTGCTTTTTTAAAGTTGAACAATTCCTGTTTTCTTTTTTCCACTAAAGAAGTAAATTCAGGAGTTGGTTTTATAATTTCTGCATTTAATTTATCAGAACTTAAATCAGCATTTTTTTGATAGGCTTCTTCATAATTATCAACAATAGATTCTAAAACTAAGTACAATAAATAATCAGCTTTCTTTTTCCTTACAATTCCTTTATCACCTTCTAAACGCTCACGAATCCAATTAAAGTAATCGCCACTTTTTTCTTGAATACTCCATAGAAACCCAGAAGAAAAGATAAAAAACATTTGTTCAGAATCTAAGTCTTTACTTTCAGTTTTTAAAACACGAGTACTAATAAACACCAAATCGTCAAGTAAAATAACTTTATTTGGATGCTCTTCTTTCATGAATAATTTAATCAAGAAATCGTCTAAATTATTATTTATAATTATTTTTTTAAAAATGTTTCTAAAATTTAACCCATACGTATTTAACCATTCTGTAGATGGTGTTGTATTGGTAAGCACAACATCAGAAATAGATGAATAACTCGTTTTTTCATAGTTTTTCTTAGAATAACTTATGAGAGATGTGTTTTTTAAAAAATCATTTTCCATTTAAATAATAATTGTAAATTTGATAGTTAAAGATACTTTTTAATCTAATAATAAACGCTTTTTTAAACAAAATTTAAATGCATATAGAGCAACTAAGAGATTTTTGTATTGCCAAAAAAGGAGTAACAGAACACTTTCCTTTTGATGATGTAACACTTGTTTTTAAAGTAATGCATAAAATGTTTGCACTTTCTGGTTTAGAAAAATGGGAAAAAGGAGAAGAAAGTATTAACTTAAAATGTGATCCTGAAAAAGCATTAGAGTTAAGAGGAGAATATGAAGGTGTAAATCCGGGGTTTCATATGAGTAAAAAACATTGGAATACAGTTACTATAAATACGAGTGATGTTTCAGATAAAATGGTATTTGAACTTATTAATAATTCTTATGATTTAGTAGTGAGTGGTTTAACTAAAAAAGCACAGAAAGAATTAGAAAATTTGTAATTTTTAAACTGAACTTGTTTCAATAGTTTGTCTGTTCGAGTGATTTGATTTTTTTATCAAAATTGTATCGAGAACTTTTTAAATACATCGATATTTCAAAGGAGTAACTTTTTTGAGTTCCTTAAACTTCCTATTAAAATTAGAGATATTATTAAACCCAGATTTAAAAGCAATTTCAGCAATAGATAAATCCTTATTAGAATTCAAAAGCTTGCAAGCATTTTCAATTCGAAGTTCTGTTAAAAAACTGATATATGTTTTATTAGTTCGTTTCTTAAAATATTTGCAAAATGCATTTTTAGTCATATTAGCAACGTTAGCAACATCCTCTAAATTAATTGTTTTATGAGCGTTTTCTATTGTGAAATCAAATACATTTCGCATTTTTTTCCTTCTAAATCAGAGTAATTTTTGGAGTAAATAAAGTTAGAAAGAGATTTAGATTCAGCGTTTGTTATTTGTTTTAAAACTTCTAAAAACAAAATAAAACGTTCTAATTTAGAAGCTCTTTTAAGTTGATAAAAGGAATTGATAATTTCCTTTTTATTAGTGTTTATTCGTAAACCTTGTAAAGATTTAGAAAAGAAATTATTAAGTTCAGTAAACTCATTCAATTTAAAAAAATCATCTCCAAAAGAATTTTCAGTAAAAAAAACACTTAACATTTTAGAAGCCTCTTGGGTATTTTTATCACTTTTAAAAGCGTGCGATAAATTACTCCCAATCACAAAAATATCATTTTCAGTATAATTAGAAATGCTATCTCCAACTAATAAAGTACCATTTCCTTTCTCAATAAAACTAATCTGAATTTCATTATGCTGATGCAATTTATCATAAAAAACTACCTCAATATCTTCCTGATAAATCAAAGCATTGTTTTCAGGTTTTGGTATTTTAAAAGGGTAAACTTTCATTGTTGCTATTTGTTTAGAAAATGTCAGTTCGAGTGATTTTGAGGAACGAAAAATTGTATCGAGAACTAATTTAGATACTAAAAATAATTATTATTAACTCAAATTCTCAAGCTGTAATATTTAATACAAAAATATTCATAAATATTTAAATTACATTAATTATGGATAATATAATATCAAAAATGAATAATTTAATAGTATTTTAAATGTATAGCAATTCATAATTTTATATCAATTAAATATAACAAAATGAAATCTAATTGGGAAGGTGTAATGCCAGCAGTGTTTACATGGCTGAAAGAGTCAAAATCTGGCGCTCTTGAAATTGATCTTGATGCAACACAAAAACAGGCTGCAAGGGATTTTAAAAGTTCAAGGAAAGGGCGGAAGCAGAATGAGCGGACTTGTAGGTTCTGGAACTTTGGGAGAGAATAGTTACCTGAGCACCAAGCAACGTCTTTCTTTATTGAAATCTCTTTCTGAGGTTGCTAAAGAATATAATGTTCCATTAATTAGTGGAGCTTCAGCAAAAACTAAGGAAGAACTTGTCAAAATTATTGAAGGACTTGCTACAGTTGGAGTTGATACAGTTATGGTTATGCCACCAAAAACGAAGATAGTTCCTTCTGAAAAAGAAATGTATGAGTACTATGCACTTTCTGAAGCAACTGCAAAAGATGTAGACGTAAAAATTATGCCTTATAATAATCCTGATGCAGCTGGTTATCATGCACTTTCAACTGACCTTCTTTTAAGACTTTCTGTGATGCCTAAAGTATCTGCTCTTAAAATATCGACTATTGATGTTTCAATTATTGAAACTCTGATGTTAGAGAACAAAGATTTAAAAATTTTGGCAGGAGTAGATACAGTTACTGTACATGCAGGACTCGCTGGAGCATGTGGTGGAATTACGGGTGTAGGTTGTATCTTTCCAAAAGCTAGTATAACTATGCAGGAATATGTTTTAAATGGAGAATGGGCTAAAGCAAACAAAATTTCTCAGGCTTTAAATTCCTTATCGTATCTAGATGCTCAACCACTGCTTATGGAATATCTTAAACTTGCTATGGGAATTCATCAAAATGACGTTGTTGGAGGACTGCGTACTTTTGGTAAAAAATTAACGCAACATCAAATTGATGATGTTAATGCAAGATATATGCTGGCAAAAAAAAGACTTGAAGTTTTAGACTTAATCAGTTGATCTATCAAAAAAAGTTGCGTACAAACGAGTAAGTTTTAATAAAATATTAAAAAAATAAGTAAAAATGACTACAGGAAAAAATTACTTAGGCAATAAATTATCAGCCAAAGGAAACAAAACATACAAAACATTCAATCCAGAATTAAATACAGAAAATGAGATTGTTTTTACTGAAGCATCTTCAGAAGAAATTCAACAAGCTGTTGATTTAGCATCAAAAGCATTTCTGGAGTTTAGAACAATTTCAGGTAAAAGAAAAGCAGAATTTCTAAACACAATTGCAGATGAAATTTTAGCTTTAGATGATGAGTTGGTAAAGACATATTGTTCAGAAACAGGTTTGCCAGAAGGAAGAGCAAAAGGAGAAAGAGGTAGAACAGTTGGGCAATTAAGAAATTTTGCAAATTTAGTTGCAGAAGGTTCTTGGTTAGAAGCAACCATAGATACTGCAATGCCAGAGAGAGAGCCAATGCCAAGATCTGATATTCGAAAAATGCTAATTCCATTAGGTCCTGTTGTGGTTTTTGGAGCAAGTAATTTTCCTTTAGCATATTCTACAGCAGGTGGAGATACTGCAGCAGCTTTGGCAGCAGGTTGTCCTGTTATTGTAAAGTCACACCCAATGCATTCTGGAACAGGAGAATTAGTAGCTTCTGCAATTATTAAAGCAGCCGAAAAAACAGGAATGCCAAATGGTGTTTTTTCTAATTTAAATTCTAGTGGAATTGAAGTTGGTCAGCAACTAGTTACAAATCCGAAAATAAAAGCAGTTGGTTTTACAGGAAGCATAAAAGGAGGAAGAGCATTATTAGATTTAGCAGCAAAAAGAGAAGAACCAATTCCGGTTTTTGCAGAAATGGGGAGTATTAATCCGGTTGTAATTTTACCAAAAGCATTAGAAAACAGACAAACAGAAATTGCAAAAACCTATGCAGGTTCAATTACTTTAGGAACCGGACAGTTTTGTACAAATCCTGGATTGTTATTAGCAATTAAAAGTGATGCTTTAAGTGCTTTTGTAAACAATTTATCACAAGAAATTATGGAGATAAATCCTTCTTGTATGTTGCACCCAAACATTAAAAAAGAATATAACAGTAATAAAGAGAAAGTGGTTTCTCAAAACAATGTTTCTGTAGTTGCAAATTATGTATCTGATGTGGAAAATAATTATGCACAACAAGCAGTTGTTGTTGTAGAAGGAAAAGAGTTTTTAGAAAACACAACCTTACATCAAGAAGTTTTTGGACCATTTTCTATGATTGTTAAATGTGAAGATGAAGCTGAATTAGAACAAATTATTGCCAATTTAGAAGGGCAATTAACAGGAACTGTAATTTCTGATGAAAATGAAGTTGCTGATAATTCAAAAGTAATTTCAGCATTACAAAATAGAGTTGGAAGAATTATTTTTAATGGAGTGCCAACAGGTGTTGAGGTTTGCGAATCTATGGTTCATGGAGGTCCATATCCTGCATCTACAGATAGCAGATTTACAGCAGTTGGTGTCAATTCTATAAAACGTTGGGTGCGTCCTTTTAGTTATCAAGATTGGCCAAATCAATTATTACCAAAAGAATTACAAAACGAAAACCCTTTAGGAATTTTTAGAACTGTAGACGGAATTAGAACTAAATAAAATGAGTAAACACACTTTTGTTTGTATTGATGCGCATACCTGTGGAAATCCCGTAAGAGTTATAAAAAGTGGAGGGCCAAATCTTATTGGTAAAACCATGAGTGAAAAACGACAGCATTTTTTAAAAGAATACGATTGGATACGAAAAGGTTTAATGTTTGAACCACGTGGACATGATATGATGAGCGGTAGTATTTTATTTCCACCTCATAATCCAGAAAACGACTTTGCCATTTTATTTATAGAAACTTCTGGTTGTTTGCCAATGTGTGGACACGGAACAATTGGTACCATTACCATTGCAATTGAAGAAGGTTTAATTGTACCAAAAGTTCCGGGGAAAATAAGAATGGAAGCGCCAGCAGGTTTGGTGGAAATCGAATATCAACAAACAAATAATAAAGTAGATTGGGTAAAATTAGTTAATGTAAAAAGCTACTTAGCCGCAGAGAATTTAACGGTTGATTGCCCAGAATTAGGAGAAATTACTTTTGATGTTGCCTACGGCGGAAATTATTACGCAATTGTAGATCCACAGAAAAACTTTAGTGGAGTTCACGATTTTACAGCATCAAAAATTATTCAATATTCACAGGTTGTAAGAGATAGAATTAACGAAAAATATCCAAATAAATTTATACATCCAGAAAATGTAACCATAAAAGATGTAACTCATTTATTATGGACAGGAAACCCAATAGACGCAACTTCTCATGGTAGAAACGCGGTGTTTTATGGAGATAAAGCAATAGATAGAAGCCCGTGTGGAACAGGAACATCAGCAAGATTAGCACAGTTATTTGCAAAAGGAAAATTAAAAGTAGGAGAAGAATTTATTCATGAGAGTTTTATTGGAAGTAAATTTGTAGGTTGTGTAGAAAAAGAAACTACTTTAGTCGAACAAAAAGCAATTGTACCAAGTATAAAAGGTTGGGCAAAAATTTTTGGACATAATACAATTACGATTGATCCAGAAGATGATCCGTATGCATTTGGTTTTCAGGTAATTTGAGTTTAAATTAATTATTAAAAACTTACTTGTACTGAATTTATTTCAATATAAGAATCGTATAATAACTTACTTGATTTATGATTATTAACAAGAACGAAATTCTAAAAAAGCATTGTTATACAGAACTTGTTTACCAAAGAATAAATAAAAAGTTAGGAACTAACTTTTCAAAAAAAGAAAGCGAAGAACTTATAGAAAAGGTATTGTTAGAAACAGCTTTAGAAAACTACCAAAAAATAGGTAAGAATTTTTATATTTCTAATCAGGAAGAAAATATTAAAATAACAGTAAATTCTAATACTTTTAGAATTATAACTGTAGATAAATTGATGAAATAAGCAAAGTAAATGGCAAAAAGTGTAATTATTATTGGTGGCGGAATTATTGGTCTATGTACTGCCTATTATCTTCAAAAAGAAGGTCATAAAGTTACTGTTATCGATAAATCGGATTATTCATCTGGTGCTTCTTATGTAAATGCGGGTTTTATTACTCCCAGCCATATTATTTCTTTGGCGGCTCCAGGCATGATTAATAAAGGAATAAAATGGATGCTTAATTCAGAAAGTCCTTTTTATGTAAAACCAAGATTAGATTTAGATTTTTTAAAATGGGCTTGGTATTTTAAAAAAGCATCTACCCAAAAAAAGTAGAAAGCTCAATTAAAGTAATTAAAGATATTAATTTGTTTAGTAAAGAATTGTACGAAGATATTAAAGTTTCAAACGATTTTAATTTCTTTTATCAGCGTAAAGGTTTGTTAATGTGTTATCAAACAGAAAAAGCTGGAGCAGAAGAATGGAATACTGGACAACGAGCTATTAAAGAAGGGTTAAAAGTTGAAAATTTAACTAAAGAACAAGTACTAACTATAGAGCCTAATGCAGGTTTAAATGTTAATGGAGCTGTATATTACCACTCAGATGCACACATGACTCCGAATGAGTTTATGTCGCAAATGAAGGTTTATTTACAAAACAATGGTGTAAGTATTCTAAATAATGAAGAAGTCCTAGAAATTACAGTTTCTAATCATAAAATATCAGAAGTTAAAACCAATAACCTTCAAATTAAATCAGACGAGTTTGTAATTGCTTCAGGAGCTTGGTCTCAAAAATTAATGAAGAAATTAAATACTAAAATTCCTGTTCAAGCAGGAAAAGGATACCGAATTAATGTTGCCCAAGAAACAGGAATTAAAATACCATCAATTTTAATTGAAGCAAAAGTAGCAGTAACACCTATGAACGGTTTTACACGTTTTGCAGGTACAATGGAAGTAGATAAAATTAACAATAAAGTGAATCCGATTCGTGTAAATGCTATTGCAAAAGCAGCAGAAAAATACTACAACGGATTAAAAATTTTACAACCAGATATTGATAATGCAGCATGCGGATTAAGACCTTGCTCTCCAGACGGATTGCCTTATATTGGGCGTTTATCAAAAATACATAATGTAACCGTAGCAACAGGTCATGCAATGATGGGTTGGAGTTTAGGACCTGCAACAGGTAAATTAGTCTCAGAAATTATTTCTGATAAAAGAACAAGTTTAAATTTGCACCCTTTTTTTGTAGAAAGATTTTCTTAATATATTTGGAAATATGAAAAAAGAAGAGCTTAGAAAAAAATATAAAGAGAAACGAAATAGTTTACTTGATGTTGAAATAACTTTTTTTCAAGAGAGTATTTATAAGCAAGTTTTTGATTTAGATATTTCTAAAGTTAAAATCGTTCATTTATTTCTCTCAATGAGAAAATTTAAAGAGATCGATACAAATCCGTTAATAGATTACTTTAGAAGTAATAAGAAACGAATTGTAGTAAGTAAATGTAATTTTAATAACAATACTTTATCTCATTTTTACTTTGATGAAGACACGGAATTGATGCTTAATAAATTTGGAGTTCCAGAACCTAATAATACAGAGGAAGTTTCAGAATCTGAGTTAGATTTAATCTTTGTTCCAATGTTAATTTCTGATAAGAATAATTATAGAGTTGGTTATGGAAAAGGATATTACGACCGTTTTTTATCGAAATGCAGAAAAGATGTACCAATTATTGGGCTCAATTTTTTCGAGCCAATAAAAAAAATTGAAGATGTTAATAAATTTGATATTCCTTTGGATAAAATTATATACCCAAAGGAATAGAAAAATAGATTAATGACAACTACACGTAGGTATTGTAAAACTATTGGTTTTAGAATTTAAAGGAACACCCTGGTTGTAACCTTCCAATTCAAAATAAAACTTACCTCTTTTTTTATCGTAATTACCAACTTCATTCATGGTGCTTACATCGTATAAACGACCATTAACCATTGTATAGATTACAGAATTTGAGTTTTTAATATCCTCTAAAGGATTCTTATCCATAATAATTAAATCTGCTAATTTTCCTTTTTCTAAAGAACCTATTTCATCTGCAACCCCAATGTATTCGGCACCATTTATGGTTGCAGCTTTTAATGCTTCATGATTAGATAAACCACCTTGTTGTAGCATCCATAATTCCCAATGAGCACCTAAACCTTGTAATTGTCCGTGCGCTCCTAAATTTACTTTTACACCTTCATTAGCTAATGCAGTTACCGTTTTAGAGGTTAAAATATGGCCGTTTTTATACTCTTCTTCTGGCACCATTGTTCTGTGTCTAGAACGTGCATCAACAACATATCTTGGAGTATATTTTAGTAATGTTTTATTTTCCCAAACATTCATTTTTTGATACCATTCAAACTCACCGTTCATTCCTCCGTAATTTACAATTAGAGTTGGAGTGTAACCTGTTTCACTATTTTTCCATAGTGATAAAACATCTTTATAAACAGGGTTTACAGGAATATTGTGCTCAATTCCTGTATGGCCATCAAAAATCATACTCATGTTTGCGTAGAAATTAGAACCACCTTCTGGCACAACATTTACGTTTAATTCTCTTGCAGCTTGCATAATTTGCTGGCGTTGTTCTCTTCTAGGTTGATTGTAACTTTTAATAGATTTTGCGCCAAATGCTTTGGTTCTAGAAACGGCAAATCTTGCATCTTGTAAATTGTTTACAACCGCTTTAAAATCTCCTTCTGCACCATATAAAATAAAACCTGTAGAAAACATTCTTGGTCCAACCAACTGTCCACTTCGTTGCATTTCTTCTAATGTAAATGCAGCTGCTGTATTTACAGAAGGATCATGAGAGGTTGTAACACCAAACGCTAAATTTGCATAAAATTGCCAATGTTTTTGAGTACTTAAACCGCTTCTAAAAGCACCAACATGTGCATGTACATCTACTATACCTGGCATAATTGTTTTACCATTCATGTTATACACTTTTGCATCAGAAGGAATTGTAATTTTATTTGTTTTTCCTATTTTTTCAATCTTGTTATTATGAATGATGATGGTACCATCTTTTATAATTTGATTTCCTTTCATGGTAATTATTCTTGCATTTTTAAATGCAATTCTACCTTCTGGAGCATCAGATTTTTCTTTTAAGTTGATTTTAATTCCCGATGATTCATCCGCAGCTAAATTTGTTTTAGCAAAAGGATCTGTTGTATTGTTTACGATAGATTTAGAAAAATACGTATCACCTAAAGTCCAAAAAACTTTGTTATTATTTGATGCCCAATGCAAGTTGATTCCTGCATTTTTAGACAAACTCTCTACTTTAAATGATTTTGTATTTTGATCTAAATTAATCTCACTTCCATTTATAATTAATGGAGCTACAAACAATTTATGTAAATGTATAAATGAAATCCAATTATTGTCTTTACTTGGTACCAATCTGTTTGCTAGTTTAGACGAAAAATGACTTCTTTCATCTTTACCATTTAGATCTACACTTTTTAATTTTTTGGTTAAACCACCAAAAAAAGAACCTCCTGTTTGTAGAAAGATACGTTTGTCATCTGCAGAAAATATTGGAAACTCACCACTTTTAGAAATTCTTTTGGCTGATGATCCATCTACATTTGCAATATATATTCCAGTCTTTTTAGTGTAATCATATCCTTGATCTCCGTTTCCAGATTCTTTTCTATATACTATTTGTGAATTTGAGTTGTTAAAAGAAGGAGTTCTATAAATACCTTTTTCAGGTGTTAATTTCTGTAAACCAGAACCATCTAAATTTACTTTATAAATGGCACCTAAATTTTCATCATTCCAAGTAACAAATAAAATTGAATTTCCGTCTGCAGAAAAACTTGGTTCCGCTTCAAAATCTGATAAAGTAGTAATTCTTTGAGGAATTCCGTTTGGTAATTCTTTCTTATAAATATGACCTAAAGAAGTAAACACGATTGTTTTTTCATCAGGAGAAGTCTGTACATCTTTAATCATTTTTGAAGTAAATTCTGTCTCAAAAACTTTCCTTTTTACACGATGTGTTTTTGCTAATTTTATTTCTTGACTTACCTGAAAAGGAATATTTGAAATCTGTTTTGTTTCGATATTAACTCGATTAATTTTTCCTTGCGCCCAAATAATAATGTCTTTACTATCTGGCATCCAAGAAAAATGAGGATATACCCCAAAAACCGCCCAAGCTTCACTCTGATCTTTACTTAAATTCTCATAAACAGGCCATTCTTTTCCTGTTTCTAAATCATGAATGTATAAAACCGATTTAGTTCTAACACGTTTTACAAAAGCCAATAATTTACCATTTTTAGAAACTACGGGTCTTGCAGCTCCTCCAGGACCTCCAGTAATTCGTTCAGTTTCTCCGGTTTCAAAATTATATTGATTAATTACATAAATCTGTTTGTTAGGGTCTTTATTGTATTGAAAATATCCACCAGGATACATGTCTTCTGCATAATATAAATATTTTCCGTTTGGTGAAATTGATGGGTCATTTACGTCTTGCTGATCATTTTTTCTTTTTGTAAGTTGTAAACCAGCTGCACCAGAAAGTGGATATTGCCACATTTCTCCTGCACCAACAGAACGTGTAGATGTAAAGTGTTTTCTAGCTACTAAAGATTTTCCATCTGGTGTCCAAACAGCATTGTTTAATAACCTGAATTTTTCTTTGGTAATAGATTTTGCATTTTTACCATCGGCGCTCATCACCCAAATATTATTTCCGCCTTCAGCATCACTTGTAAAAGAAATGTATTTTCCATTCGGACTAAATCTTGGCTGTACTTCATAAGCCAAACCAGATCTTAAAACTGTTGTTGTTCCGCCAGAAATTGGCATTTTATAAATGTTTCCTAATAGATCAAAAATAATGGTTTTTCCATCTGGAGAAACATCTAAATTCATCCAAGTCCCTTCTGTTGTATTTAACTCGAAGGAGTTATAGAGCCAATCTTTATGAGGGTTATTTACATCCCAACTTGTTGGATTTTCTGCTTTCTTTTGAGAGTTTAATTGAATAGAAATTGATAAGAATAGGAATAAAATTAAATTTTTAGACATGACTGTATTTCATTAAAAATTATATGTTATAAATGTAAGACATATATTCTATAATGACCTCATAAAATTGAACTGTAAAAAACAATTTTAAAAGGTAATTAGGTCATTTTTTTTTTTTTTTTTATGAAAAATGCAAATAAGAATAAATAACAATTATACAGATAATAATTCCGGCTAATTTTACATATTTCCAAGGAGTGATATCTACTTGTTTAGTATATGGCAATATAAAGGCAGTTTTACGTGGTTTTAATTTACCAATAACTAACATAATTACAATATTTAAAACAAATAGTATGGCCATTACATGTAAAAAATGTGGATAATTTTCGTTACCAAAAACAAAAGGTTTTAAAATAAACTGACTGATTATGTACATAATGGAACCAGAAATAATTCCGAATTTTGCAGCAGAAGCAGGTACTTTTTTTGTGAAGTAACCAACTACAATAATCGTTAAAATGGGAATACTATAAATTCCGTTTGCTTCTTGTAAATATCCAAAAATACTACCTGCGTACATTACTAAAGGAGCAACACACATAGAGATTATTGCTAATAAAATTCCAAACTTTTTACCCGCTTTTACTACTTGTTTTTCTGTAGCTTCTTTATTGATATGTGATTTGTAAATATCCAAACCAAATAAAGTAACAGAAGAATTTAAAGCAGAATTAAATGAAGACAAAATAGCGCCAAATAACACTGCAGCAAAAAAACCAACCAAACTAGGAGGCAATACTTTTTTTACCAATTCTGGATACGCTTCATCTGGATTTTCTAAAGTTTCGCCAAAAAGATAAAATGCAATAACTCCTGGAAGAACTACAATTAAAGGCCCTAATATTTTAATAAAGGCAGCATAAATTAATCCTTTTTGCCCTTCTTTTAAGTTTTTTGCACCTAAGGCTCTTTGTATAATTGCTTGGTTTGTTCCCCAATAAAAAAGTTGAACCAACATCATTCCTGTAAAAATAGTTCCAAAAGGAATTGAAGATTTAGCATCACCAATTACATTAAATTTTTCTGGAGCTTTTTCTAATAATATTGAAATACCATCAGTAAAACTACCTTCACCAACTAAGATTAATCCAAAAATAGGAATCATCATTCCACCAACTAATAAACCAACTGCATTAATTGTATCAGAAACTGCAACTGCTTTTAAGCCTCCAAAAATTGCATAAATAGAGCCTATAATTCCAATTCCCCAAACTGTAATCCAAAGAGCTGTAGTTTTACTTACATTTAAAAGTTCTGGAACGTTAAACATACTGTTTAAAGCAAGTGAGCCCGAATACAAAACAATTGGTAAAAGCACAATTACATAACCAGATAAAAATAAACCTGAGGTTATTGTTTTGGTCATTTTATCAAAACGAGTTTCTAAAAATTGAGGTACTGTAGTAATACCGCCTTTTAAATAACGAGGTAATAAAACAACTGCAGTTACAACCATTGCAATTGCTGCCAAGGTTTCCCAAGCCATAACTAAAATTCCTTCTTTAAAAGCAGCACCATTTAAACCAACAATTTGTTCTGTAGATAAATTAGTCAGTAATAAAGACCCTGCAATAACAACACCAGTTAAACTTCGTCCTCCAAGAAAATATCCATCAGAAGAATCTTCATCGGTTTTACGAGTTGCATAATAAGAAATTACTGCAACAAGGATTGTAAAAAAAGGAAAGCTAAAATTTGCATAGTTTATATTTTTGAAGGTGTTATTGAAAATGTGTAGTTGTATTTTTTATTTGCAGGAATGGTATATTTTTGATGAACTAAACGTCCCCAAGAAGTATCGCCTCCAACTCCCATTTGTAAAAAATCGATGTTCCATTGCACTGTATTTCCTATTTTAATATCTGCTCCATGTTTTTTGGTAACTGGTATTAAACCAGATGCAGATTGTGTTGCATCATCTGTATTAAAATCAATTTCTTTCATATTAAAAGGCCAAACACTTGCGTTTAACAATGTTGAACTTGTAGTTGTTAAATGTAAGTTTTTTGAAGATAATTGCATCCATCTCACTTCTGTTTTGTTACCAGTTTCTTGTGGACGAACATATACATGAAATTGCTCTTTTACTTTACCTGAATATACTCCAAGTTTAGTTCCTGTTTTTCTATCCCAATAACTTTCATTTAGGCCTTTTCCATACCAAGATACATCCTCGAAATTAGTGTTTAAAGTTACATACATTCCTAATCTTGGTATATTTGGTAAATCTTTTTTAGTTGGACTAAAAGTATAACTAATTGATAAAATACCATCAGTATTTAAAGAATAATTTACAATTACAGTTGCTTCATTTTTAGGTAAATGATAAGAAACTGTATATTTAACACCTTTATCATTCAAAATTGGTTTTTCTAGTAATTCAGCTTTGTAATGATAACTAGCTTCTTGCCAATTTTTTGCCCATTTATCCATGCCATTTCCTAAATCATTATCTGTTGGTGGTCTCCAAAAATTAGGCTGAATTGGATGATTTGTAATTTCATTTCCTTCAAAAGACCAATTTATAATTTCACCAGAAGTCGCGTTTATATTTAGTTGAAATTTGTTGTTTTGAATACTAAAAGTGTTATCCAATTTTGTGATTTCTATTTTTTTCTGATGCTCTAATTTGGTTTTTTTTGTTTTTCTCTTATTTAAAACAAACTGATCCCAACCAATTTCATGGCCTTTTGGTATTAGTTTAGTTGCTGTTTTTTGAACTAAACGAATCTCTAAAATATACTCGTTTTCTATATCAAGATGTAAAGGGAATTTTTCAATTCTCCAACTAGTTTTTTGTTGAGGTTTTATATTTATAGTAATTCCTGTTCCTGTAATAGAATCTTTTCCGTTTTTTAATAGTTTCCATTCTAAAGTTTTATCAGAAAAATCGGCAAAGAAATTTTTGTTTTCAATTTCTATAATTCCATTTCCTAAATAGTTAAATTGTACAGGTTCATACACCTTTTTAACTTCAGATAAATGTGGATGAGGATTTTTATAAGGATCAACCAAACCATTGTTTAAAAAATTCCCATCTGTAGGCAAATCAGGATGATAATCATGTCCGTAAGCTAAATAAGGTTTCCCATTTTTATCTTTATATTCTAAACTTTGATCTACCCAATCCCAAATAAATCCACCTTGTAAATTGTTGTATTTTTCAATAATATCCCAATAATCCTGTAAGTTTCCAACAGAATTTCCCATAGCATGAGCATATTCAATCATAATAGAAGGCTTGTTAGAATTCGATTTTCCATGCTCAATTAAATACTCAGGTTTTGGATACATTGGGCAATATAAATCTGTATAATCTTCTTTGTGTGCTGGTTCATATTGTACAATTCTATTATCATCTTGTTGCTTTAACCACTTGTAAGTAGTTCTAAAAACTTCACCAACACCAGCTTCATTCCCTAAAGACCAAGAATAAATTGAAGCATGATTCCGATCTCTAAAGTACATGCGTTTTGTGCGCATTAAATGTGCAGGTAGCCAACTCATTTCGTTTCCTATTTGTGTTTCTTTATCAATTGCTAAAGGATGGCTTTCTATATTGGCTTCATCAACAACATATAAACCATACAAATCACATAAATCTAACCAATACGGATCGTTTGGATAATGAGAAGAACGAACAGCATTAATATTGTTTTCTTTCATCAACTTAATATCCTTTTCCATAGAAGCTTTAGAAACTACATGACCCGTAAACGGGTCTGTTTCATGTCTATTTACACCTTTAATGTAAATAGGCTTTCCGTTGATTAAAACTTGTGCATTTTTAATTTCAACTCTTTTAAAACCTATTTTTTTATTGATAAACTGATTGCTACTTAATGTAATTTCTAGATCATATAAATTAGGTATTTCTGCCGACCAAGATTTTATGTTTTTGATAATTTTATCAACCTTAAAAACGAATGTTGAATTTGCAGCAATTGAAACCGTATTGGTCTCTTTAAATTCATTTTTTAGCGCAACTGTAATTTCTTTTTTAACCTCTTTATCCGTTTCATTTGTAATTGAAAAAGTTCCGTTAAAAATTCCATCACTATAAGAATCGTTTAAAGTTGTTTTTGCATGAAAATCAGAAAGATGAACTTTTGGTCTAGAATACAAATAAACGTCACGCTCAATTCCGCTCATTCTTAACATATCTTGGCTCTCTAAATAACTAGCATCAGACCAACGGAACATTTGCAATGCAATACTATTTTTGCCTGTTTTAAGATGCTTACTTATATTAAATTCTGCAGGTGTTTTACTGCCTTGAGAATACCCAACATAATAGCCATTTATGTACACATACATTGCAGATTTAGCGCCAGCAAAATGTAAGATAATATCTTCGGATAAAAAGTTTTTCTCTAAATTAATCTCTTTTCTATAGGTTCCAACCGGATTGTAATCTGTTGGTGCATCTGGCCATTTAGAAGTAAATGGATAACGTTCGTCTAAATAAATAGGATGTCCATAACCTACAACTTCCCAATTAGAAGGAACCGAAATTGTTTTCCAGTCAGTATCATCAAAATTGATATTTTGAAAAGTTGTAGGACGTTTTTTAGGATCTTTTACCCAGTTAAATTTCCAATCTCCATTCAGGCTCATAAAACGAGATGAGTTTTCTTTTTTAGTAAGAGTTGAATTTTCAAAAGCAAAAAAAGTAGCTCTAGGCGCTAATTTATTTTCTTCAAAAACTTGATGATTAAAATGGTTTTTTTGTGCTGCTACGGATTTTAAATTTTCCTTTTTACAACTAGCAATTAGGCATACTATTAGAAGGTAATATATTTTAAATTTCATGTGCTGTTTTTTAAAGTTGTAAAAAATCTTCAGTCAGAATTTTTTGTAGGTAAAAAAGTACTTCTTTTGCATTGTCTTTTGTAAAAACAATTGGCGGTTTTATTTTTAAAACATTGTAATCTAAACCATCGGTACTCATTAAGATTCCGTGATCTTTCATTCTGTTTGCTAAATAATCTGTTTGCGCTGCTAGCGGATTTAAGTTGGCATCTACCAATTCTATTCCTAGAAATAACCCTTGTCCGCGTACATTACCAATTATTGGAAATTCTTTAGAAAGTTTTAGTAATTCAGCTTTTAAAAACTCGCCAACTTCTAATGCATTTTCTTGTAGTTTCTCTGTTTTTACAGTTTTTAAAACTTCGGTGGCAATTGCACAAGAAACAGGATTTCCTCCAAAAGTGTTAAAATATTCCATTCCGTTAGCAAAAGTATCTGCCACTTTTTGAGTGCAAGCAACAGCCGCAATTGGGTGCCCATTTCCTAAAGGTTTACCAATGGTTACAATATCTGGCACAACATTATGCAATTGAAAACCCCAAAAAGTTTTCCCCATTCTACCAACACCTGTTTGTACTTCATCAGAAATACAAATACCGCCAGCTTTTCTAACTAATTCGTAAGACTTGGCTAAAAAACCTTCGGGTAATTCTATTTGTCCGCCACAAGAAATAATAGGTTCAACAATAAACCCGCCAACATTTCTTCCTTTTTTCTGAATATTATCTATACAGTTTTTAACTTCTGCTACATATTTATGAGCAACATTTTCCCCTCTATACTTTCCTCTAAAAGCATCTGGTAACGGAAATATTTGTGTGTGTTCTGGTGCTCCGTTTCCACCTTTTCCATCAAATTTGTAGGAAGAAATAGCTACTGCCATATTCGAGTTTCCATGATAGCCAACTTCACTAGCAATCATATCTTTTTCTCCCGTAACTGCTTTTACCATTCGTATAGCAAGTTCATTCGCCTCGCTACCAGAATTCACAAAATGCAAAACATTTAATTCTTCGGGTAAGGTTTCAATCAGCTCTTTTGCTAATTCATTCATATTTTCATGTAAATACCTAGAATTAGTATTTATCAACGCCATTTGTTTTTGACCCGCTTTTACCACCTTATAATGTTCATGGCCAACATGGGCAACATTATTTACAGTATCTAAATATTTTTGTCCGAATTGATCCATTAAATACTGACCTGCGCCACGCACCATTTTAATGGGAGTTTTATATTGTAGGCTTAAACTTTTCCCTAAATGCTGTTTTCTGTAGTTGATAATAGCATCATTAGAAAGTGTTGTTTTTTCAAACAATGCATCCGATTTAAACAATAAGTTTGGATCTGGGCAAACACTTTTCCAAACATCAATTTGTTTTAAATAAGCAACACCAGGAAAATCATTTTTATAATCAAATAAAGAAAGCATAATTTGAAAATGTAAATGTGGCGCCCAATTTCCGTTTTCAGGATAATTTGCCAATTCAGCAATTTTTTCACCTTTTAAAATAGTGTCTCCAACTTTATGTCTTAAAACACTTTTTACAGTATTATGACCGTATAAAGTGTAGAATTCAAAATCTTCAATTGTATGCTTTAATACAACCAATCCGCCATATTCTTTTTCTTTATCGTTATTTACAGCAATAACTACCTCGCCACCCAAAAGTGCATGAACTGGTGTTAATGCAGGCAACCAAAAATCTACACCTAAATGAATACATCTACTTTCTCGCCCATAATTTCCAATTTTATCGAAAGCAGTGGAGGTGTACAAAGCTCTTGGTTCTATATAACCGCCAGCAATAATTTTAGTAGGAACTTCTTTTTGGAGTTGATTTATTTTAAACTGAAATAAATCGAGATTGTTAAATTCTTGTAAATGCCCTGTCCAACTACTAGAAACACTTAAATCTAAATGATGAGTATTGTTTCTTTGTATGGTTGGAAACAAGTCGGTTAATAAAAAAGTATTATTAGCAGTCCATTTTTTGAATTTTTCTTCATTAGGATGCGCAACAAATCCACACACAATTCTAAAGCTATATTCTGCAAATTGCGGATGAATGGCTCTCCATTTTTTTAACACTTCCCAAGCAGGTTGTTCACTAATTAATAAATACTCGTTATTGGGTTCTTCAATTTTATTGATGGCAGATTTTGTAACAGAAATAACCAAGCGCATTGCAATGGCATTGTACAAATGAGCTAACTCATTTTCTTGTAACGGAAAAGTACTATGATACCCTTTTAGGATGGGCAAACAAGTCTCTAAAACATCATTATGATTCATAATTGCATATGCACAAGCAATTGCCAAATCGTTAATTATTTGTGTGTAAATAGCGTCTCCATAATCAATTGCTGCTTTTACGGTTGGATTGATTAAATCTTCCGAAACAATAACATTATTGTCATTGGCATCATTATGCACAACCGATTTTCTTAAAGCATCATACGTTGTTTTTTTTGCTTCAAATTCATTTTGAAAATAGGTGATAAGTTCTTTTTTTCATCAGAAAATAAATGAATATGCTCTTTTGTCCAAAGAGATTGTGCAACATCCCAAACAAATTCTCTTGTTGCTTTTTTGTGATTAAAACCTTTTAAAGAAGCAGTTAATAAACCACATTGTTTACCTAAACTAAAACGTAAATTATTTAATTGCGGATTTACAGAGCTCCAAACCCTACCAGAAATCCACGTTAATAAACGTACTTTTCTGTGGTTTCCAAAATCGTCTTTAATAGTTGCAATTGCTTTTCCTTCTTTTTCATTCACTACTTTTGGAGCAATTAAATCTTCTCCATTTTCTGCAACATATTGTAATAATTTTTGTTGAAAATCTAAATAGTTTTCATCTTCATTTGGACGCGATATTTTTAGAATATAACCTTCTGAATTATCAACTTTAATTCTAAAATTAAAATCGATTTCTCCAGGCAAACTAGTTGCTGTTCCTTTTATTTTAAATACATCAAAAAGAATTTCTTCCGCTTTTTGAGTTGTAATTTTTATTGCGTTATATTCCATTTTAATCTTTTTGTAGTAACATAATTATGTGCGCTGCACTCCAACTAAAGTTTTTTGCATACAAACCT
The DNA here is from genome assembly GCF_026191475.2 of Polaribacter ponticola. Taxonomy (GTDB): domain Bacteria; phylum Bacteroidota; class Bacteroidia; order Flavobacteriales; family Flavobacteriaceae; genus Polaribacter; species Polaribacter ponticola. The sequence continues at coordinate 1,231,602 of NZ_JAOSLC020000003.1, read as the reverse complement.
TCTCCTGTTAAAGGATGATAATTTTCACGGATAGATTTTCCTTTTCCTAAAACACCTTCTGCACCTTTTAAAATTTGAACTGTAGCTTTATCAGCATCTTCATTAAAACCGTAATTACGTAAACTTTTTACGCCAAAATATGCTTGATCTAACCAATTTGGTCCGCGCCAATACCCTTTTAAAGGATTAAATTTTTCATGATCTGCACTCATGGTTTGAAACGGAACTTTGGTGTAGAATTTTTTAGGATCCATCATTTTATTTTTAACTGCTTCGGCTTGTTCTTGTGTTGCTGCATTTGCCCAAAGTGCGGTCCACCCTTCGCTTCCTTCTCCTTTTATAAATGTTTTTCCATCTAAAGTAGTGTCATAAAACCAACCATCATTTGTATCATAAAACTGCGTTTGAATCTTTGTTTTTAAAACAGCAGCCGCTTTTTTAAACGCTTCACTTTCGTTGTTTTTAGCTAAAATTAAAGCTAATTCTGATAAATAGATTTTTTCAGCATATAAATAAGCGTTTAAATCTACCGACTCTTGATCTAAAGAATAAGCACCTTCGCTATTTTTTAAGATTTTAGAGTTGTCAAAACGAATGGCATTGTCCATTCCGCTTTCCCATTTTGCAGCAATTAAGCTTCCGTCTGTAGAACCGTATTCGCATAAACCATCTCTATCATGGTCTCTTTTGTTGTACCAAAATTCATGATACAATTTTAACTTTGGATACATTAATTTTACAAATTCAATATCCTTGTCTTTTTCATAAATTTTTGAAACTGCCCAAGCAGATAAAGGTGGTTTTGTATCTCTATAATTATGTGGTTCTATAGAAGTATCTCTGTACACACAATCTACCACAAAGCCGTCTTTGCTTTGAAAGTGAAACATTAATTTCATCTGCTCTTTGGCTAAATCGGTATTGTAATAAGACAAACCAACGGCATGTTTCCAAGAATCCCAAGACCAAAAGCCATGAAACCATTTGTAGTGATAACTAGGGAATAAACCTTGGTTTTTAATTTCGCCTGCAGGAATTCTCCAATTATTTTGTAAGGTTAAATGCGCTTTCGCTAATACTTCTGCATACGTATCAGTAGAGAATTGTGGTTTACTATTTTCTATTAATGATTTTAATTCTGCATTTTTTTCTTCTTTTCTCTTTTCTAAAACAGTTTTAAAATCTGAATTTTTTATTGTGTTTAATTCATTATTCCAAAAATATTCTTTAAAAACAAAACTTTGAGAAATCGTGTAGCTTTTAGTCTCATTTGGTTTTAAAACTAAACGAATTGTATTAGAAGTATAAGAACTGTCATTCGATTTTAACAAGATTTCATCAGGAAAAATAACATGACCAACCGCATCTGTTTTTGTGGGATTTAGGGTTAACTTATTTTTATCCGAAGAAAAAATTAAACCATCTGCAAGTAAAGGCTCATTTTTAAAAGAATAATTAATTGTTTTGTCTGTGTTGCCAATATTTTTTAAGGTAGAATTTATAATTGCTGTATGACCAGAACTGAAAACTAATTGTTGTTTTAGTTCTATGTTTTCTGATAAAAAAGTTTGTTCTAAATGGCTGTTGTAACTTTTTATGGTGTGAGAATTCCAATTTATATTTTCTATATTTAAATTGACTAAAGATTTACTAGACCAAATTCCGTTTTGCTGTGTCATTAAAAAAGGCCCAGAAAAACCAATTATTTTAGAAGTTGAATTTGGAAAACTATAGGCAAACCAAGCTCCTTTATCAGAAAACATCAATCCATTTTTATCAAATTTTGAAACAGGACTTATTTTATAGTTTAAAATATTTTCACTGAAGTTTAAATACTCTTTTTTAATAATTGGTTCCGGTTTTTTACACTGAAAGCAAAGCAACAAAAGGAATGTTAGACTATAATAAGAAAGTTTATTTAACATCTTTAGATTAAGTTTTAATAATGATTTCAACAAATTTCGATTTATTTTTTGAAAATTTTATAAAAAAAACCTTTACATCACCTTACACTTTTAGTGAATCTGATATTATTTGTTTGAATTTATGCTATGTTTGAAAAAGTTATCAAATTAAAGGTTTTCATTTTATTTGATGCTTTTTCAGTTGGTAAGATAAAATTTAAATTTTTAGAGATGAAACAGTGGTTGTTAATACTAGTTTTAATTAGCAGTAATGCTTTTGCACAGAAAAATATTTGGGATGAAAATCCGAATGATTCTCAATTAGAATTAGATAGTTTACTGGTAATATTACCACAATCTATAAAACAAGAACGCATCCCGTTATTAAATAGGATTGCAGAGATTTATTGGGTAATTAATCCTGATAGAACCATAGAGTTTGCAACAGAAGCTTTACAACTGTCTTTAGAGTTTAAAAATAAAAAGCAAGAAGGATACGCACTTATAAATCTTTGTCAGGGTTATTTATTTAATAATATATATGACAAAGCACTAAAATTGGGGTTAGAATCTTTAGAAGTTAGAAAAAATATTGATGACGATTATGATTTAGCATTTACATTAAGAACACTTGGTTGGTTGTATTATGATATTGGTTATTATAACAAAGCTTTAGAGTATCATGTAAAAACACTTAAAATTCATGAAAAAATTAATGATGTTCAACGAATTGCTTATAGTTACAATAGCATAGGACTTACACATGCAAAAAAAGAAGATTACTATTTAGCATTAACTTTTTTCAAGAAATCTTTAGCGTTAAAAAAAGAATTTAATAAAGAAGGAAGAATTGCAGAAACCATGAAGAACATTGGCATCTGTTATTATAAACTCGATGAACTAAAACTATCGAAAGAGTTTTTAGAAGCATCTTTAGAAATTTCTGATAAAATTAAAGACAATCAGATTATGGTTCAGGTTTTAAATGAACTTTCTAAAGTGAATTTAAAACTAGGTAATTTTAATAAAAGTGCCCAGTTTTTAACCAAATCTCGATTAATTATTATGGAGTTTGTTGAGAACAAAGAATGGATTTTAGAAAACGATTTAGGCTGGTCTAATTACTATTATGCTATGGGCGATTATAAAAAAGCGCTAGAGAATTATAAGAAATATGAAGAAGCAAGAACTGATGTTTTTACAAATAATGAAAGTGAAAAATTAACAGAAATGAGAATTCTCTACGAAGCAGAACGTAGTGAAACAGAAATAAAATATCTAGAGAAACAAAGAAATTTAGAAGCTCAAAAAAAGAAGTATTTAATTTTTGGTTTTGTATTGTTGGTTATTATTGGAGTGCTTATTATTTTCTTTTTAAGAAATAATATTAAAAAGAAAAAAGCAATTTATAAACAGAGCACAAAACTTTCTAAAGAGAAATTAAAAACACAATCTCTTTTAAGAGAAAATTTAGAACATAAATTAGATTTTAGAATGAAAGAGTTAACAAACTTGGCGTTATTTATTTCTCAAAGATCATCTATATATAAAGATTTAGTTGCTTCTTTTAAAAGGTTAAATTTCTCGAATTCAGATCAGTTAAAAAAAGATGTAAATACACTTATTAAAGAATACACTTTCAAGTTCGATTTTAATGAAGATATTCAGAAATTTCACACGAATGTAGAAACACTTCAAAGCGATTTTTTATTCAAAATAAAAGAAAAATTTCCAAAGCTTACAGAAAAAGAAGTTCAATTAGCAGTGCAAGTTAAACTTAAATTAAGCTCAAAAGAAATTGCAAACTTAAATAACATCTCTTTAAATTCTGTTGAAATAGGAAGACATCGATTAAGAAAAAAATTAAATTTAGAAAAGAAAGATAATCTAGTAAAGTTTTTAGAAAACATTTAAAAACAATATTTTCTTTATCTATTTTTCTTGTAAAATAGGGATATCAAAAGAACTTTGGTTAAAATAGCTTAAAAAGAGAAAATGCCTTTGTTTACTAGTTTTTTGCTGCATTGTAAAGGTTGAGTAAAGGTGTTTTTTTAGTTATCTACGCTTAAATTAGCAATATTTGGATCATAAAATAATTTTATTATGATGCAAAAAAAATTACACTTTAATTACTTATTTCAAGCAAAACATTTATTGCTGCTTGCATTCTTTTTCTTTGGAACAATATCTTCCTTTGGACAAGATGTTTTAATAAAAGGAACCGTTTTAGATAAAAGTAATAATCCAATTCCTGGAGTTGCAGTTATTGTAAAAGGAAATTCCTTAAAAGGAACAGAAACAGATTTTGACGGAAAATTTTCTATTAAAGTATTAAAAACCGAGAAAGTATTAGTTTTTAGTTATTTAGGCTATAAGAAAAGAGAAATCAATATTGATAATCAAACTACAATTACTGTAATTTTAGAAGAAGATTCTGAAAGTTTAGATGAAATTATTGTTGTTGGTTATGGTACTCAAAAGAAGAGTGATGTAACTGGAGCAGTTGGACGCGTAAAATCTGAAGAATTAAATAAAGTAGCAGTTTCTAACCCAACAGAAGCTTTACAAGGTAGAGTTGCTGGTGTTACTGTAGTGAAATCTTCTGGTTCTCCAGGATCTGAAGTAGATATTAAAATTAGAGGTGTTGGTACTAATGGAAACAATCAACCATTATATATTGTAGATGGTGTACAAGCCAACTCTTACTTTATAGACCCTAATAATATTGCATCTATAGAAATTTTAAAAGATGTTTCTTCTGCTGCAATTTACGGTACTAGAGCTGCCAACGGAGTTGTAATTATTACAACAAAAAAAGGTAGAGTTGGTGATGTTAAAGTAGAATTCGATTCTTATGTAAGTTTTAATTCGGTAAGAAAATCGTATAATTTATTAGATGCAGAAGGTTATAAAAGTGTACATAAACAAATGTTTGAAAATGCAGGAGCAACTGTACCAACATTTGTAACATCACCAACAGCAGCAAATACAGATTGGTTAAATGAAATTTTAAGTGATGCAATACAAACAAATTATAGTGTTAGAATCAGTGGAGCATCAGAAAATGTAAACTACAGTTTAGCTGCAAACAATGTTTCTGAAGAAGGAATTGTTTTAGGTTCAGACTTTGGTAAAAAATCTTTAAACTTAAATTTAGGATTTACAAAAGGAAAATTCTCATTAAATGGTGGTGTTACGTATGCAGAAACAATTAGAGAAGGCTACAAGTTTTCTTTAAGAGATACGTACCATATTTCTCCATTAATTGCTATTAACGATGCTAATAATGCAAGTGGTTATGGTTTTGCTACAGATGCATCTCTTCCAGATCATGCTAATCCTTTAGCAATTAATAATTTTGTAGAAGGAGAAACTAAACTACAATATAACTTATTTAACTTATCATTAGGTTATGAGGTTTTAGAGGGTTTAAATGCAAAATTAAATGTATCTCAAGCAACTACAAATAATTATACTTTCGGGTTTACAAAACGTTTTCAAGCACAAAGAATTGTAGCAAGTACACATGAGTTTGGGCAGGTTTCTGAATACAATTCTCAATTTAAAAGAACCCAAACAGAGGCATTAGTAACCTATAAAAAAGAAATAGAAAATCATGCTTTTGATGTTTTATTAGGATATTCTAGAATATTTGAACCATTTAGAGAAACAAATGCGGTTGCAGATGGTTATAAAACGGTTGATGGTAATCAGGTTTTAGCAGATTTAATTGATCCTAACTTTAAAACAATAAATGCTTTTGGAGATGGTACAAGAACATCAACAGGAACAAATTCTGAATATGCATTGGCATCGCAATTTGCGAGATTAAATTACTCTTTTAAAGACCGTTATTTATTTCAGGCAAGCGTTCGTAGAGATGGTAGTTCTAAATTTGGAGCAAATAAAAGATTTGGAACTTTTCCTGCTTTTGCTTTAGGTTGGAAAATATCCGAAGAAAGCTTTATGGAAGACCAAGACGTTTTTAATTCTTTAAAACTTCGTTTCTCTTGGGGACAAGCAGGTAATGATTCTAGTTTAAGTTATTATGGATATTCGCCATTAATTGAAGTAGGAAAAGATCATTATAATGGAGGTTATGTTTTTGGTGGTACAGCAACAAGAGGTGCAATTACTAGAGATTTAAATAACCCTAACTTAAGATGGGAAACAAATACATCTACAAATTTAGGTGTAGATTTTGCCATGTTAGATAGAAAATTAAACGGTTCTGTAAACTATTATTCGAGTCTTACATCAGATTTACTATTTAGAAAACAAGTTTCTCCATCAGCAGGAATTAACAACCCTATTGTAAATATTGGTGAGTTTAAAAATAGCGGAATAGAATTAGAATTAGGGTATTCAGATTCAGTAAATGAATTTAAATATAACGTTAATGCTGCTTTTTCTACAACTAAAAATGAAGTTACAAGTTTGTCTAATGCAGATCAAGAAGTTGCTGGAGTTGGTTTAAAATATGGATCTGATCATTATGTAAATAGCACAAGAATAGGGTATGAAGCTGGTGCTTATTTTTTAACAGAAGCTAATGGTATTTTCCAAAATCAAGCAGAAATAACTGCACACGATCCTAACGGAACTTTACAACCTGGTGCACAACCTGGAGATATTCGTTTTGTAGATCAAAATGGAGATAACGTTTTAGATTCAGAAGATTTAATCTATTCAGGAACAGGTTTGCCAAAGTTTGAATATAGTTTCAATTTTAACTTTGAATATAAAGGTTTCGATGCTACTTTATTTTTACAAGGAGTTGGTGGAAATAAAATTTATGATGGTAATGCTTTTGAAATGCAAGGTTTAGATGCACCAAGAAACTTTACGGCAAATGTATTAAATGCTTGGACAACTAGTAATACTGATACAAATATGCCTAGAGCAATATTAGGAGATCCAAACCAGAACAACAGAGCGTCTACACGTTTTTTACATAATGGCGCATACTTAAGATTAAAAACGGTTCAATTAGGGTATACATTGCCTACTAATATTCTTGAAAAATTGAAAGTAGATAACTTAAGAGTGTATGTAACAGGCCAGAATTTATTTACGGCTACAAGTTATGATGGATTAGATCCAGAAGTTGGAGGTAGTGTTTTAAGTCAGGGAATTGACAGAACATTATATCCAAAATATAAATCTGTAATAATGGGATTACAACTTAAATTTTAAACATTTTAAAGATGAAAAACATACTTAAATATATAGCAATTATCTTATTTGCAACAAACCTAGTTTCTTGTGATGATGATGAATTTTTAACAAGAGAATCTAAAGACCAATTATCTTCTAATTTATTTTGGAGAGATGCAGCAGATGCAAAAGCAGCGTTAACTACAGCTTATTCAGAATTAGAAGCAAGACAAAATTTTTGGGACGGATGGCAAGAAGGAAGATCTGTTGTAGAATGGTATCGTTCCGATTATATGTTACCAGGAGTAGATGGTAATAATTATGCACATTGGATGTCTATGTTTAACGGGACCTATACAAACGGACATACTTTTATAAATCTATTATGGAAGTTAAATTACAACGGACTTAATTATGCAAATCAGGTAATTGTAAATGTAGATTTAATGGATGATGCTGATATTTCATCAGCAGAAAAAAAACAATTTATTGCAGAAGCAACTTTTTTAAGAGCCTATTATCATTTTAAACTATTAACCTTATATAAGCAAATTGTTATTAGAGAAGGTGTCGTTGGTGAAGAAGATTTAGATAAAGCATTGTCTACTAGAGCAGAAGCTTGGACTGTGATTTTAAAGGATTTTGAAGCTGCAGCAGCAAATTTACCTGTTTCTTATCCAGCTTCAGAAGTTGGGAGAGCAACAAAAGGAGCTGCATTGGCATATTTAGGTAAAGCATATTTACATAAAGCAGGAGATACAGAAGCTTCAGAAACCGACGATTATAAAAATGCAGCAGATGCTTTAAATGAAGTTGTAAAATTAGCAACGTATAGTTTAGAAGGCAATTATGTTAGTATGTTTGATGGGACAAATCAAAACTCATCAGAATCTATTTTCGAAATTCAAATTAACTCACCATCTGCAGATGCTTATAATAGAACCAATTTACACAAGTTTATTGCAGATCCAATGTACGATGGTTGGGGTGGTTTAGAAGCAACACAAGGGCTTTTAACAGAAATGAAATCAGAAGGAAAAATATCTACAAATAGTGGTTATGATGAAAGATTGTATGCTTCTCTTTACTATAAAGGAGATTATTATAACGATAACCCAAACATGCAAGGTTATACTTGGGATTTCTTATCAAATTATCAATATGGAAGTGCAAATGCTGTAGATAATAAAGTGTTTTTAAGAAAATTTATTCCTAAAGTTACTTGGGGTGTTTATAATGATGATTTAAATGTGCCTTTAATGCGTTATGCAGATGTTTTATTAATGAGAGCAGAAGCCTTAAACGAAAACTCTAGTACTGCAGAAGCAATTACATTAATTAATATGGTAAGAGCTGCACATGGTAAAATGCCAGCAACAACTGCCGTTTCACAATCAGAAGTAAAAAATCAGATTATTCATGAAAGAACTATGGAGTTTCAATTAGAGTCTTCTCGTTTTTTCGATTTAAGAAGATGGGGAACTTTAGATGCAGCCATGAGTACAGCCGGTAGAACGTTAAATACAGCAAACAATGGTTATTTACCAGTACCATTGTCTGAAATAAAAAATAACTCGGAAGTAAATTAATTATTTTGTTAATTATTTGATTGGGAAAGGATTGTCAATTTTTGATAATCCTTTTTTTTATCAAAAAGAATTAGAATAAAAAATGAAGAAAGTTTTAATATTAGGAGCAGGAATGGTTGTGAAGCCCATAGTACATTATCTGCTTAACAATGGTATTGCAGTTACAATTGCAAGTAGAACAAAAGAAAAAGCAGAAAAAGTTTTAGAAGGCTATAGAAATGGAAAAGCAATTTCTTGGACTATTGATGATTTAGAAGCATTAGATAATCTAATTATAAATCATGATATTACAGTTAGTTTATTGCCTTATGTACATCATGTAACTGTGGCAAAAAAATGCATTCAGTTAAAGAAGAATATGGTAACAACTTCTTATGTTTCAGATGAAATGAAAGCATTGAATGCGCAAGCTAAAGAAGCTAATATTTTACTGTTAAATGAAATAGGAGTAGATCCAGGACTCGATCATATGACAGCCATGGAAATTATTGATAGAGTACATGAAGAAGGCGGAAAAGTTGATGAGTTTTATTCACTTTGTGGTGCTTTATGCGCTCCAGAAGCATCAAATAATCCTTTTCGATATAAGTTTTCTTGGTCTCCAAAAGGAGTTGTCATGGCAAGTAATAATAATGCTACTTTTCTTAAAAACAATAAAATTGTAGAAATAGAAACAGCTAATTTATTTAAAAATCCTTTAAAAATAGATTTTCCTGAAATTGAGGAAATGGAAGTGTACCCAAATAGAAATTCATTACCATACATAGATATTTATAAAATTCCGGAAGTAAAAATAATGTATAGAGGTACTTTTAGATACAAAGGTTGGTGTGCAGCTTTAGATTTGTTGAAGAATTTAAACTTAACCACATACGATGTTTTAAAGGTAAAAGGAAAATCGTTATCCCAAATTGTAGCAGAAATAAATAATTTTAAAGTAGATAATCTTAAAAATGAAATAAAAAATAGATTCAATATTGATGATTCTCATTTAGGTTTAAAAGCAATTGAATGGTTGGGGATATTAGATGCTACTAAAATTATTTCTCAAGAAAATACTTCAACTTTTGATATTATTTCTGATTTAATGATTGATAAAATGATGATGAACAAATCTGAAAGAGATATGGTAATTATGCAGCATATTTTTAATATTTCTAATAAAAATGGCAAAAAGGAAACCATTATTTCTAAAATGATAGATTACGGTAATGATAAATATACATCTATTGCAAAAACAGTTGCATTGCCTGCTGCAATTGCGGTTAAATTAATACTAGAAGGAACAGTTAAAGGAAATGGAGTTCAAATTCCTATAGAAAAATCAGTGTATGTTCCTATTCTTAATTTACTGAAAAAAGAAGGTGTATTTATGAGTGAAACTAGAGAATTACATATATAAAAATAAATTATTCATTCAATTTTATAGTTTCTACATAAGCAGTTTTAAAACTGATTTTCTTTGTAAATTTGTATAGAAATTAAAAGCAAATGATTGTACAAGGTAATATTGTAGATATACAAAACAAACAAATTTTTAAAGGTGAAGTTGAGGTAGTAAATGGTAAGATTTTAGCTATTAGAGAATCCAATCACAGTAAAGAAAACTATATTTTACCAGGTTTTGTAGATGCACATATTCACATAGAAAGTTCTATGCTGGTTCCGTCTGAATTTGCTAAAGTTGCTGTAAGACATGGAACCGTTGCAACGGTTTCCGATCCGCATGAAATTGCGAATGTTTTAGGTGTAAAAGGAGTTGAGTTTATGATTGAAAACGGAAAAAAAGTTCCGTTGAAATTCAATTTTGGTGCGCCAAGTTGTGTGCCAGCAACGTCTTTTGAAAGTGCAGGTGCAATTATAGATGCTGATGATATTAAGTTGATGATGGAAAATCCGGACATTAAATATCTTGCTGAAATGATGAATTACCCAGGTGTTTTGTTTGATGACGCAGCCGTTTTAGCAAAAATTCAGCACGCAAAAAACAATAACAAACCAATTGATGGTCATGCGCCAGGTTTAAGAGGCGATGATGTTACTAAATATATTGCTGCAGGAATTTCTACAGATCATGAGTGTTTTTCTTATGATGAAGCTTTAGAGAAGCTCCAAAAAGGAATGAAGGTAATTATCCGTGAAGGTTCCGCAGCTAAAAACTTCGAAGCGCTAATCGATTTATTACCAGTACATTTTGAGAATATGATGTTTTGTTCAGACGATAAACATCCAGACGATTTGTTGTTAGGTCATATAAATCAGTTGTGTGAAAGAGCGGTTGCAAAAGGAATTAACGTTTTTAAAGTATTGCAAGTAGCTTGTATAAATCCTGTTAAACATTATAATTTAGATGTTGGGCTTTTACAAAAAGGAGATGATGCAGATTTTGTTGTAGTTGATAGTTTAGAGAAATTTAATGTTTTAGAAACTTATATAAATGGAGAGTTAGTAGCAAAAGAAGGAGAATCTTTTGTAAAATCTGTAGATTTTGAAGTGCTGAATAATTTTAATACTGATAAAAAGAAAGTATCAGATTTTAGATATGTTTCTTCATCAGAAAAAATAAGAGTTATTGAAGCTTTAGATGGCGAGTTGGTTACCAATCAACTTGAAGAAGATTCTTTAATTGAAAATGGTAATTTAGTTTCCAATACAGCAACCGATGTTTTAAAAATGACTGTTGTAAATCGTTATAAAAACGATAAACCTGCAATTGCTTTTATAAAAAATTTCGGGTTAAAAGAAGGTGTCATTGCAAGTTCTGTAGGGCACGATTCTCATAACATTATTGCAGTTGGGGTTTCTGATGAAGCTATTTGTAAGGCTGTAAATTTAATTATTGCTAATAAAGGTGGCGTTTGTGCAGTAAATACATCCGAAGAAAAAATAGTTTCGTTACCAGTTGCAGGTATTATGTCTGATAAACCTGCAGAAGAAATAGGAAAAGCATATGCAGAATTAGATACAATGGCAAAACAAATGGGTAGTAAATTACGTGCACCTTATATGAGTTTGTCTTTTATGGCTTTACTTGTAATTCCGTCTTTAAAATTATCAGACCAAGGTTTGTTTGATGGTAGGAGTTTTAAATTTACTTCTTTAGAGGTTAACTAGCTTTACCTTTTATCGACACTTATATAGTTATATTGCTATTACTCATCTATACTTAAAGTTGAGTTCATCTATAATTGATTAATTTATACTTTATACGTTTTTATATTTGATTTCTTCTAAATAATAAATTTAGAAGAAGAAAAATATTTTTCTATGTATGATATTTTATTTCCTGATCTAACAATTTAATTTATTATTTCATAGATATTTTTAGAGTTTAGAAATTAAAATATCACTTTAAAACTAACGGATATTATGATTATTACAAGAGATGAATATAATAATGCATTAGATGTTATAGAAGCTTATCAAAAACAATTATTTCAGAATCACAGTAAAGAAAGTACACCTAATAATGGAAAAACTAAAATTAGCGATTGGATTGAGTTTACTAGATGTGGAGTAAGGTTAAAGAAGGCTTTAGAGAAACTAGAAGTATATAATGCAAAAGAAAAGTGTTATACTAAAATAGAATATATAGAAGACGTTACCAAAACTATATTTTTAAAGCAAAAGAGTACTGGTTGGAAATCTTGGAATGAATTTGTGCATTTACGTGGCTTTTAAATTAATTTTTAGGATTACTTAAAATCTTCAATTTTCCATAGTTAAATTAATTAAACTTTAGCATTTAATACTGTACTTTTGCTTTTTATCAATAAAAAAGAAAGATGAGTTTACAACTAGATTTAGAAAATAGGAGCGGTAATAAGTGCGAGCTATGTGCATCAACAACTAATTTATCAGTTTATGATGTAAAACCTACAATTACAGGTGGTGGTGGAAATGATGGAAGTTTGTTGGCATGCGAAACTTGTGTAACTCAAATTGATAATCCACAAGAAACAGAAGCAAACCATTGGCGTTGTTTAAATGACTCTATGTGGTCTGAGCACAGAGCTGTAAAAGTAGTTGCTTGGAGAATGTTATCTCGTCTTAGAAAAGAAGGTTGGCCTCAAGATTTATTAGATATGATGTATTTAGAAGATGACGATTTACGTTTTGCTAAAGAATCTGGAGATCATTTAGATGAAAGTGAAAAAATTATACATAGAGATGCAAATGGTGCAATTTTACAAGCTGGAGATTCTGTAGTTTTAATTAAAGATTTAAAAGTAAAAGGTTCAAGTATGGTTGCAAAACAAGGAACTGCAGTGCGTAGAATTTCTTTAGATCATGAAAATGCTAAATTTATTGAAGGTAAAGTTGGACCTACACAAATTGTAATTATTACAGATTACGTTAAAAAAATGGCAGAGAAAGAGTAGTTTTCTTAAAAGAATTCACTTTTATACTCCCAGAATTTTATAAAAAATAAAATTAGATAAACAGTTGCTATAGAAAATTTAATAGTTGCTGATGCTAAAAAGCCTACAAAGGCACCAAATGAAGCTTTTAACGCTCTATTGGTGTCTTTTTTGTCATATAGTAATTCTCCAAAAAAAGCACCAAAGAAAGCACCTAATAACATGCCGAAGGGAATAGGAGATAATAAGCCAATAAGTAAACCAATTGTTGTTCCATAAACCCCGTATTTTGTGCCTCCAAAACGTTTTGTACCAATTGCAGGAATAAAATAATCTAGCACCCAAATTAATAATGCAATAGCTAAGGTAACTCCTAAAAAGGTATAATCTATTGGAACAATCTTAGTAAAATACAAAAATAATAAACCTATCCAACTTGTTAATGGTCCTGGTAATATTGGTAAGAAAGCGCCAATAATACCTAGTATTACAAAGACAAAACCTACTGTTAAAAATAAAATATCCATAACTTAATTTACTTGTTTGACGATCAAAAAGTGAGTTTGTTACAATTACTTTGTAACTAAAAAATTAGTTTAAACTAATTTTTTAGTTATATTTGTGTAATCGAATATGTTAATAATGAAGAAAATAGTGCCTAAAATTTTATTTTTAATAGCTCTTTTAATGGTTGATGTAAATTATTCTCAACAAAGAGCAGATGAAATTATTATTCCTAAAATAGAAAATCCAAGGTTTGAAAAAGGGAAAGGAGCGAGAATTTTTATTGATCAAAGTCATCATAATTTTCATCAACTAAATGGACGATTTAAACCTTTTGCAGATTTAATGACTTCTGATGGTTATCAATTAGATAGCATTATTGATTTTAAGGCATTACTTAAAAATGATGTTTTAGTGATTTCTAATCCTATCAATCAAAAAAATATTCGCAATTGGAGACAACCTATTTACAATGCTTTTTCAAAGGAAGATATCAGCTTTATAAAAAAATGGGTTAAAAAAGGAGGTAGATTATTATTAATTGCAGATCATATGCCTTTTTCTGGTGCTGCAAATAAATTAGCAAATGCTTTTGGTTTTAGCTTTTGTGATGGTTTTGCTTATCAAATGAAAGAAAATAGAAATGCTCCAGATGTTTTTTCTATAAAAAACAATCGTTTTTTAAACACGGTTATTTCTGATGGAACTTTTGGAGAAAAAATAGATAACATTACCACATTTACAGGCTCATCATTTACAATTCCTAAAAATGCAAAAGGTATTTTAAAGTTTAAAAAAGGAGATTATTGTTTGGCTCCAGAAATTGCATGGAGATTTAATGATGATACACCGAGTACAGATTTAGAAAACAGTTATCAAGGGGCTATTTTAGAATTCGGAAAAGGAAAAATAGCTGTTTTTGGAGAAGCAGCAATGTTTACTGCACAAACAATTACTAACAACTCAGGTACTTTTAAGTTCGGTTTTCATGCTGAACAAGCTCCAAATAACATTCAATTTATTAGAAATTTAATTTTCTGGTTAAGTAAAAAATAAAAATTATGAGTAAACAATTAACAAAAGCAGAAGAGCAAATAATGCAAGTTTTATGGGATTTAGGCGAAACCTCTGTAAAAGAGGTTATAGAAAAATTACCAATTCCTAAACCTGCTTACAATACTGTTTCTACCATTATTAGAATCTTAGAAACCAAAGAATTTGTTGCACATAAACCCAAAGGTAGAGGCTATATTTATTATCCTATTATTGATAAAGAAACTTACAGTAATCAAAGTTTACACAAATTAATGAATGGTTATTTTAATGGTTCGTTTAAAAGCATGGTTTCCTTTTTTGTGAAAGAAAATAAGATGGATGTTAATGAATTAGAGTCTATTTTAAAAGAAGTGAATAAAGGAAAGTAAGTTTTTATACGGCAGTCACAGTGTTCAGTGTTGTCGGTTCAAGTGAATTTTTAGGAACGAAAAATTTGTATCGAGTACTTTTTGATAATACAAATGACTTCTCGATACAATTCAGCAAAAAAAGCTGAATCACTCGAAGTGACAGAGTAAAAAAATAACAATAAATAAAAAACAATGATAAACTATATCCTTCAAGTCATATTATTTCAAGTTTTATTCTTGGCTATTTATGATTTCTTTTTAAGCAAAGAAACGTTTTTCATCAAAAACAGATGGTATTTATTAAGTACACCAGTTTTGTCTTTTTTAATTCCGTTTATAAAAATACCTACGTTTCAGAAAGAAGTTCCGCAACAATATATTGTGTATTTACCAGAACTTATTTTATCACCAGAAAAAGTAATTCAAAATGTAATTACTGAAACTTCTTTTTATCAATCGATAAACTATATTTCTATTTTATTTTGGATTGGTGTCGCAGTTTTTTCAATATTATTTTTTATAAAACTGGTAAAGATTTTTAATTTAATTAGAAAAAATGAAGCTCAAAAACTTTCAGATTTTACGTTGATTCTCATTCCAAATCAGACAAAAGCATTTTCGTTTTTTAACTATGTGTTTTTAGGTAAGGAAATTACAGAATCGAAAAGAACAAAAATTATAGAACACGAATTAGTGCATAGTAAACAAAAACATTCTTTAGATCTTTTATTTTTTGAGTTTCTAAAAATAGCCATGTGGTTTAATCCTATGATTTATTTCTATCAAAAAAGAATAACACTTGTACACGAATATATTTCTGATTCAATTGTGGCTAAATCGGAAAGCAAAGACCAGTATATAAATAACTTACTATCCAACTTTTTTCAAGTTGAAAACATATCGTTTATCAATCAATTTCATAAGAATTCGTTAATTAAAAAAAGAATATTAATGATGACAAAAAACAAATCTAAAAAAATGAATCAATTAAAGTATTTGGTTTTAATCCCTGTTTTAGCAAGTATGTTATTTTATTCTTCTTGTTCTGAGAATTCTTCTGAGAAAGAAATTTCATCAGAAATGAAACTTCAATCAATTTATAGAAGTAGTAAAGGGAGATTATTTAGTTTTAAAGGAAACAAAGAAACTTATTTAGATTCATATTTTGGAGATGAGCCTCCAGAAGAAGTTGAAGAAATATTATTTCAAAATTTATCAAAAAACGAACAGGAAGAGTTTAATGTATTTAACAGGAGACTGATTGCTGCTCTTAAAAAAATCCTAAGTTTAAAAACAATAACAAATCTAGATTTTTTAGAATGCCAAATGGTAGGGTTTGTATTGGGGTTGTTTTTAAGGGCTTAAATTCTATTCATCCTGATGATATTGGTGATGAACTTTTATTTACAAGATTAGAAAAAACACCTACTTTTCCAGGATGTGAAGAAAGAGATTCAGATTGTTTCTTAGAGAAGTTACAAGAATATTTTGATACTAATTTTAATAGTAAAATAACTAAGAATTTAGGTTTAAGACCAGGAAAAGAAAAGGTTAATTTAGAATTTAATATTGATTTAAATGGAAATGTTACTGATTTAAAAGTTAGAGCTTCTCGTAAAATTATCAAGGATGAAGTAATAAAAATAATGAGTTTATTACCAAAAATGACTCATGGAGAAAAATATGGGAAACCTATTAAAGCAAAGTATGTATTACCTATTACTTTCTCAATAATATAAAAATAAAACCAATGATAAACTACATCCTTCAAGTCATATTATTTCAAGTTTTATTCTTGGCTATTTATGATTTCTTTTTAAGCAAAGAAACATTTTTCATCAAAAACAGATGGTATTTATTAAGTACGCCAGTTTTGTCTTTTTTAATTCCATTTATAAGAATACCAAGTTTTCAAAAGGCTGTTCCGCAAGAATTTATTGTGTATTTACCAGAGATCTTTTTATCACCAGAAAAAGCGATTCAACAAACATTTCAGGAAAGTGTGTTACAATCTTCTTTTACAATTTTTACAATGTTATTTTGGATTGGAGTATCAATTTTTTCTCTAATTTTTATGATGAAGTTGATAAAAATTATCAATCTAATTCGTAAAAATGAAACTGTAAAGAATTCTAATTTTACATTAATATTTATTCCAAAAGTTTCAAAAGCATTTTCATTTTTTAGATATATTTTTTTAGGAAAAGAAATACCAAAAAATCAACAAGAAAAAGTAATTGAGCATGAATTAGTGCATAGCAAACAAAATCATTCTTTAGATTTAATTTTCTTTGAATTCTTAAAAATTGTGATGTGGTTTAACCCTATGATTTATTTCTATCAAAGAAGAATTACGCTTGTACACGAATACATTTCTGATGCTGTTGTTGCAAAAACAGAAGAAAAAGAAACCTATATAAACAACTTACTATCCAACTTTTTTCAGGTTGAAAACATTTCGTTTATCAATCAATTTTACAAACAAAGTTTAATTAAAAAAAGAATTATTATGATGACAAAAAACAAATCGAAAAAAACAAATCAATTAAAGTATTTGTTATTGATTCCTGTATTAGCTAGTATGCTTTTTTATGTTGCATGTACACAATCAGAAAATGATGTAGCGGAAACTACTTTTAATGAATATCAAGGTAAAATAAAAATTGAAAATGAGGTTTATTTTATTAAACAAAATGAGCTAGGAGAAACTATCGGTTTTAGTAGTAAAGGACAAAAAGTAGATATTTTAAGTTTATTGCCAGAAAGTGTAGTTGCTTTAAATTTTGAAGATGGTAAATTGATAACTGAGTTTAATTATGAATCTAAAAAACCAAAATTAAATTATGATGTAAAAAGTGAAGTAAGATTAGAAACTGAAGAAGTTTCATTTATGAACATCCATAAAGCACCAACTTTCCCAGGTTGTGAAACTGGAGATAAAAAATGTTTTTCTAAAATGGTGCAAAAACATTTTTCTAGAAATTTTAATGCAGATTTACCAAAAACTCTAGGTTTAAGTAAAGGAAAGAAAAGAGTTTTTATTGGTTTTAAAATTGATAAACATGGTGCTATAGTTGATGTAAAAGCAAAAGCACCTCATGAAGATATTAAAAATGAGGTATTAACTGTAATGAACTCTTTGCCAAAAATGATACCAGGAGAACTTAAAGATGGGGAAAAAGTAGCGGTAAAATATAATATACCTTTTACTATATTAGTAGAATAAAATGAATCTATGAAAAAGAATTTATTAATAGTACTATTATTTTGTATTATAAAAGTCGAAGCCCAAACTTCGACTTTTACGGTTTCGGATAGTTTATTTGCAAAAGGTAGGTATAAATTAGCTCTACAAGAACTAGATAAAATGGAACCTTCTTTTTTATCTAACTATAAAAAAGCGACTATTTACGAATCTATAGATAGTTATAAAAACACCACCATTTTCCTTGAAAAATCTTTAACATTTACAAACGATTATAAAGCAAAATTAAAACTTGCAAAAAATTATCGTCGTTTAAAAAAACTAAAAAGGCAGTTAAAATTTATGAAGAAATCTTGGAAAAAGATTCATTAAATTTAGTTTTAAAATATCAATTAGGAAAACTGTATATCATCACAAGAAATCCTAAAAAAGCAATATCAACTTTCAAATATTTAATTAAAAATGATACTTTAAATGCCAATTATTCTTATCATTTAGGGTTGTCTTATGCTATAAACGGACAAAGAGATCCTATGATTAATAGTTTTATTGATACTTATGAGAAAGATACTTTACACTTAAAAGCAATAGCAAGATTAGCAAAAAGTTTTCAGAAATTGAAAGATAAAGATTCTACACAATTGTTTGTAGATAAAGGTTTGGCTATAAATAAAAATCATAAAGATTTGAATAGATTAAAAATAAATCAATTATACAAAGATAAAAAGTATAAAGAAACTTTGCCTCTATTATTAAATTTAGATAGTATTGATAAGAAAGATACGTATAGTATGACTATGTTAGGTAAAGCATATTATAATTTAGATAGCTTAGAAAAAGCAAAAAAGTATTTTAAAAAACTATCTATTAAAGATTCTGAAGCTTTTAAGGCAAACACCTATTTAGGTCATATTGCTTATAAAGAAAAGGATTACATGGCAGCAAGAATAAATTATATGATTGCTACTTTTAAAGGAAAAATTAAAAGAGATGAAGAATATTATGGTTTAGCATCTGTGCATTTTGAAATTAAAAAGCCTAAACAAGCAATAAAATATTTTGAATTGGCTTATAAAGAGAATCGACAAAATTATAGAGCTTTATACCAACTAGCAAAAATATCCGACGATTATTATAAAGATAAGAAAATAGCTTACAAACATTATGTAAAATATATAGAAAATTTTTATGATACAGATGAAGGCATTTCTGCCTTTGTTAGAAGAAGAATAAAAGATATTAAAAAGGATTACTTTTTAAGAGGTGAAAGCTTAGAGTAAAAGTCGACAATATTTATTAAATTCACGCTTTAATTTATTTTAAATTAAAGCGTTTTATTTTTTAATGATTATGAAGAAAAATTATATACTTATTTTATTGTTCTTGTTTACTTTTAATTCTTTTTCTCAAGATAAAAAAGCTGTTGCAGAAATTTATTTTAAAAAAGCAAAAAAGAGTTTAGTAGAAAAAGATACTTTAAAAACGGAAAAGTATTTAAACAAAGCTAAAGAATTCTTTGGAGGAATCTCAAAACAAGAAATGTCTATTTTTGGAGCTAATTTTTTTATTCGATAAAAAAGCATGCTAAATCTAAAGAATACTTATCAGCTTTTTTTAAATTAAATAAGGATAAAAGCTTAGAAGAATATAACAGCATGTTATTATTGTTTACAGAGAATTTAGATGCGTTAGAAAATTACGAGGCTAAAATTAAGGTAAATAAAAAGAAAGTTGAAGAATTACCAGTTTTAGAAACTAAAAATGAGGATTTAGTTAATAATGATGTTTCTGGGGTAGAAGTAATGGTAGAAGAAGAAATTGTTGAAGATGTTTCTTTTATGATTATCGAAGAGGTTCCTGTTTATCCAGGTTGTTTTGGAACAAAACAGGATTTAAAATTATGTTTTAGTAAAAAAGTTCAACAGCATTTTATTAGAAAATTTAATGCAGATTTACCTAATCAATTAGGCTTATCAGCGGGAAGAAAAAGAGTTTTGATTGGTTTTTTAATAAGTAAAACAGGCGAAGTTAAAAATATACATACTAAAGCACCACATCCTAAAATAAAAGAGGAGGTTAATAGAGTTATGAAGTTATTACCAATAATGAAACCAGGTAAACAAAGAGGAAAAGATGTAGGTGTTAAATATAATATACCTTTTACTCTAATTGTAGAAGGTGATTCTAAAGAATTAGAAAAGAAAAATTAAATTTATGTTTAAACGTTTTCTTTCTTTTTTATTACTAATTATTTTTTTCACTTCATGTGACTATTTTTCGTATTCTAAAGGTGATAATTTACAAGCTCTAGATACAATTGTAGATTTTACATCTGTAGATTTTTCGCCTTCATTTAAAGTATGTGATTCTTTAATTGATAAATCAAAAAAATCGGATTGTTTTAGAAGTACGATGCATCAAAAAATAGGAGAGGAATTAAAAAAATATCCATTAACTATTAAAGATTCAATTAATGAAGTAGTTTTTGTAGATATTTTAATACATTATACTGGGAAAATATCTTTTCAAGAAATAACATCTACCCAAAATTTAAAAGACCAATTGCCTCAATTAGATAGTTTATTAAAGCAGAGTGCTATAAAGTTATCCACTATTTATCCTGCAATAAAGAGAGGTATTCCTGTAACTACAAAATATACATTACCAATTAGAATTGTTCTAAATGAATAAGCTTTGTGTGTTGAAAAAAAATGAGAAACCTAAATAAAGGGTTTCTCATTTTTTATTATTAAATAAATTTTTCGATTTGCTTAATTAAGCATTTTCCAAAGTTTATCCTTTAATTCTTGCAATCCAATTTCTGCAACAGAAGATATAAATAAAGCTTCAACACCTTTAGGTAATTCAGCTTTAATTTCTGCTTTTAATTCATCATCTAACATATCTGTTTTAGAAATAGCTAACAATCTTTCTTTATCTAATAACTCCGGATTGTGTTTTTTAAGCTCATTCAAAAGAATATCATATTCTTTGTTAATATCGTCACTATCTGCTGGTATTAAAAATAACAAAGCAGAGTTACGTTCTATATGTCTTAAAAAACGATGTCCTAAACCTTTTCCTTCTGCTGCACCTTCTATAATACCAGGAATATCTGCAATAACAAATGTGCTATGATTTCTATGTTCTACAATACCTAAATTTGGCTTTAAAGTGGTAAAAGCATAATCTGCAATTTTAGGTTTTGCAGCTGTTAAAACAGATAATAAGGTAGATTTACCAGCATTAGGGAAACCAACCAAACCAACATCAGCTAAAAGCTTTAATTCTAAACGAAACCAACCATCTTGACCGTCTATACCAGGTTGAGCATATCTTGGAGTTTGATTAGTAGAAGATTTAAAATTCCAGTTTCCAAGACCACCTTTTCCACCACGTAATAAAACCACTTCTTTTTGTTCCTCTGTAATTTCTACAATTATTTCATCTGTATCTGCGTCTCTCACAATTGTACCTAACGGTACATCAATAAAAACATCTTCTGCATCATGTCCAGTACTTCTACTAGCGCTACCTGCACCACCACCTTCTGCTCTAAAATGACGCTTGAATTTTAAGTGAAATAAAGTCCACATATTTTTGTTCCCACGCAAAATTACGTGACCACCTCTTCCACCATCTCCTCCATCCGGACCACCTTTTGTAATAAATTTTTCTCTGTGTAAGTGCACAGAACCTTGTCCGCCTTTACCAGAGGAAGCATATATTTTTATGTAGTCAACAAAATTTCCTTCAGTCATAATAGTTGTTTAATCTTGTGTTAGTTTATTTGTGTAATTAATTCTTAGAACAAAATTACACAGTTACACTCTTAAAGTGTATTAAAAACCTTAGCAATACGTTGTGTAATGTCTTCAATAGAACCAACTCCATTTACTCCGTAGTATTTTTGTTGTCCATCAAAATAATCTTTTAAAATAGCAGTTTTGGTATTGTATTCATTAAAACGATTTCTAATTTTTGCTTCATCAGTATCGTCTGTTCTACCGCTAGTTTTTCCTCTTTCTAATAAACGAGTTACTAAAGTATCTTCGGGTACTTCTAAGGCTATCATTCCGTTTATTTGTTCACCTTTTTCTGCTAAAAAAGTATCTAAAGCTTCTGCTTGAGATTGTGTTCTTGGAAAACCATCAAAAATAAAACCATTAGCTTCAGCATTTTTTTCAACTTCTGCTTTTAACATATTTATGGTAACTTCATCTGGCACTAAATCTCCTTCGTCCATATATTTTTTAGCTAGTAAACCAAGTTCTGTTTTATTTTTGATATTAAAACGGAAAACATCTCCTGTAGAAATATGTACTAAATTATACATCTCTTTTAAGAATTCTGCTTGCGTTCCTTTTCCTGCACCTGGAGGGCCAAATAATACGATGTTTTTCATTTTGGGTTGTGTTGTTAGTTGATATATTGCTGGGTAATTTCTTCCTAAACCGTTATAATCTAATCCGTAACCTACAATAAACTTATCTTCAATGCTTTTTCCGATATAATCTATTGGGAGTTCTTTTTTAAACACATCTGGTTTAAAGAAAAGAGTAGCAATTTTTAGTTGTTTTACGTTTTTATCTCTAAAAATATTATAAATTTCTTGTAATGTTCTTCCGGTATCAATAATATCTTCTAAAATAATAACAGTTCTTCCTGTTAAATCTTCATTAATGCCTACTAAATGTTTTACATTGTCTGAAGAAGCAGTTCCATTATATGATGCTAGCTTAACAAAAGAGACTTCGCAATTTCCTTTGTATTCTCTTATAAAATCTGCAGCAAATAAGAAGCAGCCATTTAAAATACCTACAAATATTGGTATTTCATCTTTAGGTAAATCTTCTTTAACCTGTTGCGCTAAATGTTTTACGGTTGCAGAAATTTCCTTTTCATTAATAAAAGGTTTAAAATATAAATCGTGAAGTTTTATAATTTTCATAAGAGTGCAAATATAGTTGCTATATCTTAAATGAAAAAACCGTTTTTAATCTGATATTCAGTAATTAAAAACGGTTTTAATTTATTTAGTATAACTACTAGTTATTTTTTCTTCTTTTTTAGAAGTATCAAACATAATTGGTGTTGCAACAAATAAAGATGAGTATGTACCAACAGCTACACCTACAATTAATGCAAACATAAATCCTTTAATAGAATCTCCTCCAAATGTAAAGATTGCTAACATTACTAATAATGTAGTTAAAGAAGTGTTTATTGTTCTTCCTAAAGTAGAACTTAAAGCTTTATCTACAACCTCACTATATTTCCAATTTGGGTGCGTACCTGTAAACTCTCTAATTCTATCAAAAATTACCACGGTATCATTTAGAGAGTATCCAACTACTGTTAGAATAGCCGCAATAAAAGATTGACCAATTTCCATATCAAAAGGCATAAAACTGTATGTAATTGAGAATACACCTAATACTATTAATACATCGTGGAAAACTGCAACTACAGCACCTATAGAGAAAGAAACTTTTCTAAAACGTAATAAGATGTATAAGAAAACGATAAGTAAAGAACCAAATACAGCATATAATGCAGATGTTTTAATATCATCGGCAATTGTAGGTTCTACTTTCATATAACTCATTACACCAGCTCCTTCTTTTTCAAAACCTGGTTTAAAGTCATTATAAGTTGTTGTTCCTAAATAAGATTTTAAACCTGTATATAAAGCATTTTGAACTTGCTCATCTACTTCCTGTCCTTCTTCATCAATTTTATAAACAGTTGTTATTTTTAATTGATTATCGTCTCCATAAGTTTTTACCTCTGGAGCTGTACCAAATGCTTCTTTTAAGTTAGAAGCAACTTCTGTTGCGTTCATAGATTGCTCAAAACGTACAACGTAAGAACGTCCTCCTTTAAAGTCTACACCTTGTTTTAAACCAATAGAGAAAATAGAAACGATACCTGCAACAATAATTGCTCCAGAAATAATGTATGCTATTTTACGTTTTTTTAAGAACTCAACACTTATGTTTTGGAACCATCCTTTAGAAACAGAAGTATTAAACGTTAAGTTAGAACCTTTGTTTACAGATCTGTCAATTAAAAGACGAGTAATAAAAACAGCAGTAAATAAAGATGTTGCAATACCAATCATTAATGTTAAAGCGAAACCTTTAATTGGTCCAGTTCCAAAAATATATAAAATAATACCTGTTAATAATGTTGTAATATTTGCATCAATAATAGCAGATAATGCTCCTTTAATAGAGAAACCTTCTTCAACAGATTGCTTTAATCCTTTCTTTTTAAATAGTCCTTCTTTAATTCTTTCGAAAATAATAACGTTCGCATCCACAGACATACCAATTGTTAAAATAATACCTGCAATACCAGGTAATGTTAACACAGCGTTGAATGAAGCTAAAATTCCGAAAATAAATAAAATGTTTACCACTAAAGCGATGTCTGCATATAAACCAGCTTTACCATAGTATAAAATCATCCATATTAAAACTAATAAAATAGCTAAACCAAATGAGCTAATAGAAGCATCTATAGATTCTTGACCTAATGATGGTCCTACAACTTCTGCTTGAATAATTCTTGCAGCTGCAGGTAATTTACCAGCTTTTAATACTGTTGATATATCTTCTGCCTCTGCAACTGTCATAGTTCCTCCAGAAATAGAAGTTCTACCACCAGTAATTGCTAAGTTAACAGAAGGTGCTGTATACACATAATCGTCTAAAACAACGGCTACAAAGTTACCTACATTATCTGCAGTCATTTTTGCCCACTGTTTAGTTCCAGAACTATTCATTGTCATAGAAACTTCTGGTTTGTTTAATTGATCAAATACCTGACCTGCATCTAAAATTACATCACCCTCAATTGTTGGTTTGTCATTTCTGTTACCTTTTATAGCATATAATTCAATTAATTCTGTACCATCTGTACCTTTGTTAGATTTATAATTCCATAGAAATTTAGCATACCTTAATTCTGATGGTAATAAAGCTTTTACTTCTTTTTTAGATAATAAGTCGTTCACAGTTGCCGTATCTAATACTCTAGCTTGCGCAACTACAGAACTTAATTGGTTTTGAGACTGAGCAACATTTGGAAATAAATAGGTAAAAAGATTTTTTTGAACCTTAGTAGAGTCTGAGTCTTCACCTAATAAGTTATCAATATCATCTTTTTTAAGTGAATCTTTTTCTGTTTCTAAAACAGAAGTATCTTTTAATAAATCTGCTACTTTAGCATTTGCTGCAAAGAAAAAGTTTTGAACTTCGGCATTTGTATATACTCCCCAAAACTGTAATTCGGCTTTACTTGTAATTAATTTGGTTACACGCTCAATGTCTTTTGCACCAGGTAATTCTATTTGAATTCTACCAGAATTTCCAATTCTTTGAATGTTTGGCTGAGTAACACCAAATTTATCAATTCTACTTCTTAATACTTCAAAAGCAGTACCAATAGAACTGTCTATTTCGTTTTGTAAAGTTTCTTTTACTGTAACGTTAGCTTCATCAAATGAAATTTTATCGCTTAAAGCTTTAGTTCCAAAAATAGAAGGGTCACTTAATTTAGTAGTACCTGCAATATTTTCAAATTCTTCAAAAAATAAGTCTAAATAATTTGCATTACTACTTTTTTGTCTTTTATCAGCTGCTGCTAAAGCATTGTTAAATGATTCATTTTTTGAGTCGTTAGATAAACTTTTTAAAACTTCTTTTACAGAAACTTGTAAAATTGCGTTAATACCACCTTTTAAATCAAGACCAAGATTCATTTCTTTATCTCTAACATCATTATAAGTATATTTTGCAATACCTAAATTTATAATGTCTTTGTTGGCAACACTATCTATATATTTCCCTTCTAAAACAGCTTTCTGTCTTGCATTGTTATCTGCACCTTTAGTCACAGCATAATCCACTGCATCACTTTCAACTTTGTTTGCTAAGAAAGTAAATGATAATTGGTACAAACTCACTAATCCAAAAAGGATAGCGAATACTTTAATAAGTCCTTTATTTTGCATTTTATATATGTTTAGTTGTCAATTTTTAAAAAACGAGCAAATATATAGTTTCTCTAAAAACTTGACAATTATTTTATTGATTGTTTTGTTTATTATAAGATTGATTTTCAAAAGATTTTAATTAGTTTAATATAAACAATAACTAATTATTTTTAGTGAAATGAGAATTAGGTCCAGCTCTTACCTCCGGCTCTTTGTATGAAGTATGATCTTTAGTAAAAGGATCGTTTCGACTTATTCTAAAAGCAGTTTTGTGTAATTTATTTACACCATTTATTTCTAAGTTCTTTAGGGAAGCTGTTAAATTTTTTGTACTAAATCGATCTGAATTATATTTAATTTCAAATATAAATGTATCGTCTAAACTAGAAATAAAAGTGCCATTATTTAATTGATGAATATCAATTTTGTATTTATTTGAAGAACTCTTATTGTCTTTATTCTCTTTCTGGTTATTATAACTAAGTAAGTCTTCTTTTTCTAGAGCTTGTTTTACCTTATCTACATTAAGAGTGCAGAAATAAGAAATTTTTAATTTCCCTTCTTTTGTTTCTATAATTAAAATGTTCTCTACACCAACTTTTAGAAGTTTTTCTTTTACATCGGAAATGGTGTTTTTAATTTCTTGTTTATTAATATTTGTGTTTACAAATTCTAAAACTATTTCTTGATTAGGTGTAGAACCTTTTTCTTGAAATGCTCCAAAAAGTATAAATAATATTAAAAAAAATGTACAAGAGTACCATTTTGAATTCATGAGCCAAATATATAAAAAAGATTACAAGCGTAAACTTGTAAAAATTAATCTTATTTGAATAGATAATTGATTTGTCTTTTATGAATACTTCATTTTTTTAATAAAAATAGAGGTTTTTATGTCATATTATTAAATATGAATATATTAAATTTATAAATTCATAAAATTTTTAATTATTATATATGACGCATTTATCTGATATTCAAATAGCCCAAGCAAAAAAGCTTGTTCATGTAAAAAATATAGCTCAAAAATTAAGTGTAAATGAGGATGATTTAGAAATGTATGGGAAGTACAAAGCTAAATTACCATTGTCTTTAATTGATGATGCTAAGGTTGATAAAAATAATTTAGTGTTGGTAACTGCATTAACACCAACTCCTGCTGGAGAAGGAAAAACAACTGTATCAATTGGATTAACCGAAGGGTTAAATAAAATAGGAAAACAAGCAACTGTTGTTTTAAGAGAACCTTCTTTAGGTCCCGTATTTGGAATAAAAGGTGGTGCTGCTGGTGGTGGTAACTCACAAGTTGTACCAATGGAAGACATTAATTTACATTTTACAGGCGATTTTAATGCTGTTGAGAAAGCTAATAATTTACTTTCTGCTTTAATTGATAACAACATTCAGAGTAAAACAAACAATTTAAATATAGATCCTAGAACTATTCTTTGGAAACGTGTTATCGATATGAATGATAGGGCTCTTCGGGATATTACAATTGGTTTAGGGGGTACTGCTAATGGAGTTCCAAGGCAAGATGGTTTTAATATAACACCAGCTTCTGAGGTTATGGCTATTCTTTGTATGGCATCAGATTTAGAAAATTTAAAAAAACGGTTAGGTGACATATTTATTGGTTTTACATTTGAAAATAAACCAGTATTTGCAAGAGATTTAAAAGCAGAAAATGCAATGGCTATTTTGTTGAAAGATGCAATAAAACCAAATTTAGTTCAAACTTTAGAAGAAAATCCAGCAATTATTCATGGAGGCCCATTTGCCAATATTGCACAAGGAACAAATACAATAATTGCAACTAAAATGGGATTGTCATTATCTAATTATGTAGTAACAGAAGCTGGATTTGGTGCAGATTTAGGAGCAGAGAAATTTTTGAACATAAAATCTGCTTTTGCAAAGTTAAATCCTAAATGTGTGGTTTTAGTGGCAACCATTAGAGCTTTACGTCATCATGGAGGTGCAAAAACAGTTGATTATAATACACCAAGTTTAGAGAAAGTTACTAAAGGGTTTAAAAATTTAGAAAAGCATATAGAGAATATTCGAAAATATAATATCGAACCTGTAGTAGCTATAAATTCTTTTATTTCAGACTCTGAAGACGAGGTAAATTTTGTTATAGAAAAATGTGCTAGTTTGGGTGTTGAAGCAGTTTTGTCTGAAGGATGGGCTAAAGGTGGTGAAGGAACAAAAAAGTTAGCTTCTGCCGTTGTAAATGTTGTAGAAAACAAAGCAACTCAATACACAGCTTTGTATGATTGGAAATCTCCAATTACTGATAAAATTGAAATTATTGCTAAAGAAATTTATGGGGCTAAAAATGTAGAATACAGTAAACAAGCACAGCTAAATTTAAGAAGAATTGATAGATTAGGTTTTAATGATTTTGCTATCTGTATGGCTAAGACTCAAAAATCTTTTTCTGATAATGCTTCTTTAATAGGTAGGCCAGAAGGATTTACGGTAACGGTTAGAGAAATAGAAATAGCGGCAGGAGCACAATTTGTAATCCCTATTTTGGGTAAAATGATGCGAATGCCGGGGTTGCCAACAATACCAGCATCCGAAGGAATGACCATTGATAACAATGGTGTTATTTCTGGGTTGTCTTAAATTTAGAGAAGAGTTTTGATAAAAATAGAAAATCCAACTCTTTTGAGTTGGATTTTTACTATTTACTAATATCTAATTACTAAAAACTAGATACTTTTTATTATAACTCTAATAAACCGTTAGTAGCTTTAACACCAACAGCAGATTCAGATAATTTTGCTTTTTCAGCATCAGTTAAACTGATTTCAACTATTTTTTCAATTCCGTTAGCACCTAATACACAAGGTACACCAATTGATAAATCGTTTAAACCAAATTCACCATCTAATAAAGCAGAACATGGGAATATTTTTTTAGTATCACAAGCAATTGCCTGTACCATTGCAGAAACTGCTGCACCTGGTGCATACCAAGCTGATGTACCTAATAAACCTGTAAGTGTAGCTCCACCAACTTTAGTATCTTGTACTACTTGCTCCATGCGTTCTTCAGATAAAAATTCTGAAACAACAACACTATTTCTTACTGCTTTACCAATTAAAGGTACCATTCCTTTATCAGAATGACCACCAATTACCATTCCATCAACATCAGAAATAGGTGCACCTAAAGCTTCAGCTAATCTATATTTAAAACGTGCAGAATCTAATGCTCCACCCATTCCAATAATTCTATTTTTTGGTAAATTTGTTGTTTTATGAACTAAATATGTCATTGTGTCCATAGGATTAGAAACAACAATGATAATAGTATTTGGAGAATGCTCTATTAAGTTAGCAGAAACCATTTTTACAATACCAGCATTTATACCAATTAACTCTTCGCGAGTCATTCCTGGTTTACGAGGAATCCCAGAAGTAATTACACATACATCAGAACCAGCAGTTTTAGAATAATCGTTTGTGCTACCAGTAATTTTAGTGTCAAAACCATTTAATGATGCTGTTTGCATTAAATCCATTGCTTTACCTTCTGCAAAACCTTCTTTAATGTCTAGAATAACAACTTCTGATGCGAAGTCTTTAATTGCTATGTATTCTGCACAACTTGCACCTACTGCACCTGCTCCTACAACTGTAACTTTCATATAATATATTTTTAATTGTGTTAATTTAAAGTGGAGCAAAAATACAAAAATAAGCTAAGATTTAACTCTTTAAAAACAAAAAAAAGACATCTAAACTAGATGTCTTTTTTTGTTCTATTTTAGTATTAGTTACCTAATACTAATTGCGATACCTGCAGAAATAGTATTGTATTCTTGCAATGTGTAGCTACCAAATATTTTGAAAAAGCCTAAGCTTATTCTTGCTCCAACAGTAGTAGAAAAACCACTAGCATCAAACTCCATATTTGGTGGGGTTAATGACTCTTCGTATGTGTATGTTAATCCTCCTTCAGAATATGTAAATTGACCTTCATAACTACCGGTCATTTTAAATTTAGATGTACCGCTACTATAACCAAGACCTCCATAAACATTTATAAAAGGAAAGTTAAGAGAAGCTATTGCTTGTGCTGTATAAGAACGTAACTCAAAAACTGCTGCAGCATTTGCCATTTGGAAATTTCCAGAATTTACATCAGCAAAAGCATAATTTACATCCATAGAAGTATAAGCTGCTAATAAAGAAACATGTAGTGGTAGTTTATCTAAGGGGCCAAACCAACTTGTAATTTCTTTCTTTAGTCCAAGACCAAGCATTTTAGCAGAGCCACCATCGTCTCCTAAATCTGTTTCAGGAAAAAAACGTACCATAGCTTCCATTTTAAATGGTAAACCTAAATTAAATTGAGCAACAGGTGCTGGAACAGCATTTAATGGAAGGTCTCCAGTAACACCACCTGGTGTCTCAAAATTAGCAGTTACTGTTCTCGATTGCCCGTTAGCAGGAGAAGTTGGATCGTTAATTGTTACTGTTTTAGAAACGGTAAATGTTGTTGGTGTATCTGGTCCTGCAAAAGTTGAGCCTTCAGTAGCATTTGTACTTAAAGCACTAGATAAGCCTAAAGCAGAAATACTAAACATTTCTTTTTCACTTGGTACCATTGAAGCACTTAATCCTATGGAAAGATCGAAACCAAATTTTTTATGAACTTTTGCTGTATGATACCAACTGTTATTCATTGAGTATATAAATCCTTCCATTGCAGGAGCAAAATATGCTTGCATTAATTTGTTAGAATCAGAAGAAGGTGCCAATAAAATGTTTTCGAAGCCATCCTGGGCTTTTGTGTTAAATGATAGGGCAAATACGCTAATAAAAATTAAAATAAACTTTTTCATTTTGTAGTTGATTTAGGTTAATACTTGTGTAAAGTTAAGTTTGGTATTATAAGCTAATATATAAAAAAAACACACTCCTTATAAAGAAGTGTGTGTAATCTGTATGAAAATTAGCTTATTACGCGTCTATATTAGCGTATTTTGCATTTCTTTCTATAAAGTCTCTACGTGGTGGAACTTCGTCTCCCATTAACATAGAGAAAACTCTATCTGCCTCAGTGGCGTTGTCTATAACAACTTGACGTAAAGTTCTAAATTCAGGATTCATAGTAGTGTCCCAAAGTTGTTCTGCATTCATCTCTCCAAGACCTTTATATCTTTGGATATTTACAGAGCCACCTAATTTTTGAGCAATTAAATCACGTTGATTGTCATCCCAAGCGTATTCTCTTTTTTGTCCTTTCTTTACTAAATATAATGGAGGAGTAGCAATGTAAATATAACCTTGCTCAACCATTTCTCTCATATATCTAAAGAAGAATGTTAATATTAAGGTAGCAATATGCGATCCATCTACATCGGCATCACACATAATAACTACTTTATGGTATCTTATTTTTGATAAGTTTAAAGCTCTTGGATCTTCTTCAGTTCCAATAGAAACTCCTAAAGCGGTAAACATGTTTTTGATTTCTTCGTTTTCAAAAACCTTATGTTGCATTGCTTTTTCAACATTTAAAATTTTCCCACGTAGTGGAAGAATTGCTTGAAAGTTTCTGTCTCTACCTTGTTTTGCTGTTCCGCCTGCCGAATCTCCCTCAACTAAGAAAATTTCACATTGAGCAGGATCAGTTTCTGAACAGTCAGATAATTTACCAGGTAAACCTCCAATACTCATCACAGTTTTACGTTGTACCATTTCTCTGGCTTTACGTGCTGCGTGTCTAGCAGTTGCTGCTAAAATTACTTTCTGAACAATCGTTTTTGCATCATTAGGATTTTCCTCTAAATAGTCAGTTAACATTTCTGAAACTGCTTGAGAAACTGCAGAAGATACTTCTCTGTTTCCTAATTTGGTTTTTGTTTGTCCTTCAAATTGTGGTTCTGCAACTTTTACTGAAACGATGGCTGTTAATCCTTCACGGAAATCATCACCTGCAATTTCGAATTTTACATTTTTTAATAAACCAGATTCGTCTGCATACTTTTTTAATGTATGAGTTAAACCTCTTCTAAAACCAGATAAGTGTGTTCCTCCTTCGTGTGTATTAATATTGTTTACATACGAGTGTAAATTTTCTGAATACGACGTATTATACACCATGGCAACTTCAACAGGAATTCCATTTTTCTCACCTTCCATAGAAATTACGGTAGCTGTTAGTTGCTCACGAGTAGAATCTAAATATTTGATAAATTCTGGTAATCCTTCTTTAGAGTGAAACGTTTCAGAAATAAAGTTTCCTTCATCATCTGTGTTTCTTTTATCAGTTAAAGTAATTGTAATTCCTTTATTCAAATATGCTAACTCTCGCATACGAGTTGCTAACGTTTCGTAATTATAAACAGTAGATTGCTGAAAAATTGAAGTATCTGGTAAGAAAGTAACAATCGTTCCTGTAAAATCTGTATCTCCAATAGTTTTTACTGGGTATAAAGTTTTTCCTTTAGAATATTCTTGTTGCCAAACCTTCCCTTCTTTATGAACTGTTGCTGTTAAATGTTCAGATAATGCATTCACACAAGAGACACCAACACCGTGTAAACCACCAGAAACTTTATAAGAATCTTTATCAAATTTACCACCAGCACCAATTTTGGTCATTACAACTTGTAATGCAGAAACGCCTTCTTTTTTATGGATTCCTACAGGAATCCCACGTCCGTTATCTTTGGTTGTTATTGAGTTATCTTCGTTTATTGTTACATCAATTGTGTCACAATAACCACCCATTGCTTCATCAATTGAGTTATCTACAACTTCGTAAACTAAATGGTGTAAACCACGTATACCAACATCTCCAATATACATTGAAGGACGCATTCTTACGTGCTCCATTCCTTCTAATGCCTGAATACTATCGGCAGAGTAATTATGTTTTTTTCTTCGCTCATTATAAAAGTGAATTATTTATTTTAAGGTTGATGAAACTCATCTTGATAAAATGAGGTTCTTAATCTCAAATTTACGAATTTATCATTTTATTTGAGCCTTTTTTAGCGATTAACTTTTAAAATTATCAACATTTGTTAAAAACAAAAAAGTGTCTTAAATCGTCTAAAATTGATTTTATTTTTGATTTTAAGAATTTTAATATAGAATTGAAGTTTGTAATTAATTAAAACTCTTTAGAAGTTATATTTCTATTTTGGATTTTGTTTAATTATAGTTAAATCCTTTCCATTTCCATATAATATATGTTATTAAAAGATAAAATATATTCCATAGTAAAATGAATACGATAAAAGAAAGCCAAGTATCAAAACGAGCCGAATTTGTAATATAAAAGAAGCTATTTCCATCATTTAATTTATGAACTAAATGGTTTGTTCCCCAATTATTACCTAAGTGAATACCAATAGGTAGATATAACGATTTAGATTTTAAAAAAGAGGTTGCAAACAGTAAATGGCCTACTGGAATTGTAATTACGGTAAAAATAATCATTGGAACGCTATTAATTACTCCGCTATCAAAAACATGAACTAGCATAAATAGGATAGAAAACACAATATTAGCTTTTAGAATGGAACTTACTTCTATAGTTTTCTTAAATAAGTATCCTCTAAAAAGAAATTCTTCTACAGCAACCATTGGTAACATTATGTAAAAACCATTTAAAATGTTTTTATAGTTAAAGGTTGTGCTTAAACTCAAAGTTTCTCCAAAACAAAGTGCT
This sequence comes from Polaribacter ponticola, assembly GCF_026191475.2. Lineage (GTDB taxonomy): Bacteria > Bacteroidota > Bacteroidia > Flavobacteriales > Flavobacteriaceae > Polaribacter > Polaribacter ponticola. Next base: position 1,197,773 of record NZ_JAOSLC020000003.1, on the reverse strand, counting down.
CTTAAATATTTAGCAAATAAAAATACTAGGGCTCCGATTAAAATTCCTAAAGGAAAGAATTTTAAGTTCTTAGTCTTAAAATCTATTCCAAAACTACTCAGCTTTTTATTGTCAGATTTTAATAAAACCCAAGTAGCTATTAAAAGACAGATTGCAGATGAATATGGGAAGTATTGTTTTATAACACCTTTATTTAGTAAGCCAGAAATAAAAAGAGCTATGAATAGTATTAAAATACTGAAAATGTATTTCGTTAAAATTGGATGTTTTTTTATTATTGCTTTCATTTTGATGCAGGTGTTATTAGAACTAATTATTTTAGTTCATATTAATAAAGGGTATCTTTTAAGGTGTTTGTTTCTACTTTAAAAAGGAAATGGAAAGAGGGTATTTGTATTGTGATGTATTTGTAGCAGACATAATATTTATAATGGTAGTTATTATACCAAATAGAAAAATTGCACCTGTTAAAAAGAAATTAAATCCAGGAAACGGAAAGAATAGTAATAATGAGAGAATAAAATAGATATTGATTGATAAATGGAAATTTATGATAGCTTTACCGTGTTTGTCGTAAGTTTTATTGTCTTTAGATTTTTGAATCCAGAGAAAAACTGGAAAAATAATATTTCCAAAAGGAATAATTAAACCTAAAAAAGGTATAGAGTGGAGTATAAGCATCCATTTTCTATCAATCTTTTCTTCATTTGGGTTGTCTATAACTATTAAGTCTTCGACTTCTATATTTAAACCAGCAGCAAGTAGTTTTACAGTTTGTAAATGAGGTTGAACAACACCTTTTTCTATCCTTTGAATTGTTCGAACACCCACAGTAGTTTTTTCTGAAAGTTGATCTTGAGTAAACCCTTTTAACTTTCGTTGATACAATAAATTTTCTTTAATAGTTTGCTGTTTCATTTTAGCTGTTTTGATGATACAAATGTATGCACAACTCTTGGTTTTTTACATGTCATTTAAGTGTCACCTATCTGTCATTTATAGTGTTTATAGGGATTTTAAGCTAATATAAAACAAAAAATCTCGCATTTGCGAGATTTTTATGTTTTTAAAAAATTGAAAGAAAAATTACTTTCTCATAATTTTCACATTCATTTCTTCTACTTTTTTATCAGATAAAATAGAAGGAGCATTGAATAATAAATCTTCTGATGAACCTGTTTTAGGAAATGCCATTACTTCTCTAATGGATGCTTTCTTTTCTAAAATCATCATTAAACGATCAACTCCCCAGGCAATTCCTCCATGAGGTGGCGCTCCGTATTGGAAAGCTTTATACATGGTTCCCACACTTTTCATCATCTCTTCTTTATTATAACCCATATTTTTATAGGTTGCTTCTAAGATTTCTGCTTTATGAGCACGAACAGAACCTCCGCCAATTTCATAACCGTTTAAGATTAAATCGTATTGCTGTGCAATAATGGTTCCTATCTCTTCTCCTTCACCTGTCATGTGCTTTTCTAAATCGTAGATTGCTGGCATAGAAAAAGGATTGTGTGTAAAGGTCCATCTGCCTTCATCTGTTTTTTCAAACATTGGGAAATCTACAACCCAAGCAGGTCTTAATTCCTTCGGATTTATCAGCTTTAAAATACGTCCCATTTCTTGACGCACAGCATCTAAAGCTTTATTTGCAGTTGCATAATCTGCAGCAGAGAAAAATACAATATCACCAATTTTAGCATCTGTTGCTTTTATAATATTTGCTGCAATTTTTTCACCTAAAAACTTAATAATTGGTGATTGTAAATCATTTTCATTTACGATGATATATGCCAAACCACCTAAACCGTTTTGTTGTGCAATTGCAGTTAAGTTTTCAATCTGGCCTTTAGACATACGTTTGTTTCCTTGTTCTTCTGCAGAAACTTTAATACATTTTACAATTCCACCATCATCAATTGGTTTGCTGAAAACTTGAAAAGTAGTTTCTCTTACAATTTCTGTAATGTCTTGCATTTGTAAGCCATAACGTAAATCTGGTCTGTCACAACCGTATTTATCCATCGCGTTTTTATAAGTGATGACTTCAAAAGGATGTAAAATCCATTTTTTACCATAAATTTTTAGTACAATTTCATTAAACATTTTGGTGTTTAAATCGATAATCTGCTGCATACTTGCATATGCCATTTCAATATCTAATTGTGTAAATTCTGGTTGTCTATCACCTCTAGAATCTTCATCTCTAAAACAACGAGCAATTTGGAAATACTTCTCAAATCCACCAACCATTAGCATCTGCTTAAATTGTTGAGGTGCTTGTGGTAAGGTGTAAAAAGAGCCTGCTTGTTTTCTGGTTGGTACAATAAATTCTCTTGCACCTTCATCAGTTCCTGCAGTTAAAATCGGAGTTTCTATTTCTAAAAATTCTTCTTCGTCTAAAATATCACGTAATAACTTTATTACTTTATGACGATTTACAATTGCCTTGCGAACTTCGTCATTTCTATGATCTAAAAACTTGTATTGAAAACGAGTAGTTTCGTTTGTTTTCATTGCTCTTTTTATTTCAAAAGGCAATGTTTTAGATAGATTTAAAATTTCTAATGCTGCAGTTTCTAATTCTAATTTTCCAGTTCTTAAACCAGCATTATAATCATCTTCATTTCTTTGAACCACAATACCAGTCACCATAATTACAGTTTCTGGTTTTAATTTTACCAATTCATCTAAATTAGGAAACGTTTCTCTACTTAAACGAACTTGAAAAATTTGATTGCTAGAATCACGTAAATCAATAAAAATTAACTCTCCATGATCTCTTACACTAGAAACCCAACCAGATAAAGTTACTTCTTCTTTGATTGATTTTTCTGATAAATCTGATATTTTGTGAGTTCTATACTCTTCTTTTATGATGATTGGAACTTGTTGTAATTCTTCTTCTACATTTTTATTTTTGGACTTTGGGTCTTTTGATAAATCTGTCTGATTTCTTGATTCTTGAATCTTGGATCTTGTTTCATCCCCAGAAAGAGAAGATAAGATTTCCTGACGAATTACTTTTCCAGATGCACCTTTTCCAATAATTCCTATTACTTTACCTACAAGAATACCAGCTTTACCTTGGTTTCCATTTTTAATATCATTTGCAATAACTTCGTTTTCTGTAATTACCTTTATGACTGCCAATTTAATTTTTTCCTCAGAAATGGTATTTTCTTCAAAATACTTATTGTAATCAAACTTTCTGTCTTTTAAGTAGCGAATAATTGCATTCTGTACTAAAACAGCAGTAATTTTTTCAGCTTTAAACAACTGAAAAATTTCTATTAAATGATTAACATCATGAATATCTGTATATTCATCTGCTCCAATATTATTTACCAAAGTTTTTGCAACAAAAGAAGGGTCTTTTAAAACATTATTAATGGCAACAAAAGTTTCAGAACGAAGTGAGTTTGCTGTAAAAAACTTAGCATCTTGTGGTAAAACTTTTCCTTTTATTAAAATAGATTCTACAGCAAAAGGTAAAGAACTAATATCAACATCAATACTTTCTACAACATTTTTTATGCTTACAAAAGGTAAATCTGGCTCAGAAATAAAACGATAATCTGCTTCAAATTCCTTTTTACGCATTGTTTTGGTTTGCTTTAAATCAGCATCCCATAAAACCGTAGTTTGGTCTGGTCTAAAAGCTTTATTTTCTATGTAATAATTTAATTGTTTTTCGATTTCTTCCTTTAAAGCATCAACCATAAACTTAAACGAATTTAAATTTTTGATTTCTGTTCTTGGATTTAATCCATAAGTGTGCTTTTTTCTAAGTGATACAGAAACATCACTTTTAAATTCCCCTTTTTCTAAATTAGCTTCAGATATTTTTAAATTCTGAACAATTCTTTGAATGTATTGCGCATAGATAGAAGCATCTTCTATATTTCGAATACAAGGTTCTGTAACTATTTCAATTAACGGAACACCTGCTTTGTTAAAATCTACTAAAGAAACTTTCTTTTCGTGCATCAATTTTGCAGCATCTTCCTCAATATGAACTTGGGTTAAATTCACTGTAAATTGACTTCCATCATTTCTAAAGCAAGAAACTTGCCCATCAGGAATTACAGGATTATGAAACTGTGTAATTTGAATATTCTTCGGATTATCAGGATATTCATAATGTTTACGATCCCAAGAAATTACTTCGTTTTTAAAAGTAGATTTTACTGCCTTACCAAAATATATAGCTTTTGTTATTGCTTCTTTATTTATTGAAGGTAAAACACCCATTTGTCCAGTACATACAGAGCAAATATTCTGGTTAGGTTGCTCTATTTCTTGATTTGCACAAGAACAGAATAACTTAGATTTTGTGTTTAATCGAACGTGAGTTTCTAACCCAATTACTAACTCTAAATCGTTTGCTTTTAGCAATTTATTTAATTGATCTAGTTCCATTATATTGTGTGTTTTAAGAAGTTAGCAAACTTCAATACAAGTTCTTCGTTATTTTTTGCGGCTGTAATTTGTAAACCAGTTTCTGTTCCTTGTGGCACTGTTAACGTTGGTAATTGTCCTAAACTAAACCCAACCGTATACGCATCAGACAAATACATAGCTAATGGATCTTTTAAACTATCGCCAATTTTTGGTGGTGAATTTGGTGTAACTGGTGATAAAATAACATCGACTTCTTTAAAATCTTTTTCAAAATTTTCAGAAATCTGATCTCTTAAATTCAATCCTTTTAAATAGATTTCATCAGAAAAACCTTGAGATAATACTTGATTACCACCAACAATTCTACGTTTTGTTTCTTCAGAGAAATTATCTGATCTTGTTATAGAATACGTATCTTTTAAATTAGCACCTTCTATTCTGTTTCCGTAATTGGTACCATCTAATCTAGATAAGTTAGATGCCGTTTCTGCCATTGCCAATGTATAATAGGTAGAAACTAAGGTATCCGATTCAAAGAAATCTAACTCTTTAACTTCAATTCCTTTGGCTTTTATTTTTTCAATTGCTGATAAAAAATCTGCTTTTACTTTTACATCAATTGCATCCGTTTCAATGAAATTTTTAAAATATCCAACGGTTTTAATTCCATCAGCATTTAAAATATTTTGTTCTGATATTGTTTTAGATTGATAAGTAGTTTGATCTTTAATATCCTTACCACTCATTACATTTAAAATAATCCTAATATCTTCTATAGATTTTGTTATTGGGCCAACACAATCTGTAGAAGAAGTATATGCCATTAAACCAAAACGAGAAATTCTTCCGTATGTTGGTTTTAATCCGTAGATTTTATTATATCCTGCTGGTTGACGAACAGAACCACCAGTATCTCCACCAATCGAAAATACAGTAAAGTCTTTTGCTACATTTACCGCAGAACCACCACTAGAACCTCCAGAAACTAAATCTGGATTTATTGCATTTTTAACAGCTCCAAAAATGGTATTTTCTGATGATGAACCATGTCCAAAAGAATCGCAATTTTCTTTTACTAACGGTATTGCACCTGCATCTAATAATTTCTGAATAGCTGTTGCCGTATAAGGCGATTTATATTTCTTCAACAAATCTGAACTTGCTGTTGTATACGTTCCTTGAACCATGTACACATCTTTAATTCCGAACGGTATTCCTTCTAACAAGCCAATTTCTTGTCCATTTGCAATTTTAGCATCTACTTTTGCCGCTAAACCTAACGCCAAAGTGTCTAAAAGTGAATTGACCGTATTGTGTGTATTCGATTTTAATAAATCTAACCTTTCTTGCACTAATTTTGTACATGAAATTTCTTTGTTCATCAATTGTTGATGAATTTTATGTATTTGCGATTCCATATTATTCTTCTATCACTTTAGCAACTACTAAATATCCATCTTTTTCTCTTGGGAAATTTTCAATAATAATTTCTTTTTCTGCTTTAGAACTATCTATAGCAATGTCTTCTCTTAATTCATTTAAAGAAACAGCATTATTATGATTTATATTAAAAGAGTTATTATTAGCTGAATTTGCATTCTTTATTACATCGAATAATTTGTTAACCGAATCTGATGGTTTTGCTCCTTTAATACTAGACAGAATGTCTACCGTCATTATTTTACTCATTACTTTAATTTTAGGTTTAAAAAAAGCCTTCCGAATTCGGAAGGCTTTATGTATACATTTTAAACAACAACCTTCTTACCCTAACAATTAGGATTATTGAAATTACGATTGTTATTATTAATTATCATTTTATAAATTCTTTAAAAAACAAATATATGTAGAAATAGTGGGACTAAAATTTCTTTTTTGTGATTTTAAATATTACTTATTATATTAATAAAATATTGAAGTCTAATTATTGATTCAACAAAAAAAGAGAAAAAACACCAACAATTTAAATTATAAATTATTGGTGCATTCATTAATTCAGTAAATTCAAATCAAACATCTGTTTGGAAATACAAATAAAACAGTTTTTATTTATTATTTAAACAGAAACTAAGTAATTAGTTTTAATTTGTAGATTTTAGAGATTTTCTAGTTTTAAAATGAAAGTACGAAAACGATTGATTTATTTTTTACTTAAAAAAAACTAACCTACTGAAAAAAAACACAATAAAATTTGTTCAAATTAAAAACCCTTTCTACATTTGTAACTCAATTATGAAACACAATACAAACAATACTTGGTGGTGGAACTCTCTTATCTAATAAGTGAGAAAAAACCTATATGTATATAATATATTAAAAAAGGCTTATCTCACGATAAGCCTTTTTGCTTTTTACAAAGCGTCATTACGATGAGTTTACGAAGAAGTAATCTCTTTATCAACAAACAGATTGCCAGAGCAAAAGAAAATTTGCTTCGCAATGACATAATAGAATAATGAAAAAAATAAACTTTAAAACAATTTCTAAAACTACAATTGCAGACACAATTACTCCGGTAGGTTTGTACTTACGTTTTAGAGATAAATACGCAAATACATTACTTTTAGAAAGTTCAGATTATCACAGTAAAGATGAAAGTTTTACGTTTATAGCAATTGATCCTGTTATTTCTATTAAAGCAGAAAATCATCACTTAAGCTTTTCTCATAAAGGAATTGAATTAGAGAAAAAGAAAATTGGCAGAAGTTTTAATTCAATTTTTGAAAATTATAGTCAAACAATAGCTTTAGATTGTCCTTCAGAATTAAAATCATTTAATGGTTTGTATGGTTATACAACGTATGATTCTGTTCAGTATTTCGAAAATATCGACTTAAAAGTAAAAGAAGCTCCTTCTGCAATTCCATTAATGCAATACAGTTTCTATCGTTTTATTATCGCTATCAATCATTTTAATGATGAAATGACCTTAATAGAAAATATTGAAGAAGGAACAGAATCTCGTATCAAAGAAATTCAGACAATAATAGATGCTCAAACTTTTAATACACAAAAATTTGATATTGTTGGCGATGAAACTTCCAATGTAAAAGGCGAAGAATTTATAGAATATGTAAAGAAAGCAAAATCACATTGTAAAAGAGGAGATGTTTTTCAATTGGTATTGTCTCGCCAATTTCAACAGAAATTTAAAGGAGACGAGTTTAATGTGTACAGAGCGTTACGATCTATAAATCCATCACCTTATTTATTTTATTTCGATTATGGATCTTTTAAATTAATGGGGTCTTCACCAGAAGCACAAATTAAAATTTCTGCTGGTAAAGCAACTATAAATCCAATTGCTGGTACATTTAGAAGAACTGGCGATATGGCAAAAGATATTTTATTAGGAAAAAAATTATCAGCAGATAAAAAAGAAACTGCAGAACATGTAATGTTGGTAGATTTAGCGCGAAACGATTTAAGTAAACACGCCAATAATGTTGAGGTTGAGGTTTTTAAAGAAGTACAATACTTCAGTCATGTGATTCATTTAGTTTCAACAGTTTCTGGTCAGTTAAAAGGGAATCCAATAGAAATTGTTGGAGATACTTTTCCTGCAGGAACGTTAAGTGGAGCGCCTAAATACAAAGCAATGCAATTGATTGACAAATATGAAAATCAATCTAGAGGGTTTTATGGAGGAGCAGTTGGTATTATTGGTTTGGATGGATCTGTAAATTTAGCAATTGCAATTCGTAGTTTTGTGAGTAAAAACAACGTTTTGTATTATCAAGCAGGAGCAGGAATTGTAATTCATTCTGATGAAGAAAAAGAATTACAAGAAGTAAATAATAAGTTAGCAGCGTTAAAAAAAGCGTTGTTTTTAGCAGAGAATATTTAGGGCGTTCGAGCGGGCTTTCCACTATATCTTTTTTCCGAAAAAGAAAAAAGGATGCCATTTCAATCCCTAACGCAAAAGTGAGTTTTAAGCCATTACGAGGTTGAAACGACTAAGTAATTTCTTAATCAATAAACAGATTGCCACAGAAAGTAAAAAACTTTCTTCGCAATGACAATTAGAAAAATATGAAAATATTAATTTTAGATAATTACGATTCGTTTACCTACAACTTGGTGCACATGGTAGAAAAAATTACAGGAAAATTCCTTGCAGTTTTTAGAAATGACGAAATCAGTATTGCAGATGTAGGAAACTACGATATGATTATGTTATCACCAGGACCAGGAATTCCGGATGAAGCAGGAATCTTAAAAGAAGTAATTAAAACCTATGCAGGTATCAAACCAATTTTCGGAGTTTGTTTAGGTTTACAAGCAATTACAGAAGTTTTTGGAGGAACAATTATAAATTTAGAAGAAGTTTTTCATGGAGTTGCTACAGAAATGAGAGTTGTAAACGATGAAGCAGAAATTTTTAAAGATGTTCCGGAAACATTTTTAGCTGCACGTTACCATTCTTGGGCAGCAACAGACATCGATTTTCCATCAGAATTAGTAGTTACAGCAAGAGATGAAGATGGGCTAATCCAAGCAATAGAACACAAGCGTTTTAATATTTCAGCAGTTCAATTTCATCCAGAATCTATTTTAACAGATGTTGGTGAGCAATTGGTGACTAATTTTATCAACGCAAATAGTAAATAATAAGTTCTCGACTGCGCTCGAACAGACAAACATAGATACTGAAATAAATTCAGCATAAAATGAAAGCAATTTTAAACAAATTATATAATCACGAGAGACTGTCTAAATCTGAAGCAAAACAAATCTTAAAAGATATTGCTGCAGAAAAATACAATGATGCACATTTAGCGTCGTTTATGACTGTTTTTATGATGCGCCCTATTACAACAGATGAACTTGCAGGTTTTAGAGATGCTTTAAAAGAACTATCAATTAAAGTAGATTTATCAGATTATAACACCATAGATATTGTAGGAACTGGTGGAGACGGAAAAGATACATTCAACATATCAACCTTAACATCATTTATTGTTGCAGGAACAGGTCAAAAAGTAGCAAAACACGGTAATTATTCGGTGTCTTCTCAATCGGGTTCATCTGATATGTTAGAAAGTTTTGGGTACAATTTTACCAATGATGAAACTGTTTTAAAAGAACATTTAGAAAAAGCAAATATTTGTTTTTTACATGCGCCAAAATTTCATCCAGCAATGAAAGCGGTTGGACCAACAAGAAAAGCTTTGGCTTTAAAAACATTTTTTAATATGTTAGGGCCTTTGGTAAATCCTAGTTCGCCAAAAAACCACATGTTAGGTACTTTTAATTTAGAAATTGCACGTTTGTATAATTACATTTTACAAGAAGAAGATATCAATTACGGAATTATACATGCATTAGATGGTTATGATGAAATCTCATTAACAAGCGGATTTAAATTCTTTACTAAAAACGGAGAACAAATTATAAATCCGGAAGATTTAGGTCAGAAAAGAATTCAACAATCAGAAATTTTTGGAGGAAGATCAGTTGCAGATGCTGCAAAGATTTTTAAATCTATTTTAGAAGGAAAAGGAACAGATGCACAAAATAATGTAGTGTTAACCAATGCTGCTTTTGCTTTAACAATTGTTGATGAAACTAAATCTTTCGAAACTGCTTTTGCAGAAGCTAAAGATTCGTTATTTGGATTAAAAGCTAAACAAACATTAGAGAAACTAGTGAGTCTTTAAAATAAAAAGTTCTCGATACAAAATTTCTGAAAAAGAAATTTTACTCGAACTGACATAATGAGAATAATGTAATGTCACATCAAGTGAATTTTGAGAAGAATGAACAAATTTGTATCGAGATGATTAAATTAGCAAATTAAAAAAGAGATTGCTTCGTTCCTCGCAATGACAAAAAAATAAAATGGCAAAAAAGAAGAAAAACATAATTTTGATTATTCCAGCTTTTCTATTGATGGGAATGGCAGTTGGTATTCAAACAAAAGAGTTGTTTAAACATACAATTGTTGGTTTTATTGTTGGAATCATAGTTTACGTTTTCTTAAAACAGAGAAATAGAAAATTAAATAAATAATTAAAACGTCATTACGAATGAGGAACGATTGAAGTAATCTACAAATCGAAAAACAGATTGCTTCGTGCCTCGCAATGACAGAAGAAATAAGAAATGACAATTTTAGATAAAATAATCGCATTTAAAAAGAAGGAAATTGCAAAGATAAAAGCAGAAGTTCCTGTTCAGAATTTAGTAAAAAGTCCAAGTTTTGGCAGAGAAATTTTTTCTTTAAAAAAATCTTTGTTAGAAGTTGGTTCTACAGGAATTATTGCAGAATATAAACGTCAATCTCCATCAAAAGGAATTATTAATGACAAAGCAACAATTGCTGATGTAACTAATGGTTATTTAGACGCTAATGTTGCTGCACAATCTATTTTAACAGATACTTCTTTCTTTGGCGGTACGATGGCAGATTTAATGGAAGCGAGAATTATCAATCAACAAAAACCAATTTTAAGAAAAGATTTTATTGTTGATGGATTTCAGATTGTTGAAGCAAAAGCAATTGGAGCAGATGTAATTTTATTAATTGCTTCTTGTTTAACTGCTACAGAAATCAAAAACTACGGAAACTTAGCAACAGATTTAGGTTTAGAGGTTTTATATGAAGTGCATACGCAAGAAGATTTAGATAAGATTAATGATTTAGATAATAAAATCATCGGAATCAACAATCGTAATTTAAAAACTTTTGAGGTTGATTTAGAGCATTCTATTAAATTAGCTGGTCAAATTCCTGATACTTGTTTAAAAGTTTCAGAAAGTGGAATTTCTGATCCTAAAATTATAACAGGATTAAAAGAATTTGGTTTTCAAGGTTTTCTAATTGGAGAGAATTTTATGAAAACTGAAAACCCAGGTGAAGCTTGTCAAGAATTCATAAGTCAAATAAGATAAAGTTATGTAAGTTCGAGAGAATTTTGAAGAACGAACAATTTGTAACAAGAACATTATAGTTTCTCGATACAATTTCCCCTTAAAGTAGAAAATCACTCGAAGAGATAAAAAGATAATACTATGAAACTGAAAGTTTGCGGAATGAAATTTACAGAAAATATTCTACAAGTTGCTGAATTGCAACCTGATTATTTAGGGTTTATTTTCTATGAAAAATCAAAAAGAAATTTTGAAGGAATTATTCCAGAATTTTCAAATTCAATAAAAAAAACAGGAGTTTTTGTAAATGAATATGTAGAGATTTTAATTTCTTTAGTTGAAGAATATAGATTAGATGCAATTCAGTTACATGGTGATGAATCTGTAGAATATATACAAGAGTTAAAACGTCATTTCGAGAGCAGTAGAGAACTAAAGGTTGAAGAAAATAAGACAATAAAGAAGCAAAAAAACAAACATTATATTTCAAAAAGCGAAGTTGAAATTATAAAAGTTTTCGGCATTAAAGATGAGTTTAATTTTGATGTTTTAAAACCGTATTTAGAGGTTGTAGATTTCTTTTTGTTTGATACAAAAGGAAAAGAAAGAGGTGGAAACGGCACAAAATTCGATTGGTCTGTTTTAGAAAAATATCCTTTTGATAAACCTTTCTTTTTAAGCGGAGGAATTGGTTTAAATGATGTTGAAGAAGTGCAAAAAATAATGAAATCTGATTTGTCAATTTATGCTCTAGATGTAAATAGTAAATTTGAAAGCAAACCTGGAGTAAAGAAAATAGAAGCGTTAAAGGAATTTAAAAATAACGTCATTACGAAGGAAGTATGACTGAAGTAATCTGCTTATTCAATAACAGATTGCTTCGTACCTCGCAATGACAGAATTATAAGACAATATGAAATCAAAATTTCACCCAGACAAAAATGGTTATTACGGACAATTTGGAGGCGCATTTATCCCAGAATTGTTATACCCCAATGTGAAAGAATTAGAAGATAATTATATTCAAATATTAGAATCTGACGAATTCCAAGAAGAATATAAATCGTTATTAAAAGATTATGTTGGTCGCCCAAGTCCGTTGTATTTAGCAAAGCGTTTATCAGAAAAATATGGCGCTTTTATTTATTTAAAACGAGAGGACTTAAACCATACAGGCGCACATAAAGTAAATAATACAATCGGTCAGATTTTAGTCGCAAAAAAATTAGGAAAGACTAAAATTATTGCAGAAACAGGTGCAGGTCAGCATGGAGTTGCAACTGCCACAGTTTGTGCTTTAATGGGTTTAGAATGTACTGTTTTTATGGGGGAAAAAGACATAGAACGTCAAGCACCAAATGTTGCTCGTATGAAAATGTTAGGAGCAAAGGTTGTTCCTGCTTTAAGTGGAAGTAGAACTTTAAAAGATGCAACTAACGAAGCAATTCGTTATTGGATTCAAAACCCAGAAACCTTTTATTTAATTGGCTCTGTAGTTGGTCCACATCCATATCCAGATATGGTTGCGCGCTTACAAGCTGTAATTTCAGAAGAAATGAAATGGCAATTAAAAGAAAAAACTGGCAAAGAAAATCCTGACACAATTATTGCTTGTGTTGGTGGAGGTTCTAATGCAGCAGGTGCTTTTTATCACTATATGAATAATAAAGATGTAGAATTAATTGCAGTAGAAGCTTCTGGTTTAGGTGTAAATTCTGGAGAAAGTGCTGCAACTTCTCAATTAGGTGAGGTAGGAATTATACATGGTTCTAAAACCATTTTAATGCAAGATGAATATGGCCAAATTGTAGAACCTTATTCTATTTCTGCAGGATTAGATTATCCTGGAGTTGGACCTTTACATGCATATCTTTTTGATTCTAAAAGAGCCAAGTTTATGGATGCAACTGACAAAGAAGCCTTAGCAGCTGCTTATGAATTAACGAAAATTGAAGGAATTATTCCTGCTTTAGAAAGTGCACATGCTTTGGCTGTTTTACCAAAAATAGATTTCAAAAAAGGTCAAGTTGTGGTGGTTAATTTATCTGGAAGAGGAGATAAAGATTTAAGTACTTATATCAAACATTTAGAAGAATAGAACTTATGTTACATCGAGTGAATTTATGAGGAATGAATAAATTAGTATCGAGATGCAATAAGTTCTCGATACAATTTTCTCTTAAAATCGAAAATCACTCGAAATGACAAAATATTATAACTATGAATTCAATTCAAGAATTATTTCAGAAAAAAGATAAAAACCTATTGTCTATATATTTTACTTGTGGATACCCAAAACTGGATGATACAACTAAAATAATTGCAGAATTAGAAAAAAGTTGTGTAGATTTTATTGAAGTTGGTTTGCCTTATTCAGATCCTTTAGCAGATGGGCCAACGATACAAGATAGTAGTCAAAAAGCGTTAGAAAACGGAATTAATTTAGATCTTATTTTTGATCAGCTAATAACGATAAAAGACTCCAATAAAACACCCTTAGTTTTAATGGGGTATTTAAATCAAATGCTAAAATATGGTGAAGATAAGTTTTGCCAAAAAGTAGTTGATTGCGGAATTGATACTGTGATTCTTCCAGATTTACCAATGGTAGAATTTGAGAATCACTATAAAGCGTTATTTGAAAAATACGGAATTACGAATGTGTTTTTAATTACACCTCATACATCAGAAGAAAGAATTAGAAAAATAGATTCTTATTCTAAAGCATTTATTTATGTGGTTGCATCAGCTTCTATTACAGGTGCAAAAGGAGATATTTCTAACAATCAAATTACTTATTTCGAGAGAATTAAAAACATGAATTTACAAAGCAATTTAATTATTGGTTTTGGTATTTCTGATAAAAAAACTTTTACAACTGCTTGTAAATATGCTAATGGAACTATTATTGGTTCTGCATTTATAAAGAATTTAGGAAAAAATGGTGTTGATAAAATAGGTGATTTTATAAAGCCAATAAATTCATAAAAAAAGCGAAACTTATTAAGTTTCGCTTTTTTTGTGAAAATTTAATGTGTTTAATTAACACTTATTAATTTAATATCGAAAACTAATACTGATCCACCAGGTATAGTTCTATAATTATTAGGACCATATCCTAAATTATAAGGTACTAATAAAATACCTTCTCCACCTTCTTTAAAGTAAGTAATTCCTTCTGTCCAGCCTTTTATAACTTGATTTAAACCAAAAGATATTCCATCAGAATCACTTTGATCAAACACTTCACCGTCTAAGAAATAACCTTTATAAGCTACGGTTACGTTAGAACTGCTAGTTGGTCTTGTACCAGTTCCTTCATTATTAATTACATAATAAAGACCAGTGCTACTTTTTGTAGCATTTAAATTATTATCTGAAATATATTGAATAATATCAGCTTCTGTTTCTAGTTCTATCGAGTTTTCTAAAGTACAAGATGTAAAAATAAAAAGGGAAATAAATAAGTAAATATAAGATTTCATTAATTGTAATTTTTAAATTTTTGACGAAGATACTTTGATTATTTTAATAAACTTTCTCTCCATTTAAAAAAGTAGATACTACTTTTGTTTTTGGAATTTCTTTTCCTTCAATTTTCATAATGTCTTGATTTAAAATTACAAAATCTGCAAACTTTCCAACTTCAATAGAGCCTTTTTCATTTTCTTCAAAATTAGAATAAGCTGCCCAAATAGTCATTCCTTTTAAAGTTTCTTCTCTTGATAAAGCATTTTCCATTTGAAAACCGTTTTCTGGATAATTTTCTAAATCTTTTCTAATAGTTGCAGCATAAAAAGTTAAAAACGGATTTACTTTTTCTACAGGAAAGTCTGTGCCTAAAGCAATTTTTCCATAAGTATTAAGTAAATTTTTATAAGCATAAGCGCCTTTCATTCTTTCTTTTCCAATTCTATCTTTTGCCCAATACATATCTGATGTAGCATGTGTAGGTTGTACAGAAGGTAAAATGTTATCGAAGTTTTTAAAATCTTCTTGAGCAATTATTTGTGCATGCTCAATTCTCCAGCGTCTATCTTTTGAATTTTTTAAGACCTCTTTGTATGTTTTTAATAACCAAGTATTAGTAGAATCTCCAATGGCGTGAGTATTCATTTGAAAATCTGAAGCAGCAATTTGCTTTGCTAATTCTTTATATCTTTTTGGAGTGTAAATCATTGCACCAAAATGATTGTTTCTATCTGTATATGGTTTACGCATTGCAGCACCTCTAGAGCCTAAAGCACCATCACCATAAACTTTAAAAGATCGAACATTTAGTCTATTTGTTTTTATGATACCTTTGTTAATGTAATAATCTATTTCTTGCTGATCATCACCAGAAACCATTGCGTAAATTCGCATTTTTAAGCTTCCTGCTTGCTGTAAACTATCAATTAACTCAATCGTTTTTTTATCAATTCCTGCATCATCAACTGTTGTTAATCCATATGAAAAAGAAATTTTTTGGGCATCTAGTAAACCTTGAATAGCTTCTTTTTTTGAGGTCTCTGGAAATTTAATAAAATCCATGGCAGCATCAATTAAAATACCAGTCATTTTTCCTTCTTTTATAATAATTTCACCACCAGATACTTTTGTGTTTTTTGTTATTCTTGATAAATCAATTGCCGCTTGATTTACTAATAAAGCATGTCCATCAACTCTACCAATTGCAACAGGAATTTTTGGAAATAATTTATCTAATTTTTCTTTTGTTGGAAATTCTTTAACTTCCCAATCATTCTGATCCCAACCACGACCCGTTATAAAAGTTGAATTCTTTTGTTTTTGAAAAGCGACAAGTTTTTCTAAAACTTCGTCATAACTTTTAGTGCCTCTTAGATTTACTTTTTGCTGTTGTAAGCCTAAACCATAAAAATGACAATGAGCATCTATGAAACCAGGAACTATCGTTTGATTTTTTGCATCAATAGTTTCTAAAGTTTCGTATTTTTTTTGTACTTCATTATTTGTTCCTGTACCTATGAATTTACCGTCTTTTATAGCGAAACTTTCTACATTTTGAAAATTTTTATTTACGGTATACGCATTTGCATTGATAACAATTAAATCTGCTTTTTCTTGTTGTTTACAAGCTGTAAATAAACCGATAAGACCAAGTGTTAGAATAATTTTTCTCATGATTTTGTGTGAATTAGATAAGCTGAGTACATTAATATAAATTGAATAAATACACGTATTATGGCTTTTTTCTTTGAACCTATAGCTGGTTTTTCTTTAAATAAGTCCCAAATATGTAATGGTAAAAAAAGAATCATTAAAATAAAAACTCCTAAACCTGCTGTTTTAGTTGTTTGATTAAAAAACAACCTCAGACCTAGAATAATTTCAATTACCCCAAAAACGTAATTTACTGTTATTTTGGGTAAAAAATCTGGAATAAAACCGTTAAAGAACTTTGGTTTTTTAAAATGCATAAAACCAGCATAAACAAAAAACAAACCAAAAACAATTCTTAGAATAAGTATAAAATTTTCCATTTTTTATGGCTTTACTGGTTCGTTACTGTAAAGATATTTATCCATTAAATAAATGATACTCGCCATAGAAGCACTTCCAAGTTCTAGTTCTCGCTTATTCACTTTGTCGAAAGTATCTGTACTTGTATGATGATAATCAAAATAACGTTGAGAATCTGGTCTGTAACCAACGAGTGTAACATTTTCTCCTTTTAAAGGGCTAATATCTGCGCCAGAACCTCCTTTGTCTAAATCATGAAGTCCGTATGGAGAAAGTAATTTTTTCCAGCTTTGTAGCAACTTAGTATTAACAGTATTGGCATCAATAGAAAAACCTCTTGGAGTATGACCGCCAGCATCAGATTCTAAACCGCCAATATGATTTTCTTTATTTAGTTTTGCTAATTCAGCATATTTTTTTGCACCTCGTGTACCATTTTCTTCATTCATAAAGAAAGTTACTCTTAAAGTGTTTTTTGGTTTTATGTTATTTTTTTTGAATAGATAAGCAACTTCTAAAGACTGTACTATTCCTGTTCCATCATCATGCGCTCCTTCGCCTAAATCCCAAGAGTCTAAATGACCACCAACTACTACAATATTTTCTGGATTTTCACTACCTTTTATTTCGCCAACAACATTAAAAGAAGGTGCGTCTGGCAGTGTTTCACAACTTTGTTTAAAGTAAAATTTTAATTCAGGGTTTTGTTTTAAATCTACGCTTAAAATATTGGCAGCTCTACTACTTATAGCAGCAGTAGGAATTTGTTTTTCTTTTGGTAAATCTCCGTAACTCATTGTACCAGTATGCGGATAATCGTCAATAGAGTTAGTCATAGATCTTACTATGACTGCTTTAGCACCAAATTCTCCACAAACCTTTGCTCCATTAACTCTTTGATCTACACAACCACCATAGGCTCTAAATGTATTAATCAATGTGTCATCAAAAGGTCTATTAAAAAAAACAATTTTACCTTTCATTTTACTACCTAAAGCTTTTGCTTCTTCGATACTTTTAACTTCAATTACTTCTGCAGTAATACCATTTTTTGGTGTTGCAACAGAAAAACCTAAAGCACAAATTGGCACATTTTTTTTAGTGCTTTTTGTGGTGTAATTAGCTATTTCTTTTTCACCTCTAACCCAATGTGGCACCATAACTGGTTGTAACCAAACAGAATCTAACCCAATTTCTTTCATGAGTTTTTCTCCCCAAATAACAGATTTTGCAGCTCCACTAGACCCGGATAATCTACTACCAATATTTTGTGTTAAATCTCTTAACCATTCATAAGATTTGCCTTCTGTTAATGCCGAATTAAAAAGCTTTTTAAGATTCGTAGAATCAATCTTTTCTTCAATAGTTAATAATTTTGTATTTACTAGTTTTTCCTGTTTTTGTGAACAAGAAATCATTAATACAGAGAGTAGTAAAATAAGAGTACTTTTTTTCATTTTTTAGGTAGGTTTTAGATTCTATAAATCTACATAAATGAAACGATAAAAAAGTTAAAAATATTTGAGTTAGAAATCAAATTTGTAAGTAACACCACCTAATGCTTGAAAACCCTGGGTATTAAAGTTTGCAAAACGCTCATAATTGTTATTTAGGATATTGTTTAATTTGATAAAAACAGAGAAACTATCGTTAAAATGATAGCCTCCATTAAGGTTAACATCTATAAAAGAGTCTAGTTTTTGAATAGAATTTGATGTTGAAGGAAATGTTGTTTTATACAATACATCTTTTCTATCATTTAGGTAAAAAATATTGGTAGTTGCGTACCATTTATTACTTTTATATTTACCAATAAATGAAGTTTGTAAAGTTGGTGAGTTCCAAGCTTCTATTTGATTGGTAGTGGAATAATTATTAAATTGAACGTTTGAAGCAAGTGTAATTCTCTTAGGAAATTCGTATTCAATTTCTGCAAAGAAAGACGTTGTTTTTATATCGTCATAAACAATATTAAAAGAGTTTCCGTATTCATAACCTTTTAAAGGTTGACTATTTGATGTGTTGTTAACTCCATTAGACTTCGAATTGTTTCGAATAAATAAAGGCTTGTCTTCTTCTTCCTTAATACTTGCAGAAATATTAAAACTAATATCGTTGCTTAAAACACCACTAAACCCTATAAAAGCATTGTTTTTTTCTGATGTTTGAGTCATAAATAAAGTTGGAGAAACATATGGATTGTTTTCTGTAAATTCTTTGTAAGTATTAGTCTTTAATTTTCCATTTATACCTGCGTATATATTTAAATGCTCCTTAATAATTGGTTTTTGTACTTGAATATCTGGATAAGCTAAAAGGTTAGAAACTTTGTTCTCAAGATCAAAAGAACCAAATATTTTAGCACCTAACTTTAAAGAAAAACCATTAAATGTTGTTTTATATTCAGGATTTAATAGTGCTGTAAAAATGGAATAATCTAAACTGTTTTGATTTGTATAATTACTAGCAAACTGTCCGTTTAAAAACTCAAGACCAGTTCTTACCGTAATATTGTTTAATGCATTACTAATAAAGCGAATTGGTAGGTCTAAATCGGTATCAAAATTTACCAAAGATTCACTGCTTTTAAAAGCATCAGAAAAATAAGAAACTGATATTATACTTTTATCAATATAGGAGTCTACAAAATCAATTTCTCCAATAATATTAAAGTAATTATAAGTTTGATTTTCATTTATAGAATTTAAAGTATTTTGATTAAAATTATAATTTGGTAAGCCATACCAATTATATTCTTTTCTTTTTGTATTTAAACTAACTTTCCAATCGAAATATCTTTCTTCTTTTTTAAAATAAAGACTTGCTAAAAGATTAGAAAAATTACTATTTAATAATGAATTTTCTATATTATCAAAAGAAGCAAAGTATTTGGTGTATAAACCAAATTCGCTTTCAAATCTAGTACTATTATTAATATATGCTTCTAAGTATGGAGACGTATAGTTCCCAAAACCAGCCGCTACATAATTATTGTAAATACGTTCTTTTACACCTACATCTACCCCTTTTACTGCACCTGTTTTTGGAATAAAAGTAGAAGCAACAGGAGCGGAAAAAATATTATAATTTAATTTTTTCTTTTCGCTTTTTTCTAAAAGTTTTACTGTTGGGTTTTTTCTAATCTTATTAGCGTCTGCAATTTTGGGATTATATTTAGTAACCACTTCAATTACTTCTGTTTTTACAGTATCAATTTTTTTAGGAGTCACTTTTTTATTTGGTTTGCTTTGTGCATTCGCTGTAAAGAAACCAAGTGAGAGTATAAATATGTGAAAGCCTTTTTTCATTAATTTTTATTTTGTGGGATTATAGAATTATTTGTTTTGGCTTCGTTTTCTTTAATTTTATCTAGTTCTTCTTGAGCTTCTTTTACAATATCTTTATATTTTGAGAAATTTTTAATTACGTTTTCTAAAATAAAAGTTGCTTGATATGCATCTTTTAAACTATAATAATTTTTAGCCATTGTTACATAACTTTTTACTCCCCAATATTTATAAACGGAGTAATTGGCTATTAAATTTTGAACAATTTTATTTGAAGCATCATACTCTTTCTGTTGATTTTTAAAAAATGCACTATAGTATAAAGTTTCTGCTTTGAGTTCTCCCGTTGCGTTTTTTTCTAATTCAGTATAATATTCTTCAGAAGTAGTGTAATCTTCTGAGTTAAAGGAAGACCTTGCTATAATAGTAATTGCATCTAAACCTAAAGAGTTTTTACTGTTGTTTTTGGAGAGTACTTTTTTAGCGTATTCTGTAGCTTCTATGTATGATTTTGTTTCGTAATAACCTTTCATTAAATTACTTTGAGCAAATAATACATTTTCTGTAACATAAGCTTCTTGTGCTAACCTTTCTAAAAGAGGTAAAGCTTCATCAAAATTTTGTTTTTCTAAATAAATTTGAGATAATTTTGCTAATACATCTTCGCTATATTGAGTAGTTCCTGCCTGTAAAACTATTTTATAATTAACAATAGCTTCGTCAAATTTTTCATCTTTAAAAAGCACATCTGCTAAATAATAATTTGCTTTTAAATAATGAGCTCCTTCAGGAAATTTATCTAAATACTTTTTTAAAGTAAATATGGTAGAAAAATTATTTTGTCCATCAAAATATTTTTTTTCAGCAATCGAAAAGGTAGAATCATCTGCTTCAGATTCAGATACATTTACAAACTTTAATTGCCTTACCCAAGCTACATATTCTTCAAAATTATCTTCATCTAAATATATATTTTTAGCATTTGCAACAGCTTCTAGAGCATCTGGAGTATTAGGGAATTTTTTAACAACTAACTTAAATTTCTCGATTGCTTTTTTGTTTTTGTTATCATTATAATATAACAATCCTTGTCTTACCAAAGCCCTTGGCAAAAGAGAACTTTTGGGATGTTTTTTTAAAAGCCTATCATAAGCTTCATGAGCTTTAGTATTTTTTTTAATTTTAGTGTAAGTAATTGCTAGTTGAGACAAAGCATCATCTTTTAAAGAAGAAATATTATAATTATTAACAACTTTAGTTAAAGCATCAATTTTGTTATCATTTTCATTTCTAAAACCAAAGCTCATTCCTATTTGAAATTGTGCATAATCTGCACCAGCCCCCGAGTTTTTAACAACAGTTTTATAGTGTTTTATTGCTTCTAAATAATTTCTAGTAGCAAAATAACTATCACCTAAACGTATAATTGCATCATCTTTAATTTCGTGTTCTATATTTTCTTTTTTTATGAATTGATTAAAAGCAATAGTAGCTTCCTCATATTGTTTTAGTTTAAAGTGGGTATATGCAATGTTATATTCTAATAAAGGAAAATTGTTATTTGTTTTTAAAGCAGTATTAAGTTTTATGAATTTACTTAAGGACTCTGTGTGTTTTTTTAATCTATATAATGTTTCTGCTTCCCAATAACTTGCTTTTTGTGAAATGTTTTTTTCTTTAGATGCTTTACTTCTTATAAAAAGGTAGTGCATTAATATATTTATTTTCATTAAATAATTGAATGCCTCTATATAGAGAAACTTCTAATGATAAAGCTAAATTATCTACTGAGCTTTTTTCTTTAAGTACTCTAGAGCTCCTTGATAATTTTGTTGATGAATAAATGAAGAAACAACCAATGCATTAATTTCTTTATAAGCAGGTGAGTTTGGATATTTTTTTAGGAAATTTTGTAAAACGTCAGAAACGTTTTGAAAAGGATTACCCGTTTCATAGCTTAATTTCGCGTAGTTTAGTGCAGCATCTTCTTGAATTTTAAGATTAAAACTCATCTCACCAGCAGTTTTAAATGCGTTTAAAGCTTCCGTTTTTTTATCTATATTTAAATAACATTCTGCTAAATGATAATAAGCATTTTGAGAGACTGCATTTTTTTGATCTATTATTTTATTGAAATAATTAATAGCGTTTTCAAAATCATTTTGTTTAAAATATACATACCCTAATTGATAATAATCGTAGTTATTCCATTTTCCTCTTTTTCCAGAATATGCTTTTAAATAAGGTACAGCTTCTTCGTATTTTTTTAAGTTAAACAAACTTTCTCCTACTATTTTAGAAATTTCAGAGATATCTTTTTTTCTAGCGTTTAGTAATAATTTTTTTCCAACCTCAATACAGCGTTCAAATTTTCCTGCTTTAAAACTGATGTCTAGTAGGTAATACGTTATTTCTGCTTTATAAGAATCATTATCTGCAATTTCTTTTAATGTGGATTCGGCTATCCCGTAATCTTCGAGTTTATAGGCAATAAAACCATAATAGTATCTTGCATCATTCCCGTATTTAGCATCGTTTATTAAAGGTAAAAATCGGTTTTTTGCTAAAGCTAAATTTTTGGTTACAAGTAAGCCATAACCCATATTAAAGTTTAATTCTTTTTGGTTGTCTTTAGACAGTAAATCTCTATTTACTTTCTTGTACCATTTTAAAGCATAAGAAGCTTTTTTGTTTGCAAAGTAATAGTTTCCAACATTAAAATAAGCTTTATTTTTTTCCCACTAGTAGGGTTTTCTTCAACAAAAGTTAGAACTTTTTTATCTGCATTTGTTTGATTTAATTTAACAGAACACATGGCATCATAGTAAGATGCATCTGCTTTTAAGCTAGAGTTTTTTAAAGCATTTTTATGCACTTTTTCAAAAGTTTTTTGGGCAGCAGCATAGGCTTTGTTATTGTACAGTTTTAGAGCATTATTAAAATCGGTAATAACACTTGCATCTAAAATAGATTGTTGAGAATTTATACTAAAAGTAATTAGTAGAAATAATATCGATAAAAAATGTTTTAAAGGAAAACGAAATTTCATACAATTGTTTTTGTTATAATCTAATTAACGAAGGTTTTTTAAATTTGTTTGATGATCAAAGAATATTTTTCTTTCCTCTATTTCAAAAATAAGAATTCTTCTGTTTTATTGTGATAAAATCATCAGAAACTTTTAAGTTTGTAGAAACGACTATTTTTATGGAAAATCCTGTTTTACATCTAGAAAACGCAGATATTTATCAAAGAGATAATTTGGTTCTGTCAAAAGTTAACTTAACAATTAATAAAGGAGAATTTTATTATTTAATAGGTAAAACTGGAAGTGGAAAAAGTAGTTTAATGAAAACACTTTATGGCGATTTACGCTTACAAAGAGGAACTGGAAGTATCGTGGGTTTTGACTTAAAAAAGTTGAAAGAAAAAGAGATTCCATTTTTAAGAAGAAAAATAGGAATCGTTTTTCAAGATTTTAAATTATTAAGTGATCGTTCTGTTTTTGATAATTTAGAATTTGTTTTAAAAGCTACAGGATGGAAAAACAAGGAGGAGATTAAAGCTAAAATAAATGAAGTCTTAGAGAAAGTAGGTATGCAGTCTCAATATTATAAAAAAACGTATGAACTTTCTGGTGGAGAACAACAAAGAGTAGCTATAGCAAGAGCGCTATTAAATGATCCGGAATTAATTTTAGCAGATGAGCCAACTGGTAATTTAGATCCAAAAACTTCTTTAGAGGTTATGGAGCTCTTAACTAAAATTCATAAAAGCGGGAAAACTATTTTAATGGCTACGCATGATTATCAATTAATTGTTAAATTTAAGCACAATACATTAAAAGTTGAAGCTGGTGAGTTGTTTGAAGTAGTACAGCAGGCAACAGTTTAGTTAAAAGAATTATTTTTGGGTAAAAAGAAAGTTTTTGTAGCGGTAACTAACGATGTTTCTACAGATTATAGGGTGCATAAAGTATGTAATTATTTAATCAGTAAAAATTATGATGTTGTTGTTTACGGTAGAGTTTTACCAAATACAATAGCTGTAAAAAGAGGTTATAAAATTGTTAGAAAACAGCATTTTTTTAATAATAATTTTCTGTTTTATGCCGAATTTAATATCAGATTATTTTTTTATTTACTTTTTAGAAAATACGATTACATACTTTCTAATGATTTAGATACATTACCATCTTGTTTTTTTGCTAGTAAAATAAAAAATATAAATTTAGTGTATGATAGTCATGAGCTTTTTTCTGAAGGACCAGAATTACAAGGAAGAAAATTTGTGCAAGGTTTTTGGAGAAAGTTAGAAGACTTTTTCTTACCAAAAATTAAAAATTCATATACTGTAAGTCAATCTATTGTTGAGTTTTATGATGATAAATATCAGAATAAAATGGGGTTGATTCGAAATATACCCTTAAAGAAAGATGTTTTAATTGTTGATGATATTGTTTTTCCTACAAAGAATAAAACAATTATTTATCAAGGAGTTTTAAATCCAGGGAGAGGTTTAAAACCAATGATAAAAGCATTAAACTTTATTAATGATGTAGATTTGATAATTGTTGGTTACGGTAAAGTAGAAGAAGAGTTAAAGGATTTTGTAGCTAAAGAAAACATGAATAATAGAGTTCATTTTTTAGGGAGAGTTTCTAGAGATAAATTATTTAACTATACAAAAAAAGCTACTTTAGGAATGGTTTTAGAAGAACCTTTAGGTTTAAGTTTTCAGTATTCTTTGCCTAATAAATTATTCGATTATATACATGCTGGTATTCCTATAATTGCTGGTAATTTACCCGAGATTACAAGAATTGTAAATAAATATAAAGTAGGAGTTCTTGTTAATGATTATCAACCAGAAACAATTGCAAATGCAATAAAAAAACTTTTAAAAGATGATGTTTTATTATCAGAAATAAAAGAAAATGAGCAAAAAGCAAAAGATATTTTATGTTGGGAAAAGGAAAGTGAGAAATTAGATAATTATTTTAAATAACATAAATTTATCAAACCAAAAATATCCATAATAATTCCTGTTTTGAACAACCTACTAGGGTTGCAAAAAACGATTATTAGTATTAAGTCTCAAACTTTTTCTAATTACGAGGTCTGGATTATTGATGGTAAATCTTCTAAGGAAACTCAAGAATATTTAGAACATTTAGAAGCGCCATTTTTCTATCAATCAGAAAAAGATAAAGGAATTTATGACGCAATGAATAAAGGAATAGCTTTTTCTAACGGAGAATGGTTGTACTTTTTAGGAGCAGGAGATGAGCTTTATCATGAATCTGTTTTAGAGAATTGTTTTTTAAATCGAACTTTAGAAAGCGTAAATTTAATTGCAGGTAATATCGTTTACGTAGGTAATAAGACTCCTTTTATATATAGTAAAAATAAAATGACTAAAAACCCTTCTTGGTCAAACGATATGTGGATTAGAAATGGTTTACATCATCAAGGTACATTTTATAAAAAAGTACTTTTTTTAAATACCAAATATCCTTTAAAATACAAGACACTATCAGATTATTGGTTAAACCTTATATTATATAAACAGAATGAGAAATGTTTTATTATTGAATCAACTATTGCAAAGTGTAATTCAGACGGTGTTTCTAAATCTGGTAATTGGAATTTATATAAAGAAGAGGTTAATTTAAAAACTGATTTAACTTCGTTGTTATTAAAACCAATTTTTTATATTGTTGCGTTCACTAAATTCTTGTCAAGAAAAATTGTAAATGATTAACAGAAAAGAAATCGCATTATTAATCGTTGATAAATTAACGAAAGAAAAAGCATCTTTAAAAGACCTTTTTTACAAAAGTAAAAATGAAATTGGTTTTTTTTATGTTGATGATCTTCTACCTGGAGATTTTGTAAATGCAATTTATAAGAGTTTTCCGAAATTATCTGAAACCAAACAAAGAAAGAACATTAGAGAACATAAGTATGTTGCCTATCAAATGGATAAATACAATCCGCTTTTAGAAGAGGTAATTTATGCTTTTCAAGATGAAAGTGTTGTTAATTCAGTTTCAGAAATCTGCGGATTAAAAAATATTCTTCCAGATGATAATTTATATGCTGGCGGAATGTCTTTAATGTCGAAAAATAATTACTTAAGTCCGCATTTAGATAACTCACACGATAAGGATAGACAGTTGTGGCGTGTTTTAAATTTACTTTTTTATGTAACTCCAAATTGGCAATTAGAAAATGGTGGCAATTTAGAATTATGGAATAAAGGTTTAAAGGAATCTCCAATAATTATAGAAAGCCGCTTTAATAGGTTGGTTGTTATGGCAACGCATCAAGAATCTTGGCATTCTGTAAATAAAGTTGTAGTAGATAAGGTTAGATGTTGTGTATCTAATTATTATTTTTCTGAAATATCACTAACTAATAATGATGACTTTCATATAACAACCTTTAGAGGCAGACCTTCTCAAAAAATAAAAGATGTTGTTTTTAGAATTGATAATGGTTTGCGAAGCTCAATTCGTAAATTATTTAAAAAAGGAATTAGAGAAAATCCACATCACTATAAAAAATAAAACCCACTCCTTATTAAGAAGTGGGAAAAATTGCTATGAAAAAGAATGATAAGAAGATTCTTATCAAAAGCATAGTCGTTTTACTTTTTAGTTACTTACACTTTTTTTACAAAATTTTATGTTTTTACAATTAAGCATATAAACTTGTTATACATAGTATAATAGTTGTTAGTTATCTCATAAGATTCTATTCAGTCTGTTTTCATTTTACTTTTGAAAAAGTTTAATAAATAGAAAATATAAATCTTATGAAACAATTTTTAAAATACAATGTAATAAAGCTAGTGTTACTAGTTTCTGTTTTTCTGTTAACATCCATTTCAAATTCTTTTGGGCAAAGTAAAGCAGAAAAGATTAAAGAGTTAATGAGCGTAAATAATGAGTACGGCTTATTTAATGGTTCTGTACTTGTTGTAGAAAACGGAAAAGTAATCTATAATGAAGGTGTAGGTTTCGCAAACATGGAATGGGATATTCCTAATAAACCAAATACGAAACATCGTTTGGGATCTATTACTAAACAATTTACTTCAATGTTAATTCTTCAATTAGTTGAACAAGGTAAATTAAAATTAGATGCTAAAATTTCAAATTATCTTCCTGATTATCCGAAGAAAACCGGAAATCAAATAACAGTACATCATTTACTTACGCATACTTCTGGGATTCCAGAGTTTTTAATGATTCCAAATTTCATGAAAGAATATAGTAGAAATACTTACACACCAAATGAGTTTATTTCGTTATTCTCAGATTTACCGCTTCAATTTAAACCGGGTAAAAAATTCTCATATAGTAATTCGGGATATTTTTTATTAGGTGTGCTAATTGAAAAAATTACAGGTAAATCTTATGAGCAAGTTTTGCATGAAAATATTTTTATACCTCTTAAAATGAAAAATACTGGTTTTGATCATCACAGTACATTATTAAAGAATAGAGCAACAGGTTATTTAAAAACAGGAAAAATATATAGCAATTCTAATTTTGGAGATATGTCTATACCTTATGCCGCTGGATCTATGTATTCTACAACAGAAGATTTATTTATTTGGGATAAAGCTTTGTCTCAAAATTTACTTTTAAAAGAAAAGTATAAAAAATTATTATTTAAACCTTATGTTTCTGCTTGGGGTGGAGGTTATGGCTATGGTTGGCATATAATTGAAAAAAGTATTGGAGGTAAAAAAGTTAAAATTATTAATCATACGGGTGGCATAAATGGATTTACAACTGTTATCTATAGAATGCCAGAGCAGAATAATTTAATAGTTTTGTTAAATAATGTGGAAAATACTAATTTAACTAATATAGGTTTATCAATAGGAAGTATACTTTATAATGGACCATATGTTTTGCCTAAAAAATCATTTGCAGATTTATTAATGGAGACTGCTATGACTGAAGGATTTGATATCGCTTTTCGAAAATTTGTTAAATTTAAGGATACAGATAATTATTCTATTAATGAAAATGAGATTAATAATTTAGGTTATCAGCTTTTAGGAATGAATAAAGTTGTTGAAGCTATTGAAATTTTAAAACTTAATGTAGAGAAGTTTCCAAACTCATGGAATACTTATGATAGCTTAGGAGAAGCATATCTAATAAATGGGAGTAAAAAAATGGCAATTTTAAATTATAAAAAATCTTTAAAATTAAACCCTAAAAATTTGGCAGGTAAAAAAGCCTTAAAAAAACTTCAAAATTAAATATTGAATTCTTAAAAACCTTTTTGTTTTGTATTAGTAACCTCAATTAAAAAAATAATTGAGGTTACTTTTTTTATAAAACAATTAACTTTCTAATTTTTTTATAAAAATACTCATTAATAATAATACCTCTTATTTAAGTTTAAGACCTATAAAATTTCTCTAAATGAATAAGTAAAAATGTAAACTAAATGTTAATCTTTTTATTGATATATATCGCTAATTAATAATGGTTTAAAGAATTTAATATTTAATTAATCAATTTCTTAACTTTTTGGTAAAAATTTTAACTTTTTATTAAGATTTACTTGTTTTAAAAAAATATGTGTATATCTGGAAAATCAATCTGATTATCCAATTTGGATAACCAGTTGAGTTAACAAAAAATAGATAGCGTATGATATTAAATTTGAATTAATTAAAACGAAAAAGGATAGGTGTACGTCTATCCTTTTTATTAAAAAAACTTCTTCAAAACGAAGAGCAAACCAATACATCGTCTAAATATTAAATATCATTTATTAAAAACAAGTTATTTTTTTAATAGTGATTTTAGTTTTTAGGTTGTGTTAATTAAAAACCGTTATTCATAAAATATGAATAACAAATTACATTTTTAAAAACATAAAATACTATTATGAAATTAAAATTTAAAATAACATTACTGCTAGTAATGTTAGTAAACATTTGCTTTTATGCACAAGATGCATACACTTTAAAAGGTGTAGTAAATTCTAAAGGGGAAAACTCACCTTTACCTGGAGTAACTATTGTAATCCAGAACACTGCCAAAGGAACAGAAACAGATTTTGATGGTAATTATTCTATTCAAGTAGAAAAAGGTCAAGTTTTAGAATTTTCTTATTTAGGTTATGCTACGCAGAAAGTAACTATTACTAATCAAAAAACATTAAATATATCATTAGTAGAAGATGCTAGTGTATTAGATGAGATTGTAGTTGTTGGTTATGGTACTCGTAAAAAAAGTCATTTAACTGGTGCAATTGCAAAAATAGGAGGTGATGATGTTGCAGCAGTTCAAGCTACGCGTGTAGATGAAGCAATGGCTGGTAAGTTAGCTGGTGTATTAATTCAAAACGCAAGTGGAGAGCCAGGAGCAGATCCAAAAATTCAAATTAGAGCTGCTTCTTCTATATCAAGCAATTCTAATCCTTTAATTGTTGTAGATGGTTACCCAATTTCTGGTAGTTTAGCAACTGTTAATCCGAACGATATTGAAAGTATGGAAGTGCTAAAAGATGCTGCATCTGCTGCTATATATGGTTCAAGAGGTGCAAATGGTGTTGTTTTAGTTACTACTAAAAAAGGAAAGTCTGGTAAAACAAAATTTAGTTATAATACTTATTTAAGTGCTTCAAATAAGTATAGAGATAATATTCTTAAAACAGGATCAGAATGGGCAGCACACTCAAGAAGTGAAATTGCAGCTGGTAATTGGGATCTTTCTCAAATTGATCCTGCATTTATAGAATATAGATTATCTGCATATGAAAACTCTCCTGGAGAAGTAAGTGTTGAAGATTGGTTATATCAATCTGGAACAAGTGTAAGTCATGACTTTAGTATGAGTGGAGGTAATGATACTTCAAACTATTTTGCATCTGTAGGTTACCAAGATACTGAAGGTATTGTAAGAACTCAAGGTTTTGAAAGAGTAAACGCTCGTTTAAATATAGATACCAAATTTGGTGAAAAATTTAAGACAGGTTTAAATTTTAACGGATTTATGTCTAAAAGACAAATTGTTGCTCATGATATGAGAGATTTATCAAGAGCATATAGTTTTCACCCAATTTATCATACTGAAGAATCTATTGCATTTGTACAAAATTTAAATAACCAAGCTGTAGGTTTAGGTTTGCAAGCATTTGATGCTGGTAGAAATTCAGCAACAGATGGTGTTGATGGATATGTACAAAGTATTCAAGACTTAGTACCAGGTGATTTTGTGAACGATTGGCATTATGGAAAAAATAATAATGGTATTGGAGGTTCTGGAGATCAGGGTCCTGCAGCTAAGTTAGATAACGCTGAGAACTGGGAAAAAACATATTTTTTTAATATTAGCTCTTATATAGAATATAATCTATTAGAAGGTTTAAACCTAAAAACTGTTTTAGGTGCAGATCTTAGAGATACACAATCATATTATTATCAAGGAATTTTAGCAGATGGTAAAGCTAGATTTCAAAATACAGATTTAGATCAAACTGATACTAAAAGATCATCTATTTTAAGTGAAACTACTTTAAGTTATACAAAAGAAATAGGAAACCATGATGTTTCTGCGGTAGTAGGTGTTGAGTTTCAAAATAATTATACGAAAGCAACAGCTTTAAGAGGATCTTATGTTCCTTTTGGTGATATTGTTAATTATGGTTTATTAGATCCAGCAAATATTGTAGTTACAGAACGTGATGAAACGAGTACAAGAAGAAGTGTCTTTGGTAGAGTTAATTACGCGTTTGATGATAAATATTTAGTATCTGCATCTATTAGAAGAGATGGTGATTCTCGTTTTGGAGCGAACAATAGATATGAAGTATTTCCTGCAGTTTCTTTAGGTTGGAATGTTCATAAAGAAGATTTTTTTGCGGATAACGATATATTAAGCAAATTAAAGTTAAGAGCTAGTACAGGTTCTTTAGGTACTGCATCTTTTTTAGGAGCTTATAGTTCTTTAAGTTTGTTAGGTTCTGGAGCAACAGTCTATGGTAACGGGTATTTGATTCCTACAGATGTCGCTAATCCAGATTTAACTTGGCAAACAAATACTGAAACCAATTTCGGTATTGACTTAGGTATATTAAACAATCGTTTTACTTTAGGAGTAGATTATTATACTTCTGATATTGAAAATATTTTAATTAATCAAAGTGTATCTGAAGTGCTAGGAACCAGTGCTATTAATCTTAACTCAGGTGATGTGCAAAGTTCTGGTTTAGAATTTGAGTTTGCTGCAAACTTGATTAATAAGGATGATTTTTCTTGGAATCTTAGTGCAAATTTATCTACAGTTAAAACAGAAATTACTGATTTAGGAGATTTAGATGAATTACCTAGGTTATTTGCTGGTCAATCTGGTAGAGATGTTGTTTTTAGAAATTATGTAGGTGGAGAAATTGGTGAAATTTGGGCTGTACAAACTGCTGGTCAAGTTGAAATGAAATTTCTATTTTAGCTAGAAAATCTGTAGCAGATGTTTATAGTCAAATAATTACAGATCTTTCAGATGCTATGTCAAATTTAGATAATTCTGGTATTGCAACAGGAAGAGCTTCTAAGATTGCTGCACAAGGATTGTTAGGTCGTGCTTATGTATATATGGGAGACTTTGTAAATGCAGAACCATATTTACGTGATGTTGTAAATGGAGCTGCAGGTGCAGGAATTAGTTTACAAGCAAATTTTGCAGATATATTTGGAAATGATTTAAATTCAGAGATTTTATATTCAACTCAAATTTCTGGAGCTATTACTGCAGGTTCTGGTACTGTATTTGCTTTTTGGTTTGGTGGAAATGATTCTAAGGGAGATGATTTTCCAATTACTAATTCATTAGTAAAAGCTTTTGATGATACACAAGATGTAACAAGAAAAAATGTTACTATAAATAGAACTAGTGCTGTAAGAGTAGTTGGTACTAAGTTTAATAGTGGAGATCAAGATTTTATTGATTTAAGATTAGGAGACGCAATTTTATTATATGCCGAAGCATTAAATGAAAACGGAAGTACTCCTGCTGCTATTACTCAATTGAATAAAATTAGAAGTAGAGCAAATTTAGCAAATACAACTGCTGTAACACAAGTAACAGTTAGAACTGCTATTGCAAATGAAAGAAGATTAGAATTAGCTTTAGAAGGACAAAGATTTTTCGATTTGGTAAGAACTGGTACTTTAGATGCTGCAATGGGTAAAACTATAAGCTCTAATTATCATGTATTTCCATTACCAACATCTGAAATTTTTGCAAGTGGAGAAGTAATTACTCAAAATGCAGGTTACTAGCATTTTGCAAATAAATAGATATTATTTGAGTTAATTTTATTAAGGTTTTACTTTATTTGATTAATCTGATAAAGTAAAGCCTTAATTTTTAAAAGAAATTATCTAATTCGAAATAGTTTTTATACATTTATACTAATAAATTTACTTACTAAATTAAGATAGATTATGAAGATAGAAGTACTTACAAAAAACGAAAATCAACAAGTTCAAAATTTAATAATTAAAGGAATTAGAGATCTTATTAATTATAAAAATTTAGAACCTGGAGATAAGTTACCTTCAGAGCGTATGCTTTCGGAGAAGTTTGAAGTAAGTAGATCTAATGTTCGAGAAGCTATTGGTAAGTTAGAGTTTTATGGATTATTAAAATCAAGACCACAAAGTGGAACTTTTGTAGCAAATATTGGAGTAATTGCCTTAAATGGTATGATTGAAGATATTTTAAGATTAGAAGAACCAGATTTTAAATCTTTAGTAGAAACTAGAATTTTATTAGAATTAAAAACAGCGAGATTAGCTTCCATACAAAGAACTGAAGAAGATTTAATAGAAATAAAAAAAGCATTAGAAGCTTATAAAAGTAAAGTTTTAAATGGTGAAGATGCAGTTCAAGAAGATTTGTTATTTCATCTTGCAATAGCAAAAGCAAGCGGAAATAGTACTATGAACACTTTTATGTTAATTATTACTCCAGAAATAATTACAAATTTCGAAAAATATCATGTTTGCGATAAAGGTTTAGCTCATGAAGGTATAAAAGAGCATCAAGATATTTATGATGCAATTTTAAATCAAGAACCAAAATTGGCAAAGGAAAAAATGAAAGTTCATTTTAAAACTTTATACCAATATTGTTATAATATATAATTTTTTAAAAAAGTTATAATTCTTTTTTTAGAGATATTATTATCTAATTACATTAATATATAATTAAGTAATTTTTTTGCTTTTCTAGCAATTTCATTCACTTTATTAAAATAAGTTTAATAATGACAATAACAACTATTGTTATTGCAATATTCTACGTTAAAAAACTAAAATTTAAAATGAAAATAAAAGGACTTAGATGGTGGATTATCGTGTTGATATTTATCGCTACGGTAATAAATTATGTAGATAGAACCGCATTTGCATTGTTGTGGCCAGAGATGGGAAAAGATTTAGGGATGGATAATTCCGATTATGCTATTATGTTAAATATATTTATGGCTTGTTATGCAGCAGGAAAATTTCTTTCAGGGAAGTTGTATGATAAAATAGGAACACGATTAGGGTTTACAGTTTCTATAGTTGTTTGGTCTTTAGCCTCATTACTTCATGCCTTTACCAAAGGATTAATATCATTATCTATTGTAAGAGGATTATTAGGTTTAGGAGAAGCTGGTAATTGGCCAGGAGCGGTTAAAAGTAATGGCGAATGGTTTCCTATAAAAGAGAGAGCTACAGCCCAAGGTATTTTTAATTCAGGAGCATCAATAGGTAATGTAATTGCCCCTTTTATCATTGTTTATTTATATACACAATTTGGTTGAAAGACTACATATATTATATTAGGAGGAGTAGGAGTTTTATGGGTTATTCCATGGTTATTTTTAAACAAATCTACACCAGAGAAGCACCCTTGGGTAACGCAAGAAGAAAGAGATTTAATTTTATCAGATAGAATTGATAAAGAAGAAGATGTCTCAAAAGAAAAGTCAAAAAGTTTATCAGTAGGAAAAATATTAAGCTACAAACAATCTTGGGGAGTTTTATTATGCAGGTTTTTTATGGAGCCAATTTGGTGGTTTTTTGCAGGATGGATGCCAATTTACTTAAACAAAACATTTGGATTAAGTCTTGAAGAAATAGCAGCTACAATGTGGATTTCCTATTTAATGGCAGCAGCCGGAAGTATTATTGGAGGTTGGTTTACTGGACTTCTTATGAAATCAAAATCAGTAGATGCAGCAAGAAAGATTACAATTTCAGTAGGAGGGTTGTTAGTATTTATAGTATCGTTCAGTTTGTAGGGGAAAACAATTTTATGACCTTTATTTACTTAGCAGGTCTAGTACTGTTTGGATTTCAATTTGCTATTGGTAATGTTCAGACGATTTCTAGTGATTTATTTAGAGGTCCATCTGTAGGAACTTTAGCAGGACTAGCAGGAACAGTTGCAGCAGTATCTCCAATGATTATGAACTGGTTTATAGGAAAGATAACCGGAGGCGGATCTTATACACCAGCATTTATTGCAATTACAATATCAGTTTTACTAGGTGTTTTATCAATTTTTGTATTGATTAGAAAGATAGAGCCCGTAAGAAAAAATATTTAAGAATAAAGAAGAGTAAAATACATAAAGAGTTATAAAAATAATAAGATGAGTAAAATAGAAGGAAAAGTTGCTGTTATAACAGGAGCTACAGGCGGAATAGGTTTTGCAGTAGCAAAGAGATTAGGAAAAGACGGATATACAGTAATTTTAAATGGTATAGATCATGAAGCTGGCGCAGCACGAGTTGCAGAATTAACAGCAGAAGGAATTACAGCAGAATATTACGGATTTGATGTAACTCAAGATGAAGCAGTAACAGAAAACATAACAAAGATTGGAGAGAAATATGGTAAAATTGATGTTCTTGTAAACAATGCAGGAGGATTGGGAGGAAGATCTCGTTTTGAAGAAATGACTACAGAATTTTACAGATTTGTAATGGCATTAAACTTAGATTCGGCATTTTTTGCATCAAGAGCCGCGATTCCATTTTTAAAGAAAAGCGATAATGCTTCTATCATTAACTATACATCTAATGCAGGTTGGAATGCTGGAGGACCAGGAGCAGGAATCTATGGAACATCAAAAGCAGGAGTTCATGCAATAACCAGAGCTTTAGCTAAAGATTTAGCAGAATACAGCATTAGAGTAAATGCGGTATCACCAGGAACAATTGATACGCCATTTCATGCACAAATAAAAGCAACAAAACCAGAAGTATTTGCTTCTTGGGCAAACAACATTATGTTAGGGAGATTAGGTCAACCAGAAGATGTTGCTGGAGTTGTATCATTTTTAGCAAGTAAAGACGCTGCTTTTATTACAGCAGAAACTATCCAAGTAGGTGGTGGACAAGCTTTAGGTATTTAATAAATAAAGTTATTTATTTAAATTGATAAAAAACCTCTCTAAAATTTATTTTA
The DNA here is from genome assembly GCF_026191475.2 of Polaribacter ponticola. GTDB lineage: Bacteria > Bacteroidota > Bacteroidia > Flavobacteriales > Flavobacteriaceae > Polaribacter > Polaribacter ponticola. Next base: position 1,162,224 of record NZ_JAOSLC020000003.1, on the reverse strand, counting down.
GAGTGGTTTTATTTTTATAAGAAGAATCCCTAACAATTAATTCCGCATCTAGAATTTGCTTGTTTAATTCTTGTGTTATTGTTTTCTTTTTTATGTGGTTTAGAAAAGTTTCAGCAGCTAATTTTCCTATTTTTTCACTATGCTGATTTACACTCGTAATTTTAGGAGTTAGCATATCCGTAAAAGGCTCGTTACCAAAACCAACTAACGCTATTTCTTCAGGTACTCGAATATTATTTTCATTTAGTACTTGTAATGCGCCCAAAACAGCATAATCACCAGCTACATAAACTGCATCTGGTCTATTTTTTATCTTTAAAAGTTGCAGCATTTTTTTCTTCCATTCTCAATGGAAAGATTGGTTTCAATTAATAATTCTTCTTCTAGAGGTAAATTATGTTTTTTTAAAGCATCAATATACCCTTTAATTCTATTGTTATAAATTCGTGTTCGCTTAAAACCTCCAATATGAGCTATTCTTTTGCAACCTTGTTCTACTAAGTGTTCTACAATTATCTGGCTACTTTTATAATCATCTATACCAATATAATCAACATTTAAATCATTTTCTCCTCTATCAAATAAAACTAAAGGGATTCCTTTTGATTTAATTTTTTCGTAATGGTCTAAGTCTACAGTTTCATTTGCCATAGAAGCAATAATACCATCTACTTGTGTAAATAAAAGAGTGTCTATATTATCACATTCTTTTTTATAAGACTCATTTGATTGTGTAATTATAATATTGTAACCTTCCTTATTTAATACTTCTTCTATATTTTGAATTACTGAAGAGAAAAAATTACTATTAGTTCTAGGTACAATTACACCAACTAAATTACTTTTGCCACTTCTTAAGGCACTTGCTAAATGATTAGGTTGGTAATTTAAATTTTTTGCAACTTGTTTAACAGCTTTTTTAGTTTTTTCACTAATCCTAGGGTCATTATGTAAGGCTTTAGAAACTGCTGCTGCAGAAATATTTAATACACTTGCAATATCTTTTATTGTGATTTTCTTTTTATTTGTCAAATTTATATATATTTGCTTAATCGTTTAAGCAAATATACTGTTTGAAATCATATAATCAAAACTAATATCTATATATAGGTTTTGATTTTATTTTAAATAACTGGTTAAACGTTTAATCAGAGTGATTAATTATAATAATTTATACAAAAAAATGGGTAAAGTAGTAACGTTTGGAGAAATCATGTTAAGATTGGCTCCTCAAGGGTTTTTAAGATTTTCGCAAGCAAATAATTTTGATGCAGTATATGGTGGTGGAGAGTCTAATTGTAGCAGTTTCATTGGCAAATTATTGTGTAGATGTAGATTTTGTAACTCGTTTACCTAAGAATGATATTGGTGCATGTGCAATGATGGAAATGCGTAAGCGTGGTGTTGGAGTAGATAAAATTGTTTATGGTGGAGATCGTTTAGGTATTTACTTTTTAGAAACTGGTGCTGTTTCTCGTGGATCTAAAGTTGTTTATGATAGAGCACATTCTGCTATTGCAGAAATTGAGTCTGGAATGATCGATTGGGATGTAGTTTTTGAAGGTTGTGAATGGTTTCATTGGACAGGTATTATACCTGCAATATCACAAGGAGCAGCAGATGTAACTTTAGAAGCTTTAAAAGCAGCAAGCGCAAAAGGAATTACGATTTCTACAGATTTAAATTATAGAGCTAAACTTTGGAAATTCTGTGACGATGCTCATAGAGAAAAAATAATGACGGAATTAACTTCGTACTGTGATATTGTTTTAGGTAACGAAGAGGATGCAGAAATGCATTTTGGTATTAAACCAGCAGGAATTTCTGTTCAAACAGAAGGGCATAATGTAAAAGCTGAAGCTTTTTTATCAGTTTGTGAGCAAATGATGGAGAAGTTTCAAGAGCTAAAAAAGTTATTACAACTTTAAGGGGTTCGATTTCAGCTTCTCATAATACTTGGGCTGGAGTTTTATATGATGGAAAAACGTTATTCCAAACTCGTCAATATCAAATTACAGATATTGTAGATAGAGTTGGTGGTGGAGATTCATTTATGGGAGGTTTAATTTACGGATTATTAAAATATCCAGAAGACGATCAAAATGCATTAGATTTTGCAGTTGCTGCTTCTTGTTTAAAGCATACTATTAAAGGTGATGCAAACTTAGTAACAGTTGCAGAAGTAGAAAAACTAATGGGTGATGATGCGTCTGGTAGAGTTGCAAGATAATTTATAAGAACCTTAACCTATAAGGTTTTAAAGAACTTACAAGGTAAGTTGTTAAGCATTTTTAACACAAACTTTGTAGGTTTTATATTTTTAATATATGAAAAAATCTATTGCAATAATGTGTGGAGGAGGACCAGCTCCTGGAATAAACACAGTAATAAGTACTTTAGCAAAAACTTTCTTAAAAGATGGCTACGAAGTTATTGGAGTACACCATGGTTATAAAGGTCTATTATCAGAAGATCCTTCATTAGTTTTTTTCGATTTTCATAAAGCAGATCGAATTTTTAGTAGAGGAGGCTCTACTTTATTATGAGTAGATATAAACCAAAAGATAGTGATTTTAAAGTAGGTTTTTTCAAAAAGTATAATGTAAAATTATTGGTAACTATTGGTGGAGACGATACTGCCTCTACTGCTAATAGATTAACAAAATATGTTAACAGTCGAAAATTGGATGTTGCGCATGTGCATGTTCCTAAAACTATTGATAACGATTTACCTTTGCCAGATAGGAACCCTACATTTGGATTTCATACTGCAAAAGATGAAGGAGTTCGTATAGGAAATACAGTTTATGAAGATGCTAGAACTAGTGAAAACTGGTTTGTTGTTGCTGCAATGGGGCGTTCTGCGGGGCATTTAGCTTTTGGTATAGCATCTGCTTGCCATTATCAAATGATGATTATTCCAGAAATGTTTAACAAAACTAAAATCACTTTTGAAAAAATAATTAATATGATTATTTCTTCGATAGTAAAATGTAAAATTCAAGGAATAGAATATGGTGTAGCATTAGTAAGTGAAGGTGTTTTTCATTTTATGGAAGAGGATGAAATATTAAACTCTGGAATTAATTTTACATATGATGATCATGGACATCCAGAATTAGGAAATGTTAGCAAATCGCATATATTCAATTACTTATTACAAGTTAAATTAAAAGAACTTGGTTTAGATATAAAATCGAGACCAGTAGAACTTGGTTACGAATTAAGATGCTGTAATCCTATTGCTTTTGATTTAACATTATGTACATTATTAGGTATTGGAGTTAAAAAAATATTTGATCAAGGAGTTTCTGGTTGCATTGTTAGTGCAAACTCAAAAGGAGATATTATGCCTTTGTATTTAAAAGATTTTGAAGATAATGAGGGTAAAATTCCACCAAGATTGGTAGATATAGATTCTGATATGGCTCAATTATTCATCAATAATTTATTCTACATTAAAGAAAAAGATTATGAAGCTTCAAAAAAATATTTACCAAACCCAAAAGCATATGATTTCAAAAAAATATTAAACTGGAATTAATTAAAAAAAATAAAATGGCTCAATTTACAAGAATAGAAGTAGCGCAAGTAATGAAAGATACTGGAATGGTTCCTTTATTTTTTCATAATGATATAGAAGTAAGTAAAAAAGTATTAAAAGCATGTTATGATGGTGGAGCTCGTTTAATGGAGTTTACTGCTCGTGGAGATTTCGCACATGAAGTTTTTGGAGAATTAACTAAATATGCAATTGCTAAATTACCAGGAATGGTAATGGGAGTTGGTTCTGTAACTGATGCTGCACAAGCGTCTTTATATATGGCTTTAGGAGCAAACTTTATTGTAAGAGAAGATATTGCAATTGTTTGTAATAGAAGAAAAGTTCTTTGGTCTCCAGGTTGTGGTACTTTAACAGAAATTACTAGAGCAGAAGAATTAGGATGTGAAATTGTTAAATTATTTCCTGGAGATATTTATGGTCCTCAGTTTGTAAAAGGTATTAAAGGACCTCAACAATGGACAAGTATTATGCCTACAGGAGGTGTTTCTCCAACAAGAGAAAATTTATCAGCTTGGTTTGCAGCCGGAGTTGCTTGCGTTGGAATGGGGTCAAAATTAATGGCTAAAAACGATGATGGTAGTTTCGATTATGAAGCTATTAAAACTAAAACTTTAGGAGCTTTAGAAATAATAAAATCTTTAAGAAGTTAATAATAAATAAATTTCTATTAATAAAAAAAACTCAACTATTTAAAAATTAAATAGTTGAGTTTTTTTATTGTGGAGACGCCGATTATACTTTAGATTAATTTTTATTTGTCATTAGTTCTTTATAAGTTGTTTATTTATAAGGGTTTGATGGCTTTTTTTATGTCTTGTTAATAAGTTTTTGCATAATAAGATATAACAAAATTATCAACGATTTTATCAACGCATATTAATCTGATAATATTTTAAAAAATTTGAAACACACATTTTACTTAAGAAAACCAAAAGATAATAATGATACGCTAATTTTATTTTCTTGTTATTTTAAAAATGAAAGAAAACAATTTGTTTACTCCACAAGACAATCAATACTTCCTAATAATTGGGATTTTCAAAACAACCAACCTAAAAATAGAGGTAAAGATATTGCAGTCAATCAAAAACTCATTTCGAGAGTTTTGAACCAATATGAAGATGAGTTTTATTTATTTCAATCTCGTTGTGAAATGAGTAAAACTGAATTTACTAGTCAGTTATTAAAACAACATCTAGATCAAGTTTTTGGAAACGTTTCAATTAAGAAAACAACTTTTTTTGAAGTTTATGATAGATTTACGGAAGAGAATTAAAAGAAAAGAGTGGAAAAAATCTACCATTAAAAGATATAAAAATATTAAGAATTTACTGACGGAATTTGAAAAGGCAAAAAAATATAAATTAACTTTTAGTAAGATAAATAATACTTTCTACACAGAGTTTATTGATTTTTGTTATGAGGATAAAGACCATTACACAAATACATTCAATAGAAATTTAGGGCTAGTAAAAACTTTTTTGTTTTGGGCTTTGAAAAAAGAATATATGTATAATAAGAAATTCATTGATTTTAAAAAGCCTAAGCGAGTTTTAACTAGAGAAGAAGCATTGTCTTTTGAAGATATTAAAACCCTATATAATCACGTTTGTGAAGATCCAAAATTGAATAAAATTAAAGATGTTTTTATTTTTCAGAGTTTAACAGGTATGCGTTTTGGTGAATTAAAATTGATTAATAAAAGAACGGTTAATAGTAATGATTGTGTAGTTTTAAAAGAAGAAAAAGATAGTTCTAAAGATACGAGAGAAATTCCTTTAATTTCTATTTCGAAAGCAATTCTCTTAAAATACAATTACAAGCTTCCGTTAGTTTCTAATCAAAAACAAAACGATTACATCAAAGAAGTTTTAAAAGAAGCTGGGTTTGTGCATGAAGTTGAGTACAGCAAAACAAAAGGAGTGGAGCAGGAGGTTTTTGTAAAGAAATTTTATGAACGTATTTCAACACATACTGCTAGAAGAACTTTTATTACTATTATGAGAAATAAAGGAATTGCTGATAAAACCATTATGAGTATTAGTGGTCATAAAGATATTAAGACTTTTAATATGTATCATCAAGTAAATAATGACGCTAAAATCCATGCAGTAAAATCAGTTTTTGAGAATTTTTAAATATATTTTGTGGATTATAATCCACATTTGTTGTTATTTAGTTATTTTTGTGTATTATAATAAACAATTATATGATTGATTTTGTTACAATTAAGGAAGTAAAGCTAAAGTTAGGAGAGCTTTGTAAAAGCAAAAGGCAAAGTTACGATATGTCTCAAGAAGATCTTGCAGAAGCCATTGGCTTGTCTAGGTATACGATTCAAAAGTTTGAGAATGGAAAGAACGCAACATTAGATACAGTTTTAAAAATTGCGAATCATTTTGCTTTACTAAAGCAATTAAAAAAAGCAATTGATAAAACAATTGAAGACGAAAATAATATTTCATTATACTAATAATCATGGCTAGAGAAAAGATAATAGATGTTGTTATATTTGGTGTAGAGATTGGTAAAATTGGAGTTGATTTAGACCAAGGGAAGTCATTTTTTCAATACAATCCAGCGTTTTTAGATTCTAATCAATTTTCAAATTTATTTCCTTTTATTTTTAAAAGGATAAAACCTGCACAAGTATTTTCAGAATATCAAAATGATACTTTTCAAGGATTACCACCTATGATAGCAGATTCTTTACCAGACACCTTTGGTAATATAATTTTCCAAGAGTGGTTAACTGCAAGAGGTATTACTAAAGTTACGCCCCTAGAACAATTAGCGTATGTTGCAGATCGTGGAATGGGAGCGTTAGAATATAAGCCAATTAAGGAATTACCAAATACATCTAAAGTTAATATAGACGAAGTTATAACTATTTTAGAAAAAGTACTAAAGCTTAAAAACGATACTAAAGGTAAAGATTTTAGTGAATTAGCATTACTAAATATATTTAAAATAGGAACATCTGCAGGAGGAGCAAGACCTAAAATTTTAATTTCAGAGCATAAAGAAACAGGAGAAATAATCGCAGGGGATAGAGAGGTTAGCGAAGAGTATAATCATTATTTAGTAAAACTTCATATTGGTGATAATGATGGTTATAATAAAGAAAAAGTAGAATATACTTATTATTTACTTGCACAAGAAGCAGGTATTGATATGATGCCTTCTAAATTAATAGAAGACACTCATTTTGCTACTTTACGATATGATAGACAAAAAGGAGAAAAACAACACGTTTTAACGGTAACTGGTTTAACAGGTTGGGATTTTAAAAGTCAACCAGAAAATTCTTCTTATGAGAATGTATTTAAAGTAGCTTTAAGTTTAGGTGTTCCGCATAAAGATTTACAGCAACTATTTAAGCGAATGGTGTTTAATCTTGTTTTTAGAAATGTTGACGACCATTTAAAAAATCATAGCTTTATTTATAATAAAGAAAGTAATAGTTGGAATCTAGCGCCTGCCTATGATCTAACGTATGCTTTAAACCCATTGTTAACTTTTAAAACAACATCAAGAGCACTTTCTATTAACAGTAAACGAACAGGAATTAATCTAAAAGACTTATTAGTCATTGCTGATACATTCTCTATTAAAAATCCTAACGCTATAATAGGAGAGCTACAAGCACTTGTTCCTAGGTGGGTAGAAATAGCAAAAGAACTTAAAACCCCAGAACACATAATTACTTCAATTCAAAGAGAAATTAAGATTTTTTTGTTCAAATAATAGCAATGTTCATGTTTCATGAACATGTTTTTTTACAAACTTAACGAAATGAAATAAGCAAAGATTTGAGATAAGGAAGTGCAACGATTTAGTGAGAATTTTGCGTAGTTGAGTGAGATAAGGTTGGTTTTGTCTGTCATAAAATCAATAATTTTTTATATCAAGAAAATTTAAAATATCCTCACCAATCGCAGTATTCAAAGTATTATTCTCCATAACTTTTATGAATCCTAATTTACATTGATTTTCTTTAGGTCTACCTTTATGAAAATTTCCAAAATCTGTGGTTAAAACTTTAGAAGTTGGATATAACAACATACTTTTTGACGCATTCCAATACATGTTATAAGCATACATTTGTTTCAAATCATTGTCTCCAGGTTTTTTAGGGTCTATAATTTTCCATTTGGTATCAATAACGTATGTTGAAATTGATTTATCTACTTCTGTTTTCTCAATAACTATATCTGGTTTAATTAACTTCTTTTCCCAAAATTGTTTTCTGTTTTGGAATTTCACTTTTAAAGTATCAGTTTGAATTTTAACCAACATTCTATAAACATATTCCTCCCAAAGCATATTCATATCAAATAATAATGCTAACATATTCTCTCCACCACCTTTAATGTCTGGCGAATAGTTTAGTAATATCATTTTAGCAATTTTTATAGCTTCTTGATAGTCTGTTGTTTTTCTATTAGCTGTAAGTTTATCAAAATGTGATTTAGTTATATTAATTTCCTTTACTTCAGGAAAACAACTTAAAACTCTTTCAATTCGATCTTTAATAAAAATATTATTTGAAATATTTTTTAGCGTTAATAAAGCTTTGAGTACTATTTGATTAATCAAATGGCTGTAATCATACACTTGATGATTCGTATAAAATCGTTCTTTATGAACTAAATTATGTTGTATATTTTTAGAAAATTCAAGTCTCCCTTTTAGAGCTAATACATTTCCACTTTGTATTCTATATTGTTTTATTAAACCTCTATTTAAAAGCATATTTACTTCATCTAAAAACAAATCGAAGTACAGGTCTAATAATGAATGATGACGTTTTTTTAATGCAGCTTTAGATACCGAATCTATTTTTATTTTTTTGCATTTTGCTAACATTTTTAATAAAACGGTATGCCATTGACCTCTTTCATTTTCTGTTGCAAAATTTTTATCCGCCTTTGGAAGAATTTCAATAGTTACGTTACCAATTTGAATAACTCCAACATAATTTTTAAATTTCACGCCATTTCTAATGGCTTCAAAATAAATATTTTTATTAGCATCATTAAATTGCCAAAGCTTGTCAATTACTTTTTTACCCAACGCTTCCGTTTTAAAAAAAGAAGTATCAGAAGCGACTAGCTTTTCGAACTCAAAAACTTGTATTGGTTTTAGCATTATATCGCGTTAAAATCCCAAAGGTTATCGTTATTAATTTTAAAAATAGCTTTAGATTTTAAATCTTCAACAATATCAGAATCATAGTGTTTAAATTGTGAAAAATTAAATGCTACATCTTTTCTATCTATAAAAGAATCGCCTAACACAAGACCAATTTTACCAAAGTCACCAAAAAAATATTCTTCTAACAGCGGAATCACTTTATTTTTAAAGGCTTTTTTCAAGCTTTTCTCTGTATCTACTCTCAAGAAATAAGAATGTCCTATTTTATGGTCTTTATCAATTAATTTTTCAATACGATTATTAATTGTGATTAGTAAAGTTTCTAAATCAACAGTTTTATTATCTTTTAAGGTTATAATACCTTCAACTTTTCCTGATTTTCCAGCAGTTTTTAATAAGCTTGGTTTTGGAGGTGTTTCTTCAAAAACAAAACGTCTTCTTAATGCAGTATCTAAAGCTTCAATACTTCTATCAGCAGTATTCATTGTACCAATAATGTATATGTTTGGAGGCACTCCGAATGGAGTTTTACTATATGGTAATTTTACTTTTAAAGCTTCCTCTTTCCCTAAACGCTTGTCTTTTTCTATTAAAGTAATAAGTTCTCCAAATATTTGAGAGACGTTTCCTCTATTTATTTCATCTATTATTAATACAAAAGGTTTGTTTTCTTCAACGATTTCTTCTGTAATATCATAAGCATTCAAAAATTGTATTAAATAATCGTAGTAAGATCTTAAGCCTCCAATAATATCTCTTTCATCAAGTGCAATTCCTTTCAAAGTATCTATAACTAAATCATGACCTGTTCCTCCAGATGCTTTTCTAAACTTAATATGCTTGTCTGTAATTGACGTTATATGATACGAAGTTTTTGTCATTGCAATTTCAATCTCCGAATTTTCAGACTGTTCTAATTCGTCTCTTAATTTTTTTATTCTTTTATCTAAATCTACTTTTTTAGAAACGGAAACTACTTTATCTGCACTATAAAGTTCTGCATCAGTACATATTTTTTTAAAGATTCCTTCTTTAATGTCATAGGTTACTAATCCATCTTTGGTTTGTGGTTTTATACCTTCTACAAATTCTTCATAACTCATAGATTGATGAAAAGTTGTAAATACAATTTGATTTATATTTTCCTCTCTTTTAAGAGAATCCCTTTTCTTAGGTTTTGACTTTTCTTTGATTTTTGATATTTCGTTATTTACTAATTTAAAACTCTCAGTGCAGGATGTTTTGTTTTCTTTAGCTTCTTTTCTAGTTTTCAATAAATCCTTTTTAATAACAGACAAATTATCTAAAGTTTCTTTTTTAAAATTTAATGTCTCTTTATAATTCCCATCTACTTTACTGATAATATCCATCGAAATAGAATCTATTTTGTCTTGTTTTACTTTTAGGCTTTCTAAATCATTTATTAACGAGCTATTTTTTAATTCGTGGGCATCACTACTTGTATCATCTTTTTTACTAAATATTTTAATTTCTTTAATAGAATTAATCTTTTTAAGATCGAACCAAAAACAAAAAATTATGAGAAGAATAATTAAAGAAAACCCTGTATAGTTGAAATAGATATTATTAGAATTAAATTTAATAAGAGATTTTAATAATAAAACAGGAGATACTATTAATACGGCAGAAAATAAAAGCTTTAACCTATCAATATTAGGGTTCCAATGAGAATTATCATTCCAAATATATGGTGCTAGTTTTTCAGTATTTCTTTTTGATACCAGGTAGATATGTGAAAGTGAAGCAATAATACATGTAAAATAAAGTGTAATGTATCCAGTCATAATTTTATAGTCAATTAGTATTAATAAGATTAAAAATACTAAATTTGAGGAGAACAATAAAAGAATGATGATAAGAGCAATTATCAACGTTATTATCAACGCAAATAAAAAACCCTTACAAACACTGGGTTTATAAGGGTATTCTGTGGAGACGCCGAGAATCGAACTCGGGTCCAAACAAGCAGCCAAAAAGCTTTCTACATACATAGTTCTTTCTTAATTTTCGACTAAAAGCTGATTAAGAACAATCCATTTTTAGCTTATCTTCTTTAGTTTTAGAAATTTATCGAAGTACTAAATTTCCTATGTTTATATTTACGATGCCCAAATATGAAACGCCATAAACCAAGGCTGTTCGTGGACATAAAGCTTGCACACCTTGTGTGCCTAGGCTAATCCTACTATAATTCGGATTAAGCAGCTAAAGCGTAGTTATCTTCGCCGTTTAAAAAGTTGAAATTAGGTTTAACGAGTGTTATTTCATAACTCGGTATGCTTACAAATTCACTGACCTTGCTGTCAAAACCAGTCGTCCCCTCAATGAAATAGCTAAACTTGTTTAGCATAATTGAATTGATGCTGAATTTATTTCAGCAACTCATCAAAAATTCATTTTATTATGTCAATGATCCAATTATTAAAAAAATTGTGGTTTGCAAAAGTATAAAAAAATACTGTTGGTTATCTTTATAAAATCTAATATCTTCGAGCAAATATTATACCGCAGTAAATTATGAAGTTTGGCATTATAAAAGAACGTAAGAATCCACCAGATAGAAGAGTAGTTTTTTCACCTTCAAAATTACAAGAGTTTAAAGAAAAATTTTCAGAAGCATCTATTGTTATAGAAGCATCTGATATTAGAGTTTTTTCTGATAAAGCTTATCAAAATGTAGGTTTAGAAGTAACAGAAAATCTTTCTGACTGTGATGTTTTATTTGGTGTAAAAGAAGTTCCAGTGGAAGCTTTAATTCCTGGTAAAAAATATTTTTTCTTTAGTCATACTATAAAAAAACAGCCTTATAATAGAAAATTATTAAAGGCAATTTTAGAAAAAAATATAGAATTATTTGATCATGAAACTATTGTAAAAGAGAATGGTGCTCGTTTAATTGGTTTTGGTCGTTATGCTGGTATTGTAGGCGCATATAATGGTTTTAGAGCTATCGGTTTAACTAATGATGAATTTAATTTACCAAAAGCTGAAACTTTAGATAGCCAAAAAGAGTTAATTGAAGAGTTGAATAAAATAGAATTTAAAAATCTAAAGATTCTTTTAACAGGAAATGGTAAAGTGGCATATGGAGCTAAAGAAATGTTAGATGGTATGAATATAAAACAAGTATCAGTAGAAAAATATATAAATGATTCTTTTGATGAACCAGTATATTGTTTAGCAGATGTTTTAGATTATAATGAACGAAAGGATGGTAGAATTTTAGATAATCAAGATTTTTATAATAATGCAGATATGTATAAATCTAATTTTATGCGTTTTGCTAAAGTAACAGATTTCTTTATTGCAGGTCATTTTTATGGAGATGGAGCTCCGTTTTTATTTACTAGAGAAGATGCAAAATCAAAAGATTTTAAAATTAAATATGTAGCAGATATTTCTTGCGATATTGATGGTCCAGTTGCTTCAACCATTAAACCGTCTACAATTGCAGATCCTATTTATGGTTACAATCCGCATACAGAATTAGAAGTTGATTATAAAGATAAAGACGCTATTGTAGTAATGGCGGTAGATAATTTACCTTGCGAATTACCAAAAGACGCAAGTGAAGGTTTTGGAGAAATGTTTTTAAAAAATGTAATTCCAGCTTTTTTTAATAATGATAAAGATGGAGTTTTAGAACGTTCAAAAATGACAGAAAACGGAAAGTTAACTAAACGTTTTTCTTATTTACAAGATTATATTGATGGTAAAGAGTAGTCTCGACAATCGTCAAATTTTAATTGATTTATCAAAAATGAGAATGCCTTTTGGTAAATATAAAGGCACGTTTTTAATAGATTTACCAGAGCATTATGTAGTTTGGTATCACAATAAAGGGTTTCCAAAAGGAAAACTAGGTAGTCAATTGGAACTAGTTTATGAGCTAAAATTAAATGGATTAGAAGATATTGTTAGGGAAATTAGAAAAAAATTCTAATTTTTTACAACTACACCGTAAGTAATATGGGCTATTCCTAAAATAAAAATTGAAGAATACCAATAATTAGGTATCATAAAACAAATTACAGCAAGCATAAAACTTACTATTGATAAAATAAAAATATTTTTACTTTTCTTTATTTTTAAAATAATGAGAGATAAGCCATAAAATAATAGAAAAGCAGGAGTAAGATAATTTATAAAACCTTGATTGTTTAAGAAAATAAGAACAAAAATAATAATAGAAAAACTAGCTAGATATTTTAAAGAAATGTTTTTTGTTTTACTATTCCAAAGCTTACTTTTCTTTTTTCTTATTTTTCTTCTACCTTTAAAGAATAATGCAAGAGAAGAAAATAGAAGTGTAAATAGAATAATTATTAAAACTAACAGCTCAATAATTTCTGCAGACATCATTCCTAAAGGGTTGTCGTCTATTAAAAAACCTTCTAAAATACTTTTAATTAAAAATGCAGCAAATAAGAAATAGATTCCTATTTGAATACTAGAATACTCTTTTAATGAAAAATTAAGCTGATTATTATCTTGTTTACTCATAAAATTTATAACTTTTGCTAATATACAAAAAATGAAACCTGCTGAAGCATACATTTTAAATCAACCTGAACCTTTTAAGTCTATTTTAATACATTTACAGATATTAATAGAAAGTACTTTTCCTGAAGTCGATTTAAAATTTAAATGGAAAATTCCGTTTTATTACCTCAATAATAAACCTTTTTGTTATTTAAATGCATCTAAAAAGAAAGGATATGTAGATGTCGTTTTTTGGGTTTCTGCGCATTTAACAAAGTATAATGAGTTCTTAATTTCGGATAATAGAAAAGTAGTGAAATCTCTAAGATATTCTAATTTAGAAGATATTAATGAAGAAATTTTACTTACCGTTTTAGCAGAAGCCTTCGAAAAAAAGAAGCCGGTTTTTATAAAAAAAGTAATTATTTAAGAACTACTTTATATTGTAAAGCTATTTCGTTTTCTAAATAAATAAAAAGAATACAATTTCTTTTCGGGTTTTTTAAAGATAATAATGAAATGTTTTTATCAACTAAAATTGTAGGTTTTTGAGCAATACTATTACCACTAAAATTATATATTACTTTTTTATCTTTTAAATTATTGATTTTTATTTTTATAAAATCAGATTTATTTATTGTTATTTTTCCTTTATTTGGAGATAAAACCTCTAAATTATTTACTAAAAATTGCCGGCCAAAAATTGGTTGATCATAAAATTCTTGTAAACTCATTCTCCCTATTCTTAAAGCCCACAATCTGCTTTCTGGATAATGTGTTTTAAATATTTTCTGAATCGGAATGTCAAAATAATAATCATTAAATTTTCGAATCCATTTTCTATTATATTCATATCCAGCTGCCCAAGTAACATCAATAATAATCCATCTATTATTAATTTTTACAGCATTCCATACATGATTAGGATCTTGAATATTAGCTATATCATTTGCATCAGTTCTAACAGAACCTTTTATTAATTCAGATTTTATATTTAATAAATCGCATATTTTTTTAAATGATTGTGCATATTCTTCACAAACACCTGTTTTATTTCTAAAAGCGTTGTTTACTAATTCATCGATTAAAGATTGCATTTTTTGTTTCTTTTCTTCTTCTGAAGAATAACTAAAACGATAACTTCTTTGTTTAGGATTGTATAATTGCCTTAGATTATAACGTATGTTTTTTGTTAACCAAAAAAAGCTGCTCTTACTTTTTCTGTATCAGAAGAAAAATCCTTTTCTATTCTATTTGCTAAGTTTTCAACTTTAGAAAATCTTGGGTATGTTTTTACAATACTATCAGTTTTCTTAAAATTTTGTGCAGAAATTGAATAAGAAAAAAGTAAAAAAAGGAATAAAATTTTGTTCATAATAATTATAAGGTAGTTTTTATAAGCAATAATTGTGCCTTGTTTTATCTATAAAAAAAGACTCTTCAAATTATAAAAATTTGAAGAGTCTAAAAATATGTTATTTAATAATTATAAATTATTTACTGTTTTTCTAATGGCAATTAAATTACTTAAAAGACTTTCTAAATTATCTAAGTGTAACATGTTTGCTCCATCAGATTTAGCATTTGCAGGATCAAAATGAGTTTCTATAAATAATCCATCAACATTATTTACAACACCAGCTCTAGCTATGGTTTCTATCATTTCTGGTCTTCCTCCTGTAACTCCAGCTTTTTGGTTAGGTTGTTGTAAAGAATGTGTTACATCTAAAATAGTTGGGGCAAACTCACGCATTTCAGGAATCCCTCTAAAATCTACAATCATGTCTTGGTAACCAAACATGGTTCCCCTATCTGTAATCCATGCTTTATTAGAACCTACGTCTTTAACTTTTTGTACAGCATGTTTCATAGCATCTGGACTCATAAATTGCCCTTTTTTTAAATTAACAACCTTTCCAGTTTTTGCAGCAGCTACCACTAAGTCTGTTTGGCGAACTAAAAAAGCTGGTATTTGTAAAACATCTACATATTCAGCAGCTTTTATAGCATCCGAAACTTCATGTATATCTGTAACTGTTGGTACATTAAATGTTTCAGAAACTTTACGCAGAATTTTTAGCGCCTTTTCATCTCCAATTCCAGTAAAACTATCAATTCTACTTCGGTTAGCTTTTTTAAAACTACCTTTAAAAATATATGGGATCTCTAGTTTATCAGCTATAGTTGTAACTTTTTCAGCAATTCTTAGTGCCATTTCTTCGCTTTCTATAGCACAAGGTCCAGCTAAAAGAAAAAAGTTATTAGAATTAGTGTGTTTTATATTAGGAATTTCAGATAAAATCATTTGTTTAATTTTGAACAAAAATACGAAAATATATTCGCTATATTTATCCTTTTAAAAATCGAAAAAAATGAAAAATATATTTATAGCATTTGCTGCAACAACTTTATTAATTTCTTGTGATAGTACAAAGAATATTAAGAAACCAACAATAAAGCCTACAAAGGTAAAGATGGTAGAGAATCGATTTTTTATTGATTCTGCTACAGTTAAAAAACACCTATATACTCTTGCTTCTGATGAAATGGAAGGTAGAAAGTCTGGTACACCAGGTATTGAAAAAGCAGCAAAATATATTGAAAATGAATTTAAGAGAATAGGTTTAACAAATTTTGAAGGTTTAGATAGTTATAGACAAACCTTTAGTTTTACTCCTAGAAGAAGTAAAAGTGTGATTACAAGTGCTAATATTATAGGAGTATTAGAGGGCAAAAGTAAAAAAGATGAATATGTTATAATTTCTGCACACTATGATCATTTAGGTATGAAAAAAAGTGGTGAAGATAAAATTTATAATGGTGCAAATGATGATGCATCTGGTGTAACTGGTGTTTTGGCTTTAGCAGAATATTTTAAAAAGGTTGGTAATGAAAGAACGATAGTCTTTGCCGCTTTTACTGCAGAAGAAATGGGTTTAATTGGATCTACTCATTTTGGAAAAGGCATTGACGCGAGTAAATTTGTTGCAGGTATAAATTTAGAAATGATAGGAAAAACTCCAACTTCAGGGCCAAATACAGCTTGGTTAACAGGTTTTGAACGTTCTGATTTTGGTAAAATTGTTCAAAAAAATTTAAAAGGGTCTGGTTACCAGTTATTCGCAGATCCATACCTAAAGTTTAATTTATTCTTTAGATCAGACAATGCTTCTTTAGCTCGTTTAGGTGTGCCATCGCACACTTTTTCTACTACAGCTATTGATAAGGATAAAGACTATCATCAATTATCTGATGAAGCAGAAACTTTAAATATGACAGTAATAACTCAAACAATTCAAGCAGTAGCTAAAGGTACTAAGAGTATTATTAACGGAAAAGATACACCAACAAGGGTAGTTATAATAGAGAAAAAAAGTAATTAAATGAAGTTTAGCAAAATCTTTTTGTTGTTTCTTTTTTTAGCTGTTCAACTGCTAAAGTTATTACAGATTATGATAATAAAATCGATTTCTCTACTTTTAAAACCTATAACTATTTTAAAAATGTAGGTAATGACTTGAGTGATTTAGATATAAAAAGAGTTATTTATTCTATAAATAAACAACTAAAAGTAAAAGGTTTTGCTAAATCCGAAAAACCAGATTTTTATATAAATGTGGTGTCTAATGTTATTGAAGTAGAAAATAATAACTCGATAGGAATTGGAGTTGGAAATGGTGGGTTTGGTATTTCTGGCGGTTTACCTATTGGTTCTAAAAAGTTATTAGAAGAGTTTAAAATTGAGTATGTAAGCTCAAAAACAGATGAGGTAATTTGGGAAGCTTTTTTAAAATCTAAAATTAAAGAAAGTAGAAGTCCAAATGATAAAGAACTTCATTATAAAGAAATTATTAAGCAGATATTAAACACCTATCCACCAAAAAAATAATAAGGCTTATAACGAGTTTTTAGCAGATAGGATCTCTCTTTTTTTATGTATAAAAGCATTTTATTTTCGAAAAAAATGTTTTGAGGTATCTGTTTTATAATTGATAATAAAATGTGTGTAGGGGTTATTCGAGATGAGATAATGGCAAGAATAAACCCTAATGTTTATGAAGAATCTATTACTAAACAAGGTTGCAAAGAAATGAACTTTACAGGAAGACCTATGAAAGCTATGTTTTTTTAAATGAAGATGCTTACGATTTAGATGTGGATTTATATTATTGGTTAAATTTGGCATTAGAATATAACTCAATAGCAAAAGCAAGTAAAAAAAGAAAAAAACATTTAAGAAGCTAATTTTTTAAGATTTAATTTTATTAAAAAATCGTTTATAAACCAATTTCTATATTCTTTATAAAAAATAATTTTAAGTATAAAATCTTTTTTCCTAATTAGGTATAATTTATATTTTATTCTTTTATAATCTCTCTTTCGTTTCTTATGATCTACTAAATATTTATTAAAAAGGCTTAAATATTTTTCAGTTTTCACAGAAGAATCATATGCTAATGTTTCAATTTTATTAAAAACTTGATAACTACTAGCTAAATAACAGTTTAGAGGGTGTTTTAATTTATTAAATTTTTGAATGGCTTTTTTTGTATTCGTTTTTTTTGATAATAAAAAGGCATCATATGCGTGTTTTAAAGTTAGGTTTTTTATGTAGAAACCATCATCATTTATTTGATTAGATAGAATTGATAATACTAATTGGTCATTATAACCTAAGACTTTAAGTTTATTTAATTCTAAGTGTTCTTTTTTAATAATCTTGTAATTAAGTTCGCTAGCAAATTTTTCTATAAGTAGTTCTTTATGTATTTCTACTGCAGCATAACAATTTTCTTTTTGAAGTCTTGGGTAATGTTTAAATGAAGGTGAATGATGTTTGTTTTTTTCAACTTTAGTATAACCAAAATTTTCTACAAGTTTTATTGTTTTAAAATAATCATCTTTAGATACAATAAAATCAATATCTGCAATCATTCTTTCTCCTACATCTGCATATAAGTTATCAAATAAATGCCCTACACCTTTTAAAAAAATGGGCTTTATATTGTTGTTAATTAAAAGTTGGTTTAATTCTTTTGCTTGATTTTTAATACCTAAGTTTCTTTCTCGGTTTAAGTTTGTAATATGTTGCATATATTCAACCAAATCAGATGGTAAAAAATCTAGTAATTTTGCTTTTTTAAGATTAGAATATAAAGCAGAAAAAACGTAATGACTTGTACTTATTCTAACAACAGAATCCCAATCTATAGAATGGGATTCTAACAGTTTTTTTATAATATTTAGATTATGTTTTTCATGGTTAATAGTTAAACATTTAGCTATAAAAAACAATGTTTCTTTATAATCCATTATTAGTAAGTTAGATGTAAATATAATTTAAAAAAGTAGTTTAATTTATCTAATTTCCCCAACCTTCACCAGGTATAGCTGGTCCACCACTAAAGGCTTGTACTTTTTTAGGATTTAAAACGATATATGTACCAAGTGCAGTAAGAGCTGCATATTTTCCATATTTCCCAAGTTTTTTTAATGCTTCTTTTCTTGTAATTTCTTTTTGTTTGTCGTTAGTGTTTTCCATTTTAATGTATATTATTTGTTTTATAACTAGTCGATTATAATTTTTTTAGATAATTGTACTTTATTAGATTCTAAACTTACTATATAAATACCATTATTTAGTTTTGGTAAATTTAACTCACTTACTCCAGTAGTTTTTATTGCTGTTTTATATACTTCTTTTCCTTCGATAGAAAATAGTTTTACATTAACATTATCTTGTAAACCTACAATAGTTAAAATGTTTTCAGGTGTATTGTAAACGTTTACAAAATCAGGATTCAATTCTATGTTTTCATTGCTTAAAACTTTTGATTTAGTATGTATATAAAAACGACCTATTCCGTTTAAAGCAGTATCCGAAGTAATAGTAAAGTTTCCTTCAGATAAATCTGTGAAGGTATTTTTAACTCTATCTTCTAGGAAAACTTTTATTCCAGAAGGTAAGTTGTTAATATCAGCTTCTATAACAATTTCTTTATTAGCTTCTGCTGTAATTCCGATAGGCACAACCATAGTTTCATAATTAGAATTTGGTAAAGATTGCACTTGGAATTTCATACCAGCACTATTAAACCCAGAAAAATCACTATCAGTTAATAAATAAGTATAAATGTCTAATGGATTTGGTATACCATGAAAAGTCCGTCCGTCATAACCATTATCAAAACCAGTGGTAGCATCATCATTATAATAAATTTTTGCGATTCTATTTTTATCTCCGTCTGTCATTTTTAGTTTAACTTCTGACTTTGTAGACTTCTGGAAACTACCAGTACAAGAGTTACAACGACTATTTTTATTAATTGTAATATTAGCATTGTTTCTAGCTTTTACTAAGAAACCTTGTGTTGGAGCTATTATTAAATCATCTGCAGCTACAAAGACTTCATAATTATCTTCTGCTTGATTCCAAAGCCAAACAGCTTCCATAACTAAGTTAGCAGTATTTTCTTCTAGTAAATCCCTTGCTCGAATATTTGTTGTATATGGATTTGATATTAAATTATAACCACAACCAGTTTTATGAACAGCACATGTTACATTTTCAGTATTCATTGTACCTATAAAAGTTATTGGAGCATCTGTTAAATCTCTTTTTATAGAATATCCAGTACCTACAGTTGTTGTTAATACCTCTCCGGTTTGTAAATAATTCCATGTATCTGTAGGTGTAACATATTCTGCAATTGCTCTATCTGTTCCAGCTGTTGGAATGTTATTTGCACTTACAAAATCATCATCAAAAACATGACCAGCTAAAGGAGATCCAATATAATACCAATTAGTTGATGAAGTTTCTCTTTCATATCTAATTCGACTAGTACAAGTTGATAAGTTTTTCAATTTACCTCCAGATTTAAATTTTATATCTGAAACAGTTATAGGACTATAAGATGTTGGATAATTTGTAACACCTGAATTTGGTATAGTAATATTATCGCAAAATAAATTTCTTCTTGAACTATTTTTCCAATTTCCTTTTTTATGAAAATCATCACTATCGTTTCCTACCCATACATTTCTTGTTGGTGCTTCTCCACAACCTATTAACCCTCTTGTTCCTGAAGGATTAGAGCTTGTTTGTACGTATCTAGAACTTGGGTTAGACCAACCAGAAACACTACCAGATGTAAAAAACTGATTGTCATTATAATAATCTCTAATACTTAAATTACAATTTCTAGTTTCTATACCTCCACCAGACCAAGAATCTCCTGGATCTGTTGCAGTTAATTCTCCAAACATATCAAAAATAGTACCTCCATTGGTTGCCGAATTAGATAAAATAATTGTATCATCACCATCAAAAGTGAAATTATGTTCTATAAAAGTTACATATGAAAATTTGTTTTCTATTAAGTAATCTTCTATTTCAGAAGAACCAACAAGTAATACTTCCCCAGCTTTTAGAGTTCCAGAGTTAATTACTAATTCATTTATGTAATTAGAAATATTACCTTGAGAAGCTACATTGATGTATACGTTATTGTTGGAGAAATCAAAAGTTCCTGTAGTTGGATTAAAAATTTCTATTCCTCTTGGAGCTGTTCCTAAATCTGATTCTATATACTGACTTATAATAAGATTTGTTGTATTTATTGCTGGTGCTGTAACAGTTAATGTAGCAGAAGCAGTTTCTTTATCACAAGAGTTTATATTACCTACTTCAACATAATAATCAATATTATTTAAACCACTTACAATTTCAATTTCTAAAGTTTCTGTGTCAGCTCCAGAATAAATTCCTTCGTTAATTATAGCTTCTCCACCATTATTTGGGTCTCCAATATACCATTGATATGTAATATTAGCATCATCATTACCAATGCTACCATAAACCGGTATTGAGCTACTATAAGATGTTGCTGTAGAAGACACAGCAGTTGCGTTAAAAGTAGCAGTCTCTTCTTTAGTTACGCTAAGGTTAATAGGTGCTGATGTTATACTAACTTTATTTGCTAATGTTTCGTTACCTGTTAAACCATTATATGCTCCCGAACTTCCTATTATTCTACCATTATTACTATCAATTCCTGTTCCATCTAAAATACCATCTCCATTAAGATCTACTCCTTTAGATTCAGTAACATCAAAACAACCATCATTATCAGAATCTAATTCAAATTTATTTTCTATACCATCTTGATCAATATCACAATCTAATCTTGTGCCATAAACTCTACCTGTCATATATGTAGGTCCTGTTACCACTTGGGAAACTACAAAATCATTACTAGCATTTGAGTTCCAATTAATAGCATTAAAACTATTCCCATTAAATAATTCTAGTTCGTAAAGTGGACCATTTGCCTCTTTACTTGAATACATAACTACATTTAAATTTTCATCTATTTCAAATCTTATTATTGGCGTGTCTTCATCTATATCATCTCCATAAGAATATACTTGTGGAATTCCGCTTTCTCCCCATTTAGTTCCATCTTTAAAACGGATATTTTGACCAGTAGGAGTACCACTTTCTTGAAATTGAATTTCTTCAGTAGTTAATGAAGTTCCATTAATAGTAATATTAAAGCTATTATCTAAATAAGTAACATCTAATAAAAAGCTACTTCCTACATTATCTAAAGTAAAGTTAACAGAATTACCATCAACAAGAGAAAAAGGAGTTTCGTTGTAGATAACTTTACATTCGTTACTATCTAATACTCCATCATTATCATCATCATCATCACAACTATCAGAAACACCATCACCATCATTATCTGGATTACCAGATGCAACAGAGTCACATGGGTTTGCAATTAATTGAGCATTTTCTGTTTCTTTAAGAAAATCATTATCTAAATGCGTTAACCTTACATAATATCTATTTGTATACAATCCTGTAGATGAACTAATATTTAAAGTTGCAGTATTAGTGCCAGAATATACGCCAGTATCTGTTAAAATGACTCCATCAGTATCTGGATTTCCACGATACCATTGATATTCAATTCTATTTGTTGCATTTCCGGGAGTACCATATACAGGACTTCCATTTAAATAATTAGTAGCTTGATCTGCTGTTGCAACAACTGTAAAAGATACGGCGTCACCATAACTTGCAGTTTGATCTGAAGGAGTTGTAGTAACTGTCATTTGATGAGCTTGATTCTCAGAACCTGTAGAACCTGAATAACCACCGGTTCCTCCTGTTACTTTTCCTTCCGAATCGAAACCAGTTCCATCTAACATACCATCATTATCAGCATCAACACCACCTCCTTCTACAACATCATAAACACCATCACCATCAGAATCTAAATCTAAAGAATTTGATAAACCATCATCATCTGTGTCTAAACATACTTGATTACCTGAGGTATCTACACTTAAAACTTTTGCTCCATCATTTGTACCAGAAGCAGGGCCATTTGAAAATACAGTTGCTGATAAACCATTTCTTAATTCCATAAGATAGATAACACCTGTATTATTATTACTCATATAAAAGTTACCATCTAAAGTAGTGTAGATAGCTCCGTAACTACCAGAAGGTAAGTTAGTAACATTTCCAACAACTGTTGCGGTTTCATTGGTAGTATCTATTTTGTGAAGCTCATTAGAACTGTTTTTTAAACCGTAAATAGCACCGTCAGAAGTGTTGTAACCTAGATCGATTAAATTACCTCCTGATCTAGCAAATGATGTTACTTCTGTTTTGTAAGTAGGTGAATCTGGATCACCGTCAAATACTTGGACCAAACTACTAGTTGCAGTAACATATTGTTTTTTAATCGGGTCATAAGCTCCAGATACAGCAGAATCAGTAACATTTATCGTGTCTACTATATTAAATGTAAAAGGATCTACCAAGACAACCTTGTTTTCTGATTTATTTATTGCCCAAAACATTCCATCATCTTCATTTACAGTTACACCATTTATATAATAGTTTAATGATTGATGAAGTGTAGAAGTTCCAGTATCAAGATTAACTAAATAAACATTAGTTGGATTTCCTTGAAATAAATATCCCTTTTCTGCATTTGGAAAACTAGTAACTGAGTTTGAACAAGCTTCATCTTCATCTAGAATACCATCATTGTCATCATCTAAATCACATACGTTATTAACTCCATCTCCATCAGTATCATTTAAAGTTGGAGTTCCTACTATTGCACCATCTGTACAAGGGTCTGCAGCCTTTTTATTTAAGTTAATTTTGATAGATTCGCCTTTAGAAGTATCATTCATTGAAGAATCTATCGAGTCACTTTCGTTTAAAGTTTCATCTGTGAAAATTGGTTCAGAAGAAAAATATTGATTAATGTTTAAAAGATCGTTTTGAGAATCAAATATACTTTCATATTGAATTTGAGCGTGAATATTAGTGATAAGAATAAAAATTACGAAAAGTAAAAGTTTGGGGGACTTCTTAGTATTTGTCATGATAATTTATTTTAATTACAATAAGGGTATTTATTAATTTTATAGAAGTTTATATTTAATATTATTAAATATAAGGCTACATGTTTTCCTTGTAAAGGATTCTAAATATAATTTAGATTTGAAAAAGCATAATAAGATCTATGGCTGTATG
The DNA here is from genome assembly GCF_026191475.2 of Polaribacter ponticola. GTDB lineage: Bacteria > Bacteroidota > Bacteroidia > Flavobacteriales > Flavobacteriaceae > Polaribacter > Polaribacter ponticola. Next base: position 1,138,429 of record NZ_JAOSLC020000003.1, on the reverse strand, counting down.
TGGTTAAGAAGATTACTTAACTTGTAGATAGGGGAATTCATATGGTATATGTTTTGGGGGTTAAACTTAAATACGCATCTAATATAAGGAAATAAATTGATAAACCAAATAAATTGTTAAATAATTTGCAAATTATAGGTTTAGTTATTAAATTTTTAAAGAATAAATACTTTATTTTCTGAATTGAGTTTATTTGTTTATCCATTGTAGGCTAAAAATTTTAATTATTGAGCAAATTTAGGATACAAATGTTTTTTTTATCTTTAATTTAGTTTATCAAATATACTTCTGTTGTTAAGTATACATTCACAAAGGATGACTGTCATTCGTCTATATTAAGTTAACAATACATCCTATATTTGGAGTTTTAGTAAATAATCTTATAAAAAGTATTATTACTTAACTTAGAATTACAAAAGAAGTGTTTTTAAAATCTATGAATTCGAACTAATGTATATCAGGTACTACTAATAATATTTCAATAATTTTTAAGCTATATTAATATCAGTTTATAAATTTCAAAACTTATTGACTTACTTTACCTACGAAAAAGGTTAAAGATTTTTTTAAGAATAATACTATATACATGACTAAAGTAGAACCTGTTTTTAATTTTTTATTCTATTGTTATTAGAATAATAAGCAATACTTTAAATACAGGGCAATAAACCCCCTATGGTAAATAGAGGGTTAGAGAAGGTTGATAATTATTTAAAAACACCTTAAAATTGATACCTAACAGATAAAGCAATGTCTGAATTTAATCCATCCAAACCACCAGCAATACCAATTTCTGGTCTATAATCAATAGAAAGTAGAACTGGAGCATTAAAATTATACTCAATTCCTATAACACCAGCCCCATAAATTCCAGTTCCATTAGCAGAAACAATTCCACCACCAAAACCTGCATACCAATTAAACTGGTCTTCTAAACTCCAAACCCATTCATACAAACCTGTTGCTTTAAAATTTGTAAATTCATTTGCTAAACCTAGGTTTACTTCCAAACGATTATTTTCTCCTAAAGCTTTTTGGTAAGAAACTTCACCTCCAACTCCATTTCCACCTCCAAAACGTAATCCAATTGCATTGTCTGCAATTTCTTGTGCGTTTATTGTACAAATAGAACCAATAAATAAACTTAAACCTACTATTATTTTCTTCATAATTATAATTTGTTTTAATATTAATTATTTGACAACAAATATGCCAAAATTACTTTTCTTTAACAATAATTCTTTCACCTTTGGAATGGCTACTAAACTCAGGTGCATACATACTTTGTATTGTTGTAATTCCGTTACTGAAATTTCCAGTATTATTTACTCTAACATCATATTCAAAAACATAAATTCCTTTTGTTAAACGATCAAAAAAGAAATTGGTTGCAGCATCTTTTGTGCTTTCGTAATAACTTAAACCGTCTTGATATTTGTATTTTGAGAGTACATTTATAGGTTCTACTCCTGAAGATCTCATATCTTTCATATGAATAAATTCCATATCTCTATCTGAGCGCAACTCAATTCTTACAGTAATTAAATCACCTACTTTTAATTGCAACTTATTATTAATTGCTATTAATTCTTTCCCAGATTCAGAATTAATTTTTAAAAACAGTTTTTTATCTAATTTTAAAGGTGTTTCAGCAGAAGTTATTTTATCTAAATCTTCAAAATATTGCCAATACAAACCTCCCCAAGCAATTCCGGTTCCTTTTTTATTGATGGTAATTTCACTCATTTCCGGTGTTATTTCCTCTCTTTTCCAAGAAGTTTTAAAATAACCAGTTCCAGCCTCAACCTTAATAGTATCCATTAGTGATGGATGAATCGTTTTATCACCAACCTTGATGTCTACCATTTCAGTAACCGAAATCCAATCACTACCATTTAATAGTAACGCATAAACAGCTTCAGTTGTTGCTTTGGTTGTTTTCCATCCATTGGTTTGCTTGTTTTTTAATAACCAAATTTTAAGGTTATCAATAACGTTAAGATTATTTTCTATTTCTGAAAAAACTTCAATCATTAAAGCCTGTGTTTCTACAGGAGCTTCATAATAGTAATAACCAGATTTGTTGCTTTTCCAATACATTCCTAATTCATCAGAAGTAATAGCATTTTCTTTTAAAGACTTTAAAATCTTATTTGCAACAGCTTTTTTACCGCTTCTATATAATGACAAAGCAATTTGTCCTTTTGCGTATAAATTATATGCATTCCAATATTTAGCAGATTGATTTTGGTAATAATCAACAGCAGTTTTTGTTTTATCATTCAATGAAACTGAATTATAAAAACTTCTCATATATAAATACTGAATGGTAAAATAGCTCAAGTTGTTTTTTGCTAAATATTTTTGATACGCTTTATCTCCTTCTTTTTTATTTTTTGATTTTTCTTTTATTTCTGAAGCTTTTTTTAATAGTTTAGAATAATTATCTACCAATTTAGTATCTAAAAATTCTACAACTTTTTCAATCATTTTTTTTGTTGATGTACTAAAATCAGAAACCCCTATTTTTTTTAAATGCCCAAAACCAGTTGCAATATGTTGTGTAATAAAAATACTTTCATATTTACTGCCTTTAAACCAAGAAAAACCACCGGAATTCATCTGTATATTTTGTAATTTATGTAGCGCTTTGTCTTGTTCGTTTTTCATTTTATTTAAATCGAATAATAAAGCAATTCTTTTCTTTTGTTCCGTTTCTGATTGCGCGTCTCTTAACCAAGGTGTTTCCTGTATAATTAACGATTTTAATTCTTGATTTTTTTCTAAGTTAGATAATAAAGCACCCGAAGATTTCCAAGCATTAAATACTTCTCGAATCTTAGTGTTTGAATTCGTTATAAAACTAGCCAACGTATTAGCATAATATCTAGAAAACGTTTGTTCTGCACATTCATACGGATATTCCATTAAATAAGGCAAAGACTGAATAGCATACCAAACAGGATTTGATGTTATTTCTAAAGTAAGTTTATGGTTTTTTAAAGTTGATGAGGTGTTGTTTTTCAATTTGTTTAACGTAAAAGTTTTTGTTTGCTTATTACGAACCCACATTGGCATCGTTTCTGTAACCAATATTCTGTTTGTTAAAACAGGTAAAACATTTTGTTCTCCATCAGAAAAATCACCTGCTTTTGCAACAATTTTATATTGTACACTTTGTATGTTTTCTGGTATTGATAATGTCCAAGAAACGTTCGTGTTTTCATCTTTATTAACTATAAACTTCTTGTTAGAAATCGTGTTTTGTAATTCGGTATTTATTTCTTTTCCAGAAATAGCATCCGTTAAAATCAATTTTGCAAAACCACTTAATTGATTATTTGTTAAGTTGGTTATTTTTGTACTTAATGTAATCGTGTCTTTTTCACGTAAAAAACGTGGTGCATTTGGCACAACCATTAATTCTTTTTGAGTAACAGTTTGCAATGTTTTAGTGGCTGATTTTAAACCTTTTGTATGTGCTACTAATTGTAGTTTCCATCTAGTTAGCGCTTCTGGCATTGTAAATGAAAAACTAATTTTACCATTTTTATCTGTTTTTAATTTTGGATAAAAGAAAGCAGTTTCTTTAAAGTTTTTACGTGCTTGTACTTTAGATAAGGCTTTGTTTAATTTTGATTGTCCATTTTTTGTTGTTATTAAAATAACGCCGTTTGCCCCTTTAGAACCATATAAAGCAGTAGCATTTGCTCCTTTTAATATATTAAGATTATTAATGTTTTTAGGGTTTAATTTGTCTAATTGATCTTGAGAAGAAATTATACCATCAATTATAATTAGGTTATTATTACCAGCTGTAAAGGACTTTGTCCCTCTTAAAAGAATAGTGCTTTTAGTTGTGTTTAAGCCAGCTATTTTTCCATTAAAACTGTCTTCTAATACTTCGGTCTGGTAAACAGTTTCTCTTTTTGCTCTTTTAATACCCATTGCCGTTACAACAACTTCATCTAGTGAATCTAAGCTTTCTACTAGTTTAATATCTAAAATTGTATTGTTCCTAATTTTAACCTCTCGATTCTTATAGCCTAAATACGTAATAATTAGAGTATCATTTTTTTTAATGTTAATTGTATAATTACCATCAAAATCTGTTTCTGTTCCAAACATTGTTCCTTTAATTAGAATTGAAACTCCAGGTAAAGGTTCTCCTTCATTATCTGTGATGTTTCCAGTAATTGTTGTATCAAAATTTTGTCTAGTACTATTTATTTTTCTTTTTAAGGTTCTTAAATACTGTTGGTTTATCCATCTATTGGTATTTAAATTAAATCCAAACCAATTATAAGTTTCTTTTTTTAATGTTGGGAAATCATAATATGATCTTTGGTTATTTCTAATATTAAAATAATTATTATCAAAACTTTTATGTGCATTACTAATAGCATAAGAAGAATAGCTTGGTTTTGGTGTTATTGGGTTAAATTGCCAATTATGTCCTTTAAATTCATCTAAAGAAGCATCATACATTGAGGCTAATATCTCAGTAGCAACTGCATCGTTCTTGTCGTTTTTTATAGTGAAACTCCAAGTTTCATCTTGCCCTGGTTGTAATTTGTTTCTAAAAATATTGGTAAAAATTTCTATAGACTTTTGCTTTTCAGGAACATTAATTAGCAAATTTCCGCTTTCAAAATAATTAAAATTTACAAAGTGATATTTAATAGCAAAACCACCAATATCTTCTTTTTTAATAGGGATTTTAATTGTTTTTGATTGATTGTTTAATTTAATGATTTGGGTATCTATAATTTTATGATTCTTTTCAACTTGAATAATAACTGACATGTTTTTAGAGGCTGAAGCAATTTGTAATGCTACAAATTCACCAACTGTATAGGTGGTTTTATTCGTATTTATTGTAAACAAATTATTGTCTGCAACTTCTTTTTCTTTCGTAGAAAAAAGTATAATTCTTTTTTCGTCTTTTATTGTTTGATTTAATTTGTCTTTACTTTCTAAAACAACAATGTACTTCCCAGAAAACCAGTTTTTTGTATTATTTAAAGGAATTTCTTTTGATGTTGAAGTGTCAAAATTTTCAGAGAAAACAAGTTTTCCTTTTTTCCAGTTCTTTTCATTATTTTCATCTTCTGTATAAGGATCATGAGGGAACAAAGTTCTAAACGTGTTCTCAGAAATATCCTGATAATCTGGAGCTGACCATGGCCTTTTTCTTTGTACAGATTTTGGTACTTCTAATTTGTATATTTTAATGTTTCCTTTAGCAGTAACAAACTCACCATTTAAGTTTTTTGAATCAATTTTAATTATGGTTTCGTTTTCTTTTTTATCAATTTTATCATCCATAGAAATAGTTGCTAATAGAGAATGATAACCAACTTTAATACTTGAAGTTGCAGAGCGACTTTCTCCATTAATATCTGTAACATCCGCGGTAATTTCATAAGTAAAAACGGGTAAACTTTCTTTTGAAATGTTTTCATCCGGAACTGCTTTAAACTTTATAGAGAAATTACCAGAAGCATCAGTGCTGCTTTCTCCATGAGAAATTTCTTGAGAATTAGAGTTCATATTTGGCCTTCTCCAAGAATACCAAATAGGATATTGTACTTTTCTATGGATTCTATAAACTACTTTTGCATCAGTAATATTGGCGCCAGAGAAAGCTTTAGCAAAACCTTTAATTGTAATAGAATCGTTAATTTTAAAACTTTCTGTAACGGGTTTAAATTCTGTTTCGAATTTTGGCCTTTTGTACTCTTCTACAGAAATTGATTCTGAGTGACTAAGAAAATCATATTCTTCATTTTCATAAAAACTGCTATCATGTTCAATGCTTTCATCAATTTCTAAAGAAAACTCACCTGTTAATCCATTATTAGGAATTATAAATTCTCCAGCAATAGAACCAAAGTCATTTAATTTTAAGTCAAGAGTTTTTATTACTTGGTTGTTAACGTCTTTTAGAGTAATTTCTACATATTCATTTTTAAAAACTTCAGATTTATCTCCAAGCTTTTTAATTACGATAGCTTTAAAGTAAAGAGTTTGTCCAGGTCTATAAATACTTCTATCAGTAAAAATAAAAGGTTTAATAATTACGTTTTCATTTTTATTATTGCTATAGTTTCTGTTTTTATAAAGGTAAAAATCACCAAAAGTAGCAGTATCATTTTTTGTTTTTACTTTAATTTTTACATTGTTATAATTGTTTTTACTTTTAAAAGAGGCAAAACCATTTTTATCTGTAACGAGGCTTTTGTTTATAGTTTTGTTATTTCGATTCTTGTTACTGTTCTTAATAAGAATAGAAGCTTTTTTTATAGGTTTTCCAGTATTTCGATCTACAATTTGATAATTATATTTATTTTCAAAATTGTTTTCAATTAAAACTAAGTTTGTTACTTGAATAGTAGTCGTGCCGTAAATTAATTTTTCTTCTAAACGACCACTTTCAGATGCAAAAATTAAATAGTTTCCGTTACTAAATTTTGGAACAATTACTTCTGTATTATGCTGTAGATAATCTTCTTCATTTCTTAATTTATGTTTCCAAGAGTGTGTTTTTTCTAATTTTTGGATGAATTTTTTTGTCTTGAAACTTGTAAATTTTATGAAATTCTATTTGTTGTTTTTGAGTGATTTTATAAGCAGTAAAAAAAAGATTATCAATATTTTTATAGTTGATTAATAATCTAGAATATTTATCAACAGGAATGTATTTTTCTGCAATAATTGAAAGGGTTTTTTGTGTAATTTGTTTTTTTAAAATTGAACACTTCTTTTCGCCTAAACTTTTAGGGAATTGTTTGATGATTTCATTACAAATTAAAAGTGCTTTCTTATTATTGGCTTTATTTTTTTGAAATTGAGCTATTTCAAAAGCATATAAACCACTTGATACATGGTTTCTAATTAAATTTCTAGAGGTTTTTAATGTAGTTTGTAAACTGCTTTCTTTGTTTTTAAAAATTGCTTGTTGATATATAAAATTTAATCTTTGAATATCAATTTCTACAAGTGCATTTTTGTTGTTTTCTTTCTTATGAAAACCAATTAATTTTTGATATACTTTTAATGCGTTCAATTCTAAAGATAAGCTATCTTTTGAGGTGATTTTTGTTTTAGAAAATGTTGAAGATTCACTCAAATAAATAGGGTTGTTAATGCTAAATTTATATGAAGGCCTTGTTATTGTAGTTTCTGAAGATTTATAAAATTGTAGTGCGTTATTTGCTAAAAAATCAAATAAAGTAGGTCTGTAAATTTTTGAGTCTTTATTAATTTGTAAAATATCAGAAAATTCATTTATTTCAACTTTTTGAAGTTTTTCGGTATTCTCTAATGAAGCATTAAAATAGTTATGAATTTCTTTAAAAAGAGTATTTAAATCCCAAGTTCTAAAATCTGAAACATCTACTTTGTTCCCAGTTTTTGTTCGGTTGTAAAATTTATACCTATTTTGAGTAAAATATTGCCAATATAAATTGGCTAATATATTTTCTAAAACATTCTTGGTTGGAAAAGTACTTTTCGAAATGTGTTTTTTAACGTTTTTTATTACTTTTAATTGAGCTTCTTCTTCTAAAGTTAATGCGAACTTGCTTTTGTAAAAAAGCGATTTTATTAGCTGTGGAGAGTTATTTTCTTTATCAGCTATATTGTAAATATTTTCTACAATTTTTAATGCCGATTTAGGCAAACCATCAACTTCCAATTTTTCAACTTCTAACCATTGGTTATTAAAGTTGTTTTGAGCATTTATAGTTGTAGAAAATAGGATAATCATTAATATAATTGTTGTAATTTTTTTCATAATCAATAGATTTGGTACTTTCAAAGCACGCTTAAATCAGTTAATATTACAATTAAGAATTAGTAAACGAGTCGTTTGAGTTCGTTAAGTGAATCTTTAATTGAGTTTCGTTCTAAATATAATCAATATTATTACTAGCTTTTGTATTTTTACTTTTTATAATTCTTGTATATGAACATTCATTTTATTGCTATTGGAGGAAGTGCAATGCACAATTTAGCAATTGCTTTACACCAAAAAGGATACCAAATTTCTGGAAGTGATGACACAATTCACGATCCGTCTAAATCTAGATTAGAAAAATATGGCTTATTGCCAGAAAAATTTGGTTGGTTTCCAGAGAAAATATCATCAGAATTAGATGTTATTATTTTAGGAATGCATGCAAAAATTGATAATTTAGAATTGTTAAAAGCGCAAGAATTAGGTTTGAAAATTTACTCGTATCCTGAGTTTTTATTTGAACAATCTAAAGATAAAACACGTGTTGTAATTGGTGGTTCTCACGGTAAAACAACCATTACTTCTATGATTTTACATGTTTTAAATTATCATGACAAAGCAGTAGATTATATGGTTGGAGCACAATTAGATGGTTTTGAAACGATGGTTCATTTAACCGAAGAAAACGATTTTATTGTTTTAGAAGGTGATGAATATTTAAGTTCACCAATAGATATGCGTCCTAAATTTCATTTATATAAACCTAATATTGCTTTATTAAGTGGTATTGCTTGGGATCATATTAATGTTTTTCCAACATTTGAAAATTATAAAGAGCAGTTTTCGATATTTACAGATTCTATGGTAAATGGAGGAAGTATGGTGTATAATGTAGAAGACGAGAATGTAAAAGAGGTTGTAGAATCATCAGAAAACCATATTAAAAAATATCCTTATGAAACACCAAAACATTTTATAGAAAACGGAATAACGTATTTAGAAACGAATGAAGGAAATCTACCATTAGAAGTTTTCGGAAAACATAATCTGCAAAATTTGGCAGGCGCAAAATGGATTTGTCAGCATATGCAAGTTGATGAAGATGATTTTTATGAAGCTATTGCTAGTTTTGCAGGAGCAAGTAAACGTTTAGAAAAGATTGTTGAAAATAATTCAACGGTTATTTTTAAGGATTTTGCCCATTCGCCAAGTAAAGTTGCTGCAACTACAAAAGCAGTAAAAGAGCAATATTCTGAGAGAACAGTTGTGGCTTGTTTAGAATTGCATACTTATTCAAGTTTAAATGCAGAGTTTTTAGCAGAATATAATGGTGCTTTAGATGCTGCAGACAAAGCTGTAGTTTTTTATTCTCCTCATGCAGTTAAAATTAAACAATTAGAAGAAGTTTCTTCAGTACAAATTGCAAGTGCTTTTGAAAGAGACGATTTAATTATTTATACAAATCCGCAAGAATTTAAAGACTTTTTGTTTAGTCAAAATTTAGAGAAATCTGCGGTTGTATTAATGAGTTCTGGTAATTATGGCGGATTAGATTTTGAAGAGGTTAAACGTTTAGTCTAAGATTTTTTAAGACCTAATTGAATTAGTTTTTCTTTTCGCCAAGATTTATCAAAAATTTTTTTTATTAAGCTTTTTCTAAGTACTCTATCAAATATTGATTTTTTAAAGACTAAAATACTATTCCATATAAATAATTTTAAAGAAATTGTTTTTACTATAAATTTATTTTTTGTAGAAACATTAAGGTTTTTTAAAAATATTCTTAAATATTTTTCAGTTTCAATTGTTTTATTATAAGAAAGTGTTTTTATATTATTAAATGTTATATTGCTAATTGCGATAAAACAATTTAAAGGATGTTGTAACTTATTTAATTTTAAAAAAGCACTTTTTACACTCGTTTTCTTAGAAAGTAAAAATACATCATAACCATTTCTTAGTGCCATAGATTTAAAATGTAATCCATTATCATTGATCTGAATTGCAATTATTGTTAATGATAGTTGATTTTTAAAACTTAAAACATTAATCTTATTGATTACTTGAATATCATTAATTATAAAATTGTAGTTAAATTCATCTGCATATTTTTCTTTTAATAATTCTTTATGAATTTCTATAGCTGCAATTTTACCTTCTCTTTTTAATTTATCATAATGTTTAAAATCAAAAGATCCATAACCTTTTTTATCTACTTTATGATAATCAAAATCATGCATAATATCAATTGTTTTTTGATAATCTTCTTTCGAAACTATAAAATCAATATCACCAACCATTCTTTCTGCAACGTCTTCATAAAGACCCTCTAAAAGATTTCCTGTTCCTTTTAAGAAAATAGGAGTGATGTTATTCTTTAATAACAGTTCGTTAATCTCTTTTGCTTGTATTATTATTTGCTGATTTCTCTCTCTATTTAAATTAGTAATATGTTTCATGTAAGCAACTAGGTCTTCAGGTAAATAATGAAGAAAGTTAGCTCTTTTTAAATTGCAATACAAAGCAGGAAAAACATAATGGCTTGTACTTACTTTTACAACAGAATCCCAATCTAAATTATCTAATTTTAATTGTTCTTCAACTAAAATTTTATTATGTTGTTCATGATTGATTGTTAGGCATTTTCCAATAAAAAAAGCGTTTCTTTATAATTCATTATTGAAAAGATTATTTACAGTCGCTATCATTTTTTCGTTTTTAGAATAGATAAGTTGATAACAGTTTAAGTCTTCAAACCAATCTAGAAAAATTTTTGCATTTTCTTGTTTTGATGACAACCAAGAATCAGGAACTAATTGTTGAAAAGCATCAATTTTTGAGATTTTTTTACAAGTTAATTCTGCGTCTTTTTCATATTTTATAAATACCAAATCATTGCAAGGTAAATGAGCAAAAAAATTAGTGTTATTCGGTTTTAAATATCGTACAATTTTATTTAATCTCCTGTAGTAATATTCAGCAGAAGTTTCTAATTCGGGATAAATTGGTAATAAAGTTTCTAAACTATTTTTTTTAATTGAAATAGCAGCAGGAAAACTATAAACTTCTTGTTTTTTTACATCTATTGGTACAAAATCGTCTGCTAAACAAGTAAATCCGTTTGCTTGTAGAAGTGCTAAAGAAGTACTTTTACCATTGCCTGAATCTCCTAAAAAAAGCATTGATTTTTCGCCATTACTAATTGCGGAAGCATGAAAAATTCCTAACCACTCATTTTCTTCTTTTTTATGAATTTTCTGAATTAACTCCATAGAAAATTTTCCTTGAAAAAAATGAATTTCTTGTCTACTCCAAGAATCTATAAACGTATTATTTACAAATAGAAAAATATAGTTATGATGGATAAAAACATCAAATTCATTATGATGTTCAGTTGCTTCTTCAATAACCAAATGTGCAAATTTTGGGTGCACAAAAGAAAGTTCTTTTTCGCTTAAATAAGATATTTTAAAAACGATATTATTGATTTTATAATACTTTATAAAATCAAATTTCTCAGGTCTTTTAATATCTCTATTATCATTAACTATTTTTGAAGATGTTTTGTCTTTTTCTAAACAAAAATTCTGTTCTATGTTTATAACAAAATCAATTGTTTTATCAATTGGAACTGATATTTTTTTAGCTAATGCTTCAGCAATTTTTTTAACGCCAATTCCCTTTTTTAACCTTTTTATAATGTCAGCAGTAGTGTTTTCTAAAACCAAATATTGATTATTGTCTTCAAACCAAGTAATAGTTTTATCTTCAATAGTTTTATATAACATTTTAGTTTTTTTCATAATAAAAGAATAATTTCTAGTTCTTACGCCAAAAAAATGGAGTAAATAAGATTAATACAGTAAATAATTCTAGTCTACCAATTAACATTAAAAAAGAGCAAAACCATTTTGCTGCGTTAGATAAATGTGCAAAATTATCAACAGGACTTACAGAGCCTAATGCAGGACCAATATTACCTAAAGAAGAAGCAGCGGCTCCTAAAGCAGATAAAAAATCTAGGCCTAAAAAAGTTAATATTACAGACGATGTTATAAAGATAAGCATGTAAATAATAAAGAAAGACAATATGTTAAAAACAATCGTTTGACTTACTGATTTACCATCATATCTTACTGGGATAATTGCATTTGGGTGTAATGCTTTTTTAAACTCTAAAAAACTATTTTTTAACATTACAATATGCCTTACAACTTTAATTCCTCCACTAGTTGAACCCGCAGAACCTCCTGTAAAGAATAGCGCGAAGAAAATACCAGTTGCAAAGAAACTCCACATTGTAAAATCTGCGGTAACAAAACCTGTAGTAGTAACAACAGAAGTTACCATAAATAATGCATGTCTTATTGCGCTTTCTACATTGCCAAATACTTTTGGGTGTGCTATCGTAGTGTGCAAATTAGGATCTTGAAAAAAGATGATCAAAATAGCAATTATAACAGAAACACCTAAAATTCCAAATAAATAGTATTTAAATTCTTCACTCTGAAAAACCTTTTGAACCTTACCTTTAAGTGCAAAGTAGTTCAGTACAAAATTGGTACCAGCAACTAACATAAAAAAGATGATAATATATTGTACGAAAGGCATATTATTATAGAAAGCTACACTACTATTTTTAGTTGAAAACCCTCCAGTACTTACAGTTGCCATTGCATGATTTATTGCGTCGAACCAAGTCATGCCCGCTACCCTAAGTAAAAAGAATTGAGCAAAAGTTAATAAAACATAAATTAAATATAAGCGTTTTGCTGTATCAGTAATTCTGGGATGTAATTTATCTGCAGATGGTCCTGGTGCTTCAGCCATAAAAAGTTGCATACCTCCAATTCCTAAAAGAGGTAATATGGCAATTGTTAAAACGATAATTCCCATTCCTCCAATCCAATGTGTAGCACTTCTCCAGAAAAGGATTCCTTTTGGCATAGATTCTATATCTATAAGTATTGAAGAACCTGTTGTGGAGTACCCGGAAATTGTTTCAAAAAAAGCGTTAGAAATATTAGGGATTGCTCCAGATAATAAATAAGGTAACATACCTGTAATAGATAATGTTAACCACCCTAAAGTAACAATTAAATATCCTTCTTTTTTTGAATATTAGTACTTTTAGGTTTATTAAAAAAATAAAGTAGAAGCCCAATAAAAACAGTAATTATTCCTGCGTTTAGAATTCCCCAAGCTTCATTTTCATCATTAAAGTAACTAAAAGGAAATGCGATAAACATAAACAGACCGTTAAGAACTGCAGTAATGCCTAAAAAGCGATAAATTATTTTAAAATTTAAAGACCCCATTATTATTTAAATAAACGCTCTACAGTTGATATAGCTTCGGGTAAACAGAAAACAATTACTTTATCGCCATTTTGAATTTGCATATCTCCAAAAGACATTAATGCTTTTCCATCTCTAATAATTCCTCCAAATACTGCTTCTCGAGGAAAGCGTAAATCTCTAATTGGTTTTTCTGTAACTTTAGCATTGGCTTTTACCTCAAATTCAAAAACTTCTGCATCTATATTATGCAGATTGGCTAACTCTAAAATTTCACCTTTTCTAATATGCTTAAATATATTACTGGCAGCAATCAATTTTTTATTTATCAGAGATTGTATTCCTATGGTTTGTGAAATATCTATGTAATCCATGTTTTCAACCAAAGCAATTGTTTTTTTTACTCCTTTAGATTTAGCAACCAAACAAGACATAATATTGGTTTCAGAGTTTCCGGTAACCGCAATAAATGCATCTGTTTCTCTAATATTTTCTTCTTCTAATAACTCTAAATCTCTACCATCACCATTTATTACTAAGGTATTGCTTAATTCTTCAGCAAGAAGTTCTGCTTTTTCTCTGTTTTTTTCAATCAATTTTACTTTAAAATTGTCTTTACAAAGATTTCTAGCCGTTTTTTCTCCAATACTACTTCCGCCTAAAATTGTTACGTTTTTAATAGTAGCCTGTTTACTTCCAATAATTGGGTGCAAATCTTTCATGCTATAATTTGGTACAGAAAAATACACTTGATCATCGACTTTATAAGTTGTATCTCCTCTAGGAATTATAGTTTGCGCAACATTTTCTCTTTTAATTGCAATGGTTATAAAATCTACACTAGGAAACTTTTGTTTCGCTTCCTTAACCGTTAAATCTACCAAAGGAGATTTATAGGTTAATGCTGTACCCATTACATTAAAAAGACCATTTTCAAATTCTACAGTATCATTAAAAGAAGATTGATTTAATAACATCTTAATCTCATTAGCAGCAAGCTCTTGAGGAGAAATCATAAAATCTAAACCAAATTTTTGAAAATCTACTTCACAATTGTGTAGAAACTCAGGGTTGTCTATTCTAGCAATTGTCTTTTTTACGCCTAAAGATTTACCAATTACAGAAATAGTAAAATTAGTATTTTGGCTATCTGTAACAGCAATTAATAAATCGGCAGAGTCAATACCTATCTCTTTTAAAAGCTTAATAGAGGTAGCATCACCTTTTTTGGTAATAACGTCTAAATGATTGTTTAAGTAGTTTAATTTTTCTCCATCAAAGTCTATGATGTAAGTGTCTTGAGATTCGTAAGAAAGTAGCTTTGCTAAATGGAAACCAACATCTCCAGCACCAGCTATTATAATTTTCATATTTAAAATATAGAAATAGACAACAAATATACAAAAGTCTGTAATGACTTCTTTTAAAAGATTTTTCTTTTTTAAATTATCATTTTACTACATTTATAAAAATATGAACTATGGAAAAACTCACAATAAAATCTTGGGCTTTAGATGATAGACCTCGGGAAAAACTTTTATCAAAAGGAAAAAATGTGTTGTCTGATGCAGAATTAATAGCTATTTTAATTGGTTCTGGTAATAGAGAAGAAAGTGCAGTAGCATTGTCTAAAAGAATTTTACAATCCGTAAATGGAAATATTAATGCTTTAGCAAAAATATCTGTTGAGAAATTGATGAGATTTAAAGGAATTGGAGAGGCTAAAGCTATTGCAATTATAACTGCTTTAGAATTAGGGAAAAGGAGGCAATTAGAAGTAGCTTTAGAAAAACTTAAAATTACGAGTAGTAAAGATGGCTTTAGTATTATGCAGCCACTAATTGGAGATTTAGAACACGAAGAATTTTGGGTACTTTTTTTGAACAACTCCAATAAAGTATTGTCAAAAAATCAAATAAGTAAAGGAGGTTTAACAGCCACAATTGTAGATATTCGCTTATTGTTTAAACAAGCATTAGAGTTAGCTTCTGTTGCTATGATTGTTTGTCATAATCATCCTTCTGGTAAATTGCAACCTAGTAATGCCGATAAACAACTAACTCAAAAAATAAAACAAGCAGGTGTAACTTTAGATATAAAACTATTAGATCATTTAATAATTACCGAAAAAGCGTATTTTAGCTTTGCGGATGAAGGATTAATATAGTTTGCAGTTTTTAGAAACAGTTTACGATAGGTAACTAACTGAATACTGCTACTGAAAACTGCAAACTGAAACCATGATATTAGTTTTTACACATAAAATAACACCTAGAGTACGTTATATTTTTAAACATATTCTTACAAGAACACTTTTAATACCTGTAGATTTTACAACAAAGATAGAAGAATTTGTAGCCTACAATGGCCCAAAATTATCGTATACAAAAACACCATTAGGAAATGAATTTTTTATAAAAAGTAATAATTTGTTATTTGAACAAGGTGTAAACGATCTGGATTTTACTATTCAAAAATGGAATAATGTACCTTGTTTTTTTAATACAAACTTAAAATCTACAATTCCGTTTGATATTTTTGCTTCTAGTTTTTATCTAATTTCTAGATATGAAGAGTATTTACCACATGTAAAAGATATTTTTGGTCGTTATACAGCAGAACAAAGTTTAGCTTTTAAACATAAATTTTTAGAAAAACCTGTAGTAGATATTTGGGCGTATAAATTTTTAGAAATTCTACAAGAAAAATTTCCAGATTACGAATACCAAAAAAGAGATTACGAATATATTTCTACTATAGATATAGATAATGCTTTTGCTTATAAATACAAAAGTTTAGTAAGAAGTGTTGGAGGTTTTTTTAACGATTTATTTAAATTTAAGTTGGTGGAAACATGGAATCGTTTTGCAGTAGTTTGCAATATTAAAAGCGATCCGTTCGATACTTTTGATAAGATTTTAAGGTTAAAAAAAGAATATAATGTTAAAACAATTTTTTTCTTTTTAATTGGTGATTATACCACTTTTGATACGAATGTTTCTGCATCAAAAGGAAAGTTTAAATTACTGATAAAAGAAATGGTAGATTATGCAAAAGTAGGCTTACATCCATCTTATTTTACAATGCAAGATGCAGCGCTTTTAAAGAAGGAGAAAGAACGTTTAGAGAATATTACAAATATGCCAGTAAAAAGATCGAGACAACATTATCTGCGTTTTTCTTTGCCAGAAACGTATCAAAATTTAATAGATTTAGAAGTAGAAGAAGATTACTCTATGGGATATGCAAGTAACGTTGGATTTAGAGCAGGTACTTGTACGCCTTTTTATTTCTACGATTTAGATTTTGAAATTCAAACACCATTAAAAGTATTTCCTTTTGCACTTATGGATACTACTTTAAACGATTATATGAAGCTAACTCCAAAACAGTCTTTAGGTAGAATTAGAGATCTTAAAAACGAAGTAAAAGCGGTAAACGGAACTTTTATCACTCTTTTTCATAATGAAAATTTAAGTAACTATTTACGTTGGAAAGGTTGGAAACGATTATATGAATCTATGTTGAAAATAGCGACTTCTTAAATGATAAAATATATAAAAAGACAAGATTTAGATATCGTTAAATATGATAATTGTATTAAGAAATCTATACAATCTAGAGTATATGCTTTTTCTTGGTATTTAGATATTGTTGCAGATAATTGGGATGTTTTGGTTCTTGGTGATTATAATGCTGTAATGCCAATCTCTTGGCGTAAAAAATATGGTTTTAAATATGTATATCCTCCCTTTTGGTTGTTAGAACTAGGAATTTTTTCATTATCTAAAAATGTAGATGCAAACAATTTTGTCAAACTTCTTTTTAGTAAGTTTAAATCTGTTGAATTAAGATTGAATACTCAAAACACTTTTGAAATAATAGACTCTTATTTTATAGAAAAAAAGATGCAATTTATCTCTTTGAAGAAAGATTATGATACCGTTTTTAGCCTTTACAGAAAAGATAGAAGAAAGGATTTGCAAAAAGCAAAAAAAGCTGATTTAATTGAGAAGTGGAACGATAAGCCAGAGAAATTAATTCAATTATTTAAAGATAATGTTGGTAAAAGAACTCCAAATATTGTAGAGAAAGATTATAAAGTTTTAGAAAAGATTATAAAACTTAGTATTAAAAATAGAGTAGGTGAGTTACTTTCTATTTATAATAAAGCAGATGAATTAGTTGCTGCTGGTTTTTTTCTAAAGCATAATGATACTATTACTATTTTAGTGTCTTCTACAAATTTTAAAAACAGAAAAAACGGTGCCAATACTTTTTTGATTGATAGAGCAATTTATCGTTTTCACAAAAATTATGATTTTTTTAATTTTGGAGGTTCATCAATGAAAACAATAGCTAATTATTTTTTAAGTTTTGGAGCCAGTAATGAAGTTTATCAACAAGTCATGTTTCGCAATTTACCTTGGTTTTTAAAACTGTTTAAGAAGTAGTTTTTTGTAATTTAAAACAAAAATAATAGCAGATAAAATACCTGTAAACCACATTAAAATTGCCGATGTAATTGCAGCTCCTTTTATACCGTGTTTAGGAATTAAATAATAATTACTAATTATATTTAGAATAAGAGCAAAACTTGCTATGTAATAATTTACGTGTGCTTTACCTATTGAAGATAGTAGATTTCCAAACAATCCTCTAAAAATATAAATTCCCGTAATACCTAACATCAATATTAGAAAAGTATCAACAAATTGTGTAAAATTAGGATCTAAAAGAGTTAGGATCTGAGTAGAGAAAAGCCAACAAAAAACGACAAAAAAGATACTTGCAAAAAAGAAAAATAACATATAACTTTTTATATAGTTAGTAATGTATTCTTTATTAAAAATATTTTCTGTAAATACAACAAAGTCAGTTGCCATAAAAACTCTAGGTAAAAATAAAAGGCTAAACGGAATTAAAGAAATATACCTATAATTTGTAATCATTTCTGTGTCTTCTAGTAAGTAGCCAATTAATAAAATATCAATAACAAAAAGTAGTTGTGTAACCACATTAGATAAACTTGCGAAAAAACCATATTTCCAAAAACTAAAGTCTGTTATTGTAAGCTTTAATTTAGATTTAAAATCGATATTTAATTTTCTTAAAAAAAGTAATGATGTTATAAGTGGTGTTATTAATAAGGCAATTGCATATCCTATTTCCTTAAAAAAATAACTTAAACTAAAGATACTAACTAATAAAATTACACTATGCACAAACTCTGTAAAAGCAAAAGTTTTATTGTTATGTTTAAGCCTAAATTGTGCTCTTATTATTTCGAATAAAAAAGAAGGAAAAATGATAAAAGAGAGTATAATTATATAGGTAAACGTATTGTCGAACTTAAAATTTATAAAATAACTAACGCTAATAATTAAAGAGATTAAAATAAAAGAAGCAAGCATTCCTTTTTTATATACATAAAGAAAAAGGCTGTTTTTTTCTACTTCCGTTTTAATTAACGCTCCATACCTTATTAAACTTTGGTGTAGACCTAAGCCACTAATAGGTATTAAAAAGATAATGATATTATAAGCAAAAAGTACAACTCCTAATTCTTCATTAGAAACTAGTTTTAAGGCAATCCAAGAAGCTACAAAAGATAGAATTCTAGCAATTATAGTAGCTAGAAAAACATAACTCCCAGATCTGTTTAAAAAATTAGTTATAAATTGTTTTATTGTTTTCAGGGTTATCTATTTAAAGTTTTTTGATACAATGTAGTAAATTGATTAGCAATACTAGTTTCTGAGAACTCTTCTTCTACATAGTTATGCATTTTATTTTTATCGGCTTTAAAACCATTGAACATTTGTATTATTTTATTAAATAAATCAGTTTCATCGTTAACGTCAATTAAATATCCGAAATCTTGTGGAAAAAACTCATTTATTCCGCCAACATCTGTAGAAATAACTGGTACTCCACAAGAAAAAGCTTCTAATATTACACAAGGTAAGTTTTCATAATTGCTAAACAAAACAAAAAGATTACTGTTTTGTAATTCTTTTGCAATTTCATTATGAGGAATTTGGTTTATAAACGAAGTCTTTTTTAAATTAATGTTTAATTTTCTTGCGAAACTTAAATACTTATCAGATTGATTACCAATAATTTTAAAATTTATTTCATTAACCTGTTTCTCAATTTTAGCAAAAACTCTAAGAACACCTTCTATGTTTTTGTGTTCGTTTATCATATTAGAAATATGAGTAATTGTATATGTAAAATTAGTTTTCTTTATTGGATAAAATAAGTTTGTGTCTACAACATTTGGCACTCTTTTAAAGTTTCCTTTAAACCCTAATTTTGTCATAGATTTTTTTAAATCATTAGTAACAGGGCAAACAAAACTTGCATTTTTAGTAATTATTTTAATAATTTTTTTTTGTAAGAAAGAAATGTTTTTCGAGTTAGGATAGTGATAACCAGTCCAATGCTCAGAAATAATGTAAGGTTTTTTATGAAACCATTTAGAATATAAACTTAAAACGCCAAAAGGAAATGTTTCGTTGAGATGAATTAAATCAAAAAAATCAATTTTGTCTAATAGAGATTTATATGCTTTAAAAAATAAAAAACCTTTTTTAAGTGGATTTTTAGTTTGCTTTAAATAAGCAATATGAGTTTCAACTCCATTAATAATACTTGAATCAATTTCAATAGTCTTTTTCGTGTTCTTATCAGATATAATATGAAAAATAGTAACTTTATGTTTTAAAGAAACAGCTTGTGCATGCCTTTGTATAAAATCACCATTGGTAGGAGATACTCTAGAAGGAAACCATCCACACAAAAAAAGTATATGAAGTCTTTTATTCAAAAAAATATTTTATTCAAACAAATATAATAACTTAAAGACAGTTTTGTATTGTATTAATTTTTACTTTTAGGCAATGGGAATAAAACACGTATTTTTTGATTTAGATCACACTTTATGGGATTTTGAAAGAAACTCTGACTTAACTTTTCAAAAAATATTTAAAAAGCAAAAAATAGAACTTAACTTAAATATTTTTTTAGAAGTTTATAAACCAATAAATTTTCAGTATTGGAGACTATATAGAGAAGAAAAAGTAACCAAAAGTGAGTTAAGGTATCAAAGACTTAAAAAAACTTTTGATGCTGTTAATTATACAATATCAGATGTTTTAATTGATGAAATAGCTAATCAATACATAGAATTTTTACCACATTTTAATTATTTATTTGAAGGTACTTTCGAAATTCTAGACTATTTAAAAGATAAGTATGTGCTTCATATTATAACAAATGGGTTTGAAGAAGTTCAAACAAAAAAAATGGAATCTTCAAAAATCTTACACTATTTTGATGCCATTATAACATCTGAATCTGTTGGAGTTAAAAAACCGAATCCAAAAGTTTTTCATCATGCTTTAAAAGTAGCTGGCGCAAAACAAGAAAATTCTATAATGATTGGCGATAGTATTGAAGCAGATGTTTTAGGAGCTATTAATATAGGATTAGAGGCTATTCATTGTAACTTTGATCATAAAAAAAATATTGATTATAACTTTAAAAGTATTACTTCACTTTTAGAATTAAAGCAATATCTTTAGCATTATTTTCGTTATAAATACACTTATGAAATCCCTACAAAAAACAATTTATTTTACCCTTTTGTTATTTTTATCTTCCTGTTCAGATAATCTTAATTTTGATCAATTAGATGATGTTGTAATAACACCCGTTTATACATCTTCTTTAGCTTATTTCACAATCTTACCTATTCAGTTTTTTGATGAAACAGGCACAATTCAACAATCAGAAATTTCTGATGTATCAGGTTTTCGAGTTTTTGAAAACGATTATTTAAAGAATAATTTGATAAAATTAGATTTTAATGTTGAAATAAAAAATGAATTTGATAGAGATTTTACTATTAATGTTGAGTTTTTAGATGATAATAATAATGTAACATATAAGTTTTCTCCTTTAAATATTGAGTCTTCTAATTTAAATTACTTGTATATAGAGGAAATAGATGTATTGGCAAATCAAAATATAAAAAATACGACTCATGTTAAAATCAATGCAAGATTAGAAAACTCTACAAGTCCTTTAAATTCTAACGGAACAAGTGAATTTGAGTTTAAATCTGCAGTAACTTTATATATAGAAAAAGGTATTTAAAAATGAGGAAGATTTTTTTTTATTAGCCTTTTGTGGTTTTCAAACTTATATACTCAAAATAAACAAGTATTATTTGGTTTTGCAGAGTTACCTCAAACTTTATTATTAAACCCTGCATCAGAAATTAATCATAAGTTCCATGTTGGTGTGCCTTTATTGTCTGGTTTTTCTACAGAACTTGGGTCAAAAGGTTTTACAATTTCAGATCTTTTTTTAGCTGATGGTAGATCTATTAATGATAAAATATCAGAAGTATTAAGTACTCTAAATAATAGAGATTATGTGAAATTTAATACTCAAATTGAAGTTTTAAACTTGGGGTATAGAATAAATGATAAAACATATATTAGTGGTGGTTTTTATGAGGAATTTGATGCTATTGGGTATTTTCCAAAAGATTTTATTACTCTACTGCACGAAGGAAACCAAGCTTATTTAAATAAAAGTTTTGATGCCTCTCAATTGCTTTATAAATTAGATTTACTTGGTGTAATTCACGCTGGAATAACAAGAAAAATAAACGAAAAATTAACTCTTGGAGCTAGATTTAAAATTTACTCTTCTTCAATAAATATGGAATCTTCAAATAATTCAGGTACAGTAACTTCTATTCAAGGTTCTAACAATATTTATAGACATTATTTAGACAATGTGAACATTAATTTAAGAACTTCAGGTATAGTAGAAAACAATGAGTATATAGATACTCCAAAAACTTTTTTAAATAATACACTTTTAGGAGGAAGTTTAGGAATGGGATTGGATATTGGTGTTACTTACCATATAACACCGCAATTAGAGTTTTCTGGGAGTATTTTAGATTTTGGTTTTATAAATCATAAAAAAAACATTAAAAATACGGTAGCAAACGGTAATTTTGTTTTTGATGGTGTTGGTTTCGATTATGACGGGTCTTCTAGAAATTATTGGGCTGAAATTGATGCATTATTTAAAGAGCAATTACCAACAGAAGAAAATTCAAATTCTTATACAACTTGGAGACCTGTAAAAGTAAATGCTGCTTTAAAATATAGTTTCGGAGAAAGAAGGAGTAAAGTCTGTTACGATAATAATCATAAAGATTATTATACAGATGCTTTAGGTGTTCAACTTTTTAATATTCTTAGACCTTTAAGTCCGCAATTAGCACTTACAGCTTTTTATCAGAAAGCAATTACTAGTAAAATTCATACTAAATTCACTTATACTATAGATGATTTATCTAATTATAATATAGGAGCAGGAATTTCTGCTCAATTTAGTAAGGTAAATATTTATGGCATGATTGATAATATTTTTGAGTATAATAACTTATCCAAAGCAAATAATTTATCTTTACAACTCGGTATAAATGTAATTTTTAATTAAGATGATAAAAAACATAACTCTCACTTTCTTTCTTTTAACAAGTATTACTCTATTTAGTCAAGCAGAAAAACTTAATAATTACAAATATGTAATAGTACCTGCTAAATTTGATTTTGTAAAAATTACAGATGGTTATAGTACGAGTTCTTTAACTAAGTTTTTATTAGAAAAAAAGGATTTACAGTTTTTTTAAGCAATGAAAAGTTGCCTTTAGAATTAAATACAAATAGATGCTTAGGAGTACAAGCTACGGTTATAGATAATTCAGGAATGTTTAAAACTAAAAGTCTGATAGAATTTAAAGATTGTAATTCTAAAGTTGTTTATACAACAGGAGTTGGGATTAGTAAAGAAAAAGATTACAAAAAATCTTATCATCAAGCAATTAGAAGTGCTTTTAAATCGATGTCTAAATTTAAATATGTATATTCTATTGTTGATGATAACTCTAATTTAGTTAAGGAAACTATAAATGCTACTCCTAAAGTTAACGTTGTAACTAAAGCTAATCTAATAAATAAAACGTCTTTAAAAACAGAACTGATTGAGGAAAAAACAAAAGAGATACTATATGCTCAACCGAAAAACAATGGATTTCAATTAGTAAATATGAAACCAGAAGTTGTTTTTTTAATATTAAAAACTAATTTAAAAGATGTTTTTATTATTAAAGATAAAAATGGTGTTCTATATAAAAATGAGAATACTTGGTATTCTGAAATTTATGAAAATAATCAATTAATTAAAAAGGAATATTTAATTAAATTTTAATAATCATATTTACCTTTCCATTTGTCTTTTAAGGATTCTCTAAATTGATTTTCTCTTGTATTACTACCTGGTTCATACATAATTGTTCCTGAAATTTTTTCAGGTAAAAATTCTTGTTGAATAAAATTATTCGTATAATCATGAGAATATTTGTAATCTTTACCGTAATCTAAATCTTTCATTAATTTTGTTGGAGCATTTCTTAAATGAAGCGGAATAGATAAATCGCCAGTATTCTGTACTATATTTTGTGCTTTTCCTATTGCTAAATAAGATGCATTACTCTTAGGAGAATTTGCTAAATATACTGCACACTGACTTAATATAATTCTAGATTCTGGATATCCAATTACTGATACAGCTTGGAATGTATTATTTGCTAATATTAATGCTGTAGGATTTGCATTTCCAATATCTTCAGCAGCAGCAATAAGTAACCTTCTTGCAATAAACTTTACATCTTCTCCACCTTCAATCATTCTAGCTAACCAATATACAGCACCGTTTGGATCACTTCCTCTAATAGATTTTATAAAAGCAGAAACTATATCATAATGTTGTTCTCCAGTTTTATCATATCTAACAGCATTTTTCTGTATTTTTTCTAATACTAATGCGTTAGTAATAACAATTTCTTCTTCAGTAGAAACTAATAACTCAAAAATGTTTAATAATTTTCTCGCATCTCCACTTGATACTTGTAGTAACGCTTCAGTTTCTTTAAGAGTTATTTTTTTAGTTGATAAAAGTACATCTTTTTCCATTGCTCTATTTAAAAGAGCAATTAAATCATTTCTGTCAAATGAATTTAAAATGTATACTTGACTACGAGAAAGTAGGGCAGGTATCACCTCAAAACTAGGATTCTCTGTTGTAGCACCAATAAGTGTAACCCAACCTTTTTCAACTGCTCCTAACAATGAATCTTGTTGAGATTTACTAAATCTGTGAATTTCATCAATAAAAAGAATTGGATTTTTTGCAGTAAATAAACCACCACCTTTTTTTGCTTTTTCAATAACATCTCTTACATCTTTTACACCAGAACTAATAGCACTTAAAGTATAAAAAGGTCTCTTAGATTCTGTAGCAATAATATTTGCTAGTGTAGTTTTACCAATTCCTGGTGGTCCCCAAAGTATTAAAGAAGGTATAATTCCTTGTTTAATTAAATTAGTCAGTACACCATTTTTACCAACTAAATGTTGCTGACTAATATAATCGTCTAGTGTTTTGGGTCTAATTCTCTCTGCCAAAGGTTCATTCATTTTGTAAAAATAATAAAGTTTTATGACAGAAATTGTATAAATATTTTTTGGTTAGATTTTTGCTGTTTTTAAATTGATGAAAGAAGAAAATCAGTTAAAAATTTCAAAGTCTATTTTTTTATTCCTATTTTGTATGTATTTATAATTTGGTTTATTTATTGGATTGAAATTAAATTTGAGCTTAATTTTAACAAATTAGGTGTTTATCCAAGAACTTTAGAAGGTTTTAAGGGTGTTTTTTTAACACATTTTATTCATAGTAACACTAGTCATCTTTTTAATAATTCAATACCTTTATTCGTTCTTTTAAGCTGTCTTTTTTACTTCTATAAAAATGTTGCTTACAAAGTATTAACTTTAGGTGGTTTTTTTACAGGTTTTTTAACTTGGGTCATTGCAAGAGAATCTTTCCATATTGGTGCAAGCGGAATAGTATACTTGTTATTCAGTTTTATTTTCTTTAGTGGTATTATAAGAAAACACTATCGATTAGTTGCTTTATCACTTATAATAATTTTTTTATACGGTAGTATGATTTGGTACGTTTTTCCTATTAAAGAAGGAATGTCTTGGGAAGGACATTTATCTGGATTTCTTATAGGTTTACTATTGTCAATCCTATATAGAAAAAAAGGTATTGTTAAAAAAGAACATCAATTTATAGAGACTGAATTTGATTTGCTTTTTGATGAAAATGGAAATTTTGCTCCACCTATTTTAGAAGAGAAAATGGATAAGGAGCAAAATTTTGATTAAGCTATTAATTTTTAATTTCCGTTATTCTTTGTCTAACTGTTTCGTATAAAAAAGCTCCACATGCTACAGAAACATTTAGTGATGCTATTTCACCTAACAATGGTAATTTTGCTTTATAATCTACCATTTTAAGAACTGATGGATTAACACCTCTATGCTCAGAACCCATAACTATAGCAATTGGTTGATTAAAGTTAATATTAAAAATTGAATCTTCTGTTTTCTCTGTTGCAGCTACTGTTTTAATATCGGAACCTTGTAGAATAAATAAAGCATCTTTGATATGATCTACTTTACAAATAGGCATTTTAAATGCAGCTCCAGCCGATGTTTTTATAGTTTCAGCATTTACTGGGGCGCTTCCATTTTTTTGTATAATTATTCCATTTACACCTGTACATTCAGCAGTTCTTATAATAGCACCGAAATTACGAACATCAGATAATTGATCTAAAACTAAAAACAATGGAGTTTTTTTATCTTCTATTGTCTTTTCTATTAGTTCTTCTAAATCATAAAACTCTACAGGAGATATTTGTGCTACTGCTCCTTGGTGGTTACTATTTTTTGACAACCTGTCTAACTTTTCGACAGGAACCATACTTGTTGTAAGGTTTTTTATTTTAATTAATTTGTTAAGTTCATAAAACAATTCTCCTCTAAGTCCCTTTTGTAGGTAAACTTTATTTATTGTAGAACCACTTTCTATTGCTTCAATAATAGCTCTTATACCAAATATATTTGTTGTTTCTTTTACTTCTGTCATCATGTTGCAAATGTATGTTAAATTATGAGCATAAAAAAACCACCTCATAAGAGGTGGTTTAAATATTATAAAATAATATTGAATTATATTATAGTGGAGTAATAGTATACATATATCCATTTACAACATCAACTTGTGCTACTAAAAATGTTCCAGGAGAACTATCAGTAGTAAAGCCACCAATTACAAATGTACCACTTGTATCAAAGTGTTCTTGACTATAAGTAAATGTAATAGGTAATGGTTGGTTTGTTCCAAACTGTGCAATTGGGTTGTCATAAACATCAATAGCAATATAGTAAGTACCATCTGCTAAACCAGAAATTTCACCAGTTTCAGTACAAGAACCAGTAGCTCCTAAGTAACCTACAAAACCAAAACTACCATCAAATAGTAACACATCAAGATCAATATCACAGTAATCTACAGAAACTGCAGCACCTGTAACAGTATAATCATATGAACCTGCCCATGTTGCTGAAGTTTTTACAACATCATTTACGTAATCATCAACGATATTTGCTTTAAAAACAACATCTCCAGATAATTTAGCAGTTTTAAAAGTTGTAGCTGTAATAGTTACATTTTCATTACCTTCAATGTCACCAGTTTGTAAAATTGAAATATCACTTGTTCCAGATGTAGCACCTGCTCTAATGATAATGTTATGAGTTTCATAATCATTTTCATCAGCATTACCACCAACTTGTTCGAAGTTTACAACATAATCTAAAGTTTGTGCTTCAGATAAAGTAGCAGTAACAGTATAGTCTTGATGACCACCAGCAATAGCACTTTCACTAATTGTTACATTATTATCGCTTAAAGATAAATTAATAGTAACTGGGCTATAACTTTGTATTGCTACATCACCAGTTTCATCATCATCACATGATGTAAATGCTAAACTTATTAAGAATAGGTATAAAATATGTTTTTTCATTTTATTGTATTTTTTAATTAATTATTTAGCTTTTTATTGTGGAGTATAAGTTACAAAATACTCTCTACCATCAGTAGCTGGTGGTACAACGATTGTATAATGAAATGAAATTGCTCCAGTTGCAGGGTCTACAGAACTATCTCCAGCTACACCTTCAACAATATTAGAATATCTATCAACTAAGTTTTGGTAAGGTATACTTACTACATTACAAACATCGTTAAAAGTCATTCCTGGTGTACCACCTAATTGTGCAGCAGTCCAGTGTCCAACTCTACCAGAACGGTATTCACCATCTCCAGTTTCAGTTAATGTATCTGTAAAAGCATAATTAGAATCTATTCCAGCAGAAGCATTTATGTAACGAAGAGTTACATCATAATTTCCAGCTAAATTAGAAAAACATAAATAATTTAATGTTAAATCTAAAGACTTACCATTAGGTAAAATATTATCTACACCATCAGCAGAACTTACCATTAATTTTAAGACTGGGCTCTCAGCTAAAGGAGCTGCAATACCTTGTGTTAATAATGTAATAGGTAAATTTACTTTATAATCATTAGCAGCAGTTAATACTAAGCTAGTAGCACCTAATGTAAAGTTAGTTCCTTCAACAGCAGTTGAAGAAGGGTCTACAGAGATATTAATTGTAACATCACTAGTGTAAGCAGCAGCAGTAGGTCCTTTTACCTCTAAAGGTAATTCAAACATATACTCGTCTCCATTAGCAACACCAGCTATACTACTACTTGATTTTGTAAATCCAACAACGTTAGACGTTTCGTCAAAATCAGCAGTAAAATCTGAATCATCGACTAAACACGATGTAATACTTAATGAAAGAACAAAAAGTAAAAGATATTTTGATATTTTTTTCATGATATATTTATTTTAAAATTAATTAGCCCAAAATATTTTTGTCGTAAAAACATTTGGTTGAGCTGGAACGTTTGCAGAGTTTCCAGTAATTTCACTAGAAGGATACGCAAGTCTTACAGGTCTATCTGCAGTAGAAGCTTGTAAAGAAACAGGTAAACCTGTAGGGTATCCAGTTCTTGAATAATCAAACCAAGATTGACCAGCACTTACACCGTTTAAAGCGATATACTTTTGAGTCATAATTGCTTCAATTTTGTTTGGAGATGCATCCCAATTTGCTAATGGCTTAATTTGTGTTAAGTAATCACCCATACTAGCTCCTAAGTAATCGAAAGAAGCTTTTACTCCTTGCTCATAAGCAACTTTAGCAGAAATAGTATTAAGTAAACCTCTTTGTGCAGCTTCTGCTTGTAAAAACTTAGCTTCTGCTAAAGAAAAGATAATAACATCTTGTTCAGGACTTTTTAATAATCCAGGTCCAATATTAGATACATTATCTTCACCTAATGTTCCAACTGGTGCTGGATAAGGGCTTAATCCTTGCTCAACACCTAAATGAGTTCCACTTAAAGGGATTTCATAGATGTAATCAATTCTAGCATCATTTAAGTTCATTAAAGTATTTAATGCAAATGGTGTTGCACAAGTAGCTTTAAAGTTATTTAATAAAGTTCCTTCTACATTCGCTTTATAAGTTCCCCAGAAAGGACTTTGCTGAGAAGTTGAATTATTATATCCAATGTTAGAACCAGCATTTTCTGTAATATATCCAGAACCTTCACTTGCTATTTTAGCAAATTCTTGAGTAATATATGAAGCTCTACCAGCCATACTAGATTGTCTAACTAAAATTCTTAACTTAATAGTATTAGCGAACTTTTTCCATTCATTCATATTTCCTGCAAATACACCGTCATCAGACCCAGGAATTATAACATTAAAGTTTGATGCACCTTGATTTATTAATGCAATAGCATTATCTAATTGCACTATTAAGTCTTCATATACTGTTAAAGCATCATCATAAGCTGGTGTCGTATTGGCACCTCTTTGTAAAGCCTCAGTATAAGGGATATCACCATAAGTATCAACTAAAATTTGAAAGTGAAAAGTTTTCATAATTTTAGCAATTGCTTGATAATACTCATTATTCTCTGTTGTAACATCTAATGAATGATATTGTTTTAAAGCACTACCATAAGTTGTGTTCCAAATACCTCCATAAAAAGATGTAGTTACATTGTATTGAAATTCAGTAAGGTACCAAGAGTAACCATCACTTTGACTCCAGTTTCCTAACATTAAATTCCCTAAAGAATTTGTTGAAGTTCTATTGTTTAATATACCATTAGTATAATTTAATGCTACTGGTAACTTTAAATCCGGAGATACATCTACAGGATTGTTCGGATCTTCATTGACATTCAAAAAAGATTCACATGAAACTGCAAATACAGAAAGTATTGCAAGATTCAAAATTATTATTAATTTTCTCATTTTATAAAAGTCTTAATTATTAAAATTCTAAGTTAACGTTAAAACCAAAGGTTCTTGTTGGTGGAGATTGTAAGTATCCTCCTAAACCAATAGCGTTATTATTTGTGTTGTTAAATTCTGGATCAGAAAATCTATTTTCTTTAGGTAACCAAGTAAATAAATTTCTTCCTACTAATGTAAAACTCATTTTTGAAAAACCAGTATTTGTTAAGTACTTAGCAGGGAAAGTGTAACCAAAAGATAATTCTCTTAATTTTAAAGAAGTTGCATCTTTAACGTAGTTTTCTTTAATATCATTATATCTACCAGTCCAAAAATCTTGATTACCAGCAGTAACAGTAATATTATTATTTGCAACGTATACTGGTGCAGCATCTGTACCTGTATTTATTACAGAATTAGGAAATACAAAATCTTGACGATTTGCAGAAGCACTTTCTATAGACCTACCAGTAAACTCCATATTATCAGCTAATTGAGAGTAGTATACATGTCCTGTTCTATAATCCATAGTAGCTCCTAAAGTAAATCCTTTATAACTAAAAGAATTATTTAAACCTATAATGTAATCAGGAGTAGTTTTTCCTAAGTTCTTTAATCCTCCAATAATTGGGTTTCCATCAACAGCACTTACTACTACATTTCCATTAGGATCTCTTACATAAGAAGAAGCTTTAATTAATGGAAAGTCTTCACCAACAACAGCATAAATACCATAGTCACCCAGAGTACGAATACCTACTTCACTTACACCTTCACCAATGTTATTTACTTTTTGATTACTTGAAGTATAGTTAACATCCATATTCCATTCAAAACCACCACCAGTTCTAATTGGTGTACCACCTAATGTTAATTCAATACCATCTCCATCGATTTGTCCAATGTTTGTTAAAAAAGCAGTTGAACCAGCAGAGTTAGCTGTTGTAGCAGTAGTAATTAAATCTTTTGTAGTAGTTCTATAGTATGCAAAATCCATAGTAAAACGGTTGTTTAAAAATGCAGCATTTAAACCAAATTCAGAAGAAGACACTTCCTCTTTTTTAATTTCATCAGCAACAGCAGTTCCATTTACAAAGAATCCATTTTGATCTCCAAAAGGGAACCCAGAACTTTGACCATAAGTTTCATTAATAGCATATGCACCAATATCGTTATAAGTAACGGTATGACTTAACGTTAATTTTAAGTAGTTAATTATGTCCGATTCCTTAAGAGCTTCAATAGCATCAGTTGCAACGAATGAAAGACCTGCAGATGGATAAAAATAACTATTGTTATCTTGATCTAATGTTGATGTCCAGTCATTTCTACCACTTACGTTTAAGAAAAGGTAATTTTTATATCCTAAAGTTAAATCAGCAAATACACCAAAAGTTCTTTTTTGTGATTCATCTACAAAATCTCCAACTAATTGACCTGTACCATTTGATAAGTCATAAAAACCAGGTATACTTAAGTTGTTTGCTCTATAATTAGAGTCTCTGTATGAACTTGAAAAAGAAGTAAAACCTGCTAATGCTTTAAGATCAAAGTCTTTGTTTAATTCAAATTCAGAAGAAGCAATTAATTCAGAAGTGTATTGACTAGATTGAAATTCAGAATCTTGTACCCAAGAACTTACATCATCTGGTCTAGAAACATCTGCAATCATGTCTGAAGTATCATACTGTTGTGCAGCTCTCCATTCTTTACCAGTTCCACTAGATCTGTTAATACCAACTCTACCTGTAATGTTTAACCAATCAGCAACATCCCAAGAAGCAGTAATGTTACTTGTCAACCTATTTCTTCTATCAGTATCTCTGTTAGTGTCAATTGCCCAATAAGGGTTTTGGTAGTAACCATTATAAAATCCATTTGGAGAAGCATAAAAATCAGTTTTCCAGTTTTTGTAGCTTTTTAAGTTAATGTTGTTTGAAGTATTCAAAATAAACCAATAAAGGTTTCTGTTTTGAGATCCAATTTCATCTCCAACAATATCTTTATTATCTACGAAGAAACTTGTATTCATAGAAAGTTTAACATTACCAAAAGTTTGACTAGCATTTACTCTAAAAGTATTCTTTTTATAAGTATCTCCAGGAATAATTCCAGTTGTTCTTTGGTCTCCAATAGACATATAGTATCTACTGTTCTCATTACCACCTGTAAAATAAATAGTATTTTGGTAAGTAGCACCTTTGTCATAAAATTCTTCAACGTTATTTATAGAAGAAGCATATGGAGCTGTTTGATAAGATCCATCAGTATAAATTGGTCCAATTCTTCTAATTTTCCCATCAAATTTTGGCCCCCAGTTTGTGTTCTCAATTGCTTCATAAGCACCTTGCCATCCAGTTCCATATTCATCTTGAAATTCAGGAGTATAAGCAATTTCTTCAATTGTAGTAGTAGTATTAATACCTACTGTTAACTTTCCACTTCCATTACCTTGTTTAGTGTTTACAATAATTACACCATTTGCAGCTCTAGATCCATAAAGAGCTGATGCAGTTGCACCTTTTAAAGTGTTAATGCTTTCAATGTCATTTGGGTTTAATTGATCAAATGCACCTTGAGTAGAAACAGAACCATCTAAAACAATAAGAGCTGAGTTAGATTGAGTTAAAGATCTTAAACCTCTTAATAATATTTGAGAAGTTGGATCTACACCGTTATTTTGTACGTTAATTTGAAGACCTGCTACCTTACCTGCTAATGCACTAGCTGCAGAAGTTGGTTGAGATTTTAATAGTTCTTCAGAACTAACAGATTCAGTTTGGTATACTGTCTCTCTCTTAGCTCTTTTAATACCAAGTGCAGTAACAACTACTTCATCTAAAACATTGCTATCTACAGCCATTGTTACGTTTATAACACTTGATGATCTAACAGTTTTTTCTACTGCTTTATAACCAAGATAACTAAAAACAAGAACATCTCCTGTTTTTGCTTTAATAGAAAACTTCCCATCAAAATCAGTTTCCGTACCGTTTGAAGTACCTTTTATTAAAACACTAACTCCTGGTAAAGCTCCTGATTCCTCAGTCACAGTACCGGAAATAGTTTTTTCTTGTGCAAAAGAAATTTGCACGACCAACGCTAGTAATAGCGTTAAAATTCCATTAAACTTTGTTTTCATTGTATAATTATTTGAATTAATTAATGCCAAAAATCTTAAATAAATCTTAAATCACCAACTTTTTAACATAAAAAAACATAAAAAAGTTAACAACTTGTTAACGTAAATTGAATAAAACCATCTTTTTCTTAAAAAAAACTTTTCCAGGTTATAATTAATTTTGAGTCATTATAATTAAATTTGTTATTTTTTTCTTTCCCTAAAACATAGCCTATGTTTATAAGTGATTCTTTAATTTTAAATAAATAACCAAGTCCAAGCCCTATCAATAAATTGTTTTTTGATCTATTTTTAATTTTAGCTACATCTGTTATAGAATATAGATATGACTCTTTTGAAGTTAAATATCTGTATTCTATATTAAAATATGTGTAGTTGTTTGTAAATATACTTCTTTCATTAAATCCTCGAATTGTATTATTGCCACCTATTCTAAATAACTCGTTATTTAAGAAGTCATCTGAGTTTAAGTATCCAGTATTGTTTTTTAAAAAGAGATTATTCCTTTTATTAATTGTGAATAAATATGAAATCGTAGTTTCAATTTTAAATTGATTTGTTTTTTTTCCTTTGTTTTTCTGTTTCCAAAAGTTGGATTGATAATTATGTTTATTTTTTTATTATTAAAAAAATCCATTTTAAATTTTGTGTATTTCAATTCAAAACCTAAAAAAAAATTATTGAAATTGCTAATGTTATTAATGTTACTAAGTTTGCTAGATTCTTCAGAACTGTAATTGAATGCTATTTTTGTATTCGAGTTTAAATCGTAAGCGATTTTAGTATTTAATTTAGTGTTAATGAAAGTGGAATCTTGATTGAAAATTGAAAATGTAATTTCTGGGCTGAATTTTGAATTAAATATATAAGGCAATTCTGATGTAATTCTTAACTCTTGTTTTTCGTTAATAATACTATTCCAAAATAACTCTAACTTTTCACCTGCATTTAGAATATTATTTAATTTTAAATCTAGATTTCCATTCAGAGATATGTTTCCGTTTTCAAGAGAAGCAAAACTTATTGTGCCGTCAAAACTATTATTGGTATTTTTTTGAAGATATAAATATAAAAATGTTGAATCTTTAGTAAATAAGGTCTCGGGTGGTTTTATTTGCTCCACAAATCTTATTTTATGTATAAGGGAAGAGATGGTTTTTAATTTAGTTTTATTGAAAATACTATTATTATCTATTTTTAAATAATTTTCTAAAAACTTATCTGGGAATTTTTCATACCCTTTAACTTTTACTTTATTTATTATTCTTTTTTTAGATTGAAGTACTTCTAGTTTAGCAAATAATGTATCTGACTTTATTTTAGTGTCTTTTAATTTTATCTTAGAAAATGATTTTCCTTTATTTTCTAATCTATTGTTAATTTGGTAAAACAAAGTTGTAACCTCTTTAAAAGGTATCGTTAGTTTGTTTTTTTCTATAATATTTTTTTCTCAACTAATAATCTTGTTGCTTTATTAAGAGTTAATGTTACTTTATTAATTTTTTTGTTTAAAGTGATGTAGACCGTGTGTTCTGTTTTGTTTTTTGTTATGCTATCAATTAAGTTTGTGATGTATCCTTCCCTTTTAAGTTTTTGTATTACTTCTGTTATTTCTTTGTTTCGATGTTTTATGTTTTTATGTTTTTTTTGTAATCTAAATTTGTTAATATTTTGCGTTCTTCTTTATTCTTTGATGTTATTTCTAAAGTTAGATCTTGAGCGTTTAAGTCATTTAAAATGAATAAAAGTGGTATTGTTAAAAAAAATGTTATGAATTTTGGTTTCAATTTCCTTTATTTTAGTGTTTCAAAAGTAGCAGAAATTCAAGTGAAAAACAGCTTTTTAATCTGCTTTTAAAAAATAACTCTCTGATTTTTGAATAATTAGAAATAATTACTACATTTGCAAACTCTTAAAAAGAGAAAAGTTTTTATTATAAACGTAAAACAGTAATTATTTAGTATGCCTACTATTCAACAATTAGTTCGTAAAGGAAGAACCAAAATAACTAAGAAGAGTAAATCGGCTGCTTTGTCGTCTTGTCCTCAAAGACGTGGAGTTTGTACACGTGTTTATACTACAACGCCAAAAAAACCTAATTCTGCAATGAGAAAAGTTGCCAGAGTTAGATTAACAAATGGTAATGAGATAAATGCATACATCCCAGGAGAAGGACATAACTTACAGGAGCACTCGATAGTATTAGTTAGAGGTGGAAGGGTAAAAGATTTGCCAGGAGTAAAGTATCACGTAGTACGTGGGGCTTTAGATACAGCGGGAGTTGAGGGAAGAACTCAGCGTAGATCAAAGTATGGAGCAAAACGCCCAAAGAAGTAAAAAGTTATAAGTTGATAAATTGAAAACTTAATAACTTGGTGTAGAATTGGAAGCGGTTTTACAAAAGTTTTTAGTTGGCAATTAATAGCTAGTAACAAATTAATTAACTTTTTTAATGTAAAAGACATGAGAAAAAGAGCAGCAAAAAAAAGAGTCTTATTGCCGGATCCAAAATTTAACGATCAGTTAGTAACACGTTTCGTTAATAACTTAATGTGGAGTGGTAAGAAGTCCGTAGCGTTTAAAGTGTTTTATGACGCTTTAGACCTAGTAGAAGAGAAAAAGGGTGAAGGTGAAGAAAAATCAGCTTTAGAAATTTGGAAAGATGGGTTATCTAATGTGATGCCTCACGTAGAAGTAAGATCTCGTCGTGTTGGAGGTGCAACTTTTCAAATACCAATGCAAATTAGACCAGACCGTAAAGTGTCTATGGCTATTAAATGGATGATCTTGTATACTCGTAAGAGAAATGAGAAAACAATGGCACAACGTTTAGCTGCTGAAATCTTAGCTGCGGCTAAAGAAGAAGGAGCTGCGGTTAAGAAACGTACAGATACTCACAAGATGGCAGAAGCAAATAAAGCATTCTCTCACTTTAGATTTTAATAGAAATGGCTAGAGATTTAAAATTTACAAGAAATATTGGTATTGCCGCACATATTGATGCCGGTAAAACTACAACTACAGAGCGTGTATTGTATTATACAGGTGTTTCGCATAAAATTGGTGAAGTGCATGATGGTGCAGCTACAATGGACTGGATGGAGCAAGAGCAGGAGAGAGGTATTACAATTACTTCTGCTGCTACAACTTGTACATGGGAATTTCCAATTGAAAATGGAAAACCAACACCTGATACAAAAGGATACCATTTTAATATTATTGACACACCGGGTCACGTTGATTTTACTGTTGAAGTAAATCGTTCATTACGTGTATTGGATGGGTTAGTGTTTTTATTTAGTGCAGTTGATGGTGTTGAGCCACAGTCTGAAACTAACTGGAGACTTGCAGACAACTATAAAGTACCAAGAATTGGTTTCGTTAATAAGATGGACCGCCAAGGGTCTGACTTTTTAGGTGTTTGCCAGCAGGTAAAAGATATGTTAAAGTCAAATGCGGTGCCAATCGTTTTAAATATTGGTGACGAGGATGAGTTTAAGGGGATTATAGATTTAGTAAAAAATCGTGCTATTGTTTGGCATGACGAGACTCAAGGGGCAACTTTCGATATTATTGAAATACCTGAAGAGTTAAAAGAAGAAGCTCGTAAATATCGTGCACTTTTAATTGAAGAAGTAGCAAGTTATGATGAGAATCTTTTAGAAAAATTTATGGAAGATGAAGATTCTATTACAGAAGAAGAAGTGCATGCTGCACTTAGAGCTGCTGTAATGGATATGGCAATCATTCCTATGATTTGTGGTTCTGCATTTAAGAATAAAGGGGTACAGTTCTTATTAGATGCTGTATGTCGTTATTTGCCATCTCCTACTGATAAAGATGGAATCGTTGGTGTAAATCCAGATACAGAAAAAGAAGAATTACGTAAGCCTAGTGTTGATGAACCTTTCGCTGCATTGGCATTTAAAATTGCTACAGATCCTTTCGTTGGTCGTTTGGCATTTTTTAGAGCTTATTCAGGTCGTTTAGATGCTGGTTCTTATGTTTTAAATAACCGTTCAGGTAAAAAAGAACGTATTTCTCGTATTTATCAAATGCACGCTAACAAGCAAAACGCAATTGATTTTATTGAAGCTGGAGATATTGGAGCTGCTGTTGGATTTAAATCTATTAAAACAGGAGATACACTTTCTTCTCAAGAGCATCCAATTGTATTGGAGTTCTATGGATTTTCCAGACCCAGTAATTGGTATCGCAGTTGAACCTAAAACTAAAGCTGATGTTGATAGATTAGGTATCGGTTTAGGTAAATTAGCAGAAGAAGATCCAACTTTTACTGTACGTTCAGACGAAGCTTCAGGTCAGACTATTATTTCTGGAATGGGAGAATTACACCTAGATGTAATTGTAGATCGTTTAAAACGTGAATTTAAAGTAGAAGTTAATCAAGGTCAACCACAAGTTGAATACAAAGAAGCTATTACAGCTGCGGCAAATCATAGAGAGGTTTATAAAAAGCAATCTGGTGGTCGTGGTAAGTTTGCTGATATTGTATTTACAATGGAGCCTGCTGATGAAGGTGTTCAAGGTCTAGTTTTTGAATCTGTAATTAAAGGAGGTAATGTTCCTAAAGAGTTTGTACCTTCTATTGAGAAAGGATTTAAAGAAGCTATGAAAAATGGTCCTTTAGCAGGATATGAAATGGATTCTATGAAAGTTACTTTAAAAGATGGTTCTTTCCATGCTGTGGATTCTGATCAATTATCTTTTGAATTAGCTGCAAAATTAGGTTATAAAGCTGCTGCTAAAGCTGCTAAAGCTAAAATTATGGAGCCTTTAATGAAGTTAGAAGTTTTAACTCCTGAAGAAAATATGGGTGATATTGTTGGAGATTTAAATAGAAGAAGAGGTCAGGTTAATGATATGAGTGATCGTAATGGAGCAAAAGTTGTAAAAGCACTTGTGCCTTTATCAGAAATGTTTGGTTATGTAACAGCATTAAGAACGATGTCTTCAGGTAGAGCTACTTCTACTATGGAATTTTCACATTATGCAGAGACACCTTCAAATGTTTCTGAAGATGTAATTGCAAAAGCAAAAGGATAACCTACTAAATTATATAAGATGAGTCAAAAAATTAGAATAAAATTAAAGTCTTACGATTACAACTTAGTAGATAAATCTGCTGAAAAAATTGTAAAAACGGTAAAAAGTACTGGAGCAGTTGTTAATGGTCCAATACCTTTACCTACACATAAAAAGATTTTTACTGTATTACGTTCACCTCACGTTAATAAAAAATCTAGAGAGCAATTTCAATTAGCTGCTTACAAAAGATTGTTAGATATCTATAGTTCTTCTTCAAAAACTATTGATGCACTAATGAAACTTGAGTTACCAAGTGGTGTTGAAGTAGAAATAAAAGTTTAAGTAAAGTATTAACTTTCGGTTTAATTTTGTTAAACCGAAAGTTTTTTATACTTTTGCAACCCGAAATAGAGTAGGGTGATCCTATTTTTTTGATTTATTTTAAAAAATAGTTACATGTCTGGAGCGTTTCGCAAAAGAAAAACGGAAAAAACAAAATCAGCGTTGAATTTGTTTGCGCTGTTTTTTTTTAAACGAAATTTTAAAGATGAGAGTGAAACAATAGTTTCAAAAAAATAATTATTAATAGACGCGCTGGATAAGATTCTATCGTCTAAAATTTTAACTAAATGTCTGGGTTAATAGGAAGAAAGATTGGTATGACCAGCTTATTCGATGAAAACGGGAAAAATATTCCTTGTACAGTAATCGAAGCGGGTCCATGCGTTGTCACTCAGGTCAGAACCGAAGAGGTTGACGGCTATAGTGCGTTACAGCTTGGTTTCGATGACAAAAAAGCAAAAAGTTCTAACAGAGCGTTAGATGGTCACTTTAAAAAAGCTGGCACAACTGCAAAGAAAAAAGTCGTTGAATTTCAAGGGTTTGAAGGAGAGTATAAGTTAGGAGATGCAATATCTGTAGATCACTTTGAAGAAGGTGAGTTTGTAGATGTTTCTGGTGTTTCTAAAGGTAAAGGTTTTCAGGGTGTTGTAAAACGTCATGGATTTGCTGGTGTAGGTCAAGCTACTCATGGTCAGCATAACCGATTAAGAGCTCCTGGTTCTATTGGTGCTGCATCGTATCCTGCAAGAGTATTCAAAGGAATGCGTATGGGAGGCCGTATGGGAGGAGATAAAGTAAAAGTTCAAAACTTAAAAGTGTTAAAAGTAGTTGCTGAAAAGAATCTACTAGTTGTAAAGGGAGCAGTTCCTGGACATAAAAATGCTTTTGTAACTATTCAGAAATAATGAAAGTAGCAGTTTTAGATATTACAGGAAAAGATACTGGAAGGAAAGTTGAACTTTCTAAAGAAGTATTTGGAATAGAGCCTAATGATCATGCTATTTATTTAGATGTTAAGCAATACTTGGCTAATCAACGCCAAGGAACGCATAAAGCTAAAGAAAGAGCAGAGATTACTGGTTCTACAAGAAAGATAAAAAAACAAAAAGGAACTGGTACTGCAAGAGCAGGTTCTATCAAGTCTGGTGTTTTTAGAGGTGGAGGACGTATGTTCGGACCAAGACCAAGAAGTTATTCTTTTAAACTGAATAAAAACTTAAAGCGTTTAGCACGTAAGTCAGCTTTAAGTATTCAAGCAAATGATAAAAATTTAGTTGTAGTTGAAGATTTTAATTTTGAAAATCCAAAAACTAAAAACTTTGTAAATGTTTTAAAAGCATTAGAGTTAGATACTAAAAAATCATTGTTTGTTCTAGGTAATGAAAATACTAATGTGTATTTATCATCACGTAACTTAAAAAAGTCTAAAGTTGTTAAGGCTTCAGAAATTAATACGTATGGTGTTTTAAATGCTAATAAAGTAGTGATTACTGAAGGATCTTTAGAGGATATTAATACAAATTTAACCAAATAGGGATTCATAATGAGTATTTTAATTAAACCTATTATCACGGAAAAGGCAACAAACAATAGCGAATTATTTAATCGTTACACGTTTGTAGTAGATAAGAAAGCTAATAAATTAGAAATTAAAAGTGCTGTTGAAGCAGCATATG
The DNA here is from genome assembly GCF_026191475.2 of Polaribacter ponticola. Taxonomy (GTDB): domain Bacteria; phylum Bacteroidota; class Bacteroidia; order Flavobacteriales; family Flavobacteriaceae; genus Polaribacter; species Polaribacter ponticola. Next base: position 1,098,786 of record NZ_JAOSLC020000003.1, on the reverse strand, counting down.
GAGTTTCTATTTCAAGTGTTAAGACTTTAAATTATCCAATTCAAAGAAATACTAAGTTTACTAAAAAAGGTTTAGTAACTGGTATTAAAAGTGGGTACAAGAAGGCTATCGTTCAATTAGCAGAAGGAGAAAGCATTGATTTTTATAACAATCTTTAAGAAAAGACAGAATGTCAGTTAGAAAATTAAAACCAATAACACCAGGTCAGCGTTTTAGAGTTGTAAATGGGTTCGACACCATAACAACTGATAAGCCGGAGAAAAGTTTACTTGCTCCGAAAAAACGATCTGGAGGTCGAAACAGTCAGGGAAGAATGACAACTCGTAATATAGGAGGTGGTCATAAACAAAGATATCGTATTATCGATTTTAAAAGAGATAAAAGCGGTATTCCTGCTACAGTAAAAACTATAGAGTACGATCCTAATCGTACAGCATTTATTGCTTTAGTTAGTTATGCTGATGGAGAAAAACGTTATGTAATTGCACAAAACGGTTTACAAGTAGGTCAAACAATTGTTGCAGGAAGTGGAATTGCTCCAGAAATTGGAAATGCAATGACCTTAAGTGAAATTCCTTTAGGAACTACAATTTCTTGTATAGAGTTACGCCCAGGTCAAGGAGCAGTTATGGCTCGTTCTGCTGGTTCATTTGCTCAATTAATGGCAAGAGATGGTAAGTATGCAACTGTAAAGTTACCTTCTGGAGAAACAAGATTAATCTTGTTAACTTGTATGGCTACAATAGGAGTTGTTTCTAATTCTGATCATCAATTATTAGTATCTGGTAAAGCAGGTAGAAGAAGATGGTTAGGTAGAAGACCTAGGGTAAATGCAGTAAGAATGAATCCTGTAGATCACCCAATGGGAGGTGGTGAAGGTCGTGCTTCTGGAGGTCATCCAAGATCTAGAAATGGTATTCCTGCTAAAGGATTTAAGACTAGATCTAAGACTAAGGCTAGTAATAAGTACATTATAGAACGTAGAAAGAAATAATAAGTTATGGCAAGATCATTAAAAAAAGGACCTTACGTTCACTATAAATTAGAGAAAAAAGTGTTAGCTAATGTAGAGGCTGGAAACAAAACAGTAATTAAAACTTGGTCTAGAGCAAGTATGATTACTCCAGATTTTGTTGGACAAACAATTGCTGTTCATAATGGACGTCAGTTTGTACCAGTTTATGTTACTGAAAACATGGTAGGGCATAAATTAGGCGAATTTTCACCAACTCGTTCTTTTAGAGGACACGCTGGTGCAAAAAATAAAGGAAAAAAATAGTAGGATATGGGAGTTCGTAAAAAAAATATGGCAGATCAGTTAAAAGCGGATAGAAAGACTCGTGCTTTCGCTAAGCTTACTAACTGTCCTACATCACCAAGGAAAATGCGTTTAGTAGCGGATCAAGTTAGAGGAGTAGAAGTTGAAAAAGCTTTACAAATCTTAAAATTCAGTCCAAAAGAAGCATCTATCAATTTAGAAAAATTGTTATTGTCTGCAATTGCAAACTGGCAAGCTAAAAATGAAGAAGCATCTATAGAAGAAGCTGGATTGTTTGTGAAAACTATTTGTGTAGATAGCGCAGGAATGTTAAAAAGATTAAGACCAGCTCCACAAGGGCGTGCTCATAGAATTCGTAAGCGTTCTAATCACGTTACTTTAGAGTTAGGTAGTAAAAATTTAAGTAATTAATCAAAGTAGAAATGGGACAAAAAACTAATCCAATAGGAAATCGTTTAGGAATCATCAGAGGTTGGGAATCTAACTGGTATGGTGGTAATGACTACGGAGATAAATTAGCTGAAGATGATAAAATAAGAAAGTATGTAAATGCTAGATTATTTAAAGCAAGTGTTTCTCGTGTAATTATTGAGCGTACTTTAAAACTTGTAACCGTTACTATCACAACAGCACGTCCAGGTATCATTATTGGTAAAGGAGGTCAAGAGGTAGACAAGTTAAAAGAAGAGCTTAAAAAAATTACAGGTAAAGAAGTTCAAATTAATATTTTTGAAATTAAACGACCAGAGTTAGATGCAAAATTAGTTGCAACTAGTGTGGCTCGTCAAATAGAAAATAGAATTTCTTACAAGAGAGCTACTAAGATGGCTATTCAGGCTACAATGCGTATGAACGCTGAAGGGATTAAAATCCAAATTTCAGGTCGTTTAAACGGAGCTGAAATGGCAAGATCTGAACATTATAAAGAAGGAAGAATTCCACTTTCTACTTTTAGAGCAGATATTGATTACGCACTTGTTGAAGCTCATACTCAATACGGAAGATTAGGTATTAAAGTATGGATTATGAAGGGTGAGGTTTATGGTAAGAGAGAATTATCTCCATTAGTTGGCTTGTCTAAAAAACAAGGTGGTAAAGGTGGTGACAGATCTAAACGTCAACAACCTCGTAGAAGAAAATAATTTTTAAAATTAGAAATTAAAAATGTTACAGCCAAAAAGAGTAAAATACCGTAAGGTACAGAAGGCGAAAGGAAATATGACTGGTATTTCTGGAAGAGGAAATCAACTTTCTAATGGAATGTTTGGTATCAAATCTGTAGATCAGAACTTATTAACTTCTCGTCAAATTGAAGCAGCTCGTATCGCGGCAACTCGTCATATGAAAAGAGAAGGGCAATTATGGATTAAAGTTTTTCCAGACAAGCCTATCACTAAAAAGCCTTTAGAGGTACGTATGGGTAAGGGTAAAGGAGCACCAGATCATTTTGTTGCAGTTATTAAACCAGGTAGAATTTTGTTTGAAATTGGAGGAGTTCCAATGAATGTAGCAAAAGAAGCTTTACGTTTAGCAGCTCAAAAACTTCCAGTAAAAACGAAGTTTATTATAGCAAGAGATTTTGATATTAACGCATAATTCTAAAATAAAATGAAACAATCAGAAATAAAAGAATTATCTATAGCAGATCTTAATGAGAAGCTTGGAGCGTTGCAAAAGAATTATACTGATCTTAAGATGTCTCACGCAATAACTCCTATGGAGAATCCATTGCAATTGAGAAGCTTAAGAAGAACTGTAGCAAGAATTGCAACAGAATTAACAAAAGAGAATTACAATAATTCTATAGTCAGTTTTAAAGATGGAAAAAAGAAATCTTAGAAAAGAGAGAATTGGTGTTGTTTCTAGTAACAAAATGGAGAAATCTATAGTTGTTTCTGAAACTAAAAGAGTAAAGCACCCAATGTATGGAAAGTTCGTATTAAAGACGAAGAAATATGTTGCACACGACGAAAAGAATGATTGCAACGAAGGGGATACTGTTAGGATCATGGAAACTAAGCCTATGAGTAAATCTAAACGTTGGAGATTAGTAGAAATCCTAGAAAGAGCTAAATAATATGTTACAGACAGAATCAAGATTAAAAGTAGCAGATAATACTGGAGCAAAAGAAGTTTTAGTAATTAGAGTTCTAGGAGGAACAAGAAAACGTTACGCAAGTATTGGAGACAAAATTGTTGTATCTGTTAAATCTGCAACTCCTAACGGAACTGTTAAGAAAGGTCAAGTATCTAGAGCAGTTGTTGTAAGAACGAAAAAAGAAGTAAGACGTAAAGACGGATCATACATCAGATTTGATGATAACGCTTGTGTACTTTTAAATCCTACAGAGGAAATGAGAGGAACACGTGTTTTTGGACCTGTCGCTCGTGAACTTCGTGATAAACAATTCATGAAAATAGTATCATTAGCACCTGAAGTGCTTTAAATCATTAGTTAAAATGAAGAAGTTCAAATTAAAATCAGGAGATACTGTAAAAGTAATTGCAGGAGATCATAAAGGATCAGAAGGTAAAGTTTTACAAATCATTAAAGATAAGGATAGAGTATTGGTAGAAGGTGTTAACTTAATTTCTAAGCACACTAAACCAAGCGCTCAAAACCCTCAAGGTGGTATTGTAAAAAAGGAAGCTTCACTTCATATATCTAATTTAATGTTAGTAGAAGATGGTGTAGCTGTAAGAGTAGGTTATAAAGTTGATGGAGATACTAAAACTAGAATCTCTAAAAAAACGAATAAATAATAATAATCATGAGTTACGTACCAAGATTAAAAGCGGATTACAAAGAAAGAGTTGTAAAAGCTCTTACTGAAGAATTCAGTTATAAAAATGTAATGCAAGTACCTAAATTAGAAAAAATTGTTCTTTCTAAAGGTGTTGGTGCTGCAATTGCAGATAAGAAATTAATAGATTATGCTTTAGAAGAATTGACTAAAATTACTGGTCAAAAAGCTGTTTCTACGATGTCTAAAAAGGATGTTGCTGCATTTAAATTACGTAAAGGAATGCCAATTGGTGTTAAAGTTACTTTACGTGGAGATAAAATGTATGAATTCTTAGACAGATTAGTTACTGCTTCTCTACCACGTGTAAGAGACTTTAACGGTATTAAAGCTAATGGTTTTGATGGGAGAGGTAATTACAATTTAGGAATTACTGAACAAATCATCTACCCAGAAATAAATATTGATCAAGTGAAAAAAATCAATGGAATGGATATTACATTTGTAACATCTGCAGACACTGATAAAGAAGCTAAGTCATTATTAGGAGAATTAGGTTTACCATTCAAAAAAATTAAGAAATGGCTAAAGAATCAATGAAAGCTCGCGAACGTAAGAGAGCGAAAACAGTTGCAAAGTATGCAGAAAAGAGAAAAGCTTTAAAAGAAGCTGGAGACTATGAAGCATTACAGAAATTACCAAAAAATGCTTCACCAATTAGAATGCACAATAGATGTAAACTTACTGGTCGTCCAAAAGGATATATGAGACAATTTGGTTTATCTCGTGTAACATTTAGAGAAATGGCTAATCAAGGGTTAATTCCAGGTGTAAAAAAAGCAAGTTGGTAGAAATCAACAATAAATCTTATAATTAAAAATAGTATGTGTATCTTTGCACGCTCTATTTTTTTTGAGTATTAGAATTTTAACTGATTATAGGTTCAATTATCACAGAGAAATCTGTAGCATAAATAGAGATATTTTGAAAACCATAATCGCAATTTAAATAAATATGTATACAGATCCAATCGCGGATTTTCTTACTAGAGTAAGAAATGCTATCGCAGCAGGACACAGAGTAGTGGAAATTCCAGCTTCAAATTTGAAGAAGGAAATGACTAAAATTTTGTTTGATCAAGGGTATATTTTAAGCTACCAGTTCAATGACGATAATGTTCAGGGGACAATTAAGATAGCTATAAAGTATGACAAAGAAACAAGAGAGTCAGTAATTAGAAAAATTCAACGTATTAGTACACCTGGTTTACGTAAGTATGTAGGTTCTACTGAAATGCCAAGAGTCTTAAATGGGCTTGGTATTGCTATTGTATCTACATCTAAAGGTGTAATGACAAACAAAAAAGCTCGTCAGGAAAATGTTGGAGGAGAAGTTTTATGTTACGTTTATTAAATTTTGAGAAATGAGTAGAATAGGAAAAAATCCCGTTAACATTTCACAAGGTGTAGATGTAAACATTAAAGACAATGTAATTACAGTTAAAGGAAAGTTAGGTGAGTTAACTCAAACTATTTCTGAAGGAATTACTGTAAATATTGAAGATGGAGTTATCATTTTGGATAGAGCTTCAGAAAGTAAAGACCATAAAGCACAACATGGTTTAATGAGAGCTTTAATCAATAATATGATTGAAGGTGTAAGTAAAGGTTGGACTAAAGATTTGGAATTAGTAGGTGTTGGTTATAGAGCATCTAATCAAGGGCAAAAATTAGACTTAGCTTTAGGTTTCTCTCATAATATTGTTTTAGAAATTGCTCCAGAAGTAAAAGTTGAAACAATATCTGAGAAAGGGAAAAACCCGATCATTAAATTATCTTCTTTTGACAAACAACTAGTTGGTCAAATTGCTGCAAAGATTCGTTCTTTCAGAGCGCCTGAGCCTTACAAAGGAAAAGGAGTTAAGTTTGTTGGTGAAGTATTAAGAAGAAAAGCAGGTAAATCTGCATAATATATAGCAATATGGCATTATCAAAGCTACAAAGAAGAGCTAGAATTAAGCGTAGAATTAGAAAAATCATTTCTGGTACTGCTACTAAACCAAGATTATCGGTTTATAGAAGTAATAAAGAAATTTACGCTCAAGTTATAGACGATGTAAATGGAGTAACATTAGCTTCTGTTTCATCAAGAGATAAAGGAATAAGCGCAAGTACTAAAACTGAGGCAGCTACAGCAGTTGGTAAATCAATAGCTGAGTTAACTATAAAAGCTGGTTTAGAAACAGTTGCTTTCGATAGAAACGGATATTTATATCACGGTAGAGTTAAGGTATTAGCAGACGCTGCAAGAGAAGCTGGTTTAAAATTTTAAGAAATTATGCAAGGATATAAAAACGTAGAAAGAGTTAAGCCTAGTGGTTTAGAACTTGTAGATAAGTTAGTTGGTGTACAACGTGTTACTAAAGTTACAAAAGGTGGTAGAGCATTTGGATTCTCTGCAATTGTTGTTGTAGGTGACGGTAATGGTGTTGTTGGACACGGATTAGGAAAATCTAAAGATGTTGCTTCTGCTATTGCAAAAGCAATTGAAGATGCAAAGAAAAATTTAGTTAGAATACCAATCTTAGAAGGTACTTTACCTCATGAGCAAAAAGGTAAGTTTGGTGGTGCGAAAGTATTTATCAAGCCTGCTTCTCCTGGTACAGGGGTTATTGCTGGTGGAGCAGTACGTGCAGTATTAGAATCTGTTGGGGTGCATGATGTATTATCAAAATCTCAAGGATCTTCTAATCCTCACAATGCAGTAAAAGCAACCTTTAATGCTTTATTACAGTTGCGTAGTGCTGCTGCAATTGCAAAACAAAGAGGGGTTTCTTTAGAAAAAGTATTTAACGGATAAATCTAAGAACGATGGCAAGAATTAAAGTTACACAAGTAAAAAGTCAAATCGGGCGTCTTCAGAATCAAAAGAGAACTTTAGAGGCATTAGGTTTACGTAGAATGAATCAAACTGTAGAACATGAGGCAACTCCTTCTATAGTTGGTATGGTAAATACAGTTAAACACTTAGTTTCTTTTGAAGAAATTAAATAAGAAATTATAAAAAATGAGTTTACATAATTTAACACCAGCAGAAGGTTCCATTAAAAAAGGAAAAAGAATTGCAAGAGGTGAAGGATCTGGAAAAGGTGGTACCGCTACAAGAGGTCACAATGGACAGAAATCTCGTTCTGGTTATTCTAAAAAGATTGGTTTTGAAGGTGGTCAGATGCCACTTCAGAGACGTGTACCAAAATTTGGTTTCACAAATATCAATCGTAAAGAATATCAAGGTATCAATTTAGATAAATTACAATCTTTAGTTGATAGTGGAAAGATAACAGATACAGTTAGTTTAGATGTTTTAGTAGCTAATAGATTAGCAGGTAAAAACGACCTAGTAAAAATATTAGGTAATGGTGAGTTAAAAGCTAAATTAAATATAACTGTACATAAATTTACAGCATCAGCAAAAGCAGCTATTGAAGCAGCTGGAGGAGAAGCTGTTACTTTATAACATCCCGTAAATGATGAATTTTATTAATAGATTAAAAGACATTTTTAGCATCGAAGAATTAAAGAATAAAATTCTTCTTACTATCGGTTTAATTGCTGTTTACCGTTTTATGGCAGCTGTTCCTTTACCTGGAATAGACCCATTACAATTATCAGCATTAAAAGAAAGTACTTCAGGCGGTCTTTTAGGTTTATTGAATGCATTTACAGGAGGAGCATTTGCTAGAGCTTCAGTTATGGCTCTTGGTATTATGCCATATATTTCGGCATCTATTGTAGTTCAATTAATGGGAATTGCGGTTCCATATTTACAAAAATTACAAAAAGATGGTGAAAGTGGACGTAAAAAAATTACACAAATAACAAGATGGTTAACTATAGGTATTACGTTAGTGCAAGCACCAACGTATATTACTGCTATTAAAACTCAATTTGGTCTTGGACCTGAAGCTTTTTTAGTTAGTGGTGCAACATTTTGGGTATCATCTATCATTATCTTAACTTCAGGTACAATTTTTGCTATGTGGTTAGGAGAGCGTATTACAGACAAAGGAGTTGGTAATGGAATTTCATTATTAATTACTGTTGGTATTATCGCTAACTTTCCTGCTGCTTTTTTACAAGAATTTGTTGCTAAAACAACAAATGCAGGTGCAGGTGGAGTTATGATGATCTTAATTGAGATTATAGTTTGGTTTGTAGTAATTTTATTAACTGTGCTATTAGTTACTGCTGTTAGAAAAATAGCAGTGCAATATGCCAGAAGAACAGTTGCAGGAAATATAGAAAATGTTGCAGGTTCAAGGGATTATATTCCATTGAAATTAAATGCAGCAGGTGTAATGCCAATTATTTTTGCACAAGCAATTATGTTTTTACCAGTTGCTTTAGCTCAAAAATTTCCAGTAATTGCAAGCCTACAAGATATGAATGGTTTATGGTACAATGTTATTTTTGCATTGTTAATCGTTATTTTTAGTTATTTCTATACTGCTATTACTATTCCTACGAATAAAATGGCAGAAGATTTAAAAGAAGTGGTGGTTTTATTCCAGGTATTAGACCAGGTAAAGACACAGCAGATAGATTAGATTCTGTATTGTCTAGAATAACGTTCCCAGGATCGTTATTTTTAGCAGCATTATCTATTTTACCAGCGATTGCATTCCAATTTGGGATTCAACAAAGTTGGGCTATGTTTTATGGTGGTACATCATTAATCATTATGGTTGGAGTTGCAATTGATACGTTGCAACAAATAAATTCGTACTTATTAAATCGTCATTATGATGGGTTAATGAAAGCGGGAAATAGCAATAGAAAATCGAATAAATAATAATATGGCTAAACAATCAGCAATTCAACAAGACGGGACTATAACTGAAGCATTATCTAATGCAATGTTTCGTGTAGAATTAGAGAACGGACATATAGTTACGGCTCACATTTCTGGAAAAATGCGTATGCATTATATTAAACTTTTACCTGGAGATAAGGTAAAGTTAGAAATGAGTCCTTACGATTTATCAAAAGCAAGAATTACTTACAGATACTAAAAACAAACAAACAGATGAAAGTTAGAGCATCAGTTAAAAAAAGAAGTGCCGACTGCAAAATAGTTCGCAGAAAAGGTAGATTATACGTGATTAATAAACAAAATCCTAGATTTAAACAAAGACAAGGGTAATGGCAAGAATAGCAGGTATTGATATTCCAAAGAATAAAAGAGGGGTTATTGCTTTAACTTACATCTTTGGTATAGGAAACAGCAGAGCTGTAAAAGTTTTATCAGAAGCAAATGTTGATGAAAGCATCAAAGTTCAAGATTGGACAGATGAGCAAATCGCAGCAATTAGAGAGCAAGTAGGATCTTTCACAATTGAAGGAGAATTACGTTCTGAAGTTCAGTTAAACATCAAACGTTTGATGGATATCGGATGTCAAAGAGGAATTCGTCACAGACTTGGTCTTCCATTAAGAGGTCAAAGAACTAAGAATAACTCTCGTACAAGAAAAGGTAAGAGAAAAACTGTAGCTAACAAGAAAAAATAAGCTAGATAAAGTAATAAAGATCTAATAATAGTATAACTATAAAGTTAGAAAACTAAATTACTAAAACTTAATAATTATGGCAAAAGCAAGTTCAAAAAAACGTAAAGTAATTATTGATGCAATTGGAGAGGCGCATGTAACTGCATCATTCAACAACATCATTATTTCTTTGACAAATAAAAAAGGTGACGTAATTTCTTGGTCATCTGCAGGTAAAATGGGTTTTAGAGGTTCTAAAAAGAATACTCCATATGCAGCTCAATTAGCAGCAGAAGATTGTGCAAACGTTGCAAAAGAAGCAGGTTTACGTAAAGTAAAAGTTTATGTAAAAGGACCTGGTAATGGTAGAGAGTCTGCTATTAGATCTATTCATAATGCAGGTATTGAGGTAACAGAAATTATTGATGTTACACCTATTCCTCATAATGGATGTCGTCCACCTAAGAGAAGAAGAGTATAATTAAATATTTTAACTTGATAGGAATAAAGATTATCGAAGGAGTAAGCCTTAATTCATAATCCCTATCTATAATAACAAAGAAATGGCAAGATATACAGGACCAAAAACAAAAATTGCTCGTAAGTTTGGTGAAGCAATTTTTGGAGAAGATAAAAACTTCGAAAAAGAAACTTTCCTCCAGGACAGCATGGAAATGCAAGAAGAAGAGGGAAAAAATCTGAGTATGCTACTCAATTAATGGAGAAGCAAAAAGCTAAATATACTTATGGTATATTAGAGCGTCAGTTTAGTAATTTATTTAAAAAAGCATCAGCTTCTCAAGGAATTACAGGTGAAATCTTATTGCAATTATGTGAGTCTCGTTTAGATAACGTAGTTTACAGAATGGGAGTTTCTAACTCTAGAAGTGGAGCTCGTCAATTAGTTTCACATAGACATATTACTGTAAATGGAGAGATAGTAAACATACCCTCTTATAGTTTAAAAGATGGTGATGTTGTTGCTGTAAGAGAAAAATCTAAATCTTTAGTAGCTATTGAAAATGCTTTAGCTTCTAATAGTAATGTTTTTGAGTGGTTAACTTGGAATTCTGACACTAAAACTGGAACTTTTGTAAAAGCTCCAGAAAGATTACAAATACCTGAAAACATTAAAGAACAATTAATCGTAGAATTATATTCTAAGTAATAATTAATCATATTGAGATTCAGCCAAAGGGTTTATAAGTGTTTCTTCACACTTATAAACCGCGCAACTGAGTAACAATTAAAACGAAGAAAATGGCAATTTTAAATTTTCAAAAACCTGATAAGGTTATAATGATTGAATCTACAGATTTTTCTGGTAGATTTGAGTTTAGGCCTTTAGAACCAGGATTTGGTTTAACAGTAGGTAATGCTTTAAGAAGAGTATTATTATCTTCATTAGAAGGTTTTGCAATTACATCATTAAGAGTAGATGGTGTTGAACATGAATTTTCTACTGTTCCTGGAGTAGTAGAAGATGTTACAGAAATTATATTAAACTTAAAACAAGTACGTTTTAAGAAGCAAATAGATGAAACTGATAGAGAAACTGTTTCTATTTCAGTATCTGGTCAAGAGCAGTTTACTGCAGGGGATTTGCAAAAATTTATTTCTGGTTTTCAAGTATTAAACCCAGATTTAGTTATTTGTAACATGGATAAGTCTGTTAAGTTAAATGCTGAAATTACAATTGAAAAAGGTAGAGGATTTGTACCTGCAGAAGAAAATAAAAAAGCTTCAGCACCTATAGGAACAATCTTTACTGATTCTATTTACACTCCAATTAAGAATGTCAAATATTCAATTGAAAACTTTCGTGTTGAGCAAAAAACAGATTATGAAAAATTAGTTTTCGATATCGATACTGATGGTTCAATTAATCCTAAGGATGCTTTAACTGAAGCTGCTAAAATTTTAATTCACCACTTTATGTTATTCTCTGATGAGCGTATCACTTTAGAGGCTGATGAAATTGCACAAACAGAAACATATGACGAAGAGTCATTACATATGCGTCAGTTATTAAAAACTAGATTAATCGATATGGATTTATCTGTAAGAGCTTTAAATTGTTTAAAAGCTGCAGAGGTAGATACATTAGGAGATTTAGTTTCTTTTAATAAAAGTGATTTAATGAAGTTCCGTAATTTTGGTAAAAAATCATTAACAGAACTAGAAGAATTAGTTATTGTTAAAGGTTTAAATTTCGGGATGGATTTAACAAAATATAAATTAGATAGAGATTAACCTTTCATATTTTGCTCCTCATAATGGGTAGATGCAAGATGAAAGTATAAAACAAACGTCATGAGACACGGAAAGAAATTCAATCACTTAGGAAGAAAAACAGCGCATAGAAAGGCGATGTTAGCTAATATGACTTGTTCTTTAATAGAGCATAAACGTATTAACACAACAGTGGCTAAAGCAAAAGCCTTAAGAGTTTTTGTTGAACCATTAATTACAAAGTCTAAATCAGATACTACTCACAATAGACGTATTGTATTTTCTTACTTACGTGATAAGTATGCTGTAACAGAGTTGTTTAAAGAAATTTCTGTTAAAGTAGCAGACAGACCAGGAGGTTATTTACGTATTATAAAATTAGGAAATCGTCAAGGAGATAATGCTCCTATGGCAATGGTAGAATTAGTTGATTACAACGAAATTTACAATCCTAAAGGTAAAAAAGCTAAGAAATCTACTCGTAGAGGAAAAAGCAAAAAAGCTGATTCTGCTCAAGTAGAAGCGACTTCAACTGAAGAAAAGTCTGAAGAATAAAAAATGAAAATTTTTTAAACTATATAAAAGGGATAAACGTTTACGTTTATCCCTTTTATTTTATATCTTAGTTACTTAATATTTAATATCGTATTTTATGAAAAGCATTTTTTTTATTTGTATATTGTTTGTGTCATCAGCTTTTACGGCTCAGTCTTCTGGTGCTTTTTTAGGTAGCAATCAACTGTTAGAAAACGGTAGTTTTTCTAGTTTAAACAGCCATTTTGGAAATATAAAAGCAAAAGGTAGTTCCTTAATGTTTAAAGATTTTAATAATCAAGCAATATTAACTTTAACTTCTGGTGAAACTTATAGCATAAGTAATATTAATCTAAATTTGGATAAAGGAAATTTTGTTGCTGAAATTGGTAAAGATTCGTTATTTATTTTTAATAATGTTAAAAAAGCAATTATTAATAATAAGAAATATACACAAATTAATAATAGTATATATCAAATTTTAGAATCAGGTAAAAATATATCTTTTTTAATAAAACATACTAAAGTAATAAAAAGGCAAGTTCAGAATAAATTATCTGCAGAAGAACTTAAATGGAAACATAACGAAGATTATTATGTGAAAATTAATAACAAGTTAGAAGAAATCAATTTAAAGAAAAAAGATTTTTTCAATTATTTGGATGCAAATAACATTAAAAATCTGAAAGTATTTATTAAAAGTAATAGACTAAAAGTAAAAAAGGAAAAAGATTTAATTACTATTCTTAAACATTATAACACGTTATAATATTTTTGTTTTACGGTACAATACTTGTTCACAATTAGTACACTAATTTAATTTATTTATCATGAAAAAATCATTTATTGTTTTAACTGCATTATTTTTTATTTCTTTTAATTCTTTAAGTCAAAATAGTATTAATACAAATTTCATGACTGCAGGAGGTCAGAAATCTGGAACCTATTTTGGTAGTAATCAAATGTTAGATGGCGGCCGTTTTGCAAGTGTTAATAGTGATATAAATAAAAGTAGAATAGGAATTAAAGGGAGCCCTTTACTATTTAATAACTTTAAAAATAATGGTATTTTAAAATTAACTTCTGGAAAACTTTATAAGATTAAGAATATAAATGTAGATTTAGATAATGGAGAGTTTGTGTCTGAAATAGCTAAAGATTCAATATTTATTTTTAACAATATTAAAATGGCTAATATTAATTCTAAAGTATATACTCAAAATGAAAATAAAATTTACGAAATTTTAGAAACAGGTAATCGTATTAGTTTATTAAAAAAAATATCTAAAGTTTTAAAAAGACAAGTTCAAAACAAGTTAACAGCTGAAACAGTTAAATGGAAACTTACAGAAGATTATTTTGTCAAATTTAATGGTAATTACGAACCAATTAATTTAAAGAAAAAAGATTTTTTTCGATTTATAAAAGATAATAAAGTTAAAGTTTTAAAAGAGTATATAAAATCGAATAGATTAGTAACAAAAAAAGAAAAAGATTTAATTAAAACTTTAAAATATTATAATAATCTATAATATTATTTGTTTCACCCTTTATGAATAAATTTGCCCTTATTATTTTATTAATTTGTTTTGCAAACTCATTTTTATATTCTCAAGGAGGAAATCCTGGTGATTTCTTTGGCAGTAATCAACTTTTAAGTGGTAATAGATTTGCTTTTAAAAATAGATCAATTAATAACCGAATTACAGAATTAAAAGGCAGTCCTTTACTGTTTAAAAATTTTAAAAATAAAGGCAGAATAATTTTAACTTCTGGAAATGAATATATAATTAATAATATAAATATTGATTTATATAATGGTTTATTTATCTCTGAAATTGAAAAAGATTCAATTTTTATTTATAATAAAATTAGTTATGCAAAAATAAATTCTAGAATTTATACTCAGAATAATAACGAAATTTTCGAAGTATTATTAAAAAAGGATGAATGTTTATTTTTAAAGAAAATTTATAAGATAAAAAAGCGTCAAGTTCAGAATAAAATAACAGCAGAATCTATAAACTGGAAACTCAAAGAAGAATATTATTTTCAAATTAATGGCAATTTTGAAAAGATTAAATTTAAAAGGAAAGAGTTAAAAAAGTTTATTAAAAATAAAAATTTATTAAAAGTAAATGAATTTATTAAATCGAATCATTTATCATTAAATATAGAACAGGATTTAATAATAATTGTAAATTATTTTTTTCAATAAAAAACACATAATTATAAAAGGGATAAACGTTTACGTTTATCCCTTTTTTTATATTTTTGCAATAACAAACACAACAATTATCAATGAAGTATCAAACACGTAAAAAGGCCCTAGTTCTATTAGCAGACGGAACAATTTTTTATGGGAAATCTGTAGGAATTGAAGGAACATCTACTGGGGAAATCTGTTTTAATACAGGTATGACTGGTTATCAAGAAATTTTTACTGATCCATCATATTTTGGACAATTAATGGTTGCTACCAATGCGCATATTGGAAATTATGGAGTTAATAATAAAGAGGTAGAATCTGATGGAATAAAAATATCGGGATTAATTTGCAGAAATTTTAGTTTTACTCATTCTAGAGAAGATTCTGATGGAAATTTGAAAGATTGGTTTATTGAGCATAATTTGGTTGCTATATCTGATGTTGATACGCGTGCTTTAGTAGCTTATATTAGAGATAATGGTGCAATGAATGCAATAATTTCTACAGACATTGATAATATTGATTCATTAAAAAAACAACTTGCCGAAGTACCTAGTATGGAAGGATTGGAGTTAGCTTCAAAAGTGTCTACTAAAGAACCTTATTTTGTTGGAGATGAAAATGCTCCAATAAAAATTTCTGCTTTAGATATAGGTATAAAAAAATATTCTAAGAAACTTAGCAAAAAGAGGAGCTTATATTAAAGTTTTCCCTTACAACTCTACATTTAATGATTTATCTAGTTTTAATCCAGATGGATATTTTATTTCAAATGGACCTGGAGATCCTGAACCTTTAATTGAAGCTCAAGAAGTTGCTAAAGAAATTATCAAAAAAGATTTGCCTTTGTTTGGAATTTGTTTAGGACATCAAGTAATTGCTCTAGCAAATGGTATCTCAACCTATAAAATGCATAACGGGCATAGAGGTATAAATCATCCTGTTAAAAATCTTTTAACTGGTAAAGGTGAAATAACGTCTCAAAATCATGGTTTTGCAATCAATAGAGAAGATGCAGAAGCAAATGAGGATATAGAAATTACACATGTACATTTAAATGATCATACTGTAGCAGGAATTCGATTAAAAAACAAAAATACATTTTCTGTTCAATACCATCCAGAAGCTAGTCCTGGGCCTCATGATTCTGAATATTTATTTGATCAGTTTATCGCTGAAATTCAGAAGGTTAAAAGTGTTTTGTCGTAATTTTTTTGTTGTTAATCGAAATTTAAACGCTTTTAAACATTATAATATAATTTATATTAATAATAGTATTATATTAGAACTGTGATGTAAAAATCACATTCTTTTTCATAGCAATTTTCCCACTCAGTTTCTGAGTGGGTTTTTTTATTTTTAAGATAAAAAATTAATTGCAAACGTTTTCGTAATTAACTAAGTACAAATTATTAAATCTTTTAGACATTTCGTAATTTAGCGTCGGAATAAAAATAATCAAAACTCATTTTTTATTGAGTTTATAAAATTTTAAATTAATGAGTATAATTATAAGCGTTCATGCCCGCCAAATTTTTGATTCAAGAGGAAACCCTACTGTAGAAGTAGATGTAACAACAGAAAATGGAGTTCTTGGTAGAGCTGCTGTTCCTTCTGGAGCATCTACAGGTGAACATGAAGCTGTAGAACTGCGTGACGGAGGAAAAGATTATATGGGTAAAGGAGTTTTAAAAGCTGTAGAAAATGTTAATCATATTATTTCAGCAGAACTTTTAGGGGTTTCAGTATTTGAACAAAATGCAATAGATCAATTAATGATAGATTTAGATGGTACTCCAAATAAATCAAAATTAGGAGCAAATGCTATTTTAGGGGTTTCTTTAGCGGCAGCAAAAGCAGCTGCAAATGAACTTGGAATGCCTGTTTATAGGTATGTTGGTGGTGTTTCTGCAAATACTTTACCAGTTCCAATGATGAATATTATAAATGGAGGTTCTCATTCTGATGCACCAATAGCTTTTCAAGAATTTATGGTTATGCCTGTAAAAGCTGAAAGTTTTACAGAAGCAATGAAAATGGGATCTGAAATTTTTCATAATTTAAAGAAAGTTTTACACGATAGAAACTTATCTACAGCTGTTGGAGATGAAGGAGGATTTGCTCCAAATTTAGAAGGAGGTACAGAAGATGCTTTAGAAACCATTGCTTTGGCTGTTAGTAATGCTGGATATAAATTAGGTGATGAAATTATGATTGCTTTGGATTGTGCAGCTGCAGAATTCTATGTTAATGGTAAATACGATTATACTAAATTTGAAGGATCTACAGGTAAAATTAGATCTAGCCAAGAACAAGCAGATTATTTAGCAGAATTATCTGCTAAGTATCCAATTATCTCTATTGAAGATGGTATGGATGAAAACGATTGGGAAGGTTGGAAATACTTAACAGAAAAAATAGGAAATAAAGTTCAGTTAGTAGGAGATGATTTATTTGTTACAAACGTTGATCGTTTATCAAGAGGAATTGAAAACGGAATCGCAAATTCAATTCTAATAAAAGTAAACCAAATAGGTACTTTAACAGAAACTATAGCGGCTGTAAATATGGCTAAGAATGCAGGTTATACTTCGGTAATGTCTCATAGATCAGGTGAAACAGAAGATAATACTATTGCAGATTTAGCTGTAGCATTAAATTGTGGTCAAATTAAAACAGGTTCAGCTTCTCGTTCAGATAGAATGGCAAAATATAATCAATTATTGCGTATCGAAGAAGAGTTAGCAGAAACTGCATACTTTCCTAAAGAGAAGGCATTTAAAATATAATAAAAAACAGTACTATTTATTCTAAACCTCGCATTTTATATGCGAGGTTTTTTTGTGTTTATTAAGATTTTGTTAAATCGACTTAAGCTATTTTTAAATATTTAAAATCTATGCTTTACACTATTTAAAATTCTTATTAATTTGGTATCTTCGTGCACAGATAAAAATATTAAAAAATCATCATAAATGTCTGATATAGCTAAATTACAAATTGGAGAAAATTCTTATGAATTTCCTCTAGTTAAAGGAACTGAAAATGAAGTTGCCATAAACATTAAAACGTTAAGAGGTGCAACAAATGGAGTTATTACTATTGATCCTGGATATAAGAACACAGGTTCTTGTGAAAGTGCTATTACATTTTTAGATGGTGAAAAAGGAATTTTAAGATATAGAGGTTATACTATTGAAGAATTAGCCGAAAAAGCAGATTTTCTAGAAGTAGCATATGCTTTAATTTTTGGAGATTTACCAACTAAAGAACAGTTAGAAAAATTTCATGCAGATATTAAATCTAAATCTGTTGTTGATGATGATATTAAAAAAATTATAGATGCTTTTCCTAAAACGGCTCACCCAATGGGAGTCTTATCATCTTTAACAAGTGCTCTTACAGCTTTTAACCCTTCTTCTGTTAATGTGAGACTCAGAAGAAGACATGTATAGGTCTATAGTTAAAATTCTTGGTAAGTTTCCTGTTTTAGTAGCTTGGACAATGCGAAAGAAACAAGGTCTTCCATTAAATTATGGTTCTACTTCTTTAGGTTATGTTGAGAATATTATGAAAATGATGTTTGAACAACCAAATGAAGAATATGTAATAAATCCAATTATAAAAGATGCAATTGATAAACTATTAATTTTACATGCAGATCATGAGCAAAACTGTTCTACTTCTACTGTAAGAATTGTAGGCTCTTCTCATGCTGGTTTATTCGCTTCTTTATCTGCAGGAATTTCTGCACTTTGGGGGCCACTTCATGGAGGTGCTAATCAAGCAGTATTAGAAATGTTGGAAGCTATTAAAGAAGATGGTGGTGATACTAAGAAATATATGGCTAAGGCAAAGGATAAAAATGATCCTTTTAGATTAATGGGCTTTGGACACAGAGTTTATAAAAATTTCGACCCTAGAGCAACAATTATTAAAAAAGCAGCAGACGAAGTTTTAAATGAATTAGGAGTAGAAGATCCTATCTTAGATATTGCAAGAGGTTTAGAACAAGAAGCATTAAATGATCCTTATTTTGTTGAGAGAAAACTGTATCCAAATGTAGATTTCTATTCAGGAATTATTTACAGAGCAATGGGAATTCCAGTAGAAATGTTTACAGTAATGTTTGCGTTAGGCCGTTTGCCAGGTTGGATTGCTCAATGGAAAGAAATGAGATTAAAGAAAGAACCAATAGGGAGACCTCGTCAAATTTATACAGGAGAAAATGTAAGACCTTTTGTAGAAATAGAGAAAAGATAAAAAATATTGTTATTTTTACAAAAAAACTAAAAGCTTCATAATTTATGAAGCTTTTTTTATCTATTTAACAATATGTTACAACTTAATATTAAAAATGAAACTTCCAGATTAAGATCTGTAATTTTAGGAACAGCAAGTAGTAATGGGCCTGTTCCAAATGTTGAAGATTGTTACGATCCTAAAAGTAGGTTACATGTATTAGCAGGTACTTATCCAAAAGAAGAGGACATGGTTTTAGAAATGGAAGCTGTTGCTAAAGTTTTTAAAAAATATGATGTGGAAGTATTTAGACCTAAAGAAATTAAAGATTATAATCAAATCTTTTCAAGAGATATAGCTTTTGTAATAGATGATAAATTAATTAAAGCTAATATTCTTCCAGACAGAGACAAAGAAATTGATGCTATTAATCATGTAATTTCTAAAGTTACTTCAAATAATATTATAGAATTACCAGAAAATTGTCATGTAGAAGGTGGTGATGTTATGCCTTGGAATGATTATATATTTATTGGTACATATTCAGGAAAAGATTATCCAGATTATATTACTGCAAGAACAAATGTAAATGCTGTGAATGCTTTGCAAAAATTGTTTCCTGATAAAATTGTGAAACCTTTTGAGTTAAGAAAATCAAATACTAATGCAAAGGAAAACGCGCTTCATTTAGATTGTTGTTTTCAACCTATAGGTAAAGATAAAGCGATAATTCATAAAAACGGATTCTTAATTGAGAGTGAATATGAATGGTTGATAAACTTTTTGGAATAGAAAATGTTTTTGAGATAACTAAAGATGAAATGTATAACATGAATAGTAATGTGTTTTCAATATCTGAAGATGTTATTATCTCTGAACAAAATTTTACCCGTTTAAATACTTGGTTAGAAGATAAAGGTTTTAGGGTAGAAGCTGTACCATATGCAGAAATAGCCAAACAAGAAGGTCTTTTGCGTTGTTCTACAATGCCATTAATTAGAGATTAAAATTATTAAAAGTTTTTATTAGGGTTGTAAAGTTTAGCTATTATTATAAGCTATAGGCCTAAATATTTGAATTATGAAACAAACTACGAACACTATTTTAATGATTCGTCCGGTAAATTTTAGGATGAACGAACAAACTGCAATTAACAATTATTACCAAAAGGTTTTAGACGGAATTTTACCATCAACAGTTAATAATAAAGCTCAAATTGAATTTGATGCTTATGTAGAAAAATTAAAAAGTTATGGTGTAAATGTAATTGTAGTTTCTGATACAAATGAGTTTGATACACCAGATTCTATTTTTCCTAATAATTGGATATCATTTCATCAAGACGGAACTGTAGCATTATATCCTATGTTCGCAGAAAACAGGAGGTTAGAGCGTAGAGAAGATATTTTAACTACTTTAGAAAAACAAGGTTTTTTAATTGATAATATTGTAGATTATACTTCAGCAGAAGAGGAAGGAATTTTTCTAGAAGGTACTGGAAGCTTGTTGCTAGATAGAGTAAATAAAAAAGCATATTGTGCTTTGTCTCCAAGAGCTGATGAAGATTTGTTTATTGAGTTTTGTGAGGATTTTGAATATACACCTGTTGTCTTTACAGCAAACCAAACTGTAAATAATAAAAGAAAAGCCATTTACCATACAAATGTTATGATGTGTTTGGCAGAAACATTTGCTATTGTTTGCTTATCTTCTATTGATGATAAAAAAGAACGTAAAAATGTTCTAAAACACTTAAAAGAAGATAGTAAGCAAGTTATTGATATTACAGAAGAGCAAGTAAATAATTTTGCTGGAAATATGTTACAGGTTAATGGAGCTAATAATGAGCTATTTTTAGTTATGAGTAAAGCAGCACATGATTGTTTAACTCAAAGTCAAAAATCTCAAATTAACAACCATTGTAAAATTATTTCTAGTTCATTAGATACTATTGAAGCATGTGGTGGTGGAAGCGCACGCTGTATGATGGCTGAAGTTTTTTTGCCTAAAGAATAATATCTTGCTTATATTTATTAAATGAATTTATTATTTCTTGCTATTGCTCCAGTAATGATTATTGTAATTTTTATCTATCTGAAAGATAAATTTGAAAAAGAACCAATTTCTTTTCTAGTAAAAAATTTTCTTCTAGGTGCTTTTGCAAGTATTTTAATAACTTTTATTTTAAGTTTAATTCTAAATACGATCTATCCATTAACGGATTCAAAAAGTATATTTCAGCAATTGCTTAAAGCGTTTATTGTTGTTGCTTTAGTAGAAGAGTTCTCTAAATATGTAATTGTTAAGTATTATGCACAAAGTAATAAAGAATTTAATGAGCCTTTTGATGGAATTGTTTATGCTGTAATGGTTTCTATGGGATTTGCAGCTTTAGAGAATATCTTATACGTTTTTCAATATGGAGTTTCTACAGGAATTATAAGGGCATTTACTGCTGTACCAGCTCATGCTACTTTCGGAATTTTAATGGGGTATTTTATGGGTAAAGCAAAATTTTCTAACAATAAATTAAAGTATAATTTAATTGGATTGATAACTGCTACTGCTTTTCATGGAGCATATGACTTTTTTCTTTTTATAAACTTTATCCCTGGCACATTAATAGGAGCAATTGTCTCCTTAATTATTGGAATTACACTTGCTAGAAAAGCGATTAAAAAACATCAAAAAAACTCGGTGTTTAAAGCTTAATTATTTTTCTACTATAACTTTTAGTGTCATTAAACTGAACTTTTATAACATATATTCCTTTTAAAAGGTGAGATATATTAATTTCTTGATGTGGAGAGTTATCACTTAAAACTTTTTTGCCAATAGTATTAAATATAGTTATAGATTTAATTTTTTTCTTACTGTTTATTCGAATTAAATTTGAGGTAGGGTTTGGTAATATTTTAATTTTATCGATATCAAAACTTTCTGAAGATAATACTTTTGTTCTTTCATCTTTAAACTCATAGAGTTTTTGGGGCAGATTTACAAAAGAATTGTTTACTCTTTCTCTTGATAGATAGAATTTTCCATCTTCAAAACTAGTTATTGCTTCAATTTGACTTCTTTGCTCTACTTCACTATTTAAAATATGCTTTTCAAAACCAGAGTTAAAAATATCATTTCCAGAATTTCTGTTAGAACTTATGTATATTAGAAAAGGAATTGCAGTTGTACTATACCCACAAAGCATAAAATTATTGTTACAGAAAGTTGCTCCAGTTATTAATCCTTCTACATTAGCATTACTTACTTTTGTAGCAGAATAAGCTCCTGCAATATTTGGAATTTTATAAACATTAGTTTGAAAATCAGCTCTATTTTTAGTAAAGATTAGAAGTTGGTTATCATAAACTACAAAAGCTTCTGCATCAAAATTATGATTATTAGAATTGCTGAAATTTTTTTGATCTTCATAAGAGAAAGAAATTATATCCGCAGAAATACTATTGTTTTTTTTAAAATCTGACTTTAAAATTTTATAAATCTTTAAATCTGTTCTTGTACCATTATTATTTCCAAAATCTCCAATATAGATATGAGTATTATCTTCAGTTATGTCTTCCCAATCTACATTAGACGCGTTGTTAATATTAATAGTTCTTAATAAGTTTCCTGATGAATTACTTAACTCATATAAATTAGCCTCATCTCCACTATCATTATGTGTTATAATTTTTCCATCTAAAAACAATAAACCAGAGGTTTCTTCAACAATAGAAGGTAACTCAAATTTCTTATTAAATTCTGTAACCTGACTATTTACTGAAATAGAACTGATATAAGTTAAAAATAGTAATATCAGATGTTTAAGTTTCATTATTAATTATTTTAAGGCCTCTGTAATAATTTTTCCTGTAGAAGAATTTGGAGCTTCAATTTTGAGTAAGTTTGATATTGTTGGTGCAATATCAATAATATCATACTTTTTTTTAGAAACACCTTTTTTAATTCCATTTCCATAAAAAATTATAGGTATATGTGTATCATAAGAATATCCAGATCCGTGAGAAGTACCAGTTCTACCTCCAGTTAATGTTGCAGGGAAAGGTATCATCATAACATCTCCAGAATATTTTTGATTATAACCATTTTGTAAATAATTTAAAATACCATCAGAAAATCTAGTTGTTTGTAAGGTTTTAGCAGTTACAGCTTTATAAATTCCATCAAAATTTATAATTTCGTCTACTAATTTTTCGGCAACTTTATTTCTATTTAGCCCCAAAGATTCAATTTTATCATTGTCTAAAAATATTTGATAATTAGAAACGTTTTCAATTAATTCTGTAGAATTAAAATATTTCTTTGTGACTGCTAAAATTTCTTTTCTAAATTTACTTGTACTAAAATAATGTGCAGGTATTTTTATAGATTGTAAATATGCAGGTATATCTACAGCTGCATGATCAGCTGTTAAGAAAATGGTATAATTATCTTGCCCAACTTGTTTGTCTAAAAATGAAATTAAATCTGCAATGTCTTTATCTAATCGTAAATATGTATCTTCTATTTCAATAGAAGTAGGTCCAAATTGATGACCAATATAATCTGTAGAAGAAAAACTTACTGCTAAAAAATCTGTATAAATTCCTTTTCCAAGGTCTTCATTAATTATTGTAGCTTTTGCAAAATCTGCTGTAAAAGAATTACCCGCAGGTATCGCCTTTATAATATCGAAATTTCCATTTTCAGCTTTTAAATTAGGAATGTCGTGTGGAAAAGTGGAAGTAGTTTCACCTTTAAACTTTCCTTCAAATATATTCTCATCAACAATACTATTTGTGTAAGTTTCTATATTATAAAGAGTGTTCCATGGTGTTTTTAAATAATTATTAACTATTTCAGAGTTGTTAAAATTATCTACCCAACTTGGCAATTTTTCCATATAAAATGAAGAAGAAACCCATTGTCCATTTTTTTGCCATCAAACCAATATGCTGCATTAGCTGTATGACCAGCGGGTAAAATTGCAGATCTATCTTTTATAGCTACACCAATAGTCTTCCCTTTCATATTCTGAGCTAAATGAAGTTGATCTGTTACGGTTGTAGTTTGCATTCTAAACGGAGATTTTTTCCCTGCAATACCATTATTACCTATAGTTTTGAAATTAGTATCATCTACACAATAAATAGATTTTTTTAAAAATTTATCGTACCAATTGTTAGAAATTATTCCATGATTATCTGGTGTGGTACCTGTATAAATTGATGTGTGACCAACTGCGGTATATGTAGGAATGTAATTATAGTGTGCATTTTCAAGAGAAAAACCGTGTTTTAATAATTTTTTAAATCCATCATTTCCATATCTATCAGAAAATCGAGTTAAATAGTCATATCTCATTTGGTCTATAACAATGCCTACTACTAATTTAGGTTTTTGTTGATTCTTTTTTTGAGATTTACAGCCAAAAAATAAAAAACTAGATACTGATAAAAATATTAATATATTTTTCATGAAAAATTATTGTTTATGAATAAAATCAAAAGTAATTAATTTTTATTTTGATTGCTTCAAATTAACAGTCTATTCATGTAAATTTAATACTTTAGCATAAAATTAAATCTATGAATTACATAGAGCATATTGGTAAATATTTTATAATGCTTACGCAGGTTTTTAAAAGACCTCAAAAAGGTAGGGTTTTTTATGAAGCTTTAATGAAAGAAATAGAAGAGCTTGGTTTAAAATCTCTTGGTATTGTTATGTTTATTCCCTTTTTTATTGGTGGAGTAATTGCTTTACAAACTGCTTTAAATTTAGAAAGCCCTTTCATACCAGATTCCTTAATTGGTTTTGCAGCTAAAAGATCTATAATTTTAGAATTTGCACCTACATTTTGCTCAATTATTTTAGCAGGTAAAGTAGGTTCATATATAACTTCTAGTATTGGAGCTATGCGAGTAACAGAGCAAATAGATGCACTAGAAGTTATGGGGATTAATTCATTAAATTATTTGGTGCTACCAAAAGTAATATCTACAGTGTTCTTTTACCCTTTTTTAATTCTTCTAGCAATGATTTTAGGCATATTTGGAGGATGGGTTGCAGGTGTTTTATCTGGTTTATTTGCTGGAGTAGATTATGTAGAAGGATTGCAAACAACTTTTAATCCGTTTTTAATTACTTATGCAATGATTAAAACATTAGTTTTTGCTTTTTTAATTGCAACGGTTCCTTCTTATCATGGTTATTATGTAAAAGGTGGTTCAATAGCAGTTGGTAAAGCAAGTACGCAGGCAGTTGTTTGGACTATTATTTTAATTGTAATTGCTAATTATTTTCTAACTCAAATGTTACTTACCTAAATGATAGAAGTTAAAGATTTACATAAAGGTTTTGGAGACGTTAAAGTTTTAAAAGGAATAACTACTACATTTCTACCAGGAAAAACAAGCTTAATTATTGGGCAAAGTGGTTCTGGTAAAACAGTTTTTCTAAAATCTTTGATAGGGTTGCATGTTCCAGAAGCTGGAACAATTTCTTTTGATGGGAAAGCTAATACTCAATTTTCTAATGAAGAAAAGAGGCAGTGGAGACAAGAAATAGGTATGGTTTTTCAAGGTAGCGCATTATTTGATTCTCAAACTGTAGAAGAAAATATTATGTTTCCTTTAAAAATGTTTACAAAACAGTCTCAATCAGAAATGTTGGATCGAGTTAATTTTGTGTTGAAAAGAGTTAATTTAGAAAATTCTAATAAAAAATTTCCTGCTGAGTTATCTGGAGGGATGCAAAAAAGAGTTGCAATAGCAAGAGCAATAGTTATGAACCCTAAATATTTGTTTTGTGATGAGCCAAATTCTGGTTTAGACCCACAGACAGCTATTGTAATAGATAATTTAATTCAAGAGATTACAGATGAATATAACATTACAACAGTTATAAATACTCATGACATGAATTCTGTGATGGAAATTGGAGAAAAAATTCTTTTTTTAAAGAATGGAAGAAAAGCGTGGGAAGGTAGCAGTGATGAGATATTTAAAACTGACAATGAGGCTGTTGTAAGTTTTGTGTATTCCTCTAATTTATTTAAAAAAGTAAGAGAAGCATATTTAAATGAAATAAAATAAAAAAAAAGTTTGTTTGTTTGTAAATAAATTATATATTTGCAGCCGCTTAAAACAAGTATGACCTGGTAGCTCAGTTGGTAGAGCATCTCCCTTTTAAGGAGAGGGTCCTGGGTTCGAGCCCCAGCCCGGTCACAAGTTGAAAAAACTCTGCATATATATGCAGAGTTTTTTGTTGTTAATAACAAAAAATAAAAAAACAATAATCTACTTTTTTTGTATCTTTCACCAGTTAATTTAATATATAATGGGAGAAAATAATTTGAATAATACTTCAGTAGAAGAATCTAAGGTTGAAATTAAAAATGAAGCCAAAGGTTTATTTGAAAGTATTAAAAAGTATTTGAAAGAGCTTTTAGACTTTAGAGATGATACAGATCATGAAGCTACTATAAATGCTATAAAAGCTGACATTCCTTTTAAGGGAGCTACAGCTTGGATTCTTATTTTTGCTGTTTTTGTGGCTTCTATAGGGCTTAATGCAGATTCAACAGCGGTAGTGATTGGTGCTATGTTAATATCGCCTTTAATGGGGCCAATCTTAGGTATTGGTAGTGCGTTTGCAATTAATGATATTGAAATTTTTAAAAAGTCCGCAATAAGTTTAGCTACAATGATAGTTTTAAGCTTATTGGCTTCATTTGTATATTTTTATTTTTTTCCAGGAGCTGGTGAGGAAACTTCAGAATTGTTAGGAAGAACTAAGCCAGATATTAGAGATGTTTTAATTGCTTTTTTTGGGGGATTAGCCTTAATGGTTGCTAGAACTAAAAAAGGAACTGTAGCTTCTGTAATTTTCGGTGTAGCTATTGCAACGGCATTAATGCCACCTTTATGTACTGCGGGTTTTGGGTTAGCAAATGGTTTTTCTGGAAATCCTAAAGGATTCGAATATGCTTTAGGAGCTTTATTTTTGTTTACAATTAATACTATTTTTATTGCCTTGGCAACCTTTATAGTATTAAAATTATTAAGTTTTCCAATGCATAAATATGCGAACGCTGCAAGAAGAAAACGTTACACAACTGTAGCAACAGTAGTAGGTATTGCAGTTATGATACCTGCAGTTTATACTTTTATAAGTGCCTTGGATGAAAGTAGAATGGATTCTCAGTTTTCTAAGTATGTAAAAAATGAGATAGATTCTAATCCTAAATATCAATTAATAGATAAAGATTTAAATATTAAAACTAAGATTATTAGTTTAAACTTTTTTAATGAAATTAGTGAGGCCGAGGAAAATATGCTGCAAAATCAATTAATTAATGACCCAAGGTATGCAAATTTAAAAGATGTTAAAATAGAAATTAAAGGAAGTGATACTAAGAGTTTTGAATTGATTACTACTGCATATAAAGAGAAAAGAGAAGAATTGCAAGAAAGTAAAAATATTATTGCAGGCTTACATAAACAAATCTCAGATCTTCAGGAAGATATCACTAAATTGAATAACAGAATTGAGCAAGATGCTTTGAATAAAAATCAAAAAATTGTAGCTTTTAGTAGAATTGCTAAAGATGCAAAAATTAGATATGTAGATATTGAAGCAATTGGTTTTGCGAGTGTTTTATCATCTAATGACTTTATTAAAATTGATACTATTCCTGTAGCTACAATTAAATGGAATTTAAAATTACCAGATAGTATAATTGCTCCTAAAGAAAGAGAGTTAAGAAGTTGGCTTCAAAAAGAAATGGAGTTAGACACTTTGTTTATTAAAAGAGATAAGTAGTAAAAAAGCATCCAATTGGATGCTTTTTTATGGTTTATAAAGTTTAACTTCTACATTCTGATTGAATAGATATATTTTTTTGTAGCAACATTTAAACATTCAAATCTAGTTCTTCGTTTGTTACCTTTTTTATAGATAATATCCTTAAAAATGAAGAAACTCTCAAAGGGGATTTCGAAAATAAAACTTTTACCGCTTGCAGCTTCGTTCCCTTTTAAAGCTAATGCTAAATTTACATCGGTATCTGTACTTGCTTTTGGGTTTTTTAAATAATTAGCTAGATGAGGTAATATTGTTATGGGATAAATCTCTGGTCGTAAGAAAGGAAGCATTAAATGTTGAAAAACTGTTTTCCATTCATTTCCGTGAGGTTGTACTCTGCCAAATTTTTGATGAGTAACATGATGTGCTATTTCATGAATTAAAGTCAATAAAAATTGATATTTATTTAAGTTATTATTTACTGTAATCTGAAACCGTCCATTAGGTAATTGTCTAAAGTCACCATGTTTTGTCTGTCTTTGATTTACTATTATTAAATCGAAAGAATGTTCATCAATTAAAAATTGAACATAAGGAATCGCTTTTTTGGGAATGAAATTTTGGTAACTTAAATTCAATTTAAGGTTTTCTTTATGGAGTTGTAGATGAAACTTGTAAAACTTTACCGTTGTAATATTTATTTCCAGTTAATGAAAAGTCAAAAATATAATTAGCCATTTCTTCAGCGGAAAGAGGTGCTTTGTAATCTGGAAAAGCTTCTTCTAGCATTTCTGTTTGCACAGCACCAAGAGCTAAAACATTAAAAGCTATTTGTTGCTCTTTATATTCTTCTGCTAATAATTCTGATAAAGTAATTACTGCGCCTTTTGCAGAAGAGTATGCTGCTAAACCTGGAAATTTCATACTTCCTTGTATTCCTCCCATAGAACTTACAGTTACAACATGGCTTCCTTTTTGTAAATACGGAATTAAGTTTTTTGTAATTTCTGCAACACCAAAAACATTTACTTTATAAACTTCTAAAAAGTCTTTAGAAGTTAACTCTGTAAAAGGCTTGTTAATCAGTTTACCTGCATTATTTATTAAAATATCTACATTTTTTCCAGTTATTCTTTATAAAAGAAGTTACCTTTTTAATATCCGAATTATTAGAAATATCTACAGAAAGTAAAGTAATATTTTTACGATTTATAGCTTCTAAAGGTTTTGTATTTCTAGAAATAGCCAAAACTTGATGTCCTTTATTGGCAAATTGTTTTGCTAGTTCAAAGCCAATTCCTCTACTAGTACCTGTAATAACTACATTTTTCATTTAAAACTAAAATTTTTACAGCAGCAATCTACTTAAATTTTCATACATTTAAGAATTAATTTTAAACAAATGAAAAAAACAGTTCTACTTTTTATTGTTATTTTTTTTATGCAGAATATAACAGCACAAACTACTTATATTTTATGTGGTAAATTGATTGACACACAATCTGGTAAAATCAATACTAAAAAAACTATTGTAGTTGAAAAAAATAAAATTATTGATGTAATGGACGGTTATGTTATGCCAAAATCTGGAATTTCTATAGATTTACGAGACAAGGTAGTAATGCCTGGGTTAATAGATATGCATGTGCATTTAGAAATGGAGTATGATAAAAATGCAAGGATAAATGAGTATATTTTAAATGAAGCAGATATTGCATATAATTCTGTAAAATTTGCTAAAAGAACTCTTAAAAATGGGTTTACAACAGTAAGAGATTTGGGAGGTACGGGAGTAAATATATCTTTGAGAAATGCAATTAATGAAGGCAAAATTCCAGGGCCAAGAGTATTTACAGCAGGTAGTGCTTTAGCTACAACGGGAGGTCATGCAGATCCAACCAATGGGAGTAGTAGAAAGTTATTAGGAAATCCTGGGCCTAAAGAAGGTGTGGTAAATTCTGTAGAAGATGCAAAAAAAGCTGTAAGACAACGTTATAAAAATGGAGCAGATTGTATAAAAATAACTGCAACTGGAGGTGTTTTAAGTGTTGCTAAATCTGGAGATAATCCTCAATTTACAATTGAAGAAGTTAAGGCTATTTGTGATATGGCAAAAGATTATGGGATGCATGTAGCTGCTCATGCCCACGGAGATGTTGGTATGCAAAGAGCTGTTATTGGAGGTGTAAAAACTATTGAACATGGTACTTATATGGGTGATGAGACTATGGAGATTATGAAAAAACATGATGCGTATTTAGTACCTACAATTACAGCAGGTAAAGAAGTGGTAGCTAAAGCAAAAATAAAAGGGTTTTATCCGGATGTTGTTATTCCTAAAGCATTAGCAGTAGGACCTCAAATACAAGGAACTTTTGCTAGAGCTTATAAAAAAGGAGTAGGAATTGCTTTTGGAACAGATGCTGGAGTTTTTAAGCATGGAGCAAATGGGAAAGAGTTTGGTTTTATGGTAGAAGCGGGTATGCCAGCAATAGAAACGATACAGTCTGCTACAATTACGAATGCTAAAATTCTAAAAATGCAAGGAGAAATAGGGCAAGTTAAAAAAGGTTTTTTTGCTGACATAATTGCTGTAAATGATGATCCAACTAAAAATATTTCTACGATGGAAAATGTTGTTTTTGTAATGAAAAATGGCGTTGTTTATAAAAAGCAATAAAAGAAATGAAAAATAATTTTTGGAATTTACTCTGGGTATTAGTTGGGATCGTAATTATTGTTTTTACTTTTTTAAATGGAGATAAAACAAAGACACTTTTTCATGTCGAAATTAACATTTGGATATATCGAGGTGTTTGGTTGTTAATTTCAATTGGGAGTTTAATAACTTTTTTTAAACGAAGTAAAAAATCTAAAAACTAAAAGTGTGAGTTTTTTATTTTAAGAAAAAAGAAGTATCTTAGTAGCTTATTAGATAGATGTTTAAGATCATGCTTCCCCTGAATTTAAATTATTTTTCTATGAAAACGAAATATTTAAATTTATTTTGGGCAGTATTAGCTACAGTAATTCTAATCTACGAATTTTCTGACGGTAAACAACATTCAATAGCAATTTTTGGGCAACAGTTTAAAGTATGGTATTTAACTATTATATGGAGTATAGTAGCTATTAAAAACTATTATTCTTTCTATTTTAAACTAAAAAGTGAATTAATTACTCAAAAATAATATGCTGAAATGCGCCAATATCAGGGTTTGTTGTTCTATTTACTCCTAAAATATCTAAAGCTATAGAAGTTGTTTTAGCTTTACCTATTGCGTCAGAATCTTGCCCAATAATAAAATCTTCATTTTGTGAGTTTCTAAAATTAGATATACCATTTAAGATAATGTTATCATAATTAGAGTTGGTATCAAAATTTAGTTCTGTATTATCTGCAAATGAGTTTCCTGTGTCATTAAATTGAATCATAGAATTACTAATATTATAATTAAATACACTTCCTTCAATTTTATCTAAAATAAATTCAATATTATTATTCCCATCAAAAATACAGTTCGTAAAGTTAGCAGCATGTAAATCTCTAGTTTCTATTATTTCTTGTCCATTTTGTTGGTAAACGAAAAAATTATTAATCAAAACAGCTGGTAGTTGTCTAATACCATTGTTCCAAAAATTTGCAAAGGTTGCATGTGTAAAATTATAAGTTCCTCCAATTGTTGCGGCTAAAGAAGCTTGTCCTGCAGAGCCTATAACCACATTGTGGGCCTCAATATTAGTTTCCCTTGCAAGTATTCCGTAATTAGAATGGTTGTAAATTTCTGTGTTTTGTAGTTTTAAGGTAGGAGTAGTAGTTGAGCCAATACTATCAATTAAAACGCCAATAACTCCGTTTCTAATTTCGGCAAAATTAATTTCGTTTTCTTTACTACCGGCACGCATCCAAATTGTACCCCATTGACCAGGAACTTTATCAAAACCATGTTCTAACCTATCGCTTTCAAAAATTACTTTTTCTGTTAATGTTCCGTTTACTTTTAGTGTTGCTTTATCATCTATAATTAAACCCGAATTGTCATGGAAATGAATTCGAGCTCCAGCTTCTATTGTTAGTGTTTTGTTTGAAGAAACAGCAGCATAACCGTAAATTACGGTAGGTTTTGTATTGGTAAAGGTTAATTCTGAGTCAGTTAAAAATCTACCTTTAATATTTGTTGGCTCCCCGTTAATTGTTAAACTATCAATTTTCATTGTAATTGGATCTTTACCAGGATAAATAAAATTAGCGTCTTGCACCAAAGTTACTAAGTCTACTTCTTGCTGATTTGAGCCATTATCAAATAATATTTTGTCAGTATATAGTGGGTTTATTATATTACTTGCGTTAATAGTTGTTTCTATAAAAACGTAAACACTATCATTTGCTAAAATATCAATATCATTAAATGTTTTACCTGGTATACCATCAACATTTAAACGGTAGTTTGAAGTAGTACCGTTTTCTAAAGCTATTTTAGGAATTGTTATCGATTTATTACTACGATTATATACTTTTAAATTATAGGTTGCAGAACCTATGTTTGTAAAAACTGTGTCTAAAAACACAGTATCTTTTGAGAATTCTAAACTACCAAAACTAGGTATCGTAGAAAAATCCTTTCTACAAGAACTTACAGTTATTAAAGCAATACAAATAATTGAAGTGATGATATAGCGCATAAAACAATTTTGTTTAAAAGTAGAACTTTAAAATGTAAGGTTTATTATTTTTTTACTAATTCTATTTCGAAGAGTTTACCCCAGTTTTTTCCAGTAACAAATAGTCTGTTGTTTTCTTTGTCAAAAGCAATACCATTTAAAACATCATCCTGATCAACTAATTTTTGAGTTTTTTCCATTTCTTTAACCAAGCCAGATAAATTTACAATACCTTCTACAACCCCATTATTCGGGTTTATTATAGATATTAAAGGTTTTTGCCAGTAATTAGCATATATTTTACCATTAATGTATTCTAATTCATTTAGTTGAGATATTTTTTGTTTATGATTATAAACCTGAATATATCTTTTTTCTTTTTGAGTTTCTGCATCTAAAAACCAAATCTTATTAGTTCCGTCAGATTTTATTAACTCAGTTGTGCTATTCGCTAAACCCCAACCTTGTTTACTTTTATTATACTTAAATTCACCTTTCTGTTTAAAGGTTTTTAAATCATAAATAAACCCCTTATTGTTTTCCCAAGTTAACCAATAAATTTTATTATTAACAATAGTCATACCTTCACCAAAGTATTTCTTATCTAAATCAATTTTTTGTAATACTTTCCCCGTTTTAATATCTACTTTTCTTAAAGTGGATTGCCCTCTTCTTCCAGTAGTTTCATATAAAAAACCATTATAATATTCTAAGCCTTGTGTATAAGCTTTTGTATCATGCGGATAGGTGTTAATTATTTTATAAGAGTAAGCTTGATAAGGAATATTTGCAAAAACCTCAAAAGAGTTGTTCGTTTTTTTTGTTTTTCCTGGGTAAAATGCAAGAGAAGAAACAATATGTTTACCTACACCTAAAGAGGCAGTATTTATTATTGCGGTATTTCCATCAGCAATTATTTCTTTACCATTCACAAAAAATTGAATTTTATCAACCTTATTATTATTTTTTTCTTTTAAAGTTACCTTTACCTTAGAGTTTAAAGTTGTTTTTTTTGCAACCTCTAAAGTAAATTTATATTCTTCATTACAAGATGTGAATAATAGAGTAGCTAAAAAAGGGATAAGAAAAGCAATTTTCTTCATTTTATGGATTTTATATTTTAGTATTAAACATGTAATTATGAGACATGTTAGCTCGTTTTTGGGGTAAAATTATTAGTTTTTCTTATTAATAATTTTTAAACATCAAATAAAAACATTTTTTTATTTGTAAATTAAAAAATAAGGTTAAATTTGCATCCTCAAAATGGTTAATTATTAACTATTTAGAACATTGCGAAAAACTTTACCAATTTTACGTATACAAACATAACATTAAAGTATTAAAATATAAAACAATGAAGAAAGGAATTCATCCAGAAAATTATAGAATGGTAGCATTTAAAGATATGTCTAACGAAGATGTGTTTTTAACTCGTTCTACAGTAGACACTAAAGAAACTTTAGAAGTAGACGGTGTAGAGTATCCTTTAGTAAAACTAGAGATCTCAAGAACATCTCACCCATTTTACACTGGTAAATCTAAACTTATCGATGCTGCAGGTCGTATTGACAAGTTCAAAAACAAATACGCAAAATTCAAAAAGTAATCTTTTTAGAATTTTCAACATATTTAAAACTCCAACATTAATTTGTTGGAGTTTTTCTTTGCTTTTAATTTATTTCGGAATCTGCTAAATTTGTTTCAGTATCTCAATGAAATTATTTAAGACTTTTTTTATTTGAGCGTTCCCTTTCAGGCCAGGCTTTACACTATATCTTTTTGCGAAAAACAAAAAGGATGCCGTTTCAATCCTTAACGCAACATACTTGTAAACTATTTTCATCATTTCAAAGGAATAGATTATTTTTGATAGTTCGTTAAAACGTTAAAAAAAATGAGAAATACTATACTTTCAGTATTATTTGTAATAACACTTTTATGTGGATCTTTGGTTTATTTTGTGCCACAAATAGGTACTATAATTCTATTATCAATCAGTGTAATTTTAAGTTTAATTGCAATTTATGATAGTTTTCAAACAAAACATTCTTTATTAAGAGCATTTCCATTAGTAGCACGCTTACGTTGGTTGTTTGAAGAAGAGAGAGATAAAATTCAGCAATATTTTATAGAAGACAATTTAAATGGAACTCCAATAAATAGAGAAAAAAGAAGTGTAGTTTATCAACGAGCAAAATTGCAAAAAGATACGGTTCCTTTTGGAACACAACATAACGTATATGCAAAAGGTTACGAATTTGTAAAACATTCACTATTTCCTAAAAATCATCACGATATCGCAGGAGAGAGAGTTATTTTTGGTTCCGATAAATGCTCTCAAAAATACAATGGCTCAATTATTAATATTTCTGCAATGTCTTTTGGATCATTGAGTAAAAATGCAATTATGGCATTAAATCAAGGAGCAAAAATGGCAAATTTTGCACATAATACTGGAGAAGGCGGAATTTCTCCATATCATTTACAAGGTGGCGATTTAATTTTTCAAGTAGGAACAGGGTATTTTGGTGCAGGAAAATCTGTAGATGGAAAACGAGTATTTGACGATGTAATTTTTAAAGAAAATGCAATTCGCCCAGAAGTAAAAATGATAGAAATTAAATTTTCTCAAGGTGCAAAACCTGGTCATGGCGGAATTTTGCCAGCTAAGAAAAATACACCTGAAATAGCTAAAATTAGAGCAGTAGAACCTGGTACACAAGTAGATTCTCCTCCAAGCCATTCTGCTTTTTTAAATTTTGAGAGTATGATTACTTTTATTCAAAAAGTAAGAGATTTATCCGAAGGAAAACCAGTAGGAATTAAATTTTGTGTAGGTAATAATGAAGAAATTGAAGAAATGTTTAAAGCATTTTCTAAAGCTAATAATTACCCCGATTTTATTTCTATAGATGGTGGAGAAGGTGGTACAGGAGCTGCACCAATGGAATTTACAAATTATATAGGAACTCCGTTAGTAGAAGGTTTAGTATTTATAAATAAATTATTGATAAAGTATAATTTAAAAAATCAAATAAAAATTATAGCTGCTGGTAAAGCAATTGATGCTTTCGATATTATAAAGTTATTGGCTTTAGGGGCAGATTCTATTGGAATGGCAAGAAGTTTTATGCTTAGTTTAGGATGTATACAAGCTAGAGAATGTAATTTAGATACTTGTCCTGTAGGTGTTGCTACTCAAGATCCAGATTTGGTAAAAGCTTTAGTAGTTGAAAAGAAAAATGTACGAGTAAAAAATTATCACAATAAAACGATTACAGCTGTTAAAGAAATGATTGCAGCTATGGGAGTTGATTCTATTGCGGATGTAAAATCGAATCAAATCTTTAGGAGAAGAAAAGATGAAGAAGTTGTAAGTTTAGAGGAAGTTTATAAGTAATCTTAAAAGTAATAAGTTTTTTGTTGTAAAGAAAAAAGTATGAAGCCAATAAAAAAACCTTGGCCCACTAAAGATGCTATGGAACAGATTTATGAGTTAAAACTCTGGGGAGAAAACTCATCAAAATTTTATTCAGGAAATGGATCTCATCAACCAGAAATTGTAGCGCCGTATATTAATGCAATAACATTTTTTTTAACTTCGTTTAAGATTCCTATTACGGTTTGCGATTTAGGATGTGGAGATTTTAATGTAGGAAATCAACTTGTAAAATACACACAAAAATACATTTCGGTAGATATTGTATCAGATCTAATCAACTATAATAATATGAATTTTCAAGAAGAAAATCTTGAATTTCATTGTTTGGATATTGCAAAAGATAAATTACCAAAAGCAGATTGTGTTTTAGTAAGACAGGTTTTACAACATTTATCCAATGCAGAAGTAATTGCTATTGTGGCTAAATTATTAGCTTTTAAGTATGTAATTTTAACTGAACATTTACCAACAGGAGATTTTACACCGAATAAAGATATTATATCCGGACAAGGAATAAGGATTAAAAAACAAAGTGGCATTAACTTATTAGCAGCTCCTTTTAATTTTAAAGTTATTGCAGAAAAAGAACTGTCTTCTATTAAATTGGAGGATAATAAAGGTGTTATTGTTACTACTTTATATCAAGTATTTTAGCAGTTTTTCTGACATTTATTTTAGTATAACTGACATAGTTGCTGATTAATTTACCTTTTATACTTTGGCCTGATTTTAGAAGGTAAATTATTGTAAAATTGAAATTAAAATAGGTTTTGTGTAAGAATTATGCAAAGCGTATTTTTTAAATTAATAATATAGTATGAGTCAAGTAAAAGAAAATAATACAGTAAAAGTAAATTACACAGGGAAATTATCTAGTGGAGAGGTTTTTGATACTTCTGAAGGAAAAGAACCAATTGAATTTACTTTAGGAGAAGGAAGATTAATTCCTGGTTTTGAGAAAGGTTTGTTAGATATGAAATTGAATGAAAAGAAAACCATAGAAATTGCAAAGGCAGATGCTTATGGCGATGTAAACCAAGATTTAATTCAAGAAATTAAAAAAGCACAATTGCCACAAGATATGGCACCAGAAGTTGGTATGGGTTTAATTTCTAAAACACCAGACGGACAAGAAATAAATTTAGTAGTTGTTGAGGTAAAAGAAGACACGGTTGTTATAGATGGTAACCACCCTTTAGCAGGAAGAGATCTTATTTTTGACCTTGAAGTTGTTGAAATTAAATAAGTAAATAACTTTAGTTATTTTTAATATAAAACCTGATATCATTTGTTTGCAAATGGTATCAGGTTTTTTGATTTCGAGAGTTAAATGAACTTGTAAAACACTTGTTTTTTGGGGGCGATTTTCAGATTCGCTAACATTGTTGTATAAGCTTTGTTGCGTTGTTTAAGCAGTGAATTTAGTAAATAAAACACGAACGGCGAAATTCCGGAGGAATTTACCAAGTGATGTAAAAATAGCCATTAATTTTATACGTCTTAAGTTTGTCTTTTAATAAATTTGATACTTAATCAGAAAGAATAAAAGAGAGAATTAAGGTTACTATATACGGTTGAGTTTAGACTCAGACAACACTGATAATCCTCTCTCTTTTCTACTAAAATTACGTTCAGTTCTGTGAGACTTTAGATCTCGATTTTAAGTTGTTGTGATTCCAGTAGGTTATTCTTTCATAAAACATTTTCTTATGAATAAATATAGTGAAATTTTTGGAATTGACATTAGTAAAAATGTCTTCGATTGTTATGGTAGTATACAAGGTCATTTACAATTCAAGAATGATGAATTAGGCTTTAAAAAGTTTCGCAAATTACTACCCAAAAATAGTTTAGTAGTTATGGAGGCTACAGGTTATTATCATTACAGGTTTGCTCAGTTTTTGTACAAGCAAGGTATTTGTGTTTCAGTTGTAAATCCTTTGTCTATCAAGCGATTTGTACAGATGAAATTAGCAAAGATAAAAACGGATAAGGCTGATGCAAAAGCGATTTGTAATTATGGATTAACCCAAGAAGTACCTTTTTATACTGCACTTACAGATGTTCAAAGTGAATGTTTGCAGTTGTTTCGCTTGATGGATAATCAATTAAAAATAAGAACGGCTACAAAAAACAAAATTCACGGCGAAAAAGTTTTAGGAATCCCATCACCTTATGTGTATCGTTCACTAAAACGAACGCTTAAATATTTAGATAAAGAGTTAAAAGGAATAGAGCATAAATTGTTGTCTTTAGTAAAGAAAGAACATCAAAAACAGTTGACGCTATTGCAAAGTATTCCTGGTATTGGTTTGAAGACAGCGTTGTTTTTAATAGTAGTTACAGATGGTTTTAAGAAGTTTGAGACGTCATCACAATTGTGTAGTTATGCAGGAATAACACCCACAATTAGAGAAAGTGGAAGCAGTGTAAGAGGTAGAGCCAGAATAAGCAAAGTTGGTAATAGAAAATTACGGAATTTACTTTTCTTATGTTCTTTTAGCGCCTATAAACATAATAAGGGTTGTGCAGCAATATTTGAACGAATAACCAACAAAGGAAAGAGTAAAAAACTAGCATTAATCGCAGTTTCCAATAAACTATTAAAACAATGTTTTTCGATAGTTAAATCAGGAATTCCTTATGATGAAGCTCACGTTTCAGTCTTAAAAGTGAAATAAAAAAATAAAAATTATAATGATAATTTTAGCTTGTTGAATTGGAAATAAATCGACCAAAGGAGATTTATTCTACTTCAACAATGCTAGAAGACTATTGCCTAAATTTAATGAAGAATTTGTTTGGTTTTTAACTCAGTTCTTTGTTGCTAAACGTTTTTTTACCTAATTAAATATGCAAATTTCAGGTTTAGGTGAAGCAGGTCTAGGAATGAGTATTTCATTATTCAAGAATATTCGTGCTTTTATAGTGCTTGGGTTTTTAATATTTAATTTGTCAATTAATTCGGTTAATTTAAATAATATTTCATTCAAGTTAGAAGTGTTATTATTTGAATCAATTTTTATTTCGATTATTGGAGATTCAGGGTTGTCAGAATAGTTTGGTTTTTTGCCATTATTTTCATAAAATGTTTTTAATAATTTAGGTAAGTTATTAATTGAATAATGATTGTCAATAAGAATTGAATCTTTATTTATTCGAAATATGTTGTTTAATTTAACTAATCCAATAGCATTGTAATGAAAAGGAATAATTTTTCGTATTGTATCATTTTTATTCAGTTCCAAATATGGAATTGAATCTTTATTTCGAATTTCCTCAATTAATTGGGTTAACTCTTTAAAACTTATATTAATGTTAGTTAAGTTAATTTTAACTAATCTTTTTCTTTCAAATGATTCTTTAGATGGGTAAAAAAAGTTCTTTTAATAACTTGTTTTGATGTTATATCTTTATTTAGATTTTCAATTATTGGGTTTTCAGAATTATTTTTACAATTAATAAGACCTAAAAAAATGAATAGTATAAGTATCTTCCTCATATGTTTGGCAACGTCAACACGAATATGACGTCAGTTTTAATACTGAATCAAGTTCAGCACAAGTGACTTATATTCGTAGTTAGCGAAGTTAGTTTTTTTGAATTAAAAAATCAATTGAGGAAACACCTGATTTTAAAACAAAAAAAACCGCTTCACAAAGAAACGGTTTTAAAATACTTAAAAACACTGAGTGTTTACATATAATCTTCAATTGGATTACAAGAACAAATTAGGTTTCTATCTCCAAAAGCATCATCAACTCTACGAACAGAAGGCCAAAATTTATTATCGGCAATATATTCTAAAGGAAATGCAGCCTGTTTTCTAGAATATGGTAATTGCCAATCATCGGCAGTTAACATTTCTTGAGTATGTGGTGCGTTCTTTAAAGGGTTGTTTATGTCTTCTTTTGTAGCTTCAGAAATTTCTTTTCTAATAGAAATCATGGCATCACAAAAACGATCTAATTCGGCTAAAGATTCAGATTCTGTAGGCTCAATCATCATCGTTCCACCTACAGGAAAAGAAACGGTTGGAGCATGAAAACCATAGTCCATTAAACGCTTTGCAATATCTACAACTTCAATTCCTTTTTGTTTAAAATCACGGCAATCAATAATCATTTCGTGCGCAGCTCTGTTCATTTCTCCCGTATATAAAGTTGGGTAATGTCCGTTTAAGCGCTCTTTAATATAGTTGGCGTTTAAGATGGCGTTTTTGGTAGAATTTGTCAATCCGTCTGCACCCAACATTGTAATATATCCGTAAGAAATTAAGCAAGCCAAAGCAGAACCCCAAGGCGCTGCAGAAATAGCTGTAATTGCGTTTTCTCCTCCGGTTGCAATTATAGGATTTGTAGGTAAAAATGGTACTAATTGTGGAGCCACACAAATTGGGCCAACTCCAGGACCACCACCACCATGCGGAATGGCAAATGTTTTGTGTAAGTTTAAGTGACAAACATCTGCACCAATAGTTGCAGGGTTTGTTAAACCAACTTGCGCGTTCATGTTTGCGCCATCCATATATACTTGTCCGCCATTATCATGAATAATCTGTGTGATTTCCATAATAGCTTTTTCATACACTCCGTGTGTAGAAGGATATGTAACCATTAAAGCAGATAGGTTGTCTTTATGTAAAAGTGCTTTTGCACGTAAATCTTCTACATCAATATTTCCTTTTTCGTCTGTTTTGGTAACTACAACCTTCATACCAGCCATAACTGCAGAAGCCGGATTTGTACCGTGTGCAGAAGCAGGAATTAAACAAATGTTTCTGTTAGTATCTCCATTAGCTTCATGATACGCTCTAATAGTCATCAACCCAGCAAACTCACCTTGTGCACCAGAATTTGGTTGTAAAGAAGTACCAGCAAAACCAGTAATAATATTTAACTGATGCTCTAATTTTTTAAGAACTTCTTGATATCCTTCTGCTTGATTTAAAGGCACAAAAGGGTGTATATTTCCCCATTGAGGATTACTTAATGGCAACATCTCTGAAGCTGCATTTAGTTTCATAGTACAAGATCCTAAAGAAATCATAGAATGATTTAATGCTAAATCTTTACGCTCTAATTTCTTTATATAACGCATCATATCTGTTTCAGATCTGAATGTGTTAAAAATTTCGTTGTCTAAAAACGATGTGTTTCTTAAAAGGTTATCTGTAATTTTTTCTGAAGTAGAAAGTGTGGTAACAGGCGTTTCATCAACATTAAAAGCCAATTTAAAACAATCTACAATTTCATTAATTTCTTTTAAAGAAACTGTTTCATTTATAGAAATAGAAACCGTATTATCATCAATATAATTAAAGTTAATGTTATTTTCTTCAGCAATTGCTTTTAATTTTTTAGCATCAACATTTACAGTAATCGTATCAAAAAACGATGTGTTTGTTTGCTCAAACCCTAAACTAGTTAAAGCATTTGCTATAGTAACTGTTGAAGAGTGAACTCTATCAGCAATATATTTTAATCCATCTTTACCATGATACACAGCATACATTCCTGCCATAACAGCTAATAAAACTTGAGCAGTACAAATGTTAGAAGTTGCTTTTTCACGTTTAATATGTTGCTCTCTAGTTTGTAAAGCCATTCTTAAAGCACGTTTACCGTTTTTACATTTAGTAACACCAATAATACGACCAGGAATACTTCTTTTGTAAGCTTCTTTAGTAGCAAAATATCCTGCGTGAGGACCACCGTAACCTAACGGAATTCCGAAACGTTGCGTTGTACCAACTACAACATCTACACCAAATTCTGCAGGTGCTTTTAACTTTACTAATGATAAAATATCAGCTGCAACTGCTACTTTTATATTGTTTTCATTTGCTTTTGCAACGAAACTTGTATAGTCGTTAACTTGACCATGTTTACCAGGATATTGTAAAATTGCTCCGAAAAAATCATCAGCAAAATCAAATTCTTCGTGGTTTCCAACAACTAATTCAATTCCAATAGGTGTAGAACGTGTTTGTAAAACAGATAGATTTTGAGGCAATATTTCTTCGGAAACAAAGAATTTATTTGCTCCTGCTTTTTTCT
The DNA here is from genome assembly GCF_026191475.2 of Polaribacter ponticola. Lineage (GTDB taxonomy): Bacteria > Bacteroidota > Bacteroidia > Flavobacteriales > Flavobacteriaceae > Polaribacter > Polaribacter ponticola. Next base: position 1,057,029 of record NZ_JAOSLC020000003.1, on the reverse strand, counting down.
TTGCTCTTTCTCTAACATTAAATAATAGTGCCATTGCTTCTGCAGTAGCAGTACTTTCGTCTAATAAAGAGGCGTTTGCAAGTTCCATTCCTGTTAAATCGCAAACCATTGTTTGGTAATTTAACAAAGCTTCTAATCTACCTTGTGCAATTTCTGCTTGGTAAGGCGTATAAGCTGTATACCAACCTGGGTTTTCTAAAATATTACGTTGTATAACACTAGGCACAATAGCTTCGTGATATCCAAGACCAATGTAAGATTTAAACACAGAATTTTTTTCAGACAATGCTTTAATATGTGCTAAATACTCATATTCGCTCATTGCCGGTTCTAAATCTAATTCGTTTTTTAAACGAATATCATCAGGTATGGTTTCTAAAATTAATTGATCTATATCATTAGCCTTAATGGTAGCTAACATTTTTTTGTTCATCTTGGTTAGGACCAATATGCCTTAATTGAAACGAATTTGTATTCATTTTTTAGTTGTTAATTGTTGCTAATTTCAATCGTTATAGTTCTGCTTTTTACAGGTCTCAAAAATAGGAATTTTTATAGATAATTTATGTCCAAAAAAGAAGATAAAAGCAGTTAATTATTAACGAATTATAAAGGTTATGAACAGAAAGGTTATTTTTGTGAAATGAAGATCTTAAAATCGGTGTTAGATTTTTACTTAAATGCTAGTATTCACGTAGCTTTAGCTGTGTATGCTTTGGTTAGAGTTACCGAGTTTTATTTAGGATTACCGTATAACGAAAATCTAAATTTTTTTATTTTTTTAGCACAATTACGGGTTATAATTTTGTAAAGTTTGCAGGTGTGGCAAAATTGCATCACAGAAGTTTAACAAACGGATTAAAAATTATTCAAATATTTTCTTTTTTCTGCTTTTTAGCCATGTGTTATTTTGTTTCTCAAATTTCTCTAAAAACACTGTTGTATTGTATTCCTTTAGAAATATTAACTTTGTTGTATGCGGTTCCGTTTTTAAGCGGATTCCATAAAAATTTAAGACAAGTTAGTTTTCTTAAAATAGTTGTTGTTGCTTTGGTTTGGGCTGGTTTTACTGTATTGATTCCTGTTGTGAATTCTGATGTTGAAATTACATTAAATGTAATTTTCTTGGCAATGCAACGCTTTTTAATTGTGGTGGTTTTAATACTTCCTTTTGATATTAGAGATGTAAAATACGATGCTATTTCTCTGCAAACAATTCCCAAAAAAATAGGCGTAGAAAAAACGAAGAAATTAGGTTTAACATTAATGATTTTTGCACTTGTTTTAGAATATTTGTTCTCTCCTTTAAGTATTGTAAAAACACCTTTTATGATGTTCTTTTTTTAGTGATATTACTCTTAATGAGAGCCAAAATAGACCAGTCTAAATACTATAGTTCTTTTTTTGTTGAAGCGTTGCCAATTGTTTGGTGGTTATTTCTTTAGGATTTCATAATTTTTAAGCACAAAATATTTTATTTTGGTAATGTGTTTTAATTATAATGCCAAATAAAACAGATATCGCAAAACTATAAAATAGCTTCCTTAATTTCTACTATATTTGTAGATTTACAGTCTATAAATGATCTAAGATTTTAAAAAAATGATTAGCACAAAAAGAAATTATATTTTTGATTTTGATAGTACATTAACGCGTGTAGAAGCACTAGATGTTTTAGCTGAAATTACTTTGCAAAATAATCCTAAAAAAGAAGAAATTATTCAAGAAATAATTGATATTACTAATTTAGGAATTGACGGGGAAATCTCTTTTACAGAATCTTTAGAACGTAGAATTAATTTATTAGAAGCTAATAAGTCTGATTTAGATGGTTTAGTAGAAGCTTTAAAGAAGCAGGTTTCAAAATCTATAGAAAGTAACAAAGAGTTTTTTGAAGAATTTGCAGAAGATATTTATGTGATTTCCTGTGGATTTAAAGAGTTTATAGATCCAATTGTTGCGGCATACAATATTCCTACAGAAAGAGTATTTGCAAATACTTTTGAATTTGATAATGAAGGGAAAATTATTAGCTTTGATGCTAATAACCCACTTTCTCAACACAACGGAAAAATACAATGTTTAAAAGACATGAATTTAGACGGAGAAATACAAGTTATTGGAGATGGTTATAGCGATTATGTAACTCGAGAAGCTGGTGTAGCAGATAAGTTTTTTGCCTACACAGAAAATGTATCAAGAGAAAAAACGACAGAAAATGCAGACCATATTGCTCCTAATTTAGATGAATTTTTATACGTAAACGATTTGCCAAGAAATATCTCATACCCAAAGAACAGAATTAAAATTTTATTGTTAGAAAACGTACATTCAGACGCTTTTAAGAAGTTGTCTAAAGATGGTTTTACAGTAGAAACAGTTTCAAAAAGTTTGTCTGAAGACGAATTAATTGAAAAAATAAAAGATGTACACGTTTTAGGAATTCGATCTAAAACACATGTTACTCAAAAAGTAGTTAATGCAGCTGAAAAATTAATGGTGGTTTCAGCATTTTGTATCGGTACAAAGCAAATAGATTTAGAAGCGTGTAAAGAAAACGGAATTGTAGTTTTTAATGCACCATATAGTAATACACGTTCTGTAGTAGAATTAGCTATTGGAGAAATCATTATGTTAATGCGTTCTGTTTTTCAACGAAGCACAGAAATTCATAACGGTCAATGGAATAAAACAGCAGAAGGTTCTAGAGAAGTTCGTGGTAAAAAACTAGGTATTGTTGGTTATGGTAATATTGGTAAGCAATTATCAATTTTAGCAGAAGCGCTAGGAATGGACGTATATTATTATGATGTTGAAGACAAATTAGCATTAGGAAACGCAACTAAAGTAGATGAATTATCAGATTTATTAGCACTTTCAGATGTAGTAACTTTACATGTTGATGATAATGCTGCAAATAAAAATTTCTTCGGAGAAAAAGAAATTTCTCAAATGAAAGACGGTGCACATTTAGTAAATCTTTCTCGTGGTTTTGTGGTTGATATTCCTGCTTTAGTAGCAGCTTTAAAATCAGGTAAAATTGCAGGAACAGCAGTAGATGTTTATCCTGAAGAACCAAGGAAAAATGGTGAGTTTTTTACCGAATTAAAAGGATTGCCAAACGTAATTTTAACACCACACGTTGGTGGAAGTACAGAAGAAGCGCAAAGAGATATTGCAGATTTTGTTCCAAGTAAAATTATGGCTTATATTAATTCTGGGAATACAGTAGATGCTGTAAACTTCCCAAATATTCGATTACCAAGACAAACAAAAGCGCACAGATTCTTACACATTCATAAAAATGTTCCTGGCGTTATGGCAAAAATTAATAAGGTTTTAGCTGAATATGATTTAAATATTAACGGTCAGTTTTTATCTACAGATCCTAAAGTTGGTTATGTAATTACAGATTTAGACAAAGAATATAACACAGAGGTTTTAGATGAATTAAGAAAAATAGAAGGAACAATTAAGTTTAGAGTTTTGTATTAACCTTAATATACGTCATTGCGAGGAACGAAGCAATCTTTTTATTAAAATTAAATATTATAAATATCCTTCAGTTTTTAAATTGAAGGATATTTTTTTGAAGCTATTTCCTGCTTTTCGTTATATCTTTTTATTTTCTGTCATTGCGAAGTTTACTTTTTTGTAAACTGTGGCAATCTCATAATTAAAAACAGATTGCTTCGTTCCTAGCAATGACGCTTATTTATTTTAGTAATAAAAAGGGATGCCACTTCAATCAGGGCTAAACATGTTTGCAAACATTTTGTTATTGCAAAGTTTACTTTTTTGTAAACAATGGCAATCCCACATTATTAAAAAAAGATTATTTTAACAGTCTTTATTGTAAAGATATCTTAGAGCTTAATTTTCTCTTTCAAATTAATAATCATTTCATCTTTTACACCTAAGTAGCGTTTACTTCCTAAATATCTATTCTTATTAAATTCATCATACTTAGTATGATTTTTATCCATAGAACTTAAATGAACGTTCCCAGAAGCGTGAATAAATTCCATTTTATCGTTTCCTAACCAAATACCAACATGCACAACACGTTGTTTCTTTTCTTTAGTTGCTTTTGTACCAAAGAATAATAAATCTCCTTTTTCTAAATCATTAAATTCTAAATCAGAATCTACGGTTTTACCAGCATTAACTTGTTGTGATGCATCTCTTGGTATTATAAAACCATTCATTAAATAGACCATTTTAGTAAAACCACTACAATCTATTCCTTTGCTAGAAGTTCCTCCCCATAAATAAGGGAAACCATCCATTTTTTTTGCAACATTTTCTATATTGTTTTGTGTTACTTCTAAGTTAGTAAGCCAAGATTCGAATAAGGTAGCTTCGTTTCTTTTTACAAAACCTTTTCTTTCATCAGGATATTTAACTTCTATAAAATCTTTATGGAAAGCTATATATTTTAATACTCCTCCTAAAGTAATATCAGAAATAATTTGAGAATTTTCATCCCTTTTAGCGTAAACATATCCAAAATTTTTGGTAAATATTATTTTCTTTCGGTAATTCCAAGTATCAAAATCTTCTTTATTCATTCTTGTAATTCCGCCTTTATCAACCCAAGAAATATAATTGTCAGGAGTTTGTACTCGATAGAAATCTCCTTTTTTATCTAGTACTTTTAAAGGCATTCCTAGTATACCTTGTGTGCCTAATTCCGCAGAATGTTTAGGTTTAGAACGTATGTTTATTACAGAATTTCTAGCAATTGCATACTTTAAATCACCAACAGCAGAATCTGGTAAAACACGTACATTATTTGTAAGCTTTAATTTTCTATGATTCAAACTATCTATGAGAATAGAAAAAGCTTTTTTAGAAGTTGTTTCTCCTTCTAAAATTAATTGATTATCTGATAATTCAAAATTAACATCAAATAACTCAACTCTCTTATCAGGTGCGAATTCAGCTTTTATAGTAGCATGAATATTTTCTAATTCGGAAATATTTATTGTTTCTTTTTCACAAGAAATAAAACCAATAAATAATAATAGAGAAAAATATTTTATTATTTTCATTGAAATGTTTTTTGCTAAAATACAAAACTAAAGCTTTTGTTATTTGTAAATTGAGACGAAAAAAGAGGGTGTTTTTTCTGTTAAATATGTTGCTTAAAATTGAAATCTAAAAATGATTGTTTTATATTTGAAGACAATCATTTTTTTATTTAATGAAATATCAAAACACTTTACAATTCGCGCAACAACAAGATAAGGAAGATAAACTATCTTATTTACGAAATCGATTTCATATTCCTAAAGACAAAAAGGGGAATAATTGGCTTTATTTTACAGGAAACTCTTTAGGGTTACAACCAAAAGCTACCAAAGAATATATTCAACAAGAATTAGATGATTGGGCAAATTACGGAGTAGAAGGTCATTTTGAAGCCAAAAACCCTTGGATGCCTTATCATGAGTTTCTTACTGGAAATATGGCTAAAATTGTAGGCGCAAAACCAATTGAAGTTGTGGTTATGAATACACTTACAACCAATCTTCATTTGTTAATGGTTTCGTTTTACAGACCAACAAAAACAAAATATAAAATTGTTATTGAGTCGGATGCTTTTCCTTCAGATAGATATGCGGTACAATCGCAATTAAAATTTCATGGTTTTTCTGAAGAAGATGTAATTGAATGGAAACCAAGAAAAGGAGAAGAATTATTAAATATAGATGATTTAGAAACCATCGTTTCTGAACAAGGAGATGAAATAGCTTTATTGTTAATTGGTGGCGTAAATTATTACACAGGTCAATATTTAAATTTAAAAAGAATTGCAGAAATTGGTCATTCAAAAGATTGCGTCGTCGGAATCGATTTAGCACACGGAGCAGGAAATATTTCACCAGAATTACACAATTCAGGTGTGGATTTTGCAGCTTGGTGTACCTACAAATATTTAAATTCCGGACCAGGAAGTTTAGGTGGATTATTCGTTCACGAAAAACACGCACACAATAAAGATTTACCGCGTTTTGCGGGTTGGTGGAATCATAACAAAGAAACCCGATTTAATATGCGTCAACCATTTGATGTTATGGCTGGAGCAGAAGGTTGGCAATTATCAAATCCGCCAATATTATCAATGGCGGCAATTAAAGCTTCATTAGATATGTTTGATGAAGTTGGAATGGAAGCATTGCGAAAAAAATCAGAAAAACTAACAGGATATTTTGAGTTTTTAATCAATCAAATTGATTCTGATGATATAAAAATTATTACACCAAGTAATCCAAAAGAAAGAGGTTGTCAATTATCTATTCAAGTAAAAAATGCGAATAAAAGTTTACATAAAAAACTAACCGAAAACAATATTATTACAGATTGGCGAGAACCAGACGTTATTCGTTGCGCACCTGTGCCAATGTATAATAGTTTTGAAGATGTTTACAGAATGGTTTCGATTTTAAAAGGATTGTTATAAATGAAAAAGATATTTATTATTTTTAGTTGTTTTTTTCTGTTTACTTGTTCGAATACGGTAAAAGTGACTGTAAATTATGCAAATAATTTATCAAGTTGTTTTTCAAAAGATGAAGTTAAGTTTTTAAATGAAGGGGTTTCTGTTTTTGAAAATGAGCTTAAAGAATTTTATTCAGATGAAAAATTGACGATAAATGAACTCTATAAAAAATATTTGAAAGATTTTGTAGAACCCTTAAATTCACAGATAAAGTTACATTCAAAAGCATCTTTATCTTTTATAAAAGAATTAAAACAATCTAAAGTTTTTGAATCTATATATATTAATCTTTATGACTTAAATAAAAATTATGAAGAAAGAATTGGTGAAGGTGAAAATGAAGAGGTTGTTCTATTAATAAATAATGATAGTATAATGTCTGATGAACAACTCAAAAGTTCATATATCTTTTATCCTTATGAAGATTTTTTTCAGTGTATTAAAAGTCAAAATGAAAGTAAGAAGTTCAATCAATATATAGAGGCTTTAGAATCTGTTTGTAATGCATCACCAAGAACAAAAGTAACTGCACTTAATTTTTCACAATTAGAAAATTTAGAATTTGTTAAGTTATATGTAGCTTATGACTTTTATTTCCAATCAATATTAAATAATGAACAAAAAAGATAAAATACTAATATTAGGAGCTGGACTTTGCGGAAGTTTATTAGCATTGCGTTTAGCCCAAAGAGGTTATAAAGTTGAGGTGTATGAAAGTCGTCCAGATTTACGAACTACAGATATTTCCGCAGGAAGAAGTATAAATTTAGCATTGTCAGACCGCGGATTTAAAGCCTTACGTTTATGCGGAGTAGAAGAAAAGGCAAGAGAAATATGCATTCCGATGTATGGACGCTTAATGCATGACAAAGAAGGAAATACTTTTGCGTCTAATTATTCTGGTAGAGAAAATGAGTATATCAATTCAATTTCTCGTGGCGATTTAAACGGAATTCTACTTACAGAAGCTGAAAAGCACAAAAATGTAAATATACATTTCAATTCAAAATGTACTTCGGTAGATATAGAAAACACAGTTGCACATTTTAAAAATTATACAACAAAAGAGGAGTTTTCGATTGATGCCGATGTTATCTTCGGAACTGATGGTGCAGGTTCAGTGTTGCGTAAAAGTTACTATTTAGAGCGTAAGTTTTTATTTAGTTATTCGCAAAATTATTTAACGCACGGTTATAAAGAATTAGAAATTCCAGCCGATAAAAATGGAAAACATCAAATAAGTGATGGACATTTACACATTTGGCCTCGTGGAGAATATATGTTAATTGCCTTACCAAATATGGACGGAAGTTTTACAGTAACGCTCTTTTTAAGTTATGATGAAGGAAAATATAATTTCAATAATTTAACTTCCGAAGAAAAAATAACCGCCTTTTTTGAAGAGCAATTTCCTGATGCATTAGAATTGATTCCAAGTATAAAAGATGAATTTTTTAACAATCCAACAGGAGCGTTAGGAACTGTAAAATGTTCGCCTTGGATGTACCAAAATAAAACCATTTTAATGGGCGATGCTGCACATGCTATTGTTCCGTTTTATGGACAAGGAATGAATGCTTCGTTTGAAGATGTTACGGTTTTTGACTCGATTTTAAATCAAGATTTAGGGAGTTGGGAAGCAGTTTTTAAAACGTATCAAAATTCAAGAAAAGAAGATACAGATGCCATTGCTGATTTAGCGATTGATAACTTTCACGAGATGAAAGATCACGTTGCAAATCCTATTTTTAAAGAAAAACGAAAATTAGAAATGACATTAGAAAAAAATTTCCAAATGAGTATTTCTCGAAATACTCGATGGTGACTTTTAACGAAGATATTCCATATGCAGAAGCAATGAAAAGAGGAAGAGCTCAAGATAAAGCATTGTTAAATATGGTTGCAGATAATGATTTAGAAGATATTTCTGATTTAAAATCAGTATTAAAAAAGGTGCAACAAGAAACTAACGAAATTTTACAAGAAGATAAAATCGCAGGATTATAAATGAAAACATACATCATCTTACTTCGCGGAATCAACGTGTCAGGAAAAAATAAACTTCCGATGGCAGATTTACGTGATTTATTAAATGAGTTGGGTTTTCAAAATGTAAAAACATATATCCAAAGTGGAAATATTATTTTAACTTCCGAAGAGAGTAAAACCATTATCTGTAAAAAGATAAAAGACGGAATTACAATTAAATTTGGGTATGATGTTCCGGTAATTGCAAAAACCGTTTCAGAATGGAAAAAAGCGATTAAGAATTATCCTTTTCCGACAGAAAATCCAAAAATAGTAGCTTTTGTATTTTTAGATAAAAAGACAACGGAAACTAAAATTGAAGCAAAAGGAATTAATGACGATGAATATAAAATTCACGATGATATGGTGTATATTTATTGTCCGTCAACATTTGCAAAAACAAAACTGTCTAACAATTTGTTTGAACGAAAGTTAAACATAACGGCAACCACAAGAAATTATAACACAACAGTAAAGTTATTAACTTTAGCAACCGCATAAATATGTCAAAAAAAAGTAACACCAAGAGGCGCATATCCACACGTAAAAGTTGTGGGAGATTTTATATTTGTTTCAGGAACAAGTTCAAGACGTTCAGATAATTCAATTGCTGGAGTAGACATTATTGACGAAATGGGTACAAAGCGTTTAAATGCCGAAACACAAACACGTGAAGTTTTAAACAACATCGATAAAACTTTAAAAACCGTTGGAGCATCCATAAAAGATGTCGTAGATGTTTCTTCGTTCTTGGTAAATATGAACGATTTTGCAGGTTATAACAAAGCCTACGCAGAGTTTTTTGATAAAGAAACTGGGCCAACAAGAACCACAGTTGCAGTGCATCAATTACCGCATCCAGATTTGGTGGTGGAAATTAAAGTGACGGCTTATAAAAAGAATGATTAGAGTTATTAAGAAATAAGAACCAAGACAGTTTTGTCATTCCTGTGAAGGCAGGAATCTATAATTTAAGATGAAGAAAATAATTTTAATAATATTAATTTCTATTTCAACAAATTTATTTGCTGACGCAGGTTATGCTTATCGTTTTTTTATTAATGTAGATGTTGCCGGAGAAAACTTAATCGGTTATGTTTATCATTATAGTTATGAGAAGTTTCAGCAAAATGAAGATTTTTATAGTTATTTAAAAAGAACAAGTTCCAAAAATGAAATTAATATTTACAAAAATATTAAAACTTTAAGTTTTGGTATTAATTATGATTTTACTGTTAAAGATTCAGAGGTGAAAATCAACTTTTTAAAAAATAAATCTATTAGAATTTCTGAATATTTGAGTTTTACACCGAGTTATAGATTGATAAAATTAAATGAAAAGGAATTTAGAATTATCAATCAAAAGGGGATTAATTACATTTTTATCAATAAAGAAGGTGAAGAAGATATTTTTTCTGAAAATTGCTCTGACATTTTAATAACAACAGATGAAATAACACAATTAAACCAGGAAAAAGAAAAAATTAAGCCTTTACTTGTAAAAAAGGTCAAAGAATTAAGAACCATTAAAGGTCAAAAAGAAGAACCTTATTTTAAATACTATAGTAAACTACAAAAAGAATTTTTAGATAAAAATTATCTTTTAATTTCAGTTTGTTCAGCATTATAAATAATGAACATAAAAAACTACATAAACGGAGAATTCATAAACCCAATAAACGGCGAGTTTATTGATAACTACAATCCAGCAATAGGAGAAGTTTGCGGACAAATACCAAACTCAACCAAAGAAGATGTTGAGTTGGCATTTCAATCTGCAGCAAAAGTTTTTCCAAGTTGGAGCAATACAACTTTAGATGAACGCCATAAAATCCTATCAAAAATAGCAGATTTAATCACCAAAAATTTAGACAAACTTGCGGCAGCAGAATCAAAAGATAACGGCAAACCGTTGAGTTTAGCCAAAGCAATAGATATTCCAAGAGCGTCGTCTAACTTTCAGTTTTTTGCAAATGCCATTACCCAGTTTTCTTCGGAAGCACACGAAAGCGTAGGTTTAAATGCTGTTAATTTTACCTTACGCCAACCAATTGGAGTTGTCGGTTGCATTTCTCCGTGGAATTTACCTTTGTATTTATTTACTTGGAAAATTGCGCCAGCAATTGCATCAGGAAATTGTGTGATTGCAAAACCAAGCGAAGTAACACCAATGACAGCTTATTTATTAGGAGAAATTTGTACAGAAGCTGGTTTGCCAAAAGGCGTGTTGAATATTGTTCACGGATTAGGAACTTCAACAGGGCAAGCAATTGTTGAACATAAAAAGATTAAAGCAATTTCTTTTACAGGAGGAACAACAACAGGCGCGCATATTGCACGAGTTGCCGCACCAATGTTTAAAAAATTATCGTTGGAATTAGGCGGTAAAAATCCGAATATCATTTTTGCAGATTGCGATTATGAGAAGATGTTAGAAACTACGGTTCGCTCTTCGTTTGCAAATCAAGGTCAGATTTGTTTATGTGGAAGTAGAATTTTTGTAGAAGAAAAAATCTATGAGCAATTCAAAAAAGATTTTGTTCAGAAAGTATCACAATTAAAAGTTGGAAATCCGTCAGAAGAAAGTACAAATATTGGCGCTTTGGTTTCTAAACAACATTTAGAAAAAGTGAAATCGTATATTGATATAGCAGAAAATGAAGGCGGAAAAATACTTTTTGGAGGAAAGAAAGTTGAGGTTGAAAATTGTGAAAATGGCTACTATTTACAACCAACAATTGTAGAGGTAGAAAGCAATACGTGTAGATTGAATCAAGAAGAAATTTTTGGTCCTGTTGTAACTTTAATGTCATTTAAAACAGATGGAGGAGCTTTACAATTAGCAAATGACGTAAAATACGGATTATCAGCTACTTTATGGACAAATAACTTAAACCGAACCATGCAATTTTCTAAACAATTACATTGCGGAATTGTTTGGGTCAATACATGGCTAATGAGAGATTTAAGAACTCCTTTTGGCGGACAAAAAGAAAGTGGAGTAGGACGCGAAGGCGGATTTGAAGCACTACGTTTCTTTACAGAACCAAAGAATATTTGTATTAAGTATTAAAAGATTTAAGAATTAAAATATTAAAGGATTCCATTGTTCGTTTTAAACTACAATAATTGCAAAATGTTAGTGTCAGTTCGAGTGATTTTGAGGATCGAAAAATTGTATCGAGAACTAATTTGGAAGCTGAAAATATAATTATTTTCAATTTTTGAATTATTTAATCTTTAAATAAAAAAATGAATAAAGAATTAAGAGAAAAAATCATACAAGTTTGTGATGATAAAATTGACAAGAAAGGAACAAACGTAGGTTTGTCTTTTTATGCATTTTTCAAAAATAAAAATGACAATCCGAAGTTGTTAATGGAAGCAGCAACTTGGTGGATTGAAACTCACAAATTAGATCACTTTGAAAAAGCAGTGAAAATTAAAAAAATGATATTAGAGAATAAATAAGAATTAAGATAAAAGAATCAAAAAAAGAGACCAAAAAGTCTTGTTTCTAACTTCTTTTTTCTCTCATCTATAAAATATGAATTTAAAATTACAAAACAAAAACGCCTTAGTTTGCGGAAGCACACAAGGCATAGGAAAAGCAACAGCAATTTTACTTGCAGAAGAAGGTGCAAACGTAACTTTAATTGCTAGAAATGAAGAAAAATTAAAATCTGTTTTAGCAGAGTTGCCAAACAACAATCAAAAACATAGTTATTTAGTTGCAGATTTTTCTAAGCCAGATGAATTAAAAGAAGTTTTAGAAAATTCAAAATTAAACTTTCATATCTTAATAAATAATACTGGTGGACCAGCAGGAGGTTCAATTTTTAATGCAGAAATAGGTGAATTTGAAAAAGCTTTTACTCTGCATCTAAAATGTAATCACGTTTTAGTTCAGGCTTTAGTTCCTTATATGAAAGATTGTGGTTATGGTAGAATAATAAATGTAATTTCTACTTCAGTAAAACAACCTTTAGATGGTTTAGGGGTTAGTAATACTATTAGAGGTGCAGTTGCAAATTGGTCTAAAACATTAGCAAATGAATTGGGGCAATTTAGTATTACAGTAAACAATGTTTTACCAGGTGCAACAAATACTGAGCGATTAACTGAGATTATTAAAAATAAATCTAAAAAAACAGGATTTACTATAGAAAAAGTTTCTGATATTATGATGAAGGCTTCACCAGCAAATCGTTTTGGAAAACCAGAAGAAATTGCAAACGCAATTGTATTTTTAACAAGTGAAAAAGCAAGTTTTATTAACGGAATTAATGTTCCTGTTGATGGTGGAAGAACAAAAAGTTTGTAATTTTATTAGAAGCAATTTCCAGCTTTCCACTATTTCTTTTTTCTGAAAAAGAAAAAAGGATGCCGTTTCAATCTGGGCTAAACTTGTTTGCCAACTTAAGTGATAAAAAAACAGTAATTTTAAAGTCTAACAATCTATACATCCAACAATCTAAAAATCTAAAAGAAATGAGTAATTTAGTACAACCTTTAAATTTTAAAAAGTGGATTGATGAACATCGTCATTTATTAAAACCACCAGTTGGTAACAAGCAAGTTTGGGATAATGGCGAGTATATTGTTATGGTTGTAGGTGGACCAAATTCTAGAAAAGATTATCATTATAACGAAACACCAGAGTTTTTTTATCAAGTAGAAGGAGATATGATTTTAAAAATCATAGACGATAAAGGAGAAATGATTGATGTAGAAATCAACGAAGGCGATATTTATTTGCTACCAGCAAAAGTACCTCACTCACCTCAAAGAAAAGAAAATACAGTTGGTTTAGTTATCGAATATCCACGTTCTGAAGGTATGTTAGATGCTTTAGAATGGTATTGTGAAAACTGTGGGAATCCTTTATATAGAGAAGAATTTGCATTAGATAATATAGAAACAGATATGCCAGTAATTTTCGATAAATATTATTCAGACAAGCAAAAATGTTCTTGTGATAATTGCGGAACAATAATGGAAAAACCCAGTAAAGTAAATTGTTAATCAGTTGCATTAAGCAGTAAAAAATAAATAGTTCGTCATTACAAATGAGGAACGAATGAAGTAATCTGTTAATCAATCAAAAGATTGCTTCGTAAACTCGCAATGACAAATGAAAAATAGAAAATTAAGAATTAACGGACATTCACATTTATTACCTTATCCAGAAGAAATTCCTCAATTTATGAAGGATAAAGAAATTTTTTGGGTAGATAATGAGCGAAAGCACATGTTGCAAAAAGGATGGAAACGACCAGTAACGGATTCTAGTTTTTTTCTTGATGAGAAATTACTCTGGATGGAAAAAAATAAGCTAGATCACGCTGTGGTTTTAAATCTTTCTCAATTATATGGTAACGGTTTGCGTTTGGAAGAAATGAAAAAAGCATTGCGTTTTCAGAACGATTTTAACGCGAAAGTGCAAAAAGAGCATCCTTCTAAATTTACATGCGGATTTGTTGTGCATCCAGGTTTTATTTATGGGGCTTTAGATGAAATGAAACGTTGTGTAGAAGAATTAGGGTTAAAAGTATTGTGTTTACCAACACATTTTATGGATTCTATAGGGCAATGGCGTTGTGTTTTTGATGAAGAGAATGATCGAATTTTTGAGTTAGCAGACAAATACAAATTGGCTATTGAAATTCATCCGTATGATGGAGATAAAATGATAAAATTAGAAAATACCAATTGGCGTTTTCATTTAATTTGGATGCTAGCACAGTGTGGCGATGCGTATCATTTTTATACGTTAAACGGTATGCAAGAGCGTTTTAAAAATATTAGAACTTGTTTTGCTCATGGAGGTCAATTGGCGCAAATGAATTTAGGTAGACGTATTCAGGGTTTTGATGGTCGTCCAGATTTGTTTGAAGGTAAAACGCACCCTAGAAAAGCTGTTGGGCATAAAAATATTTTCTTTGATACGCTTGTACACGATACTGACTCTTTAAAGTTAATGATAGAAAGACAAGGAACAAAACAAGTATTAATGGGACTTGATGATCCTTATCCTTTAGGTGAAATGGAAAGTGATGCACAATCGTCTTATCCTGGCAAGTTATTAGATTTAGCTATAGAAGAAAATCTTATTACTGAAACCGAAAAAAGTCAGATTTGGGAGGATAATGTATTGCAATGGTTGTTTGGAGATGATGAAAAAGCGAAGCAAGATTTTATAAAAAAATTTTACAATAATGTCTAAATGGTTGCTAAGAAAAACTTCTGGATCAAGAGCTAAACATAAAACTAAAGGTGATTTTTCTAACAATAGAAATGGTAAATCTGATGATCTTGAATACTTACCTAAAAGAGAATCTATGCAGGGTAAAAACGCTAAAAACACTTTTTTAGATACAGGACTTGTATATAGATGGTTACAGTCTAAGGTTGGCGAAAACTTTGATACTGTTTACTCTGAATTCTTAACTAGAATTCAGCCAAAATATTTAGACGAATATAGAAACTGTATTTTTTATTATTTAGAGCCAAGTAAAACCGTAGTTTTTGAAGATGGAATAACTTTCGGAACTTTGCATGATGCTAGAGTAGCTCTACCATATGGTAAGAAAAAACTATATGTAGATCCGGTTTCTAACTTAATAAAAAAGGTTTAAGTTTTAATAAAGTAGCAGTTTACAATAAATTTTGAAAACTGCTACTGATAATTTGAACCTATTTTTCGCAATCTTTTAAAGCTTGTTCAGCTCTTTCTAACATAAATTTCGGATAAAATTCTTCCTCAATATTTTCCTCTTTACTTAGTTTAATTGCTCTTTTAATTTCTGCACAGTAAGGTTTAGTAGATTTACTAAAGAAACGAGCGCCTCCAATATCTGATTGTGCTTTGCTAAAAATAACTCTAGGATTGTTTGGTGCAATTTTTAATGCTTTTGCATACAAACCTCCATTTTTCATAGACATTGTCATTCCGTATTTCTGTCCGTCAAAAACAATGTAAGCAGTGTTTAATAATGCTTGTGTAATTAAAATTTCTGGATTATTAGGTGAGTTAGTAGTTGCAGCATCTAAAAATTCTTGTGCTTTTGTTAATTTTGCTTTTAATTTTACTTCATCTTTTATTTGAAAACTACCAATAATTTCTACCGTTGCAGCGTAATATGCAGGTTTCCATTTTGTTGGTTCAGCTTTAGAAATTCTTTCAAAAAGTTGAGAGGTTTCCGACATTTTTCCTTCACTCCAAAGTGAGAATGCTTTTTTCATTCCCGCTTGGTATTTAGATTGTGCAGTAGAAATACCTGCAAATAATAAAGCGATAATTAAGATTGATTTTTTCATAATGTATAATTTTAAGTTGTTTGTTTTATTTGAGATTTAATAATAAAGTAGGCTATTATGGTATTTGGAATCCAGCATAACCAAGCAATTAATTTATAAGCAGGTAAAAAGCTACCAAATATTGGAATGAAAATAGGTAAGTAAATTCTTAAAGTAACTGCAGCAAAACATATAGCATAACTATAGATCATTAATTTTTGATGTAGAAGAACATTCCCTTTTTTTATAGCTGTAAAAGCAAATAAAGTTGTTAAAAACCAAGCAATTGCCATTGTAATAAAACCAGATTTAGCAATGATTCCACCAGAAGCATAAAAACCAATATATAAACCAGAGATTGCGCTTAATAAAACAGAAAGCACATAGATTTTGCCAATTTTTCTGTGTAATTCTAAGTTTTTTAATCTTAATTTTTTATTGAATTGTAACCAACCAATAAGTAATGCAATTCCGCCAAGAATAATATGTGTATAAAACATAGTATTCCAAATGTTATTGGCTAAAAGTTCTGCAGATTTCCCTGCTAATAAACCGAACTTTCTGTCTGGTACTAAAAAGTATACAATTGGGTATAAACCCACTAATACGCCACAAATAGCAATTAGAGAAAAGGATATCTTTTTTAAGTTCATTAGTTTATTTTTATAGTTATTTCTTTATTAGCGTTTAAGTTAAACTTAGCATCATCATATTTTGGAGGTCCCATAAAGCCTCTAGCATTATTAGAACAACCGTAGTCTTCTTTAGGAATTCCTAAAAAGTTAGTGTCCATTTTTTTGTTATCATTTTCGTCATGAACAAAAGAAACAGCATATTCTCCTTTAGGTAATTTTTGAAAAGTAACTTCAGATTTTTTATCTTTAATTTTTATAATGTTTCCTTTAAAAGCTTTTTTTAAAAAATTTTCTTTTTTATTGTAAAGAGCAATTAATAAGGTTCCTTTGTCGGAATTTAAACCACTAATTTGTATCGTTAAATCGACTGTTTCTTCTTGTGCACTTGTTGTTAGAATTCCGCTTAGAAGGATTACAAATAATAAAAGTAAATTTTTCATGATTCTTATTTTATATTTTATTGATGATTCAAATATCTGATGTTTTTATGTGAATTACACAAGAACAATACCCAATTGTAATTTTTTGCTTCTGAGTTGTAATTTAGTGTGTAAATAATTATTAATTTTTAGTATTTACAATTAGTTATTAGAAATGCTTAGCCCTGATTGTAGCGTTTGTTTGAGCTCTTTTTTTATGCTTAACTAGATTAAATACCTTATCTAAAAAATAAAATTAATTATATAAGATAAATAGATGCTGAAATAAATTAAGCATAAAAAAAGCGAGTGCGAAAAGCAGGAAATAGCTTCTAAAAATATTACAAATTATCTAATTGATTTGATTTTTTATTATCACTGATTGTCCAGAAGAAACCTACAAAAAAGAATCTGTCTGCATTTGGTATAATAGCTTGTCTATTGAAGTTTCCATTTGGTTCTGCTGTATTTTTATAGTTGTAACCAAATACATTTTGTGTGCCCAAAACATTGTTAACAGATAAATATAGAATTTTTTGTTGATCTATTAAATACGCCCAATTTAAGCTTACAGAATTATAGTTTTTAGTTTTATTATTTAAAAAACCAATTTCGTTTGGATTGGTGTAATTTCTACCAGAGGCAAAATTATAACTAAAACCAACTTGACTTTTTAAACCTGTAATAAAATGTTTTGCAACTACAGATAGATTATGTTTAGACGCAAAATTAGGTGTTGCTGAGGTTGGATAGTTTTTATATGCTCTTTCGGTATCTAAAAATGAATAAGAAACCCAATAATCTGTATTTTTTATTTTTCCGTTTTGTCTCCAGAAAACGTCAAAACCTTTTGCAAATCCATTTCCATTATTGTTATAATTACTTGTGTAAGTTGGTATATTACTATCGTACATTACTAAGTTTTTATAATTTTTATAATAGGCTTCTAGTCTAAAAATTTGACCTTGTTTTGTAGATTGATAATTGGCAATTAGGTGCGATGTGTTTTCTGCTTTAAAATTTTGATTAAATTTTAAATAATCATTTTTTGGGTTCTGATAAAATTGACCATACGCCAAAGAAAATTGTGAGTTCTTTCCTGCTTTATAAGCTAAAGAAACTCTAGGAGAAATTGTAGATTCATTTAATAACTGAGA
The DNA here is from genome assembly GCF_026191475.2 of Polaribacter ponticola. Classification (GTDB taxonomy): domain Bacteria; phylum Bacteroidota; class Bacteroidia; order Flavobacteriales; family Flavobacteriaceae; genus Polaribacter; species Polaribacter ponticola. Next base: position 1,038,986 of record NZ_JAOSLC020000003.1, on the reverse strand, counting down.
ATGTTCTGCACGAACTCCTATTTTTGTAGCTAGGTTTTTAGAGAAGAAAATATCGGTTTCTGCAAAAGTAGCGAAGATGTTATTGTTAAAACCGTAATCGAATTTGTTACTATTATTTGGAGTGTAACTTTCGTTAAAATCGGTTATAAAATACTCAGAACCAAAACTAATTTTAAAACGATTAGAAAATTGTTTTTTAAGCTTTACTTTTAAATGTACCGAGTTTTCATTACTTGCTATTTTATCATCTATAATTTTAAGGTTAGAATGATCGTTAGTAAAACTTAAACCTGTTTCAATTTTCCAATTATCTCCAAATTTGTTTTTATAAGAAGTATTAAAATAAAGATTTCTGTTTTTTAATCCAAATCTTAATCCATCTTCATAATTAATATCATCTTGTGTTACATCAAAATCTGTGTAACTAAAAGCACCATATAATTTTAATAATGATTCATTTTTAAATTTATGTCTAAAAACCATTTCTCCATTTAAAGCTTGTACTGGTTTTTCCCATTCATTTCTATCAGGAAAAGTTTCTTGGTAAGGAGCTAAGTTAACGTAAGAAGTATTTACGCTAAAAGAATTATTGCCCCAGATTTGAGTGTTACCAACACCTAAACCTAGTGTCATAAGAGACAAATCGGTTTTTTCTTCTGTAGGTTCATCAACTGTATTTAATTGTAAAACACTAGAAAGCGCTTGTCCGTATTCTGCAGAATAACCTCCTGTTGAAAAAGAAATTCCTTTAAATAAAAATGGCGAAAAACGACCACGAGTAGGTATATTATTTGCAGACGCGGCATAAGGTGTAAAAACACGAATTCCGTCTATAAAAATTTGTGTTTCTTCTGCTTCTCCACCTCTTACAAATAAACGTCCGTCTTCGTCTACAGTTGTAGTTCCTGGTAAGGTTTGTAAAGCACCAAAAACATCGCCCAATGCACTTGCTGTTGTTACAATATCTAAAGGTTTTAAAACGGTAACTTTTGCTTTTTCTCCAGCTTCAAAAGTTCCTGCATTTATTACAACTGCATCTAAAGAATTTACATCGTCTCTTAATTTTATTGTTAAGTTTTTAAGAGTTGAAACATCTGCTGTTTTTACATACGTTTCAAAAGAAACAAATGATATTACTAACGTTTGTGTTCCTTTTTCTTCAGTTTTAAAAGAGAACTCTCCATTTTCGTCTGTTGATGCTCCATCGTAAGTGCCGTCTAAATAAATATTTGCACCAAAAATAGTGTTGTTTTTTGAGTCTGTTACTTTACCCGAAATTGTAGTTTGCGCAATTAATGAGAATTGACAAATAGTAAATAAGAAAAATAGAATACGTTTCATCTGTGTTTGGTTTTTTGATAGTACAAAGATGCTGTGTTGTTCAATCTTAGAATAAAAACAAATACTGAACTGTTGTTTTTAATACCTCATTTGACAAAAATAAATTAGGAAAAGGTGAATGGCTCTAATAATGTAATTATGTCTTGTTAAAGCAGTCGAGATTTTAATAGAGTTCTCGACTGCGCTCGAACGGACAAATAACATTAAGCTTTTACAAAATAGGAATACATAAATCTACAATAAACTTGTTTTCTGGATGTTCTGCAGCATTGTTGTAATAAACTTCAAAAGGATCAACTTCAGATTTTTTGTGACCGTTTTCTATCATAAAAGCAAAAGAAGCTTCCCAAGCTTGTTGAAACTCAAAAGGTGTAATTTCTAATCTTGATACAATACATTTTGTGGGACTTAAAATTTTTAAGTTTACTTCTCCATCAAGTTCTATAGGATCATTAAGAACAATACAAGCACTCATTCTTAAATTATTAGGATCTGTAATTTTTGGACTGTCATGATAAATTGTTACCATTCTTGTTTCTTCATTAATCAAACCTTTGGGCGTAGCCCATTTTACTAACTTATTATAGACGCTTCCAATTGCTTCCATTTTACCTTTATGAGAAATGTAGCCTAAATCTAATCTTGGTACTTTTTTAATTTCTGTTTTTGCATTCATTTGTAACCACTTTAAAGCATTATTGATATTGCAAATATATTGTTCAAAAGTAATAGTTACTTTGCCATTCTTGCTATCTGTTTTGCAAATCTTGCTATATTTTTCTGTACTTTCTTTCTTGAAATTATTAGGAGATATTCCGTAGAATTTTTTAAATGATTTAGAGAAAGCAGATAGAGAGCTAAAACCAACTCTTTCTGCTATTTCTGTACTATTTATTTCTTTTTGATGTAATAAATAAGCTGCAGATTTTTCTATTCTTTTTCTATTGATAAAATTATGTACCGTTTCACCAACCACAATTTTAAATAATCGATGAAAATGAAAAGGAGAAAAATGCGCTTTTTCTGCGATTATTTCTAAAGATAGTTTTTCTGATAAATTGCTTTCTATAAATGCTATTGCAGTGTTTAAACGAGCTATATTTTCTTTTGCAATTTTATTAGAATTCATTTTTTAATTTTTTGAAGATAATAGAATACAAAACCACCTACAAAGTATAAAATAACATCTACAAAGTCTTTGGTATATCTTGCTAAATATGTAGGGAAAATAAATTCGAATAAAAGACTATATAAAAAACATAAATATAAAATTATGGGCAAGCTGATGTTGTAGCTTTTATCATTTTTAGACCATTTTAATACTTGAAGACAAATAAAAAGAATAATAGGTATGATTAAAAAATCGTTTAAATAAAAACGAATAATTCTTGGTAAAGGAATAGATAAAGATTGAAGAATATAAACAGCTGTACCAGTAAATAGTGAAAAAAGAAAGTAATATAAAAGTATTTTTTTCATATTAACCTGCTGCAACCATTGCAATAAACCAAGCTAAACCAGCGCCAATTGTTGTGACAACCAAAATTGCTGAATACAATATCCAACCTAGAATTTTATATAAAAAAGAAGGATGTTTTTTTAGTCTTTCTGCTAAACTAGGGTTTTCTAATTCGTAGATAACTTCATCTATCTGTTTTTGTTTTACTTGAGATGCTTTTAGTTCTCTTTTTTTAGCATCAGAAATTAAGGTATTACAGTTTTTACAATACTCTTTGTTGGTGTTAAAAACACCACAATTAGAACATTTTATGATTCTGGTAATACTCATTTAAGAAACTTTTTTCTGTTTTTATAAGGCCTAATAATTAATCGAGTTTCTCTATCAAAACGAATGTAATTATAAACCCAATTAAGAAAAACAATGGCTTTGTTTCTAAATCCAATTAAAGAAAATAAATGCACAAACATCCAAACAAACCAAGCAAATACTCCTTGAAATTTCCATTTAGGTAAATCTACAACGGCTTTATTTCTACCAATAGTAGCCATAGAACCTTTATCATTATAAACAAATGCTTTCTGTTTTTTGTTAGCTAATTTTGCTAAAATATTTTTTGCGAGTAATTTTCCTTGTTGAATAGCAGGTTGAGCCATCATTGGATGACCATATTTGTTTTTTTCTGATGACATACAAGCAATATCACCAATTGCATATATGTTTTTGTGGTTTAAGACTTTGTTATATTCGTCTACTTTTATTCTTGCAGCTCTTTCTATAACGCATTCAGCATCTAAACCATCAATTAATTCTCCTTTTACACCAGCAGCCCAAATAACAGTTTCAGCTCTAAAATGATCTTCTCCATTTGTGGTTACTGTTTTACCATCATAATCTAAAACACGTAGGTTTTTCCAAACATTTACGCCTAATTTTATTAGAAAATCTTCTGCTTTTTCAGAAGCTTTTACGCTCATTCCTTTTAAGATACATTCCGAACTTTGAATTAGGTTTATTTGCATTTGCCTAATGTCTAAATCTGGATAATCTTTAGGTAAAATCCCTTTTTTCATTTCTGCCAAAGCACCAGCCAATTCTACCCCTGTTGGTCCGCCACCAACAATTACAAAATTCATTAAAGCTTTTCTTTCTTCTAAATTAGAAGTTAAAAGAGCTTCTTCAAAGTTTTCTAAAATTAAACTTCTAATGTTTAAAGATTGCGGAATGGATTTCATCTCCATTGTGTGTTTTTTGATATTTGTATTACCAAAAAAGTTAGTTGTAGAACCTGTAGCAATAATTAATTCGTCATATTCTAAATTTCCAATGGTCGTTTCAATTGTTTGTTTCTCAGAATTAATTTTTAAAACATTTGTTAATCTAAAGTAGAAGTTTTCTACATCGTTAAAACGTTTTCTAAGTGGAAAAGCAATAGAATCTGGTTCTAAACCACCAGTTGCAACTTGATAAAGTAAAGGTTGAAAAGTGTGGTAATTGTGTTTGTCTATTAAAACAACTTGTAATTCTTGTTCTTCTAGTCCTTTTGCAGCTGCTAAACCTGCAAAACCACCACCAATAATAACAACTCTTGGAAAGCTAGTTTGTGGAATGTTCATCTAGATTTTTATGATTTTAATCTAGAGCGAATTTACGAAATAAATAAGAATGATTTTTATTTGAAACCCAATTTAATCTCTTGTATTGTTTTATTAGAAGTTAAATATTCTGATATAATTTTCCTTCTTAATATATTAATGTCTTCTTCATAATATGTAGCCCATTTATCACTTTTAAAGAATTGATTTATATCTTTAATTTTTTTTGTGCTTCAGAAAACGAAAATTTATTGTTTGCTTTTTCATTAGCTTTTAAAATGGCATTTTTTTTATCAAAATCGACTTCAATAAAAAATATTTCTTCAGTAGAATTAATAGGGTAGAAGTTGCTCCATTTTGCAAAACCAACAACTATTTGTTGATTTTTATAATCTTCGTTAGAAATTAGTTTCCATCTACAATTAGCAACTCTTCCCCAATGATTCGATTTTCTATAAACACCTTCTTTTGTGTAAAAATAAGTGCTATCAGACTTGCTTTTATAATTGCTGTTTTCTGGAAACTCAAAACTGGTGTCTTGCGTAAATTCACAGAAAGTATATTTAAAAAAATTGGTTTGATTGTAGGTTTTCATTTTTTAATTTAAAAACGAGCATTATATGGTATTGTTAAGACTACTTTTGTGCCAATCGGAGTTTCATTCTCATATAAATCAGTAATTTTATAACCTACATTTTTATTGTATTTTTTATAAAAAACTTCTAATCGTTTTTCTATTGCTTGTAAAGCAAAAGATTGGTGATGATTGCCTTGTCTATTTAATATTTCTTTTGCTTTTTTTCTTCCTATACCATTATCTGTAATAGTACATTCTAAAATATTATTAATAATATTAAAATTAATCTTAAGAGTTTTAATTCCTTTTTTATGTATTAGACCATGTACTAAAGCATTTTCAATAAAAGGTTGTATTAATAAAGAAGGTACTTCAATAGATTCATCTTCCTTAAGATCAATAGTATAATTAAAATCATTTCCAATACGTAATTTCTCTAATTCCAAATATATTTTTAAGAAGCCCAATTCTTTTTCTAACGTAATAAAATCATGATTAGAATAATTTAATGAGTCTCTTATTAATTGAGCAAACATTACAATATAATCATAAGAAGCGTCTGTATCTTGCTTTAAGATTAAGTCTTGAATAGAATTTAGAGCATTAAACATAAAATGTGGATTCATTTGTGCTCTCAAGGATTTTAATTTTAAGTCTGCATATTCGCTTTTTTTACGCTCTTGTAATTCTATATAAGCTTCTTTAAGTTTACTTTCGTTTTTTAAGTTTTCATTTCTGTAATACTGTACAGCAATGAAAACGCCAATAAAAAAGGAGCTACATGAAAAAAACCAAAATTATTTTCTTCATATAAATTTAAAAAATGATTTGGTAGATAAAACAAAATTAATACTATGATTAATAAAGAATAATGAACATATTTACTGTCAAAAAAGAGTAAAGACCCTATTGGAATTACTAAATAATAATACTCTGTATACTCACCAATAAACAAGAAGTTATTGTGTAAAAATAAAATTGAAGTAAAATAAATAAAGAAAAGATACCTAGCTGTGATATAATATTTAAAATAATTAAAGATAAGAATTGAAAAATAAAGTATTGATTCAATTAAAAAAATAATAGTTAAAAAGTTAGAAAAGTCACTCGTAATATGTTTTAAAATTAAAGAGATTATAAGTGTGATTCCCATGAAAAAGCTAGAGAAATTTAAGATCTTAATTTTCTTTAGCTCTTTCTGATTTATATTTTGATGTAAACCAATTTCAATTATTGACTTAAATGTTTTTTTTAGTTTATTCATTTTATTAAAACAGAAATAATGTTTTTAGTTAGATGTAAATTTAGTTTTTAAATATATTTTTATTTATAAAAAATCTAATTATTTCTTAGAAACAAAAAAAACGCAATCAAATAAATGATTGCGTTTTAGTTATTATAAGAAAATATGTTTTTCTTTTAAGAGATCCCAAATCAATTTTGGGATAAGCGATATGTAAGAATTTGTAAAAACAAATTCAACATTCTGCTTACTTTACTTCTTCGAAATCTACATCTTCAACATTGTCTCCTTGATCTGCATTAGCTTCTGGTTGACCTTGTTGTTCTGCTCCAGGATTTGCTCCTTCAGCACCACCTTGTGCAGCATACATTTCTTCAGATGCAACTTTCCAAGCCTCGTTAATAGTTGCTAAAGCAGTATCAATTGATGCTAAATCTTTAGATTCATGAGCAGCTTTTAATTCAACTAAAGCAGCTTCAATTGGTCCTTTTTTATCATCAGATAATTTTTCACCAAATTCTTTTAATTGCTTTTCTGTTTGAAAAATCATAGAATCTGCTTCATTAATTTTTTCAGCAGTTTCTTTTGCAGCTTTATCAGCATCAGCATTAGCTTCTGCATCTTGTCTCATTTTTTCGATTTCTTCTTCAGATAAACCAGAAGAAGCTTCAATTCTAATTTCGTGAGATTTGTTTGTTCCTTTATCTAAAGCAGAAACTTTAATAATACCATTTGCATCAATATCAAAAGTTACTTCAATTTGAGGTACACCTCTTTGTGCTGGTGGTAAACCATCTAAATGGAAACGACCAATTGTATTATTATCTGCAACCATCGCTCTTTCACCTTGTAAAACATGAATTTCTACTGATGGTTGATTGTCTACTGCTGTAGAGAATACTTGAGATTTTTTTGTAGGAATTGTTGTATTTGCATCAATTAACTTTGTGAAAACATTCCCCATAGTTTCAATACCTAAAGATAAAGGTGTAACGTCTAATAATAATACATCTTTAACATCACCAGATAAAACACCACCTTGTATTGCAGCTCCTAGAGCAACAACTTCATCAGGGTTAACACCTTTACTTGGAGATTTTCCGAAGAATTTCTCAACAGCTTCTTGTACAGCAGGTATTCTTGTAGAACCACCAACTAATACAATTTCATCGATTTCATCGATTGACAAATCAGCGTTTCTTAATGCAGTTTGACAAGGTTCTATTGTTCTTTTAACTAAATCGTCTATTAATTGCTCAAATTTAGCTCTTGTTAAAGTTCTTACTAAGTGTTTTGGTCCACTAGCAGTTGCAGTAACATAAGGTAAGTTAATTTCTGTTTGTGCAGAAGAAGATAACTCGATCTTCGCTTTTTCAGCAGCTTCTTTTAAACGTTGTAAAGCCATTGGATCGTTTCTTAAATCCATGTTTTCATCAGCGATAAATTCTTCTGCTAACCAGTTAATGATTTTTTCATCAACATCATCACCACCTAAATGCGTATCACCATCTGTAGCTAATACTTCAAAAACCCCATCTCCTAATTCTAAGATAGAAACATCATGTGTTCCACCACCAAAATCAAAAACAACGATTTTTTTATCATCATTTGCTTTATCTAAACCATAAGCTAAAGCAGCTGCAGTTGGTTCATTTATAATTCTTCTTACTTTTAAACCAGCAATTTCACCAGCTTCTTTTGTAGCTTGTCTTTGTGCATCGTTAAAATAAGCAGGTACTGTAATTACAGCTTCAGCTACATCAGTTCCTAAATAGTCTTCTGCTGTTTTTTTCATTTTCTGTAATACCATAGCAGAAATTTCTTGAGGCGTGTATAAACGACCATCAATATCTACTCTTGGAGTATCGTTATCTCCTTTTACTACTTTATAAGGTACTCTTTTTACTTCTTTAGAAGATTCAGAGAATTTATTACCCATAAAACGTTTAATAGAATAAACTGTTTTTGTTGGGTTTGTTACTGCTTGTCTTTTTGCAGGGTCTCCAATTTTACGTTCACCGCCTTCTACAAATGCAACAATAGAAGGAGTTGTTCTTTTTCCTTCTGCATTAGGTATTACAACTGGCTCATTACCTTCCATCACAGAAACACACGAGTTTGTTGTTCCTAAATCGATTCCAATAATTTTACTCATAACTAATATATTTATAATTTAAAAAATTCTTAATTCAATTTTACATTTTAACAATAGTCAAACTGTGTGCCAACTACTTTTTTATCTAATAAATGTCAGCAAAAAAAAAAACAAATAAATTGTGACATATTGACACAAAATGTATCTTAAGTATAGAGCAATCATTGAGATTTGAAATCCATTATTATTTTCTTATATTTGGATTGTTCTATAAGAATCAAAACATTTTATAAAAATTAAACACAAAATCATGAGTAAATTTGACGAAAAAGTTGCTTTGTACAAACAATTTATGGACGATAGAAATTTGCGTTCTAATACAGAATTATTAGCTGCGGTAACTAAAGGTTTAGGGCCTTCTATTTATAAAGCAGATGCAGAAACAGTTTCTGGTTCTGATGCTAAAGAATTAGCAACTGTTAAAAATAATTTTTTAATTAAAAAGTTAGGCTTAGCAGATAGTGCTGAATTAGATGCAGGTATTGAGGAAGTTATGGAGAGAATTGGAAAGTCTGAAAGAAAAAAATACAGAGCTGTAGTTTATTACATGTTAATGAAAAAATTTGATAAAGAATCTGTTTACGGTTTCTAAATTCTTCTTTTTTAATAATATAAAAAAATCCAACTCATTGAGTTGGATTTTTTACATTTACACCATAATTTAGATTTAATATTACGAATGTCGCAATTTATTAGTGTTTTTGATATGCTTAAGATTGGTGTTGGACCTTCTAGTTCACACACATTAGGCCCTTGGAGAGCTGCAATAGCTTGGGTAGAAAAATTAAGAGAGCAAAATCTTTTAGAAAGTTTAGATACAGTTGAGGTAAATTTATATGGCTCTTTGTCTTTAACGGGTAAAGGTCATGCAACAGATGTTGCTGTGTTATTAGGTTTAAGTGAAGCAGACCCAGAATATATTCCTATTGAAGATATTGTAATTATTGTTGATAGAATAAATACACAAGAAGAAATTTTTTTTAAAGGCGGAAAAAAGTTTCTTTTCTTAGAAATTCAATCAAATTTAATAGAGATTTTTTACCATTTCATGCAAATGGAATGACTTTTAAAGGTTTTTCTGATGGAAAAGAAATATCATCTGAAACGTATTATTCTATTGGTGGCGGATTTATTGTACAAGAGAATGATAATTTAGAAGAAGAAATTGAAATCAATAAAAAGAATTTTCCGTACCCAATTAATAGAGCAATTCAATTAGAAGAGTATTGCGAAAAAGAAAATTTACAAATTTCTGATATAGTTCTTAAAAACGAATTAGAGTTAAGGTCTGAAAACGAAATTGATTTTGAATTGAATAGAATATGGGAAACCATGTTAGAGTGCATGTATATTGGTTGCCATACAGAAGGTAGACTTCCTGGAGGATTAAATGTAAAAAGACGTGCGTTTGATACACATGTAAAATTGATAAAAGACGCAACATATTCTAATCAAAAAGAATGGATTACAGCTATAAGAGGTAATGAGGTTAAGTTTAGAGAAATTTTAAAATGGGTTAGTTGTTTTGCTTTATCTGTAAATGAAGTGAATGCTGCTTTAGGAAGAGTGGTAACAGCGCCAACAAATGGAAGTGCAGGTGTAATTCCGGCAGTTTTAATGTACTATTTAGTGATAGAAAACCACGAAGCCAATTTTAATGAAATAAAAAAGTTTTTATTAACTGCTGGCGAAATTGGAAGTATTTTTAAGAAAAATGCAACTATTTCTGCAGCAATGGGAGGTTGTCAGGCAGAAATTGGAGTTTCATCTGCAATGGCAGCAGGAGCTTTAACAGAGTTGTTAGGTGGTACAGCAGCACAAGCTTTATCTGCAGCAGAAATTGCTATGGAACATCATTTAGGCTTAACTTGCGATCCTATTGCAGGTTTGGTGCAAGTACCTTGTATAGAGCGTAACTCTATGGGCGCAATAAAAGCAATACATGCAGCAGAAATTGCTTTAGAAACAGATCCTAAAGATTCTTTAGTATCATTAGATAAGGTGATTGACACCATGTGGGAAACCGCTAAAGACATGAATAAAAACTATAAAGAAACTTCAGAAGGAGGTTTGGCAGTAAATGTTAGAATTGTAGATTGTTGATGTTTAGTTGGCAGTTTTCAGTAAAGCTAAATAATAATTAATAAGTGTCATTACGAGTTTTTACGAAGCAATCTGTTATTTAATTTTAACCTTTTCTCCAAGAAATTTAGGCTGTAGCTTAAAAAAGATATCTACAAAAACTTTAACTCTTGCAAAATATTCTCTGGTCTGTGTTTTTAAGCCTAATCTATTTGTAACATCTTTGGCATTAAAACCAACTGCATTTATACCATAACTTTCGGCTAAGAAAATAGCTCTTTCATTATGGAATTCTTGAGAAATCATTGTTACAGATTGTTGGTTGTATATTTCTTTTATTCTAATTACAGAATTTAAAGTTCTATTACCACCATAATCAAGTAAAATTTTATTTTTTGGAATCCCTTTTTTTAATAATTCAATTTTAAAATCTTGCGGATTATCATTGTATTTAGATTCGTAACTACTGCTTATTAGTATAAAATCTATTTTTTTTGATTTAAATAACTTTACTGCCGCGTTAACTCTATAAATAAAATACAAATTCTCTTCGCCGCCTTCTAGTATTTTAGAAGTTCCTAAAAGTAAACCAACTTTATTTTTGGGTATTTTAGAAGTATCTGTAAAAACTTTTTCCTTAGCATTTTGGTTAACAACTAAGTTGGATAAAATTATAGTAATAGCCGATAGAATGAATCCTATAAGAGCTGTTTTTTTTATTATTTTAAACCAATTTAAATTCATTTAGCGAGTAAATAATAATTCGGTTTCTGTAGACATTTCTTCAGAATAACGATAATTATCAACATTAAAACCTTTTAGATCTTCAATGGTTTTAACGTTGTTGTCTATAATATAACGCACCATTAAGCCACGGGCTTTTTTAGCATATGTCATCACAATTTTATATTCACCATTTTTTAAATCTTTAAAAACAGGTGTAATCATTGGTACTTTTAAAACTTTTTTAGGTATCACTTTAAAATATTCTGAACTAGCTAAGTTAACTAGTAATTCATCGTCTTTTAGTTCTTCATTTAATGCATTTGCAACAGTGTTATCCCAAAATTTATATAAGTTTTCTGTTCTACCAACTTTTAACTTTGTACCCATTTCTAATCTATAAGGTTGTATTAAATCTAAAGGTTTTAACAAACCATATAAGCCAGATAGAATTCTTAAGTTATTTTGAAGTAAAGGTATTTTTTCTTCGGATAAAGAATTTACATCAATCCCCTGAAAAACAGCGCCAGTAAAAGAATAGATTGCTTGTTTTGCATTTTTTGGTGTAAAAGGCGTTTGCCAAGTTTGATTTCTGTCATAATTTAAAGCAGACAAATCATCAGAAATTTTCATTAACTCAGATAATTTTTTCTTAGAAAGTGTTTTTAATTTTTTATTCAATTTTTCCGACTTGTCTAAAAAACGAGGTTGTGTATGTAAACTTGTAGGCACTTTACTTTCAAAATCTAAAGACTTTGCTGGTGATATTATGATTTTCATTTACTATTTTCTTTATAAAGTAAAAATACAATGTCCAAATAGAAATTTCAAATTTTCAAATTTTTAAAATTAATATTGATATAAATATAATTGATATAATTTAAGAATTTCTTAAATAAGAACTGTCACTATTTTATAAATAGGAAGTCTTTTTCTTAAAACAGATAAAAAATGAAGATACGATTTACAATTACAGTTTTACTTTTATTATTATTAAAAGGTATTTCTTTTGGGCAAGAAAAAAAGAATAAAATTAAGTCAGGTTCTGGGAGTTTTACTATTAAAGGAGGCTTTAATAATGAAAAAGATTCAATAAAAATATTTTATTACAAACCCAATTTTTCAGTTATTATTGTAGTTCCAGGAGGAGGAAGAAATGGTGATGATTATAGAGATAATTGGATAGATTTAGCAAATAAATACAACCTTTTAGTATTGTCTCCATCATATTCCAAAACAAAATACCCAAAATCTAAAAATTATAATATAGGTAGATTATCAAATTCTTCATTTATAAACAAAACAACTAAAAAGAGAAACTCTAATGAGGAGTGGATTTTTGATGACTTTGATAGAATATTTAGCACAGCTGTTGCAGATGTTAATTCTACACAAAAAAAGTATGATCTTTTTGGGCATTCTGCTGGCGGACAAATTGCACATCGTTTAGCTATTTTTAATCCTAAAACTAAGGTAAATAGAATTGTAGCAGCAAATTCTGGCTGGTATACTTTACCAAATTTTGAAACAGAATTTCCTTATGGATTAAAAGATCTTAATATTAAAAAAAATCATTTAAGAAAATCATTCAAATCTAATCTTATAGTTCTATTAGGAGAGAAAGATAATAAATATGAGAAAAGAGGTGATTTAAGAAAAACTAAACTTGCAAATATACAAGGAGATGGAAGATTTTCTAGAGGAATATTTTTTTCAAAACAGCAGAAGTATTAGCCGATAAATTTAAGATGAAATTTAATTGGAAAAAAAGATAGTAAAAGGTGTTGGACATTCATATAATAAAATGGGAGTTGCAGCAGCAGAGTATTTGTACAGTAATAAAAGATAAAGTCATTTTACTAAAATTAAAAGAATTTTATTATAAATACCTCTGACATTATCTGTCAAAGCATCAAGTATTTTTGTGGTATAATAATTTAAAACATACAAAATGAAAAATGCAATTAATTGGTTTGAGATTCCTGTATTAGATTACGAAAGAGCAAAAAAATTTTATTCTACAATTTTAGATTTAGAAATTTCTGATTTTCATATGCCAGAAAAAAATATGAAATACGGAATGTTTCCTTATGATATGGAAAACGGTGGAGTAGGAGGCGCAATTGTAGAAATGGCAGAAATGAAACCATCTACAGACGGATCTACAGTTTATTTAAATGGTGGAGAAGATTTAAATGTTGCTTTAAACAAAGTTGAAGCTGCTGGCGGAAAAATATTTATGCCAAAAATGGATATTGATGAAAACGGCTTTATTGCTCAGTTTTTAGATACAGAAGGTAATAGAGTTGCATTACATTCTATGCAATAATTTTTAATTTAGCGAATCCTTTTGGGTTCGCTATCTTTGTTTTTCTATGTCGCAATTATCTAGATTAATATCAATTCTTACCATGTTAAAATCGAAACGATTATTAACAGCAACAGAATTGTCTAAAAAATACGATGTTAGTATAAGAACTATTTACAGAGATATTAAAAAATTAGAAGAAGGAGGAATTCCTGTGTTTACCATAGAAGGAAAAGGGTATAGTTTAATGGATAATTATACGGTTGCACCTGTACAGTTTTCCGAAAAAGAAGCAAATGCTTTAATTACTGCACAACATGTTATAAATCAGTCTCAAGATGCTTCTTTTGTGCATGATTTTAATGACGCTTTAACAAAAATAAAATCGGTTTTTAAAAGTTCTATTCAACAGAAGAGTGAGCTTTTAAACGATAAAATTCATGTTTTTAATTGGAAATATGAAGAGATTTCTAGTAATGCTTTGTCAGAAATTCAGTTAGCAATTACTAGTTTTAATTATGTAGAAATTAATTATCAAAAAGCAGATGATCCATCAATATCTTTCAGAAAGATAGAACCTTGCGCTATGTATTCTACAAACAATAAATGGATTTTAATTGCTTGGTGTCATTTAAGAATCGAGTATAGAGCTTTTAGAATTGATAGAATAAAGCATTTTAAAATTTTAGATTCTTTTTTTGAAGATAGAAAATTTAACATTCAAGATTATTTTGCATCTTGCCCTTATGGAGATTGATTGTAATTAGTTTGTTTAGCCAATCAAAATATAATTTAGAGTTTTTTTCAAACTATTTCTTTTATCTTGTGTCTAAAGAATAGTAACCAACCAAACAATACTTGAGTAAAGACGCAGAACTTGTAATTAAGTTAAAAAATCCTGCACTAAAAGATATCGCTTTTAGTGAACTTCTTGATGCTTATCAAGAACGTTTGTATTGGCATATTAGAAGAATTGTAACTACTCATGAAAACGCAGATGACGTTTTACAGAACACTTTTATCAGAATTTATAAAAGTATTATAAAGTTTGAAGGGAAAAGCAGTTTGCATACTTGGATGTATAGAATTGCATACAATGAATCTATTAGATTTCTCGAAAAAAATAACAAAAAAAGATATGATAATATTGATGAGGTTTCAGAATCTAATTTAGCCTCCTTGTTTGAAGACGCCTATTTAGATGGAGGTGAAATTCAGCAAAAACTGCATAAAATTATAAACGGTTTTAAAGAAAAGCAAAAACTGGTTTTTAATATGAAGTATTTTGATGACATGAGTTTTAGGCAAATTTCTGAAATATTAGAAATATCAGAAAGTACATTAAAATCTACTTATTACACAGCAGTAAAAATTATTGAAGAAAAAATATTTTTATAAATCCAAACTATTTTTAAAAAGTAGGGTCTAACTAATATATTATGAAAAAATCGACAGAAAATAACAGCAAACAAAGCTTTCTAAAAGAAGGTTTAAAAGGTGATATTTCTAAACATCATAAAAAATATTTAGGAACAGATATTCCTGAAGGATATTTTGTGAAATCTAAGATGTCTATTTTAGATAAAATAAAAGAAGAACAGGTAACAGAAGAAGTTATTTCTAAAAAAGGGAACATCATTTGGATGCAACCTCAATTTAAATATATAGCAGCGGCTTCTTTAGTTTTTATACTTAGCTTAACAGTTTGGTTGCAAAGTTCTAGTAATTATAATAGTTTAGAAACTAATACAATAGAGTCTTTTGTTTTTTCAGATGATGTTTTAATCAACTCTTTACTAATAGAAGAATCTGAAATAGATGCGTTTGAAGATGCAACCTTATTTAACGAGGTTTTAGTAAAAGCAGAACTTTCTGAACAAAAATTAGATAATTTAATTTTAAATTCTTTGTTTGTAGAAGACACATTATTAGATGATTATATAAATGAAGGAATGATTGAAACAATTATTTTATAATTTTTTCAAACTATTTTAAAAAATGTAGTTCTAAATAAATAGAAACAATTATTAATTAAAAACTTTACTTATTATGAAAATTTCAATTTCAAAAGAGCGCATTTTTAAATCTAGTATTTTATTTTTTACTATTACAGCTTTTATTTTATCAGCTTTATTATTTACATCTTGTTCAGATTCTGAAGGTGTAGAAATGTCAGACGATACTTCTTTAATAGAAAGTATAGATGTTGCTGCAAAAACAACTGTTGCGGTTACAGATTTGCCAACAGCAACAGCAACTATTTTTACAGAAGATTTAGCAGATAGTTATGCAGAAAGTGCTTTTTTAGCAAACGGATTAGGCTATAAAGTTTCTATAGCAACAGATAACGACTCTAGACAAGAAAAAACGAGTGAAATATTTTTCTCTTTAGATGGAAGAAAATTAACAGACACAAATGAGCGAAGAAAAAAGAGAAGACATAAATGTTTTGATTTTGTGTATCCTATAGATTTTATAATGCCAGATGCAACTTCTATTACCTTAACAAGTAAAGATGATTGGACTTTAATTAGAGAATGGTATGATACAAATCCAGATGAAACTACTAGACCAGATTTAGTTTTTCCTGTAGATGTAACTTTAGAAGATGGTACAACACAAACTTTAATTGATAGAGATGAATTGGATACCGTTAAAGATTCTTGCAAAAAAGGAAAAGACAAAAGAAAATGTTTTAAATTAGTATTACCAGTAAGTTTTACAATGGAAGACGCATCTGTAATAGAAGTTAATGAAAGATCAGATTTTAAGTTGCTTAGAGAGTGGAGAAAAGCAAACCCAGATGCAACTGTAAAACCAGCATTAAATTACCCTGTAGATATCGAGTATAAAGATGGTACTACAGCAACTATAAATAATGAAACAGAAAAACATGCAGCAAAAGACGCTTGTTAATTATAAATTTGTACTTTAGATTTTCTAGCGTAAATAAACTATTAAAATGAAATTAAAAAACATCATATTAACCTTAAGCTTTTTTAGTTTGATGCTATTTAATACAGTAATTTCTGCTCAAGACTCTAATTTTAATGTAATTAAAAAAGAGTTAACAAAACAACAAAGAGATTTGTTAGAGAAAGAAAAATTGGTAATGAAAACAAATAGAGATGCTTTTAAAGCATCGCTTACCAAAGAACAATTAGTTATTTTAAGAGATAGAACAATTTCTAAAGCAGAATTAAGAAAACAACTAGTTGCTACTTTTTCTAGAGAACAAAAAAGTTTGGTAAAGAAGCAGCAAGTTAGTTTAAGAAAAGCTAGAGATAATTTTAGAAAAACGTTAACGGGCGAGCAAAGAAAAATGCTAAAAGAACGAATTGATAAAATTAGAACTTCTAAAGATAGAGGAGAACTTAAAGATGGTCCAAGAAAAAATAATGCTAATAATGGTAAGAAAAAAGAAATAGAGGAAATTAGCTTTTAACTATTTATGAAGCATCTTTTAATAAGATTTAAAAACACAATTAAGGTTTTTGGGTTGCTATTGTTTTCAATGGCAACCTCTTTTTGTTCTTATGCACAAGAAGAAAGTTTAGAAGATTTAGATGGTTTAATTGATGAACTTTTTTTGAAGATCAGCAATTTTTAGATGAACTTGTAGAAAGTGGTTTCTCTTATAATTTCTTATACACATCAGTATCTTATAATAGTAATACTTATTTTTCTGGTAGAGATTCTGGTACAGATCAATTTAATTTAATACCGCAAGTTTCTTATTATCATTCCTCTGGTTTTAATGCAAGTGTTTCCGGAATTTATTATGAAAACTTTGCTCCAAGTTGGGATTTTACAAGTGTTTCTTTAGGTTATTTTAATTCTATTGGCAGCAAGAAAAACGTACTTTACAATATAGGTTACACCAAATATTTTTATTCTGAAGAGTACGATGATTTTACAAATTCATTTGATGTTAGTCTTGGTATTAGAAATAAAACAAGAACATTAGGTAGCACAATAGCTGCTTCTTATATTTTTGGAACTGATAATTCTTATCAAATTGTATCTAACTCTTATGTAAATTTTACATTAAAAAGAACGGAAAAATTAGGAATTCGTTTTAAACCAAGCATCAATTTTATTATTGCAAAACAAACTTTATTTACAGAACAAATTGTTTTGTCTAATGGGCAAAGGTTTTTGCAAACTACAAGTTTTGATATTTTTGATTTATTAAACACACAAATTAATTTTCCGGTTTCTTTAACTATTAATTCTTGGGATTTTGAGTTAGGTTATAACTTAAATTTACCCAATGCTACCATTACAGAAGACACTTTATCTAACACAAGTTTCTTTAACTTATCTATAGGTTATATGTTTGATTTATCTAAAAATATATAGAAAACCTTTTTTATTTAAAGCATTAATCGTAATATTGCAATAAACAAATTAAGATGGGTTTAA
Organism: Polaribacter ponticola; assembly: GCF_026191475.2. GTDB lineage: Bacteria > Bacteroidota > Bacteroidia > Flavobacteriales > Flavobacteriaceae > Polaribacter > Polaribacter ponticola. The sequence goes on along the minus strand of NZ_JAOSLC020000003.1, from coordinate 1,021,078 downwards.
CGAAGTCAGAAATATTTACAGAAGAGCAGAATAAGATAGCTGCTATTGCAAAAGTTTTAGGACATCCTGCTAGAGTTGCAATTTTAGAGTTTTTAATAAAATTAGAATCTTGTGTTTGTGGAGATTTGGTAAAAGAGATTGGTTTAGCACAACCTACTATTTCTCAGCATTTAAAAGAATTAAAAAAAGTAGGTATTATAAAAGGAACTATTGAAGGTACAAGTGTTTGTTATTGTATTCACGATGAAAATTGGGAAGAAATACAAAACTTAATGGGGCAGTTTTTAAATAAAAATTCAACAGGAAGTTGTTGTTAAGAAATAAAAGAAATAAAGAAGAAATGAATCAAAAGATTAAAAAAGTAATATCAGAATTAAAAACTGATGTAATTGCAGAAGAAAGAAAATTGGTTTTACTACCATTAATTAATTTTGTTCAAGATAAAGTTGATGCAAATAAAACAGCAAACATAAATTTTATTTGTACACATAATTCAAGACGAAGTCATTTAAGTCAAATATGGGCTCAAACTATGGCTAATTATTTTGATATAAATAATGTAACTACCTATTCAGGAGGAACAGAAGCAACAGCTATGTTTCCTAAAGTTGGTGAAACATTAACGAAACAAGGATTCGAAATTCAGAAAATTGCTGATGCAAAAAATCCTATTTATGCTATTAAGTTTGATGATAATTCTCATCCTATAATTGCTTTTTCTAAAAAATATGATGATGAGTTTAATCCTGTTTCTGAGTTTGCAGCAATTATGACCTGTTCTCACGCAGACGGAAATTGCCCATTTATTGCTGGTGCAGAAAAAAGGATACCAATTACTTATGAAGATCCTAAATTGTTTGACAATACAGAGCAGCAAGCAGAAAAATATGAAGAAAGAAGTTTACAAATAGCAACAGAAATGTTGTACATATTCTCACAAATTAAAAAATAAATAATATGAAATTATCAGAAATTAAAAGTCATTTAAGTGGTTTAGAAAAAATAGCGTTCCAATTACCAAACGGAGAATTAGTTCCGGCTCATTTTCACGTAACAGAAGTTGGTAAAATTACCAAAGACTTTATAGATTGCGGAGGTAAAGTAAGAAGTGAAACTGTTATTAATTTTCAGCTTTGGGAAGAAAATGATTACGATCACAGATTACACCCAGAAAAATTAGTAAACATTATAGAGTTATCAGAAAAGATTTTTAAGTTTGAAGATTTAGAAATTGAAGTAGAGTACCAAGGTAAAGAAACAATTGGTAAATATAATTTAGAGTTTGACGGAACCAATTTTTTATTAACATCTAAAATTACTGCTTGTTTAGCGTTAGATGCTTGTGGTATTCCTGCAGAAAAGCCAAAATTACAATTTTCTGAAATGGAAGGTTCTAGTTGTGCTCCTGGTTCTGGATGTTGTTAGTTGTTGATTTTAGTAAATTTTTTTAAATTTTCATTATAAATTAATATATTTATAAAAAAACATCAAAAAAATGAAAGATTTAAAAAAATAAGAATACTAAAAAAATTAGTTTTATGCTTAATGTTTTCGATGTTGTTTGCAGTGTATTTTTTAATAAAAAATACAGATAATTTAGCCGAAAGTCAAGAAGTTAGATATAAATCTTTTAAGCTTGCTAGTGAGTTAAGAACACATTCTAAAGAATTAACAGACTTTGCAAGACTATATGTAATGACAGGTGATTCTTTTTATGAACAAGAATATGAAAAGAGCTTAAAAGTTGCACATGGAGCAATACCAAGACCAGATGGTAGAACAATATCTATATTAGATAGTTTAAGAAATTTAGGTGTAAAGAAAATAGAATTCGATTTATTAAAGTCATCTCAAGAACTTTCAGATCAATTAGTTTTGGTTGAGAAAATGGCTTTTAATACAATGAAAGACAATTTAAAAGAAAATGTTAATTTTAGTGAGCTTAAAGAAAAATCAAATCTAGAATCTGCACGTAATTCATTATTTGATGAGCGTTATAATTCTTCATTAAAACGAATTATTGACCCATTAGATATTTTTGTAAAAGTTATTGAAGATAGAAATAATCAAGTTTTAGAAACTTTTAAAACTAAGAGAGTTATCATAATAGTTGTATCAATTCTATTGTTTTTAATCTCTTCTAGTTTTATCTTTTTGTTAAAAAGAGATAATAATACAGATCGTAATAATAAGAGTGTAACTTAAAATACTATCTTATTATTTTAGAATTTATAATAAGTTTTAAATGAATAAATACCTTACAATTCTATTTTTTATTGCAATGTTTGTTTCTTGTAAATTAGAAAAAAAGACAATTGTAAAAAAAGAAACCATAACAGAAGTTGTTAAAACTGATGATTTTGAATTGATAAAAGCAAGCAAAGATTCTAAAACTGTTTTAATACTATTTGGTGGTTTTGGTGAAAAACCAGAAGACATAAAAAGAGAATTTAAAATAACAAATATTGCTAAGAAGAACAATGTTAGTTTGCTTTTAATGAATTACTCTAGTAAGCTTTGGCTAGAAGAAGATGATAAGAAAGGTTTAGCAACTCTTTTACAAAAAACATTAGAAAATCATAATTTACAAAACAAAAATATTTTTATAGGAGGTTTTTCTAGTGGCGGAATTGTGAGTATGCTTATCAGTAATTATATAAACGGAATGAAGGAGTTTTATATTGATCCTAAAGGGGTTTTTATAGCAGATTCACCAATAGATCTTTTGGCGCTTTACAAAGCATCTGAATTAAATATTAAGAAAAATTTTTCAGAAGTTTCTGTAGCAGAAAGCAATTGGATTATTAAGATGTTTAATGATAAACTTGGAAGTCCTAAAAACGGAATTTCAATGTATGAGAAGAATGCTGTTTATACGATGGAATCTGATTATACTAAAAATTTAGACAATCTTAAAAATACCAAAATAAGATTATATACAGAACCAGATGTTGCTTGGTGGAAAGAAAATAGAAGAACTGATTATGAGCATACAAATGCATATTATATTAAGCATTTATCAAAATCTTTAAAAAGTAAGGGATATAAAAATGTAACTTATATAGCTACACAAAATAAAGGATTTAGAGCAAACGGAGAAAGACATCCGCATAGTTGGTCTATCATAGATAAAGAAAATCTATTCCGTTGGATGTTAGAGTAATTTATCCTTTTCCATAAAAAAAATAGCTATTTAGATTCGAATCTAAATAGCTGTTTTTTTATACTATAAATTGTTTAATCTAATTCTACATCTTTAGAATTCTCAGAATAGGTTCTCCATTTCTCTAAACAATCTGTAATGTCTTTAGGTATTTCAGAGTTAAAACGCATAAATTCACCCGTTGTTGGGTGCGTAAAACCTAATGTTTTTGCATGTAAAGCTTGTCTTGGTAAAACTTTAAAACAGTTGTGTACAAATTGCTTGTATTTTGTAAACGTTGTACCTTTTAAAATATCATCACCCCCATAACGTTCATCATTAAAAAGAGTGTGTCCAATATATTTAAAATGAGCTCTAATTTGGTGTGTTCTTCCTGTTTCTAATTTACATTGTACTAGCGTAACATACGTTAAACGTTCTAAAACTTTATAATGTGTTACCGCATGTTTACCGAATTCTCCATCAGGAAAAACAGACATTTGTAACCTGTTTTTTAAGCTACGTCCAATATTTCCTTCAATTGTGCCTTCATCTTCATCTACATTTCCCCAAACTAAAGCATAATATAAACGCTCTGTAGTTCTGTCAAAAAACTGTTTAGACAAATGTGCCATTGCAAATTCTGTTTTTGCAACTACTAATAAACCACTTGTATCTTTGTCAATTCTATGCACCAAACCTGGTCTTTCATTAGAATTTGTTGGTAAACTTTCTATATGATGTATTAAGCCATTAACCAAAGTACCAGAATAATTTCCATGACCTGGATGCACAACCATTCCTGCTGGTTTATTTACCACCATTACAGTATCATCTTCATAAACAATATCTAACGGAATGTCTTCTGCAACTAATAATTGTTCTGCTGGCGGATAAGATAAAACAACTCTTACAACATCATTAGGTTTTACTTTATGGTTAGATTTTACAGCAACATCGTTAACCAAAACATTACCAGCTTTTGCAGCTTGTTGTACTTTATTTCTTGTAGCATTTTCAACAAAGTTCATTAAAAATTTATCAACTCTTAAAGGTTCTTGTCCTTCACTAGCTGTAAATCTGTGATGTTCGTATAAATCATCATTTTCTATTTCTTGATTATTGTTTTCTTGCAAATCGTTTACTTTATTTTGTTGTTTACTTAAACTCTAATTACCTTCTTCCGTCACCTAAAACTAACTGAATAATAGAGTTTTTTGGTAGTTTATCATTAGGGTTTATAATTTTTCCGTTGTGTCTTAAACCCCTAACAACATCTTTTCCAATATCTCTAACATAAGAAAACTTTGTACCAACAATAAAACCGATAGCTTGTAATTCTGAAACAGCTTGCCTTTTTGTACGTCCGTTTAAATCTGGTATTGTAATATCTCTATATTTAGACGGATTTAAAGTTAAATAAATCTTACGCTTTTCTTTTACAAAATCGCCAGCTTCTGGGCTTTGTTCTATAACCGATTTTTTAGGATACGTTGGGTTATAACTTGCGCTATCTATTACTTTAAAGTCTAAATCTAATTCTTTTAAAGTTCTTTCTGCTTCAGAAATAGTAAGTTTATGTAATTCTGGAACTTGTATTTTTTGATCGTGATTTGTAGTACTATTTAACCAAAATTTTAATGAAAAAATAACAATGATAAAACCAATAATTGCAAATGCAATTTGTTTAAAGAAAGTTTTACTTTTAAGAAACTGAAAGATACTCATATAGTATGTTTTTAAGACGTACAAAGATATAAAAACTAAACGTTGTTGTTTCTATTTATATTTTGATAAATTTGTTTTATTATTTTAGAATTGATGAAAAAAATATAGCAATTGTAATGGGTGGTTTTTCATCCGAAGTTAATATTTCTTTAAAGAGCGGAAATGTTGTTTACAATCATTTAAATAAAAATAAATACCAAGCTTTTAGAGTACATATTTTAAAAGAAAAATGGGTGGCTTTAGATGATGATAATAATGAATATTTTATTAATAAAAACGATTTTTCGTTTGTACTTAATAAAACAAAAATTACGTTCGATTGTGTTTTTAATGCAATTCATGGAAACCCAGGAGAAAATGGAGAATTATTAGCGTATTTTAATTTAATAGGACTTAAACATACGTCTGCACCATTTTATCAAATGTCATTAACGTTTAATAAGAGAGATACTTTAAGTGTTGTTAAAGAATACGGAATAAAAACAGCCGTTTCTATTTATTTAAACAAAGGCGATGTTGTAAATTTAGATAAGATTATAAGCAAAGTTGGTTTGCCATGTTTTGTAAAACCAAATAATGCAGGTTCTAGCTACGGTATCTCAAAAGCACATACAAAAGAAGATATTTTACCTGCAATAGAAACTGCTTATAAAGAAGATTCAGAAATTTTAATTGAATCTTTTTTAGATGGAATAGAGGTTTCAGTTGGTGTTATACAGTATAAAGGAGCAACCAAAGTTTTGCCAATTACAGAAATTGTATCTGAAAATGATTTCTTTGATTATGAAGCAAAATACGAAGGAAAATCGCAAGAAATTACACCTGCAAGAATATCCGCAGAAGAACAAAATAGGGTAGAAGTTGTTGCAGAAAAAGTGTATAATATTTTAAATATGTCTGGTTTTTCTAGATCTGAATATATTTTTGTGGATGGAGAACCTTATTTTTTAGAAATGAATACCGTTCCAGGAATGACGGAAGAAAGTATTTTGCCGCAACAAGCAAAAGCAGCAGATATAAGTTTAAGTGAGTTATTTGAAAGTGCAATTGTTAGTGCTTGTGGATAGAAATAAATACACGAATTAATAGTTATAAATTCGTGAAATTTAAAGTTCGTTTATAGTAAAGATAATTTATGAATTAGTGGCAAATAATAGGTAAACATATGAAAAGAGCAATTTTTCCAGGGTCGTTTGATCCTTTAACATTAGGACATGTAGATATTATAGAAAGAGGCGTAAAGTTGTTTGATGAATTAATTATTGCTATTGGTGTAAATGCCGATAAAAAGTATATGTTTTCGTTAGAAGAACGCAAAAAATTTATTGAAGATTGCTTTAAACACGAACCTAAAATTAAAGTAGTTACTTATAAAGGGTTAACAGTTCATTTTTGTCAGGAGAATAACGTAGATTTTATTTTTAGAGGATTAAGAAACCCTGCAGATTTTGAGTTTGAAAAAGCAATTGCACATACAAATAGAGATTTAGCGCCAATAGAAACCGTGTTTTTATTAACAGCAGCAAGTACTTCTTACATTTCTTCTTCAATTGTAAGAGATGTAATAAGAAACGATGGAGATTACACAAAATTAGTTCCTGCTTCTGTTAGAGTTAAATAATTTATATTTCATTTATTTTTAATTATTCATTAAAATGAAAAAAATAGTATTTCTTATTACACTATGTATTCTAATAATTTCTTGCGATTCATCATCTAAAGAAAATACAGATTTTACAACCCTTTTCGAAACTTCAAAAGGAACGGAAACACCAGAATACAAAGATGTAATTTCTTATTACACCAAACTATCCGAAGAATATAGTCAGATTTCATTATTTTCTTTTGGGCAAACAGATGCTGGCGAACCTTTGCATTTGGTAACTTTTAACCGAGAAGGAATTTATAATGTTGATGAAATTAATAATTCGACAAAAAATAGAATTTTAATTAACAACGGAATTCATCCAGGAGAATCAGATGGAATTGATGCTTCTATGTTGTTATTAAGAGACATTGTTCAAAATGATTCTTTAATCGAAAAATATAAAAATTCTATTATTTGTGTTATTCCTGTGTATAATGTTGGCGGTTCTTTAAATAGAAATTCGCATTCGAGAGCAAACCAAAACGGACCTTTAGAATACGGTTTTAGAGGAAATGCTAGAAATTACGATTTAAACAGAGATTTTATAAAACAAGGCACTAAAAATGCAGCCACTTTTGCAGAAATTTTTCATACTGTAAATCCGGATGTTTTTATAGACAATCATGTAAGTAATGGCGCCGATTATCAATATGCAATTACTCATTTATTTACACAACATAATAAATTAGGCGGTAATTTAGGTGCGTTTTTACAGAACGAAATGCGACCAGAATTAGAAGCGTCTTTAAAAGAAAAAAATATAAATATTACACCTTATGTAAATGTTTGGGGTACAACACCAGAAGCAGGTTTTTCTCAGTTTTTCGATTCTCCAAGATATTCTACAGGCTACACAACATTGTTTCATACACTCGGTTTAATGGTAGAAACACACATGCTAAAACCTTATAAAACAAGAGTAGAACAAACTTATGAGCTGCTTTTTTCTGCTTTCGATTTTACAGAAGAGAACTCAGAAGTTATAAAAGATTTACGTGCTAAAGCAACGGATGAAATTTTAGCAAAAAAAACATATCCTATTCATTATAAAGTTGACAAAGAAAAGTTTAGAACCTTAAATTTTAAAGGATATGAAGGTGAAGAAATCGATAGTAAAGTAACCAACGGTAAAAGATTATTTTATGATAGAAGTTTACCTTTTGATAAAGAGGTTAAATACTTTGATGAATTTGCGGTAACCAAAGAAGTTACAATTCCAAAAGCTTATATTTTACAAAGCGGCTGGCATAACGTTATTGATAGGTTAAATAATAACGCTATAGAATACACGTATTTTGAAAACGATACAGTAATTAATGTAGAGGTAAACCATATTAAAGATTTTAAAAGTAGAAAAGCACCTTATGAAGGTCATTATTTACATTATAATACAGTTGTAGAAAAATCATTACAAGAAATTACTTTTAAAGCAGGAGATTTACTAATCACTACAAACCAAAATGGCGTACGTTATTTACTAGAAACCTTAGAAGCAGAAGCAACAGATTCTTTTTTAATTGGAATTTTTTCGATACTATTTTACAACAAAAAGAAGGCTATTCTGGTTATGTGTTTGAAGAAGTTGCAGAAAAGTTATTAAAAGAAAACACAGCTTTAAAAACAGCTTTTGAAGAAAAGTTAACTTCGGATGAAAAATTTGCTAAAAACCCAAGATTGCAACTAGATTTCATTTATAAGAATTCACCTTATTATGAAAAAGCACATTTACGCTTACCTATTTTTAAAGTTTTTTAAATTGTAATTTTTGATGAAATATTTTCTGAATACTTTATTACTAATCTTTTTTATGAGTTGCACCAATACAAATAATGTTGTTAAAAAAGACATTAAAGAAGTCGCAAAAGAAATTATGATTACCGCAAAAAACTGCGCATTAATTACAGTAGATTCTTTAGGAGTAGCAAATGTAAGAACCATGGATCCTTTTTTACCAGAAGCAGATTTTACAGTTTGGTTGGGTACAAATACACATAGTTTAAAAGTAAAGCAAATTAGAAAAAACAAAAATGTATCTCTTTATTATTTTGATAAAGAAAGTGTTAGTTATGTTACTTTACAAGGAGTTGCAAGTATTGTAAATACGAAAAAAGCCAAAGACAATTTCTGGAAATCAGATTGGGAAAACTTTTATAAAAATAGAGATACAGATTATACTTTAATAAAATTTGTTCCTAAAAAAGCCAATGTAGTTAGCGAAAAACATCAGCTTTTAGGAGACTCAATAACCTGGAAAACTCCACAGATAAATTTTAAGCATGAATAAATTATCAATAGTATTTACAATGTTAATTGCCGTAGTTTTAATAAGTAGTTGTACTTCTACTTTAGAAGAAAATAATACTTTTTATGTAGGAACCTATACAAAAAAAGAAAGCAAAGGAATTTATAAAATTAGTATTTCTAAAGAAGGAAAATTAAACAAAATAGGATTAGTTGCAGCAACCAATAATCCTTCTTTTTTAGCAAAAAGTAAAGATTCTAAAACACTTTTTACAGTTGATGAAACGGATAAAAACGGAACCGGTTTTGTAAAATCTTATAAAATTGAAAACGACTCGTTAATTTTAATTAGCACTTCCAAATCTGGAGGAGCACATCCTTGTTTTGTAACCGTAAACAATAAAAATCAGGTTTTAGTAGCTAATTATTCTGGCGGAAATGTAGGCTTATTAAACGCAAAAAATACAGGTGAATTATCAGATTTAGTAGCTGTACAACAACATACAGGAAAAGGAACAACCAAAAGACAAGAAGCACCGCATGCACATTCTACGTGGTTTCATCCCTCAAAAAACGAAGTGATTTCTGTAGATTTAGGCACAAATCAATTATGGTTTTCTACAATTGATACAAGTAAAAACGAGTTTTTTTACCAATCAGAAAACATTAAAACTGGCTGAAGGAGCTGGTCCAAGACATTTAACTTTTCATCCAAATAATAAATGGATTTATGTTTTAAATGAACTTAACAATACGGTTTCACTGGTAAAAGAAAAAGAAGAAAATTATTATATAGATTCTTCAATTTCCACACTTCCAAAAGGATTTACGGCATTTAGTAAAGCAGCAGATATTCATATCACAAAAGACGGTAAGTTTTTATATGCTTCTAATCGCGGAGATAATTCTATTGCTATTTATAAAGTAAATTCAGAAAACGGAACGCTAAAAACAATAGGATATCAATCTGTTTTAGGTAAAAGTCCAAGAAGTTTTTCATTTTCACCAAATGAAGATTTTTTGTTAGTAGCAAATCAAGATACAGACAATATCGTTTCTTTTAAAAGAAATTTTAAAACAGGTAAATTAACTTTTGTGGATGAGATTTCTATCTCAATGCCAGTTTGTATTTTGTTTTAAAATTGTGTTATTTTATAATAACTGTGTTTTTACTCACAATTTTTTCATCCTTTTTAAAGATAAAATAATAAGATCCTTTTTTTAAATTAGATACATCTACTGTAGACTTATTATTGTTTTGTTTTCTATCTATTTGTTTCCCTAAAACGTTAAAAATTAAAATAGTATCATAATTATTACTCGCGTTTTCGGTTAAATGTAATGTGTCTTTTGCAGGATTCGGGTATGTTTTAATCAGCTGATTATTTGCTTTTAAATTATTTAAACTTAATGTGCTTACTTCTTCTACACTAAAATCTGCAAACAAAACCTCTTCGTATCTTAAGTCGGCAACATTATTTAAGCTTCTATAAATTCCCCATTTAGGTCTTACAAATTCTGCACCTTGTTGCCAATTTCCAATATTAGTATTTTTATATTCTAAAACAACTTTTTGGTTATCTATTCTTTCTATTTTTATAGAATAAGTTTCGTTGTTTCCAAACGCTATTTTTTCGGTAATTTCTACCCAATGTCCTTTTAATAAAGATAAATCTACTTTTATTAAAGTCTCTTGGTCGTTGGTATTTGTTTGTCTTAATTCTAATTTATCTGGTGTACCTTTTCTAGCAGTTAAAGTATACATTGGTATCGATGCGTAATCGCCATCAACAGATTTTAATTGATGTAAATGTGTAAAGCTAGAGGACGCTTTAAAATTAGCATCAATTTTCATTTTCCATTTATAAATCACTTTTTCGCCTTCAATTCCTTTTAAATTTTCCGGACTTTTATCATACGTTTTAATTTCATTACGTTGTCTATCAAAATTTTTACAACGATCGTTATCATTTTCTGTATGTATAAAAAAACGAAATACATTTTTGTTTAAATCTGTGTCAAAAACTTCATCTATATGTCTTCCAAAACTAGCATGATTACAATCTGGCACTTCAACAACATCATAGTTTGGTGCAAGAACAGAATTTATTAATTTATAGGTATCGCCAGCGCCATTAGCTGATAATACAACTTGCGAACTTGTATTTGTTATGCTTAAAATATATAAAATACTAATTAAAAAAAATAACTTCATATATATGATTTTTAATTGGTTAACCAATTTTAAGAGGTAAAAAAAGTAAAATTTTATTTAAGAAGAATGAGTTAAAATATTTTTTAAAATTTGACTACCTTGTAAGCACAAAATTTATAAATAAAATGATTTCACTTTCAATTAACGGAAAATCGTATTCCATAGAGGTGCAGGAAGATATGCCTCTTTTATGGGCAATTAGAGATATTATTGGTTTAACAGGTACTAAATTTGGTTGTGGTGTTGCACAATGTGGAGCATGTTCTATTTTAATTGATGGTAATTTAACAAAATCTTGTAGTATGCCTGTTTCTTACGGAATAGGAAAAGAGATTTTTACAATTGAAGGGTCTTCTAATAATTTAGAATTTTTGCGTAAAGCTTGGAACGATGGTAATGTGCCACAATGTGGTTATTGTCAATCTGGGCAATTAATAGCCGCAACTTCTTTGTTAGATAAAATAGCAAAACCTACAGACAAAGATATTGATAAAGCAATGAGCGATAATATTTGTAGATGCGGAACTTATACGAGAATTAGAAAAGCGATTCATAAAGCCATTGAACTTAAAAACGAAGCAATATGAGCAACATACAACAAATAAACCGTAGAGATTTTGTAAAATTATTTGGTTTAGCTTCTAGCGGAATTATTTTAGGTTGTACAATATCTTCGGATAAAAAAGAATTTTTACCACAAACAGATGGAATTTTTACGCCTAATTTATTTGTGCAAATGCAGCAAAGTGGTAACATTATTTTAATAGCTTCTCGATCTGAAATGGGACAAGGTATTAGAACTTCTTTAGCATCTGCAATTGCAGATGAATTAGAAGCCGATTGGAAATACATTACCGTAAAACAAGCAACAGGAAATGCCAAATATGGCAATCAGAATACAGATGGTTCTGCAAGTGTAAGAACTTTATTAGAACCGATGCGTAAAATGGGAGCAACTGCAAAAGCGATGTTAATTACAGCTGCTGCAAAAAAATGGAATGTTGATGAAGCAGTTTGTAAAGCAGAAAATCATTTTATTATCAATAAAAAAACAAATGATACAATTTTCTTTGGCGATTTAGTTGTTGAAGCTTTAAAAGTTGCAATTCCGGATGAAGCAACCATCAAACTTAAAAAAGTAGAAGATTTTAAATTTATAGGTAAAACTTTAAAAAGTGTCGATTTAAAAGATTTTACACACGGTACTGCAACTTACGGAATAGATGTTAGAATACCGAATATGAAATTTGCAGCAATTGCAAGATGTCCGGTAACTTTCGGAACCGTTAAAAGTGTTGATAGTTCTGATGCAGAAAAAACAGCAGGTGTAGAGAAAGTAATTACTTTAGATAGAATTGTACCACCAACAGGTCAGTTTTTTGGAGCATTGGGCGGTGTTGCAGTAATTGCAAATAATACATGGTCTGCTTTTCAAGGAAAACTAAACTTAAATATAGAATGGGATTATGGCGATAATCATTCTTTTGATACCGATAAATTTAAAGAGACTTTAACAGAGAGATTACAAGTAAACGGAAAAGTAGTTCCTGGAAGTAGAGGTAATGTATCGGCTGCTTTTAGCGATGCAGAAAAAGTGGTAGAAGCAACCTATCATGTTCCGTTTTTGGTACATGCGCCAATGGAAGTGCCAAATGCTACCGCTTGGTTTCAAAATGATAAAATTGAGGTTTGGGCGCCTTTGCAAGATCCGCAAACGGCAAGAGCAGAAATTGCACATTTCTTTGAGATTCCTTTAGAAAACGTAACAATAAATGTTACTTTTTTAGGTGGCGGTTTTGGGCGTAAATCTAAATCAGATTTTGTGGTAGAAGCGGTTGCTTTATCAAAAAAAATAAATGCGCCTGTACAGGTTGTTTGGACGCGTGAAGACGATATAAAACATAGTTTTTATCATTCTACTAGTGCGCAATATTTAAAAGCAAGTTTAGATAAAAAAGGAAATGTTTCTGGTTGGTTACAAAGAGTTGCAGTACCATCAATTGTGTCTTCTTTTAAACCAATGTCTGATTATACTTCTGGCTTAGAATTAAACCAAGGGTTTACGAATAATCCGTACGAATTAGATAATTTTAGATTAGAAAATGTAAAAGCAGAAGCACATTTAAGAATTGGTTGGATGCGTTCTGTGGTAAATATACATAGTGGTTTTGGTAATAATTCTTTTGTAGATGAAATGGCATTTGCTGCTAAAAAAGATCCTGTACAGTTTCATTTAGATTTGTTAGGAAAAGATAGAATTATTCATGGTAAATCTGAACATCCGTACAACTCAAAACGAATGAAAGAGGTGTTAAAAACCACAGCTAAAAATGCAAATTGGGGCAAAAAATTACCAGAGAATCATGGTTTTGGTGTTGCAATCCATTATAGCTTTTATAGTTATGTAGCAACCATCGTTGAGGTTTCTGTAAACGATAAAAAAGTAAAAGTTGAAAATATTTGGACTACTATAGATTGTGGTTTGGCATTAAATAAAGACAATGTTAAAAATCAATTAGAAGGCGCTGCTATTTTTGGAATGTCTTTAGCGTTGTACGGTAAAATTTCTGCCAAAGAAGGCGCTGTAGAACAAAATAATTTCTTCGATTACCAAATGACAAGAATGAAAGATGCACCAAACATTTATATAGATATTTTAGATAAAATGCACTGAACCTCCAACCGGTGTTGGAGAACCTGGTGTTCCTATTATGGCGCCTGCAATTTGTAATGCTATTTTTAATGCAACTGGGAAGCGTTATAGAAGTTTGCCTTTGGTGGATGAAGGGTTGGTTTAGAATAATTCTTCTATGCCGATTTTTTTAAATATTTATAAGTTTCATCATAAAATATATCTGGTCTTGTATGGTCTATATTTGAGCCTTTAGGAATGTAGATAATCATTCCTTGTCTAGCTCTAGTCAATAAAACACGATAAGTGTTTTTGAGATAGCTTTTAGTTATTTCTTGATTAATATTCATCCACTTTGTGCCTTTGAAACTTTGGTATTTCCATTTATTATTTACTATATGAAAATTTGCTCCCCATATTAAACAAGTTCTCTCAATTTCGAGTCCTTGAATATCAAATTCAGTTGCAATATCTTCTAGAAAAGATGAAGACCTAATATCATCACTTGAGTTTAGAAACCAGTTAGGGGCTGATATTTCATTCTTTACGTCAAGGCCTAAAGCTTTTAACCTTCTTGCACCTGAAGACGCTACTAATCCTATCCTTTCTGTACCTTTACTTTCTTTTCTTAACCAATCTTTTGCTGTATCTATATCTCTTGTTAAGAAAAACGGAAATGAGTTTTTAATTTCAGAATATAGTTTTTTAGTATTATCTAAATTTAATTCTAATAATTCATGCACAAATGCAGACACTTGTTCAGACCTATAAGAACGTAGAGAGACGGATAAATGTAAGTCTTTTTCAGAAATTCCATTTTTTAATAACCAAGTTCGTTGAGTCTCTGTTTTTATATAATTTGTGCTGTTAATAATTGAATTTGAAAAATGAATTTCCCAATCTTCAAATTCATTTTGAAAAGCATTAATCCATTCTTCTAATCCAGCTTCACCTGTATTTATTTCTTGACCACCTCCAATAAGACAAACAATTGTGCACCAGTCTTGATGACGATTCATAACATCTCATCAAAAATTCGGGTTCAGACATTTCAAAATCTTCAAGACCTCTTTTTCTTTTCATGAAAGAACTAACTTGTTTTTTATTCCATGCTCTTTGAGCTTCATCGAAAACAACAACTTTTTCTGTTGGAATTAGATTAGGAGTTAGATATTCGTCTCTAAAGTGATGTATATTTTGAATAAAAGTATTTGTCCTTCTTTTTGCATCGTCTTTTGTTACTCTTTCTTCTTTCTCTTTTGATGATAAAACTAAATCCCTAGCTAAAGCTTCTCTTAATACTTCTACTAAAGGTCCATTTCCTGAAAGAAAAACAGCATGTTCATCTTCATCAGCCCTCATTCTTTCGTTTGCTATATTCAACCCAGCTAGAGTTTTTCCTGCTCCTGGAACTCCAGTTATAAAGCAAATTGACTTTTTATTATTTAATTTAGAACTTTCTATAACTTCATTAATATAATTAGAAGTTTTAGCTAGGTTTATTTTTTCAGAATCATGCCTAGATATTTCTTTTACATCATGTCCTTTGTATAATGATTGAGCAAATTCAATAATTGTTGGAGTTGGTTTGTATATTGAGTTCTCCCAAATTTTAATATCAATTTTATCTTTGGGATTCTGAATAAAACTTTCAATACTTTTTTTATTCCTTTTTTATTACATTTTGCAACTTCGTTGTGTTTTAATACTTCATTTATATTAACAAGACTATCTTCAGCATTAGTAGCTACCAATAAAGGAATCAATTTGACAAAGTGACTTCCTTCATGGAAATTTTTTAAATCTAAACAGTAGTCTATTACTTGTAGTTCTGCATGTTTACCATATTTATCATCTCCAACTTTAAATTCAATAACAAAAACACAATCATCAACTATAATAATATTATCTACTCTTTTTCCCATTCTGGGGATTTGAAATTCAAAATAGATTGCCCCGTTTACTTGTTTTAATTCATTCTTAAGAATTTCAATCTGTTTTACCCATGCATTTTTTTGTAAATCTTCTAATGAACGATTAGTGTGATTTAAGCTTAATTGCCCTAAAATTGAATTTGAATCTTCTAGAACAAATTTTGAAATTGAATTTTTATAATAAGCTCTACTCATCTAATTTATCAGTCTTTAATTTGTAATTATGATAACTTAGATTCTTATTCTGATTTTTGAAGTTTAATAAATCCGATAAATCCATTTCAAAAACCTTAGAAAATACTGCAATATTAGTTAGGGAAATATTTCTTTCACCTCTTTCTATCATTCCAATATAAGTTCTATGAAAGCCTGTTTTAAAAGAAAGTTTTTCTTGACTTAAATTATTTTCTAGTCTTAGCTCTCGAATTCTTACTCCAAATTCTTTAAGAATAAATTTATTTACCATTTATCTAAACTATACTTATTGTATTCTTTTATCAACATACAATAAGTATCAATTTTATATATTTACATAAATTATTAAATATGAAAAAATATGCTAGAGTAAATGATTTCAATGGAAAAGGAATGAATGAGGGATATTGTTTTAATAATGGAGAGTATTATTGTGAAACAGAGAATCAAGCTAAGCTGTATGTAGAAAGTTTAGGGTTAAAATGGGAGGAAGAATTGTTGACATTCAATACTACAAATGAATGGTTTTATTGGACTGATTGGCATGAAGCTGAAACAGATGTTTATTATGATATTAATGGTTTTGAAATAAAACAGAAGCATAAATTATTTGCCATATATAAAAGAGGTGTTCACTTAGGAAATGAAAAAGGAGAAAACAATAATGCTGCAATTAGAAAATATCTAATTGCAGCATTGTATAATGAATTTTTAAATGATAAAGATTTTGTTTCTTTATATTCAGCAGAAATAGCAGTAAAAGGTTTGCATTACTGATAAAACTACACTTTCCTCTAAAACTTATATTCTTTCAAAGCTTTAGGGAACTTTTCTGGATTAGCCGCTAAATGATAACGAGGATCATCGATATCTTCTATAATAATATCTGTAAATATCGGGCTAGATTTATAAAGTAATAATTTACAATCTTCGCTTAAATGTTTTAGTGTAATTTTTTTATTTGCAGCTTGGTATTTTTCTACTAAAGCAAAAATAGCTTCTATAGCAGAATGATCGGAAACACGAGCTTCTACAAAATCTATCTCTACATTTTCTGGGTCGTTTTTAACATCAAACTTTTCATTAAAAGCAGAAATACTACCAAAGAAAAGAGGTCCCCAAATTTCATAAACTTTCGTTCCGTCTTCTTTAATACGTTTTCTAGCTCTAATTTTCTTAGCGCTTTCCCAAGCAAAAACCAATGCAGAAACAATAACACCTACAAAAACTGCAATTGCTAAATCAAAAATTACAGTTACGGTAGAAACTATAATTAGTACAAAAGCATCTGACTTAGGTATTTTCTTTAAAATTCTAAAACTAGACCAAGCAAAAGTTTCTATAACCATCATAAACATAACACCAACTAATGCAGCAATAGGCACTTGTTCTATTAATTTATCAGTAAAAAGAATAAAAGTAAGTAAGGTTATTGCCATCATAATACCAGATAAACGTCCACGTCCGCCAGCATTAATATTTATAACAGTTTGCCCAATCATACCACAACCACCAGTTCCACCAAACAAACCACTTACAATATTACCAGCTCCTTGTGCAACACATTCTCTGTTTCCGTTTCCTCTAGTTTCTGTTAATTCATCTACTAAATTCATGGTCATTAAAGACTCAATTAAACCAACAGAAGCCGCTAAAAAAGCAAAAGGTAAAATAAATGTTAGCGTGTCTAAATTAAAAGGTAAATTTTGCCAAAGCTCTAAATTAGGTGTTGGAAATTCTCCTTTTAAACCAGTTCCTCCACCTTCAATAATATAAGAACCTACGGTTGAAACTTCCATTCCAGAAAAAACAACAATTAATGTAGTAATTAAAATAGCTGTTAAAGATGCCGGTATCTTTTTAGTGATTTTTGGCAATACCCATATAATGGCCATTGTTAAACCAACTAAACCTAGCATAATATATAATTCTGTTCCGCTCATAAAAGTGCTCACATACTCTTTTACACCTTCTTTTGAAACCGATAATGTTTTATGAGAAAACATTTTTACTTGCGCCCAAAAAATTACGATTGCTAATCCGTTTACAAATCCCATCATTACAGAATGCGGAATTAAACGTACAAAACGACCTAATTTAAAAACACCAGCAAGTATTTGTATAACACCCATTAAAATTACACAGGCAAGTAAATAGAAATAGCCCATATTATCTACAGGTGCATCAAACAACATTCCTTTTGTATGGCCTTCTGCAATCATAGAAACAAAAATTACAGCAACAGCACCTGCAGCGCCAGAAATTAAACCTGGTCTTCCGCCAAAAATAGCAGTAATTAATCCGATAATAAATGCCCCAGAAAGTGCAACTAAAGGATCTATTTGAGCAACAAAAGCAAAAGCTACAACTTCTGGTATCATAGCTAAAGAAACTGTGATTCCTGCTAAGACATCATCTTTAGCATTTGGTATTATTTTTCTAATAAATTCAGTCATAATGTTTTATCGCTTTTAAAAGTCGGCAAAGATACTCCGTTTTTTTAAAAAACTAGCCTTCTTTATAAGTATCATACACTAATTTTATATTTGCGTAGGTGTTTTTTAAAGCTTCATCAGTTTTAAAGACATTTTTAAAACAAACTTTGGTTATGCCTTCTTCTAATTGTGGTATTAATTCTTTATCATAATTAGAAGTCATTAAAAACCAATGTGTTTTTTTTAGTTTTATGCCTTTGTGAAAATAAATATGATAAGTGGTAAGTAGTTTTTTAGTAATTGTTAAATCGAAAATACCACATTCTTCTTCTACTTCTCTAATAGCAGCAGTTTCTATAGCTTCGTTTTTTTCGATCCAGCCTTTAGGTAAATCCCAAACATTATTTCTGTAAATAAAGAGTATTTCTTTTTTACTGTTAAGCACTAATCCGCCAGCAGCAGGAATTACCGTCATAAAACTGGTAAATTTTTTCCAGTCTTTCTCTAAATTAGAAGAGTATAAAGTAAGACCAAGAGCTTCTTTATTCTGTAGTTGTTGTATAATTTTATCGACTACAATATCCTTAAAATTGTACGTTGGAAAATTATTTTCTTTTTTTAACGAAGATGTTAAAATTATAAGGGCATCATTTACAAAAACTTTATACATTTGCGATATGATTTTAAACAAAGATACTGCAAAAAAAACTGCTGAACTTTTGTTGCAAATTAAAGCAATAAAGTTAAGCCCATCAGAACCTTTTAATTGGGCTTCTGGATGGAAATCTCCTATTTATTGTGATAATAGGGTAACACTTTCATATCCTCCTGTGCGTGTCTTTTTAAAAGAAGAAATTGCAAAAATTGCTGAATTAGAGTATGGCAAGCCAGATGTTATTGCTGGTGTTGCTACTGGCGCAATTGCAATTGGTATATTAGTTGCCCAAGAATTAGGCGTGCCATTTGTATATGTAAGACCAGAACCTAAAAAACACGGAAGAAAAAACCAAATTGAGGGGCATTTAGAAAGCGGACAAAACGTAGTGGTAATTGAAGATTTAATTAGCACAGGTAACAGTAGTTTAAATGCAGTTGCTGCATTAAAAGAAGCTGGAGCTGTTGTTAAAGGGATGGTTGCCATCTTTTCTTACGGATTTGATATTGCTACAGAAAACTTTAAAGAAAAAAACGTAAGTTTAACCACGCTTAGTAATTACGATAATTTACTAGAGCAAGCTTTAGAAAGTAATTATATTACACAAAAAGAATTGGCTACTTTGCAAGAGTGGAGAGCAAACCCAAGTGAGTGGAATCAATAAAATAAAACTAGAAAGAATATGAATATTAATGGAAATAAAGTAACTGTAAACAAGTCTCAAAAAGAAACTTTTGAGTTTTTAACCGATTTAAAAAACTTTGAACAGTTAATGCCCGAATCTATTCAGAAATTTGAAGTAGATGGAGATTCTTTTATCTTCGGATTAAAAGGGATGCCAGAAATTAGATTGGTTTTAAAAGAACAAATAGAATATTCTAGTATTACTTTAGGGGCAGCTAGTAGTAAATTAGATTTCGAGTTAGTTGCAAATATTGATGGAATAGATGCTACTTCTTCTGAAGTACAGTTAGATTTTAACGGTAAATTTAATATGATGATGGCTATGATGGTAAAAAAACCACTAAATAGTTTTATAGAAACGTTAACTGATAATTTAGAAGGTTTAAGCTAGAGAAACTTCTTTAATACCAAATTGTTGGATACTTTCATCTTCTAACTCTATTTCTAGATAACCGAGATCAGATATTCCAATAATTTTACCCATAAACAAAACATCGTTACTATCTTTAAACATAGTTGGGATGTTTTTTTTATACAAAACATTTAAATATTCTGTTTCTAAAACACCATACTCTTTTGATAATAGAATCGTAATTTTTTCTTTTAATTTTTCAACAATTTCAATTAATAATAGTTCTAAATCAAAATTGATATTAGTAAGATTTTTTAAAGAAGCTACATTTTTCAAATAACTAGGAAACACTTCTTGATTCACATTTAACCCAATTCCTATAATAGAATTATTAATTTTACTACCTTTAATTGTGTTCTCTATTAATAGACCGCAGATTTTTTTGTTTTCTGCCATAATGTCGTTAGGCCACTTTATTCTTAAATTAGAAATTTTTTTAGTATTAAGTACTTCAAATATAGATAAACAAACAGCAAAGTTTAAGTATTTTTGATAATAGGTTTCTAAATTTAAATTATTAGTAAATATGCTGGTAGTTAGGTTTTTATGGGGTTCGGAAACCCAGGTGCTTTCTTGTTGACCACGACCATTTGTCTGTTCTTGAGTTACAATTACAGTAAAATTTTCGAGAGTAGAATTGGCTGCCATTTCTTTTAAAAAAGAATTGGTAGAATCAATGGCATTAAGTTTGATTATTTTCAAGTGTTAAATAAAGTGTAAAGTAGTTCAATATTAAGCAAAAAACTCGCAAAAAAAGAATAACTTTGCGATAAATTAGAAAAAAACTAATGACAAAAAAGCAAGTAAGCACAGACGATCTAATCGCTGTAATTATAAAGGGTATTGATGAGGTAAAAGGAGAGGATATTCAATTACTTGATTTAAGAGAAATTGAGAATACTGTTTGCGATTATTTTATAATCTGTTCTGGTAATTCTAATACACAAGTGAATGCTATTTCTGGTTCTGTTCAAAAAATGGTGAGTAAAGAACTTAAAGATAAACCTTGGCATATAGAAGGACAAACAAACTCTGAGTGGGTTTTAATGGACTATGTTAATGTAGCAGTTCATATCTTTCAAAAACAGGTTAGAGATTATTACGATATCGAAAGCCTTTGGGGAGATGCAAAAATTACCAAAATTAATCCTAATTAATCTTATTCATTTTTTAATATATGAGTGATTCAAATAAAGATAACAAATCAAAAATGCCTAAATTTAAGTTTAATTCTTATTGGATTTATGGGGCAATTTTTATTGCAATAATTGCAATTCAATTTTTTAATAGTGGTGATTTAGCCTCAAAAAGTATTTCTAAAAATAAATTTGAAGAAATATTAAGAGATAATGATATTAAAGAAATTGTAGTTGTAAATAGAGATATTGCACAAATATTTCTAACCAATGATGCTTTAAAAAAAGAGGCTCATAAAAAACAAACAACTTCTACTTTTTACAGACCGGGTTCTCCTGTATACGAATACAATTTTGGAGACTTAAGAACTTTTGAAGAAAGTATAACCTTAGTAAAAAAAGAAAAAAACTTAATTGTAGATATAGATAATAAGGAGCAAACAAGTGTTTTTGATGCTTTTCTTGGTTTTTTGCCATTTATTATTTTAATTGGAGTTTGGTTGTTTTTTATGAAAAGAATGTCTGGTGGTGGTGCAGGATCTGGTGGTGGAGGCCAAATATTTAGTATTGGTAAATCGAAAGCTAAATTATTTGATAAAGACACTAAAGTAAAAACTACATTCGAAAATGTAGCAGGGTTAGAAGGAGCAAAAGAAGAAGTACAAGAAATTGTAGATTTCTTAAAAAATCCTGAAAAATATACTTCTTTAGGAGGTAAAATTCCAAAAGGAGCCTTGTTAGTTGGTCCTCCAGGAACAGGAAAAACATTATTAGCCAAAGCTGTAGCAGGTGAAGCAGATGTGCCTTTCTTTTCTTTATCTGGTTCAGATTTTGTAGAAATGTTTGTTGGAGTAGGAGCTTCTCGAGTTAGAGATTTATTTAAACAAGCACAACAAAAATCTCCATCTATTATTTTTATTGATGAGATAGATGCAATTGGTAGAGCTCGTGGAAAAAATAGTATGACTGGCGGTAATGATGAACGTGAAAATACGTTAAATCAATTATTGACTGAAATGGATGGTTTTGGAACAGATACTAATGTAATAGTGCTAGCAGCTACAAATAGAGCAGATGTATTAGATAGCGCATTAATGCGTGCGGGTCGTTTCGACCGTCAAATCTATGTAGATTTACCTAATATAAATGAAAGAAAAGAAATTTTTGAAGTTCATATTAAACCTTTAAAACTTGCAGATGATGTTAAAATTGATTTTTTGGCACAACAAACACCAGGTTTTTCTGGAGCAGATATTGCAAATATGTGTAATGAAGCGGCTTTAATTGCAGCAAGAACAGGTAAAAAAGCAATACATCATCAAGATTTTTTAGATGCTGTAGATAGAATTGTTGGTGGTTTAGAAAAGAAAAATAAAGTTATTACACCAAAAGAAAAGAAAGTAATCGCTTTTCATGAAGCAGGGCATGCAACAATAAGTTGGATGTTAGAACATGCAGCACCATTAGTTAAAGTAACTATTGTACCAAGAGGTCAATCATTAGGAGCTGCGTGGTATTTACCGGCAGAAAGAATGATTGTTCAGACAGAACAAATGTTAGACGAAATGTGTGCTACTTTAGGAGGTAGAGCAGCAGAGAAAATTATTTTTAATAAAATTTCTACAGGTGCTTTAAGTGATTTAGAAAAGGTTACAAAACAAGCCAGAGCCATGGTAACCGTTTATGGTTTAAATGATGAAGTTGGTAATATTACATATTATGATTCTTCTGGTAATGATGGTTTTGTAAAACCTTATAGTGAAGATACTGCGAAGAAAATTGATAAAGAAATTTCTAAGATGATTGAAGCTCAATATGTAAGAGCTATCGAACTTTTAGAAAAAAATAAAGAAAAGCTAACAGTGTTAGCAGAATTGCTATTAGAAAAAGAAGTTATTTTTAAGGATGATTTACAAGAGATTTTTGGTAAAAGACCATTTGATACTGAAATCGAAGAGGTTAAAACAGAAGAAGTAAAGACTTCTGAAGTAGATAAAATATCAGAAGAATAATTTTTTAGAATGAATTTTTTTAAAAAACTTTTTAATATCCCCGTAAAGGAGGATGAAGAAATACAGAAACAAGATGTAAAATTATCTCTTGATGATTTATTCGTACACAATTTTGTAGAAAAAGGTGGTAAGTTTCTGTATTCTGTAAAAAAAGAGGAAGTAATTGATAACCTTGAAAGAGTGATTTCTGAAAACAATTGGAAAGAAATTTTCCTTTTGGATAAACGACTTGCCCCTTTATTTAAAAAAAACATAAAGATTGTAAGTAATTTTAATATTGATACTCCAGTTTTTGCTTCTTGCGAACATTTAATAGCAGATAATGGAGACGTTTTGTTTTCTTCTAATCAATTAGGGAGTACTAAATTAAGAGATTATCCAGAAAATTTTATAGTTTATGCTACTACTAGTCAGTTGGTTAAAGATACTGGGCAAGGGTTAACAGGAATCAAAACAAATTGCACTAAAAGTTTACCTACGAATATATCTGCCATAAAGAATTACATGATTAATAAAAGTGATGATAATTTTTTAAACTATGGCAACAGTAACTCAAAAAACTTATATTTGCTGCTATTAGAAGATTTATAATATGCGCAACCTTTTAAGAAGGAGTTTTTCTGGAATTATTTTCGTTTTAATATTTATTTCGGCAATATTATTTTCTAAAGAATCTTATTTAGTATTAATTACTGTGTTTGGTTTTTTGTCTGTTTGGGAATTTATTAGAATGATAAAATTAAAAAACTATATTTCTTATGTTTTTTTTGCAGCAGTTATATTTTTAGTATTAAGTAAACCTGATAGTTTAGCAACTGTTGGAATTTTAGCAGTAACTATTATCTCTTCTATTTTTTTAATTTATCAACTATTTACTAAAATAGAAATTAAATTTTCTACAACAAGTACTAAACTAGCTGTAACGATAAGATACGTTATATTTTCTATGTGTTTTTTAGTATTATTACCTTTTTACGAAAACAGTTTTCATCCAGAATTAATGATTAGTATTTTATCTATAATATGGGTAAACGACTCTTTTGCTTTTTTAGTTGGTAAAAACTTTGGAAAGAATAAATTGTTTCCTTCTGTTTCACCTAAAAAAACGATTGAAGGTTTTATAGGTGGATTGGTTTTCTCCCTAGTAGCTGCTATATTTATAAGTAAATTTAATTTAGACTTTTCTATGTTAAATTGGTTAGTTATTAGTATAATAGTTTCAGTAATTGGCACTATTGGAGATTTAGTAGAATCTAAATTCAAGAGGCAAGCTAAAATTAAAGATAGTGGAAATATAATGCCAGGGCATGGTGGTATTTTAGATAGATTAGATAGTTTGTTGTTTGCTGCCCCATTCGTATATTTGTATATTAACTTTATTATATAAAACATGATCAAATTTCATAAGGAAGGTTATAAAATTATTGTAATTACGTTTATAATAGCTATAGCAGGAATTTTATTAGCAGAAAATTTTATTGATATCAATTGGTTAGTTAAAGCTATTCAAGTTATTATTTTAGGATTCGTTATTATTGTATTGCAATTTTTTAGAAATCCTAAAAGAGTTACAAATTTAGATGACAATGTAATTATTGCTCCTGTAGATGGTAAAGTAGTGGTTATAGAAGAAGTTGAAGAACCAGAATATTTTAAAGATAAAAGATTACAAGTTTCAATCTTTATGTCGCCAATAAATGTGCATGTTACAAGATACGCAATGAGTGGTATTGTTAAGTATAGTAAATATCATCCAGGAAAATATTTAGTTGCTTGGCATCCTAAAGCATCTACAGAAAATGAAAGAACTACAGTTGTTATAGAAAATAAAACCATTGGTGAGATTTTATATAGACAAATTGCAGGAGCTTTAGCGAAAAGAATAGTAAACTACGCTAAAGAAGGAGATAAAGTTGTACAAGGAACAGATGCTGGATTTATAAAATTTGGATCTAGAGTTGATGTTTATTTGCCTTTAGGGACTAAAGTAAATGTAAAATTAGGAGATAAAGTAAAAGGTGGTGTCCAAGTTATCGCAGGAAAATAGTACGCAATTAGACAAAGAGTATAAAGCAGCTTTTGATAGAATATCTAAATTAAAAAAAGCAGTTGCTCCAGATGTTATGCTAAAGTTTTATGCTTATTATAAGCAAGCTAACTTTGGTAATAAATTCTCGTTTAATAGTGGTTCTGATGTAAGAAGTGCTTTTAAGTTTAATGCTTGGATGCAATTAAATGGTATGTCTGCAGAACAAGCCAAAAAGGAATACATAGAATTAGCCAAAACAATTTAATTAAAAGATAATAATCATGAAAAAAATATTTGTAATATCATTTTTAGTGATCGCAACTGCGTTTAATTTTTCAGCATGTAAATCAGAAGTAAAAAAAACAGAAACCAAAGCTGAAACTAAAAAATCTAAAGCTGCATTTTCTGTTTCTAACGCAAAAAATGAAATTAACTTTACTGCTTATAAAACTTCTGCAAAAGTAGGAGTTGGTGGTCAGTTTAAAAAAGTAGATGTTCTTTCAGGTGGAGAAGGAAACAGCATTAAAGAAGCAATAAATAATACTGAATTTTCTATACCTGTAAGTAGTATTTTTACAAAAGACACAAGCAGAGATTTTAAAATTAAAAAGTTCTTTTTTGGTATTATGGATAACACAAAATTACTTTCTGGTAAATTAGTGATTATAGATGATACAAATGGAGTAGCAACTATTAAAATGAATGGTGTTGAGAAAAACGTACCATTTACATATACAATTGCAGACAAGTCTTTTAATATGAAAGCTATTATGGATGTAAACAATTGGAATGCTTCTGCAGCCTTAGCATCTTTAAATACTGCTTGTTTAGATTTACATAAAGGAGCAGATGGAGTTTCTAAAACTTGGAGTGAAGTAGCATTAAATATTACAACTACATTTTAAAATAATTATAAATTATTTAATGCTTTTTTAAGCGTTCTAAATCGAAAAGAGAAACCTCTCTTTTCGATTTTTTTTGCAGAAATTTTACTTCCTTTTAGTAATATTACAGACAAATTACCAAACATCAATTTTAAAAGAAAACTAGGAACCCCAATTGCTAAATAAGGTCTTTTTAGGTTTTTTGCTAGTGTTTTAGAAAATGTTTTACTCGTATGGTTTTCTGGAGTAACCGCGTTAAAGACACCTGTTAAATTACCTTCTACTGCATTTAAATACATCAGACATAAATCATCAATATGAATCCAAGGTATATGTTGTTTTCCAGAACCTAAAGGAGATAGTATTGGCGTTTTCATTTTTTCTAATGCGCCTCCTTCTTTAGATAATACAATCCCTGTTCTTAATATAGTTACCGGAATGTTTTTATTAGAAAATTGTTCTGCTGCTTTTTCCCATTGTTTACAAACATTAGCAATAAAATCAGTTCCTGGTTTGTCTGTTTCTTTATAAGTTTTATTGTTGGTTATTGCTCCGTAATATCCAATTCCAGATGCAGAAATAAATCCTTTTAAATTAATTTTATATTCAATTATTTTGTTAAAAAGTAGGTTGGCAGTTTTAACTCTACTATCAATAATTATTTTTTTCTTTCGTCTGTCCAACGTTTATCAGCAATACCTGCACCAGCTAAATGAATAATATAATCAACGTTTTCTAAAGCTTTCTTATCTATAAAATTTTCAGAAAGATTCCATCTAAATTCATTTTCCTTCTTTGGACTTCTACTTAAAACAAGCACTTCATGATTATTCTTAACTAACATTTTTGTTAATCTTTTACCAACCAAACCTGTGCCACCTGTAATTAGAATTTTAGCCATATTGTAAATATATAATTTTTTTTGTTTAATCTTTTAATGTATTTATAAAACAAATTGATATTAGCATATAATAAACTAATGTTAATGTCTTAAAATACGTTGCTTAAAAGCTTATTTTTATGGTAATGATAAATAACAATAAGAGAAAAGGATTTATTTTTAAAACTTATGAGGAAGAATATCAATCTCCTTTTGATAAGTTATTTGAAATATTCAAAGAATTAATTACGCATACTTCTGGCGATTTTGATGAAGCCATAGATTGGCTACGCTCTTTAGATAAAGAGTATAATTTAACTGATGAGAATTATACCATTGATGATTTTGTTGAAGATTTAAAGAAAAAAGGGTACATAAAAGAAGAGATAAAAGGTGATGGAACAGGAGGCACTAAAATTACTCCAAAAACTGAACGAGCTATTCGCCAACAAGCGTTAAATCATATTTTTGGTAAAATTAAAAGAAGTGGTTCTGGAAATCATAAAAGTAAATCGCCAGGAATTGGAGATGAACATACAGGAGATTTTAGAGCGTATCAATTTGGAGATAATTTAGATAGAGTTTCCATGACTGAAAGCATTAGAAACGCACAAATTAATAATGGAATTGGCGATTTTACGCTTTCTGAAAATGATTTGGTGGTGGAAGAAACCATGCATAAAAGTCAGATGAGTACTGTGTTAATGATTGATATTAGTCACTCAATGATTCTGTATGGTGAAGATAGAATTACACCTGCCAAAAAAGTTGCAATGGCTTTGGCTGAATTAATTACAACACGTTACCCAAAAGACACTTTAGATATTTTAGTTTTTGGAAATGATGCTTGGACCATCAAAATTAAAGATTTACCTTATTTACAAGTTGGGCCATATCACACAAATACTGTTGCTGGTTTGCAATTGGCTATGGATTTATTACGTAGAAAGAAAAATACCAACAAACAGATTTTTATGATTACAGATGGTAAACCAAGTTGCTTGCGTTTGCCTGATGGACAATATTATAAAAATAGTAATGGTTTGGATACACACATTGTAAATAAGTGTTATGCAATGGCTCAACAAGCCAGAAAGTTGCACATACCAATTACTACTTTTATGATTGCACAAGATCCTTACTTAATGCAATTTGTAAAAGCATTTACACAAGCAAATCAAGGAAAAGCATTTTATACTGGCTTAAAAGGTTTAGGTGAAATGATTTTTGAAGATTATGAAACAAATAGAAAAAAAGGATTAGAGGATAATTAAGAATCAAGAGAAGAGAGATAAGATAAAAATGAATTTACAACAAATTACAACTATAGGAGAATTAAAAGAAGCAGGTTATGAATCAAAGTCTATAAAAGACGAACTGAGAGAAAATCTCATCAGTAAAATGATGAATAAAGAAACTGTTTTTAAAGGTGTTCATGGTTATGAAAACACAGTAATTCCTGAATTAGAAAGAGCAATTTTAAGTAGACATAATATTAATTTATTAGGATTAAGAGGTCAAGCAAAAACACGTTTGGCAAGGTTGATGGTCGATTTGTTAGATGAATACATACCTGTTGTAAAAGGTTCTGAGGTTAACGATGATCCTTTAAATCCGATTTCAAGATTTGCAATAGAATTGATCAAAGAAAAAGGAGATGAAACTCCGATTTTTTGGTTGCATAGAAGTGAGCGTTTTGCAGAAAAATTGGCAACTCCAGATGTTACTGTTGCAGATATTATTGGTGATGTAGATCCTATTAAAGCGGCCAATTTAAAGTTGAGTTATGCAGATGATAGAGTTATCCATTATGGAATGATTCCAAGAGCAAACAGATGTATTTTTGTAATTAATGAATTGCCAGATTTACAAGCTAGAATTCAAGTGGCTTTGTTTAATATTTTACAAGAAGGCGATATTCAAATACGTGGTTTTAAATTGCGTTTGCCTTTAGATATGCAGTTTGTATTTACAGCAAATCCTGAAGATTATACCAATAGAGGTAGTATTGTTACACCTTTAAAAGATAGAATTGGTTCACAGATTTTAACACATTATCCAGAGGATATTGAAACTGCTAAAACTATTACACAGCAAGAAGCGAAAAACATAAAACAAGATTTTATACAAGTGCCAGAATTGGCAAAAGACTTGTTAGAACAAATTGTTTTTGAAGCAAGAGAAAGCGAATACATTGATGCTAAAAGTGGCGTGAGTGCACGTTTAAGTATTTCTGCTTACGAGAATTTATTAAGTACTGCAGAAAGAAGAGTCATTTTATCTGGTGATTCTGAAACTATGATTCGTTTAAATGATTTTGACGGAATTATACCAGCAATTACAGGTAAAGTAGAATTGGTTTACGAAGGCGAACAAGAAGGAGCACAAGTTGTTGCAGAAACTTTAATTAGAAGAGCAATAAAAACATTATTTCCTACTTATTTTCCTGTGATTAAAAAATTAGAAAAGCAAGAAGACGAATCTCCTTATGATGCTATTGTTTCTTGGTTTTTTAATTTTGATGAAGATTTTGAACTTTTAGACGAATTTTCTGAAACAAGATACAAATTGGAACTTGATAAAATAAAACCTTTAGAAGTATTTATAGCAAAATATCAACCAAATATTAAAAAAAGTGACGCATATTTTATAAAAGAATTTATTTTGTGGGCATTGGTAGAGTTTAAAAAACTAAGTAAACATCGTTTTACAGAAGGCACTCAATTTAGAGATCCTTATGGGAGCTTTATGAATGGATTATAGTTGTTTACCAATTATCACGAGATTTAATATTCTCTTCACACAACCGAATTATTTCTTTAATTCGGTTTTTTCTTGTGGTATCTCTTTTTGCTTGTTGTAACCAGTATAAATAACTTTTTCTGTAACTAGGAGCAAAATTTTGGTAGTTTGTAAAAGCTATTTTATTTTTATCAAATTCCGTTTGTAATTCTTCTGGAATTATGCCTTTCTCAACAGCATCCAACGCAAACCAAGAACCATTTTTTTTGCCTATTTCAATGATCTCTAATCCGCTTTTGTGCATTAAATTATTCTTAGTTAATTCTTTAATGTATTTTTTATTGAGCGCACTCCAAATACTTTTAGGATTTCTTCTGCAGAAATATTGCCTTCTCTTACCATTTCCTAAACTTTTTACGGTAGAATCTATCCAACCATAGCACAAAGCAACTTTTACAGCTTCTTCCCATCTCATAGATTCTTCATCATTTTCTACTTTGTAAAAAATTAAATAAATTCCTATTGAAGAATTATAGTTTTTAGACAGCCAATTACGCCATTCAACATCATTTTTAAAATAAAGTTCTGGTTTTGTATTCACTACATTAATTGTTTTTATAATACCAAAAAGGAATATTTATATCTGTAACAAGAATAGTATCTTTTTTCTTCTTTACTAAGCGTTTCATTTTTAAAATATGCTTCCCTTCAGAAATGTTTTTAATACCAATATAAGCTTCAAAACCTTTTTGATTTTTTTTGTTTTCAGAAATTAAAAAAGCAGACTCAAATTTTACAGAATCTAAATATACTTTATGCGTTTTATTAAAGATTTCTAAATACTTATTTAATAAACTATCTCGTTCTCTTAAAGAGCTAGTAGAATCAAACATTATAATATCTGTTGATAAACCTCTACGATCTTTTTTTGGTTTTAATAAAGGATGAAAATTATAAATCTGATTTTCTAAGTTTTCATTAAATACTTTAAAAACCTTAAGATAAGGTTCTGTTATTACTTTAGATTGTATGGTTGCTATTTTTGCAAAGTCATCATCCTTAATTAATAAATCTTCATAATTTTTATCATTTATATAAGCTTCTGATACAAATTTTGCAGATTCTAAATAATTAGTTTTACTGTTTTTAAATGAGATTAAAAATAAAATTGCAATGTAAGATGGTACCAAGAAAAAACTAATTCTTCTTGTAAATTTATTATCTAAAAAGTTGTAAACAAGTGGTCTGTATAAAAAAGTAAGCGTTATATAGCTAAAAACCCAATAAAACGGAAAGTATATTTTTGAAAGCCATTTTTTCTTTTTTAAATAACCTTGGGTAAAAAAATCTATAAAAACAAGTATTGCCCCAATTGATAAAAATACCAATATTGGTATTCCTATTATTTGTCTGAAGTCTATTTGTATATTATCATTATCTACGATAAGTTTAGCTACAATTACAATTGATAAAATTAACAGAAAAATTGAAATTACATAGAAAATTAATAAGAAAGATACTGCGAACATTACGCTACAGTAATTTTCTAAACGAGCAATATATCTATCAAAAGAAACAATTTTCTTTTTTAAATGATTTGTAAACTTATTAGTGTAATTTAATTTTTCGAATTCAATATCTCCAGAAACATAACGCAAACCCAAGGCTCCGATCCATAAACCTCTTAAGATTACGTGAATTAATAAATTGAAAATTAAAATAGAACAAGATATGAAAGCAATGTACAATATGGCTAAAGCATAGGGTTGAGCTTCGTTTTTTGCAATATTTAGTGCAGTTGTTAAATGAGGTAGTGCAGAAATTAATCCAAAAATAGCAAAACCAGAAATTAATAATTCTAGTTGCCAACTTTCTTGTTGTAATTTATTTAGTAGTTCTTTAAACTTACTATCTTTATAATCGTTACTCATTAAAACAAATATTTTTCTAAAGATACAGACTTTTTTAAAAAAAACCACTTCATATAAAAATGAAATGGTTTAAAATTGAGATAGATTTTTTATTTATTCTTGATCTAATTTTTTTGTAATATTAAAACCGATTAATAGAGATGCTCCTGCACATAAAAAGATTGATGCTGCATACAAAGTTTCTGAACTAATATAGTTTGTTGGTCTGTCTTGGTAGTTTCCACTATAACCAAAGTTATAACTTAGTAGCGACCCTAACAAAATTCCAAAACCGATACCTACTGCTAATAATCCTAAGTTTAAAATTAAAATTTTCCAAAAAGGAGCAGCATTTCTTTTTTTACTAGACATAAAGATACTTGCATCTGCACCTTTCTCTATTAATGCTAAACGTTCTTTATTTCTTGTAGAAAAATATAAATAAAATACTCCAAAAATGCTTCCAAATATTACTGCTAAAACTGCTACTTCCATAATTTATTGTTTTAAATGATTAATTTTATTGTGTTTGTAGCTTTGACGATTGCATTTAAATAAAGGTTACAATAAATTAGTTTTTTTTCTAAGAACTTAATTCCTGTTATTTAATGTAACTTAACCAGTTGTGTTTTTTGAGTTTAAAACATAAAAGAATGTCAGTTCGGGTGATTTTAAGGAACGAAAAATTGTAACGAGAACTAATTTATAAGCTAAAATTCCTGTTCTCGATACAAATTTTACTCATTTCAGTCTTAAAATTCACTCGAATTGACAGAGTTTCATCAAAATACACAAAAGGAATAATTTAGTAAATGATCTAAAAAAATATTATTTTAAAAAAATCAATAAATATTGTAACCTATGATAATGTTTATCAGTCAAAGGTAAAATGACTACAACTAAAGACCAACTATATATTAATAAAGTCATCAATGGAGATACAAATGCGTTTGCTTATCTTGTTGATACCTATAAAAATATGGTGTTTAGTTTGGCTTTTAAAATGACTAAAAATAGAGAGGAAGCAGAAGAAATTAGTCAAGATACATTTGTAAAAGCTTTTAAGAACTTACATAAGTTTAAAGGAGATTCTAAGTTTAGTACTTGGTTGTACAGAATAGCGTATCATGCGTGTTTAGATGCTATTAAAAAAATAAAAATCATAATAATTCATTAGAAATTAATGAGATAACATATAATCAGATAAAATCTGTTGATAATATTTTACAAGGAATAGAAAGAAAGGAAAGGGCAAAAGTAATGAACGATTGTTTATTAAAAATGCCAGAAGAAGAACGCTCTATACTTTGGATGTTTTACTTTGATGAATTAAGTTTAAAGGAAATTATTGAGGTAACCAATTTATCTGAAGCTAATTTAAAAGTAAAATTATATAGAGCAAGAAAAAGATTATTAGCTATCGTAGAAGAAAATGTAGAACCAGAATTAATTAATCATTATGGAAGAAAATAAAAAAATATAGAGCTAGATACTTTTGCTAAAAAGTATATACAAGAAATTAAAGAAGAAAGCCCTTCTAAAGATTTTACTACTTCTTTAATGAGCGCAATTGTTTTAGAAAATTCTAAAAGTGTATTAAATTCAAAAGCATTAATATCTAAAAAAGCTTGGTTTGTAATTTTAAGTATTGTTTTAGCTGTAGTTTTAATCCCTTTTAAATCTCAAGAGAAGCCTTTATTTACAATGCCAGAATTAGATTTTTCATTTATAGAAAAAATACAAATACCTAATGTTTTAGAAAGTTTTGCAGTTTCAAATACTGTATTATACGCAATTTTTTTATTCGGATTAATGCTTATTGCACAAGTGTTTTTCTTAAAAAACCATTTGAACAAACGTTTTGAGTAGTTTATAAAAAAGTAACAGATGCAATTTTACCGTTTTTCATTTTATAAATTGCAACTGCTTTAAAAGTTCTTCCGTTTGCAGTTACTAATTCATGATCTATAACTTGGTCTTTGTGTACAATTCGTTTAATTAATTTGCAATTTAAATCGGTTGTGTTTTTAAAATAACTTTCATATCTATTTCGCATAGTATCCAAACCTTCATAATCTAGTTTGTTAGGAAAACGATATACTTTTACATTTTTTGCATAAGGCTTTAAAAAAGCATCAATATCTCTATTATTATATCCATCTAATTGTTCTTGTGCTAAATACTCAGGAGAAACTTCTGCAACTAAGGCTAGTTTTGTTCCGTTTTTATTAACAGCAATTCTAGAAATATTAGTAATGTTTTCATCAATAAAACTATAAAATAAGCTTGGGTATTTGTCTTTTTTCGGATTAAATTTATAAATAGAATTTCCTTTAGATATAAGTAAAATTCCATTTGGTAACCAAGTAACATCTTCAGATAAACCAACAGAGGTTATTGTTTTAATCTCTTTAGTAATAGGATTTAGAGATTTAACTAACCAATATTTTTTATTTTCTTTACTGATAAAACTTACTAAATTAGAATTAGGAATTCTATGAACAGAACGACCAACATTTTTAGAAACAGAAAGGTTTGTTTTCTTTTTTAAATCACAAACAAAGAGTTCTAGAGAGTCGTTTACAATTGAAACAGCAATTACAGTGTTTTTATCAAACCAAGCAGGATAAGCTACTTTTAAATCAGGAATAAGTTCTGTGCTTTTTTTAGATTTTCTATCGTATTTATAAAAACGTTGTAAACCATCATTATCTAAACGAACTGCAGAAAATTGACTAGAATTAGGTATTCTCTGAGGAGAATATTCGCCTCCATTTGGTGTATTTGATCTTATGTTAGCCGTTTTTGACTCCGAATTTATATTTGTTAAAACAATCTCTGTATTTCCATTTCTATTAGAAGCGTAAAGAATTTTTTCTAAGTCATAAAAAAAGGGTTGACTATCATATCCTTCATTATTAGAAATGTTTTTTCCGTTTTTTAATAGATAATTTTCATCATCTAATAAAATATCAAAAACATGTATTTCTGTATTTTTTTGACAAAATAAGGTTGTTGAAATACCTAAAAAAAGAAGAATTAATCGATTCATTTATCAGTTGTAAGTTTAATATCTTTATTAAAAGGAACTTTTAGTTGATACATAATATCTTGATCTTTAGTACTATCTAATAAATCTAATCCAAATTGCACTTTTTTAGGATCTTCATAGGTTAAAGTCCCGAAAATTCGATCCCAAAAAGAAAAAATATTCCCAAAATTAGTATCTGTCCAAGGCATTTCGAAATGATGATGAAACTTGTGCATATTTGGTGTTACAAAAACCAAACTTAAAATCTTATCTAAGGTTTTTGGTATGTAAAAATTAGCATGTGTAAAATATGCAAAAAACACAGTTACCATTCTATAAAATAGATAATAGGCTAGTGGTATTCCGAATATTAAAATAACGACTAAAGCAAAAACTTCTCTCATTAAATAATCTCCTGGATGATGTCTTGTAGCACTTGTTGCGTCTACTGTTGTGTCTGAGTGATGTATCATGTGAAAACGCCACATAAATGGTACTTTGTGTAAAAGATAATGCACAAAATATTGAGCCGTAAAATCTAAAGCCATAACTGCAATTAGTAATTCTACCCAAATAGGTAAATCAATCATATTTAATAATCCAATTTGATTGGTAGATAACCAAGTAAAAATACCTAGAGTTAAAATTCCGAATAATAGATTAATGCTTAAATCCATTGCAAGAAAAACGAGGTTAACACCAGCGTGTTTCCATTTTTTGTACTCAAATTTTACTAATGGAATAATTAATTCTACAATCCAATTTGCTGAAATGCAAATGAAAATCCACAATAATTTCTGCCACGAAGGCATCGTTTCAAAAAAGTTTAATAAGTTTTCCATTGTAAAATTATAATTAACGGATTGTAAGATACAGAATTTTCTATGCCCAACGAATTTTACTTTTTCTATTAAACAAAAAAGGTTACTTTATAGCAATTTAAGAATGTAAAAGGTAAGTGAAAAAAATAAGTGTCTGTAAGTATTTATTGATTAAAACTAAAATTCTAAAAATAAAATATGATTAGGATTGGAATTTGCTTCAGAGATTTCATAATCAAAACTTCCTACTTTTTTGATACCCATTTTTGTGTAAAATTTAATAGCTCTTTGGTTTTCAATCCAAACTGCTAACCAAATTCCTTTTTGATTATTTTGCTTAGAAAAAGCAACATTAAAATTGAATAACTCTTTGCCAAGACTTAATCCATAAAATTCTTCTAATAAATACAATCTACTCATTTGAGCTATGTTTTTATCAGCTACGTTTTCATTGGCAGAATTTAAAATAAGTTTAGAATATCCTGCAATTTTATCATCAGAATATATTAAAAAATATAAATTTTTTGGGTTTTCTAATTCTTGTTGAAAATTTAATTCTTTAAAGTTTTTAGCGACGTAGTTGTCTATATCTTTTTTAGGAGCAGAATGACCATGTGCCACTAAAAATGAAGCTTTTGCAATTTCTGCTAACTTTTTAGCATCTGTAATGGTAGCTTTTCTAATGGTATGCATGTAATTTAAATATTATCATTAAAGTGATGAAGCAGTAAATGTATCACCTTGGTTCACATCACCGGTTTCAAAACCTTTTGTAAACCAACGCATTCTTTGTGCAGAAGTACCATGTGTAAAAGAATCTGGTACAACTCTACCGCTAGATTGTTTTTGTAAACGATCATCACCAATAGCAAAAGCAGCGTTTAATGCTTCTTGTAAATCTCCTTTGTCCATTATTTGATTCATTTTCTGAGAATGATGTGCCCAAACACCCGCTAAAAAGTCTGCTTGTAATTCTAATTTTACAGAGTATTTATTGTATTCGGTTTGGCTTACTTTACCTCGCATTCTCTGTACTTTATCACTTATGCCAGTAATATTTTGAATATGATGTCCAACTTCATGCGCAATAACATATGCTTGTGCAAAATCTCCAGGAGCATTTAATCGAGTTTCCATTTCTTGAAAAAAGCTTAAATCGATATATAGTTTTTCGTCTGCAGGACAATAAAAAGGACCTGTAGAACTAGAAGCAGAACCACAAGCGGAAGAAACAGAATTTGTAAATAAAACTAAAGTTGGTTCTCTGTAATTTGATAAAAGACCATTCCAGATTTCTTCTGTGTTTTTTAAAATAACAGAGCTAAAATCTGCTAATTCGTTTTCTTTTGCAGAACCCTTATAATTTGTAGTATTGGTAACTTGATTTGTATTACCTGTTAAAAAGTTTAAAGGATTGTTGCCAGTAAAGTACATAACACCAAAAACAATTGCTGCTATAATTAACCCTTTTTTAGTAGTAATTAATTTTAGTAATAAACCAATTATCATTGGACTTAAACTGCCTAAACCACCACCGCTGTTAGAACGACCAGAAGACATGCCTCTTCTATCATCTACATTAGAACTTTTGCTTCTACCTTTCCATTTCATAAGTGAATCTCTTAAAATTTAGATTTTAAATTTACGTTTTTTAATTTATAAGTTTTTATTTAAAATAAAGAGGGATGTTATTTAATACCAGCGTTTTTTATTCTTCTTAGAATTTTCAGACTTTCTACCTTTTTTGTTTTTACTAACCGTATTAGGTTGTAATTTTTTATGCTTTGGTTTGTTAATTATATACGGATGATCGTCTATAATCTTAATCTTTTTCTCAATTAAAGCTTCTATAGTTTTAATGTATGCATTTTCATCTGGTGAGCAAAAAGAAAATGCAATTCCAGATTTACCTGCTCTACCAGTTCTACCAATTCTATGCACATACGTTTCTGGTACATTTGGTATGTCAAAATTAATAATAGCATCTACATTTGTAATGTCAATACCACGTGCTGCAACATCTGTAGCAATTAAAATAGTTGCTTTTTTGTCTTTAAAATCTTCTATTGCTTTGTTTCTAATTGCTTGCGATTTATCACCATGAATACTTACTACGTTATAATCATTTTTAAGTAGTGTTTGTTCTAGCTTATCTACACCCAATTTTGTGCGTCTAAAAATTATTATTTTTCCATTAATTGTGGTTCTTAATAATTGTAAACACAAATCGGTTTTATTCTTTTTTGGAAGGTAATATAATAACTGCCCAATGTTTTTTGCCGTAGTCTCTTCTGGATTTATTTCTACCTTAACAGATTTTTGAAGCATCGTTTTTGCTAACTCATCTATTTTTTCTGGTATGGTTGCAGAAAAAAGTAAGGTTTGTTTTTTCTTAGGACATAAACGTTCTATTTTTTTTACGTCGTTTATAAAACCCATATCTAGCATTAAATCTGCTTCATCTAATACAAATATTTTAATAAGACTTAAGTCGATGAATCCTTGTAAATAGAGGTCTATTAACCTACCTGGTGTTGCAATTAAAATATCTACACCATCGGCTAAAATATCTTTTTGCGGTTCAAGAGAAACACCACCAAAAATGGCAGTACTTGTTAAATTTGTGTATTTGCTATAGGTTTTAAAGTTTTCTGCAATTTGTATTGCTAACTCACGAGTAGGCGTAATAATTAATGACTTTATCTCTTTACCTTCCTCTTCTTTTAAACCTGTTTTATCAAATAACAACTGAATAATAGGCAGTGCAAATGCAGCAGTTTTTCCTGTACCTGTTTGCGCAGAAACAATTACGTTTTTGTTTGCTAAAACTAAAGGAATTGTTTTTTTGTACTAAAGTTGGAGTATGAAATCGTTCTTCGGAAACTGCTTTTAAGATCGATTTATTGAAAGGAAATTCAGAAAACTGCATTTAATATTTTTATTGCAAAGGTAGTTTAAATGTAAGTATGGTTTTTGTGGAATTTAGCGTTTTTTATAAAGTGATTTTTTTACTTTTTTCTACCCGTAAATACCTCCATGGTTTTGTAAATGCCTAAAGCTGAACCTGCAAACCAATCAAAAAAGTTAATAGACATTGTGGCTTGTCCTATTTTTACAAAACGATACATATATCCTGGTATCGTTATCATTTTTTTGTTTTTTTCTATTGCTTTTATAATTGTTAGTGATGCTGCTTCTGGTTCTAAAATTGGAATTTTAGATTTTACACCATCAAACATTCCAGTATTAATATAATAAGGCATTATTGTAGTTATATTAATATTTTTCTTTAGTTGCTTCATTTCAATTCGCAAACTATCAGACCAACCAATTAAAGACCACTTACTTGCTACATAAACAGACATTTTAGGGTTAGATATTAATCCGCCAGAAGAAGCAATATTACAGATATGACCAGAATTTTGTTGTAACATATCGTTTAAAAACTCGGAAGTAATTAACATCGGTGCATTTGCATTAATATCCATTGTTTTGTTAATTTCAGAAGTTGTGTGTTCATGAAAGTATTTACCAACAATAATTCCTGCATTATTAATTAAAACATCAATAAAGCCAATTTCTTTTTTTACTTTTTTAGCAACTTCTTGTATTTCATTACCATTAGAAACATCAACAACAAAACCTGTAATTGAACCTAGTGTAGAAAATTCTTTGATGGTTTTATCGATGCCTGTTTTATCAATATCCCAAATAACAACTTTTGCATTTCTTTCTAAAGCTAAACGAACCATTATTTTACCAATACCAGATGCGCCACCTGTTATTAAAACTGTTTTATCTTTTAATTGCATTTGTTAATTTTAGAAATTGAATGTGGTTGCAAATTACCAATAATTGTGTAATCTTCTGCTTTATTAGTTTAGAAAATGAAAAAACCTTTCAGTATTAACTGAAAGGTTTGGTTTTTAATAATTTTAAGCTGAATTATTATTTAGCTTTATTGTATTAAAATTTTAATTTAAAGGACTGTTTTTTAAAACTTTATTTTGCGCTTCTGCTTCTTGGTCTTTATGGCGCCCAATTGCTAAACCAATAGCCATACCAATTACCAAACCTAAAGAGTTACCTGTTACACCAAAACTTGTGCCTATTGCTACGCCAAAAGACATACCTAAACTCATACCAATAGCAGTATAATAACCTTCTGATATTAATGAGAATTCATTTTTTAAAAATTGTTTAAAAATAGATAGTTTTTTACTGTAAAATTTTCTCTTGTGAGTAGGATTCGATTTTAAATCTAAACTTTTAATTCCTTTTTCAATTATTGATAATTGATTTTCAGTAAAATCTTTATTTTCTAGACTAGAAAGAATTGAAATAAACGATTTGTATACTTTTATTTCTCTTTTGTTAGTTGCTTTTTTTAATTCATTTTTAAAAAATCTTTGGTGTTTTGTATGTTCATAATTTAGTTCTTTATATAGTTAGTGTTAGAAATCAAAAAATATTACACCTTAAACTATTCTTTTCTTAAATCTTCCATATCAGAAAGTAATTCTTCCAATTTTTTTAAGATTCGACCATACACAATATTTAAATCTAAAAGATAAATTCTACCTCCAAATTTGGCTAATAATACTATGATAACAAGCATGGAAACTATCCAATATATTGGAAGACCAAACATCATATCTGGTTGATAATTGCCAAAAACTCTATCTATAGTTTCTCTAAAAGGTTCAGAAAACCAAAAACCGGTAACCATTGCAATAAAAACGTAAGGATAAATATATCTGGCCATTTTCATGTTTATTGCAATTTGATCTTGCATCCATTCATCAAAAGATTTTAAGTATTGATAACTACTTACGTTCTTATTTATTTTTTCTAAGCCTTTTAATAATTTTTTGTTTACAAAAACCAATACATTCAAAAGAATAAACATCATAATACCCATTATTGGTATTTTTACAAGAAAAGAACCTCCAAGAACTAAAAAAGAAAATAGTACTAAAGCGTTTAAGTTTATTTTAAACATTCTCTTGAATTTGTCTATAATATGTATAGATTTTTTATTGTAAAGATTATTGATTTTAGGAGCTACATTAGCATTTTTCTCCAAAAAACCTTCTTTCCAAATTGATTCAATTGATTTTTCCATCTAATAATTTTTTTAACCTTTCTTTAATTCTGTTAATTCGTACACCAATATTATTTGGTGTAGTTCCTATTATTTCTGCTATTTCTTTATTTGGTTTTTCTTCTAAATAGAGTAAAATTACAGCTCTGTCAATTTCTGATAATCTTTTAATTGCAGCGTATAATAAACTTAAATCTTCATTAGAAAAAGCTGAAGCATCTTCGCTTTCATCTTGTAATTCTACAGCATCGTTGTTAAAAAACTGACGTGTTTTTTCTTTTTTCTAACAAGAGTTAAGCATATATTTAAAGACAAACGATATATCCATGTAGACCATTTAGAATCTCCTCTAAATTGGTCTTTACTTTTCCAAATTTGCAAACAGACTTCCTGATAATAATCATCAAAATCTTCCTGAGAATCAGTATATGCTCTACAGATTTTAATAATTATACCTGAATAGGGTACAATTGAAGTTGTGTAAAAATCGCTGCTCAATAATTGTCTTTTTTTAATTAGTGTTAGAAATTTATAATTATTACACCCTTAGTTCGTTTTTTTTATTTTTTTTCTGAATGTAATTTTTGAAATCATTTTTTTTATAGAAATAAAGACCTATTTATATATTTTAAAAGTATACGTAGCTATAATTTTATTTTCT
This sequence comes from Polaribacter ponticola, assembly GCF_026191475.2. GTDB lineage: Bacteria > Bacteroidota > Bacteroidia > Flavobacteriales > Flavobacteriaceae > Polaribacter > Polaribacter ponticola. The sequence goes on along the minus strand of NZ_JAOSLC020000003.1, from coordinate 979,947 downwards.
ATATAAAGATGTACATCGTAAAAGCCTCTTTTTTTAAAGGTGTGTTGTAAAGTTAAAAAATCTTTTTGTAAGGTAATTTTTGGTTTTATTGTTTTTTCATTTGCACTGCTAAAAATAAATTTCACTTTATTTAAATCTATTTTTTTCTTTAGTTGATATTTAAAAAGAAACGTTTCGTTTTGCTTAATTTCATGATGCATTTTGTTAGGAGTAATATGTTCTTTTAAAACCAAATAAGCTTCTCCGTATAAAAGTGGCATTTCAGAAAACTCTTTAAATGAAGGAACTTTTTTCTGTAAAAGACTGTTATAATGATATACAGGTAGATGATTTTTAATAAAAATGTTAGGTTCTGTTAAGAAATAACCATCATTATAGTCAAAAACAAACTTATTTTCATCAGGATAAGAAGTTCCTGTAGACCAAGTTGGGTCGCACAAATACCATTTATCATTAAGTTTTACAACATTCCAAGTGTGGTTTGGATAGACTAACTTTTCAAAATCAATCTCTGTAGTTCTAGCATAACCATTTACAATTTTAGCCTCTATATCTGCAATGTTGCACATTTCTTTTAACAAATAAGCATAACCAGTACAAATAGTTTTTTTTCGCTTTAATAGTTTTTTAAAAAGTACTTTTTTAAAACGAGAATTCCATTCGTTTAAACGAATGGAATCATTTTTAAATCGTTTTCTTTTTCTATCGTTAAGAGCATATAATCTATAGTCGTTGGCTATGTTGTGGCAAATCCACATATAAATAACCCTTAATTTTTCTGCATCTGTTTTTAAATTTTCAGTAAGAGAAAAAGTTATTTTATTAAGGTCTAATTTTTTTACTCTTGTAAGATTTAGCAATTAAATCTGCTCTAGTAAAATCTATATCTTTAAAGTCAGATTGTTGCGCGAAACAAGTGTTTACAAAAAGTATAAGTATAAAAAGGCCTTTTTGCATCTGTTAGTTATTGTTTTTTACGTTTAGATTTAAAACGTTTACTACTATTTAAAGCACCTAACATTTGGTTATCATCTTCTTCTAAAACAACATTTATAAAAGTAGAATTCTTTTTTATTTTAACTCTCTTTTTTACATAACCTAAATAAGAAAATACTAAAACGTCTCCAATTTTTAATTCTTCAGGAAAAGTAAATGCTCCTTTTTTGTTAGATGCTGTTGCAACTTTTGTACCTTTTAAATAAATATTAGCACCATCTAATAATTCGGTTTCATAAGTGGTTTTACCTTTTACAACTCCTTTAACGGTAATACTTTGAGCCTGAAAAGAGTTTGTAAATAAGAAAAGTGCAAAAAATAAAGTTAGTACACTAAATACGGATTTGTTTGCAGCGAAAGTGTTATTTGTTTTCATATTGTTATATTTTAAATTCCCTCAAACTTATGGGTTTATTAAAAAAGTTAAAAACGAAAATGAGTAACTAGTTCGTTTTTAAAGGTTAAAGTTACATTTTATTTAGTGAAAGCGAAAACTTGATTAATTTATTATACGAATTAACTAAAATAAATTAAGTTTTAAATACTTTAAGAAGATCTGTTTATAAAAAAATGGAAGGTTCGTTTAATATGATAATAATGTGAGTTTTAATTCATTTTATCAGGAATTAAACGAAGTTAGTTGATTTTTTTATAGAAATTCAAATTTTAAAAAGAGCTGTTTAACAATATATTAAATAGCTCTTTTTAAAACAGATTAATCATTTTTTATCTTGCTGTTCAATTCGTTGTTTTTTTCAAAAACGGATTTATCTTCGTTGTTTATGGAGTTAGACATACCTAGCATTAATGCAGTAGTAATTAATAAAATTTTTCTTTTAAGCCAGTATATTGGTCGTCTAGATTTTTCTAAACGTGATGTTTTTTTCTGTTTATACATAATAAGAATGATAATTGATGAGACATTTGTTTTATCATTTGTAGCTTTTCAGCTTTTGCTTAGAATTGATATAAGCTTCTAAGCTATGTATAGATTGGTAATAGAATTGCTTGTAGTAATTCTATTAATTAAGAAAGTATGTTGGAGGTTTAATAAAGCAATATGTTGATGTAATTGCTTTTGTACTTTTAAAGTAAGTAGAATTTGTTTTTTAAGTACAAATTTTAAGGGAATAACTTTAAAGAAAAACGCTATAAAATCTTGATAAGATTTTATATGAAACTTATAAGCACTAAATTTAGTGTTTTTAAAATTTCTTTTTTTCTGCAGAATTAACTTAGAAGATTGATAATAATCAGAAGTGTTTTCTTGACAATAAATAGTAGATTCTGCAACCGAAAGAAGGAACATCAGTAAAAAAACAAAAAGATGTTTTAATTGCATTAGAAATCTATTTATATTAAAAAAGTGTTTTATAATAAAGCCTCCAAGTTTTCACAAGGAGGCTTAAATACTTAATGCAACTATGTTGCTTATTTAATTAGCTCGTAAGAACGTTTAATAAAGTTTGTTAACTCTTCACCATGTAAAAGGTTTTGAGATAATTTAGCTAAATCAAAAGCCTGAGAAATTAAACCTTTCTGTGCAGCTTCATCTTTATTATTTAAAATATCAGAAACTAACGGACTGTTTGTATTAACAACTAAGTTATACATGTCTGGAAAATTACCCATTCCCATCATTCCACCACCACCAGAAGCTTGCATTTCTTTCATTCTACGCATAAACTCTGGTACTGTAATTAAAAAAGGAGAAGCAGCAGAATCCATCGCTTCTAATTGAACTGTATACGTTTCTTTAGGTACAGCAGCTTCAATAATTGGCTTTAAAGTTTCTTTTTCTGCATCTGTTAATTTAGAAATTACGTTATCGTCTTTCTTAATTAAGTTATCAATAAAGTCAGAATCTACTCTTGTAAACTTCACTTTAGCATCACCCCCTTCTAATTTCTGCATTAAATGAGAAATAATAGGAGAATCTAATACTAAAACTTCGTAACCTTTTGCAGTTGCATCTTGTATATAACTGTGTTGCGCTTCTTTGTTAGAAGTGTATAAAACAACATGGTTACCATCTTTATCCGTTTGTGCGTCTTTAGTTTTTTCAACGAACTCATCAAACGTAAAATAAGTATCTGCAACAGTTGGGTATAATGCAAATTTCTTTGCTTTGTCAAAGAATTTATCTTCAGACAACATTCCATATTCAATAATTACTTTAATATCGTTCCATTTAGTTTCAAAATCTGCTCTGTCTTTTTTGAATAAAGAAGCTAATTTATCTGCTACTTTTTTAGTAATGTAACCAGATATTTTCTTTACAGCTCCGTCTGCTTGTAATCCAGAACGAGAAACATTTAAAGGAATGTCTGGAGAATCGATAACACCTTTTAACATCTGTAAAAAGTCTGGTACAATCCCTTCAACATTATCCGTTACATACACTTGGTTTTGATACAATTGGATTTTATCCTTTTGCATATCCATGTTCTGCGTTAACTTAGGGAAAAATAAAATTCCTGTTAAGTTAAAAGGATAATCAACATTTAAGTGAATATGAAATAAAGACTCTTCAAATTGCATTGGATACAATTCTCTGTAGAAATTAGTATAATCTTCATCATTTAAATCTGCAGGAGCTTTTGTCCATGCTGGGTTTGTATTGTTGATGATATTATCAACAGTAATTTGCTTATGTGGTTCTGTAGTTTCTTTACCTTCAGCATCTTTTGTAGTTGCAGGTGTAAACTCAGGATCGTTAATTTCTTTAGTTCCAAATTTAATTGGTACTTGGTTAAAACGGTTGTACTTGTTTAATAAACCACCAATTTTTTCTTCTTTTAAAAATTCTAAAGAATCTTCTGCAATGTGTAAAACAATTTCTGTACCTCTGTCAGTTTTGTCGTGTTCTACTAGTGTATATTCAGGAGAACCATCACAATTCCAATGAGCAGCAGGTGCATCTTTAAAAGATTTTGTAAAGATATCTACCTTATGAGCAACCATAAAAGCAGAGTAAAAACCTAAACCAAAATGCCCAATTACACCTGTTTCGTTTTTATCATCTTTATATTTTTCTAAAAATTCTTCAGCACCAGAAAATGCAATTTGGTTGATGTATTTTTCAACTTCATCCATTGTCATTCCTAAACCTTGATCTTTAATTGTTACTGTCTTAGCAGCTTCATCAATACTAATTTCAATTTTAGCATCTCCTAACTCTGTTTTTGCTTCACCAATAGAAATTAAGTGTTTTAACTTAGTTGTTGCATCTGTTCCGTTAGAAATTAATTCACGTAAAAAAATTTCGTGATCTGAATACAAGAATTTTTTAATCAGTGGAAAAATGTTTTCTACCGATACATTAATGTTTCCTTTTGCCATTTTATGTATGTTTTATTAAATTTATTATTTGTGATAAATATTAGTCAAAAAAAATACCAAACAAAGATTTATGACAAGATGACAGAATTGCTTTCTGTTTTCTGTTTTTTTACTACATTTAGAATCTATCAATTTGGAAATTTCTTTTATGACGAATTTAGAGTACGATTATGTAATAATTGGAAGTGGTTTTGGCGGTTCTGTGAGTGCGCTGCGTTTATCAGAAAAAGGATATAAAGTACTGGTTATAGAGAAAGGAAAATGGTTTAAAGCTAAAGATTTTCCTAAAACAAATTGGAATTTAAAAAAATGGTTATGGATGCCTCAAGTAGGTTTACAAGGTTTTTTTAAGATGACTTTTTTAAACCATGTTACTGTACTTTCTGGCGTTGGTGTAGGTGGCGGTTCTTTAACATATGCGAATACTTTACCAATACCAAAAGAGCAGTTTTTTAAATCGGGTAGTTGGGCAACCTTAAATGATTGGAAAACTACTTTAGGTCCTTTTTATAATACTGCTTATAGAATGTTAGGTGCAGAAACAACACCCAAATTAGATGCATCAGATTTAGCAATAAAACAACTAGCAAAAGAAATAGGTAAAGAAGATCATTTTGAGCCTTCTAAAGTTGCTGTATATTTTGGAGAAGCTGGTAAGACGGTAAAAGACCCATATTTTAATGGAAAAGGCCCAGATAGAACTGGTTGTGTGCATTGTGGTGCTTGTATGACAGGTTGTAGGTATAATTCTAAAAATACATTAGATAAAAATTATTTGTATTTAGCACAACAATTAGGAGCAAAAATAATTGCAGAAAAAGAAGTTGTAAATGTATCACCAATAGGAGATAAAGATGGTTCAGACGGTTATACAATTAAATATAAGTCAAAACTTGGGAAGAAGTTAAAAGGAAAAGTAACTGCAAAAGGTGTAATTTTTTCTGGCGGAGTTATGGGAACTGTTCCGTTATTATTAGAATTGAAAGAGAAGAGTTTACCAAATTTATCCGACAAAGTTGGGTGTAATATTCGTACAAATAACGAATCTTTATTGGTGATGACTTCTACCGAAAAGAATCATAAAGATTATTCTAAAGGAATTGCAATTGGTTCTGTTTTACATACTGATGAAAACAGTCATTTAGAACCTGTTCGTTATGGAGAGGGTTCAAGTTTTTTTAGAACATTAACCATACCAACCATTCATAACAAATTTGTACTATTTAGACTTTTAGGAATGTTCGGAATTATATTAAAACAACCCTTGTTATTTTTAAAAACGCTTTTTGCTAAAAACTATGCGAAAAGAACTACAGTATTGTTGTTTATGCAAACTTTAGACAGCACTTTACGTATAAAAAAAGGATCGTTTACTAGAATGAAAACGGTAACAGAAGAAGGGAGGAAGCCAAATGCTTTTATACCAGAAGCATTAACTTTAGGTAAAAAATTTGGTAAGATGATAAAAGCCATTCCGTATGCAAACTTTACAGATGTATTATTAGGAAGCCCAACAACAGCACATATTTTAGGTGGCGCAGTTATGGGAGAAGATAATTCTATTGGTGTTATAGATAAAGAATGTAAGGTCTACGGATATAAAAATATGATGGTTTGTGACGGTTCTATGATTTCTGCAAACCCAGGAGTAAATCCGTCTTTATCGATTACTGCAATTTCTGAATATGCGATGAGTAAAATACCGAGTAAAGAATAAAAGAAAAGCCACGAATTTCTTTAATTCGTGACTTTTTGTTTAGATTTTATACTTGTTAAGTATTAAAAAAAGTTCTCGATATAATTTTTTGTTTTTCAAAATCACTTGAACTGACATTTTTCTCATTTTAAATATTTCTCAACATTTCAGTTTTGTTCTTGTTTTTCCATGTTCCTCCTGTAAAATCAGGAACTTTAATAGATGAACTATTTTGTGCAACAGACATTTCTGATAATGGAGTAATTGCACTCCAAAGAACACTATCGTACACATTTATATCTAAAGGCAAACCTTGATTTAAACATTTTATAAGTCTATAAATCATTACAAAATCCATTCCTCCATGGCCAACAGAATTGTCAGAAATTTGCGATTTTAATTTACTCCAAAGCGGATGATTGTATTTTTCTCTGTATTCTTTATATTTCTCTTTTTCTAACCAATTATGTCCCCACCAAGCCAATTCATCATCATTAATATATAATTTCGAAGGATAACCTTCATGTACAGCTTTTGTACCTACAACAGTATTTAAACGATCATAAGGCCTACCTGTATGAACATCAAATTGTAGCATTATTGTTTTGCCTAATTTGGTTTTAATCATTGTGGTATTCATATCACCACATTTTACGTTAGAGAATTTATCAATTCCGGCACTTTTTGCAGCATCACTTAAGCTCTTTTCTCTAGAACTCATAGAAACTACATGATCAAAAGTATCTCCACGACCAATATCCATATACTGACTAATTGGTCCTAAACCGTGTGTTGTATAGAAGTTTCCGTCTTTGTTTAAATGATGTTTTATTCTCCATTGATCTTCATAATATTTTTCATCCAACAAATGGATACGCAAATCATGAATGTAAGCACCTTCTGCATGTGTTAAGTCTCCAAAAACACCTTGATTTACCATATTTAAAACCCACAATTCTTCATTGTTAAAACAACAGTTTTCCATCATCATACAATGTTTTTGAGTTCTTTCTGCAGTTTCTACTAATTTCCAACAATCTTCTAAAGTAGTACCAATAGGTACTTCAGATGCCACATGTTTTCCTTTTTCCATACCATACAAAGCCATTGGTGTATGCATTTCCCAAGGAGTTGCAATAATTAGTAAATCAATATCGTCTCTATCTGCAACTTTTTTCCATTCATCTGGGTTACCATAATAAGCTTCTGCAGTTTTACCATGAGTTTTTTGTAAATGAGCATTAAGTTTATCTGTCTTTTCTTTTTTTAAATCAGAAATAGCAACAATAGTAGCATTGTTGTTTTTTACCAGCCAGTCGAACATTTGTATTAAAGTTTGCCCTCTATTTCCGGCTCCAATAATACCAACTCTTACGTTATCAATTTTTGGAGATTTTAAGCCAAAAGCTGTTCCTTTAGCTGTTTTATTTAGTAAATTATTTGTTTTTTCTATGGTTTCTTCTTTACAAGAGATCGCTGTTGCAGATAAACCTAAGAAAACTGCAGCCTTAGAAGAAAGAGATAAAAAGTCTTTTCTATTCATTATTTTATTGATTTTTAAAATTTTGGGTTATTTGTTATTGTAAAGGTATAAATAAATTAGTATGTTTGATAGCTCAATTTATTGATAGAATAAAAAATCACACAAAATATTATGTATAATTCAAAAATTACTGGTTTAGGGTATTATGTTCCAGAAAACGTTGTAACTAACAATGATTTAAAGGAGTTTATGGATACATCTGATGAATGGATACAAGAGAGAACAGGTATAAAAGAAAGAAGATGGATAGATCCAAAAACAGAAGATACTACTGCAGTAATGGGAGCAAAGGCTTCTAGAATTGCAATAGAAAGAGCTGGTTTAACAAAGGACGATATCGATTTTATAGTTTTTGCTACTTTAAGTCCAGATATGTATTTTCCTGGAGGAGGAGTTCAAGTTCAAGAAATGTTAGATATGCCAACAATTGGTGCTTTAGATGTACGTAACCAGTGTTCTGGGTTTATTTACGCTATGTCTGTTGCTGATCAATTTATAAAAACAGGAATGTATAAAAACATTTTAGTTATTGGTGCAGAAAACCATTCTGGAGGTTTAGAAAGATCTACAAGAGGTAGAGGAGTTACTGTGATTTTTGGAGATGGAGCAGGAGCTGCTGTTTTATCTAGAAGTGAAGAAAAAGGAAGAGGAATTTTATCTTCTCATCTGCATTCTGAAGGAAAACATGCTAAAGAATTGGTTTTAGAAGGTCCTTCAACTCAAAGATGGGTGCCAGAAATTTTAGAAAAAAATGATCCTGAAGATGTTTCTTATTATCCGTATATGAATGGACAATTTGTGTTTAAACACGCAATAGGTCGTTTCTCTGAAGCTATTATAGAAGGTTTAGAAGCGAACAACTTACAAAAAGAAGATATAGATATGTTAATTCCGCATCAAGCAAATTTACGTATCGCACAGTTTATCCAAAAGAAATTTCAATTATCAGACGATAAAGTATATAATAATATAATGAAGTATGGTAACACAACTGCCGCTTCTGTAATTATTGCTTTAACGGAAGCTTGGGAAAAAGGAAAGATAAAGGATAATGATTTAGTAGTTTTAGCTGCTTTTGGTAGTGGTTTTACTTGGGGTTCTGTTATTATACGTTGGTAATATATCAGTTTCTAATTTAGTTTTTTAAGCATAAAAAAGGTTTTGCAACATTGTTGCAAAACCTTTTTACTTTTTGGGGAATTTATTTTAGAGCATGATTATTAAAAACCACCACCACTTTGTTTTGTGTTATCGTCTCTTTGTCTACGTTGTTTTGCTCTGTTTTTTCCATTACCAAACCTATAGTTGAAACCTAAATAAGCTGTTCTGCTTTCCCAATTAAATTGTCCGTTTTGTACAAATGGGCTAGATGAATTAAAGGCAAATTTCATGCCTTGAAAAATATCATTTACTCTAAAATTAATACTTCCTTTACCGTTTAAAACTTTTAAACTTGCACCCGTATTAACCATCCACATATTTTTTGTTTTCCATTGTATGTCTTCTTGAGGTCCTCTATACATTGCAAATAATTGTAAATTTAATCTCTTAGAAACTTTAAAACTATTACTGATTCTACCGTTAAATACCTCGTTTGTAACTTCTACTCTTTGTGCATTTGCTGTGGTTAAATCTACTGTTCCAAATTGTTTTTGAGAATAGAAATCCATACTAGAATTAATTCTCCACCAATTTGCCACTTTATAATTTAAAGAGAATTCTAAACCATAAGCGCTTGTATCTTCAAAATTAGTAAAAGATAAAATCTGTCTTACATTTGTAGGATCTGCAGGATCTTTATAAGTTACACGAGAAATGTTATCATTTATAGCTCTATAAAAAGAACCAACTGTAAATGATCCATTTTTTATTTGACGAGTATAATTAACCTCAAATGAGTTTGTAAATTGTGGCATTAAAGCTGCATTACCAATAGAAGTAATTAGCGGAGTACTCCATTCTCTAATTGGATTAACTTGTCCAATTCCTGGTCTATCAACTCTTCTACTATAACTTAATTGAAATTGGTTTTTATCTGAAGGTGCGTAAGTGAAAAATGCAGAAGGATAAATGCTAAAAATTTCATCGTTTACACTTTGTGTTACTTGCCCGTCTTGATTAAAAGTCCCATCAACTTCAAATTGCTCTAATCTAGCACCTAATTGCATTGTTAATTTCCCGAATTTATGGCCATAATTAGCATAGGCAGAAAATATTTTTCTATCATATTCAAAGTCAGAATTACCTAATAAAGAAAAACCTTGACTATTTCCGTTTACATCAAAAGTTTCAATTTCTTGATCTGTGGCGTTTATGTTTGTAGTATTATCTGCTCTATATTCTAAACCTAATTCTAATTTTCCTTCTTTAGAAACCGGATTCGTATAATCTAAGTTTAATAATGTATTGTTACTTTTTCTTGTAATATCGTTTGAGTAATTTAATGCTTTATAATCTGCATCAGCAGTATTGCTTAATGTATTTAAGTTTTCTGCATCTTCAGGAGACTTTGTGTCAGAATACGTGGCTTCAAACTCAATATTATGTCCTTCTTTTTCAAATTCTTTTTTATAATTTATATTATAAGCTCCAGTTTTATTTTCTTGATTTTGAATTGATGGAGATATTGCTAATACAGTTCCATTTTCCGAAATGATAGTTCTTCCATCTCCGCCACCAGTAAACCAGTTTTGTGTAGTATAAAAAGATAAAGTGTTTTTATCATCTAAATAAATATCGGCTCCTAATTTTGCTAAGTGAGAATTATTTTTGTTTTTAAAAACAAAATCTTGCAATCTATTAGCATTAGGTCTGTTTACAAATCCATAGTTATAATTATCACCACCATTGTAACCATAGTTTCCAAAAAGTTTACTTTTCCTGTTTTATAGTTCATGTTTGTAGATGCATTATAACGTACATAATGCCCTGCAGTTACACCAGAATCTATAGACCCATTAAAGCCCATATTTGCATTCTTATTTAAAATTATATTTATAATTCCGCTCATTCCTTCTGGATTGTATTTTGCTGAGGGATTTGTAATTAATTCGATACTTTTTATAGAAGTAGATGGAATTTGCTTTAACAATTGAGCAGCAGAAATATTTGTTGGTTTACCATCAACTAAAATTCTTACGTTTTCGTTTCCACGTAAACTTATACCGCCTGTTTGGCTATCGACACTTACAGATTGTACATTGTTTAAAAGCTCTGAAGCTGTTGTACCGGTAGCGGTTAAATCTTTACCAACATTAATAACTTTTCTATCTACTTTTTGTACTACTGTAGAGGTTTCTGCTCTCACAACAATTTCATCTAAAGTAGCCGCATCTTCAATAAGTCTTATAGTTCCTAGGTTTATTTTTTTAGATTTATTTGAGATATTAATTTTTTTAGAATAAATTTTATAACCCATAAATTGTACTTCAACTAAGCTATTTCCTTTAGGTAAATCTTTAACAGTAAACATACCGTTATCATCTGTAATACCTCCAGTAATAATTTTTTTAGCCATATCTCTAACAACTATATTTACATAAGGTAAAGTTTCATTTGTTTTATTGTCAATTACTTTTCCAGTTACAGACCCTGGTTTTGGAAGCTCATTTTTTGCTAGTTGAGCAAAGGAGTTTCCGGTAATTACTAACATAATAAGTAGTATTAATTTCTTCATATTTTGGTTGATTTTATTTTTTATTGATGTCTTATAGACGTCCAAATGTTTATCTTTGTTACTAGAATTAACAGTCTTTAACGTAATATTAACACTATGAAAAATGTAACTTTAGTTATTGGAGCATCAACAAACCCGAATAGGTATTCTAATATTGCTATTAAAAGGTTAATAGATAAAAACCTACCAGTAAGAGCTTTAGGGTTGAGAAAAGGTAAGGTTGGTAATGTAGTTGTGGATGATGAAAAACTAGATTATGAAAACATAGATACTGTTACATTATATTTAAACTCTAAAAGACAAGAAAATTATTATAATTATATAATTGGTTTAAAACCAAGAAGAGTAATTTTTAATCCAGGAACAGAAAATATTGAGTTTGTGCAATTATTGCAAGAGAGCAATATAGAAGCAGAAATTGCTTGTACTTTAGTGTTGTTGTCTACAAATCAGTATTAAAAAAAGAAAATTGGATTGGTTAAATAGTAGTTAGCAAATTTTCCTTTTCAAAATATTTTAATAAAACCAATCCAATTCTATTACAAATTTACTGTAACTTTCTTTCCATGTCAATACTCATTATGAGTAATTATATTAATTTTGGATTATTTTTAAAGTAACTGATTAACTCGAAAGTTGAATTTATATTTATTTTTTTAAAATATTTCTTCTATGTGTGTTAACTGTGTGAATACTAATATTTAATTTTTCTGCAATTGATTCGCTAGTATTTTTTGTAATAATTAAACGTATAATATCTCTTTCTCTATTAGTAATAAAGTCTAATAATTTTGAACTAGAAACATTTTTATAAAATAATGTTTCATATTCATTTTTTTCATTTAAGTATTTTGCACTAGCGCAAATATCCATTTTTATATTACCATCTAAAACAGTATAATGTGCCATACCAATAATAGGTTTGTTTGTTTCATCGAACTGTAAAGGAGTTGTATTTTGAATAATGTTTACATAAGAATTATTAGCTACTTTAATTCTGTAATTCCAAGTATAACTCATTCTCTTACGCTGTGCATCATTTAATTCGGTCATAGTAAACGTCATTAAATCTGTTAAACTTTTAAGCCAAAGATTAATATCATCAGGATGAAATAAAGACCAATAATAATCCATACCACCGTTCATTAATTTATCTCTAGATAAGCCAGTGCAACTCGTAAAGTTTTTACTTATATATTCAAAGTTTTTATGAACTGTGTTTGTAATGCAATAAAAAGTAGAGTTGTAAGGATAATAGTAATCTAATTCTATTAATTTTTTAATGTGTTCTTCAATTTCAACTTTTGGATATGTTTCAAAAATTTCATTGTAAATAGAATTTATTTTTTTACTATTCATCTACTTTAAAGTTTTTTCCAGGTTCTGCTAAGTAAGTGTTTTTAAAAATTTCTTTTGCTTCTTTTTGAAACAAAGTAATATCTTTATATCTACCAGAATAATGACCAATTATTAATTGCTTAACATTTGCATCCTTAGCAATTTGTGCGGCTTGTTTAGAAGTTGCATGTTTCGTTTTTATAGCTAAATCTTCTCTATCTGCTAAAAAAGTAGCTTCATGATATAATAAATCGGTGTTTTTTATAATTGGAACTATATTTGGTTTGTATTTGGTATCGCTACAAAATGCATAGCTTAAAGCTTTTTTTGGAGGTAAGGTAAGTTCTTCATTTGGTATAACTTCTCCAGTAGATAACGTAATGTTTTTACCAGCTTTTATGTTTAGGTAATCAGCTTTACTAATTTCTTCGTAGTTGCTAATATTATCCATATGCAATTTTCTTGCTTTTTCTTTTTCTGTAAACAAATAACCATTTGTGTAAACTCTGTGATTTAATGGGATTGTTTTAACAGAAACTTTATCGTCTTCAAAAATAAGCTCACTTTCTTTTGATTGTAACTCATGAAAAATCATAGGATATTTAGCATGAGATTGAGAAATTTTTAATTGTAAAAGGGTTACTTCTTTTATCCCTTTAGGGCCATAAATATGAAGTTCTTTTTCTCTACTTAAAATCCCATAAGTTGCTAGTAGGCCAACTAAACCATAAAAATGATCTCCATGTAAATGAGAAATAAAAATATGATTAATTTTAGAAAAACCAACTTTGTATTTACGCATTTGTCGTTGAGTACCTTCTCCACAATCAATTAAAAAATGACGGTTGTTTATTTCTAAATACTGTGAAGTAGGAAATGCGTTTACACGAGGCGTAGCAGAATGACAACCTAGAATAGTTAGGTGTATACTCATTTAATTACAAAACGTTTTGAGGTAATTTTATTTTTATCTTGAATACTATAAATATAAATACCCGTAGATAAGTCGTTTTTATAAAAAGGGATAGCGTTTTTTCCCAACTTTGTTTTATAAGTTTTTTTAAAAACAGTTTTACCTAACACATTTTTTACATTTAAGATAATAGTAGAACTATTAATAGCGTTAAATGAAATTTTAGTTGAATTAGTAAAAGGATTTGGTGCTGCAGATAAATTTTCTATAGATTTTTCTTGCGAAAAAACAATTGTAGAAATTGTAAAGAATAGCAATAAAAGTAGTTTTTTCATCATTTATTTTGAGGGATTAAAATCCTAATTCTCTCTCTATAGCTTCCATTTCTAAAATGTCTACTGCTTCAATTAAAGTAGGAACAATGTTGAAATTATCAGGAAAATCATCAATATTAATGTTACTATTTATAATAACAAATGATGTGCCATTTTCCTTTTTTTGTTCGGCATTACTCAAAAATAATAAAAAATCTTCATTAGAAATATTTATTTCATCAGAAATTTGAAGTATTAAGTGCTCTTTTTCGAATGTTTTTTTCGATTTTATATAATTATTGTAAAATTTTAAAAACGAATCTTCATCCGAAACAATTAGTGTGTAATTTTCTTTTTGCTCAACACGCATGTATCTACCTTTTAATTTGTTGTGCTAATAAATAGATAACAGCCATTCTTACTGCTACTCCATTTTCTACTTGACTTAATATAATAGATTGATCTGAGTCTGCAACATCACTTGTAATTTCTACACCTCTATTTATTGGTCCTGGATGCATTATTACAATTTTCTTGCCAAGATTGTTTAAAATTTCTTGATTAATTCCAAATAACTGTGTGTATTCTCTAGTAGAAGGGAAGTATTTTATATCCATTCTTTCATGTTGAACACGTAAAACATTAGCAACATCACACCATTCCAATGCTTTTTTTAGATTGGTTTCAACTTCTACACCTAAACTTGTAATGTATTTAGGAATTAAAGTTGTTGGTCCACAAACCTTAACTTGAGCCCCTTGTAATTGCAATGCGTATATATTAGATAATGCAACTCTAGAATGTAAAATATCTCCTATAATAACTATTTTCTTTCCTTTTACTGATCCTAATTTTTCTCTTATAGAATAAGAATCTAACAGCGCTTGTGTAGGATGTTCGTGAGTTCCATCTCCAGCATTAATAATTTTAGCATCTACATGGTTAGATAAGAAAACACCTGCACCAACACTACCATGTCTCATTACAACAATATCTACTTTCATAGATAAAATATTGTTTACAGTATCTATTAAAGTTTCTCCTTTTTTTACAGAAGATTGACCTGCCGAAAAATTAATTACATCTGCAGAAAGTCTTTTTTCTGCAAGTTCAAAAGATAATTTTGTTCTAGTGCTGTTCTCAAAAAATAAATTAGCAATAGTAATATCTCTAAGAGAAGGTACTTTTTTTATAGGTCTATTAATTACTTCTTTAAAATGATCTGCAGTTTTAAAAATAAGATCTATATCATTTGCATTCAAATATTTTATGCCTAATAGATGTTCTACACTTAATTGATCCATATTACTTCTGTTCTATATAAACTGCGTCTTTTTTATGTGTTTCTCTCCAAGTAACCAAAACTCGTTCTTCATTAATAGCATCTACTTGTCTGCCTCTATAATTGGGTTGTATTGGTAAATGTCTACTAAACCTTCTGTCTATTAAAACTAATAACTCAATATTTTCTGGTCTTCCATAAGATTGAATTGCTGTTAATGCAGCTCTAATACTTCTACCAGAAAATAAAACATCATCAATAATTACTACTTTTTTTCCTTCAATTAAAAAATCGATTTCTGTGGTTGTTGCTGCTAAAGGAGCATTTCTTCTTCTAAAATCGTCTCTATAAAAAGTAATATCTAATAAGCCCGTTTTTAAATCTTTTATGCTGTATTCGTTTTTTAACAAAGCAGCCAATCTGTTTGCTAAAAAAGTTCCTCTTGGTTGTAAACCAATTAAAACGGTATTAGAAAAATCATTGTGGTTTTCTATTAGCTGACATGCTAATCTGTGCAGTATTATTTCAATATCTTTTGAGTTAAGTAAGGTTTTTCTGCTCATAAGAAACCTATCAAATTTAGTTGATAGTTATTTAAAATCAAAATTAGGATAAATAAACGTATAAGCAAAATTTAAGACCAGAAATAACATCATAAAAAGCTATTATGGAGCTTGTTTTTATACGGTTTTGATCTGATTTAAAAAGTAAAAAAGAAGTTGTTAATTAAATTGTTGAAAACAAAACTCAATTTTTATAATGGCTTTAAAGACTTGTAGTACATTTATAATAAGAACTCAAATACCTATGTTATGCCTTTAACGAAGTTTGAATCCATGCTTAAAACCAATAGTATCTATTTTTTCGATTTGGTTGAGTTTGAGGAAATTATTATTCATTATATAGATGCAGGGAAGCATTCTTTAGCAAAAAAAGCAGTTAAACTCGGTTTAGAACAACATTCTCAATCGGTAGATTTAAAACTACTTAGAGTAGAACTTTATATTTTTGAAAATGAATTAGATAAAGCATCTTCACTTTTAAAAAGAGTAGAGCGTTTAGAACCTAATAATGATGAGGTTTTTATTCAAAAAGCTACTATAAGTTCTAAAACAGGAAACCATAAAGAAGCTATAATTCATTTACAAAAAGCATTAACTTTTACAGACGATAAAGTAGATATTTGGTCTTTTATGGGGATGGAATTTTTGTATCTAGACAATTTTGAAAATGCTCGTTTAAATTTTGCAAAATGTGTAGAAGTAGATTTCGAAGATTATTCTTCACTCTATAATATTGTGTATTGCTTTGATATGGAAAAAAAACACGAAGCTGCAATAATTTATTTAAACAATTATATAGATAGGAATCCTTACTGTGAAGTTGCTTGGCATCAATTAGGAAGACAGCATTTTATTCTAGAAATGTATGAAGAAGCTTTAGTCTCTTTTGATTATGCAGTTTTAATTGATGAATCTTTTATTGGAGGTTATTTAGAAAAAGCAAAAACATTAGAAGCATTAGAAAGATATCAAGAAGCAATAGATAATTATTTAATTACACTAGAATTAGATGATCCTACGGCTTTTGCTTATGTAAGAATTGGTGAATGTTATGAAAGAATAGAGAAATATGAGGCAGCAGTTTCTTATTATAAAAAAGCAGTACATGAAGATCCGTTATTAGATAGAGGTTGGATTTTATTAACCAATTTATTTTTTAACGAAGAGAATTACGAAAAAGCTTCTTACTATATTTCTAAAGCTTTAAAAATAGATGAAGATAATTCTGCTTATTGGAGAAGGTACTCCGAAATTAAATTAAAACTTAATTTTTTTGAAGAAGCAGTTTCGGGTTTCGAAAATTGTTTAGCTTTAAATGATGATTCTCTTGAAATTTATATTGGATTAACAGATGTTTTATCTTTTTTAGGGGAATTTAATGATGCAGTTAAAATATTGTATAAAGCCCAAAAAACATATAAAAACTTAGCTGAGATTGAGTATAGATTGGCAGGTTTGTTTTTTATTTTAAACAAAGAAAAATACGGTTTTAATCATTTAATTTCTGGTATGAAAATAGATTACAATTACCATGTAGTCTTAAAAGAAATCTATCCAACAGTTTTGGATAGCCAAAAAGTGCAAAAAATATTAGTAGATTATAAAAAAGCGAACGAATAGATGATTTTTTTAAAACAGTTTTTACTGACTTTGTCAATTGCTGTTTTCGCTATTTTTATAGGAAGCCAAATAACAGAAGGAGTTTTGTTGGTTCCGTATTGGCAATCTTTATCCGCAAGTGATTTTTATGCTTATTACAGTAAATTTGGACCTTCTATAGGTAGTTTTTATACATTTTTAACAATTATTGCAGCTTTAATACCAATAATATTTTCTTTTTACCTTAAAATTATTAAATCTATAGCTTTTAAATATTCACTAATTTCTTCTGTATTTGCTATTCTTTTTGTTTCTTCTTTTTATATGTATTTTAAAGAAACGAATGAGTTGTTTTATCTGGCTTCATTTAATGATGTTGAATTAAAAAAAGAATTAATTGTTTGGAGTTATTGGCATTGGAGTAGAGTTTTTTTAGAGATTATTTCTCTTATTTTTTTAATTATTTCTCTTATAAAAATACCCATTCTAAAAAAGAAATAAAGATTTTTTAATTAAAATTACCCTTTCCTTTTTGGAAATTAATTGTGGTTAAACATTTATATAAAAGTGAGTAAATAGCCAAAAAGAGCTCCTCCTAAAACGATAAAAGCACTATTTGTTTTTTTGAAAGCAAACACAATAATTAAACTGGTAATACCAATTAAAATTGATCTCCAGTCTATTAATGTGTCTTTTATCATACCTATACAAACTGCAGCTATTAATGCTACAGACGCAACATTTACGGCGTCTAAAATTACTCCTATTACCTTAGATTTTCTCATTCTTGGAATAAAAGGATTTAATAAGAGCACAAGTAGAAATGAAGGGAGAAAAATTCCAAGGGTTGCTACAATTGCACCTGAAACCCCATTCATTTGCCAGCCAATAAATGTAGCAGTAGATAAAACAGGTCCAGGAGTTATTTGTCCTACAGCAATTGCATCAATTAAAACTTGTTTTGTTAACCATCCATTTGCAACTAACTCAGTATCTAAAAAGGCGAATAAAACATAGCCACTACCATAAAGTATTGCGCCTATTTTTAAGAATACTATAAATATCTTTAAGGTTCCAATTTTAGATGGTTCAAAAACTTGTAAGAATATTAAAGGAAGGAAACTATTTATATTATTCTTGTTTTTTTTAAAATAATAAAGTAATAATCCCAGAATACCACATCCAAAAAGTGCAATTATTTCATTTAAACCAAGTAAGCAAGCTACTAAAGTTATAAAACCTAAAATTGCAAGTTTTATATTTTTTAACGCTTTTTTGCCTAACCGAAAAGCAGCCATTACTATTATTGAGATTACTGCAGGTTTTATTCCATAAATAAAAGGCTCAACTTCTGGCAGTTTACCATATTCTTGGTAAAGCCAGCCTAAAAGAGTTGTTAAAATAACTGCAGGAAAAATAAAACAAATTCCAGCTATAATAAGACCTTTCCAACCTGCGCGTTCATGACCGCAATGCATAGTCATTTCTGTAGAATTCGGACCCGGAATTAAATTAGTTGCTCCAATAAGGTCAAGAAAATGCTCTTGTGTCATCCATTTTCTTTTTTTAACAACTTCATCTTCCATCATGGCAATATGAGCTGCAGGGCCACCAAAAGCAATGCTTCCTAATTTAAAGAATAGTTTTGCAATTTCTTTTAGTTCTTTTTTTGAGACATCTTAATTAGGGTTCAATGATTTTATAGTATATTCTTTTAAGAACAAAAATAGAAAACTATTGATTAAAATCTATAAATGACTTTCTAGACTTAATTACTAATAATAAATAGTTAAAGATATTTTTTTTGACTTTAGAAACATACCAATTCAAAAACTGTTATCTTCGTTTTAAAAAAAAGCGAAAATATTAATGGAAAGAAAGATTAAAGATTACATAGTTATAGGTTTAAAAGGAATGGCAATGGGCGCTGCAGATGTTGTACCTGGTGTTTCTGGAGGAACAATTGCTTTTATATCTGGTATTTACGAAGAGCTTTTAAGCTCTATCAGTAATGTTAACCTTGGTTTATTTAAAACCTTAAAGAATGAAGGGTTAAAAAAAGCTTGGAAACAGTTAAACGGTAATTTTTTATTATCACTTTTTGTAGGGATTTTTATTAGTATCTTATCATTAGCTAAAGCCATTAAATATTTATTAGAAAATGAACCAATTTTATTGTGGTCTTTCTTTTTTGGGCTTGTTTTAGCTAGTATTATATATATAGCTAAACAAATTACAAAATGGAGTGTAGGTTCTATTATTGTATTAATTTTTGGTGCCTTTTTAGCTTATTATATTACTACTTTAAATCCATTAGTTTCAGAAGGAGCTTCGTCTTTATATATTTTAATTGCTGGAGCCGTTGCAATTTGTGCAATGATTTTACCAGGAATTTCTGGTTCTTTTATTTTGGTTTTATTAGGTGCGTATAAACCTGTATTAGAAGCTTTAGATAATAAAGATATTAAAACAATACTTGTATTTATGGCAGGAGCTATTGTTGGTTTATTAACTTTCTCTAAAGTTTTAAAGTGGTTATTTGCCAATTATAAAAATTTCACACTAGCAGCATTAACAGGCTTTATCATTGGTTCTCTAAATAAAATTTGGCCTTGGAAAGAAACTTTAACTTGGCGTTTAAATTCTCACGGCATAAAAGTTCCATTTAACCAGCAAAGTGTTTCTCCTTTTTCTTTTGAAGGAAATTCTGAATTAACTTTTGCAATTGTTTTAGCACTTG
The DNA here is from genome assembly GCF_026191475.2 of Polaribacter ponticola. Classification (GTDB taxonomy): domain Bacteria; phylum Bacteroidota; class Bacteroidia; order Flavobacteriales; family Flavobacteriaceae; genus Polaribacter; species Polaribacter ponticola. The sequence goes on along the minus strand of NZ_JAOSLC020000003.1, from coordinate 959,945 downwards.
TTGGGTTTGCATTAATTTTATTGATGGAAAGATTAGCAGTTAAAAAGCAATAAATGCAAAAAGAAAGATCATTTTTAGATAAACTTTTGCTTTTTATTAAAGGCTTAGCAATGGGGGCCGCAAATAAAGTTCCAGGAGTTTCTGGAGGTACCGTTTCTTATGTTTTAGGATTTTATGAAGAGTTAATTTATTCTTTTAGAAAAATAAATTACAGAGCATTTAAACTACTTATAAAAGGTGAGTTTAGAGAGTTTTTTAAATTTACCAATGCCCAGTTTGTAATGCTTATTATGGGAGGTAGTATGTTTAGTTACTTCAGTGTTTCGTTAGTATTAGATTATTTTTTAAAATACTACGAACTTTATGTTTGGAGCTGGTTTTTTGGAATGATTGTAGGTTCAGTGTATTACATGGCTAAAGATTTTGGAAGTTGGAATAAAAGAAATTTTGTTTCATTAGCTATTGGAGTTTCTATAGGTTTAGGTATTAGTTTTTTAACTCCTGCTGTAGAAAATGATAATCTTTGGTTTGTGTTTTTATGTGGTATTATTGGTGTGTCTGGTATGACATTACCTGGGCTTTCTGGTTCTTTTATTTTAATACTTTTAGGTAATTATGTGTTACTACTTGTAGATTCTGTTAACGTTTTATTAAGTGTTTTTGGTAATATTATAATTGGGAATTTTGAAGTACTATCAGATCCTATAAAAATTAAATACTTAAAAATTATAGCTGTTTTTACTGGAGGTTCTGCTTTTGGTTTGGTTTCTATATCACATGTTTTAGGTTTTGTCTTAAAAAGGTGGAACAAAATTGTAAACGCAATTATTATTGGATTTATTACCGGTTCTTTAGGTATCGTTTGGCCATGGAAAAGAACCATTTTTGCTACTGATGAAAATAATGTGTTTTTATTAGATCAAGAAGGAGGGAAAATTGTAGAAAATTATGAACGTTTTATCCCAGAAATTACAAATGTAGAAACATTGTTCGCTGTGTTTTTTGTTTTTTTAGGAATAGGCTTAATATTAGCCATAGATTATTATGATAGAAGAAGAAAAAATAAAGTTTTTGGTTTATTAGGGAAAGATATATCTTATTCATTTTCTAGAGGATATTTTTCTGAAAAGTTTACGAAATTAAAACTAAATAAAAACAAATATGTAAATTTTGACATTCAAGATATTCAAGAATTTTCAAAAATAATAAAAGAAAGAGAGCATTTAGCAGGTATAAATGTAACCATACCCTATAAGCAACAAGTAATACAATTTCTAGATAAGTTAGATGAAACTGCAAAAGAAATTGGTGCTGTTAATACAATAAAATTTACTAAAAGAGGAAATTTGAAAGGCTATAATTCAGATGTTGTTGGATTTGAAAATTCAATAAAACCATTTCTTAAAAATCATCATAAAAAAGCTTTAATTTTAGGAACAGGAGGTGCATCAAAAGCAATTGCATATGCCTTAAAAAAAATAAAATTAAATATAAATTTGTTTCTAGAAACCCAATGGGTAAAAAACAAATTTCTTACGATAGCTTAACAGAAGAAATTGTAGAAAAGTATACTATTATTATAAACAGTACACCTCTAGGGACTTCACCAAATATAAATCAATGCCCAGATATTCCTTATCAATATATTACAGAGAAACACCTTTTGTATGATTTAATTTATAATCCAGAGATTACTACTTTTTTGTCTAAAGGAAAAGAAAAAGGAGCAATTATTAAAAACGGTTATGAAATGTTAGAGTTACAGGCAGAAGAATCTTGGAGAATTTGGAATGATTAATTTATCATATAATCTTACTTGTAAAGTTAACTTGTAGATTATAATAGTTGTCTGTATCTTTATAACCATAATATAAGTAATATTAACGACCTTAAACATTGTAGATATGTTAGATAGTAATGAAGAAAACGTTGAAAAAAACGAAGTAAAAGCAGAAGAAGTAGCTAAAGAAGTAACTTCTGTAGAAGAAGAAATTGTAGCAGAAAAAGAAGTTACTGAGGTAGATGATACAATTGAAGCAGTAAATGAAATAGAAAAATCTGTTGCAGAACAAGCTGAAATAGAAGAATCAAAAGAAGAAGATATACCTGTTGTAGATTATTCTGTTCAATCTTTAGAAGAATTAGTTATTAGTTTAACCAAAATTTTAGCGGAAAACCCTGTTCAAAAAATAAAATCGCAAGTAGACGGAGTTAAAAATGCTTTTAACGAGAAGTTTGGCGATTTATTAGCGAGTAAAAAAGAAGCTTTTCTTGCAGAAGGAGGTAATTCTATCGATTTTCAATTTTCAAGTCCTATTAAATCTGAGTACAATAAATTATTATCAGATTATAAAAAGCAGAGAGATGCTTATTATAATAGTTTAGAGAAACAGTTAAAAGAAAATTTAGAGAAACGCATACAAGTTATAGAAAGTTTAAAAAACATTATTGAAGAAGCAGATGCTACTACAATGTATAAAAGTTTTAAAGAAATACAAGATACTTGGCGTGCAATAGGTCCTGTTCCTAAAAATCATTATAATGATACTTGGAAAACGTATCATCATCATGTTGAACGTTTTTACGATTTACTACATTTAAGTAACGATTTTAGAGATTTAGATTTTAAACATAATTTAGAGAAAAAGCTTAAAGTTATAGAAAAAGCAGAATCTTTAGCAAATGAAGAAGATGTAAATTATGCAGCAAAAGAGTTGCAAGATTTACATAAAATTTGGAAAGAAGATATTGGCCCTGTAGCAAAAGACGTAAGAGAAGAAGTTTGGAAAAAATTTAGTGCTGCAACTAAGAAAATTCATGATAATAGGCATAACTATTTTAGAGCAATGCGTTCTAAATACCAGGAAATTATCAATAAAAAATTAGAAGTTATTGCTGCTATAGATGTGTATGATACTTCTAAAAATGAATCTCATGGAGATTGGCAAAAAAGTATTAAAGATATTGAAGCTTTAAGACAGCAGTATTTTACCATTGGTAAGTTGCCATATTCTAAGAGTGAAGAGGTTTGGCAAAAATTTAAAAGCGCAACCAAAAAATTTAACTCTGCAAAAAACGTTTTTTATAAAGAAGAAAAAGGTGAGCAGCAAGAAAATTTAAAAAAGAAAATTGCTTTAATTGAATTAGCAGAATCACTAAAAGATAGTGAAGACTGGGAGTCGGCTACAAATGCTTTAAAAAAGGTTCAATCAGATTGGAAAAAAATAGGTCATGTCCCTAGAAAGTTTTCAGATGATATTTGGAAACGTTTTAAAGCAGCTTGTAATCATTATTTTGATAGATTTCATCAACAGAAAAATGCAGTAAGTAAAGAACAACAAGCAATAGTAGAAGCTAAAAAAGAATTTTTAGATACTGTAAAAGAAGAGAAAGATTCTACAAAAGAGTCTATTTTAGAAGCTGTAAATAAATGGAAAAGATTGGGTAGTTTACCAAGAAATGTTCGTCATTTAGAGGGTAAGTTTTACAAACAAATAGATAGAATGTTCGATAGTTTATCGCTAGATAAAAACGAGATATCGATGCTGAAATTTACGAATGTAGTTGATAGCTATTTTGCTGATAATGATGTAAGAAAATTAGATTCTGAACAAATGTTTGTTAGAAAGAAAATTGATGAAGTTGTTAAAGAAATTCAACAATTAGAAAACAATTTAGGTTTCTTTTCTAATGCTAAAGACGATAACCCTTTAGTAATAAATGTAAAAAATAGAGTAAATGAATTTAAAAATGATTTAGTTATTTGGAAACAAAAATTAAGTTATATTAAAAAGTTAGATTATTAGTTTGTTTAATTTAACTCATAAAAAAACTCGAAGCAATTGCTTCGAGTTTTTTTATGAATAATTTTCTTTCTTGATATTAAGAAAATATTTTATCAATTTTTATTTTTTCTTCTTCAGCTAAAGCAGCATCAACTAAAATACGACCACTATGTTCGTCGATCGTTATTTTTTTCTATTTGCAATTTCTAACTGTACTTGTGGTGGAATAGTAAAATAAGATCCTCCAGAAGCTCCACGCTCAATGGCAACAACTGCTAAACCATTTTTAACTTTATTTCTAATTCTTTTATAAGCCGTTAATAAATGTGCGTCAATAGACTGACCAAACTCTTCAGATTTTTCACTTAAAAGTTTTTCATCTTTTTCAGTTTCTTTTAAGATAGCATCTAACTCAGCCTTTTTATGACTTAAATGTTTTTCTTGTTTTGCTAATTTTTCTTTAGTTGCATCAATTACTTCGTTTTTCTGAGCAATTTTAGCTTTATACTCGTTTATCCTTTTTTCAGCTAATTGAATTTCTAAATCTTGAAATTCTATTTCTTTAGATAAAGAATCGAATTCTCTATTGTTTCTAACTTTCTGTTGCTGCTCATCATATTTTTTCATTAACCCTTTAGATTCCTCTATGGCTAATTTTTTGTTATTGATGTCAGTTTCTAAATTAGTAGCATCTTCGTTTAAATTAGAAATTCTAGTATTTAAACCGGCAACTTCGTCTTCTAAATCTTCAACCTCTAAAGGTAATTCTCCTCTAACATTTCTAATTTCGTCAATTCTAGAGTCTATTAATTGTAAATCGTATAAAGCTCTTAACTTTTCTTCAACCGAAACTTCTTTCTTCTTTGCCATGGTTATATATAATAAATAGGATTCGTACTTTTTTCTGATAAAATGACTGCAAAATTACTAATTTTTTTTGTAAGATAATCTACTAAAAGGTTTTTTGTAAACTGTTCGCTTTCATAATGGCCAATATCTGCTAAAAGTATACTGTTTTCAGCCTTAAAAAACTCATGATATTTAAAATCTGAACTTACATAAGCATCAGCTCCAGCTTTTTTTGCATTTGAGATAGCAAAACTTCCAGAACCACCTAAAACGGCAACTTTTTTAATTTTTTTATTAATTAATGCAGAATGTCTCACACAGTTTGTTTTCATTGTATCCTTTAAATAGAGCAAAAAATCTTTTTCATTCATTTCTTCGGGGAATTCGCCAATCATTCCCATTCCAATATTCTGATGGATATTTTCTGTAGTTACAATTTCATAAGCTATTTCTTCATAGGGATGATTATTTTGGAGTGCTTTTAAAATGGCAGCTTCATTTTTACTCTCAAAAACTACAGAAATTTTAGTTTCCTCTTCAGTATGAAATATTCCTTTTTTACCAATAACTGGGTTTGAATCTTTATTACCTTTAAAAGTACCATTCCCAAAAGTGTTAAAAGAACAATTATCATAATTACCTATATTTCCTGCTCCAGCTACAAAAAGAGCTGTTCTAAGGGATTTAGAACTAGCGTATGGTACATAAGTTGTTAACTTTTTTATTATTCCCTTTTTAGGGATTAAAATTTTTGAATTTTCTAAACCTAAAACCTCACAGATTTTAGCAGATACTCCGTTTTTAGAATTGTCTAAAGCTGTATGAGTAGCATATATTGCTATATCATTTTTTATAGCTTTTAAAACCACTCTTTCTACATAAGAATTTCCATTAATTTTTTTAATCCGCCAAAAATGATGGGATGAAAACTGATGATTAAGTTACAATTTTTAGCAATGGCTTCATCTACAGTTTCTTCTAAAGTGTCTAAAGTAACTAATACTCCAGATACTTTTGTTTTATAATTTCCCACTAATAAACCTACATTATCAAAATCTTCAGCATAGTTTAATGGAGCTAATTCTTCGATATAATTTGTGATGTCTTTTATGATCATTTTAAGATTGTATTGAAAACCAAAGTTAACATTTTTAATGTATTTTTACGTTGATGAAGTTAGTTAGATTTTTACTGTTTCCGTTTGCTGTTTTATACGATTTGATTACTTCAATTCGTAATTTCTTCTTTAGTGTTGGTATTTTTAAAGAAACCACATTTAAAATACCAATTATCGTGGTAGGGAACTTAAGTGTTGGAGGTACTGGTAAAACACCACAAATAGAGTATCTAGTTAGATTATTAAAAGATCAATTTAAAACTTCTGTATTAAGTAGAGGTTATAAAAGAAAAACCAAAGGTTTTGTACTTGTAGATAATATACATACAGCAGATGATGTTGGAGATGAACCTTTACAATACTTTAAAAAATTTAATAATATTAATGTAGCTGTTAATGAAAATAGAGTAGAAGGCATAGATAAATTAATACAAAATAACTCTCCAGAAGTAATTTTGTTAGACGATGCATTTCAGCACCGTAAAGTAAAAGGTAGTTTTTATATTCTGTTAACAAAGTATAACGATATTTTTACCGATGATTTTTTATTGCCAACAGGTAATTTAAGAGAAAGTAGAGCAGGAGCAAATAGGGCAGATGTTATTATAGTTACTAAATGCCCTTGTAATTTAAAAGACTCTGATAAAAAGATAATAGAAAGAAAGTTGAAAAAATATAATAAGAAAATTTTCTTTTCAACAATTTCTTATGCTTCCAAAATATCTGGTAGTAAACAAATTCTTATAGAAGAAGTTGTAGATTTTGAGGTTTTGCTAATTACAGGTATTGCAAATCCTCAACCGTTAACAGATTTCTTAAAAAGTAAAAGAATTAAATTTAAGCACTTAAAATTTTCTGACCATCATAATTTCTCTCAAAAAGAAATTAATGAAATAGATGATAAATTTAAGATAATGAAATCGGATAAAAAGTTAATTTTAACTACAGAAAAAGATTATACAAGGCTTGAAAATTTTATAAAAGACCTATCCTATATACAAATAGAGACTAATTTTTTAAGTGATAAAAATGAATTTGATAATATTATTAATTCTCATTTAAAATAAAAACCGATGTGTGAGTACATCGGTTTTCTTTTTTTGATTTTTGCTAGAAGCACTCATTGTCTGATTACCTAACAATTTTATGACACAATAAAGTTTATTAAGTCACAGTTATTATTTTTACTATTGGTATTATTTTTGATACTTTTGACAAAACAATGTTTTAATATGAGAAAAATAGTTTACAGTTTTATTTTTTGTTTATTAGTATGTCAAATTTCTTTTTCACAAGAAATGGTTTCTGTAAATACAGAATTTTCTGAGAGTTTAGAAATTAAACTAAATTGGATGCCAAATTATAAAAAGGCTTTAAAAAAATCTAAAAAAGAAAGAAAACCAATTTTAATTTATTTTACAGGTTCAGATTGGTGCGGACCTTGTAAAATTTTAGATAAAGATCTTTTTCATACAGAAAAATTTAAAAATTTAGCAGACAAAGAGCTTGTACTTTTAGAAGTAGATATTCCAAGACGAGTAGATATTATTTCTCCAGAAAAGATGAAGGAGAATAAGATAATTCAAAAAAATTTAAAGTAAAAGCTTTTCCTACATTAATGATAGTTAATCACAGAGGAAAAAAATAGCAGAGAAGAAAGGATATATTATGACTGAGTATTATTATCCATTTCTCCAATCTCAAATAAGTAAATATTAAAAAAGGAAAGATTTAGAAATCATAAAAAAAACCGAAGCAAATTGCTTCGGTTTTTTTATGACAAACTTCTATGTTAGTTTTGATTGATTACTCTAAAAGTAGTTCTTCTATTTTGGGCATGTTCAGCTTCTGAACAAGTAACACCATCTGCACATCTATTTAATAATCTAGATTCACCATATCCATTTGCAGAAATTTGACTAGCATTAATCCCTTTAGATATTAAATATCTAGTAACAGCTTGAGCTCTTCTCTCTGATAAATCTTGATTAGAAGATTTTGTACCTCTCATATCTGTATGAGATTCTAAGGCAACTGCTAGACCTCTTTGTAGAATTGGAAGTAATCTAGAGTTCTATAATTCTTTTTGCTCCAGGAGTTAAAGTAGCACTATTTAAGTTCCAATTAATTGGTAAAGGTGTATTGTCTACCAATTCACATTCTACTTCTTTCCAACTAGTTAAACCACCTTTATTTACTAAAACTTCTTTTCTTACAGTTTTGTATTTAGCGGCTACAGTTACAGCTTCTTGCCATGCATCTTTAACTAATACTATTTTTTTGATAGTTCCGTAAACAGCAGGAATTTCAATACTTCTAGTCGTTTCTGGCTGTACAACAACTCTTCTTGTATAAGATTTATTATAACCTGCAACAGTAGTAGACTTAGTTGTTGCATCTGTTGATAGTACTGTTAATGGTACAGTAACAAATTTTGCTGCTACTGGTTTAAAACACCAATATCTACAGTCATTAGGGTCGTCAGATTGACAATCTGGTTTTCTATCACTCATTTGCCAAACAGCAGAAGAAGCTTTTGTTTCTATTGTTTTAGAGTCATTGGCAAAAGTGGCTCTAATAGCAGTTAATTTATTTGCATCTTCTTTAGCTACATAAGAAAATGATTTTGTTTCCCAAACTGCTGGTATAATTTCTAGTTTTTTTACAGCTTCTTTAATTAATACAGTTTCTGTAATAGTTTTATATTCTGCAGGATGAGTTTTAATAGTTTTATAAGCAGGTGCAATTTCTATTGTTACTTCTTCGTTTTTCCAAACTTCTGGTGTTTTACACATAACATAACATTTTCCTGGTTCTGGATTTGATGGTAATGTTAGTGCTTGCGAAAAAGTACTAGCTCCTAAAAGTAAAAAAGCTCCGCTTAGTAAAATTTTTTTCATGTTAAATTTTGATTTAATATTAGATTAATTTTTGTTTGTTATTTATGGGACACTACAAAAATTAAAACGTCACAAAATAAAACGTAAAAAAAACAAAGCGCTTAGCTTTGTTTTTTTTAATTTATATGAGAAGTATTTTTTATTTCTGATTTACAACTCTAAATGTTGTTCTTCTGTTTATTGAGTGTTCAGATTCTGAACAAACTACGCCATCAGAACATTTGTTTAATAGTCTAGACTCTCCAAATCCTTTTGCGTATAATTGACTAGCATTAATTCCTTTAGAGATTAAATAATCTGTAACAGCTCTAGCTCTTCTATCAGATAAGTCTTGATTATCTCTTCTAGTTCCTCTCATATCTGTGTGAGATTCAATAAATACAGCAACACCAGAGTTTAAAATTGGTAATAATCTTACATCAATAATTTTTTTAGCTCCATCGTTTAGAGTTGCGCTAGAAAAATCCCAATTAATTGGTAAAGGTGTATTGTTAACTAGTTGGCAGTTTACCGGTTTCCAAGAAGTTAAACCTCCTTTTTTTACTAAAATTTGTTTAGTAACAGATCTAAATACTGCAGGTACAGTAGTTTCTTCTGTATATGCATCTTTAACAAGAACAGTTTTTTTAATTGTTTTATATTCAGGTTGAGTTTGCACAATAGTTGTTTCTGGTTTTTTAACCATCACTTTTCTTTGATAAGTTCTTGTTATACCAGGAATAGTAAGACTTACAACATTAGCATCTGAAATTAATTTTTCTACTGGCATTGTTTTAAACTCTGCAGGTAATGGCTTATAACACCAATATCTACAATCTTCTGGATCATCAGAATCACAATCAGGAGCTTTTTCACTCATTTGCCAACTTGCAGAAGCAGCTTTTGTTTCTACAGTTTCAAAACCTTGATTAAACACAGCTTTTTGAGCTTCTAATTTTGTGCCATCTTCTTTTTCGTAATAAGTAACCTCTTGTGTTCCCCAAACTGCAGGTACAATTAAAATTTCTTGTCCAGCTTCTTTAACTAAAACTTTTTCTTGTATAGTTTTATATTGTGCAGGAAAAGTAATAATCTTTTTATATTCGGGTGCAACAGCAACATTTATAGTTTCATTTTTCCAAACATCTGGAGTTTTACATCTTACATAACATTTTCCTGGTTCAGGATTTTCTGGGAGATCTTGACCAAAAGTTGCAGTTGTAAACATCAAAAAAACTACAATAAGTAAAATATTTTTCATACTAGTAAACATTAATAATTACCTTAATTTTATACATAAATATAGCGCCAAATGTACTAAAAACATTTAGAAATTAAAGAATTATAATCAGAAATTATAATTTGTTATAAAACAAACTTTTTATAATTCCATCAGAAAGTCCAATTTTAGGTACATATATTTTTCTAGAGCCACTCCATTTCATTGCCGAAAGGTATATTTTTGTTGCTGGTATTATAACATCTGCTCTATCAGGATTTAAGCTCAATTCAGAAATTCTTTCTTGATAGCTCATCTGTTTTAAAAATTGATATTGAGCATTTAAATAAATAAATGAAATAGGTTTACCTTCTGTTCTACCAGACATTTTAAATAATTTATTAATATTTCCACCAGAACCAATTAATGAAACACGTTTTAAATCTTTAGTGTTTTTCTTAATCCATTTTTCTACACTTGCAAAAATTTCTTTATTTACAGATTTTTTATTGTTTAATAAACGTACCGTTCCCATTTTAAAAGATTTAGAATTTATAATTTTTCCACCAGAAAAAACTGTAAACTCTGTACTACCGCCACCTACATCTACATATAGATAAGAATTATCTCCTTTAATTAGTTCGTTTAAATCTGTAGATGAAATAATTGCCGCTTCTTCTTTACCACCAATTACATCAATTTTAACTCCTGTTTCTTTAAAAATTTTATCAACTATTTCGTTTCCATTTTCTGCTTCTCTCATCGCAGAAGTAGCACAAGCTTTATAACGAACTACTTTATGTATATTCATAAGTAGTTTAAAAGCTTCAATAGCTTCTACCATTCTCTTTGTATTTTCTTCGCTAATGACTCCATTAACAAAAGCATCTGCTCCTAAACGAATAGGAACACGAACTAAAGATGATTTTTTAAACCTAGGTTCTTTATCTTTTTCAACAATAACATTAGAAATTAGTAGTCTAATTGCATTAGAACCAATATCTATTGCTCCATATTTTTTTATTTCTAACAAATTTATTTATGATTTTTTGGTGATTCGGTCATAATTGTTTTACCTTTTTTAATATTTTTCCAATGTTTTTCTTCAAATTGAATACCTATTATGCCACAGGTTGGAACATGTGCTATTGGAGTATTTCCAAATTTATTTACAAAAGTATTAATACCATGATCATGACTAAAAATAATTGCGCTACTAAACCCGTCATCTAACGCTTTTACAGTTTTTACTAAGTAACCATCACTAAAACTATATAATTGCCTTCTAATTTTTAAGTTAGATAATGGGTACTCAAAGTTTTCGCAAAAAATAACTGATGTGTGTAAAGCTCTATTTGCACTACTAGAAATAAAAACATCTGGCTTAGCTATTTCTTTAGACAAAAATTTAGACATTAAATGAGAATCTTTAATTCCGCGTTTTTTTAGAGGTCTATCAATATCTTCAATTCCGTTATAATCCCATGAAGATTTTGCGTGACGAACTATATATAATGTTTTCATTAAATTTTTAATAGTTAATTATGTAAATATAAAAATTTAAGGAGCTAAACGCTCTAAATTCCAAGAAAAATCTTTTTCTAAAGAATATCGTATTCTATCGTGCATTCTGTTTGGTCTCCCTTGCCAAAACTCTATAGATACTGGTTTTACAATATAACCACCCCAATGTTTAGGTCTAGGAATCTCTTTTTCTTTAAACTTTTTTTCAAAGGATGATAAATTTTTATCCAACTCTTCTCTGGAAGAAACTACATTACTTTGATTTGATGCCCAAGCACCTAGTTTACTTCCGTCTGGTCTAGAACTGAAATAGCCATCAGATAAATTTTCTGATAGTTTTTCTGCAACTCCTTTAATTATAATTTGTTGTTCTAAACCTGCCCAAAAGAAGGATAAACAGATATTACCGTTTTTAGAAATTGCTTTTCCTTTTTCTGAGTTATAATTTGTATAAAAAATAAAACCTTCCCAAGTATATTTTTTTAACAATACAACTCTACTTTTAGGAAAACCATCTAAACCAATAGATGAAATAGTCATTGCATTACTTTCATGAACTAAATCTGAATTATCTGCATTTAGAAACCAAGTTCTAAATAATTCAATTGGATTCTCTGGACAATTACTTTCTAAAAGTTCTTGTTTTTCGTAAGATTTTCTATGATTACTTAAATCTTGAGACATTTGTAAAAATTATTTTTTATTAGGATTTGTACTTTCACCAACTATAGTTTTTTTATTGTTAAATCTACAGGTTTTTCTACTATTTGTTTACAACTATTCAGTACTATGTTAAACTAATAATTGTAAGTAATATAATTAATGATTTAATAGTTTTTAGTTTCATATTATTTTTTAATTGTGTAATTCTGTTAATTGAATACTCGTGAAATTAAAAATAAAGTTAGACAGAAGTCATTTAACAAGAATATGATAGCGAAGCTAGTTTTTTTTAGTTTAGAAACAAATCATACTATAGATAAATAATTAATTAAAAACATATCTAATTCCAATAGAATTTCTAATACCTGCTGCATCAATTATATTAGAAAAGTGATAACTACTTTCTAATACAAAACCCCAATTTTAACTCCTTTAAAAGGTCTTATTTCAATTTAATAGGTAAAAAGTAACTTTCAAAAAAATCTATATTTTTAGAATGAAATGATAAGTAGAAATACCTATTCTAGTGTTTATATTATAGTTTTCTTTGGATGTTATTATATAGCGTAAGCTTAGTTCTGTTTATGATTTTTATTTATTTCAAATGCTTATAAATTAATTGTATTCATTTTGCATAAAAAAAGAGGAACCAAATTGGCTCCTCTTTTTTAGATTAATAATTTTTAATATGATTTATCTGAAAATAATTTTAGATGTACCATAATTAATTTCTTTACTATTTACTTTTAAGAACATAATTCCTGGTTTTATTTTTACACTAAAATCTAGTTCGTTTTTACCAACAGTAAGTTGAGCAGGAGCAGAGTAGATCTGTTTACCTGTAACATCGTATAAAGAAATAGTAGCTTCGGTATCTACTTTACTAAATAATAACACATTTACTTTACCATTAGTAGGGTTTGGATATGACATAAAGTTGTTTTCAAACTCTTCAATTACATCAGGGTTTTCTGCTTCTGAATTAGTTTTAGCAAATTTAACATCAGAAATTGTTAAGTCTAATTCTTTTGTATTTGCTTCAACAGGTAAAAATGTAAAAGTAATGGTTGTTAAATCATCTGCAATAATTTTATCTGTTGTACCTGTAGATGTAAACGCATCAAAAGGAATGTAATAAGTTTGTTCTTCTTCTGATAAGTTTACCATTACTCTATATTGTTCTTTCCATTCTTGAACAGAAGATTTTATCAACCCTAATTCAATTAAACCAGATCCTTTAGCAGTAAAAGTTAAATATTTGTATTCTGAGTAATCTGCAGATAAGTTACCAGGTAATAAAGATTTATAAATACCCAAGTAATCTAGTTCACTAACTGCTTTAATTTTTACATCTCTATGAATTTCATGTTCATCATCTAAATATTCTCTATCGAAGTTGTTAGAAACAACATACTCATTAACTTGTGTGTATTGCTTGTCATAATCTAAGCCCCAATTACCATCTGCATGATAAAAAGCGTCTTGTATTGCTCCGTCAACTTTTATTAATCCATCATATTCATATCCATCTTTAATATCTACAATTAAAGTTTGTTCTAGAGTTGTATTTAAAGAGTTATATCTATGTTTTAGAGTTGTAGTAGTTTCAGTATACACTTCATCCATCGATATTTCTGTATTCAATCCTATTTCATTACTTTTTAATTTAATGATTAAATCTGATTTTTCTCTGGTAAGTTTTGCTGCGAAAGTTCTTGGAACTCTTTGCTTTTCTTCTTGTATAACAGGAGCGTAAGCATTTAAGTTTTCTAAAATGTCTTTAACTAACTTCTGAGTATCTTCATGATTAGAAGACCAAACTTGGAAATTGTAAACATCATTAAATTTAATATACTCATTAACATACCAGTTTGTTTGAATGGTATAATTTGTGTCTGTTGTATTTTTAGCGGCCACAAACGAGATTGCATATTCTGTAACACCATTTCTTTGCTTAATTCCTTGCATTAAGAAATTATAGCCATCTAATTCTACTGTTTGAATATTTAATATTTCTGCACCTCTTAACCTATCGCAAGAAGCTTTTGTATGGTTGTAAATTTTATCGGTAGTTTTAATACCTAAAACAACACCTTTTGTTTGTCCGTTTACAGAAAAATCTACAGAAAGAACCTCGTCTGCTACTGTATAATCTAAAATATCTGTAGGAGAAGTTACATTGGCTACATTACCTGTAATTAACTCAGTAGGAAACATTTCTAACATTGTTTGCGTTTTCCCTTGGTAAGTTTGTGCTTTTAGTAATTTAGCTTTATTGTAAATGTTTTTATTAGATTTTACAAATTTAGTGGGTACACTATTCTTTTTACGTTTTACATAAATCTTAGAAATAGCATCACCTAAACTTTCGCTCTCAACTCCACCACCGTTTCCTCCAGAAACTTCACCAGATGAAATTACAATTGGTAATGTTAATGTTTGTGTACAGCTATCTTTAAAACCAGTAATAGTAAGATTATATGAACCATCTGTAGTAAAATCAAAAGTTACAACTTTTTGATTTGGGAATAAATTGGCACCAACACCATCTAATGCCCAAGAGTAACTATCAAAATATGTGTCATTATCTAATGTAAATTCTCTTGTTACAGTTCCTGGTGGTGATGCTAAAGTTGCTTTAGTAACTATTGGGTGATTAATAGTATTTGAAACTGTTACTTGAGTTAATTGTGTGTTAGATCCAAAAGAATTAGTTGCTGTTAAAATTACATCGTACGTTCCTGCTCCTGCAAATGTTTTAGAAGGATTCATTAATGAACTAGAAGTACCATCGCTAAAATCCCAATAATAAGAAATAGGATTCGCTGGTTGTAGTGTATTTCCGGTATTAGAAGTATTATAAAATACAAACTCATTACCAGCTAAACATTGCTCAACATCATTTACAGTAAATTCTGCTGTTGGAGGTACACCAGTTGTTGGCGGACTAATTACATTTGGAACAAAAGGAGCACATTCTAAATCACCTCCATCTTGTGTAAGAGATTTACCAATTATTTGGCCTAAAATATTTGCTGTATTTACAGTTTTAGTAATGTCTGCAAAAGGCGCTAAAATTGTACCAGCTATTGTCTCATTACCATTAATATGTAATTCTGTAGCATTAAAAAAGTTGTATAATATATAAGGACTTTCTGTTAATCCGGCAGACACTTGTTCCCAAACATTCCAATTAAATAAACCAGAAACATCAATATTTATTATTAATACATTACTTGCATTTGGTTGTTGATTAAATGTAAATGTATTTACGTTATTTAAATCTGTACCAGACACATTAAGGTAATTTATACCGTTTTGTAAATCGATTCTTACATTAGAAGGTAAATTTGTATTAGATATTGTATTTCCATTAGAATCTGTTAGTTGGGCATTGTGAGCTCCTTGTGACAGACTTGTTGAATTTGTTTTTAGTTGTTGAAATGCGCTAGCAAAATCTATTAAATTGTTTTCAAAAACAGGATTGTTATTTGCCGAAACATTTAATGCATTTGCTGCTCCTTGTAATTGAATATGAGAAGACGCGTTATAATCTGAATTTGATGTAATTCTTATAGGATTATAATTGTTATTTGGGTCTTGATACCAAGCACTAGAACCATTACTTTCTCCTATTTTTAAATATTGATTTGGGTTAGCAATTGTAAGTACCGAATTATTAACCGGATAATTAACTTTACCGCCAACTAAAAGACCTATTCCGTTGCCATTTACAGTGTAACAACCACATTCTTCTGAGGCAATACTATAATCTCCATTTAAAGTTAAATCACCACCTGCAGCAACACTACCAAATGTACTTCCGCTAGAAACTGTGATGTTGTTTTCTACAAAAACATTAAAACATTCTGCAGCAGATGTAGGATTGTAAGGAGTTCCGTCTGGTTTTATTGTTAATGAAACTGTTGCGGTATCTGTGTCTCCATTAGAATCTGTAATTGTATATTGAAAAGAATCTTGACCATTAAATTCTGCAACAGGAGTATACAAAATTGTATCATCTGTTGGGTTGTTTGGAGTACCGTTATTATTTACTGTAACTGTTCCGCCATTAGCAGTATTACCACTTACAAGAGTAATAGCGCCATTGTTAGGTCCGTCTCCTCCAAAAGTATCATTTATTAAAACATCAATTACATTATTAATACTGTTTTCATCCATAGGATCTACCACTGTAATATCTACAGCATCTGGTACATCATTTACAGGATTTATAACAATAGTTTCGGTGGCATTATCTGAACCTCCATTACTATCGCTTATCACATATGGAAATGTAATTGTGCCATTAAAATCTGTGTTAGGAGTAAAAGTAATTATTCCATTATTATCAATATTAATAGTTCCATTATCTACAGGAATCGATTGAACTCCTCCTGTAATATTTACGCCATTAATTGCAGTAATTGTTAGTGTGTCATTATCAGGGTCGCTATCTGCAATTCCATCAGTTAATGGGTTTATAACAAGTGATGTATCTTCGTCTATATAAAAATCATCATTCGTTGCAATTGGAGCATCATTTATTGGGTTTACAATAATGGTTTCTGTAGCAGAATCTGTGCCACCATTTCCATCGCTAATTGTGTAAGGGAATGTAATTGTACCATTAAAATTAGGATTAGGAGTTAACGTAATTACACCAACTGCATCAATTTCTACGATTCCGTTTGTTACAGTAATTGTTTGTATACCTCCTGAAAGGTTTACGCCATTGATAGAAGTGATTGTTAAAGTATCATTTTCTGGGTCGCTATCTGCAATTCCTGCACTTAATGGGTTTAGAATAATTGCTACATCTTCATCTGTAGTATATGTGTCATCTGTTGCAATAGGAACGTCATTAACAGGGTTGATAATAATAGTTTCTATAGCATTATCAGTACCTCCATTTCCATCACTAATTGTATAAGGAAAAGTTACAGTTCCGTTATAACCTGTACTTGGAGTAAAAATAATTACAGCAAAAAGGTCGATAATAACGGTTCCGTTATCAACTGTTATAGATTGAAAATTACCAGTTATATTTACATTATTAATAGATGTAATTGTTAAAGTATCATTTTCAGGATCGCTATCTGCAGTTCCTGTTGTTAAAGGGTTTAGAGTAATGCTAACATCTTCATCTGTTGTATATGAGTCATCAGTAGCTATTGGAGCATCATTTATCGGATTAATAACAATGGTTTCTATAGCATTATCAGTACCACCATTTCCATCGCTAATTGTATAAGGAAAAGTCACTGTTCCTGTAAAATTAGTTTCCGGAGTAAATGTAATCACATTAGTAGTTCCATTATAAGTTACAGATCCGTTTGTAACAGCTATTGTTTTATCAGTTCCTATTAAAATTGATGTACCATTAATAGATGCAACTGTTAAAGTATCATTTTCTGGATCACTATCAGCAGTTCCTGTTGTTAAAGGAGTTATTGTAATACTTATATCCTCATCAGTTGTATAAGAATCATCAGTTGCCGTAGGAGCATCATTTATAGGATTGATAATAATTGTTTCTGTAGCTGAATCGTTTTTACCATTTCCATCGCTAATTGTGTAAGGAAAACTTACAGTTCCGTTATAACCAGAATTAGGAGTAAAAGTTATTACTGCAAAAAGATCTATGTTAACAGTACCATTATCCACAGTAATTGACTGAATACCGCCTGTAACATTTACGTTGTTTATAGATGTAATTGTTAACGTATCATTTTCAGGATCGCTATCTGCAGTTCCTGTTGTTAATGGTGTTATTGTAAGTGCAGTATCCTCGTCTGTTGTATATGAATCATCAGTTGCTAAAGGAGCGTCATTTATAGGATTAATAACAATTGTTTCAGTTGCAGAGTCATTTCCTCCATTTCCGTCACTAATCGTATATGGGAAACTTATAGTTCCATTATAATTAAGGTTTGGAGTAAAAGTAATTACTCCATTAGTATCTATATTAACAGTTCCATTTGTTACAGGAATAGATTGTATAGCTCCAGTAATGCTAACACTATTTATAGATATAATGGTAATTGTATCGTTATCAGGATCACTATCAGGAGAACCTTGAGTAAGCGGTGTAATAATTATAGCAACATCTTCATTAGTTGTATAAGAATCATCAGTTGCTATCGGAGCATCTTTAATTGGAGAAATAACAATTATTTCTGTAGCAGAATCAGTTCCTCCATTTCCATCACTAATTGTATAAGGAAATTGAACAGTTCCTGTAAAATTTGCATTTGGAATAAAAGTAATAATACCAGTTTGACTATAAGTAACCGAACCATTTGGAACCGTTATTGTTTTCGCAGTACCAAGAGTAATAAGTTCGTTATTGATTGATGTAATTGTTAAAGTATCATTTTCAGGATCACTATCATTTGTTCCTTTTGTAAGCGGCTTTAATACTTTAGGTGTATCTTCTAAGGTTGTATAATTATCATTTACAGCAGTAGGAGCATCATTTACAGAGCTTACAGATATGGTAACTGTTGCAGTTGAGGTATCTCCATTACTATCTGTAATTGTATAATCAAAAGTATCTGTACCATAAAAATTATTATCTACAGGAGTATATAAAATAATGTCATCTGTAGGATCATTGTTTCCTTTATCATCAATAATTACTGTTCCTCCTTCGGTAGTTGTTGCCGAAGGTAAGGTAATTGAACCTATGTTAGGTCCATCTGTTCCAAATGAATCTGCATTGTTACCATTGTTTGCTAAAACATTTATTTGATTGTTTATACTGCCTTCAGTAATACCTGTAATAGTGTCATCTTCTGCCGTTGGTAGGTAGTTGATACTTATAGTAGCAGTTTCTTCTAGATAACATTTGTTATTAGAACCAAAAATTTGAATAGTATAATCTCCTGTTTTTGCAGCTGTTAAATTATTGATGTTTAAAGTACTTGCTGTAGATAAAATTGTATTTGGAGCAGAATCTTTAAACCACTTATATGTTAATGACCCTGTTGTGCTAACTCCATTTGGATTTGAATAAACAGGAGAACCAGAATTAAAAGTTGATGTTTTTACAGCCGAAGCAGTAATTGTTAAGCTTGCAGTTGTATTTTCATTAGCAGTAATATTAATAGGTGCAGTATCTATGGTAATCAATTCTGCTGTTGTTACTGCCGTAGTAATTGCTTGACCTGTTGTTGCATTTGTAGCAGCAACTGTAGGAATACCATTTGCATTTACATTAGTACCTAAATTAGCAGAACTACCTCCATTACTACCACCAGATAAAGTTGCAGTTGTATATAAGTTACTCGCAGCTTCTTTAGCATCTGCACAACCATCATTATCTGAATCTGTGTCTAAACTGTCAGAAATTCCATCTTTATCAGTATCACATTCTTCTTTTGCTAGAATTGAATATGCTATTAAATCACCAGAAATTTCACTATTATTTGAAATATTTGTTGAGGTTATTGTTATTGAAGAAATTAAATTATTAGATTTTCCTTTCAGGATAAGATATTGATTTTCTTTATCACCATTCATGGTAACTAAACCAGAATTAGTATTGTAATTTAGTTGAGGTAAATTATTTAGTTTATTAGTTGCGCTTAGAAAAACTCCATTAGGATTATTACCTCCATTAATTTTAAGATTATAAGTAGCATAAGTAGGAGTGAAGTTACTATTTACTGGCTCGCTTTCTTTTACATCAACATCTATTATTGCGAAGGCTATTTCATTTGCTGGTACAGCAGGAGAAAAGCTTATAGTAAAATTTGTGTTTCCACGTTTTTCAACTCTTTGTTCTCCACCATTTTTATTGATAGAATACTCTATTTGATTATCATCGAAAGAGCTTTGTGTAGATTGTGTGTTTGTATTTGTATACGTATAAGTTACATTTGAATTGGTTTTTCCTTTCCAAACACCGTTTGTATTTTGAGAAATAAACCCAGTACAATTTTCATCACTATCTAAAACACCATCATTATCATCATCTAAATCGCAAACATCAGAAACACCATCTTTATCTGTATCTATGTTTCCAGAAGAAACAGCATCACAGATATTGTTGTTTTCAATAGTAAGAGTAGCGGTTTCAGTTATAAAACAAGTATTATTAACTCCAATTACCTGAACAGAATAATCACCTGCATCAGAAGCAGAAAGGTTATTTAATGTTAAAAATCTATTTGTAGATATTATTGTGTTTGGAGCAGAGGTTTTAAACCATTTATAGTTAAGAGAATTTGTAGTGTCTGTTCCTGAATTATAATCAGGAGAACCCGCATTATAGGTTGTAGTAGTTTCAGCGTTTACTTGAACAGAAAATGTTACACTTCCGTTTTCGTTTATAGATTGATTTGTTGGAGATGTAATTAATGTAATTTTTTCTGCAGTATTAACTGCAGTTGTTGAAGCTTGACCTGTAGTTTCGTTTCCGTTAACTGTTCCTAAAGGTAAAGGTATTCCGTTGTTGTTAGAAACTGTACCAAGATTGGCAGAACTACCATTAACACTTCCTCCGTTTAATGTTCCGCTTGGAGTTAAGTTTGCAGAAGCTTCTGTAGTATCTGGGCAACCATCATTATCAGAATCTGTATCTCTATGATTTAGAATACCATCATTATCTGTATCACATTTTAACCAAATACCAAAAGCAACAGCTTGTCTTCCTCCAGCATTTAAATCAACATCAATTTTTGTTGCATTGTAAGAATAATAGATTGTATTTCCTTGAGATTTATTGGTATTAGTAGTTTTAACAGTTTTAGAACCAACACCTGTCCAAGAACCTCCATTACCAACAGTTTCTAAAACTTTCCAACTTTCACCGTTTGTACTAAACTCAACATGTTCTCCACTATCTGTAGATTCTGGATCTAGGGTTAAAAAATCTAAAGGATACGGATTTCCATTTTTTGTTGCTGTAAAATTTACTGTAAACGAAGCGTCTTCACCATTTGCTCCATAAAGTGCTTCTTTAGTACCTGTTGTATTATAAAGTTTATAAAGTGTTGCGCCAGAATAAGTGTTCATATCTGTTGGTACATATGAACTGGCATTCATTGCATTAGAAATAGTTGCTGTAATTATTAAATTACCAGGTAAAGTAAAAGTTTGCGTATCATTATTATGAACTCCATCTGTAAAATCTGACCCAGACCAGTTGAAAAAATACAATTGATCTTGATAATTACCAGTTCCTGAAGAAGAATTCGCAACATTTGATTGATCACAAGAACCTTCTCCTTCTTCGGTATCTAAAATACCATCATTATCATCATCTAAATCACACATATCAGAAATCCCATCATTATCTGTATCGATATTTCCAGATGCTACTGCATCACAAGGGTCTGTTGCATCTACAGTTAATGTTGCAGTTGCTATTGAGCTACAGCTATTGTTGGCTCCTTTTATTTGTACTGTATAATCTCCTGCATTTGATGCAGAAACGTTATGTATTGCAAGTGTACTTGTTGTGGCTAAAGTTGTATTAGGGTCCGTGTCTTTAAACCATTTATAAGTTAAAGTATTCGTAGAATTTGTACCAGAACCATAATTAGGTGTTCCAGAGTTGTTAAATATTGTTGTTTTTATTGCTGATGCACTTACAGAGAAGTTAACAGTATTATTTGCAGTTATATTTTGATTAATTGGTGCAGTATTGATAGTTATTTCTTCAGCAATTGTAGTTGCAGAAGTATTTGCTTGACCAGTTGTTGCGTTAACAACAGCATTTGTAGGGATTCCGTTACTGTTAGATGTTGTACCTAAATTAGAAGAACTTCCACCATTACTTCCGTTGTTTAAATCAAGTTTAGTAGTTAAATTATTTGCTCCTTCAGTAGCATCAGGACAACCATCATTGTCTGAGTCTGTGTCTAAATAATCAGGTATTCCGTCATTATCTGTATCACCACATTTATTAAATAAAATATCGGTAATACCTATATATTGATCTTCAGGGTTTGAAATTGCATCATTTGTAGAAAAATACTCTATTCTTATTGAGGTAATTGCTTCATTTTTAAAATCAAGAATAAGATTTCCTTTAGTTTCTTCTATCTCTGCATTTCCTGTCCCTTCAAATCCATCAATATTAGATTCATTGTCTAAAGCTACAGCCGAATTTAAAGTATAATAAGTTGGTTGTGTTTTTATATTATAAGTACCAGAAGCGGTGGTATAAAAAATTTCTACAGCATCGTCCCAACTATCATCTACTGCTTGGTCTA
The DNA here is from genome assembly GCF_026191475.2 of Polaribacter ponticola. Classification (GTDB taxonomy): domain Bacteria; phylum Bacteroidota; class Bacteroidia; order Flavobacteriales; family Flavobacteriaceae; genus Polaribacter; species Polaribacter ponticola. The sequence continues at coordinate 937,686 of NZ_JAOSLC020000003.1, read as the reverse complement.
TATCTGTTATTGTAAAATTTATACCAGAAGTTGCTTTACCAAAACTCATAGTAAAAATAAGTCTGTCTCTATAATCATCAGCAGAATTGTTAAAACCTAATTCGGCATAACCAAAGAAAGCACCTCGTTGTCCTGCTTCGTAAGAAGAAAAATATTGATTTGCGGGTACAAAAGTACCTCCATTTATTTCTGTTGAATAATTTATAGTTATTGGTAAACCGTCTATTGTATAAACAGTACCATCATGAATTGGTGCTTGATCTGCAATACCTAATGTACTCCAATCTAATTTACTTGTTCCAGTACCAGTACATTCATCAGTATCTAATATTCCATCATTATCATCATCTAAATCACATATATCAGAAACACCATCACCATCTGTGTCTAAATTTCCTGAAGCTGCACTACAAGGGTTAGAAGGTACAGCAGAAACATTAATAGTAATAGATGAGGTATCACAATTATTATTGTTACTATCACAAACTCTATAGTTTAAAGAATCTGTACCAGTAAAATTAGCATTTGCTGTATAGATAATTGTATCATCAGTAATGTCATTTGGAGTTCCATTTGTATCAATTGTAGCGGTTCCATTGTTAGGATTGTTGGTAATCGTTAAATTTCCATTCGTTGGAATGTTTGCATCATTATTTGAAATATCTACGATAACAGAAGATCCAGAATTAGTAACAGCAGTATCGTTATTTGTATCAATTGCAACATTCTGTAAAGTATACTCAACCCTTACGGTAGCATAACAATTAGAGTCTCCATCTTCGTAGTTCCATGTAATCCAAGATTCTGAAGTAGATAAAATAAGTGATAAATGAGTTACTCCATTTTTACTATCTACAACTTCTTGAACTATTTCTTTTAAGTTTGGCGAGTAGATTGCTTGTCCGTTACTTGAAATATTAGGTATTGTCCAATCTTTAAATTCACTAGTTTTAGATAAATTAGATAAATAATTATTACTCCCACCAAAGGTAGAAGGAGATTTTAAATATTCACCTTTTACTCTAGCTATGTTTCCAGCAAAATTATAGTTTCTTGTTTTATACGCATGAATTTCTAATACTGCACTAGAAATTACTGCGTTAGAAGGTATATTTAAATTCTTAAAACGAAACCCTTTCCATCTAACATTGTCACTAGGAACTTCATAAGAATTTGGGTGATTTGAATTATCTCTTAATTGAAAAGAATCATCAGAACCAGAAGTTAGAGTTTTATTGATTACAAATGTTCCATTACTAGATGATTTACTATTTATGAACTTCTTACTACTTTTATTAAAAGAAGAAAGTTCTATTTTAGTTAATTGTTGTTTTCTTAAAAAAGGAGCTCTTCTAGTTTTAGAATTAAAATTTTCTTTATTATTCCAATTAGATTCATGCTTTTCATAAAAAGATTTAGATGGAATCGCATTTTCATTATTAGACACCTTTTTTTTATCAAGATCTTTTAAATTGTTTGATAAGCTAAATTGTGTTATTGATAATATTAAGACTATCAATGTATATTTGTTTATACTCTTTATACTGAAATTCATAATATGGGGATTGAATCAATTTTTAAAGATTGTTAAATGTTAAAAAAATAAATATTTATTCCTTATGATATTAGAATATTATTTTAAACTTGTGCTTTATTGTTTATAGTAACAACAAATAATATTTAATTTTTTATTGTAAATAATAAGTTGAAGTTTTACCTGCTATTTACTAGGTTTTTAATAAAATCTAAATGAAGTTTATGGTTTAAAATAAAACCATTTTGAATACTAAATTTGCTAAGTGACTGTACAGTTTTAACTGTTTTTTTATTGAAGTTCATAATATGGGGGTTAAAATGACACTATAAATTTATAAAAAAAATTATTAAACCTAACTTTACTAAGATAATTTTATATTTATTTTATTTTAAAGTGTTGATTTGTATTGATTTATTTTTAAATTTATTGACAACAAAAAAGAGGAACTTTTTTAAAGTTCCTCTTTTAATATTGTCAATTTTATTTTGATTTATCTAAATATAACTTTAGAAGTACCATAATTAATTTCTTTACTATTTACTTTTAAGAACATAATACCAGGCTTCACTTTTACGTTAAATTTAATTTCATTTTTACCTGCAGTTAAGTTCTTAGGAGCTGTGTAAATTTCTTTACCTGTTACATCATATAGAGAAACGGTTGCTTTTGTATCTACTTTACTAAACAATAACACATTTACATCCCCTTTAGAAGGATTTGGATATGCCATAAAGTTGTTTTCAAACTCTTCAATTACACCAACTGTTTTATCTTCTGGTGCAGATTTAGCAAATTTTACATTAGAAATAGTTAAATCTAAGTTTTTAGTATTTGCTTGTACAGGTAAGAAAGTAAAAGTTAATGTTGTTAAATCATCCGCTACAATTTTATTTAAAGATCCAGTTGAAGCAAAAATATCAAATGGAACATAATAAGTTTGTTCTTCTTCCGATAAGTCTACCATAACTCTGTATTGCTCTTTCCAGTTTTCTACAGAAGATTTAATTAACCCTAATTCCATTAAACCAGAACCTTTAGCAGTAAAAGCTACATATTTATATTCAGAATAATCAGCAGATATAGTACCTGGTAATAAAGATTTGTATATTGTTAAGTAATCATAATCACTAGTTGCTTTAATTTCTACATTTCTATTAATAGTGTACTCATCATCTTGGTATTCTCTATCAAAGTCATTCCATACAAAGTAATTTTTAATTTCAGTGTATTGAGAGTCATAGTCTAATCCCCAGTTACCATCAGCATGATAAAAAGCATCTTCAACATCTCCATCTACTTTAATAAGACTATCATATTCATATCCATCGGCAATATCTAATCTTAAAGCTTGTTGAATTTCAGTAGTTAATGTATTGTTTCTGTGTTTAATGTTATTAGCAGTTTCAGAATATAGTTCAACCATAGAAACCTCAGCGGTATTACCTTCTTTTGTACTTCTTAATTCTACAACTAACTCACCTTTTTCTCTGTAAATTTTAGAAGCATACGTTTCTGGGAATTTTTGTTTTTCAATTTGTTTTACAGAAATAAAAGTTTTTAAATTATTTAAAACATCTGCAACCAACTTCTTAGTATCATCTGGTCTAGTAGACCAAACTTGGAAGTTATACATATCATTAAATTGAGTATAATGATTAACATACCAATTAGTTTGAATGTTATAATAATTGTCATTATTATTTTTAGAAGCAGCAAATGAAACAGCATACTCAACTTCACCACTTCTTTGTTTAATACCTTGCATTAAGAAGTTGTATCCTTCAATTTCAATTCTTTGAATGTTTAGAATTTCAGCACCTCTTAAACGATCACAAGAAGCTTTAGTATGATTATAAACTTTATCAGAAGTTTTAATACCTAAAACGACTCCTTTGGTTTTACCATTGATAGAGAAATCTACAGCTAATACTTCATCAGCAACAGTATAATCAAGAATATCAGTAGGAGAGGTAACGTTAGCAACATTTCCAGCTACTAATTCAGTAGGGAACATGTCTAATAATGTTTGACCTTTACCTTGATATGGTTGAGCGTTTTTTAACTTTGTTTTGTTATAAATGTTCTTTTGAGATTTCACAAAAATAGTTGGTACATTTTCTTTTTTACGTTTTACATAAATTTTAGAAATAGCATCCCCAAGAGATTCACTCTCAACACCACCACCATTACCACCAGTAGTATTACCAGAAGGAGCAACAAAAGCAAAGTCTTGATCTAAGTTATCTTCACCTTGAGCTAGTTGAACATAACTTTTACTAGGAGATCCTAAACCATCATTATCGAAAGTTTGAACTAAATCAGCTACAGTTTTACCAGCTGGTATTCCACCAGTTACAGTACTAATATCTACAGTAACTTTGTAATCTCCTGCAGATAAATTATCAAATAAATAATTTCCATTAGCATCAGTTGTAGTTGTAATATCATCACTTGGATTACCAGGTGTTCCTGGGTCTAAAGTTACAGTTGCTCCTTCTAATCCATTTTCTCCTGAATCTAAAATTCCATCACCATCTGTGTCATACCAAACTGTGTCTCCTATTGAACCAAATACAGGAACTGGAGTAACAGTAATATTTAGTGTTTGATCAGCAGTACAATTAACTCCTTCTACAAATACAGTTTGTGTTCCAGCAGCACCATTATAAGTTACACTATTGAAAGCCCATTCATAAGTTTCATTAGAGAAAATAGTCACATTAGTCACAACTGGAGTTGGTTCTGGAGTAACAGTAATATTTAAAGTTTGATCAGCAGCACAATTAGCTCCTTCTATAGTTATAGATTGATCACCTGCAGCACCATTATAGGTTACACTGTTTACACTCCATTCATATGTTTCATCAGCACAAATAGTCACATCAGTTACAACTGGAGTTGGTTCTGGAGTAACAGTAATATTTAATGTTTGATCAGCAGCACAATTAGCACCTTCCACAAATACAGTTTGAGTTCCAGCTGAACCATTATAAGTTACACTATTGAAAGCCCACTCATATGTTTCATCAGCACAAATAGTCACATCAGTCACAACTGGAGTTGGTTCACTAGTAACAGTAATATTTAATGTTTGATCAGCAGCACAATTAGCACCTTCCACAAATACAGTTTGTGTTCCTGCTGAACCATTATAAGTTACACTATTGAAAGCCCACTCATACGTTTCATCAGCACAAATAGTCACATCAGTCACAACTGGAGTTGGTTCACTAGTAACAGTAATATTTAATGTTTGATCAGCAGCACAATTAGCACCTTCCACAAATACAGTTTGTGTTCCTGCTGAACCATTATAAGTTACACTATTGAAAGCCCACTCATACGTTTCATCAGCACAAATAGTCACATTAGTCACAACTGGAGTTGGTTCTGGAGTTACAGTAATGTTTAGTGTTTGATCAGCAGCACAATTTGCTCCTTCAACAAATACAGTTTGAGTTCCAGCAGAACCATTATAAGTTACACTATTGAAAGCCCACTCATATGTTTCATCAGCACAAATAGTCACATCAGTCACAACTGGAGTTGGTTCTGGAGTAACAGTAATATTAAGAGTTTGATCAGCAGCACAATTTGCTCCTTCAACAAATACAGTTTGTGTTCCAGCAGAACCATTATAAGTTACACTATTGAAAGCCCACTCATATGTTTCATCAGCACATATTGTAACATCAGTCACAATTGGAGTTGGTTCTGGAGTAACAGTAATGTTTAGTGTTTGATCAGCAGCACAATTAGCACCTTCGATAAATACAGTTTGAGAGCCAGCGCTACCATTATAAGTAACATTATTTACAGTCCATTCATACGTTTCATCAGCACAAATAGTCACATCCGTTACAACCGGAGTTGGTTCTGGAGTAACAGTAATGTTTAGAGTTTGATCAGCAGCACAATTAGCACCTTCGATAAATACAGTTTGCGTTCCAGCTGAACCATTATAAGTAACACTATTGAAAGCCCATTCATACGTTTCATCAGCACATATTGTAACATCAGTCACAATTGGAGTTGGTTCTGGAGTAACAGTAATGTTTAGTGTTTGATCAGCAGCACAATTAGCACCTTCGATAAATACAGTTTGAGTTCCTGCAGTTCCGTTATAAGTAACATTGTTTACAGTCCATTCATATGTTTCATCTGAACAAATAGTCACATCCGTTACAACCGGAGTTGGTTCTGAAGTTACAGTAATGTTTAGTGTTTGATCAGCAGCACAATTAGCACCTTCGATAAATACAGTTTGAGTTCCTGCAGTTCCGTTATAAGTAACATTGTTTACAGTCCATTCATATGTTTCATCTGAACAAATAGTCACATCCGTTACAACCGGAGTTGGTTCTGAAGTTACAGTAATGTTTAGTGTTTGATCAGCAGCACAATTAGCACCTTCGATAAATACAGTTTGAGTTCCTGCAGTTCCGTTATAAGTAACATTGTTTACAGTCCATTCATATGTTTCATCAGCACAAATAGTCACATCCGTTACAACCGGAGTTGGTTCTGGAGTAACAGTAATGTTTAGAGTTTGATCAGCAGCACAATTAACACCTTCGATAAATACAGTTTGCGTTCCAGCTGAACCATTATAAGTAACACTATTGAAAGCCCACTCATACGTTTCATCAGCACATATTGTAACATCAGTCACAATTGGAGTTGGTTCTGGAGTAACAGTAATGTTTAGTGTTTGATCAGCAGCACAATTAGCACCTTCGATAAATACAGTTTGAGTTCCTGCAGTTCCGTTATAAGTAACATTGTTTACAGTCCATTCATATGTTTCATCTGAACAAATAGTCACATCCGTTACAACCGGAGTTGGTTCTGGAGTAACAGTAATGTTTAGTGTTTGATCAGCAGCACAATTAGCACCTTCGATAAATACAGTTTGAGTTCCTGCAGTTCCGTTATAAGTAACATTATTTACAGTCCATTCATACGTTTCATCAGCACATATTGTAACATCAGTCACAATTGGAGTTGGTTCTGGAGTAACAGTAATGTTTAGTGTTTGATCAGCAGCACAATTAGCACCTTCGATAAATACAGTTTGCGTTCCTGCAGTTCCGTTATAAGTAACATTGTTTACAGTCCATTCATATGTTTCATCTGAACAAATAGTCACATCCGTTACAACCGGAGTTGGTTCTGGAGTTACAGTAATGTTTAGAGTTTGATCAGCAGCACAATTAACACCTTCGATAAATACAGTTTGCGTTCCAGCTGAACCATTATAAGTAACATTATTTACAGTCCATTCATACGTTTCATCAGCACAAATAGTCACATTAGTTACAACCGGAGTTGGTTCTGGAGTTACAGTAATGTTTAGTGTTTGATCAGCAGCACAATTAGCACCAGATATAAACACAGTTTGAGTTCCAGCAGTTCCGTTATAAGTAACATTATTAGCAGCCCACTCATATGTTTCATCCGAACAAATTGTAACATCTGTTACGATAGGAGTAATTGCAGTAGGTTCTGTAATTGTTATATTTCCTAAATCTTGTGGAAAATCACCATCACCCCATTTTGTCCAAACATTATAAATTCCTGGACTTAAATTAGAATAAGTTACACTTCCAGAATTGTCAGCAACACTAGTTTCGTATGTCGAACCTCCATCTAAACTAAACATTATGTGAGTTCTTGCAGAATTGTCAAGAAAAGTAAAAGTAATACTTCCATCATCTAAACCATTACAAGTAACATCTATTTTCGAAACAGTTACCTTAGGAAAAGCTTCTACAGTAAAAGTAGCAATATCATTAGTTTCAGAACAACTACCATTGGATGCAATAGTATATTTTATTTGTACTGTTGTGTTGTCGGTAATATTAGCAGGTGTGTAGATATTTCCATTAATAGAACCTCCACCAGAAACGATTGACCAAGTACCACCAGCAGGCGAACCAGATAATGTTTTAGTACTATCTTCAGAGATTGAAGCAGTAGTTGTAGTATTATCAGCAACAATACATGTAGTTAATGTAAAATATCTTAATTCAGGACACATTGTTTGTGACCCTTTAACAACAACTGTGTAATCTCCTGCATTTGCTTGAGTTACATTGTTAATGTTTAATGTACTTGAGGTAGATAAAATAGTATTAGGAGCTGAATTTTTAAACCATTGATAAGTTAAAGAATTTGTAGAATTCGTTCCTGAATTATAATCTGGTGTACCAGCATTAAAAGTCGTTGTAGTTTTTGCTGTTGCATTTATAGAAAAACTAGCATTGTTACCAGCAGTTAGAGACTGATTACTTGGAGCAGTATTGATTGTGATTTGCTCAGCAGTTACTACTTTAGAATTTGTGTCTTGACCAGTAGTTGCAGAAGTTACAGCTGAAGTTGGAATTCCTTTTGCATTTACAGTAGTTCCTAAATTTGCAGAACTACCTCCAACAGAACCACCTGCTAAAATAGCAGTTGTATCTAAATTGTTTGCAGCTTCTGTAGCATCTGGACAACCATCATTATCTGAATCTGTATCTTTATCATTTGGAATACCATCTTTATCAGTATCACAATCACCTATTTTTGAAAAATAAATTTCTCCAATTCCTAGACCATGACCTCCAGAGTTATTAGCTCTATCTTTCCAAACAATTTGTATTTTTTTAAGTTTTTTTCCAGAAGGAATATTTGTACTATTAAATTCTACAAATAAATTAGCAGCAGGTCCTTCAACTAAAGAATTTGAACTATTAGCTGTAACTACATTATTATTAATAGTGAAAACACTTCCAGGTGTACCACCTTCTTGATTAAGAATAGGATTAGTAATTATTGTACCATCATCTAAAAAACCTTTGATAGTAACTTTATCTCCACCACCGTTTAAATCATTAATATGATAGATCATCATATTTCCTGCATCTACAGCTTCATTATATTCAATGTTAATTTTAATATTAGAATTTCCAGAATTTATACTATTACCTGCTATAGCAAAAAATCCTGTATCACCATTATTAGGTCTAGTAGAGCTTTCATATTGAGAAGTAATATAACTTGTATTTGTATAAGAAATATTGATATCCATTGTTGTGCCATCAATATTTAAGTAATCTGTATTGAATCCAGTTCCAGTAACTCCTGCATCATCAAATGAAAGTGTTCCGTTTAAACTAGGGTCATTACATTCGTCTGTATCTAAAATACCATCATTATCATCATCTAAATCACAAATATCAGAAACATTATCTCCATCTGTATCTAAGTTGCCAGAAGCAGTTGCATCACAAGGATCAATACCTCCAGGTGTAGTAATTGTATAATCTGTATAACAACCATCTATATAAGTAAATACTCTAACAATGTATGTGCCTCCACCTGCAGGAGCATTAGAAAGAATAGTAGTTGGTAGAGAATTTGGTATTTTTGTAGCTGTTGCTATTGTTGTAGGACCATTATAACTACCAGCGTTAAGCGAGCTAATACCATAGTATTGAGCACCTGAAGTTGAATTTATTTTTATTTGACCATTATTACCAGATGTTGCAGCTACTGTACTTGTAGTAACAGTTGGTGGTGTAGGACAACAATCTAAAACAGTATTTGTATTTATTGTAACCTCAGGTTGCCTATTTGTATTATTTGGTACTAACCAATGTACATTTGCAGCATCTAATTGTGTTCCATTAGGTAGAGTACCATTTACCCAATTTTTTAGGTCATGTTCATCATATTCATTTCCGTTTGCAGCAATCCACTTATAACCAAATAAATTTTCATTATTTGACCATTTCCAAATTACATCTTGAACTATTTCATAAATATTACTATTATCATAAACATTTGCATTAAGAGCACTAGGTAAACTAGCAGGACCATAAATTGGATGTGTTAAAATAGAAAGTGTTTTTTGAATTTTTAACCTTATAGTAGCTGAATTTAAGTTAGAATTACTATACCCTAAATCTGTGCTCGGGTTTAAAGTAGTATTATAAATGTCTCCAATTCTTGGAGAACTAGCATTTAGATCTAAACAAAAAGTTGGTATTCCTCCATTGTTTACTGTAGCTCTAGCAATACCAAAACTAGTATATTCATCTATAATAATAGATGAAGTAGCTGGTTCACACACAGTAGATCTACTCGATGTAGAAAATTGATTAAATGTTGAATTGTAATCAAATTCTATTTTAGTTTCAGATTTAGAAACAATTATAGAATTCTTAGCTGCTATAATTTCTGCTTTATTTTTGAATTTATCATTCTGTGAAAAAGAATCTATGCTTACAATTAAGGTAAGTAAAGCAAATAACAATGTTCTTATATTGTTATATTTATTGTTTTTAGTAAAATTTATCATTCTTGGAGATTGTTTTGATATATTCGGTAAAATTAATTTTTTTCCTTCGTTTTATTATTTAAACTTCGACTAACAACTTTTTAAACTCGACGAATGCATTAAAAGTTAAGATATATAAATTCACTTTTTCTCTTAATTACTTCATTCATTTTGTTTTAGGATCATTTATTAAATGAACCTATGAATACTTTTTTTATATAATTGAGGGGATTTCTAAAGGCAAGAAATTGCCTGTATTTTGTAATTTTAAAGGGGGCAGCAAATGTAATAATTATTATTTAAACGTTTTTATGTTTTTTATAAAAAGAATTCAAAGATAATTTTTACTACTATATATAAGACACATATTATTTTAATAAGTCACATATTTAATTTACAAGCATAAAAAAAGAAGCAAAAATATCTTTTTTGCTTCTTTTTATTGATGAATAATAATTTATTACTTGAATACAATTTTTGTTGTACCATAATTAACTTTAGAACTCATTATTTTCAAAAACATTATTCCTGCCTTTGCTTTAAAATTGAAGGCTATTTCATTTTTACCTTCCGTTAAACTAATAGGCCCGTTGTAAATGGTTTTACCAGTTATATCGTAAAGTGTGGCTGTAGCGCTAGTAGATATGTCACTTTGAATAATGCATTTTACTTTCCCTTCTGTTGGGTTAGGGTAAGCTAAGAATTCATTTTTCATTGGTTTAATAAATTCATCTACATTAAGAGCTGTATTTTCTTTAGTGAATTTAACATCGCTAATCTTCATATCTAAATCATTAGTTCCAGCATCAACTGCTATATACGTAAATGAAATAGTAGTTAAATCATCTGCATTAATGTTATTTGTATTAGTAGTTGATGTAAAAGAATCAAAAGGAATAAAGAATGTTTGTTCTTCTTCTGTTAATGTAACCGTTGTTCTATATTGTTCTCCCCAGTTTTCTACAGATGATTTAACTAAAACTAATTGCGTAATACCATTTCCTTTTGCTTTAAAAGATAAATATTTATAATTAGTGTAGTCTGCAGGAATTGTACCTGGAAGTAAAGATTTGTATACCGATAAATAATCATATTCACTATATGCTTTTACTTGAATATTTCTGTTAATTGGTAATTCGCCTTCATTATAATCTCTCTCAAAATTATTAGTTACCTCATATTCACTAACTGTGGTATACTTTTTATCATAATCTAATCCCCAATTTCCATCAGCATGGTAAAATGCATCTTGAATTTCACCATCAAACTTAACATCACCATCATACTCATAACCATCATTAATATCTAATGTAAGTGTTTGCTCTAGTTCTGTATTTACTGGTGTGTATCTAGAATTAAGTTCTGTAGTAGTTTCATTTAATTTTTCATCAATTGAAATTTCTAAATTCTGAGCTTTTTCAACACTTTTTAAATTAACAACTAAATTGTCTGAAACTCTAGAAACTTTTGTAGCAAAAGTTTTTGGTAATTTTTGTTTTTCTGTTTGATCTAAAGGTTTGTAGTTGTTTAGATTTGCAAGAATATCTTTTACCATTTTTTCTGTATTCTCTGGTTCTGAAGCCCAAACTTGAAAATTATAAACGGCATTAGAAGCAGAATAATCGAAAACATACCAATTGGTTTGTAGAGAGTAAAACTCATCACTTGTGTTTTTACCAACTGCAAAAGAAATTGCGTGTTCAATTACACCACTTCTTTGTTTAATGGCTTGTTTTAAGAAGTTGTATCCATCAATTTCTACAGTTTTTACATTTAAAATTTCTGCACCTCTTAAACGATCACAAGTTGCTTTGGTGTGGTTGTAAATTTGATCTAATGTTTTTACACCTAAAACAACTCCTATTGTTTTATCATCAATAGAAAAATCTACACTTAAAACTTCATCTGCAACTGTAAAATCTAATATATCTGTAGGTGAAGTTACATGGGCAATATCACCAACAATTAATTGATCTGGGAACATGTCTAACATTTCTAAATCGCTAGATTTTCTAACTAATTTTTCTGAAGATTTTTCTTGTTATATATAATGTCTCTAGTTTTCTTAAAAATAGTAGGTACACTTTTAACTTTTCTTTTAAAATATCTAATTGAAATAGCGTCTCCTAAACTTTCACTTTCTAAGCCACCATCGTTTCCTGTGCTAACTTCATCTGATGTAATTGTAATTGGAATTATTTTTGTGTTGCTACAGTTGTTATTAATTACTGTTACTGTTAAATCATATTCACCTTCTTCAGTAAATTCAAATGAAACTACTTTTTCATTTAGATGTAAGTTTTCGCCAACATTAGATAATGACCAAGAATAACTAGTGTAATCTGTGTCGTTGTTTAAAGTGAATTCTTTTGTAACTGATCCTGCATCTTCATCTACGGTGCTATTACTTTCTGTAACATCGATATCTGCTGTAGTAGTTATTTCAATTTGAATTGTCTTATCTGTAGATCCGTACTTGTTGGTTGCAGTTAACTTTACATCGTAAACACCAGCCTTTGAATATGTTTTTGAAGGATTCATAAATATGCTGCTAGAGCCATCTCCAAAATCCCAAGAATAAGATATTGGTTCTGTTGGTTGTGAATTTGTGCCTGTGTTAGAATTATTAGTAAATGTAAATTTATTATCTACTAAACAATCATTTTCTTTATCTGATGTAAATTCTGCAATTGGAGATGTGTTAGCGTCTTTTGGACTATAAACTTGTGCGTCAAAAACATCACAATTAACTTCTCCACCGTCAATATTTAATGATTTACCAATTATTTGACCTGCTATATTAGCTTTGTTTACTGTTTTGTTAATATCTGCAAATGGTGCAAGAATTGTACCTTGAATAGTATTGCTATTTAAAATATTTAAGGTTGATGAATTATAGAAGTTGTAAAGGATGTATGCATTACTTTCTTCATCAAGGTTTTTTTGCTCCCAAACATTCCAATCAAAAGATTCTGTAGTATTTACATTAATAATTAATACTCTAGAAGAATTTGGTTGATCATAAAATTCTACACTTGTAACGTTATTTAAGTCTTCTGCAGTAATGTTTAGGTAGTTAATTCCGTTATTTAAACCAATAACAATTTCGGAAGGAAGGTTATTGTTAGAAATAGCTTCGTAATCTGTGTTTAAAACAGAAGCATTGTTTGTTTCTTTAGACATGCTAATTGCATTCGTTTGTAATTGTTGAAATGCCATATCAAAATCTATAATATTGTTTTCAAAAACAGGATTTTTACTGTTAGAAACATCTAAAGATGTAGAATTACTTGCTAATTGAATGTATGCGTTAGCTTCGTAGTTATCTTGTGGTGTAATTCTTATTGGAGAATACGTATTGTCTGGGTTTTGATACCAAGCAGTTGTGTTATTTTCTTCTCCAATTTTTATATACTGATTTTCATTAGTAATTGTAAAGATTCCAGTTTCTGGGTAAGATACTTTACCACCAATTAACATACCAATATTAACATCGTTCACAGAAAAACAACCACAATCTTCTGAAGTGATTGAGTAGTTTTCGTTATAAGTTAAGTTTCCACCAGCTGCTATACTTCCAGCAGTATCTCCGTTTGCAACTGTTAGGTTATTTTGTACAAAAATATTAAAACAATCTGCAGCTGCAGTTGGATTGTATTTTACTCCAGAAGCATTTATTGTAATATTTACAGTTGCTGATGAAGTATCTCCGTTTGCATCAGTAATTGTGTATTCAAAAGAATCAGAACCTGTGCTTCCGGCTATTGGTGTGTAAATTATTTTGTCGTCTGTTGGGTTATTTTCAGTTCCATTATTATCAATTGTAACAGATCCTCCTTGATTTGTTGTGCTAGAGGCAATTACTATACTTCCATTATTTGGTCCATCACCACCAAAAGAATCATTAACTAAAACATCAAAAGAATTACTTGTAGAATCTTCGTTTATAGTAACAGTATCATAAGTGGTTTTTGGTAAATCGTTTATAGATGTAACTGTAACAGTAACTTCTGCAGTAGAAACATCTCCATTAGCATCTGTTATAGAGTAACTGAAAGTATCAGAACCATTAAAATTAGTTGCTGGTGTATATAAAATACCGTCATCACTAGGATTGTTTGGAGTATTGTTATTGTTTATAGTTAAGGAACCGTTGTTGTTAGAAACTGTAGTAACTAATGAGATTGTACCAGAATTAGCTCCATCACCACCAAAATTATCATTTTCTAAAACATTAATATAATTTGTAGTACTGTCTTCGTCAACTGTAACTGTATCAGCAGTAGCTGTTGGTACATCGTTAATAGAAGTTACGGTTACTGTTACTTGAGAAGAAGAAATATCTCCATTTGCATCTGTAATAGTATAACTAAAAGTATCTGTACCATTAAAATTAGCTAAAGGTATATAAATAATCTTGTCATCTTGTGGATTAGTAGGTGTCTCGTTGTTGTCTACTGCTATTGTTCCGCCTTTACTTGTAGTATCGAAAATAATTGAGATAGTACCAGAATTAGGTCCATCACCTCCAAAATTATCATTGCTAGTTACGTTAATAGTATTGTTTGTTGTGTCTTCGTCTACCGTTGCGGTATCAGCAACAGAAGTTGGCGTGTCATTTACAGAGTTTACATTAACAGTAACTGTTGCATTAGAAGAATCTCCATCTGCATCTGTAATTGTGTATGTAAATGTATCTACTCCAAAAAAGTTTTCAAATGGAGTATAAGTAATTTTATCATCTAATGGGTTTGTTGGAGTCGCATTATCATCAACAGCAACTGTTCCGTTTTCTGCAGAAGTTGTAGAGATAATAGCTATTGTTCCAGTGTTTGGTCCATCACCACCAAAAGAATCATTATTAATTACATTTATTGTATTGTTTGCTGAGTCTTCGTTAACTGAAGTAGTGTCATTTGATGCTAGTGGTAAATCGTCTACTGAGTTTACGGTAACTGTAACTTCTGCAGAAGATGTATCTCCGTTTTTATCTGTAATTGTATAGCTAAAAGTATCTGTACCATTAAAATCTTTTGCAGGAATATAAGTTATAGAGTCATCTGTTGGGTCGTTCGGAGTTCCGTTATTATTTATGGTGATGATTCCTTTTTTAGTAGAAGTTTCATTAGATAAAGTAATTGTACCGGTGTTGGCTCCGTCGCCACCAAAAGAATCGTTACTTAAAACATAAACTGTGTTATTTGTAGTGTCTTCGTTAACAGTAATTGTATCTAAAACTGCATTTGGCATATCGTTTACAGAGTTTACTGTAATTGTTATTTCTGCTGTAGAAATATCTCCATTTGCATCTGTTATTGAGTATTCAATAACATCAGTTCCGTTAAAATTAGCTATAGGAGTATAAATTATGGTATCATCCGTTGGATCTTGAGAAGTATCGTTGTCATTTATTAAAACCGTACCGCCTTGAGTAGAAGTTGTAGAAGTAACAGAAATTGACCCGTTATTAGGTCCGTCTCCACCAAAATCATCATTATCTAAAATGCTGAAATTATTGTTTGAAGAATCTTCATTAACAGTATAGGTATCTTTTGTTGCGCTTGGTAAATCGTTTACAGGTGTAACTGTAACTGTAACCTGTGCTGTAGAAATATCTCCGTTTGCATCTGTAATAGAGTAACTAAAAGTATCAGTTCCATTAAAGTTAGCTGCTGGTGTATATAAAACACCATCATCACTTGGGTTGTTAGGAGTATTGTTGTTATTTATAGTTAAAGTACCGGCATTATTAGAAGTAGTGGTAACCAATGATATTGCTCCGGTGTTAGTTCCATCACCACTAAAATCATCATTAATTAAAACATTAATGTAATTTGAAGTAGTATCTTCATTAACCGTAATTGTGTCTGCGGTTGCAGTAGGTAAATCGTTAATAGAAGTTACTGTTACTGTTACTTCAGAGGTAGAAATATCTCCGTTAGCATCTGTAATAGAATAGCTAAAAGTATCTGTACCGTTAAAATTTGCTAAAGGGGTATAAATAATTTTATCATCTAATGGATTTGTTGGAGTAGCATTTTTATCTACCTCAATAGTTCCACCTTTACTTGTTGTTGTAGAAGTAATTGAAATAGCACCAGAATTAGCTCCGTCACCACCAAAATTATCATTATTTAAAACATCAATTGAGTTATTAGTTGAGTCTTCATTTACAGTTGCTGTATCTGCTGCTGAGCTAGGTGTGTCGTTTGTAGAACTTACATTAACTGTAACAGTTGCGGTAGAAGTATCGCCATCTGCATCTGTAATTGTGTATGTAAAAGAATCAGAACCGTTAAAATTAGCAAATGGAGTATATGTAATTTTGTCGTCTAACGGATTTGAAGGAGTTGAGTTGTTATCAACAGTAACTGTTCCGTTTTCTGCAGATGTTGAAGAAGCAATAGTAATAGCTCCAGAATTAGCTCCGTCGCCACCAAAAGAATCATTAGCTAATACATCAAAAGAGTTGTTTGTGGAATCTTCATCAACAGATTTAGTATCTGCAACAGATGCAGGAGTGTCGTTTACAGAAGTTACCGTAACTGTTACTTGTGCTGTAGAAATATCTCCATTTTTATCTGTAATGGTATAATTAAATGTGTCGGCTCCATTAAAATCTTTAGCTGGCGTATAAGTTATTGAATCATCCGTAGGATCACTCGAAGTTCCGTTATTATTTACTGAAATTGTTCCTCCGTTTGTAGAAACTTCATCAGATAAAGTTATTGTTCCAGTGTTTGCGCCATCGCCACCAAAAGAATCGTTACTTAAAACGCTAATAGTGTTATTTGTAGAATCTTCATTAACAGTAATGGTGTCTGCTATTGCAGAAGGTGTATCATTAATTGAATTAACAGTAATTTTAATTTTTACTGTTGATGTATCTCCGTTTGCATCTGTTATTGTGTATTTAATAACATCTGTTCCGTTAAAGTTTGCTAAAGGAGAATAAGTAATTTTGTCATCAGTAGGATCGTTTGGTGTTTCGTTGTTGTCTACAGCTACAGTTCCTCCTTGATTAGAGGTTGCAGAATTAATAGTTATAGCACTATTATTAGCTCCATCGCCACCAAAAGAATCATTAGCTAATACATTAAAAGAGTTATTTGTAGAATCTTCATCAACAGAAACAACATCTTCAGTTGCATTAGGTTTGTCGTTTACAGAAGTAACTGTAACTGTAACTTGTGCTGTAGAAACATCTCCGTTAGCATCAGTAATAGAATAACTAAAAGTATCTGTTCCATTAAAATTTGCTACAGGTGTGTATAAAACTCCATCATCATTAGGGTTGTTAGGCGTGTTATTGTTATTTATAGTTAAAGTACCACCATTATTAGATGTTGCAGCAACTAATGAAATAGCACCAGAATTAGCTCCGTCACCACCAAAGTCATCATTATTTAAAACATTAATGTAATTTGTAGCACTGTCTTCATTAACAGTAATTGTGTCTGCAGTTGCTGTTGGTAAATCGTTAATAGAAGTTACTGTAATTGTAACTTCAGCAGAAGAAATATCTCCATCAGCATCTGTAATGTTATAAGAAAAAGTATCTGCGCCATTAAAGTTGGTTAAAGGAGTATAAATAATTTTATCGTCTAACGGATTTGTAGGTGTAGCGTTATTGTCTACAGATACAGTTCCTCCTTGGTTAGAAGTAGTAGAAGCGATAGAAATAGCGCCAGAGTTAGCTCCGTCTCCACCAAAAGAATCATTGTCTAGAACATTAATTGAGTTGTTGGTTGAATCTTCATTTATGGTTACTGTGTCTGCAACAGAAGTAGGAACGTCGTTTATAGAGGTTACATTAACAGTTACTGTTGCTGTAGAAGTATCTCCATCTGCGTCTGTAATTGTATAAGTAAAAGAATCTGAACCACTAAAATCTGCAAGTGGAGTATATGTAATTTTATCGTCTAAAGGATTAGAAGGTGTTGCGTTATTATCTACTGAAACTGTTCCGTTTTCAGAAGTTGTAATTGAAGTTATAGAAATTGTTCCAGAATTTGCTCCATCACCACCAAAAGAATCATTGGTTAAAATATTTAAAGAGTTATTTGTAGAATCTTCATTAACAGTTAGATTGTCGTTAGAGGCTGTAGGTGTGTCGTTTACGTTTAAAGTAAATGTAACTTCTTCAGAACAAGAAGAATTTGCTCCCGTTATAACTACTGTATAATCTCCTTTGTTAGAAAGGTTTACTTTTTTAGCTAAATATGTGGCGTCTGTTGATAATGTTTTACTTGGATCTGAGTTTTTGTACCATTTATAAGTTAAGAGGTTAGAAGTGTCAGTTCCGTTAGGGTCTTCATAATTAGCAACACCATCTGTAAAGGTATTTGTTTTTACGGCTGATGCGTCTATGGTTAAAGTTGCATTTTCTTCTTTGTTTTTTGTTAAGGTAAATTCTGTTGTATTGATAATTATTTTTTCGAATGTTTTTGTAGCAGAAGTTATTTTTTGACCTTCAATTTCAGATCCATTAGCTGTTCCAAATGGTATCGGAATTCCGTTTTTGTTAGAAACAGTTCCTAAGTTAGCAGAACTACCACCTTTACTACCACCGCTAAGAGTTGCAGTTGTTTGCATGTTTTTTTCTGCTTCTGTTGCATCTGGGCAACCATCATTATCTGAATCTGTGTCTAAATAATCTGGGATACCATCATTATCTGTATCTATAGAGCAATCTGCGTCTAACTGATATGTAGTTGTGCTGTTAGAAAAAGTGTCAGATTCAAAAACATAACCTGTATTTCCTGTTCTTTTTAATATGTTTATGTTAAATGAGTTAACTTCTAATAGTTGAAGTCCAAGCCATAAATTTTCGCTATTAAGGCTGCTTTCTTCTTTTTTAGAATTTACTCTTAAGAAATTACCAGAAGCACCTGTATAATTTGTAGAAATATTGTCTACAATATATAAATCCGTTGATGGGTTTTTAGATAAAGAATAGCTACTAACGAGGTTGTTGTCTATTTCTAAAGACTCACCAGTACCATCACTTAAATGATCTATATCTTTAAATAAAAATGAAGGAGCTACATTTACTAATTGATCTGTATTTGATTTAAAAAATTCGAATTTAACAGTTGCTGAAGGGATTTCCTTAGTATTTGTACCGCCTAATAAAATTGGGTATAAATCTGATCCGTATTTAAAACCACTAATATCTATGGTCATGTTTTGTGGATCCGAATTTGCTGTAACAGTAATTTTTAAATCGATGATAACACCAAAACTTGTACCCACGTTTTTATAAAGCATTGTATCTCCAATATCTCCAGATCTACCACTACTTTTAAATGTTTTGTTGTTGTCATTTAGTTTAAATAAGAAAGGAGTAACAACAGGGCATTCGTCTGTGTCTAAGATACCATCATTATCATCGTCTAAGTCACAAATATCAGAAACACCATCTCCATCTGTATCTAAGTTTCCAGAAGCAAGTGCATCACAATTGTCTATAGTTGAGTTGGTAACAATGTTAACTGATGCAGTTTCGCACTCGTTTGTACTGCTGTTACATACTTTATATTTAAAGGAGTCAGAACCAACATAGTTTAAATTAGGCACGTAGGTAACAACATCATCACCAGGATTGTTTGGAGTAAGGTTTGTATCAACTATAACAACAGTTCCGTTAGTTGGTTCTACGCTTATTTTTACAGTTCCGTTAGTAGGTAAGTTGTTGTCATTATTAAAAACATCAACAATAACAGGTATGTTTACTTCTGTTTCTTTATAATCGTCTTCAAGTTCTATACTTGCAGTAGAATAAGTAATGTTTATTTTTGGATAGTAGGTAGAACTCCCATCATCGTAATTCCAACCTTCCCATTTTGTACTAGAAGAAATGATTAAAGATAAATTTGTTATTCCACCTTTAGCATCGACAACCTCTTGTACAATATCTTTTAAGTTTGGAGATGTTAGTTGTATTCCGTTATATAAGCTTGGGATATTCCAATTAACAGAGTTAGATGTTCTAGTAGTAGAAGATAGATAATTATTTGAGCTACTATATTGAGTTGGTGCTTTTAATTTTTCTGCTTTTACATTAACAGTTGTATTACCATATTTGTATCCTGTTAAATTTAGTTTTACATCTGTAATTACTGCGTTAGAAGGTATGTTTAAATTTGTAAAGCGGAAACCCTTGTATCTAATTTCTCCAGATTCATAGCTTTTAGGATAATTTTTACCATTTGAAGTTTGATAAGAATCGTCTTTTTTAGAGCTGATTTTTTTATTACTTATAGTAACAGTGTTTCCTGTAGAGTTTACTACTATAAAAGTAGATTCTTTTTGATTCCAGTAGTTACTAGAGTTAAAGTTTTCTGTTTTTTTCCAGTTTGATTCATGATTCTTCCAAAAAGAATTATTCTCTTCAGAGCTGGTTTTAATTTTATCACTTACAATCGAAGTAATATCTTTAAAAAGATTAAAATCGTTGTCTGTAATTGAAGGAGTTAAACTGTAAGCAGATTTGATAAAAAGTAGGATTATACCTACTACAATGCAATTTTTTTGTAGTACTCATAATATGGGGGTTAAAATGATACTATAAAATTATAAAAAAAATGAATTTCCTAATTTATTTTAATGTTTTAGGTTGATTTTTAAAATGTTATGCAATAAAGTGCAAATTTGACCGTTTAGAGTTTCTTATTTTTTGCGCTTAAAAAGAAATAAACCAAAGAAAGTAAGTAGTCCATTTAATATAAGTAAAGCAAAACCAAATTCGAAATTAAAGTATGCAATACAAATTGAGTTTATTAGGAAAGTTATTACTGGAGAGGTTATACAAATAAGCGGAACTGCTCTGTCTTTTACTTTTAATTTAGTAAATAAACCAAAAGCGTATAAACCTAAAAGAGGACCATATGTATAGTTCGCAAAAGTAAATATTTTTGCAATCACACTCTCATCTGCAATAAAGTATTTAAAAACCAAAATAGTAGCTATTAATATAAATGAAAATAAAATATGAATTTTCTTTCTAGTTTTTTCTTGATCTACTTCGTTTTGTTTTTTGTCAATCTCTAAAATATCGATACTAAATGAAGTAGTTAAAGAAGTAAGTGCAGAATCTGCACTAGAATATGCGGCAGCAATTAAACCAAGTAAAAAGAAAATAGCTGTTGCAAGGTCTAAAGTGCCTTTTGTGGCTATTATAGGAAACAATTGATCTTTGTGAGCATCTATACCGTTTTTTTGAGCGTAGTCTGTTAAAAGTACTCCTAATGCTAAAAAGAAGAAATTTACAATTACTAAAACTATTGTAAACCAAAACATGTTTTTCTGTGCGTCTTTTAAGTTTCTACAAGTAAGGTTTTTTTGCATCATATCTTGGTCTAAGCCAGTCATTACAATAGCTACAAAAGCGCCAGCTAAAAATCGTTTCCAGAAATAATCACCGGTTTTTACATCATCAAAAAAGAAAGTTTTAGACAGTTCGCTATCTGCAACGTAAGAAAATAGGTTGCTAATTTGTAACTCGTCAGAAATTGTATAAATACAAACACCAACTGCAGTTAACATAAAAAGTGTTTGCAAAGTATCTGTCCAAACGATTGTTTTTATTCCGCCTTTAAATGTATACAGCCAAATAAGTAGAATGGTAATGGTAACGGTTACCCAAAACGGAATTCCGTATTCATCAAATAATAGCAATTGTAAAACATTTGCAACAAGAAATAACCTAAAAGCAGCACCAATAGTTCTAGAGAGTAAAAAGAAACTTGCACCAGTTTTGTATGAGTAATCTCCAAAACGATCTTGTAAATAACTGTAAATTGATGTTAAATTTAACTTGTAATAGAGTGGAAGTAAAACCATGCCAATAACAGCATAACCAACAATGTAGCCTAAAACCATTTGCATGTAACTCATACTTTGCGATTCTACCCAGCCAGGAACAGAAATAAAAGTAACACCAGAAAGCGAAGCGCCAACCATACCAAAAGCAACTAAATACCATGGCGATGAATTATCAGCTTTAAAAAAGGTTTTGTTATTTGCAGATTTTCCTGTGATGTAAGAAATTAAGATTAATACAGAAAAATAAGCTACTATTAATAGAATTATATGAAGTGGTTGCATGAAATATGTACAAATTACGATTTGGTAATAACGAAGATATACTTTTTTAAAATTTTAATTGATTAATTCGTTATTGATAATTGATAATTCATAATTTTGCCAACTATGGATTTTTCATCGAAAATATTAGAAAATGCTGTGAATGAAGTTTCTCGTTTACCAGGAATAGGGAAGCGAACAGCTTTAAGATTAGTTTTACATCTTTTAAAACAACCTAAAGAAAATACAAAGTATTTGTCTGAAGCATTGTTGCATTTAAGAAATGATGTAAAAAACTGTGAAAAGTGTTTTAATATTTCTGATACTGTTTTATGTGATATTTGTAATAGCCCAAAAAGGAATGCAGAAATTGTTTGTGTTGTAGAAGATATTAGAGATGTAATGGCTATTGAAAGTACATCGCAATTTAATGGTTTGTACCATGTTTTAGGTGGTAAAATATCTCCCATTGAAGGTATTGGACCTCAAAATTTAGAAATTGATTCTTTAGTTCATAAAGTGGAAAGCGGAGAAGTTAAAGAACTCATTTTTGCATTAAGTTCTACTATGGAAGGTGATACTACAAATTTCTATATTTTTAAACAGATAGAAAAATTTGAAATAACAACGTCTACAATTGCACGTGGAATAGCTGTTGGCGATGAATTAGAATACGCAGATGAAGTTACTTTAGGAAGGTCTATTGTTAATAGAATTCCGTTTGAGCAGAGTATTAGAAGTTAAAAGTTAGTTTGCAGTATTCAGTCAATAGTAAGTAACTGCGAATGCAAACAGTTACTCTATGTTATTTTTATTCCTTTTTCAAAACTTCCTTCTCTGCTTTATCCCAAGATTTTTTCTCTCTAATTCTTTTGTAGAGTTTAATACATAACATCATAATTATTCCAAAAAGAATAATGCCTACAACACCCCAAATCCAATTAATTGCACTTTTTAAGGTTACTAAAAATACAACTGCAAATAAAATGATTGTTGCAATTTCATTAAACATTCTCAGTTTTAAAGCAGAGTATTTAATGATGTTTTTCTGCAATTGACTATAAATTCTTTGGCAAGAATAATGATAAAAATACAATGCAAAAACGAATGCTAGTTTTACATGCATCCAAGGCATTTCTAGATAAATAGGATTTTTATATAGCATCCAAAAAGCAAAAAAACTAGCTAAAATAGCAGAAGGCCAAGTGATAATGTACCATAACCTTTTACTCATTAATTTATACTGAGTTTGTAAAATTTCTTTAGCTGGTTCTTCTTTTTTTCTGCTTCTGCATGATAAATAAACAAACGAACAATGTAAAATAAACCAGCAAACCAGGTTACTACAAATATAATATGCAATGCTTTTACGTATAGGAAATCCATCTTATTTTAATTTAGTTTCAAAGTTCAGTTTTTTAAAACAATTTGTCATTTCGAGTGATTTCGATTTTTTTTCGAAATTGTATCGAGATTTTTTTTGATAAGGTTCTCGATACAAATTTATTCATTCTTCATAAATTCCCTCGAACTGACAGTTTGCAAAACGTTTATTTATTTTTCCAGTCGTTAATCCAAGAAACTACTACATCAACCCAGTCATCATTGTCGTTCATGCACGGGATATGTTTGTAGTCTGTTCCTCCAAATTTTAAAAATTCTTCTTTTCCTTCCATTGCAATTTCTTCTAAAGTTTCTAAGCAATCGGCAACAAACGCAGGAGTAATAACGGCTAATTTTTTCTTTCCTTCTGAAGGGAATTTCTCTAACTCGAAATCTGTATACGGTTTTAACCAAGGATCTTTTAATAAACGAGATTGAAAAGAGTTGCTATAAGAACCTTCTTTTAAACCAAGTGTTTTTACTATCTCTTTTGTAGTTTCAAAACATTGATGTCTATAGCATGTATGATGCGCAACAGAATTACGTTCACAACAAGAACCATCTATTTTACAATGACTTTTTGTAACGTCTGATTTTAAAATATGACGTTCTGGAATACCATGATAAGAAAATAAAATATGATCGTAATCGAATCCTTTTAAGTGATTTGCAATATTGCTACTCATCGCTTTTATGTAACCAGGTTTGTTGTAAAAAGCAGGTAAAACATCTAGTTTTATATTTGGATAATTAGCTGCAATAATTTCTTCTGCTTTGGTTACTACAGTTTCGTAAGAAGACATTGCGTAGTGTGGATACATTGGTGCTAAAAATATTTCTGTAACACCTTTGTCTGCAAGTTCTTTAATTCCGTTTTCCATGGTCATAGATCCATAACGCATTGCTAATGCAACAGGGGTATCTACTTTTTTAATCAGTTTTTTTGTAAACCTTTCAGAAATGACCACTAATGGAGAACCTTCTTTCCACCAAATTTTCTTGTATGCAGCACCAGATTTTTTAGGTCTTGTTCTAAGAATAATACCTTTAATAAGTAAATAACGTTTCCAGTACGGAATGTCAATTACACGTTCGTCCATTAAAAACTCATCTAAGTATTTTTTAACGTCTTTTGTTTCTGTTGTGTCTGGTGATCCTAAATTGTTTATTAATATTCCTTTCATTTAAAAAAGTTTCAAAGTTTCAAAGTTTTTAAAAGTAAAAATTAAAACTTTTGTTATTTAATTATTTTTATCATCCTGAAATTAATCCAGAATCTTATTTTTTTTGTTTTACTAACTACTAACTACTAACTACTAACTACTAACTACTAACTGATTCGTAACTTCATACAAAGTAATTGCTAAACTATGTATAACATTCATGCTAGAGTTTTTGCCAAACATTGGTATTGCAATAGAATAATCTATTAAATCAACATTTTCAATTCCGTTTCTTTCGCTTCCTAAAAGTAGTACGATTTTATCATGATTCTTAAAATTGATATCCTGAATATTTATACTTTTATCAGTAATTTCTATCCCTATAATTGTGTTTCCTTCTTCCTTTAATTTGCTAACTACAGATATGAAATCAGTATAATAATTATGTTGAATATGTTTAATTGTGTTTCTAGCTGTTTTTGTTACTTTTCTATTATCTAAAGAAGGTGAGCTCTCATGGAAATAGATTTTTTCTACACCAAAACTTTCGGATATTCTAAAGCACATTCCAATATTTTCTGGAGTTCTAATAGCATCACAAACAATGGTTATTGGAAATTGTTTTTGATTATTTTCGATGTCGTAATGTGTTAATTGTTTCAAAATGTTTTAGTTTCAAATTTTCAAAGTTTTCATTTTTGCTAATTGCTAATTGCTAATTGCTAATTGCTAATTGCTAATTGCTAATTGCTAATTGTTTATTTATTTAAACTCATTACGTATTTTTTTGGTGTTGTGCCAAATTTCTTTTTAAAAGCAGCAATAAAATGACTTGCAGTACTATAACCAACTTTTAAACCAACTTCGTTAACATTATATTGGTTGCTTTCTAGTAATCTTCTTGCGTGTTCCATTTTATAATCAAATAAAAAACTAAAAACAGAGTCGCCATAAATTTGCTTAAAACCTTCTTTTAATTTTTTAAGATTTAAGCCAATTTCGTTCGCTAATTCCTGTAGGCTTGGTGGCTCAGACATTCTAGCAATAATAATTTCTTTCGCTTTTCTAATTTTGATAACGTTCTGTTCATCAACTAAAAAAGGGCAGTATTCGCCATTTGTATTTTCTTCTTGCTGAAAATGCAAGCTTAATAACTCATAAACTTTTCCTTTCACATATAATTCTCTAATAGAACTGTTAATGTTAGAGTTGATTATTTGTTGTAAAACGATAGAAACTGTTGGTTTTGTCTCAGTATCGTCATAAAATTTTCGATTGCTGTTTTCATCACTTAAAAAAGGAATGTATCCTGATTCTTTAGAAAATAAAGAATGGAATTTTTCAATAGAAATCAATAGAGAGATTAACGTTGTTTTTGGCTGAATTTCTAAATTGATAGGTAAGGTTCGTTGTGGGTTATATAATAAAATAGATCTATTGTCTAATACATCAAAAGAATAAGAACTATTGTTGAATAGAAATTTAGAATTACCCCGCAAACAAAAGTGCATTTGAATAAATGTACTACTTATTTCTCTTTCAAAACTTTGAACCTCTTTGCTTTCGTTCTGAAAATGAAGTACATAAAAGCCTTTTTCTAAGTTTATTTCTTCAAAAGTACTTTCTCCGACATTTTTAAACATAAATATTCTTGTTTTTTGACGTGTTTTTATTTAGAATGATTCTATATAAAATAATTGCAAAACCTTAACACCATTGCAAAAATAAGGGTTTTTGTAATTTATTGATGCTAAAATTCGTCAAAAAACTGATATCGTTATTAAAAGTACTTTTAGCGATACTTTTTTCTAATTGAAGTTTTTACTTTTGACCATCTTTTACAAATACATGCAGGCCAACAAACAAGAGCACTTTTACAACATTGGAGTAAGTTATAAAAAAGCCGACGCAAAAACGCGTGGGAAGTTTTCTTTGTCTAAAGAAAATCAAATAGCATTGCTAGAACTTGCTAAAGAGAAAGATTTTAAAGGAATTTTTATTTTATCAACTTGTAATAGAACAGAAATTTCTGGTTTTGCAGAACGACCTTGTCAGTTAATAGAACTTTTATGCGAATTTTCTGAAGGTTCAATTCATGAATTTGCAAAAGTTTCTAACGTTTACAAAAATCAAGAAGCAATTTATCAATTATTTAGAATTGGTACAGGTTTAGAAAGTCAGATTTTAGGAGATTACGAAATCGTAGGTCAATTAAAACAGTCTTTTAAGTTAGCAAAATCACTAAATACAACGAATGCGTATTTAGAGCGTTTATTAAACAATGTTTTACAAGCTAGTAAACGTGTTAAAAACGAAACGAAATTAAGTTCTGGTACAACTTCTGTTTCTTACGCAGCTGTGCAATACATCATAAAAAACTTACCAGATTACAACTCTAAAAATATTTTAGTTTTTGGGTTGGGTAAAATGGGGAAACATACCTGTAAAAACTTAGCAGAATATACGCAGAACAATCAAATTTGTTTGATAAATAGAACAGAAGAAAAGGCAGCGGAGTTTGTGAAAGAACATAGTTCTATTAGAAAGTCTGTAATAGAAAATTTGTCTGAAGAAATAGAGAAAGCAGATGTGTTAATTGTTTCTACTGGTGCAGACAAACCAACAATTTTAAAAGAACATATTGCTAATAATAAAGAATTACTGATTTTAGATTTATCGATGCCAGAAAATGTTGCTAAAAATGTAACCGATTTTAAAGGTGTTTCTTTGGTAAATGTAGATGAACTTTCTAAAATTACCGATGAAACTTTAGCGGTTCGTCAACAAGAAATTCCTTTAGCAGAAAATATTATAGAAATTCATAAAGCAGAGTTTAATAGCTGGTTAAATCATAGAAAATTTACACCAACAATTGCGGCTTTAAAAGAATCTTTAGAGAATATAAAAAATGATGAGATTAATTTTCAGAAAAAGAAAATAAATAATTTTGATGAAAATCAAGCAGAAATCTTAACTTCACGCATCATTCAAAAAATTACAACACAGTTTGTTAAGCACTTAAAAGATGAAGATACATCTGTATCTCAAAGTCTACAAGTTATCAATAAAGTGTTTCAAAACTAACTAAAAAGTACATGCAAAAAATTATAAGAATTGGAACTCGCGATAGTCAATTGGCTCTTTTTCAAGCGAACAAAGTACGTAAAGAATTAGAGGAATTAGGGTATCAAGCAGAAATTGTGCCTATTAAATCTATTGGAGATATTGTTTTAGACAAGCCTTTATATGAAATGGGAGTAACTGGAATCTTTACAAAGAATCTAGATATTGCCATGTTAAATAAAGAAATTGATATTGCTGTTCATTCTTTAAAAGATGTGCCAACAGTTTTACCTAAAAACATAATACAAGCTGCAGTTTTAAAACGTGATGATTATTCTGATGTTTTAATTTTTAAGGAAAGTGAAGAGTTTTTTGGACAACCAAATGCAGTAATTGCAACAGGTAGCTTGCGTAGAAAAGCACAATGGCTAGATCGTTACCCAACACATAAAGTTGTTGGCTTAAGGGGTAATGTAAATACACGTTTAGAAAAACTTGAAAATAACGATTGGAACGGAGCAATTTTTGCTGCTGCAGGTTTGTATCGTTTAGATATAAAGCCTGAAGAAATTATTAGTCTTTCTTGGATGATACCTGCACCAGCACAAGGTGCAATTATGGTTACTTGTTTGGAAGATAATGAGTATTGTTTAGATGCTTGTGAGCAATTAAACCATAGAGAAACAGAAATTTGTACTACTATAGAACGTGAGTTTTTAAATCTTTTAGAAGGTGGTTGTACAGCGCCAATTGGAGCCGTAGTGTATATCAACTCAAAAACGGAAGAGGTTAACTTTAAAGGTGTTTTACTTAAAAAAGATGGCTCAAAGAAAATTACAGTTAATAAAGCTGTTAAGCTAGGTAGTCATAAGTATCTAGCTAAAGATTGTGCAGATTATGTAATTAACAGAGGTGGTAAAGAGTTAATAGCAGAAGATAATGATGAAGCTGAAGCACCTTTACAACACATTTATTCTACTAAAAAACTTTCTGAACTTCAGAAAGAAACACTTTCTGAAACGATTGGTGTAAAAGATAGCGATTTTATTAAAATTCGTTTTAATAGAATTCCGCCAAAGGCAGTAAAAAATGAAATTGAAAACGTAATTATTACTAGTCAGAATGGAGTAGAAGCACTTTTAAATTCTTTCACAAGAGATGAAATGAGTTTTAAAAATATTTATTGCGTTGGTAGAAGAACAAAAAAGCTAATTGAAAATAGAATAGGTAAAGTTGCTCATGTTTCTAAAAATGCTAAAAAACTATCTGAATATTTAATTAAAGAATTAGATAATAAGGAAGTAACTTATTTTTGTAGTAATGTAAGATTAGATATTTTACCTGCTTATTTGCAATCTAATGATATAGTTGTAAACGAAGTAGAAGCTTATAAAACAATGTTAAGTCCAACAGAAGTTGGAGATGAAGTTTCTGGACTTATATTTTACAGTCCTTCTGGTATTGTAAGTTATTTAGAAGAAAACAACCCAGACAAAGTTGCTTTTTGTATTGGAGAAACAACAGCTGTAGAGGCAAGAAAACATTTTGATAAAGTAGAAGTAGCAAATATGCCAAGTGTAGATAGTGTTTTAGAATTGGTGAACTTGTATTATTCAAAATAATAAAGAAGGTCTCCTCGAGCGCAGTCGAGAGGTTTTTATAAATTAGGTCTCGACTGCGCTCGACCTGACATAGTAAAAATTGATGTTTAGAACTCGTAGATTAAGAAAATCAGAAGGAATTAGAAGATTAGTTAAAGAAACTAAACTATCTGTAGACGATTTTGTGTATCCACTTTTTATAGAAGAAGGAGAAAATATTGAAACAGAAATTGTTTCGATGCCAGGAATTAAACGTTTTTCTTTAGATAGAATTTCTAAAGAATTAGAAGAAGTTGTTGAATTAAATATACCTGCAGTTTTATTATTCGGTATTCCTTCTAATAAAGATGAAGAAGGAACAGAAACTTGGAATGATAACGGAATTATGCAACAAGCAATTCGTTTTATCAAGAAAAATTACCCGAGTTTATATGTAATTACAGATGTTTGTTTTTGCGAATATACTTCTCATGGTCATTGCGGAATTATACATGATAATGATGTAGATAATGATGCAACTTTAGTAAATCTTGCAAAACAAGTTATATCTCATGCTAAAGCGGGTGTAGATATGGTTGCGCCATCTGGTATGATGGACGGAACGATAGATATGGTTCGTCAATCTTTGGATAATTCTGGTTTTGTAAATTTACCAATTATGACATATTCAGTAAAATACGCTTCAGCATTTTATGGTCCGTTTAGAGATGCAGCAGATTCTGCGCCAACTTTTGGAGATAGAAGAACGTATCAAATGGATCCATCAAATAGAGATGAAGGTATGCGAGAGGCTACTTTTGATGATCAAGAAGGAGCTGATGTTTTAATGGTAAAACCTGCATTATCATACTTAGATATTATTAGAGATTTAAAAAATAATTTTGATAGACCAATTGCCTGTTATAATGTAAGTGGAGAATATGCAATGGTAAAAGCTGCTGCAGAAAAAGGTTGGATTGACGGAGAAAGAGTAATGATGGAAAGTTTGTTATCTATGAAAAGAGCAGGAGCAGACATAATTATTACCTATTTTGCAAAAGAAGCTGCTAAAGTTTTATTGAAAAGTTAAACTAAAAAGTATTTAAAATGGAAAGGATTAGTAAAACTAAACAAACTAATATGGAGCGAGTTGATAAAGCTTCTTTGCTTGAAGTGATATCTGAATCTTCTGTTAAATTAAATGGGAATCTTTTACATATAAAAAAACACTTGGATAGAACAATCTTAATTTATGATGAAAATGATAATGTTTCGTATGACCCTGTTCTTCCAACTTTACGTGAAATTAATACAGAAAATAGGTTAATGGTTGATTTAAATTATCCTAATAGTTCTGAAAAAAATACACGAGATTTTGGAAAGGATTTAATAAATAAATTAAATGAAAAAACATTATAGTTGTTTAATCCTAAGAGAAAATTGAAAACTACATTTTATGAAGAAATTTATCGTTTTACTTATCTTTTTGTCATCAACAATTATTGTTGCTCAAAATATTGATAGAGATTCAATTATTGGTAGTTGGAAGGTCGTAAAAATAGAAAAATCACCTAATAAAGTTAATTTTAAAAGTGTGGTTGATGGTTATAGAAAAGCTACTTTTCAGTTAAAAAAAGATAGTACAATGGTTTTAAAATCAGATTCTTCAAATGCCATATTTTCTTATATTTTAAAATCTGTTAAAAAAGCGAGTTGGATTGTAAACGACAGTACAGTTTTAGTAGGCAATGAGAAGAACAAGTACTCAATAATGAGAATAAAAGTTTCAAAAAATAAAAACGGTACCTTTTTTAATTTAAGTGCAGACGAAAGACTTCCGCTTGTGTTAAAAATGGAAAAGCAGAAAGAATAGTATGGAGTTTAAAAAATCAGAAAAACTATATAAAAAAGGATTAAAAAACCTTGTTGGAGCCGTAAATTCTCCGGTAAGAGCATTTTCTTCAGTAGGAGGAAATCCGTTGTTTATAAAAAAAGCAAAAGGAACTAAAATTACCGATGTTGATGGTAATAAATATGTAGATTTAGTACTTTCTTACGGACCTATGATTATAGGTCATAGGCATAAAAAAGTCCAAAAAGCAGTTGAAAAGGCATTAAAAAAA
The DNA here is from genome assembly GCF_026191475.2 of Polaribacter ponticola. Classification (GTDB taxonomy): domain Bacteria; phylum Bacteroidota; class Bacteroidia; order Flavobacteriales; family Flavobacteriaceae; genus Polaribacter; species Polaribacter ponticola. The sequence goes on along the minus strand of NZ_JAOSLC020000003.1, from coordinate 906,427 downwards.
GGTTATTCTTTTGGAGCATCTACAGAAAATGAAATAAAATTAGCAAAAATTGTTTGTGATGCTTTTCCTGGAATGGATAAAGTACGTTTTGTAAATTCTGGAACAGAAGCAGTTTTAAGCGGAATCCGTTTAGCAAGAGCTTTTACAGGAAAAGATAAAATTATAAAATTTGCAGGTTGTTATCACGGGCATCAAGATGCGTTATTGGTTGCAGCAGGTTCTGGATTAGCAACTTTAAGTTTACCGGGTTCTAAAGGTGTGCCAGATGGAGCAGTAAAAAACACATTAATTGCTAATTTTAATGATTTAGAAAGTGTTAAAAAGCATTTTGAAAACGACGATAATATTGCAGGTGTTATTATTGAGCCAATTGCTGGTAATATGGGAGTTGTAATACCAGAAAATAATTTCTTGGTAGAATTAAAAGCTTATTTAGAAACAAAAGGAGCCTTATTAATTGCTGATGAGGTTATGACAGGATTCCGTTCTAAATTTGGAGGAGCGCAAGAGTTATTAGGTGTAGAAGCAGATATTACTTGTTTAGGTAAAGTAATTGGTGGTGGTTTCCCCGTTGGAGCTTACGGAGCCAGAGAAGAAATTATGCAAGAAGTTGCGCCTTTAGGAGGAATGTATCAAGCAGGAACGTTAAGTGGAAACCCTATTGCTATGGCGGGCGGAATTGCAACTTTAACGGAGTTGAAAAAACAAAATCCATATAAAGAGTTTGAGAAAATAGCGAGTTCTTTAGAAACGGTTTTATTAGAAACAGCTAAAAAATACAATGTATCTTTAACAGTGAATAGATTTGGTTCAATGATAAATCCATTCTTTGTAAATAGTGAAGTTACAGATTTTGTAGAAGCTCAATTGTCTGATACTAAAAAGTTTGCAGTTTTCTTTTGGGAAATGATTAACAACGGTGTGTTTTTACCACCATCTCAATTTGAAGCATGGTTTTTGTCATCAGCTTTATCAAAAAAAGATTTAGAAAAAATAAGTAAAGCAATTGATGCAGGAATGTTAGCTGTATCAAAAATGTAAATAAACAAATCGTCATTACGAGGAAGAATGACGAAGTAATCTCTTATTCAATAAACAGATTGCTTCGTAAACTCGCAATGACGTAGAAAGAATATGATTAAAAACGATTTATTTTTAAGAGCATTAAAAGGAGAAACTGTTGATAGACCACCAGTTTGGATGATGCGTCAAGCAGGAAGGTATTTACCAGAATTTCAGGAAATAAAAAAGAAATACGATTTTTTTACTCGTTGTCAAACGCCTGAGTTAGCATCGGAAATTACAGTGCAACCAATTCGTAGATATGGAATGGATGCAGCAATTTTATTTTCTGATATATTAGTAATTCCGCAAGCAATGAATATTCATGTGGAAATGAAGCCAGATTTTGGACCATATTTACCAAATCCTATTAGAAATCAAAAAGATTTAGACTCAGTAATTGTTCCAGATATTCAAGATACTTTAGGGTATGTTATGGATGCAATTAAAGCGACTAAAGAAAAACTGAATGATGAAGTGCCATTAATTGGTTTTGCTGGTTCTCCTTGGACAATTTTATGTTATTGTGTGCAAGGTCAAGGTTCTAAAAACTTTGATAAAGCAAAAGAATTATGTTTTACAAACCCTGTGGTTGCGCATAGTTTACTACAAAAAATTACCGATACAACGATAGCATATTTAAAAGCTAAAGTTGAAGCTGGTGTAAATGCTGTACAAGTTTTTGATTCTTGGGGAGGAATGTTATCTCCTGTAGATTATCAAGAATTTTCTTGGCAATATATTCAGCAAATTATCGATGCTTTAAAAGATATTACACCAGTAATTGCTTTTGGAAAAGGTTGTTGGTTTGCATTAAATGATATGTCGAAATCAGGAGCATCTGCTTTAGGAGTAGATTGGACTTGTTCTGCAAGAAATGCACGTTATTTATCTGGCGGAAAAATTACTTTACAAGGTAATTTTGATCCTTCTAGATTGTTGTCTCCACCTGCAGAAATTAAGAAAATGGTACACCAAATGATTAATGAGTTTGGTAAAGATAGATATATTGTAAACCTTGGTCATGGTATTTTACCTAACATTCCATTAGAAAATGCCAAGGCATTTGTAGATGCGGTAAAAGAATATAAAGCAAGTTAAAAAATGCCTCACTTTATTTTAGATTGCTCAGAAAACATATTAGAGCTTCAAGATCCTAGAAAAACTCTTGAAGCTGTTTTAGAAACAGCTTTTTCTACAGGATTATTTGAAAGAAATGATATTAAAGTACGTTTAAATCCCTTTAAACACTCTTTAGTGCAAGGAGGTAAAGCAGATTTTATACATGTATTTGGTAATATAATGGAAGGAAGAACTGCAGATCAGAAAGCAGAACTTTCATTTGCAATTGTAACTACATTAAATACTTTATTTCCGCAAGTGCCAATTGTTTCTATGAATGTAAGAGATTTTGAAAAAGAATCTTATTGCAATAAAACAATGGTTTAGCATTTTATATATGATAAAAAATATCGTTCTAGGAATAAAAGAATACGCTGGTGCTTTTGCATTAATTTCAAAGTTAAAACTTTGGAAGTATTTTGTAGTTCCTATTTTAATAAGTATTGTAACAGCTGTTTTAATTGGTGTAGAGGCGTATGTTTTATCTGATAATATTGGAGGGGTTATTTCTAAATTATGGATTTGGGAATTTGGAAAAGAAGCTTTTATAGCTATTAGTAACTTTGTTGGTGGATTAGTTGTTGTAATCATTGGTTTAATTCTTTATAAACACATTATAATGGCTTTATCTGCGCCTTTTATGAGTTTTGTGTCAGAAAAAATTGAAGCACATTTTTATGGAAATGTAAAACATTTGCATAGAAAAACTACAAATACAGAACAATTAGTTAGAGGTGTTAGAATAAATGTTAGAAATTTATCAAAAGAACTTTTAATAACATTACCTATTTTAGTACTTAAATTTATACCAGTAGTAAATATATTTTCAACATTTTTACTCTTTATGGTTCAGTCTTATTACGCAGGTTTTGGTAATATGGATTACACTTTAGAACGTCATTTAGATTATAAGAAAAGTGTAGATTTTGTAGGTAATCATAAAGGTTTTGCAATAGGAAATGGTGTTGTTTTTATGTTGTGTTTGTTAATTCCGGTAATTGGTATAATTATCGTTTTACCATTATCTGTAACAGCAGCTTCTACTAAAACATTGGCTTTACTACATAAGAAACAAGAACTCGTTTATGAAAAATAAGTTTTATAATTATATAGAAAATTTGCAAGACACTATTACTTCTAAAATTGAAGAAGTTGATGCTGGCGCAAAATTTAAAGAAGACCTTTGGACAAGAAATGAAGGTGGTGGAGGAAGAACTCGAGTTATAGAAAACGGAAATGTTTTTGAAAAAGGAGGTGTAAATATCTCTAAGGTTTTTGGCGAATTACCAGAAGCTTTAAGAAAACAGTTTGGTGTAACAGAAGGTAATTTCTTTGCATGTGGTTTAAGTTTAGTTTTGCATCCAACAAATCCTTTTGTACCTACTGTACATGCAAATTGGCGTTATTTTGAAATGTATGATTCCGAAGGAAATATTGTAACACAATGGTTTGGTGGTGGTCAAGATTTAACACCTTATTATTTGTTTGATGAAGATGCTACGCTTTTTCATACAGTTTGTAAATCGGCTTGCGACAAGCATAATTCAGAATTTTATCCGAAGTTTAAAGAAACTTGCGATAATTACTTTTGGAATAAACATAGAAATGAAGCTCGTGGAATTGGAGGTTTATTCTTCGATTATTTAAAAGAAACCGAAGAATTTACAATGCAAGACAGGTATAATTTTGTTACAGAAGTTGGTGATAGTTTCTTAGAAAGTTATGTGCCAATTGTAGAAAAACGAAAAGAAATTTCATTTACAAAACAGCATAAAGATTGGCAAGAAGTACGAAGAGGACGTTATGTAGAGTTTAATTTAGTACATGACCGTGGAACACTTTTCGGTTTAAAAACCAACGGAAGAATAGAAAGTATTTTAATGTCTTTACCACCAACGGTTCAGTGGATTTACAATCATCATCCAGAAGAAAATTCCGAAGAAAACAAACTTCTAAAAGTTTTAGCAAAACCTAAAAACTGGGCCTAAATTTGCTGAAAACATAATTATAAAGCCATAAAACAGTATTTTTTATTTTAAAATTGATTTTTGGCTTTCTTTTTTACGAATATCATAAATATTAACAAAAATTTTCATTAATATAAATATGAAAAAATCGGTAGTATTTTGTACTTTTGCTCTCGTTAAAACAGACTTATTATGGCAAGATTTGAATTAAAGTTACCAAAAATGGGAGAAAGTGTTGCTGAAGCAACTATTACTTCTTGGTTAAAAGAAGTAGGTGATACCATTGAATTAGATGAAGCTGTTGTAGAAATTGCTACTGATAAAGTAGATTCTGAAGTACCTTCTGAAGTAGAAGGAACTCTTGTTGAAATTTTATTTAACCAAGACGATGTAGTAGCTGTTGGAGATACGATAGCAGTTATTGAAACTGAAGGTGGAGATGTTGTTGCAAGTACAGAGGTTAAAGTTGAGGCGCCAAAAGAAGTAGCAGAAGTTGAAAAAAAGATAGAAAAAGTTGTAGAAGTTGTTTCTGCACCAATATCTAAGACTTCGGATTCAGGTAAATTTTATTCACCTTTAGTAAGAAATATTGCTGAGAAAGAGGGCGTTTCTATGATTGAATTAGGTGCAATTTCTGGTTCAGGAAAAGATAATAGAGTAACTAAAGATGATATTTTAACTTACATAGCAAATAGAGGAAAAAATCCTCAGCCTAAAATTGTAGCTTCTCAACCAGAAACACCAACAAAGTCAGATAAACCTGTTGCTAAAGCGGCGCCAGTTTCTGTAAATGGTGAAGACGAGGTTATTGAGATGAGTAGAATGGGGAAACTAATCGCCAAACATATGGTTGATTCTGTTCAAACTTCTGCACATGTTCAGTCATTCATAGAAATTGATGTTACTAATATTGTAAAATGGAGAAATAAAGTTAAAGATGCTTTCTTAAAAAGAGAAGGAGAGAAGTTGACTTTTACACCAATTTTAATGCACGCAGTTGCATCAACAATTAAAAAATATCCTTTGATAAATATTGCTTTAAATGGTGATACAATTATCAAAAAGAAAAATATAAACCTTGGTATGGCTGCAGCTTTACCAGACGGAAATTTAATTGTTCCTGTTATTAAAAATGCAGATCAATTAAACTTGGTCGGAATGACAAAAGCTGTAAATGATTTAGCAGGAAGAGCAAGAAATAATCAATTAAAGCCAGATGAAATTCAAGGAGGAACTTATACTGTAACAAATGTTGGTAGTTTTGGTTCTGTAATGGGAACACCAATTATCAATCAACCACAAGTTGCAATTTTAGCTTTAGGTGCTATTAGAAAAGTACCTGCTGTAATTGAAACTCCAGATGGAGATTTTATTGGAATCAGACAAAAAATGTTTGTATCTCATTCATACGATCATAGAGTTGTAAACGGCGCTTTAGGCGGAATGTTTATTAAAACTTTAAAAGAGATTATAGAAGCTTGGGATGTAAACCAAGATTTCTAAAATAGTTATTCTAATTTAAATTATTAAACGCTTGGTTATTCCAAGCGTTTTTTTGTTTTACTCACGATTAGTCTTTGAAAATATCTAATTCGTTTTTAAAACATTTAAATTCTAAAGGGTTATTACTATAATCTAGAAAAAACATTGTTTTTTGTTCTCCAATTTTGTTTTTATATCTTTTTTGAGGTTTGATAATAAAATCTACTTTATGCTTTTCTAAGCTTTCCTGTATCGTACTAAAGACTTTATTTTCTACTAGACAACCAAAATGTGGAATTGGAACTTTAAGGTTTTCTACATTTCCACAGTAATCTAATTTTGGTATTTTATCAGATACATGAACAGAAAGTTGATGTCCAAAAAAATTAAAATCTACCCAATGCTCAGTTTGTCTACCTAATTTACAGCCAAGTATGAGGTTGTAAAAAATTATTGTACTTTCTAAGTCTTTTACTTTAAATGCAAGGTGAAATTTATTATTCATAGTTAATAACCTTTTTTTAATGAAACTGTATTTAAAAGTGTTTCTCTATTTATAAATCGTTTGTAATTTTCTGAAATTTGGTTTGATGCTTGCTCAACATCAGTTAAGCTAGCTACATGTGGTGTTATTTTAATTTTTGAATGATTCCAAAACGGATGATTTTTAGGTAAGGGCTCCTTTCTAAAAACATCTAACAAAGCTCCAGAAATATCACCTTTTTCTAAGGCATTAAGTAAATCTTTTTCTACTAAATGCTCTCCTCTTCCTGCATTTATAAGAAATGCATTATTAGGTAATTTTTCAAAAACATTTTTATTTAATATGTTAGCTGTATTCTTTGTTAAAGGCAAAAGATTGATTAAAAAATCTGAATCTGCTAAAAAGGTATCGAACTCATTTTCTTCATAATAACTATCAACATTTAGTATGTCTTTTTTTGAATTACTCCAACCTTTAACATTAAACCCAATTTGAGAAAATTTCTCTGCAACTAAGCTTCCAATTTTTCCTAAACCTAAAATGGAAATAGTAGTTTTATTAATAGTTTTATAGGAGTGTTGTTGCCATACTTTGTCAGTTTGTTGAGTCAAATAAGTGTTTGTGTTTTTTAATTCTGCCATTACTATTGTAATTAAAAACTCCCACATATCATTGGATAGTGTTTTATCAATAATTCGGGTAACTATTGTTTCCTTGTTAATTTTTTGAGAGTTTGTAATGTGGTCTATTGATGCTCCTACAGATTGTACAATTTTAACATTTAAAAAATTTTCAAAAACATCTTTTTTAGGTCTCCAACAGATTATAAAATCTACAGATTCATTTTTTTTAACCTTTGGATATACTTCTATTAAAGTATTAGGTATTTTCATCTTTAGTTCTTTTAACCAGGGTTTTACATCTTTGTTTTCGAAAATTAGTAGAATACTCATACGTTTCATGTTTTGTACAAAGATAAAATCTAATTTAATAATCGTAAAATTGATTTGGTTGTTAATGGTTATATTTGCAATTGAAAAGAAGTTTTTTGTTTTAAATTTAAGTTTATACAATGGTAGATGATATAGATAGGCAATTGTTAGATATTTTAAAAGATAATTCTAGAATGTCTTTTGCAGATTTAGGAAGGCAAATAAATCTTTCTCCATCAGCAGTTAGAGAAAGAATTCAAAAGTTAGAAGAATTTGAAGTGATTAAAAAATACACATTAGATTTAGATAACAAAAAACTTGGAAATGATTTGGAAGCTTTCATTTTGTTAAAAGTTTTTCCAGGACAATTGAAGCATATATTAAAAAAAATAAATAACTTTAGAGAAGTTAAGGAAGCTCATAGAATAACTGGTAGTCAAAATATTCACTTAAAAGTTGTGGTTCAAAATCAATTAAAATTACAACAGTTATTAGATGCATTAATGGTTTTTAGTGATACAAATACATTTCTTATTCTTTCTAAAATATAAGTTTTTATTCACATCAATATTTATAGACTCTTATTTGTAAATGTTTTTTTGTTTCTTTGAAAACGATAACTTTTTAATTTAATGGCATTCAGTAATCCTATATTATTTTTTCTTTGTTCCATTGGAGTATTTAATGGTTTTTTAGCAAGTTTTTATTTTCTTTTTTTAGTAAAGAAAAGAGAGTACAAAATTTATTTTTTGGTGCTTTATTGTTAATGTTAAGTTTAAGAATAGGAAAGTCTGTCTATATTATTTTTACTGAAAGGGAAAGTAGAGATTTGTTGCTTTCTCAAATAGGATTATCAGCATGCTTTTTAATAGGAATTTCTTTGTTCTATTATTTAAAATCTTCAGTAGAGAATAAGAAGACTATTGCTAAAAGTTGGAAGATTCATTTTAGTATTCTTTCTGTATTTATAGTTTTAATAGGTTTATTAAAACCCTATAGAACAAATGTAGATTTTTGGCATCAATATTTTATTCATTTCATTTATTCAGTTTGGGGAATTTATTTAGTACTTTCTGCCTTTATTCTAAAGAGTATTTTTAGAAAATTATTTAACAAAAATGAAAAATTAACTACCTCAGAATCTTGGTTAATCTGGGTGTTTGTAGGTAATGTTTTAATTTTTTCTGCTTATATAATAGGTTATTTTTATTTGTACTTAATTGGTACAATAACTTTTTCAGTTGTGTTTTATGGACTGTTAATTTTCCTGTTATTTAGAAGTAATAGAGAAAATGTTTTTAAAGATATTCCAGAAAAATATGCATCTAAAAAAATAAAAACGAAAGAGGCAAATGCTTTAGTTGTATCTTTAAATTCTGTAATGTTAGAAAAGCAGTTTCATAAAAACACAAATGTTAAACTAATAGACATTGCCAAAGAGTTACAGATTTCTACACACCAATTATCACAATTGTTAAACGATAATTTAGGTAAAAGTTTTGCTTTTTTTATAAATGAGTATAGAGTTGATGAAGCAAAACAATTATTAAAAGAAAACAACCAATTTACATTAGAAGCAATAGGATTTGAAGCTGGATTTTCTTCTAAATCAAGTTTTTACGCTACTTTTAAGAAAAATGTAGGGCAAACGCCATCTGCATTTAAGAAGCAGTATCAATAGGTTTATTTGTCCTGATTTATAATTCTGGACACCTCAATTATAATAATTCACTACTTTTTTTTATTGATTTTAGAGATTTGACAAAATCTTTAAAACAAATAATTATGAGGAATTATATTTTCTTTTTTGCCTTTTTTTAGGCGTTCAAATTTCGAATGCTCAATCAGATACATTATTAATTGAAAAAACATTACAAAATTATATGGATGGAAGTTCATATAATAAACCAGAGATGTTATTAAGCACATTTACTAAAAATGCAACCTTATATCTTACAGGTAGAGATGGTTTTAAATTGTATTCACCAGAAGAATACGTTGGTTTTTTCAAGAATGCTAAAATTGGTAAATTTAATGGTAGAGTTGCAACAATTTTGGCAACAGAAGTTGTAAAAGATATTGCAACTGCAAAAGTTGAAATTGCTGGTCCGGATAGAAAATGGATTTATATAGATTTATTTCTATTAAAGAAATTTGAAAATGGTTGGAAGATAATTAGTAAAACTGCAACTCGTGTAGATGATGGAAAATAGAAACAAGAAGTATTTTGCTATATTTATTATGCTTTTCATGTTTATTGTTGGTTATGCACAAAAATCAACCATAAAATATATAGATACTAAAATAAAAGTAGATGGTAAATTTAACGAACAGGTTTGGCAACAATTGCCGGAATATACTGGCTTTTACAATTATTTGCCTACAGATATTGGTTTGGCAGAAAACCAAACATCAGTAAAAATATTCCATAATAAAGAATATTTATATGTTAGAGCAATTTATAACGATTCAACAGAAAGAACCCAAGTTAGCACTTTAAAAAGAGATGTTTCAATTGCGTTTAGCGATTCTTTTGTTATAATTTTAGATACCCAAAATCAAGAACAGAATGGTTATTTCTTTGCAGTAAATTCTTTAGGAAACCAAACAGACGGATTGGTTGGTAGAAGTAATAGTGATTATAATTTAAGTTTTAGTTGGAACACAATTTGGCAATCTAAGGCAATTTTAAACGGAACTAAAAAGCAATATGAAATAGCAATACCTTTAAAAGCATTAAATTTTGATGCGAGTAATGGTGTGTTTGGTGTGCAATTTTATGTTAGAGATATTAAAAATAATTCTTGGACTATTTTTAAAAATGTAAAACGAAATTATGCGAATTTAGATTTACGTTTTACAGAGAAATTCTCTATTGAAAATTTACCTAAAAAATCTAATTCTAGGTTTACAGTAACACCATCTGTAACAACCAATTTTCAAAAAGATGTTGCTAATAATACTGATTTAAATTCTTTTAAACCAAGTTTAGATGTTCAATACAATGTTACTTCTTCCTTAAAATTAGATGCTACTATAAATCCTGATTTTTCGCAAATTGATGTAGATCAACAAGTAACTAATTTAACCCGTTTTGCTTTAAATTTTCCTGAACAAAGAAACTTCTTTTTAGAAAATGCAGATTTGTTTTCTAACCTTGGTGTGTTTGGAGTTAATCCGTTTTACTCTAGAAGAATTGGAGCAAGTTCAGCAATTAAATTTGGATTAAAACTATCAGGCAATGTATCGCCAAAAACTAGAATAGGAGTTTTAAATGTTCAAACAGGTAAAGAGAGTGGAGTAGTAGCTCAAAATTTTGGAGTTTTGGTTGCAGAACATCAATTAACTAATAATTTTGCAACTACAGGTTTTATAATTAACAGACAGGAAACGGATAAATTCGATTTTAAAAATGATTTTAACCGTGTAGCAGGAGTTAATGTAAATTACAAGTCTAACAATAATAAATGGACAGGTTTACTTAATTACGGTAAAAGTTTTAATGATGCAATTTCTGGAGATAATTCATTTTACAACGCAAGTGTTTACTTTAATAAAAGAGGTTTAAATTTTAATACATCAGTAAGAAAATTAGGTAAAAATTATATAACAGATGTTGGTTTTACACCTAGGTTATATAATTATGATGCTATAAATAATGTAACTATTAGAGAAGGTTATTTACAAACCTCTTCTGGAGTAGAATATGAGAAGTTTTATGAGAAATCTAAAAGTATAAACTCTGTACGCTTTTTTAATTATGGCTTAAATAATTATTTTGATGAAAACGGGAAACTAACACAGTCTCAACATTCTTTAAACTCTGCGGTATTTTTCAAAGATTTATCTGCTGTTTATTATGTTGTAAATTATGATATAGTCGATTTAAAATATGGTTTTGATCCTTTAGGTAATGGAAATGCTTTAACTCCTGATAAGTATAATTTTGGTATTTTAAAAGTAGGATATAATTCTGCTAATAACCAAAAATTAAGGTATAGAATCAATATTCAAAAAGGAACTTATTATGGAGGAAAAAGAACTACTGCTGGTGCATATTTAAACTATCAAATGTTACCTTTTGCTAATTTAGAGCTTACGTATGATGTTAATAAAATAGATTTAAATCAGTTAGGTAAAGAAACGTTTCATTTAACACGTTTTACAGGTCAAGTTTTTTTTAATAATCGATTAAATTGGACTACGTATGTACAACATAACACACAAAGGGATAATTTTAATGTAAACACTAGGTTGCAATGGGAGTATAGACCACTTTCATATATTTATTTAGTTTTAACGGATAATTTTAATGATCATATAAAAAGACAAAATTGGGGATTTTCATTTAAAATGAATTATCGATTTGATTTTTAAAATTTGAGATATATAATAAATTTTAGGACCCTCTTTTTTAGAGGGTTTCTTATATCTAAAAATATTATATTCGCGAAAGATTAATTCAATTAAACAAAAATCAAACAAATGAAAAAATTAGTAGCAATTTTATTTTTATCAATAGGAACTATTGGTCTAGCTCAAGAATCAGTGAAACTTAGAGTAAATTATAATAAAGGAGATATTTATAAAATGGAAATGTCTCAAAATGTGAGTTCACCACAAATGGTTATGGATATGAAAATAAGTTCTACTCTAAACATTGTTGATGTAAACGAAGGGATTTATAATAGTGAAAGAAAAATTACAAAGGTCGTTTTAGATATCATGCAAGGTATGAATGCTATTAGTTATGACTCAAGTAAGAGTGATGAGGATTTAGATGAAATGGGAATGATGATGAAATCGCAAATGAGCCCGATGTTAAAGGCTGTAATTTCTTCAAAAACAAATAATTTAGGAAAAGTTCTTGAGTCATCGACAAGTGTTGCTTTTCAAGGTTCTGAAAACTTAGGAAAAAGCAATGTTGTTTTTCCGGAAGGAGCTGTTAAAGTAGGAGATACTTTTGAGGTAAAAGAAGCTACTGCTGGAGTAACAATAACTACAGTTTTTACTGTAAAATCAATTTCAGAAAAAAATGTTGTACTAAGTATGGCCGCAACAGGTGCTGCTGATATTAAAGGAACGATGACTTTAGATAGAGTTTCTGGAGTTGCCTTAAAATCTGATGTTATTACAAAAATAGAAGCACAAGGTGTAACAACCACAATGAAACTTGTAACTACAAAAATGTAATATTTAAAAAGTTAAACATAAAAAAGCTCGCAAATTGCGAGCTTTTTTATGTTTAACTTTTACTTTCTATTAAAAAGCCACCAATTCATATCTCTTGTTAACTTGTAACCTAATTTTTCATAAAGAGGTACGGCAGCGTTTCCTTTATTTGTATGTAAAATAGGTAGTTTTTTAGCTTTTATAATTTCTTTGGTTGTATGCGTAATTAATTGTTTTGCGTAACCTCGCTTTGTATAATCTGGATGTGTAACAACTCCACTCACTTCTATAAAATCGTTAGTTTGCATTCTTTGACCTGTAATAGAAACTAGTTTGTTGTCTTTAAAAATACCATAATATTCACCCATTTCAAAACCTCTTCTTTTATAAAAACTAGGCATAACTAACCATATTAAATCGAAGACTTCATTTATATGTTCTTTAGTTAAATGAACGATATTTTCAGTAATTTCTATTTCTATAAAATTTTCTAAAACCATTTGACAACCATCAATTTTTTTATTTAGTACTACATAATTTGTATCTATAATTGGTGTCTGATTTTCTGAAACTAAAAAGAACTTATCAGTTAGTTTAGCATATTCATTTAAAGCTTTTGCTGTTTTTGTTTCATCATAAAAAGAACCAAAAATGCAAATATCTGGATGATAAAATTGAACGCCATCAAATTCTAAAAGATGTTTGTTATGAGTTTCTTTTAAAGAGTGCCAAACGGGGTTTTTTAATTTTTCTTCTAAATTTTTCATCTTAAATAAATGTATAAAAAAAGCTCGCAAATTGCGAGCTTTCATATAAATAGTTTTAAAAATCTATGCTAACATTGTAACAGGATTTTCAATAAACGTTTTTAATGTTTGTAAAAATTGTGCTCCAACCGCACCATCAACAGTTCTGTGATCGCAAGTTAAAGTTAATTTCATTGTATTACCAACAACAATTTGGCCGTTTTTAACAACAGGTTTTTCAACAATTGCTCCAACAGATAAAATTGCTGAGTTTGGTTGATTAATAATAGATGTAAAATTTTCGATTCCAAACATACCTAAGTTAGAAACTGTAAAAGTACTACCTTGCATTTCTGCTGGAGCTATTTTTTTGTTTCTTGCTTTACCTGCTAAATCTCTAACGCCAGCACCAATTTGTGTTAAACTTAATTGATCTGTATGCTTAATTACTGGTACTAATAAACCATCATCTACAGCTACTGCAACACCAACATGAATATGACTATGGTATATAGTATTTGTATCTGTCCAAGAAGTATTTACTTGTGGATGCTTTTTTAATGCCATTGCACAAGCTTTAACAACCATATCGTTAAAAGATACTTTAACATCTGGAATTGCATTTATAGTTTTTCTAGAAGTCATTGCATTATCCATGTCAACTTCAATATTTAAACTAAAGTCTGGTGATGTAAATTTAGAATTACCTAAAGATTTTGCAATTGCTTTACGCATTTGAGAATTCTTTACTTCTTCCGAATTTTCTATACCAACAGCAATGTTATTATTAGTTGCGTTAGGTGCCGAAGCTTCAATCTTTACTATTGGTGTAAAGTTTTCAACATCTTTTTTAATGATTCTTCCGTTTTCTCCAGAACCTTTAATATCAGCTAAATTAAACCCTTTATCAGAAGCAATTTTTTTAGCTAATGGCGAAGCAAATATTCTACCTCCAGAAGTATTAGTTGAATTAGTTGTAGTCTTAGTTTCTACAGCTTTTTCTTCTTTTTCCTCTTCTTTCTTAATAGAAGTAGTTTCTTTTTCAGCAGATGATGCAGAACCGCCGTTAGCAACAATTGCAGAAACATCTGTTCCTGCAGGTCCAATAATAGTTAATAAACTATCTACTGGAGCTGTTTCTCCTTCTTGCACCCCAATGTGTAATAATGTTCCTTCATAGAAACACTCAAACTCCATTGTAGCTTTGTCAGTTTCAATTTCTGCAAGCATATCACCCTCTTCAACTTTATCTCCAACTTTCTTTAACCATGTAGCCACAGTTCCATCAGTCATAGTATCACTCAAACGAGGCATCATAATTACTTGAACTCCTTCTGGAATAGCAACAGCATTGGCTGTAGTAGTAACTTCTACTTCTTTTTCTTCTTCTTTAATAGTTTCTGTTTTTTCAGAAGCAGCACTTGAATTTAAAATTGTAGAAATATCTTCACCTTCTTCACCAATAATAGCTAGTAAAACATCTACAGGAGATGTTTCGCCTTCTTGAATACCAATATGTAATAAAGTTCCTTCATGAAAAGATTCGAACTCCATAGTAGCTTTATCAGTTTCAATTTCAGCTAAAATATCGCCTTCTTCAATTTTATCACCAACATTCTTTAACCATTTTGCCACAACACCTTCTTCCATGGTATCGCTTAAACGCGGCATATTTATAATTGTAGCCATATATCTTAACTTATAAAAGGATAATCTTCTTGTTCATACACCATGTCATATAATTGCTGTGTCTCTGGGTATGGAGAGTCTTCTGCAAATTGTTCACATTCTTTTACTCTATCTTTAACATCTTTGTCTATAGCAGCTATTTCTTCATCCGTAGCATACTTTTTCTCTTTAATAATGTCTAAAATTTGAGTTATTGGGTCAATTTTCTTATATTCTTCTACTTCGTCTTTTGTTCTGTAGTGCTGAGCATCAGACATTGAGTGACCTCTATATCTGTATGTTTTCATTTCTAAGAAAGTAGGGCCATCACCACGCCTTGCTCTTTGTATAGCTTCATCTACAGCTTCGGCTACTTTAATTGGGTTCATTGCATCTACTGGTCCACAAGGCATTTCATATCCTAATCCAAGTTTCCAAATATCTGTATGATTAGCAGTTCTATCTACAGAAGTTCCCATTGCATAACCATTGTTTTCAACAATAAAAATTACAGGAAGTTTCCATAACATAGCCATATTAAAAGCTTCGTGTAAAGAACCTTGCCTTGCAGCACCATCACCAAAACACGTTAAAGTAACAGCATCACTTCCTTTATACTTATCTCCAAAAGCAATACCAGCACCTAAAGGTATTTGGCCACCAACAATACCATGACCACCATAAAAACCGAATTCTTTAGAAAATATATGCATAGAACCACCCATACCTTTAGAAGTACCAGTTACTTTACCATACAATTCTGCCATTACTTTTTTAGGATCTTCTCCCATACCAATTGGCTGAACATGATTTCTATATGCAGTAATCATCTTGTCTTTAGATAAGTCCATTGCATGTAAAGCTCCTGCTAAAATAGCTTCTTGTCCATTATACAAGTGTAAGAAACCTCTTACTTTTTGTTGAATATAAACTGATGCTAATTTGTCTTCAAATTTACGCCAGAAGAGCATGTCTTTGTACCAATCTAAATAGGTTTGTTTAGTGATTTCTTTCATTCTTATATGTTGTTGTTTGTTTAAACGTTTAAGCTTAGCTTATAATAATCTATAACTACAAAAATAACTGTTTTTTAAAGAATAAAAAAACTTGATTTTTTAAATTTAGCGAAAACGATTTCGAAGAGAACTTTATTTGTCTTTTGCTATGACTAAGGTGGCTTTGGCGCCAGTTGCAAGATTCCATTCGTTAGAAGAAATTAACTTACCATTGGCACTATACACTTTAAAGGCAGCAGTATTTGGGCCAGATGTCCCTTGATTTAATGCTTTTATTGAAATTGTATTTAGACCAATTTCTAACGGAATATTAAATTTTTGAAAACTACTTCTTAAAGTAATATTATGTACAACAGGTATATTGTTTATGAAAATTGTTACTCGATCTCCATCTGGATATTGATAATCTCTACAAATAATATTTACACTTTTAGAACCAGTTCTGAAACTGCCTAAATCTTGATCTATTTTAGGGTAAATATATTGACCGTTAATTTTTTTAAAAGATTTTAAAAAACGTTCTTCACTTATTTTTGCTTTTGTAAGTATGCCTTTGTTTTTTAAATCATCTTCCTTTTTTTGTTTTTTTAACTTTTCTTTCTCTTTGTCAAAAGCATTCTTAAAACCTTCTTTGCCGTCTAATTCTAAAGATTTTGGTTTTACAACTTCTTTAGAATTGTTTAAAATAATGCCTTTTATTTTACCTTTTTCTTTGCTACTTTTATTGTTGTCTAATTGGGCAAAAAAGTTTGTAGAAAGACATGTACAGCTAAAAACAATTAAAAATTTAAAAAAAGGTTTCATTTATTATAAGATTTATAACAATTATTAAACAAATATAATGCCGATTTTATCCAAGGCTCTACACAAATTGTTAAAACTTAACTTTTAATAGGAAAATTAAAATATGTTTTTGGAAAAGGTTCGTTTTTTAATGTAAAATGCCACCATTCGTTATCATAAGGTTTAAAACCATTAGCAAGCATAATAGTTCGTAATTGCATTCTGTTTTCTTTTTGACTTTTCTCGACATTTTGATAAAAAGGATGGGACTCAATTCCGAAAAAATCATAAGGACTTCCCATATCTAACTCTTTACCTGTTTTTAAATTTACAATTGTTAAATCTACTGTGCTGCCTCTTGTATGACCAGATTTAGAAGCGATATAACCTCTTTTAAATAATTCTGATTTTGGTACTTTGGGGTAATATTCACTTTTCATTAAAGTGTCATTTAAAACTTTAGCCCATTTTACAAAATGATTTACTGCTTGCTGTGGTCTGTAAGCATCAAAAACCTTAAGGCTTAATCCCTTTTTAGCTAAAACAGTTTGTATTTTGTGTAAAGCATCTGCAGTTTCTTTGGTAACTATAACACAATTGTTATAATAACCATTAATTGGTTTTCCTATAAAATTGTTATCACCCAAATAACGTAACTCAGTTTTAATACTATTATCAATTTCAGATAAATAGACGAAACCATTAGGTAAATTCTGACTAAAAACAGAAAAATTAATTATACATGTAAAAAAGAAAAAAAGGTTTTTCATCTCTCAAAAATACAGAAAATGATTTTATCAATTTTACTTGTATTTTTTATTATGGTAATAGAGTTAAAATTCACCTACTTTAATTGCATTTACTGATTTGTTTATAAACTTGATATCTATATTTTTTATCACTGATAATAAGAGTTTAGATAAGTAATTTAGAAAATTAAAAAGTAAGCGTCGTTTTGTGAAAAACGACGACTTACCAAGTAAACTAATAAAACCAAGTATTAGTACTAATATTAGAAGTTAGCTTTCTAATAAATTTTTATTCTTTTGCAGCTTTATGATCAAAACTTAAAACTCTTTTTAGTTTCCAAGTTTTGTTTTTTAAAACCCAAAGGTGTGTAAATTGTGCTGTTCCTGTTTTTCTTATTTTGTTATTTTCTTTGATAAAGAAATCGTGTTTGCCATTTTGTATAGCTCCATAAACGTTACCATTACTTTTTAGCTGATGCACTTCTAAACTACTTTCTATAAGTTTTCTTGTAAAAACCCCTGGTTTAGAGCAAAGATTTATTTTAATTGCATTAATAAATTCTTCTCTGTTTTGCACTCCAGAAATATCGTGGTAAAACTCAATATCTTTTGCAATAATCGATTCTAATTTCTGAACCTCGCACTTGTTAAAAGCTCTTTCAAAAACAATACTATCTTTAGATTTAAGTGTTTTATATAAATCTGAATTTTTATCAACCTGTCCAAAACCCATTAAACTATAAAAGAAAAGTACAATTGCAATGCAAATTTTAATTAAGTACGATTCTTTAAAAGGTGTTAAAAGTGAATTCATGGTTCGTTTTTTTAAATTGCTTGTTAACTTATTTAGCAGAAATATCTCCGCCAGAAGACTCTTTTTTATCAACGTTTTTAGGGTTTCCTCTATAATCTATATCGCCACCACTTGTTGCTCTTGCGTTTATACTTTCTGAAGCATATACATTAATATCTGCGCCACTTGTTACTTTTGCGGTTACGTTTTTACTGTGTAATTGGTAAGCATCTATAGAAGCACCACTTGTTGCTTTAGATATATGATGTATACTAGAACCAGAAATCTCAATATCAGAACCACTTGTAGCACTTGTTTCTACATAATTAGCATTAACAGACATATTAATATCTGCACCGCTAGTAGCACTAATTTTTACATCATTTACTTTTATAGTTTCTTTTGTATACACATCAGAACCACTGGTTGCAGATATTGCTTCTAAAGTTTCTATAGTTACATATACTTTTCTAGCCTTTGCTCTCCAAATATTTTTTTCAGCATAAATTTTTAAAACACCTTCTTTTACTTCTGTAATAATAATGTCTTGTAAATTCTCATCTGCTTCTACAGAAATTTTATTTTTAGAACCTTGTGTTAGGTACAAATCTAAACCTGTACTAACTTTAATTTTTGTAAAATCTTCTTTAGTATTTCTGTTTTCTGTAACTACATTTCTGTTTCCGCTAATTTTATTAAACATATCTACAGCACAAGAGCTAAATAATGTTACTACAAATAGTAGTGTTATAATTTTTGTGATTGGTGTTTTCATAATGACTTATTTTATTTACGATTCAAATGTCTTATACAAGACGTTTAAAAAGAAATTTTGGTTCCCGAATTGTTGTTTTATTTGGCTGAGTTGTATTTTAAATTATTTCTTCTTCAAGTTCTTTAGACTTTTTAATTACTTTTTTAGAAGGCGTAACTTTCGTTTCTACTTCAACATCTTCTTCAATTTCATTATCACAATTGGTACATGTAAGTGTTTGGTCTGTCATTTTAAAATAATGATTTGCCATGTCTTTATCATAAATGTCAGTTTCATTTTTAACATCGTCTAAAAAAGTTTTAGTAGAATTATCAAAATAAACTGTTACATTTTCTTTAACATAGAAAGTGATTTTTATCTCTTCGTCTTTCCAAATATTTTTAAAGTCTGATAAATAAAAAGCATCTAGCATTATTGTATTACCTTCAATTTCGTATTCATAGCTAATCTTTTTAGCATTAGAATTTGCGCTACTTTTGTTTTTACCTTTAGATTCTTTTTGAATAATTACATAGTTGTTACTAGAATTACTCTTTTTTACATCAACTTTAACGTAATTAGAATAGGTCATTTTTTTACCATTAATTTCAACTTCTTCTCTTCGGTAACTTCTTCTTAAGTTATGACGGTAATAAATATCATCATCATTTACCATTTTTATATTAAGCGTATCGTTTTTAGCGATATTTAAAATATTTTTTTCTGTTGATTGACCATAAGTTGAGTGCGATGTTCCAAAATCTAAGCCTGTAAAAATCATTGCTAATAAAGCAACTATCCAGATACCTAATAATGTTAAAGATGTTGGTTTGCTTAGTTTTTTAACATTGCTAGATAAGATTCGTAAACCTAAAATAAATAGGATTAAGAACGGAATACCTATCAGCAAAAAGGCAGATAATGTAAGTAACCATTTTGGTATTATAGAATCTATAAAAAATGGTGGATAATGTAAAAACTCTCCATCAACATTTAACCATTCTAAACTTCCTACAGAAAACCCTCCAATAATTAGAGATAAAATAACAGCAGCAGAAACAAAGATGATAATGATACCAATAAACTTACCAATTACTTTAAAAATTGCAAGAATAATTTTACCAAGCGTATCAACAAAATCGCTTACTCCGTTATTTTTTTGTCTTTGCTGAAAAAGTTTTGCTCATTTTGTCTGAAAACTCACTTGCACCTTCTTTAATTTTATCTGATGCTTGATTTGCAAAAACCGATACATTTTCTGAAACATTGTTAAACTCTTCTCGTATCTTTTTCTCTATATTATCAATATTTACAGGTTCGCCTTCCATTTGCAGTTTTTCTGCAGTTGTTTTAGCTTCTGGCAATAAAATCCAAAGAATAATATATAGTAAAACACCAAAGCCTCCAAAAATGAATAAAGCAAGTAATGCTAAACGAACCCAAATAGTATCTAAATCAAAATAATGTGCAATTCCGGATGCTACACCTCCTAAAAATTTATCATCACCATCTCTAAATAATTTTTTTCCAGACGCACTATTTCTTTTATATGAATAACTAGCATCATTATATTCTTGCTCAGCCTCAGCATAATCTTCTGGTTGGCCCATAATAACAATAATATCGTCTATATCGCTTTCGTTAACAACCTGTCTTGCATCTGTTATTTTTTCAGATAAAAGCTCACTAATTCTAGCTTCTATATCTGCTATAATTTCATTTTTTCCTTGAGGATCATCACTTAGCGATTTAGAAATCGATTCGAGATATCTTCGTAATTTCTGATAGGCAACTTCATCTATATGGAAGAAAAATCCGCCTAAATTTATGTTGATAGTCTTATTCATTTGTAGTCGATTTTTTACTAGTTACTTGGTGTACTGCATTTACTAAATTGTTCCATGTTTTATCTAATTCTTTTAAAAACATGCCTCCGTTTTCTGTTAAAACGTAATATTTTCTTGGTGGTCCTGAGGTTGATTCTTCCCATCTGTAAGTTAATAAACCTGCATTTTTTAAACGAGTTAGTAACGGATAAATGGTTCCTTCAACCACAATCATTTCTGCACTTTTTAGCGTTTTAAGTATTTCAGAAGTATAAGCATCTCCATTTTTTAAGATAGATAAAATGCAAAATTCTAAAACACCTTTTCGCATTTGCGCTTTTGTGTTTTCAATCTTCATATTTGTGGTTTAAATTTTTATTTTATAAATTTTATTGTAAATGGATATTTGTAATTTTCTCCATCTCTTGCTTTTTTTGAGGCAATAATTACTAATGCAATTCCTATTAAATAAATAATACCTGTAATAGATCCATAACCTATAAATCCAAACATATTAGTAAAGTCTAAATCGAAATTAATATGGTTGTTGTTAAAGAAATTGTTATGGTTTCTAAAAAAAGAACCAAAAGCAAAAGGAATAAATGTTATGGTTAAGAGAAAAACATAAAGTGTATAACTAATATTAAAATTTACAGCTTCTTTACCTTGTTCATCTAAAAAAGTACTTCTTTCTTTTAATGTTTGCCACGCAATTAATGGTGTAATTATATGACCAAAAGGAAATATAAAACCAGCAAAAGCAGATATATGAATTAAAAAAGCATTTGTGTTTTCGTTATTTGTTTTCATGTTTTCTAAAATAATTATAATACTATCCTATGCAAATATATGTTTTAAATAAGGTATTATGCAATACATAGTACTATAATTAACATTTCTTTAACATTTGTAAATGAGGTTTCATATGTGTTTAAAAGCTTATAAGTCTTGTTGTTGTTAGGTTTTATAGAAAAACACTATCTTGTGGTCAAATTTATTTTTAATTCAATTAAAAATAAATAATTAACTTTTTTTAAAAAATATAAATGAAATTTACACCTGTTAAAGTCAATTTTTTTAATTTAATTAAACTTCCATTAGCCTTTTTTGGAGGCGTAAGAGTAAGGTCTATTACAGATAATGAGGTAGTTGTAACTATAAAGCATAGATGGATGAATCAAAACCCATTTAAAAGTATGTTTTGGGCAGCTCAAGGTATGGCAGCAGAAATGCCAACTGGTATTTTGGTAATGAAAGCAATTGACGATTCTAAAAGAAAAGTTTCTATGTTAGTAACACATCAAGAAGCGCAATTTTTTAAAAAAGCAACGGGTAGAATTACTTTTACCTGTACTGGTGGCGAAGAAATAAGAGATGCAATACAAAGATCTATAAAAACAGGAGAAGGGCAGCTAATTGTATTAACTTCAGAAGGTAAAAATAAAGATGGAGTAAAGGTCTCTAATTTTCAATTTCATTGGAGTATTAGAGTAAAAAACTAAAGTTGGTTATTCTTTTTTATATAATGTTGGTCTTTTTTCATTGTAATCGCAATCTTGAAAAATACCACAAGATACATTTGTGCGTGCTAAAGATTTTGTAACTTCAAATCGCTTTGATAAAGCTTCTATTTCTGGAGATAAATATTTCATAATTATAATCTTATATCAAAAGTAAATAACATTTTATAACACAGTACTAAGTAAAAGTTAAATAATTGTTAGAAATCATTTTCAATTCCAATTTTTTAGTAACTTTAAAACTAAGATATTTTTTATTGTAACATTTTAATAAATTCATCATCTAATAATTATAAGCCTTAAAAAGAAATTATGTATCAAGATAGAATACCACAAAGGTCATCAAATAGAAATGCTCACGAAATAGATTATAAGATTTTTGGAGAAGAAATGCAATTTGTAGAAATTGAGTTAGATCCTCAAGAAGGTGTTGTTGCAGAAGCAGGAACTTTTATGATGATGGATGACAATATTAAAATGAATACCATTTTAGGTGATGGATCTAATCAAGATAAAGGTTTATTGGGAAAAATATTTTCTGCAGGTAAAAGAATTCTTACTGGAGAAAGTTTGTTTATGACTGTTTTTACAAATGATGGAGTTGGTAAAAAACAAATCTCATTTGCTTCACCTTATCCAGGTAAAATTATACCTATAGATTTAACAGAATTTGGTGGTAAATTTATTTGCCAAAAAGATGCTTTTTTATGTGCAGCAAAAGGAGTTTCTATAGGAATCGAGTTTTCTAAAAAATTAGGTAGAGGTTTATTTGGTGGCGAAGGTTTTATCATGCAAAAAATGGAAGGTGATGGTTTAGGTTTTATCCATGCTGGTGGTACAATGGCTAAAAAAGTATTAGAACCTGCAGAGGTCTTAAAGGTAGATACAGGTTGTATTGTTGGTTTTACACAAGATGTTAATTATGATATTGAGTTTGTTGGCGGAATAAGAAACACAGTTTTTGGTGGTGAAGGAATGTTTTTTGCTACTTTAAAGGGACCTGGAACAGTTTATATACAATCTTTGCCATTTAGTAGATTAGCAGGTAGAGTTTTAGCGATGGCGCCTAGAACAGGAAACGGAACAAAAGGAGAAGGTAGTATTTTAGGTGGAATAGGTGATTTATTGGATGGAGATAATCGATTTTAGTTGAACTAGTATTTAATAAAAAAATCCCAAGCCTTTTTAACGGTTTGGGATTTTTTTGAATGAAATATTTTATTAGTTATTTTTAACGATTTCTCCTTTTAATGGAGAGTAATTGTTTTTCAAAGTTCCATTCACAATAATGTCTTTAAAAAAAGCTTTAATTCCAACACCTTTAATCATATCTGCTCTATTTTGAATATGAAAATGTAGGTGAGGTTCTGATGAATTTCCAGAGTTGCCAGATAAACCTAATAATTGATTTTTTATAACAGATTCACCCACTTTAACGCTAATACTATTTTGTTTAAAATGAGATAGAAATAAAAAATCTTTATTTTCAGCTTGTAAAATAATAGTATTTCCCGGAATAAAAATAGGGTTTAAAACTCCTGGATCATTATCTGGTATACCGTCTACAACCATAATTACTTTAGCATTTACAGGAGCTATAATTTCTTTTCCAAAAGCATAATAGTCAGGATTTGTTTTTCCTTCTGTTTTAAATGTTTTTCCATTAGTATCTGTTATAACAAAATCAAACGCATTTTTTTGTGCAATATTTTTAAAGTTAATATTGTTACTTGTAATACCAACACCAGAAGCTAGAGTCCATTCTCCTTTAAAAGGTAGTCTAAGATTAGACTTTTTTTCAATACAGAAGTATTTGTTTTAACTGTTATGCTATTTACAGTTTCGGAGATTGTATTAGGTTTAGGTAAATTAACTGTTGAAATTGTATCTTTAATTTCAAGGAAACTTTTTTCCTCTTTTTTGGTTGATGATTTATTTGCCAAATCAGAAAATTTTAAACCAGAAATATTGAAGCTTCTGTCAACTTCCAATCTAAGAAGAGAGCTGTCTTTCTCAAAGTAAGTTTTAAAACTTGCCCATCCAAATTGGTATTTATGAAATTTTGTTTCTAAAATATCACCTTTTTCTTCTTGTATTGATTTTAATAAAGGAGAGAGTTTTTCTAAGGGCATTACTTTTTTAAAACTTGTAGAAAAAGTATCGAAAATGCTACTGTACTCGAATTCATTAAATTGATCTTTAAAAAGATCAACCATGTCTTCAATTGTTTCTTTTTTTGTTTGCGAAAAAGAATTTATGGAACTGAAAAAAAATAGGAATAGAATTATGTTTCTCATAAATTATATTTTTTATCAATAAATGGTTTTGTTTCTAAAAAGTAAAGCTATTAATTTTCCATAGAATGATATACGTTTTGTACATCATCATCTTCTTCAAGTTTTTCTAAAAGTTTTTCTACATCAGCCTTTTGATTTTCAGTTAAAGTAGATGTTGTTGTTGTTGGAATTCTTTCAAAACCAGAAGATAAAATTTCTACATTGTTTTCTTCAAAGAAAGATTGTATAGCTCCAAATTGTTCAAAAGGAGCGTAAATGATAACTCCTTCTTCATCATCAAATACTTCTTCTACTTCAAAATCTATTAATTCTAACTCTAGCTCTTCCATGTCTATAGAAATGTCTTCTTTTTTTACAGTAAAGTTACATGTATGGTCAAACATAAAGACTACAGAGCCAGAAGTTCCTAAATTTCCGTCACATTTATTAAAAACAGCCCTTACATTTGCTACAGTTCTATTGTTATTATCTGTAGCAGTCTCTACAACTACAGCAATTCCATGAGGTGCATAACCTTCAAAAAGAGTTTCCTTATAATTTGCAGTGTCTTTATCGGTTGCTTTTTTTATAGCTCTTTCTACATTATCCTTAGGCATGTTAGCAGCTTTAGCATTTTGCATAACTGCTCTTAATCTCGAATTAGTATCAGGATTTGGCCCACCTTCTTTAACAGCCATAACAATATCTTTACCAATTCTGGTAAAAGTTTTTGCCATTGCCGACCAACGTTTCATCTTTCTTGCTTTCCTGAACTCAAATGCTCTACCCATTTCTAAATGATTGTTTAATTTATAATACTTACAAATGTAAATATTAGTATGCTCTTTTACAATTATAAATAAATAATTTAAAAAGCAAAAATACCTAATACTAGGTATTTTATAATTTAATATATAATACTAACTTTAAAAATTACATTGTATAAGGTAAATGGTTCCCCAACCTTAAAGTGTTTTTGAGTATTTTATACTCAGAAGCACTTTTATTTTAAAAGATTGTAAGACTGTTTTGCAATTTCAATCTCTTCATTTGTAGGTACAATCAAAACTTTTACTTTTGATGCTTTCGATTGAATTTCTCTTATTTCTTTAGAACGAGTCTTGTTCTTCTGTTCATCAATTTCTATTTCTAAAAAGTTTAGGTTATCACAAGTTAATTTTCTCATTAAAGAGGAGTTTTCTCCAATGCCAGCAGTAAAAATAATAGCGTCTAAACCGTTTAATATTGTGGCATAAGCGCCAATATATTTTTTAATTCTATACGCTGCTATATGTAAAGCATTACTACATTTTTTATCTCCTTTTTCTGCAGCATCTTCTATTTCACGTAAATCGGAAAAACCTGTTAAACCAAGCATTCCAGATTCTTTTTGCAATAAATTGTTAACTTCTTCTATAGATTTATTTAATTTTTTCATCAAAAAGAAAATAACAGATTGGTCTATATCACCAGAACGAGTTCCCATGATTAAGCCATTCATTGGACCAAAACCTAGAGAGTTTTCGATGCTTTTACCATTTTTTATAGCAGAAATGCTACAGCCGTTGCCTAAATGAATTGTAATTATGTTTTTAGACTTTTCGCCTAAATATTCTACAGCTTTTTCAGAAACATATTTATGACTTGTTCCATGAAAGCCATACGATCTAATTTTATGTTCTTCTAAATATGAATTTGGAATAGCATATTGGTATGCTTCTTTTGGCATAGTTTGATGAAAGGCAGTATCAAAAATTGCAATTTGTTTTGCTGATGTAAAAATTGTTTCTGCAATTTCTATACCAGTTAAATTTGCAGGATTATGAAGTGGAGCTAAATCAAATAATTCTCGAATACTATCTTTAACTTCTTTATCTACAATTGTTGTTTTACTAAATTTACTACCTCCATGAACGACTCTATGGCCAACAGCTTCAATTTCATCTACAGAATTTATAACTCCAATTTTTGAATCTAATAAAGTTTTTGCAATCTTTTGTAAACCAATTTCATGATTTAAAATTGGTAAAACTTCTAAATATTCTTGTGTGTCATTTTCGTGTGTAAAAATAGCATCATCAAAACCAATTCTTTCCACTAAACCAACACATTTTACAATTTGTGCAGGCATTTCTATTACTTGGTATTTTAAGGAAGATGAACCTGCATTTAAAACTAAAATATTCATATTTATTTTTGATTTGCTTGAATAGCTGTTAATAAAACAGTGTTAAAAATATCATCTACAGTACAACCTCTGCTTAAATCGTTTACAGGTTTGTTTAATCCTTGTAGCATTGGCCCAATTGCTAATGCACCAGTTTCTCTTTGTATTGCTTTGTATGTATTGTTTCCTGTATTTAAATCAGGAAAGATTAAAACTGATGCCTGACCTGCAACTTTAGAATTGGGCATTTTAGTTTTAGCAACAGAAATGTCTACAGCTGCATCGTATTGTATAGGTCCTTCAATTAATAATTCCGGATTTATTTTTTTAGCTATTTCGGTAGCTTTTCTAACTTTTTCTACTTCCTCTCCTTTACCAGAGCTGCCAGAAGAATAAGATAACATAGCTACTTTTGCTTTAATTCCAAATGCTTCTGCAGATTGCGCAGAAGAAATTGCAATTTCTGCTAGTTGTTCTGCATTCGGGTTTGGGTTAACTGCACAATCTCCCATAACAGAAACTCTATCTGATAAACACATGAAAAATACAGAAGAAACCACAGAAACTCCAGGTTTTGTTTTAATAATTTGCAATGCAGGCTTTATAGTATGCATGGTAGTATGTACTGCTCCAGAAACCATACCATCTGCTAAACCAGTTAAAATCATTAAAGTACCAAAATATGAAACATCTCTAGTTAAATCTTTGGCAGTTGTTTCTGTTAAACCTTTGTGTTTACGGGCTTCGTATAATGTTTTAGAAAAACTATTATTATGAATAGAATCTTCTGGGTTTAGAATATTTATTTTATCTAAATCTATTTGTAATCCTAATTGATCTGCTTTTTGTTGAATCTCATTTCTTTCACCTAATAAAGTTAAATCAACAATATTTAATAACTGTAATCTAGCAGCTGCTTTTATTATTCTGTCATCATTTCCTTCTGGTAAAACAATGTGTTTTCTGTTAACTCTAGCTTTTTGCAATAAATTGTACTGAAACATACTAGGTGTCAATTTATCCGAACTAAATTTTGATAATATTGTGTTAAGTCTTTTTACATTAATATAAGTATCAAAAGTATTTAAAGCTAATAGTATTTTTTTGTTGTTAGTAGCATAAATTTTGGGTTTTACAGCGCCAATTTTATTGGAAATACTAAAAGTTCCACCTTCAACAGAAATAATAGGAACTGTAGATTGTACTCCTTCAATTAATTTTATAATAGCATCTTCTGGAGTTAAACCACCGGTTAAAATAATACCTGCAATTTTAGGGTAATTACTAGAAGCGTTTGCTTGTAATGCTCCTAATATAATATCTGCTCTATCTCCAGGTGTTATAACTAATGCATTGTCTTTAATTCTAGTTAAATAATTGCGAAGTTGCATTGCTCCAGTGCTATAGCTGCCTATAGAGTTGTCTAAAAATTGCTCGCCAAAAAGTATTTTTCCGTTTAAAGTTTCTGCAACTTCTTTTATAGTTGGGTATGCTAGAAAATCTATTTTCGGTACTACATCTATATGTACTTCAGAAGGAATTGCTTTTTTTAACTCCTTTTCTATAAAATCAATTTCATCTAATTCAATTTTATTTGCAATTACACCAATAACATCAACTTCTTTCTGAATAAAAGAAGTGTAGGAGAGTTGCATAGTATTAATAAAATCTTTTTTCTTTTTATCGTTTCCAGCTCCTATAATAAGTACAGGTATGCCAAGATTTTTAGCAACCATAAGATTTACATCTAATTCTGTAAAACCTCCTTCTCCAGAAAAATCGGTTCCTTCAACTAAAACATAATCATATTTTTTTTCTAGTTGTTTATACTTTTTTATAATGTTATGTATAACTAAGTCGGTTTTTCCTTCACTTAATAATTCTACAACTTCACTTTGTTCAAAAGCATAGCAATCTTCATACTTTAGATCTAAGTTAAAAAAATTGATTGCTGTATTTGTATGATCATCGTAAAAATTATTTTTAGTTTTATTAATTATTGGTCTAAAATACCCAACTTTAGAAGATTGATTTAGCATCATTCTTAAAATACCTAAAGAAACTAAAGATTTACCGCTATTGGGTTCTATTGTGGTAATGTATATAGATTTGCTCATTTGCTTTTGTGAGAATTATGAATCAAAAATAAGGCATAAAAAAATGACTAATAGTGATATTAGTCATTTTTAAAATTAAGAAAATTTAATTTGTATGGCAACTTTTGTTATAAAAGTCAATTATTTTAGGAATATTTTTCATTTTCCAAGTTTTATTATTTATTTTCTCTATTAATAAAGGGCAATCTTTAAAGAGAATTCTACTTTTTTTCTAAAACCGTCTTCTATAAAAAGCCCGCTTGCATTAAATGTTGTAACAACATCTTTATCGTTTTTACAAACATAATATTCAGAATGATTAGAAGACATAGACATACCGCCGCCAAAATTAGAATTTCGGGTAAAATCTATTTTATATAAATACATTTTTCCAGATTTAACAAGTTGTAGTAAAACAGGAACAGTATGACCTTGTTTTATTTTAAAAGTATAAAATGCATTATGCGTTTTATAGTGTTGAGTAGCTTTTTTTATTTTTTTGTAATCTACAGTAATTTTTTTCCATCTTTATTTTTACGATATCTTATTTTGGAATTTCCAGCTGTAATATGTGAAATTACTTTTATAGAATCACCATTTCTAAAGTAAAGAGTAGCGTTTTGTTGAGAATAAAGATTAACAACAATAAATAAAGTTAAAATAGATAAAACACTTTTCATTTAGTTATACTTGTAAAATTCCCATGTTAAATTGTTTTTCTATAGGTGCATGGTTTGCAGCTTCTATTCCCATAGAAACCCAAGTTCTTGTCTCTAAAGGATTGATAATTGCATCGGTCCAAATTCTAGCAGCTGCATAATAAGGAGATACTTGGTTATCGTATTTAGATTTTATCTTGTCAAATAATTCTGCTTCTTTTTCTGGAGTAATTTCTTCACCTCGTTTTTTAAGAGAAGCAGTTTCTATTTGTAATAAGACTTTAGCTGCAGAATTTCCACTCATAACTGCTAACTCAGCACTTGGCCACGCAACTATTAATCTCGGATCGAAAGCTTTACCACACATAGCATAATTTCCTGCACCGTAAGAATTACCAATTACAATAGTAAATTTAGGAACAACAGAATTACTTAAGGCATTTACCATTTTTGCACCATCTTTAATAATACCTCCATGTTCAGATTTACTACCAACCATAAATCCTGTAACATCTTGTAAAAAGACCAAAGGGATTTTTTTCTGATTACAATTAGCAATAAAACGTGTTGCTTTATCTGCAGAATCGTTATAGATAACACCACCAAATTGCATTTCTGTTGGTTTTGTTTTTGCTCCGGTAGTTTTCACTAATTTTCTCTGATTAGCAACAATACCAACTGCCCAACCATCAATTCTAGCATAACCGGTTAAAATGGTTTTACCGTAACCTTCTTTATATTGTTCAAATTCAGATTTATCTACCAAACGTTTTATGATTTCTAACATATCATATTGTGCGTTTCTTTCTTTTGGTAGAATCCCAAAAATATCATCTTGATTCTCTTTTGGAGGAAAGGATTCAGTTTTACTAAAACCAGCTTTGTCATAATCCCCAATTTTATCTACAATAAATTTTATTTTATCTAAAGCATCTTTATCGTCTTTTGCTTTGTAATCTGTAACACCAGAGATTTCACAATGTGTAGTTGCGCCTCCAAGAGTTTCATTGTCTATAGATTCTCCAATTGCTGCTTTTACTAAATAACTTCCAGCAAGAAAAATACTTGCAGTTTTATCAACAATTAAAGCTTCATCACTCATAATAGGTAAATAAGCACCACCAGCTACACAGCTACCCATAACAGCTGATATTTGTGTAATTCCCATACTACTCATTACAGCGTTATTTCTAAAAATACGCCCAAAATGTTCTTTGTCTGGGAAAATTTCATCTTGCATTGGTAAATAAACACCAGCTGAATCTACTAAATAGATTATAGGTAACTTATTTTCTATAGATATTTCTTGAGCACGTAAGTTCTTTTTTCCTGTAATAGGAAACCAAGCACCAGCTTTTACGGTTGCATCATTAGCAACAACAATACACTGTTTTCCTTTAATGTATCCTATTTTTACAACAACACCACCGGAAGGGCATCCGTCATGATCTTTGTACATGTCTTCACCAGCAAAAGCACCAATTTCTATAGATTTGGAGTCGTTATCTAATAAATAATCCACCCTTTCTCTTGCAGTCATTTTGCCTTTTTCATGATGTTTGTCTATTCTTTTTTGACCACCACCTAATTTTACTTTGGCAAAACGCCTTTTTAAATCTGAAGCTAAAAGCTTATTGTAATCTTCGTTTTTATTGAAGTTGATATCCATAAAAAATGATTGTATTTTTTTGTGCTAAAATAATGTATTTTAAGTATAAGACTTTATTATACTTTCAACGGTACTAGCTATATTATTATATTTATTTTCTTTTTCTAATCTAGTTGGTTTTGCTACTCTTTCGCTGCAGTTTTTTACAGCGCATGTTTCGCAAGTTACACCTACTGTTTTTTTTGTAAATGTATTCTCATTAAAGAAATGAAGTTTCTTTTTTAGGTGAGGAGAAAGTAGCATTCCGAGACTAACACTTCTGCTAATATCTTTTTTAAATGGATCTGAAGTGGCTGAGGATAGTACTAAATATTCATTTTTCTGATTTACATAAGATGAAATTTGCACATCAAAAGTAGGTTTTAAACTTTTCGAATTTTCTAATTGTTGAATTGTTTTTATAGAGATCCATCTTCTGCAGTAGTGTTCGTTTTTTCTATTTGCATGTGGAGCTTGTTGTTGTGTAATATGTAGTTCTTTATTTAACCTAAATTCTGGTGAGTCTTTTTTGTGTGTAAAGCGTAAGAAAAATAAATTTTTTATATTAAAATATTTTGGTAAAATATTTGTTAAACGCTGGTAGAAAGTTTCGTGAGAACAATTAAAGTGATTAATAATATTAAGTAAATCTAATGGTTTCCAATCTTCTTGTTCGAAGAATTTTGTTAGACTGTTAGTTAAGCTTTTTCTTGGTATTATTAAAGATCCAGCAAAATAAGAAGCAATAAAATTATTTAAAACCTGGTCAAAACTTTCAAATTTTATCCAAGGAAAAGTGTATAATCTATCTTTTATTTCCAGGAAATGGTATGCTATTTCTTTAGCGTAAATAAAAGTTTTCTGTGCTTCAGTAATTTCTTTATCTATTAATAATATTTTCTTTTCTGGAATAAAAATATTTCTTAAGCCGTCTAAATCATCATGTTTTTCTAGTTCATCTGTGTTTATTGTGTAGCCAAACTCTTCAATTAAAATTTCTTCTAAATCATTAGATGATATTTTTTTTGATAAATCTAAATGATAAGATTTAGCGAATTTTTCTACACTATTTTCGATGTCTTCAAAATAATTATTGTGTGCTTCTTGGTAAGAACGTAAAGAGGCTAAAAAGAAACTTTCTCTTGTTAAGTTGTAATTTTGAGAAATTTTTATAATTGTACTTATAAACGCATTCACTTTTGCAGGTGCATTTGCAACAATATCAATTAAGTTATTTTCTTTAATTCCAAAAAGTTCTAACGGAATTTCTTTTAATATTTTAGATTGTAATATATCGCCAATTGGTGCTAAGTTTTTATCTAGTTTTAAAGACACCATATGATCATAAGGTATCTCTAAACTTTCTGCAAGTAATAATATTTTATCAGTTTTAGGATATTTTTTTCCTTTTTCAATTTCGTTTAAATATGACTTAGATAAGCCAGATAATTTAGCTAAACCAAATAGAGAAAGGTTCTTTTCTGTTCTTATTTGCTTGAGTTTTAGGCCAAAAATTAAACGGATGTATTCGTCTTCTATCATCATATATTCAAAGATAAGTATAAATAGCGAATGAATAAAAATAAAGTTTTTTTAAAATTTAGCGAACGTTCGCTTGTGGAGTTCAAGATTAATTTATATCATTGCAGAGTAGAAATTAAATAATTCTAATTATGGAAGAAAATATTATAGCTAAACAAATTGATTTTAAAGGTTTTAAGGTTGATGGTTTTCAGGAAATTTTAACAAATGATGCACAATTGTTTTTATTGGAATTACATGATAAATTTAATGCAGGAAGATTGTCTTTGCTTTCTGAAAGGGAAGTTGAGCAAGCGTATTTTGATGCTGGGAATTTTCCTTCTTTTCCTGCGGAAACAAAAAGCATACGTGAATCTAATTGGGTTTGTGCTCCGTTGCCAGAAGATTTATTGGATAGAAGAGTAGAGATTACTGGGCCAGTGGATAGAAAAATGGTTATTAATGCTTTAAATTCTGGTGCTAAGACTTTTATGGCAGATTTTGAGGATAGTAATTCTCCAAGTATCTATAATAATTTAGAGGGTCAAATAAATTTAAGGGATGCAAATAATAAAACAATATCGTTTTATAATGAGAAAAAAGATAAATCATATCAATTAAATAATGAGACAGCAACTTTGTTGGTTCGTCCTAGAGGTTTGCATTTAAATGAAAAGCATTTTACTGTAGAAGGAGAGCAAATGTCTGGTTCATTAGTAGATTTCGGATTGTACTTTTTTCATAATATTAAAACATTACAAGAAAAAGGGTCTGCTACTTATTTTTACTTACCAAAATTAGAGCACTATTTAGAAGCACGTTTTTGGAATGATGTTTTTGTATTTGCGCAAGAGTATTTAAATATTGCTCAAAATACAATTAAAGCAACTGTTTTGGTAGAAACTATTACTGCTAGTTTTCAGTTAGATGAAATTATTTATGAGCTAAGAAATCATATGGCTGGTTTAAACTGTGGTCGTTGGGATTACATTTTTTCTTACATCAAAAAATTTAGAAATCATACTGGTTTTATGGTGCCAAACAGAGATCAAGTAACTATGAGTTCTCCGTTTATGAGATCGTATTCATTGTTAGTAATAAAGAAATGTCATAAAAGAAATGTACATGCAATGGGAGGAATGGCTGCTCAGATTCCAATTAAAAATGATGATGTTGCAAATGAAGCAGCATTTGCAAAAGTATATGCAGATAAAGAGCAAGAAGTTAAAAATGGGCACGATGGTACTTGGGTTGCGCATCCTGGTTTAGTAGAGGTAGCAATGAATGTTTTTAATGAAAATATGATTACAAAAAATCAAATTCATATTAAAAGAAATGATGTAGAAGTTTCTGAGTCTGATTTGGTAGAAATGCCAAAGGGTCATATTTCTGAGTCGGGTATAAGAAAGAATATTAATGTTGGAATTTTATATATAGAAAGCTGGTTAAGAGGTAATGGTGCTGCGGCATTGTATAATTTAATGGAAGATGCTGCAACTGCAGAAATTTCTAGAACACAAGTTTGGTTATGGTTGCATAATAGTGTTCAAATTCAAGATGGTAGAAATTTTAATCACGCTATGTATCAATTATTAAAACGAGAAGAATTAGAGAAAATTAAACTATTAGTAGGAGAAGATGGTTTTAGGGAAGGGAAATTTGAATTAGCAATTCAGCTCTTTGATGAGTTGGTTTTGTCTAAAGAGTATAAAGAGTTTTTAACATTATCGGCTTACGATTATATTTAAAAAAAGCCTCGCAACTACGGCAATAGTTTACGAGACAGTATTATCAAAATCTAGAAAATCTTAATAAAAAAACAAAATTATGAATAATTTATCACAAAACAAGTATAGTTCAGCGTTAGAAACAGTAAGAAGTTTAAAGGCAAAATATGGTAATTCTTGGAATGCAATAAATTCTGAAAGCGCTGCAAGAATGGCAAGTCAAAATCGATTTAAAACGGGTTTAGATATTGCTAAATATACTGCGGCTATTATGAGAAAAGACATGGCAGAATATGATGCAGATTCATCTAACTATACACAATCTTTAGGTTGCTGGCATGGGTTTGTTGCTCAGCAGAAAATGATTGCTGTAAAGAAACATCATAAAACAACAAATAAAAGTTACTTGTATTTATCGGGTTGGATGGTTGCGGCATTACGTTCGGAATTTGGACCATTACCAGATCAATCTATGCACGAAAAAACAGCAGTACCAAGTTTAATTGCTGAGATTTATGACTTTTTACGTCAGGCAGATGCAATTGAATTAAATGATTTATTCCGAAGAAAAGAAAGCGGAGAAGATGTGCAAGATCAAATAGATAATTTTGAAACGCATATTGTTCCAATTATTGCAGATATCGATGCTGGTTTTGGTAACGAAGAAGCAACTTATTTGTTAACTAAAAAGATGATTGAAGCTGGTGCTTGTGCTATTCAGATAGAAAATCAGGTTTCAGATGCAAAACAATGTGGTCATCAAGATGGAAAAGTTACTGTGCCGCATGAAGATTTTGTTGCAAAATTAAATGCTATTAGATATGCGTTTTTAGAATTAGGTGTAGATGATGGAGTAATTGTTGCTAGAACGGATTCTGAAGGTGCGGGTTTAACTCAAAAATTACCAGTTAGTCAAGAGCTAGGAGATTTAGCGTCGCAATATTTAGCGTTTGTAGAGGCAGAAGAAATTGCAATTGATCAAGCAAGAGAAGACGATGTTTTATTAAAAAGAGATGGTAAATTAGTTCGTCCGGTTAGATTACTAAACGGTTTGTATAAGTTTAAAGAAGGTACTAATATCGATAGAGTTGTATTAGATTGTGTTACAAGTTTACAAAATGGTGCAGATTTGTTATGGATTGAAACACCTACGCCAAATGTAAAGCAAATAGCACACATGGTAAATAGAGTAAGAGAGGTTGTGCCAAATGCAAAATTAGTTTATAACAATTCTCCTTCTTTTAACTGGACATTAAATTTCCGTAATCAGGCGTATGATGAAATGCTAGAAGCAGGAATTGATGTTGTTGGTTATGATAGAAATAATTTAATGGATGCAAAATATGATGGATCTAGTTTGTGTAAACGAGCAGATGAAAAAATTAAAACTTTTCAAATGGATGGAGCTAGAGAAGCGGGTATTTTTCATCATCTAATTACTTTGCCAACATATCATACAACTGCTTTGCATATGAATGATTTAACAGAAGGTTATTTTGGGGAAGAAGGAATGTTAGCATATGTAAAAGGAGTGCAGAGACAAGAGATTAGAAAAGGGGTTTCTTGTGTTAAGCATCAAAGAATGGCAGGTTCAGATTTGGGGGATGATCATAAATCTTTCTTTGCGGGAGATAAAGCGTTAAAAGCTGGTGGAGAAAATAATACTTCTAATCAGTTTTCTTCTGAGTCATCATCTAAAGAGGAAAAAGAAAAAATGAGTAGTGTTGCTTAGTTGTTTTTAAGCATTAGACTTTAATAGTCTTAAATTAATACTAAAAGCTATAAATTATGAAAACAAATGAAAAAATTCAAAAACTAATAACAGATTGGATGACAAATCCAAGATGGAAAGGAGTAAAGAGACCATATACAGCTGAAGAAGTTGTGAAATTTCAAGATTTAAATGTAATTGAGAAAAGAAAATCAATTAACAGT
The DNA here is from genome assembly GCF_026191475.2 of Polaribacter ponticola. GTDB lineage: Bacteria > Bacteroidota > Bacteroidia > Flavobacteriales > Flavobacteriaceae > Polaribacter > Polaribacter ponticola. The sequence goes on along the minus strand of NZ_JAOSLC020000003.1, from coordinate 870,322 downwards.
TTAGTTAAATTTTATAATCAAAATTATACAGAAAAATTTAGTGCTTTTACAGATTATAAATCAGTAGAATTATTGATTGAGTCGGGTTGTCATCGAATTATTGTTAAAGATGATACTAATTCTAAAAAAGAGATTATCAATAATTTAATAGACGCTAGGTTTACTGCCGATGTTAATGATAATTCATCAATAATTATCGCAAAAATTTATGCTAATACTAAATTTAGTATTAGAGATAAGGTTTCTAACAATTTTTTAAATGGAAGTAATGATTTAAAGAAAAAATTAAAAGAAGTTTAAGGATTGCTCCTTATGCAGATGTTATCTGTTTGGAATCATCAGTTTTAGATTTAGAGAAAGCAAGAACTTTTGCTAAAGAGTTTAAATCTAAATGCCCAGAAAAGAATTTAGCATTCAGTTGTCCGTTATTAGTTGGAGGTTCTTTTGATGTTGATAAGGTAAAAGATAGACTTGTAGGTATGGGGTATAAGTTTTTATTAAATAATACAGCAGATAGAATTGAATTTAATTCTGATGAAATTTATTCTAATGCGGTTTAAAGTAAACTTTGTTGGTAAAAACTTTTAGTTGTTTAGTTTTTACTTTATTTAGTAGTTATGCCTCTTTGATTTTTTATCGAAGAGGTTTTTTTGTACTAAGTTTAATTGCTTTTATGTTAAATAATTTTATTTCATTTGTTTTTTTTTGTAACAAAAGGTTGTTTTTATCTACATATATTTAAGGTATTGGTTTATTTATTTAAAAAAAATAACGAAATTGCTTGTCTAAAAATTGTTCAACTCTAAAAAACTATAAAAAATATGTCTAATGATTTTGATTTGCTAGAAACTAATTCTAATGAGAAAACTGAAAAAGTTGATGTAAACTGGGGGAAAGCTATAGATACAATGAAATCTAAATTAGCACAAGAAGATGATCCACAATCGCGTCAAAAAATATTGAATGCTACTCTTGATGATGTTGTTCATATGGCAGAAAAAGATAGAACAACTTTGTTAGATGCTATTAAAGATTTAACAGATTACCAAGATGAAGTTGGTATTATGTTCGAGAAATTCTCTGCATTAAATGCTACAGAACAAAAAGTAATTGATGATGCGCAAAAAGGATTAGAAAGAGCTAGAATCGAATTAGAAGACGCAGAGAATAAAGCAGATACTTGGTGGAATAATCTTTGGGGAAGAAAAAGTAAGATAAAGAAAGAGCAAGAAGAGTTTAAAGAAGCAGAAAAATTACGTTCTGGAGCAGATAATAAAGCTAAGGCAATGTTTCAGCAGCGTATAGAGAGTGCAGATATCGAATCTTTATTGGGAGAGCTTTCATATAAGTCTCAAGCTGCAGTTACGCGTTTAAAAAATAGAGAAGTAGAAATTAAAGAAGTAGAAGAGAAGTTAAAAACTGCTATTGTAGAGGCTTCGAAAAATCATACAAAAGCCTTAGAGAAAAAGAAAGAAGTAGAAGATAAATTAGAAGAGCAATATGTATTATTAAAACAATCTCGTCAGGAATTAGATGAAATTGCTGATAAACAATCTACTGAATATTCGGAAGCAATAGGTAAGGTAACAATTATTGAGCAAAAAGTAGAAGAGTTAGAAGGGCTTAAAAACGCATACACAACTCTTGCTGCCTCTAAAGATAGTTTTGTTCATAAACATAATTTAACCATTAAAGTATTAACTTCTTTACGTTCTAATTTGCAAACGCATAGAGCAAAATTAAAGTCGGATACAGAAGAAAGGTTAAAATACTACGATGGCTATGTAGTTGCTTTAAAAGCAAGAACAGATCAAGAATTTGCTGCAATTTTAGAGCATTTAGGTGTTAAAACAGATGAGCATATTGGAGAAACTTTAGCGTCTATGCATTCTGCAAGTGCAAGAGCTCGACAAGAAATGATGGATAATATTCCTGTTCATGAAAAAGTAATGAAAGGTGTGTATAGTTCTTATGCAGAAGCTTTGCATGAAATTAGAGAAAAAGACACAGATATTCAAAAGAACTTTGCGAATAGATATGGTATTGACATGAAAGAAATTTTTGAAGATTACTATAAAGCAGATGCAAATGCTCCTAAAGAAACTTCAACTCCTGCAGAAAAACCAAAAGTTGATACTTCTAACGACGATATGTTAAGTTAGTTTCTTTGTTTGTAAAATTAACGAAACATGTTGTTTTTAGAGTGAATTATAATTTTGGAGTTGTCCTGATAAAAAATTGGGGTAAATCTTTTTTCAGAAAACGAAAAAAGGAAGCTATTTCAAATAGATAACATTCTTGAATTCAATAATAATATAAATGCGTGAATAATCTTTAACGTTATCTTACTTATTATATTTTAGAGTGTTAATTATGTTGTGGTGTTTTGCTACAATGCTAATTGTAAATGTAATTAATAAATATTATTTATATTTGTAAAAAATAAATATAAAATGGCAACATTCACATCTTCTTTACCAGATAGTCTTTTAGAGAAATTATCAGTATTGGCAAAAGAACTTAAGCTTCCTAAAAATAGGTTAATAGAAAATGCTTTAGAGTTGTATTTAGAGCAAATAGAAAAAGCGAGTTATATAAAGTCTTATAAACAAGCTGCAACAGATGAAGATATTTTAATGGTTGCAGAAGAAGGTATGCAAGATTATTTTAACGCAGTTAACGATGCAGATTCTAAATAATGAAGCAAGGAGAAATTTGGGAATTATATTTAAACCCAACTAAAGGTAGTGAGCAAAGTGGAAGAAGACCTGCTGTAATTATTAGCGGAGATATGTTAAACAAGTATTTACAAGTTGTAATTGTTTGTCCGTTAACAACGAGTATCAAAAACTATAAAGGAAATCTTATTATAAAACCTAATGAAAATAATGGTTTAATTAAAACATCAGAAGTATTAACTTTTCATGTTCGGTCAGTTTCTAAAACTAGATTTGATAAAAAATTAGGTAAAATTCCTCTAAAAGATGTAGAAATCATCAAAAAAACCTTGAACGATATTTTGAAGTATTAACTATGATAACAACTCCTTTAGATTCTGCTGTTTTAAATTCGAAAGAGCAATACACTTTTTATCATAAAATGGTAGATTTTGTACTGAAAGAACTTATTGTTAGCATTCAGCAGCAACAGCTTTGTACCTATCAAGAGTTAATTTTTTTAAACAGTATTCAGATTTAATATTGTATTCTATCGAAGCAATGCGTATAAAGTATATGTACGATGAAGAAGATAATATGAAAATTGATTTAACAGAATCTGGTTTTCCTAATTATTTAGAATTTAGGTATTTGTATAACGATTTAGAGCTTAGAAAAGAATATGCAGATAAATTAGTGGATACAGAAACGCTAAAAAAATCTTTTTTAGATACACTTTTACGTAAAAAACAACTCATTAAAAAAACGGATTTATTTAAAGCTTCTTCTGTAATCTATTATACATCAGTAGAGAGAAAGTTTATTTTTAATCGGTTTGTACAAGGTAAAATATTAGAAGCGCCTAAAGGATCTAATTATCAGTATTTAACAAGTTGGAGTTTTTTTGATGTAAGCCACAACAGACCTTTTGTGTGTTTTTTGTATTTTAATTATGAAGGAAAAAGTATAGAAAAAGACAAAGATAAAATTTATCAAGTTTTAAAAGAAAGTGCAGATAGAGAAATGGCATTAAACACAATGGCTTATACAATTGATAGGAAATTGCCAGAGATACAACCAAAGCATATAAAAAGAATTGATTTAGGACCTTTACATAATGTATTTGCTAAAGATGAAAACGAAATTACCCATGTAATTTTAAGTTCTATTGCTAAAAAAGAAATACCTATTGAGTCTTATGCTTTATCATTAAAAATTGATGAGGTATTTTCTGGAGATACTTTTACAGAAGGAGGTTTTTTCTCTAAACAAACAATGCAAAAATGGAGTGATGTTATTCCGAATAAATATGTTTTTGCACCGCATAGAATTATACAATTATTACACAATAGAACACCAGAGGTTTTACATAAACTAGCAAAAGAGCCAATTCAAATGGCAGATTTGAAAGTTAAGTAGTCCGTTTTTCAGTTGGCTGTAAGCGGTCAACAGTTTGCTGTCAAAAAATTAATTTAAAATAATATTGCTTAATAGAAATTGAAATAATAAGAAAAAGAAAATAGAGTTGAGTAAGAAAGTTAGATGATGACTGAAGACTGCCAACTGTAAAACTGCCAACTAAAATATGGAACACAATTCAACTTTTCCTATAAAACAAAACGAATTAGATATGCTTCGAGATGAAGCTACAGATTATATAAAATCGATTCGATGGGAGCAAGGTAATAAAGCAAAAAGTAGAGATAAAGATGCTAAAGACGATTCAATTTTATTGTATTTATCTAGGGCAAATAATGGTAGTGATGTAGAAATTACATCAGTTTCAAAAACAATTTTAGCGCTTAAAAAACGATTATTACCAGATTCAATTGCAATTCCTGTTCATTTAAATCAGACATTATTTGCAGTTCAAGAAGGCTTAACTTTAGGTATTTGGATTAAAGACTCTTATTATGATGCATCTGGTTTATCGTATTTAAACGAGCGTAAATCGGCATTAGATTCATCAGGAAAAAGAGAGTATGAAAGTAAATTACAAACTGCAGCAGCATTTCAATTATTTGCAACATCTTATAAAATTTTATATGATTTAAAACCTTTTGCAAGTGACGATTTATCTGTGATGAAGCAGAAGTTTGCAGGTATACCAGAAGTGTCATTTTTATCACCTTTAAAAGGAATTGCTTGTTCACTTTTTTATTATGATAAATATTTAGGACATCCAGAGATTGTAAAATCAGATAAAGATGTTGTCGATTTTACAGTTGTTTATTTTGAAGCTTTAATTGATGAAATTCAGTTACGTAAAAGCAGTTTAGAATACACAGAAACCATTGTAGATAGAACTTATAAACTAGAAAATTCAGACTTTGCGGTTTCTGGTTGGGAAAACGCATTTGCAGGAACAGCAAAAAGTATTGAGTTTAATAAAATTCAGTTTGAGCAAATTGTTGGTAATAAAGATGCGAAACATTTTGCACGTAGATTAACAGAAAGAATGTTGAGTTACGATTTTGAGGCTCAGAAAAATCCTTTTCAAGAATTAGGCGGATTTATGCCCGTTTTTATGGGTTACGGAATTCCAGGAACAGGAAAAAGTATGTTAATTGCTGCAATTGCAACTCGTTTAAAAGAACATTGTGACAACTTAGACATTCCGTTTTTATTTCACCCAATGCCAGATACTTTAATTTCTACTTTTCAAGGAGGAAGTGCAGAAAAAATGGTAGAATGGATGAAGCCAATGCAAGACCCAACAAAAATTATTTTTGCGCCAATTGACGATGCAGAAAATAATTTACAAGAAAGAACTGCACAAGGAGTTTCTGCAGGTGTTAAAGAAGTTATTGGTGTTTTCTTACGTTATACAGAAGGTGCGTATGCAGTTAATTATGGTAACTCTTCTGTAGGTTTGTTTACCAACTTACCAGAAATGTTAGATAAAGCCGTAATTTCTAGAATACAAGGACGATTTAAAATAGATGGAGCAAGAACTGAGCACGACTTTTTAGATCAAGATTATATTTGGTGGAAGAAATTTGAAAAAACAATTCCAGATTTTGTGAATATGCAAAATCCTAAAAACTATGATTTTCTAAAAGATCAAGGATTAACAAAAAGCATGGGAGAAATTTTAAATGCTGTAGAAAAACCATCCGAAGAAAGAGTTCTAGAAGCTTATGATAAAGCATCTAAAATGCATAATGCAAACGAACATTTGTTTTTTGCAAGTTTGTATAAAGAAATTCAAAAAATATTTCCATTCTTTTCATCAAGAGATGTTAGAAATATTCAGTCTGCAATTTCATTACGATTAACAGATTTTGATTTAGAATTAGATTGGTTTCAAAACCCTGAAGCATATTTTAAAAAGGATTATAAAACCAAATTTAATATGTTGCAAGAATTGATGAAAAGCAATATGAAAGGTTTAGATTTTTCTGAAATAAGAAGACAAGAAGTTGTACGATATTTAGATAATGTTGCTACCATTGCAGATACAGATTTTAAGAGAAAAGTAGATGATAGAGTAAATCAATTAAATATTGATTTACAAGCTAGAAAAAGTTTTGACAATGGAAATTAAAAAAAGATTAGCAATGTTTCATCAAAGATTAAATCTAATGATTGGGGAAAATTAGAGGATATTAATTTTGATTATACGTTTGAAAGCGGGGTCTCAAAAAACTTAACTTTTGAGATTTATGGTAAAAGTGATGGTATTGCTATTTTGCTTTACAATCCAACAACTAATAAAGTAATATTATCAAAACAATTTAGAGCACCAGTTTATGTTCACGGAATTTCAGAAGGATTTTCTATAGAGGTTGTTGGTGGCGCAATAGATAAAAATGAATCTCCTGAGAGTGCAGCAATTCGAGAGACAGAAGAAGAAGTAGGTTATAAAATTGATGCCGTAAAAAGGATCAGTACTGTTTTTTTATCACCAGGAATTGTAAACGAAAAAGTGCACCTTTTTATTGGTGAATATTCTGATGAAAATAAAACTGAAAACGGAGGAGGAGTAATTGCAGAAGGGGAAGAAATTGAGGTGTTAGAAACTGAATTTTCTGAGGCTTTAAAAATGATAGAAAACGAAGAAATTATTGATGCAAGAACAATTATGCTGTTGCAGTATTTAAAGATAAATAAATTAATTGACTAGCGTCATTATGAGAAAGAATGACGAAATAATCTCTCTATAAAAGTGAGATTGCTTCATTACATTCGCAATGACAAGAAAAAATGAACAAACTAAAAGAAGCCAATTTATACAGAAGTGAACTGATTCCTATAAGCGGAAAATTAGTAGAACATTATAACAAATGTTTAGTAAAATTAGGTTTCTCAGAAACCAAATTAACATCATTTTCTATTGATGGTATTGGTTGGAGTCCTGAGATTGCAGAAGAAAAAAACGTAATTCATTATTTAAATAACGGAGAAGCGAATCCGCATGCAATAATAATTACACCATTGCAAAAAGGATTGCCAATATATAATCCGTATCATTCTTTCGATAAAGAATTGATGAAATTAGTGTTTAAAACACATTATAAAAAGATACAAAATATTACAAGAGATTCTGCTATTTGTCTTGATTTTGATCAAAATATAGATGTCTTTTATGAACCTTTAGATATTTTAAAATACAGAGATATTGTTATCAATTTTCACATAATTGGTAATTTAGAAAAAGCCAAAAAAGAACAATTAGCACTAGTAGAGATCTTTAATAAAGATCATAATTTTATTGATGAAAAATTACATCAAAAAATAGTAGCATCTGCAAAGAAATATGGCGATTTAAGAACAAGAGATATTACTTTAGAGTCTGTTACTTTTACTACAGATTCTTTTTACACAAAAGCTTTTGGAGGCGTTTACTTATTAAGAAACTTTATTTCTCCTATATTAATTTTCGAAAATAAAGAAGCTTACAAAGAAGCCATAAACGATACAACTTACGATGTTTTAATGTTTCATATTTCTCAACCAGAATTGATATCACAATTAAGAGATCATTTAATTATTGAGTGTAATTTAACACAGGAAGTAGATACAGAAAGGTATGCTAGAATTAAGAGTTTTATTTTTTCTGAATCCTTAAAAAGCACACAACACCCTATTAAAGATATTTTAAACGACAAAATGTTATTTAAGAGTTATTTAAATAAAATTGATTTACAATCACGTAAAAAAGTGATGAGTGTAGAGCGTTATTTAGAGAAAAAACAAATAAATGCAGATGTTAAAATAAAAGATGTTGTTGATGAAGAATTTTATTTTTCGCTTCAAAAGCCACACTCTTCATTAAGAGCAAATCATCAAGATTTAATTTGGCATTTACTGGTTAATATTGCGCCAAAAGATGTGTTGTTTTTGTATTGGTATGATAAAGAACAATTTTATCAAGTTTTTAAAACTTGGGATGAATCTACCAAAGATTGGGCAATAGAAACCATAAAGGATAAATTTTAGGTTAGAAGTTCGGAGATTGAAGCTAGAAGTAGAAAATTGTATATTTATAAAAAGAAAAAGAGATGAGTTTTAAGTTTGAAAATTTGATTATTTGGCAAAAATCTATGGATTTGGGTGAAAATATGAATGTGCTTTCAAAAAGTTTTCCAAAAGAGGAAGTTTATAATTTATCATCTCAATTAAGAAGAGCCTCGGATTCAGTAGCTTTAAATATTTCTGAAGGCTCAATTTTACAATCAAATGCTGAATATCGAAAATTTTTAGGGTATTCAATTCGTTCATTAGCAGAAGTTGTAACTTGTTTGCATAAAGCAATTAGAAGAGAATATTTGTCTAAAGTAGATTTTGAAAAATATTATAAAGATTGTTATAATCTAATGAATATGACAATAGCGTTTAGAAACAGGTTGAAGTGAAAAATTGTTTGAAGATGAAGTCTAATGCAGGAATAAAATTACAATAAAAAAATAATCTTTGAATTTTAAAAGTTCAATTCTAAAAAATAAAACATAAGAGTAAGAAACTTCAAACTTCCTGCTCCCAACTTAAAACTTAAAAGCATGACACTAGAAATCATCATATTTATTGCCTCAATATTATTTGGAGTTGTAATTTATTGGAGAGAATCTCAAGGAAATAAAATGTATCGTTTTTTTAATAAAATGATGAATTCTAAAGAATTGCAAATGAAAATAACCGATAAAAAAGGGTTTGTTTATCAGCAATCATTTTTATTAAGATTGGTTTTTATAACTGCTTTATTTTTAATTTTTATTGTTGTAGCACGTTTTTTAATTCCGATAGATATTACAACTATTTCCTTATTTGCATCTATGATTTTCGGAACATTAGTAGGAACTTATATTGCTAACTTTATTTTTAAATCGAGTGAAGTAATAGAAGAGCATTCAGAATCTTTAGAAGAAAAATTTCAAGAAGTTATAGAACAAGGAAAAGATTTTATTGAAGATATTAAAGCAAACGATGCTAAAATGCCAGAAAAAATTGAAGTTAAAAAAGAAGCACCAAAAGTAGAAGAGAAAAGTGCAAGAGAACGTTTAAAGGATAAAGGATTCTTAAAGTAGGAAGCTAGAAGAGAGAAGTTGGAAGAGAGAAGTTGGAAGTAAGATTCCAATTTGAAACAAAAAAAATAAACTCTAAACAAAAGAAAAAAGTTAAAGTGAGAGATTTAATGCTCTATACTTCAAACCATAAATATTAAGTATGATTGGAATCTTCAAACTTTCAACCTCATACTTCAAACCATAAACTATGATTAAAAATTATTGGAATAAAGGAGGAAAACAAAAAAGAAACGTTATTATTTTATCGATTCTAATTTTAGGTTTGTTGTTCTTTTTAAGAGACGATTATCAACCTGCTTTATTATTTGTAAGAAAATTTATTTTCATTATTTTATTATGTTTTACGGTGTTGTTTTTCGGGTTGAGAAAATTTAGAAAATCTGCAAGTACAGGTAAAAGAATTGGAATCATATTTCTGTTATCAGCTTTTTTCGGACTTTTATATTTTGCTGGTTGGCATTTTAAAATGTACGATTATATGAAAACCTATAATGTTTTTAATAATTTAAACAGAATTGAAATTGCAGAATTGCCTTTAACACAGAATGAGCGTATACAACCCTTAAGAAATATATTTTCTATGGCTAACGAATCTGTTGGAGAAACCAAAGATGTTTCTTTACCGCATTTGGTTAGAGTAGACGGTACAAACCAATGGACAATGGCAATACAGCCAACCGAAAAATATGTTTGGCAAGGAATAAAAGACAATACAGAAGAGGTTTTTTCTGTATCTAGTACAACACCTTTTCCTCGTTTTTCTAGCGAGAATAGAATTCCGGTTACTTTTTCTATAGGCGAATCTTTAAAATTTAGTAGAAATACATACAACGCAGTTGTGCAACGTTTAAACCCTTGGATGTTGTTTAATTACGAACCAAGTGACACTTATTACATGAAAAATGATAAAGGTGCTTGGGTTGAGGTGGTGAGTTTAATAAAATGGAAAGGCTTCTTTTTTCCGTATCCGACTTTTGGTGGAGTAATGGTTATAGATAATGGAGAGCATAATTTTAACGATTATGTAGAAAGAGTTTTAATCGGAAAAGGAATGTATATTTCTCCTGATGAAATGAAAAATTACGAGTATTTAACAAGACAAAATACATTGTCTGAAAAAGTATCACGTTTAAAAGCTGAAAGTTTAAAGTTTTTAGCTGGTTTTTCTGATCCTTTGCCTTGGAATATGAAAACGGCTGTTAAAATTCCAGATTTACCAGACGACCAAAATCAGCAACCATTTGTAACCGATTTCGATTTTTCAGATACAAAAACGGGTGCTTATAGCGGCTTGTATCATTGGTTTGGTTTAGAGCCAGTTGGTACAGAAAGAACTAGTTTAACGTTTAGTGTTTTTATACCTGCAGATGGTACAGATGCGTTGTATTTTTACGATCATGCATCAAAAAAACAAGGTTATGCAGGTGTTTCTGCAATGCCATTAAAAGTAATTGAATCTAGAAAAGAATACGATTGGTCTTTTAATAAACCGGTAGAGTTTAGACCGTATATAAAAAATATTGCAGGTAGAAAACGTATGTTTTTCTTAAGTACAATATCGGCAATAAAAAAAGAAAATGCGCAGTTCGATGGTTCTGCAACACCAGATTTAGCGTTAATAGATAGTGAATATAGAGATGTTGTTTGGATTGATGCCAAAAGACCAAGTACTTGGAATGAGGAAGTGTATAAACAACTAAATGAAGCTTGGAGAAGTAGCGAAAAAGTAAATATCTATTTCGAGAAAGAGCATACCATTTTAGAGAAAAATCAACAAATATTAGATTCTATAAAGTTAATTTCTAAGCAAGAAAAAAGCTCAAGAGAAATACAACGATTACAGAGACAAATAGATTCTATTAAAACGAATAAGTAACGTTATTGCGAGTTTACGATACAATCCCATAATTGAAAAAGAGATTACTTTATTCGTTCTTCATTTCGTAAAGACGCTTATTTTTAAAAGTTATAAAAGGATGCTGTTTTAAATGTGTAGCTTTTAATGATTCAAAAAAATATAGAAAACTTGAGTTATTCAAGGTTATTTTTTTGCAGTTTTTTAGAAATATAGTGTTTTCTATTTTCTGCTATCGTTACTTTTTCTCCTTATTTTATAATCCGCCATAATATTTTAAAACAAAGATAGTTCCATAAAGCAAAACTAAATTTATTGTAACAAAAGTGAAACGACTTAATTTAGATAACTCGAAAGCTTTGGAATTCCAAATCATAATCAATAAATGAAATGGTATTAAAAAAATTCTGCAATACCATTATTTTTTGCTGATAAACTTAAAATTATTGATATCGGAACAAATAGTATAGTCCATAAACTTACATTATAAATATTTAAAATTAAATGCTCAAAAATGTTTTTCTTAAATTTAAAGTAAATTAAAAAGCTTAAAATAGTAAGTATGGTAATATTTAATAATAAAATTGCAAAATGAGAAGAAATGTTGCTTGTTACTGCAAGCCCTAAAAAGTCGTTCGAAATAAAGTAATTTATTAAAAGAAATAACGATGCAATTGTAAAGAATTTTAAAGGGCTAAAATAATATTTTCGAAATCCTTTCCAGTAGTTTAAGACTATTGTTTTCGGCTCACTCAATCCGATTTTTACATTTAAGAAAAATGATTTTTCTAATGAAAAAAAGTTATTAAATAAATCCTTAAGGATTGTAATACTCATAACCCTACTGTCTTTAAAATATTGGCCACAATTTGAGCAATAACTTTCTCTTATTTCATTTGAACAAACTGAGCATTTCATATTTAATAGTCTATTTAAATTCTTAGTTCTTAAATTGTTTTAGGACAAGTGATTTGTATTAAATAATAGCGAAGTTAGTTTTTTTATAATACAATGTCAATATAAAAAAATACTTTTTAAATAATTTCACCGCAATATATTTCCTTGGATTTATTTTCCTTGGTAAGTAAAATAATATTATGTAACTTTGCCTAGTATTTAAAACAATTAAGATGAAAACAGCTAAAACTATTTATTACATATCTACAAGTTTATTAACCCTGTTAATGCTTTTTTCTGCAGGAATGTATTTCTTTACTCATGAAGAAGTAGCAGGTATGTTTACTAATTTCGGATATCCAACATATATTATTTATCCGTATGCTATAGCAAAAATATTAGGTTTAATTGCAATTTGGTTTCTTGGGGATTCAGTAATAAAAGAATGGGCGTATGCAGGTTTTTTCTTTGGAGTTACTTTAGCTTTTCTCGCTCATGTAATGATAGGCGATGGAGAGCAAATGGCTGCTGTTTTAGGCATGATTTTTATAGCAACATCATATATTTCTGGTAAGAAAATTTCAAATGGCAGAAAATAAAAAAGCTAAAGTAGTTTTAACGAATAAAAACTATTTAGCAGAAGCAACTACAAGAAATCATTTTTTAACAATGGATCAAGATGTTTCTGCAGGTGGTGGAGATAGTGGTGCAACTCCTGTAGAATATTTACTAACCGCTATTGGTGGTTGTGTTTCTATGACATTAAGAACTTATGCAGAGAGAAATGGTTGGGATATTGGAGAGATTACCGTAAATGTTACACAAGTTAAAGATGAAAGTGGCGCATATTTAACAGAAGAAATATCCTTCGAAAAAGAAATTACAGAGTATCAAAGAAAGAAATTATTAGTATTCGCTGGTAAATGTCCTGTTGCAAGAATGGTAAAAGGAGAAACAAGAATAGTTAGTAGTATTCTGTAAAAAATGGATGCATTTTGCAGTCGCAGTTTACAGTTTGTTAGTTCGAGCGATTTTTTTTCGAAAAATTGTATCGAGAACAAGTTTAAAAAGAACACATAAAATTTAAAATTATGAAAAAAATATTAGCATTTGCAGGTAGCACAAGCTCAACATCAATAAATAAACAATTGGCAACATTTGCAGCACAAAATTTAGAAAATACTACTTTTGATATTATCGATTTAAGAGATTTTACGCTACCAATATACAGTTCAGATGAAGAACAAAAAGGTTTTCCAGAAGACGCAAAAAAGTTTAGTTCGTTGCTAGATAATTATGACGGATTTATTGTTTCATTAGCAGAACATAATGGTTCTTATACAGCAGCATTTAAAAATATTTATGACTGGAGTTCTAGGCTAGAAGCTAAAATATTTAGAGACAAACCGTTATTATTAATGGCAACTTCTCCTGGAGGAAGAGGTGGACAAACAGTTTTAGAAGTAGGTTCTCAAACCTTTTCTAGAATGGGCGCAAAAGAATTGGTTTCTTTTTCTTTACCTAGTTTTTATGATAATTTTAAAGACGATAAAATTGTAAGTGAAGAATTATTAAGTTCTTTAAAAGAGAAGGTAAATCAGTTTGAGAATTTTGTAAATCAGTAAAAAATGAAAATAGTTTTATACGGTAAACAAGGACACGCATATACAGTTGCATTTAAAAATTTTTTAAATTCGACAGATGAATCTTATATTTATAAAGATGTTTCTAAAGATGCAGCAGCTAGAGAACATAGCAAAGAATTATATGGTGGTGTTGTAAAGTTTCTTACTTTATTTGTTGATGATAAAGTGTACTTAACACCTACAACAGAAGAGTTTAATAAAATAATGCAAGATTTAAATTTAAGAGCGTAGTTTTGAAACTTGAGACAAGAAGCTAGAAGCTAGAAACAAGAAACAAGAAACAAGAAACAAGAAACAAGAAACAAGAAAAGTTAATAAGTTTTAAAGGTTAAAAATGGACTTATCCAGTTTTTTTTTAATTTTCGATTACTGATTACTGATTACTGATTACTGATTACTGATTACTGATTACTGATTACTGATTACTGAATACCGAACACTGAATACTAAAAAAATGGGAGACATTTCTAAAGACATACAATCTAAATTTGTTAGTGATAAAGTAAAAGCTTTAATAAATATAAAATATACTGCAAATTGGTTAAGTAGTAAGGAAACAGAATTCTTTAAACCTTACGGTATTTCGCCACAGCAATACAATATTTTAAGAATTTTACGAGGAGCAAAAGATAAAATTAAGGTGCAAATTGTAAAAGATAGAATGATTGAAAGAGCGCCAAATGCAACACGCTTAATGGATAAATTATGCGATAAAACACTAATTGAAAGAGAACGTTGCGATCATGATAGAAGAGTAGTGTATGTAAAAATAACGAATCAAGGTTTAACGTTATTATCAACCATAGATGATAATAAGAACTTATCATTTTTAGAGAATTTAACGGAAGAAGAAGCAGTAGTTTTAAGCGATTTGTTAGATAAAATTAGATAGAAAAAATTTGTTTATTTATTTTCCTTGGAAAATATATGGAGTGTAAATAAAATTGTAATGTCAGTTCGAGTGATTTCGATTTTTTATCGAAATTGTATCGAGAACATTTTTAAAGTAAAAAAACTTATTCTCGATTCAAATTTTATGCATTTCAATCATAAAATTCACTCGAATTGACAGAGTTTAATAAACTAAAAATTATGAAAAACTATAAATCAATTCAACATAAAGTAGCAAGTCCTTTAGTAAATATGGGACCTATAAAATTACGACAACCATTACCAACAGAAGGAATAGAAAATGTAGATCCTTTTTTGTTATTACATCATTACGGACCTTATGCAATTAGCGAATTTTCAAACCCTTTCGACTTAGGTCCGCATCCTCATAGAGGTTTCGAACCCATAACTTTATTGTTTAAAGGAGAGCAATTACATAGAGATTCTTTAGGTAATGAAATGGTTGTAAAAGCAGGCGGAGTACAATGGACAACAGCTGGTAGAGGTATTATTCATGCAGAAGGACCTACAAAAGAGTTTGTAAAAAAAGGAGGTGATTTAGAAGGTATTCAATTGTGGTTAAATTTGCCTGCTAAAGATAAAATGATGACACCTAATTATCAGCATTTAGAAGAAAATCAAATTGATACGATTGTTTCTGATGATAAAAAAGTAGCATTAAATATTATTGCAGGAGAACAAAATTCTGTTTTAGGAAAAATTAAAACTCAAACTCCGGTTAATGTTTTTACTGCAAATGCTAATGAAGGAGGAAATCTTGATATTCAGATTCCAGAAAATCATCAATCTTTAATCTATTTATTAGACGGAGAAATTGTGGTTAATAATTCTGAAGTTTTAAAAAAAGGAGATAATCAAATACTTACTTTTAATCAAGATGGAGATTTCATCAACTTTAAAGCAAAAAAAGAAAGCACTTTGTTAATTATTTCTGGAACACCAATTAAAGAGAAAGTAACACAATACGGACCTTATGTTATGAATACGCAGACAGAAATTTTAGAAGCAATGCGAGATTTTAACCAAGGAAAAATGGGGTATTTGTATTAGTATTTGGGCGTTACCCGAAAAGGGTCGTGCTTTTCACTGTATCTTTTTGTAAAAAACAAAAAGGATGCCGTTTCAATCACTAACGCGAATGAAAAACCGTTAATTATAAGGTGCTCTATGTTAGAAAAAAAGAAACAAAATGAAAAAAATAATTCATAAATCAGAAACAAGAGGAATTGCAAACCATGGTTGGTTAAAATCATATCATACCTTTAGTTTTGCTAGTTACCAAAATTTAGAAAGAATGAATTTTGGAATGTTACGTGTTTTAAATGATGATGTTGTACAACCAAAAATGGGTTTTGGAACACATCCTCATAAAAATATGGAAATTATTTCTATTCCAATTTCGGGTGCATTATCTCACAAAGATAATATGGATAATAAGCGATCTATAGATATTGGCGAAGTTCAAGTAATGAGTGCAGGAACAGGTTTAACACATTCAGAATTTAATGATAGTAAAACCAACGAAGTTAACTTTTTACAACTTTGGATTCTACCAGAAATAGAAAATGTTACTCCTTATTACAATCAGAAAATGTTTGATAAAGCTGGTAGAAAAAATCAATTTCAGGTTTTAGTTTCTCCAAAAGACAAATTAGTAAAAGGTTCTTTGCCTATAAATCAACAAGGATATATTTCTATGATAGATTTAGAAAAGGGGTTTGAAACCGAATATAATTTATATGATGGAGCTTATTTTTTCTTAATTGAAGGAGCAGTTAGTGTAGCAAATGAAATATTAGAAAAAAGAGATGCAATTGGTATTTATGAAGTAGAAAAAGTATCAATCAAAGCACATAAAAATAGTAAGTTATTAATTATAGATGTTCCTATGAATTAATTGTAACATTCATAATTTTTTAAAAAGCCAAAGAATCAATTTCTTTGGCTTTTTACTTTCAAAAAATAAACATATCTTGCAAAGTATTATGCATGCATAATAAATTCAATTCCAAGATTATGAAATATAAGCACATTTTTGAACCCTTAGATTTAGGTTTTACAACGTTAAAAAATAGAATTTTAATGGGTTCTATGCATACCGGTTTAGAAGAAGAAAAAAACGGAATAGATAAAATTGCAACTTACTATGCAGAAAGAGCGAAAGGAGGAGTTGGTTTAATCGTAACAGGAGGAATTGCTCCAAATGTACAAGGTTGGACTGGACCTTTTTCTGCAAGAATGTCTACAAAAAAGCATGCAAAACATCATCAGAAAATAACAGAAGCTGTGCATAAAGAAGGCGGTAAAATTTGTATGCAAATATTGCACGCTGGTCGTTATGGCTATCATCCTTTTAGTGTTGCACCTTCAAAAATAAAATCGCCAATAACACCTTTTAAACCATTTAAATTAACACAATCTGGTATTAATAGAACCATTAGAGATTTTGTAAACTGTGCAGAATTATCTAAAGTAGCAGGTTATGATGGTGTAGAAATTATGGGGTCTGAAGGCTATTTAATTAATCAATTTATAGCAAAAAGAACTAATAAAAGAACAGACAATTACGGAGGCGCATATGAAAATAGAATGCGTTTACCAATTGAGTTAGTAAAACAAACAAGAGAAGTTGTAGGTAAAGATTTTATTATTATCTATAGATTATCGATGCTAGATTTGGTGGAGAATGGAAGTAGTTGGGAAGAAGTAGTACAATTAGGAAAAGAAATAGAAAAAGCCGGAGCAACCATAATTAATACAGGAATTGGTTGGCACGAAGCAAGAATTCCTACAATAGCAACATCGGTTCCTAGAGCAGCGTTTACTTGGGTTACTAAAAAAATGAAAGAAGAATTATCAATTCCTTTAATTACTTCTAACAGAATAAATATGCCAGAAACTGCAGAGAAAATATTGTCTGAAGGCGATGCAGATATGATTTCTATGGCACGTCCTTTTTTAGCAGATCCGGAATGGGTAAATAAAGCAGAAGCCGATAAAAGTGATGAGATAAATACCTGTATTGGTTGTAATCAAGCCTGTTTAGATCATGTTTTTGAGCGTAAAGTAGCAAGTTGTTTGGTAAATCCTAGAGCTTGTCATGAAACGGAATTAGATTACGGTATAACAGCAAATAAGAAAAAAGTTGCTGTAATTGGTGCTGGTCCTGCAGGATTAGCAGCAGCTACAATAGCAGCACAAAAAGGACATTTTGTAACATTATTTGATGCAGATAAAGAAACTGGAGGGCAATTTAATATTGCAAAACAGATTCCTGGTAAAGAAGAGTTTTACGAAACAATAAGATACTTTAATAAACAAATAGAATTACATAATGTAACTCTAAAACTAAACACAAGAGTTTCAACTGAAGATTTATTAAAATCTGATTTTGAAGAAATTGTAATTGCTACAGGAATTACACCTAGAACTCCTAGAATTGAAGGTGTAGAGCACAAAAAAGTATTAAGTTATATAGATGTTTTAAAACTGAAAAAACCAGTTGGAAAACGTGTGGCTGTAATAGGCGCGGGTGGTATTGGCTTTGATGTTTCAGAGTATTTGGCTCATGAAGGAGAATCTACTGCTTTAAATATTGATGCTTGGTTAAAAGAATGGGGAATCGATAAAACTTTAGAGGCAAGAAGTGGGATAGAAGGTGTTAAACCAGATGTGCATCCATCACCAAGAGAAATTTTTATGTTTAAAAGAAGTAAAGGTAAGTTTGGAGGAAATCTAGGTAAAACTACCGGTTGGATTCATAGATCTACTTTAAAAAAGAAAAAAGTTCAATTTATTAATGAAGTTCAGTATACTAAAATAGACGACGAAGGCTTGCATTATATTCAGAATGAAGAACATAAAGTTTTAAAAGTAGATAATGTAGTTCTATGTGCAGGTCAAACTCCTAAAAAAGAATTATATCAACCATTATTAGATGCTGGTAAAAATGTGCATGTAATTGGTGGTGCAGATTTTGCTAGTGAATTAGATGCAAAAAGAGCTATAAACCAAGGAGCAAGACTAGCAGTAACTTTATAATTAACTTTCTTTTTTTATTAAATTATTAAAAACCTATGTTTACATAGGTTTTTTTATTTTAAATGAATAAATAAATGTCGATATTTGCGTTTAAACTAACTATTTTAAGATATATGGGAATGAATAAAAATACTGTCCTTGGTTGGGCAACTTTTTTAATGTTAATTATGGGTATTGTGTTAATTTTAATGGGTGCTTATAGATATGAAGATGTAGCAGGTTGGGGTTTCGCAACGGTAGGTATTGGTTTCTTCTGTATTGCATGGGTATTTAATGCCTTAAAAGGTAGAGTATAAAAAAACAAGTAAACATAAGTTTACAATAGTAAATTTCGATTTTAAGCAACTGCTTTAAATCTTTTAATTTTTCAATTATTTAATATATTATACAAATGAGCGACGATAAGAAAGTAATCTTTTCGATGAATAAGTTGTCTAAAACTTATAAATCTACAGGAAAACAAGTTTTAAAAGACATTTACTTAAGCTTCTTTTATGGAGCAAAAATTGGTATTCTTGGTTTAAATGGATCAGGTAAATCAACTTTATTAAAAATTATTGCAGGAGTAGAAAAGAATTTTCAAGGTGATGTAACTTTTGCACCTGGTTATAGAGTAGGGTACTTAGAACAAGAGCCACAATTAGACCCAGAAAAAACGGTTTTAGAAGTTGTAAAAGAAGGAGTAGCAGAAACCGTTGCAATTTTAGATGAATACAACAAAATAAACGACATGTTTGGTTTAGAAGAAGTGTATTCTGATGCAGATAAGATGGAGAAACTAATGAACCAACAAGCAGAATTACAAGATAAAATTGATGCTGCTAATGCTTGGGAATTAGATACCAAATTAGAAATTGCAATGGATGCTTTAAGAACTCCAGATTCTGATAAAAAAATTGGAGTACTTTCTGGTGGAGAGAAAAGACGTGTTGCATTATGTAGATTATTATTGCAAGAACCAGAAATTTTATTATTAGATGAGCCTACCAATCACTTAGATGCAGAATCTGTACATTGGTTAGAGCACCATTTAGCACAATATAAAGGAACTGTTATTGCTGTAACGCATGATAGATACTTTTTAGATAATGTTGCTGGCTGGATTCTTGAATTAGATAGAGGACAAGGAATTCCTTGGAAAGGGAATTATGCTGAGTGGTTAGATCAAAAATCTAAGAGAATGGCTCAAGAAAGTAAAACAGCTTCTAAACATCAGAAAACTTTAGAAAGAGAATTAGATTGGGTTCGTCAAGGTGCCAAAGGTCGTCAAACAAAGCAAAAAGCTCGTTTGAAGAATTATGACAATTTAATGAGTCAAGATCAGAAACAAACTGATGAAAAATTAGAAATATATATACCAAATGGACCACGTTTAGGTACGAATGTTATTGAAGCTACTGGTGTTTCTAAAGCTTTTGGTGAAAAATTATTATATGATAATTTAGAATTTAACTTACCTCAAGCAGGAATTGTTGGAATTATAGGGCCAAATGGTGCTGGTAAAACAACAATTTTTAAAATGATAATGGGAGAAGAAAAAGCAGATGCTGGAAATTTTAGTGTTGGTGAAACTGCTAAAATAGCTTATGTAGATCAAGCACACTCAGATATTAATCCAGAAAAAACAATTTGGGAAAATTTTTCAGATGGTCAGGATTTAGTAATGATGGGAGGAAAGCAAGTAAATTCTAGAGCTTACCTAAGTCGTTTTAATTTTTCTGGAAGTGAGCAAAACAAAAAAGTAAATACTCTTTCTGGAGGTGAGAGAAATAGGTTGCATTTAGCAATGACTTTAAAAGAAGAAGGAAATGTTCTTTTATTAGATGAGCCAACTAATGATTTAGATGTAAACACACTAAGAGCTTTAGAGGAAGGTTTAGATAATTTTGCAGGTTGTGCAGTAATTATTTCTCATGATAGATGGTTTTTAGACAGAGTTTGTACTCATATTTTAGCTTTTGAAGGAAATAGTGAAGTCTATTTCTTTGAAGGTGGATTTTCTGAATATGAAGAGAATAAAAAGAAACGTTTAGGTGGAGATTTAATGCCTAAAAGAATTAAATATAGAAAACTAATTAGATAAAAAAAAGCCCTCATCATTTTTTAATGAGGACTAGTAGTTAACAAAAACTAAGTTTGGTTTATGGGGGAATTCCAAAAATATAAATAGATTTTCTATTTTCCTACAGGGAAAACACCCAAATTTTAATAAAAAAAAGCCCTATTTAAAATAGGGCTTTTTCGTTTTTATAATTTTTAACGTCTTCTTTTTCTGTTAATTGGCTCTTTCTTACTGGTTTTCTTAGTGTTTAAAGCTCTAGTTTTTTTAGTATCTTTTTCAATTCTATTATTTCTTTTAATTTTAGAATTATTAGTAATTCTATTTCTCTTATCTGTTTTTTTAAAAGTACTATTTCTTCTTGTATCAATTCTTAAATTACTATCAGTAGTAGTTTGTTTCCTATAAGAGTTGCTAGAATTTCTTTTTATTGTTTTTCTTCTATCAGTTTTGTTAACTGGTTTTCTTCTTTTTAAAATAGTACTTCTTTTTCCTATTTTGGCATTTGGTTTTGCCTTGTAATAATAAAAATTGTTGTCTTCTCTAAATTGAGAATAATTATTTCTAAAATCATTTCTATAAAAGTAACGATCATTAAAATCACAAACATCTCCGAAATTGATATTAAATCGAATTCCATTATCATAATAATATTCTTTTACATTACCATAAAAAAATGGGTATCCATTTCTATTATATCTAACTCTAAGATCTCCAACTTTAGAAAGTTGCCCTCTATAATATTTTATAAAAACATTACCAATTCTAGTTACATTTCCTCTTCTATCATAGTTAATAAAAACATTTCCAACATTTCTAATTCTACCTCTATAATCTCTATTTATCCTAATCGAATTATTTCTATTATATCGATTGTTGAAATTAGTATCAAAATCAAAATCTCCATTTGTGAAAATATAAAATTCAACACCACGTTCAATAAAGTTAACAGCATTATTGTAAGAGTAATTTACCCTAATTCTGTTTGGTAAATTATCGCCTTTTTTGGCTTCAACAGTTGAAACCATCATGAACATTCCTAATAAAATAAGTATACCTTTTTTCATAATATATGGTTTTAAGGGTTTTGTCTACTCGTTTAGCTTTTCGACTTCCGCGTTTGGTAGTTTATTTTCAAATAGCATGCCAAGAAATAAAATTAAAATTTTGTAAAATGTTTTTATTTAATTTTGTGTACTGATAGTTAGTAAGTTACTTCAATTATTCTTTCTGTAAAAAATATGGATTTATATGTATATTTTTCTATATTTATACGACTTATAAAGAAAACTATAGTAGATGATTGAAGCCATTGAGAAAAATTTACAAAGAGGTATTAATTTATTAAAAAATATATCCGACGATGAATACTCAAATAATTCAATTCAGCCATATTATTCTAGTATTGGTTGTCATATGCGTCATGTTTTAGACGTATTTTCATGTGTTTTAACTGGTTTTAAGAATGAGAATATAGATTTAACCATTAGGGAAAGGAATGAATTAGCAGAGCAAAAAACAACTGTAGGGATTGATTATTTTAATAAAGTAATTGATCAAGTTTGTGCAATATCTAATAATAATTTAAAATCTGAAATAACAGTCTCAGATGATTTGGGTTCTGGTAAAATAACGGTAAATACTACACTAGAAGCTGCATTAATGCAAGCACAAAGTCATGCAATTCATCATTACGCAAGTGTAGGTTATCTTATTTATCAATTAGGAATAGAATTGCCAGATGCAGATTTTGGGTTTAATCCTACAACACCTAAAAAGCAAGAAGTTGGATAAAGTAAATGTTTATATATTTAACAATTTAAACGTAAAGTTGACTTCATTTTGCCTGATGTATATTTCTTTACAATTTGAAGGATGTTTAAATTGATGACTTAGATTAAGGTTAAACGAAGTGTTATCAATAATAAATACACTTTCGAAATCTTTTTTTCCATTAGTGTTGTATCTAGAAATTCTATATTCTAAATTGTTTATTTTCTCTTCAATTTTAAACCAAGCTCCGCTACCAATACCAGATAACCAAGTTCCGTTAATTAAATCAAATGATTTAGTGTCGGGTAGTTCGGTCCCAATTAAATTAAGCTCCCTATCAAATTTTTTAAAAAAAGAAGCATTGTATTCTTTTAATATAGATCTGTTTTTATATTCTTTAATCTTTTGGTCTTTTACAGTATAAACTTCTTTCGAAGTTTTTCCTTTTATAGTATTACCAATAGGACTTGGCGTTAATAAATAAGAACTTTTTAGTTTTAATTGAATTCTCTTTTTAGTACACGAATTAATAATAGTATCGGTTACAAATCTAGCGCAATTGCTACCTTTTTTTAAGAAAGCTCCATATGGAAACTCTTTTTTATCAATTAAAGCATGTATAAAGTTAAGTGCTTTATTATAATTTATTTGATGATTAACACTAGCTATTAATCTTCCTTCTCCATGCGTTTTTTCAGGATGTTTTTCTAGCCATAACAATATCTCGTCTAAATTTGTTAAAGATTTACTCTTAAAAGTAGCTTTTAAAGGAATATAAAGTTCTGGATCGGTTTCGTAAGATCTAACGCGTCCATTTCCATAAGAAGTAATATATCTACCAAAATCGTAATATTTAATTTCTGGTGAGTTTTTTTAATTAATAGCAAAGCAGAATGTCCTGCTTGTACTGCATGTTTACTTCCTATGCCTATTTTTGGCCAAAAATTACTTAATGTTTCCCAATAAGCAGGTCTAACAACAGTATCAGGGTATGATAATATGATTATTATTCCATCAGAATTTATTTCCTTTTTGTTTAACATTTTTTACAATCTAGAAACTAATTTCACTTTTTTAGTATAAGCTCTTAGTTCAACCATCTCTGATATAAATTTTTTAGAACTTTTATAAGGAATTTGATGTTCTTCGTGGTTGGTTTTAGAAATTTGATACAGTGATTTCCAATGAGTTCTAATCGATTTTAATGCTGTAAAATAAGACGAATTTTGAGCATCATAAATATGAGTAGGCTCAGATATAATTCCGTTTATTTCTATTATTTTAAAATTATCGCCATTTTCAACTTCAGAAAAATCATTGTATTTTAAATCTACTCTACCATAAAACCAACCAGGTATTTGATGACTTAAAGCATCAAAAGTTTGTTCTATTTTTTTGATATTAGATGATTTCCATTAATAAACTGGGTTCCTTTAGAGTGGTTTCCAATAACGGAAAGCTGTATGATTTCGTTGTTTTTTGGAATAGTTTTTAATTTTTCTTTATGAATTTCTAATAGTAAAGGACTATATAATTTTGCTCTTGCATCTAATAAAACTAATTGTTCTAGAGTTGATATACCATTACCAGTAACACAAAGAAATTTTTTTAAAGTAATGGAAGAAATTGTACCTTTTTGTTCATTCGGGTTTCTGTGATAAAAAATACCACATTCATTCTTACAACTAACATATTCTTGTATAATTATATTTATAATATACTTTTCTAAGTACGTTCTTAATTCTTTTTCAGATTTTATTTTTTGTACTAATAAACCTCTAAAACCAATGTCTGGTTTAGCAATTAAAGGATATGTTATTCCTTTTTTTAATTGCTAAAAAAGTGCTTTCTAAATTAGAATTACAAGTATGTAAAACGCTTTTAGGCTTATATTTTGCAGGTATTAATTGTAATGTTTGGTATTTACTTTCTGTTCCGTTTCCAGAACTTTTTATAGAAGGATTTGCTGCGCTAAAAAAGCGGAATGCTTTGCTTTAGCAGCCAAATAGAAAGCATAAGGCAAATTAGGAACATAAAACATAGAAGAAGGCCAATATTCCCAATGTAAAACTTTATGTAATTTGTTCGTTTTCAGTTTTCCTATTTATTATTAAAAATCGAGTTTCCTATCACTTTAAATGTTTTAAAAGCAAAGTATACTGTAAAAATTAAAGTAGCAAAACCAATGAAAATTAATAAATACACAAAATAAATTTTAGGAGCTTCATTAAATTTATCTAAACCTTTAAAACCCATTGTAATTAGTACAGGTGATAAAATAAATAGAAAAACCAAAATACCTAATCTAATTAGTCCTTTACTTAATAAATCTAAATCTGTACTCATTTTGTATAATTTTGAATTGCATTTCTTACATTTCCAAATTCTTGCAATAATTTACTTGCAGTTTCTTGGTCGATATTTAATTCTTTTACTAACATTTTTTCTCCTCTATCTACCAATTTGTTGTTAGATAGCTGCATATCTACCATTTTGTTACCTTTTATTTTTCCAAGCTGAATCATTGTTGTAGTAGATAACATATTTAGAACCAGTTTTTGAGCTGTTCCTGCTTTCATTCTAGAACTACCAGTTACAAATTCTGGCCCGGCAACTACATCTACCGGAAATTTAGAGGTTAAAGACAAAGGACTATTTTTATTACATGAAATTGAACCAGTAATAATATTGTTATCGTTACATTTTTTTAGCGCAGAAATTACATAAGGTGTTGTTCCAGAGGCAGCAATACCAACTACAACATCTTTATCAGAAATATTGTGTTCTTGTAAATCTAGCCAACCTTGGTTTATGGAATCTTCTGCAAATTCAACAGCTTTTCTTATAGCGTAATCTCCACCAGCAATTAAACCAACAACTAACTCATGAGGCACACCAAAAGTTGGCGGGCATTCTGATGCGTCTAGAATACCTAATCGACCAGAAGTACCAGCTCCAATATAGAATAATCTACCACCAATTCTTTAGTTTATTAACTATTTGTTTAGTTAGTTTTTCTATTTGTGGTAAAGCTTTTTCAACAGCTAATGGTACCAATTTGTCCTCATTATTAATATTATTTAATAATTGAGAGATAGACATTTTTTCTAAATGATTGTATTTAGAATCTTGTTCTGTAGTTTTTGTAAAAGTCATCTTTCAAAAATACTGTTTTTCTAGTGTTTTGATAGAAAGAATTAAACAAGTTATTTAATCTTTTTTAACTAAATCTAAAGTATAAGTATCTGTTTCAGAAATATGAAAATAGCCTAAAGGAAAATTATCTTCATCTGTTGTATTAATCATGTTTCCTAATAAAGAAGAAGGAGCTGTGGCAAATGGCCCACCAGAATTTTGATTACTTTGGTTAATTAATATTTCAAAATATGTATAATACTCTTTTGTTATTCCAGACATTCTAATGGTTACAGTTGCTGGTAATTCAATATCATCTTCATCATAGAAAAAAGAAAAATTATAATCAGAACCATTAAAATAACGGTCATCTATTGATAAAAATAAATTTCTATCAAAGTTAAATAAGTAGTAGTTTTCTATAATAGGTTCGTCTTTAAATGTAATTTCTAATTCTGTTTCTTCTCCAGAAAATAAAGTTTCATCTCCTTGTACAACATTTGTTAGCGGAGTAGATTTAACTTTAGAAGCTTTCCCTTTATAGGTTTGATTGTCATAAACCACCGTAAGTTCATACATAATACCATCTTCTGGGATGAAAGAATTTATTGGTTCAAAATTACCATTAGAATTAGTATCTATAAAATTGATAATTGTATTGTTAGATAAGTTTGTTAAAAACACATTTGCATTAGATACCGAAGGAATTTCATCATCAAAATAATCTGAAGATAAACTAAGTTTAACGATAGAGTTTGCTATAACAGGACTTTTATCAAATAAAATTTCGAAATTAGCATCTATTATTAATTTAGGTTCAATTGATGGAACCTCTACATCAATTACTTTTTCGCAACTTATAATTGTGAATAAGAATAAAACGGGAAAAATATATTTTTTAAACATGTCTTAAAATTTAAAGTTATAAGTTACTGAAGGTACCATTCCAAAAATTGAAGTTTGAATCGCTTCATTTTTTAAGGTTTCTCTATTTTGGGTAAAGTTTATAGACGCTGCATTTTCTCTGCCATATAAATTATAGATTCCAAAAATCCATTCGCCTTTCCATCTTCTATTTTTATTTTTTTCTGGAGTTAAAGTAGCAGAAATATCTAATCGATGATATGTTGGAAGTCTATCTGCATTTCTTCTATTGTCATCATAAATAGGAACGTTTAAACCTTGTATTTCATATTGCCCAACTGGGTAGTTTGTAGGTTGTCCAGTTTGAAAAAGAAAGTTTGCATTAAATGACCATTTTTTAGAAACCTCATAACTTCCGTTTATAGAAATATCGTGTGTTTTGTCATAAGCAGTGTTATACCATTCGCCTTGGTTTATACCAGGTTCATTAGCATTTCTTCCTAAAGTTCTTTGTTCAGATTTTGCCAACGTATATGCTAACCAACCTTTAAAGTTACCTTCGTTTTTCTTAAATAGAATTTCTAAACCATAAGCTCTAGATTGTCCGTTTAAAATAACACTTTCAATTTCGTTATTTGCAACTAAATTAGCTCCGTTTATATAATCAATTCTATTTTTAATGTCTTTGTAGAAAGCTTCAGTTTCTAATGAATAATCGCCATTTTTTATCGATTTAAAATAACCAACAGCAAATTGATCTAGTAATTGTGGCTTTATATATTTTCCACTAGGCGCCCAAACATCTAATGGAGTAGGAGAAGAGGTGTTAGAAATTAAGTGCAAATATTGCGTCATTCTATTATAACTCAATTTAAACGAAGCGTCATCATTTAATAGATAAGATAAAGAAACTCTAGGCTCAAAATTATTAAAATTTGCTATAGATGATGTTCTACTAAAAGACTCAGTTCCTATGGCGTCTGCAGATTCGTATTTTTTAAACTGTTCATTAAAAACAACAGGATTGTCTTTTGTATAAAGGTTTAATTCGTCTTGCCCCAAACGTGTAAAATTACTAAAACGCACACCATATTGTAAAGTTAATTTGTCGCTAACTTTATGCTCTGCATCTAAGTATGCAGCAAATTCATTAGCATATTTATCTGTTAATTTTTCTGCTATAATTCCAGAATCTTCTCTGTTAGGTGCAATTTCTCCAGGGTTAAATTTACTATAGATGTTATTTATACCATAACTTAATTTAAACTTGTTGTTAATATAGTGCTTAAAATCGTATTTAAGGTTTATGTTTCTAATACCAGAATCCCACTCAAAGCCAACAAAATCAAGAATAATTCCGTAAAAATAATCAGAATAGATTAAAGATAAATTAGAAAATATTTTATCAGAGAATAAATGGTTCCATCTTAAATTTACTACAGTATTACCATAGGTATTTACAAAACTATCATTAATTCCAAAAACATCTTTTCCAAAATAAGTAGATAAGAAAATATTATTGTTTTCATTAAATCTATAATTAACTTTACTATTTAAATCATAAAAGTAAGCTTTGTTATCATTGTCAAATAGAGGTAAAAATAAATGTGCATAAGATGCTCTACCCGCAACTACAAAAGAACTTTTTTCTTTTTCGATAGGACCTTCTGCTAACAACCTACTAGAGACTAAGCCAATTCCACCGGTTAAATTAAAGTCTTTACTATTTCCTTCTTTTTGATAAATATCTAAAACGGAAGATAATCTACCTCCAAAACGAGAAGGAATTCCTCCTTTATATAATTTTACATCTTTTATTACATCTGGATTAAAAACTGAGAAAAAACCTAGTAAATGAGAAGAGTTAAAAACAATAGCTTCATCTAATAATATTAAGTTTTGATCTGCAGCACCTCCTCTAACATTAAAACCAGAAGCACCTTCACCAGCACTTGTAACACCAGGTAAAAGGATTAAAGATTTAATAATGTCTGCTTCTCCTAAAACTACAGGAATTTGTTTTATAGATTTAGATGTAAGTTTATTAACACTCATTTGTGGAGTTCTAACGTTTATCTTTTCTATATTACTTTCAATTATAATTTCATCTAAACTTTCCGCTTCTTCAGAAAGCTTAAAATTTTTTGTAGTTTTTTTAACTAAATTTATTGTTTCGGATATTGTAGTAAAACCAATATAGTTTATTTGAAAATTATGTGAACCTTTTGGTAGTGTAATAGAATAGAAACCATATTCATTGGTCGTAGTTCCTGCATTTAAGTCAGGAAAATAAATTGAAACTCCAAACAAAGTTTCGTTATTAATTTTGTCTGAGATTGTACCGCTCAGTGTTATTTTCTCTTGACTAAATGCGCCTAAAGAGAAAATAAAAAATAAGAAGAATAATTTCTTTGTCATAATGTTTAATTAAAATACTAAAATAGTAAACAAAATTACGATTTTTTAGTAGTTATAGACTTTAAAAATGGATTAATTATAAATGATATTTTTAATTTCAATTTTTGTTTTCTCTAAAATGAAATAAACTTAAAATTCTTAGTTTAATAATTCGTCAAAAATTATTCTAAAAAAGCAGGTATTGTTTAGTAGGTCTTTATTTTTTAAACGCTAAATTAAAATCTGCAATTTCTATTTTGTCTCAAAAATTCTTTTTTAATTTTGTAATAGATCTTTAGATAAACAGTAAAATCGGATATTTTTTTAGAGCATTAAGTTTAGAACTTTCTGTACTAACGATAAATATTTTTTAAATTTTGACTAGTCTTTTTAAATCAACTTTATTAATTGTTTATGTGATTTAGAGTTATAGGTTATTATATTTTCCTATTAGTGACCAAAAGTTGAATTTGTTACATTAAATTTTAATTTCTCATAAAAAAATCTGATTAAATAACTAATCTATCTTTAATTATATACAATATCTTCAACTTCAATTTTTTTATTTTCTATAAAATCATATAAAGTTAACCTTCTTAAGGTGTAATAGTCTACCCAAAACTTCTCTAAAGAATTTAAGTATTGTAATACAGATCTATCTTTTTCTTGAAGTGCTAAGTTTAAATCTGTAATTGTTATTTTTCCTAAAACAAATCTTTTTTTAGTGATGTCATATCTTTTAATAGCAATTTCCTGAGCCTTTTCTGCTGTTTCTAAAAAGCTTCTTTGGTTTTGCCAATTTAAAACATGTAAATATATTTCTTGTTCAAACTCTTGTTCATTTTGTTCAATATTAGTATTAATTAAATCTTTGTTTGCCTCAACAAGTTTTCGTCTAGATTTAGAAACTCCCCAATCTAAAATTGGTATTCCTAAAGATAGAGTTACATTCTGTTGTTGGTTGTAATTTTGAAACAAATCATTAAAAACATTACCTTGTTGAGAGATTCCAAAATTAGCATTTAACCTTAACTGCAATCTATTATTTCCTTTTACTTCTGCAACATCTTTTTCTGCTTGTAAGCGTTTTCTTCTAAACTCTATTACTGCTTTTCTATTAGATTTAGCTTCCTCCATCGCTTTTTTTACAGTAACCGTAAAAGTGGATAATTTTTTTGGAGTATTTAGCTCAATACTTTCTGTGCCTAATGATAAATATCTAGATAAATTTTGAGTAGCTCTTTTTAAATTAATTTCATTTGTAGTTAATCCATTTCTAGAATTTAAAACAGAAAGCTCAATTTGTAGTAAATCATTTTCAGCTATTTTTCCCATTTTAAATCTTCCTTTAGAAATTTGGAATAATGTATCTTGATTTGATAAATTAGATTTAGCAATTTTAGATTGCACTTGAGCTTTTAATAAAGCAAAATACCTTCTTGATGTATTTAAAGAAATTTGCTCCATGTTTTCTATAAACTCTCTTTTTGCTTCCTCATAAAGCAAAGGTTCAATCTTTTTATTCCATTTAAATTCATTATAAAAAAGTGAATTTTGTCTGTAATTTATAGAGAAGGGTACAACTGCGAATCCTGTAGCAGCGTTATCACCAAAAACATCCACTCTTTCTACTTGTGTGCTAAAAGATACTGTACCACCTGTTAAAGCAATATTCTGATTTAAAGACAAGTTAGCATCAATTCTAGATTGATTTGAACGTACAAAAATATCTTGTCCATTATCATTTGTAATTCTATTTACCGAGTTAGAATATTGAGGCAAAGTAGCATCTAATCTTAATTGAGGTAAAAAACTTGCTTTATAATTTCTAAATCTCCAATAACTTGCCTGATTTTGATTTAATAAAGTTTTATAATCTGGAGAGTTTTTTTGAGCAATACTAATTGCCTCTTTTAGTGATATTTGTTTTTGACTATATGTTGTAAATGTTAGGAAAAAACAAAACAGAATAATTATCTTTTTCATTTGTGTTATGCTTAAATGATTATGTTTAAATGTAAATTACCTTATAATTATTCATGTCTAATAGCTTCAATTGGGCTTTTACTTGCTGCAGATTTAGCAGGAGCAATACCAAAAATTAAACCAATTAAAGTTGCTACAAAAAATGAAAGTAAAATTGAGTTTAAAGATAAAATTGTTTCGATACCCGTAGAAAGTTCTAAAAGGTAGGAGGCAAATATACCTAAGAAAATTCCTATAATTCCACCACCAATACTTACTAAAACAGATTCGGTTAAAAACTGCAAAATTACATCCTCTTGTGTTGCTCCAATGGCTCTAATAATTCCAATTTCTTTAGTTCTTTCTAAAACTGAAGCTAACATAATATTCATAATACCAATTCCTCCAATAAGTAATGATATTCCTGCTATAATACTTAGTACAATATTAAAAATCTGTTTTGTTTTTTGCTGTTGTTTTAAAAGTTGAATGGGTATAGAAATTTCAAAATCTAGCATATCATTATGCCTTCTTTTTAACATTCTACTTAAAACATCTGCAGTAGCATTTAACTCAGTAGAGTTATTAACTTGAACAACTAATTTATCTATTTGATGATAATTTCCTCTAGGGATTTTCTTTTTTGGTCCTTGTTGATCTCCAAAAATCATAACATTTCCTTCGGGTAAAGGTTTGTCACTAATAATTTTACGGTCTTTGTAGCGAACTAAAAAAGTTCTAATAGGTATGTATACATCTTGGTTTAAATCTCTAATTCCTAAGTTTTCTTGTGCATTTTCCGAAATAAATTTTTCTTCAATAACACCAATAACTTGTAGCCAAACATCTTTAACTTTTATCTGTTTCCCTAAAGCGCTTTCTCCTGTAAATAGTTTTTTCTCAATCTTTTTTCCTATAACACAAACAGGTAAAGAATTTTCGGTTTGAGCTCTAGAAAAGTTTTTACCACTTTCTATGGTAATATTAGATGTGGAAAAGAAATCTGTAGAAACACCAATTAATTTAACAGGGCTTTGTCTTCCTTTTTTTATAACATAGGTTTCTAAAACAATTTCTGGGCTTACAGTTTTAACTGAAGGAATATTTTTTTCTATACTAGCAACATCTAGCATGTCTAAACCTTTAGAAAAACGTTTAGCTACAATTCCTCCTGCTTCAGATTCTTCTTCGTTTTCATTCTCTTTTTCATCAGGAATAGGTGTAATAACTATATTATTTACACCAACTAATTCTAATTGTGCTAAAATTTCTTTTTCAGCCCCATTTCCAATTGCTAGCATAGTAATTACTGCAGCAACACCAAAAATAATTCCTAAAGAAGTAAGTAAAGTTCTAACTTTATTTGCTAAAATAACCCGTACTGCTTCACTAAAATTAGATTTTAGTTTTTCTATGTAGATTTTGTCTATCATATAAAAACTAATTTAGTTTAGATATTTGCGTGGCATCGTATCCTTCTGGTTTATTTAAGTAAACTACATCATCTTCAGTTAGTCCTTCGGTTATTATAACTGAATCGTTATTTGAATCTCCAATTTTAACCTGTCTTTTTGAGATTGAAAAACCAGATTTAGCGTATACATAAGTAATTGTATCTTTAGAAAAAACAGCTTCTAAAGGTATGCTTAAAACTTCTTTTCTTTCAAAAGTTAGTATTTTATTAGATGTGGTCATACCTGGTCTAATGTTTTTATTAGAGCCTTTTAATTTTATTAAAACTTGAAAAACTTTAATATCAGAACCTCTTTTCTTTTCTCCAACATTAGCTACATCTGTAACAATACCTTCCATTTGTACATCTGGGAAAGCGTCAAAACCAATTTTTACAGGTAAATCTTTTTTAATTTTTCTAATATCTACTTCATTTGCGTAGGTTTTAGATTCCATTTTGGTTAAATCTGGTAAACTTGCAATAGTTGGATTCCAAGGACTAATAGATGATCCTACTTTCTTTTTAGAACCGTCCCAATTTTTATCATAAGTAATCATTCCGTTTCCGTTAGAAAAAATTGTAAACGATTCTAATAATTTTAATAAATCGGTAAGTTTTTTATTTATTTTAGAAACTTGTGTGCCAACTTCTACCATTTTAGCATTGGCTTGTCTTTTTTTAATTTTATAGTTTTCTAATTTTTCTTTTAACCCCCTATTTGCTTTTTCTAGATTAATTTCTAACTTTTTTATAGTTGCAGGTGGCTCATAAATAGACTGCTTTAACTCCAACTTAGTTTCCTCCATTGTAAATTTTAAATCTTTAATAGAGTTTCTTTCTTGTTTTAAAGACAATGTAGTGTCTAATTGTTGCTGAGTGTATTTAGATTGTGCAGTTTCAAGATTTAAACGAGCATCTAAAATTTGTTCATTTACACTACTAGGGTCGAGCCTACCAACATAATCTCCTTTTTTAACTATAGTTCCTTCAGATACTAAATCTTGAATTTTTAGGTTGTTTAACCTAAATTTTCTAAGATTATCTGGCCCATTTATTTTTTTAAACTTGTAGATTGCGCTTCACCAGAAGTAATAACTTCACTAATGAAATCGCCTTTTTTTACTTTAGAAGTTAAATAGACTTCATCTTCGTTAGAAGTAGAAAAATAATTATATGCTAGGTAAATTAATACCAAAGCAATTACAGAAATAATTGCAATTTTTTTCTTATTCATTAGTTTTTAGTTTGATTGAAAACCAAAACTAATGAAAAAAGAGTGCTATAAAGCACTCTTTTTTGTTAATGTTTTAAGAATATTTAACTTAAAATTAAGCTAAAATACTATTTAAAGTTTTACTAGGTCTCATAGATTCTGTAGCTAATTCTTCAGTAGGATTATAATAACCACCTATGTTTAAAGAATTTCCTTGAATATTGTTTAACTCAGAAATGATGTTTTCTTCATTATCACTTAAAGACTTAGCAATAGAAGAAAATTCAGCTTTTAAAGCTTCATTTTTATTTTGATTTGCTAAACCTTGTGCCCAATATAAAGCTAAATAGAAATGAGAACCTCTATTGTCTAATTCGCCAACCTTTCTAGAAGGAGATTTATCGTTATCTAAAAACTTATCTGTTGCATCGTCTAAAGTTTCAGCTAAAACTAAGGCTTTTGAGTTGTTTGTAGTGTTACCTAAATGCTCTAATGAAACTGCTAATGCTAAAAACTCACCTAAAGAATCCCAACGTAAATGATTTTCTTTAATAAATTGTTGCACGTGTTTAGGAGCAGAACCACCAGCACCAGTTTCAAATAAACCACCACCATTCATTAACGGTACAATTGATAACATTTTTGCAGAAGTACCAACTTCTAAAATAGGAAATAAGTCTGTTAAATAATCACGTAAAACGTTACCAGAAACAGAGATAGTGTCTTCTCCTTTAATTATTCTTTCTAAAGTAAATTCAGTGGCTTTTATTGGAGATAAAATTCTAATATCTAAACCAGACGTATCATGGTTTGGTAAATATGTATTTACTTTTTTAATAATTTCTGCATCATGAGCTCTGTTTTTATCTAACCAAAAAACAGCAGGTGTTTTAGAAGCTCTTGCTCTTGTAACAGCTAACTTTACCCAATCTTGAATAGGTAAATCTTTGGTTTGACACATTCTCCAGATATCTCCAGCCTCAACAGTATGTTCTAAAAGAACTGTTCCGTTTGCATCAATTATTTGTACTTTTCCGTCTGCAACAATTTCAAATGTTTTATCATGAGAACCATATTCTTCTGCTTTTTGAGCCATTAAACCAACATTAGGAACAGTTCCCATTGTTGTTGGGTCGAAAGCACCATGCTTTTTACAGAAATCTATAGTTGCAGTATAAATACCAGCGTAAGAACTATCTGGGATTATTGCTTTTGTATCTTGTAACTTTCCTTCTCCATTCCACATTTGACCAGATGTTCTAATCATTGCAGGCATAGATGCATCAATAATTACATCAGAAGGTACATGAAGGTTTGTAATTCCTTTATCAGAATTTACCATTGCTAAATCTGCATTCTTTGTAAGAATAGCATCAATATCAGCTAAAATTTCTGCTTTTTTTTCAGCAGAAACTTCATCAAGGTTACTTAATAAGTTTCCAAAACCATTATTTACATCAACACCAATTTCATCAAAAGTGTCTCCATGTTTTTCAAATAATTCTTTAAAATATGTTTTTACAGCATGTCCAAAAATGATTGGGTCAGAAACCTTCATCATTGTTGCTTTCATGTGTAATGAAAGTAATATATTGTTTTCTGTAGCATCAGTAATTTCGTTGTCTAAAAAAGTAAGCAATGCTTTTTTACTCATTACTGTTGCATCTATAATTTCTCCGTCTAATAAAGAAATTCCTTTTTTAAGTAAAAAATTACTTCCGTTAGAGCCAGTAAACTCAATATTTACAGAAGTTGCAGTATTAACAGTAACAGATTTCTCGTTATGAGCAAAATCACCTTCTGTCATGGTTGCAACATGAGTTTTAGAATCTGCGTTCCAAGTTCCCATAGAATGAGGGTTTTTACGAGCGTAGTTTTTTATTGCTTTTGGAGCTCTTCTGTCTGAGTTTCCTTCACGTAAAACTGGGTTTACAGCAGAACCTTTTACTTTGTTATATAAAGCTAATACAGCTTTGTCTTCCTCTGTTTTTACTTCTTCTGGGTAATCTGGAATAGCATACCCTAAATTTTGTAATTCAGAAATTGCATCTTTTAATTGTGGTACAGAAGCACTAATGTTTGGTAGCTTAATAATATTTGCTTCTGGTTTTTTAGCTAAATCTCCTAATACTGCTAATGCATCTTCAACTTTTTGATCATCTGTTAAGTAATCAGATAAATTTGCTAAAATTCTTGAAGCTAAAGAAATATCTTTAGTTTCAATTTCTATATCAGAAGATTTAGTAAAAGCCTTTACTATTGGTAGAAAAGAACGTGTTGCTAAAGCTGGTGCTTCATCTGTTTTTGTGTATATTATTTTAGCCATATGTGTTAAAAAGTTGTTTAGATTATTTAAGTAAAAAAGTATTTAGTTTCTGTACGAAAACCTTTTCGCTTAAAGCGGAACAAATTTATGAATTTAAGATTAAAAAAATGTTAGTAAAATCTTATTAATTAAGGGCTTTTTTTGCGTAATTAATAATTGTAAGTCTTTTGCGTACTTTTTGTATAAAAACAAAAGCCATATCAAACAATTTCTTGCTTTGATATGGCTTCTTTGAAATAATTTTTATACTGTTTTGTATTAACTACAATCCAAACAAGTTGTTATACTTGTATTTCTTCTTACAAAGAAATTATAGGTTATTATTTCAGTTTTGAAACATCTTTAAATTTTAATTCTACATTTTGCATCTTTAAAATTTTTAGAAATGTTTCTATTGCTGTCTTACTAAAAAAGATATTTTAATCAGTTTTTTATTCTCATAGAAAACAGTTTTAAGTTATAGCAATCACTTTTATGTGAAGATAGCTATAGAATCTATTTTTTCTTACAAACAATATGTATAAAGAACGTTACTTTATGTATTTACAATCAATAATTATTAATTTATGAAAACAGTTAAGTTCGATTAGTAGTAAATACTTACGTAAATATAAATTACTTTTTTTAAAGTAATAA
The DNA here is from genome assembly GCF_026191475.2 of Polaribacter ponticola. Lineage (GTDB taxonomy): Bacteria > Bacteroidota > Bacteroidia > Flavobacteriales > Flavobacteriaceae > Polaribacter > Polaribacter ponticola. The sequence continues at coordinate 833,966 of NZ_JAOSLC020000003.1, read as the reverse complement.
GTTTTTAATAAATTAGTAATCAACAATCTATCAACTACAGTTATCAACATTTGTTAACTAAAAAAAGCGTTGTGAAAATTCACAACGCTTTTTTTATATTTTGTAAAAAGAGATTATCTTCTTTTTTCAGTAATTCTAGCTTTTTTACCAGTAAGACCTCTAAAGTAAAAGATTCTTGCTCTTCTAACTTTACCTCTTTTGTTAACTTCAATTTTTTGAATAGAAGGTAAGTTTACAGGAAAAATTCTTTCTACACCTACAGTACCAGACATTTTTCTGATTGTAAAAGTTTCAGAAAGACCAGCTCCTCTTCTTTGAATTACTACACCTCTAAAAAACTGAGTTCTAGTTTTGTTTCCTTCCTTAATTTCGTAATACACAGTAATTGTATCACCAGCAGCAAATTCTGCAAATTCTTTTTTTGTTACAAATTCGTCTTGTACAAATTTTATTAAAGATTCCATATCTTTTAATTTAATTGGTTTTGTAAAACAACATTCACGATTTCTTCGTCAGAGGTTAATTTAGCGGTTGCAAAAATAGTTCTTTTTTTAGTTGATAAAACTAAAATCAATTATTTTTTAGGTTGATAGTCAGTACAATAAAAAACCCAAAATTTTCTACTTTGATTTTTATTTATTTTAATGATAATTGGCTTTAATTCAATTACTTCTTTAAAGTACGTTTTTAAAAGTGGATTTATCTCACCCAGTTTTTCGTTGTCCTTAAAACGTTTATCTGAGTCTATAAAAATTGCATTCTTTCCTTTTAAGATAGATAAATCATCGCCTAAATAATCAAAATGTAATGCAGGTTTTCCTATGATGTTCTGTGCGTAAACCTTTTCTTTCATAAAAAAGTTTAAGCAAGCAGACGTTTTGTAATTATCATCAGAAAAAACAAAGGTATTTATATCTTTTTGTTGTAATTTTTCTGTTTTTAAAGCTAATTCTTTCCATCCAACCCAAGTATCATCACTTTTAATAGGAGCTACATAAAATAGAATTTGAATGCTAAAAAGTACATGAAATACAATTGAAAAGATAATTTGAATTTTCAATAATTTTTTAGTTACAAACATACCTGCTAAAATAATACCTGTAATATATGATGGCATCATCCAATTTAATTTTACCCAATAAATAGGAGTAAGGGCAAAGAAACCAACAAAAGTAGGAATGAAAAATACTAAAAGAAACAATGTTTTTCCTTGCGGAATTTTAAATCTTAACAATGCTCTTTTAAAATATTTAAAAGTAAAGGTGATAAATATTAAAAATAATACCGGTAATAATAAGAACATTTGATGCCCAATTGCACCAAAGAAATATTTTGAAGAAAATTTAAACTCGGTAATAGAACTTGTTCTTTCTGAGGTTTGGAAAGCAAAAGAAGCAAACTCGTTTTGGTAATTCCAATACCAAACTGGGAGAGTTACTGCAGCAGAAATTAGTAGAGATAACCAAAACCAAGGAGAAAGTAATAATTTTCTGTATTTGTTAGAGAAAATTACAAATGCAATTAAACCAATTTGTAATAATAAAGAGGTGTATTTAGAGTGGAATGCTAATCCCATTGCAATACCTCCAAGTATCCAAAACATTTTTTTGTCTTCGAAAATTGCCTTGTATAAACAGATTAAGCTTAAAGTCCAGAATAATAATAAAGGTACATCTGGTGTTGAGTTAAAGGATAAAATGGAAATAAAGATTGTAGATGCCACTAAAACAAAAGCTCTTTGTAATTTTTCTTTTGATAAAAAGTAAGATGCTAATTTGTAAAAACTAAGTAACGTTATTGATGTTATTACAAAATCGGCAAATTTTATTGCAAAAATAGATTGACCAAAAACATCTGTAAAGAACCTTAATAGATAACCAATCATACCAGGATGGTCGAAGTAACAAAACGATAAATTCTGACCGTACAAATAATAGTAAGCATCTTGTGGCATTAACCCCATAAATGGGAGTAACAATAATCTAAATAATTGAAAGCCCAAAATCCAAGAAATGGCTTTGTTATTTTTTATAAATGTAGTTATTGTATCCAAATTGTTTTTGTAAAATTTAAGCGAAGATACTGAAAACAAGTTCAGTATGTTAGATCACTTTGTTTTTAGTCTTCCAGTAAATCGGGTCTTATTTCTTCGGTTCTTTTATAAGCTTGTTCGCTTCTCCAATCGTCAATTTTAGGAAAATTACCAGACAGTAAAATATCGGGTACTTTCATGCCTTCGAATTCTGCAGGTCTTGTAAAAACGGGAGGCGATAATAAATTATCTTGAAAAGAATCTGTTAATGCAGATTGTTCATCGCCAATAACACCAGGTATTAAACGCACAACAGCGTCTACTAAAACAGCTGCAGCTAATTCGCCACCAGTTAACACATAATCGCCAATAGAAATTTCTTTGGTAATGTATTTGTCTCTAATTCTTTGGTCTACACCTTTATAATGTCCTGTTAAAATTAGAATGTTTTCTTTTAAAGAAAGTGTATTTGCAGTAGATTGATTTAATGTTTTTGCATCTGGTGTCATATAAATAACTTCATCATACGTTCTTTCTGCTTGCAATTTTTTAATACAATTTGCAATCGGCTCAATCATCATAACCATACCTGCGCCACCACCAAATTGTGTGTCGTCTATTTGTTTGTAATTACCCAAACCGTAAGCACGTAAATCGTGCACAATAATTTCTGCCAAACCTTTGTCTTGCGCACGTTTTAGTATAGAATGATTAAACGGACTTTCTAATAAATTGGGTGCTACTGAAATAATGTCTATTCGCATATTTGCAAATGTAGTAATTTGTTGGGTTTATGAATTATTAAATTAAATGAATACGAATTAATTTGTTTAAAATGTTTTTACTTCTCGATAGTTCTGCTTAACTTGATTCAGTGCAATTTCTTCTAAAAATTCGAAATCACTAGAACTGATAGTTTCTTGTAATAAAACCTACTCAATTTCTATAGCATCTATTTCTTGCATAATTCTATGTGTTTCTGTGAGCGAAACAATTATTTTAGAATAATGAAAAATATCATCGAACTCTAAAACGCGTCCTTTTCTATCTTTTAGCCATTTTTGTGCTGGCTGATAACCGCCAATATAAAACTCCCAAGCAATTAGTGGCACGTTATCAAAATACTGCGTGTCGTTTATCCAGACTTTACCTAGAACGTCTTTGCGAGGAGTTTGCGACGAAGCAATCTCATTTTTATCAGCAGATTGCTTCACTCCATTCGCAATAACATTTGGCTCAAAACCAATATCGGTTTTGGTTAATTTTCTGCGGATGATATTATCGCCTTCTCCTGTATAGTTGGTAATAAATTCGTTTACTTTTTCGCTTTCTAAAAGATGTAATTTTCTAAGTTTTGTACCTAAACTAACTAATCTCCAAAATGTATACGGATTATTTGGATATGAAACTCTTGGAAAATCGATTTTTAGAAACTCTTTGTATTTTTCTCTGTATGTTGGCGAATGTAAAACTGCGTAGATATAATCTAACAAATCTATTGGGCTAAATTCTCCAGGAAAACCTTCTAAATAATTGTCTAAATTTAGTTCTTCTGCTCTTTCTGCAATAAACTCCAATCCAACTTTTTTAGCAATTGATGCAACAATTTTTGGGTTTAAATTTGGTATTCTTTCTACGGATGATTTTTCTGTAGATGTTTGGTTGGTTTCTTCTGGATATAAGTAGAGAGGGAAAAGAGGAGCGTTATTACTAACTCTCATTGCCATTATTCCTTTTTCTATAACTTTGTTTGTAACAAAAACATCTCTCCAATCTATATTTCCAACTACAAGTCTTGAAAATGATAATCCTAAGTTATTTTTATTTACCATATGGAACATAACTTTATTTCTTGGATAAGCCATAAAACCTTTGCTTTTTCCAGTATAAAAACTTTTTCTAATATCAAATGGACGATAGAGGACATCAATTATTTTACCAGAATTATTTAAGACATCATTTTTTGCGTAACTAACTTTCCAATCTCTACCATCTTTTTTTGGAGTATGTCGATTTCTAAACTCTTCTGTGTCTAATATTTTAATATCTTTTAATACAGTATTTAAGGTTTCTTCTTGAAAGTGAATAGTTAGGGCATCGCGTTCTGTGATTATACCTGTAGCACCTATTTTAAAAAAGTCTTTGATAGAGAACCCTTTTTCGTAAGCTCCCATTTTAAGTTCATCTTTTGGAACAAAGAAATAATTAGGATTACTAAATGAAACTTCATTAAAAGTGATGTCTTTAAAATTATTATCTTTTAAAAAATCATACTTAAATTCTCTTTTCCCTTGTAAATCATATTGAAATATTTTCCCTAATTCATTTTTCTTTTTAGTTCCAGTTTTTACAAAAATGTTGATGGAAACACCTTGCATAATATCAAAAACATTTTGGTCTGTGGAACCATCAGGTGTAACTTCTTTTTTCTTAGCGTTTCCATGTAAATCAAGAATGTAAATTTTATCAAAATTTTGTAGAAGATTCTTTCTCATTTGCCGAAAAACAATTCCATCAATAAAACTATTATTCGAAATATATGCTAATATTCCGGTTTCATTTTTTTCTATATAATGTTGTCCATATCTAATGAATTTAACATAATCATCGGAAAGTGAGTTATATGACCTCTCATTTAAATCTTTCTTATAATCTTTTAAAAGTTTATCAATCCATTCATTTTTATTTGTGCTACTAACTGCATAAGGCGGGTTTCCAATAATACACATTACAGGCGTATCTCTTTTAATATGGTTGGCTTCATTAGCTTCGCTACTTAACCAATTTGCAAAAAGTGTTCCTGTATCTGGGTGGTATTCTTCTAAACTATTGGTTAGGTAAATTTTAGTCCGTTGTGTAGATTGCTTCGTTCCTCGCAATGACGGGATATAGCCGGTTTCTTTTAGCAGTAAATCTATTTGTAAATGTGCCATTGCATAAGATGCCATTAGCAACTCAAAACCATTTAAACGTGGTAATAAATCTTTTTCGGCATAAGAGCTCCAAATACCAGATTGCCCTTTAAATTTTTTATGAACGTGTTTTATTACTTCTGCTAAAAAAGTTCCTGTACCTGTTGCTGGGTCTAAAATTTGTACTTTGTGTACTTCTTTATCAACTTCTTTATAACCACTTTTAAAATTTTTATTGGCAATATCTGTTTTTACTTTTACAGTAGTTTTGCTTGTATCTGCAAGACCTTGTGGTAAATTAAATTCGGTTTTTAAAATATCGTCTACCGCTCTCACAATAAAATTAACAATAGGAGCAGGCGTGTACCAAACACCTCTTGCTTTTCGTAATTTAGGATCGTATTCTGCTAAAAAAGTTTCGTAAAAATGAATGATTGGATCTTCCATTTTTGTGGCTTTTCCGTAATTTTTTAAGATTTCTTCAACATTACAAGCCAAAAATATTTCTGATAGGTTTTCTACAATCCATTTTATACGATCGTCTATATCTGGGCCTGCAATATAACCAAACAGTTTTCTTAAAAACGGGTTCGATTTTGGTATTAATTCCGCAGCTTCTTGTCTGCTAAATGTATTTAAAGTTGGGTCGTGCAAACGTGCTGCAAACATACCATACGCAATAGTTTGTGCATATACATCTGCAAAACCTTTGGGAGTAATATCATGAATTAAAATATCTTTAAAAGCCAACATTTGCTCTTTTAAAGTACTGTTTTCTTGATGCGTTTCATCACTATTTAAAGCATTTTCTATAACGTCGGACAATAAACGAGCTTTACCTGCCATCATTTCTGCCAAACGTTTAGAGCTTTTTATATTTTGGCTAATATGTGTTGTAAAATCTTTAATTAAGTTGGTAAAACGGTCAAAATTTTCTGCAATAGGTTTTATTTGATTGTCTACAATTTCTGCTATGGCAATTTTGGTAATAAACTCGCCATCTTGATAGATGTGAAAATCTATGTAATCTGTAAAAATAAGATTGGTTAAAGAGGCTTTGTATCTATCAAATTGTTCTTTATTACCTGTTTTCTTTTTACCTACTAAATCTTTATCGCCAATATCTTTGGCTTCTATAAACCCAACCGGAATGTCTTTTTTTGTTAATATATAATCTGGCGCACCACAAGATTGTCTTTTAGGCTCGTTTGTAGCTCTAATTTCTGGTAAAATGGTTTCTAGTAGTTGTTGTAAATCGCCTCTAAAAGTATGTTCTGTGGCGTTACCAAGTGTATAACGTTGGTTTAAATTATCGATATAGCTTTCTAAAGTCATTTTTCTTTTTCAATTTTTTTTGATGTGCTAAAAATAACTTTTTAGCTTTCAGCATAATTTTTGTAGTTAAAATACTGAAGTCTTCAAATTTATCAGAAAATAACTTAAAAAACAAGCATAACTAAGATTAGAAATATAAGAAACCGCTTTAAAAATACTTTAAAAAAATGTAAAGAAGTTTACGCCAACCATTCTTTTAATTTGTTTACAATTTTAGGATTGTTTAATAAATCTAAATGATTGTTTTGGTAAGCAATCCAACAATTTTCTTTTTTAAAGCTTAAATTTTTATTTGGGTTTTTATGTTGCCCTAAAGCGCTTTTTACATCAACTAAAGTGTCTCCAAAAATTTGTTTAGACAAAGCATCTGTTTCTTTACCTGTTACAGCTGCAATACTGTAAAAATTGATATTTTTAGATAGTGGAATGTGTTGTCTTGTATCTTTTTTAAGTTCAAATCTATCTTTATGCAACCAATCTTCATCAACTAAATTACCGTATCTTAAATCTGTAACACCAGCGCTTCTAATTTTGGCTAATTTTGCAAAAGGCTTTAAATAGGGCGTTTCAGCCAAAATAATATCTAAATAATTACCTGTGCGTTCTACATGAGAACCATGATGAGGAGTACCTAAATAAACAACCTTATTAAGGAGTTTAGTCCAATTATTTTTTTGCTGTTCACCATAATAAATAGCGCTTCTGGTAACTAAACCGCCCATACTGTGCGCAATAATTGTTAATTCTGTTATAGGAACTGGCCATTTTGTTACAAGTTTTTCTAATTGTTGGCTAAATTCTTTTCCGTTGGTAGAAACGTGTTTTCCGCTGTTGTAATTAAGGAAAACAGCGGTTTTTTGTAAATCTTTAGCAATTGTTTTTCCGTGATTATGGTTTTTGTGTGTCCATTGAATATCGCTCATACAAGAACCATGCACCATTAATAATATTTTACCATTAATTTTAGAATAGGTCTGTTCGATACTTTTTTTATCAATAATAAACGCTTTTGCTTGATTACGGAATTGCATTGTAATTTTTAAAGGATTTTCTTTTTCCTCTAAATAATCGCCAATAACACCATTTAAAACAGAAAGGATGATTTCTTTTTTATCAGAAGCCTTTAAATTACCAATTACGGGTGTTAGTTTCGAAACTATTTTATGCAAGTTTTTACCTACAAATAAAGTACTCCAACGAATATTATTATAAGTGATACCAGCAATTTTAGTGATTGCTTTTTGTAGTGTAGTTGTTGGCAAAAAAGGTGGTTGAATCACTTGCTTGTGCATGGATTCAACCAAATCGGTTACACCAACAGTTGCATCCATAATTAAATGAATAAGACCTTGTAGTTCTGAATCTTTTTTTGACATTGTGTGGTCTAGTTTTTATACAAAAAACTTTTAGTTATTTAATGTTAAAAATTTTCACAAATTTGCAATAGCAGCTTCAGCGCAACGCTCACCATCCATAGCAGCAGAAATAATACCACCAGCGTAACCACCACCTTCTCCACAAGGAAATAAACCTTCAATTTCTGGGTGTTCTAAACTTTCTTTTCTTGGTATGTTAACTGGAGATGAAGTTCTAGACTCAACCCCAATTATATTCGCTTCATTTGTGTGATACCCATGCATTTTTTGACCAAAAGCAGCAAAACCTTTTCGCAATCTACTACCAATAATTTTTGGTAAAAGAGAGTGTAGTGGAGCCGATTTTAATCCTGGTTGATAAGAAGTCTCATTTAATTCTGGCGATAACTTTCCATCAACAAAATCTACCAATCTTTGTGCTGGAGCTGTTTGAGTTCTTCCACCAGCAAAAAAAGCTATTTTTTCTAAATCTTTTTGAAATTCTAGACCTTTTAAAGGTCCAAATTTTTCATATTTTTTAAAATCTTTATCAATATCTAGTTCTACAACAATACCCGAATTTGCAAACTTATTATTTCTTCTACTTGGCGACATACCGTTTACAACCACTTCACCATTAGCTGTGGCAGCTGGTACAATAAACCCTCCAGGACACATACAAAAAGAATATACTCCTCGTTCGTTTACTTGGTGCACTAAACTATACGCAGCAGCAGGTAAAAGTTCATCTCTTTCTCCGCTACAATGATATTGAATTTGATCTATAATTTCTTGAGGATGTTCTACACGAACGCCCATTGCAAAAGATTTTGCTTTTAAGGCAATTTCTTTTTTATGCAACAATTCGTAAATATCTCTTGCAGAATGACCAGTTGCCAAAATAACTGAATTTACAGTCATTTCTGCTCCGTTTTGAAGCTGAATGGCTTGTAACTTATTGTTCTTTATTTTAAAATCGGTAACTCTACTTTTAAAATGAATTTCTCCACCAAATTTTATAATATTCTCACGAATATTTTCAATTATTTTTGGGAGTTTATTGGTTCCAATATGTGGATGCGCATCAACTAAAATTTGATCTGTTGCTCCATGATAAACTAAGTTTTCAAAAATTCGCCTTACATCGCCTCGTTTTAAAGAACGTGTATATAGTTTTCCATCAGAATATGTACCAGCACCACCTTCTCCAAAACAATAATTCGAATCTTCATTTACAAAATGATCTTGATTTATTGCTTTTAAATCTCGTCTTCTATCTTGTACATTTTTTCCGCGTTCTAAAACTATGGGTTTGTATCCCAGTTCTATACAGCGTAGGGCAGCATACATTCCTGCTGGGCCAAAACCAATTATATGAACTTCTTTAGCGTTAGAAACATCTTTGTAGTCAAAAGTATAATCGGACTTTTCAGATACTTTTTCGTTTATATAAACTGCAACTTTGTAGTTAAAGATAATCTCTTTTTTACGTGCATCGATAGATTTACGTAAAACTTTAACACCAGTAATTTCTGATTTAGCAACTCCTATTTTTTTAGAAGCTTTGTGTAAAAGTATATTTTCTTTGCGTTCTTCTACTAAATTTACACGTAGCTGAATTTCTTTTATCATTTAATAAGAGTTGTAAAAAATTATAGTGCTTCTAATCTATCTAAAATTAATTTGTATTCAATAATGCTTGCCTTACATATAGGTACAACGTAGTTTAGTCGTTCTTTTATAACTGCTTCTGGTTCATTGTTTTGTGCTTGTTTTTCTAGTGCGGCAATTTCATCTAAACAACCAACACCCATAAGGCCTAATGATGATTTTAAAAAGTGACAAATACTTCTTACAGCATCATAATCTACAGTTGTAATACTTTCTTCTAATGTGGTAACTCTTGGCGTTGTATCTGATAAATAAACACCAATAAGTTGTATTAAAGAATCTTTGTCTGATGAGAAAAAGCTTTTAGAGAAGTTAAATCAACAACATCACTAGTTAAAATCTTTTGAATATCCATATTTTTTACTTAATTTAGGGGAATAATTATAACTTTTTAAAGTTTGGTAAAGATAATTAAAAACTTGAATTTAGTTTTTGTTTGGTTTTTATTATTACATTTGATTTAACAATAGTTATTTTTTTAACATTAAGCCCCCATTAATATGAGTGAAAAAAAGAAAATTGTTCTTGCAGAAGATAATTCTGTATTATCTCTCCTCTTAAAATTTCGTTTAGAAAAAGACGGTTATCAACTTTTAATCGCAAAAAACGGAAAAGAAGCATTAGAATTAATAGAAAATGAAAACCCAGATCTAATTTTAACTGATGTTATGATGGATTATGTAAGTGGTTTGGAAGTAATTAGTCATGTTAGGAATCATTTAAAAAGTAAAACACCAATTTTGGTTTTTTCTTCTTCTGGACAAGAAGAAATGGTTTTAAACGCATTTAATCTAGGTGCAAATGATTTTATGGGCAAACCCTTAAGCCCTAATGAACTTTCTATTAGAGTGAGAAGAATGTTACTCTAAATTATTTCTATTTTTAAATTATCATTTATAATACATTATGAATTTCCCTTTAGTAGAAAGCGTAATATGGACTTTAGTTGTAATACTTAGTATTGTAATACTTATTTTAATTTTCTATTTAAAAGCTTTAAGAAGTAATATTAGGCTAACAGAAGTTCGAAAAATTAAGTATAGAAATAATGTAGAACAACTTTTAATAGAGTTTTTGTATTCTGAAGATGTAGAAGGTGAGAAGTTTAGCGATAATCAGAAAAAAATTATTAAAAAATTTAAAAAAGGAGTACCAAGTAAAAATAAGAGGCAAATAATATCAAATACTTTTTTTGAATTAAGTAGAGAAATTTCTGGTAACATGATTCTAACAATGCATAAATTGTATGAAGAATTAGGGCTTTTAAACTTTGCAATTAAAAAATTGAGAAGCAAAAAATGGAATATTATAGCAATAGGAATTAAAGATTTAAGGCAGTTTAAAATAAAGAGAACTCAGAACTTAATTACTAAATTTATTAATCATAAAAGAGAAGAAGTAAGAAGAGAGGCTCATTTATATTTTTTAGAATTGTTTGGTTATGAGGGATTAAGTTTTTTAGATAACTTAAAAGCACCTTTGTCAGAATGGGATCAGATTCAGTTATTAAGAGAAATTGAGAAATTTGAGAACCATGAAATAATTGATGTTACTAAGTGGTTAAGATCTGAAAACAAATATGTAATCATATTAATCTTAAATGTAGTAAAATTCTTTAATAGATTAGAAACTAAAGAGATTCTTTTAGAATTAATTAATCATTCTAGCTTTGAGGTTCGAATAAAAGCAATTGATATTTTAACTCATTTTGAGGTAGCTGAAGCCAAAGAAATATTAAAAAATAAAATTTTAGAACTTAGTTTAAAAGAACAAATTGCTCTTTTTGAATTATTAGAAAAAACAGCTACTATAGCAGATAGCGTTTTTGTTTTAGATTATATAAGCAGTAACAACTTTGAGCTTAAACACAAAGCTTTAAAGATTTTAAAAACTGTTGATAAAGGTTTGTATGATAAGTTAGAAAAAACTTCTAATGATGAATCCTATAATAAAATTATTAACTTTTTAGATTTTAGCTATGGAATTTGATCAGGTTATTAGGAGTATTTTACTCACGTTTCACTATTTTTTCCTCATTTTTACGGTTTTAATTGTGGGTTCTTATGTGATTTTAGCAGTATTTTCATCTAATGAAACAATAGATTATTTAAAGAAAAATAGTTTTGTAAATCACAAAGATTTACTTTCTTCAAGTATAGCACCTTCAATTTCTGTTATTGCACCTGCCTACAATGAGAGTTTAAATATTGTTGAAAATGTAAGGTCTCTTTTATCTACCCATTATGTAAATTATGATGTGATAATTGTTAATGATGGTAGTAAAGATGATAGTTTAGAAAAATTAATTAAAGCTTATGATTTAGAAAGAGTAGAATATCTAATAGATGTAAAAATACCTACAAAAGAATTAAGAGAAGGTGTGTTTAAATCTAAAAACCCTGCATTTGATAAATTAATTGTTGTTGATAAAGAAAATGGAGGAAAAGCAGATGCCTTAAATTGTGGAATTAACATAAGTAAAAGTAGATATTTAGCTTGTATAGATGTAGATTGTTTATTGTTAGAAGATTCTTTACAGAGAATGGTAAAACCATTTTTAGAGTATACAGATCGTAGAGTAATAGCATCTGGAGGTGTAATTAGAATAGCAAATTCTTGTAAGATAGAAAATGGTAAATTATTAGAAATAAATTTTCCAGATAAATGGATAGAGAGAGCTCAAATATTAGAGTATTTAAGGTCTTTTTTATTGGGACGAATGGCTTGGGCTAGATTAAACGGGTTGCTTGTTATATCGGGAGCATTTGGTTTATTTGATAAAGAAATTGCCATAGAAGTTGGTGGTTATGACACCCATACAGTTGGAGAAGATATGGAAATTATTGTAAGGATGAGAAAGTATATGGAAGAACAAAAACTTAAATATAGAGTTGCTTACATACCAGATCCTCTTTGTTGGACGGAAGCTCCAGATGATAGAAAAATTTTAATTTCTCAAAGAAATAGATGGACTAGAGGAACCATTGAAACTCTAAAAATGCATAAAGAAATAAATATGAATCCAAAATATAGATTACTTGGTTTATTAAGTTTTCCATATTGGTTTGTTTTTGAAAGAATGGCACCTTTAATAGAGGTAACAGGCATGCTTTATTTTCTTTTCTTAGTTTTTTACCAACAAATAAGTTGGAGTTTTGTTTTAGGTCTTTTTTTACTTGCCTATCTTTTTTCTTTACTTTTTTCTTTTGTAGCAATTTTTACAGAAGAGTTTACATATCATCAATACAAGAAAAAAGGTATAGGATTAAAATTACTTTTAACTGTTTTTTTAGAACCACTAGTTTTACATCCAATAGTGCTTTATGCTGCTATGAAAGGAAATTATGATTATTACTTCAATAAAAAGAAAAAATGGGGAGTAATGGTAAGAAAAGGTTTGTCTAAAAATTAGTTTTAAAAATAATTCCCCCAATTAAAATGAAATACAAGAAAATAAATATTAATAAGAAGATAAGAAAATACATACTTACCTGTTTCTCTTTGCTATTAACTTTTTGTTTAATTAGTCTTTTCGAAATGTGTTCTACACTTTTTAGTGGAAAAGAAATACCAAGTATTATTGAGTTTATAGGCTTTAAGTTCTTAAATCACTTTTTAACAATTCTCTTCATATTTTTAATTTTTCTTCCAATTTATTATCTTTTAGCTAAAAAGAAGAAAAAATTACCTTTAAGAGTTATCAAAATAATTTTTACAATTTTAGTTATTATAGAGTTTAGTTTAACTAAATACAGTTTAACAACATTATTAAACTTAGGAGCAGATTTATTGGGTTATTCTTTTGATGATATTTATTTAACTGTAACTGCATCAGAAAGTACTTCTGTTTTTTACTTTATTACTTTTCTAATATTTCCAATACTATTTTTAGTTAGTTGCTTTTTTCTAAAGAAAACAACTTTTTTAAATATTCTGGTAGAATTTTTATGATTACTACTTTAGTTGTAATAGTTTTAAAATTTACTTTTTCTAATTTTTCTAAAGAAGAATATCAGAATAAAACCTATTATTTTATTACCGATGTAATAGAACTTCAAATAGAAAAAAGTGAAGTAAATTCTATTAAAATGGACGGTAATAATGAGTATCCATTTTTAAAACCATCGGACGCAACACCAGATGTTTTAGGTTCATTTTTTAATGTTAAAGAAGAAAAACCAAATATTGTATTTATAGTAGTAGAAGGTTTAGGTTCTGAATTTGTTGGAGATAGAGATTATAGTGGTTTTACGCCTTATTTAAACTCTATTATTCCAGAATCTCTTTATTGGGATAATTTTTTATGTAATACAGGTAGAACTTTTGGAGCAATACCATCTTTAATTGGCTCTTTGCCTTTTGGAGAAAAAGGATTTCTAGAAATTGAAGATACGCCAACACATGTTTCTTTATTTAGCATTTTAAAAAGAATGGATATTCAACATCATTTTTCTCAGGAGACCAATCTAGTTTTGATAAAAAAATTAATTTTTTAGACTATAATGGAGTAGAAAATATAATTGATGAAAATAAATATGATAGTTCTTATCCTAAATCAGTAAATGGTTCCACTGGTTTTTCTTGGGGATATTCAGATTTTGAAATATTTAAAAAAACACTAAGTTCTTTAGATGAAATACCAACACCAAGGTTCGATTTAATAGCAACAACTACAATTCATGAACCGTTCGATTTTCCGGTAAAAGACGAATATTTAATTAAGGTGGATAAAATTTTAAATTCTAATAGTGAAATAAATGTTGATAAAAGAAAGGTAGAAAACAATAAAGATATTTTTGCAAGCATATTATATGCGGATGCAAGTATAAAAATGTTTTTAGAGTCTTATAAAAAACGTCCAGAGTTTAAAAACACAATTTTTATAATTACTGGAGATCATCGATTAATACCCATTGCTCAAAAAGATAAATTATGCAGATTTAATGTACCGTTTTTTATATACAGTCCGTTAATTAATAAGCCTCAAAAAATGAAGTCGATTTCATCTCATTTTGATGTGGCGCCAAGTTTATTGTCTTTTCTATCTAATAACTATGATATTGAATTACCTAAAGAAACAGCTTGGGTTGGGACTGGAATAGATACTTCTGCAACTTTTCGAAATGTTCATAAAATTCCGTTAATGCGATATAAAGGAAAAGTAAATGATTTTGTATATAAAGATATTATGTATTCTGATGGTAATCTATTTAAGATTAGAGAAGATCTTAATATTTCTAAAATTTCTGATAAAAAAGTTCTAGAAGAAATTTCTTCTCACTTTAAAGAGTTTAAAAGTTTAAATGCTTATGTAACAGAAAATGATAAGTTTTATCCAAAAAATTCTGACGCAGTAATTACTGCTAAGTTTAAGTTTACACCAGAACAGAATATTAAGTTACAAGAACTTACAGAGGGATTGTCTGCAGATCAAATGTTTATGAAAGCGAGAGAAAAAGCTTTTAATAGTGAACGTGAAACTGCTAGATTAATTTGCGACTATATTTTAAGGAAATCTCCTAACTATGCAGATGTTAGAATTTTAAAAGGTAGAACATTAGCCTGGGATGGAAAATATGAAGAGTCTGAAAAAGAGTTATTAAATGCGTTAAAAAGATCTCCATATTATGATGATGTTTATTTAGCTTTATTAGATATGTATTGGTGGTCTTCTCAAGATGAAAAATCTAAAGTGATAATAGAAAAAGCTATTAAAAGAAATATTAATAATGATGAAGTTGCTTTTAAAATGGCTAGAGCTTATGCTACGATGAAGGAAGATAAAAAAGCAAAAAAAATAATTGATAGTATCTTAAAAAAACAACCAAATAACAAAGTTTTTATCAAACTTAAAAAATCATTAAAATGATCAGAAAAAAATAATTACAATAACGGTTTTGATGGTTATATTATTTACCGTTAACCCAATTAATGCACAAGATAAAGTTTTTGAAGGTAATCCAGATACGGCTTTTAAAGTTGCTAGAGAACTAGCTTTTAATGGTAAACGTGCTCAGGCTCAAGATTCTTTAAGGTTTATTTTAACAAAATATCCTAATTATTTAGATATTCGAGCATTTTTAGCAAGTACGTATTCTTGGGACGGAAATTATGTAAAAGCTAGGAAAGAGTTTTCTAGAGTTTTAGAGAGTAATAATAAAAGAAAAACAGATTGGATAGCCTATATAAAAAATGAGCAATACGCAGAAAAATATTATAAAGCTTTAGAATTATCTAATAAGTCATTGAGTATTTTTCCAGGAGATCCAGATTTATTGCAACTAAAAGCAAAATCAGAGCTAAATAGAGGTAATAGAACTGAAGCGTTAACTACTATAAATGAAGCTTTAAAATTGCATCCAAATAACCAAGGAGTTTTAGATTATAAAAGATCTTTAGAAACTTCTCTACAATTTAATACTATTGGTATTAATTATTCGATGGATATTTATGATAAGAATGATAGAGACAATATGTATTATAGTACTCTATCTTATTCAAGACAAACAAAATATGGTAGTATAAATACGAAAGTAAATTATTCAAATAGATTTCAAACAGATAATTATCAATTAGAAATAGATTTGTACCCAAAAATAACTAAAGGATTATACGCTTATGTAAGTGGAGGTTGGTCAGAAAGTTCATTAAACCCTTCGCAACGTTATGGATTTGAATTGTTTAAGTCTTTACCTAAAAGTTTTGAGGCATCTTTGGGTTTTAGATGGCTTAAATTTTCTTCAGAAACTACTATTTACACCGGTTCATTAGGTTGGTATACAGGAAACAGTTATTGGGCGTTTAGAACATATATAACTCCTGGTTCTCCTGGAACTAGTAAGTCCGGAACTTTAATTTATAGAAAATATAGGAGTGATGCAGAAAACTATTTTACTGTAGAAGCAGGTTTAGGAGCATCTCCAGCTTTAGATAGATTTATTCCAGGTTTTACAGGTAAAGAAGTGTTTGATTTAGATTCTCAAAAATTAGTTGTTGGTTATTATTTTTCTACAAAAAACAAAAAAAATGCTTGGGGTTTTAATGCAAGTGTTTTTAGGGAAGAAAAACCTTTTGCAAAAGGAGAGTATTTTTTATATACTTCTGTAGGGATTTCTTATGCTGTTAAATTTAAGTAGTTTACAAACTCTATAATTAAAATAGAGATTTATTACCTTTACAAAAACTCTGTTCTTTATGCGTAATGTAACTTTATTTAGTATTCTATTGTTTTTTTGTACATGTAATAAAAAACCACTTTCTAAAGAATTAATAAATATAAAAATAGCAAGAGATACTTATGGTGTTCCTCATATAATAGCTAAAACAGATGCAGAAGTAGCTTATGGTTTAGGTTGGACTCAGTGCGAAGATGATTTTAAAACATTACAAGAGCTTATGGCTGCGTGTAAAGGTTTACTAGGGGAAATAAAGGGAAAAGATGGTTTAGTAGCCGATTTCGGAATTAAATTTATGGGCTTAAAGGAAATTGCTGAAACTAAGTATGTTACTGATGTTAATGGCGATTTTAAAGTTTATTTAGAAAGTTTTGTTTCTGGAGTAAATGCTTACGCTAAACTAAATCCAGATAGAGTTTTATTAGAAGAAATTTTTCCACTTAAAGGGGCTGATATTATTACGGGTTATTTATTAGGTAATTTAGAAATTTCACATGCAGGTAAGGATTTAATGAAAATTCTTAACGGCTCTATAATTAAAGACCTAAAATCTGATGTACCAAAAGGTTCTAATGCTTTTGCTATTTCTAAAAATAAAACAACAGATAATAAAACGTATTTAGCTATTAATGCGCATCAACCTTTAGAAGGTTGGTATTCTTGGTACGAAGCACATTTAATTTCTGATGAAGGTTTAAATATTTTAGGAGGAACTTTTGCTGGTGGAATATGTATTTTTCATGGTGTAAATGAAAATCTTGGTTGGGCACATACAGTAAATCATGCAGATTTTTCCGATGTATATAAGCTTGAAATGCATCCGTCTAAAGAAAATTTTTACAAGTTTGATAATGAGTGGTTAGAATTAGAAGAAAAAAATATACTTCTTGGTTAAAAGTTGCTAGTATTTTTAAAATTCCAGTTAATAGAACTATTTATAAAAGTAAATTCGGACCTACTTTTAAAACTGATGATGGTTTTTTTGCATGGAGATTTATGGTTGGTAAAACCATAAAAATGGCAGAACAATGGTATAGAATGAATAAAGCTAAAAATTTTAAAGAATTTAAAAAAGCTTTAAATATTAGAGGTTTAGCTTCTTTAAATATAGTTTATGCAGATAAAGAAGATAATATTTATTACATAAGTAATGGACGTTTTCCTAATAGGAATCAGGATTACAACTGGAGTAAAGTTTTACCAGGAAACACATCAAAAACATTATGGAGTGATAAAGAAATTATTTCTATAGATAGTTTACCGCAGGTTTTAAACCCCGAAAGTGGTTGGGTTTTTAATACGAATAATACTCCTTTTTCATCTACAGACTCTATTAATAACCCTAAAGAAACCTCTTTAAATAAGGTTATGGGATATCAAAGTTTTGGCTTAGAAAATAATAGAAGTTTGCGTTTTTTAGAATTAATTAAACAATATGATTCAATTTCTTATAAAGATTTTAAACGCATAAAATACGATAATCAATATCCTTCTAAAATGATGATTCCAAAAGCCATTAATTTAGAATTGATGATGGGTTTAGATGAAAATAAATATTTAGAAATTGCAGATGCAATTCTTTTATTAAAAAAATGGAATAGAAAATCTGATAAAGAGAATACTACTGCTGCTTTATTTATTTTATCTTACATGTATATTGATGAAATAAGAAAGGAGCAGGGTAGAATTGTTAGAAATGGTACTATAACTATAGAGGATTGTATTTATGGAATAACAAAAGCAAAAAAAGAATTATTAGCAAATTTCGGCACTTTAGAAGTTGAATTAGGTAAGCTGCAAAGGCATACAAGAGATTCTGTAAATTTACCAAGTGGTGGAGCTCCAGATGTTTTAGCAGCAATTTATTCTAAGAAACAAAAAAATGGTACTTACAGGCCTCATGTAGGTGAATCTTATATAGAGTTAGTTCGTTTTGGGCAAAACGGAGTAGAAATAGAATCTATTAATTCTTATGGTTCAAATTCTAATTTAGGAGATTTTCATGCAACTTCACAAATGGAAATGTATACAAATCAGAAGTTAAAAAAAATGAGTTTAAATAAAGATGAGGTTTTAAAAAATGCTGTTAAAATCTATCATCCTTTAGAGGTTTTAGACTAAATTTTCTAATGTGTAAACTTAAATTATCCATTTCAAAGTTGTAGAAAAAGTGTTTTTTAAATTAAAGGTTACTTTCTTCGGCCATTTTTACAACTCCAACTGTTAAACTTAAATTAGCAAAACCACGTTATTCTCCAGGTTGAATAATTAATGTGGTATTTTGGTTTCTTATTTTACCGTAAAATGATTATCTCTCCATTTCGTCCTATGTTCGTCTCCGTGCAATTTTTTGTAAGAATCATGTATTTCTGCACTTTCTTCTGCGGTTTTTTCTATAACAATAACTCCATGATCAGAACAAACTTCTAAGATTCCCTCTAGCACAGTTATAGCGTCTAATATGCTGGGTAAAAAGTTAAGAGGAACTGTTGTAGAGTTAAGAACTGTAATTGCTCAAACAGGTAAATTACCATCTGCAATTACGGCTTGTGCAAAAGGGCTCCGAACGACCAAGTACTTCCATTATTGTAGGGTGAATTACGGCTGTTTCTAATATAGAATTATTTTAGAATGTAAGTGTATTATAATTGTTTTTAAAGCTAAATCAAGTTTAAAAAAAGCTTAATTTCATCTTTAGTTGTATAAAAATTAGGGCTAACTCTTATGTTTTCTCCTTGAAGTGTTATAAGAATGTTTTCTTTGATGAGTTTACGATATAATTCTTTTGTAGTATCTAATGACCCTGTATTAAAATGAATTATTGCTGTTCGTTCATTTATATTTTTTATTGGAGATATAATTTTATATTTTTTTAAGAAGTCCTTTAATAAGTAAATCAGTATTTTCTAATGCTTTTAAGTAAATGTTTTCTATTCCAATTTTTAGAATTAGTTCAAGTCCTGCAGACCAAGCATCAAAAAGGGCATAAGCAATAGTTCCGGTTTCAAACTTTCTAGAATCTTCAAAAAAAGTAAGTTTGTCATAAGTTTTTTCTGCAGCATACATTCCGGGTAAAACAGGTTTAATTAAATTTATAACTCGTTTGTTTACATATAAAAAACCAGTTCCATGTAAACCAAGTAACCATTTAAAACCACAACCTGCCATTATATCAATATTATCTTTTTCTACATTAATAGGTATCATTCCTGCAGCTTGGGCAGCATCTACTATAAAAAGAGCATTATGTTTTTGTGTGATTTTACCAATCTCAGACAAATTAGGTCTAAAACCACTATTAAATCTTACAGCTGCTAATGCAACTACTCGTGTATTTTTATCGATTAGTTTTTTTATTGCTTCGGGGTCGAAACTTTTATCAGCATTTATTTTTATAAATCGAATTTCAACTCCTTTATCTTGTAGTTGAAGCCAAGGAAAACTATTGTTCCAATGTTCTAGTTCGGGAATTATAATGTTATCACCTTTTTTAAATTTTAAACCTTGAGCAATTATATTTAAACCATTTCCAGTACTTGTAGTTAAGGCATATTCTTCTGGAGAACCACCTAAAAGTTTAGATAATGGTAAACGAATACTATTTCTGTTAAATCCTTTTTTGTGAATAGGGTTTAATTCTAATTGAAGATATGATAAGAGCCTATTATTAACTAATAAGTTTAAAGGTGCTTGTGAAGCATTATTTAGGAAAATTCCTTTTTCTGTTATAGGGAATAGTTCTCGAATTTTTTCAATATCCATTTTTTGAAATTTTTTAACTATTAATTTTTAGCTAATTTAAATTTATTTTAACAAATGATTTTAGTTTATTTTTTAGATAAAACAAAACAGGTTAAGTATATGCTTAACCTGTTTTTAACTTAGATAAATTCCCTAAAAACTTCTCTAAAATATTAAAGTAATCTTATGTAAGATTATTGTTGATTTTAAAACTTTTAGTGTCTTTTATTGATAATCATAACTTTAGTGTAAATTTTACCTTGAGAATATACTTTTACAACATAATTACCACTTCTTAATCTATAATCTCCCATTTTTATGCTTACAATGTTAGATTGTGGATTAACATTTTTATATTGAATTAATCTTCCATAAAAATTGTAAATTTTAATTGTAGCTTTATTTGTGAAGTTTTTAAGTTCTACATCAAATTTACCCGTATTAGAAGGGTTCGGATACATAGAAACTGTTGGTGTTAACACTTCTTCTTCCTCTTCTTCACCCGTAATACAAGTTTCTTCACAACCACCTAATACATCACCATGCCATAAATGAGCTTTAACTGCATATTTACTTATAGAGATCAATTTATCTTTATTTCCGTGATGCGAAGAGTGCTTTCCGCTTTTAGAGCAATGATTTCCATGGTAATGTCTAGCATGATGGCAAATATTTACTTTACCATTGTATCTTCCCCATCTATCTTTAGATCTAGCATCGATAACACAAACTTCTATAGAATCTGTTGCCGTACAACCATTTGAATTAGTAACGGTTACTGAATAAGTACTTGTAATAGTTGGACTTACTTTTGGATTAGCCTCAGTAGAGAAAATTGTTCCGTTTTCATCTGTCCATTCATAAGTAAACCCTGTTCCACCACTTACAGTTGGGCATAAATGTATACTCTCTTTATAGCCTAAGTAAACTGTGTTTTCCTTTTGACCTTTAACAGATGTAAAGTCTGGAATTGAAATTGTTGGAGTTTCTCCTAAAACATTAATTGTAACATCTTTTGTAGTAGTGTTACCACTTTGGTCTGTTACAGAAACTTGTACAATGTTTTCTCCTAAGTTATCACATCCAAAACTGCTTGTGCTTAAAGAATAGCTTTCTATAGCGCAATTATCGCTAGAAATTATTGTTCCTTCTGGTACAGGTAAGATGTTGCAATCTAAAATATCTAAATTAAATTCTCCTTTTTCTTTTTTGCCTCTACTATTTTTATAATAGAAAGATCCGCTTAATCCGTAATTTCCATTTTCTAAATTGGCTTTATCTCCAAGTTGAAATCCGTATTTACTAGATTTTTGATTTAATGAAGTTTCTAAGCCTGTATTAGACCCAATACCAGTTAATTTACTGCCTTCGGCAAGTTCATAATACATCCAATCTTTATAGCTGTAACCAACTTTTCTTTTAGAACCACTCCATTTTCTTTTTAATGAAGACCATTCGTTCCAGTTTCTAGGGTTTTCTAGGTTAATTGTTACAGACCATTTATCATCAGAATCATTTATATTTACTAGAATTCCAGTTACAGTTGCTGTGCCATCAAGGTTTTTAATCATAGTTCCTTGGCTTTCATCAAAAGAAAAGACAGCATCTTTATCTCTATGGCTATGAGAATGGCAACGTTTTCCACGATTGTTTTTAGAGTCAGATTTATGTTGGTTATGACCGTGTTTTTTGTAATCATCTAAATACATTGCATGTTCTTCTGCATCCGAAACGGTACAGCTATCTCCTCTTTCTACATCATCTTCTGATAGAATTAATACATCTTCTGGTATTATTGTAGCATTTCCGTTTGCATCTAAAGTTACAGATATGTCTTGTGTGCCAACAATAGGAGCAATGTTATCTACTACATTAACAATTGCAGTGTTTGAAGCTGAATTACCGTTAACATCTATAGCTGTTAATGTTACTGTATTGTTTCCAAGATTTTCGCAATCAAAGCTATTAATATCTATTGCTATGCTTTCTATTCCACAAGCATCATTAGAATTATTGTTTATGTCTTCTGCAATAATAGAAGTTGTACCGTTTTCATCTAGAAAAATGGTAATATCTTGTGTAATTACTGTTGGTGCAGTAACATCATTTACATCTACAATTGCAGTTGTACTTGAAGTATTTCCACTTGCATCAGTTACTGTTAAAGTAACAATGTTTTCTAAGCCAACATTAGCGCAACTAAAGGTTGTGTTGTCTAGAGTTAAAATAATTGGACAAGCATCTGATGAACCATTATTTATCATTTGAGGGGTAATTGATGCGTTTCCATTTTCATCTAAATCAATTGATATATTTTGAGCTAAAGCTATTGGAGCAGTTACGTCGCTAACAGTTACGGTTGCTTGTTTAGAAGAGGTGTTTCCGTTAACATCTACTACAGTTAGAGTAATTATGTTATCTCCAACATTAGTACAATCGAAACTATTTTTACTTAAAGAGTAAGTATTAATTGCGCAATTGTCAAAAGAATTATTATCTACCATTTCTGGAGTAATAAAAGCATTTCCATTTTCATCTAACTGAATTGAAATGTTTTGTGTAATAACAGTTGGTGCAATGTTATCTACTACAGTTACGGTTGCTGGAGTTCCAGTATTGTTGTTTCCTTGATAAAGAGCTTCTACTTCTTCTGCAGTTAATGTTTTATTAAAAATCATTGCTTCATCAATATGGGCGTCTAACGAACCAATTTGTCTATTGTTTACAAAATGTCTTGCTCCAAACAAAATTTCTGAATTATTAGCAGTCCATGACGCATAGTTACCAATATTATACGAACCGTATAATAATCCATTTCTATAAAACGAAATTATTACTTCTTTCTTCCCTTTTTCATAAGTAATAGCAACCATTATTTTTTGATTTGCAACTGTTTCTGCAAAACCGGGGTTTAATGCTTGTGTTCTTCTAAAATTATTACTTCCATTCATCCATTTATTGGGTTGTTGTTCTCCAAAGATAATACCGTCAAATTCATCTATGATAGTGTTGTCTAACGTAATAGCAGATCCAGATCTTAAATTGATATCATCAAGCGTAAGGAATGACACAAGTGTTTTATTTCTAATATCTGGACCAGAGTATGAAGATGTTCTTGCCATTCCTCCATTATTTACATCCAATTCTCCATTAGCAATAGATGCATTTCCAGATACTATTAAATCTCCCCAATTGCCTGTTAAATCTTTAAGTTCACTACCTTCGTTAAAAGTCCAATGTCCTATTAAATTTGAAGGTATAGTTCTGCTTGAATCGGAATTTGAGTTTCCTGAAGAATCTGTAGCAAAAAGATGTACTGTGTTTTCACCAATGTTTTCACAAGATAAATTTTTTATATCTGTTGTTAGTGAAGCTATTTCACAGTTATCAAAAGACCCATTATTTATCATTTCTGGTGTAATAGAGGCATTACCATTCTCAACTAATTCCACCGTAATATTTTGTGTAATTACGGTTGGACTTGTTGTGTCGTTTACAAACACATTAGCGGTTAAGGAAGCTACATTATTATTAGTGTCTGTAACTGTTAACGTAACAATATTATTGCCAATATTTGCACAATTAAAAGTAGTCGTATCTAAATTATAAGATAGAATTCCACATGCATCATTAGAGCCTTTGTTAATCATGTCTGCAGTGATTATGGCTTCTCCATTATCATCTAAATTAATTGAGATGTCTTGAGTTATTACAGTTGGATTTGTTGCATCATTAATTGTAACATTCGCAGTTGATGAGTTCGTGTTTCCATTATTATCAGTTCCTGTTAAGATTACTTGATTTAAACCTATATTATCACAAGAAAAGCTTGAAATATTTAAAGCTAAATCCGCAATACCACAATTATCATTTGAACCATTATCTATCATGTCTGTTGTAATTGATGCAATTCCGTTTGCATTTAGATCAATAGAAATGTTTTGAGTTGTAATTGTTGGTAATGTATTGTCATTTACTGTAACATTTGCAGATAAAGAACTTGTATTTCCGTTATTATCAGTAGCTGTTAATATAACTTCGTTTATACCTATATCTGCACAAGTGAAATTAGTGTTATTTAATGCTAAACTGGCAATACCACAAATATCACTAGAACCATTATCAACCATATCAGTTGTAATTGTAGCTAATCCATTTTCATCTAATTGTACAATTATATCTTGTGTAATGATAGTTGGTATAGTATTGTCATTAATCATCACATTAGCTGTTGAAGAAGCTGTATTGTTGTTAATGTCTGTTACTGTTAATATTACTTGGTTTAAGCCAACATTAGAACAATTAAATTCAGTTTTATTTATTTCTAAAGTCGCAATACCACATTCATCATTTGACCCATTATTTATCATGTCGCTAGTTAAAAATGCGTTTCCGTTTGCATCAAGATCAATTGATATGTCTTGTGTAATAACTGTGGGTTTTATGTTGTCTATAACTGTAACATCAAAAGAAGTTTCAACTCTATTACCTGCAGGATCTACGGCTTCGTAGGTAACGGTTGTTGTTCCTACAGGAAACACCTCACCTGATGCAGGGCCAGAAGTTAAAGAGGTTGGTAAAGTACCTCCATCGAATTCTATAGCATAATACGCTGTAGAGTTAAAGTACCAATCATTCCAATCCGGATTATTTCCACTCCAATTTATAACAGCCCAATCTTCTTCGCCTCCATAATTATTAGGCTCTCCATTTGCCTAATTTGTATAGCTAACAGGTTCGTTGTTTATCCATTTCCATTGTCCTTCGGTATCCCTATCTGTATGACCAATCCATATTCTTCCTGAGTTAAATTGTGATACAAATAAATTTTCTGCAGCATTTGAAATTGTAACTAGATGACCTCCAGCAGCAATTGCATTAGCATGTGCAACTTCTGGGGTAGTTGGAATATTTGATAAAAAATATGTATGCCCGTTTAAAGATCCTTTATAAGTATGATTTGCTAAAGAAGTAGGAGGAGAACCTGTACCGCAATTATCATTGGCTGTAGGGGTATTATAATTTACAATTGCACCACAAATATTGGAATCTACATTTGTTGTTATATCAAAAGGACTTGTTATACTTGGTTCTTGAGTGTCTGTAACTGTAATGCTAAAACTACAGTCTGTAGAATTTCCAGCGCTATCTGTAGCGGTTGCAGTAACAATAGTTTCTCCAAATCCGAAAGTGCTTCCAGGTTGTAAGTTGTATGAAATAGTTGCGTTTCCAGAATTATCTGTTGCTATAGCTTCAAAATTTACAATTGCTCCACAAATACCATAGTCGCTATCAACTACAATATTAGTTGGGTAATTTATGGTAGGAGTTTCATTATCTAAAACAGTAATTGTAAAGGTGCAATTAGAAGTATCCACTGAGTTTAAAGCCGTTACTGTAATTTCTGTTTCTCCAATAGGAAAAAATGTTCCAGAATTTTGTGAATATGAGATTGTAGATTCTGGCACACCAATTGTTTCTGTAGCTAAGAATGTAACAATAGAACCTGCTTCTCCAGGGGTACTAGAAACGATGATGTTTTCTGGGCAATTAACATTTGGTGCAACTAGTAATTGATTCCAAACAAAAGTAGCGGAATCTGAAAGAGTTCCAACCGAAGCTTCAATAGTGTCATTCCCAAAATTATCTCCACCATAACAAAAAGTAGCTACCCCATTATTGTCTGTATTAGCAAACCCAGATTGAGTTGGGTTAACTCCAGAAATGGAGAAATCTACTCTTACCCCAATTACAGGATCTCCATATTGATCTAGTACTTTAGCTAGAAAGCAGGTGCTTATATCAACGGTTTCGTTACCTGTTTTAGGTGAAATAGAGATGCTGTTAACTGTTGCTATAGGTGAGAATGAAGCTCCTGCAGGATAACCATAAGAATCGTAGTTGTTAAAACCATATACGAATGCACCGAAAGGTAATCCATTACTTGTTAAATTATGAGTTCCTATTGTTAAGTTAACTTGAGCTCCGGAAAAACCTGTAGACCCAATTGGAGTAAAAAGTGCTGGGTTTATTGTGTTTCCATCTAATTTGATTGTTCCAACTGTAGAATTAGATGCAACAATATTTACAAAATTAAAAGCAAATCCATTTGAAGGTGTGTTAACTGTGTATGCGCCTAAAAACTGTTCAAAAGGAGGAATAAGCATCATCATTGGGTCTGAGTTTGCGCCATCATATGAGCTTCCATTTGCAAATTGTGCTACTAAAATAGGTTCTGAAGCTGTAATGTTTAAAGAAGTTGTATAAATGTTTTCATAAAAATCTCCTTTATTTAGGGTAGCAACTGTGCTACCGTTTACAGAGACTGTAGTTCCGTTTGTTCCTGCTAAAAATCTAAAAGTATCTCCACTTCTAGTTTTTAAAGGAACGCTAATAAAGTTTTTTCCCCATCCATCTTTAGGAGGCATTTGTTCTACTAAATGATCACAAGCATAAGATGTTGTTGGTACATTTGCACATTGATTACCAGAAAAAACAGCTATAGGTTTTGTAGAACTAATTTCAGAACCAGTTAAGTCTGTATTTGCGCTAGCTTTTAAATAAAAAGTTTGACCACTATTTAAATTTATTGTGTAATTAGTACCAGCCGCATAACTACCAACAGTAGTTTTTAATTTAAAACTTACAGAGGTAGCGTTTTCGGTTCCAATAATTGCTATTTGACTTCCGTAACTGCTTAAGCCAGTATAAGTCATAACAGAATATTCTTTTCCAAGTGCATCTGTAGGTAAACCTAAGTATGCATCTGAAGTAGCACTTCTTATATTCATGCCGTAAACGGTTATTTCATCATTAGAGGTAACATGAATACCTTTGTTTTCAATACTTGTGGAGTTGGTTAAGAATACGTTTGCCGGTAAATTAATTGTAGTAATATTACCTACAGTTACTGTAAAATTTTGATTATAATTAATACCAGAAATGGAAATGTTTCCATTTGTATTAACTTCGCTTGAGATATAAAGTTTAGCTTCCCCTCCCAAGTTTTCTGGAAATGTAAGCCAAAAATCTTTTCCTTTACTGTCTTTTCCAGACTGCGCATTTGTTTGAAATGCAAACCCTGTTAAAAAAATCATTGAAAAAGTAATCAAGATTTTTTTGAATATAATTAATTTTGAATATTTCATTTTCTTGATTTTATTAGTTTAATTCTTTAATTTTTATATCTTCAAAGTTGAAACCATTTATACTAGCTACAAATGTTGGGTTAACTTCTGTAGCTAAAATTATAAGTAAACTTTTACTATTGTCAGAACAGCTAGATGGTTCTGTAATTCCTGGGTTAATAATTAGGGTTTTGGTTTCTAGTTTACTATCCGAGGTAAATTGTTCTTCTATTGTAATTAACTCTTTCCAAGAAACTTCTACATTAAAATTATTTTTATTTTCGAATCTTAGTAAAACAGCTTTTTTATTACCACAAGTAACTATTTGATGATAAAAATCAACATTGTTAACTGTAGTACTTTTTATCCATTGGGCGTCTTTAATTTTTGTTATTGAATAGTTAGGTGTTATTTTTTTTAGAAAGATATTCTACACTTTCTTTTTCGTGCCCAATCATATTAATTGAGCATAATAGGTACATTAATAGTAGTAGATTTTTTTTCATTTTTTTAAAGTTTAAGTTAGTTAGGTTAAAAAAAGCAGTTAGCTTTTATCTAGTAAATTTGAAGAAAAATAAAAAGAAAATCAAAAAAATAGCGGGTAGTTTTTCTAATACCTTGGTGTATTTAGTTAGTAATCAATAAACTAGCTTAAATGTTTTTTCTTTTAAACTAGTTCTACTGTTAACATTAATTTTGATGTAAATGTTTCTAATATGATGTTTTACAGTATTTGGAGATATGAATAATTTTTCACTTATTTCTTTATTATTAAAACCTTCATTAAGATGTTTTAAAATATCAATTTCTCTCAAAGTAAGTGGCTTACTTGTAAGTTCATTCTCGTTAAGTAATACTAAGTAAGGATTTATCGAATTGTTTTTTGAAGCTAGTTTGTTTTTTGCAACTTCAATATCAATCTTAAGTTGCTTAATATTTAAATTGTTATTTTCAAACTTTGTTTTTAATCTATAGCTTATAGCGTAAGTAAAAACAATGATATCTAACCAACTTGCAATCTTTACAATAAGCATATCTCCGTGAACTTCCCAAAATCCAGATGGATAACCAATTATAAAGAAAACTGCAAAGGGAATTATTAATAGATAGCCTAAAACATAAAATTTGGCATAAGGTATTTTTTTGTAATAAAGAAGTCCAAAAAACCATAAGATAGGAAAAAGTGAAATTCCTATAGTATCCGCTATTCCTATAAAATAAAAATTGTTTGTTATTAAATAACAGCTATATAGTAAAATAACTATTATTGGGAAGATAAAAAAGGATTTGGTAATTTTTGGAATTCTAATATTTAGGTTTAAAAAACTTATAGAGAAAAGAATAAACCAAATTTCGTTAGTTAAATGTATAATGAGTTCTAATTTGTAATAAAAACTATTTCCTCTAAAAAGATGTATCAAAGATCCATCATATAGTAAGAAATTAATACCCAAAGAAGAAAGGAACAATGTATAATACAAATATGTTTTATCTTTAAATTTAATAAAGAAAAAAATATTCATTAAAAGTATAATTATACAAGTTCCGTAGTATAAACTGTTAATAGTTTTCTTTTCTAATAAATAGCTTAAAAATTTCTTTTCGGATTTAATTTTTAATGGAAAGTTTGCTTCTTTTGGGAATAAGACTTTTAAGAAGTAGGTATTGTCATTTAATTTCTTTGAATTAACTTTAAAGGAGGGGAATTTATAATCTAAAGGTAAATTATTTCTAGCAACATTATTTCCCGTTGAGGTTATGTATTTTAAATTTTGATTTTCTAATTGATAAACTTCTATAAAACCAATGTTATGAGTTGGGATATAAGAGATTAAATTAGTAGAATATTCTGTTTTTTTTATCGTTAATTTAAACCAATAAGTTCCATTTTTTACACCAAAACTAGAACTTTTGGGCATAGTAGTAAATCTCTTAGAAGTTATTTCGTTTCTAGAGAGGCTAATATCTTCTTTAAAATATGTTAAAGAAAATGCTTCCGAATTACTTTTTATTGTATTCTGGGAAATGCATTGATAGGGAGAAGTTATACAAAAACCAATAAAAAGCAATAATGCTTTTAATTGTTTGATTAACATAGTTTTTTAAGTTTGGTTTAGTAAAAAACTACAGGTAATCTAAAATTAAATTATTAAATAAATTAGGGGGAGAATTCTTTTTCTTTTTTAAAATAGTTCTCATTTCATAGTTAGTTTGGTTAAGTAAAAATAGATTTTTTTTTAATTCTATTTCTTTAACCAGATATTTAAGGGGTTGTTTTTCTAACCCTTTTATGTAGTGTATTGATTTCAAGATAATTAACTTCGTGATGATTTTATCATTCTATAATTTTTAAATAAGTCTTTCTTTAATTCAATATTAATAAACTGTTTTTTTTCTAGTAAATGTTGAGTTTCTTTTCCTAAATATTGGTTAATTTCAAAGAAAAGAAGTCCGTTTTTAGATAAATGTTGAGTTGCTAAATCTGCAATTTTCTCATAAAAAATTAATGGGTTTTCATTTGAGACAAACAAGGCTAAATGAGGTTCGTTTTGTAGAACGTTATTTTGAATTTCTTTTTTCTCTAGCTCTCTAACATAAGGAGGGTTTGAAACAATGATATCAAATTTTTCTGGTAATGTTACAGTTTTTAATATATCAGCTTCAATAAAATTTATTTTCACATTATTTAACTCAGCATTTTTTTTAGCAATTTTTAATGCATGAGGAGAAACATCAATTGAAGTAATTGAAGCATTTGGAAGTTTCTTGGCTATAGAAATTGGTATGCAACCAGTTCCTGTACCAATATCAAGAATTTTTAAAGAATTTTTAGAGCTAAATTTTGTTGCTTCAAAAATTACCCATTCTACTAATTCCTCTGTTTCTGGTCTAGGAATTAAAGTATTGTTATCAACTAAAAATGGGTATCCATAAAATTCTGTCTTCCCAATAATATATTGTATTGGTTCTTCATTTTTTAATTTTTCTAAAGCATTATTTAAGATTTGTAGTTTGCTTTTAGTTATTAAAAAATCTGGATTTAAAGTAAAATCAATCCTTTGTAAGTCTAGATATTCATCTATCAATAAAAAGAAAAAAGAATCAGTTTCAGTTTCTGGATAAATGCTTTCTAATGAGCATTTAAGAAGTTCTTTAAAGTTTTTTAAAATCATAATTTTTTAAGCATAAAAACATTACAAGAATAATGACCTGTGTTTCCAATTGGTTTTTCTAAGCTCACAAAACCATTTTTTTTATATAAAGCTCTAGCAGCATTCATATAAGGCATAGTTTCTAAATAACAGTCTGTAAAACCTAATTCTTTAGCTTTGTTTAAACATGTATTTATTAATTTAGATCCTAATCCTTTACCTCTTGTAATTGGTAAAAAATACATTTTTTGAAGTTCACAAATTTTGCCATCAAAATTATCTAACTGAGCTATTCCAGCTCCACCAACAATTAAGTTATTATGTTCAATAACATAGTAGATGGAAGAGGTTTTATTGAAGTTTTCGAACATTTCATCAGTAGCTTTGTCTTCATACGCAGTTCCAACTTTTGGAGCGCCAAACTCTACTAAAACTTCTCTTATTACTTTCGCAATTTGTAGATTATCTTCTTCTTTAATTTCTCTAATGATAAAATCTTTACTTGTCATTTATTACTGTATTTTTGCAGGAGCAAGTTACCTAATTTTTTAAATATTTTTTATGAAAAAAGGATTCTATTTTCTAGCCTTAACTTTAATTTTTTTTACTTGTTCTGTAAAGAAACCTCCAGTATTTTTAAAGGTTGATGATGTTAAGGTTATTAGTTTTGCATCTGATACTATTCGGTTAGAAGCGAAAGCTTTTTTTAAAAACCCAAATGATGTTGGAGGTAGTATTTCTACAGATGAAATAAAAGTGATAGTTAATGGAACAGAAATAGCACAAGTTTCATCTGATGAATTTAAAGTGCCAGCAAGAGATGAATTCTCAATACCTTTAAAAGTAGTTATTCCGGCTAAGCGTATTTTTGAGAGTAATAAGAATGGTGTTTTGGGAGGTTTATTAAATTCTATTTTAACAAAAAAAGTGAGAATTCAATTTAAAGGGAATTTAAAGTATGCAGTTTTTGGCTTAAAAAAAGAGTTTTTAATTAATAAAACAGAAGATTTAAAAATAAAATTCTAATTTATCTAAATTACTAAGGTTATTAAACAAGAATTATACATAAAAAGATGCTTACAAATAGCAAATAATGGTATAGGAACAACACGTCCTAATCCCAGTGTTGGAGCGGTAGTGGTTTATAATAATAAAATTGTAGGAGAAGGTTATACGTCAAATTATGGTGAAAATCATGCAGAAGTTAATGCTATAAATTCTGTAAAAGATAAAACTATTTTAAAAGATGCTACATTATATGTAACACTTGAGC
This sequence comes from Polaribacter ponticola, assembly GCF_026191475.2. Classification (GTDB taxonomy): domain Bacteria; phylum Bacteroidota; class Bacteroidia; order Flavobacteriales; family Flavobacteriaceae; genus Polaribacter; species Polaribacter ponticola. Next base: position 802,193 of record NZ_JAOSLC020000003.1, on the reverse strand, counting down.
CTTGTTCTCATTTTGGAAAAACTCCACCTTGTGCAAATCTAATTGTAAAACATCAAATTAAAAATGTAGTAATTGGTTGTTTAGATTCTAATAATTTGGTAGCTGGTAAAGGGGTTAAAATTTTAAAAAAAGCTGGCATTAATGTTTATGTGGGTGTTTTAGAAGAAGAATGTAGAAAGCATCATAGACGTTTTTTTACTGTACAAGAAAAGAAAAGACCATATATTGTATTAAAATGGGCAGAAACGAGCGATGGATTTATAGCTCCTTTAGTTAAAGATGAGCAAAAACCAATATGGATTTCAAACTCAATTTCACAACAATTAGTGCATAAATTTAGAAGTGAAGAGCATGCTATTTTGGTGGGTACAAATACAGTTTTTGCAGATAATCCTAAACTTAATGTAAGAAGTTGGACAGGTAATAATCCAGTAAGAGTAGTTTTAGATAAAAGTTTGAGAATACGTAAAGATGTAAATATATTTGATAAAAGTGTAAAAACAATAATTATTACTAAGCAGAAAAACTCAAACAACACTTTGCATAAAAATTTGTTTTTTGAAACAATTGACTTTTCAAATAATATTGCAAGTGAAATTTGTAAAGTGCTGCATAAACATCAAATACAATCTGTTATTGTAGAAGGAGGGGCAAAGACTCTTCAAACTTTTATTGATGCTAATTTATGGGATGAAGCTAAGGTTTTTGTAGGAGAAACTTTGTTTGAAAAAGGAATAAGAGCACCATTATTTAAAGCGGACACTTATTCAGAATCAAAAATTAAAAAAGACGTTTTAAAAATATACAGAAATGATTAAAAACATCATCTTCGATTTTGGAGATATTTTTATCAATTTAGATAAACAAGGAACTTATAAAGCAATGGCATCTTTAGGTGTTACAAAGATTTCTGATGAAATGATTAAAGTGTATCATAACTATGAAAAAGGGTTACTGAATACAGAAAAATTCATTGAGTTTTTTTACAAAAAATTTGAAATTCCTAAAAATGATCTAATAAATGCTTGGAACGCTGTTTTATTAGATTTTCCTGTAACACGATTAGATTTTTTAAAAGAATTATCTTCTAGTGAAAAGTACAGATTATTTTTATTAAGTAATACAAATGATTTACATATTAAATGGATTAAAAACTCATTAGGAGAAGTTTTTTATAACGAGTTTAAAAACAGTTTTGAGCAGTTTTATTTATCGCACGAAATTAATTTTAGAAAACCAGATTCAGAAATTTATGAGTTTGTTTTAAATGAAAATAATTTAATTGCTGAAGAAACTTTTTTTGTAGATGATTTAAAAGAAAATACAGATGCTGCAAACGAACTTGGTATTCATGTTTGGAATTTAATTCCAGGAAAAGATGATGTAACAGAATTATTCATTAAAAACAAAATAAATTGATTCACTTACTTTTAAGTATTCTTTTTTCAACCGGATTATTTGTTATTTTTAAATACTTTGGTATTTTTAAAGTAGACGTTTTAAAAGCAATTTTTGTTAATTATATTGTAGCTTTTACAATGGGTTTTGCGTTTGCAGAAAATAGCTTTTCTATAGTAGAAATACCGAATAAGCCTTGGTTTTTAGGAGCTGTTTTTTTAGGAGCATTATTTGTTTCTATTTTTTTTGTAATGGCTATGACAGCACAAAGAAACGGGGTTTCTGTTACTTCTGTTGCAGGTAAAATGTCTGTAGTTATACCTGTTTTTTTTGGAATTTTTTTGTATAATGAGTCTGTTACAGTTTTAAAATTTGTAGGTATTATAATTGCGCTAGTCGCGGTTTATTTAGCATCTGTAAAAGAAGAGAAATCAGAAAATAAAAAAGCTGGACTTTTGTTTCCTATTTTACTTTTTTTAGGATCTGGAGTTATAGATACTACTTTAAAGTATGTTGAGGTTATGTATGTACCAGAAAATGAGGTTTCCATTTTTTCAGGAAGTTTATTTGGAATTGCTGCTTTCTTCGGGTTGATTATATTGCTAATTAAATCAATAAAAAAGAGAGAACCTTTTGGTGTTAAAAATATTATAGCTGGTATTGTTTTAGGAATTCCTAATTATTTTTCGATTGTATTTTTAATAAAAGCACTTCAAACAAAAGGTTTTGAAAGTTCTACTTTGTTTACAATTAATAATGTGGGTATCGTTGTTGTTTCTACTATAGTTGGTATTCTATTATTTAAAGAACAATTTAGTACTAAAAATAAAATTGGTGTTGCCTTGGCAATTGTAGGAATTGTAATTGTAGCTTTGGCTTAATGGAAAAAGATAGCTATAAAACAATAACAAAAGCATCTGAAGAAACACTGTTTAAAGACAGAAATAGTAAGTTTTTTGGTTATGCTTTTCCTGTAAATAATGAAGATGATGTTAGGCGTAGTTTAGATCTTTTAAAAAAGAAACATCATTCTGCACGCCATTTTTGTTATGCATATCAAATAGGAGTAGAGCAAATAAAATTTAGAGCTAATGATGATGGTGAGCCTAATAACTCTGCAGGAATGCCTATTTATGGTCAAATTCAATCTTTTGAAGTAACCAATGTTTTAATTGTTTCTGTTCGTTATTTTGGCGGCACAAAATTAGGTGTTGGAGGTTTAATAAACGCATATAAAACATCAGCAGAAATTACTTTACAAGTATCTGAAATTATAGAAAAAACAGTTGATGTCTTTTTTAAGCTTAACTTTCAATACGATTTAATGAACAAGGTGATGAGAGTTGTTAAAGAGAAAAACTTAAAGATTGTTTCACAAAAATTAGAAATGGATTGCGAATATGTAATTTCTATTAGAAAAAAAGATGCTCAAATGATTTTCGAAATTTTTGATAATTTATACAAAGTTAACATTAAGAAATTAGAAGCCTAAGCTATTTAATAAATAATCAGGGCATCTTGTAGGTTTTCCTGTTTTCATGTTCATAAATGCTAAAACAGAACTCCCAGTACATATTAATTCGTCATTTTGGTTGGTTATTTTATAATCAAATTCAATTTTAACCATTGGCTTTTTTTTAGAAAAGTTTCTATAGTTAGCATGTCGTCATATTTAGCCGATTTTATAAAATTACAACTTAGAGAAATAACAGGAAGCATTATCCCACTAATTTCCATATCTTTGTATGTAACATTCAGATTACGAAGCTATTCGGTTCTTCCGAGTTCGAAGTATTGTGCGTAGTTTCCATGGTAAACCACTCCCATTTGATCGGTTTCTGAATACCGAACTCTAGTTTTTGTTGATGATTTTTTCAATAGTTTTAAACGTTTTTGATTTAGCTAGTGTACGTTAAAAATAGTTAATAATCAATAGCGAATTGATTTTTTTATACTGAATTTTATTCACACTTTTGTATGGCTTTAGAAAAGGAGTTAAAAAATAGGTTTTTTACCTAAATTACAACCAAAAAAATTACCTAGTAAATAAATGAATCATACTGCTGAATCCGTTTGGGCTGATTGTCTATCTTTTATAAAAGACAATCTTAAACCACAAGCTTATAAAACTTGGTTTGAACCAATTAAACCTGTAAAACTTTCCGGAGAAGCGTTAACGATTCAAGTACCTAGTAAATTTTTTTACGAATGGTTAGAAGAGCATTACATTAAATTAATGCGAGTTGCATTAATAAAACAATTAGGTAGCGATGCTAAATTGATTTATGATGTGAAAATGGAAAATACTTACAGTAGTAATAGACCACAAGTTGTAAAAATACCTAGTTCAAATAGAGATCCATTAAAACCTCAAAAAGTTACTGTACCTAAAGATTCTAGTAAAAGGGAATTAAGAAACCCATTTATAATTCCAGGTTTACAAAAAGTTAAAATAGAATCTCAATTAAATGCAAATTATAGTTTTGCAAATTTTATTGAAGGTGATTCTAACAGGTTGGCTCGTTCTGCAGGTATGGCAGTTGCAAATAAACCAGGAGGAACTTCTTTTAACCCATTATTAATTTATGGTGGCGTTGGTTTAGGTAAAACTCATTTAGGTCATGCTATAGGTGTAGATATTAAAGATAAATATCCAGACAAAACTGTTTTGTATATTTCTTCTGAGAAATTTACACAACAATTTATAGATTCTGTAAAATCGAATACTAGAAATGATTTTATTCATTTCTACCAAATGATAGATGTTTTAATTATAGATGATGTACAATTCTTATCTGGTAAAGCAGGTACGCAAGATGTATTCTTTCATATTTTTAATCACTTACATCAAAACGGAAAGCAAGTAATTTTAACGTCTGATAAAGCTCCTGTAGATATGCAAGATATAGAGCAGCGTTTATTATCTCGTTTTAAATGGGGGTTATCTGCAGAATTACAAGCACCAGATTACGAAACTAGAATTTCTATTTTACAAAATAAATTGTATAGAGATGGTGTAGAAATGCCAGAAGAAATTGTAGAATATATTGCTAAGAACATTAAGTCTAATGTTAGAGAATTAGAAGGTGTTGTAATTTCTATGATTGCACAAGCATCATTTAATAGAAGAGAATTTTCTATTGAATTGGCAAAACAGATTGTAGATAAGTTTGTAAAGAATACCAAGAAAGAAGTTTCAATCGATTATATTCAGAAAGAAGTTTCTAAGTATTTTGATATGGATGTAGCTACTTTACAATCTAAGACTAGAAAAAGACATATTGTTCAGGCGCGACAATTAGCTATGTATTTTGCTAAAAGATTAACAAAAACATCTTTAGCAAGTATTGGAAATCAAATTGGACAAAGAGATCATGCAACCGTTTTACATGCTTGTAAAACAGTAGACAATCTTACCGAAACTGATAAGCAATTTAGAAAATATGTAGACGATTTAACTAAGAAGTTAACGTTCTAAAAAAATATTTTATAATGGTAAAAGTACTAATGGTTTGCTTGGGGAACATTTGCCGTTCGCCATTAGCAGAAGGTATTTTACAATCAAAAATTAATTCTCAAAATGTATTTGTAGATTCTGCTGGTACAGCTGCATATCATGTTGGTAATCTTCCAGATGAGCGCTCTATTGAGGTTGCTAGAAAATATAAAATAGATATAACCAACCAAAGAGCTAGAAAATTTACAGTTAAAGATTTTGATGCTTTTGATTATATTTATGCTATGGATGAAAGTAATTATCAAAATATTTTAATCTTAGCAAGAGATAAATTTGATAAGGATAAAGTTAAGATGATTTTAAATGAAACACATCCTAATAAAAACTTATCTGTGCCAGATCCTTATTATGGAGGTAATCAAGGTTTTGAAAACGTATATTTAATGTTGGATGAAGCTTGCGAGGTAATAGTAAATAAATTGACTTTAAGACGATAAAAATGATTGGTAAACTCTATTTAATTCCTACAACTTTAGGTGAAACTGAACCTTTAGAAGTAATGCCTTTGTCTGTAAAAAAAGTGGTAGAAGAAATAGATTACTATATTGTAGAAAACGAAAAGTCTGCGAGAAGATTTATAAAAAAAATAACTCCAAAAAAACAACAACCTTCTTTACATATTATGTTGTTAGATAAATATGCAGAAGAGTTAGAAACTAGTAAATATTTAGATATTTGCCAACAAGGTATTAATGTTGGTTTATTATCTGAAGCTGGTGTACCTGCAGTTGCAGATCCAGGAGCAACTATTGTTAAATTAGCACATCAAAAAAATATAAAAGTGGTTCCATTAGTTGGGCCTTCGTCTATTTTAATGGCAATGATGAGCTCTGGCATGAATGGTCAAAACTTTGCATTTAATGGCTATTTACCAATTGATAAAGGCGATAGAAAAAGAGCTTTAAAGGATTTGGAAAAATTATCACAAGATAAAAACCAATCTCAAATTTTTATTGAAACTCCTTATAGAAACGAGAAAATGTTTGCCGATTTAAAAGCAGCTTTATCACCAACTACTAATTTGTGTATTGCTGCAGATATTACTTTACCATCAGAATATATAAAAACAATGACAGTAAAAGATTGGAAACATCAACAACCAGATTTACATAAAAAACCAGCTATTTTTATTATTCAGAAATAATTAGGCTTTAGCTTTTCTGTTTGCAACTATATTTGATACATCATAATCTGCAAATTTTCTCAAATACAATTTTATAGAAGCGCCATAAGCGTCAGAGAAATTTTTTGCACCGTTGCTTCGTAAAAATTTTTTAACGTTTCCTGCTCCACTTAAATGAGCAGCTGCTAAAATTCCAGATTCTGTAATTTTAATTCCATTAATAGTTTTACCAACAGAACGTTTAATGTCTTTTCTTAAAATCCATTTATTTACTTTACATAAAGCGATAAAAGCTTTTTCTTGTAATTCAGGGTTTTTTAAAAACTCTTTAGTGTTGTAAATGTTAAAACGCTCTAAGGTTGTTTTTCCAAATTGATATTTACCTAAATAACCTAATGTGTTAACAACGGTATATTTTCCTTGAGATTCTTTAAAAGCTAAAGCTTGTTTAAAAGCTACAAAGTTATTTTGTAAATAAGGAATATTATAATCTACAAACTTTGGGTAAGGTATTGGTGTGTTAATCTCTAATTCTTTATTAGAAGAAGTTGCGTTTACAAATAGTAAAAAAATACCTGTTAAAAATAAAAACTTTTTGATAATATAAATCTTTCTGTTTTGCGGTTGCAAATTTAGAACATAATTATAAATCTATTGATAGTCAGTGCGTTATTTTCGTCGAAATTGTATAATTACTCGTTTAAGCGTCTTTTTTTGATGATTTTGAACAACTATATAGCTACCTTTTATCATATAAATAATTGAAACCGCTATTTTTTAAGGAAATGATTTTTATCTATTTACTCCTTGTTTATTTAACCAAATATGATATTTAGCGGCATTTCTATTATGCTGACTTAGTGTTCTAGCAAAAGTATGATAGCCTATTTTATCAACGCTTGCGCACATATACATGTATTTGTGTTGTTTAGAATTTAGTACAGCATCGATACTAGAAATATCTGGCATTGCAATTAACGTAGGAGGAACTCCTTTGTTTTTATAAGTGTTATATGGCGATTTTAATTCTAAATCTGCCGTTAAAACTCTTTTTACAACATAATCTTGTCCTTTAACTTCTCTAATGCAGTAAATAATTGTTGGGTCTGCTTGTAGTGGCCAACCTTTTCTTAATCTATTTAAATATAAACCAGCTACAATAGGTCGTTCAACTATTTTTGCCGTTTCTTTCTGTACAATAGAAGCCAAAGCAATTACTTCTACTTGAGTCATTTTTAAAGCTTGTGCTTTTTTTAATCTACTTGTATTCCAAAAACGATTGTATTCTTTTAGCATTTTATTTCTAAAACCATTGGCAGAAATATTCCAATAAAACTCATAACTGTTAGGTATACAAATTTGTAATACAGATTTTTTTGTTAATTTATTTTTAGATAAAAACTCTTTGTCATAAAAGGAATTCAATACAGAAATAGAGTCTATTTCTAATTGTTCTGCAATTCTTTCGGCAAACTTTTCTAATGTATCTTGATTGTTAAAAGACACTTTTAAAGGTGTTTGATTACCAATTCTAAGCATGTTAATAATATCGTTATTAGACATACCTTCGGTTAAAACATATCTTCCAGATTTTGGTTTCGAAAAATTTTTCTTTGCAGCTACTAGAAGAAAAGTATTCGGATTTTTAGAAAACTCAGATAGTTTATCCTTTACATCCGTTAAACTATCACTAGAACTTACAAAAAGAACGCTATCTTTTGTAATTGCTTTTCCAAATATTTTTTGATAATAATTATAACCTATAACTCCGCCAACAAAAAGAATGGTTGCAATAACTGCGTATATAAATTTTTTACTCAATTTTTTTAATTTTTTAAGAATTGCAAAATTACTCTTTTATCAACTGAAATAAAACTTCATCTTTAAATTTTCCTTCGGATAAGATCCAATCTTTCTTTATGCCAATTTTTTTAAAGTTATGTTTTTTAAATAATGACAAACTTTTAGAATTGTCTGATGTAATATTTGCATACAATTGGTGTACTTGTAAATGAGAGAATGTATATTTTATTAGAAGGGTTAAAGCTTCTGTAGCGTATCCTTTTTTTGAAAATCTGGATGAATTAAAATACCTATTCCTGCTCTTTTATGTTGCGGATTAAAATCAAACAAATCGATCATACCAATTTGTTTCTTAGTAGATTCTTCTTCAATTAATAAACGCAATTGTTTGCTTTCGTAAATGTCTAAATGGGCATTTTCTAAATATTGCCTTAATATGAATTTTGAAAATGGTTTTTGAGTATGACTTACTTCCCAAAAAGATTCGTTGTTTTCTATTTGGTATAAAAACTCTAAATCTTCTGGCTCTAAAGCTCTTAATTTTATTTTCTTATCTGTCAATGTCACTTTAAAACTTTAAAATTAAAATTGTATGTAATTAACTTTTTAAGTTAAACATCTAATTTAACAAATAAAAAACAATCTGTCTAATACATCAAAGTTTATAACCAGATAATTCCATTAATTTATTTTAAGTTAATAAAACTTTAAAAGCGATTTGGTATAAAACCAAATCGCTTTCTTTTCTCTTTTATATTAATTTTAAAGCTGTTATTTTATTTAATGTAAAACTTAATTTTTTAAAGAAGTTGTTGTACCCATTCTGTAATAATGTGATCTTTGTTTAAATAAATAAGAGTAATTCCTATTGTATCGTAAATACCATGAATCAATACCAATAAAAGTAAATTGTTTTTATTTTTACTAAAGATTAAAGAAATAACAAAAGACCATAAAAACACAGATACAACACCAATTACTCCTTGGTAAGCATGTGAAATTCCAAAATATAAAGAAACTATAAATGCAGATGAGATCCATGCTGTTTTATTATTTCCTAATAACTCTGCTAGTGCTTTCATGTAATAACCACGAAAGAGAATTTCTTCTCCAAAAGCGGCAAATATCCATACAACAAACATTAAAATAATGTAACCAAGTAAATTTCCTCTAATGTCATCTATAGATGAAAGATCGTATTCACCTAACCACTTTATAAGTAAAGGGTCTATTAAAAATGTAAATACAATAAAAATGATTGTTGCTAATAATAAGCTCTTTAGGATAGTTTTACTTGTGATTTTTTGCCCTATTCCAAATCTTGCCCAATTATATTTACTGCCTTTTAAAATTAGAAAAATAACACCAAGTCCAAAGAAAAAGGTAAAGTTTCGATCTATAAATCCAAATAATGGCGCAATAAGCATTATTAAGATTACTGCATAGGGTTTGTTTAAATAATTATATAATTTAGTTTTCATCTTTTTTGTTTTATTTATTATTTTCTATTTTATTTAAAGGTAATTTTTCTCCTAAAAGATTCTTACGTTCAAATTCACCATTTTGCCATAAAAGCATTTCTCCCATTGTACCACTTTTCATATTGGCATCTATTACTATTACTTTTCCGTCATAGTGCATTTCAATCTGTCTATGTGTAGTATGACCAACAACAATATTTGAAATTTTAAAATGTTTTAATAATTCGTTAATTTGTTTATTGGTAGCTAATTCTCCTTGAAAGTAACCTCTGTAGTAAATTGGCCCATGAGCTCTATGAAGAAAGTTACCAAGATCATTACGTTTTTCAGGTAACTCGCTCATTATTAATTGTTTTTTAAATTCTTTATTAATTTTTTTAATAGACAACCCTTTTGTTACTAAATCTGGGTGCAAACCACCATGTGTAAATAGAATACCGTTTAATTTTACTAATACAGGACGTGTTCTTAACCAATCACCAAGAACTGTCCCAGTATTAAAAAGAGTATTAAAAGGAACGTCTAATGTTTTTGCAATTTCTGTGTATTTTGGGTGAACTGAACGTAAATTTCCATTAAGTACCATAACATCATGGTTACCTAGTAGAACATGTAGTTTTCCGCCTTGTTTTGTTGCTTGTTTTTCTAAATCATATAAAAACCATAATACTTCAGTAACCTGCGGACCTCTATCAAACATATCTCCTGCAACTACAAAATGTCCATTTCCAAAATTCCAAGCACCTTTTTTATCAATAACACCATTGTTTTTTAACAGTTTTATAAATGTGTCATATTGCCCATGTATATCACTAACAGCACCAATTTTAAAATTACCATTGTAGGTTAGTTTTTTAACTTCTTTAGAAACTTTATTAGAAATATTAGCTTTTAAACCTTTGTATTCTATAGTTTTAGAATCTTTAGAATTAATTTTTTCAGTATGTATTTCTCCTTTATTGATCCAAGTAGCAGTGTATCCAGTCTTAGATTTTGTTACATAAGGTCCGTCGCTAACACCTTCAAAAGATATATTTAGAACATCAAGAACTTCTTTTATATTCTCTTCTTTAGCTAAATCAATAGCAGAATAATTATTTTTAATTTTTTTATTTGGGTCTGCACCATTGTTTATTAATAATTTTAATATTTCAGCATTTCTACTCTTAATGGCAAATACTAGTGCAGATTGTTGCTCTTTACTTATAAAGTTTACATCTGCTTTATGAGCAATAAGTTCTTTAGCTATTTTAGAGTTTTGATAAGCAACAGCATACATTAATGGTGTTAATCCGTCTGTTACTTGATTAGGATTTGCGCCGTTTTCTAAAAGGTATTTTGCAATTTTAAAAGTTCTGTCTTTTTTTATAGCTGTAAACAGTAATGTTGAACCTTTGCCGTATAATGAGTTTATTTTATTTCCTTTTGATAAAAAATCTTTAACTGCTTCAATATTCCCAAGAGCAATCTCTTGTTGAATATCAATTTTTCCGCTGCTAGATGGTTTTGAAAATCGTTCACTTACTTGTTCTTTTGTGAGCTCTCTTACCATATAAAGCGTCAATTTATTTCCACTTACCGAGCTCCAAATACCTTTTATTCTTGTTTTTGATATTAAACCAGCAAAACTTCCTTGAGATTGAATTGTAAAACTAATTTTATTTTTGTTAATAGATAATTCTTGCATTGGTATTGTTGCAACTCCTTTAGATGCTGGTCCCATATAACCGTTTAACTGCCCTTCTTTAGTTGTTTTAAAATTCCATAATATTCCTACAGATTTTTGTTCATTTATAACAATGTTTCCTTCCCATTTTCCTTCAATAGAAATATTATTTTTTTTATCTATCTCCTGAGCAGAAAAATTTATGCTAGAATTAATGAGCGTTATAAGTAAACACAAAAACTTAATATGTTGTAACATTTTTATAGGTTTTAAATGATTCATGATTTTATTTTTTTTAATATTTGAAGCAAAACTAATTTCAAATCCTTTCTAATTAAAACAATAGGGATAAACGCATAGTAAAAAGGGGTACAAAATTAGTGATGATATGTAAGGTTATTTCACCCCACTTTGTATTAAGTTTATTGCGCTTAATAGGTTGTTTGTCAACTTCTTTTGATTTGAGGATAATTCATCTTAATTTTACAGTATGATATTAAATTTAAACAATAGAAAACGATCAATAATTATTGGATTTGCAATTTTTATAGCATTATTTCCATTCGCAATTGCTTTTTTTGAACTGATTACTACAAGCAAAGAATCTGTAGTTTTTTTAGAAAATTATCCTGCTTCAATAGTAGTCATAGCTTTTTTTATTATGCAGTTCTTATAATTTTAGGTATATATTGGTTTACAAAACAGGTAATTACATTTTTTAAACTTAAAAATGAAACCTCAAAAGCAGAATTACTGCATTTAAAAAATCAAGTTAACCCCCATTTCTTTTTTAATACACTAAATAACCTTTATGGTTTAGTAGCTGTAAATCCTAAAAAAGCACAAGAGTTAATACTAAAACTATCAGACATGATGCGTTATAGTATTTATGAAGGAGAAAAAGAAATTGTTTTACTTAAAGATGAAGTAGATTATTTAAAGAATTATATTGAGCTTCATAAAATGCGTTATCATAAAGAAATCAGCATTGATTTTAAAGATCAAATAGATGAAACTTTCCAAGTTATGCCTTTGTTATTTATCATTCTTCTAGAGAATGCTTTTAAACATGGCGTAGAGAATTTAAGGAAAGATGCATTTGTAAACATAAATGTTTTTACTTTTGAAAATAAAATTCAGTTTGATATAGAAAATAATTTTGATACTTCTGAAGTTAACGAAAAAGTCGGAATTGGTTTAACAAATTTAAAAGAAGACTAGAATTGGTGTATTCTAATAAGCATAAATTATCGTTTTCTGTTGAAGGAAATATATATAAAGCAACATTAATTTTAAACAAGTTATGATTAAATATTTAATAATTGACGATGAGCATATTGCGCATGAAATTATAAAAGGTTATTGTGATTTATTGCAAAATATGCAGTTAGAAAAGAATTGCTACGATGGATTAGAAGCATTTGAGTATTTAAATAAAAATGAAGTAGATTTAATATTTCTAGATTTAAATATGCCAAAATTAAAAGGTTTTGATTTTCTTAAAACACTTAAAAATCCACCAAAAGTTATTGTAACAACAGCCTATAAAGAATTTGCTTTAGAAGGTTATGAGCTTAATATATCTGATTATTTATTAAAACCATTTGGGTTTGATCGTTTCTTAAAAGCAATTAATAAAACATTTAGTACTTCTTTACCAGAACGTACAATAGTAGCTCAAGAAGATACGGTTACGAATCGTATTTTTTTAAAGAGTAATAAAAAACATATTCAATTAGAAATTGATGCTATTTTATACGTTGAAGCATCAGGGAATTATGTAAAAGTAATTTCTAAAAATGAAACAATTACTATTAGAGAAAAATTATCTTCAGTTTTAGAATTGTTACCAAAAGAAATTTTTTTACAAGTTCACAAATCATTTGCAGTTGCTCCAAAGCATATAAAAAGCATTGAAGGTAATAGAATATTTATAGAAGATTATATTATTCCAATAGGTAAGTTATACAAAACAAATATTATTAAATTACTGAAATAATTTTTTTAGCCTTAAAAGTAAATTTGAGAAGATTCGCTAACGTGTTTCTTTAGTTTGTAATAAATATCTTTATGTAATAACAGAGGAGAACTATAACGTGTTTTAGAATTGTAGTTCCCTTACACGTACGAGTCCTCTGTTGTTATAAAGTTGCAAAGAACCATTTGGAATACCAGGTTTAAAAAATCCCGATAAAGGAAGTAGTTTTTGCAACATATTTATTCACTCTAATTGTAAAAATATGAAAAATTACAGAGAAGTAGTAGGAATTGATGTATCAAAAAAGACGATTGATGCTTATTGTTATCATGCCCAAGTTCATAAAGAGTTTAAGAACGATTTAGTTGGTTACAAAAGCCTCTTAAAATGGGTTTTACAAGCAACAAAAGAAAGTGCTGTTTTTTATTGTTTTGAGAATACAGGTTATTATTCCTTAAAGTTGGCACTTTATTTACATAGTAAGAAAGTTGTTTTTGTGGAGGAGAGTCCGTTAAAAATTAAGCGTTCTTCTGGGATTGTAAAAGAGAAGACAGATAAGCTAGATGCGCAAGTAATTGCAAGGTATGGTTGGCTTTACAGGGAAGAATTAATACCAAGTACTGTAAAGAGTAGTTCTCATTTAGAGCTTGGTAGACTGTTAGCTTTAAGAGACCAGTTAGTTAGAAATAATGCAGGTTTAAAAGGCACTTTAAAAGAAATGAAAGTACTTTTACTAAGTTCTACAACAGATTTAGGTTGTATCAGTTTAAAACGTAGTATTGATTATCTAACCAAGCAAGTAAAGGCAATAGAAATTAGAATTGAAGAAATAATTTTTGATGATATTTCTATGAGTAAAAACTACGAATTATTAAAAAGTATGAAAGGGATTGGTCTTGTGGTTGCTTGTCAATTAATTTATCATACAGGTAACTTTACACGTTTTAAAAGTTGTCGTGCTTTCTCCAGTTATTGTGGAACTGCACCTTTTGAGCATCGCTCTGGTACAAGTATTCATAGACGAAAACAATGTCATTATTTAGGAGATAGAAAGATGAAAAGTTTACTAAGTATGGCAAGTGTTTCTGCAATACAACATGATAGCGAACTAAAATTGTATTATCAAAAAAAGTTAGCAGAAGGAAAAGATAAAATGTTAGCAATAAATAATGTTAGAAACAAACTAATAGCGAGAGCTTTTGCAGTAGTTAAAAGAGGAACACCGTATGTTGTTCTTCAAAATTATGCTGCTTAAAACAAAAACTAAATTTTATTAGGATTTGATCTTGGAATACGTATATGGTTTGTTGCGTGGTTTAAGCACTAAATTTAGTAAATAAAAACCGAATAGAAAATCCGCGAGGATTTTCGTAAGTAGGCGATAACCAGCCATTAATTATACACGTCTTAAGTTTGTAAAACATTAAATTAGATTTATAAACAGAAAGCACAAAAGAGAGGAATAAGGTTATTATACACGCAGAAGCCAAGACTTCGTCAACATTGAAAATCCCCTCTCTTTTCTACACAGATTTCGTACAGTTCTATGAGGCTATTTAGACCTCGATTTTAAGTCGTTGAAACTCGCGTAGATTGTCCTTTCACAAAACACTTTCTTATGATTAAAGACACAAAATATTTTGGGATTGACGTCAGTCATTTAGTTTTTGATGTTACAGATTCAGGAGGTAATTATTACCAATTTAAAAACAGTATTACAGGTTTTAAAAAGCTTGTAAAACTCTTAGGTTCTGATAGTCATTGTGTAATGGAAGCCACGGGTTATTATCATTATCAATTGGCTTATTATTTACAAGAATCTGGTTTTCAATTATCAGTAGAAAATCCATTATCTGTAAAAAGATTTATTCAGATGAAATTGTCAAAGATTAAGACAGATAAGAGTGATTCGAGATTAATTTGTGAGTATGCAAAACAAGTAGAATTAAAATTATGGAAAGGTAATTCAAAGCATCAATTAGAATGTTTATAAATGACTAGACTCCTTTCTACCTATACAAAACAGAGCACAATGCTAAAAAACAAGATTCATGGCGAATTGGTTTTAGGTACACCAAGTAAAGCAGTTGTAAGTTCTTTAAAACAAAGTTTAAAATATCTTGAAAAACAGATGAAAAGTTTAGAGGATAAATTATTAATTTTAGTAAAACAAGAGCATCAAGAAGTTTTAATAAGCTTAAAAAGTATACCAGGAATAGGAGATAAGACAGCACTAATGTTAGTTGTTTTAACAGATGGATTTGATCGTTTTACAAGTGCAAAAGAGTTGTGTAGTTATGCAGGCTTAACTCCCATTATTAGGCAAAGTGGAAGTAGCGTAAAAGGACGTCCGAGAATTAGTAAAATAGGCAACCAAAAGCTGCGAAATTTATTATTTATGTGCAGTTTTAATGCTTGTAAATATAACAAAGCTTGTAAGGCACTTTATGATCGAATTGTTGCCAAAGGAAAGAGTAAAAAACTAGCATTAATAGCAGTATGTAATAAGTTACTAAAACAGGCTTTTGCAATTGCAAAATCAGGATTAATATATGATAACAACTATAAAAGTACTTTAGTGCAAAATTAATGAGTTTTTACTTGTTTTTTACCACAGTACTTTGTTACCTGCTGGCTTTTATTCAGATAGTAATTCAATCACTTTTTCAATCGGTCTTCCGATTACAGCTTTATTCCCTTTAACAACTATTGGTCGTTCTATCAATTTTGGATATTTAATCATTGCATTAATCCATTCTAATTCGGAAAGGTTTTTTCCTTTAAAATTTTGGATATAATCCGATTCACTTGTTCTTATTAAATCTTCTGCGGGAATGTTTAATTTAGATAGTAATTCAGTTAATTCTGCTTTAGTTAAAGGTTTTTTTAAGTATTCTATTGTCTCAAATTCTACACCTTTATCTTTTAAAAGGTCATAGCTACATCTGCTTTTTGAACACATTTTATTGTGGTATATCTTCATAATTAAATCGATTTCATTACATATTCTGTTATTCTGTCACATCTACTAAATCCAAATTCAAATACATTGCTATTATTGGTTACTTCATAGAGCTTCTCTTTTAGCATTTCTTTTGACCTATGCAAACGTACTTTTACATTGGCTACAGTTAAATCTAAAGCAATGGCAATTTCTTTTAGGCTCATTTCCTCCACTTCTTTCATAATATATACAGATTTATATTTTATGTCTAAACTATCAATTGCATTTTCCAATATTTGCTTTGTTTCATTCCGTACCATCTTGTCCTGTGGATTTAATTGTCTGTTATCTGGAATTTCTAAAATTGTGTTGCTCCTTAAATTATCCGATTGTTCGTTTAAGTGATACAGTTTTCCTTTTTCTTTTAATCGAGCCAAAGATTCATTTATTCCTATGCGAATAAGCCAAGTAGAAAAGGAAGATTCCAATTTAAACTGATATAATTTAGTGAAGGCTTTAATATAACTGTCTTGCATTATATCTTCAATTTCAGTATCATCTTTTATGTAGCTCCTAATTACTCGATATAATTTTTGATTATTACGTCTTACTAAAATTTCATAAAGCTCCTTTTCGCCACTTAAAATACGTTTTATGACTTCGTTCTCTTTTATTTTATGATTGTTAAAATCATTGATGTTTACTGCTTCCATTTTATTGTGTCTTTTACTTTAGATGATAATTCTTAAAAAAAGTTACAAAATTTTGTATCCTTTTTTGAAATCCGCTATCAAAAGAGTGTAACAAATTTAAAATAACTAAAAATTAAAATTATGAACTCAAACGTACAATTAGTAAAAAACATTTTAAAGTACACTTTTGGTTTGGTGCCAATAGTTGCAGGATTAGACAAATTTACAAACATTTTAACAGATTGGTCTCAATATATTTCCGAAGGTTTTGCAGGAATGCTTCCTTTTGAACCTACCACATTTATGATGATAGTTGGTGTTATAGAAGTTATTGCTGGTGTACTTGTTTTAACAAAAACAAAAATCGGTGCTTATGTAGTTTCTGCTTGGTTAGTAGGTATTGCATTGACTTTAATTTTTAGCTGGAGTTATGTAGATGTTGCTGTAAGAGATTTGGTGATGGCAATTGCTGCTTTTTCTTTAGCAAAACTATATGAAGATAATCAGACTATAGCCAAAAATTAATTAGCTAATAAACTATAATTTAAAAAAAATCACGTAATGTTTAATCGTTACGTGATTTTTTTATTGTGCCTAATGTGACACCGAATATGTGTCGTTTTAATGACTTATATTCAACGTTAGCGAATTTATAAGAAAAGGAGTTTAGAAACAAACTGAATTAAAGAGAAATAGAACCTTTAAAAACAAATTTAGCAGGCCCTTTTAAAAACACATTGGTGTAAATACCATTGTTTTCTGTAAAAGAAACCTCTAAATTTCCGCCTTCTACAGGTAAAGAAACATGATTGCTATTTGTTCTGTTCATTTTATGCATTGCAATGGCAACAGCGGTAACACCGGTACCACATGCTAAAGTTTCATTTTCTACACCTTTTTCATAAGTTCTAACTCTAAAAGTGTTGTTGTTTATTTGTTGTACAAAATTTACATTACTACCAGGATCATTATAAGAGTATCTAATTTTTTTACCGTTTTCAAAAACAGGATATTCGTTTAATTCATCAACTAATTCAACATGATGCTGTGTTCCTGTATACATAAAAACTGAATTTTCATTCACTTTAATATCATCAACATTTATCATTTGTAAAGAAATAAGATTGTTTTTAATTTCTGCAAAATGCTCACCATCAACAGCCCAAAAAGTAGTCTTATCTTTTATGATTTCTAATTGTTTAGCAAAAGCAACAGCACATCTTGCACCATTACCACAAAAAGTCTGACTACCATCAGCATTAAAATAAATCATTTTAAAATCGAATTGGTCGTCATTTTCAATTAGAATAATCCCATCTGCACCAACACCAAAATGTCTGTCTGCTAAATAAGAAATCATAGAAACATTTTCTTTTGGAAATTTTTTTGCTCTGTTATCTATCATTACAAAATCATTACCAGTTCCTTGGTATTTATAAAAAGTCAAATCCATAGTACAAAGATAATGATTTCATCAACAATAAGAGTCTGTTAAAAAGTGGTTAAAGTCCGTTAAAAGCAAGTTAAACAGATTTTTTTAAAATGTTAAAATTGTATATTTGATTGATTAAAAATTTAGAATTATGAAGAAATTTTTTGGATTTGTAGGAATGGCTATTTTAGGTGGCACACTTACTTTAGGAGGTTATAAAATGTTATTTAATGAGCAGGTGGTTATAAATACTACATCTGCAGATGAAATGCAAACGGTAAAAACAAGTTTTAATCCTGCATATAACAATAAATCTGCAGCAATAGATGCTTCAACAATAGATTTTACAGTAGCTGCAGAAAAAACGTTAAATGCTGTTGTACATGTTAAAAACACAGCAATAAGAACGCAAACAAATCCTTATGCTGAATATTTATTTGGAAACGGAAGAGGAACAAAAAGGTATGAACAAGTTGGTACAGGAAGCGGTGTTATAATTTCTTCGGATGGTTATATTGTTACCAATAATCATGTAATTGATAAGGCAAACGAAATTGAAATTACTTTAAATGATAAGAAAAAATACAAAGCAGAATTAATTGGTACAGATAAAGATAATGACATTGCGTTATTAAAAATTGATGTTGATATGGATTTGCCATATGTACCTTTTGCAGATTCAGATTATATAAAAGTGGGCGAATGGGTTTTGGCAGTTGGTAATCCTTACAATTTAACATCTACTGTAACAGCAGGTATTGTAAGTGCAAAAGGCAGAGATTTAGAAGGAAACTCTGCAATAGACTCATTTATACAAACAGATGCTGCAGTAAACCCAGGAAACAGTGGTGGGGCTTTAGTAAATACAAGAGGAGAGTTAGTAGGGATTAATACAGCAATTTCATCTAAAACAGGTTCTTTTGTTGGGTATTCTTTTGCTGTACCTTCTAATATTGCAAAAAAAATTGTAGACGATTTATTAGAATTTGGTAGTGTACAAGAAGCTATTTTAGGGATTAATATAGATAATTCTGATGTGAATATTCAGGGTGTTAAAATTGGTAAGTTATCTGAAGGAAGTGGGGCGGAACAATCTGGTTTAAAATCTGGAGATATTATAATGAAAGTTAATAATGTTAAAATTTCTAAATTTTCTGAACTTAGAGGACAGTTAACAGCAAAAAGACCAGGAGAATATGTAGATATTACAGTGGATAGAAATGGTGAATTTATTACTAAAAAAGTTAAATTAAGTAAGAAAGATTCTTTTGTTTCTAGAAGCTTTAATATTATTTTAAAAGATTTAACAAATAAAGAAAGAAAAAAATACGGAATAAAAGGCGGTGCTAAAATTTTAAGAAATGCTAATAAAAGCCTAGTTTATTACGGTGTAAAAGAAGGGTATATTATTACTGCAATTAATAAACAAATATTTTCAAATGCTTCAGATGCCGCTAAAGCTTTAGATACTTATAGTGGAAAAGGAAATCCTATATATATTGAAGTTATAAATTTAGATGGCGAAAGAGAACGTTATGCTTTTAGGTAAAAAACATATTTTAATATTTAATTTAAAATCCTGATATTGTTTCAGGATTTTTTTGTAAAATTTTTTACGAAATCGATTTCGTATTTTCAAAAAAAGGAATACTTTTGCAAAAATTTTAAATTAGTTACACAACTATGTCATCACATCTAGATTACGAAAAAGAAGTTGCTTTACAAGCACAAACAAGAAGAGCTACTATAGAATTTATAAACATTGTACACGATTTATGGTATGATAAATCTATAGAATTAGTAATGTTTAGAAACCCATTAGTAGATAAAAGAGCTAGTGAAGTTTTAAATTTAATTGATTACGCTAAAGAATTTGTAAACAAACCAATTACAATTCATGATGCTTTAAGTATTGCAAAAGCTATTCAGCAAATAGATTTGCCATCATCTAAATTAGATATAGGTAAATTAGCTTACGAGTGTTACTTAAACCCAAAAGGTTGTGAAGATAAAGTTGCTTTTGTAAAAAAACAATTAAAAAATGCAACCGAAGCTAAAAACATTCAACCTAAAGATGTAGTATTATATGGTTTTGGAAGAATAGGTCGTTTATTAGCCAGAGAATTAATGACAAAAATGGGTAAAGGTTCTCAATTAAGATTAAGAGCTGTTGTAACTCGTGGAGAAATTAATCAAACTGTATTAGAAAAAAGAGCCTCTTTATTAAGCATAGATTCTGTTCATGGAGATTTTTTAGGAACAGTACAAACTGATGTAGAAAATAATGCGTTAATTATTAACGGAACAACTGTTCATATGATTTCTGCAAAACAACCAGAAGATGTAGATTATACTGCTTATGGTATAAACGATGCTTTAATTATAGATAATACAGGAGCTTTTAGAGATGATGTAGCATTAGCAAGACATTTAAAAGCAAAAGGCGCAAGCAAAGTTTTATTAACTGCACCAGGTAAAGGAATACCTAATATTGTTCATGGTGTTAATCACTTAGAGCATAATCCAGATAATGTAGATATTTTTTCTGCTGCATCTTGTACTACGAATGCAATTTCACCGGTTCTAAAAGTTTTAGAAGATAATTTCGGAATTAAAAAAGGACATTTAGAAACGATACATGCATATACAAACGACCAAAATTTGGTAGATAATATGCATAGCAAAAATAGACGTGGTAGAGCAGCAGCTTTAAACATGGTAATTACAGAAACAGGAGCAGGTAAGGCTGTTGCAAAAGCAATACCAGCTTTAGAAGGGAAATTAACTTCAAATGCAATTAGAGTTCCTGTGCCAAACGGATCTTTAGCTATATTAAATTTACAGTTAAGATCTCCTGTAACTACAGAAGCATTAAATGCAATTATGAAACAAAATGCATTAGAAGGTGACTTAGTAGAGCAAATAAAATATTCTTTAGATGCAGAATTAGTATCGTCTGATATTGTTGGTACAACAGCACCATCAATTTTCGATAGTAAAGCAACTATAACAGACGGTGAAACTATTGTAATTTATGTTTGGTATGATAATGAATACGGATATTCTCATCAAGTAATGCGTCTTGCAAAACACATAGCAAAAGTTAGAAGATTTACTTATTATTAATGAAACTAAATTTTAATTTTTTTAAAATTTAAAGTTGAATTAATTCTGATTTTAATTCAGAATCTTAAAATTATATAACCCAAAACATTATTTTGTTTTGGGTTTCTTTTTTAGAAGCTATTTCCTGCTTTTCATTATATCTTTTTTTAAAAGAATCGTCATTGCGAGTTTACGAAGCAATCTCATAATTAAAAACAGATTGCTTCGTTCCTCGCAATGATATAATTCTATAAAGGTTTAAAAAAAGGATACCATTTCAAATGTGAAGTATTCAACGATTCAATAAAAATATAATAGCAAAGTTAATCAGGGCTAAATTTATTTGCCAACTACTTGATTTTTTCTATGAAAGTAATTTTATTTCTTTAAAATTTAAAAAATAGATGAATCTAAAACAAACCTTTGTTTCAACTTTTGTTTTTACTATTTTTATCAAAAATTATATAAATGAAAAACTTCATTTTTTTAATAGCTTTAATAATTTTTTTCACAATGAATTCTCAAGAGAAATTACCTTGTTATGAAATCCCAAAGATGCAAGAAAATTATTCAGCACCAAACACTGTTGCAAGAATGATAGATGGTTTGGGGTTCAGATATTTTTGGTCTACACAGGGTTTGCGGGCAGAGGATTTAGCATATCAGCCAAAAGGTGATGGTAGAAATTGCCAGCAAACGGTAATTCATTTATACGATTTATCTAATATGATGTTACGTTTAACAAATACCAATTTTATACAAGTTAAAGGTAAATCAGAAATGTTGTTTTCCGAAATGAGAAAACAAACATTATTAAATTTAGAAGCGTTAAGTAAAAAAATAAAGAAGAATAAAGACTTATCAGAATTTTCATCAAAAAAAGATGGAAAAGTTAGCATCCCTTTTTTTAATTTAATTAATGGGCCAATTGCAGATGCAATTTGGCATACAGGTCAAGTAGCAAGTTTTAGAAGATCTTCTGGTAATCCAATAAGTTCTAAAATAAATCATTTTTCTGGAACTGTAAAAGAATAATATATAATGACAATTCAACAATTGATACTATCTTTAAGAGATGAGTTAAATAACCATAATTATAATTATTATGTTTTAGATAATACTACAATTTCAGATTTCGATTTCGATAAAAAGTTAAAAGAATTAGAAAAGTTAGAAGTAGAAAATCCAGCTTTTTTTGATGCAAACTCTCCAACACAAAGAGTAGGAGGCGCTATCACTAAAAACTTTGAAACCGTTACACATAAAAATAGAATGTATTCTTTAGATAATTCTTACTCTAAAGAAGATTTATTGGATTGGGAAAAGAGAGTTCAAAAAGTTTTAGGTACAACAGAGTTAGATTATACTTGCGAGTTAAAATTTGATGGAGCATCTATTAATTTAACATACGAAAACGGTCAGTTCGTAAAAGCAGTAACACGAGGAGATGGTTTTCAAGGCGATGATGTTTCTCCAAACATTCGTACTATAAAATCAATTCCATTATATATAAGACAAGACTTTGTTACTAATTTTGAAATGCGAGGTGAAATTATTTTACCAATAGAGGGTTTTAATAAAATGAATGAAGAGCGTGTTTTAAACGGAGAAGAGGAATACAGAAATCCTAGAAACACTGCAAGTGGGAGTTTAAAATTACAAGACAGTGCAGAAGTTGCAAAACGTCCTTTAGATTGTTTATTATATCAAGTTGTAACTTCAGAAAGAAAATATAAAACACATTTCGAGAGTTTAGAAGCGGCTAGAAAAATTGGTTTTAAAGTTCCAGAAACAATTGCTTTAGTAAAATCGATAGAGGAAGTTTTCGATTTTGTAAATAATTGGGATCTAAAACGTCATAATTTACCTTACGAAACAGACGGAGTTGTAATTAAAGTCAATAATTTACAGCAACAAGAAGAGCTAGGGTACACTGCAAAAGCACCAAGATGGGCAATTGCTTATAAATTTAAAGCAGAACAAGTTTCAACTATTTTGCATGAGATTACATATCAAGTAGGTAGAACTGGTGCAATTACACCTGTTGCAAATTTAGAACCTGTTCAGTTAGCAGGTACAACAGTAAAACGTGCTTCTTTGCATAATGCAGATCAAATAGAAAAGTTAGATATTAGAATTAACGATACAGTTTTTGTTGAAAAAGGAGGAGAAATTATTCCAAAGATAATTGCAGTAGATTTAGCAAAACGCCCTAAGGATTCTCAACCAACAATGTACGCAACAAATTGTCCAGAATGTAATACCGAATTGGTAAGAACAGAAGGTGATGCAAAACATTATTGTCCAAACGAATTTGGATGTGCACCACAAATTACAGGGAGAATTCAGCATTTTATTTCGCGAAAAGCCATGGATATTGATGGGTTAGGAGGTGAAACCGTAGATTTGTTACGTAAAGAAGGGTTAATTCAAAATTATGCTGACCTATATGATTTAACAGCTGAACAAGTTATCCCTCTAGAACGAATGGCAGAAAAATCTGCCCAAAATATGGTTGCCGGAATTAAAAAATCAAAAGATATTCCATTTGAAAAAGTATTATTTGCTCTTGGTATACGTTTTGTAGGAGAAACAGTAGCTAAAAAGTTAGCAAAACATTTTAAATCTATAGATAATTTAATGACTGCAACTTTTGAAGAACTTATAAAAGCAGATGAAATTGGCGATAGAATTGCACAAAGTATTCTAGAATTTTCATCAGATTTAGAGAATATTCAATTAATTAATAGGTTAAAGTCTTATGGATTGCAGTTAGAAGTTTCTGAAGAGAGTTTAGAAAATCAAACAGATATATTACAAGGACAAGTTTTTGTTGTTTCCGGTGTTTTTTATCAAATGTCTAGAAACGAACTTAAAAAAGCAATTGAAGACAATGGAGGTAAAGTAAGTTCATCAATCTCTAAGAAAACCAATTTTATAGTTGCTGGCGATAATATGGGGCCAAGTAAATTAGCAAAAGCAGAAGATTTAGGTATTTCAATAATTTCTGAACAAGATTTTATAGATAAGATTAATTAATCTTATTTTTTAATAATTATAAATTGAAAAAACTCTTATACATATATATAGTTTTTATTTCATTTTTTTCTTTTTCTCAAAAGAGAGAAATAGATTCTTTGCCCAAAGAATTGGATGAGTACGTTTTTGTAAAACCAGGAGACACATTAGTTGTTAACCTTAATGAATTTTCAATTTTTCCAAAACAAAGATTTAAATCAAGAATAGATGTTCGATATTATTTCTGGTTTCGTAAAAAAGTATTTAAAGTGTATCCTTATGCTAAATTAGCTTCAGATCGATTAGATACATTAAATAGTAGACTATTAAAAATTAAATCTAAAAGTAAACGTAAATCTTATACTAAGAAAATCCAAAAGTATATAGAAGGTGAGTTTACAGACCAAATAAGAAAGATGACCAAAACTGAAGGTCGTATTCTTATCAAACTAATTCATAGGCAAACTGGAGAAACTGCTTTTAATAATATAAAAGGGCTAAGAAGTGGTTGGAAAGCATTTTGGTATAATACAACAGCAAACCTTTTTAAGCTTTCATTAAAAGACGAATATCATCCAGAAATTGAAAACGAAGATTTTTTAATTGAAGACATTCTGCAACGAGCTTTTATTGAAGATACGTTAAAAGCCCAAAAAAGTAAACTAAATTTCGATTTTAATGAAATCATCAGAATAAGAAAAGCAGAAATTAATGTAGAAGAATATAAGAAAATGTTTGCTAAAATTAGAAAGAAGAAGAGAAGCAAAAAAAGTAAAAAGAAAAGTTAGAGCTTTTAACCTCTCATTATTATGTAATAGTAAGTAAAATAAAAGATATTAATATTAGTAGAAATGAAGTATTAATATTTATTAAAAGTATTTTACGACTACAACAGGTATAAATAATTGTTTAAATAGCATTTATTTACGTCGTCTTTTTTGATTCAAGCTTATTTTAAAAGTTTTTTTTGACTCTTTTAAATAGATTTATGATGATTTTATAGTTTGAATAAGTAATTATTTCCCTAATAAGAAGATAAAAGTATAAAGGAAACACTTTAATAATATATTCTTAAAAAGAATTTTCACCTTAATTATAGATTGCTTTAACTCGTTTTATAGGATTATAGAGATTTTATTAAACTACTTGTAAAAAAGTTTCATTTTTTTTAGATTGTAAGATACTCGTTTTCTTGCGGTTAAGAATTTCTATTAATATTTTTCAAAAAAACATTAAAAAAGTCATTGTTAGATTAAAAATGTGTTGTAGTTTTGCATCCGCTAACGGCAATATGTTGTTGGTTTAGTTCCTTGAAATTGTTGATTTTCTTCTTTGTTAGCTAGAGGATTTGAGTTTTTTAGTTTTGTTTTTAGGTTAAAAATAAAGTTAAAATTATTTCAGATTTAATTAGGTTGATAAGGTAAAGAGTTTGTATGTTTGCAGTCCGAAATTTTCGGCAAAAATGTTCAGATTTTTAAGGTTAAAAAATAAAATAAAAAAAAGTTATTTTTTTATTGTCGGATTAGAAATAGTTTGTATGTTTGCAGCCGCTAAGAAATACAGCAAAAACGATCAGAGAAAATTTGGAATAATCGATAAAAAGATTAGGTAGTTCGAGTCTATCATTTCTACAGATTAGGATTTACATAAGTGTTTAAAACCATGAGTGAGATATCTTAAAAGTTCATTGAAAATATTGAAATTGACAGCGTAATTAAAGAGTAGAATAACCATGTTTAATTTATTAAACAAAATTCTTTTGAAACTTATTCATTACATATTATTTAAAATATACAATGAAGAGTTTGATCCTGGCTCAGGATGAACGCTAGCGGCAGGCTTAACACATGCAAGTCGAGGGGTAACATTGTGCTTGCACAGATGACGACCGGCGCACGGGTGCGTAACGCGTATAGAACCTACCTTTTACAGAGGGATAGCCTTTAGAAATGAAGATTAATACCTCATAGTATTGCGACTTGGCATCGAGTTGTAATTAAAGATTTATCGGTAAAAGATGGCTATGCGTCCTATTAGCTAGATGGTAAGGTAACGGCTTACCATGGCTACGATAGGTAGGGGTCCTGAGAGGGAGATCCCCCACACTGGTACTGAGACACGGACCAGACTCCTACGGGAGGCAGCAGTGAGGAATATTGGGCAATGGAGGCAACTCTGACCCAGCCATGCCGCGTGCAGGAAGACTGCCCTATGGGTTGTAAACTGCTTTTATACAGGAAGAAACACTAGTACGTGTACTAGCTTGACGGTACTGTAAGAATAAGGACCGGCTAACTCCGTGCCAGCAGCCGCGGTAATACGGAGGGTCCGAGCGTTATCCGGAATCATTGGGTTTAAAGGGTCCGCAGGCGGTCAATTAAGTCAGAGGTGAAATACCATAGCTCAACTATGGAACTGCCTTTGATACTGGTTGACTTGAGTTATATGGAAGTAGATAGAATGTGTAGTGTAGCGGTGAAATGCATAGAGATTACACAGAATACCGATTGCGAAGGCAGTCTACTACGTATATACTGACGCTGAGGGACGAAAGCGTGGGGAGCGAACAGGATTAGATACCCTGGTAGTCCACGCCGTAAACGATGGATACTAGTTGTTGGGCGTTAGCTCAGTGACTAAGCGAAAGTGATAAGTATCCCACCTGGGGAGTACGGTCGCAAGACTGAAACTCAAAGGAATTGACGGGGGCCCGCACAAGCGGTGGAGCATGTGGTTTAATTCGATGATACGCGAGGAACCTTACCAGGGCTTAAATGTAGTCTGACAGCTTTAGAGATAGAGTTTTCTTCGGACAGATTACAAGGTGCTGCATGGTTGTCGTCAGCTCGTGCCGTGAGGTGTCAGGTTAAGTCCTATAACGAGCGCAACCCCTGTCGTTAGTTGCCATCAAGTAAAGTTGGGGACTCTAACGAGACTGCCTACGCAAGTAGAGAGGAAGGTGGGGATGACGTCAAATCATCACGGCCCTTACGTCCTGGGCCACACACGTGCTACAATGGTATGGACAATGAGCAG
>NZ_JAOSLC020000003.1:0-770000 GCF_026191475.2 Polaribacter ponticola | reverse complement strand
CATTGTTTAAAATCACTTAAATGATCCTTATATTGTCTTTGCAGGTTTCTTGAATTCACTCCGTAAAAGTTCGCTATAATTGTAGTACTGCTAGGATTGTTACTAACTGATATCTTTTAAAAAAGTAGCAAACTCACTAGTGATTCTAGTGCCTTTTGCTACTAATTGCCAATCTCGAGTAATGACTTTCTTTGTAGATTCATTTAGCCAACGTCGTCTTATTATGTGTAAGTAAACATTCTTACCACGTATAGGAAAATCTTGAACAGTAGCTTCTGGAAAAAAGCCTTTAGAGCTTAACTTAACTGCTTTATATTCTATTGGAACATTATTTAGTTCTGTGAAATAAAAATGAAGCTCATCTTGTTTAATCTCGTGTTTTGTGAGTTTAAAATTATCAACAAGAACTTCTGGCAATAATAATTTAGCAATATCTAATAGTCTACTCAAAATGAATCTAATTTAGAAAAACAAAGTTCTTCTTTTTTTGAATGCTCCACAACTTTTTGTGTTGATTCACTTTAATTTGTGATATCTTTAATAAAAACATTTATTATTACTTTGTTGATGTAATATTCTGTTATATTTTCGTTAATGATTTTATAGTATTTTTATTAATTAATAAATGAAGTTTAATTATTTTTTATTTTTTATTTTTTTATTTTCTTTGAGTGTAAAATCTCAAGTTGGAGGTGAAAATGTATATCAATTTTTAAATTTATCTACTTCTGCCAGACAAGTTGCACTTGGTGGTGAAATATTGACTTTAATTGATGATGTAAATCAACCAATATGGAATCCATCTGTAATTAATCCAGATATGGATAATAAAATTTCTGTTAATTATACAAGTCATTTGGCTGGAGTAAACATTGGCTCTTTTTCTTATGCTAGACTTGTATCTAGAAGATTTGGAACCCTACATGGTAGTATCAAGTACCTTGATTATGGTACTATTATAGGTGCTGATGAACAAGGTAATGAAACGGGAAATTTTAATGCAAATGATATTTCAATATCTATTGGGTATGCCTCTAATTTGCCTTGGACAAACTTATTTATTGGTGCAAATATTAAAGCTATAAATTCTAATATTAGTAATTATACTTCTATTGGTTTCGCTACTGATTTAAGTTTTCTGTATTATAGCCCTTATAAACCTTATAGTTTTACTCTTGTAGCAAGAAATATTGGTACTCAAATCAAATCATTTAATGGGACTATTGAGAAATTACCGTTAAAAGTTGCTTTAGGTGCTTCATTTAAGTTAGATCATGTACCTTTAAAATGGTATGCAACTATTGATAATTTACAAAATTGGGATATTTCTGTTGCAAATCCTTCTGAACAAACATCAGATTTAGAAGGTAATGTTACAGATGAGAAAATAACTTTTTTAGTAATGCTCTAAGACATATGGTTATAGGTGCAGAGTTATTCCCTGAAAGCGCAATTAACTTAAGAATTGGCTATAATTTTAGAAGAGCATCAGAATTAAAATTGCAAAGTGTTAGAACTTTTGGAGGTGTTTCATTTGGTTTTGGTATAAAAATGAATAATCTCAAATTCAATTATGCTTATTCAAAATTTCATACTGCAGCAAATGCTAGTACTTTTAGTTTACAAATAGATTTAGATAATAGATAATAGATAATAAATAATGAATAAAAAAATTACAATAGCAATTGATGGATTTTCATCTACAGGGAAAAGTACGATTGCTAAATTATTAGCAAAAAAATATAATTATATTTATGTAGATACTGGAGCTATGTATAGGGCTGTTAGTTTGTTTGCTAAAAATAATAACTTTGTTGGAGTGGATTTTTTGGATTCAGAAAAACTTGTATCTAATTTAGATAAAATTTCTCTTTCTTTTATATTTAATGAAGCTTTGGGTTTTGCTGAAATGTTTTTAAATAATATTAATGTAGAAAGTGAAATAAGAACACTAGAAGTTTCTCAACTAGTTAGTAAAGTTGCAACTATATCTGAAGTTAGGAAAAAGTTGGTTGCTGAACAGCAATTAATGGGAAAAGAAGGAGGTATTGTAATGGATGGAAGAGATATTGGAACCGTAGTTTTTCCAGATGCAGAATTAAAACTATTTATGACAGCTTCTGCTGACAAAAGAGCTACTAGACGTTATAAAGAATTATTAGAAAAAGGAGATGATGTAAGTTTTGAAGAAATTTTATTTAATGTTCAAGAACGAGATAGAATAGATTCAACTAGAGAAGATTCACCATTAGTTCAGGCAGAAGATGCTATTGGTTTTGATAATTCGGATATGGGAATTGATGAACAATTTGAGAGAATTTGTACATTAGTTGACAGAAAATTGATAGAATAATTCTTAAACCTGCAAATACTCTTAGCCCTGATTGAAACGGTATCCTTTTTATAGCTTTTTTAATTGAAGTAATAATCTATTATAATGAGATTCCACATTAAGTAGAATATGCTTTATTAGCAATGAAAACTATAAAAAGATATAGTAAAAAGCAGGAAATAGCTTCAAATAAAAAGGAGTATTAAATATCTGAATATTATGGAATATTCAGATATTTATGTGTTTGTAAAGAAATTTTCCATTTAGGATTCTTCATAACATAATCTACAATTAATTCTGTCATTTTTTCTTTTTTACTCCATTCTGGTTGTAAATAAAGCTGACATTTCTCTCCAACTTTTGCTGCTTGTTCTTTTGCAAATTCAAAGTCAGATTTATTATGAATTATCATTTTTAACTCATCTGCTTCAAGATAACACTCATTTAAAGGCAACTTTGTTTTCTTAGGAGAAAGGCAAAACCAATCCCATTTTCCAGAAAAAGAATAAGCACCAGAAGTTTCTATATGTGTTTTAATATTATTTTTTTGTAGTAGTTTTGTAATATAATCCATAGACCACATTAAAGGTTCACCACCAGTTATAACAACAGTATTAGTGTATTTTTTAACATTATCTACAATAGTATCGGCTAAAGTTGGTGGGTGTAAATCAGCGTTCCAACTTTCTTTAACATCGCACCAATGGCAACCTACATCGCAACCACCTACTCTGATAAAATAAGCTGCAGTTCCTGTATGAGAACCTTCTCCTTGAATTGTATAAAACTCTTCCATCAGAGGAAGCATTATCCCTTTGTTTACTAAATCTTTTGTCTTTTTATCCATCTACATTAAAATCAACCAAAAAGGTTTTAAAAATGCAAAGGTAGTTTTTTGTCTATCAAGAATAAAAAGAATAATAATTTAATTCTAAAGTGTTAAAAATCAAATGAATTTTGTAAATTTGCACTCCTTTTTACGATAACAGATTTATAAAAGGATTATATAAAACAATTTATAAAAACAACTCTTTGCGTTTTTTTCGTTAAAAATCTGGTAAGCAATAAGATACAAAATTATTTTCAGGCATGTCTGAAGAAACAAAAAACACTGAAGAGCAAGTAGTTGCTACTGAAGTACAAGCAACAGCGACTCCAGCTGTAGATCCAAAACAATTTTTAGCAGATTTTAACTGGCATAGATACGAAGAAGGTATTGATGAAGTTGATGAGCAAAAATTAGTTGAATTTGAAAAAGCGTTAGAAGGAACTGTAGGTTTCGTAAACGAACGTGATGTAATTGAAGGAACCGTAATCAGAATTACTGATAGAGATGCAATTATCGATATCAATTCTAAATCTGAAGGAGTTATTTCTTTAAACGAATTCCGTTACAACCAAGGTTTAGCAGAAGGAGATAAAGTTGAAGTGTTAGTTGATAAAAGAGAAGATTCTTCTGGTCAGTTAGTATTATCACACAAAAAAGCAAGAGTTATTAAAGCATGGGAACGTGTAAACAATGCTCATGAAACTGGTGAAGTAGTTAACGGTTTTGTTAAATGTAGAACTAGAGGTGGTATGATTGTAGATGTTTTCGGAATCGAAGCATTTTTACCAGGATCTCAAATTGATGTTAAGCCAATTAGAGATTACGATCAATATGTTGAGAAAACAATGGAATTTAAAGTTGTTAAAATCAACCACGAATTTAAAAACGTTGTTGTATCTCATAAAGCTCTTATTGAAGCTGATATTGAATTACAGAAAAAAGAAATTATTGGTCAATTAGAAAAAGGACAAGTATTAGAAGGTGTTGTTAAAAACATTACTTCTTATGGTGTCTTTGTTGATTTAGGTGGTGTAGACGGATTAGTACACATTACTGATTTATCTTGGTCTAGAATCAACCATCCAAATGAGGTTGTTGAATTAGATCAAAAATTAAACGTTGTAATTTTAGACTTTGATGATAACAAATCTAGAATTCAATTAGGTTTAAAACAATTATCTGCTCACCCTTGGGAAGCTTTAAATACTGATTTAAAAATTGGTGATAAAGTAACTGGTGAAGTTGTTGTTTTAGCTGATTATGGTGCGTTTGTAGAAGTAGAACAAGGAGTAGAAGGGTTAATTCACGTTTCTGAAATGTCTTGGTCAACTCACTTACGTTCTGCACAAGATTTCGTAAAAGTTGGAGATAAAGTTGAAGCTCAAATTTTAACTTTAGATAGAGAAGACCGTAAAATGTCTTTAGGTATTAAACAATTACACCCAGATCCTTGGACAGATATTACAACTAAATATCCTGTAGGTTCTACTCATACTGGTACAGTAAGAAATTACACTAATTTTGGTGTTTTTGTTGAGTTAGAAGAAGGTATTGATGGTTTAGTTTATATCTCTGATTTATCTTGGACTAAGAAAATTAAGCATCCATCAGATTTTGTTACTGTTGGTGATAAATTAGAAGTTCAGGTTTTAGAATTAGATGTTGAAAACAGAAAATTAAACTTAGGTCATAAGCAAACTCAAGATAATCCTTGGGATGCTCATGAAGCTACATATGCAATTGGTTCTACTCATGAAGGTCTTGTAAAAGAAAAGAATGATAAAGGAGCTGTTGTAACTTTTTCTGATGGAGTTGAAGGTTTTGCACCAAGTAGATTCTTAGAAAAAGAAGATGGTACTAAATTAGATAAAGGTGAAACACTTAAATTTGTAGTTTTAGAATTTTCTAAAGAGTACAGAAGAGTAGTTGTTTCTCATACATCTATCTTTAAAGAGCAAGAAAAAAGAAATGTGAAAGCAGCAGTTAAAAAAGCAGCAGAAGCAGAAAAAACTACCTTAGGAGACATTGGTGGACTTGCAGCATTAAAGAAAAAAATGGAAGAAGGTAAATAATTATTTACAATTCTAATATATTTTAAAAGCCGATACAATTTGTATCGGCTTTTTTTATTTAGAAGTATTGCCTTCTTTAGTAACCTAGCCTAAATCTTCATCAATTGATTTAATTAATTCTTCTCCAATTTCTAATGTATCCTTAATCATATATAAATGCACACTTAAAATCTGAATCCTTATTTTAATAGCATTTAATAAGTTTAGTTTTGTTTCAAAAGATTTAAGTTTATTATTGATAAAAGAATTTAGACCTTCATAATTTTCCAATAAATACTTTTCGCCTTCACCAACATCTTCATCATACATTGTTATCTGACAAAGATTTTTTATTGTTGGATAAACTTCTGGATAAAAGATATTATCAATATTGTTTCTAACATCATCATAACTTCCTTGTGAGGCTAGATAATAGTTTATTATATCTATACTTAAGGCTTTATTTGTAATAAGATTTAGTTGACCAGATGAAACAAGTTCAGAATATGTGTTATTAGTGTTTGGAAAATTATAAATTTCTATCAAAAAATTTAATTTTTCATTTAGGCTATCAATTTTAGAAAAACTTTTGTATTCATTGAAATCTTTAATGATTGATTTACCAACCTCAATAGACTCTAAAGAATGTCTCTGCATATCTTTTAAAATAACTTTCTGATATTCAATGTCCTCTATAATATTTGTTAAATACCATTCTTCTTTCTTTGCATTTTCTTTTTCAATATTCCAATTATTAAATTGTAATGCAAGTAAAATACCAACAACCACTAAAAATACTTCGCCAGCAGCATAAAGTAGGTATTTTTTAAAACGTTTATCCGTTATAAGCAACTGTCTTGTTTTTCTAAATAAGTGTATCATAAGTTCGGTTAGGTTTTTAAAGATACAAAAATAAGAACAGGCTTAAGTTTTTGGGCGTTCCCTAAAGGTCAGGCTTTACGTTTCAATCTTTTTTTCATTCTTTCAAAAAAGGATTTTCACTACAATCCTTAACGCATCCTATTTGTCAACTTTTAGTTAACTAATAATGGCTTTTACAAATCAATAATTTATATTTGTAAGACAAAATAAAGACAATGACATTAATAAAATCTATATCAGGAATAAGAGGTACAATTGGAGGGAAAACTGCAGATAATTTAACACCAATAGACGCAGTTAAATTTGCATCAGCATACGGAGCTTTCATTATAAGTAGAAACCCTAACAAAGAAAAAATAACAGTTGTAGTTGGTAGAGATGCTCGTATTTCTGGTAAAATGATATCTAGTTTAGTAGCTAATACTTTAGTAGGTTTAGGTATAAATGTTGTTGATTTAGGTTTATCTACTACACCTACAGTTGAAGTTGCAGTTCCTTTAGAAAAAGCAGATGGAGGTATTATTTTAACAGCCTCTCATAATCCTAAACAATGGAATGCTTTAAAGTTGTTAAACGAAAAAGGTGAGTTTTTAAATGGAGAAGAAGGAGAAAAAATACTTGCTTTAGCAGAAAGTGAAGATTTCTCTTTTGCAGAAGTTGATGATTTAGGTGTTTACTCTAAAGATAATACATATTTAGAAAAGCATATTCAAGAAGTATTAAACTTAGAATTGGTAGATGCAGATGCAATTAGAAAAGCCAATTTTAAAGTTGTTGTAGATGGGGTAAATTCTACAGGAGGAATTTTTATTCCGGCTTTATTAAAAGAGTTAAATGTTGAGTGTGTAGAATTATATTGTACACCAAATGGACAGTTTCCTCATAATCCAGAGCCATTAAAAGAAAATTTAACAGACATTTCTGAGTTAGTAGTAAAAGAAAAGGCAGATTTAGGTATTGTTGTAGACCCTGATGTAGATAGATTAGCTTTAGTTTCTGAAGACGGATCTATGTTTGGAGAAGAGTACACTTTAGTTGCTTGTGCAGATTATGTTTTAGGTAGACTTGGTGGTGGAAACACAGTTTCTAACTTATCTTCTTCTAGAGCATTAAGAGATGTTACACAAAAACATGGCGGAACTTATACTGCAAGTGCTGTAGGTGAAGTAAATGTGGTTATAAAAATGAAAGAAACCAATACAGTAATTGGTGGAGAAGGAAATGGAGGAATTATATATCCTGCATCTCATTATGGTAGAGATTCTTTAGTTGGTGTCGCTTTGTTTTTATCTCATTTAGCACATAAAAAAATGCCTTGTAAAGAATTGAGAGATTCGTATCCAAGTTATTTTATGAGTAAGAATAAAATACAATTAACACCAGAAATAAATGTAGATGAGATTTTAGAAACAATGGCTTCTACTTATGCTACCGAAGATGTAAATACTATTGATGGTGTAAAAATTGATTTTGCTGATGAATGGATTCATTTAAGAAAATCTAATACAGAGCCAATTATTAGAATTTATACCGAAGCAAAATCACAAGATGCAGCAGATGCTTTAGCTGTTAGGTTTATTAAAGAAATTAAAGAAATAATTGCATAAATGTTTTATAAAAAAATATTTTTTTAATAGCTATTTTAATAGCATTTTCTGTAAATGCACAAGAAAATCAACAAAAAAAGTTTCTAATAAAGGAAAGTTTTTTGCTTATTGGGGATGGAATTGGGCAAGTTATTCTAATTCTGATATTCGGTTTAAAGGTGAAAATTATGATTTTACATTACAAAATGTAAAAGCGAGTGATACTCCAACAAAATTTTCTTTTAAAAACTATTTTGGAATTACGAGTCTTACTAAACCACAAACAAATGCCCGAATAGGTTATTTTTTTAAAGAAAACTATACAATTTCAATTGGTGTAGATCATATGAAATATGTTGTTAATAACGATCAATTTGTAGATATTAACGGAAACATTAATATTGGAAACACAAAATATGATGGTGTTTATAATGGTGAAGAAATTCAATTAACAGAAGATTTTTTACGACTAGAACATACAGATGGATTGAATTATATTAATGTACAATTATATCGTTTTGATGATGTAAGTAGTTGGTTTGGTTTAGATTCGGAAAACCTTCAGATAAATGTTACAGAAGGTGTTGGTTTTGGTTTTTTATATCCAAAAACAGATACCACTTTATTGGAGAAAGAAAGACATGATGATTTTCATATTTCTGGTTATGGACTTTCGATTGGTGCTGGTTTAAATATCACTTTTTTAAAGCACTTTTTTATCCAAGCAGATTTAAAAGGAGGTTATATAAATATGCCAAATGTAAAAATAAGTACAAGTTCATTAGACGGTGCTTCACAAGATTTTTTCTTTTTACAGAATAATATTTTAATTGGAGGTAGATTTAGATTATTTTAATATTTTAAGTTATGAATTTAGAGCAGTTTTTTCTCAGTTTAGAGACCAAATTATTGGAGCAGACCAAACTTTTAGATCGCCTTATGGCGTACAAAATTTAATCTATGCAGATTGGACTGCAAGTGGTAGGCTTTATAGGCCAATTGAAGAAAAAATTTGTAATGAATTTGGCCCTTTTGTAGCAAACACACATACAGAAACATCAACTTCTGGTGCTGCAATGACACTTGCTTATCATGAAGCAAGAAATATTATTAAACGCCATGTAAATGCAAATGAGAATGATGTTTTAATAACAACAGGTTCTGGTATGACCGGTGTTGTAAATAAATTTCAACGAATATTAGGGTTAAAAGTAGCAGAGAATTTAAAAGATTATACAAATGTACCTGAATATTTAAAACCGATTGTTTTTGTTTCGCATATGGAGCATCATTCTAATCAGACTTCTTGGTTAGAAACTATTGCAGATGTAGAAGTTGTGCCTTGTAATGATGCTGGATTGGTGTGTTTAAAAAGTTTTGAAAAATGCATTCAGAAGTATGAACATAGAAAAATTAAAATTGCTTCAATTACTGCTTGTTCTAATGTAACTGGTATTAAAACAGAATATCTTAAAGTAGCGAAACTAATTCATAAATATAATGGTTTGTGTTTTATTGATTTTGCTTGTTGTGCACCTTATGTAGATATTAATATGCATCCAGAAATTGAAGAAGAGTATTTAGATGCTATTTTCTTTTCTCCTCATAAATTTTTGGGAGGTCCAGGAAGTTCTGGAGTTTTGATTTTTAATAAGAAATTATATAAGAATACCATACCAGATAATCCTGGAGGAGGAACAGTAAGTTATACTAATCCTTGGGGACAACATGATTATTTTGATGATGTTGAAACTAGAGAAGATGGTGGAACACCAGGGTTTTTACAAACAATAAAAATTGCGCTTTCGATACAATTGAAAGACAAAATGGGTACAGATAATATACATCTGAGAGAAGAAGAAATAAATAAAGTGATGTTTAACACTTTAGAAAATTTGAATGGTGTTCAAATATTAGCTCCTAATCATAAAGAACGATTAAGTATTTTTTCATTTTATTTTGAGAAATACCATTTTAACCTAGTTGTAAAAATATTAAACGATCGATTTGGAATACAAACTAGAGGAGGATGCTCTTGTGCTGGTACTTATGGACACTTTTTATTAAATGTAGATCAAATTACATCAAATAGAATAAAGGACGAAATTTTACATGGTTGTAATACTCAAAAACCAGGATGGATTCGTTTGTCTTTACACCCAACAATTACAAATAGTGAGTTAGATTTTATTTGTAAATCATTAAATGAGTTAACAGAAAATATAGAAGATTGGTCTAAAGATTATGAATATGATTCTTTAAAGAATGATTATGTACATAAATTTGTAACACCAATAGAGAAAGAATTAGTTACTTCTTGGTTTTCGGTTTAGAAACTTTTAATTTTTTCCATTCTTCGAATTTATCTCTATGTTTAAATCTTTTATGAGACCATAAATATAGTTCAGGCTGCTTTTTTATGTTCTCTTCTGTAATTTGAAGATACTTATCCGTTATTTGATAATCATCATACTCCTTAGGGTTTTCTGCTACCAATTGAAATTCAGTTTCAAAATATCCTCTTTTTGTTTTGGTAGTAATGTAGTTTACAACTACTAAGTCAAACTTTTTTGCTAACATTTCTGCACCTGTATGAACTGGTACTTTTACACCAAAAAAATTACTCCAATAAAAGGTTTTTGGTAATTGAGGAGATTGATCACTTAG
Organism: Polaribacter ponticola; assembly: GCF_026191475.2. GTDB lineage: Bacteria > Bacteroidota > Bacteroidia > Flavobacteriales > Flavobacteriaceae > Polaribacter > Polaribacter ponticola. Next base: position 759,653 of record NZ_JAOSLC020000003.1, on the reverse strand, counting down.
TAAAATATATAAACCTTGTTTTTTTTCTGTAAAATTTCTTTGCATTGCTTTTACAGTATCTGAAGTTTTATAACCAACAACACCAAATTTTTCTCTTGATTCTTTAACTTCTTTATCAAAATATTTATTACCAATTTTAGTATAGGCTCCATTAATAACACCATCTAAAACTAATGGTAAACTAATAGACCATTCCCAATTTGCTTGATGTGCACCAACTAATGCAATGCTTTTACCTTGTTTAACTAAGTCGTTAATAAGCTCTGGGTTTTTGTATTTATAACGTTTTAAAATTTCTTTTTCAGATATAGAAAAAGCTTTTACGCTTTCCATAAATAAATCTGTAAAATGCTTAAAAAAACGTTTCGCAATTTTTACTCTCTCTTCATCAGATTTTTTTGGAAAAGCTAATTGTAAATTTTCTAAAACTACTTTTTTTCGGTATTTAAAAACATAATATATTAAAAAGAAAAATACATCAGATTTTATATATAAAACCCTCATAGGTAATCTAGAAAATAACCAAATAAAAGGGTAGGTAAGTGCAAAAACTAAAAATTGCATAAGTTTTATTTTTAATGCAAATATCAGTATTTATATTTAATTAGAAATAGTTATAATAAAGAGATTTTGTTATGTTTGTAAGATGCTAGAAGGTATAGACCCTATTATTTTAATAATAATTATTACGAATGTTTTATTTTCTATAAAAGGTTTTGATGATTATGTTTTTTTAGATAAATATAAGTTTCAAGTTGGTAGAGTTCTTGGAAACGAGAAATTAAGAATGTTAACTTCTGGTTTTTTACATGTAGATTGGATGCATCTTGGTTTTAATATGTATGCATTGTATATGTTCGGCGGATTTGTATCTACTATTTTAGGACCAATTTCTTTTTTAATAATTTATTTCGGAAGTCTATTAGCTGGGAGTTTTTATACTCTACATTATCATAAAAATGAACCTTACTATAGTGCAGTAGGAGCTTCTGGAGCAGTTTCAGGTATTGTTTACTCTTCTATATTACTTTATCCAGGAATGGAATTATTTTTATTTTTTATCCCAATACCTATACCAGGTTATATTTTTGGAGTTGGTTATTTATTATATTCGATTTACGGAATGAAAAAACAATTAGGTAATATTGGTCATGCAGCCCATTTAGGTGGTGCAATTGGTGGTTTTGTTTTAACTCTTATTTTAAATCCTATTTTATTTACTACGAACACAATTTTTGTAATTATGTTGGCTGTTCCTATTATTTTATTATTGCTTTTTGGTGATAAATTGAAAAGTTTATAAAATAAAAAAGACTTTACAATTAAGTAAAGTCTTTTTTGAGCGAAAGACCAGGTTCGAACTGGCGACATTCAGCTTGGAAGGCTGACGCTCTACCAACTGAGCTACTTTCGCGTTATTGGTAAGCGGTTGCAAATATACAATGTTTTTTAACATCTGCAATTTTTTTAAAGAAATTAATAAAATTTTTTATCTTTTCTTAATACTTTTAAAAAGTGAAATCCAAAAATTTCATATCCTTGATTATAATAGAATTTATGTGATTTAGGATTACTTACGTAGCTATTTAATTCGATTGCCTCACAACCTTTAGAAATCACATGTTTATCTATCCATTTAAAAAATTGTTCGCCTATTTTTTTACCTCTTAAGGTTTCATCTATAATTACATGATCTGGTTCTACAGTTTTACCAATATAATGTCTAGTTGAATACCAAAGTCCCGAAATTCCGGATAATTTATCATCAATAAATAAACCTACGCATTCATAATGAGGTAAACTTGCCATTTCTAAAACACGTTCTTTTAGTAATTCTGGTTGTGTTTTAGTATTAATTTTTGAAAGTAAAGGAATAATTGATAGTATATCCTTCGTTTTTATAACTTCAATTATTATTTGCATACATATATTTTTTGTAAAAATATACTTTGCTGTTTTATATACAAAGCATAAGTTGTAACTTTCAAGAAAATATGTTTAGAAATGAAATCTTTAAAAATATTATTATTACTTTTTTTTATATCAACTAATATTAAAGGTCAAAAAAAGAGGTAAAAATTGAATTTATAAAATTAACAGATCAATTATATGCATTAAAAGGTAAAGGAGGTAATATTGGTTTATTTATAGGACAAGATGGTGTTTTTATGATTGATGATCAATTTGCTCCATTAACTCCAAAGATATTAATAGCAATTAAGAAAATAACTAGTAAACCCATTAAGTACTTAATAAATACTCATTGGCATGGAGATCATACCGGAGGAAATGTGAACATTGAAAAAGAAGGTGCATTAATTGTAGCTCATAATAATGTTCGAAAAAGAATGAGTGTTGATCAAGTTGTAAGAGGTAAAACCAAAAAAGCATCACCAGAAAGTGCTTTACCAGTTATAACATTTACAGATGATATGATGATGTACTTTAATAATGATGATGTTCTTATTACTCATATTCATAATGCTCATACCGATGGAGATGCTATAATATACTTTACTAAAAACAATGTTTTGCATATGGGAGATACTTATTTTCAAGGCAAGTTTCCTTATATTGATTTAGCGTCTGGTGGTTCTATAAATGGATATATTGCAGGTATAGAAAAGGCAATCTTATTATCTAATAACGAGACTAAGATTATTCCAGGACATGGTAATGTGGCTAAAAGATCAGATTTAAAAAGTTATTTAAAAATGTTAAATACTATTAAAAGCAATATTCAAATAGAAATTGATAATAAAGCTACTTTACAAGAAGTAATAGTAAATAAAACAATTACGGAAAGTTATAAATCTTTTAATGGTTGGATTAATGAAGAAAAAATTAAAACAGCTATTTATAAAAGTTTAAAAAAATAGTTTTACAACCTCCTAAATTTATATTTAGGAAGCTGTACAATAAGTGATTATTTATATTGTCTTTTTAATATTTTAACAATTCTGTTGATAGAAATTTCAGACAAATTCCATTCATAACCTTCAAAATCGGTTGTATTTATAAATTGAATTACAACAGTATCTATATCTTTATGATACTCTGCAAGACTTTGATAACCAGGAACCAAACCTCCATGGTCATATACGTAAATTGAGGAGTATATTTCTTTTTCTCCTTTGTTAAATACAGAACCATCATTTAATGCACGTAAAAAAACACCCACATCTTCTGCTGTAGCTAACATACCGTTTTCATTTGTTTTAAAGTCTGATGTTTCACCAACATAGTAACCACTCATCACGTTTTCTAAATTAACTTCTTTAAGTGAAAAAAAGTGTTGTTAAGGTTTAATGGTTTTAATATTTCTTCTTTTATATATAAATGATGATTATAGCCTAATACTTTATCTAAAATTCTTCTAAGCAACAAATAATTTGTGTTTGAATATTCATATTTTTTATCTGGTTTAAAACTTGCAGGAAGATCTAAAGCAAAATCGAGTGCTTTTTTACTATTTTCTTGCTCATTTTCCCAAAAGGCTGGGTTATTAGTAAAGTTGGGAATACCGCTTCGATGTTGCACCATCAGTTTTAAAGTAATTTTTTCTGCATTTTCAATTCTACCAACCAATTCTGGAAAGTAATCTGCTAATGTACTCTCTAACGATAAACGTTTGTTATTTGCTAACTTTGCTATAGAAACTGCAACATATAATTTACTAATACTTGCAATTTTGAATAACGATTTTGGATCTGCTGGTATTTTTTTGTCTCTATCTTTATAACCTCCACTATAAAAAACAGGTGGCTTTCCTTTTTTATCGATATAAACAATCATCCCATCAAAACCATAATCTAAAGCATCATTAACTTGCTCTTGTACTGTTTTTGGTAAAGGTTTTGCCCATGCTTTAACAATTGGCCAAGGTACTTTGGTTAATGAAAAAAGTGTTCCAAGAAGTAGTATAATTCTAAATATATTTAACATGGTTTTATTTTTTTCAAAATGATATTATTTTTAGTTGATAATTAGTTGTTAATCTATTTTTTCTAATGTTTTCTTTAATTCTTTTAAAGATTTGATTGACTTATGATAAGCTACTTGATTTTGTCTTATTATTAAGACTCTTGATAAAATCATATTTTCGAAATAAACAAATTTAGCATAATTTTTTAATGATTTATTCATGTTTCTAAAACTTACATTTGGCATTAAAAAAGCTCATAAAAAGAAGTTATTTCTTTGTAATATAGAGTTTTAAATCTTTTTATTGGATTAAAAGTTTTATATGTTTCAGAAATTGAATCACTTAGGTTTAAATTGTCAAACAACCTGATGTTTTGGGTTTTGTATTCCTTTTTTACTAGTAATTGAAGAGGGTTATAGTTAATAAAATAAACCTTCTACGATGCCTAAAAAAATATAGTTATCTACGGTAGAAATAGTTTCATTTTTATCAGTAAAAAAAGAATCATTTTTAACTAAATTTTTATCTTGAGTATTAAATTCAGTTTTATCAATTAAAGTTGTTTCTTTTGTTGAATTTTCTTCAATTTTATTACAAATTTGAATGGTTATAGAAACGCTTAAATAAAACAGTAATTTCGTAAAGTGTAAGTTTAAGATTTTCATTTTTTAATAGAGTTTATTGTTTTATTATTCAATTTTACTTTGGGCTTTAAACCAAATAGAGGTCTTAAAAAGTTAATTCTTCTAATAATAACTTCATATATAAAATAGCAACCTAAAATTGTAAACATTACAATGCATATAAATTTTAAAATGATTGAAATTTCTAAGGGTAATATTAATATTGTACCTGCATATAAAACAAACATATGAATGATGTACACAGGATATGCTGCTTGACTTAAGTAGCTTAAAGTTTTACTTTGTCGGTTTAAGTATTTAAATCCTAAACCAAAAACGCCAAAAATCCACAGATTAGATTCAATTGCCATAAGATATCCTGGAGATTCTGTATTAAATTGTGTATATCTAATAGCAAAAAGTACCGCAGCTAAACCTAAATACATCCACTTCCATTTATTAACAGTTTTCCAAAACTTATCTCCACTATACATTAGTAAAAAGCCAAATAAGAATGCTAAAAAACCATTTAAGAAACCATGCCAAGTAAGTGCGTATAAAGCAAACATTTGCGGTTTTACTAAAAGTACTTCAATAACAAAAAAGATTGAGACTATTATTGGAACTAATGGATGACTCATTATACTTGATATTACTTTTTTAACCTTACCATTTTCATGTTTTTTTAAATAATAAAAAAGAGGAGTAAGTAATAAAACGTAGATAAAAATATTTCTTAAAAACCATAAATGACCTTGATGTGGTACGTAATCAAAAGGAAAACTATAGTGTATTTGAAAAATATACATATGTATAGGAGTTATAGCAACAATACCAAAAAGAAAAGGTAACAAAATTCGTTTTGTTCTTTCTAAAAGTAATTGTTTCCAGTTTCTTTTACGCATTGCAAAAAAAAGTCCCATACCAGATACATAAAAAAGTAATGGAATTCGCCATACATTTAGCATTGTCATAGGTTTCCATAAAGCTTCGATAGAGTCGTTGCTTTTTATAAAGCCTATAAATAAGGCCCAAGGCTGAAAAACAATTGCTATATGGTATATTAATAATAAACCAATGGCAATAACTCTTAACCAATCAATATCGTATCTTCTCTCTAATTTCATTACACTATAGTTTTATTAAATTAATTATTGTAACATCATCGCAATTACAGGACGATTTTTTTCAATCTCTGCTAAATCAATTTTTAATCCAAGAGGACTTAATTGCTGTTGTAACATTTTGTAAACTGGTTTCATTTGCTCAAAAGGAGCTAAAATGCTTTCTCTCGCAGTTGCCTGAAAATTATTTTTTATTGATTTATCTGCCTTAGCATCAATAAATAATTGAACAATTTCTACATGACAAAAGAAAGCAGCAGTATGTAAAGCTGTAGATCCATCATTATTTTTAATTGATAAATCTGCTTTACCATCTATTAAAGCTTTAACAATTGTAGTTTTTCCAAAAGTTGCAGCAGAAATTAAAGGTGTAGATCCGCTCATTTGGTCTTTTATGTTAATGTCTGTTCCTGCAGCTATGTGTTGTTTTACAGCTTCTAGGTTGTTAGACATAACTGCTGCATGAATGCCTATTGTTGGAGTTTCTACTTTTTCTTTTACTGTAGTACTCTTTTCTGTATCAGTATTTTTATTCTTGTTTGATTGTGCGCAAGAACTAGCAAGTAATATTATGCTTAAAGAAAAGCTTACTAACATTTTAATAGAGTTCATTTTTGGTAATTTCATAATTCTTAATTTTAATATTTAATGTTTATTTATTTGATGTTACAAAGATGCGTTAAGCATGTAATTCTCATATAAACCTTATGCAGCAATAGATATTAAGTTTGAGAAGGAGATAAAAATTATGACGCAGAGATATAAATTATGACGCAATTGTCTTGTTTTATCAATTCAGAGAATTAGTTTTTAGGATTCATTCGTAAAAATTATTTATTTTCGCATTAATACAAATTAGCATGTCAGAAACTTCTAATATAAAATCTAACTTTATTGAAAAAGCAGAATTAATTGTTCTAGAAAATATTTCTAATGAACAATTTGGAGTTTCTCAATTGGCAGATTTGATGCATATGAGTCGTTCTAATTTGTTAAGGAAAATAAAAAAGGAAACTACACTTTCTGCAAGTAAGTTTATAAGTAAAGTACGTCTTATAAAAAGTAAAGAATTGTTAGAGGATAAAGATTTAACAATTTCAGAAATTTCTTACCAAGTTGGTTTTGGTAGTTCTTCTTATTTTATAAAATGTTTTAGAGAATATTACGGTTATCCTCCTGGTGAACTTGGTAAAAAAATAGAAACTGAAGTAGTTGAAGAAAGTATAGATAATTCTTCTTCGTTTTTAATCAGTAAAAAAATATCTATTTTCATTCTTGGGTGTATTAGTGCTTTTATCTGCTTTTTATTTTTATACTAATCAAAAAGCGGAAGTTGTTGATGAAGAATTAGAAAAAACGATTGCTGTTTTGCCTTTTAAAAACGAAAGTAACGATTCTTTAAATCTATATTTTGTTAATGGTTTAATGGAATCTACATCTAACAATCTTCAACGAATTGAAGATTTAAGAGTTATAAGTAGAACATCAGTAGAAAAATATAGAAATACGAGTAAAGGAATACCTGAGATTGCTGAAGATTTGAATGTAAATTATTTAGTTGAAGGAAGTGGACAACGAATAGGAAATCAAATATTACTTAATATACAATTGATTAATGCATCTACCAATACACCAATTTGGGCAGAACAATATAGTAGGGAAGTAGGTGATGTTTTTGCGCTACAGAATGAAGTTTCAAAGAAAATTGCCAATGCAATTAAGGCTGTTATTACTCCTGCTGAATTAAAATTGATAGATAAGAAGCCTACAGAAAACCTTTTAGCCTATGATTTTTACCTACAAGCTTTAGAACCTTTTTATAATAGAACTAAAGAAGGGTATAAAAAAGCAATTCCGTTATTTGAAAAAGCGATAGAAAATGATCCAGAGTTTGCGCTTGCTTTCGCTAATTTATCTATTTCGTATTATTATTTAGATATCTATCAGAAGCAGAAAAAATACATGCAACAAATTAACAATTATGCAGATAAAGCATTGTTGTACGACTCAAAATCGGATGTAAGTTTAATTGCAAAAGCTTTGTATTATATGTATAATGAGGAATACAGGTTGGCTGTACCGCATTTAGAAAAAGCGCTCGAATACAATCCTAATTCATCTGCTGTTGTACAAGTACTCTCTTTATTGTATTCTAATAACATTCCTAATACTGGTAAACATTTAAAATACGCATTAATGGGTATTAAATTAGATGTTGGAGCTAATGATTCTATTGGTAAAAGTTATAGATATTTAAGTTTAAGTAGCGCTCTTATACAAAATGGTTTTACAGAAAAAGCATTATCTTATGTTAATAAATCTTTAGAGTTTAACCCAAAGAATTATTATGCTCCGTATTTAAAAACCTTAATTTTATATGCAAGAGATAAAGATATAAAAGAAACTACGAGTTTATTGGAACTTGAATTGGAAAAAGATTCTACAAGAATGGATGTAATGCAAGAAGTTGCAAATTTCTACTATTACCAAGGGAATTTTGAAAAATCTTATTTTTACTTTAAGAGATTTGTTGAAATAAAAGAAAAATACGGATTAAATATATATTCTCATGAAGATATAAAAATAGGATTTGTTTATAAGGAAATGGGCTTAAATAAAGAAGCTGATAGTTTTATAAAATCTTATTCAAAATATTGCGAAGATGATACATCTATATACAAAAGTGCAAGTTTGGCAGTAAAGTATGCTTATGAAGGCGATGTAGAAAAGGCAATTAACCAGTTACAAATTTTTGCTACTGAAAGTAATTATCAATATTGGATTTTAGTATTTATGGAAATAGATCCTGTAATGAATCCCTTAAAAAAAGATCCTAGATTTGCTAAAGTTTTAAAAAAATAAAAGATCGGTTTTGGGAAAATCAGACTAATTTGAAGAAATCACTTAAAGAAAAAGAATTAATTTAAAAGATTTTTCTTCTTTTTAATCAGTCTAGATTTTCCGCTTCAAACCAAATATTATTTTTTTAGCTTTTTATTTAGCTCTTTTTCTCTTGCTTCTATTGCAGGTAAATCTTTTATATATTTTTCAATATCCCAAATCAGATTCCATCTATTCATGTTTTCTTGCATAGTATTCAATCCCATTTTAATTCTACGTTTATCTACGTTTTTTGGATCTTTTAGGGGTAAAACATATGGCTTTTTACTTTCGTTGTTAATTGCTAATTGAGTTCCATAAACTTGTCTTTCTCCTCTTCTTAAAACTAACCGATCGTAAAACATAGCAAATTGCCTCTTAGGTAAATTGTTATGTTCAACAGCTTTTAAAACCATGGGTAAGTATTTTTCTTGAGTTTCTTTATTTGCGTGTTGAATAACTAAAAATAGTGTTGAAGAGCCTCTAGAACCAATTAATTTTTTATCTGGCCAACCTCTAGAATCTAAAATCTTACTTACTTTAATTAAGTTTATAGAATCGTTTTTAAGTATCAATTGCCAAAAAGCATCCATTTCTTTCGAGTTTCTACCATACTTTTTTTCCTTTGTTCTTATTTGGTTTCTTGTACTTTGATCATCAAAATAGATTTTATCTAGAATTTTTGTTAAACTCTTATCAAAATGTTTTTCTTTTTCTTCTTTGTTTTTTGTGATGCTAGAAACGAGTATTTTCCAACGATTATCTGAGTGTAAAGATTTTAAATCTGAATCATTTTTTAAGTGATTTATGTCATCCCATTTTAATTCATTGGCAGCAATAAATAAGTTTTTGAATGCGTCATCTTTATTGCCTGCTAAAGCATTAATGCAAGAAGCATTATAACGATCTGTAAGTGGTACTTTTTTATTTAAATCAAAAGCATTCTTGTATAATTTTGCTGAACTTTTATAATCTTTACTTAAGCAAAGTTTCCAACCTTCTTTAATTAATTGTGAGTATTCGTTATCCGTATTTTGAGAATACACTTTAAAGGTTAATATAAAAGTAAAGAACATAATAGCTAATTGTTTCATAGATATAGTTTTTAATGTGTTTATTGGTTATTTTTATAAATTTCTATTTTCTTTTTATGAGATTCTTTTCCACTTAAACTGTAAGCTCTAGTTATGTTTTTTAATGCTTTTTTATAATCTTTTTGCTTAAAGTAGAATTCTGCAAGTGAATCAAATGCATTAGCGCTTTTGGGATAATAATAAGTAGCCATTTTAAAATACATTAAAGATTTTTCTAATTGATTTAAATCTATATTCATATAACCCATCATATTAAAAATATCTTCTCCATAAGGAGGTTCTGTATATCCAAAATGTTTTTTTAACTTATTTTCTCTGTATTTAATAAAACTTTTTATTTTTTTACGGAAGTATTTGGGTTGTTAAACGCACTTGTGTTTTCCCATTGATACCAATTAAATAACGATAGTAGACCATCTTTTATAGAAGGTAAAGGAACTGTACCATGCAAATCATCAGGATAGTATTTCCAAGTAGTAATAAGTCCGTTTTTAGCATTTTTTTTAGTTTGCTCAAAAAATGACATGTTAGATCTAGGAAAGATTGTAAAGCTTGTAGTATCTTTCATAACATTATCTATCGTAATTTTTGGGTTAGACATGTGTAATTGACTTCCTAATGATATAAACAAAGACTTTCCTGTATAATTTTTATGTGCTAAAACTTCTTTAGCTTGTTTTAGTAATTTTTGATTGTCCCAATCTAAACTAGGATCTATTGCTAAGTAATTGCTAAACAAATCTGAATGATTTAGTAAAGTGTTAACTGTAAAAAGACCACCATAAGAATGCCCAATTAAAGATCTGTAATTTGTAACAGGATATGTTTTTTCTATATATGGAATTAGTTCTTTTTTAAAAAAAGAAGTGAAATTTTCTGCTTCACCATTTTTCTGATAAAAAGAGGATACAAATGATGTTGTTAAATCTCTAGAACGATTATTGGTGTTAGAAATACCCACCAAAACCATTTCTGGCATAAAACCTCCACTATAATAACTATGTACAAGATTTAAAGTACTTAATAATAACTCACCATCTAGAATATAAATAACAGGATATTTTTTGTTACTATTAGTAGAGTAACTTTCTGGTAGTTTTATATAAATATCTCTATTTTCTTTTAAAATAGTAGAATAAATACTGTCTGTAATTACATTGTTGTTATCTTGATGAATTTGAGCATACGAGAAATAACTTACTATAATAAGTACAGATAATGAAAATTTGATTTTAAAGTGCATAGAGTATTGAAATTTATCCTTTAGTGTTTTTATCAAAATTAGTTAGTTTACTAAGTAGTAATAAAAAAATAGATAGACTCTAAGTTTTAGTATATAGAAAGTTATTTTGGGTAAATAGATGGTTTAAACTCAGTTATAGAGTGTTTATATTTATAATTAGAGTGTTCGTCTCTTTTTTTTAACTGCTAAAGTTTAATTTGTAGCTTTACAAACTTAATTTATTTATATATGTAATTTTAATGACTGAAGGCGAAAATAGATTTAGAATTTTTAACAAAACAGTACTTCAACATCTGTTATTTTGGAGTCTTGTTTTTGTTTATTATTTAAGTATGTCATACCCTTTTGAAGATAATAAGTCTTATTTATTATATGCAGTAACAGTAGATATATTATTTCAAGTAGCTTTAACATATATTATAATAGAAATTCTAATTCCTAAATTATTAAACAAGAATAAAAAAGTGCTTTTTTTATTTCAATTGTTATAATAATCTATGTTTTTTATTTTGCCCATTATACTTATAAATGTTTCTATTTAGCAGAAGAATTTAAAGAAGTTTATAAAAACAGACCTCCGTTAGTTTTCTTAGAAAGAATTACCGATTTTTATTCTTTTGTTAGAACCTTTCCAATAGATTTAGCTCCGTCTATAATGTTGTCTGCCTTTAATTATTACAAGAAAGAGAAAGAGACAGCGAGCTTGTTAGAACAAAAGAAAACAACAGAATTAGATGCGCTAAGAAATCAATTAAACCCTCACTTTCTATTTAATACATTAAATAATTTATATGCCTTAGCTTTAAAAAAGTCTGATAAAACTCCAGAAGTTATTTCAAAACTTTCAGATATTTTAGACTACATTTTATATAGGTGCCAAAGCAACTATGTTTCTTTAAAAAACGAAGTAACCTTGTTACATAATTATATAGCTTTAGAAAAAGTTAGATATGGAAATAGAGTAGAAGTTGTATTTAAAGAAACTATAAATGAAGCAGCAGAAATAGCACCTTTGTTATTGCTTACTTTTTTAGAAAACGCTTTTAAACATGGTGTTAGTCAGGAAATTAATACAGCAATTATTAATATTTCAATATTTGGAGATTCAACTTTTGTAGAATTCAAAATATCAAATACAAAGCCTAATGTTTATGCTTTTGAAAACTCAGAAGATCGTAATTCTATAGGTTTACAAAATATTAAAAAACAACTCAATTTATTGTATCCAAATAAATATAAGTTAGATATTGAAAACACAAAAGAGAATTATTCAGTTAGGTTAAAAGTTAGTAAAGATGAAATATAAATGCCTTATAATTGATGATGAAGATTTAGCAAGAGAACTTATAGAAACACATGTTTCTCAATTAGATAATTTTGAAATAGTTGCTTCTTGTTCATCTGCTATTCAAGCCCATAAAATTTTACAAAACGAAACTGTAGACTTACTTTTTTTAGATATTGAAATGCCAGTTTTAAAAGGAACCGATTTTTTTAAAAATTTAACTAGAAAACCTAAAGTAATTTTTACAACCGCCTATAGAGATTACGCTATAGAAGGTTTTGAGCTAAGTGCAGTAGATTATTTATTAAAACCAATAGTTTTTGAACGCTTTTTTAAAGCGATAGAAAAATTTATGGAAAGTGTAAAACCACTACCTCAAAATAAAGAAAAACCATTAGAAGATAATTTTATTTATGTTCAAAGTAATAAAAAGAACATAAAAGTTTTATTTGATGAGGTTAACTATATCGAAAGTATAAAAGATTATATAAGAATTCATTTAAGAGATGCATCAACTATAATTCTTAAGCATGGTATTACAGCTTTTGAGACAAAATTAGATAAACGTTTTTTAAGAGTACACAGGTCTTATCTAGTAAATAAAGATAATGTTACTGCTTATACCAAACATGATATTGAAATTGGAAAAATTGAAATTCCTATTGGAGATTTTTACAAGAAAAACGCATTAAAAAACCTTCTATAAATTATTAAAAACACCTTATGAAAGCATTTAAATTAATCATATTACTATTAATTAGTACATCAACTTTAGCACAAAGTACTATTAACACTAAATATTTTAGACATTTAAGGTACAATCATGTTTCGCCATTTTTAAATTTAGCAGGAACTTATCCTTTAGATAAATTAAAAGCAGACGCTACTTCGCATTATATTTTTAAATATGATAATAACGAAAGAATAATAGAGATTATTAATAACCATTATCATACCGAAAAACAACACCCGTTAGCTTCTTTAGGTGTTTATAAAGTGAAAATTGATTACAATAACAATAAAGAAACTAGAACCTTTTTTGATAAAAACGGTAAACGTATTGTTAATGACAGAAATGTATTAAAAGAAGTTTATTCTTTTAATATAAAAGGCTTTAAAAATAAAATGCAATTTTTTAATTTGGATGATAAACCTATGGAATCTAATTGGGGAATTGCAGAGTATAGCTGGAGTAAACATAAAAAGCTAATTATTGAAAAGAGATATAATTTAAAGAAAGAAACAGTATCATTATCGCCTTATTTTAAGTTTGGAACTACAGGAATTTTGCTAAATAAAAAAGGATTTCCAAAAGCTCATTATAATTTAAATGATAAATTACAAGTTGTAGTAAACGATAAAGGAACCGCTTCTTATCAAGATATTTATGATGTTATGGGAAATCATGTTACTTATAGTTACCATAATGAAAAAGGTAATTTAGTTACAAACCAATGGGGATTTGCATACGGAGAAAAAGAATATGATAGTATTGGTAATCAAATCGGTTTAGTGCAATTTGATACCAATAAAAAAAGAATTAGAGGCAGAAAAGTGCCAACTAATATTAAAATAGAACTTGCCTCTAGAGCTACTAAAGCAGATTCTACAGAAATTAAAAGAATATCTTTAGGGTATTTAATTGCGTTACAAGATCTAAAACCAAGCCTTATGAAAGAGGTTATGAATGATAGTTTAAATAAAATAACTATAGGTTGGGATAGAAATTCTAGAAAGGAATTTGCTAGAGCAATTTCTAAAAAACGAATGATCGAAAATGCTACATCATGGAATAAATCGAACACCAAATTCCCTGTAAAGCCTAATAATCAAGTTAAAATCTTAGATATTTATAATCGAATAGCCAATGTTAGATTAGTATCAGATAATTGGGTAGAATATTTACAATTGATAAAACTTGATGGAAAGTGGAGTATTATTAATCTATTATGGCAACATAAAGACATTGGTATGTATCCAAAAGAATAATTATTAGGATAAAAAATTGAAGCTGAAAGTTAGAAAGTTTTATCGAAGCCCTAAAAATATTAGTATTTAAGAGGTAAGAAAATCAAGTCCTAAAAAGTATGAGATTTAAAAACAGAAATTTCAGAGACTGAAGATTTATAAATACCTGAAGAAAGGGAATTCATTAACTAAAATTATTAATTCTATTTCTAGATATTTATTTATAAACCTATATTAGAAAGTTGTAAATAATATATAGAAGTTTAAAAATGATAAAGCTTATTGGGAATTTTATTTTAAATTTACATAAACAGAAAAGAAACTAAGCTTTAAATTTAGTTTCTTTTCTGTTTAATATAGTTATTAAACTTTGTTTAAAAATTAAAATTAGAAAATGAATAAGAATACAACAGTAAATTGCCCCAATTGTAACGAAGTTTTTAAAGTAGATGAAAGTGTTTATACAGATATTGTTAAGCAAGTTAGAGATCAACAATTTCAAGAGGAATTAAAGAGTCGATTAGAAAATGCTAGTAAAGAAAAAAAATCTGCATTACAACTTAAAGAATCTGAGTTAAATATTTCTTTTCAAAAACAACTTACAGAAAAACAAAGAGAAATAGATTTACTAAAAGCAAAAAGTAAAACAGATTTAATACAAGAAGTTTCTAAAAAAGAAACAACTATAAAAGATTTAGAAGCTAGGTTGCGTTTGGTAGAAACCGAAAAAAATGGCTTTACAAGTTGCTCTAAATAATTTAAAAGATGAAAAAAACCAAGAAATAAACCAATTAAAATCTAAAATTGAAAGAGCAGATACTCAGTACGAATTATCGCTGTCTAATTCTGTTAGAGGAATCGAAAAAGAAAGAGATCAACTAGTTAATGACTTAAAAAACAAGGACACAGAAAAAGAATTATTAGAGAAATCTTTGAACGAGCAATTTAAAAATAAATTACAACACAAAGAGGAAGCTATAAAGTTAAAAGAAGAAGAAATAGAGCGTTTAAAAGACTTTAAGCAAAAACTATCAACAAAAATGTTGGGAGAGTCTTTAGAGCAACATTGCGAAATAGAGTTTAATAAATTAAGAGCTACCGCTTTTCAAAATGCATATTTTGAAAAAGACAACGATGCTTCTCGTGGTACTAAAGGCGATTATATTTTCAAAGAATCTGATACGAATAAAAATGAAATAGTATCGATTATGTTTGAAATGAAAAACGAAAACGATACTACAGCAAGTAAAAAGAAAAATGAAGATTTTTTTGCAAAATTAGATAAAGACCGTAAAGACAAAGGTTGTGAATATGCAGTTTTAGTTTCTTTATTAGAAACCGATAATGAGTTTTATAATACAGGTATTGTAGATGTATCTTACAAATATCCAAAAATGTATGTAATCCGCCCTCAATTTTTTATTCCAATTATTACACTGTTAAGAAATGCCGGAATGAAATCTTTAGAATATAAACATGAGTTAACTTTAATGCGTAATCAAAATGTAGATATATCTACTTTCGAAGATAAAATAAACGATTTTAAAACGGGTTTTGCTAGAAATTATGATTTAGCGAGCAGACAATTTAAAACAGCAATTACAGAAATAGATGCCACTATTAAACATTTAGAAAAAGTAAAAGAAGCTCTTAATTCATCTGTAAATAACTTGCGTTTAGCTAATAATAAGACAGAAAGTTTAACAATAAAAAAACTCACTTATAATAACCCTACTATGAAAGCAAAGTTTAATGATTTGAATTAGATTTAAGTTTGTAATAGAATTATAAGTGATAAGAATAACAAATATTCATTTTGTTTTCTAAATGATGTTTAATTTAGAGATTAAGATAGTAGATTCTTTCTTTTTAAGCATAAAAAAACAGTTTAGAGCTAACTAAACTGTTGTTTTAAAGTAATTTGAATTTGTAGCGAGAACGGGATTTGAACCCGTGACCTCAGGGTTATGAATCCTGCGCTCTAACCAACTGAGCTACCTCGCCATTTGTTAGAGGCTGCAAATATAATCGATTTTTACAAACTAGCAAGTTGAGTGTTTAATTTTTTTAAATAGAATTAATACCTATATTGTCGGCTTAAGTTTTTTAACAATGGATAAAGTAAAATACGAAATAGAAGTTCCTATACATGCATCACCAAATATGCTGTATCAGTACATTTCATCACCCTCTAATTTACAAGAATGGTTTGCAGATAAAGTTAACTCAAGAGGTAAAATTTTTTCTTTTTCATGGGATGGAGAGGAAGAAGAGGCAGAGTTAATCACAAAAAAATCTGGTGAAAGAGTTAGATTTAAATGGTTAGAAAGCGAAGATGATGATAGTTTTTTTGAAATAAAAATTCAAGTAGATGCTTTAACTAAAGATGTTTCTTTAATAGTTACCGATTTTGCAGATGATGAAGATGAGGTAGACGAAGCTAAACAACTTTGGGAGAACCAAATTGATGAATTAAAACATACAATTGGAGCTTAATAGGTTAAAGTTTAAAAAATATATAAAACTCAGCAATTTGCTGAGTTTTTTTATGCTAAAAATCTTATAAATATAGTAATTTTGCATTTCTAAAAACATATGTATGATTAATTTTAATGGGGAATTATTGCTGGAAGAAAACATAAACTTAACTATAGAAAATAGAGGTTTTAAATATGGAGATGCAATTTTTGAAACTGTAAAAGTTAATAGTGGTAAAGTTGTTTTTTGGGAAGATCATTATTTTAGATTAATGGCTTCTATGAGAATGTTGCGTATGAAAATACCAATGCAATTTACTTTAGAGTTTTTAGAGCAAGAAATTTTAAAAACTGTAGCTATTCAAGATAAATCGGATTCTTTTCGTGTTAGATTAAATGTTTATAGAAAAGATGGAGGTTTATATACACCTAAAACAAATGAAATTGATTATTTGGTAGATGTAAAAGCCAATACTTATAAAGAAAAAGAAAAGTATACGGTTGATGTTTTTAAAGATTTTTATAATTATTCGGGTTTATTATCTACTATTAAAACAAATAATAGGATGGTAAATACTTTGGCAAGTATTTATGCTAAAGAAAACGATTTGGATAATTGTGTTCTAATCAATGAAAAAAAGGAGTTGTAGAAGTAACAAATGCAAATATTTTTATTTTAAAAGGTAATGTTGTAAAAACTCCAGCTTTAGCAGAAGGCTGTATAAAAGGTATTGTTAGAGGTAAGGTGATAGATATAATTTCTAAAAATGAAAATTTTACTTTAGAGGAAACAAATATTTCGCCTTTCGAAATCCAAAAAGCAGATGAAGTTTTTATATCTAATGCAATAATTGGAGTGCAAGGTGTTACTAATTATAAAAAGAAGTCTTTTAAAACTGATTTTTCTGCTAAAATTGCAAAAAGTCTTAAAGTGTTAGAGGTTACTTCTGTCTAATTTAAATTAACATCACTTGGTGCATTTGCCCAAAGTTTGTAATCTCCACCTTTTTGAAGTATTTTATTTTTCCAAAGTGTAGAGTTTTCTTCTGAAAAAGTATTTTCTATGTCGTTTTCAGAAACAAACCATGAGTTTATGTTTATTTCATCTTCAAGTTGATGCTTGCTCCAGCCAGAATATCCAAGAAAAAAGCGAATGTCAGTTTTTTCTAACGTGCCATTGTTTAGTAAAAATTTTAAAGATTCGAAATTACCTCCCCAAAAAATACCATTATCAACTTCAATACTATCTGGTATAAGGTTTGGTACTTTATGAACAAAGTATAGGTTGTCTTGTTCTACTGGACCTCCTTGGTAAACTCTAAAATTACATTCTATTTCAGGTAATAAATCTTGAATAGTATATTCTAGTGGCCTATTTAATATAAAGCCAATAGAGTTGCTGTCTGTATGCTCAGTTATTAAAATAATTGCTCTATTAAAAGAACTATCATTTAAAATAGAAGGTTCAGCAATTAATAATCTTCCTTTAAGAGGTTTTAAATGGGGCATAAGTAAATATAAAGAAAATATAGGAATAAAAAAACTCTCTTAAAAAGAGAGTTTTTAAATACTTTAAACTATATGTTTTAGTTTACAGCGTCGCTTAATCCAGCTCCAGCTTTAAATTTAGCTACATTTTTAGCAGCAATTTGGATAGTTTTTCCTGTTTGTGGGTTTCTACCAGTTCTTGCAGCTCTGTTAGAAACTGAAAAAGTTCCAAAACCAACTAAAGCAACTTTACCACCACCTTTTAAAGCAGAAGTTACATTTCCTGTAAAAGATTCTAAACATGCTTTAGCAGCTACTTTAGATATTCCTGCATCAGCAGCCATTGCGTCGATTAAATCTGACTTGTTCATAATAAATAGATTTTAAAATTAATTGAATATTATTTTTTTGCTATTAAGCTTAACAAATATAGACGGATTAAGGGCTCACGCAAATTTGACACCCTAAAAAGTATGTTTTTGTTAATAAATAGGCTCAAATTGTTGATAAAGGTAGGGTGATAAATCAAAAAACTCTAAAATCCTTACCAATAAAGGGTTTATAGCATTTCTGAATCTAAAGAGAAAGTATAACCATTTAGTAAGCTTTTAATGTCCATTTTTTTCTTACCAGAAAGCTTAATTTCATTTATAAAAATAAATCCTCCATTTACGGCAACTTTCATTTCTTTCTTAGTGGTAATTATTTTTCCTACACTAAATTTATGATCATTATTCTCTTTTGTTAATGCATAGATTTTGGCTGTTATTTCTTCCGTATCATTTTTTATGACAGTCCAAGCTGTAGGAAATGGATTTAGCCCTCTAACTTTATTATAAATATTATCTAAAGAATCGTTCCAGTCTATTTTTGTATTGTCTGGGTTTAATTTTGGGGCAGATTTTTCTTCTAATTCCGGCTGTTTTTTAGTTTTTACATCTCCATTAGAAATTAAATTTACAGTTTCTTCAACTAAATCTGCACCTAAATACATTAATTTATCGTGCAAAGAACCTACAGTTTCTATATCATTAATTTGTATTTCTTTTTGTAATATAATCTCACCGGTATCTATTTTATCATCAATAAAAAAAGTAGTAACTCCTGTTTTAGTTTCTCCATTTATAATTGCCCAATGAATAGGAGCAGCTCCTCTATACTCTGGTAATAACGAAGCGTGCAGATTAAAAGTACCAAAAGCAGGCATTTTCCAAACAGCTTTAGGTAACATTCTAAAAGCAACAACAATTTGTAAGTCGGCTTTGAGTGCATTTAATTCTTTGTGAAACGCTACGCTTTTTAAATTTGTAGGTTGAAGAATTGGTAGGTTTTCTGATAAAGCGTATTTTTTTACTGCAGATTCATTTAGTTTTCTTCCTCTTCCTGCTGGTTTATCTGCAGCAGTTATTACACCAACTACATTGTAATTATTATCTACTAAATGTTTTAAAATGGTAACAGCAAAATCTGGTGTTCCCATAAAAATAATACGTAAATCTTTCATGTTTTTTTATTTAAGTTGGTACTTGTTTTGGTTGTTGATTTCTATTTTATCTTCAGATAAAAGTTTACGCAAATGTATTAAAATGTCTTTTTCATTTGCTTCTAAATGCTGATTTATTTCTTGAGAATTACAACTTTTTTTAAGTTTTAAAAGTGATATAATCTTAAAAGAAATGTCTTCATTTTTTTCTCTTTTGGGATAAACATACATCGCAAATGCCACATTTTTTTGTTGATTTTTCATCAAAATATTCTAATATTTGAATGTTTCTGCAAGTGAATTTGTTCTGAATATATTCTAAGAAATCGCTTGATTTTTTTCTTTCTGTTTTAGAAACTTTATAATTTCTTTAGAATATCTATTGATGGTTTTATCATCTTCTCTTGGTTCTAGAAAACAAATTTCTAAATCTGTTTTTACTCTCTTGTAGGTTAGTATTTCTTCTTGGTCTAAACGCTCTAAATTTGCAATTACTTGCTTTGAAGTGATGTTACATTTCTTAGCAAGTAGAAATTCATCTACTTTAACTTCTTGTTTAAATAGACCTGTGTAAGTTCTTAGTAGTGAGTTTATAAATGTCTTTGTATAGATATTTCTTATGGCGTGTAAAACAACATTTTTACTAGTTGCTTTAAAAAATACTGTAGATTTTTGATTATAAGTATTTGTTAGTTCTATGATGCCGTTGTTGGATAGTATTTTTAAAATTGCATCTACCTTTAAAACTGAAAAACCATATATTTTTGAGAATTCTAAAATGTTAAAAGCGTAGAATTTTTCTGTAATTTCTCCGTTAGAGATTCTAAAATATTGATACAATTTTTTGTGCACCTCTTTAATTTCTATGATACTTGGTAATGATTTTTCTACCTGTTTTTTATAAACAAAAATATCGTTTTCATTTTTTAATAATACAGCAAAAGATTTTTTATTATTTCTGCCAGCTCTTCCAGATTCTTGTATGTAATTTTCTATACTTAAAGGAAGGTCATAATGGACAACAATTCCAACATTCGATTTGTCAATTCCCATTCCAAATGCATTTGTAGAAATCATGATTGGTGTTTTTTCTGTCATCCAATTTTTAAAAGAATTCTGCTTTTCTTTAGACGTTAATCCTCCATGATAAAAACTGCTTTTAAATTTTCTTGAATTCAAAAAACTAGAAATTTCTACTGTTTTTTTTCTTGAGTTTACATAAACAATAGCTGGTGTTTTTGTCTTCGTAAAAATTTGTTCTAACCGCAATAATTTATCTTCAACAGAAAAAACTTGATATGCTAAATTTTCTCTTTCAAAAGATTTTCTAAAAACTGAAGGGTTTTCTAATTCAAGGTTTTTAGAAATGTCTTCTAAAACTCTATTGTTTGCAGTTGCGGTAAGCGCTATAAAATTAAGATTAGGAATAAGTTCTCTTAATATTTTAATGTTTCTAAAAGAGGGTCTAAAGTCGTGTCCCCATTCAGATATGCAATGTGCTTCATCTATAGCTACAAAAGAAATGTTTAATTCTTTAATTTTTTGTTGAATAAAAGTAGATTGTAGTCTTTCGGGAGAAATATATAAAAACTTAAAGTTCCCAAACTTAATGTTGTCAAAAAGTGTAATAATCTCATCTTGAGAAGAACCAGATTTTATGGTTGTTGCTTTTATATGTTTTTTGTTTAAGCTTTCTACCTGATCTTGCATTAATGCTATTAGTGGAGATATAACAATGCAAACGCCATCTTTTATTAGTGCAGGAACCTGAAAACATATAGATTTTCCTCCTCCAGTTGGTAAAAGTGCTATTGTATCTTTATTTTGTAAAACAGCGTTAATAATTTCTTCTTGTGGACTTCGAAATGAAGAAAAATTCCAATACTCTTTTAATATTTCTTTTGGAGTAGTCATATTTCGCAAGAAAGCGAATTAAGAATAAAGTTGGTTCTTTCATCTATAGAACCAAAAGGAACATTTATTATTTTATAACCTAATTCTGTATAAGCCTTTGTTAGAAATTCATCTATAATAGTAGATTCTTCAAAAGTTTCATAACGTTCTTTATCTGTTACATGTATCTCTTTCCAAGGAGAGAAATGAAAAATTAGATCGTATTTGTATTTTAAACTTTTTTCTATAAATAAACTAGGGTATTTGGTTTTAAAATAATTCATATAAGCATGAACATCTGGAATTCCTCTATCAAAGAAAACAATATTTTCCTTAGTTTTATCGGCGTTTAAAAATTGTTCTTCTCTACCTTCAAGTAGCATTTCGCTAAATAATAAAGGTTCAGTTAAAAATAATTGTTCAATACCTTTTTCTTGTGCTTTAGAAATTACTTCTCTAGATACTTCATCGAAACAGAAAAAATTTTTCTTTTTCAAATTATTAATAATAGTTGTTTTCCCTGTTCCAGGGCCACCGATTAAAACGATTTTTTGCTGATTTTTTTGCAAGTACTTTGTCTTAGAGTTATTATAATTTTGCTTAAGTGTTTTGTAAAGCAAATCACAAAAATAAATCATTCGCTTTATAAAACTAATTTTTAATGTAATTTTGTAGCTTGCTATTTAAAATAGTAAAAAAGATATTCAATTATTATGAGTGATAAAAATGCTTTTTATAGTAAATTAAAAGTTCAGTTAGAAGACACAACTAGTTTTCCTGCAGATTATATGTATAAGTTTATTGTACCTTCAGACGAAAATCAGGTAAATGAAGTACAAAATCTATTTAATAACACAGGAGCAGTAATTAAAACGAAGAAATCTAAAACAGGTAAATATGTTAGTATTTCTATTGTTTTAAAAATTGATAGTGCAAGTTCGGTTATTGAATATTATAAAAAAGCTGAAAAAATTAAAGGAATTATATCATTATAAGTTTATGAAAAAGTTATTATTATTATTAGTAGTTTTATGTAGTGTAAGTTCTCTTTTTTCGCAAAAAAAGAGTAAAGTTTTATTAACTATAGATGATGAAAAAACAACGGTTTCAGAATTTAAAAGAGTTTATGAAAAAAATTTAGATGCTCTAGATAATGATGAAGCAAAAGATGTAGAGAAAAATCTAGAACTTTTTATTAGTTATAAATTAAAAGTTAAAGAAGCATATAAAATAAAGTTGGATACGCTTTTATCTTATAAAAGAGAGATGGAAGGTTATAGAAATCAACTTTCTGCACCATATATGCAAGATTCTTCATTTATTAATAAATTGGTAAAAGATGCTTATTTTAGAACAAAAAATGAGGTAAAAGCAAAGCATATTTTAATTAGAACACCAAAAGAAGCAACGCCAAAAGATACTTTAGAGGCATATAATAAAATAGTGCAAATTAGAAAAAGAATTGTAGCTGGTGAGGATTTTGAAAAAATTGCTGTAGAAGTTTCTGAAGATCCTTCTGCTAGAGACAATCCAAAAACAAGAAGACCTGGTAATAAAGGTAATTTAGGATATTTTTCTGCTTTTAGAATGGTTTACGCTTTTGAAGATAATGCTTACAAAACAAAAGTAGGTGAGATTTCTAAGCCATTTAAGTCACGTTTTGGGTATCATATTTTAAAAGTAGATGCTTTTAGACTTTCTAGAGGTGAAGTGGAAGTTGCACATATTTTAATAAATGATAAAACTGCTAAAGGTGAAGAATTAATTAATACAGTTTATCAAAAACTAGAAAGTGATGAGCAGTTTAAAGCTTTGGCTAGAAAATATTCTACAGACGTAAGTTCTAAATCTAAAGGAGGTAAGTTAAGGAAGTTTGGGAGTGGAGTTATGGTAAAATCTTTTGATGATGTAGCTTTTAGTTTGCAGAAAGAAGGAGCTTACTCTAAGCCATTTAAAACTCGTTTTGGTTGGCATATTGTTCAGTTGATCAAAAAATATCCTGTTCAATCTTTTGAAGAATTGGAAAGAGAATTAAAGAATAAAGTAAGATCTAGTGAAAGAGCACAATTGTCTCAAAAAGTAGTTATAGATAAATTAAAAAAGAAATATGTAATTACAGAAAATGAAAATGCTAAGAGCATTTTTAGTAGAAAAGATATAAGAGTAATGCCAAAAGATTCTCTTAAGGCTATAATTTTAACAATTAATGGCCAAAACAGTACTCAAGAAGAATTTGTTCATTTTATTCAAAGGAAAAAAATATTCCTGTGTTTCAGCTTTTTGAAGAATTTAAAGACAAAGAAATTTTATCGTACTATAAAGATAATTTAGAAAAAGTTGAACCAGAATTTGCCTACACATTACAAGAGTATAAAGACGGTCTGTTGTTATTTGAATTAATGCAACAAAAAATATGGAACCAATCTTCTAAAGATACTTTAGGGTTAAAAAACTTTTTTGAAGCTAATCTAAATTCTTATAAAACTAAAGAATTAAAAAAAATAAAAGGAGAAGTAATGAATGATTATCAGCTTTTCTTGGAGAAAAATTGGATTGCAGATTTAAAGAGAAAGAGTACTATCGAAGTAAATAAGAAGCAATTAAAGAAATTAGTTAAATATTATAAAAAGAAATAATGAAACAATTTTCAATTCTACTTTTTATTGCTTTAAGTCTTTCTTCATGCAACTATTTTAATGTTCAAGAGAAAGTTGAAAAAACATCAGAAATTGTAGCTATTGTTAATACAGAAAAATTATTTAAAGAAGATTTAAAAAGTGCTTTACCAACAAATATAAGTAAAGAAGATAGTGTAGTATTGGTAAGAAGTTATATAAATGATTGGGCAATAAAACAATTGTTATTAAAAAAAGCAGAAAATAATAGTACTTTAGAAGAAGTAAGTGAAATTAATACGCTTGTAAAAGATTATAAAGAGAGTTTACTAATTAATAATTACAAAGAAATGCTGATTAAACAGCAGTTAGATACAGTAATTAATGATTTTGAGATAGAAGATTTTTATTTAAAAAGTAAAGATAATTTTAGATTAAATGAAGAGTTAGTTAAAATTAAATACCTTCATTTTGATAACAATATTATTAATAAAAAAGAATTAGAAAATTTATTTAAGTCTTACGATATAGAAGACCTAGAAGCTTTAGAAAAACAGCAATTAAGTTTTAAGTTTCATCATTTAAACGACTCTATTTGGACCCAATTAGATAAGGTTTTGTTAAAACTGCCTTTTTCTAAGGAAAATCTGTTAAAAAAAACAAAATTACTTCAAAAACAAGATTCAATAGGTTTATATTTGGTGGCTATAAAAGATGTTTTAATTAGGAATGATACAGCGCCTTTAAGTTATATTAAACCTAAGATAAAACAAATGATTTTACATAAACGTAAAATTGAATTAATTAGAGATATAGAAAAAATATTAGTAAAAGATGCAACAAAGAACAACAATTTTAAAGTATACTAAATTAACTGTTATAACAGCTTTTTTTGGGTTGATGAGTATTTCAACTTTTGCACAAAAAGTGAAAATAGATGGTGTTGCAGTAGTTATAGGAAAAAATATTGTTTTAGATTCTGATATAGAAAAATTTAAACAAGAAGTAGAGGTAAGGTCAGAAGGTAAAGTTACAATTTCAGATTGTGAAATGCTAGAAGAATTAATGCAGCAAAAACTTCTTGCTCATCATGCTATAATTGATAGTGTAATTGTAACAGATCCTGAGATTACAAGTAGGGTAGATAAAAGTGTTAGCTATTTTACAAAACAATATGGTAGTGTAGATAAGGTTATTAAAGCTTATGGTTTTAATGATTTAGATGATTTAAAGAAAGAGTTATTTACTGTTCAGACAGAAAATGTTTTAATAGAAAAAGAACAAGCTAAGATAACAGAGAAGATTAATGTAACGCCAGAAGAAGTACGTTTGTATTTTAATGGTTTAAAAGAAAAAGGAGACTTGCCAGAATTTCCTGCAGAAATAGAATTAGCGCAACTTGTTATTAATGCTGAACCTTCTGCAGAAGAAGATGAAAGAATTGTAAACAAATTAAATGATTTAAAAAAGCAAATTGAAGAAGGAGCTAGTTTTAAAATGAAAGCTATTATTAATTCAGAAGATCCTGGTGTAACTCAAAATGGAGGAAAATATACAGTAACAAAAGAATCTCAATTTATAAAAGAATTTAAAGAAATGGCTTTTAGTTTAGATGTTGGCCAGATTTCTAAGCCTTTCAAATCGCAATTTGGATATCATTTAATGCAATTGCATGAGATTAAGGGTAATACTAGAGTTGCATCTCATATTTTAATGCAATCTGTTATTCCTGAAGCTACTTTAAAGACAACAAAAGAAAAAGTTGAAAAAATTTTAAAAGAGATAAAAGAAGGAACTATTACTTTTAAAGAAGCTGTAAAAAAGTATTCTGAAGATAAGGATACTAAAAATAATGGAGGCTTAATTGTTAACGGTTATACAGGTGAGTCTAAGTTTGATTTAACTAGAATGGACCCAGCATTATATGCAAGGGTAAATGATCTTAAAAAAGGTGAGTTTACCGATGTTTTTTATGATGAGACTCGTGGAGGAGCAAAAATGTATAAGTTTATTCTAATGAATGATAGGACAGATACTCATACAGCTGAGTTGGTTCAAGATTATGTTAAAATCCAGCAATTAGCTTTACAAAAAAAGAAAGAAGAAACCATTACAAAGTGGTCTAAAGAAAAAATAAAAGATACATATATTAAAATGTCTGCTACACATAGTAAGTGTACTTTTAATAAAAATTGGAAAAAGGAAACAAAATAAAAAATGTCTGATGTTAAAGCTGTAAATGAGTTAGTAAATCAATACAACTCATTAAAATCTGAAATAGGAAAAGTAATTATTGGTCAAGAAGAAGCTGTAAATTTTACACTTTTGTCTGTTTTTTGTGGAGGCCATTCATTACTTATTGGAGTACCGGGTTTAGCAAAAACATTACTTGTAAATACCGTTTCTAATGCGTTAGGGTTAAACTTTAAACGTATTCAATTTACGCCAGATTTAATGCCTTCAGATATTTTAGGTAGTGAAATTTTAGATCAAAATAGACAGTTTAAGTTTATAAAAGGACCAATATTTTCTAATATAATTCTTGCTGATGAGATAAATAGAACTCCGCCAAAAACACAAGCAGCTTTATTAGAAGCAATGCAAGAACGTTCTGTTACGGTTTCAGGAAATCATTATAAATTAGAATTACCATTTTTTGTTTTAGCTACACAAAACCCAATTGAGCAAGAAGGAACTTATCCATTGCCAGAAGCTCAATTAGATAGATTTATGTTTTCTATTAATTTAGAATATCCAACTTTTAAAGAAGAAGTACAAGTTGTAAAAGCTACTACAAGTAGCATTCAGCAAACTGTAGATGCAATTTTTTCTGGTGAAGAGATTGTAGCAATTCAGAAGTTAATTCGTAAAATTCCGGTTACAGATAATGTTATTGAGTATGCTGTTGGTTTAGTTGGTAAAACAAGACCAAAATCTAACGAAGCTACAGAGTTGGTAAAAAACTATTTAGATTGGGGAGCAGGACCAAGAGCTTCTCAGAATTTAATTTTAGCTGCAAAAGCTCATGCTGCAGTTCATGGTAAATATTCTCCTGATATAGAGGATGTAAAAGCTGTAGCTATACCAATATTATCGCATAGAATCGTTAAAAATTATAAAGCAGAAGCAGAAGGTGTTTCTATTTCAGATATTATAAATTCTTTACTTTAATTTTCATCATTTTCTTCTAAAGTAGTGTGTTCAAAAAAACTAAATACATTGCCTCCATAACGTTTATCGTAGCTGTGGTTTTTATGGGTAGTTAAATTAGTGTGTTTGGAATGTTCAATAATTAAAACACCATCATCTTTTAGCATGTTTTTTGTAAAAACTGTATCTGCAATTTCTAAAAATTTTTCAGTAGTAAAATCATAAGGAGGGTCGGCGAAAATTACATCTGCATTTAATGAAGTTTTCTCTAAAAATTTATAAACATCATTTTTATATGTGTTTATGTCTAGTTCTAGTTCTTTAGAAGTATTATTTATATATTTTATGCAATTGTAATCTGCGTCAATAGCATAAATGCTTTTGGTTCCTCTAGAAGCAAATTCATAACTTATATTACCAGTACCAGCAAATAAATCTATAACAGCTATACCATCTAAATAGTATAGGTTGTTTAATATGTTAAATAAGGCTTCTTTAGCCATGTCTGTAGTTGGGCGAACAGGTAGGTTTTTAGGAGCTCTTAAACGTCTTCCCTTTAGTTTTCCAGATATAATTCTCATTAGCCTAATAATATATAATTAGAGTGATTAGCAATTTCTAATTCTTTAAATAATGGATTTCTACTTTTAAGAAAATAGATGTTTTTAATGTAAGTATATGATATTTTATAAATTTCAGAATTTTGATCAATTTTTCCCATAAAAAATAAATTAAATTTTTCTGTTTTTAATTGCATCTGTTCTGCAGTAAATAAAATATAATAGATAAAATCTTCTTTGGTATAATAAGAAAAAGTATTAGAGAAAATTAATTTTTTGTTCTCTAAAACTACAATGTTAAATGTATGTTTATCTACATTTACATACATTGTTTTTCTAGGGGAGCTTTCAATACTTAGTAGTTTTTCTAATAATACTGTGCTGTGATGTTTGTAATTAAATTCACCAAAATTTTGAAATAGATAATTATTTATATTCACATAAGGAACATATACTGTTTTGGCTTCAATATTCTTTATTTCATCAAAAGTTATAAAATCTGTTTTTAATGTTTTTATATTAAAATTTAGATATGCTAATAATGAGTTTTTGTCAAAGTATTTAGTAGGAACAAGAGATGATAATTCATTTTGATGAATAGCAGTTACAGAAGAAAATTCTAGCTGTAAATTTGGGTCTCTGTTAAAAATAGACTCAATTTCACTTAATAAATCTTCGGGTGTTTTCTTTGTTTCTTCAAAAAGGTATTCTTTAAAGTAAACATTTCTTTTAGTGTTTATATCTAAAACACAAAAAGAAAATCCATCCAAACTAAATTGGATGGATAATTCTCTATCTTTTGTATTCTTTAAAGAAATGTTGTTATTCTTTTTTTGCACTGTCTCTTTTATCATAAGAAGGAGGCCAATTTCCACCAGTACTAACTTCTTCTAAAGATCCTACAGAAATAAACTCGCCTTTAATTTGATCTGTTTCAATAGCTTCTATTTCTATCTTAACTAAAGACTCATTCATTCCTTTTAAAACATCTTTTTTAGGAGTTCTTGCTCTAAAAGTAGGTACTAATAAGCCTTGTACTTTTTCAACCTCACCAACTTCTAATTCAAATTCTGTTCCAGTTAAACTAGGTACTTTAAACATGTTTTTATAGTCTCTGTCTTTAAAATATTTTAAAACAGGTTCGTAACCAATTGTATCTGTAACTCTTTTCTCTTCATCAACAATAATACCTCCACCTTTATTAACTTTTTCTACAATAGTTTTTGTTTCAGTTAAAGCCAATTGAGCAGTATCAATAAATTGAATTAAAGCAGATTTGTCTTTAGTATATTTACCATTAGCTTCAAAAAATTTAACTTCTGCATCTCTAATAATTTTTAAACTAGAAATTACTGGAGCAAATTTTTCAATTTTTTCTTTACTGAACTTTATTGGTTCCATAATTCCATTGTAAATCTTAGAGCCTAAAAACACTGCTAAAACCAATAAAAGTATAGAAGGAATCCATCTTAACTTTAAAGGTAAATATTTAACTATAATAAAGGCTACAAGAACTGATGCTAAAACAGCTCCTAAAATCATTAGTAATAAATTCATTTTTAATTTGTTTTTTTTAATAGTGTTAACGCAAATCTACAATTTTTTTACAATGATAAAAATTTTTATTTACAATTCAATGTATCTTTGATGTTTTAATTTATATATGATAAAATTACCTGTTGATTTTTACAAAGAACTTCAAAAAAAGTTTCCACATAGTCCTACAAATAAACAAAGTCAATTATTAAAATTATTAAGTGATTTTGTTTTTGATAATGATAAAAATAACTTATTTTTATTAAAAGGATATGCTGGTACAGGTAAAACAACTACAATAAGTACATTTGTTAATGCTTTATCTTCTATTGGAAAAAAAGCAGTATTATTAGCTCCAACAGGTAGAGCTGCTAAGGTTATTTCTGTTTATTCTAAAAGACCTGCTTTTACAATTCATAAAAAAATATATTTTCCAAAAAACAAACAAATGGTTCTGTCGATTTTGTTTTACAACCTAATAAGCATAAAAACACCATTTTTTTAGTTGATGAAGCCTCTATGATACCCGATGGTAGACAAAATCAAAAGTTTTTTGATTCTACTTCATTATTAGACGATTTATTGTCTTACGTGTATTCTGGAACGAATTGTAAATTAGTTTTTATTGGTGATACTGCACAATTACCACCTGTAAAGTTAGATGTAAGTCCGGCTTTAGAGGCAGATACTCTAACCTATGATTATCTTAAAAATGTTATAGAAATTGAGTTAGATGAAGTTATGCGACAGCATGAAAGTTCTGGTGTTTTGGCAAATGCAACTCAATTAAGATTCTTAATTCAAAACGCAAATAAGGATTTTAAATTCGATTTAAATTATCCCGATATTAAAAGATTAATAGATGGTTACGATATTGAAGATGCTCTTGTTTCTGCCTATGATAATGATGGTGTAGAGGATACTGCATTTATAGTAAGGTCGAATAAAAGAGCCAATCAATATAATCAACAAATAAGAATGCAAATTCGTGGGCAAGAAAATGAAATTTCACCAGGAGACTTTGTTATGGCAGTTAAAAATAATTATTTTTGGTTAAAGGAATCTTCAGAAGCCGGGTTCATTGCCAATGGAGATATTTGTGAGGTTTTAAGAATTTTTTCTATAAAGGATTTGTATGGGTTTAAGTTTGCAGAAGTAGAACTAAGAATGATTGATTATCCAGAGATGCAACCTTTCGAAACCGTTTTGTTGTTAGATACAATAACTAGCGAAAGTCCTTCTTTAAGTTATGAAGAATCAAATAAATTGTATCAGGCCGTAAAAGAGGATTATACACATGAAAAATCTAAGTATAAACAGTTTTTAGCAATTAAAAAAAATAAATACTTTAATGCTTTACAAGTAAAGTTTTCTTATGCGATGACTTGTCATAAATCTCAAGGAGGACAATGGAAAACTGTTTTTATAGAACAACCATATTTGCCAGATGGTGTTTCTAAAGAGTATTTTAGATGGTTATACACGGCAATCACTCGAGCACAAGAAAAATTGTATTTAATAGGTTTTAAAGATGATTTTTTTAATCACTAATTAAATAATTAATTATTATTGTTCCATATTTATGACCATTTCTAAATCTTAAATTATCAGTCTTGTTTGTGTTGTAATTATATGTGTAGCCAAAATTAAATCTGTTTGCCGTAAATTTTAAACCAACTTCTAAAGCAAAAATAATTGGATTTAATTCTTTAGTAACCTCGCTAGTTGTGTTTAAAAAACTTCCTTGTAAAGTGGCGTCATAAATAGCATAGGTTAAAGTTGGTTTTAGGTACATAAAGTTTTCAATTTCTCTTACACCGTTAGTGTTTTTGTTGTTTAAATTTGTGTTAAATGCTATAGTGTTAATAATTTTTTGAAGCGGTTTAAATCCTATTCTAGTATAAAAACCAGAAGAAATGTTTGTGTAAATTGTACCTAATTTAGTTTGATTTACCCAATGAGTATCAAAATAATTAGAACTAATTTTAGTAATGTATTTATTATAATTTGCATTAAAATTTAGCCCAAATGCGTTTCTTATTTGATGTTTCCATCCAACAGCTTTTTTGAAACCATAAATATCATGAATAAAATCTTGTAATTCCTCACTAAATGAATTAGGGCCAATAACACCAATTTGTATCGCTGTTTTTAACGTAGTATTGTTTTCATAAACTCGATTAATTCCAAAACTACCAAATAAATAACCAGCAAAAGGTCTATCGTGCTCAACTATACTTTGTACAATAGATTTATATGGAGTAAACATTTCGTGACCAATTTTCCATTCTAATATCTTTTTTTCTTGATTTTTACTTTTGAATTTTGAAATATATTTATAACTTAAAAACATTCCATTTGTGTAATAGCTATCTTTAAATGTAGAAACATATAAGTCGTTATCGTTTTTAAAGCTAATTTCTTTAGAGTATTTTTCTTGTGAAGTGAGGTGAACACTAATAAATAAAAGAAAAAAGAAGAATTTATATTTCATAATTAACAAATATAAATGAACTAATTTAAAATGGTATTTTTTTCTAAGATTTATCAGAAAAAGGTTTTATTTTAGTCAAATTAAATTACCTCTATGAATAAAAAAGTAACAATAACTGCAGAAGATTTTGAAAGCTTAACAAGCAATCAAGATTTACGCTCTTTATTAGATAAAAAAAACATTTCATATAATAAAGTAAAAAGAACTCTGTCGTATAATAATGAACTACGTTTGTTGCAAATAGAGTTGGTTAAATTACAGCGTTATGTTTCTAGCCAAAAGAAAAGAGTTGCTATAATTTTTGAGGGTAGAGACGCAGCTGGTAAAGGAGGTAATATTCGTAGGTTTATGGAGCATTTAAATCCGAGATCTAGTAGATTGGTGGCTTTAAATAAACCAACAGATGTAGAGAAAGGTCAGTGGTATTTTCAAAGATATATTAAGGAGTTACCTAATCCTGGAGAAATAGTTTTTTTTGATAGAAGTTGGTATAATAGAGCAGTTGTAGAGCCAGTAATGGGTTTTTGTTCTGATAGACAATATAAAGATTTTTTACTTCAAGTACCAGAGTTTGAACATATGATGTATGAAGATGGTGTAATAATTATTAAGTTTTGGTTATCAATAACAAAAGAAGAGCAGTTAAAACGGTTTGAGGGTAGAAATGAAGACCCTTTAAAAAGATGGAAATTTAGTCCGGTTGATAGGCAAGGTCAGAATTTATGGGATAAATACACGCACTATAAGTCAGAAATGTATTCTAAAACTCATACAACTTACAGTCCATGGATGATTGTAAAAACTAATAATAAGAAAATTGCAAGATTAGAAGCTATAAGGCATGTTTTATCTCAGTTCGATTATGAGGGTAAATCTGAAGCTGGTACAATTTTAAACCCAGATCCAAATATTGTAATGCGTTATTATCGTTCAATTAATAATGAAATAGATTAAGTAATGGAGAAAAAATTAACAGAATCTGAAGTAAAAAAATTGAACTCTAAAAAAGGGATGTTGGCTTTGTTGTCTAAAGAACCTTTAAATATTGAGAGAGCATTAAGATTTGTAGATTATGAAAAAAAACTAGAGAAGTTACAAATTGAGTTAATTAGATTACAAACTTGGGCTATTAATAATGACGAACGTATAATTGTAGTTTTTCAAGGTAGAGATGCTGCAGGAAAAGGAGGTGCAATAAGAAGAGTTACAGAGAGAATTAATCCAAGGCATATGAGAATTGTTGCATTGCCTAAGCCTAACGAAGATGAAAGATCACAATGGTATTTTCAAAGGTATGTAGAGCAATTTCCTAAAGCAGGAGAAATGGTTTTTTTTGATAGAAGCTGGTATAATAGAGCAGTCGTAGAACCTGTAAATGGTTTTTGTACTCAAGAAGAGTACGAGATTTTTATGAACCAAGTAAATGACTTTGAAAGAATGATTCTAGAGTCTGGAATTCATTTGGTTAAAATTTATATGTCAATTTCAAAGAAAGAACAAGCCAAAAGATTTGCAGATATTAAAAGTGATCCATTAAAGCAATGGAAGATGACAAAACTAGATGAAAAGGCACAAGCCTTATGGGATCAATACACAGTTTACAAGAAAGCGATGTTCGATAGAACTCATAAGGAAAATTCTCCGTGGAAAATTATAAGAGCAAATAGAAAAACTGAAGCTAGAATTAATGTAATCAATCATATTTTAAAAAGTATACCTTACGATAAAAGCTTAGAAATTTAAAAAAGCATCTTTTTAACTTCAAAAAAGATAAAATTAATTTCAGCTGCTATTTGTTTACTTGTATTTAAATACGTTTCTTTTTGAAGTTTTGTTCTATCAGAACTCTTAGGATCTATAAATGGTAAATGAAACCTATAGTTTGCTTTAGGTATTAAAGGACAATTTTTATTAGCGCTATTGCTCGTAGTTATGGCTATAAAAGGCTCGTTATTAATTGGGTTGTAGTATAATTTAGAAAAACCAATAATAGATTCTTTACTACCCTCAAAAGTGATTTGGTATTTTGGGTTTTGATGCGAAAAATCTGTTAATTGAAAGGTAAATCCCGCTTTTTGTAAAGTTTTAATTGTATTTCTATGCAAAGCAGTAACATCTATCCCTCCAGAAAAAGAATTAATATTTAAATTATAATATTCTGCAATAAAATAACTCCAAATCTGTCCAAACTGGCTTCTTCTAGAGTTATTAGTACAAATAAAATTAATATTTACAACTCCATTTTTTCTTAATTCATTTATTATGGCTTTAGAAACTTTAAGCAAGATGCTTTTTCTTTCATTATTAATAAATGAGTTTTTACAAACATGTTCAAAAAATTTTTTTGTTGTAATAGTTGGAGTTTTAAGCATTTGAGTTTTTTTGCAAGTTAACTAATTAAAGTACTTTTGTAAATTATTAAAAAGTTAAGAATGCGTTTAGAAATTGGTGATAAAGTTGCTGTTTTAGATGATGTTTTAAAAGGAGTTGTTGTCAATATTAAAGACAACTTAATTTCTGTTGAAACATTAGACGGAATGATTTTTAATTTTACAGCTTCAGAATTAGTTAAAATTGAGAAAGAACAGCATGAACTAACGAAGTTTTCCGATATTAATAACCCGTTATTAAAAGAGAAAACAAATTTAAATAAATCTAAAAAAGTCTTTTTAAAAAAGAAAAAAACGAAATAATACTAGAAGTGGATTTACATATAAATAAATTAGTTAAGTCTGTAAAAGGGTTAGATAATTACGATATGTTGAATATTCAATTAGATACTGCAAAGAGAAAAGTAGATTATGCAATAAGTAAAAAGATACCTAAAATAGTTTTTATTCATGGAGTAGGCGAAGGGGTTTTAAAATCTGAATTACAAAGTTTATTAAATAAATACTCAGTAAAGTATTATGACGCTTCATATAAGAAATACGGGTTAGGAGCAACTGAAGTTTATGTTTATCAGAACTCTAATTAGTTGTATTTTTGCTATATGAAAGCTATATATTTAGACAACGCTGCAACTACCAAAATTGATTTTGATGTTTTAGAATTAATGAATTTATCAATGCAAGAAAACTTTGGTAATCCATCTTCAATACATCAAATTGGTAGGAAAGCAAAAACAGCTGTTGAAACTGCAAGAAAAAATATAGCTAAACATTTTAATGTTACAGCTAGCGAAATTGTTTTTACTGCTGGAGGTACAGAAGCAGATAATTTAGTTTTAAATAACGCCGTTTTAAATTTAGGTGTTCGAAGAATTATTACTTCAAAAATAGAACATCATGCGATTCTTCATACTTGTGAGTTTTTAAAAAAAATGTATAATATTGATGTAGAATATGTTAAAGTTAATGAATTTGGCGATATAGATTTTAAGCATTTAGAATTTCTATTATCTAAAAACGAAGCTAAAACTTTAGTTAGCTTAATGTTTATTAATAACGAAATAGGTAATATTTTAAATGTTAACGAAGTGGTCGTTTTATGTAAACAATATAATGCTCTTTTTCATTCAGATACTGTACAAGCAATAGGACATTATAATTTAGATTTAAAGAAAACTCAAATCGATTTTATTGCAGCAAGTGCACATAAATTTCATGGGCCAAAAGGAGTAGGTTTTGCTTATTTTAAGAAAGGTTTTGGTGTCTTACCTATGTTTTATGGAGGAGATCAAGAAAGAGGTGCGCGTTCTAGTACAGAAAATGTACATTCTATTCTTGGTATGGAAAAGGCACTAGAAATTGCTTCAGATAATATATTAATTGATAAAGAGAATTTAATAAATCTTAAACAGTATTTTATTTCGGAATTAAAAA
Organism: Polaribacter ponticola; assembly: GCF_026191475.2. GTDB lineage: Bacteria > Bacteroidota > Bacteroidia > Flavobacteriales > Flavobacteriaceae > Polaribacter > Polaribacter ponticola. The sequence continues at coordinate 723,991 of NZ_JAOSLC020000003.1, read as the reverse complement.
AAATATCTAATGGAATAAGGTTTAATGGCGTGTCTTCAGACTTAGAGAAAAGTAGTTATACAATTTTAAGTGTGCGTTTTCCTGTGAATAATGATATGTTATTGTTTAGTTTAGATATGCTTGGTGTAGCTGTTTCTGGAGGTTCTGCATGTCAGAGCGGAAGTAACAAAGGTTCACATGTACTTTCTGAAATTTTACTTGATAAAGAAGCTGATAAAACTTCAATTCGATTTTCATTTTCGAAGTTTACTACAATAGAAGAAATAGATTTTACTGTTGCTAAATTAAGAGAGCTTTTATAGTTTATTTTATTTGTAAGTTATTAATAAATTTTAGTATTTGAATTTAACTTTTCTATTTATTTTAAATAATACATTTTTTATTTATAAGCTTTATTTTTTTATTTAAAATGTTAAATGTAAAGTTATTATCTCTTTTGTAGAAGAAGTATTATCTATTAAACTCCCATACTAATATATTTTAATAAGCTAATTTTAAGTTATTTGCATTATATTGTTACCCAAACATTCATGTATATGCGTAATAATTTACTTTACAGTTTCTTTTTTATTTATTTATTTACGGTTTCTTGTTTTTCTCAAGAAGTTCCTCCAATAAATATTTTTTCCACAGAAGATTACGGAGCAGAAAATCAAAATTGGGCTATTTCTCAAGGAAATAATAAATTTATTTATGTAGCTAACAATGAAGGTTTATTAGAGTATAATGGTTCTAGCTGGCAATTGTATCCTACTCCAAATGAATCGATTATGAGGTCTGTTAAAAACTTTGATAATAAGGTCTATACAGGTTTTTACATGGATTTTGGATATTGGAAAAAAGACGAATTTGGTGTTTTAAAATATGTGTCTATTGCAGATACTAATAAAATTAAAATGCTTGAAGATGAACAAATCTGGGAAATTGAAGAGTTAGACGGTTGGATGATTTTTAAATCACTAGAAAGAATTTATCTATATAATTTAAAAAAAGATGAAATAAAAATTATAAACGCAGAATACAGAATTCATAAATTATCAAAAGTTGATGGTGTAATTTACTTTCAAGAAAATAATAAGGGTGTTTATAGGATTGAAAATGGAGTTCCAAAATTAATTTCTGAAGATAAAGTTTTAAAAGAGAATATTATTGTAGAAATATTTAAAAAGAACAATAAATTGTTGTTTTTAACACAAAAAGCAGGTTTTTATATTTTAGAAGATGCTATTTTAAACCCTTGGAAAATAACATCTGATGAATTTTTATCTAATAAAACAGTTTACAGTGCTAAACAATTAAAAAACAACGATATTTTACTTGGTACAATTTCAAATGGTATAATTGTTCTAAATAGTAAAGGTGAATTTAATTATCAGATAACTCAAAGTTTAGGGCTAAGTAATAACACCGTTTTAAGTACTTTTGAAGATATAGATAATAACATATGGTTAGGGTTGGATAACGGTATTAATTCTATAAACCTTTCTTCTCCATTTGGTCTTTATGTGGAGAAAAATAATTTTTGGGGAACTATTTATGCATCAATTGTTTTTAATGATTATTTGTATTTAGGTACAAATCAGGGCTTATATTATAGAAAAAATAATTCTGGAGATGTTTTTAAGTTTATTAAAAACACACAAGGTCAAGTTTGGAATTTACAAGTAATAAATAACGTTTTATTTTGCGGGCATGATACCGGAACTTTTATTATAAATAAGGATAAAGCCAATAATATTAGCAATATTAGAGGTGCTTGGGGAATGGTTGAAAAAGATAAAAATACCTTAATACAAGGAAATTACCATGGTTTAATAGTGTTTTCAAAAAAAGGTAATACTTGGAGTGTAAGAAATAAAATAAAAGGGTTTTCAACGTCCAGTAGATACTTTGTATTAAAAGGAGAAACTGAAATTTTTGTTAATCATGAATATAAAGGCGTTTTTAAATTAGATGTAGATAAAGATTTTACTAAAGTTTTAAAGATTCATAAATATGAATCTATTGAAAAAGGAATTCATTCAAGTTTAATTAATTATCAAGGTGATATTTATTATTCTAGTAAAAAAGGAGTTTACAAATACAATGAAGAAATAAATGATTTTAAAATAGATACCGTTTACAGTAAATTAATACCATCAGAAAAGTTTCTTTCTGCAAAACTACTTTCTGATAACACTAATAATAAATTATGGTCTTTTACTGAAGATGATATTCGTTTTTTTACTCCTGGTAAGTTAAGTAATAAACCAGATTTAGAAATAATTCCTATTAAAGGATCTGTTCATAAAGGAGCTTCAGGTTATGAAAATATAGTGTATTTAAGTGAAGAAAAATACCTTATTGGTGCTAGAGATGGTTATTTGGTTGTTGATTTAAATAATTTAAAGGAACCAAATGATTTTAAAGTAAATATAAACAAGGTTTATAATAATGTTCTTGACAGTGAGCATAAAATGATGAGTTTATTAGACAATGCTTTTTTTAATAGTAATGAAAATAATTTAGAATTCTTTTACAGTGTTCCCAATTATAATAGTACTTCTTCTGTAAAGTATCAATATCAATTGGAGGGATTGAATGAAAAATGGAGTAAATTTTCGAATTCGAACTCACTTTTGTTTAAAAATTTATCTTTTGGAGAGTACACCTTTAAAGTTAGAGCTACCATGGATAATAAGTTAAGCAGTAATATAGCTGAATACTCTTTTAATATAGCTAAACCATGGTATATAAGTAATTTTATGATGGTTATTTATATCCTTGGTTTTTTAATATTAGGTTATGTAACAAATGTTTTACATCGAAATTATTACAGAAATCAAAGAGAAAAGTTACTTGAAAAAGCGCAAAAGGAATTAGAATTAAAAGAATTAGAGAGTTCGCAAAAAATAATTAAACTTAATAATGATAAGTTAAGAAGCGATATTGCTAGTAAAAATAGAGAATTAGCTACATCTACAATGAGTATTATTAAAAAGAATGAGTTCTTAAGTTCCATTAAAAATGAATTAGCAGAAGGAGGAAAACAAAGTCTAGCTAATGTTGTTAAGATTATTGATAAAAACCTAAACAATACAGATGATTGGAAAATGTTTCAAGAAGCATTTAATAATGCTGATAAAAAATTCTTAAAGAAAATTAAATCTAAACATCCAGAGTTAACTCCAAACGATTTAAGATTATGTGCTTACCTTAGATTAAACTTATCTTCAAAAGAAATAGCACCACTATTAAATATATCTCCAAGAAGTGTTGAGGTAAAAAGGTATAGGTTAAGGAAAAAGATGAACTTGTTACACGATAAGAACTTAACAAGTTATATTTTGGAAATATAGTTGCTACAACATAGGTGTAAAACACCCATACAATACCACAACATTTGTTTTTTTGAAAAAAAATTAACAGTTCTCTAACATTAGTGATAATGGGGTTTTAAAGCTTTTTTATTGTTATGTATGTTTTTTGTTGAGGTGCTTTTTAGTGATTTACTAATAAATGTACCTTAGTTTTACAATAATATTAATTAAAACATAATTTATGAGAAAAAAGATTACATTACTGCTATTTATGTTTGCAAGTTTTTGCTTTACAGCTCAAACAATAAATGTAAAAGGAGTTGTAAAAGACGCAACTACCGGTGATACTTTGCCAGGAGTTAGTGTTGTTGTTAAAGGTACTACAACAGGTACCGAAACTGATTTTGATGGTATTTACAATTTATCAAATGTAAAAAAAGGTGCTATTTTAGTTTTTAACTATTTAGGTATGAAAACTAAAGAAGTTACAGTTAGTTTTTCTGAAATTAATGTTTCATTAGAAGAGTCTGCTGAGTCATTAGATGAAATAGTAGTTGTAGGTTATGGTAAACAAAAAAGAAAAGATGTTACGGGTTCTGTTTCTTTAGTTGGTGAAAAAACTTTAGAAGCTTTAAAACCTATAGATGCAACAACAGCTTTACAAGGTACAACTTCAGGTGTAGCGGTAAATTTATCATCTGGAGCTCCAGGTGCTAAAGCTAATATCTTAATAAGAGGGGTAAGTTCAAATACAAATAATCAACCTTTAACAATTGTAGATGGTTATGAAGGGGATTTAAATAGTATTAATCCAAACGATATTGAATCTATTACCGTATTAAAAGATGCACAAGCTGCAATATATGGTATAAAAGGAGCAAATGGTGTAGTTTTGGTAACTACTAAAATTGGTAAAAAGAACAAAGTTCCTACAGTTAAATACGATACTTATGCAGCAATACAGCAAACTACTCGTAGATTAGATTATTTAAATGCTACTGAGTATGCATTGGTTTTAAATGAGGCGTATTCGGCAAGTGGGCAATCTTTACCGTTTACAAATGTATCTTCGCTAGGTAGAGGTACAGATTGGCAAGATCAATTATTTAACGATGCTTTTTTAATTAATCATAATATTAGTTTATCTGGTGGTGGAGAAAATGTAAAATATTTTATTAGTGCTTCTCGAACAGAGCAAGATGGTATTATTGCAAAAGAGAAATCTAATTTTATTAGAAATAATATCAAAATGAATTTAGGTGTTGATATTAGTGATAAACTAAATTTTTCTGTAATTGCTAACTATTATACAAGCGCTTCACAAAGTTTTACAGGTTCATTATTATTTAATGGATTAAATTATGCTCCTACTTTTGGAGTTAATGAAGATGATGCAACTAACTTTTTAGGAATTGAAGTTGTAAATCCTTTATCATTATTAAAAAATACTTTTGGAGAGAATAATGGAAACGGATTAGAAGGTAACTTTAAATTAAGTTACAAACCTATAGATGGTTTAACAGTAACATCTCGTCTAGGATATAAAATTTATAACGAAAAACAAAGAAGTTTTACGCCAATTCAGAGCTACGGAAACTCTAAAGTATATAATCAAACACAAAGTTCTGTTTATCAATTTAAAGCTACTTCTACAAGAGTAAATTGGGAAACGTTTGCAACTTATGAAAAAACTTTTGGAGAAAATCATAATACTGCTTTTACGCTAGGAACTAGTGTTCAGAATGATTTATTTGACGGTATTTATACTACAGGTTTTGATGTACCTAACAATTCTTATGAATTTGCAGATATTAGTTTAACAAACTCTCAAAGTTTACAGAGAAGTTTAAATACAGGTAATGGAGATGTTAGACTTACTTCTTATTTCGGAAGAGTTCAATATGATTATAAAGGTAAATATTTATTTTCTGGTTTATTAAGAAGAGATGGGGCATCAGTTTTTGCTGCAGATCAAAGAATTGATAACTTTTGGTCTGTAACTACAGGTTGGAAAGCATCAGAAGAAGATTTCTTAAAAGATAATGAAACTATTAGCTTTTTAAAATTAAGAGCAAGTTATGGTACTTTAGGTAACCTAGTTGGAGACAATTTATATAGATCATTATTAAATGGTGAAGCAGAATATGTTTTTGATGGTGCTTTAGTTTCTGGTGAAGCTCAAGGTAGACTTTCAAATGCAATTGCAACATGGGAAACAGCAGAAAAATTAGATATTGGTTTAGATATTAATTTCTTTGATGATAAATTAACTATAGTTGCAGATTATTTTGAAGAAACAAGAAAAGATTTATTAATTCAAGATTTTCCAGTATCAGGTTTGTTAGGTATTGCTTCTCCAGGAAGCTCAAGTCCAACAGTAAATGCTGGTACATCTAAAAATACAGGTGCAGAATTAGCAATTGGTTATACGGCTTATGAATCTGATAATGCATCTTTAAACTTATCTTACAACGTTACTTATGTAAAGAATAATGTTACAGAAGTATTAGATGATGCAATAGTTAGAGGTGGTGATTTTGCAATTGGTAATTTACCTCCGTCTAGAATGGAAGTAGGGCAACCAATAGGTTATTTCTACGGATTACAAACAGATGGTATTTTTCAAACACAAGCAGAAGTAGATGCGCACCCTTCTCAATCAGATTTAGGTGCTAGTATTACTGCACCAGGAGATATTAGATATAAAGATGTAAACGGAGATGGTGTTGTAGATTTTGATGATAGAACAAACATAGGAAAACCTCAAGCAGATTTCTATATGGGATTCAATATATCAGCAAAATACAAAAATTGGGACTTTAGTACTTATTTATATTCAGAATTGGGAAAAGAGATTGTAAGAAATTACGAACGTTTTTTACCTAATGTTAACAAGCCAGCTTATTATTTAGATAGATGGACAGGAGCAGGAACAAGTAACTCTGTGCCAAGGTTAACAAATGACGCTACAAATAATAAATTGTTCTCAGATTTTTTTGTAGAAGATGGTTCATTCATAAGAATGCAAAATGTACAAGTTGGGTATAATTTCTCAACAGATGTTTTAGAAAAAGTAGGTTTATCTAAATTAAGATTATATACAACTGTAAATAATGTTTTTACTATTACAGATTATTCTGGTTATGATCCTACAATTAACGGTGGAGCAATAGGAGCAGGTATAGACTCTGGTAATTACCCATCCGCAAGACAGTTTATTTTAGGTTTAAATGTTGAATTTTAAAAAATAAAAGATGAAAAGATATAATCAAAAAATAAAATTAGGATTCATCTTTGTAGCAAGTATGTTGTTGTTAAACTCTTGTGCAGATGAATATTTAGATAATTCAAAAATCTACGCAATAGATACAGAATCGTTCTTTAATTCAGAAACAGATTATTATAATGCACTTGTTGCAGCATACGATCCTTTGCAATCTACATTTATAAATGTTTTAATGGGAGAAATTGCATCAAACAACACATTATGTGGTGGAGAAAGTGCAACTGATGTTCCAGGATACCAACAAGTAGATGATATGACCCATTCACCAGTAAATTCGCAACTTCAAAACCTATGGAGTTGGATGTTTGGTGGTGTAAATAGAGCTGCTTACATTATCGAATTTCAAGATAAAACAGATTTTGTAGGTAAAGAAGTTATCATTGCAGAAGCACGTTTTTTAAGAGCATATTATAATTTTGAATTAGTAAAATGGTTTGGAGATATTCCTATTAAACCAGAAGGACGTTTCGTTTTTGGTGATGAAAAATCAATACCAAGATCTCCAAAAGCAGAAGTTTACGCTTTAATAGAAGCAGATTTAAAATACGCAGTAGCAAACCTTACTTATGTAGCACCACAAGTTGGTAGAGCAACAAAAGGTTCTGCAGAAGCATTATTAGGTAAAGTCTATTTATATCAAGATAAATTTCAAGAAGCTTCAACTGTACTTAAAAATTTAATTGATTTTGGACCTTATGATTTAGTAACTGATTACAATTCAATATTTGAAGATGCTGGTGAAAATGGAGTAGAATCAGTATTCGAAGTTCAGTATACAGATATTCAAGGAGCAGGATTTGGGTGTTTACAGTGTAGTGAAGGTAATGTAGCAGTAGGTTTCCAAGGAGTTAGAGGTTATGACGGAGATTTATTTACATCAGGCTTTAGTTTTAATGTACCAACTCAAGAAATGGTAGATGAGTTTGAGCCGGGAGATAACCGTAAAGATGTAGCTATTTTAGATATTGATGCTTGGGCAGCTTCTACAGGAGCATCTTTTACAACAGGATACGAGCATACAGGTTTTTTCAATAGAAAATACATTCCAAGAAAAAGAAGCACAGAGGCAGCTGGAGATTTAAATCTTACAAATCCTAATAATTACAGGGCAATTCGTTTTGCAGATGTATTATTAATGGCAGCAGAAGCTTTTAATAGAAGATCAAATCCAGATGATGGTATTGCTAAAGTGTATTTAAATAGGGTAAGAGCAAGAGCTTTTGGAGCAGCGAACGATGTTACTTCTTCTGGTTCTAATTTAACAAGTGCAATTTATCATGAACGAAGAGTTGAACTAGTTGGAGAAGGGCATCAGTTTTTCGATTTAGTAAGAACTGGCAGAGGTACTCAAATTACTGGTTTTACATCTGGTAAAAACGAAGTATTCCCAATTCCATTAGAAGAAATTCAATTTTCTCAAGGTAATTGGTCACAAAATTCTAATTACTAAAACATAGAAATATGAAAAAAATAAAAACAATTTATAAAGCATTACTTATACTTTTTGTAATAATTGCTTGTACAGACGAAAGAAGTTTAGATTTTTTAGACACAGTATCAGTACCTTCAAATGTTTCTGCAATATATAATATTACGCAAGATAATACAGGTTTGGTAACAATTACACCAACAGCAGATGGAGCTATTTCATTTGATGTTTATTTTGGAGATGCAACTACAACTCCAGAAAATGTAGAATCTGGTAAGAATATTCAGCATAAATATGCAGAAGGAACTTATCAAGTAAAAGTTGTAGCATACAATACTAATGGGGATACTGCAGAAGCAACACAAGATTTATTTGTTTCTTTTAAAGCTCCTCAAAATTTAGTTGTAACTATAAATAATGATGCAGCAATATCAAAACAAGTTAATGTTTTAGCCGATGCAGATTTTGCTGTTACTTTTGAGTTTTATTCAGGAGAAGATGGCGTTACTCAACCAGTAATGTCTGGTAATATTGGAGAATCAATTTCTTATGCTTATGCAAATGCAGGAATTTATACTTATAAAGTAATTGCAAAAGGTGGTGCTATTGAAACAACAGAATTCACAGCAGATTTTGAAGTAACAGAAATTTTAGCACCAATTGCTTCAGCAGCAGCAGCTCCATCTAGAAACGATACAGATGTAATTTCTATTTTTAGTGATTCTTATACAGATGTTGCGGGTACAGATTTTAACCCAAATTGGGGGCAATCTACTATTTATACACCTTTCGATTTAAATGGAGATGCAATAATTCAATATAGTAATTTAAACTATCAAGGTATTCAAATAGGGTCTACTCAAGATGTTTCTACAATGGAATATTTACACTTAGATGTTTGGACTGCAGATGCTACAGAGCTTGAAACTTTTTTAATTAGTATTGCTAGTGGAGAAAAATTAGTAAAATCAACATTAACTAAAGATGCTTGGACAAGTATAGATATACCTATTTCAGATTTTACAGATCAAGGTTTATCTGTTAACGATTTACATCAATTTAAATTTGTTGGTTCAGGTTCAGTTTTTATAGATAACTTATATTTCTATAAAGCTCCTTCAGGTAGTGTATCTACTGTTGTAGAGGGTTTTGAAGGAACTGCTCCTACGTTTACAGATTTTGGAAACATGGCGCCAATAGAAGTAGTTGCTAACCCAGATGTATCTGGTTTAAATACAACAAGTAATGTTGCAAAATTTGTTAAATCAAATGGTTCTGAAACTTGGGCAGGTGCATTTTTTGATATTCCTACTTCGTTAGATTTTGCAAACAATAATAAAATGACTGTTAAAACATGGTCTCCAAAAGCTGGAATTACTGTAAGATTTAAAGTAGAAAATTCAGCAGATAATACACAGTTTGTAGAAGTTGATGCAACAGCATCTAAAACTAATGAGTGGGAAGAGTTAACTTTTGATATGTCTAGTGCAGCGCCAGGAGTAACTTATGATAGAATTGTAATTTTCTTTGATTGGGATGTTTCAGGTGATGATTCTGTATATTATTATGATGAGATTACTTTAGTAAATGATGTTGGTGCAGCAACTCCAGTATTATTTCAAGATTTTGAAGGAACAGCTCCTGCATTTACAGATTTTGGAAATATGGCACCCATAGAAATTGTTGTAAATCCAGATACTTCTGGAGCTAATACAACGAGTATGGTTGCTAAATTTGTTAAAAGTAGCGGTTCTGAAACTTGGGCAGGTGCATTTTTTGATATGCCGTCTTCTTTAGATGTTGCAAATTATGGTAAAGTAGTTGTTAAAACCTATTCTCCAAAGTCTGGAATTACTGTGAGGTTTAAAATAGAAAATGCAGCAGATAATACTCAATTTGTAGAAGTAGATGCAGTTACTACAACAGCAAATGCTTGGGAAGAGTTAACTTTTGATATATCTAGTGCTTTACCAGCAATTACTTATGATAGAATTGTAATTTTCTTTGATTGGGATGTTTCAGGTGATGATTCTATCTATTATTATGATGAATTAGCATTAACTAATTAATAAATAAAGTTTTATAATATGAAAAATTTTAAAAATATTTATATAGTATTATTTTCTATGTTGATAGCCTTTTACGGATGTCAGGAAAATGATAGTAGTTTTGGAGATATTGTAACTCCTTCAAATATAGTAATCACTGCAGAAATTGTTGGGCAAGATGTTAATGATCCTGCTTTAGTATATGGTGATGGTAGTGGAAAAGTAAATTTTACAGCTTCAGCTACTAATGCCTCTTCTTTTGTGTATTATTTTGATGGAGTTGTTGATACTGATAATGGACCTTCTGGTATATATAATAACAAAGTTTTATCTAAATCTGGTATAAACACTTATACTGTTGTGGTTAAAGCTAATGGTACAGGTGGAGCTTCTTCTACAGCTTCAATTAATATTGAAGTATATAGTGCTTTTTCAGACCCAGATTCAGAAAATTTTTTAAGTGGTTCTAATATTGGAGATAGTAAAAAATGGTATTGGCAAGCAGACAAAGATGTTCATGTTGGTTTAGGACCAGTGGAAGATGATTATGGAAATGGAGAATTTGCTTACGAAGCATGGTGGAATGGTATTAAAGCTTGGGATGCAGAAAAAGGATGTATGTATGATAATGAGTTTGTTTTTACTAAAACTGCAGATGGTTTAACTTTTGAGCAAACAATTGGACCTGCTTTTATTCCTGGTACTTATGCTGGTCATATTGGAGTTGGCGGAGATCAATGTCATGATGATAATGTGGCTACAACAATGTTTGGAGTAAAAAATGTTTCGTTTGCACCATCAACCTCAAAAGCTGCAACAGTAGGTTCGTATAATAATGAACCTTATAAAGGAACTTCATTCAAAATTTCAGATGGAGGCTTTATGGGATGGTATGTTGGAGCAAGTACTTACGATATTATTTCAATTACTAATGATGAATTAATTGTTAGAGTTATTGAAGATCCAGCTTCGGGAAGTGGCGCTGCTTGGTATCATAAATTTACATCAACAAAGCCTACTCAGGGAGCTAATTATACCTACAATAATTTAGTTTGGGAAGATGATTTTAATACAGATGGAGCTCCTGATGCTACAAAATGGACAAATGACCTTGGTGCAGGTGGCTGGGGAAATGGAGAATTACAAGACTACAAAACTGAAAATGCAGTTGTTGAAGGTGGTTCTTTAAAAATTACAGCAAAGAAAGATGCTAGTGGTAATTATACTTCTTCAAGATTAAAATCTCAAGGATTGTATAAGTTTACTTATGGTAGAGTAGAAGTTAAAGCTAAATTACCTGCTGCTCAAGGCACTTGGCCAGCAATTTGGATGTTAGGTTCTAATTTCCCTACTGTTGGTTGGCCTCAATCTGGTGAAATAGATATCATGGAACAAACAGGAGCTGATAAAAATACAACACTAGGTACTTGTCATTGGTTTGATACTGCTAGTGGAACAAAAGCTGATTATGGCGAAACTACATCAGTTTCAAATGCTTCTTCAGAATTTCATTTATATACTTTAGAATGGACCGATACTGCAATTAAAATTTATGTAGACGATGTTAAGTTTTACGAATTAACTAATAATGCAGACTTACCTTTTAATGCAGATTTTTTCTTAATTCTTAATGTAGCAATGGGTGGTTCTTTAGGAGGAACTATTGATCCTGCATTTACAGAAGATTCAATGGAAATAGATTATGTAAAAGTATTTCAATAGATAGTAACTTTATTTGAATTAACTAATAAGGTCAGGTTTATTAAACTTGCCTGATCTTATTTTTAATAATCTTTACTGAATTTTATAATTATAAATTTATCTAATAATGAAGAACATTATCTTAGGGTTAATGCTTGCTATATTTATTTTAGGTTCTTGTAAGCAAGAGCATAAAGTAACTGTATTAAACAATGCACAAGGAATAAAGTTAGTTGTAAACGGAGAAGGTTTTATGATTAATGGAATGAATTGGGATTATTTTCCTGTAGGAACTAATTTTGAATATAGCCTTTGGAAACAGTCTGATGAGTTTATAAAACTTGCTTTAGATGAAGAAATGACTTTGCTCAAAAACATGGGGGTAAACACTATTCGTGTTTATGCAGGTATACAACCAAAATGGATTACTTATATCTACGAAAATTACGGAATTTACACAATGCTCAATCATTCTTTTGGTAGATATGGTGTTGCTTTAAATGGTAGTTGGACACCTATTACAGATTACAGAAACCTAGAGGTTCAAAAGGTTTTATTATCAGAAGTTACACAAATGGCTAAGACTTATAAAAATACTCCAGGATTACTTTTATTCCTTCTTGGGAATGAGAATAATTATGGACTTTTTTGGGCTGGTGCAGAAACTGAAGACTTTCCAGATGATGAAAATCAAAAAAGAAAATTAGGAGAAGAAAGAGGTAGACCAATGTATAAGCTGTTTAATGAAGCAGCTAAACAAATGAAATTAATAGATGCAAATCACCCAGTAGCAATTTGTAATGGAGATTTATTGTTTCTAGATATGATAGCTGATGAATGCCCTGATGTAGACATTTTTGGAACAAATATGTATAGAGGAGCTTCGTTTGGAGATGTTTTTACTAAAGTGAAAATGCAATTGAAGATGCCAATATTATTTACAGAGTTCGGAGCAGATGCATTTAACTCGCAAACTAATTTAGAAGATCAAAAAATGCAAGCTTATTATATGAAAGAGAATTGGAAAGAAATTTATCTAAATGCAGCAGGTCTTGGAAAGGCAAATAATTCTATTGGTGGATTTACATTTCAATTTAGTGATGGTTGGTGGAAACTAGGTCAAACAAAAAATTTAAACGTACATGATAAAGGTTCTTCTTGGGCAAATGGAGGTTATAAGTTAGATTTTGAAAAAGGAACAAATAATATGAATGAAGAATGGTTTGGTGTTTGCGCAAAAGATGCAACTAAGTCAAACGGAACATATAAATTGTATCCAAGAGCTGCGTATTATGCATTAAAAGAAGTCCATAAGCTAAATCCATATAAAAAAGAAGTTACAACAGCTTTTGTGGCAAATTATTTCAATAAAATTAATATTGATGACGCTTTAAGATTATCAGCTAAAAACAAAGTTGATTTTAAATAGATCATAAATTAATGTTGGGTGTTAATAATATCAACATTAGAATAAAAATATAATTAAGAAAAAATTAATGAGTACAACAGTTTCTTATAAAGAAGGCATAAAAATAAATTCTTCAAATAAAATTTCTGGAGATATAGTTACAATAGAAAATGAATCTTATTATAAGATTTCTAATAGTCATACAATGCGTCCTTTTTTTATGACCATCGTATCAGACTCTAATCATTGGATGTTTATTTCTAGTAATGGAGGTTTAACTGCTGGTAGAAAAAATGCTGAATACGCTATTTTTCCTTATTACACAGATGATAAAATAACAGAACTAGCAGAAACTACAGGTTGTAAATCAATCTTTAGAATAAATAAAAACGGTAAAACACTTTTGTGGGAACCATTTTCTGAAAGACAAGCAGGTATTTATAATATCGTTAGAAATGTTTATAAAAATGAATTTGGAAACAAAGTTATTTTTGAAGAAATTAATGAAGATTTAGGAGTAACTTTTAAATATCAATGGAATTCTAGCGATCAGTTTGGGTTTGTTAGAAAAGCGACTTTATCTAATAATTCTGATGAAAATTTAGATATTTCAATTTTAGACGGTTTTCAAGATGTTATTCCTTATGGAGTTGGTTCAGATATACAAGGTATTAGAAGTAATTTAGTTGATGCTTATAAAAAATGCGAATTAGAGGCAAATTCTGGTTTAGGAATTTACGCTTTAAGTGCCATAATTGTTGATAAAGCAGAACCAAGTGAAGCTTTAAAAGCAAATTTAGTTTGGTCTTTAGGTTTAGATAATCCTACTTATTTATTGTCTTCTACTCAACTAAATAATTTTAGAAGAGGTATTCAATTAGAGCAAGAAGTAGATATAAAAGCAGAAAAAGGAGCATATTTTGTAAATGCAGAAATTTCTTTAGTTGCTGGCGAAGAACAAAAATGGTTGCAAGTTGCAAATGTAAATCAAACAGTTTCAGATGTAATTCGTATTTCTGAGTTGATAAAAAATGATTCTAATTTAGAAGCATTGTTACAAGAGAATATTGAAGATGGTACAAAAAACCTAATCAATTTAGTAGCAGCTTCAGACGGATTACAACTTTCAAATGATCCGTTAATAAATACAAGACACTTTTCTAATACCCTTTTTAATATTATGAGAGGTGGTATTTTTGATGATAATTACACGATTGAAAAAGATGATTTTGTAACTTATTTATCAAAAGCTAACAAACAGTTGTTTGCAGTTAAAGAAGGTTTATTGCATGATTTGCCAAATAAATTTACTTTAAACTTTATTAAGAACATAGCAGAAAACGATGACAACAAAGATTTTAAAAGACTTTGTTTAGAATATTTACCTTTAAAATTTAGTAGAAGACATGGAGATCCAAGTAGACCTTGGAACAAGTTTTCTATCAATACAAAAAGTGAAATTGACGGTTCTAAAATTTTAGATTACGAAGGTAACTGGAGAGATATTTTTCAAAACTGGGAAACGTTAGCGCATTCATATCCTCAATTTATTGAGAGCATGATTCATAAATTTTTAAACGCAACTACTTTTGAAGGTTACAATCCTTATAGAGTTACAAAAGGTGGTTTCGATTGGGAAGTTATAGAAGAACACGATCCTTGGTCTTACATTGGTTATTGGGGAGATCATCAAATAATTTACCTTTTAAAATTCTTAGAATTTATAGAAAAGCATTATCCAGCAAAATTATCAGAATTGTTTACAGATGAAGTTTTTGTGTATGCAAATGTGCCTTATGTTATAAAATCGTACTCAGATATTTTAAAAAACTCTAAAGATACTATCGATTTTGATCATAAATTACAAATAGAAATCGAAGATAGAAGAGCTAAAGTTGGTGCAGATGGTTCTTTGTTAAGAGATAAAAATAACAATCCTTATAAAGTAAATTTAATAGAAAAACTGTTAGTTACTGTGTTGGCTAAAGTATCTAATTTTATTCCTGAAGGCGGAATTTGGTTAAATACACAAAGACCAGAATGGAACGATGCTAACAACGCTTTAGTTGGTAATGGAGTTTCTATGGTAACTTTAAATTACCTAAGAAGATTTATTAATTTCTTTGAAGGTATAGTAAAAAATTCTGATGTAAATGAAATTCAAATTTCTGATGAAGTAGCCTCATTGTTTAATGAAATTTTAAAAACATTAAATACAAACAAATCTATTTTAGAGGGTAAAGTTTCTGATAAATCTAGAAAAACAGTTTTAGATGGTTTAGGAAATCCTGCAAGTAATTATAGAGCGTTTATTTATGAAAACGGATTTTCTACAAATAAAACAGTAGTTACAAAAGAAACATTATTAGACTTTTTTGCAGTCACAAATAATTATTTAGAGCATAGTATTAGAGCTAATAAACGTTCTGATAATATGTATCATGCATATAATTTAATGACGATAGAAAATTCTGAAGAAGTTTCTGTTTCGTATTTATCAGAAATGTTAGAAGGGCAAGTTGCTGCTTTAAGTTCTGGTTATTTATCGCCAAAAGAGGCTTTAGCTTTGTTAGATGGCTTAAAAGCTTCTGCCTTGTTTAGAGAAGATCAATACAGTTATATCTTATATCCGAATAAAAATTTACCAAGATTTACTGATAAAAATAATATTGCTCCTAATAAAGTTGAAAGTTCAAAATTATTACAACAATTAGTAAATGACAATAATAAAGAAATTATTGAAAAAGACGTTTTAGGAAATTATCACTTTAACGGAAATTTTAATAATGCAAACAGCGTAAAAGACGCATTAGAAAGTTTATCTGCTAATTATAAAGATTTAGTTACTGAAGATTCTGAATCAATTTTAGCAATTTTCGAAGAAATTTTTGATCATAAATCTTTTACAGGTCGTTCTGGAACTTTCTTTGGTTATGAAGGTTTAGGTTCTATTTATTGGCACATGGTTTCTAAGTTATTATTGGCTGTGCAAGAAAACTGTTTATTAGCAGTAAAATCTGGAGAAAGTGAAACTGTAATTGGGTTATTATTTGATCATTATTACGAAATAAATGCAGGAATTGGTGTGCATAAATCACCAGAATTATATGGTGCTTTTCCTACGGATGCATATTCTCATACACCAGCAACAAAAGGAGCACAACAACCAGGTATGACAGGTCAAGTAAAAGAAGACTTGTTAAGTAGATTTGGTGAGCTAGGTGTTTTTGTTAAAGATGGTAAAGTTGTTTTTAATCCTCGTTTATTAAAAAAATCTGAGTTTTTAAGTGCTTCGCAAGTATTTAACTATATAGATGTTAATAGTAAAAAACAGCATTTAAATATTAGTAAAAACCAATTGTGTTTTACGTATTGTCAAGTACCAATTATTTATAGTTTATCAGATGTAAATTCTATTGAAATTATTTTTAATGATGATAAGAAAATAGGTTTTGATAGTTTAACTATAGATAAACAAATTAGCGAAAAAATGTTTGATAGAACAGGCGAAATTAATCACATTAAAGTATCTGTATTAAGTAAATAGATGAAAAGAATAGATATTGCATATGTGGTTTGTTGTTTAGTATTGATATGCATTATCTGTTGTAATGATATGAAAAGTAGTAGCAAGCCACTTGTAGAACAAAAAATAGATTCTCTTTTAAAGTTAATGACTTTAGAAGAGAAAATTGGTCAGATGACTCAAATTATTCATTTTGAAAAATCTGCTGAAGAATCTGTTACGTCTAAATTTTTAGGTTCTATTATTCATACACAAGGTCCACTTCCTGGAGAAACTGCTTTAGAATGGCAAAACAAATTTATAGCACTTCAAAAGAAAGCACTTTCTACAAGATTGGGTATTCCTTTGTTATTTGCTGTTGATGCTGTTCATGGGCAAAACACTTATGAAGGCGCCACTATTTTTCCTCATAATATAGGTTTAGGCGCTACTAGAAACGAAAAATTGGTTGAAAATATTGCAAGAATTACTGCAATAGAAAGTCAAGCAACTGGTTTTAATTGGGTGTTTTCTCCTTGTGTTGCAATTCCTTTTAATGAAAAATGGGGTAGAGTTTATGAGGCATTTTCAGAAAGTACAGAGTTTACAACAAAACTAACAAAAGCATCTATTAAAGGTCATCAAGGAAATTTAAAAGATCCTACAACTGTTATGGCAACCGCTAAACATTTTATAGGTGATGGTGCAACAGATTTTGGGGTAGAAGGTGGTAATACTTCTTTAAATGCAGCTGAAATAAATGATAGACTTCTTGCACCTTATAGAGTTGCTGTAAACGAAGGTATTGGTGCAGTAATGGCTTCATTTAATAAAATAGGCAATGTTTCTATGCATGCTAATAAAGCATTAATTACAGACACTCTAAAAGTTGGTATGAACTTTAATGGTATTGTAGTTTCTGATTGGAAAGGCTATTCTAGATTTGGAGGAAATGATATTGTAAATGCAGGTGTAGATATGATTATGGCTGTTGATGGAGATTTAGAATTTTTTCAAAACGGTTTAAAAAACGGCGTTAAAGATAGCACAGTTTCTATTGCTAGAATTGATGATGCAGTAAAAAGAATATTACGTCAAAAATATAGATTAGGCTTGTTTAAAAATCCTTTTCCCGATACAAGTTTAGTAACAAAAGTAGGTAGTAAAGAGCATCGAAAAATAGCAAAACAAGCGGTAAGAGAATCTTTGGTTTTATTAAAGAATAAGGATAAAACTTTGCCTTTATCAAAAGAAACAAAGAAAATTGTTGTAGTTGGTGAGCATGCAAATAATAGTGGTTTACAATCTGGTGGTTGGACAATTAATTGGCAAGGAACTAAAGAAAGCTACAAAGGAGCAACTACCATTTTAGACGGAATAAAACAGCAAGCAAAAGGAGAAGTTGTCTATGATTCTACAGCAACTCAAAATCACTTTGATGCTGATGTTGCCATTATTATGGTTGGAGAAACACCGTATGCAGAATTTATGGGAGATGTTGGTCATGAATCTAATCAACTGAAATTAACCTTATCAGAAACTCATCAGAAATATATAAAAATCTATCAAGAAAAAGGAGTTAAAACGGTTGTTGTTTTAGTTTCAGGTAGACCATTAGTGGTAACAAATCAGATAGAAAAATCAGATGCTTTTGTAGCAGCTTGGTTATTAGGTTCTGAAGGAGATGGAGTTGCAGAAGTGCTTTTTGGCGATTCTAATTTCTCTGGTAAGTTACCTCATTCTTGGCCAAAATCTGTAGAAGATTTTAAAGGAAAATATGGCCCTAATTTTTGGGATAAAACAATAAAACCATTATTTCCTTACGGATTTGGTTTAACCTATTAAAAATAAAAGAATAAGAACAATCATTTTAAAAATGAAAAAGGTAAAATCAAACTTAAAAGTAACAATACTTGTATTAGTATCTATTATTGGTTTTGGATGTAGTTCTAGTAAAGAAAACAAAAAGGAAGAAATTAAAGAAGAAATGACAGCAGCCAAAATTTTAGGAAATCCAGATTATTTAGCAATTTCTTATGGAGGATATAGAGAGAAATCAAGAGAAGATAATCAGCCTACAAT
This sequence comes from Polaribacter ponticola, assembly GCF_026191475.2. Lineage (GTDB taxonomy): Bacteria > Bacteroidota > Bacteroidia > Flavobacteriales > Flavobacteriaceae > Polaribacter > Polaribacter ponticola. The sequence goes on along the minus strand of NZ_JAOSLC020000003.1, from coordinate 705,233 downwards.
TCCAGAACTTAAAGAAGATTTAAAGTTGATGCATGCCATGGGAATTCGAATTATTAGAACCTATAATGTACAACCAGAATTACCACATGCTGCAAATATTTTAGAAGCTATTCATCAACTTAAAAAAGAAGATGCAACTTTTAAAATGTATGTAATGTTAGGCGCTTGGATAGATTGTTTAAATGCTTGGACAGATAAAGAACCAAATCATGAAGTTGAAAGCGACCAAAATGAAGGGGAAATTGAAAGAGCAGTTGTTTTGGCTAATAAATACCCAGACATAGTAAAAGTAATTGCAGTTGGTAATGAAGCTATGATTCGTTGGGCAACTAGTTATTTTGTAAGACCTAATATAATTTTAAAATATGTAAACTATTTACAGAACTTAAAAAAAGAAGGCAAACTTTCTAAGGATTTATGGATTACTTGTTCAGACGATTTTGCTTCTTGGGGTGGTGGAGACCCAAGTTATAGAGTTAAAGATTTAGAAGATTTAATAAAAGCGGTAGATTATGTTTCTATGCATACTTATGCATACCATAACTCACATTATAACCCTGGATTTTGGAAAGTACCAGATAATGAACAGCATTTATCTGATAAAGAAAAGATAGACAAAGCCATGATACGTGCTTTAGACTTTGCAAAAAGGCAATATAAAGATGTTTCTGATTATGTTAAAAGTATAGATTCTAACAAAACGATTCATATTGGAGAAACAGGATGGGCAACAGTTTCAAGTGGTCATTATGGAGTAAATGGTTCTAGAGCAACAGATGAATATAAACAAGGGTTGTATTATAATCACTTAAGAGATTGGACTAAAAAAGAGGGTATTTCTTGTTTCTATTTTGAGGCCTTTGACGAATAGTGGAAAGATGCACAAAATCCTGAAGGTTCAGAAAATCACTTTGGTTTATTTACTTTAAAAGGTGAAGCTAAATATCCTCTTTGGAATTTAGTAGATAAAGGTGCTTTTAAAGATTTAAAAAGGGTGGAAATAAAATTATCAAAACTTTTAACGGAAATAAAACAGCATTAATGAAAACTGTTTTAGTGCCTAATACAGAATATCCTAGATAAAAAATATGAAAAAAATAAACTACTTACTGTACTTTTTGCTATCCTTTATGATTTTAAGTTGTCAAACAAAACAAGATAAATTAATTGTAGAAGTGTATGAAACTTCAGCAAGTGGAAATAGTTTAACAAAATTAGAAAACTTTTCTTCAGATAAAAACGATGAAAATTTAATACAAGTAAAATTATTGCCAGCACAAAAAAGACAAACTATAACAGGTTTTGGAGGTTCTTTTACAGAATCTTCTGCTTCTTTATTGAACCAGTTAAGCAAAGAAAAAAGAGATTTTATTATTGAAGCTTATTTTGGAGAAACTGGAGCAAAATATTCTTTAACAAGAACACATATGAATTCATGTGATTTTTCTATCAGTCAGTATTCTTATGCGCCAGTTGAAGGAGATAAAGAGTTAAAACATTTTACGATAGAAGAAGATAAAGATGATATTATACCAATGATAAAAGATGCTATGAAAGTATCTAAAGACGGTTTTAAAATCTTATCATCTCCTTGGACAGCTTCACCTTGGATGAAGGATAACAAAAAATGGGTTGGAGGTAAATTATTGCCAGAATATTATGATACTTGGGCGTTATTTTTCTCTAAATATATTGATGCTTACAAAGCAGAAGGAATAGATATTTGGGGTTTTACTGTAGAAAATGAACCTCTAGGAAATGGTAATAATTGGGAAAGTATGCATTATTCTCCTGATGAAATGACCAATTTTGTGCAAAATCATTTAGGCCCCAAACTAGAAGCAGATGGTCATAAAGCTAAAATTTTAGGTTACGATCAAAACAGAGAACACTTAAACGAATGGGTAGATTCTCAATTTAAAAACGAAGCAACTTCTAAGTATTTTGATGGAACAGCCATTCATTGGTATGCAAGTACTTATGAGGTTTTTCCAAAAGAATTACAATATGCTCACAACAAAGCACCTAACAAATACTTAATTCAGTCAGAAGCCTGTGTAGATTCAGAAATTCCAAAATGGCAAGATGATGCTTGGTATTGGAGAAAAGAAGCAACAGATTGGGGTTGGGATTGGGCTCCTGAAAAAGACAAACATTTGCATCCTAAATATGCTCCAGTAAACAGATACGCAAGAGATATTATTGGTTGTTTAAATAATTATGTTGATGGTTGGATTGATTGGAATATGGTTTTAGATACCAAAGGAGGTCCAAATTGGTTCGAGAATTGGTGTGTTGCTCCAGTAATTGTAGATCCAGCTAAAGATGAAGTTTATTTAACACCTCTTTATTACACACTTTCACATTTTAGCAAATTTATTAGACCGGAAGCTAAAGTTATTGGTTTAGAAAATTCAGATAACGAGTTAATGGTAACAGCAGCTCAAAATCCTGATGGTACAATTGCAATTGTTGCATTTAATGAAGGAACAAAAGCTAAAACGTTAAACTTGGTCTTAAATGAAAAGAATATAGCAATCTCAATTCAAGGGCAAGCAATTCAAACAATTGTTGTTCCAAATTAAAAATTGCTAACCAAACTAAAACAAAACAAAGTATGTCAAAAAATATAACAATAAAAGCAAAAGTACCAATGGGACAAAAAATTGCCTTTGGTATAGGCATGTTTGCGAATCAGATGTTTCCTGCTATTTTAGGGATATTTATGGTTGTTTTGGTTCAAGATTTAGGCTTTCCAGGTTGGATGTGGTCTTTAATCTATTTTTTTCCAAGAATTTTTGATTCTATTACAGATCCAATAATGGGTTTTATTTCTGATAATACGAAATCTAAATGGGGAAGACGTAGACAATATGTTGTAATTGGCGGAATTATAATGGGAATTGCTTACATTTTTATGTGGCAACTTTTTAAAGAAAATTCTTTACAATTTAACTTTTGGTATTTTTTCTTATGGTCTATTATCTTCTATTTAGGATTAACTTTTTTTAGTGTTCCATATGTAGCTATGGGTTATGAAATGAGTGATGATTTTCATGAACGTACAAGTATTATGGCTATTGCACAATGGATTGGTCAATGGGCTTGGGTTATTGCACCATGGTTTTGGATTATTATGTATGATCCAGAATGGTTTCCATCAGCAGAAATAGCAGTAAGAGAATTATCTATTTGGGTAGCTATACCCTGTGCAATTTGTGCTATAGTTCCTGCTATTTTTATTAAAAGTGAATCTACCTTAGATAAAGATTACGAGCCTTTAAATACAGCAAATATTGGAGGTAGTTTAACAAAGATATTTACTAGTTTTAAAGAAGCCTTTAGAATAAAAGTATTTAGAAAATTATGTGGAGCTACATTTTTAATTTACAATGCTTTTAATACAGTTGCAGCTTTAACATTTTTTGTAATTGTCTACAAATTATTTAATGGAGATGCAGCAGAAAGTGGTATTTGGGTTTCTTTATTTGGTTGTTTAGGAGCATTAGGTACAACATTTTTAGTAATACCAATTATTACCTATATGTCTAAGATTTGGGGCAAAAAAACAGCTTTTTTAGTAGCACAAGGAATATCTATTATTGGTTACTTAATGTTGTGGTTTTTATTTGTACCTGGTAAACCTTGGATGTATATAATTGCGTTACCATTCTTCTCTTTTGGTATTGGAAGTTTATTTACAATTATGATGTCTATGACAGCAGATATAATTGATATTGACGAACTAAATACAGGAAAAAGGAGAGAAGGAATATTTGGTGCTATTTATTGGTGGATGGTTAAAGTAGGTTTTGCTATTGCAGGTGCTTTAAGTGGTGTTATAATTGCTATTGTAGGTTTTAACCCAGATCTTGCAACAGTAGATCAGCAAGTTGCAGTAGATGGTTTACATACTTTCTTTTGTTTTTTCCCAGTTCTAGGTACTGTTTTAGCAATGTATATTATGTGGGATTATGATATTGATGAAAAACGAGCAAATGAAATAAGGTTACAATTACAAGAAAGAAAACAAAATATTAAATAGAAAATGTCTTATAGAAAAGAACAACATCTTTCAGTTAGTAAAGCAAAGTCTTTATATAAAGAAAATATAGGAGTTGAATTTAATCAGTATAAAGAAGAAGATTTAAAAAAACTGTGGAGAGAAACTTTAGATAGTGGAATGCATGGTATTTGTTTTAGTATATATGAAGATGGACAAGAACCAGGAGATACTATTACAGAAGAACAAGTAGAAAGAAGAATAAAAATTTTAAAACCTTATACAAAATGGATTCGTTCTTTTTCTTGTATTGAGGGCAATGAAAATATTCCTAAAATTGCTAAAAAACAAGGGATTAAAACATTGGTTGGAGCTTGGTTAGGTGATGATTTAGAAAAAAACGAAATTGAAATAGAAGGATTAATTCAACTTGCTAAAGAAGGCTATGTAGATATTGCAGCAGTTGGGAATGAAGTTTTATATCGTAAAGAGTTAACAGAAGAAGAATTATTGGCATATATAAATAGAGTTAAAAAAGCAATTCCAAATATAGAAGTTGGTTATGTAGATGCGTATTATGAGTTTTCTAAAAGACCAGCAATTACGGAAGTTTGCGATGTTATTTTGGCAAATTGTTATCCCTATTGGGAAGGTTGTAGTATAGAATATTCTTTAAATCACATGCAGCAGATGTACAACCAAGCAAAAGATGCCGCTAATGGTAAAAAAGTAATCATTACAGAAACTGGTTGGCCAAGTGAAGGTAGTAGTTTAGGAGGTGCACATTCTGGAGTTGCAAACGCTATGAAATATTTTGTAAACTCACAAGTGTGGTCTGAGGTAGATGATGTAGAGATGTTTTATTTTTCTTCTTTTGATGAATCTTGGAAAGTTGGGGCAGAGGGAGATGTTGGAGCTTATTGGGGTTTATGGGATAAATACGAAAAATTAAAGTATTAAAAAATATTAATATTCAAAAAGGGTTTCTGTTTTAAGAAGCCCTTTTTTTATTTTTAATAAATTTTTAGAAATCAGGTGTTTAAATTACCTATACATTACCCATACAAATATAAAACATTAGATATAAATTGTTTTTTCTTTTAAAGGAAAAATAGTAATAAAATTATTGTTATCATTCGTTTTTTCCTGTTAAATAAAGGTTTTTTTAAATCTGTATGTTTTTTGTAGTGGTGTAAAATATTAATATAGTCTAGTTTATGATTAATATTGTTCACAACGTTTTAAATTATTTATAATTATGAAAAAAATTACTCTTTTACTTTTATTACTTGCTGCATCAATAGGGTATGCACAACAAGAAACATTTGTTGTCAGTTTTGAAACTGATACAGATGGAAGTTTAGCTTCTATATGGAATACTTTTGAGAACGATACTAATCCAGGAGTCGAAATTGTTACTAATCCAAATACTACAGGAAACAATACATCAGATAAAGTCGCAAAATTTACTTCATTGCAATCAGGAAAACCTTGGGCAGGAGCAGAAACCAGTCATGGAGGTTTAGGTGAATGGATTTTAGAATCTGGGAATAATACAATATCAATAATGGTTCATAAAACAGTTATTAGTGATGTTGGTGTTAAATTTGTTAACTCAACAAGTGGAACAGTTTTCGAATTAAAACAAGCGAATGCTACAATCAATGCTTGGGAAACTTTGACTTATGATATTTCTAGCTTTATAGCTAGCGGTGAAAACCACAATATTGATCAATTAGTAATTTTTCCTGAATGGTCAGAACGAACAACAGATAATATAACTTATTTTGATAATGTACAATGGAGTGCAAATAGAACAAAATCTGCTGGGAATGATAATAGTAATGATGCTGCTGCGCCAACTACAGCACCAGAAGCACCAACAACTACAGCAGAAAATTCAATTTCACTTTTTAGTGATGCTTATACAGATGTAGAAGCAACTTGGAACCCTTCTTGGGGTCAATCTACAGTTTTAGAGGATGTTACAATTGCAGGAAATGCGGTTAAAAAATATTCTAGTTTTACATTTTCTGGAGTAGAACCAACAGGGTCAACAATAGATGCTTCATCTATGACTCACATAAATGTTGATTATTGGACAAGTGATGCTACAGAATTAAAAATTAAGTTAGTAGATTATAAAGGAGATGGCGCTTGGGGAAGTGATAATACAGAAGTAGAAATTACCAAGGCAATAACAACAGGATCTTGGGGAACAGTTAGTATTGCTTTAACTGAATTTTCATCAGCAGATACAGCTATTATGTTTAACGATTTAGGTCAATTAGTATTAAGTGCAACTGGAGCAACAAATCCTGTTTACATAGATAATTTTTACTTTTCTAATGGTTCAACTACTGCGGTAACAGTACCAACTACAGCGCCAGAAGCACCAACAACTACAGCAGAAAATTCAATTTCACTTTTTAGTGATGCTTATACAGATGTAGAAGCAACTTGGAATCCTTCTTGGGGTCAATCTACAGTTTTAGAGGATGTTACAATTGCAGGAAATGCGGTTAAAAAATATTCTAGTTTTACATTTTCTGGAGTAGAACCAACAGGTTCAACAATAGATGCTTCATCTATGACTCACATAAATGTTGATTATTGGACAAGTGATGCTACAGAATTAAAAATTAAGTTAGTAGATTATAAAGGAGATGGCGCTTGGGGAAGTGATAATACAGAAGTAGAAATTACCAAAGCAATAACAACAGGATCTTGGGGAACAGTTAGTATTGCTTTAACTGAATTTTCATCAGCAGATACAGCTATTATGTTTAACGATTTAGGTCAATTAGTATTAAGTGCAACTGGAGCAACAAATCCTGTTTACATAGATAATTTTTACTTTTCTAATGGTTCAACAGCTGCGGTAACATTACCAACTACAGCGCCAGAAGCACCAACAACTACAGCAGAAAATTCAATTTCACTTTTTAGTGATGCTTATACAGATGTAGAAGCAACTTGGAATCCTTCTTGGGGTCAATCTACAGTTTTAGAGGATGTTACAATTGCAGGAAATGCGGTTAAAAAATATTCTAGTTTTACATTTTCTGGAGTAGAACCAACAGGTTCAACAATAGATGCTTCATCTATGACTCACATAAATGTTGATTATTGGACAAGTGATGCTACAGAATTAAAAATTAAGTTAGTAGATTATAAAGGAGATGGCGCTTGGGGAAGTGATAATACAGAAGTAGAAATTACCAAAGCAATAACAACAGGATCTTGGGAAAGAGTTAGTATTGCTTTAACTGAATTTTCATCAGCAGATACAGCTATTATGTTTAACGATTTAGGTCAATTAGTATTAAGTGCAACTGGAGCAACAAATCCTGTTTATATAGATAACTTTTATTTTTCTAACGGAGCAACTGCGAGTATAAATGATAATGTACTATTAAATGTCTCTATTTACCCAAATCCTACTTCGAATAGATTATATATTTCTTCTCAAAGTACTATTAAGAATACAGTTGTTTATAATATGTTAGGTAAACAAGTTATGAGTTTAAACATTAATAAAAATAACGAAACTATAGATGTTTCTGGTTTATCAAAAGGTGTTTACTTAATTAAATATACTATTGATAAAGCAGTTGGAACAGTAAAATTTATTAAGAAGTAAATACATTTTATATTTTTTAAATTTAAACGCTCAAAATTTTATTTTGAGCGTTTTTTTTTATGCTCTTTTTTTAGAATTTAATAAAGCACATAAAAGGAAATTAATATCTTTATAGAAATAAAATTAAACTCTTAATTGAAAACTCATATTAAATATTTAACAGTTCTTCTATTCTTTGCTCTTTTCGGTTGTTCTAATAAGGAAATAGCTTCTGATAAAATAAGTAATGACTTAATACATGAAACAAGTCCGTATTTATTGCAACACGCATATAACCCAGTAAATTGGAAGGCGTGGAATTCAGAAACATTAGAATTAGCAAAAAAGGAAAATAAGTTAATTATAGTTTCTGTTGGTTATTCTGCTTGTCATTGGTGCCATGTAATGGAAGAGGAAAGTTTTGAAAACGATTCAATAGCCAAATTAATGAATGAAAATTTTATTAATATTAAAGTTGATAGAGAAGAAAGACCCGATGTAGATAAAGTATATATGAATGCTGTACAGTTAATGACTGGTAGTGGAGGTTGGCCATTAAATTGTATAACGTTACCAGATGGAAGACCTGTTTTTGGAGGAACTTATTTTACAAAAAAGCAATGGTCAGAAGTTTTAAAAGGAATATCTAAGTTGTATAAAGAAAATCCTAAAAAAGCGATTGAATTTGCAGAAAATCTAACAAAAGGAATGCAAGAGAGTCAATTAATAACTTTAAAAAAAGAGAAGCCTAGTTTTACAAATAAAGAAATTTTAACTTCTGTTAATTTGATAAAAGAGCAAATGGATACTGTTTTTGGCGGGTTTAAAGGAACTCCTAAATTTCCAATGCCAACTTCTTTAGATTTTTTATTAAGATATAATTATCAGTTTAAAGATGCTTCTGTAAATTCTTATTTAAAAAAGAGTTTAACTAAAATGGCTTTTGGTGGAATTTACGATCAAGTTTATGGTGGTTTCTCTAGATATTCTGTAGATGAGAAATGGCACATTCCACATTTCGAGAAAATGTTATATGATAATGCGCAACTTGTGAGTTTGTATTCTAAAGCATATTTAAACGATAATAACAATTTATATAAAAGTACAGTAGTCGAAACCTTAAACTTTATTAAAGAAGAGTTAACAGCTAAAAACGGGGCGTTTTATTCCTCATTAGATGCAGATAGTAAAAATGATAAAGGAGAAAGTGAAGAAGGTGCTTTTTATAAATGGAGATTATCAGAATTAAAGAAATTACTTAAAAACGATTTTAATCTTTTTAAAGAGTTTTATAATGTTAATGATTATGGTTTCTGGGAAAAAGATCAATATGTGCTAATTAGAAATAAAACCAAAATTGATTTTGCTAAAGAGAAAAATATTTCTTTAGAATCTTTAAATATTAAAATCTTAAGTTGGAAAACCGTACTTAAAAAAGTTAGAGAAAATAGAAGTAAACCACATTTAGATGATAAAGTATTAACTTCATGGAATGCTTTAATGCTACAAGGTTATATTGATGCTTATAGGGCTTTTGAAGATGAAGAATATTTGAATATAGCTTTAAAAAACGCTAATTTTTTAATTGAAAATCAATTAAGAAATGACAATGGCTTAAATAGAAATTTTAAAGACGGAACAAGTAATATAAATGGGTACTCTGAAGATTATGCAGCTGTTATAAAATCTTTTATTTCTTTGTATGAAGTTACTTTAGATGAAAAATGGTTATCAACATCAAAAAAATTAATGAATTATTTGTTTATCAACTTCTTTGATGATAATACACAGATGTTCTACTTTACGTCAAAAGAAGACGAAATTTTAATTGCCAGAAAACACGAAATAATTGATGGTGTAATACCTGCTTCAAACTCTATAATTGCAAACTCTCTATTTAAGTTAGGACATTATTATTCTGATACTAAATTTTTAAAAACGTCAGAACAAATGTTGAATAATTTAAAAGAAGATATTCTAAAAAACCCTGCGAATTATAGTAATTGGTTAAATTTAATGACCAATTTTACAAAACCTTTTTACGAGGTAGTTGTTGCTGGCAAAAATGCCAATTTAGTAAATAAGAATTTATTCAATAGTTATATACCAAATGTTATTATAGCAGGTACAGTTAAAGATAATACTACATTACCATTGTTGGCATATAAATTTAATGAAGATAAAACCTTAATTTATGTATGTGTAAATGGAACTTGTAAATTACCTGTAACAGATATAGAAAAAGCAAAAAATAGTATCGATAAGTAATTCGATTATTTATTCTCGCTATTTTTTATATTATTTAAATATTCTTGAAAACGTTTACCGTAAATAGATTTTTTAACTTTAGGAGATAAAGAAAAATTAACAGTATCTAACATTTTTAAGCTAGCATCATACATTTCTGTTAAAGCAATATACGGTGCAACTTCAAAATTAGCATTGTTAAGTGCAAAATTGGTTGTAAAAAGAACTCTTCTTTTCACTAATCTATTATAATCCTCTTCTACTTTTTTTACTAAACTTGGGTCATTTGCTCGTTTAGCTTCAAAATCTTTTTTAATGAATTCTAAACGTTGATCTTGAAACCTGCGACTAACTACATTATATTTATCTAATATTTCTTGATTTTTAGATCCAGAAATTTCGGGAGCAAAACCAAATTGGTCTACTTTATCATTAATTGTAATTGTTGCTTCTTCACCAAAAAATAAAATTCTCTTATCTGTTGTATTTCCATCAAAAGTTAAATAATACATTACCGGTTCTTCTACATAATCTGTTAATGTAAAAGTGTCTTTACCTAATAATGCTACAGAATCAATAGAAACTAGCAAACTATCTTGCATTTTCTGAAGATATAAAGTCCCTTTTTTAAGGCCTTTAATTTGCCCTTGAACAATCATGTTTCCTTCTTTTTTAGAAGAACATGCAAAAAGTAATATTGATAAAGCTAAAACCGCAGTAATTTTTCTCATTTTGATTGAAATTTTCGAATGCAAATATGCTGTTTTTTTTATAAAGTAGCAGATAATTCCATTAAAATAGTACATAAAATTGCACCTACAGTTCCAATGGCATAACCAAATACAGCTAAAAGAACTCCAACAGTTGCTAATGATGGGTGAAAAGCTTGTGCAACAATAGGAGCAGAGGCTGCACCACCAACGTTTGCTTGACTTCCAACAGCTAAAAAGAAATAAGGAGCTTTAATTAATTTAGCAACTAAAATTAGTAAACCTGCATGAATAGACATCCAAACAATACCAATAGCAATTAAGCCCAGATTGTCAAAAATCATTGCTAAATCCATTTTCATACCAATGGTTGCTACTAAAATGTAAATAAAAATACTACCTAATTTACTTGCGCCAGCACCTTCATAATTTTTTGCCTTTGTAAATGATAAAATAATTGCGACAATTGTAGAAATACTTATCAACCAAAAGAAACCAGAACCTAAAAATGTAAATATATTTCTCCAAGTTTCAGAAGCTATACTTGCTACTAAACCATTAAAAAATGAACTTAAAAAAGAAGATGTAAAATGACCAAAACCAACAGTACCAAATGCAATTGCTAGCATTATCATAAAATCGGTTAATGTTGGGTTTCTTTTTACTCCTTGTGTAAATTTAGATACTTTATCTTTTAGTTCTTCAATAGCAGAAGTATCTGCACCTAACCACTTATCAATTTTATCTTTTTTACCAATTCCTATTAATAAAATTGCCATCCAAATATTGGCTACAACAATATCAACAAAAACCATTCCTCCATATTTTTGAGGATTGTATTGATAAATTTCTAACATTGCAGTTTGGTTTGCTCCACCTCCAATCCAACTTCCAGCAAGCGTAGAAAGCCCTCTCCAAACAGCATCAAAATCTGCACCACCAACAGTTTCTGGAGAAAATATTGATATCAATAAAATAGCAATAGGACCACCAATTATAATACCAACAGTTCCGGTAAAAAACATAATTAAGGCTTTAGAACCTAAATTAAAGATGGCTTTTAAATCGATACTCAATGTCATTAAAACCAAGGCCGCTGGTAGTAAAAAACGACTAGACACATAATATAATTGAGATTTACCACTTACAATTTCCCCTACAGAATTGGTTGTTTCCCATTCTGGAGATATTACACCTACAGTTGTAAAAATGGCTGGAATAAAATAGGCCATAAATAAACCAGGAACAATTTTGTAAAATTTAGGCCAAAACCCAGATTTTAAACTTTCTGTATAAAAAACAAAGCCTAAAGAAAGCATTAGAATACCAAATACTATAGCATCGTTTGTAAAAATGGGTACAGTCATTATATTTTATTTTTTTGTGAGGTTCGTGTTTAAAATAACACCTAATTGCAATCTTTTTAAAACATTATTTGGAGATTTTATTTGAAAATATCCCATTTTAAATTTAATACTATTGTTTAGTTTATGAATAAATCCACCACCAGTCCAGTTTTGAGCAAATCTTTTGCCTCTATCTAAATTTAAAAACAATTCATTAAAAACATATGCGCTCCAATTTTTTGAAAGCGGATAACCAATGTTAAGGTTATAGCGAATCCAACTTTGAGTAGTTTCTTCAGTAATATTTTTATGAATAAAGCGGTGTTCTAATCTAATTCTATGACCAGCATTAAACTTTCCCCATTTAGATTTTAAATTTAAATCTTCATAAAAACGATATTCATATAAATTATTAGAGGGCGTATCATAAGCTATGTCTGCAGTTGCATAACTTACACCAACCGTAACATTTGTTTTAGGGTTAAATGAATAATTTACTCCTAATCTATAAATTTCTTGCTGAAACTCACTAGCAGCTTCAAAATACCTAAAATGTGCCATTGTTTTTAAGGCGAATTTTTCTGAAACCTTATGAGAACCATTATACATATACCATGTACCTAATTTATTTTCTGCAGATTTTTGAGCGTAAATTGTAAATGAGAATAGACTTAAAAATAAAATGATAATTACTTTATTCATAATTTTATTTAGTTTGTTGAATAAATTTTAGTTTCTTTAAAAGGCGAAATATATATCTTTTCTGTTAATGATTTATAATTTATCCATTCTTTATTAAAAAATGAATTTGTCTTAGAGACTGCATCTTTAAAAGCATTTTTAAATTGATTTATCAACTGCGTTTCTGTGGCTGTTTGTTCTCCAAAACGAGAGCTTACATACCAACTTGCAGTTCCAAAACGATTATTAACAGTAACTTCTGGATTTCTAGTAATTCCTTGTCTTTTATCAATTGTACCTAGATAAATAGCAATTAAAGTATCTATTTTTTTGATGATTTTAGTTGAAGACTTAATCTCATTTTTATATTTTTTCTTGTCTCCTTTACTTAATTTAGATTTTAAAGATGTTGCAGTATTTTTGCTTTCTACCAATTGTTTTACAATGTTTGCAATTTTTTCTTGGTATTTTTCAAGCTCTTTTCTAGCATTGTATTTTTGAGTAATCGCTTGTTCAGAAATTTGAAGTCTAGGGTCAAATTCAACTTTTATATTTTGTTCAGAAACGTCGTTTCCAAAAGTCATTTTTAAACGATATGTTCCTGGTTTTACTGTAACTCCGCTTGGTTCCCTTTTCGATTTTCTAATACTTCTAGAAGCTCTTGCAACTCCTTTTTCTCTTAAATACCAAGTTGTTTTATGAACTCCGTTTTCTTTAGGAGTTTTAAATTTTAGAGTTCTAATTTTCCTATTTCCATCAAAGACTTCTAGTTTTATAGAATCATATTTGACACTGGTTTTAGTGTCACTCTGAATTTGTTTTAGAGTCTTATCTTGTTTCTTTCCTCTTGCTTCTTTTTTCTCAACTTTCGGTTTATTAATATAAAAAGAAATTTGTGCACCGCGTTTTCTGTTTTCTCCTTGATACATTGCATCTGCACCAAATCTACTTCCTGTTGGTTGTTGCGATGCTGTTTGATACGCTACAGGAGGAGCAAATAATGCAAGTTTTTTAGAAGTAATAGCACCATTCGCAATAGCTCTTAATGGGCGAATATCATCTAAAACCCAAGCAGCTCTACCAAAAGTTCCAATAATTAAATCGTTTTCTCTTGGATGAATTACTAAATCTTTAACAGGAACCGTTGGGAAACCTTCTGTCCATTTTGTCCATTTGTTTCCTGCGTTTATAGAAACGTACAATCCATCATCAGTACCTAAAAATAGTAAGTTTTCATTTTCAGGATCTTCTATAATACACAAAGTATAGCTTTGTACATCGTTTTCATCAACAATACGTTCCCAAGATTTTCCGTAATTTTTAGTTCTATAAGCATAAGGAGTATAATTAAAACGTCTATAATCATTGGCAATTAATAAGGCTTCTCCTTTGTTTTTGTTAGATGCTTTAATTTGAGTAATCCAACTATTTTCTGGTAATCCTTTTATGTTTTTTGCAACATTGGTCCAAACTGCGCCACCATTTTTAGTAATATGTACTTGTCCATCATCTGTAGCTGCCCACAAAACATCTTTTTCTAAAACAGTTGGTTCTATTACCAAAATTGTACAATGGTTTTCTGCACCTGTTGCATCCATTGTTAAACCACCGCTTTCTGCTTGTTTTAATTTTTCTGGATTATTGGTAGATAAATCAGGAGAAATAACATTCCAAGTTAATCCTTTATCTGTTGATTTATGTACAAACTGACTTCCAAAATATAAGGTTGAATTATCAAAAGGATCAATATTAATAGCAGCATTCCAATTAAAACGTAATTTTACGTTTGCATCTTTATGTGTAGGTTTTACGTTGTAATTATTACCCGTTAAATAATCAAATCTAGAAACAGAACCTTGCTGGCTCATTGTCCATCCGTAACGAGCATCGTCTTTATCTGGGACAACATCAAAACCATCACCAAAGCTAATTTCTTGCCAATAAGAATTTCTAATTCCTTGTGCTTTCCAAACATATGCTGGACCACGCCAAGAACCATTATCTTGCATTCCGCCATACACGTTATAAGGATATTCATTATCCACATTTATGTGATAAAATTGTGCAACGGGAATATTACCAATAAATCGCCAAGATTTACCACCATCTTTGGTAATGTTTAATCCGCCATCATTACCATCAATCATGAATTTTCCGTTTTTAGGATGAATCCACCAAGCATGATGATCTGGATGCACACCATTATCTACACCATACGCAGGCATTAATTGTTTAAAAGATTTACCACCATCTTCCGAAACATTTATATAAGTAAAAACGGTATACAACCTATTTTCATTCTGCGGATCTACATAAATTTCTGAATAGTAAAAAGGACGGTTTCCAATACCCGGTTTATCGTTAATTTTTTTCCATTTAAATCCGCCATCTTCACTCTTGTACAATGCATTTTTTTTGGCTTCAACTAAAGCGTAAATCACATCAGGATTGTTAGGTGCAATTGCAACCCCAATTCTACCTAATTCACCTTTTGGAAAACCTTCTTTTTCGGTGATTTGTTTCCAGTTTTCTCCACCATCGTGTGTAATATAAACACCACTTCCTTTTCCACCAGATTTAAAAAACCAAGGATCACGTTTGTGTTCCCACATAGAAGCTATTAATTTATTAGGATTTTTAGGGTCCATAATTAAATCTGCAGCACCTGTTTTTATATTGTTATATAAAATTTGTTTCCAAGTTTTTCCGCCATCAGTTGTTTTATAAACACCACGTTCTTTATGTTCTCCCCAAGGCGAACCAATTGCGCCAACATACACAATATCTGGATTTGTAGGATGAATAATAACTCTATGAATATGACGCGTTTTTTCTAAACCCATCGCTTTCCAAGTTTTACCAGCGTCTAAAGATTTATAAATACCAAAACCACCATTTAAACTATTTCTTGGATTTCCTTCTCCTGTTCCTGCCCAAATTACACTTGGGTTAGATTGTTGAATGGCAACTGCACCAATTGAAGCTGTTAATTCTTTTTCGAAAATAGGTTTCCATTTTACACCACCAGAAGTAGATTTCCAAATACCACCAGAAGCTGTACCAACGTACATAATTTCTGGATTCGTTTCTACAACATCAATAGAAGTTACACGACCAGACATTCCGCCAGGACCAATATTTCTAGGTTTCATGTTTTTTACCATTTCCATAGAAAATTCTTGAGAAAATAGGAGCGTAGTTGTGCATAAAAAAAGTAGTGTAAATAATTTTTTCATCTTAAAGTTTGTTTGAATTAAGTTTGATGGGAACAATATACAAAATAGAAAACGCTGAATATAAATTGAGCGTTTTTTAACATATTTGTAAATTTTCATTACCAAGAAAATGACGAAGCTATCTGTTAGTTAATTAAGAGATTGCTTCGTTCCTCGCAATGACCTTTGCGGATTAGCCTGCGTTAGCGATTGAACGGTTTGTTTGAGCTCTTTTTAGAGGAACGATAAAAAAGCGAGTAGTGAAAGCGCGACCTGAAAGGTAACGCCCCGAAAATTATTCTTCCTTTTTTTAGGCTCACGTTTAGCTTCTTTTAGAGCTTGCATTAACATCCATTCTATTTGTCCGTTTGTAGAACGAAATTCGTCTGCAGCCCATTTTTCGATGGCTTTAATCATATCTTCATTAACTCGCAATGCGAAAGCTTTTTTCTTAGCCATTTTATTTTTTTACAAATGAAACAATGGTTTTAATTAATTTTTTTGAAAGCGGGAATTCTGCGGAATAATAAGAATTCATATTGTTTTCATCTTTCTGAATGTCTTTTAAAACATGGTTCATGTTTTCTATAATTACCAATTTAGATTTTGAATTTGCAGAATTCAATGCCAAAGCTTCTTCTGTTTTTACCTGTAAATCTTTATCACCATTAATAATTAAAACAGGGATATTTAATTTATTAATTTCTTCTGTAGGATTGTATTGAATCCACGATTTTAGAAAAGATTGATTAGGTTTCGCAAATACAGACAGTAACATTGGGTTTATGGTTTCAACTTTTCCTGTTTTAGAAAGCTCTTTAAAGTGTGCTTTTGTAATTGAGTCTAAAAAAGGCGCTTTGTCATGAATTTGTTTTATAATTGCTTTGTCTGCACTTAAACTAGGCCCTGCAACAGATATAAATTTTTGAGTGTTTTTAGAAGCTAACATTGCTACTAACGAACCTTGACTATGCCCCAATAAAACTATTTTTGTAAATCGTTTATCATCTTTAAAATGATTAATTACTTTTTTTACATCAGAAACATAATCACTAAAATGTACACCTTTTAATAGACTAGGCATGTTTTTTTTATTGGCAGTTCTTTTATCGTAACTAAAAAAAGAAACGCCGTTTTTAGTAATACTATCTCTAAATTGTTTTATGTAATTAGCCTTTATCATTGGCTCTTGATTCCCATCTCTATCTACGTTACCAGAACCATGTACCCAAATTATTAAAGGAGATTTTTCTTGAGAGTAGGTTAAAGTACCTGGAAGTTCTATTTCGTTATTTTTAATTGTAATTTCTTCAGATTTTACTTGAGCTAATGAAACAGCAATACCGAAAATCGAAATAATTAAATAAATAATAACTCGTGTCATAATTAGTTGATTTTTAGTTTATAAGTTTTTAAAACTCTTTTTACTTCAGATTCTTTTTGGGTTCCTATTAATAATTTTTTATTATTTTTTAACTCTAGTTGAATACCAATATCTCCAGAAACGTTAATTGCTTTTCCTTTTCCAGAGTTCCAGAAAGCACCACCTTTTAAACCCCAACCACCAAATTCTCCAATAGGATCATATGTTCTTACTTTGGCAGATTTAATTTCTGACCATAAAATTGTTTTTAAAGAAAAGTGAAAAGGAAAAAATTGATAATGGATTCCTTTTTCATCGATTCTTGTCTTTAGTTTAAAGAACAGAATAAATGTTAATGAAACTGTTATACCAACTAAAGTGAGAATAAATTCATTAGTAGACATTGTTGTATTTTCTTCAAAATATTCTTTTACTATTATTGCAATAGGTACAATTCCACTAATTATTATAAGAACAACTAACCAAGTTTGAGTAAAACGTTGTACTTCTTTAAAAATTTTCATTTATCTGTTTTTTTCTCTCTCAAAAATTACCGTGCCCGTATTTATATTTATATTTTTTAAAACCCAACCCTCTCTGGCATATTGATTTAAAAAGTCTTCATATTTTTCAATCCTATTTCTAAAACCTATTTTGGGTTGTACTACTTTATATTCTTTCATTTTTGTTCTTTTTTTTGTTTCTATAAGATAATTATGTTTTATTATATTCTTTATATTAATGACTTAAAGTACCGGTATTTACAACTGGTGAAGCTTCTTTATCACCACATAAAATAACTAATAGATTACTAACCATAGCAGCTTTACGTTCTTCGTCTAATTCTACTATTTGCTTTTTATTTAATTCATCTATAGCCATTTCTACCATATCTACAGCACCTTGTACAATTTTATGTCTTGCGGCTACTATAGCTGTTGCTTGTTGTCTTTTTAACATTGCAGATGCAATTTCTTGTGCATAGGCTAAATAACCAATTCTAGCTTCTAAAACTTCAATACCAGCAATAGATAAACGCTCTTCCAATTCTTTTTCTAAAGCTTCAGAAACTTCATTTACACTAGATCGTAATGTTATGTCTTCTGCATGACCTTCATCAGCAAAATTATCATAAGGATACATACTTGCTAGTTTTCTAACTGCAGCATCTGTTTGTACACGTACAAAATTTTCGTAATTGTCTACATCAAAAGCAGCTTTGTAAGTGTTTGTAACTCTCCAAACTAAAATAGTAGAAATCATTACTGGATTACCTAGTTTGTCATTTACTTTTAATCGTTCACTATCAAAATTACTAGCTCTTAATGATATTTTCTTTTTTGTGTAAAAAGGATTTGCCCAATACAAACCATTGTCTTTAATAGTACCAACGTATTTACCAAAAAGTAAAATTACTTTAGAAGTGTTTGGGTTTACCAAAATAAAACCAAAGAAACCAATAAAACCAATAATAATTAAAGGTATGTAAAGAGGTGTTTGTTGTATTATAGACATTGTAATTCCGCCAAAGAATAATGTTAAAACTACTAGTAACATTAAATAACCATTTGCTGGTTTAATAATTTTTTCTGCTTCCATATATGTTAGATTTTTTATGATATTAAAATGATATCACAAAGATATACTATTTTTTTACGATTTAACAAATTTTTGAGTAAATATTTTTATACTTTAGCTAAAAATTAATTATAAATTATTCTGATGAAATTTAAACTACTGTTATTAATTCCGTTTCTTTTTTTATGAAATCTTCTTCTGATGAAGTATTTTTTTGGGGAAAAAATGGTCATAGAGCAACTGGTAAAATAGCTGAAAAGCATTTAACTAGAAAAGCTAAAAAATGCATAGATAAAATATTGAAAGGGCAGAGTTTAGCCTTTGTTTCTACTTTTGCAGATGAAATAAAATCGGATAGAAGTTTTAATAAATACTATTCGTGGCATTATGTAAATATGGATTTAGATGAAACCTATGAAGAGGCAGAAAAAAATCCTAAAGGCGATTTAGTTACAGGTATAAATACTTGTATTAAAGTTTTAAAAGATAAAAAAAGTACAGAAGAAGAAAAGAATTTTCATTTAAAAATGTTAGTTCATTTTGTGGGCGATTTACATCAACCATTACATATTGGTAGAAAAGAAGATAAAGGAGCAAATGATATACAAGTGCAATGGTTTGGTAAAGGAACTAACTTGCATAGTGTTTGGGATAGTAAAATGATAGACGATTGGGAAATGAGCTATATTGAATTAGCTGATAATGCAGATGATTTATCAAAAAAGCAAATAGAAGCAATTGAAAAAGGTACAGTTGTAGAATGGGTTAATGAAGTACATAAACTAACAAATAAAGTTTATAACTCTGTTAAAAAAGGAGAGAATTTGCGTTACAGATATTCTTATAATCATTTTGGAACTGTAAGATCTCAATTGCAAAAAGGAGGAATTCGTTTAGCAAAAATTTTAAACGAAATTTACGATTAACTATTTGTAAAACAATACAATAAAACCTCATAAAGTTATTTTTATGAGGTTTTTTGTTAAGAATCAGTTAATTATTTTTAGTGCAAATTTTAAATATGTAAATTTATAAAATGATAAAAAAATATTTTTTTTACTGTTAGTTTCTATTGCTTTTATCTCTTGTAAAAAAGAAGTTGCTAAAGAAACAGTAGTAAAACAAGAAGTTTTGCAAGTTTCTGCAGTAAAAACGGTTACTTACAATGAGTTAAAACCATTGTTAGAAAAAGAAGACGGTAAAACTTATGTAATTAATTTTTGGGCAACTTGGTGCGCACCTTGTGTAAAAGAATTGCCTTATTTTGAAAAAATTAAAGAAGAATATGCAGATAATAATGTAGAAGTTTTATTAGTAAGTTTAGATTTTCCTAAACAGGTAGAAAAGAAATTAATTCCTTTTATCAATAAGAAAAAATTACAATCTGAAGTTATTTTATTAGATGATGTAAACGAAGATGTTTGGATAAAAGCAATTGATGAAAGTTGGAGTGGAGCAATACCTGCAACTATTATTTACAATAGTAGTAATAGAAAATTTTACGAGCAATCATTTGATTATAAAACTTTAGAGAACGAATTAAAAACCTTTATAAAATAAAAGACAATGAAAACATTTAAAACAATATTAATGCTAGCAATTATAGGAATTTCTACGGTTGCCTTTACAGTAAAAACTGCAGACGGTTATAAGGTTGGTGATACAATTACCGATTTTAGCCTTAAAAACAATGATGATAAAATGGTTTCTTTATCAGATTATAAGTAAGCAAAAGGTTTTATTATTGTTTTTACATGTAATATGTGTCCTTATTCTGTTGCAAATGAAGATAGAATTAATGCTTTAGATGCAAAATATAAATCTAAAGGATTTCCTGTAATTGCAATTAATCCAAACGACCCAAATGCTTCTAGAGGAGATAGTTTTGAAGATATGAAAGTGAGAGCAAAGGAAAAAGGTTTTACGTTTCCTTATTTATTTGATGAAGGTCAAAAAGTGTATCCAGAGTTTGGAGCAACAAAAACGCCTCATGTGTATATTGTAAGTAAAGCTACCATGAAAGTTGAATATATTGGCGCAATTGATAATAGCTCTAGAAACCCAGAAAGTGTTTCAGAAAAATATGTAGAAAACGCTGTAGATGCTTTATTAGCAGGTGAAAAACCAACTAAAACAGAAACAAGAGCTATAGGTTGTTCTATTAAAGTTGATAGAGGTTAATATTTAATAGACTTCGCTTTTTAGTTTTTATGAATAAAAATCCCAAGTTTTAACTTGGGATTTTTTTACCTAAATTTTTGCATTTCGCTAACGTTTGGTGTATGATTAGTGGCGTGTTTAAACCACTAATTTAGCAAATACAAGTCGAATAGAAAATCCGCGAGGATTTTTCGTAAGCAAGCTAGAACTAGCCATTAATTTTATACTTTGTTGCCAACTGGCTTTTTCCACTAATTTATTTAATTCAGTTTCTTTTTGAGTTCCGATAAGAAATTTTTTTCCATTAAGAATCTCAATCGCTAAACCTTTATTTCCTTTCATATTATATACAGTTCCGTATTTTGTCCAAGGTCTAATTCCCCATCCTCCAACAAATCCGTAATTCACTATTTCAGCGGATTTTATTTCATTCCAATTTACTTGTTTTTTAACGAAAGGGAAGAAAATCATTCGGATTTCATTTTGGTCAATTTCGGTTTTCAGTCGCATAAACCAAAACATTGCTATTAAACCAAAAATAAAAACACAGAAAATTATAAGTCCGAAGTCAGACATTGGTTTGTCTCCAAATTTTTCTCCGAGAATAAATTGTTTATAAATTCCGAAAATCGGTAAAATTCCGATTCCGATTAAAATCAGCCATAACCACCATTGTGTAAATTTTTGTTCTTCATTAAACTCAATTTTCATTTTACGTTCGTTTTTTTTTCAGCTTGTAGGCAATGTGTCTAAGAATATATAACGTTTCGATGTTAGGTATTCAACAATAGCGAATTTCTGTTTTTTTTAGTTTAGAAGCAAACGAAATTATTTTCTACTTAAAAAATCATTATAAGAATTTTGAGTAATTGCTTTTCCTAAAGAGTCTAGTTTTTTTGTGTTTTTACCAGTTTCTAAAATTGGTTTTTTACTAATGTAATCGTATAAAAATACACCCTCTTTATTAAGTGTTCCAAAACCTTTGTTAAATGTATAATGTGCAAATTGATTATCTGAAGTATTAAAAAGATGTTTACTAAAAACAAAATCGCTGTTATCTGCTTTTAGCAAATCTAATAAAGTATAAGAGAAATCTACTTGACTAGCAATTGTGTGTATTTCAGTTTTATTTTTATTAACTGCGCCACCTAACCACAGCATAGGTATTCTAAATTTCTTAGGAGAAAAATAAGGCCCTTCGTGTTTAGGAGAACTGTGTCCGTGGTCAGACATAATAACAATTAAGGTGTTTTTGTACCATTCTTGTTTTTTGGCAGCAACTATAAAATCGCCAATAACTTTATCTGTATAATAGTGAGCGCTTCTAAATTGATTGTCTTCTGTATCTTTTCCAAACTTGTATTCTCCTTTTATTTCGTAAGGTTCATGACTTGTTAATGTAAGTGCAATTTTAAAAAAGGTTGTTCCTTTTCTTCGGATAAATCTTTAGCGAAACGTTTCATAAAAACATCGTCATAAGCACCCCATTTAGAGTTCCAATCACTTTTATCAAAATCGCTACCATCCACAAAATCTGTAATTCCTGCATTATGTAAATAGGTATTCATGTTGCCAAAATTTAAATCGCCACCATAATAAAAAGAAGTTTTATACCCTAAATCTATCATCTTTTTAGGTAACATTGGCAAACTTCTAGTTTTATTAGGCATTCTCATAATTCTCTTAATAGGTTGCGGATAATAACCACTTAAAACAGCAGGAATTCCTTTGTCCGTTCGGTCTCCGTTTGCATAAAAATTGGTAAACAATATTCCTTCTTTAGAAAGTCTATTTAAATTAGGTGTTACATTGGGTTCGCCACCTAAAGAGCCAACTATTTTTGCAGGTAAACTTTCCCAAAGAATTAAAATTACATTAGGTTTAGAAGTATTTAAAATAGAATCTGTATCAGATTTTAAAAGTTGATTTTTTGTTTTATTGATGATGTTTAACGCAGTATTATCATCAAAAGCGATATAAGGATTCGTATCGTTTTCTTTGTGTGTAATTGTGTTAAAGAAATTCCAGATAAAATTAACTGCTGCATGATTTGCGAACATTTTACTAGAAAAATAAACATTACTTTGGTTTACAGGTATTGTTTGGAATCCGCCTCTAATTGGTATAATTAAAGCGGCTGTCATCACCAAAAAAAGCGGAATTTCTAACCAACCGCCAAAGTTGAGTTTTTTACTGTTTATAAGGTGAATTTTATTGTATAATTTTAAGAAAATAAAAGAAATAATAATCCATGAAAATATGCCTGTTATCAACTGAAAAGTAGAAGCAGAAGAAACCATTAATTCTGGCGTGTTCAAATACGGTAGGAGTGAAGTATCTAAACGAACTCCCCAAGCATGGTATAATCCAGCATCAATTAATAGTAATAAAGTAATAAAAAATATAATTGGAATTGTATACCATTTTATAATTTTTAAAATCACTTTTGGGTTTATAAACGTAGAAAATATAATTAGTAAAAAAGGAATTGCACTTAAATACCCAGTAAACGCAATATCTAATTGTAAACCATAAATAAATGTATTAATAATGGTATAAAAATCTAGTTCTTGTGTTTTATTAAAATAATAAATAAGAAAAAATATACGAGCAAAAACAAAGTAGCCAACCCAAAAAAGAAAATAATGGATGTTAAATAAAAGTCTATTTTTAAAATCCTTCATTTTTTATTCAGTAACTTTTAAACGAGCTTTTGCAGTAACAGATACATCTGCATAATCGTTATTTAAATATTTTAAGTAACCTGTAATTGCAATCATTGCAGCATTATCTGTGGTGTATTCAAATTTAGGAATATAAGTGTTCCATCCAAAATGTTTTTCAGCTAAAAGCAATCTACTTCTAATCTCAGAATTTGCTGAAACTCCACCAGCAATTGCAATGTTTTTAATACCCGTTTGTTTTACAGCATTTTTTAATTTATCCATTAAAATTTCTACAATGGTACCTTGTATAGACGCGCAAATATCATTTAAATTTTCCTTGATAAAATTAGGATTCATTCGCTCTTGTTTTTGAATAAAATAAAGAATACCAGTTTTTAATCCGCTAAAGCTAAAGTCTAAATCGCCAACTTTTGGTTTGGTAAATTTATACGCTTTTGGGTTTCCTAATTTAGCATGTTTATCAATTAAAGGTCCACCAGGATAAGGTAAACCTAATATTTTAGCAGATTTATCAAAAGCTTCACCAACAGCATCATCAATAGTTTCGCCTAAAATTTCCATTTCAAAATGATTAGAAACTTTTACTATTTGAGTATGACCGCCACTAATGGTTAAACATATAAAAGGAAAGGTTGGAATTTTACAATCGGTTTCATCTATAAAATGTGCTAAAATATGACCTTGCATATGGTTTACATCAATTAAAGGAATTTGTAAACCCATAGCCAAAGACTTTGCAAAAGAAGTACCAACTAATAAAGAACCCATTAAACCAGGACCTTTTGTAAAAGCGATTGCAGATAATTGATCTTTAGTAATATTTGCTTGTTCTAAAGCTTGTTGCACAACAGGTACAATATTTTGTTGATGCGCTCTAGAAGCTAATTCTGGAACCACACCACCATATTTAGCGTGTACTTCTTGGTTTGCAACAACATTACTTAAAACTTTAGCATTGCAAATAACTGATGCACTTGTATCGTCACAAGAAGATTCGATTCCTAAAATATATACTGGTTTATCCATCAAAAAAACTTATTTTAATGCAAAATTAAGTATAATTTTATCTATGCTTCATCTTTTTAAGAATAGAAATTTAAATGTTTGTTAAATTTGCACGTTATTTGTAATAAATGGCAACATTTTTGATTGCATTAGTTAATAAATTACAACTACTATAAATTAGATTATCATCAAAAAAATAGGGAGAAAAATACTAAAATGGCTAGGGTACTTTGTGCTCTTTTTGTTGTTGCTTAGTATTATACTTTCTATACCAGTTGTACAAACTAAAATTGGAAGTTATTTAACCAATACTATTAATGAAGATTATAATACAAATTTAACCATTGAAAAAGTAGATTTTTCTCTTTTGGGGAGTGTTAAGTTAAAAGGAGTAAAAATTAGAGATCATCATAAAGATACTTTAATTTTTGTTCAAAAATTAAGCACTTCATTACTAAACGCAAAAAGAATAATTGAGAATGAAGTAACTTTAAAAAATATATCTTTAGATGGTGTAGATTTTTATATGAAAACCTACAAAGGTGAAAAAAACGATAATTTATCAGTTTTTATTGATGCTTTTGATGATGGAAAGCCAAGAGATTCTTTAACGAATCCGTTTGTATTAAAAACTTCTAATGTTTATGTAAATAAACTTAATTTTAAATTAATTAATGCTAATAAAAAAGAACCTGTTAATTATGCTGTTTATAATGCTGGTGGTAATTTACAAGATTTAGCAATTGTTGGTCCAGACTTTTCTACCAAAATTAGAGGTTTATATTTTACAGATTATTATGGCTTAAAAGTATCAAATTTAACAACAGATTTTTCTTATTCTACCACAGCAATGGTATTTAAAAACACAAAATTGCAAACTAGAATAACAGATATAAATGCAGATATTTTTTTAAATACAAAAGAGAAGATTTAGCTTACTTTAATGATAGGGTTAACATTCAAGCAAATTTTAGAAAAAGTAAAGTAGCAGTAAAAGATATTAAAAATTTTTATAGAGAATTAAGTGGTAATGATGTATTAGATTTTAATGGAAGCTTAAAAGGTAAATTAAATAATTTTGTTTTAAAGAAGTTAAACTTGTCTTCAAGAAACGGAATTAAAGTTCAAGGAGACTTAGCTTTTGTAAATGTGGTAGACACCAAAAGAGGTTTTGTTTTTGATGGAGATTTAAAAAACTTAACTGCTACATATAATGAGTTAAAAAATATATTACCTAACGTTTTAGGGAAGTCTCTACCTACAGAATTCGAGAAACTTGGTAAGTTCGTTTTAAAAGGAAAAGTAAAAGTTACACCAGACCAAATGCAGGCAAGTGTTAATGTAGATTCAGAAATAGGGTCTACTACTTCAGATTTGGAAATTACAAGTATAGATGATATCGATTTTGCAGAATATACTGGAGATATAGAGTTAAATGATTTTGATATAGGTGTCTTTTTTAATGATCCTTTATTTGGTCTAATCTCTTTAAAAGGTGATGTAAATGGTAGTGGTTTTAAATTAGATAATATTAATACTTCTTTTATTGGTAGTGTTTCTGAGCTTCAATTTAAAAAATATAGTTATAAAAATATTACTGCTAATGGTCAATATCAAAATAATAAGTTTGATGGAGAATTAAATATTGAAGACGAGAATTTTAAAATGAAATTTAATGGTTTAGCAGATTTATCTACTACAGTTAATAAATTCGATTTTAAGTCTGATATTGTTTACTTAAACTTAAAAAAACTAATCTTTTTACAAGAGATAGTATTGCAGAACTAAAAGGAAATGTTGAAATAGATATTGAAGGTAACACGTTTGATGATATTGTTGGAAACGCTACTTTTAAAAATGTTTTTTACACCAATCAAAAAAAGGAGTTCAGTTTTAAAGAGTTTAAAGTAACCTCTTCTGTAAAAGACAGTATTAAAAAGATTGATGTTGTCTCTAAAGATATTGCAGAAGGTTATTTTTCTGGAAAATTTACATTTTCTGAGTTATTGCCTGTTGCCCAAAATGCATTAGGTAGTATTTATACCAATTATAAGCCTTTTGAAGTTGCACCAAATCAGTTTTTAGATTTTAATTTTACGGTGTACAATCAAATTGTAAATGTGTTTTTTCCTGAAGTATCAATCGATGATAACACAAAAATTAAAGGAAAAATTAAATCGAATAAAAATCAATTAAAGCTTACGTTTTCTTCTCCTAGAGTAGATGCTTATGGAAATGAAGTTAAAGATATTTTGTTAAGAACAGATAATCAAAATCCACTTTATAACTCACATCTTACAGCTTCTGAAGTAAATACTAAGTATTATAATGTGTCTAAATTAAACCTACTTAATTTAACACAAAATGATACATTGTATTTTAAATCGGTTTTTAATGGAGGAAAGAAGAAGAACGAAGAATTTAATTTAGACTTTTTCTATACAATTAATCCAGAAGAAAAATCGGTTATAGGTTTCGAGAAATCTACTTTTGTTTTAAAAGATACTGCTTGGAATATCAATCCAGAAAATGAAAATGCAGATAAAATTACTTTCGATTTAAAGAACAACGAATTCGTATTTAGTCAATTTAAATTAGTTTCAGGAGAACAAAAGGTAGAGTTTACAGGTAACTTAATAGGAGATACTGAGAAAGTTTTGCTGGCTGATTTTACAAAAGTAAAACTCCAAAGTTTTTTACCAGAAATAGATAGTTTAAATTTAAAAGGGAAAGTATCTGGTAATTTAGATTTTGTACAGAAAGCAAATATATATAGTCCCGAAGCTGTTTTAGTAATTAAAGGTTTTGAGGTTAATGAGTTTAAACAAGGAGACTTGTCTATAAATATTATTGGAGATAATTCTTATGAAAAATATAATGTAGACTTATCTATAAATAATGAAAAGGTAAAAAGTATTGCAGCAACAGGAGCTTTAGATTTTTCTCGAAGAAGACCATTAATTGATTTGGAAGTTTTTTTAGAAGAATACAACTTAGAAGCATTTAGTCCTTTGGGAAAAGATGTAATTTCTTCTTTAAGAGGAAGTGTTTCTGGTATATTTAATTTAAAAGGTTTTCTTGGGAATCCAGATATGGAAGGCAGTTTACGTTTAAAAAATGCTGGATTAAAATTCCCATACTTAAATGTTGATTATGATTTTGAAGGTGAATCTGTAATTTCGTTAAGAGAGCAATCGTTTATATTAGAAGATATTAAATTAAGAGATACTAAGCATAATACAAAAGGTAGGTTTTTAGGAAATATATCTCATCAGAATTTTGATCAATGGTTTTTAGACTTAGAAATAGATACTAATAATTTATTAGTATTAGATACAAAAGATACAGAAGAAGCTAAATATTACGGAACCGCTTTTATGGACGGAAGTGTTAGTATAAGTGGTTTAACTGACCAGTTGACAATTGATATTAATGCAAAAACAAATGCTGGAACTAAATTTGTAGTTCCTTTAAAAGATATTGAAACTGTTGATAATTATAAATTAATTCATTTTAAATCTGATGAAACTCTAGTAGAAGATAGGCAAAGAGAAATAGCAGAAGAAGCTATAAAAGGATTGACTTTAAAGATTGATTTAGAGGTAACTAAAGAAGCTGAAGCACAAGTGGTAATTGATGAGGTTAATGGAAGTCAGTTAACCGGTAGAGGATCTGGTAATCTTCAAGTTAGAATAGATACTCGAAGTAAATTTAATATGTTTGGAGATTATACCATAAGCAGTGGAGTGTATGATTTTAAATATGGTGGAATAATAAATAAACCTTTTGTAATTCAAAAAGGAGGTACTGTTTCTTGGAATGGTAACCCTTATGAAGCTAATTTAGATGTTACTGCTGTTTATAAAGCAAAAGCAAACCCAGGTGTTTTATTGGAAAATTTTAATTCAAATAGAAAAGAAGAAATAGACCTTGTAACAAGAATTACAGGAGGGTTATTTAGTTCTAAGCAAGAATTAGATATTCAATTAACAAATGTTGATCCTACTATAGCAAGTGAGTTGGAATTTATTTTAAATGATAATAACGTAAATGAAAAAACAACTCAGTTTATTTCTTTATTAGCATTTGGAACTTTTAGAAATCCGGATAAAGTAAATTTTGATGTTAATAATACTCTAACTGGTACTGCATCTAGTGCAATTGCGGCAGCATTTTCTAGTTTATTAAATAGCCCAGATAGTAAGTTTCAATTAGGGGTAGATTATCAACAGGGAGATAGTGGTAATGATATTGATAGGCTAAATATAGATAATCAAGTAGATTTATCTGTAAGTACTCAAGTTAGTGATCGAGTTATTATAAACGGAAAAGTAGGTGTTCCAGTAGGAGCACAAACCCAGTCTAGTGTGGTTGGAGAGGTTAAGATAGAAGTTTTATTAAATAAAGAGGGTAACTTTAGAGGAACCATTTTTAATAGACAAAACGAGATACAGTATTCTACAGAAGAAGAAGGTTACACTCAAGGCGTAGGTTTATCTTATCAAGTAAATTTTAATAATTTATCTGGTTTACTTTCTAAAATTGGTTTAAAAAGGAAGCCGAAAAAGAAGCTTAAGAAAGCTAAAAAGAAAGACACATTAAAACTTAAATCTAAGAAGTTAATTAATTTTGAAGGGAATTAATTGATTTTGTTTTTATACCAAAAATAACGAAAACGTTTTCGAACTTATTTTTCTATTTCTCTTTTAAAATTAGGGGTTTAGCGCTATAACGATTTCGTAGTTTTTTTATTTTGAATCACTTAAAATCAGTAATTTTACATCACAATATTTATGAAAGAAATTAAAAAAATAGGAGTAATGACGTCTGGTGGAGATTCACCAGGAATGAATGCAGCAATAAGATCTGTTGTAAGAACATGTGCGTTTTATAAAATTGAATGTGCTGGTATTTACCGTGGTTATGAAGGTATGATAGAAGGCGATTTTATTGATTTAAATGCACGTAGTGTAAAAGGAATTATAAATAAAGGAGGAACTTTTTTAAAATCTGCTAGATCAAAAGCATTTAGAACTAAAGAAGGAAGGCAAGCAGCTTACAATCAATTAAAAAAAGCAAATATTGATGCTTTAGTGGTTATTGGTGGAGATGGTAGTTTTACTGGAGGTTTAGTCTTTAATCAAGAATTTAACTTTCCGGTAATGGGAATTCCTGGCACTATAGATAATGATATAGCAGGAACTTCGCACACTTTAGGATACGATACTACTTTAAATACTGTTGTAGATGTTATAGATAAAATTAGAGATACAGCCTCATCTCACAATAGATTATTTTTTGTGGAGGTAATGGGTAGAGATGTTGGCCATATAGCATTAAATGCTGGAGTTGGAGCTGGAGCAGAAGAAATTTTAATACCAGAAGAAGATTTAGGTTTAGAAAGACTGTTAGAGTCTCTAAGAAGAAGTAAAGAGTCTGGTAAGTCTTCAAGTATAGTAATTGTTGCTGAAGGAGATAAAACAGGTAAAAATGTTTTTGAGTTAAAAGATTATGTAGAAGAACACTTGCCAGAATATGAGGTTAGAGTATCTGTTTTAGGGCATATGCAAAGAGGTGGTTCGCCTTCATGTTTCGATCGTGTTTTAGCAAGTAGAATGGGAGTAAAAGCAGTAGAAAGTTTATTAGACGGTAAATCTAATCTAATGGTTGGTTTAATGAATGATAAAATTACTGTTACACCTTTAGAAAGAGCGATTAAAGGGCAATCTAAAATAAATAAGGAATTAATTAGAGTTTCAGACATTATGTCTGTATAATAAACAATAAGAACAAAATGATTAAAGTAGGAATAAACGGATTTGGTAGAATTGGTAGATTAGCATTTAGATCTTCAGTGTTAAGAGATAATGTACAAGTAGTTGCAATTAATGATTTATTAGATGTAGATTATTTGGCATACATGTTAAAATACGATTCAGTTCATGGGGCTTTTAAAGGAACTGTAGATGTTAAAGACGGTAAATTAATTGTAAACGGTAACGAAATTAGAATTACTGCAGAAAGAGATCCTTCGAACTTAAAATGGGATGAAGTTGGTGCAGAATATGTAATTGAATCTACTGGGTTTTTCTTAACAGAAGAATTAGCAGGTAAGCATTTAGAGGCTGGAGCTAAAAAAGTGGTTTTATCTGCTCCTTCTAAAGATCATACTCCTATGTTTGTTATGGGGGTAAATAATACTGAGTTAAAAGCAGATCAGAAGATTTTTTCTAATGCTTCTTGTACTACTAATTGTTTAGCTCCAATTACCAAAGTTTTAAATGATAACTTTGGTATTGCAGAAGGGTTAATGACAACTGTACATGCTGCTACTGCAACACAAAAGACTGTAGATGGTCCTTCTATGAAAGATTGGAGAGGTGGACGTTCTGCTATAGGAAACGTAATTCCTTCTTCTACAGGGGCTGCTAAAGCAGTTGGGAAAGTAATTCCTGCTATGAACGGAAAATTAACAGGAATGGCTTTTAGAATTCCTACAATGGATGTTTCAGTTGTAGATTTAACTGTAAAGTTAGAAAAGTCGGCTTCTTATGAAGAAATTTGTGCGGCTATGAAAACTGCTTCAGAAAGCGAAGAAATGAAAGGTGTTTTAGGCTATACAGAAGATTTAGTAGTTTCTCAAGATTTTGTAGGAGATACAAGAACTTCTATTTTTGATGCCAAAGCAGGTATTGCTTTAAACGATAACTTTGTAAAGGTTGTTTCTTGGTATGATAATGAAATGGGGTACTCCACTAAAATTGTAGATTTAATTGAATATGCTGCAACATTGTAGTTAAATAATCTTAACATAATAATAAAGCCTGATAGGACAAGTTCTATCAGGCTTTAATTATTTTTAGACTTAATTTTAAAAGATAATTTATGGAAATTGCAATTATTGCTCATGATGGCAAAAAAGCAGAAATGGTTCAGTTTTTAAATGAACACAAAGCTACTTTAAAGAATAAAAACATACAATTAATTTCTACAGGAACAACAGGTGCTAAAGCAGAAAAAGCGGGCTTTACTGTTACTAAATTTTTATCCGGACCTATTGGAGGAGATGCTCAAATTGCTAGTAGAGTAGCAGAACGTAAATGTAATATGGTTTTGTTTTTAGAGATCCACATGCAAAACATCCTCATGAACCCGATATTATTATGTTATTAAGAATTTGCGATGTACACAATGTGCCTTTAGCTACAAATCCTGCCACTGCAGATTTATTAATGAGAGCTATTTAATAGCAATCATGCTAATTTCTACGTTAACAAATTTAGGTAAATTAGCAACTTCTACAGTTTCTCTTGCAGGAGCAGTTTCTTCGTTAAAGTAACTGCCATAAACTTTATTAATATCTGCAAACTGATTCATGTCAGAAATAAAGATTGATGTTTTTACTACATTTTCAAAAGTCATTTTTGCTGCTGCTAAAACTTCTTTCATGTTTTCCATTACCTGTTTAGTTTCTATTTCGATAGAATCTAATATAAGTTCACCCGTATTAGGGTCTAAGGCAATTTGACCAGAAGTATATAAAGTGTTACCACTTAAAACTGCTTGATTGTATGGTCCAATAGGAGCAGGAGCTTTAGTTGTAGTTATTATTTTTTTCATTTTATTTAGACTTAAAAGTTTGATGTTATTAATTTTTATAGGTTTAAAATAACCTTCTATCTGGTGGTTTGTTTTTATCCCATTTTAAATCTGAAAGCGTAGAAGATTTTACACCAATAAAAAATGTGTATGAAGATACTCTACCAAATGGTACCCAATTAAAATTGAATTGCCAACTATCTAAATCTCTAGAAAAATTAAACCTAGAGAAAGAAAAAGCTCCATTTTTAACATCATAACCAGAAGAATAACCAACTTTCCATTTTGGAGTTAATTCTAAATTACCACTAAAGCCAACTGTATGAATACTTACTTCACCAGGGTCTATACCATTGTTGCCGTATGTTGCTGCGTATACCAGGCTTAAAGACCATGGTATTTTAGCTCTATATAAATTTGTTTTTGTTGTTTTGTTTTTTGTATTGTTGTTGCTTTGTCTTCCAAACCTATTATTGGTAGGGTCAATTTCTGCTCCCATTACATCTGTTGGGTTGTTTGCTCCATTTCCATTTCGATTATCTTTATTATCATTTTGAGAGCTTTTATCAAAATCAGCGCTAGATAAGGAGTAGTTTGCTGTTAATGAAGCTCTTTCTAATCTAAAAAGGTTTGAATTAAATTTATTTATTCTTTGACCATTATCGTTTACTTGATAAGGGTTTAAAGATCCGCTAAAATTTAAAGCTAATTTATCCTTAAATAATCTTGTACCGGTGCTAAAGGCAACATTAGACCAACGTAAACTATCTGCCGCAATATTATAAGAAGCGTTAAAATTTAAATTGTTTAAGAGCATTATTTTTTCATCTTCTTCATCACTATCAGGATCTTTAGGTGCAACTTTTGCTTCTAAAACATTATTTAATGCTATACCAATAGAGTTACTTACTCCTGTTGAAGGAGCTCTGTATAAACTTTGATCGAAAATCGTATAATTTTGTAGGTCTAAAGGGTCTGCACTTTGCTGAACTTCTTTAATAAATTTAGTACCAAAATCGGGTCTGTAAGAATACGAAATTGAGGGTCTAAATGTGTGTCTTATAGCTTTTAATCTTCCTTTTTTAAAATTAAAAGTACCATAGATATTAGTAGTTAAACTAACTCCAGCGTTGTAAGTTCTATATGTTTTAAAACCTGTTAAAGTATCGGTTACTACTTCGTTATTTATAGGATCATATTCTTTTGAAATATGGTTGAAATTCCAATTTTCTTGGTAACTAGCATTTGGTGATAAAGTAAAATATTTAAAGGCCTTTATGTTAGTATTTGTACTTGTTTTATGTTGAACTCCAGATTTTGCAGTTTTAAACATTTTACTAGTAAAAAACTCGTCATCTGTAGTGTTTATTAAATACTGACCTTGCATGTTATAGTTAAAGCCAAGTTTTTGAATTGGGTTCTTTTTAACACCACCTTCACCAGCAAAAGGATATACTCTATTCATATTTAGAGTTAAAGAAGGTAAAGTCATTGTTATACTTTCTGTATTTGTATTTTGTTGATGAGATGCGGTAACAGCCATGTTAAAAGGTGTTCCAACAAATGTTTTACTATAATTTATAGAAGAATTAAATGTGTTGTTTTGGGTTTGAGATACATTTAGTTGATTTAAAGATTCTCTAAAAAAGCTACTACTACCTACATTTACAGAAGCTGTAAACCTTGAGTTAGGACTAGCTTTTGCATCCTGACTGTGAGACCATCTAATGTTAAAATTGTTAGATTTACTATAATCTTCAAATCCTCTAATTCCATTAATAATATTTTCGAAATTAAGACTAAAAATTCCACTGTATTTATAACGACTTCTATAGTTAGAAGATATTCTTGTACCCCAACTCCCGTTAGAATATGCATCACCTAAAACTGTTAAATCGGCATAGTCACTTAAAGCAAAGTAATATCCCCCATTTTGAAAACCGATTCCTCTATTACTACTTCCAGTATCAAAAGCAGGAATTAAAAAACCAGATACACTTGTTTCACTCATAGGGAAATATGCAAAAGGTAAGAAAAGAGGAGTTGGCACATCAGCTAAAACTAAATTACTTAAACCTACAATTATTTTTTTACCAGGAACCAATTTGGCTTTATCTGTAGCAATGTAATAATCAGGATTTTCTTTTTCTGAAGTTGTAAATCTAATTTTACGTACATAAATTGTAGAGTCGTTTACACGTTTGGTTTTTTCACCGTAAGTAAACATTTCGCCTTGTTTAGTTTTTAAGCCATAAATTAAAGCCCTTTTACTTTTAAAGTTATAAAGTATAGAATCTTGTTCAGATTCTTGCCCACCTTGTTTAAAAATTGGTCTTTGAGCATATCCTGTACTATCCTTTATTCCTTTAGCAAAAAGAGTGTTTTTTTATAATCGATAATAATTATACCAGCTTTTAAATCGATATCTGTATACGTAATATTTGCTTCGTTATATAAAGTAACAGTTTTGTCTTTTGCATTTTGAATCGTATAATCTTTTGCTATATGTGTAATAATATCTTCAACACTTTCTTTAGGTTTTATAGAATCTTTAGCAATTGTATCTATATTTTTAAGTAGTAAGCTGTCTTTTTTAGTTTTATAAAGAGAGTCTTTTTTCTTAGAGGTTATAGAATCTCTTTTAACTAAAGGAACTATAGTTTTTTTAGAAGTCTTAATA
This sequence comes from Polaribacter ponticola, assembly GCF_026191475.2. Taxonomy (GTDB): domain Bacteria; phylum Bacteroidota; class Bacteroidia; order Flavobacteriales; family Flavobacteriaceae; genus Polaribacter; species Polaribacter ponticola. Next base: position 670,337 of record NZ_JAOSLC020000003.1, on the reverse strand, counting down.
TCTTGCCCAAAACTCATCTTTATAAAAAAGAAGCTGCAAAATAAAAGTATGTATGATAGGTTTGTTTGCAATGCTATAAATACTATTTTTGTACAAAGTAAAAGTATGGCTCAATATTTGGAACACCAAATTTAAGATGCCAAAATTAGTTAAATTTTATTGATCATTTTTCTACTAATCCACAAATTTAATACCAAAGTGAAAAACCTATTTTTTTTAATATTTATTTTCTCAATATTCTTATCTTCATCTGCACATGTTTTCGGACAAAGAAATTACACTATAGTTATAGATGCAGGACATGGTGGTAAAGATCCAGGTAATTTAGGAAACGGATACAAAGAAAAAGATATTGCTTTAAAAGTAGCTTTAATAGTAGGTAAAAATTTAGCTAAAATAAAAGACATAAAAGTAATTTATACCAGAAAAACGAATACATTTATAGACCTTTGGAAAAGGGGTGACATTGCAAACACTGCAAAAGCAGATTTATTTGTATCTATTCATTGCGATTCTCATACCTCTAACGCTTATGGTGCTGGTACATTTGTTCTTGGTTTAAGGGGTAATAAAAAGAATCTTGAAATAGCAAAAAGAGAGAATGCTGTAATTTTATTGGAAGATAATTATAAAGACAAGTATAAAGGATTTGATCCTAATTCTGCAGAATCTGTTATTGGATTGTCTCTTTTACAAGAAGAAAATTTAGATAAAAGTTTAGAAATTGCGAGTTTAATACAAGCTAATTTTACAAAAAAATTAAAAAGATTAGATAGAAAAGTAAAACAAGATAATTTTCAAGTATTACGAGAAACGATTATGCCAAGTGTATTAGTTGAGTTAGGCTTTTTAACAAATAAATACGAAGGAAGATATTTAAACTCTAAAAAAGGGCAATTACAAATGGGAACAGCTGTAGCAGATGCAGTTAAAAGTTATGTAAATCACTTAAAGTTAAATACGGTAGTAAATATTGTAGAAGAAAAAGATGAGGTAAAAACCGATATTGAATTTAAAGTTCAGATTTCTTCAAGTAGAAATTATCTACCTACAAAAGCATACAATTTTAAAGGTTTAGATAATGTAACAAGAGTAAAAATTGGAAATTTTTATAAATACTATTATGGAGTTTCTAATAAATACTCTAAGGTTTTAGAGTCTTTAAAATTAACGAAACAGAAAGGATATAAATCTGCATTTATAACTGCTTTTAAAAATGGAGAAAAAATCTCTGTTAAAGAAGCTCGTAAAATGCAGTAGTTTTCATAGTTTCTAAGAAAAATTATTAGTAATTTTGTTGTTAAATTTCTATTCATGTCTAAAGAATTAAAAACAGGAATTGTTTTAATTTTAATCATAATTGCTTTTTTTGGAGTTTTAACTTTTTAAAAGGGCACGATATTTTTAAACCAAGTAGTAGATACTTTAAGGTAGAATATACTAATGTTGGTGGGTTAACAGAAGCAAGTCTAGTAACTATAAATGGTTTAAAAGTTGGTCAGGTAGATGATATTGATTTTATAGATACACCAGAAAAAAGAGGGCAACTTGTAGTTAAGTTTTCTATGGATAATGATATTGAATTTTCTAAAAGCAGTATTGTTAAAATATATTCTCCAAACCCATTATCGGGTTCAAATTTAGCTATTATACCAAGTTATGATGGAGAACATGCTGTTTCTGGAGATTATTTAAAAGGAGAAATAGAATCTAGTTTGTTTACTTCAATTGGCGAAAAATTAGATCCAATTCAAACTAAAATGGAAAATGTAATTGTAAGCGCAGATACACTTTTTCAAAGAATAAATAATGTTTTAGACAAGAAAACTTCAGAGAGTATAAAAAGATCAGTTAAAGGTTTAGAGCTAACAATTATTTATATTAGAAAAACATTAGGGTCTGTAAATACTATGTTAGATTCTAGTTCTGTAAGTTTTAAAGAAACTTTAGAAAACACTAAATTGATAACAGGTAATTTAACTAAAATAACAGATACACTAGCCAACTCTAATATAGGAGATATAATGAGAAAAGCAGAAATGACATTAACATCTGTAAATTCTTTATTAGATGGTATTGATAAAGGTAAAGGATCTATAGGTAAATTTGTAAATGATGATGCAATGTATACCAACTTAACCAACGTATCTAAAGAATTAGAAGAGTTATTAAGAGAAATGAAATTAAACCCTAAGAGGTTTGTTCACTTTTCATTATTTGGAAAAAGAGCAAAATCTTATAACGCTGAGAATAATAAGAATAACCAAACGAATAAATAATATTCGATTAATAAAATACCTTTAATTTACTATGCAATACTTACCAAACCTATTTTTTGCAATTGCTTTAATAGCAGGAATTGGATTTTTTGTGATTAATATTCGCAAGTTGTCTAGAAATATCAAATTAGGAAAAGATGTAAACAGAACAGATAATAAATCTGAGCGATTAAAAAACATGATGATGATAGCTCTTGGGCAATCTAAAATGGTAAAAAGACCAATATCTGGATTTTTGCATATTATTGTTTATGTAGGTTTTATTATTATTAATATCGAGGTTTTAGAAATAATAATTGACGGGCTATTTGGTACACATAGAGTTTTTAGTGGCCTTTTAGGAGATAATTTTTACGGTTTTTTAATTGGAACTTTCGAAATTTTAGCAGCACTAGTATTTGTAGCAGTAGTTATTTTTTGGTTTCGTAGAAATGCATCAAATATAAAAAGGTTTTTAAGTAAAGAAATGAAAGGTTGGCCCAAAAATGATGGTAACAATATTCTTTATTTCGAAATGGTATTAATGTCTTTATTTTTAATTATGAATGCAGCAGATGTTCATTTTCAAGAAGCAGGAGTAGGTAATACAATAAGTCAGTTTATTGTGCCTTTGTTTGATGGTTTTTCTCCAGATGCATTGCATACAATAGAAAGAACTTCTTGGTGGATTCATATTTTAGGAATCTTAGTTTTCTTAAATTACTTATACTATTCGAAACATTTGCATATTCTTTTAGCATTTCCAAATACCTATTTTGCAAATTTAAACCCAAAAGGGCAGTTTAATAATTTAGAGGCAGTTACTACAGAGGTTAAATTAATGATGGATCCAGATGCAGATCCTTATGCAGCACCTGCAGAAGGAGCTGAAGATGCTGTACCAGAAAAGTTTGGAGCTTCTGATGTTACAGATTTAAATTGGGTACAATTATTAAACGCATATACTTGTACAGAATGTGGAAGATGTACATCTTCTTGTCCTGCAAACTTAACAGGTAAAGAATTATCACCTAGAAATATCATGATGAAAACTCGTGATCGTTTAGAAGAGGTTGGTAAAAATATAGATGAAAATAAAGGTGTTTTTGTTGATGATGGAAAACAATTATTAAACGATTATATTTCTCCGGAAGAATTATGGGCTTGTACTAGTTGTAATGCTTGTGTAGAAGAATGCCCAGTAAATATTGATCCATTATCTATTATTATGGATATGAGAAGATATTTAGTGATGGAAGAAAGTGCAGCTCCACAAGAATTAAATATGATGATGACAAACATCGAAAACAATGGTGCTCCATGGCAATACAATCAACAAGATAGATTGAATTGGGCAAATGAAGAGTAAAAATAATTTTTTAATTAATAATTATCAATTACGAATTGTAATAATTCATAATTCATAATTCAAAATTTATAATTTATGATAGTACCTACAATGGCAGATATGATGGCTCAAGGAAAACAACCAGAAGTATTGTTTTGGGTTGGAGCAGCAGGAAGTTATGATGATAGAGCCAAAAAAATATCAAGAGCATTTGTTAAGATTTTACATGAAGCTAAAGTAGATTTTGCAGTTTTAGGAACCGAAGAATCTTCTACAGGAGATGCTGCAAAAAGATCTGGAAACGAATTTTTGTTTCAAATGCAGGCAATGATGAATATTGAAGTCTTAAATGGTTATGAGGTTAAGAAGATTGTTACTTGCGATCCACATTCCTTTAACACATTAAAAAATGAGTATCCATCTTTAGGTGGTAAATATGAAGTGTATCATCATACACAATTTATTCAAAATTTAATTTCTGAAGGTCGATTAAAAATTAATAATTCTACTTTAAAAGGTAAAAAAGTAACTTTTCACGATCCTTGTTATTTAGGTCGTGCTAATGAAGTTTATGAATCTCCAAGAGATTTAATAAAAAGATTAGGTGTTAATTTAACAGAAATGAAACGTAATAAATCTACAGCTTTATGTTGTGGAGCTGGTGGAGCACAAATGTTTAAAGAACCAGAAAAAGGAGATAAAGATATTAATGTTTTAAGAACAGAAGATGCTTTAGCTACAAAACCTAATATTATTGCTACAGGATGTCCTTATTGTAATACAATGATGACTGATGGTATAAAATTTAAAGAAAAAGAAGCAGAAGTTTTAGTAAAAGATATAGCAGAATTAATTGCAGAGGCAAATAACCTATAATATTTATGAATCAATTTACAAATGATTTAATTATAGATTTACCTAATATTACCAATATTGAATTTAAAAAAATTGATAAAAATTATTTAAAAGTAATTCTTATCAGTTTTTTTTGATATTTATTCCTCTTTTAGTAGGATTAATTTTATTAGATCTGTTTGTTTTTTCTGAAGAAATAAAAGCGAATATGATTTATATTTACTTAGGTTTTGTTGTGCTTTTTATTTATGGACTCCTACATTTATTATTTGGTTTGCCTAAAAGAATGTATGCAATAAGAGAAAAAGATATTTCTTACAAATCGGGTCTTTGGGTAAAAAAAATGACTACAGTTCCTTTTTCTAGAATTCAACATGTAGAAACAGATGAAAAACCTATTTCTAGATTATTTGGTTTAGCATCATTAAGCGTTTATACAGCAGGAGATAGTAGTGATGATCTCGAAATTAATGGAATTACAAGAGAAACGGCTCTAAAAATTAAAGAATTCATTAGCTTTAAAATTAATGAATAATTCTTTTGATTTTTCGAATTTCACCAAACAATCTCCAAAAGGGATTTTTGTAATCTATTTTAATATTTTAATTAAGAGTATAAAATTTACGTGGTTTTTTCTCTTTTTAATTATAAAAGATTTTTCTAAAATTAAAGCTTTAGGTGTCTCATATTTTTATTTAGGATTAGGTTTTTTTTATTTTTTTCTTAGTGAGAGCTTATCTAGTTTATAAAAATTTTCAATTTAAAATAGATAAAAATCATTTTATTTTAAAAAGTGGAATTTTAAATAAAACAAATACATCTATAGCATTTCACCGAATTCAAAATATCAATTTTAAACAAAATATAATTCAACAAATTATAGGTGTTTTCGAAGTAAGTATAGAAACAGCAGGTTCTAGTAATACAGAAATAGCAATTAAAGCATTGTCTTTAGAAAAAGCAAAAGCTTTAAAAGAAATTATTACAAATAATGCCGAGTTTGATAGTGAAATTCTAACCAATGAAAACTCTAAACCATTTGTAAGAATAGGTTTTTTAGAACTTTTTAAAGTAAGTTTAACAGAAAATCATCTTCAAAATTTATTCTTATTTTTTGCAGTTCTACTTGGTTTTTTTCAACAAATAGAACAAATTATAGATAGTTTTGGGAAAGCATCTTCTTTAGATGGCTTTATAGAAGCTAGAACTAATACAGTATCTACAAGCTTTTTGTTTATTATTATATTGCTTTTCTCATTAATTCTTATTGCCTTTTTAAGTTCTTTTGTAAGAATTTTTTTAGTCCATTTTAATTTATCGGCATATTTAAAAGAAGATGCATTTGAAATAAACCAAGGCTTATTCACAAAAAAAACAATTGTACTAAAAAAGCAAAAAGTACAGAATATAACAATATCTACAAACCCTTTTAAAAAAATGGTAGGTATATCTTATATTACCTTTAAACAGACTGTTAGCGGAGAAATTAATAAGAAAAAAATAAATTAATACGTATAGTTGGTTGTAAAAAAAATCAAGTTGAAACGATAAAAAATAGTCTATTTAATTTTGAGGAATTAGAAAAAGCTAAAAAGAAATTTTCTAATAGCTATTATAAAAGAAGATTATTATTTACTTCCTTTTTAGTATTAACAATTTTATATATTACACTTTATTTATTTTTAAAAAAGGAAGAAATTTTTTATTCAATTATTTTGGTAGTTCCTCTTCTAATTTTCTTAATATTTAAAAAAGTAAATAAAAGGTTTTATAAAATTACTGATGATATGTTGATGGTTAGTAAAGGTTTATTTGAAACGCATCATACATATTTAGAGATATTTAAAGTTCAGAATATAAAAATGAAGCAAAATATTTTTCAAGAAAGAAATAAAGTAGCAGATTTAATATTGCAAACTGCTTCTGGAAAAATTAAAATTCCTTCAATTAATTTTGAAGATGCAATAAAAATTTATAATTATACATTATTTAAAGTAGAAACAAGTAAGATTTCATGGATGTAAAAAGTTTTATAAAGGCTGCTCGTTTAAGAACGCTACCTTTATCTATTTCTGGTATTATTGTGGGATCCATTTTGGGGAATTATGCAGTTTTTGGAGGCTCGAAATCGATTTTATTATCTCCAGTTTTTTGGTTAGCTATTTGTACAACTATCGGTTTTCAGGTATTATCTAATTTTGCAAATGATTATGGAGATGGAGTTAAAGGATCAGATAAAAATAGAACAGGAGAAGCTAGAATGGTTTCGTCAGGAGTAATAACTCCAAAACAAATGAAAGTAGCAATGGTTATTACAACAATAATTACTCTAGTAGTTGCTTTATTTTTAATATTTGTAGCTTTTGGTAGTGAAAATTTTGGATTTTCTTTATTGTTTTTAGGACTAGGAATTGCTTCAATAGTTGCTGCTATTAAATACACAGTAGGAAATTCTGCTTATGGTTATAGTGGATTTGGAGATGTTTTTGTTTTTCTGTTTTTTGGATTATTAAGTGTTGTAGGTTCTTATTTTTTATTTACTAAGCAAATTAATTTTAATATATTTTTACCCGCTATTTCTTTGGGCTTATTAAGTACTGCAGTTTTAAATTTAAATAATTTAAGAGATAGGGAAGAAGATAAAAAGAACAATAAAAATACGTTAGTTGTAAAACTAGGTAATGATAAAGCAAAAAAATACCATTATTTTTTAATAATTAGCGCATTAATATCTGCATTACTTTTTGTTTTTTTAGAGTTTAAAACTATCTATCAGTTTACTTTTTTAGTAGCTTTTATTCCATTGTTTAAAAACCTTAAAACGGTTTCAGACAATAGAATTCCTGCAGAATTAGATAGTGAACTAAAAAAAGTAGCCTTAAGTACATTTTTATTTGCACTGCTATTCGGAATAACAAATACATTTATTTAAAATAATATTTTATGAAAACTATAAAAATAATTTTAGGAATTATTACAGCTTTAGTACTTGTTTTTTTGCTACTGGTTTAATAATTAAAGAAACAAATTATAAAACTGAAATTACAATAAACAAGTCTGTAGAGAAAACTTTTAAAGCATTTAATAATCCTGGAAATATAAAAAAATGGATTCCAGAAATTAAATCTTTTGATATTGTAAATAAGAATATTGGAATAACAGGAAATGTTTATAAAATAGTAATTGATGCCCAAGGACAAGAAATTACCATGACAGAAAAAGTAATGGCATTTGTACCCAATGAAAAAGTAACCCTGTTTTTTGATGCAGAAAATATGTTAAAAACAGACGATTATGTTTTTACAGAAAAAGACGGAAAAACAATTATAACTTTAAATTCTAGCTGCCAAAGTGATTCTTTTATTATGGCTTGTATGTTTCCTTATTTTAAAGGAACGTTTAAAGAACAAGATCAAACGTATTTAAATAATTTTAAAACTTATATAGAAAAACAATAAACAATTCTTTTGATAAAAGCGAACTATAAAAAATACATTCTTAATTTTAAGAATCCAAGTGGAACATCACGAGGAATCTTAAAAACAAAAGAAACCTGGTTTATTATTTTAAAAGAAAATTCTAAAATTGGAATTGGAGAAACGGGCTTATTTAGAGGCTTAAGTTTTGATGATGTTGTTAATTATGAACAAAAACTAATTTGGGTTTGTAATAATATTAATTTAGGATTAGATTTTCTATTAAAAGAACTCTCTGAGTTTCCGTCAATTCAATTTGGATTAGAACAAGCTTTTTTATCACTATTAAGTAATAATAAGTTTGAATTATTCCCTTCAGAATTTACAAAAGGAAATAAAGAAATTGCAATTAATGGTTTAATTTGGATGGGAGAGAAGCAGTTTATGAAAAATCAAATTAAAGACAAGTTGAAGTCTGGTTTTTCTTGTATTAAAATGAAAATTGGAGCCATAGACTTCGAAACTGAAATAGAGTTGCTTAAATCTATTAGAAATGAATTTTCAGCAGATGAAATAGAATTAAGAGTAGATGCAAATGGTGCTTTCAACCCCAAAAACGCTTTAAATAAACTACAAAGATTATCTAAATTAGGTATTCATTCTATAGAACAACCTATTAAACAAGGTCAAGTAGATGAAATGGCTAATTTATGCTTAAAAACTCCATTGCCAATAGCTTTAGATGAAGAGTTAATAGGTGTGTTTTCATCCTATAAAAGAAAACAATTATTAACAACCATTAGCCCTCAATATATAATTTTAAAACCAAGTTTAATTGGAGGTTTTGCTGGTAGTAAAGAATGGGTTAAATTTGCTGAAGAAATTAATTGTAAATGGTGGATTACATCTGCCTTGGAGAGTAATATTGGTTTAAATGCAATTGCTCAATTTACACATTCTTTAAAAAATGATTTGCCACAAGGGTTAGGAACTGGCGGATTATTTACCAATAATTTTGATAGCCCATTAGAAGTTAAAAAAGGAAATTTAGGATACAATCCTAATTTAAAATGGAATTTTAATTTATCGTAATCCTGATTTTTTTTCAGAATCACATTTTATAAAAATGAATTATATACAACAAGCGTTTAAAGGAAATAATGAGTGGTATCATTGGGTATTAACTATTGTTTTAGTTTTTATTGGTTGGCAAATTATTGGAGCAATTCCATTAATTATGGCTGCAGCTGCTTACTCAGAAAATTTAACAGAATTTGCAAAAGCGGCAGAAGATAATTTTATGAGTTTAGGAATTAACAAAAATTTATTTTTGTTTTTAATGCTCTTTATGTTTGCTGTAGGTTTAGCTTTTTTACTAATCGGAATTAAATATGTTCATAAAAGAGCAATAAATTCTATTGTAACTAGTAGAAGAAAAATTGATTGGAAACGTTTTTGGTTTGGTTTTTTAAGTTGGGGTACTCTTGTAGTTATTCTTTCTTTTTTAGGTATTTTATTAGCCCCAGAAGATTATACATTTAATTTTAATGCAAAACCATTTTTTATTTTAGTTACTATTTCAGTTTTAATAATTCCTTTACAAACAAGTTTAGAAGAATTGTTATTTAGAGGCTATTTTATGCAAGGTATTGGAGTATTAGCTAAAAACAGATGGATTCCTTTAATTATTACTTCAGTTTGTTTTGGTTTGTTACATGGTGCTAATCCAGAAGTAGAAAAACTAGGTTATATTACAATGGTTTTTTATATTGGAACTGGTTTTTTTACGGAGTTACTACTTTAATGGATGAAGGAACGGAAATAGCTTTAGGTTTACACGCAGCAAATAATATGTTGGCTGCATTTTTAATAACTACAGATTGGATGGTTTTTCAAACTGATGCATTATTTGTAGATACTTCCGAGCCATCTGTAACTTGGGAAATGTTTGTGCCAGTTTTGGTTCTATATCCTTTAATGTTATTGTTATTTGCAAAAAAGTACAAATGGACGAATTGGTTAGAGAAATTAACAGGTAGAATAGATAAACCGGTTAACTTAACAGAAAACTATAGAATATTAGAAGATATTGGAGCAGAATAAATATCATAGAAATTTTCAGTTAAACGGAAAATCTTTTTCTTCAGTTGATGAAATTCTTGATTTTTCTAAGAACTTTTCTGATGAAATTTATCAATTTTTAAAAAGTTGGTTTTCTAATGATAACCATATATCTGTGTTAACATCGGGTTCTACCGGAAAACCAAAATCAATATTATTAAAAAAGGAATTTATAATTAATTCTGCTAAAGCTACAGGTAGTTATTTTTTTAAAAGAGAATACAACTGCTTTATTATGTTTGCCAATCAAATATATTGCTGGTAAATTAATGTTAGTTAGAGCTATTGTTTTGGGGTGGAAATTAGATGTGGTTACTTCTAATTCTTTTCCTTTAAAAAACATCGATAAAGAATATGATTTTTCTGCGATGGTTCCTTTGCAGTTAGAAAATTCACTTTCTAAAATACATTTAATTAAAAAATTAATTGTTGGTGGTGGTGTGATGTCAAATGATCTAGTAGATAAAGTAAAAAATATTTCTACTTCTGTTCTTGCTACTTATGGTATGACAGAGACAATTACACATATAGCTGTAAAAAATGTTAATAAAATAGATTACAAGCCTAGTTTTTATCAAACATTACCAAATGTAACTATTTATATAGATGATAGAAATTGTTTGGTAATTAAAGCCTCTAAAGTATCGGATGAAGTAGTAAAAACAAATGATGTTGTTCAATTAATTTCTAACACAGAATTTGAATGGTTAGGTCGTTTTGATAATGTAATTAATTCTGGAGGTATAAAATTACATCCCGAAAAAATAGAAGATAAACTTTCTAAAATTATTACTAAACGTTTTTTTGTAGCAGGAATTCCTGATAAAAAATTAGGTGAAAAGTTAATTTTAATAATTGAAGGTTTAAAACAAGATATTAATTATGAAAAATCTAATTTATCTAAGTTTGAGGTGCCGAAAGCAACGTACTTTATAAATAATTTTTTAGAAACTGAGACAAAAAAATTCAACGTAAGAAAACATTGGATTTAATTTCATTTTAAATTAAAAAAATCTAATTGAACATCAGTTCTAATGTAAGTGCATCTATAAAACCGTCTACTAAAAGATTATTTTTTTGTTCAAAATCTTTAATTGCTTTTAAGGTTTCTATTCTATAAACACCATCAACTTTTATAGAATAATCAAGTTCATTTAATCTTTTTTGAACTTCAAATATAATAGCATTTTTTTCTCCTTTATATAAATTTATCTTTGGATCGTATAAATTTTTAATTTGTTCAAATTTTTTCTTCTTATTAAATGTTTTTAAGTCGATACCTTTCTCTTCTAAAAATTGAATTTCTTTATTAGTAAACCCCTGTTTTTTTAAATTTAAAGAATTTTCTAAAATTGCTTCGTAATATTTAACTTTTCCTATTTTAGTAGAATACTTTTCAATAGCACTAACTGTTTCTATATCATCATTTTCAGGAGTTCTTACATCAATATTATTAGCAGTCCATTGTAGTTTTGTAAAATTATTTACACGTTCAATTGCTTCGTAATAATTTAGTAAAAGGGTTTTATTATGATACTCTAAATCTATCTTTCTATCAGTTTTGTAATTAACTTCAGAAGTGTTGTACCTTTTATATTGATTGTATTTTCCGTATCCAATTAATAATACGATTATTAATAATAAAAAAATAATAATTTGTTTCATAAATAAGGGTAAAGTTGTAGTAAAACAAATGTAAGTAAAACTTTTAAAAATTTTAGTTGTTACTTACTACTCATACTTAAAAAGTGTTTTTTTTAGTGTTAAAAAATTTTATTTTGCATTTAAATACACCCAATAATTATTTTCTAAGCAGAAATTTGAATCTTCAATAATTGTATCAATTACTCCGTTTTCCATAAAATAAGCTTTAAAAGCTACATTTTTTTCTGATGCATTTACTATTTCTAAGTTTATCCATTTTACAGATTTAGTCCACTTTTCTAATTCCTTATATTCTTTTTTTGAGAGCCTTGTAGAGCTATGATGACTCTTATGTAGGTATTTAATATCTGCCAATACAAAAGCACTATATCTAGATCTCATTAATTGTTCAGCAGAAGAAACACTATAAATATTTTTATGTGCTTTTTGGCAACAGTTTTTATAGAGTTCTGTTGGGTTACAAGGGCATTTCATATTTAATTTATAGTTTCATTTTCTTTAATTCTAAAACATCGTTCTTCACCTAAAAATAACGGATTTCCATATTCTTCAGACCAAAAACCATCTAATATATCATTATTAATACATCTATAAACTACTACGCCTTTATAGATATTGTTTTCATCTCCTTGATATTGAAAATTGATAACCAATATATTGTCTTTAAAAAAACCTTTTCCTATTTGTTCTTGATTTTTATTAATTAACCATTTAGCAGTAATTCTATTATTAAAGTCTAACGTTAGAGTAAGTATTCCTTTGTAAGTTTTTTCTGTATTATCTTGGTTTGACCCAATAATTTGATATCTACCTGTTAAATCTATAACATTCATTAATTTTTTTATCTTAGTGTAAATGTAATATTTTCCTTTTTTTTATAGAGCTAAATTAATTAAAAATCATTACACTTGGTAAACCAATTTGGTAAACCAATTATAAATACATATTTATGAAACTTAAAATTTTATTTTTATTACTACTTACAGGTGTCTTTTTCTCATGTGAAAATGATATTAATAATATTGTTGTATCAAACGCAAATGAATTAAATATTGCAATTGATAACGCCAAACCTGGAGATAATATCGTATTTAAAAACGGTATTTATAAAGATCTTAAAATTAAGTTTATTGGAGAGGGAACAAAAGAAAATCCTATTTCTATTATGGCAGAAACTCCTGGAGAGGTTTTTATTGAAGGAGAATCTAATTTAGAAATAAGTGGTAATTATTTAAAAGTAAGCGGTTTATTTTTTAGAAACGGGCATTCTCCAACTCAAAATGTAATTGCATTTAGAACAAGTAAAAGTAAAGTTGCAAATAATAGTACTGTTTCTAATTGTGTTATTTTAGATTATAATAACGCAGAAAGAGATCAAGATAATTTATGGGTTCAGTTTTACGGAAAGTACAATACTTTAAAAAACTGTTATATAGCAGGTAAAACCAATGGAGGTCCAACGGTAAGAGTAGATTTAAAAGGAAATCAGAGCATTAGAAATTATCACAAAATTATTAATAACCATTTTGGACCAAGACCTAGAAAAGGTGGTGCAAGAGGAGAAACAATACAATTAGGAAGTAGTTTTACTTCTATGTCTCCTAGTAATACTACAATTGCAAATAACTTGTTTGAAGAGTGTAATGGTGAGGTAGAAATTATTTCTAGTAAAACGAACTTTAATGTTATTAAGAATAATGTTTTTTATAAAAGTGAAGGTTCTGTTGTAACAAGACATGGTAATTATGTAACTGTAGATGGTAATTATTTTATTGGTGATGGAGTTAACGACCAATTTGGTGGAATAAGAATTATAAATACGGGGCATTGGGTAACAAATAATCTTTTTTACAAAATAAAAGGAAAGAATTTTAGAAGCCCGATTGCGATTATGAACGGAATTCCTAAATCTCCAGAATATAGGATACTCTTTAGTATTAGTTTCTATGGTTGCATTTTCTTCTTGTGAAGATAATGTTCTACCAGAAACCGGATCTTTACCAGATGTAACACCACCACAAGCAAATTTTTCTGCAACTCAAGGAGCAGGTGCAGGAGATATCTGGAAAACATATAGTTTTTCGAATCAGTCTTCAAGTGCTATAAGCTATTCTTGGGATTTTGGAGATGGAAACTCATCAACAGATTTTGAACCAATACATACATATTCAGGAGAAGGAACTTGGACAGTTTCTTTAACTGCTAAAGATGGGTTAGACGTAGAAAGTACATTTACACAAATGATAACTGTAGAAGAACCACCAGCTCCTGCTGTTGCAGACCCAGTTTTAATTAATACAGATTTTACTAAACAAGCAAAATCTTCTGGTTCTAATTGTGCATGTTCTGGTTGGATTAATAAAAGTATTGGTAGTCAAGGAGAATCTACTTCTGGAAACGGAGGTTCAGATAATGTTGTAAAGTTTGATAATGATGAGCCAGATGCTACTTATCAAGAATTTGAAGTAACTCCAAATGCTGATTATAAAATAACTATTGTTGTTGGTTTTGATGAATCTGCAGGAGGTTCTTTTCCAAGTAACTTAGAGTTAAGAATATTAGCAGGTTCAGGGTATGATAGTGGTTATACACCTACTTATTACCCAGATGCAATTTCAATGCCTCAAGATGGTTATGGATATTCATCTGTTGCACAAGTAGAAACTGCAGCTAATAATTTATATATTAAAGAACTAAGTCATCCAGGAGACAAAAACTATAATTCTTATACTTATACTTTTAATGTTGGAAATAACACGAGTGTTGCGTTATACATGAGAGGAGTAGGTGGAGACGATACTTCTAATGATTCTAAAGTACAAAACTTCAATACAATCTTTAATAATGGTGATGAAGAAATTCAAGTAGATTCTTTAACTATTGAAGCTGTAAATTAATGATAAACTTCCAAAGAAAATTATTAACTTCTTTATTAATAGTATTTCTATCTGTAAACGCTACTTGTCAAAGTAAGTCAATTGGCGTTTCATATTCGGGAGTTAAAATCGAGAAGAAAAAAAGAAAAAAAACGTAAGAAAAAAAGAAAGAAAGTAAAACTTCCAAAAATAGATTTAAGTCATTGGAAAGTTACTTTACCTGTTGCTAATGAGAAAGGGAAACCTTATGAAATTAGCCCTCCACAAATATCTGATTTCGCTAATAACGAAATTGCAAAACCTTACATGTATATAGATTCTACAAGAGGTGCTATTGTTTTTCATGCAATGCCTACCAACTCTAAAACTAGAAATACTAAGTATACAAGGTCTGAGTTAAGAGAACAAATGGAGCCAGGAAATAATAACAAAAACTGGACATTTAAAGATGGAGCTTACATGAGAGGTAAAATAGCTATGGAAAAAACATCAAAAGATAGTGATGGAAAATATCATAGAACTATTATTATGCAAATACATGGACGTTTAACCAATGAACAAAGAGATTTAATAGGAGAAGATGACAATAATGCACCCCAATGTTAAAAATATATTGGGACAATGGTAAAATTAGAGTTAAAACGAAAACACTTAAAAACTTAGAGGCTAATATTCCAGAAATCTTACATGAAGATGCTTGGAATAATGATAAAGGTTTTAATTTTAAAGAAAAAGTAGGTTTTAGAAAAATTACTTTAGAAGTGAAAGTTTCTGATGGTAAAATGGTTATTATTTTAAATAAAAGCGAATATAAAGTCTATGAAAGTATTCATATTAGAAAATGGAATGTTTTTGAAAACTATTTTAAAGCTGGTAACTATTTTCAATCTCGAGATAAAGGATCTTTCTCTAAGGTTAGATTTTATGAGTTAGAAGTATCTCATTAAATTATTAATACCTAAACGGAATAATAATTTTACGAATTAGTAGCTTAATTTTATAAAACTATGAAGATAGAAGTACTTACAAAAAACGAAAATCAACAAGTTCAAAATTTAATAATTAAAGGAATTAGAGATCTTATTAATTATAAAAATTTAGAACCTGGAGATAAGTTACCTTCAGAGCGTATGCTTTCGGAGAAGTTTGAAGTAAGTAGATCTAATGTTCGAGAAGCTATTGGTAAGTTAGAGTTTTATGGATTATTAAAATCAAGACCACAAAGTGGAACTTTTGTAGCAAATATTGGAGTAATTGCCTTAAATGGTATGATTGAAGATATTTTAAGATTAGAAGAACCAGATTTTAAATCTTTAGTAGAAACTAGAATTTTATTAGAATTAAAAACAGCGAGATTAGCTTCCATACAAAGAACTGAAGAAGATTTAATAGAAATAAAAAAAGCATTAGAAGCTTATAAAAGTAAAGTTTTAAATGGTGAAGATGCAGTTCAAGAAGATTTGTTATTTCATCTTGCAATAGCAAAAGCAAGCGGAAATAGTACTATGAACACTTTTATGTTAATTATTACTCCAGAAATAATTACAAATTTCGAAAAATATCATGTTTGCGATAAAGGTTTAGCTCATGAAGGTATAAAAGAGCATCAAGATATTTATGATGCAATTTTAAATCAAGAACCAAAATTGGCAAAGGAAAAAATGAAAGTTCATTTTAAAACTTTATACCAATATTGTTATAATATATAATTTTTTAAAAAAGTTATAATTCTTTTTTTAGAGATATTATTATCTAATTACATTAATATATAATTAAGTAATTTTTTTGCTTTTCTAGCAATTTCATTCACTTTATTAAAATAAGTTTAATAATGACAATAACAACTATTGTTATTGCAATATTCTACGTTAAAAAACTAAAATTTAAAATGAAAATAAAAGGACTTAGATGGTGGATTATCGTGTTGATATTTATCGCTACGGTAATAAATTATGTAGATAGAACCGCATTTGCATTGTTGTGGCCAGAGATGGGAAAAGATTTAGGGATGGATAATTCCGATTATGCTATTATGTTAAATATATTTATGGCTTGTTATGCAGCAGGAAAATTTCTTTCAGGGAAGTTGTATGATAAAATAGGAACACGATTAGGGTTTACAGTTTCTATAGTTGTTTGGTCTTTAGCCTCATTACTTCATGCCTTTACCAAAGGATTAATATCATTATCTATTGTAAGAGGATTATTAGGTTTAGGAGAAGCTGGTAATTGGCCAGGAGCGGTTAAAAGTAATGGCGAATGGTTTCCTATAAAAGAGAGAGCTACAGCCCAAGGTATTTTTAATTCAGGAGCATCAATAGGTAATGTAATTGCCCCTTTTATCATTGTTTATTTATATACACAATTTGGTTGGAAGACTACATATATTATATTAGGAGGAGTAGGAGTTTTATGGGTTATTCCATGGTTATTTTTAAACAAATCTACACCAGAGAAGCACCCTTGGGTAACGCAAGAAGAAAGAGATTTAATTTTATCAGATAGAATTGATAAAGAAGAAGATGTCTCAAAAGAAAAGTCAAAAAGTTTATCAGTAGGAAAAATATTAAGCTACAAACAATCTTGGGGAGTTTTATTATGCAGGTTTTTTATGGAGCCAATTTGGTGGTTTTTTGCAGGATGGATGCCAATTTACTTAAACAAAACATTTGGATTAAGTCTTGAAGAAATAGCAGCTACAATGTGGATTTCCTATTTAATGGCAGCAGCCGGAAGTATTATTGGAGGTTGGTTTACTGGACTTCTTATGAAATCAAAATCAGTAGATGCAGCAAGAAAGATTACAATTTCAGTAGGAGGGTTGTTAGTATTTATAGTATCGTTCAGTTTGTAGGGGAAAACAATTTTATGACCTTTATTTACTTAGCAGGTCTAGTACTGTTTGGATTTCAATTTGCTATTGGTAATGTTCAGACGATTTCTAGTGATTTATTTAGAGGTCCATCTGTAGGAACTTTAGCAGGACTAGCAGGAACAGTTGCAGCAGTATCTCCAATGATTATGAACTGGTTTATAGGAAAGATAACCGGAGGCGGATCTTATACACCAGCATTTATTGCAATTACAATATCAGTTTTACTAGGTGTTTTATCAATTTTTGTATTGATTAGAAAGATAGAGCCCGTAAGAAAAAATATTTAAGAATAAAGAAGAGTAAAATACATAAAGAGTTATAAAAATAATAAGATGAGTAAAATAGAAGGAAAAGTTGCTGTTATAACAGGAGCTACAGGCGGAATAGGTTTTGCAGTAGCAAAGAGATTAGGAAAAGACGGATATACAGTAATTTTAAATGGTATAGATCATGAAGCTGGCGCAGCACGAGTTGCAGAATTAACAGCAGAAGGAATTACAGCAGAATATTACGGATTTGATGTAACTCAAGATGAAGCAGTAACAGAAAACATAACAAAGATTGGAGAGAAATATGGTAAAATTGATGTTCTTGTAAACAATGCAGGAGGATTGGGAGGAAGATCTCGTTTTGAAGAAATGACTACAGAATTTTACAGATTTGTAATGGCATTAAACTTAGATTCGGCATTTTTTGCATCAAGAGCCGCGATTCCATTTTAAAAGAAAAGTGATAATGCTTCTATCATTAACTATACATCTAATGCAGGTTGGAATGCTGGAGGACCAGGAGCAGGAATCTATGGAACATCAAAAGCAGGGGTTCATGCAATAACCAGAGCTTTAGCTAAAGATTTAGCAGAATACAGCATTAGAGTAAATGCGGTATCACCAGGAACAATTGATACGCCATTTCATGCACAAATAAAAGCAACAAAACCAGAAGTATTTGCTTCTTGGGCAAACAACATTATGTTAGGGAGATTAGGTCAACCAGAAGATGTTGCTGGAGTTGTATCATTTTTAGCAAGTAAAGATGCTGCTTTTATTACAGCAGAAACTATCCAAGTAGGAGGTGGACAAGCTTTAGGTATTTAATAAATAAAATTTTTTATTTAAATTGATAAAAGTCGTTTTGTTGTATACAAAACGACTTTTATTTTTAATTTTGTTTTGAAGTTAAAAAACATTTTAATGAAGAAGAATAAGCCTATTTTTTTTATGATTCTTAGTGTTATTGCATTTGCACTTATGAATGCTGTAGTTAAGTATCTAACCATTTTTAATGTGTATCAGGTAGTTTTTTTAGATCTATAGGTACTTTAGCATTTACAATACCTTTAGTTTTAAAATATAAAATTCCTTTTTGGGGAAATAATAAGAAGCTACTTTTTCTAAGAGGTTTTGTTGGTGTAATTTCTATAACTTGTTTTTTTAATTCTTTAAACTATTTAGCTGTAGGAACAGCAGTTTCCTTAAGATATACTTCTCCAATTTTTGCTGCAGTTTTTGCTATGTTTTTTCTAAAAGAAAAAATTAAACCAATACAATGGTTACTTTTTGCAATTGCATTTATTGGTGTTGTAATAATAAAAGGATTTGGTGTTGATGTTAATACGATTGGTTTATCACTTATTTTTTGTTCAGCAATTACTTTAGGTTTAATTTTTGTTATAATACGTAAAATGGGAAGTAAAGAAAACCCTTTAGTTATTATAAATTATTTTATGTTAATGGCTTTTGTGTTTGGTGGTTTTATGTCTATTAATAACTGGAAAACACCTGATTTAACTGAATGGATTCTTCTTTTAAGTTTAGGAGTTTTTGGTTATGTTGGTCAATTGTATATGACAAAAGCATTCCAGTCGCAAGAAACTAGTATTATTGCGCCTTTAAAGTATTTAGAAGTAGTATTTATGATAATAATAGGGGCAACTTGGTTTGGAGAAATTTATAACCTTTGGACTTTATTAGGTATATTTTTAATTCTTCTAGGGCTATTTTATAATATTTACTTGAAGAAAAAACAGGGCTAATTCCATCTTTAAAAGAAATTAAACCCTGAATTTAAGTTTTATTTAGTTTTTTATCAACTTTAAAGATTGATTGCTTTTATCAATTTTTATGAAATAAATTCCTTTTACTAAATCCTTTATAGAGAATGGTTTATAAGCATTAAAAGAACCAATATATTCTTTAATTTTTTTACCACTAATATCAAAAAGTTTAATAGAATTTGTTTTAATATTCAGTTTAAAATAATCATTTGTTGGATTTGGGTACATTATTACTTCATCAATTATTGAGATGTTTTCTACAGCTAATGCAGCCATATTATCTCCGTAAACTTTAAACTCACCAGGAGCTAAAGTAATTAGCGAATTTGTATTGGTAACGTTTAATGCTTCATTATCATTTAACAAATTATACCAAGTACCCGTTTTTTGAAAAACAGGATTTATATTTTGTGTAGTAACACCAAAATTACCTATAATGTTTATATGCTGAATATCTGATGTTGAAGTGTTTGTTAATTGAATTCTCTTTAATCCGTTAGAATTAGAAGCGTCTATTGTAAAATTATCAGTTTTAAAAATAGCGTACTTTTGTTTTAATTGAATTAATTTATTCCATGTGTTATAAATGCTTTTTCTATTTTCATCATCAAAATATTCCCATTTAATAGGTTTGTTTCCAGTTCTTCCGTTTTCATTAATACTTATATCGTAACCTAATTCTCCAAATTGCCAAATCATTTTTGGTCCAGGAATTGTAAAATAAAAAGCACCCGCTAATTCAATTCTTTGTAAAGCAGTATTAATGGTTTTTACATCATAAGAACCATTAGAATTTCCGTCAGAAATATTCTCATACATTAATCTCTCTTCATCATGGCTTTCCATATAACTCACATTTGCAGGAACAGACCAACCTCTGTTTTTGTAAGAAGCCCAAGAAAAATCTGAAGAATAACTACCAGAATGTTTTCCTCTTGTAGCAGAAGAATAATTATAATTGTGATTTCCCCACATCATAATCCCTTTTCCTTCTCCTAACCTATAATTTATCCATTCAGTTTCTTCAGCATTACCACCTAAATGCTCAAAAATAACATAAAAATTAGGGTCTTTTTCCCATTGATAATCTGCATACTCTTTTAAAATATCTACTCTATCTTGCTGATAATTTCCCGTACAACCTTCATCACTAGAAGAACAGTTTTGCGTAAAACCTTTAGTTAAATCCCATCTAAAACCATCAATTTTATATTCATCAATTAAATATTGAGTGGTTCTTTTTACATAATCTTGTACCGCTTGTTTACTATGGTTAAAGTCGTTAAAAACACTATAACTATGTGTTGCTGTTTGATTAAAGAAAGGACTATTTGCATTTGCTTGTCCGCCAGTTCCACCATTACTGCTATTCCACATTCTGTAAAATGGATTTTGACCTGTTGCATGGTTGTAAACAACATCTAAAATTATTGCAATTCCACGTTTATGACATTCATCTACTAATTGTTTAAAAGAAGTTGGAGAACCATAATATTTGTCTATTGCCATATGATAAGAAGGATTGTAACCCCAAGAAAGATTACCATCAAACTCATTTATTGGCATTAATTCTATGGCATTAATTCCTAAACCTTGTAAGTAATTTAAACGTTCTTTAACGGCATCGAAACTATGTAACTCATCAAAATCTCTAATTAACAATTCATAAATTACTAAATCTGTTTTTGCTGGTTTTTGAAAGTTTGTTATTTGCCAATTAAATTCACCATCACCTGTTCTTAACAATGTTACTAAGTGATCTGTTTTTCCTGAAGGATAAACAGGTAAGTTTGGATAGGTAGTTTCATTAATATATTGATCATCATTTGGATCTAAAATTTGAGTAGAATAAGGGTCTGCAATTCTTATTTGACCATCTATCAAATATTGATAAGAATAATTTGTTTTTGCAGTTAAGCCTGTTAATTCTATCCAAAAGCGTTTTTTATCACTATCTTTTTTTAATAAATAATTATCATTATCTCTTTTCCAATCGTTAAAACTACCTATTAGATGAACATATTCTTTTTCTGGAGCATATAAAACCAAAGTTACTTTAGTATCATTATTTTCATGATAGTTAATACCATCTAACATTCCGTTTGGTACAGCTGCTTCAATAACATTAGGAGCATCAGGTTCATCACCAACTTGATAGATAATATCTTGAGATTTTTTATCTCCATCTCCATTTTTGGCTTTAATTAACATACCAATACTACCAATACCTGTTCTATTATAAAAATTAGAAGGAGTAATGGTTATAGAGAAAGTACCGTCGTTATTATTGGTTAATTTTTGAGCTTCATCAGAATTTGTCCATGAACCATTTGTTGGAGAATCTTGGCTATTTAAATCATCTAAATCATAAGACCAAGACCATAAATAAATATCAGATACTCCCCAAATAGATGTGTTTACGTTAGAAACTGTAATTGTTATTGCATCATCTTCATTAAAAGTTGTTGGAGAAGTAGAGAACTCAACATTTTGTGTTTGACTATATGTTAAAGATGTAATTAAGATAAATATTAAAGTAATTTTTCTCATAAGATTAGTTTTTAAAAAACAAGAGCTATCTAATTAATTAGATAGCTCTTGTAAGTTTAATGAAAACTTAGTTTTTTGTATAAGTAATATTATTTGGGTCTGAGAAATCTAAAGAGAATGTATAAGTTCCTGCGGCAGTTGATAAATTAGCACCCCCATTTTCTAAAACACCATCTGCGCCATCGTCTCCATAATTAGTACCCCAATCGTTGTTAGATCTAAACTTGTATTCACCATCTATTAGTGTTACGTTTTCTAAAATCCATACTTCGTTAAAAGGTTTAGACCAATCTCTTTTAAATTGAGCATCTGGAGTTGCACCCCAGTCGTTATAAGCGCCACCAACTAAACCCCAAACATGTTCTATTTTTTCTAGTGAATAGGTTTTGTCATTCAAATCTACTGTAGCAATATAAATACCAGCTGTTACAACAATGTTAGCTCCACCATCTTCCAATGTTCCATCTGCACCATCATCTCCGTAGTTAGTTCCCCAATCATTGTTCATTCTAAATTTCATTTCACCATCAATAAGAGTTACAATACCTCTAAAAACATCTGAATATTGATCGTATTCTAACATAAAATCTGGACTTGCTCCCCAATCGTTATAAGCTCCACCAACAATACCAAGAGAAAAAGACTCAATAGTATATGTTAGGTTATTTAGATCCATAACAATTTTATAAGAACCAGCTGAAACCGTCATGTTACCTCCTCCAGAAGTTAAAGAACCACCATTTGAAGAATCACTACCATAATTATTAGCCCAATCATTGTTTTCTCTAAATTTAAACTCACCATCTGTAAGATTAACGTATGCGTTAAGAACTCCATCTACATCAGTTTTAAAAAGTGGTAGATCTGGAGTTGCTCCCCAATCATTTGCTGCAGAACCAACAATACCCCAAGTTGTAGATAAATCTAAAACGGTTAAATAAGTTGTAACATTAATAGTTATTGGAGTTGCAATTCTTTCTAAAACTGAATTAGAAGCAGTATCTTTTATTACAGATCTAACTCTTAATTGTAATTTACCTTCTGTATCAACAGGAATACCTGCTTGAATAGCAATAGAATTTAGTTGTGCATTTGTTAATGTTATAGAACTTTCATTTTTAACACTTCCTGCTTCAATTGGCATAGCGAAGTCTGTACCGTCTAATGCAGCTTCTAAATAATAATCTATATCAATATTTAATGAAGAGTCTAAAATAGGATCATTCCAACCAACAGTTATAGCAACAGCATCGTTATTATCTAAAGAAAGTACAAAAGAATCGCCATCTGCAACACCACTAAAAGTTGGTGAATTAACAGGATAAGTAGTTACTAATAATAAAATACTGTTTGTAAGTTTATCTGCATTTTTAACTCTTAAATAAATGGCAACATCTCTAAAGCTAGTTACGCCTGCATTATTTATGGCATCATTAAAGTCTGTTACAGACATAGAGAAATTGCTATTTTCTGTACTACCCAAAGCTATAGGAGTTGTAAAATCTGCGTCTGTAGCCATTTCTACAGTATAATCTGTACCAGAACTTAATGGGTCTACCCAATTTATTGTAAAAGCAGGATTATCTGGTAGAGCAAAATTTAAAAATACACTACTAATTCCAGGTGTGTTTAATGTAAATGTAGCATCTGGACTTGTTACTGTTAAGCTATCTTCTACCTCACAAGAACCTAGTAATAAGGTAAATGAAAGTAACAAGTAGCTTAAGTTTTTTATATAATTTTTCATTTTTTAACTTTTAAAATTAAATTGATATTATAAATTTAATGGGATTAAAATATACTGACCTGTTAGGTCATTAAACCACACGTCATAATCATCTTCTACAATTACTGGTATAGAACCACCACCATCTGTTGCTACACCTGAAAAAGAAGTAGTACTTCCCCAATTAGCACCAGAATCAGTTACAAAATCTACATTACCAGGAAGTAATTTAACATTATTTGCATACCAAATATGCCCATCAAAAGCTAAAGGAATCATTGTAATGTCAGTAGTACTTGTTCCCTTTAAAGTTAAAGTAGTTGGACTTGTAATACCCGAAGCATTAAAGGCTTCAAAACTAAATGTTTTGCTTGCGAAATTCATTTTAAATGTATAATAACCTGCCGGTATACCGTTACCTCCACCATAAGGTAGTCTTTCTGGTTCTGGTGATGAGCTCGTTGCTGTTGTACCCCAAAAGGTAACACCATCGTCTGTACCATTTTGCGGATGCCATAAACCTTTTGTCTCTATAACTTTAAAATGACCATTATCTGCCCAAAAACCAGTATAAGAAAATATGTTACTGTCATTAGCATCTCTAAATAAAGCTGGGTTATTGTTATTGTTGTTCCAACCTGGAGCAGTTGCGTCACCAACTAAGTAATAATCGTTAAAAACATAATTAAAGTAAGGGTATACATTAAATTGTATAGCGTTAGATATTGTTTGTTCACTACTTTGTGAACCAATGGTAGAAACTACTCTTGTAAATAGTGCTTTCCATTCAAAAGGGTTTAAACCAGCATTACCAGCAGCAGCATTTACCTCATTTACAGATAAAGTAATAGTGTTTTGACCTGTTACAGTTGCAGCAGTAACTGGAGCTGTAAAAGCTTCATCGCTAGAAAATTCTATAGCATATGTAACAGATGCTTGTTGCCCGTAATCTGCTTCATTCCAGTTTAATGTAACCGCTGGGTTATTTGTATTAACCGCATCTAGTTCTAAATCTGTAAAACCAAGTTCTATTAAAACTGGAGCTGTTGGTGCTGAAATAGTAAATAATTCAGAATTATCATCGCAAGAATTGAAAACTAGTAATAGAATTCCAATTACTGTTATTGCTGAAAATCTTTTTATATTTTTCATCATTTGTATATTATTTTTAAAATTAATAACCAGCATTTTGAGTTAAATTAGGATTAGAGGCAATACTAGCAGAAGGAATAGGGTATAAGTCCATATGTGCAGGTAAAGCAATTCCATTTGTACCATTTCCTTTCCAAGCCCAATTATAAGAACCCCCTGTAAACTTTCCGTATCTAATTAAATCTTGTCTTCTATGAGCTTCCCAATGTAATTCTCTAGACCTTTCATCTAAAATAAAATCTAAACTTAAATCAGAAAAGCTTAAATTATTCTGAGGATTATTTGCTCTTGTTCTTAAAGAGTTAATATAGTTAATTCCATCTGTTTCTGATGCTCCTGATGCTCCTCTTAACTGAGCTTCTACATACATTAAGTATACATCTGCCAATCTAAATAAAGGAAAATCTGTATCTACAAATGTTTGATCTACACCAAAACTACCAGTAGATTTTGCATTAGAATATTTTTCTATAACATAACCTTGGTCTTTATCTGAGATATCTGTAATTTCTATACTTCTAGTTCCAGATATTAAAGTGTTTCTAGTGTCGTTAGAATAGATTCCATCGTTAAACAATTCTGCAAATTGTTTTCTAACTCTTAGAGCTCCACCCCAACCACCAGCACCAACACCAAGTGCAGCACCGTTTTCTTCTATACTACCAACTTCACCATTTATCATTACAGTTGTAGGACCATAATTTTGTGTATAAGTTCCATCAGAAATTAAAGGAAAAATGATTTCAGAATTCGCTGAATTTACATCATTATCTGCCATAAAATTATGACTATATTCTGTAGCTAAAGCATAACCACCAGCAATAATTTTTTTACATGCTTCTAAACTTTCAGTATATTTTGCTTCACCTATATACACTTCAGCATTTAAATACATTTTAGCTAAAATCATCCAAGAAACTCCTTTATCAGCTCTACCATGTTCGTTTTGCATTGGATCTTTTAAATCAGACTCAATTGCAATTAACTCAGCTTCTACAAAATCAAATAATTGTTTTCTATCGTAAGCTTGTGGTTGTGCGTTAATGGCATCTTCTTCTGTAGCAAAATTTGCTTGTCCAAATAAATCCATCATATAATAATAAGACATTGCTCTTAACAATCTAGCTTCTGCTCTGTAGTTTGCTATTTCTGCTTTTGTATTTGCAGAAACATTACGCTCTGTTAATTTTGCATCTGTAGTTTCTCTTAAAAAGTTGTTTGCAAATGCAATAGTAACATGGCTTCTACCAAACATTCCTAAAATAATAGGATCATCTGCATTCCAAATATTTCGTTGAATTTCTCTTGTTCCTGGATCGTTTTCATAAGACCAAATCATTTGATCTGCAGATAAAGTTTGTAAGTATAATAATACTCTACCAAACTGGCTTGTTCCTGCGTCTAAACCATCTATGTTTGATGAACCTGGTCCATCTACACCTGTTAAAGATAAGTTTGCATACACACCTGCTAATAATTCTTTATAAGCAGTTTCGTTTGCAAAAAGTCTTCACCTAATAAATCTTGATCATCTTTTGGAGTAATGTCTAAGTCTTTAGTACAAGAAGACAAAGCAATAACCATGATAAGAAATACGGTTGCTATTCTTTCGATTTTAAATATTTTTTTCATCTTTTTATTAATTAAAATTTAATATTAGCACCAATTAAGAAAGTTCTTGGTCTTGGGTAATTTGTATTATCTATACCGTTACTTGCTAATTCTGGATCTAAACCAGAGTAGTTAGTAATTGTAAATACATTTTGCATACCTGCCCATAAACGAATACTGTTCGAAGAGAATTGTTTTAAAGGTCTATCAAAAGTATAACCTAATGTTACGTTATCCATTCTTAAAAATGAAGCATTTTCTAGATAAATGTCAGAAAGAATAACATCTGAAGTGCTATTAAAGTTTGTATTTAAAACAGACGTTGGTATGTTTCCTAAAACTGCATTGTCTTGTAATAAATCATATTGTGCAGAAGAAGAGTTTACGTTATTATACACATAGTTACCTAAACTAGCTCTAAGATTAAATGCTAAATCGAAATTTTTGTAATTAAGGTTAGATTGAAAACCAAAAGTAAAATCTGCTTGAGGGTTTCCTTTTAAATATCTGTCTTGTGTATTTATAATACCATCTCCATTTAAATCTGCATAAGCACCTTCAATTGGTTTTCCTGCAGTATTGTATAATTGTTTATAAACATAAAATGAATTAGGAGCATAACCTTCTCTAAATAATTGTATAAAGTTACCTGTACCACCTGCAATACCTCCAGTTGTTATATCTTGTCCTAAAGCTAATTCTTTAATTTCTCTATCTAAATATGTGGCATTAAAATTTACGCTCCAATCTAAATCGTCCTTTTTAATAATATCTGCGTTTACAGTAAATTCTAAACCATTTACTTGTAAATCTCCAATATTTTGTAATACTCTATTTGTAAAATTAGAAGCATCAGCTACTGGTGCATCAGATAATAAATCTGTTGAATTTTTTTGAAAAGCATTTATAGAACCTGTAATTTTATTATCGAATAAACCATAATCTATACCTAATTCTATTGTTGCTGTTCTTTCCCATTTTAAATTACTTCTTTCAGAAGGAATTGTAGATTGAATAGGAGTTCCTCCAAATATATATTGTGAGTTTTGATTTCCAAAACGATATTTATCTAAATATAAATCTCCAGCAATACCGTCTTGTTGACCATTAATACCATAACTAGCACGTAATTTTAAGTCAGATATTACTTTATTGTTTTTTAAGAAATCTTCATCACTCATTCTCCAAGCTAAAGCAGCTCCACCAAAATCTCCCCATCTGTTTTCTGGTCCAAATCTAGAGGTACCATCTCTTCTGTAGTTTAATGTTAAAAGATATTTTTCATTAAAAGTTAAATTTGCTCTTGCTAAGAAACCAACTAAAACAACTGGGGTAGAAACGTAAGAAGTATAACCAGCATCATTAGAGTTTCTTGTATTACCGGTACTATTACCAGATCCATCAAAAGATTGGTAAGAATAACCAGCCATAACGTCTGTTTTAACTTTACCAAAAGTATTTATGTAATTTAAATAAGCGTCAAAAGATTCATTTTCAACTTTATTAGTGTATGCAGAGTCGTTACCTATAAATAAGTCTGTATAATTTGCCGGACTATTTAATGGGTTTGCACTTGTACCTTCTGCTGTAGATTTATCAAAACCTGCATTTGCAGTAGCCGTTAATTCTGGTAAGAAGTGAAATTTATAATCAAGTTTTAAATTTCCATAATGTCTAAAAACATCAGAAACATTATTGTTTTGAAGTAAAGCAGCAACAGGGTTTCTAGTTCCGTTACTTACTAAATATTTACCAGGAGTTCCAGTAATGTGCTGATAAAATCCACCAAAAGGAGAAGAATTATCGTACACAGATTGTGTAGGGTCGTAACGTAAAGCAGCACCAACTTGTCCTGAATCGGCAAATCTATTGTCTTCAAAAGCTCTGTTGTAGTTTAAGCTTACTTTAAAATGATCATCAAAAAATGATGGATTCATAGAAAGCGAAATAGTAGCTCTATCATATTGAGAAGTTAAAATATTACCTTCTATACCTGCAAAACCTAAAGATAATCTAGTAGGTATAGCTCCAAAAATTTGACCTTTAACAGTCATATTATGTTGTGTTGAAACAGAATTTTGATAAATTTCATTTTGCCAATTCGTATTAGCATTTCCTAATAAGCTAATTAAACCGGGTTGTTGTTGGTTTACAATATTTCTAAAAGCATCTCCATCAAAAACATTTATTCTGTCTTTTATTTCACCAAAACCCATTTGAAAATCATAATCTAAAGTATATTCTTTTCTACCTTTTTTAGTTGTAATAATAATTACACCATTTGCACCTCTAGAACCATAAATAGCAGTAGCAGATGCATCTTTTAAAACTGAGAAAGATTCAATATCGTTAGGGTTTATACTAGCCAAAACACCTCTAGACCCACCAGCTGTTCCCGCCATTGGTAATCCATCAATAACAATTAAAGGGTTATTAGATGCGTTTAATGAAGAACCCCCACGAATTGTAATTTGAGATCCTGAACCAGGAGCACCACTAGTAACAATATTTACACCTGCAACACGACCACTTAATAAATTTTCTGGAGTTACAATATTTCCTTTTGTAAAACCTTTAGATGTAATTGCTTCTACAGAACCTGTAGCGTCTTTTACTGTGGTTGTACCATAACCTACAACAATAATTTCGTCTAATTCTTCAGAAGATTCTTCTAATTCTACAGATAAATTAAAAACTGTACCAATAACAATTTCTTTTGCTGTATATCCTAAATAGTTAAAAACAAGAATATCTCCGGGTTTAACTTTTTCTATAGTAAAGTTACCATCAAAGTCTGTTTGAGAGCCAGAGGTTGTACCTTTTACTATGATACTTACACCAGGAAGAGGTTCTCCTGATGATTTTTCTTTTACAACACCTTTTACAGTTTGTTGTGCAAACATTGTAAATGATGTAGATAAAAGAATTCCAATTAACAATAATTTAAATTTTTTCATGTATAATTTGTTAAATAATAACTGTAAATTTGATTTGGTTAACAATAAATTAACATTCCACATTGTAAATATAGAGATGTAAAGCATGTTTTCAATATTACGAAACTCACGAAAACGGTTTCGTGTTAACAACTTTTTCTTCTAATTATCATTAAATTAACAATAAGTAGTAACTAAATTTGTCTTATACTTAAAGAATGAAACAAAAAATCACCATAAAAACAATTGCAAAAGAATTGGGAGTTTCTACTTCTACTGTTTCAAAGGCTTTAAAGGATAGTCATGAAATAAGTAATGAAACAAAAAAGAAAATTCAAGCTTATGCAAATTTATATAATTACAAACCTAATCATTTAGCACTTCAATTACGTAATCAAAAGACCAAAGTTATAGGCGTTATTTTACCAAAAATAGTACATCATTTTTTCTCTACTGTTATCATGGGAATAGAAGAAGGAGCAAATAAAAAAGGGTATAACATTATGGTTTGTTTTTCTAATGAATCTTATAAAAAGGAAGTAGAAACATTAAAGGTATTATCTAACGGAAGTGTAGACGGTATTATTATGTCTGTTGCTAGTGAAACCTTAGAGAATAAGGATTTTAATCATTTTAAAGAATTGGTTTCAGAAGAGATTCCTTTTGTTTTATTTGATAGAGTTGTAGATGAAATTTTATGTGATAAAGTTGTAGTAGATGATGTAGGAGCAGGCTTTAAAGCTACTAAACATTTATTGGAAAACGGAAGAAAAAAGATAGCTTTAATAACGACTCCAAATCATGTTAATGTCGGTGCACTTAGAAGACAAGGTTACGAGAAAGCATTAATAGAAGAGTATATTAAAACAGATAAAAGTTTAATTGTAGAAATAGACGAGACTAAAGACATTAAAAAACAAATTGAAAAAGTTTTTGAACAAGATATAGATGCTGTGTTTGCTGTAAATGAAATTTATGCTGCAAACTCAATGAGAATAGCAAAAGAGAAAGATTTGTCTATACCAAATGATATTTCTATAATAGGTTTTACAGATGGATTGATATCTGAATATTCATCACCTTCTATTACAACTATTGCACAGCACGGTTTTACAATGGGACAACAAGCAGTTGAAGTTTTAATAGAAAGAATTGAAAAAGAGTCTGAGGTTTATAAACCTAAAAAGATTGTGATTTCCAGTGATTTAAAACTTAGAGAATCTACGAAACCGTCGTCGTAACTTTTAGTAGTGATTTTTAAATCTACGAAACCGTCGTCGTAAAAAAATGATGGTTTTTTTATCAATTTCATAATATATGCATATCTTTGATGTCATATTAGGATTTATCAATAAATTACTTTCCACAAAATTTATTAATTGATAAGTCAAAGTACTTATCGTAAGCATTCTAAATAATTACGATAATGAATAAACAAAAATTAAGTTTTTTAGAAATCTGGAACATGAGTTTCGGTTTTTTAGGAATTCAATTCGGAATGGCCTTAACAGGTGGTTTCATGTCAAGAATTTTTCAAACATTAGGAGCAGAGATTGATGATATTCCAATTCTTTGGGTAGCAGCGCCTTTAACAGGTTTAATTGTGCAACCCATAATTGGTTATATGAGTGATAGAACGTGGAGTCCAAGATGGGGTAGAAGAAGACCTTATTTTTTAATTGGCGCCATTTTAAGTTCTATTACATTATTAATAATGCCACATTCGCCTACTTTATGGATTGCAGCCGGATTTCTTTGGATTTTAGATGCATCTATTAACATTTCTATGGAACCTTTTAGAGCTTTGGTAGCAGATAAGTTGCCAGATTCTCAACGTTCTTATGGTTTTGTTATGCAAACACTTATTATAGGTGTTGGTACTTGGGTTGCAAGTAGTTTACCTTGGATGGTTTCTCAATTTGGAGTTAGCGATGCTGCAGCATCTGGTGTTGTTCCAATGTCTGTTAAAGTTGCTTTTGCAATTGGAGCACTTGTTTTTTTAGTAAGTATTTTTTATACAGTTTTTACTACAAAAGAATATCCGCCAGAAGATATGGAGGCTTTCGAAAAAGAGAAAGCCAAAAAGAACAGATTTGTTTCTGATATTGTAGAGAACATTGGCAATATGCCAAGTACAATGAAAAGATTAGGAGTTGTACAATTCTTTAGTTGGTTTGCATTTTTTACAATGTGGTCTATGGCAAATCCTGCTTTAACAGAACATGTTTTTCAAACTCCAGCTCCAATTGAAGCTAGTTTCGATATGGCAAATATTGTCCAAAAAGAAGCTTTTAATGTTGCAAACACAGCTTTTCAAAAATCATCTAACCTTGTAGGTTCTTCTATGGGTATTTACGGTTTGTCTTCTATGGTTTTTGCTTTGTTGCTAGTATTGTATACTGCAAAAAGGAGAATCAATAGAAAGTTTGTTCATATGGTATCTTTAATTTTAGGAGGATTAGGTTTTATATCTATGTATTATGCTTCACCAGAAACCTTAAAATATAGTTTTGTTTTAATAGGTTTTGCTTGGGGAAGTATTCTTTCTATGCCTTATGCAATGTTATCGAGTTCTGTAGATCCGAAGAAAATGGGTGTTTTTATGGGGATTTTTAACATGTTTATTGTTATTCCGCAAATTATTGCTGCTCTTGGTGGTATTAATTTTGTGACGGGATTAATAGGTGAAAAAGCAATTAATGCAATGCTTGTTGCAGGTTTAAGTTTGATAATTGCAGGTCTTTGTAATTTTTTAATTACAGACAAAAATGCAATAACGTATCAAACTGAAGAAAATTAAACTAAAATTTAAATGAAAAGAGGATTTATATTCGATTTGGATGGTGTAATCGTAGACACTGCCAAGTATCATTATTTAGCGTGGAAAAATTTAGCAAACCAATTAGGTTTCGAATTTACAAAAGAACAGAATGAACTTTTTAAAGGTGTTAGTAGAAAACGCTGTTTAGAAATTTTGTTAGAAATAGGAAACAGAGAAGCAACACAAGAAGAGTTTGATACTTGGATGGTTGAAAAAAATGTTGACTATTTAAAGTATATAGAAAATATGGATGCATCAGAAATTTTACCTGATGTGCCAAGAGTTTTAGAGTTTTTAAAAGAAAATAACATTCCAATTGCTTTAGGATCTGCAAGTAAAAATGCGCAACCTATTCTAGAAAAAGTTGGTTTGTTACATTATTTTGATGCCATTGTAGATGGTAATAATGTTACCAAAGCAAAACCAGATCCAGAAGTTTTTCTGCTTGCAGCAGCACAATTAAATGTTAAAGCAGAAGAATGTGTAGTGTTTGAAGATGCTGTTGCTGGTGTACAAGCTGCAAATGCCGCAGAAATGATGAGTATTGGTATTGGTGATAAAAATGTGCTTGCAGAAGCACAAATTATTTTTACTGATTTTACAGAAATCAGCACTAATTTTATTAAAGATTTAATAGAAAAGTAAGAAACGAGAAGATAGAAATAAGAAAAGAGAAGGCACTAGTTTTTTTATTCTTTAATCTCTATTCTTTTCTCTTAAAAGAAAAAAATGAATCAAGATTACATAAAACCTAATGAATGGTCTATCATAGAAGAAGGCTTTAATTCAGAAAAAGTAAAATCTTCAGAAAGCTTATTTAGCATTGGTAATGGCGCCATGGGACAAAGAGCTAATTTCGAAGAAACTTATACAGGCCCAACTTTTCAAGGAAGTTATATTGCAGGAGTTTATTATCCTGATAAAACTCGTGTTGGTTGGTGGAAAAACGGTTACCCAGAGTATTTTGCAAAAGTATTAAATGCACCAAATTGGATTGGGATAAACGTTCTAATTAATGGTGATAAACTAGATTTACATAGCTGTAAAGAAGTTTCAAAATTTAAAAGAGAACTGAACATGCAAGAAGGTTGGTTGTCTAGAAGTTTTGAAGCAGTTTTACTAAATAATGTAAAAATTAAAGTAGATACAAAACGTTTTTTAAGTTTAGAATTAGATGAGGTTGGTGCAATAAGCTATAATGTAACTCCATTAAATTCAGCTGTAAAAATCACCTATATTCCTTATATAGATGCAGGTATTACGAACGAAGACACCAATTGGGATGACCAGTTTTGGGATGTTTTAAATGTTTCTCAAAACAATCAACAATCGTTTATAGAGGCAAGAACCATGAAAACACATTTTTATACGTGTACGTTTATGGAATCTCGTTTGTTTATAGATAATGATGAGGTGATTACAGGTTGTAATAACGAGCAAACTACCAATTTTATTTCTTGCAATTACCAACAAGAAATAAAACAAAATCAAACATTTACCATTCATAAATTTGGAGGTTATGTAGTTGATAGAAACCATAAAAAAGAAGCATTAGTTGCTGCAGCAAAAGAAACTTTAGACAAAGCAGTTAGTTTTGGTTTTGATGCTTTATTAGAAATGCAAAAGCAATCTTGGGCAAAAATCTGGAAAATGTCTGACATTTCTATTGAAGGTGATGTAAAAGCACAACAAGGAATTCGATTTAATATTTTTCAACTAAATCAAACCTATTTAGGTACAGATGCGTCTTTAAATATTGGTCCAAAAGGTTTTACAGGAGAAAAATACGGAGGAAGTACGTATTGGGATACAGAAGCATATTGTATTCCTTTTTATATGGCAACCAAAGATCAATCTGTTGCAAGAACTTTGCTAGAATACAGATATGAGCATTTAGAAAAAGCGATTGAAAATGCTGCAAAACTTGGTTTTACAAACGGAGCTGCGTTATATCCAATGGTTACTATGAATGGTGAAGAATGCCATAACGAATGGGAAATTACCTTCGAAGAAATTCATAGAAATGGAGCAATCGCTTTTGCTATCTTTAACTATTACAGGTTTACGGAAGATTACTCTTACATTCCAGAAAAAGGATTGGAAGTTTTAATTGGTATTGCACGTTTTTGGCAACAAAGAGCTACTTTTTCTTCGGATAAAGAAAAGTTTATGATTTTGGGGGTAACCGGTCCAAATGAATATGAGAATAACATCAACAATAATTGGTACACAAATTACATTGCGAAATGGTGTATAAATTATGCTTTAGAAAATATTGATATTGTAAAAAATGATCATATTTCAGATTATATCAGAATTAAAGAAAAAGTAAATTTCTCTGATGAAGAATTAAAAGCGATGAAAAATGTTGCTGATAATATGTATTTTCCATATTCAGAGAAGCATAATATTTTCTTACAACAAGATGGTTTTTTAGACAAAGAATTAATTACAGTTGCTAATTTAGATAAAAGTCAAAGACCAATTAACCAGAAATGGAGTTGGGACAGAATTTTACGTTCTCCATATATAAAACAAGCAGACACTTTACAAGGTTTTTACATGTTTGAAAATGATTTTTCTACAGAAGAATTAGAGCGTCATTTCGATTTTTATGAACCATTTACGGTACACGAAAGTTCACTTTCCCCTTGCGTACATAGTATACAGGCTGCAAAATTAGGTAGAATGGAGCAAGCTTACGAGTTTTATTTAAGAACTTCTCGTTTAGATTTAGACGATTACAATCATGAAGTAGAAGAAGGCTTACATACCACTTCTATGGCAGGAACTTGGATGAGTATTGTAGAAGGTTTTGGAGGAATGAGAGTACTAAATAATACACTTTCTTTTTCACCAAAAATACCAAAAGAATGGAGTTCTTACTCGTTTAAAGTTAATTTTAGACAGCAAGTTATTACTGTAAACGTTAATCAAAATGGTGCAAATTTTGAGTTAGAAGGTAATAAAGAAATCAATATTTTAGTAAATGGAGAATCGGTAAAAGTTTTACCAAATAATTTACTAACTGTTTAAAAAACGGAAATAATGGAATCTATCAGAAACATTTTTTTAGGTGTAATTATCATCGCTTTTTTTCATGTAACAATACAGAAAGTAATAAAAATGTTTCTGTGGTTTCTATTTCTAATACAAGTTTAGAAAGAGTAGAACCAATAAATTGGTGGGTAAATTTTAAAGATAATTCGCTACAATTATTAGTGAAAGAAGAAAATATCGGCAACTCTAATCCATCCATTTCTTATACTGGTGTTACCATAGAAAAAGTAAACAAAGCAAGAAGTAAAAACTATTTATTTATCGATTTAAAGATTGATAAAACTACAAAGCCAGGAAAATTTGACATCATCTTTAATTTTGATGATGGAACAAAAAAACACATACGTATGAACTAAAATCTAGAGAAAAATCTGCAGATGATTATGTAGGTTTTAATAGTTCTGATGCCATTTATTTAATTACTCCAGACCGTTTTTCAAATGCTGATGAAAGCAATGACATCAACAAAAAATTAAAAGAAACAACCATTAATAGAAATCATGGTTACAAACGTCATGGAGGCGATTTACAAGGAATTATGAATCATTTAGATTATATTTCTGATTTAGGTTTTACTACAGTTTGGCCAACTCCAGTGTTAACAAATGACATGTATAATGGTTCTTATCATGGTTATGCAATAACAGATTATTACGAAGTAGATCCACGTTTTGGAACTTTGGCTGATTATAAAAATTTAGCAAAAAAACTACACCAAAAAGGAATGAAATTAATCATGGACCAAGTGGCCAATCATTGTGGTTTAGAACATTGGTGGATGAAAGATTTACCTTTTGATGATTGGGTAAACAATCAAAAAAATTACGAAGAAAATATTAATAATTGGGACTATAAAACCAATATCAATTCTAATCATAGAAGAACTACAAACCAAGATTTGTATGCTTCAAAAGTTGATAGAAAAGGAAATAATGAAGGTTGGTTTGTAGCAACAATGCCAGATTTAAATCAACGAAATCCGTTTATGGCAAAATACATCATTCAGAATAGTATTTGGTGGATAGAAACTTTAGGTTTAGGCGGAATACGACAAGATACATATCCGTATCCTGATAAAGATTTTATGGCAAATTGGGCAGGTTCTATAATGAAAGAATATCCTAATTTTTCTATTGTTGGAGAAGAATGGAGTTACAATCCGTTATTAGTTGGTTATTGGCAAAAAGGCGCTAAAAATAAAGATGGATATAAGTCTAACTTAAAATCGACAATGGATTTTCCGATGCAAAAAGCCATTATAGAAGGTATTAATGAAGAAGAAACTTGGGGTACAGGTTTGGTTAAAATATACGAAGGTTTAGCAAATGATTTTCATTATGCAACTCCAAAAGACATTATGGTTTTTTTAGACAATCACGATGAAAACAGAATGTTTACAGCGCTTAATGAAGACGTTGTAAAAGCAAAAATGGCTTTAAGTTATCTATTGATGCTACCAAGGATTCCTCAAATTTATTACGGAACAGAAATTTTAATGGATGATACTGCTAATCCTGGAGATCATGGTTTAATTAGAACCGATTTTCCTGGTGGTTTTAAAGGTGGTAAAATAAATGCTTTTACTCAAGAAGGTTTATCTGACAATCAAAAATCAATGCAAAACTTTGTAAGTAAAGTTTTAAATTATCGTAAAAATAGTGATGCAATTCAAGAAGGGAAAACAAAACATTTTGCGCCATTTATGAATACTTATTTTTTATTTAGAAGTATAGAAAATGAAACTGTAGTACACATCATCAATAAGAATGACAAACCAATTACTATCGATTTAAAACGCTATAAAGAAGTTGGTTTAAATGGAAAGAAACTTAAAAATATTATTACTGGTGAAGATTTTATTTGGGAAGATAAAATCAATTTAAAAGAAAAAGGTAGTATTATTTTAACTACAAAAAGTATTTTTTGAAAATGAAAAACATTTTACACATTTTAATATTATTTATTGGATTCAATTTTTACGGTCAAGTAACAATTGTTGTAGAAGAGTATCCTAAAGAATCCTCTAAAGAATCACCAATTTTTATTTCTGGAGATTTTGAAGGCTGGTCTGGAGGAAAAAAAGAATATCAATTACAAAAAACAGGAAATAAGTATAGTATTGCACTGCCAAAAACAGGAAATAATATCAATTTTAAGTTTACTCAAGGTTCTTGGTCTTCTGTAGAAAGTGATAAAAAAGGATTGAGTTTAGGTAATAGAACGTATGTTTTTAATAAAGAAAATGACACTTTAAAAGTTGCAATTGCAAATTGGTCTCATTTGTTTAAAAAAGTAAAAACTACATCTACAGCTTCTAAAAATGTAAGCATTTTAAAAACAGATTTTTACATTCCTCAATTAAATGCGAAACGTAGAGTTTGGTTGTATCTGCCAACAGACTATGCAGCATCAAAAGAAAAATATGCAGTTGTTTATATGCACGATGGTCAAAATTTATTTGATAAAAGTACCTCTGGTTATGGAGAGTGGAATGTAGATGAGACATTAGATAAATTATATAGAGAAAAAGGCTTAAAACTGATTGTAGTTGGTGTAGATCATGGAGGTTCTGAACGTTTAAATGAGTATTCGCCTTTTAAAAACGAAAAATATGGTGGAGGTAAAGGAGATGCTTATTTAGATTTTGTTGTCAATACTTTAAAACCACATATAGATGCTAATTATAGAACTTTATCAGATAAAAAAAATACAGGAATTATGGGTAGCTCAATGGGCGGATTAATTTCTCATTATGCAGCTTTAAAATACCCAAAAGTTTTTGGTAAAGTAGGTGTGTATTCTCCTTCTTTTTGGTTTTCGCCTAAAATAAATAAATATTCTATTGAAAACGGGAATTTAAAAGATACTAAAATGTATTTTTTAGCAGGAGGAAAAGAAGGAACTAATGTTGCTTATAATGAAATTAGTAAAACTGTTACAGATATGAATTCAGTAATTTCTGAATTAAAAAACAGTGGTTTTACAAAAGATAATATTAAATCTAAAGTAGTTGCAGAAGGCAAACACAATGAGAAACTTTGGAGTACAAATTTTGAAGAAACTATTTTATGGTTATTTAAAGACGCTTTAAAAGAAAGATCTTTTATGAATGCAAAGTTTGTAGAAAATCAACTAGAAATTAACGTTTCTGATGGAGTTTGCAAAATGCATTTTTATCAACCAGAAATTATAGAAACTTCATTTATACCAAAAGGAGAAGTTTTTAAAAAAGATTCACATGCAGTTGTTTTAAATACAGTTTTTAATGAGGTAAAATATATAGAGAATTCTAATAATTTAGTTTTTTCATCAGCAGGAATTACAGTAAAAATAAATAAGCAACCTTTTAAAATCTCTTATTTTTATAAGGATGAAGAAATTACTTCAGAAAAAAGAGGCTATTACAAATCGATGCATGAGCCATTAGATTTGGTGAAAAGTAATATTATAGCAGATAATACAGAGAAAATTCAATTTAACTTATCATCTGAAGAAGTACTTTTTGGAGCTGGATCTAGAGCTTTAGGAATGAATAGAAGAGGTTATAGGTTGCCACTTTATAACAGAGCACATTATGGTTATGAATCGCATTCTGAATTGATGAATTTTACGCTGCCAATTGTAATTTCATCAAAAAAATACATGCTTCATTTTGATAATGCTCCTATTGGATATTTAGATTTAGACAGTAATAAAGAGAACTCTTTAACTTATGAAACTATTTCTGGGCGTAAAACATATCAAGTAATTGTGGGTAATTCTTGGCAAAATTTAATTGAAAATTATACCAATTTAACAGGAAAACAACCTTTGCCTGCAAGATGGACTTTAGGTAATTTTTCTAGTAGATTTGGGTATCATTCTCAACAAGAAACAGAGGCAACAATTACCAAGTTTAAACAGGAAGAAATACCCGTGGATGCTGTAATTTTAGATTTATACTGGTTTGGTAAAACGCTAAAAGGAACCATGGGGAATTTAGAGGTTTACAAAGATTCTTTTCCGGATATGAAAGGAATGATTTCTGGTTTAAAAAACAAAGGAGTAAAAACCGTTTTAATTACAGAACCTTTTATTTTATCGAATTCTAAAAAGTGGAATGAAGCAGTAGAAAAAGATATTTTAGCCAAAGATTCTATTGGGAATTCAGCAAAATATGATTTCTATTTTGGAAACACCGGTATTGTAGATATCTACAAAAAAGAAGGAAAACAATGGTTTTGGAATATTTATAAAGACATTTTAAATCTTGGTGCAAAAGGACTTTGGGGAGATTTAGGAGAACCAGAAGTACATCCAAATTGGGTGCAACATGCAACAGGTTCTGCAGATGAAATTCATAATATTTATGGACACGATTGGGCACGTTTAATTTATGAAGGTTACAAAGAAGAATACCCTAATGAAAGACCTTTTATTTTAATGCGTGCAGGAGCAGCAGGATCACAACGTTTTGGAATGATTCCTTGGTCTGGAGATGTAAACAGAACTTGGGGAGGTTTGCAAAGTCAACCAGAAATTGCCTTACAAATGGGAATGCAAGGTTTGGGTTATATGCATTCTGATTTAGGTGGTTTTGCAGGTAATAATTTAGATGATAACTTATATACACGTTGGTTGCAATATGGCGTTTTTCAACCTGTATTTAGGCCACATGCACAAGAAGAAGTGCCAAGTGAACCTGTTTTTAGAAGTGAAAAATCGAAGCGATTGGCTAAAAAAGCGATTGAGTTACGTTATAAATTGTTGCCTTATAACTACAATTTAGCTTTTGAAAATAATCAGAAAGGAACTCCATTAATGCGCCCTATTTTCTATGAAGAAGACGATGTAAAATTGATGACAAATTCAGCTTCGTATTTGTGGGG
The DNA here is from genome assembly GCF_026191475.2 of Polaribacter ponticola. Classification (GTDB taxonomy): domain Bacteria; phylum Bacteroidota; class Bacteroidia; order Flavobacteriales; family Flavobacteriaceae; genus Polaribacter; species Polaribacter ponticola. Next base: position 630,143 of record NZ_JAOSLC020000003.1, on the reverse strand, counting down.
AAAAGATTTTTTAATCACACCAATTTTAAAAGATTCTGTAAAAACAAAAGAAATCTATTTTCCTAAAACTGCAAGTTGGGTAAATTTTTATACGGATGAAAAAATTGAAGGAGGAATAACTAAAACTGTAAAAGTTGAAGAAAATTCAATTCCTACGTATGTAAGAAATGGAACCTTTATTTTAATGACTGAAATTGTACAAACTACAGACAATTATAAAGCAGATAAACTCGAATTGCATTATTATTTTAATGCATCAAAAAAAGAAAGCAAAAGAACGTTTTATAATGATGACGGTTTAACTGCAAATGCTTTTGAAAAAGGAAAATACGAGCTTTTAGAATTCGAAGCTAAAATATCTAAAGAATATTTAGAGATTGATTTTGAAGCAGAATTAGGAGCGAATTGGAAATCATCAAAAAAAGAAATTAGTTTAATAATTCACAATTTAAATTCAGTTCCTAAAAAGATAAAAAGTTGATGGTAAAAGAAAAAGAATATCATCAAAAATTAATAGCCTAGAAATTCCTTTAAAATGGAATACAAAAAAAGAATTAAAAGTAACAATACCTTTAAAATAGTATGTCAATCATGAAAAAACTAAATAATGTTTTAGCGGTTTTAATTGTATCAATCGTAGTAGGTTGTTCAACAGAAAAAGTACCAGAAGTTAAGGTGATGAGTAAAAATGGCAAGAAAAAAACGGTGGTTTATCAGGTTTTTACGCGTTTGTTTGGAAATACAAATACAACCAACAAACCTTGGGGAACTATTGAAGAAAATGGTGTTGGTAAGTTTAACGATTTTACAGATAAAGCTTTAACAGAAATTAAAGATTTAGGTGTTACACATATTTGGTATACAGGTGTTCCGCATCATGATGTAATTCGAGATTATACAGCATTCGGCATTTCTAATGACGATCCTGATGTTGTAAAAGGTAGAGCAGGTTCTCCTTATGCTGTTAAAGATTATTATAATGTAAATCCGGATTTAGCGGTTAATGTAGCAAATAGATTACAAGAATTTGAAGCTTTAATAGAGCGTTCTCATAAAAACGGGTTAAAAGTTATTATTGATATTGTACCCAATCATGTTGCCAGAAATTACCAGAGTTTATCAAACCCAAAAGGCACAAAAGATTTTGGTGTAGATGATAATAAAGATGTTGTTTATGATGTAAATAATAACTTCTATTACACACCAAATGAAGCGTTTCAAGTTCCAGATTTTTTAAATAATTATCAACCTTTAGGTGGAGAAAACTATCCGTTATCAGACCATAAATTCGAGGAAAATCCTGCAAAATGGACAGGAAATGGTTCTCGTTCAGTAAAACCAAGTTTTTACGATTGGTATGAAACTGTAAAAGTAAATTATGGTGTTTCTCCGGAAGGAAAAAAAGATTTTGATGAATTACCAGCAGGTTTTGAAAACGAAGATTATAAAAAACACTTCGAGTTTTGGCAAGATAAAACCGTACCAAATTCTTGGATTAAGTTTAGAGATATTGCTTTGTATTGGACCGCAAAAGGCGTAGATGGTTTTAGGTATGACATGGCAGAAATGGTACCAGTAGAATTTTGGAGTTTTATGAATTCTGCTATTAAGATGAAAAATCCTAACGCATTTTTATTGGCCGAAGTATATAATCCTAAGATGTATAGAGATTATATTAAAAATGGAAAAATGGATTATTTGTATGACAAAGTAGCTTTGTATGATACTATAAAACATGTAATGCAAGGTCATGGATTAACAGATAATATTCCGCCAATTCAAGAAGATTTAAAAGATATAGAACATAATATGTTGCATTTTTTAGAAAACCATGATGAGCAAAGAATTGCAAGCCCAGAATTTGCTGGTAATGCATTAAAAGGGAAGCCAGCAATGGTTGTTTCAACTACAATTTCTACTGCACCTACAATGGTTTATTTCGGACAAGAATTTGGTGAAGATGGTTCTGAAAATGCTGGTTTTGGAGCTCCAAGTAGAACTTCAATTTTTGATTATGTAGGTGTTCCTTCACTTCAAAGATGGGTAAATGAAAAGAATTTTGATGGTGGAAAATCTACCAAAGAAGAAACAGCTTTAAGAGATTTTTACAAACGCTTATTAAATTTCACTATTAAAAGTGATGCTTTAATGGGAGAATATGAAGATATTCATAAATTTAACAGAGAAAATACTGCAAATTATACCACTAAATTATTGTCTTTTGTACGTTATTCTGAAAACGAAAAACTAATAATTGTATCTAATTTTGATGCTGAAAAAACAAGTGAATTCCAATTAAAAATTCCATCAGAAATTATAAAAAATTGGAATTTAAAGGATGGAACTTATCAACTTAAAGATAAATTATACAATTCTAAAACGTTCAATTTAGAAGTTGTTAATTTTCATGGAACAATAAGTCTTATAGTAAACCCATTAGAATCTTACATTCTACAACTTCAATAAAAATATTTCATTATGAAAAATATACTTGTAGTATTCCTTTTAGCAGCTGTTTTTAGTTGTAAAGAAAAAGTTTCAGAAAAAACAAACGAAAACAAAATAGCTCAAAAAGAATTTGTTTGGGAAGGAGCAAATATTTATTTTCTTTTAACAGATCGTTTTAATAACGGAGATACTTCAAATGATGTAAATTTTGAAAGAACCAAAGAAACCGGGAAGTTACGTGGTTTTGAAGGTGGAGATATCAAAGGAATTACACAAAAAATAAAGGAAGGTTACTTTACAAAACTAGGAATTAATGCAATTTGGATGACACCAATTGTAGAGCAAATTCATGGAGGAACTGATGAAGGAACTGGTTTGTCTTATGGTTTTCATGGTTATTGGACAAAAGATTGGACAAAAATAGACCCTAATTTTGGCACAAAAGAAGATTTAAAAGAATTGGTTGCTTTGGCGCATAAAAACGGAATTCGTGTTTTGTTAGATGCTGTAATTAATCACACAGGTCCTGTTACAGAAAAGGATTCAGTTTGGCCAAGTGATTGGGTTAGAACTGATCCGCAATGTAAATATAATAACTATGAGAATACAATTTCTTGTACGTTGGTTAAGAATTTACCAGATATTAAAACAGAAAGTAATGAAGCTGTAGATTTGCCTCCACAATTGGTTGCAAAATGGAAATCTGAAGGACGTTACGAACAAGAAGTAAAAGAATTAGACGCGTTTTTTGCAAGAACAGGACATCCAAGAGCACCACGTTTTTATATTATGAAATGGCTTACAGATTATATAACTGAATTCGGAATTGACGGTTATAGAGTTGATACAGTTAAGCATACAGAAGAGTTTGTTTGGCAAGAATTTAAGCAAGAATGTGATGTTGCTTTTGCTGAATACAAGAAAAAGAATGCAGATAAAGTATTAGATAATAACGATTTTTATTTAGTAGGTGAAGTGTATAATTATGCTATTTCTCATGGTAAAGCATTTAATTTTGGGGATAAAAAAGTAAATTATTTTGATAAAGCATTTAATAGTTTAATCAACTTTGAATTAAAATGGAATTTAAAACAAATGGCAGAAAAGGATGTGTTTTATAAATACGATTCTATTTTAAACAATGGGTTAAAAGGTTATGGAATTTTAAATTATATGACTTCTCATGATGATGGACAACCTTTTGATAAAGAAAGAGAAATGCCATTAAAAACAGCTACTATGTTGTTTTTAACTCCAGGAACAGCACAAGTTTATTATGGAGATGAATCTGCAAGAGATTTAACAATTGAAGGAACAGTTGGTGATGCAACTTTACGTTCTAATATGAATTGGGTAGATGTTCAGGAAGATTATTATACAAGAAGAGTTCTACTTCATTGGAGAAAATTAGGGCAATTTAGAGCAAATCATATGGCTGTTGGAGCAGGAATACATGCTTTAATTTCTGAAGAAACCGGATTGGTTTTTTCTAGAGTTAGAAAAAATGATAAAGTAATTATTGGTATTAACTTACCAAAAGGAAATAAAGAAATTAATGTTTCTACCATTTTTAAAAATGGTGAAAAATTATTAGACTCTTACTCAAACCAAACTATTGAAGTTAAAAATGGTATTGTAAGCTTAAATTCTGAATTTGATATTGTTTTACTTGAGTCGAACTAGTGCTATTAACAGTTATATTCTAGATTTTAGTTTTAACGATTTGTAATTTAGTAATGCGTATTATTTTTTAAGCCATTTTATAACTTCAATAATCTTTTAGCTGCATTAAAAGGAGTTGTGCTTCCTTTTTCTAAATTATTAATTTCTGTAGCTAAGGCATTTTTAATTTTAGGATTTTGATAAAAGTTGTCTTTTAATTGCTGTTCTATAGTTGATAAAAGCCAATATTTATTTTGTTCGTTTCTTTTGTTGTTGAAGTATTTGTTTTCTTTGGTTAAAGAAATGTAATCAGAAATCATTGTATCAATTTTCTCAATTCCTAAATTATGCAAAGCACTTGCGGTTAAAACTTTTGGTAGCCATTTACTTTCTTTGATAGGGTATAAATGTAATGCTCTGTTAAATTCAACTTTGGCAATTTTTGCATTTTTCTCGTTTTCACCATCAGCTTTGTTAATTACTATTGCATCTGCCATTTCTATAATTCCGCGTTTAATACCTTGTAATTCATCACCAGCACCAGCAAGTTTTAATAACAAAAAGAAATCTACCATAGAATGTACAACAGTTTCAGATTGACCAACACCAACAGTTTCAATAATTATAGTATCAAATCCAGCAGCTTCACAAAGAATAATAGATTCACGTGTTTTTTGAGCAACACCACCTAAAGATGTGCCCGAAGGAGAAGGTCTAATAAAAGCATTTTTATCAGTTACTAATTCTTCCATTCTGGTTTTATCACCTAAAATAGAACCTTTGTTTATAGAGCTACTTGGGTCAACTGCTAAAACTGCAACTTTTTTACCTTTAGAAGTTAGGTGTTTTCCAAAAGACTCTATAAATGTACTTTTACCTACACCAGGAACTCCTGTAATACCAATTCTTACAGAATTATTAGCGTAGGGTAAGCAGCAATCTAAAATTTCATTTGCTTTTTGCTGATGTTTTACATTTGTACTTTCAATTAATGTAATTGCTCTACTTAAAAAGGTAATATTACCGTCTAATATATTTGTAACAAAATCGTTAACAGAATTTTGTTTTGCTCGATTAAATTTTATTTTTTCTGCACTTACTTTATTGGTTGTTTCTGGTTTAGAAACTCCCTCTTTTTCATGTAATGCAGATGTTTTTTTATTCATTGTAAAAGTTAATATGTAAATTTAAAGATAATTAATTTATAAATTTTGCAACAGAGCTAAAAATGTATCGTCTATAGAGTAAGAAAGTTTCAATGAAATCAACCAAACAACTACATCAACCTATCATTGATCAATGCAAAAATAACAATGCAAAAGCACAAATGCAGTTGTATAATTTGTATTGTAAAACCATGTTTTTGGTAGCATTTAGGTATGTAAATGATAGCTTTATTGCAGAAGATGTTATGCAAGATGCTTTTATTAAAGCATTTAAAAATATTAAAAGTTATAAAAATGAGGTTGCTTTTGGAGCTTGGTTAAAAAAGATTGTTATTAACCAAAGCATAGATCAATTAAAGAAAAATAAACTAGAATTGGTTTCCATAAATGAAGAAGTAATTGCAAACACTGAAAGTGAAGATTGGAAAGTTGAAAATGATATTTCTATCGATTTAATTATAGAGGAAATAAATACATTAAAAGAGAAGTATAGATTGGTTTTAACAATGTATTTGCTAGAAGGATACGATCATCAAGAAATATCAGAAATTTTGAACATTACCACAAATACTTCTAGAACGCATTTATTAAGAGGAAAAAAATATTGAAAGAACAGTTAAAAAATACGAGTTATGCAGAAGGATATTAGAGAGAAATTAAAAGGTTATAAAGATAAAAATATTGAATTATCTGCAAATCATGTAACTAAATTTGAAGCATTATTACAGTCAGAATTAAATCAACAAAAAACAAAAAAAGAGTTATAAATGGTTATCAATTGCAGCGTCAATAATGCTATTGTTAAGTTTAGGAATTAAATTTTATCCATCAAAAGTTATAAAAGAACTTCCTTCAATAAAAACAAATAAAGAAATAACTTTAGGAAATATCTCTCCAGAATTTAATACAATTGAAAGCTATTATACAAATAGTATTAATCTAGAAATTAGTGAGTTAGATTTATCTGATGAACACAAGGATATTGTAGATGGATATTTATTAAAGATTGCAGAATTAACAAAAGAATACAAATCATTAACAAAAGAGCTCAATACAAATGGAGTTAATGATGCTACTATAGATGCATTGATACGTAACTTACAATTACGTTTACAACTGTTGCAACGGTTGAAAAAACAGTTAAAAGAACTTAAAAATTTAAAAACAAAACAAAATGAAACTCAAATTATATAAATCTATTTTCTATTTTTTTGCTATCTGTATGATAAGCACAACATATGCGCAAAAATTTGATAAAAAATATACGGAAAATTTTAAAGTAAATAAAAATGTAGAAGTTGCTATTAATGCTTCTAATACAGATATTAATGTAACAACTTGGAACAAAAACGAAGTAATAATAACCGCTTTTATAGAAGTACAGGGAGTTTCTAAAGAAGAAGCTGAAAAATATTTTAAAAACTGGAATTTTGAAGCTTTAGGAAATAAGAATAAAGTACAAATAACTTCTAAAGGAAACAGTTCTTCTTTATTTAAAAATGATTTTTTAGTATTTAATGATATGGATATTCAAATTCCTAAGTTTGATTCAATCATTTTTCCTAATATTAAAACAATTGTTTTACCAGAAATGAATTTTGATTTCGATTTTGACTTAAATGGTATTTTAGAAGGGATGGATAATTTAGACGAAATAGTTGGAAAAGATGGTAAGTATTCTTTTCAATGGAATGATGGTGATACGAATATAAATATTAACTCTAAAAAGGATTGGGAAGCTTTTAAGAAAACTAAAAAGTATAAAGAATTAAAAAAGAAGTTGACTATAGATAAAGCAAAAATGAAAAAAGAGTTTGCCGAATCTAAAGAGCAAATGAAAAAAGAATTGGCAAAAGCTAAATTAGAAATAAAGAAAATTGATAAAGAGAAAATAAAAGCTGAACTTTTAAAAGCAAAAGAAGAATTACAGAAGTTAAAGTTAAATTTTTCTTCAGATTCTAAAAATTTAATTATTGATGGTAAGAAAGTTAAAATTAAAAAGAGATTAGAAATCAAAGTTCCAAAAAATGCTACATTCGATTTAAACACGCGTCATTGTAAAGTTAAGTTACCAAGTACAGTAGCGTCTGGTAATGTTAATTATGGAGCTTTTAACGCAAATAGTTTAAATGGAGGTAAGTTAACTATTAATTATTCACCAGTTTTAATTAATAATCTAAGTACAAGTAATTTATTCTTAAATAATGTAATCGATGCTAAAATAGCATCGATTACAAATACTAAATTGTCTAATAATTCTTCTAGAGTAAATATTGAGAAAATAAATCAAAATGTAGAAATATCAGATAGATTTGGTGAGTTGATTATTCAAAACATAATTCCAAATTATAAAATGTTTCATCTAATATTAGACAATTCTGATGCTAAGCTAAATTTATCTACTGCCAATGAAAAACTAAAATTCATGTCATCTAGTATAATGCTACCTAAAAAAATATCAGATCATAAAAAATCTTCAGTTTTTAATGGACATATAAGAGCGCATAGTAATGATAATACGTTTAGAATTGAAGGAGAAAATAGTAAATTAACGATAATAAAAGAGAATTTATAGATTTAACACTACATATAAATTTACCAAACTTCTAACAAATTCCATTTCTCTATTCTACTTAAAGTGCCTATCTTTATCGATTGTAAATAGTCACTTATTTAATGGAACTCTACAAAGAAAATCAACTTAAAATATACAATTCTCTTAGCAAGAAAAAAGAGGATTTTAAACCTATAACAGACGGATATGTAGGTATGTACGTTTGTGGTCCAACGGTTTATAGTAATGCACATTTAGGAAACGTAAGAACTTTTATGTTTTTTGATGTGGTTTACAGGTATTTACTACACCTTGGCTACAAAGTACGTTATGTGCGTAATATTACCGATGCAGGTCATCTAGAAAACGATGCAGATGAAGGCGAAGATAAAATTGCTAGAAAAGCACGTTTAGAACAAATTGAACCAATGGAGGTTGTACAACGTTATACTGTAGATTTTCACGATGTTTTAAAAAATTACAACTTTTTACCACCAAGTATAGAGCCAACTGCAACAGGTCATATTGTTGAGCAGATAGAAATGATTAAAGAAATCATAGAAAAAGGTTTTGCTTATGAAGTAAATGGGTCTGTTTATTTTGATGTACATGAGTACAATAAAAATGAAAATTACGGAATTCTTTCTGGTAGAAAAGTAGAAGACTTATTAAATAATACTAGAACTTTAGACGGGCAAACTGACAAGAAAAATCCACAAGATTTTGCACTCTGGAAAAAAGCTGACGAAAAGCATATTATGCGTTGGCCTTCTCCATGGTCTGATGGTTTTCCTGGTTGGCATTTAGAATGTTCTGTGATGAGTACTAAATATTTAGGAGAAAGTTTTGATATACATGGTGGCGGAATGGATTTAAAATTCCCGCATCACGAATGTGAAATTGCACAATCTAAAACCTGTAGCGGTGTAACTCCAGTAAATTATTGGATGCACACAAATATGCTTTCTTTAAATGGTCAGAGAATGGCAAAATCTACTGGAAATTTTATTTTACCAAATGAAATTTTATCCGGAGAAAATAACATCTTACCAAAACCATTTTCTGCAAGTGTTGTACGTTTCTTTAATATGCAGGCAAATTATAGAAGTATTTTAGACTTTTCTGGTGATGCGCTAGAAGCTTCAGAAAAAGGACATGCAAAATTAATGGAAGCTGTAAACTTTTTAGAAAAAGTAGAAGCAGGTAAAATATCTACTTTTGATGTTAAAAATTGGAAAAAATCTTGTTATGCTGCGATGAACGACGATTTAAATACACCAATTTTAATATCTCACTTATTTGAAGCTGTTAAAGTTATCAATCAAATTAAAGAACAAAAAGCAAGTTTAATAGCAGCAGATTTATTGGACTTAAAAACTACAATAAACGGATTTGTTTTTGATGTTTTAGGGTTGATGAATGAAAATTCTCAAGATAATTCTGAAAAAATTAAAGGAGTTGTAGAGTTGTTGATTAAATTAAGAAAAGAAGCTAGAGAAAATAAAGACTGGGCTTTGTCAGATCAAATAAGAGATGAACTAATTGCATTAGGGATTCAGTTAAAAGATGGTAAGGATGGTACTAGTTTTTCAATAAATTAATTTGAAAAAAGTATTATCATATCCGTTTATATTGCTTGTACGTTTTTATCAAACAGCAATTTCTCCCTATACACCAGCTACTTGTAGGTATTCTCCAACTTGTTCTCATTACACAGTTGAAGCTTTACAAAAGCATGGTTTGTTTTCTGGAGGTTGGTTAGCAATTAAAAGAATATTTAGTTGTCATCCTTGGGGAGGAATGGGTTATGATCCTGTTCCAGAAAAAAAGAGTAATAATATTAAAATTGAAGAATTAAAAGTTTCAATAAAGAGTCTTTTAATAATTTAATCTTTTAAACTTTTAATAAAGAAATATGAGTTTTTTAGCAATAGAGTGGAACCCTTCATTAGGTATAGATTTAGGTTTTTTTGTAGTTCGCTGGTACAGTTTAATGTTTGTAACAGCTTTTTTATTGGGTTTGCATTTAATGAAAAAGATTTACATTAATGATGAAATTCCAGTAGAAAAATTAGATACATTATTTATGTACACATTTATATCAATGTTAGTTGGTATGCGTTTGGGTGATGTTTTCTTTTATAGTTGGGATTATTATCAGAATCACTTATTAGAAATAATCTTGCCATTTAAAGAAGTTGGTGGCTCATGGAAATTTACAGGTTTTACAGGTTTTGCTAGTCATGGCGCTGCAATTAGTATAACTTTAACAATGTATTTTTATGCTAAAAAGCATTTAAAAAAACGTGGTTATTTATTTTAGATAGATTAGGAATTATGGTTGCTTTGGCTGGTTTCTTTATTAGAACAGGTAATTTTTTTAATTCTGAAATTTATGGAAAAGAAACGGGTTCTAATTTTGGGGTTATTTTTAAAGCTGCAGGAGAAACAACTGCAAGACATCCAACTCAGTTATATGAAGCATTTAGTTATTTAGCATTGTTTTTTGTAATGTGGTATTTGTATTGGAAAACAGATAAAAAACTACAAGAAGGGTTCTTATTTGGTTTGTTTATGGTTGTTTTATGGTCTTTAAGGTTCTTTATAGAATTTTTAAAAGAAGCACAAGTTGATGGGAGAGAAGATTGGGTTTTAAACTCTTTAAATACAGGGCAAATTTTAAGTGTTCCTTTAGTTTTAATAGGATTATGGTTAATGATTGGAAGATTTAAAAAGGCTTAAGAATATAGCATGGAAAAATTAAAAAAACGTTGGAATATTGAAAGTAATTGGGCTGTAATTGCAATTTTTATAGTTTTTGCTATTAATGGATCTTTTGCTGCTTGGGTTGCAAAACCGATAACTAGTTTTTTAGGATTATCGCCAGAAACAGTTTCTAGTTGGATTTATTGGCCATTAAGAATATTGTTAATATTTCCAATTTATCAACTTACACTACCAATTGTAGGTTGGATATTTGGTCAATTTAAGTTTTTCTGGGCTTTTGAAAAAAAGTTTTTGAGTAGACTAGGTTTAGGTTTTTTGTTTAAAGAAAATAGTTAAACTTCAATAACTATATCATCATTCTTATTTTCTTCGTTATTAAAAACATGTGTGTAAAACCACATAATTGTAAAAGTTGGAATAAAATCTGAAAAAGGAATGATTTCTTCAACAAAACTAATAATACCAGCTACTTTACCTTTGTTTCCTGTGTACATTCTTGTCATTATATAACCAGATAAAGGCGCCCATAAAAGGTCTATAAAAGGAATAAAGCCGACTAAATCTAGTAAGATACTTAAAGTTAATTTTTTATATTTATTACTCATAAATTTATTTGTTTTATATAAATCAAAATTCTTGCCAAAAAAATGAAACTTGTTTAAGAAAATTATAAGTTTGTTAAAAGTAACTATTCAAAATGAATTTTAAAGACTTTACTAATAAAATTGATTCTTTTAAGCTTGTTAAGCTTGGAGGCTTAGATGCTCAATTTAAAATGGCTCCTAAGCTTCGCTTAAAGTATGATCAAGATAAAATTCTAGCAAATAATCCAAGAAAAGCAGCTGTGTTAGCATTGTTTTATCCAAATAAAGATAAAGAAACTTGTTTTCTCTTAACCAAAAGAGCTAGTTATAAAGGAACACATTCTGCGCAAATTAGTTTTCCTGGAGGAAAAATTGAGAAATCTGATCTTAGTTTAAAAAATACAGCTCTAAGGGAAACAGAAGAAGAAGTAGGTGTTCTTTCTTCAACAGTAAATATTATTAGAGAATTAACAGACGTATATATTCCTCCTAGTAATTTTTTAGCAACTCCTTTTATTGGGTATGTAGATAAAAAACCAAAATTTAATTTAAACTATGAAGTTGATAAAACCATAGAAGTTTTGGTTAGTGAATTATTAAATGAAGACAATATTACATCAGTAAATTTAACTACTTCATATATGAAAAATATAGATGTACCTTGTTTTAAAATTGGTAATAATATAATTTGGGGAGCAACCGGAATGATGCTTTCAGAAATTAAAGAACTCATAAATAGTTAGTTCCTAATTTGTTTTGTAATTTTGTTTAGAAACCAAGTAAAATCAACTATAAATGCCTTTATTTAAAAGGAATCCTTTTGGCCATCATTTATTTTTAAAAAAGTGGATTATTCGAATTTTTGGAGTAATTTCTCACGGTAGATATAGAAAATTCAACAACCTTCAAATTGAAGGCTCACAAATATTAAGAGATTTACCAGATAGGAAAGTCTTGTTTATTTCTAACCATCAAACCTATTTTGCAGATGTAGCTGCTATGTTTCATGTTTTTAATGCTTCTTTGAGTGGGAGAGAGAATTCAATTAAAAATATCGGATATATCTGGCAACCTAAATTAAATTTTTATTTTGTTGCTGCTGGCGAAACTATGCGTTCTGGTTTTTTACCAAAATTATTTGCTTATGCAGGTTCTGTTTCTATTGATAGAACTTGGAGAAGTGCTGGTAAAGACGTAAAAAGACAAGTTAAAAATACTGATATTTCAAATATTGGTAAAGCAATTGATGATGGTTGGGTAGTTACATTTCCGCAAGGAACAACAACTCCTTTTAAACCTATTAGAAGAGGAACAGCTCATATAATTAAAACCTATAAGCCAATTGTTGTACCAATTGTTATAGATGGTTTTAGACGCTCTTTCGATAAAAAAGGATTAAATATTAAGAAGCGTAATGTTTTGCAATCTATGGTGATAAAAGAGCCGTTAGAAATAGATTATGAAAACGAAGAAATTGCAGATATTGTAACTAAGATTGAGTATGCCATTGAGCAACATCCATCTTTTTTAAAAGTTTTATCTGTAAAGGAAATAGAAGACTTAAAAGCAGAAGAGTCTGCTTTAAATAAGAAAAGGAAGTTCTGGAGTTAATATTTTATTAAAAATAATAGATATTAAAAAAACCGTTTAGAAAATTTCTAAACGGTTTTTTTATGATGTTAAAAATAGATGTTTAATTCGTGGTTGTATTAATTAACCAATACCCATTCTCCTTTTTCTATTAATGGAATAGCTTGTTTAAACTTTACTTCTTTTTCTTCACCGCTCATAACATTTTTAATAGTTACACGTTCGTTTCTGCCAATTTTTGGTTGATCTCTTACAATTGTTTCTACAGGCTCAGGTTTATCTTGGCGAGAATTTTGAATAGCTTGTTCAGTAGAGTTTTGCACATCTGCTTTACTAGTGTTTAAACGTTCTCTTTTTTGATTTCTAGCTTCAGAAATTTGATTTCTATCTTGTGCTGGTAATTCACCTTTAAACAAAAATGATAAAACTTCTTTGTTAATTTCGTCCACTGTTTTCTTAAATAATTCAAAAGCTTCAAACTTGTAAATTAATAAAGGATCTTTTTGCTCGTAAGATGCATTTTGTACAGATTGTTTTAACTCATCCATTTTACGTAAATGATCTTTCCAGTTTTCATCTATAATAGCTAAAGTAATATTCTTTTCGAAATCTGTAATTAAGCTTTTTCCATCGCTTTCATAAGCTTCTTTTAAGTTGGTAACAACTTGTAGTGATTTAATTCCGTCTGTAAAAGGTACTACAATTCTTTCATATCTATCACCTTCGTTCTCAAAAACATCTTTAATTACTGGAAAAGCTAAAACTGCATTTCTCTCAATTTTAGATTTGTAATGTTCTGTTACAATATCATATAATTTATCTGTTAATTCTTTTTCAGATAACTTATTAAACTCAGCTTCAGAAAAAGGAGAGGTCATTGAAGAAAACTTAATCAATTCAAATTCAAAGTTCTGAAAATCTTTAACAGCTTTATTACTGTTGATGATAGATTCACATGTATCATAAATCATATTTGCAATATCTACTTGCAAACGTTTTCCATCTAACGCATTACGTCTTCTTTTATATACAAACTCACGTTGAGAGTTCATAATATCATCATATTCTAATAAACGTTTACGAATACCAAAGTTATTTTCTTCTACTTTCTTTTGTGCTCTTTCAATAGATTTGGTAATCATAGAATGCTGAATTACTTCACCTTCTTTTAATCCCATTCTATCCATCATTTTGGCAATTCTGTCAGAACCAAATAAACGCATTAAGTTATCGTCTAAAGCTACATAAAACTGAGTTGATCCAACATCACCTTGTCTTCCTGCACGACCTCTTAACTGTCTATCAACACGTCTAGAATCGTGCCTTTCTGTACCAACAATTGCTAAACCGCCAGCTTCTTTTACTTCATCAGATAATTTAATATCGGTACCACGTCCTGCCATGTTAGTTGCAATAGTAACCACACCAGGTTTTCCAGCTTCAGCAACAACATCTGCTTCACGTTTGTGTAATTTTGCATTTAAAATATTATGTGGAATTTTACGCATTTGTAACATTCTACCTAATAGTTCAGATATTTCTACAGAAGTTGTACCAACTAAAACTGGTCTTTTTTGTTCAACTAATTTTACAACATCTTCTATAACTGCATTGTATTTTTCACGAGCAGTTTTATATACTAAATCTTCTTTATCATCTCTTTGAATAGGCTTATTTGTTGGTATTTCTACAACATCTAATTTGTATATTTCCCATAATTCACCTGCTTCTGTGATAGCTGTACCTGTCATACCAGACAATTTGCGATACATTCTAAAATAGTTTTGTAAAGTTACAGTTGCAAAAGTTTGAGTAGCATCTTCAATCTTTACATTTTCTTTTGCTTCTATAGCTTGATGCAATCCATCAGAGTAACGACGACCGTCCATAATACGTCCAGTCTGTTCATCAACAATCATTACTTTATTTTCCATAACAACATATTCAACATCTTTTTCAAAAACAGTAAATGCTTTTAAAAGTTGATTCATTGTATGTATACGTTCACTTTTTATGCTAAAATCTTTATATAATTCTTCTTTTTGTGAAGCTTTTTCTTCTGCAGATGCGTTAGAAACATCAATTTGACCAATTTTTACTCCAATATCTGGTAAAACAAAGAAACTGTCATTATCAGTTTTTTCTGATAAATGAGCAATACCTTTATCTGTTAAATCAATCTGATTGTTTTTTTCTTCAACAACAAACCATAAATCTTCATCAATTTCTGGCATCAACTTATTGTTGTCTGCCATATAAAAATTTTCAGTTTTTTGTAAAATTTGCTTATTACCTTCTTGCGATAAAAATTTAATTAAAGCTTTATTTTTAGGCAAACCTCTATAAACTCTTAATAATGAGAAACCACCGTCTTTAGTATTACCTTCAGAAATTAATTTTTTAGCTTCTGCTAAAACACTTACTAAATGTTGTTTTTGAAGAGCAACAATATCTGCCACTAAAGGTTTTAATTCTGTAAACTCGTGTCTGTCTCCTTGCGGTACTGGACCAGAGATAATTAAAGGTGTTCTAGCATCGTCAATTAAAACAGAATCTACTTCATCAATAATTGCGTAGTTTGGAGCTCTTTGTACTAAGTCGTCTTTAGAACTAGCCATATTATCACGTAAGTAATCGAAACCGAATTCGTTATTTGTACCGTAAGTAATATCTGCGTTATATGCCTTTCTTCTTTCGTCTGAGTTAGGTTGATGATAATCGATACAATCGGTAGAAAGACCATGAAATTCAAAAATAGGAGCCATCCACGCCTTATCACGTTTTGCTAAGTAATCATTTACTGTAACTACATGTACACCATTTCCTGTTAATGCATTTAAATAAACTGGTAAAGTAGAAACAAGTGTTTTCCCTTCACCGGTCATCATTTCTGCAATTTTACCTTGATGTAAAACAGAACCACCAATTAATTGAACATCATAATGAATCATGTCCCAAGTAACTGGTTTACCTGCTGCATCCCAAGAATTAGCCCAAAATGCTTTGTCGCCTTCTAAGGAAATATGCTCGTTTTCTCCAGATAATTCTCTATCAAAAGCAGTAGCAGTTACTTCAATCTCTTCATTTTCAACAAACCGTTTTGCAGTTTCCTTAATAACAGCAAATGCTTCTGGCATAATCTGCATTAAAGTATCTTCAGATATTTTATAGGCTTCATCTTTTAAAGAATCTATTTCTGTGTATATGTCTTCCTGTCTGTCAATATCAGCACTTTTAGCTTCAATTTCTAATGTAGATATTTTATCATTAAGTTCTTTAGTTGCAGCTTCAATTTTGCTTTTAAACTCAAGTGTTTTAGCTCTTAAGTCATCGTTAGAAAGGTTAGCAACGGCTGCTTTAAATTTTTTTACATCCTCAACAACAGGCTGTAAAATTTTCAAATCTTTTTGCTGTTTATCACCTACAAAAAGTTTAATTACAGAATTTAAAATACTCATGATATATATGATTTTATCAGCTAAAAAAAGCTGTATTATTTCGTTGTAAATCAGGTTTTTAAAAAACCTTAAAAAGTAGCTTTCTTGGTTATAAGAAAACAAAAAAAAGCCTCTTTAGAGACTTTTTATATTTTATTGTTATTATTTAGTATTCATCCTCATTCCAAAGATAATCATCTTCAGTTGGGTAATCTGGCCAAATTTCAACAATTGAGTCATACGAATCACCTTCATCTTCTATATCTTGTAGGTTTTCTACTACTTCTAAAGGAGCTCCAGTTCTAATAGCGTAATCTATTAACTCATCTTTGGTTGCTGGCCAAGGTGCATCTGCTAAATATGATGCTAATTCTAATGTCCAATACATTTCTTAATGTTTAATTTTGTGCAAAAATAATTTTTTTGCTGAATTATGCAAGTCTTTTTTAAGAAATTTATTGTGAAGGAAATTTTTAATTTCGTTATCAACTTAAAATCAGTTATTTAAATTGAATGTGGGAAATTTTAATTTCCTTCAAATCGATAAAAAAAGAACTTATTAATTTTTTGTAGGAATCCATTTGATTTCTGCTACTGATAAGTCTTTAGACAATTTTCGTGCCAATACAAAAAGGTAGTCAGAAAGTCGGTTTAAGTACTTTAAAATGTCGTCATTTATGTTTTCTTCATCGTTTAATTCCACAGATAAACGTTCTGCTCGTCTGCAGACACATCTAGCAATGTGACAGAATGACACAGCTTGATGACCACCTGGTAATATAAAATGAGTCATTTGAGGAAGTTCTGAATCCATTTTATCAATTTCATTTTCTAAAAACTGAATTGAATTTACCTCAACCTTAGGAATGTTTAATCTTTCTTTTCCATTCTTTAAAGTTTCTTTTTCTGGAGGAGTAGCTAGCATTGCTCCTAAAGTAAATAATTCGTTTTGAATTTTTAGAAGAGAAACTTTAATTTCTTCACTTATTTTTTGATCTTTAATTAAGCCAATATAAGAGTTTAATTCGTCTACAGTTCCATAACTATCTATACGCAAATTATATTTTTTTACTCTTGTCCCTCCAAATAAAGCAGTGGTTCCTTTATCTCCAGTTTTAGTATATATTTTCATTTTAATTTAGTTGCAAAGTTTGTGAAGTAACAAAGTTACAAAGTTTTTAAGTTGTAATTATATCCAAAATACTTTGTATAGAAATTTTATGAACATATAGAGAAAAAGTAGAAAACCTGGTATAAATAAAGATTCACTTAATAAATATTCTTTAATCTTTAAATTTGGGTTTTCCTTTTTTGATTTACTAATTACAATAATGACAAGTAAAAGATATATAAAGCAAAAGAATAAAGTTAAGTAATTAGTAGAAGTCATAATTTGGATAGCTATATTTTTAAGGATTAAACTCTAATATTAAAATGTTCTTTTACTTGCTCTTTTCTGAAGAAAATCAATCCAAAATAAAATAAATCGATAGTTACTGTTGCATCTTTGTTTTTAATAATTTCTTGCCATTTTAAATAAGCTTTTTTATCCTGATGAATGCCATGAAAAATAATAAATGAATTTGATTTAATGAAATTAAATTCATTTATATTATTGGTATATAGTGAGTTATTTTTGTTTTTTAAAATAGAGAAATCTAAATTTTCTTTATTAATATTGAAATAAGTAATTATTTTAGAAAGAATTTTTTGTTCTTTTTTTGATAGGTTTTTAAATTCAGAATTTATATTTAAAATGTTTGTTTCTGTTATTTTTTTATATAACCCTTTTGTTACAAAATCATAAACAAAAGGAGAATGAACTCCATGTTGATTTGTTGATTTTAATAAAAATTTTAAGTAAGATATAGCTATAAATAACATTAAATTTTATTTCCTTTTATATAAACTGAATCAATTAAATTAGAGCCGAAATTATAAGGAATAAATCCATAAGAAGGTATTTCTTTAGTGATTATAAAATTGGCTAATTTACCTTTGGTAATACTTCCAACATTGTCAGATAAGTTCATGGCATATGCACCATTTATGGTTGCAGCATTTATTGCTTCTTCTGGAGTCATTTTCATTTTTATACAGGCTGTTGCTACTACAAAATTCATGTTTCCTGATGGTGTAGAACCTGGATTGTAATCTGTTGCTAAAGCTAAAGGCAATCCATTATCAATTATTTTTCTAGCAGGTGTGTAAGGAATACTCAAGAAAAAAGAACAGGAGGGAAGTGCTACTGGCATTGTTTCAGCGTTTTTTAAACTTTCTACATCTGCATCAGTTAAAACTTCTAAATGATCTACAGACAATGCTTTGTGTTTGGTTGAAATTTCAATTCCTCCAATTGCATTAAACTGATTTACATGTACTTTAGGTATTAAATCGTGTTTTTTAGCAGCTGTTAGAATCTTATCTGTATCTGAAACTGAGAAATAGCCTTTTTCACAAAATACGTCTATAAAATCAGCTAAATTTTCTTCAGTAATTTTAGGTAACATTTCATCTATAATTAAATTAATGTAACCTTCTTTTTTATTTTTAAATTCAGAAGGAATTGCATGTGCTCCTAAAAAAGTTGCTTTGATAGGGATGTTGTAATTTTCTTTGAGCTTTTTAATTACTCTTAGCATTTTTAATTCAGCATCAACTGTCAATCCATAACCCGATTTTATTTCTACAGCACCTGTACCTAAAGCAATAACTTCTTCTAAACGTTTTGCAGATTGATTATATAAATCATCAAAAGAAGTAACTTGTAATTTCTTTGCAGAGTTTAAAATGCCACCTCCATTTTTGGCAATTTCTTCATAAGAAAGTCCATTAATTCTGTCTACAAATTCTTGCTCTCTATTGCCAGCAAAAACAATATGAGTATGAGAATCTACCCAGGTTGGAAGTATCATTTTACCAGAACAATTTATTTTTTTATCATAGTTGCATTCTAATAGATTGTCCATTTTTCCGTAATCAAAAAGTAATCCGTCTTTAACAATTAAAAAAGCATTTTTAATTGTTGGCAAAATACTCATTTCTTTACCAGATACTTTTTTTGTTTTAGCTTCTCTAATTTGAATTAATTCTTTTATGTTGATGAATAATGTTGTCATTTATTTTTTAAGGAAATTGTTGATGGTTTAAGTTGATTTTACTAATGTATTTTACATTTTTTGTTACGTTTTTTAAAGACCTAAATAAGTAATAAAAACACAGATATAAAATCCGTAAGAACTAGTAATTAAATATACAGAATGTTTGCTAACGTTTATCATAGGTAATTGAAGAATAATTCTACAATTACACTAAGCAAAATACTAAAGAAGGTTTCTAAATTGGATAAGCTGTTTTAATTTATATGTGTTTGTAAATGCTAACCATAGAGAAATTAGACCACAAATTGATAAAATTATAGTTCCATATAATGGTACTATGCTATTGAAAATCCCTATTTGATTAAAAAAGGGGTCTAGCAAAGCAGTAAAACCAAAAAGAGCTAAAGTAAAATTTGTCTTTTTATGTTTAATAAATAAGTAATAACTTGCAATTAATAACTCAACACTTATTGCTAAAGGACCAAATTGATTATAATATTCTCTTTTAAAATATGCTTCTAAACCTTTAGTAAATTCAATTTTCATTATAAAAGCAATACTTAGACTAATTCCTATAATTAAAAGGAATAATGCATTTGTCTTTCTTTTTTTCATGAGGTATTGCTTAATGTTAACCACCGTTAAAATGAATAAGTGACATTTTTAATGTTCTATATTCGTAGTTAGCGAATTTAACTAAAAATGAGCTTAGAAACAAACCAAACTTAACTGTATAAAAAAACCTAAACTTTCGTTTAGGTTTTATAGGAATTTAATATTCAATTTTATCTTGTTTCTCAGACCATTTGTTAAAAGGCTCTAAAGCAATTTCTCTTCCAACTTGCTCAAAAGGGATGCTTCTTTTTTCATAAGGAAGAGGAATTTCTTTGTAAATAAATTCATCGTCAAAACCAATATTAGCAGCATCTTGTTGGTTGCTTCCATAGAAAACTTTATCTGGTCTTGCCCAATAAATTGCACCTAAACACATTGGGCAAGGTTCGCAAGAGGTGTAAACAATACAGCCATCTAATTGAAAAGATTCTAAATTTTTACAAGCATCTCTAATTGCTGTAACTTCTGCATGTGCTGTAGGGTCATTAGTAGAAGTAACTTTATTGTTTCCACGTCCAACAATTTCTCCATCTTTAACAACAATACATCCAAAAGGACCACCTTCGTTATTACTCATTCCTTTTAAAGCAGCTTTTACAGCTTGACTCATAAATTCTTCGTGATTCGTCATTTTATTTCGTTTTTAGGGCTAAAAAAAGCTGTAAAATAAATTACAGCTTTTAAAATTTATTCTTTTAGTTATTTAAGTGCTCCAATCATTTCTTCTGGTTTTACCCATTCGTCATATTGTTCTGGAGTAACATATCCTAAACGTACAGCTTCAACTTTTAAAGTTGTACCGTTTTGGTGAGCAGTATTCGCAATTTCAGCCGCTTTGTAATATCCAATTTTGGTATTTAAAGCTGTAACTAGCATTAAAGAGTTATTTACTAATTCAGTAATTCTAGTTCTGTTAGGTTCTATGCCTGCAGCACAGTTTTCATCAAAAGAAACACAAGCATCTCCAATTAATTGAGCAGATTGTAAAACGTTAGCAGCCATCATTGGTTTAAAAACGTTTAATTCATAATGACCTTGCGTACCACCAACAGTAACAGCAACATCATTACCCATAACTTGTGCACAAACCATTGTCATCGCTTCTGCTTGTGTAGGGTTTACTTTACCAGGCATTATAGATGAACCTGGTTCGTTTGCAGGTATTATAAGTTCTCCAATACCAGATCTAGGTCCTGAAGCCATTAAACGAATATCGTTTGCAATTTTATTTAAAGAAACTGCAATTTGTTTTAATGCTCCGTGCGTTTCTACTAAAGCATCATGCGCCGCTAAAGCTTCAAATTTATTTTCTGCAGTTACAAAAGGTAATTCTGTAAACTCAGCAATATATTTTGCAACTAAAACATCATACCCTGCAGGAGTATTTAGACCTGTACCAACAGCAGTTCCTCCTAAAGCTAATTGAGATAAGTGCTCTAAAGTATTGTTTAATGCTTTTAAACCAAAGTTTAATTGAGCAACATAGCCAGAAAATTCTTGACCTAGTGTAAGTGGAGTAGCATCCATTAAATGTGTTCTACCAATTTTTACAACATCTTTAAATGCTTCAGATTTTGCTTTTAAAGTATCTCTTAACTGCGTAATACCAGGAATAGTATTTTCTACAATTTTCTTGTATGCAGCAATATGCATTCCTGTAGGAAAAGTATCATTAGATGATTGTGATTTATTTACATCATCATTTGGTTGAATGGTTTTGTCACCTTCACCAATAATATTACCTGCAATTTCGTGTGCTCTATTAGCAATTACTTCATTTACATTCATATTTGATTGCGTACCAGAACCAGTTTGCCAAATTACTAAAGGGAATTGATTATCGTGTTTACCTGCTAAAATTTCATCACAAACTTGTGCAATTAAATCTCTTTTTTCTTCAGTTAAAACACTTAACTCACAATTTGTGTATGCTGCTGCTTTTTTAAGATAAGCAAAACCGTAAACTACTTCTAAAGGCATAGAACCAGAAGGTCCTATTTTAAAGTTGTTTCTAGAGCGCTCAGTTTGAGCTCCCCAATATTTATCTGCAGGCACATTTACATTACCCATTGTATCTTTTTCAATTCTGTACTTTGTCATTTTAAATGTAATTTAAGAGAAGACAAATTTACAAAAAAGAAAGATGAATATTGTAGACTCTTTTTTATTTTATCTTGTAATTTAACAAAGTGAAAAATATTCTATTTATTATAAATCTTAAAAATTTTTAAATTTTGATGTTGATATTTGAAAATATATATTATTTTTGCATTTATAACCATTTTACTATTACAAATACATACAAATGTTAGATTTTTCAGAATTTTCAGGTTTAGTTTTATTCATGTTTATTTTTACAGCTGGATTTTGGTTGTTAATATTCCTATTAACATTTGTAGTGCCTTATTGGATTGGTGGTACAATTTGGGAAAACATGAAATTAAAAAGAGAAGCAAAAAAAGCTGCTGAAGGAAAGTAGTTTTTATATAATATTCAATAAAAAAACTCATTCATAATTTATGAATGAGTTTTTTTATCCGTTTATTTATATAATGTTTAAAATATTTTCTGTTGGTCTGCCGATAACTGCTTTGTTTCCATTTATTACAATTGGACGTTCAATTAATTTAGGATTATTAACCATTGCAGCAATAATTTCTGAATCGGAGAGTTCTTTTCCTTTAAATTCTTCTTTCCAAATTTTTTCTGTTTTACGTACTAATTGAATAGGAGTAATACCTAATAATTTAACAATCTCTGCCAATTCTTTTTCTGTAGGTATTTCTTCTAAATATTTTACAACCTCAAACTCTTTTCCAGAGTTTTCTAAAAGTTCTATTCCGCAGCGAGATTTACTGCATCTGTTATTGTGGTATATTTTTATCATTTTTATTTATGTTTCAAAGTTTCAAAGTTTCAAAGTTTCAAAGTTTCAAAGTTTCAAAGTTTCAAAGTCTCAAAGTTTTTTTAGTTTTGAATACTGAATACTGAATACTGAATACTGAATACTGAATACTGAATACTGAATACTGAATACTGAATACTAAATACTGAGTGCTAAATACTGCTAACTGATTTCTGTCCATTTAACATTAAATATGCTTTTAAAAAGGGATCTAAATCACCATTCATAACATTATCTACATTACCAGTTTCGTGTGCAGTTCTTACGTCTTTTACTAATTTATAAGGATGCATTACATAATTACGAATCTGACTTCCCCATTCAGTTTTTAGTTTTCCAGATTCAATTTCGTCTCTTGTAGCTTGTTGTTTTTTTAATTCAATTTCATACAATTGAGACTTTAGCATTTTCATTGCAGTTGCTCTATTATCGTGTTGAGAGCGAGAGTTAGAACACGAAATTTGAATTCCGGTTGGTTTGTGTGTTAACTGAACTTTAGTTTCTACTTTGTTTACATTTTGTCCACCAGCACCACTAGAACGTGCAGTTACAATCTCAACATCTGCCGAATTTATTTCTATTTCTATAGAGTCGTCTGCAACCGGAAAAACATAAACAGAACCAAAAGTTGTATGTCGTTTACCATTAGAATCGAAAGGTGAAATACGAACTAAACGATGCACACCATTTTCTCCTTTTAACCAACCAAAGGCATAATCACCCTCAATTTCTATTGTTATTGTTTTTAAACCAGCGACATCACCGGCTTGATAGTTTAATGTTTTAAGTTTAAAACCTTGTTTTTCTGCCCACATTGTGTACATTCTAGATAACATTTCTACCCAGTCGCAACTTTCTGTTCCGCCAGCGCCAGCATTTATTTGTATGGTTGCAGAAAGAGAATCTCCTTCTTCAGATAGCATGTTTCTAAATTCTAAATCTTCTAAAAAGGTGCTCGCTTTTTCGAACTGCTCTATTACTTCTGTTTCTTCAACTTCTCCTTCTTTATAAAAGTCATATAAAACAGTTACATCTTCGTTTAGAGAAATCGTTTTGTTGTAATCTTCTACCCATTTTTTCTTAAAACGTAATTCTTTCATTAGTATTTCTGCTGCTTTTGGATCGTTCCAAAAATCAGGATCTACTGTTTTCTCTTCTTCATTGGCTATTTCAATGAGTTTTTTATCAATCTCTAAATAAGATTTCAATTTCTCTATTCTTGTAGCAATATCTTTAAGTTGGTCTTGTGTAATCATAAGCTGTACAAAAATAAATGAAATTTTAAGAATACTTCTTTTTAAAGACGATAGTTATTTTATAGATTTATAGAAAATATATCAATCATGAAAAAATTACTATTTATTTTGTTTTTTATTGCTTTTTCAAAAGCTGGTTTTTCTCAATTTTTTATTGAGAAATCAGGTAAAAAACTACAAAAAGGAATTTCAAAATATGAAGGTTATTTTACTTTTTATTATGATGATCATTCTGATAAAATATTTCTTCAAATAGATGATTTGGAAATCGATTTTCTTTACGTGCGTTCACTTTCGGAAGGTGTTGGTTCTAACGATATTGGTTTAGATAGAGGTCAATTAGGAGATGGAGTAGTAGTGTATTTTAAAAAAGCAGGGAATAAATTATTACTAGTTCAGCCAAATCAAAACTTTAGAGCAATTACCGATAATAAGGAAGAAAAACAATCTGTTAAAGAGGCCTTCGCAAAATCGGTTTTACATGGTTTTATTATCAAAGAAAAGAAAAATGGAAAGTTTTTAGTGGATGCAACCTCTTTTTTTATGAGAGATGCACATGGTGTTGCATCAACTTTAGCAAGAAACAAACAAGGGAGTTATAGTTTAGATAAGAGTAAATCTGCTTTTAATTTAGAAAGAACAAAAGCGTTTCCTAAAAATGTTGAATTTGATGTATTGCTAACTTTTAAAGGTTCTCCTAAAGGATATAATATAAGAAGTGTAACACCAAATGCGAGTTTGGTTAGTGTAAATCAGCATCATTCTTTTGTTGCTTTACCAGATAATAAGTACAAGCCAAGAAAATTTGATACGCGTTCTGGAGGTTACGCAATGTCTTATTTAGATTATGCAACACCCGTTAATCAATCAATAAAAAAGAGATTTATTTATAGACATCGATTGGAAAAGAAAAATCCGAATGCTAAAATTTCTGAAGCTAAAGATCCCATAATTTACTATTTGGATAGAGGAACACCAGAACCAGTTCGTTCTGCATTATTAGAAGGTGGACGTTGGTGGAATCAAGCCTTTGAAGCTGCAGGTTATAAAAATGCTTTTCAAATGAAAATGTTACCAGAAGGCGCAGATCCTTTAGATATTCGTTATAATATGGTACAATGGGTTCATCGTTCTACTCGTGGTTGGAGTTATGGTGGAAGTATTTCCGATCCAAGAACAGGCGAAATTATTAAAGGTCATGTAAGTTTAGGAAGTTTAAGAATTCGACAAGATTTTTTAATTGCACAAGCGTTACAAGCTCCTTATAAAAATAATAAAGTTGATGATGATTTTGCCTTGCAGATGGCAATTGCAAGAATTAGACAATTATCTGCACACGAAATTGGGCATACTTTAGGTTTTGCTCATAATTTTGCTGCAAGTACAAATGGTAGAGCTTCTGTAATGGATTATCCGCATCCAAAGTTTACGATGAAAAATGATAAAATCGATTTTTCTAACGCATACGATTCTAAAATAGGAGCTTGGGACAAAGTTGTAGTAAATTATTTTTACCAAGATTTTGCTGATAATAAAAACGAAGAAAACGAATTAAAATTGATTTTAGAAAATGCCGGCAAAAATGGCTTAAAGTATTTGTCTGATCAAGATGCAAGATCTCAAGGAAGTGCGAGTTCTACGGCACATTTATGGGATAATGGAGGAAATATATATGATGAGTTGTACACCGTTTTAAAAATTAGAAAATCGGCAATAAATAATTTTTCTACGGATAATATAAAAGCAAATCAGCCTTATTCTGTTTTAGAAGATGTGTTTGTGCCTTTGTATTTTTTTCATCGTTTTCAAACTGAAGCAACAGTAAAATTAATTGGAGGTTTAGATTATTCTTATGCTGTTAAAGGAGATAACCAAACAATTGTAAAACGTGTTTCTGGTACAACTGAAAGAATTGCTTTACAAGCAGTTTTAAAAACAATTGCGGTAGATGAAATTGCAATCCCTAAAGAGAAATTAGCATTATTTCCGCCTAGAGCTATGGGTTATGGTAGAAGTAGAGAGTCTTTTAATAGTGATTTAGGTGTAGAGTTTGATGCTTTTGGTGCTGTAGAAACTGCTGCTGAAATGACCTTAAATTTATTGTTAAATTCGCAAAGAGCATCAAGATTAATAGCTCATAAGAGTTTAGAAAAAAGACAATTAGGTTTAGATGAGTTAATAGATGAGTTAATTTCTAAAACGATTAAAAAAGTGCATAAAGATTCCTATTTTCAAGAATTACAAAATGTAATAAATACTAAAGTTTTAGAGCAGTTATTTGTTTTAGCAGCTAACAAAAATCAATACAAACAGGTAAATGCAATTGTGTTTTTTAAATTAGGAGAAATAAAAACTTTATTAAAAAATAAAAATGATGATGGAGTTCAAAAAATATACAATATTACATTGATTAAAATGATTGACGATTTTATTAAAAATCCGACTTTATTTAAGAAAACGTATGCGCCTAAAATACCTGACGGCTCGCCAATTGGGAGTGATTATAAACATTAAAAAAAATAATTTATTAAATGATAATTGATTTAATTTCTGATACAGTAACCAAACCAACAAAAGGAATGTTGGATGCTATGATGAGTGCTAAAGTTGGTGACGACGTTTTTAAAATGGATCCTACTGTAAATGCATTAGAGCAAAAAGCTGCAAAAATGTTTGGTATGGAAGATGCTCTATTTTTTCCATCAGGTACAATGGCAAACCAAACTGCCATAAAATTACATACACAACCAGGAGATTTAATTATTGCAGATAAATATGCTCATATTTATAATTATGAGAGTGGTGGAGTAGCATTTAATTCTGGGGTTACTTGTAAGTTAATAGATGGTAATAGAGGTATGTTTACCGCAAAACAAATTGAAGAATTTGCAGCTGTAAAACCACAGATTTATTTACCCTTTACCAAGATGATTTGTGTAGAAAACACTACAAATAAAGGAGGTGGAGCTTGTTGGGATTTTTCTGAATTAGAAAAAATTAAACAAGTGGCAAAAAAATAATTTGGCATATCATTTAGATGGAGCAAGATTGTTTAATGCAATGGTAGCAAAAAACGAAACTCCAAAACAATATGGCGAACTTTTTGATACCATTTCTATATGCTTATCTAAAGGTTTAGGAGCGCCAATAGGTTCTCTTTTATTGGGTTCTAAAAAAGATATCGCTTACGCATTAAGGCTTAGAAAAATGTTAGGCGGTGGTATGAGGCAAGTTGGTTTTTTAGCTGCTGCTGGTATTTATGCTATAGATAATAATGTAGAAAGGTTGGCAGAAGATCATAAAAAAGCCAAAGAAATTGCAGCTGTTTTAGAAACCTGTAATTACATTACTAAAATAGAGCCTGTAGAAACTAATATTCTTATTTTTTATGTGGATGATAAAATTGGAGCTGATAATTTTATAGAGAAAATGGCAACAAAAAACATTCTTTTAACTCCAATGGGAGAAGGAAAAATAAGAATTGTTACACATTTAGATTATACAGATGAAATGCACGAAATTTTATTAAACGAGTTAAAAAATTTTTAAAAGTAAAAACGAACAATTGGTGAAAACGGAGAAGCATAAACGCTTTTGTTATCGTCATACAAAACATCATACCTAAAACCAAAAGCGAACCTACCTTTATTATAAGCAGCTCCTAAGTATAAAGCAGGAAAACTTGTATTTGTGTTAATGGAGTTTGCTGTTTGTTTTGCAAATGATTGTTCAAATTCTCCAGAAAGTTGAATTCCTACTTTGGGTACTTGATATAAAGAAATTAAACTTCCAGCATAAACATTTGTTGTAGAAGCGCCAATTTCACTATAAATATAGGTTAAACCTGTACCTAAAGAAAACCCATTTTGAAAATCATAAACTGCACTAGGAGAAATACCAATTGTTGTTTGATTTCCAAAACTCATAGTAAAACCACCACCATAACGCACGTTCTCCCAAAAATTAGATTGCTGAGAAAAACTAGTTATAGTAAAACTTAAACTTAAAAGTAAGATGAATTTTTTCATAAAAATTGATTATAATTCTTCTAATTTAATTAATTCTTTATGGTTTTTGTTTAATTTTTTTAATAAATATCCATAAATTAATTTATAAAAGAGCCACAAAAGAACCATAAATATTAAAACTGCAATTATTTGGCTAATAATAGTAACAGTTATTAGTTGGTTAATATCTACCGATAAATTATCTGGATTCATAATTTTCATCAACTTATCAGAATCACTCATTAATACACTGTTGAGTATAAAACTTGATAAAAAGACAATAGCTAAATTATAGTAAACATAGTATTTTACTGTATTTCTAATTTTTAAAATTTTATGAATTAGTTTTTTAGTGTTATCTACTGCAGATATTTTTTTATAATTTAAATAAAAGAAATACAAGAAAACAATAATTACAAGATAATGTAATATCATAAAGAAGTTAACTTGATTTTCTAAATTTAAATCTTCATATACTTTATAAAAGCTATCTGGTATTAACATATTAATAGTTAACCAAAAAGCAAGTTCTAAAAGACCAACAATAAAAATCCATTTTACAATAGATGAAGATTTAGAATGCGCCAATTTGTAGATTTCAACCTTAGAAAATTTTTTTGATTCTTCTGGTTGACTTTCCCAAGTCTTTTTATATTTATCTAATAAATCCATAATTATGGGTTTAAAATATTTTTTAATTTTTCTTTTGCTCTATTCATTTTTACCCTAGCATTAACACTAGTTATACCAAGGGTTTCAGAAATTTCTTTATATGGTTTATCTTCTAAATACAAGAAAATTAAAGCTTTATCAATGTCATTTAACTTATGTATTGCTTTATATAATGCTTTTAACTGCAACTCTTCTGTATTATCGTAAGTTGTAGCTTTAATTTTGTAAGCAAAATCACTAAAATCTTGCGTTTTTACAGTTCTTGTAGATTTTCTATACAAAGAAATAGCTGTGTTTAGGGCAACTCTATACATCCAAGTACTAAACTTTGAATCACCTCTAAATCTGGAATAATTTTTCCAAAGCTGAATGGTGATTTCTTGAAACAAATCGTTATGAGCATCTTGGTTTGTAGTATAAATTCTACAAATTTTATGAGCTATATTTTGATTTTGTTCAAAGTCCGATAAAAATTTAGTCTCTAAATCTTTCTGCACTTGTAAATTAGTTAGTTAACTATAAGTAGTGTAAAAGTATAAAATGTTACAAATTATTTTAAGAAATATTTATGTTTAAAAAAATCACTAAATTTGTTGAACACAAAATAGAATAAATTGAACAATATTAAGCAGGATTTTACAATTAAAGACCTTGAAAATATTTCTGGTATTAAAGCGCATACTATAAGGATATGGGAAAAGCGTTACAATTTATTGCAACCAAAAAGAACGGAAACAAATATTCGATTTTATAGTTCAGAAAATTTACAAAAGCTTTTAAATATTGTTTTATTAAACAATAATAATTATAAAATTTCTAAAATTGCTGCACTTTCTGATGAAGATATAATAATAAAATCTAGAGAGTTAGCATTAAGTTCTGCTGTAAATGATGAAGCAATAAATGCATTAAAAGTATCTATGTTTCAGTTTGATAAGATTCTTTTTAATAATGCTTACAATATATTGTTGCAGAAAAAAGCATTTAGAGATATTTTTAAGGACGTTTTTATTCCTTTTTTAGATCATGTAGGTTTACTTTGGCAAACAGAAACATTATTACCTGCTCATGAGCATTTTATATCAAATTTAATTTCTCAAAAAATTCAATTAAACACAGAGAATTTACAATATAATATTACCAACACTAGTAAAACATTTGTTTTGTTTTTGCCAGAAAACGAAATTCATGAATTAGGTCTTTTATATTTAAATTACGAATTAGTCTTAAGGGGGTTTCATACAATTTATCTCGGTCAGAGTTTACCTCTTAATAATTTAAATTATTTTTTAGAATTAGATAGAGAAATTTGTTTTATTACATCTTTAACAGTTAAACCTTACGATGATAAAATTGAAGCTTATTTTAATGATATTAACGAAGTAATGCATAATACTAATAATCAATTTATTGCAGCTGGTAGAAAAGTAGAAAAAGTTAAGCATCTTAAGTTTAATGCTAATATTCAGCTATACAATTCAATTACAGATTTGTTAAATGTAATATAATTTTTATTTTGTTTAATAAATACGTATCTTTGTTGAACAAAATAAAATATGAGTAAAAACATTTATATAATCGGTTCTGGTTTTTCTTCTTTATCTGCATCATGTTATTTAGCTAAAGCAGGTTATCATGTTACTGTTTTAGAGAAGAATGATACTTTAGGTGGTAGAGCAAGACAATTTAAAAAAGATGGTTTCACTTTTGATATTGGTCCTTCTTGGTATTGGATGCCAGATGTTTTTGAGCGTTTTTTTAATGATTTTGGTAAAAAATCTTCAGATTTCTACATTTTAGATAAATTAAATCCAGGATATGAAGTTTATTTTGGAAAAGATTCTTCAGTAAAAATTTCAAGTAAATTAGAGGAGATATATCAACTTTTTGAAAATGAAGAAAAAGGAAGTAGTAAACATTTAAAAGCGTTTTTAAATTCTGCAAAATCTAATTATGATACTGCTATAAAAGATTTAGTTTACAGACCCGGTATTTCTCCATTAGAATTGGTTACTACAAAAACAGTAGCAAGAGTTTCTCAGTTTTTTTCTACAATAAGTAAGCAAGTTAGAAAAAATATAAAAAGTCAGAAATTAATTAAAATATTAGAATTCCCTGTTTTGTTTTTAGGCGCTAAACCAAGTGATACTCCTGCTTTTTATAATTTTATGAATTATGCAGATTTTGGTTTAGGCACTTGGCATCCAAGAGGAGGAATGTATAATGTTGTTAAAGGTATGGTTTCATTAGCCGAAAGCTTAGATGTTGTTTTTAAAACAAATGCTAATGTAGATAAAATTGAAACAGATGCTTCAAATGCTATTATTGGCTTAACTGTTAATGGTGAAAAAATTAAAACATCGCTAGTTTTAAGTGGAGCAGATTATCATCATACAGAAACGTTGCTCGATAAAAATGTAAAACAATATTCTGAAAAATATTGGAGTAAAAAAACTTTTGCGCCATCTTCACTTTTGTTTTACATCGGTTTTGATAAGAAAATTAAAAATGTAAGTCATCATACTTTATTTTTTGATACAGATTTTAACTTACATGCAGAAGAAATTTACGATCATCCTAAATGGCCAACAGATCCTTTGTTTTATGCGAATTTTACATCTATAACAGATAAAACATCTGCTCCAGATGGTAAAGAAGCAGGTTTTTTCTTAATTCCGTTAGCACCAGGAATAGAAGATACAGAAGCATTAAGAGAAAAGTATTTTCATAAAATATTAGATAGATTTGAGAAACTAACAAACCAAGAGGTTAAAAAACACGTATTATTTAGTAAGTCGTTTTGTGTTAAAGACTTTAAAAAAGAATACAACTCTTATAAAGGAAATGCATACGGAATGGCAAACACACTTTTGCAAACCGCATTTTTAAGACCAAATCTTAAAAGTAGTAAAGTAAAAAATTTGTATTTTACAGGACAATTAACTGTTCCAGGACCTGGAGTTCCGCCAGCATTAATTTCAGGGAAAATAGTATCAGAATTAATCATTAAAAATCAAAAATAGTATGAAAGAATTATTTGATAGCGTTTCTAATGATTGTAGTAAGTTAGTTACAAAGAAGTATAGTACTTCATTTTCTTTGGCTGTAAAAATGTTATCACCAAAGATTAGAACGGATATTTATAATATTTATGGTTTTGTTCGTTTTGCTGATGAAATTGTAGACACTTTTCATGAGTATGATAAGGAGTTGTTGATGGAACATTTTGAAAGAGATTATTATCTGGCAAAAGAACAAGGAATTAGTTTAAACCCTATTTTAAATTCTTTTCAGCAAACAGTAAATAGGTATAAAATTCCCGATGAAATGGTACAAGCTTTCTTAAAAAGTATGAAAGCAGATTTATTTAAAACAGAATATCAAACAAAAGAAGAATACGACGCATATATATACGGTTCTGCAGATGTAGTTGGTTTAATGTGTTTAAAAGTTTTTGTAGATGGAGATGATAAAAGATTTGAAGAGTTAAAGGATGCTGCAATGCGTTTAGGTTCTGCTTTTCAGAAAGTGAATTTTTTACGTGATTTAAAAGATGATTATGAAGTTTTAAATAGATCTTATTTTCCTAATATAGATTTAGGAAAGCTAGATGCAGCTTCAAAACATTTAATTATCAAAGAAATAGAGGACGATTTTGAATTTGCTTACAAAAAAGGGATTCTTAAATTGCCAGTAGAAGCAAAATTTGGTGTGTATATGGCTTTTAGGTATTATAAAAGATTACTTAAGAAATTGAGTAATGTTCCTTCAGAAAAAATTATGGATACTAGAATACGAATTTCTGATCCTATGAAAATAAACCTATTAGCAAGAAGTTATGTAAAGTATAAATTAAATATTATTTAATGGTTTTTGTTTTGATTACTTTAGGTGTTTTTTTATTGATGGAGTGTGTTACTTGGTTAACGCACAAATTTGTTATGCATGGTTTTGGATGGTATTTACACGAAGATCATCACCAACCAAAATACCAAGGAGTTTTTGAAAAAAATGATGCTTTTTTTGTTGTTTTTGCCATACCAAGTATTGCTTTATTTTATTTTGGTACTTATACGGAACATACATTCTTATTTTATATTGGTTTAGGTATTTTATTTTATGGTTTAGCATATTTTATGGTGCATGATGTTTTAATTCATCAACGTTTTAAATGGTTTAAACGTACAAATAATAGATATTTAAAAGGATTAAGAAAAGCACATAAAATTCATCATAAGCATTTAGGAAAGGAAGAAGGAGAGTGTTTTGGTATGTTGTTTGTTCCTTTAAAGTATTTTAAAAAACCAAAATTATAGTGTTTTTATACCTACTTTTAAATATTGGTTCCTTAAGTATTCCTTTGCTATATTCTTTCGAGAAAAAAATGCGTTTTATAAAGCATTTGAAAGCTGTTTTGTTATCATTAACAATAGTTTCTGTAGTTTTTTTAATTTGGGATGCTATTTTTACTGCCAATGGAGTTTGGGGTTTTAATACGGATTATCATCTAAACATATTGCTTTTTGGAATGCCTATTGAAGAATGGATGTTCTTTTTCTGCATCCCGTATGCGAGTATATTTATTCATTATTCATTAGCTTATTTTAAACCTAACTTATTAATATCAGAAAAAAATACAAAGTTAATTACGGGAATTCTTATATTAATTTTATTTCCTGTGATTTTTTTAATTATGATAAAGCATATACTTTTATAAATTATAGTTTGCTTGTTTTTGTTTTATGGATAGGTTTACTCTTTGGAGTAAAATACTTGCAAAGATTTTATATTTCTTTCTTGATTATTTTAGTGCCTTTTTTTATAGTAAATGGTGTTCTTACAGGCACAGGTTTGGTAGAACCTGTAGTTTGGTATAACAATGCAGAAAACCTTGGCATTCGTTTATTAACAATACCTATTGAAGATGTAGGTTATGCGTTTACGTTAATTTTTAGTAATGTTTTATTGATAGAACAATTTAAGAAATAGTTTACAATGTAAT
Organism: Polaribacter ponticola; assembly: GCF_026191475.2. Taxonomy (GTDB): domain Bacteria; phylum Bacteroidota; class Bacteroidia; order Flavobacteriales; family Flavobacteriaceae; genus Polaribacter; species Polaribacter ponticola. The sequence goes on along the minus strand of NZ_JAOSLC020000003.1, from coordinate 596,417 downwards.
TTGTTAAAATAGAATGATATGAAGTACTTATTTATTACAATAATTTTATTTTCTATGATAATTTCTAAAACAATATTTGATTTTAATAAAACTACAAACATCCAAAATTGGGTAATTGTAAATGATGTTGTAATGGGAGGAAAGTCTACAAGTACATTTAAATTGAATGCTGATGGCAATGGTGTATTTGCAGGAGAAATTTCTTTAGATAATAATGGTGGTTTTTCTTCTGTACGCTATAGATTGCTGAAAATAAATACAAAAGCGTATTCAAAAATTGTTATTAAGCTAAAAGGTGATGGCAAGAAATATCAATTTAGAATTAAATCTAATTCTAGTGATTATTATCCTTATATAGCAACTTTTTCAACTTCAGAAGAATGGCAAGAAATAGAAATTCCACTAAAAGACATGTATCCTTCGTTTAGAGGAAGGAGAATTAATCAACCTAATTTTTCTGGAGATTACATTGAGGAAATTAGATTTCTGATTGGAAACAAAAAAAATGAAAAATTTAAACTCGTTTTGGATAAAATAGTTCTAAAATAAGTTTGATTTTTTTAGGTATATCGCTTATATCTGTTTCTTAAAATGCTAGATAATTTTCATTACAACCAATATAATGTATGTTTTATTATTAAAGGTTCTCAATCTTCATAATTTAAAAATCTAGAGTTATTATTTTGCTACAAATAATTACAATATCAATAGCTAAAATTGTAATATTTGTATGTTCATTTTTAGTTTAATTGTGGTTTTGATTTTAAATTATCAATTCCATAAAACTAGAAATTTTATCTTCAACTTTTTTGTCTATTAATATAATATAACAATAGATGTTATTTTTGTAAGGTTTAATATTTTTGTCGTCTATTAATTACATATTGAAATTAATTTATAAAATAGAGATAAAAATAAATGAAATTTATAAGAAACTTACTGCTTATTACAATAGTATTTACACTAACTACATGCGATAATTTTTTTGAATATAGCGTATATGTTGCAAGTGTAAAATCTTCTCAGAAAAATAATACTGCAAAAAATTTAGCATTACTTGAGGATATTAAAATAGATTCACAAGATTTTAAATTTGCATTTATTACAGATGTGCATTATTCTTATGACAACCTTGGTAAAGTAGTTGATGATATTAATAAAAGAGACGATGTTTTGTTCGTAGTTTTTGGTGGTGATATTGCAGATCAGGCATTATTAAAAGAGTATGAGATTTTTTACGATATAATGACCAAACTTAAAAAACCATATTTTACAGTTATTGGCAATCACGATTATAATTTAAATGGTAGTTTTATTTACAAACAAATGTTTGGTGATTATAATTACTCTTTTGTATTTAACAATAACAAATTTGTACTGTTTGACGATATTATATGGGAAAGTGAAAAAGATCCAGATTTTGATTGGTTAGCAACAACTTTAAGTGATCATGCAAACTACAATCAGGTATTCGCTTTTGCACATATTCCTACTGTTGTAAGTGATGATTTAACTCCAGAAATGAAACAGACGTATAGATCTTTAATGGCTAATAATAACGTTTCACTTTCAGTTCATGGTCATACTCATAGTTATTTTTATGAAGAGGGAGAGGTAGATTACTTAATTGTGCCTGCGCTAAAAGATCCAACATATAGTATTATTCATATTCAAGATAAAAATTTTAATTCCGAACTTATAGAATTATAGAAAATAATGAAAAATAAAAACATTTTTATATTCGTATTGTTCGTATTATTTTTTTCAAAATCATATGCACAAGAAAGTACTTTAGCTAAAGAAAAAGCTTGGTATGTTCCCGATTATGTAAAAGTTCAATTTGCAGGAAACATTGGTTTTGTATCTTTAGGAGCTGGTTATCAGTTATTCAATAAGGTGTTAAATACAGAATTATTATATGGTTATGTGCCAGAGTCAGAATCAAAAGCAAATAGAATACATTTAATCACAATTAAAAATACTTTTCCAATTTATAGAAAAGAAATTGGAGAAAATTTAGTGATAACTCCCATTGCAGGTTTTACAACAAGTATAGATATTGGAACAAATTCGTTTACAACACTACCAAGTATATACCCTAAGGGATATTATGTGCCAAATGCATTTCATTTTACATTATTTGCGGGTGCTTTAGTTCATAAAGAATTTAAGAAAACAAAAATTTTTAGCGGAATAGATTTTTATGCAGAAGTAGGTACTGTAGAATCTTATTTATGGTATGCAATTACTTCTAAAGAAGTAACTTTAAATGATTCGTTTAGCTCAAGTATTGGTGTTAACTTTTATTTTTAAATGATATAAGGAAATTCTTAAAATTTTAAAAGCCTTGTTTACTAATTATAAACTAGGCTTTATTTTTTATTTCAAAATAACAATTAGAAAATTTTTAAAGTTTTTTATAAAGAGTTTTTAGTTCTTTTCCAAGGTTTAGCGTTTTTTGCTCTTGGACCAATTATATCCTCTTTTTTTCTTGTTTTCAAAATAAAATTATTATCAGATTTTTTTTATTCCATTGTTTTTGGTTTTTAAACTTTCCGCCAAACAATGAATTCTTTTTGTAATTATTAACTAATACTAAAGTTGAAGTTTTTTTATTTTTCCAAACTTTATTATTCTTAACTCTAGGGCCAGTAGTATTTTTTGAAGTTTGAGCATTAGCACTTGAGCCAATTAAAATTATAAATAATATTATTAGTTTCATAATGTTTAATCTAAATACTCTAATTCTTTTACTTTTCAAAGATAAAAAACAAAAAAGATAGAATTGATAAAATTTCACAAAAAAACTGTTAATAACATATTTTAAGCTTATAAAAATAATGATTTAATAAATTTAAGTTTTAATTATTACTTTTTCGGATATTTCTCACGAATTTTATTCAAACTCAAATTATGAATACTACCAACATGAGAGTGTTGTTTCCCTAAATCTGGTTTGTAAGTTCCTGCTTGAACTTGTCCGCCAATTTGTTGATAGGCTTCTCTAAAACTCATTCCTTCAACTACTAAATTATTGATGCTATCTACTGTAAATAAATATTGATATTTTTTATCATTCAAATCAATATCTTTTACAATTACTTGCTGAATTGAATAATTAAAGATGTCTAAAATATCTTTTACATCTTCAAAAGCAGCTATAATGTTTTCTTTTAACAATTGAAAATCTCTGTGATAACCCGTTGGTAAATTATTGGTAATTAGCACCATTTCTGTATGTAATGCTTGTATTTTATTACATTTTCCGCGAATTAATTCAAAAACATCAGGGTTTTTCTTGTGTGGCATAATACTACTTCCTGTAGTTAATTCATCTGGAAAAGAAATAAAATTAAAATTCTGACTCATATACAAACAAACATCCATTGCAAAACGAGACATGGTATTACACAATCCGCCTAAAGCTGAGGCGATTGAACGTTCACTTTTTCCTCTACTTAATTGTGCAGCAACCACATTGTATTTTAATGTTGCAAAATTTAATTCTTTGGTGGTTAATTCTCTATCAATTGGAAAAGAAGAACCATAACCAGCAGCAGAACCTAAAGGATTTTGGTCTACAACTCTAGAAACAGCATTCAACATATATACGTCATCAATTAATAATTCTGCGTATGCAGAAAACCATAATCCAAAAGAAGATGGCATTGCAACTTGTAAATGCGTGTAACCAGGTAATAAACTTTCTTTATGTGTTTCAGCAAGATTAAGTAAAGTTTCAAAAAGAACTTTTGTTTTTGAATTAATCAACTTTAAGTTGTCTTTGTAATACAATTGTAAAGCCACTAAAACTTGATCGTTTCTAGAACGAGCAGTGTGAATTTTCTTTCCAACTTCACCTAATTTATTTGTTAACTCCCATTCAATTTTAGAATGTACATCCTCAAAAGAAGCTTCAATTACAAAAGTTCCGTTCTCAATGTCAAAAGCTAATTCTTGCAAACCTCTTTTTAAATCTTTTAATTCATCATCAGTAATAATACCAATAGATTCTAGCATTATTGCGTGCGCTAAAGAAGCTTGAACATCATATTTTGCAATGTGAATATCAATTTCTCTATCATTACCAACTGTAAAGTTTTCTATTTGTTTGTCTATTGAAAATCCTTTATCCCACAACTTCATAATTTCTGTTTTTTGATGTCATTGCGAGGTATGAAGCAATCTCGTAATTCATGAAGAGATAACTTCGTCATACTTCCTCGTTATGACGATTATTTAATTTTATACAATTACACGATTTAACAATTCAACGTATATTTTAATTCCTTCTTCAATTTCAGCTAAATAAATAAATTCATTTGCAGAATGTGAACGTGTACTGTCTCCAGGACCTAATTTTAAAGATTGACAAGTTAACACAGATTGATCTGATAAGGTTGGAGAACCGTATGTTTCTCTTCCCATTTCAATTCCTGCTTTTACTAAATCGTGATTGGTTGAAATAGAAGACGAATTTAATCGTAAACTTCTAGGTGTTATTTTGGTGCAAGGTGATTTTTCTTGTAACAAGTCTGCAATTTCTTGATTAGAATATGCATCATTTACTCGAACATCCACAACCAAATCTACATGTGCTGGAACAACATTATGCTGTTTACCAGCGTTAATTTGAGTTACTGTCATTTTTACATCACCTAAAGCTTCTGAAGTTTTCTCAAACTTAAAATCTTTAAACCATTGTAAAACTTCAATAGTATTATAGATTGAATTGTTGTTATTTGGATGTGCAGCATGACTTGGAGTTCCTTCTACAACTGCATCAAAAACTACCAAACCTTTTTCTGCAACTGCTAAGTTCATTAAAGTAGGTTCTCCAACAATGGCAACATCTATGTGTGGAATTATAGAAAGCATACTGTTTAATCCGTCTGGACCACTACTTTCTTCTTCTGCAGAAGCCACAATTACTAAATTATACTTTAGGTTTTCTTGCGCATAAAAGTTGGTGAAAGTTGCAATTAAAGAAACCAAACAACCACCAGCATCATTTGAACCTAAACCATACAATTTACCGTCTTCAACAATCGCTTTTAAAGGATCGTTTGTATAAGCAGAATTTGGTTTAACAGTATCGTGGTGAGAGTTTAATAATAATGTTGGTTTACTTTTATCAAAATGTTTGTTGGTTGCCCAAACGTTATTTTTAGTTCTTTTAAACGGAATTTCGTTCTCTAGAAACCAAGCTTCAATAAGTTTGGCTGTATTTTCTTCTTCGGAAGAAAATGATTGTGTTTCAATCAAATTCTTTAAAAGTGAAATTGCGTTTTCTGTTAATTTTTCGATATTCATTTTATAATGTAATAGTTGTAAAATTGTCGTTTTCTTTAGTTAACATGGCGGTATTTCCAATGTGTACTTTTGATACTCCATTATTTAAAGCATCAAAGCAATTATCTATTTTCGGAATCATTCCGTCAGTAATAATTTCAGTAGTTAATAATTCTTTGTAGGTGTCAGCATTTATAGTTTTTATAACCGAATTTTTATCATTAAAATCCTTTAAAACACCATTCAATTCAAAACAATAGTATATTGAAGTGTCGTAGATTTTACTCATTCCAACACCAATTGTACTTGCAATAGTATCGGCGTTTGTGTTTAATAATTGTCCGTTTCCATCATGCGTAATTGCACAAAAAACAGGTGTGAAATCGGCTTTAATTAGTTTTTCTATTGAATTAGATGCAACTTTTTTAACATCACCAACAAAACCAAAATCGACTTCTTTTACAGGTCTTTTTTCTGATTGAATACTATTAATATCTGCTCCTGTTAAACCAATTGCATCAATGTTTAAAGCTTGTAATTTAGCAACTACATTTTTGTTGACTAAACCTCCATAAACCATGGTAATAACCTCTAAAGTTTCTGCATCAGTAATACGTCTACCATTTACCATTTTAGATTCAATACCTAATTTAGACGAAATATGAGTAGCACGTTTTCCACCTCCATGAACGAGAATTTTATTTCCTTCTAGGTTAGAAAATAATTTTAAGAAAGCATTTAAAGAAGTTTCATCTTCGATAATATTTCCGCCAATTTTTATGATTGATAGTTTCTCCATAAGTGCTGAACTTGTTTCAGTATCTTTTTGTTTATTGTTAGATTCTGAATCAAGTTCAGAATTACGAAAACTTTACAAGTCTTCTAATATTTTTTTCAAAACCAATTGCGCTGCAAAAGTTCTGTTATTTGCTTGTTCAATTACCAAAGAAGCATCAGAATCTAAAACAGCATCTTCTACCACCACATTTCTTCTAACTGGTAAACAATGCATAAACTTTGCTTCACCAATTTTTTCTTTTGTAATTAACCAATCGGAATCAGTTTTTAAAACTTGTCCATACTCATCATAAGAACTCCAGTTTTTGGTGTACACAAAATCGGCATCTTTAAAAGCTTCCTTTTGATTGTGATAAATTTTTGTATCTTTTGTAATTTCTTTACTTAAATTATAACCTTCCGGATTTGCAATAACAAACTCAACATCCATTTTTTGCATTGCTTGTGTAAAACTATTTGCAACTGCATGCGGTAAAGCTTTAATATGTGGCGCCCAACTTAAAACTACTTTTGGTCTCTTTTTTGTGGCATTTTCTGCAATTGTAAGTGCATCTGTAAAACCTTGCAAAGGGTGTTCTGTTGCACTTTCCATACTTACAATTGGTACAGAGGCATATTTTACAAAAGATTTAATTACATGTTCAGATTCGTCTTTCTCTTTGTCTGTTAAACCAGGGAAAGCTCTTACAGCAATAACATCACAATATTGAGAAACCACTGCTGCAGCTTCTTTAATATGTTCTGCTGTAGTTCCGTTCATTACAGTTCCATCTTCAAATTCAATTCCCCAAGCATCACCAGAAACATTCATCACAATCGGATTCATTCCTAAATTTAAAGCAGCTTTTTGAGTACTTAAACGCGTGCGTAAGCTTGAATTAAAAAATAATAATCCCAAGGTTTTATATTGTCCTAAATCAATATTTTTTAAAGGAGTTGCTTTTAGTTTTTTGGCTTCTTCAATCCAAGAATTGATATCGTCAATATCATTAATTGAGGTGTAATGTTTCATAATTTTATTTTTACACAGGGTTAAAACTCTATGCTGTTGTACATGTGTATTATTTACTGAAAACTGCTACTGAAAACTGCCTACTGCTAACTCTTTTTCTAAAGCATCAAAAAAGGTATCAACATGTTCTTTTTTGAGGGTTAAAGGCGGAAGAATTCTTAATAAATTAGGATTTTTTGCACTTCCTGTAAATATTTTTTGATTGAAAATCAATTTTTTACGAAGCTCTGCAATAGGAAAATCAAATTCCAATCCTAACATTAAACCACGTCCTTTTATGTTTTTTATCTCTGAAATTTCTTTCGCTTTTTCAATAAAATAAGCAGAAATTTTTGTTGCATTTTGCATTAATTTTTCTTCCTCAATAACTTCTAAAACGGTTGAAGAAGCTACACAAGCTAAATGATTTCCGCCAAAAGTGGTTCCTAATAAACCAAAAGAAGCTTTAATATCTGGATGAATTAAAATTCCGCCAACTGGGAAACCATTTCCCATTCCTTTGGCAATAGAGATAATATCTGGAGTAACATTGTATTTTTGAAAGGCAAAGAAATCGCCAGTTCTTCCAAAACCAGACTGCACTTCATCGGCAATAAAACACGTATTGTACTTTTTACAAAGCGTGTTTATTGCTTCGTAAAATTCTGCGGTACTTTCATCTAAACCACCAACACCTTGTATAAACTCTATAATTACAGCGCAAACATCGTTTTTAGCTAAAGATTTTTCAAGAGCAACTAAATCTCCTAATTCTAAAATTTCTACCTCTTGTTGTGCGTTAATTGGCGCAACAATTTTAGCATTATCTGTTGCAGCAACAGCAGCAGAAGTTCTACCATGAAAACCGTTTTTAAAAGCAATCACCTTTTTCTTTCCGTTATGAAAAGAAGCTAGTTTTAACCCATTTTCATTGGCTTCTGCACCAGAATTACATAAAAATAATTGATATTCTTTACAGCCAGATAATTTGCCAAGTTTAGTTGCTAAATCAACCTGTAGCGGATTCTGAATAGAATTACTATAAAAACCTAATTTACTAACTTGCTCACTAATGTGTTTTACATATTTAGGATGTGAATGCCCAATAGAAATTACAGCATGTCCGCCATATAAATCTAAATATTTGGTATTATTTTCATCAAAAACATACACATCTTCTGCTTTTACAGGAGTGATATCGAAAAGTGGATATACATTAAATAAACTCATATTTGTTCTTTTTTTGTTTGTCATTCAGAGGGAAGAATAACCGAAGAATCTACAATTTTAAGAATCTCCGCTATGCTCTAAATGACAGATTTCAACTTTAAATCTGTTCTTTTTTGATGTTATTAATTTTATGAAATGAAGCAACCATTCCTTGAATTAAAGAAGAACTCAATCCTTTGTGTTCCATTTCATTTAAACCTTCAATTGTACAACCTTGTGGCGTAGTAACTCTATCAATTTCTTCTTCTGGGTGATTTCCGTTTGTTATCAACAAATTAGCAGCTCCTTCACTTGTAAACATTGCTAATTCTTGTGCTTCTTTGGCGTCAAAACCTAACTGAATTGCCGCTTGCGTAGTTGCTCTAATTAAGCGCATCCAAAAGGCAATTCCACTAGCACAAACCACCGTTGCAGCTTGCATTTGACTCTCAGGAATACTCAAAGAATGTCCTAAACGATTAAAAATAGCTTCCGCAATCTTAATGCGTTTTTCACCTTGTTCATTACTACACAAACACGTCATCGATTTACCCACAGCAATTGCTGTATTTGGCATCGCTCTAATAATAAATTTGTCTTTACCAACTATTCCTTCAATTTTAGGAATTAAAAACCCTGTAATTGTAGAAATTAAAACATGTTTTTCGGTTAAAAAAGGCTTAACATCATTTAAAATTCCTTCAAAATGAGCAGGTTGAATAGCAAAAATAATAATGTCAGATTGTTTAACAGCCTCAATATTATCTGTAGTTAAATGCACATTTTTATAACCATCAAACTCTTTTATTCCCTCCAAATCTCTTTTGGTTAAGTATAAACTAGTAATTGCGTTGTTGGTAATCAAACCCTTTGCAATAGATTTTCCTAAATTTCCTGTTCCTATAATTGCTATTTTCATAATAACTATTTTTATGTCATTACGAAGGAAGAATGACTGAAGTAATCTCTTTAAACAGATTGCTTCGTTCCTCGTAATGACTATGCATTAAAAGTAATTTGCCTTTAAATTTAAACCTAACGTTTCTTCAAAACCGTACATCAAATTCATATTCTGAATTGCGGCACCAGAAGCTCCTTTTAAAAGGTTGTCAATTGTACTTGTTATTAATAATTTATTTCCGTGTTTTTCTAGTTGAACCAAACATTTGTTGGTGTTTACAACTTGCTTTAAAAAGATACTTTCATCAGAAACAAATGTAAAAGCAGCATCTTTATAATAATCTTTATATATTTTTTTGGCATCTTCAAGAGAACCTTCAAATTTTGTGTACGTAGTTGCAAAAATTCCTCTAGAAAAATCACCACGATTTGGCATAAAATTAATTTCGGAATTAAAATCGTTTTGTAATTGATTTACAGTCTGATTAATTTCCCCTAAATGCTGGTGGTTGAATGCTTTATAATGAGAAAAATTATTATCTCTCCACGTAAAATGAGTAGTTGCAGAAAGTGAAGTTCCTGCTCCAGTTGCACCAGTTACTGCATTAATATGAACATTATCTTTTAACAAACCATTTGCTGCTAAAGGTAAAATTGCCAATTGCAAAGCAGTTGCAAAACAACCAGGATTTGCAATATATTTTGCCGTTTTAATGGCTTCTTTATCTAATTCTGGTAAACCATACACAAAGTCCTTTCCTTCAAAATTCTTGTCAGTTAGTAATCTAAAATCGTTACTTAAATCAATGATTTTTGTATGGTCAGAAAAGCTATTTTTTTGTAAAAAAGCAGTTGAATTTCCATGTCCTAAACACAAGAATAAAACATCTACATCTGCATTTATTTCATTTGTAAAACTAATTTCCGTAGAACCCACCAAATCTTGATGTACTTTATACAATTTGTTGCCAGCATTAGAAGTACTAAATACAAAATTGATATTTGTTTCCGGGTGATTTAATAACAACCTGATTAATTCACCAGCTGTATAACCTGCGCCTCCTATAATTCCTACTTGTAACATAGTTATGAGTTATTTACTTGTCTATAAATTTTATTCTGATTTCCTAAAATCTTGATAAACCCTTTTGCATCATCTGCGGTCCAAGCTTTATTTTCTTCACCATATGTACTAAAAGCACTCGACATTAAATCGTGGTCAGAAATAATTCCGTCTAAAGAAAAATGATACGGTTTTAAAGAAACCACAACATTCCCAGAAACCATTTTTTGAGAACTTTGTAAAAACGCTTCGGTATCTCTCATTACAGGATCTAAATATTGTCCTTCGTGCAAATGCATTCCGTAAAAACTAGACAAGTATTCTTTGTGTTGTAATTGCCATTTAGTTAAGGTGTGTTTCTCTAATAAATGATGCGCTTTTACAGTAATTAAAGCAGCTGCAGCTTCAAAACCAACTCTACCTTTTGTACCTACAATTGTATCACCTACATGAATATCTCTACCAATTGCAAATTTTGAAGCAATATTATTTAGGTTTTCAATATTTACTTCTGGTTTATTTTCTTGTCCGTTTAAAGCAACAAATTCGCCATTTTTAAATGTCAATGTTACTTTTTCTTCACCTTCTTTTTCTAATTGAGAAGGATACGCTTCGTTAGGTAAAGGCTTTTCAGACTTTAAAGTTTCAACTCCACCAACACTTGTTCCCCAAAGCCCTTTGTTTACAGAATACTTCGATTTTTCCCAATTCATGTCAATTCCTTCAGACTTTAAGTAATCTATTTCCTCTTGTCTTGCTAGTTTTTGATCTCTAATTGGAGTAATAATTTTAATATTAGGTGCCAATGTTTGAAAAATCATATCAAATCGCACTTGGTCGTTTCCTGCGCCAGTACTTCCGTGTGCAATATATTCTGCATCTATACTTTTAGCGTATTCTATAATTTCTATGGCTTGTATAATTCTTTCTGCACTAACCGAAAGCGGATATGTACTGTTTTTTAATACGTTACCAAAAATTAAATATTTTACAACTTTGTTATAAAAAGTAGCAACCGCATCAATATTTTTATAAGTTGTAACGCCCATTTTATAAGCGTTGCTTTCTATATGTTTAATCTCCTTAGTTGTAAAACCGCCTGTATTTACACTAACTGCATGCACATCATATTCTTTTGATAAACTTACTGCACAAAAAGAAGTGTCTAAACCACCACTATAAGCTATTACTAATTTTTTCATTTTTTATCTTTTTTTAGGAACATAGATTGTTTGATGTTTTTTAATCTTGTCCACACTTTTTTATCATGTTTGTTGGTTTCAGTTTTCCCTTTTTCTTTTTTAGCAGGATCGTATAACATTCCTGTACACAAACACATTTTTTGTTCTGTCCTTGTTAAAACATCATAATTTTTACAGGTTTGGCAACCATTCCAAAAAGATTGATCGTCGGTTAACTCAGAAAAAGTTACAGGTTTGTAACCAAGGTCGCTATTCATTTTCATTACAGCCAAACCCGTTGTAATACTAAACACTTTTGCATCTGGAAACTTGGTTCTAGAATGATTAAAAATAACTTGTTTAATCTTTTTTGCTAAACCGATATTTCTAAAATCTGGATGCACAATTAAACCAGAATTGGCAACAAATTTTCCATGTCCCCATTTTTCTATATAGCAAAATCCAGCAAATTTGTCGTTATCTAAAGCAATTACAGCATTACCGTTTTCCATTTTAGTGGCAACATATTCTGGTTTTCTTTTAGCAATACCAGTTCCTCTTACTTTAGAAGCTTCTTCTATGGTTTTACAGATAATTTCTGCGTAAACTGTATGTGATTTATTTGCAATAACAATTTCCATTGTATTGAGTTTTATGTTTTGTAAAGTTGTTTTTTTATTTTTTTAATTTAGAACCGGACTCACCAAAATTCCATAAATATCTTTAACGCCTATGGGCGAAAAGTAATATTGCGAAGTAGATTGTTATTTATAAGAATAACGGAGTATAGATTGTAAGTTTTGTAAGAAATTTTCACGATAAAAAAATAAATGGTTAATTACTATAATAGATAAGTTAGTTGCTAAAAAGAATATTAGCGACGGCGGTTGCGTAAACGCAAACTGGGAACTATTGTAGTACATAATTTATTTATTCTTGAAGTAATCATATGGCTAAAGTATATCTTTTTTAAAACTAATTATCATAAGTTTATCACTTTTTTATAAGTTTTATGAATTTTAAACATATTTATGCTTTGAGTTAAATAATTATTAAAATATGGAGTTAAAAATAAAATTATGATAATATGAGTAATCATGAATTTTGAAGTTTCTATATTAAATAGTTTTGGTAAAAGGTGAAATTTACATTTCATCCTAAAAAAAATACAGTTCGGTATTCTTTAATTTAAAAAACTGTACTTGTGTTGCATCTTTGTAGTGTAATTAACCATTAAATATAAAAATCATGAAATTAGTAGTAGCAATTTTAATATCGACAGCCTTTTTTATTTCAAGTAAAATAAATGCCCAAGAAAAAATATCGATTACAGCGTCTGTAGATAACGTATCGTCCAGTAAAGGAATCGTAGGTTTCTCTTTGTATAATAAGAAAACTTTTATGGCAATACCATTACAATCAAAACATAGTAAAATTATAGACGGTAAAAGTAAAGTAGTTTTCGAAAATGTAGCTGCGGGAGAATATGCAATCATATGTCTTCATGATATGAACGAAAATGGTAAAATGGATTTTTCTCCACAAGGAAGACCAGAAGAAGATTATGGAGCGTCTAACAATACATTGGGTTTTGGATTTCCACAGTATGATGATGCAAAATTTGCAGTTACCGATAAAAATCTTAAAATAAACATTAGATTTTAGTAGATTAGACAACTTAAAATTTTAAGCCAAATAAAAAGATGGATAACCAAGAAGTTTTTACAATTAGAAGTTTAAAAAAAGGAGCCTTATTAAGCTTAAAATTAACAATCTTATTTGGCGTAATATTTAGTGTTATTTTTAAACAAACAACTTTATACGGTATTGCTGTCTCTTTTGGAATCTCAGGATTGTATTGTTTTGGATTGGCTTTTGGTAATGGTATTATTAATAATTATTTATCAGAAAAATGGGATTGGATTACCCAAACAAATCAAAGAGTTTGGGCAGGAATTATAGGAACTCTAATATATACTGTTCCTATGGTTTTAGCAATAGATTATGTAGTTTTTGTAATTATAAATAATAACAGCGGAGAGAATTTTTTTAAAGGAGATTTTTTATGGGTTCATCTGTTTTATATTGTTCTTTCTTTAGGTATTTCTACTTTTTTACATGCAAGAGGGTTTATGACAAACTGGAAAGCTTCTGTAACAAAAGAATCTACAAAACAAGAAATAGTAGCAAAAACAGAAACAGCAAAGTTTGAATCTTTAAAAAGTCAAATAGATCCACATTTTTTATTTAATAGTTTAAATGTATTAACGAGTTTAATTGGCGAAAACCCTTTACAAGCAGAAAAATTTACAACCAAATTATCTAAAGTGTATAGATATGTTTTAGAACAAAGAAACAAAGATTTAACAACACTTACAGAAGAATTAAAATTTGCAAGAACATATATGGAGTTGTTAGGAATGCGTTTTGAAGATGCTGTAAAATTTAATATACCAAACACTGTTAGCAATAAAGAGCTTAAAATTGTACCACTTTCTTTACAATTGCTTTTAGAAAATGCAGTGAAACATAATGTTGTTTCTTCTAAAAAACCATTAGAAATAATTATTTATGAAAAAGAGGGTTTTTTGCATATAGAAAACAATATTAATCCTAAAGAAACAATAGGTAAAAGTACTAAAGTAGGATTAAGAAATATTGTAGAAAGATACAGTTTAATTACAAATAGAAGAGTAATAGTAGATAATAATAACAAAACATTTAAGGTGAGTTTACCTCTCTTAACTAAAACAAATAATATGACATTTAATTCAAATGATTTAGAAAATAGCAAATATGTAAGAGCTGTAGAACGAGTAGAAAAACTAAAAGAGTTTTATCAAAATTTAGCATCTTATTGTATTGTAATACCTTTTTTAATATTTATCAATTTAAGATTTTCTCCAGGGTTTCATTGGTTTTGGTTTCCAATTTTTGGGTGGGGAATTGGTTTAATATTTCATTTTTTAGAAGTTAATAACTATAACATTTTCTTAGGTAAAAATTGGGAAGATCGTAAGATTAAGGAGATGATGAATGATGATAAAAATAACAAATACAATTAAAAAAAATAAGATGGAAAGAGAATATAATGAAGAGCACAAGTATTTACTAGCTAAAAAAAGGGTAGAGAAGATTAAAGGATTTTACATTCACTTAGCAGTTTATGTTATCGTAAATATTTTTATCTCTGCTATTATAATTTTTGGATTAACAAATGATAGCGATAATGAATATTCTTTTGCGGGTGCAATTACTCATTTTGGTACTTATGTAACCTGGTTTTTCTGGGGAATAGGAATTGCTTTTCACTGGTTAGGTGTTTTTGGAACTAATTTATTTTTTGGTAAAGATTGGGAGAAAAAGAAAATTGAAAAGTATATGAATGATAATCAATTTTAAATTTATTTGTAATGAAATTAAATGATCAAAATATAGCTTTTAAAGAAGCAGAAAAAAGAGTAAAAAGGATTAAGAATTTTTACAATCATTTACAAATATTTGTAATAATGATGCTAGTTCTTTTACTTTTTTCAAAGAGTATAATAGGTTTCTTTGAAAACCACGTAGATAACATTAATTCTTTAGCATGGATAAAAGCAAATATTTGGATAAACGCATTGCTATGGTTTATTGGATTAGTTATTCATGGTTTTGTAGCTTTTAGATATAAAATAGGTTTTATAGATAAATGGGAAAAAAGTAAGTTAGAAGAGTTAATGAATAAAAAGCATTAAAATTATGGAACAAAATCATATATCAGAAAGATACGAAAGAGCTCAAAAGAGAGTGGAAGAAATAAAAAAGTTTTATAAGCACTTAGTTTTTTATTTAATCATTAACTTTATATTTATAGGTAGAAGAATTTATAAAGATATCTCTTATGGAGATTCGGTTATAGAAGCTTTTACAGATTTAAATAACTATGGATTTTTCTTTTGGTGGGGAATATTTTTAATTTTTCATGCAGCAAAAGTATTTGGTTTTCCTAATTTATTTAATAAAGATTGGGAAGATCGTAAGATTAAAGAATATTTAAAAGAAGAAGAAAATAATAATAAAAAAATGGAATCTAATTTTACTCAAGAACAAAGGTTTCTTAAAGCTCAACAAAGAGTAAAAGCGATCAAAGGATTTTATACGCACTTAACAATTTATTGTATAATAATATCTATAATTGTTTTTGTAAATTTAAGGTTCGAACCACATTTTCATTGGTTTTGGTTTTCAGCAATAGGCTGGGGAATAGGTTTGTTCTTTCATTGGTTAAAAGTATTCGGATTTAATTTATTAGGTCTTGGTAAAAATTGGGAAGAGAGAAAAATTAAAAAAATAATGGAGGAAGATATTTAGCAAATAGCTTTATTATTCTAACTTAAAATTTAGTGAAAGAATGAATGTTATAATTATAGAAGACGAAAAACCAGCAGCAAGAAGGTTAAATAGAATGTTGTTAGAGTTAGATATTGAAGCTCAAACAATGTTACATTCTGTAGAAGAATCTATAAATTGGTTTCAGCAAAACGAGCACCCAGATTTAATATTTTTAGATATTCAATTATCAGATGGTTTGTCTTTTGAAATTTTTGAAGAAATAGAAGTAAAGTCTGCTATAATTTTTACAACTGCTTTTGATGAATATGCTCTAAAAGCTTTTAAGTTAAATTCTATAGATTACTTATTAAAGCCTTTAGATGATGAAGAATTAAAGATAGCTGTAGATAAATATAGGCTAAATAAATCTAAAACTACAGATATACAAGTTAATATAGATGATATTAGAAAGCTTTTAATAAACCCGTTAGATAGAAAGTTTAAAAAACGCTTTACGATTAAAATTGGTCAGCATATAAAAATTATTCATGTAGATGAAATAGAGTGTTTTTATAGCGAAAATAAAGCAACTTATATTCACACAAACTCGGGTAGAAGTTATTTAATAGATCATTCTTTAGAGCATTGGCAAGAGCAATTAAACCCAGAGCATTTTTATAGAGTTAATAGAACTTTTATAGTACACATAAACGCCATAAAAGATATTATTGCGTATTCTAATTCGCGTTTAAAATTAGTTTTACAGTCTTATTCCGATACCGAAATTATTGTAAGTAGAGAGCGTGTAAAGGATTTTAAGAGTTGGATAGATTAACGAGGAAAACAGTCTTTTTTTGTCTATAAATTATTTTATGTCTAACGTTTCACTAGTATAAAATAACAATTCACTATATTTCTTTTTTTATTAATTTTGATTAGTCTCATTTTTGATGAAAATTAAATATTATGAGCAAATTAACCACATCCATATTAAAAGCTGTAACATTTGTATTTATTATACATCTATTTTTAATTGTAGCTTTATATTTTACTGATAGTTTTGATGTAAAAAACTTTTTTGATTATTTAAGATTAACATCTTTAATTACGTTTATACCTACATTTTTATCATACCTAATGTTTGATTCTAAAAAGAAGATTTCTTTTAATGTTTTAACCTAATGTTTGATTCTAAAAAGAAGATTTCTTTTAATGTTTTAAAACCAGGATTAATATCAAGTATTATAGTTTTTACAATTACTTTTTTATTTTTTAGATATTTAAAAAATGAAGATGAGTATTCTTTATTTGAATTTACGACCCTATTTGCTTCTCTATTTTCTTTATTTATAGTTTTTGCATTTTCTTTATTTCAGTCAATAAAAATCAAATCTAGGGTTGTAAGGATTTATAATTTTAAAGAACTAAATTATTCATTTATAAAGCTATTATTAATTCCATTATCTGGTATTCTCATATATGCCTTTATTATTATACTAGATCGTTTTGATGGATATGATATTACATTATTATTTTATAAATTTTTACCAATAGGATTTATTTTTTCGCTATTAAGTATTCATGTTTTAAATTATATTTTTTCAAAATATGAACACTCTAATAGGATCTATTATATAGTAAGTTATTATGTAGTTTCAATTTCTGCTCTCGTTTTTTGGATTATCATTTCTTTTAATAATTTTAGAATTGTAAAAGATGGTTTAGGAGCAATGCTTGATAGAGCTTTCTTGTTGCCTTCAATAGGTTTATACAGTCCTTTCTTTTTATATGTACTTATTCTTACACATTTTTACTTTTTAAGCTTAATAAATAAACAAGAAAAGAGTGTTTTAAAACAACAATCTTTAGAATCGCAGTTAAACTATCAACAATTAAAAAATCAAATAAGTCCGCATTTTTTGTTTAATAATATTAATGTTTTAACCAGTTTAATTGAAGAGAATCCTAAAAAAGCGGTTCGCTTTTCAGAAAACTTATCTCACATTTATCGATACTTTTTAGAACAAGAAAAACAAGATGTTGTTTTGGTAAAAGAGGAAATAAAATTTGCAAAAAGTTATTTAGAATTATTAAAAGATAGGTTTGAAGTTGGTTTAATATTTAGTATAAATATTGATAAAAAACTTAACGAAAAGTATATTGTTGCTACCATTTTACAACAAGTTTTAGAGAATGTTGTAAAACACAATACAGTTAATGAAATTGATATTGTTGAGTTGAAAATAATATCTAAAGAAAATTATTTAATTATAGAAAATAATAAGAATCCAAAAATAGAAACAGAACAAAACTCTAAAAAAGGAATTGAGAATATAAAAAAGAGAGTTGCTTTTTTTACTGATGAAAAAGTAATAATTAAAAATACAAAAGAAAGTTTTATTATCGAATTACCAATTTTAAATACAATTTAATGAAGGCAATTATAATAGAAGACGAATTGCCATCTGCAAGACGTTTAGAACGGTTGTTGCAAGATTTTGAAATTGAGATAATTTATAAATTAAACGCTGTAAAATCTTCTGTACTGTGGTTTCAAAAAAACGAACATCCAGATATTATTTTTTTAGACGTGCAATTATCAGATGGTTTATGTTTTGAAATTTTTAAACAAGTAAAAATTACTTCTAAAATAATATTTACAACTGCATTTAGTAATTATAGTATAAAAGCTTTTGATTATAATAGTATTTCTTATTTATTAAAGCCTATTGATAAAGAGAAGCTAGAAGAAGCTATAAAAAAAGCGAAAGAAGTTTATCAAAAAGAGACGGATTTAGAACAGTTTAAAAAGTTAATCAGTAATTATAAAATTGAGGATTATAAAAATTCTTTTACTGTAAAAGTAGGGAAGAAGATAAAAATTTTAAAAATAGATGAAGTAGCTTGCTTTTATAGTTATGAGAACGCAACTTATTTAAAAACAAAAGAAGGGAATTATATTATAAATAACTCTTTAACTAATTTAGAATACGATTTAAACCCTAAGTATTTCTTTAGAGTTAATAGAACTTTTATAGTACACATAAACGCCATAAAAGATATTATTACGTATTCTAATTCGCGTTTAAAATTAGTTTTACAGTCTTATTCTGATAGCGAAATTATTTTAAGTAGAGAGCGTGTAAAGGATTTTAAGAGTTGGATAGATTAATAACAAAGTCACAAAGAGGTCGGTTTTTAACAACTCATCACTTAAAAACAACAATTGAGTATGTTAAACTAAACTTAATCATTTTTATTACTGAATTTTGCATCAGTAAAAAAAATATAATAATGAAAACAGTAAATAATAGTTCTTCTAAATCACCTAAAACTAAATCTCATCCATTTTGGCAATGGTTTTGGCTTACTTTTCTTGTCGTTTCTCTAGCTTATGCTTGGTATTCTTTTTACGTACCATCTAACGATGTAAAATGGGCAGAAAATATTACTTCTGTCGAGAAAATAAGCAATAATTCTGATAAAAAAACACTGTTATTTTTTACTGGTAAATGGTGTGCTCCTTGTAGAGTTATGAAACGAGAAGTATTCGCGGATAAAGAAGTTTCAAAAATCATCAATTCGCAAATTATACCGGTAATTATAGATATTGATAAACCAGAAACAAAAGACCTCGTAAAGCATTTTACTGTTTCTGCAACACCAACAACAATTATTACAGATTCTGAAGGAAAAGTAATTGATTATGTTGTAGGTAAAATAGACAAAAATAAATTTCTAGAAATGCTTAATAAACTTTAATTTAATAGAAGCAAATTAGTATATAAATATAATTGCAATTTTTAAAAATTTTAGTTCGTATTGAAGATAAGATGTGAGCTAAAATTTTTATTTAGGCTATATAAACATCTCGAAAGCTTTTAAAATTAAATAGCGATTATTTTTAGCAATTAAACTTCAAAAACTCCCTTTCTTACATCAATAATAAACTTAACTTCGCGACCTGATAAAAAAAGCAATTGCTATGTTTATTTGCAATTGAAAAATACAATTCATGAATATTTATAAGCAAATAGAAACAGAGATTAAAGCAGCTTCAAATATTGTTATTACAGCGCATAAATCTGCAGATGGAGATTCTATAGGTTCTTCTTTAGGATTATTATACTTTATAGAAAAATTAGGAAAAAAAGCGGTTATTTGTCACCCAGACAAAGCACCAGATTTTTTATATTGGTTAGATACTTCTGCTATTCTTTTAATGGAAGAAAACCCTGAAGATGTAGAGGCAGAAATTAATAAAGCAGATTTAATTTTTTGTTTAGATTATAATGCCATTAATAGAGTAGGACCAGAAATGCAAGTTTTGTTAGAAGCAGCAAATGGTAAGAAAATAATGATTGATCATCATTTAAATCCTGAAGAATTTCCTGCAATTACAGTTTCTGAAACAACAGCATCTTCAACATCACAACTAATTGTAGATTTAATAGAAGAATCTGATAATTTAGAATTGTTAGACAAAAAAATAGGAACGCCTTTATATTTAGGTATTTTAACTGATACTGGGAGTTTTAGATTTAATTCTGTAAAACCGAGAACACATGAGGTCTTAGCAAAATTATTAGCTGCAGGAGTTGAGCATCATTTAATTCATGAAAAACTAAGTGATAATAATACAGAAACTCGTTTGCGATTACAAGGGTATGCAATGAGTGAAAAATTAGAAATTTTATACGATTATAATGTTGCTATAATTTCTTTGTCTAAAGAAGAATTAGCAAAATATCAATATAAAAAAGGAGATACAGATAGTTTAGCAAATTTAGTTTTATCTATAAAAGGAATGCGAGCAGCTATTGTTTTTACAGAACGAGATGGAATAATGAAAATTTCTTTCAGATCTAAAGGAGCAGAAAATCCTGTAAATTTATTAGCAAAAGAACATTTTAATGGTGGAGGTCATGCAAATGCTTCTGGCGGAATGAGTGATTTAACTGTAGATAAAACATTAGTAAAATTAAAAGGATTGATTCCTCTGTATTTTTCAAATTAAAGAGAAAATTTATTTTAAGTATTTTTATACTCATAATCTAAAATCGATGTTAAAAAAGTTTTTTTATTTTTTAGTGGTTTCTTTCTTATTTATTACTATTTCATGCAATAGTGAAGATGATGAAATTTTTGAAGAAGAGTCTAACATTCAAACTGATGCTAAAATAGAAGATTTAGTTGGCATTTGGTCTATTTTTAAAGTAGCCAATAATGGAAATGAAGCTGCTGTTCCTGCTAATTTTGAAGAATGTGGAAGAGATTTTTTTATTTACAATGAATCTGGTATGTATGAAGAGTTTCTTTTTCAAGAAAATGCTACTTGTTTACCAGTTCAAAATAAATTAAAATGGAGTTTAAATAATGGAATTATAACTTTAAGCTCTTTAGTTAATTCTGAGTACGAAACGTTAAAAGTAAAAAATGTTAGTAAAGATAATTTTGTTTTTATTGCAGAATTAGATTTAGATGGAGACAATATTAAGGAACAATTTACATTTACAGCATATAGATATTTACCTCCAAATGAAGTAGATATTTATAGCGAAACTTTTCAGAGAAAAGAAGAAGATCCTTTCTTAAATCATATAGAATTTGGTTGGGATAAATACAAAGGTTACAACAGTTTTGAAAAGTATGAAATTTATAGAAGTGGTAAAGATTGTAATATAAATACTGCTACATTACTAAAAATAATTACAGATATAAATGTAAATTCTTTTATAGAAGAAAACCCTATAACTGATAGTGAAGCCTGTTATTTTCTTAAAATTTACACCAATAAGGGGCTTTTAGGCGAAAGTGATCCTAGATATATAAATCCAGAATTTATCTTTCCAAAAAATGTAAATTTTATTAATGCAGAAACTAACAGCAATTCAGTAACCTTATCTTGGGAAAAGTATTCGGGTTATTATTTTTCACATTATGAAATTAGAGTTCAAGATCAAAATGATAATTCTAATCCCAATGTAGAAAGTATTAAAATTATTACTGATATAAATACAACATCATTTACAGACGAAAATCCTCCTTTTGTAAACAATCCTATTTATACAATTTATGTACATAATAAGTTTGGGAATATTAGTAATCTAGATACACAATTTAATATGATTGAAATTAGTTTTATAAGACCAGAAGTTTTTGACTTTAATCAGATTCGGTTTTTAAGTTTTGATTCAGAAAGCCAGTCTTTTTTCTTCTATTTAAAAACAGAAGAAAATAATTATAGATTGATAAAATATAATTATTTAGAAAATAATATTACCGCAGAAGCCTATAAGATTCCTACTTCTTCTACAGAAATAGAAATGAAACTGATTACTTCTGAAGAAGGCAAAGAACTTATTTTTGCGCAAGCTGGAGACTTATGGGTTTATAATAGCGAAACTTTAAATTTTAAATATTCTTTAAATCCTGATTATTTATCTTCTGGTAGTTTTAATTATTTAGGTAATAATATTTGGATTGTTTCTGATAGTGATAATGTTTACACTTACAAAAGAGAATTAGATAAACTTATTAAAATTGATGAGAAGCCACATTTTACAGATCATCAAGGAAGTATGAATTACGAAATAACAAAAATAGATAAGAACAATATACTTTTAAGTCATAATAACGAAGGTAGAGCAATTCATTTTACTATTAATAATATAGGAGAAATTACAGATAATGGTACAAAAGAAGTTCCTTTAAAATTTGAATACAATAGCGATGTTACAGTAAATAGCAAGCAGCATTTAATTTTAAATAAATTAAGAAATACTGTTTATTCTTCTACAGATTTTTCGGAATATTTAAATTATTCAATTCCTAAAAAAACTTTAAACTTTAATAATTTAGGAACAAAAATTTTAGGAACAAATAATGAAGTAAGTTTAACCAATCCAGGAAAAGATTATAAAAAAGAACTCATTGTATATGATATTCAGAGTAAAACTACTGTTGTTAAAGCAACAAAAGGATATCCTGTTTTTGTAATGGAAGATAGTTTAGGAAATATAGTTAGTTTATCAACAGCTTTTCCTAGTACTAGTAGTTATGGTTTCTACATTTATAAGTCTTCTGGTATTTTTGTAGAAATTGTAAAATAGAAAATTTAAAGCTACATAATATTCAAATAATTTTTTAACGCAATAAACTTTAATTATTTTTATCAAAATTTAAGTAAATGACTCAGAAAGAAGAATTCTTTAAGTTTATAAACGATGGTTACAAAACCAAAGGAGAGTTTATAGAAATTGGAGCTGCAATGTTAGGAGAAGAAACAGTTACTAATGCTTTAGTAAAAGTTCCGCTTAAAACCTTAAATAGACACGGTTTAATTGCTGGTGCAACTGGTACGGGTAAAACTAAAACACTTCAAGTTTTAGCAGAAAATTTATCAGAACAAGGAATTCCTGTTTTGTTAATGGATATAAAAGGAGATTTATCTGGTTTGGCTCAACCAAGTCCTGGACATGCAAAAATTGATGAACGACACGCAAAAATTGGTTTTCCGTTTGAGGCTAAAAAATTTCCTGTAGAGATTTTAACAATTTCTGAACAAGATGGAACTAAAATGCGTGCAACAGTTTCTGAATTTGGACCCGTTTTACTTTCTAGAATTTTAGATTTAACAGAAACACAATCGGGTATTTTAGCCATTATTTTTAAATATTGTGATGATAATAAATTACCATTATTAGATATAAAAGATTTTAAGAAAGTGTTACAATATGTAACGCAAGAAGGAAAAGAAGAAATACAAAACGAATATGGTAGAATTTCTACTGCTAGTACAGGCGCAATTTTGCGTAAAATTGTAGAAATAGAACAACAAGGAGGCGATTTGTTTTTTGGAGAAAAATCTTTTGAAGTAGAAGATTTAACTAGAATAGATGAAAATGGTAGAGGTATGATTTCTGTTTTACGTTTAACAGATATTCAAGATAAACCAAAATTGTTTTCTACATTTATGTTACAATTATTAGCAGAGGTTTATGAAACATTTCCAGAACAAGGAGATAGTGGTAGACCAGAGTTAATTATATTTATAGATGAAGCTCATTTAGTATTTGAAGAAGCATCTAAAGCATTATTAAATCAAATAGAAAGTATTGTTAAGTTAATACGTTCTAAAGGTATTGGTTTATACTTTGTAACTCAAAATCCTAAAGATGTACCAGAAGATATTTTAGCACAATTGGGTTTAAAAGTGCAACATGCTTTAAGAGCTTTTACAGCAAAAGATAGGAAAGCTATTAAATTAGCAGCAGAGAATTACCCAGATTCTAAATATTATGACACTAAAGATGTTTTAACTCAATTAGGAATTGGTGAAGCTTTTGTATCAGTTTTAAACGAAAAAGGAATTCCTACTCCTTTAGCTAGAACCATGTTACGTGCTCCAATGAGTAGAATGGATGTTTTAACTGACAAAGAACTAAAACAAGTTATAGGCAATTCTAGATTAATGCATAAATACAATCAAGAATTAGATAGAGAAAGCGCTTACGAATTGCTAAACAGTAAAATTGATAAAATTAATAAGGCAGAAGAGAAAGCTATAAAAGAAGAAGCAGAACAGAAAAAGAGAGCAAAGGAGATTAGAGAAAGAGAAAAAAATCGGCTAAATCTTATTCTAGAAGAAGTACAAGACAAAACCCAATAGTAAAAGTATTAACAAGCGCAACTTTTATAAGAGCGGTATTTGGAATTTTAAAAAAAGTAATTAAATAACAAAAATCATAATTTTACGTTTAAAGAACGTATCAAACTATAAAAAATGACCAAAAAGAACTCATTACCATTAATTTTATTAGCTATATCTTTATTTATTGTAAGCTGTAATAATAACAGTAAGTTTAAGATAGAAAAAGGAAAAGTTGGTTTAATTACTGGTAAAACAACCGTACAAGATTTAGAAAATATTTTTAAAAACGATTCTATTGTAAAAAACTTAAGCGAAGGGGCTTTAGGTGATGATTATTTTCAAGATGATGATGAATATTTAATATTCGAAAAAGGAGGTAAGCATTTATTAACTATTGTACCTAAAGAACAATTAGATTCTACCTCTACAATTAAAAGTATAGAAATACATGATCGAAGATTTAAAACAGAAGATGATATTTGTTTAAGTTCTACTTTTTTAGAAATTAGTGCTTATAATAATTTAAGGCCAGAATCTACTTTGCAATCTGTTACGTTATTTTTAGATGCTTTAAATGCAACAATTACAATTGATAAAGAAGAATTAGGGTTAAAAAACTTTAGCTCTCAGAAAGTTTCTTTGGAGCAGATTCCAGATTTAGCTAAAATAAAATCTTTTGTTGTTTGGTTTAATTAACATATTTTGAAGAAGTATTCTATAGAAAATAGTGAACAAGATATTTTAAAACCAAATTCTGAATTTGAAAGACGTATAATTCTACAATATTATTTAGATAATGATATTTCTATAAATAATGTAGAAAGAAATATTCTTAATAAATGTACTGTTTCCGAACCAGAATCTATAGGTATAATTGGATGTTTGCTAAATGATAAAAGTTATATAAACACATTAAGGTTAGCAATTGGTTCTAAAAATAAATCTAATAAAAAACTTTCTGAAACAGCAAAAATGTATTTTAATGCTGATGAGCTTAAAAAAGCAGATAAATTTTATTCTATAGATAAAGATTTTGATAATTTTACTAATATAGAAAAAGTTGTTAATAGGGAGTTTAATTATTACTTTTTTAATTTATGAAAAAATATACCATTCAAAATTCTCCATTTGTAGTACCTACAACAGACGGAAAATTAATTAAAGAGCATTTTGGAAATGCAACAGATAAAAACAACGAAATAAGTATTGCATACATGGAAGCTCCACCAAAATGGAGTGAACCTTTTCAAGTTCCTGAATTTGATGAGTATACATATATAATTAAAGGAAAAAAACAATTTATTATTGAAGAAGAAACAATTGTATTAGAAGCAGGACAATCAATAAAAATTGATAAGAATACACGAGTACAATATTCTAATCCTTTTAAAGAAACTTGCCAATATATAGCTATTTGTTTACCTGCTTTTTCTATTGATTTAGTGCATAGAGAAGAAGCTTAATAGAAATGAAAATAGATTCGAAATTATTACTAAAGAAAAACATTTTAATAATTTCGATTGTTTTATTAATAGCAATTTGTTTTGAAACTTTTCAGCAAATATTTTACATAAAAAGGTTTAACTTATATAATGATGTAGCATTTTTAGAACTTTTTAAAAATCAAATTTACAGATGGATAATTTGGTTTTTTATAGGTTTTATTTTACTTTTTAGCATTAAAAAAGATGTTGATAAAAAAATAAATACTAAAATTATTTTAAAATATTTAGGGATAATTTTAGCACTTGTTTTAATTAATATTTTATTTATTTCTTTACTTTCTTTTTTTATAAATAGTGATACTAATTCAATTTCAAGATTTTTTCAAGAATATTTTTTGTTTTATCTATTTCAAAAGTCGCCTATATATATATTAGGTTATATAGCAATTTCTATTATTTTATTTTTAAATTACTCTAAAGAATTACTTGAAATTGAAGTACAAAAGCTAATTAACGTAAAAGCTACTAATAGAAATCTATATGAAAAATTAAAAAAATCAAATACAGATAGAGCTAAAGTGTTAAAAGTAAAAGTTGGTAATAATTTAAAAATTATACCTATAGATAAAATAACTTGGTTAGAGGCAGATGATTACTGCGTTATGGTACATTCAATTGATTTGCCCTCGTATTCTATGAGAATTTCTTTAAAATCTTTAGAAAATATACTTGATAATCATTTTTTAAGAGTGCATAGAAAATCTATTGTAAACATGAAAAAAGTTAAAGAACTAAATTTAAATCGCAACCCTAATCTTATATTAGAAAATAATAAACAAGTATTAGTATCTAAAAGTAACTTAAAAAAAGTGAAAGATTATTTAAGTAATTAATTTGTATTAATTTTAACGAACTTTACTGCAAAAAAGAATCACCTTACTGCATTTATTAATTTTAAAAGCTTTTTTGTTGTTGATTTGTTTAACACTTAAACTATCATTATGAAGCAAACTCTATCAGTAATAATACTATTATCCTCAATTTCTTTTTTTGGTCAATTTAATTTTGATACATCAAAAGAATACCCTTTTGGAAAAATGAATCCAAAAGCAGCAAAAGAAATACAAGATTATAAACAGTTAATTGGCGAATGTAGTTGTACTTCTGAGTCTAGAAAACCTGATGGTAGTTGGGCAAAACCTGTAAAAATGATTTGGAGATGGAAATACATTATGAACGGAAAAGCAGTTCAAGATGAAACTCTTAAAGAAGACGGTAATCATTCTGGCAGTATACGTCAATATGATAGCATTAAAAAACAATGGAACGTACATTATTACTCTTCTTCTAAACTTTCTCAAACACTCTCTGTTTGGAATGGTAATAAAAATAAAAAAGGAAATATAGTTCTTTATAAAAATCATAAAGCTCCAAATGGGACAGATGGATTTTTTAGACTTACTTTTTATGATATTACAAAAAATGGGTATAAATGGATTGGTGAGTGGACTGATTTAAATGAAAAAATTGTTTATCCAACCTGGAAAATTGAATGCAAAAGAGAATAAAGTATATGAATTAATTTCAAATAGTAAAAAATACAAGTTACTTTTTACTATTTGAAATTGAGTTTTTAAAAACTTCTAAGTTTTTATTCTTTTTCTTATCAATATAATGTCTTAAAACACCTCCTTTTACACTATTAACATCAAACTCTACTATAAATGCTTCTGTATCTATTTCTTTAATTAATCGGTACATTTTTTTAATATCTATTCTATTTATAATAGAGTGTATAATATCAAAATCTTCTGCTTCTCCTTTACTACCAAAACCAGATGAACCTTTATAAACAGTTAAACCAGTTCCTAGTTCTTCTAGAATGGCAATTTTAATTTTATCATATTTTTTAGAAACAATAGTAACACCAATAAAATCTTCAAAACCTTCAATAACAGTATCGGTAACTTTTGCTGCAACAATGTATGTTAAAATTGAGTAAAGAGCAATTTCTGTTGAAATGATGAAAGCAGTAATAGTAAATAAAATGATATTAAAAATTAAAACAATTTTACCAATACTAACTCCAAATTTATCATTTAAATAAACACCTAATATTTCTGATCCGTCTAAAACAGAACCGTTTCTAATAGCTATTCCTATACCAGACCCAACAAGTAACCCACCAAAAATTGAAATTAATAATTTATCATTTGTAATGGTTTGAAAGTTTTCAAAATGAATAAAAAGTGCAACTCCAAGAATACTTACAACAGATTTTAAAACGATTCTTTTAGTAACAGTAAAATAACCGAGTATTAAAAAAGGGATACTAAAAATTATTAATAAGTAAGACATATTTATGTCTACTTGAGTTCTTACTAACGGTCTTGTGTATGAAACGTAGCGTGTAAAAAGACGCTAACTTTTCGGATTTAGCACGAGCCGAATTTTTTATTTTTATGTTTAATTTTCTTTTAAAACTATAACCAAATAAAAAATTTGGCGTACTTTGTAAATATACAAAAACCTCTCGGAAAGCCTATAATAGCTATGTTTTATACACGTTGTTGTGCATAGTGCTTTTCACGTTCAGCTTGGTTTTCCGATGTTTGTTATTTAGTTCGGAAGTGAGCGTTGGCAAGACATACTCTTTTGCAATTTTTGGCGTAGCAATGGCTGTAGCGAATTGCGAATGTGTATGGCTTTGAGTGTTGGCTTTTTATACAAAATCTAATGGTTCAAAATCAATATCCTCATTTGAAACAGAATCGTAAATTTTAAATATTCCTTCTTCTAACCAAACTACTTTAATATTTTCCGCTGTACAAAATTCAATTAAACTGACTTGTGGTTTTTGAGAATAGACCAAAAATTCTTTAATGTCCTCGTATTCCATTTGTCGGTTTACGATTGAAAACTTATAGTATTTAAGCTGTCCAACTCCTTTAATTGTTTGTTTTTCTTGGTCAGACATTGAACTCAAAATTGTTTTAATTTCAAAAACTAAAGCTGTTTCTTCCATTGTAGACAAACAATCGAACTTTCCTTCATAAAGCTCAAATGCTCTTTCCTCACAGAACAGTCCAAGTTGCCTTACAATTTCTTGATGTTGCGATAATCTTTCTTGTCTAATTAATATTGATTGAGTAAGGTCAATAGTTACTCCTGAAACCGTATTGAAAATTGGGTCTACTGCAATTGTACCTGCTGTTACTGGTCGGAATTGTGAATATAGAATACCATCTTGATTAGCGGATTCTGGCGGAATTTCTGTCGAGATTTCATCTTCTGTTACACTGAGTTGGCCTATTGGAAAAGAATTATTACCACGTCTTTCAATATCTCCTAATTGCTCTGCTAATGATGGTAATATTTTGACTGCATTTCTTGCCTTATGTTCTGTTAAATTTAAAACTTGTAATATATCATTAAACTCTGTATTAGATAAATCCAAAATTCTCTGATATTCTTCATCAGAATTATTTTCTGCATCTAATGCGAGCATTAATTTGCGTGTTTCTAACCCTGGATTGTCTCTTACTAAATTTAATAAAATAGAATAAGGGTAACTAATTTCTCCATCAGCACCTTCAACACCCATTTGCAGAATGGCACTTCGCCAAAGTGGTAATCTTGAAGCTTCGCTATCAGTTGAAAGTAGTCTAATCGCTGAATGACTTAAGTATGCTGATTTATCTGCTGCAACAGTTAATAACCCAAGTAATTGAAAAAATCTTCTAGTCTCTCTAGCTGCTGTATAATAACCTCGATTTGATGGTGTATTAGCACTTTGCTCAATTAAATAATCTTCAATTGACTGTCCTTGAGTCCGAGGAAAGATGACTTGATTTCTTAAAAGTCTTTCGCCTAAATTTTCATCTCTTAAAGGTATTTCTTCCTCAATAAGCTCTCTGACAGTTACAAGAGCTCTATAGAACTTATTTAATTGTACAAATTGATGTGGTATATTTTTCATTGAATCAGCAGAAATTAAATTTCTGCTAATATACCATTTGTATTAATTTCTATCTCAATTTGATTATTGACATTTAATTCTTTCAATCGATTATTAGCAATTTTGATGTAATCTCTATTTTTCTCGAAAGCTATAAAATCTCTGTTGTTTTTTACTGCACTAACGCATTCACTTCCAGAACCACCAAAAGGAACAAGAACTAAATCATTTTCATTTGAGAAGTGTTTAATTATTCTATCACAGATTGCTAATGGTTTTTGTGTTGGATGGTCAACTTTTTCATCTGCAAAACGTCTGCCTGCCAAAATGGGAATATTCCATACATCTCCAGCGTGTTTTCCATCTGGATGTGGTGTCCAAACTTTTCCGTTTTTAGTTATCTTGTTTTTTAATCTTTCGGTACTTTTATATGGCTCTCTTATTTGATGATAAGTGTAATCATCAGTTTTTGAAAACCAAAGTATAGGTTCGTAATTTGCTGAAGGCGAATTTTTATAACCTGAAAAACTGTTTTCATAATGCCAGATTATTTGCCTTCTGTATTTTAAATCTTTTTGATAAAGATAAACGTGAAGATGACATAAATAATGGTGAATTCCATAAATGAAAATTGAACCTGTTGGTTTTAATTTTGTAATTGCAACATCAAGCCATTTTTTTGACCATTTTATCCATTCGTCTGCATCATTCCAATTATTGGTTGATTTTCCAAAATCCTTGTTCAAATTGTATGGTGGGTCAGCTATAATTAAATCGACTGATTCATTTTCTAATTTCTGCATTTGCTTAATACAGTCTCCGTAATATATTTTGTTTGTCTCAATCATCTTTTTTGATATTTTGGAATATTAAAACATTTTGATGGTGCATATTTGGAACGAATGAAAAAGGATAACCGTAAGGATAAATACTTTTGTGTCTTTGGTATAATATTTTAATTCCTTTTAACACAAAATTCCCTTTTTTCTCCAACGCATTCGCTAAATCAGCGTGAAAAGTGTAGTATTTTTCTTTTTTTCTAAAGTCGCTTACAATTACACACATATACTTTCCAGACTTTAATGGTTTGGAACAGTCATTGAAAAACTTTGCAAGTGTTGAAAGGAATTTGTCATAATCTTCAATATTTGCCAAATCTTCATTGTTCTCACTATACTTATGGTCTAAATCATTGTCAATTCTTTCTTTTCCTTTATGGTCAACAGTTTCCAATATGTTCCAATATGGTGGACTTGTTGCAATAAAATCTATTTCGTTTTTTTGAACTTTTTAATTTCTTTCTGACTATTTCCATTTATTAAATTTTGTTCGGTTTTTAAAGGGAAATCGTCAGGAACTTCCAATTTAATTCGTTGTAAGCCCAAATCGTGGTATTTAGAATTTAATTCAATTCCGTAACCATATCTATTATTGAATGCACAAGCTTTTACAGTTGAAGCTACTCCTGAAAATGGGTCGAGAACTTTGTCATTTTCTTTAGAAAAGAATTGAATAAGTCTCCCAACATCTTGAAATGAAAAAGGTGCTGGATGTTGTTTTTCAATTTGTGCATTTTTATTTCCAGCACCTAATCCTTTTTGACTAAATACTGTAATAGTTTCTGGCAACCATTCTTTTGCTGTTAAATCATTTAAGTTATTATTCAAAGCAAAAGCTGATTTCTCGTTTGGAAAAAGAATGGCGTTTGCTTTTTCAACATCTCCTTTTGAATGAAATAATGCAACTTTTTCCCAATCTTCAATAAATCTACTTGGTATTCTTAACTCAACTCTCTTTTCAAAAATCTCGTTCAGTTTAGTTTTTGCAAGTTTGTTCAGTTTGGTTTCTTCTACAGGAACAACTTCTTTTCTATCTTTTTTATATAGTTGGTATTTCATCAATTATTTTTTCTCGTATTTCATTTGTTCTTCTGCAACTTTTAAGGCATTCATTCCTTCTTTTTCGTCTTTAACTATGTCATAAACCTTTGAGCCAATCCACAAAGCTTCTAATTCCGAAAACGAACAATTGAAAGTTTCACTAATTGTTTTTAAGTGTTCTCGTTTTAAAGGTTTCTGGTCGCTTTCAACCTTACTTAAAAAACCATCTCCGATTTCAAGTATTGAAGCAAGTTGCCTCTGAAACATTCCATTCGATTCTCTTAATTCCTTGATTTTCTGTCCAAGTGTCATTTTACCAAATTTAGACTTGACTAATTATGGTCAAATGTAATTAATTTAATTTGAAATACAATTTTTTGCGGTGGGAAATTTTAGCTCTTTTGGTTTTTAGAGCGTTGGAAGTAGGCGTAGGCAAAAACCGAATGTGCTAAAATATGCGGTTGGCTTTTTTAGTTCAAATGTTCAATTTTAGCTCGATTTCCGCATTATGCACAACAAAGCAATACCAGTAACACCACCATCTAAAAAACCATTTGGAAGTAAAAAAGCTTTTAATCCAAGACTAGTAAGCACGATACCTACAAAAATTTGAAAGTATTCAGAAAAATAACTAGTAACTTTTTTACCCTCCATAAAGTTGTTTTAGTTTTTTCTTTGGCAGGCTAACAGTGTGTTTTTTAGTAACATTGCTATAGTCATAGGGCCAACACCTCCAGGAACTGGCGTAATAAAATCAGATTTTTTAGACACTTCTTCAAAAGCAACATCACCTACTAATCTATAACCACTTTTCTTAGAAGAATCTGCTAAACGAGTAATACCAACATCTATTACTGTAACGTTATCTTTTACCATATCTGCTTTTAAAAACTCTGGTATTCCAATAGCGGCTACAATTATATCTGCTTGTAAGGTAATTTCTTTTAAGTTTTGCGTTCTACTATGGCACATTGTTACTGTAGCATTCCCAACTTTTCTTTTCTGTGATAAAAGAATACTCATTGGGCTACCCACTATATGACTTCTACCCAAAACTACTACATGTTTTCCAGAAGTTTCTACATTATATCTGTCTAATAATTCTAAAATACCAAACGGTGTTGCAGAGATAAAGGTAGGTAAGTTTAAAGCCATTTTACCAACATTAGTAGGATGAAAACCATCTACATCTTTTTCTGGATCTACAGCCATTAATATTTTTTGCTCATTAATATGTTTTGGTAAAGGTAATTGTACTATAAAGCCATCAATATCTTTATCAACATTTAAAACAGCAATTTCATTTAGTAAATCTTCTTCAGTTGTTTCTTCGGGTAATCTTATTAAAGTAGATTCAAATCCAACTCTTTCGCATGCTTTTACTTTTGCGTTAACATATGTAATACTTGCACCATCGTTACCAACTATAACTGCTGCTAAGTGGGGTGTTTTGTTTCCTCTATTTTTTAATTCTCTTACATCTAAAGCAATTTCTTCTTTAATATCTGCTGAAGTTTTTTTACCGTCTAATAAAATCATTTAATTTGTGTTGTTGTATTGTTGTATTTTGATAAATAAAAAAGAGATAAACATTGTCTACCTCTTTTTTAAACTTTTATTGCATTCCTTTCATCATTTGCATCATCTTTTTGCCGCCGCCACCTTGCATCATTTTCATCATTTTACTCATTTGATTAAATTGCTTCATCAATTGGTTTACTTCTTGAATACTTGTTCCAGAACCTTTTGCAATCCTCTTTTTTCTACTTGCATTTATAGAAGTAGGAGTGCTTCTTTCTGAAGGAGTCATAGAGTGTATAATAGCTTCTATACCTTTAAAAGCATCGTCATCAATATCTACATCTTTCATTGCTTTACCAGCTCCAGGAATCATACCCACTAAATCTTTCATGCTTCCCATCTTTTTGATTTGCTGAATTTGACTTAAAAAGTCGTCAAAACCAAATTGATTTTTAGCAATTTTCTTTTGTAGTTTTCTAGCTTCTTCTTCATCGTACTGATCTTGAGCTCGCTCTACAAGAGATATAACATCTCCCATTCCAAGAATACGGTCTGCCA
Organism: Polaribacter ponticola; assembly: GCF_026191475.2. Lineage (GTDB taxonomy): Bacteria > Bacteroidota > Bacteroidia > Flavobacteriales > Flavobacteriaceae > Polaribacter > Polaribacter ponticola. The sequence goes on along the minus strand of NZ_JAOSLC020000003.1, from coordinate 562,654 downwards.
TTCTATCTGGATGGAAAACATCAATCGCATCCATTTTTTCACCAGTACCAATAAACTTAATTGGCTTATCTACAACAGATTTAATAGACAATGCAGCTCCACCACGAGTATCACCATCTAATTTAGTAAGAACAACTCCATCAAAATTTAAAATATCATTAAAAGCTTTAGCAGTATTTACTGCGTCTTGCCCCGTCATAGAATCTACAACAAATAAAGTTTCTTGCGGATTAACAGATTTATGAATATTTGAAATTTCGATCATCAATTCTTGATCTACTGCTAAACGACCAGCGGTATCAATAATAACTACGTTTTTTCCTGTTGCTTTTGCATGTTTAATAGCGTTTTCAGATATTTCTACAGGATTATTATTACCTACTTCTGCGTAAACTTCTACCCCAATTTGTTCTCCAACAACTTGTAATTGATTTATTGCTGCGGGTCTGTAAACATCACAACCAACTAATAAAACTTGTTTAGATTTTTTAGTCTTTAAAAAGTTGGCAAGTTTACCAGAAAATGTTGTTTTACCAGAACCTTGTAAACCAGACATTAAAATTACAGTTGGAGAGCCACCAAGATTTACACCAACAGTTTCACCTCCCATTAACTCAGTTAATTGATCTTTTACCAATTTAACCATTAATTGCCCAGGATTTAATGTAGTTAATACATCTTGTCCTAAAGCTTCAGTTTGAACTTTTTTAGTGAATTCTTTGGCAATTTTAAAGTTAACATCGGCATCTAAAAGTGCTCTACGAACTTCTTTTAAAGTCTCGGCAACATTAACTTCTGTAATTTTACCATGCCCTTTTAGAGTATGTAAGGCTTTATCTAATTTATCGCTTAAATTATTAAACATAATTTGTATTCTTTTTTGGAACTACAAATATAAAAATTACAGTTCGCTTATAAAAGATAAAATACTTATTATGTTTTAAAATTAGACTTTAAAAAAAGTATATTAAGAATGAGTTTATTTTTTTGAAATTAAACTAATAAAAAAGTTTAATAAATGTAATAAAAATGAAACTAAAAATAATAAAAAAGAGGTAGATAAAACGCTATATAAGTCTACACCATTTAAAAAGGAATCGTAATTATAGCTTCTTTTTTCATTAATAAAAAAAATGCAAAATATAAAAGGAACGATTGCTGCAATTTGAAAAATTACATGAAAAAGTGATAATATTTGTACAAGTGGTTTTTGAAGCCAATGAATTAAATAATAATTTAAGCCTATTATACCTGAGAATACCGCAGAAAAATAACACCAAAAATGAACTTTAACTGCAAAAAGAGTATCGTATAGAGCTACATCAATAATTTCATTTCTTTTAATAAAACCAACAATGATAAAAATTGGTACAATACTAAAAAAAATAGATGCGGTTTTTTAATTATAGTTTTCAATTAATAATTCTTTTTTAAAGTTACTGTATGGTGTTCTGTATGATAAGCAGTCCACATAATAATTTCTCTAATAGTCATTTTACCCATTAAAGGGTGAGGAATTAATAAAGTGTCTAAATTCTTATCATCTAGTTTTTTTGTTTTATACTGTAGTTTCTTTTGTTGTATTTGATATTTAATAATTAACCTTTTTCTTTCTTTTAAAGTTGGCATTTTTAAACTTTGATTAAATATTTTTGCCTTCTCTTGATTTTTTAATAGTTTTTGCTGATAATTTTTTACTACAGCCTCATAATCTCTTGGTTTACGATTACAAATTCCAAATTTATATTTTAATAAGAATTTAGGGTAGCTTAATACTTTATTTAATAATTGTAAACTATTTACTAAATGTAAAATATGTTGACTTGTAGACCATTTCTCTACAGGTCCTTTTTCCCAATTCTCTTTAGGTTGCTCTTCTAACCATTTAAATAAATTGGAATGCTTTTCTTCTAGTAAATCTACAATTTTCTCCTTCTTCATATTAATACTAATTTTCAGGTTTTAAATGTAAGAAAATTAAAGGTAATATATTTAATCTGATAAGGATTTTAAAGAGTGTAATTGAGTATTATTTTAAGTTACTTTATCTTTTCTTTTTTAATCTTTCTTTAAAGCCTCTCTAGCAGCACTAACTTTACTTAATAATCTTTTTAAAATAACTAAAATAGCTTCTTGATTTTGAAGTGTTCCGTCATCAAAAGTATTTGTAACAGTTTGGTTTATAGTTAATGTAGGTGTTACAGAATTATTCATTGCATTATTAATAGCTTCAATTTTAACTAAGAGTCTTTCTGATATTTGAAGCATTTTCATTTGATTTATTTCTGTACCAACGTCAATCAAATCTATATCTAATCTAACAAAATTTATATCTTCTTCAGGAATTAATTCTTTAAAGAGGTTGGGTCCATAAGATAAAAAGTTAACCTGAACTTCAATTCCATTTGTTGGTACAGGATTAGGAACTAAAATATGCCCTTTAAAAACACTATTAACTGGTGATGTATATGAAATTACAGATAAATCATCTTGGTTTACAATTTTTACATCATTTGTAGTTCCTAAGTTCCATTTTAAATGCACAAATTTGTTAGTTCCAGTATTATCTATATAACCATGCTCTAAAGTTGCACCATTATTTAAAGTAATACTAGCTGTTGTTTTAATTCCAATAAATTTTGTGGAAGTTAGGAGTGTAGTAGATTTTATAGTAATTGTTTTGGTGTTTGTGTCAATTGCAAAAACAGCAGCAGCAGTAGCATCTACTATTAAATTATAATCACCAAGGTTTAATAAAGAGTTTTCGGTATCTATTAATAGTTCGTTAATACTAGGAATTTCTAAATTAGTTTGATTTAATTGTTTCCAATATTTAGCATAATCATAAAGTTGCCCTAAATTGTCTAAAGTGGTATATGCAGCTACAATTGTAGGGTCGGATTCAGTTATATTGGTATCATCAAACATTGTCCAATCAAAATTTAAAACTCCAACACCTTTTAATTTTTGAATAGATCTAGTAATTACTTTATTATAATGATAAAAATGAATATCGAACTCATCATCTGTATTATCGTTTTTGCTTCTTCTATCAAATACTGTAGCAATAGAACCATTAAAATGATTAACGGCACCTGTAAGAACTTCTGTTATTGGAATAAGACCACTGGCATTTGAGGTATTGAAATAAGTAAAATCATTAGAAAAAGTGTAACCATTTCCATCAACTCGATTTCCGTTATCGTTATCTCTAATAAACATTTTGGTATTTTGTAATGGAACACCATCTTCATCTACTATTCTAGGTTCAATTTCTTTTGTAATTTGCCAAGTTCCTTGAGAGCTAATATCTCCAGATTTATGCCTTTCTATAATTACATTTGTTCCATCCGAAGAATTGATAACTTTTCCTTTTTTGCTTGCCCATAAACCTAGATCTAATCTATTTCCTCGACCACCCCCAGAATAGTCTCTAAAATCATATTGTGTACTAGCAGAAGAACTACTAAAGCTAATTCCATTTTCTGCATGCGTTGGTTTGTATCCTTCAAATTTAATTGGAGTACCAACCATAGTCATAGCGTATTTTACTAAATTAAAATTTATAGCAGTTAAATTATTAGAGAATTGTCGAATTTGGTATTCTGGATCTGGAGTTGATAAAAGTTCGATTCTACCATCTTGTATATTAATTGTTGAATTTGTTTGAAATTGAATTGAAGAAGAACTTTCGATACCTCCACCTTGCATATTAAGTGTGCCAGAATTAGTAACATCTATTGAAAAATTACCACAACAATTAACGATATTATAAGAAGTTCTAATTGCTGTTCTTTGCTGATAAGAAGTAAATCCGTTTCTTATTTCTTGATCTTGAACATTTAAAGTTCCGTTTACAGAAATTACATTTGAAGGAGAAGAAATACCAATAAGCAACATTTCTTTAGAAGCATCAATAGTTAAATTTCCATTTATTACTAATTGTAAGTTACCAATATCATAAACTATATATTCCCTATCCGTTCCAACGCCTACTTGAACAGTTGTTACACCTGCTATTCCTATAATTCCTGATAAATCGGTGTCTGTATTTGTTTGTGTTATTGTAGAACCAGATAAAGTAAATGTTGCATGTACATAAATTGTAAATGTTAAAAATAAAAAAATAAGTATTGCTTTTTTCATTTAATTAAAATGTTAATGCGGTACATTCTGCTAAGGTTGTTGGTTGTGCTACTTGTCCTGAGTTTGTTAAAACAGTAGCTGTATCCTCTACGTTTACATCTGTTTTGTTATATCTAATTACTTTCCAAGCTCCATTTACTATTAAGGAAACATATAAGAAATTATCATTAGTATTTATCCCATCATCATTACCGTCAAAAATTAATTCATCATCAACATCATTAATAACAACTTCCCATTTTGTACCGGTAGCTGTTGCGGTTAAAACTTGTCCAACGGTACCTGCAACTCCTAATTCATCTAATATTTGACCATCTAACTTTAACGTTTCTTTAATATTTACAGTTGTTGTATTAGTTATCTCACTAATATTAAAAGCCTCAATTCCGCCAGCACTAAAACCCATATAATCTGCTGAAGGATTAAAAATACCAGTATCAATATCACCACTAAATCGATATGCAGGTATACCAAAAGTTCCTGCAGAGTTTAATACTCCTTCTGCTCTAACACCTCCTGTTACATGAAATTTTGTTTGAGGATCATCTGTTCCTACACCAAGTCTGTTATTAGTTGTATTCCAAAATAATTGAGCATTATCTTCTGTAAGTGTGCCATCTGCACCTGCAAAAAAAATAGATCCTTCTATACCTGTTTTAGATAAATTTACCCAATTACCATCATTATAAATTTTGATTAAAGTAGGGTTTGAAGTTGTATCGTACCAAATATCGTTTTCTAAAGGTAATAATGGGGATGTATTTGAGGAAGTTACACTATTGTTATTTGCTATTTTTAAGGTTCCTTTATTATCTATAACTCTAATCTCTTGAGCAATAGTATGTTGTATGCAATTTGCAAAAAATGTAAATAATAATAATTTTATGAGCCCTTTATAAAACATTAATTAATTCTTTCTTAAAAGATATGTTTTAATTCTTAATTGTTTAGAGAGTTGATTTCTTTTAATTTCAACTCTCTAAACAATATTATAAATTTAATAAATCCATTGAACCTCTATAATATCACCAGCATAAGTTGTCCAATCATTAGGATCAGCAGCAGAAATGTCTAAAGTGATTGTATCATCTGCAGTAAGTGTATAATCTATTCCAGCTCTCAATTTTGCCCCATTTCTATAAACAGATATTTTATTAATTGATGTTCCCATTGCTAAACCAGTAGCAGTTATTGCAGTATCACCATCTGTGACTATTGGGAATTCTTGTCGTCCAGCTGTAATTAAGTTTGTTGCTAACAATTTTTTTGTTTCACCAGTTTCTTCATCTCTAATTAAAACAGTCCAACCAGTTCCTGTGCCTCCATGTGAAGATGCATTTGAGGCTGTAGATGCTATTGCTGCTGTTGTTGCATCTCCAGCTGAAAGAGTAGGAGTTAATAGTTTTATTCCATCTAAAGCAAATATTCTATTGCTTACATCTATATATGTACTATCTGTAAGTGTACCTCCTAACTGCCATGTAGTAGTTGTTCTATTTGATGCAGAAGTTGAAGTAATAGAAGTAATACCATTATTAGTTTGTAAATACTTTATAGTACCTTTATTGTCTATAACTCTTACTGAAACACCATCTCCAGCACCTTTATTTAAGTTTGCATCTGTTGTGTCTGATGTTTGCGCATTAATTGCAGATCCTGCAAACATCATAAGGCCTAAAACGGCTAATTTTAAATAATTATTTTTCATTTTTTTTAATTTTAATAGTTGTGTTAATAATTTGATTTTACTGTTAGTTTTTCTCATTTTATAATTTTATTTAGGGGGGTAGTATTAGTATAATTGAACAATTCTTATTTTATCATTTTCATAGCATACTGCTTCTGGCTCTAATTTTATTGTTTTATCATTTAACGCTGTAAAGCTAATATTTACTCCATTTCTAAAAACATTGATTTTTTCTACATTAGTAATATTTAATGGGGTTTTAAATTCTATTTGACCATCAATTGCATAAATAACAACTTCAGTTTTTTGTGAAGTTGAAGTAATAGCAGGTAAAGTTTTTTGCATTAAAACACCTGTGTCTTTATCTACAACTATAATTTTATCATCATCATTTAAACTTGTTTCTAAACCTTTAATGGCAAGAGTATTTAATTCATTTACTGTTATTGTAGTAGGTTCTATTAGTTCTCCTCCTAATTTTATGGTATTATTATTAGTATGAAGTCCATTAATTGCTTTTGAGTTTATAGATTCCCAAATAGTATCGTCAAAAACTTGTATGCATTTACATTCTTTATTCCAAACTTGATCTCCGTTTTTTGGGTTAGTAAATTGCGTATCACGATCAATATTACTTGAAACTACTATAAGACCTAATTCGTTTGTTGGATCAAAATCTTCATTTACAGGTACCCAACTATTACCATTCCAAATTAATAATGAAGTATTATTATTCTCACCATAACTTGTAATCCAAATTAAATCTCCAGTTGTATATGGTGGAGTTAATTCTTCTAAAGTATTTACAATATTTACGTTACCTGTTCCATTTGTTGGGTGAGGAATGTAAAGTATCTTTTGAGTATCTAAAAACAAAACCATCATTATTACTAAGAATATTTAATTCTACATTTAAATACTTTAGTTTTCCATCCCATAAAATATCTTCAAACCTAAAATTTATAGGCGTTCCTTCACCAACAATAATAGAAACCATTCCATTTTCTTCGGTTGTAATTTTATGTTCTTCTGTATACTCTATGCCAGCTTCATTAGTTATAGTAAAACGTAGAATTATATCTTCTGAACTTAACGGAATTTTATTTTCTGTAACATCTGTTCCCGGAATCTGTACTTCTTCATTATTTAAAATAAGTGCTTGATAGTTAAAACCAGGAGTTTGACCTAATGCTATCGCACTGGTCAATAATAAAAAGAAAAAACATATTTTATGTTTAAGTTTCATACTCTTGTTATTTAAAATCCTCCGTAACAAATTTCTCTTCGACTAAGAATATTAAAAATCATACCCATGGAAATTGCATTTGTATGAAATACATAACTCTCTTCGATGTTACTATCTTCATTTTTTTCTCTAAAACTATCTGTTATATTATAACTAATATAAGTTGCTATTTTATTTGATATATTGTATTCTACGCTTAAACCTTTATGAAAACGAATTAGAGTTTTATCGTATGTATTATCATTATATAAATCATTAACAACTCCTCTAAAAGTACTTGTGCCTTTATAAAGCCAATCGTAAGAGAGGTGTGTATGTGCTTGAAATTTAAATCTAGGCTCATTTATTATGTTAAAAATAAAACCAGATTTAATACTAACATAAGTTAAATTATAAGTTAAAGGTATACTTGATTCTCCCGAAAAAAATCCGGTATTTATCTTATATGTGTTATAACTGCCTCCTAAATTCAATTTTAATCTTTCTTTATAAATATTTAAACGAAGTCCACTTTCAATAAAAAACTCTTGAGATTTAGGGTAACTTAAGTCTAAAGAATTTTCTCCTCGATTATTTACATAATCTTTAAAGAAAGCACTTTCTACCCCAGATTCTATGTATAATTGTTGAGCTTTTGCCACAGTTGATAAAATTGTGAAAAACATTAAGAAGCTATATGTTACTTGTTTATATAACATTCTATTTTATTTTTATAATTTTATTAGTACTTATCGTTTTTCCGCTCGTAATCTGAATTAAATAAGTTCCTATACTAAATCTTCGCATGGGAATAATAAGTTTAATAGAAGGCGGATATTTTTGTATTGTATAAACTTTACCGTTTATATCATAAATTTTAATATAGATATCATAAATTGTTTTTTTAGAAAAATCAATTTTAATATGATCTATAAAAGGGTTTGGAGAAATTACAAATTCTAAATCTTCTTTAAAATTATTATTGTTAGAATTGTTAATTTTAAAACTAATATTACTTGTTAAGAAACCCTGTTGTACAGTAATAGCGTTTATTTCTTTTTGACCAATAATACTAGATTGACCAACACTTTGTTGAATACTATATTTATTATTAGAAGTATAAATGGTAGATGAACCTACAGAAGTTATTGTAGATTTTAGTACAGTATATTTATTTGTTGATTGCTGAGAAAAAGCAAAACACTGATATACTAGTATAAATATTATAATTATTTTTTTCAATTTACTAATGGGGGGTTAGTTCTGAAAATTTAATTTCGTTAATAAAATATTATGTACTAATATATGCATTTTAATTTATTTTCTTGTTTTTTTTGTTTAAAATTTTAAACAAAAAGATTACTTGATATACTAACTTATTCTTTTAGACACCATTTAAGATTTATAAGTCACATTTTTTTTATTATTAGTTTATTTTGTTTTTACAGTTCAATACATTGTTTATACAGTTCATTACATTTCATTTTTTTGAATGATATTACGAACATACATTTGTTGTATCAATAAATAATTATACAAATATTTTAAACTTTTACACATAATGAGAACATCAAATATAAACAAGAAAAGATCTTTACTAACTATATTATTAATCTTATTTATTTTTAGTCCGATAAATTATTTTGCTCAAAATTCAATTTCTTTTAATAGTAATAATGGAAGAAGTAAAATAAGTATTAGTAATAATAAAAATGATTTTAAAATTGAATATGAAGGAGAAATTACACTAAACGAAACAGATACAGATATTATAGATATATCTAGAGGAGGATATATTGAAATTAAAAAATCTAGTTTTGGAAAAAAAGAAAAATTATTATACAAAAAGAAGGTAGTAAGTTAATTCGAAAATTTTATATAGGTTGGAGTGAAAAAGATTATTACCCTGGAGGGAAACAGTGGTTGTCTGATGTTTTACCAGAAATTCTAAGGTCTACAACAATTGGAGCAGAGAGTAGAGTAGATCGTTTTTATAAAAAAGGTGGTGCTAATGATGTTTTAAATGAAATAAAAAAAATGGAAAGTGATTATGTGCAAAGTGCATATTTTAAATTGCTTTTAAAGAAACCATTATCTTCTAAAGAAGTAGCAAATACCTTAAAAATTGTTGGGAAAGTAATTAGCTCAGACCATTATTTAGCTAATATTTTAAGAAAAAATCAAGAATTATTTTTGAAAAATTCAAGCTCAATTGATGCTTATATTTCTGCGGCAAAAACAGTTGGTTCAGATCATTATTTAACTCAAATTTTAAAATCAATTATATCTAACAAAGAAATAAATGATACTCAATTAGCTAGTCTTTTAACAATTTCCGAAAATATAAATTCAGACCACTATTTGAGTGAGGTTTTAGGAAATATTATGGATGAGAGAAAACTTAACGAGAATAATATGGAACAAGTGATGAAGCTATCTAAAAATATAGGTTCAGATCATTACAAAACAAATACCCTTAAAAAAGCATTAAGAAATAAAAATTTATCTAAACAAGCTTACAATAGTTTTATGAATTCTTTAAATGATATTAATTCAGATCATTATGCATCAGAAGTAATTAAGGAATTAGTTAAGAATAAGTTGGACAATGAGAATTTTAATAATGTTCTAGAGATTATAACAAAAAATATAAGTTCTAGTCATTACGCAGCAACAATTTATAAGGGAATTGCTAAAAATAAAGACTTAAATGAAACACAATTAATAAACCTTTTAAATGCTGTAGCGTCTATAGAATCTAGTCACGAATTATCGCAAGTGTTAATAACATTTGCACCCAAAGTAAAAAATGCTTCAAGTAAAGTTAAAGAAGCGTATACGAAAACAGCAAAATCAATTAATTCTGAAACTTATTTTGGAAGAGCAATGAAAGCTATTTATTAAAATAAGAAAAATTAGGTAGCAATACTAAAATTTAGAATTGTTACCTTGCTATTATGCATTTAGTAGAAAAATTAACAAACATTATTTTCTTGAAAAAATATATAATTTTATCTTTATTAGGTGTTTTGTTAGGTGTTTCTATTAATTATTTTTTAATTTTTAGTGAACAAGTAGAATATACTAATTATCTTATAAAGGATGCTTTACTAGCATCATTATTAGGTGTTTTTATTACTGTTGTTATTTCTAAAACAGTTAAAATTTTAAACAAAATATTATCTTATCAAAAGAAAACTGGAACTAGACTTTTTATAGGAGTTCTTACTCATTTTATTATTTCTTTTTTTATAACTGTATTTTTTTCTATTTATACAAAGTTTATTTTTTTGAGATAAAAAATTTCATAAAAATCTATTATTCTTCAATTATTAAATTAGGTATCATTTTACTGATTTTAACAATTGTTTTTGAAGTAATTTACTTCGCATTTTATTCTTATTATTCATATTCAAAACTTCAAATTGAAACAGTTAAACAAGAAAGAAAGCAAATAGAATTACAATTAAATGCATTAAAATCTCAATTAAGCCCACATTTTTTATTTAATAGTTTAAATACAATTTCTTCTTTAATTTATAAGGACGAAAGTAGTGCTGAGGTTTTTATTAGAAGACTAGCAAAAATGTATGATTTTACTTTAAAAAGTTATCATCAAAAACTAATTACTTTACAAGAAGAAATTGATTTTGTAAATGCTTATATCTATTTAATACAAACTCGTTTTAAAGATAAGTTTTCATGTATTATTTCTATTGAAGATGATGTGTTAGAAACGAAAATTCCACCTTTAACTTTACAAATGTTAGTAGAAAATGCAGTAAAACATAATCAAATGGCTATTAATACACCATTGCTTATCAGTATTAAATCTAATGGTTTTGAGGTAATTGTAGAAAACAACATTACTAAAGGACCAAAAAATATTACCTCTTTTAACATCGGATTAAAAAATATTGAAGCACGATATTTATTGATTGCTGATAAAACCGTTTCTATAATAAAGGACGAAAAATTCATAGTTAAATTACCTTTAATTAGATGAAAAAGTTATTTATACATCAACCACTTTTTCGACTTTTAAGCCCTATCATTAGTGGTGTAATTATATATTTATTGGTTTTACTATTAAACAATAATGTAGAGCAAATTCAAGAACAGTTTTTTAACGAAGAATTATATTTTTGTATTGCATTAAGTTACTTAATTCAAGAATTTTCTAGAGGACTTTTATTATTATTTAAAAAAACTTTATTTAATAAATTATCTAGGTTTAATATCTTTTTACAAGTTGTTATTTCTATGGCTTTATGTCTAGTTATTTCTACAGTTGCAATTAATTTATATTTTAAATATTTATTAAATTTTTCTGCTTCTATTGAAGAAATTTATGTTTTTGATACGATATTTTGTGGTGTTACTTTTATTTATATTGTACTCTATTTAAGTCATCAATATTTATTTAAAATCAATTCTGAAAAATTACTACAAGAGGCATTAATAAAAAAATATTGAACACGTTTTTAAGCGATTTAAAAGAGAAATAAATCCTAATTTATTATTTGAAAGTTTAGAATCATTATTAATTCTGATAAAAAAGGATAAAGACAAATCAGATGATTTTATAGATCATTTAGCTACAATTTATAGGTATATTTTATCAGGTCAAGAAAAAGAATTAATTTCTTTTAAAGAAGAAATTATTGTTGTTAAAGAATTAGTAGACCTTTTTAATTATTTAGCTTTTAGAAATGTTTCTTTCAAAAATAATTGTACAAGCACATTTTTAATAGTTCCTGGAAGCTTACTTTTTATAATAGAACAAATAGTACGAACGAGTATTGTAACTTCAGAATCGATATTGCAAATTAACTTAAACGAAACAGATGAGTGTTTAGATATTTCTTACCATAAAAATGATAAAATAACCACTCAGTTTAATTTAGATAAAATCAAAGAAATTGTAAGAAGTTATAATGTTTACAGTTCAACAAAAATTAAAGTTGATGAAACTGAAAGAAGTAGAAAAATTATAATTCCTAAATTAAATATAATATCATAATTATGAACATTGTTATTATTGAAGATGAACATTTAGCAGCTGAAAAACTAGAAAGATATTTATTAAAATTTGATACTAATATTAAAATTTTAAAAGTATTGTCTAGTATTTCTGAAAGTATAAATTGGTTTGAATGTAACCAAAATTACGACGTTATTTTTATGGATATTCAACTAACAGATGGTTTAAGTTTCGAAATATTTAATCATGTTAAAATTAACAAACCAGTAATATTTGCTACTGCTTTTGATGAATTTGCTGTAGATGCTTTTAAAGTTAATAGTATAGATTATATTTTAAAACCTATTACGTTTACAGATGTATCTAAGGCAATGAATAAATTAAAAATTATGGAAACAATTTTTAATGCAGAAACTGTTTCTAAAGTTGTAGATAAAATTAAAATAAAGAAAGAAAAAGATCGGTTTTTAGTACGTTTGGGCAATCATATTCATTCTATTAAAACAGAAGAAATAGCCTTGTTTTATGCAGAAGGAAGAACCGTGTATTTAGTTACAAAAGAAAACAAAAAATATATAATAGATTTTAAATTAGAAGATGTGCACAAAGTTTTAAGTGCATCATTATTCTTTAGAGTTAATCGTTCGTTTATTATTAACATTAATGCATTTAAAGATGTTATAGTGTATTCTAACAGTCGGTTAAAAGTGATTCCTACGATGGTTTTAGAAAAAGAAATAATTGTAAGTAGAGAAAAAGTGAATGCTTTTAAAACTTGGTTAGAAGGTGTGTAATTAATATAATTTCCTTTTTCTATACGCAATAATCAATCCTACAAAGCCAATTATTGCCATTAATAAAAATGCAAATACAATGTATTGATTAAAGATAAATAGTTTTGTAATGGTTGTAATTATTATAAAAGATAAACCTATATACATCCAAATATTATCGTTTTCTAACCTTTTTTTAGTAGAGTTTGTAGGTGTTTTATTAATCAATATTTTTAGAGAATCCCAATCCCAATAAATTAAAAATAAAGTTGATAATAACATAAGAAATGTTATAATTGGTGTTCCTTTAAAATCGTAAGAAATTGTAATTACAAAAACATTTACAATTATTGGTAAAAATAGAATTGCGCCTAATTTTGCAAAACGTTGTGTTACTAAAAGAGAGCCAGTTATAAATTGTGCAATTCCTAGAAAACGCCAATAAATACCAGATTCATATAACGTTTCAAAAAAATGCCAAGCAGAATTTATAGGGTTTTCTGCACCACTTTCTGAAGTAAAACGTAACCCTTGTATTTTTACTAAACTTGCAAAAATAAATGCAAAACCAATTAAATACCTAAGGTAAATAACAAATAATTGTGGCAAAGTTTTTTGTTTCATTTAAAGTTGGTTTCATTAATTTACTCACTTTTATGACGAAACAAATTTAATATTGTTACTTAAAGTTATAAATCTTTTGTAAAATGAACTCCTTTTTTCTCTAGTACTTTTTAAATAAGAATTATCCATTATAAATAAACTGAAATTGTTAAGAAAATTATAGAAAGTAAAGTAAGAATTAGAACTAACGGAATTACAAATTTTAACCATTTATCGTAACCAACTTTAATCATTGCTAAAGAAGCTAAAATTAAACCAGTAGGGTTTATAAAGTTAAAAAGACCTATACCTAAAAGATAGGCATTTACTACATGTTCTCTACCTAAAGACACTGTATCCGCTAAAGGAGACATAATTGGCATTGTTAATACTGCCATACCAGAAGAAGATGGTATAAAAAAAGTAAGACCACTATAAACAAACATCATAGCATTTATAAAAAGACCTTTATGCATTCCTTCTGTAAATGAACTTGCGTAAAATAAAAGTGTATCACTAATTAAACCATCTTCCATTAAAATGGTTACACCACGAGCTAAACCTATAATAAAAGCCACACTTAATAGCTCATTAGCGCCTTTTATAAAAGTTTCAACAAAAACAGTTTCATTTATTTTATATATAAAACCTATTACTAGAGCACCAACAAAAAATACTGCAGTCATTTCTAAAAACCACCAATCTAAATTAATTACTCCATAAACCATTACAATAAAACAAATTATAAAAATGCTAAGAACTAATTTTAATCTAAGAGAAAAATTGATTTTTTTGTAGAGTTTTGAAAAGAAAATAATTTTTCTATACTTTCTTTTTGATCAAAAATAATAGATTTACTTGGGTCATTTTTTACCTTTTGAGCATATCTAATTATATATAGTATAGAAATTATTAGTCCAACTAAAAGCATTATGATTCTTCCTTCAATTCCGGTTGTCCAATTTATACCAGCAGAGTTTGAAGCAATTATTGTGCTAAACGGATTTGTTATAGAAATCATTGTACCAATACTAGAACCTATATAAATGCAAGCTAATGCAACTATTGCATCGTATTTTGCAGCAATAAAAATAGGAATTAAAATAGGGTAGAAGGCAATTGTTTCTTCTGCTAATCCAAAAGTAGTACCTCCTAATGCAATTAAAGAAGTTACTGCAATAATTAAAATAAATTCTTTTCCTTTTAAGAGAACAGAAAGTCTTGTAATACCCGCTTCAAAAGCACCTGTGTAGTTTACAATTGCTACTAAACCTCCAATAAATAGGACTAAAATAATAATATCAGAAACCGCAATTATACCTTTTAATGGCGCTAAAATAAACTCTTTAAAACCTTGAGGTTTAGATTCTAATTTTTGATAAGTTCCGGGTATACTAATGGCTTTGTAAATTGCCCCAGATGTAAAGTTTTCAATAGGAATTTTAACTTGTAAATCATCTAATGTTTTTTGTGAAGCTTCCAAAATTATAGAACTGTCTTTACTCGTTTTTACAAAAGTATTGTTGTCTTTATTGTAAGATAATCTATCGTATTGTCCAGAAGGAATATACCAAGTTAAAAGCGCTACAAATGCAGCTATAATAAGCAATACAGTTTGTGCGCTTGGAAATTTTATTTTTTTCATTTTTAAAATCTGTAATAGAATTTAAAGATACTATTTTTCGGGGATAAACTTTAATGCAACTCCATTAATACAATGACGTTTTCCTGTAGTTTTTGGGCCATCATTAAAAGAATGCCCTAAATGACTACCACATGTATTGCATTTTAATTCCGTTCTTGCATAACCAATTTTAAAATCAACATCTAATTCTACATTTTCTTTTATAGCTCTATCAAAAGAAGGCCAACCAGAACCAGAATCAAATTTATGTTCAGATTTATATAAAGCAGTATTGCAAGCTGCACAAACATAAGTACCTTTTTTATAATTCTTATTTAATTCACTTGTAAAAGCTCTTTCTGTTCCTGCTTCTCTTAAAACATTATATTGTATTGGAGAAAGTAATTTTTTCCATTCGTTTTTTGTTTTCTCAACTTTATATGTTTTTTTCTTCGGATGTATTTTGTGCTTTAGTAGTACAACTTATCATCAATAATAAAACAAGTGTTGTTGCTAATTTTTTCATGTGTGTTGTTTTATAAAATTTATTATTTTGTTCACAATACTTTTATCACGTAAAATTTTTGTGTGCCCTAATCCGTTAGTAATTAAAAGTGAACCTTTCTCTAAATTTTGACGAATATTAATAGCACAACTTACAAGTACATCTCCATCATTTACATCATGTATAATTAAAGCTGGGGTTTTAACCTTTCTAGCAGCTCTATTTGCATCGTAGTTTTTAAAATTTAAGTTCCATTTTTTTCAAAAAAATCAATTATTCTTTTACCAAATTTATTTTTTAGACCTAAATTGTTAGAAAAGTTGATTAAAACATCAGAAATTTTATCTCCAGAACCTACAGTAACAATACATTTAAAAATTTCTTTTTCAGCTTGCGTATTTATAACAGCCATTGCACCAAAAGAATGACCAACTGCGGCTTCAAAAGGTCCGAATTCTTCATTAATTTTTTTTATAGTTTCTATAAAGCCTATTAAGTTTGTTTCTTTACCGGTAGATTTTCCATGAGCAGGTCCATCAAAAGAAACCACCATATAACCATTTTCTAAAAGTTTATTTGCAATCATGTAAAGTTGCGTGCTTCTTCCAGCCCAACCATGACATAGCAATACTTTTTTATCGGAATAGCCATAAGTTAGCACATGTACTTCTTTGTTAATAGCTTTTACCATTAGGGTTTTAGCTTGTGAGCTATTTTCCATTCCTTTTTCTGCTTTAGGTGTTGTAAAGCGAGGTGGAGTAGCAAAAATTTTTGAAGTAATAAAAAGAGTAAGTCGGGTAGAAAAAAAGTGAATTATCTGTATAAACCACTTTACAAATCTGGGGATTTTTAAACTAGTAGGAAATAACTTATTTTTAGAAAAAAACTGCATTAAAAATATTTTTTTAATAATTATAGAATATGTAATTTTAATAAAAATTTGATATCAATTTATAAGTGACTAAATTACGTGTTTAGTGTCTTATAAAAAGAACCAAAAAGTAATAAAATGAAAAAAATAATAGTTTTAATAGTTGCAGTTTTCCTTTTTTCTGAATGTAGTACTGTTCCTATTACGGGTAGAAAGCGTGTAAACTTTGTAAGCGATGCCCAAGTTTTACCAGCAAGTTTTGCTCAATACAAAGGGTTTTTAGCAGAAAATAAGCTTTCTTCTAATAGAGAAATGTCTAATCAAATTAAGAATGTTGGTAAAAATGTAGCTGCTGCTGTAGATAGATTTATGCGTGCTAATAATATGGTTACAGAAGCAGAATCTTATAAATGGGAGTTTAATTTAGTTGAGGATAAAACGGTTAATGCATGGTGCTTACCAGGAGGAAAAGTTGTTTTCTATACAGGGATTATGCCAATTTGTGAAAATGAAAATGGTGTAGCGGCTGTAATGGGGCATGAGGTTGCTCATGCATTTGCTAAACATGGTCAAGAAAGAATGTCTTCTGGTCAATTACAACAAATTGGAGGTTTAGCTGTAGCTTTAGGAACTTCTAATAAAGACCCTAAAACTTCTCAAATTTGGAATTTAGCTTATGGAGCTGGTTCACAAGTTGGAATGTTAGCTTTTAGTAGAACTCATGAAACCGAAGCAGATAAACTTGGCTTGGTTTTTATGATAATGGCAGGTTATGATGGTAGAGAAGCTGCAGAAGTTTGGGTAAGAATGAGTAAAAAATCTAATGGTAAACAAGGGCCAGAGTTTTTAAGTACACACCCATCTAACCAAAGCAGAATACAAACTCTAAGAGCTTATTTACCAGAAGCTAAAGTTTTAGCAAAGAAGTTTAATACGCAAGCTAATGCTCAAATGAAAAAATAAAGGAATAGTTTTCCTATATTGTGTGCCATTCAAGAAATTGAATGGCATTTTTTTAAATATACTTTTATGTTAAAAATTGGAGATAAAAAATTAATTAATGGTTGGGCATTTTATGATTGGGCTAATTCAGTTTACTCTTTAGTAATTAGTACAGCTGTTTTTCCTTTGTATTATAGTGCTGTTACAGATGGCAAAATTGTTCGTTTTTTAGGAATGGAATGGGAGCACCCAGATAGTTTATATAGTTATGCTTTATCGTTTTCTTTTTTGATTGTAGCTTTTATATCGCCTATATTATCTGGTATTGCAGATTATACGGGAAGTAAGAAAAAGTTTATGAGATTTTTCTGTTGGATGGGTGGTTTATCAGTAACTAGTTTATACTTTTTTGATGGAGTAGATACTGTTTGGATTGGTATTTTATTTACCATTTTAGCAAGTATTGGCTTTTGGGCAAGTTTAGTTTTTTACAATGCTTATTTACCAGAAGTTGCACATCCAGAACAACAAGATAGAGCAAGTGCAAAAGGATTTATTTATGGATATGCAGGATCTGTAATTTTGTTAATTATTAACTTAATTATGATTCAGAAACCAGATTTGTTTGGTATTGATGCTTCTATGGCTTCAAGAATTTCTTTTGTTTTGGTTGGGATTTGGTGGATTGGTTTTGCACAAATAACCTTTAAACGTTTACCAAATGATATTTATAATAAACAACCCGATAATGATTATATATGGAAAGGTTTTAGAGAATTAAAAATTGTAGCTAAAGAGGTAATGAATTACCCAACATTAAAAAAGTTTTTAATTTCTTTTTTCTTGTTAAGTATTGGTGTGCAAACAATTATTTTAATGGCAGCAATTTTTGGCTCAACGGAGTTAGGTTTACCTGCTATGAATTTAATAGTTACCATTTTACTTGTTCAAATTGTAGCTATTGTAGGTGCTTTTGTGTTTTCTAGATTGTCAGAAAAATGGGGAAATATTAAAGCACTTAAAGTTACTATAGTAACTTGGATGGTAGTTTGTTTTACAGCATTTTTATTAGATAAAAGTCAAGAAAATGTAGAATATTATTTTTACGGATTGGGAGTTTTATTAGGGTTTGTACAAGGAGCAATTCAATCTTTAACACGTTCTACTTATTCTAAACTGTTACCAGAAACGGAAGATCATGCAACGTATTTTAGTTTTTATGATGTTACAGAGAAAATAGCGATTGTTCTTGGAACGTTTGTCTATGGCTTGTTATATGCAATTACAGATTCTATGCAATGGTCTGTATTATGTTTAGCTATATTCTTTTTAGCTTCATTTATTATTTTAAATACACTTAAAAAGACAAAATATGTGCAATAAATTATCTTGAAAAGATTTCAATTAAGTTGTCTTTTTCAATTTTAACAACATAATCTATTAAAATTTTTTGATTTTCTTCTGATAATTTATCCAGCATTTCTTCACCTTTACTAATAGTTTTTAGTGCTAATGCTAAACCAGAAATTTCTTTTATTGTATAAATTTTTGGTTTGTTTTCCATTTTATCAATTAGAAATGATATAATTTCTTTTACATTTATTACTAATTTCTTATCATGAATAATGTTAAAAAAAGACTCTGTATTTTTAATAAAATCTTCAATTTCTGAGTAAGGAAGTAGTTTTGTTAAAGTGTTTATTTTGTTGGTAGTATAAGGGTAAGTTATTTTTTTCTCTAAAGCCATATCCACAAGTCTATTTTCGAATTTTGTAGCTCCTCTAAAAGATTTCATTGCTTTTAAACCTGCGCCAAAAATTTTAGGCAGGTGTTTACCATGAGAAAAAATTAATTTAAAAGATTTTAGTACAAGATTTAAAAGTTTTTCTGGTTGTTTTACAAAACCATCTAAAGTGCTAAAAGCATCATCTAATTCAGCTCTCTGTTCTAAATCTGGATAAACATAATTTAAAAAGTAAATTTTAATGTCATTTATCGTTTTATCATCAATAGCATTAGGAAGCTTGTATTTTTTTATTAAAATATTATATTGATACCTTTCTTCAATAACATTTCTATAACCTAAAATTATTTCATTTAAAACTTTGTTTCTTGTCATTTAATTTTTAAATCGAATTATATTATAAAAATAAGACTTTAAATTAAAAAGCAACTATTTTAAATAGTTGCTTTTAATTATGATTTACTTTTATAAAATAAAATTTATACCTAAAACAATATTTCTACCTTGATTTAAAAGACCATCTGCTTTTAAACGAGATAAGTGATTTATGTATTTTTTATTTAATAAGTTATTTACAGAAACAGATGTTGAGAATTTTGTTGTTCCTAATTTTATATCGCCACCAAAACCTAAATTTAATAAATTATAAGAAGGGCTTTCTGTTTCAAATTGACTAATTTTTTTCTGAGAAAAGGTACTTTGTAAGCTTATAGATGAATAACCATGTTGTAGCCAATTATTGATTTGGAATTCTGTTCTAAATGTGTTTTTCCAAGTATTAGCAGGAATTAAAGGTAAATAATTACCATTATTTTGTTTTCCAATAACAGTTTCAAAAGTACTCTCTAAGTGTAACCAATCTAATGGATGAGGGTGTAAATGAAAACCAAATTCTCCACCATATAATTTTGCATCTTCTTGTATATAAGTATAAACAGGACTTCCGTCTTCAATTTCACCGGTAGGAGTTAAATATATATAATCATTTAAATGATTATAAAACCCGTTCGTAAAAAGTTCAAAATGATCAGTCTTATATTCTAGAGAAATATCTATTTGAGAGTTTTTTTCATTGGTTAAATAATTATTTCCCTCTTCAAAACGATTTGTTCCATGATGTACTCCGTTCGATGTTAATTCTGCTAAATTTGGAGCTCTAAAACCTGAAGCAAAATTTATTCTAGAAGTAATAGATTCTGATATTGAAGTTTTAAAACCTAATGATGTTGTAAAACTATTATATGTTTTATCTATTGCATTAAAAATATGTACTTCGTCTTCATGCGCAACTTCATGTCTTTCTGTTATAATATTTCTGTTATCAAAACGGATTCCTGCTTGCAACGTATTATTATTATTATTATTATTCCAACTATAATTTGCGGTTGTAAAAATTCCAAAATCATTTATTTTAGCATTAGGAATCAATAATTCGTCTCCATAATTTGTGTTTGTTTGATGTAAACCTTGAATTCCTGATAAAACTTCTAAGTTTCCTACTTTAGGGAAATGAAACTTTGCATTATAAGTAAATGTTTTTAATTTCATTCTTAAGGCTGCTTCATCATGCTCGTCTTCATGCTCATCTTCGTGTTCATCATCATCATCATGTTCATCTTCATGGTGTTCTTCGTGTTCTTCAAATTCTTTTCTATCATTTACAGTGTAGCCTAAATCTATATCTAATTTAGAATTTCCTAAAAATAGATGATTATGAGCGCTTATAATATGATTATCTATAGATTGGTAAGGTTCTAAAAGTGATGTGCTTCTTGATTGCTCATTTATCCCTTCGGTTAATCCTAATTCAGAATTATTAAAATTATATCTAATTTCTGAGGTAAATATATTCTTAGAAAATGCTATACCGGTTTTAAAATCCTTTTCTTTAAATCTTGTGTTTGTTATTCTTTGGTCAGTTGGAATTTTATAATCAGAATGAGAAGAAAAAGTTCCTCTTGCTAAAAACTTCCAATTTTCTTTAGATGATTTTAACCCCACAGAAGTATTACTACCTAGCGTATTGCTATAGTAACGCTGATTAAGACTTAATTCATTATTGTTTTCAATAGCAAATTTTTCTGGATTTAAGTATAAAACACCTCCAAGAGCATCAGACCCATATAATAGAGAAGCTGGCCCTTTAATTACTTCAATACTGCTAATTCCTGCATCATTAATACCTAAACCGTGTTCACCTCCAAATTGCTGATTTTCTAACCTTATTCCTTGTGTATATACAAGAACTCTATTGCCACTTAAGCCTCTGATTACAGGTTTTCCAATAGAACTACCTGTAGATATTTGCGATACTCCTGCAATATTGGTAATCCCTTCAGATAATGTAGAAGCTCCAGTTTTTTGTAAAGATTTAGCAGACAGTCTTTCTATTTTCATTACATTTTCTGATTGTAATTTATTAAATGGTGTAGAAATTATTATTTCATCAATTTCAAAAGAAGATTCTTGTAATTGAATATTAATAATTAATTCTTTAGAATTTACAACTATCTGTTTTGTAATTGTTTGATAACCTAAGTAGTTAAAAGTTAACTTTATCTTTCCGTTAGGAATATTATTTAAAATATATAACCCATCTTCATTAGAAATTGTTCCTTTATGAATTTCTTGTGCATAAATTTCTACTTGTGGTAAAGGGTTGTTGTTTGTATCTGTAATTTTTCCTGAAATGCTATTTTGTGCATTCATAGAAAATGCTGCTATAAAAAATAGCAGTTTTATAAAATTTTTCATTGAAATAGTTTTACTGTTTTATTAAATATTTGCCATTCTTTTATATAATAGAAAACGTACCTATTCTTTTAAATAGATAACTTTATATTATTAATGACTATGTTAAGTTATACAGTAAAATGAGGAGGACCTCTTGTAGTTTTTATAGATTGATAAATCTCTTTTTCTATTTGAGGCTTATCAATAAATAACGAAGTATAAAAACGCTTTGGTATTACATCTAAATTGGCAGGAAAATCTAAAGAAAAGAAAGTTATTTGCTTATGAAATTCGTTACAATCTAAATCTTCAATATGTATATGATGATCGTTTTGAGAAGAACATACAATGTGTTCATGATTTTCTAAATCATGAATAATTTCTATAGATGTAGGTAACATCAATAGAATTAAGAAAAATAAACTTATATGTTTTTTTAAATATTCGATATTATTTTTTCTTTCTAACTCTTAAATTAATCATTTCTACACTTAAAGAAAAAGCGATGGCAAAGTACAAATATCCTTTAGGAATAACTCCCACAGTTTTGTTAAAAATTTCGGTATGCGATAAATGTGCTCCTTCTGTAATTAACATAAAACCTATTAAGATTAAAAAAGACAATGCCAACATTTGTATTGTAGGATTGTTGTTTACGTAATTACTAATAGGTTTAGAAAATATCATCATAATTATGATAGAAATAATAACGGCAAATATCATAATTAATAAAGCTCCGTCTACACCATTTGTCATACCAACAGCAGTTAAAATACTATCAAAAGAAAAGACGATATCAATTAATATAATTTGAATAATTACACTTTTAAACGAAATTACTTTTGGTGTTTTTAATACTTGTTCTTCATTTGTGTTTTCTACTTTTTGCCTAATTTCATTAGTACTTTTGTAGAGTAAAAAAATGCCTCCTAATAGTAAAATAATACTTTGTCCTGTAATAGCTGTTTTAAACCAGCCAATATCTAAGGTTAAAAAAGGTTCTTTTAAAGCAATTAAGTAAGACACACTAAACAATAATAGTATTCTTGTAATCATTGCTAAAGCTAAACCTAATAAAGTAGCTTTTCTAACCTTATCTTCAGGTAGTTTATTTGCAGATATAGAAATAAAAATAACATTATCTATCCCTAAAATTATTTCTAAAAAAGTTAATGTTAAAAGTGCAACCCAAGTATCAAAGTGTAAAAATATTTCCATATTATTCTACTTTAAAAATAGTTGCTTTTTTAGAGAATTTAGAGAAACCAATCTTTACAGTAAAATCATAAGATTCTTTATGAATCTTATTAATTTGAATAAACATTGGATCTTTCTGTAATTCTGTTTTTGGGTTGATATATTTTAAGGTGTAAAAAAGTTGTTTTTCCATTTAATAGACAAAGTATCTACATGATTACCATGTTTACTAATTTGAATACTATCTTTTCTAATAATGGTTTCTTCTACAAAGCCTTTACCAGCAGGAATTTTAAAAACACCAACTTTAAAACGATCTGAATTATCTTCAAAATCAGTTTTACAAGAAGTAAATAGTAAAATTCCTGCTAAAATAAAGAGTACTTTTTTCATTAAATTCCTGTATAATTTGATGGAGTAATTGCTTTTAATTCAGTTTTAATTTCTGCTGATACTTCTAAAGTATCAATAAAATTAGCAATTAAGTTTTGGTTAATTTTTTCGTTAGTTCTTGTTAATCCTTTTAAAGCTTCATAAGGATTTGGGTAAGCTTCACGTCTTAAAATTGTTTGAATAGCTTCTGCAACAACTGCCCAATTATTTTCTAAATCATCTTCAAACTTTTGTTTGTTTAGTAATAATTTATTTAAACCTTTTAATGTTGATGTAAAAGCAATAATTGTATGACCAAAAGGTACACCAACATTACGTAAAACTGTACTGTCTGTTAAATCACGTTGTAAACGAGAAATAGGTAATTTTGCAGAAAGATGCTCAAAAATTGCATTTGCTATTCCTAAATTTCCTTCAGAATTTTCAAAGTCGATTGGATTAACTTTATGTGGCATTGCAGAAGAACCTACTTCACCAGCTTTAATTTTTTGTTTAAAGTAATCCATAGAAACATAGGTCCAGAAATCTCTGTCTAAATCTATAATTATAGTATTAATACGTTTTAAAGTATCAAATAAGGCTGCAAGATGGTCGTAATGTTCTATTTGAGTTGTTGGAAATGAGTGGTACAAACCTAATTTTTCTTGTACAAACTTACTTCCAAAATCTTTCCAATCAATTGTTGGGTACGCAACTTTGTGAGCATTAAAGTTACCAGTTGCTCCACCAAATTTAGCAGCGCTTGGTATATCATTTAATAAACTAAATTGTTCTTTTAAACGTACTACATAAACATCTATTTCTTTACCTAATCTTGTTGGCGATGCTGGCTGACCATGAGTTCTAGCCAACATAGAAATATCTTTCCATTCAATAACTAATTCTTGTAGTTTTTCTAAAACTTCAAAATATTGTGGTACATAAACATCATTCATAGCTTCTTTAATAGATAAAGGAACTGCAGTGTTATTTATGTCTTGAGAAGTTAACCCAAAGTGGATAAATTCCTTATACTTAGTCAAGCTTAGCTTGTCAAATTTTTCTTTGATAAAGTACTCAACCGCTTTTACATCATGATTAGTAACTTTTTCAATATCTTTTATTTTTTGGGCATCATCAGCAGTAAAATCTGTATAAATTTTACGCAAATCGTCAAATAAGTCTGAATTAAAATCTGCTAATTGTGGCAAAGGAATTTCGCACAAAGCAATAAAATATTCAATTTCTACACGAACTCTATATTTTATAAGAGCTTCTTCAGAAAAATAGTTTGCAAGTTTTGATATTTTACCTCTATAACGCCCATCAATAGGAGAAATAGCATTTAATTGTGTTAATTCCATTTTTAGTTCTGTTGTTAATTGCAAAAATAGGCAATTCAACAGATTTATAAAGTAGATTTTTTATGTTTTTCTATCAATTCTAAAATGAATTTACCTCTTGCTTTACAACCTTTACTTTCATGAATAATTTTAGTCTCAATTAAGTGTTTTAATTCTGGATGAATCCAATCTTTCTCTAAACCAAAAAAATATAAAGCATTCATTGTATATGCTCTTACAGCAATTTTTTGTGGCGTAATTAACCAATCGAAACCAGTTTCTACAATGTTATCTATTTGTTGTACAGTTAAGTTTTTTTTAATATGATTTTCTTTCTTAGAATAATACGCAGTTGCTATGTGCTCACAAATTTTTGCACAAGGTCTTGTAGCACTATCAAAAGTTACTTTAGAAATTTTTTCTGTAAATTCATCTAAGTGAGGAATTATCCAATTCAAATGATGATGTGTACAAATCCATTCTAAAATCCAAGCAGCTTTTATAGAAACTTTATTTTCAACATCAAAAGTAATGGAAACTAAATCTTTAAATAATTTTTTATTTTCTAATATAACATTAGCAACTCTTTGTCGGTTTTCCCTTTTAGGATTTTCCATATTATTAAGTTGCTCTGTTAAATAAAGTATACTCATTTTTAGATCGATTAATGTATATTTACCTTAAAATTGTTTTAGAATGATAAATATAAAAAGACTGTTTTTTGTTTTTACCTTTTTTGTTTGTTTTTTTTCGAGTTCATTTTTTTATGCTCAAAAAATCAATCAGTTTGATGAGAATAAAAAACGAACTGGTATTTGGATAAAGTACCATGCAAATAATAAAGTTCGTTATACAGGTACATTTGAAAAGGGAAAAGAAATTGGAGTTTTTAAATTTTATGACATTTCTAGTTCTAAACATCCAATAATTGTAAAAACCTATTCAAAAAAAACGATGCCTTTTTAGTGAAGTTTTATTCTATTGGCGGCGTTTTACAAAGTAGAGGATATTACTTGGGTAGAAAAAGAATAGGGCATTGGATTTATTATTTTGAGAATGGCAAATTAAGGTCAGAAGAATATTATAAAGATGGTAAGTTAAACGGAAATCTTATTAATTACTATCCTAATGGAAAACCTACTGAAGTTTCTGTTTATAAAGAGGGGTTAAAAGAAGGTTTATCAAAAAAATATTCTAGTAAAGGAGTATTAATAGAAGAAATTACTTTTAGAAACGGTAAACAAAACGGTATTGCTAAATATTTTGAACTTAATGGTATGATAAAAGAAACAGGATCGTATAAAGATGGTAAAAGAATAGGAGAATGGGAATATTATTTAGATGGAGAGGTTGCTACAGATAATGATTTCAAGAAAAAGAAAGCTACTTTTAGTAAACCTAAAAAGAATTAATTTAGCCAATCTATTCATCAATTTTTTCAATCAAAAAATCAGTATCAAAGTTGTAACTTTGCATCCTCAAAATTAAAAAATGAAACGAGTAGTAGTAGGTCTTTCAGGTGGTGTAGATTCTAGTGTAACTGCATATTTATTAAAAGAACAAGGGTATGAAGTTATCGGTCTTTTTATGAAAAATTGGCATGATGATTCTGTAACAATATCTAATGAATGTCCGTGGTTAGAAGATAGTAATGATGCAATGATTGTTGCAGAAAAATTAGAAATTCCATTTCAGGTTGTAGATTTAAGTGAGCAATACAAAGAACGTATAGTAGATTATATGTTTGATGAATATTCTAAAGGTAGAACTCCAAACCCAGATGTTCTTTGTAACCGAGAAATTAAGTTTGATGTTTTTATGGACATTGCCCTAAAATTAGGTGCAGATTATGTAGCAACGGGTCATTATTGTAGAAAAGGAGAAGAAATTATAGATGGTAAACCTGTTTATAAATTATTAGGAGGTTTAGATAATAATAAAGATCAATCTTATTTTTTATGTCAATTATCTCAAGAACAATTAACGAAAGCATTATTTCCTATAGGTGAATTAACAAAACCTGAAGTTAGAGAGATTGCAAAAAAAGCAGATTTAATTACAGCTGAGAAAAAAGATTCTCAGGGTTTATGTTTTATTGGTAAAGTTAGATTACCAGAGTTCTTACAACAAAAATTACAACCAAAAGAAGGTGAAATTGTAACAATTCCTTCAGATTATAAGCAGTATACAAACTCTCTTCCAAAATTCGAAAACAAAGAAGCAGAACTAAAATTCTTGTCTACGAAGTTTTATTATACAAAAGAAGATGGTAAAACTGTAGGTAAACATCAAGGAGCACATTATTTTACTAAAGGGCAACGTAAAGGCTTAAATGTTGGTGGTACAAAAGAAGCTTTATATGTTATAGAAACAGATGTTGTAGAAAATGTTATTTATACTGGAGAAGGTAAAAATCACCAAGGTTTATACAGAAAAGTTTTATTTGTTTCTAATGAAGAAATTCATTGGATACGTGAAGATTTAACGTTAAAAGTAGGAGAAACGATGCAAGTAGATGCTAGAATTAGGTATAGACAAGTATTAGAAAAGGCAACATTACATAAAGTAGAATCAGGTTTATATGTAGCTTTTGAGAATAATCAATCTGCTATACAAGAAGGGCAATTTGTTGCTTGGTATAAAAATGAAGAACTTTTAGGCTCTGGCGTAATCTCATAAATATTCTTTTATTTTAATGAAAAATATTTTTTTAATTGTATTTACTTTTTTCCTTTCATTCTCGTGTTTTTCACAGAAAGATTCTGTTGTAAATTATTTAGATAGACATTATAAGAAAGTAATAAAAGAACAAGCTACTTATATTCAAACTATTGTTAAGAAAGATTCTTTATGGCTGGCAACTGTTTATTTTGGAAATGGAAAAGTAAAATTTCAAGGAAATTTTAAAAATAAAAAATTAAAAACTAGAGTTGGAGTTTTTAAGGTATATGATGAGAGTGGAAATTTAAAATCTACTCAAAACTACAACTCTAAAGGTAAAAAAAATGGAAGATACTCTTATTTTAATACTAAAGGAGCACTTATAACTAAAGGTTATTTTTTAAATGGGAAAAAAGAAGGAGTTTGGAAATACCTAGATAATAACTTAAAGAGTAGAGCAAGAATTGTATATAAAAAAGGAAATATTTTAGATTATAATCTTTGGAATGAAGAAGGGATTACTATAAAAGAGAAATTAATAATATCTAGAAGTCCTCATTATAAAAAAGGAAATAAGAGCCTAAGAACTAGATTAAATAAAGAATTGGTAAAGGGTTTAAAAAATGAAGGTTTAAATACCAATTTTCTTTTAAAGTGTTCAATTAGTAAAGAGGGTAAAGTAGAAGATATATCAATAACTCCAAATATTGGAGATCAATACAAAGAAAAAATTATATCTTATTTTCTAAAATTTGATGGTATGCAACCAGGGATTATTGCAAATATGAAGGTTAAATTTCCTTTGGAGTTACCATTTATTTTTAACTGATTTTTTTGATTCGTATCGATTTTATTTTAAAGATAAAAAAATGACAAATAAAATAACACAACTTTTTAATATTAAATACCCAATTATACAAGGAGGAATGATTTGGGTTTCTGGTTATAAATTAGCTTCTGCAGTTTCAAATGCAGGAGGTTTAGGTTTAATTGGCGCAGGTTCTATGTACCCAGATGTTTTAAGAGAGCATATTCAAAAATGTAAAATAGCTACGGATAAACCTTTTGGGGTAAACGTGCCAATGTTATATCCAGATATTGAAAAAATTATGGATATAATTATTAAGGAAGGGGTAAAAATTGTTTTTACATCTGCTGGTAATCCTAAAACATGGACTTCATATTTAAAAGAAAAAGGAATTACAGTTGTACATGTTGTAAGTTCTGTAAAATTCGCTCTAAAAGCTGAAGCTGCTGGTGTAGATGCAGTTGTTTGTGAAGGTTTTGAAGCAGGTGGTCATAACGGGCGAGAAGAAACAACAACTTTTGCTTTAATACCAATGGTAAAAGAACAAGTTAAAATACCTGTTATATCTGCAGGAGGAATTGGAACAGGAAGAGGAATGCTTGCAGCAATGGTTTTAGGAGCAGATGGAGTTCAGATTGGAAGTAGATTTGCTGCAACTAAAGAATCTTCTGCCCACATTAATTTTAAAAACACAATTGTTGATGTAAAAGATGGCGATACGCAACTTACATTAAAAGAATTAGCACCTGTAAGATTGATTAAAAATAAGTTTTTTAATGAAGTTCAAGAGTTATATCAGAAAAATCCATCAATAGAAGATATTAAAGAATTACTTGGTAGGGCAAGAGCAAAAAAAGGAATGTTTGAAGGAGATTTAGAGAATGGTGAGTTAGAAATTGGTCAAATTGCAGGACTAATTCATGAAATAAAACCTGCTAAAACTGTTTTAAATGAAATAATTGAAGAATTTAATGATGTTAAACGATTGATTGTTAGTGTTTAATGATTTTGTTTTAAAGAAAATGAATGTTTTTGAGTCATTTTGAATTAATGGCACTATCTTTGTATTTTAATAAACGTTGTTAGGAATGAATTTAACAACACAATAATTTTTATAATGAATAAAGGTACCGTAAAATTTTTCAATGAATCTAAAGGATTTGGATTTATCACTGAAGAAGGATCAAACACAGAACATTTTGTACACGTGTCAGGATTAATTGATGAAATTCGTGAAAACGATGAAGTTGAATTTGACTTACAAGATGGAAGAAAAGGATTAAACGCAGTAAACGTAAGAGTATTATAATATATATCTATTACTAGTTAATTTTTTAAGAAAAGCCTATCAAAATAATTTGATAGGCTTTTTTTATTTTTTAAATATATAATATGAAAGATGGAAGGCAAAGAAAAAATGTAAAAATTGGTTTATTAGTTGAAGTTATTCAAAAACCACATCAAAGAACGGGAGAATTAACAGAAGGTATAATAGCCAGACTTTTAACTAAATCATCAAATCATCCTCATGGAATAAAAGTTCTTTTAGAAAGTGGAATTGTAGGTAGGGTAAAAACAATATTAGATTAACTATTTAATTGGAATTTGAATTTCGTAAATTTTTCTACTTTTATTATTCAATTTATTTTCTCTTAACCAAGGGTTATAAATTTTAAATTCCTTATAATTCATTCCGTAACCTCTTGCAAAATCTGTAATATTAGCAATTGCACTATCTACTTTAATAGTATAAGTTTTTTGTGTTTTATAAAGATCTTCTTTCTTAAAAACAAAACCATATTTTTCTGAGTTGCTAATTATTTCTTTTAAGGCTAATATTCTAAATACGTATCTCTCCGTTTCATCTGCTAATTTTGCATCATAATAATTATCAACTTTTTGAGATTTTAATCTTCTTGAAACTCCGTAGTTACCTGCATTATAAGCAGCAGCAGCTAAAGTCCAAGATCCAAAGCGATCTTTAGATTTTTTTAAATATTGAGCAGCAACTTTTGTAGCTAACTCAATATTATACCTTTCATCTACGTTACTATTAATTTCTAATCCATATTCTTTTCCAGTAGCTTTCATAAAATGCCACATTCCTGCAGCACCAACTGTAGAAGTTTCATCAGTAAAACCACTTTCTGCTAGAGCTAAATATTTAAAGTCGTCTGGTAATCCGTATTTTTTTAATAAAGGTTCTAAAATAGGGAAGTACTTATTGGTTCGTTTTATAAGTAATAACCCATTAGATTGCCAATAAGTATTTACTAATAACTCTCTGTCCATTCTTTCTCTAACATCAGCAATTTCTAATGGAACTCTTTCTCCTGCTAAATTTAAATTTTTAGGCAAGCTTAGAGCTTTTACTTTATAATTTTTATGTGTGTTTGTTTTAGGGTCTACATCTGCTTTATTTACTGCATTTATAAATAAAAGTGTAATAAAAACTACAGATAGAAAAGATAAAAAACGTAAAGATTTATTCATAGCTAATTCATTTTTTTAGGCCTTAAAAGTAAACAATAAAAAACTTTAATTAAGTTAAACTTTCGTGAATAATTTGAGATATTTTTTTAGCTTTAGTTAAAATCATTACATGAGTACCTTCTTCAATTTTGATGGGGTTTTTAATGTTTTTATAAGGGAAAACGTGATCTTCTGTACCATGAATATGTATTATATCTGTTAAAGGTTTTTCTTGAGACCAATGCAGTACATTATGGATAGACCATTTTAAATATTTTGTACCTCTAACTGATAAATATTTTTTATAAATATCAGCTCTTTTTTTAAGAGATTTTCCTAAGAAGAACTTGGCATAAGATTCAAAATTGTTTACAATTTTTGTTGGGAAAAGCTTGTATAACTTACTCATACTTGAAATTTTAAACCTAGTTGGTAGTTCGTGTTTTGTTTTTACACTAGAAATAATTATTACTTTTCTTGTTTCTATAAACTTGCTTATTTCTTGTACTATTATACCTCCAAATGATACACCAACCAGTACTGGATTTTTATGATTTATGTCTTCAGACATCCTCATTGCATAATTAGTAATAGATTCTTCTATAGCCAATGGTTTTTTCCATTCTAAATAAAACAATTCGTAATGCTCCTTAGAAAGGTCTAAATTTTCAAATATTTTTGGTCCAGCAGCTAAACCTGGCATAAAGTATATAGGGATTTTTGTCATTTATTCAATTAGTTTTTGTTCTATTAAAAGCTTTTCTAAATATTTGATGACAGATGTTAATTCATCTGGAACATTTTTTCCAAAGCTTAATTTCAATTTGTTTGTTTTTATAAGTTATAAATGTGCTTGGTAAATCCACAATAGATCTACTTTTAAAAGCATTACTATAATTTTTAAAAGAAGTTTTTTTAAATAAACAATTAAGTTTTTCTATTTGTCTTTTTGTAATTTTAAATTCTTTATTTCCTTTAACTAAAACATTTTCTATACCATTAAAAATTACTTTTCCGTCTTTTAAAAAAATAACATCATATACAGCACAAAGTCCATGACAATGAGTTTTTCTTAATTTTACAATTGTATTTTCTGTAATATATTTTATGTTTCCTAAAGCATCTTTACTATTAATTGCTACAAAAGAAAAAACATTAGATTGTTGTAATCTTTTAAGCCAGAAATCTTTATTATCTATAAGAACTTTAATATATACAACTTTTAAAACAACTGTATCTAAAATTAATTTATCCCATATTAAACCACTATTTACAATATATGATTTAGTGTCTTCTAAATTGGACACATCTTTTATAACAGCAATAAATTTTGCATATATATTTTTATTTTTAATTATTTTGGTAGTATTTTCTATAGTTTTTTTCAACTCTTTATTCTTAAAATTTTATTTAAATATAGTTTACCGCCAAAAAGATAAGGCTTAAAAAAATATTTCATTATAATAGATTTATTAAGATGAAAGCAATTTTAATGCCAAGTTCTATAAAAACAACTAGGTTAAGAAAAATTAAATCTAACTAAGCCATCTTTATCAATTTCAGTAAGAGTAATTGTATGTAAAGTGTTTATTAACTCAGGATTCCAAGGTGTTTTTACTTTTACGTAGTTTTCAGTAAATCCATTTATATAACCTTCTTTATTTTCACTTTCGAATAAAACAGTTAGTGTATTTCCTAATTGAGCTTCATAAAAAGAACGTCTTTTCTTTGCAGATAAACCACGTAACATCTTACTACGTTTAGCTCGTACTTTTTTAGGGACTACACCATCAAAATCTACAGCTTCTGTATTTGGTCTTTCAGAATACGTAAAAACGTGTAAATAGGAAATATCTAATTCGTTTAAATAATTATATGTTTCTAAAAATAATTCATCCGTTTCACCAGGGAAACCAACAATAACATCTACACCAATACAAGCATTTGGCATTACTTTTTTAATTTTAGAAACTCTATTGGTATATGTATCAGATAAATATCTACGTTTCATTTTCTTAAGTAACTCATCACTTCCAGATTGAAGAGGAATATGAAAATGAGGTACAAAAGTATTTGATTTTGAAACAAACTCAATTGTTTCATCTTTTAATAAATTTGGTTCTATAGATGAAATTCTTAAACGGTGAATTCCTTCAACTTTATCTAATTCTTTAACTAACTCTAAAAAAGTATGTTCATGTTTTTTATTACCAAATTCTCCTTTTCCATAATCACCAATATTAACACCTGTTAAAACAATTTCTTTAATTCCTTTAGAAGAAATCTCTATAGCATTATCTAAAACATTTTGTAAGGTATCACTTCTAGAAATACCTCTTGCAAGAGGTATTGTACAATATGTACATTTATAATCGCAACCATCTTGTACCTTTAAAAAAGCACGAGTTCGATCACCAATAGAATAAGAACCAACATAAAAATCTGCATCAGAAATTTCACAAGAATGCACTTCGCCAACTTCATTTTTTGTTAAATCATTAATATAGCTAGTAACATTAAATTTTTCTGTAGCTCCTAAAACCAAATCTACACCATCTACAGCTGCCAATTCTTCTGGTTTTAATTGGGCATAACACCCAACTGCAATTAAAAAAGCATCATCATTTTTTTTAAAGCATTTTTTACGATCGATTTAAAACGTTTATCAGCATTATCAGTAACAGAGCATGTATTAATAACATATACATCTGCTTTTTCTTCAAATTCTACGCGTTCAAAACCTTCACTCACAAAATTACGAGCAATAGTAGATGTTTCAGAGAAGTTTAGCTTACATCCTAAAGTATAAAAAGCCACTTTTTTATCTGCAATCATTCATGTACATTTAAGGACTGCAAATTTACAATATTATTCATGATTTTTGAAACACAAAGATTAATTGTTAGAAAGTTGATTTTAGCTGATTTACAAGCTTTTCATAACTTAGAGAGTAATCCGAATGTATTAAAGTATGCTACAGGAGAAATAAAATCTTTAGAAGAAAATGAAAAGGAATTAAATAATTTAATTGCTAAATACTTCGTTTTAAATAATGATTTTTGGATTTATGCTATAGAAAGAAAATCGGATAAAATGTTTATTGGCACTGTTGCTTTGGTAAAAGATAAATTAGAGGATGAAATTGGATACCGTTTTATTGAAGAGTTTTGGAAATTAGGTTATGCTTCAGAAATATGTGAGGCTTTAATTTTATATTGCAAACAAATAGGAATAAAAAAATAATTGGCTATGTTATAGACCAAAACATTGCTTCTTCTAAGATTTTAGAAAAGTATAATTTTAAAGTTGTAAATAGATTTATAAGTGATGATATACAATTGCCAGAAACTAAATACGAATTAATTTTATGATAGTAGAAAATTTGAAAACTCCTTATTATGCTGTAATTTTTACAACCATTGTAACAGAAAATTTAGATGGTTATAAAGAAACAGCAGAGAGGATGGAAGAATTAGCAAAACTTCAAAAAGGATATTTAGGTATTGAATCGGCTAGGAGTGAAGTTGGTATTACTGTTTCTTATTGGCAAGATTTAGAAGCCATTATAGCTTGGAAAAATAATTTAGAACATATAGAGGCTAGAAATTTAGGAAGGCAAAAATGGTATAAACAATACCAATTAAGAATTTGCAAAGTAGAAAGAGAATATGATTTTAAAAATTAAAAAATAATGTACGCAACTATTTCAAAAATATTACAAAAATTTATGAGTAAAAGCAGTATTTATAAATATGGCTTTAACTTATCTCCAATGTATAGAAGATCTACAGGTAGAATTTATGAAGTTTCAGACGATTTATTAACTGTAAAAGTAAAGTTGAAATTATCTTATAAAAATAGTAATTATGTAGGGTCTATTTTTGGAGGTAGTTTATTTTCTGCCACAGATCCAATATTTATGATTCAGTTAATGAATATCTTAGATAGTAATTATGTTGTTTGGGATAAAGCAGCAACTATAAAGTTTAAAAAGCCTGCAAGAGAAAATTGTTTTGTGAATTTTGTTTTTTCAAAAGAAGAAATAGGAAAAATTAAAATTGATGTTAAAGCTAAAAATGAAATAGATTTAATTAAGAATATAAAAATTACAAATAAAGACGAAACAATAGTTTTTGCCGAAGTTTCTAAAACAATTTATGTGGCGGATAAATCTTTTTACAAAGAAAAAAGTAAACTTAAAAAGCTAAAAATGGCTTCTATTTAACTTTTTATAATAAAAAATTACCAGTTAATTTTAGCTTGAATAGGGAAGTGGTCAGATAATTTTTTTGAATAGGACGTAAACTTGTTAATAATTGCATTTTCATCTGTTAAAATAAAATCTATTCGCATAGGAAACCAATAATTAAAAGTTTTACCAAAGCCTTTACCAGATTCAATAAAAGCATCCTTTTTGTTTTTTGATATTTGATTATAAGTCCAAGAATATGCTGTATTATTAAAATCTCCTGCAATTATTTTTTTTCCTTTCCATTTTGCCTCATGATCTAAAAAGACTTCTATTTGTTCTGCTTGTTTTGTAAAGCCTTGTTTTAATCTGGCAATTAATTTTTCTGAATTTTCTTGACCAAAATTTTCCTTATCTGTACTAAGTTGTAAAGACTGTAAGTGTAAATTATAAACTCTAATTGTGTCTTTATTTTTTAGAATATCAGCAAAAATGATATTGTTAGAAGTATTTTTTAAATTTAAAGAACCTTTATTTATAATAGGAAATTTAGAAAAAATAGCTAAACCTAGTTTTGCTTTTTCATTTTTAGTTTTAATGTATTTGTAGGGGAAAGAAAACTGTTGTTTTTCTAAAGTGTAAAATTCTTGAAATAATAAAACATCTGGAGATTTTTCAGACACAAAATTCTTTATTTTGTTTGAAACATCTTTTACTTCAAGCCATTTCCAGTGATTAAACATTCTTACATTATAGCTCATTACTTTTAAATCATCATTTAAAGATGATTTATTTTCAGTTAACTTATAAATAGGAGTTGAAAAAAACCAACCTAAAAATAAAATTATTAAAGACATTAAAAATTGTTTTTTTAGTTTTAAAATCCAATAAATAACAAATAAAATATTTATAATAACTAAAATTGGTACAAATAAACTAAGTATAGCAAATGAAGATAATGACCTTGGAGAAACAAAAGGTAGTAAATAAGAAAGTAATAATAATGTAGCTAAAATAGCGTTTAGAAAATATATTATTTTATTAGAGAGGGATAATTTTTTCAATATGAATGTTATTTTTTTCCTTGTTTAAATAAAAAATCCTTTTCCGATTTTGTTAAAGTATCATAACCAGACTTACTAATTTTATCTAAAATAGTATCTACTTGTTGCTGTGTAATATCAGTTTTTTTTACAGATTTAGTTTGCTTATTTTTAGATTTATGTACTGTTTTTAAAGGTGATTTTTTAGTTTTAAAGAAAGCTAAAACCTTACTAACAAACTCTATTTTTTTATTACTTGCTTTTGTAACATAAAGAAAACCAAATAAAGCACCTCCTAAATGCGCAAAATGTCCTCCAGCATTGTTTCCAACAAGGCTAATAATGTCTAAACCTATCCAAAAAAGAGCTATGTGCCATAGTTTTACAAAGCCTATAAATCTTAATTTTAATTGATAATTAGGCATGTATGTAGTTATACCAATTAAAATTGCAGAAATTCCAGCAGAAGCACCAACTAATAATGAGGTTTTTCCTTCAAATAAAGGGAAGTAATTCTGACTAAATAAATATAATAAACCTCCAGATATTGTACCTAGTATATAAAAACTAAGAAGCTGTTTTTGCGTAAAATATTGGATAAATAAATTTCCGATAAAATACAAAACCATCAAGTTCATAAGGATATGTAAAAAATCTGCATGTAAAAAGCCATAAGAAATTATAGACCAGGGTTTTGTGAAAAGAGTATTTATTTCATTATCTAAAGAAAACCAATCCATTAGCCAATTAATCTGACCTTCATATAAACCTTGTAATACATTAATTAGCAATGTTAATACAAATACAGCAATATTTATATAGATTAATTTTTCTACAATGTTCCCGTTTGCATATCTTGTTCTTATTTCGTTAATAAAACTCATTAGCTTATTTTAAATTGATTTTTTTCCAATACCAAGCTATAATAAAACCAATTAGTGCGCCACCAATATGAGCAAAATGAGCAATGTTACCAACTGAATATTTAGTCATACCAAAGAATAAATCCCCTAAAATCATTACAGGAATAAAGTATTTAGCAGCTATTGGAACTGGGAAAAATATTAGTGCTAATTTGGCATCTTTAAAATAAAGTCCAAACGCTACTAAAACACCATAAACAGCTCCAGAAGCTCCAACAGCAGGAGTACTATAAAGAGATGTTATCTTATTAAATTGTTCTTGTGTTATTGCAGTTATTACTCTAGCATCATTTGTACTCCCGGTTTTTAAGATAGATAAAGTTTCTGAATCTGTTAAACCTGCGTTTATAAAAAGCTCAAATATGCCATTAAATTGATAATAATTTACCAAAGAATAGATTAACCCAGCGCCAATTCCGGCAGAAAAATAGAAGAAAATAAACTTCTTTTTTCCCCACATTTGCTCTAATGGAGTTCCAAAAGCGTATAAACCATACATATTAAATAAAATATGAGAAAAACTACCATGCATAAAAATATGCGTAACATATTGCCAAAAACCAAAGTGTTCGTTTTTAGGAAAATGTAAAGCTAATATATTTGTTAAATCTAATTTTAGTAACTGCGGAGCAACAAATAAAATTATATTAATAATTATAAGATGTTTTATGGCATCTGTGAGTTTATTCATTTTTTTAACTATTAAACAGATTGTCAATTTCGTTTAAAGTCAACGTTTTAAAAGTTGCTTTTCCAAAAGGAGAAATTGTTGGTTCTTTACACGAAAATAAATTATTTACTAAACTTTCTTGTTCTTTTTCAGAAAGTTTAGTTCCTGTTTTTAAAGATAATGTTTTTGCAAAAGATTTTGCCATTACATCAAAATGACTAAAACTGGCATCTGGTACTTCTAAATTAATATCGTTTAAAAGCTCTTCTAATATAATGGTAATTTTACTTTCTGTTACAGAAACGGGTATTCCTTTTATGGTAACACTGTCTTTAGTGAATTCATCAAAAGAAAAACCAGCATTTTCTAATTCAGATTTCATTGTGTAAATCATTTCGATCTCTTGTGAAGTAAAAGAAATTTTTACAGGAAATAATAATTGTTGGCTATTGGCTTCTTTTACAGTAATACTTTCTAAAAACTCTTCATATAAAATTCGTTGATGCGCAGAAGTTTGATGTATCAATACCACACCAGACTTTATTAAACTCATTACATATTTGCGCTGAATTTGAAACGTTTTTTGTGTTTTTGTTTCTTGCTGATGATCAAATAATTCTTCTTGATTTACTTCATCTGAAACAGAGGTATATAAAGATTTCCAACTTTGAGTATTTTGTTCTCTTTTATAGGGTAATGTAACTTCCTTATTAGAAGCTTCTTTAAAAGGATTAAAATCTGGATCTACCGTAATTTTTGGAACAGATCCTTTTACTGCGCTTTTATTAAAATGATAAGGTGTATCTAAATTAGCATCTCTATTAAAATCTAAAACAGGAGCAACATTGTATTGCCCTAAACTGTGTTTTACAGTAGCTCTTAACATGGCGTATAAAGCCTTTTCGTTATCAAACTTAATTTCTGTCTTTGTAGGGTGGATGTTAATATCTATTGTACTTGCAGGTACTTTTAAGTATAAAAAGTAAGAAGGATGTGAGCCTTGTTCTAATAAACCATCAAAAGCATTTACAACAGCATGATTTAAGTATGAACTTTTAATAAAACGATCATTCACAAAAAAGAATTGTTCTCCTCGTTTTCTTTTAGAAAACTCTGGTTTAGCTATAAAACCTTGAATATTTAAAATATCTGTATGCTCGTTAATTGGAACCAGTTTTTCGTTCATTTTAGAACCAAATACAGCTACAATTCGTTGTCTTAAATTACCGTCTCGTAAATTATAAACTTCGTTATTATTGTGATGTAATAAAAAAGAAATCGTTGGGTGTGCCAATGCTACTCTTTGAAATTCATCTATAATATGTCTTGTTTCTACAGTATCAGATTTTAAAAAATTTCTTCTTGCTGGGATATTGTAAAACAAGTTTTTAACTGCAATACTTGTTCCTTTGGAAGTAGAAATAAAATCTTGAGAAACTATTTTACTTCCTTCAATCTTTATTGAAGTACCTAATTCCTCGTTTTCTTGTTTTGTTTTTAACTCTACATGTGCAATTGCTGCAATAGAAGCTAAAGCTTCGCCTCTAAAACCTTTTGTAGAAAGGTTAAATAAGTCTTCAGCTTTTTGAATTTTAGATGTAGCATGTCTTTCAAAGCTCATTCTAGCATCTGTTGCACTCATACCTTTACCATCATCAATAACTTGTATTAATGTTTTTCCGGCATCTTTTAATAATAATTTTATACTTGTAGCACCTGCATCTATAGCGTTTTCTAATAATTCTTTAACAACAGAAGCTGGTCGTTGTACGACTTCTCCTGCAGCTATTTGATTTGCTACATGATCTGGTAAAAGTTGAATGATGTCTGACATTATTTACTTAAGAATATTGATAAATCAAAATCAATAATATACAAGAAGATAAAAACAAGAATAAATATTATATATAAAATTGTTTTATTAACGCCTTTATCAGAGGTTTTTAACTCATCAATAGCGTCAGAAAATTTAGACTTTAAACCTTTGTTTTTTCCTGCTGTAGTTCTAAACTGATCTAATTTATGCTCTATTTTAAAAGGATTTCCTTCTCCTTTATAATAACGAGGCTGATAATCAAATTTTTTGTTTGTTCTTTTTAAGAATCCCATAGTTTTAGAAATGAATTGATGAATAATAATCTATAAAATCAATTATTATACCAATTTTAAGGAATTCAAATTTAAAGAATTTAATGGAATACATCAAAGATTGATGTTAAAAGAATTCTTAAATTCTTATTAAAAACCAATACTTTCTGATGTTCTGTCTAAATTTTTAATAGCAGCCATTTTAATTGCAGCAACAGCGCATTCAATACCTTTGTTACCTAATTTACCACCAGATCTATCAATAGATTGTTGTTTTGTATTATCTGTTAAAACACAAAATATTACAGGTACATCATAATTCACATTCAAATCAATAATTCCTTGAGTAACCCCTTCACAAACAAAATCGAAATGTTTAGTTTCTCCTTGTATTACATTACCAATAGCAATAATTGCGTCTAATTTTTGAGATTCAATCATTTTTTTACATCCATATACTAATTCAAAACTCCCAGGTACGTCCCAAGAAATGATGTTTTCTTTCGAAGCACCACAGTCTAAGAATGTTTCTATTGCTCCCTTTTTTAAGTTTTGAGTAATCTCAGGATTCCATTCAGAAACAACAATCCCAAATCGAAAAGTCTTCGCATTTGGGATTGTTGTTTTATCGTAATAAGATAAATTGGTTGTAGCCATTTTTTAGTTTTTAGTGATAGTTATTTAGTAGTTAGGTTTTACTAATTCCTAAAACCTGTACACTAATTCCTAATTTGCGTATTTGGCAGCGTTAATAAATTTTTCAATGTCTTTACCTTGGTCAGATTTAGAATAATTTTCTTTTATCTGAGTAAATAATTGTTCAGCTTTACTATATTTTTTTAAACTTAAGGCTGTTTGTCCTGCTTTAAATAAAAATAAAGGAGTGGTATAGTCATTAGCTTTTTTGTTGGCAGCTTTTTCGTAATAGTCTAAAGCATCTTCTTGTTGGTCAATGTCAGAAAAAGCATCACCAATAGCGCCTAAAGATACAGGAGCTAAAATTTCATCATCAGAATTAAATTTACTTAAAAATTCTATTGCTTTGTCATACTGTTTCATTTGTAAATATGAAACACCAGCGTAATAGTTAGCTAAGTTTCCAGCATCTGTTCCACTGTAAGAGTTAGCAATGTCTAAAAAACCGTATTTACCATCTGCTCCTTCTAAACCTAAATTTAAAAGAGAATCTATTCCAGATC
Source organism: Polaribacter ponticola (assembly GCF_026191475.2). Taxonomy (GTDB): domain Bacteria; phylum Bacteroidota; class Bacteroidia; order Flavobacteriales; family Flavobacteriaceae; genus Polaribacter; species Polaribacter ponticola. The sequence continues at coordinate 521,852 of NZ_JAOSLC020000003.1, read as the reverse complement.
CAGCATTTGCAGCCTCATCAAAATATTTTCTAGGAAAAGCTAATTCATTAGATGCTTCTAATTCGTTTGGTTCAGAAACATATTTGTTATACCCTAAAAAAGCTAAAAATATTACTACAACAGCCACTAATGCGGTAAATAAAGGCTTACTGTTTTTTTCTATCCATTGTTCAGATTTAGAAGCAGTTTCATCTAAAGTATTAAATACTTCAGCCGTTGTGCTTTCTAACTCTTCAACTTGTTGTTCTGCTTTTTTACCTTCTGGTTTATATTTTTTCTTGTATGTTGCCATATTTTCCTTAAAAATTAGTGGCGACAAAAATAGTTTTTTTAATTGGATTTTAAAAGCGGTTAATTCGCTAAATTTTCAATAATTTGCAATTCATTTTCAAACTTGGGTTTAATTCATGTATTTACAAAAAATTTCTTTAGTCAATTTTAAAAATATAGAATCGCAATCTTTTGATTTTCAGCAGAAAATTAATTGCTTTGTAGGTAATAATGGTGTTGGTAAAACCAATGTTTTAGATGCAATATATTATTTATCTTTTGCTAAAAGTTACTTTAATTCTATAGCTGTTCAGAATATAAAACATGGTGAATCCTTTTTTATGGTGGAGGGAGATTATGTTTTAAATGATAGAAATGAGAAAATAGTTTGTAGTTTAAAAAAAGGACAAAAAAAGTTTTAAAAAGAAATGGAAAGAGTTACGATAAATTTTCTGAGCATATAGGTCAAATACCTTTGGTAATTATATCTCCTGCAGATAGAGATTTAGTAACAGAAGGGAGTGATACTCGTAGAAAATTTATAGACGGAGTTATATCTCAACAGAACAAAAAATATTTACAAGATTTAATTTCATATAATAAAGTATTAAGTCAAAGAAATGCTTTGTTAAAATATTTTGCAGCTAATAGAACTTTTGATGCTTTAAATTTAAGTGTTTATGATGATCAACTAGCAGAATATGGAACTAGAATATTTGAGATTAGAAAGTCTTTTTTAGAAGAGTTTATTCCTATTTTTAACCAGAAGTATCAAATTATTTCTGGTGATAAAGAAAGTGTTAATTTAAAATATAAAAGTCAATTACATGATGCTTCTATAATAGATTTATTGCAGAAATCATTAGAAAAAGATAAAATTATACAATACACAACAACTGGTATACATAAAGACGATTTAAGTTTTGAAATTCAAAACTATCCAATTAAAAAATTTGGTTCTCAAGGACAGCAAAAATCCTATTTAATCGCTTTAAAATTGGCACAATTTCAATTTATAAAACAGCAATCTAAAGTTACTCCCATATTATTATTAGATGATATTTTTGATAAACTAGATGAAAGTAGAGTTTTACAAATTATTGAATTGGTAAATAAAAATGAGTTTGGTCAAATTTTTATAACAGATACACACTCAGAGAGAACAGAAAATATAGTAAAACAAAGTAATAACCCTTATCAGATTTTTAAGTTATAAACTTACTTAGTAATCCATTACAGAAAAGCTAAATATAAATGGCAAAGAGAGAAAATGATTCTTTTTCAATAGAAGACTTAATGAAAACTTTTATCAAGCAAAATAACTTGAGTAAAGGAATGCAGAAAATAAAAGTTGAAGAAACTTGGGCAAAAATGATGGGGCCAGGAGTAGCAACGCATACAACTTCTGTAAAGTTACATAACAAGACTTTAATTATTCAATTAAAATCTTCTGTTTTAAGAGAAGAATTAAGTTATGGTAAAGATAAAATAATTAAAATGATGAATGAAGAAATGGGAGATAAGTTGATAAATAAAATAATGTTAGTCTAATAAACTAAAAAACTCATAACAAATAAGTTATGAGTTTTTTATATATTTCTTTTAAGAATTCTTAAAACTGCTCTCTACCAGAAAAGTGAAAATTTCCTTCAATTTCCGCATTTTCGTCAGAATCAGAACCATGTACAGCATTTTCTCCCATAGAAGTAGCATATAATTTTCTAATAGTTCCTTCTGCAGCATCAGCTGGGTTTGTAGCACCAATTAAAGTTCTAAAATCTTCTACAGCATTATCTTTTTCTAAAATTGCAGCAACAATTGGTCCACGAGTCATAAACTCAACTAATTCACCAAAAAACGGACGCTCATTATGCACAGCATAAAAAGTTTCAGCATCAGCTTTAGTCATTTGAGTTTTCTTTAAAGCTACAATTCTAAATCCTGCAGCGTTCATTTTTTCTAATATTGCTCCAGTATGCCCGTTTTCTACTGCATCTGGTTTAAGCATTGTAAATGTTCTATTTGTTGCCATCTTTTTTTGATTTTTAAATTTTATTATTTAAACTTTATAAATTAACTTTTAAGAATAAAAGCGTTTCACAAATTCGGCGCGAAATTACATAATTTTTTTAATTAAATTGTATATTCGCCAATTATGATTTTAAAAGGATTTGAAGAATTAAAAGGTTTTTTAGAAAAACCTAAAAACATAGTTATAATTGGGCATAGAAATCCTGATGGTGATGCTATGGGTTCTACATTGGCTTTAAAGCATTATTTAGATAAAAAAGGACATGCGTGCACTGTTGTTGTACCAAATGAGTATCCAGATTTTTTACATTGGTTACCAGGTTCTGAGACTACTTATAGGTTCGATTGGCAAAATAATCAATCTCAAAAAGCTATTCGAAATTCAGATATTATATTTCTGTTAGATTTTAATGCACTACACAGAGTAGGTAATGATATGCAAAATACTTTAGAAAAATACCCTAATGATTTTGCCATGATAGATCATCATCAACAACCAGATGAAGTAAAATATATGTATTCTGATGTTACTATTTGCTCTACTTGTCAAATGGTGTATCAGTTTATAGAATTAAATAATGATTTAGATTTAATAGACGCTGATATTGCAACTTGTTTATATACAGGTATAATGACAGATACCGGTTCTTTTAGATTTAGATCTACATCGAGTACAACACATAGAATTATAGCAGATTTAATAGATAAAGGTGCTCAAAACGATAGAATTCATAATAATGTTTATGATGCTAATTCTTATAATAGACTTTTATTATTAGGACAAGCATTAAGTAATTTACAAATTCTACCAGAGTATAAAACAGCTTTTATTACTTTATCAGACAAAGAAAAAAAGCAATTTGATTTTCAAAAAGGAGACACAGAAGGGGTTGTAAATTATGCACTTTCTTTAAAAGGAATTATTTTTGCTGCTATTTTTATTGAGGACAATGATCAAGATATAATTAAAATTTCTTTTAGATCTAAAGGAGAGTTTTCTGTAAATAAGTTTTCTAGAAATCATTTTAATGGAGGAGGACATGATAATGCTGCTGGCGGAAAGTCTAATTTATCAATGGAAGAAACAATAACAAGATTTACAAGTTTATTACCAACTTATAAAACTGAATTAGAAGTGTCTTATGAGAAATAGTTGTTTGTTTTTTTGTTAGTTATTTGTTTTTCTTGTTCTAAAATAGAACCTAGAAGACCAATTAACCCTAAAACATCTACAACACTCTATAAGGAAACTATTAAAGAATCTATTGCTTTAAATAAAGTTGAAGACAATAAAATTATTGAATTAATTAAAAAAGACTCTACAAATGTTTATATACAATCTTCAAATGGATTTTGGTATACATACAAACATAAAGTAGAAAACGAGTTGCAAAACCCTGTAAAAGGAAATGAAGTAACAATAGAATATAATATTACAGATTTAAACGATTCTGTTATATATAGTAAACAAAGTTTAGGTATAAAAAAGTACTTAGTAGATAAAGAAGATTTTATTTCTGGTTTACAGAAAGGAATAAAGTTGATGAAAACAGGAGAAACAATTACCTTTGTGATACCTTCGTACAGTGCTTTTGGTATAACTGGAGATGGTAATAAGATTGGAATTAACAAATCAATAAAGAGTACAGTAACATTAATAAATATTAAATAATTAAAAATGAGAGTATTAAAAACGTTAGCAATTTTCGCAGTTACAGCAACAATGATTTCATGTGGAAATCAAAAAGCAGATGTTAAATCATTAGAAACGGAAATAGATTCTGCAAGTTATGCTTTAGGAATGGATATGGCTATTAAGGTAAAAGCTAATTTAGAAAACGCTAATACTGATTTGTTTTTACAAGGTTATAGAAACGGAACTGATTCTACTAATTTATTAATTGATCAAAAAGAATTAAATACTTTTCTAAGAGGTTTTTTCCAAAGACAACAAACAGCAAAAAGAACTAAAGATGCTGAGGCTAAATTTGGAGATATTAAAAAAGCAGGAAAAGATTTTTTAGCTGAAAACGGAGTGAAAGAAGGTGTAGTAACTACAGATAGTGGTTTACAATATATCGTTTTAAAAGAAGGTAAAGGAGATAAAGTTTTACCAACAGATAAAATTAAAATTCATTATCATGGTACTACTATGAGATGGTAAGGTTTTTGATAGTACTGTTGAAAAAAATAAACCTTATGAGTCTAATGCAAATCAATTTATTAAAGGATTTAATGAAGGATTAACATTAATGAATAAGGGTGCTAAATATAGATTATTTATTCCTCAAGAATTAGGTTATGGAGTTCAACAAAGAGGTCAATTAATTAAACCTTATTCGGCTTTAATTTTTGAAGTAGAAATTTTAGAGATTACAAAAAAGTAGATGAAGAAAAATGTTTTCGTTTTAATCGCTTTTACGCTTTTAATAGCTTGTACACCTGCTAAATATAAAAATTTAGAAGAGGGTTTATATGCAGAAATAGTTACAGATAAAGGCGATATTTTATTAGAGCTTTTTGTAGAAGAAGTTCCTATGACGGTTGCTAGTTTTGTTTCTTTAGCAGAAGGAACGAATACCAAGGTTTCTGAAGAGTTTAAAGGCGTAAAATACTATGATGGTTTAACTTTTCATAGAGTTGTAGATAATTTTATTATTCAAGGTGGTGATCCTACGGCAACTGGTACAGGTAGTCCGGGATTTACATTTGCAGATGAATTTGTTAAAGACGAGAACGGTAAGTTGATTAACAGTCATGATGACGCAGGTGTTTTATCTATGGCAAATCCTGGTCCGAATGCAAATGGGAGTCAGTTTTTTATCACGCATAAAGAAATACCTTATTTAGATGCAAAACACACTGTTTTTGGAAAAACGGTTGTAAATTCATTACAATTGACAGCATTAAAAACTAAAATTAAAGATTCTTTAAAGTTAGTTAAGGCAATCGATTCTATAAGAATGGTAGCGGTTAATAGTATTCGAAAAAGTGATACTATTAATACTGTTAAAATTATTAGAATAGGAGCTAAAGCGAAAGCGTTTAATGCTTCTAAGGTTTTTGAATCTGAATTATTAAAATCTAGTGAAACGGAAAAAGAATTAAAGAAGAAAGCGGCATTAGAAGAAGAAGCTAGGTATTCTAAATACTTAAAAGATAAAACTATATTTTTAAATAAAATGGACGAATCTAAAGCTGTTAAAACAGATTCCGGTTTGCGAATTTTAATGCTTAAAAAAATCCTTCAGGTAAAAAAGTTGTAGCAAATAAACCTGTAAAATCTCATTTTACTTTATATACTGCAGATGGTAATAGAATACAATCTACAGAAGATAGTAGTCAGCCATTTGTTTTTCAGTTAGATGATGCTAAGAGACCTATGATTACTGGTTTTAAAGAAGGTGCAGCAACGTTAAGAGTTGGAGAAAAAGCAAGGTTATTTATACCTTATTATATTGGTTTTGGAGAAACAAAATATGGCCCTTTTCCTGCAAAATCTGATTTAGTTTTTGAAGTAGAAATTTTAGAAATAGCAAAATAATTTGTTCGATTCAATAATACAAAAAGACAAAGAGTTATTAGTTTTCTTAAATAATTTAGGAAATGAGCAATGGGATTCATTTTGGTTGGTAATTACCAATCAATTTTATTGGAGCCCATTGTTTCTTTTTGTTTTCTATCTTGTAATTAAAAGTTTTGGTTGGAAACGTGGTGGATTTGTGATTTTTGCTCTAATTTTATTAGTAGCTTTTTCAGATCAGTTCACAAATCTAATTAAAGACACTGTTGGAAGACTTAGACCAAATAATGATTTAGAAATTAAGCATTTATTAAGAACGTTAATAAATCCGCAAAGTCATAGTTTTATTTCTGGTCATGCAACAACATCTACATTTTTCTCTGTATTTGTAATTCTTTTATTAAGAGAAAAATATAAGTATACTTACTTTATCTTATTGTTTCCTTTAATTTTTGCATATAGTAGGTTGTATTTAGGTGTACACTTTCCGTTAGATATATCTGTAGGTATCTTAACAGGTGTTGTCTTAGCTAAAATTTATTATTACTTATTTAAAAAGTTAGATAATAAACTTTTTTCTTAATGTTTTTTATTGTTAAAGTATAAATATTTTGTTGCATGATAATAAGCATTTAAAAGACTGTCCATTTCAGATGCTTTCTTAGGGTATTCTTTTTTTATATCAATAATTTTATCACTATTTAAATTATATAAACCTTTTATTTTGGTAAGGTTTGTTTGCGAGTAGTATAAACTATCTTGTAATAAACCCACTGCAGGTTCTCCTTTTATTTTAAGATAAACAAAGGATGAATTTTTAGTTTTTAGTGAATCTAAAAGGTTATTACCTAAAGTATAATTTGTATGATTCATTTTAAGCAAACTCATAACAGTAGGAAATAGATCTATTAATTTACCGTTTTTAGCAATTACATTTGGTTTTACAAATTTTGGTGCATGTATTAAGAGAGGAACATGTTGTAATTGAATGTTTAAATCATATTCATTTGTATATTTATCGGTTCTATTCATAGCTGTATTATGATCGCCAAAAAAAACAAATACAGTGTTGTCATAATATCCTGCAGTTTTTGCTCTTTCTAAAAAACGACCTACATTAAAGTCTAAATATCGCAAAGCATTTAATTGAGAAACAGATTTAAAACCAGATTTTTCTAATAAAGATTCTGAAATTGCATCTTTAGAAAGAGGAGTAAAGCTTTCTTTTTTATCAGGAACTGTAAAAGGTATATGGTTAGATGCGGTTTGTATATAAGCTACAAAAGGTTTGTTTTGTTGATGTAACTTTTTTAGTTCCTTATCAGATTCCTTAAAAAGTTCATAATCATCAATACCCCAAACATCTGCTCTATTTTCTGTGTTATAACTTCCTTCTTCAAATATTTTTAAGCCCTTTATATTTGCTTGAAAAATCCCTCTAATGTTTGCCCAATTTGCACTTCCTCCTAAAAAATATAATTTTTTATAACCATTAAATTGATCAAACAAAATACGCTGATCTATAATCATTGGGTTTCTAGAAGCTGTTTTTACATCATCTATATCTGGTAAACCTGTTACACTTGCAAAAACACTTGCTGCTGTTCCAGATTTATGAACATAAAAGTTAGAAAAACTTAAACTTTTTGGAATTAAAGAGTCTATTTTAGGAGAGCTATTTATAGCATTTCCATAATAACTTAAAGGTTTAACACCCACAGATTCTAGCATTACAAAAACTACATTTGGTTTGCTTTGTAATGAGTCTTTAAAAACTGTTTTTCTTTCAAAAGAAATTTTGTCTTTAGGTAAGTTTAATTCCTCGGCAATAACCGGATAGTATTTTTTAAACTCATCCATATTTACACCTTCACTTCTAAATTTAAAACTATCAAAAAAGTATAAAACAGGGTTTAATGCAAACTGATTTACCTTGTTGTTTTTTGAGAAAAAAGCTTCACTCCACCTTAAAGGGTAATGAGTAAAACTATTATAAATACTAAAAGCTAATATTAAAAATGCGGTTATAAAATAAACTGCTTTTAATTTTTTAGAAATTTGTTTTTGAGAGTTTTTAAATTTTAAATAGACAAGTTTTGAAAGTTTAAAAACTAAAAAAGCAAGAATAATTAGACCAAGTAAACCTTTAAAAACAGGATAACTCTCCAATAAAACTTGCGATGATATTTTTAAGTCTTCTAAAAATCGAAGAGAAGCTGCATCTAATCTAATAGATAAGTAATCATAGTATCCAAAATCGATTAAATATACAAGTGTTAAAGCTATATACGCAATCACTAAATAAGTGTTCGCTAATTTTTTATAAAAATTATATTCAAAAAACCGTCTGTTTATTATTAGTATTAAAAAAGCTAAAGGAAAAATGGCTATGGAAGCAAGTTTAATATCAAAACGTAAACCCAACCAAAAAGCTCTTTGAATTTCGGATGAAATTGCCGTATTTAATTCAGCAAAAAAAGAATAAAAGAGTACTCTAAAAATAAAATTAAAAACAATTAGTAGTAGGAAATTGCTAAAAATATATTTTATGTAATTAGGTATTTTTTTCAGCATTATTTTTAATTAAATTGTAAAAATATTATTCTTTTTCGTTTACAAGAGTATCTATAAAAGATTCAAATTCTTTTTTAAAATTCATGTATTTTTCTCCTGTTGCAGGTCCATTAAAACCTGTATGCACTTTTCTTACACTCCCTTTTTTATCAATAAAAATTGTTGTAGGATAAGAGATAAAGTTATTTAGCATTGGTAATTTTTGTTGTGCTAAATGTTTATCTGCAGAGTTACCAAATTGCGCCAATAAAATAGGATATGTATTACCAATTCTATTCTTTAAACGCTTAATTCTATTAAAAGCTATTGCTCTAGTTTTTGCAACTTCAAAAGCAAGCGCAATAATTTTAATGTCTTTGTTCGGATTTTCCTTTAAATAATTTACTAAAAACTTACTTTCATCTAAACAATTAGGACACCAAGTTCCCATAATCTGAATTATAACAATTTTGTTTTTAAATTCAGGATCACTTAAAGAAATAATTCTTCCTCTAGTATCAGGAAAAGAGAAATCGAATTCTTCATATCCTTTTTTAATCTGAGTTAAATTCTCTTCATTTGGTAGCTCGTACTTATTATTTAATTTAGCAGTAAAAGGTTCTTTCCAATGGTTTCCAGAATAGAAAAAACCATTCATTGTAGAATCTGTAACTTTTGCTTTAAAAAGAAAAGCATGTGCGCCATCAAAAGTAGAAAGTTTTAAAGAATCTCCATCTACAATGCCTTCTAAATACCTATAATCTCCGGTAGTAGTTCTAAAAGTACCTGTTACATTGTTTCCTTTTTGATTAAAAATCCCTTTTGCTAAATATTCGTCATAACCAGATCCTTTACTAAAAACGGTTTCCCAATTTCCAGTAATATTTTGGGTTGAAGCTGTATTTGAAGAAAATCGATTGTTACTTTTTACCGCTTTAAAGGGTACAATTCTATCTAAACTGGATTTTATAAAACTTCCGTTTATGGTTTCGTCTTCTATTTTAGCAATAATATATCCTTCAAAAAAAGGTGTTTGTATTCTTACAGAATCGTTTTTGTAAGTAATCTCATCTACAGTTATAATTTCATTAGCATTAAAAATGGTTAACAAAGAATCATTCTTAACTTCAAAAAGAAAAGGCAACTCTTGGTTGTCTTGTACTTTTAAAACGGCTCTATAACTACCTTTTTCTAGTGTTTTAATTGTTTCTTTATGGCAAGAAAATAAAAATAAAACACTGATAATCAGTATAAGATATTTCATTTTTTAATTTTTAAATTATAATCGAATTTACAATAAATTACTAACATTTTTAAATAGTTTTTTGTGCTAAATAAGTTGATAAAAATCTTTTTAAATGTTAAATTTGCCGTCATTAAAATATTCAAAAAGAGTATATGAAAATATCATACAATTGGTTACAGCAATTTTTACAGATAGATTGGGAACCTACTAAAACAGGTGAACTTTTAACTGATTTAGGTTTAGAGGTAGAAGGAATTGAAACCAAAGAGTCTATAAAAGGAAGTTTAAAAGGTATTGTTGTAGGTAAAGTTTTAACGTGTATTCAGCATCCTAATGCAGATCGTTTAAAAGTTACAACTGTAGATTTAGGAGATGGAAATCCTATACAAATAGTATGTGGTGCTCCAAATGTTGCAGCTGGTCAAAAAGTACCTGTAGCTACTGTTGGTACTGTTTTGTATGATGATAAAGGAGATAGTTTTAAAATTAAAAAAGGTAAAATTAGAGGTGAAGAAAGTCATGGAATGATTTGTGCCGAAGACGAATTAGGTCTTGGTAAAGGACATGATGGAATTCTAGTTTTAGAAGATAAATTAAAAGAAGGAACGCCAGCTGCAGAAGTTTTTAATATAGAAACAGATGCTATTTTCGAAATAGGATTAACACCTAATAGATCTGATGCAATGAGCCATTATGGTGTTGCAAGAGATTTAAGAGCGGGTTTAATGCAGCAAGATCTTAAATTAGAATTAATTTCTCCATCTGTTAGTGATTTTCATGTAGATGAAAGAACGTTACGTTTTGATGTTGAAGTAGAAAACAAAGATTTAGTACCTCGTTATTGCGGAATTGCAATTACAGATATAACTGTAAAAGATTCTCCAGAATGGATTCAAAATAAATTAAAAGGAATAGGTTTAACACCAAAAAACAATATTGTAGATATTACAAATTATGTTTTACATGAGTTAGGGCAACCGTTACATGCTTTTGATGCTCAGAAAATTAAAGGAAATAAAATTATTGTTAAAACTTTAAAAGAAGGTACTAAGTTTACAACTTTAGACGAAGTAGAAAGAACACTATCTGCTGATGATATAATGATTTGTGATGCAGAATCTACACCGCTTTGTATTGGTGGGGTTTTTGGAGGATTGCAATCTGGTGTAACTGAAAATACAACTTCTATATTTTTAGAAAGTGCTTATTTTAATCCTGTTTCTGTAAGAAAGACCGCTAAAAGACACGCTTTAAATACAGATGCTTCTTTCCGTTTTGAAAGAGGAATTGATATAAACATGACAGAATATGCTTTAAAAAGAGCTGCTTTGTTAATAGAAGAATATGCTGGCGGAAAAATGGCTTCTGATGTTTCTGATTTTTATCCTGTTAAAGTAGAAGATTTTCAAGTGTTTTTCTCTTACGAAAGTGCTTATCGTTTAATTGGACAAGAAATACCAAAAGAAACAATTAAGAATATTTTAGCTTCTTTAGAGATTAAAATTAGTAGCGAAACAGAAGGTGGTTTAGGTTTAACAATTCCATCTTATAGAACAGATGTACAACGTGAAGCCGATATTATTGAAGAAATTTTACGTGTGTATGGTTACAATAATATTGAGTTTTCTCATAAATTAAATACCTCAATTTCTTTCGATTCTAACAAGCAAACAAAGATTGAAAACGTTGTTGCAGACCAATTAAGTTCTTTAGGATTTAATGAAACAATGGCAAATTCATTAACAAAAGCATCTTATACTGCTTTGTCTGAAAACATAAATAGCGATGCAGATGTTGCTATGTTAAATCCTTTAAGTAATGATTTAGGTGTAATGCGTCAATCATTGTTATTTAGTGGTTTAGAGTCTGTTTCTTATAATTTAAATAGAAAAAATAATTCATTAAAATTTTATGAATTTGGTAAAACATATCATAAATACAATGAGAAATATCAAGAAGATAAACACTTAACATTATTTGTTACTGGTAACAGAACAAAAGAGTCTTGGAAAACAAATGCTACTACTTCAGATTTCTTTTATTTAAAAGGAATAATTACTGCTGTATTAGAAAGATTAGGAATAAATAACTTAAAAAGTACACCAACTAAAAATGATGTTTTCTCTGAAGGAATTACTTTAAGTTTAGGTAAAATTAAATTGGTAGATTTTGGAGTTGTAAAACGTTCTATTTTAAAAGAATTCGGGATTAAGCAAGAAGTTTTATTTGCAGATTTTAATTGGGATAATGTTTTAAAACTATCAAGCAAAAAAAATATTAAAGTATCAGATTTGTCAAAATTCCCTTCTGTAAAAAGAGATTTAGCTTTGTTAATTGATAGTAAAACTGAATTTAAAGAAGTGTATAATTTGGCTTTTCAATCAGAAAGAAAACTTTTAAAAGAAGTAGATTTATTTGATGTGTATGAAGGTGATAAATTACCAGAAGGTAAAAAATCTTATGCAGTAAGTTTTGTATTACAAGATGAAACTAAAACTTTAGCAGACAAACAAATAGATAAAATAATGCAAAAATTACAGCAAAGTTTTGAGAAAAACTTAGATGCTGTTTTAAGATAATCTAAAAGCTCCTTTATGGAGCTTTTTTTATATTTATTAAATGATGTACAAACTTATAATAAGACCAATATTTTTCCTTTTCGATCCAGAGAAGATTCATTATTTTACATTTTCATTGGTAAAATTTATGTGTAAAATTCCTTTAGTTTCTAGTATATTTAGAGGTATTTATCAAGTAAATGATAAAAAATTAGAACGTAATTTATTTGGGCTAACCTTTAAAAACCCTGTTGGTTTAGCAGCTGGTTTCGATAAAAATGCTGTTTTGTATAATGAATTAGCCAATTTTGGTTTCGGATTTATAGAAATTGGTACTGTAACTCCAAAAGGACAAGTTGGTAATCCTAAGAAAAGATTATTTCGTTTAAAAGATGATCAAGGGATTATCAATAGAATGGGTTTTAATAACGAAGGTTTGCAAATTGCCATAGAGCAATTAAAAAAGAACAAAGGCAACGTATTAATTGGTGGTAATATTGGTAAGAATACACAAACAGCACCAGAAAATTATACAGAAGATTATAAAGAGTGTTTTAAAGGTTTGCATCCATATGTAGATTATTTTGTATTGAATGTAAGTTGCCCTAATGTTGGTAGTCATGCAAAACTGAATGACAAAAGTTATTTAATAGAATTGATTTCTGCTTGTCAGGAATTAAATAACTTAGAGCAAAAACAAAAGCCTATTTTATTAAAAATTGCTCCAGATTTAAATAATGCACAATTAGATGAAATTATAGAATTAGTTGCAGAAACTAAAATTGATGGTGTAATTGCATCTAATACATCTACAACTAGAAGTAATTTAAAAGCTTCTAAAGAACGATTAGAAGAAATTGGAAATGGTGGTGTTAGCGGTCTGCCAATTAAAAATCAAAGCACTAAGGTTATTAAATATTTAGCAGACAATTCTAATAAATCGTTCCCAATAATAGGAGTAGGAGGTGTTCATTCAGAAAAAGATGCTTTAGAAAAAATAGAAGCAGGTGCAGATTTAGTACAAATTTATACTGGTTTTATTTATGAAGGACCAAGTTTGGTAAAACGAATAAACAAAGCGATTTTAGCAGATTCATTATAAGTAAAAAAGACAAAGTAATCTCTTTTTTAACCATTAGATTACTTCACTATATTCCTAATAACTAAATAAATAATGTTAGAAACTCTAATTTCTTTTATACTGGCAACTTGTGTATTGGCTTTTTCGCCAGGGCCAGATAATATTTTTGTTTTAGTACAAAGTATTGTAAATGGAAAAAAATATGGTTTAGCAACTGTATTTGGCTTAATGTCTGGTTGTATTATTCATACTACTTTAGTCGCTTTTGGGGTTTCTACAATTATAAAAGAGAATCCTTCTGTATTCTTTATTATTAAACTGTTTGGAGCGTTGTATTTACTTTATCTTGCTTATAAAGTGTATAAAAGTGATGCAGAAATTACATTTTCTACAAGTAATGTAGAAAAGAAATCTACTGTAGAATTATTTAAAACAGGTTTTTGGATGAATGTTTTAAATCCGAAAGTTACTATTTTCTTTCTAGCTTTTTTCCTCAGTTTTTATTTTCTGATACAATTTCTACGATTGCTCAGTTTTACATTTTAGGAGGTTTATTTATACTTACGTCTTTTGTAATATTCTCTTCAATTGCTTTTTTAGCGGGTAGTATTTCTATTTATATCAGACAAAATAAAAAAGCAGCAATCTATTTAAAATGGATGCAAATAGTTGTTTTTGTTGCCATTGCAGCTTTAATATTACTATAAAAAATTACTGTATTCTTTTAGATTGTGTAGAAAACGATAAACCTTGTTGCCCAACTGTAGAATTCATAATGCCTTCAAACAAAGGTTCTGGGCAATTTGCAGGTATTTTCCATTCAATAATAAAATTAGAACCCGTTCCGCCTTCTACATCTACTTCATCAATAATAATTTCTGTAGTTTCCATAGGCGCTAAAAAAACAGGTGTATCAAAATAGGTGCGAACCAATTTACCATGCGTATCATAATATTTTGATTTTAGTAAATAGATGGTATCTAAATCGCTTGTATTTCGCATGCTTATCATTGCAGTTAAATTGTGCGTTTTATGCTCAGAAACACTATAAATTTGAGAATAAACAGATAGATAAGATTTACCATATTCTAGAGAATCTTTAGCATCAATATTTATGAATCGTTTAGACCAGTTCTCTGAGTTAAAAGAGCTAATTTCTTTTCCTTTTTGACAACCAAAAATAAATACACTAACAATTAAAAAAAACACAAATCTCTTCATTTTTTAACTTTTTTACATATTATAACGAATTTACTATAAAAAGGACTGAAAATCAAGTTAATTCTATTGGTTAATTACTATTTTTCGTAATTAGAAGTATTGTTTAATAACAATTTTTAGTTGCGTTTTTCTTTCAAACTAATCAATCCAAAAAAAGGACCAACAGCTAAAATCATAAAAATGAAATTAGAATCTGTTAAATTCATAAAGCTATTAACAAGTTGAATGCTAATAATTGTAATTGAAAAACCGATACAATTTACAATGGTTAAAGCAGTTCCTTTGTCTTTAGAAGGTGCGTTTCTAGCAATTAAAGTAGAGAATAAAGGAGAGTCTGCAATTACAACCATTCCCCAGAAAACTAAGAAGGCTATAAAAAGATATTCATTAGAAAAATTAAATATAAAAGGTGATATAATACAGCACAAACAGGATGCTAAAAGAAAACTAAAAGCAGTTTTTTTAACACCTAAAATTTGCGAAATATAACCACCTAAAACACAAGAAAAACTACCTGCGGCAATAATTATAAAAGATAATATGGGAATATTAAAAAAAACTTCTGAATGTAATTCTTGGTATTTTAAGAGCAATATTGGTGTAAATACCCAAAAAGTATACAATTCCCACATATGACCAAAATATCCAAAAGCGGCTTTTCTAAAATCAATGTTTTTAAAAACATTAAAACAAGCGGCTAAGTTTAAAGTCGTGTTTTCTTTTCTATAAGGACCATTTTTTACTAATAAAAACATTAATAATCCGCCAAAAACAGCCAATGAAGAAGTTGTAATTAAAACACTTTTCCAAGAATAATTAACTAATATATCTTTTAATAAATGAGGTAAAGCAGTACCTAAAACCAAAGCGCCAACTAAAAATCCTAAAGACTTTCCTAAACCTTTTTGAAAATAATCTGTAGCAATTTTCATTCCTACAGGATAAATTCCTGCCAGAAAAAAGCCTGTTAAAAAACGTAAACCTAGTAAGCTAAATAATGTTTGATTCTCAAAAACCAATGCAACATTAAAAATAGCACCAAGTATTGCGCTAAAACAAAATACTTTAGAAGGCGAAAACCGATCTGCAATTGTGAATAAAGCAAAAACTAAGGTTCCTAAAATAAAGCCAAACTGAACAGCAGAAGTTAAATGACCTAAAGCATTTTCTTGTAGGTTAAAAATTTCTACAAGATTACTCATTACTCCGTTTCCTGCAAACCATAACGAGGTACAGAAAAACTGAGAAATTACAATGGTAGGTAATATTATTTTTGTCTTATTCATTTAGAAAACAAATCTACCAAAAAGAGAATAATAATCATTAAAAATAATTTTAGAACTACTTTACTTTCTCTATATTTGAATTGATGAAAAATGTCAAAATTATAGAATGTCCAAGAGACGCAATGCAAGGAATAAAATCTCATTTTATATCCACAGAAAAAAAGGCATTGTATATAAATTCTTTATTAAAAGTTGGTTTTGATACCATTGATTTTGGGAGCTTTGTATCGCCAAAAGCAATTCCTCAAATGCGAGACACAGCAGATGTTTTAGCAAAATTAGACTTGTCTAAAACAGAAAGTAAATTATTGGCAATTATTGCAAATGTAAGAGGCGCAAATGATGCTTCTCAGTTTGAAGAAATAGATTATTTAGGATATCCTTTTTCTATTTCAGAGAATTTTCAAATGCGTAATACACACAAAACAATTGCGGAATCTATTACTGCATTAGACGAAATTTTGAACATTGCTGATAAAACAAATAAAGAAGTTGTTGCATATTTATCTATGGGCTTTGGAAATCCTTATGGAGATCCTTGGAATGTAGATATTGTTGGTAACTGGACAGAGAAATTATCTAAAATGGGTGTAAAAATTCTATCGCTTTCAGATACTGTTGGTAGCTCTACACCAGATGTTATTGATTATTTGTTTTCTAACTTAATTCCGTTATATCCAGAAATTGAATTTGGAGCACATTTACATACTACTCCAGATAAATGGCACGAAAAAGTAAACGCAGCTTTTAAAGCTGGTTGCAATCGTTTTGATGGTGCTATAAAAGGGTATGGTGGTTGTCCAATGGCAAAAGACGATTTAACTGGTAATATGCCAACGGAAAAATTATTAAGCTATTTTACTACAGAAAAAGCAAATACAAATATTAAACCGATGAGTTTTGAGAGTGCTTATAATAAAGCATTAGAGGTTTTTGTTTAAAGTTTAGATTTTCTTTTTTTAAGAATATTTGTAAACAAGATTATAATATAACGTGTTTTAAAAAAATGAAAAAAGGATTAATTTTATCAAATTTTTTCAAATCTTTTAAATTTATAAACAATGAATTTTCGTATGAATCAAAAAAATATGAAAATTCAAAATCTAAAGTTAATATTAAAATAATTGACAGAAAACTTAAACAGGAATTACAATTTAGCTCAATATTTGAAGTTCCATTTTCTTATATTATTAATAATGAAGATTTATTATTTTATTTTAGAAAAAACTGTTTTTTGATTATAAATGAAGATTTTAAACAAAGGTTTAAATTAAGTAATAGAACAAATAAAATCTAATAAAGAATTAAGTATAAAACTTACTTCGTTTAAAGATATTCTTGACTTATTTCAAATATTGTTTATTGAAAAATTTGAGTTAAAAATAAGTGTTCCTTTAATTCATCTTAATAAATCAAATGAATTTGAAGAACAAGTAAAAGAAAACAGTATTAATTTAGCTAATAAAGAATCATATAAGATGATTTTAACTAAAATTAGAACTCAACAATCTAGTTTTAGAAACAAGCTACTTGAAATTTGGTTATTTAAATGTGGTATATCAAAAATTACACAAACAGAACTACTTGAGGCTTGTCATATAAAACCGTTTAGTGAATGTGAATTTACTGAATACTATGATTTAAATAATGGGATAATTCTAACATCTTGTTTGCATAAACTTTTCGATAATTATCTTATTACTTTTGATTCTGAAGGAGATCTTGTGATTTCAAATAAATTAAGTATTGAAACTAAAAAGTCATTAAGAATTGAAACAGGTATTAAATTAAATAGATATACAGAAAAAATGGAGTCTTATATGACTCATCATAGATTAAAATTTGAATATCAAAATAATTAAAAATCACAAAATAAATTACTCTTTAATTATTAAAAAATAAAAATAATTCAGAAATGAAATTAACAAAATCACTTTTATACATTTTATCAATCACACTTTTATTTTCTTGTAACAAAGATGATGGAAAAATAGATTTTACATTTTTACAAATTAACGATGTTTATGAGATTGCTCCAATCCAAGGAGGAGAATTTGGAGGAATGGCAAGAGTAGAAACGGTACATCAAGATTTATTAAAAGAGAATAAAAACACAATGTTGGTTTTAGCTGGTGATTTTTTAAATCCGTCTTTATTAGGAACCATTAAAGTTGATGGAGAAAGAGTTCGTGGTAAACAAATGGTAGAAGTGCTAAATGCTATGAACACAGATTTGGTTGCTTTTGGTAATCATGAGTTTGATGTTTCTAAAAACGATTTACAAAAACGATTAAATGAAAGTAATTTTCCTTGGATTTCTGCCAATGTTAAATTAAAAACAAAAGAGAAGTCGATTCCTTTTTACAAAGAGAAAGAAGGAAAACAAATACCCTTAGAAGAAACTTTTATCAAAGAATTTTCCGACGAAGATGGTACAAAAATTAAAGTAGGTTTTATAAGTGTTTGTATACCATCTAACCCAAAAGAATTTGTAGAATATGGTAATATGTTTGTAAAAGCAAGAACATCTTATGCAGCCATAAAAGATTCTGTAGATGTTGTTTTTGGTTTAACACATGTAAAACTTACGAATGATAAAAGAATTGCCAAATTAATACCCAATTTACCATTAATTATGGGTGGTCATGAGCATACAAATTCTTATGACAAAGTAGGTGAGGTGTTGATTGCTAAAGCAGATGCAAATGCAAAAACGGCTTATATTCATAGAGTTTCTTTTGATAAAAAAACAAAAAAGGCAATAGTAACATCAGAATTAAAAGAAATAAATTCATCTATAAAAACTGATGAAAAAGTAGGCGCAATTGTAGATAAATGGCAAACTATTTTAACATCAAAAATAAAAGACATTATTAAAAACCCGAATGAAGTAATTTACACAGCTAAAATTCCTTTAGACGGTAGAGATACACCAATAAGAAGTGTACAAACAAATTTAGGAGAAATTATTACAAAATCGATGTCTTTTTCTTTTGACGATTCGGTAGATTGTGCTTTGGTAAACGGTGGTTCTATTCGTATAGACGATCAATTAGCGGGAGATATTAATGCGGTAGATATTTTTAGAGTTTTACCATACGGAGGCGCTATTTTAAAAGTAAAAATTAAAGGAAGATTACTAAAACGTGTATTAGATTATGGCCTTTTAGCTGCAGGAACTGGCGCTTATTTACAACGCTTTAATGCTGAAAAAGTAAATGACAAATGGATGCTTAAAAACAAAGAATTAAATAACAATAAAATATATACCGTTGCTTTTTCTGATTACCTTTTAAAAGGATTCGATATTCCTTTTTTATCATCAGAAAATAAAGAAGTAATTGCTGTTTATAAGCCTAAAGAAAACGAATTGGCTTTCGATATTAGAAAAGCCGTTGTTGCTTACTTAAAACAATAAAAACCTTACTCTCGTAAGGTTTTTATAATATTATTATTTTAATCCAGTAAACGATTATCCTTTATAGAAAGGTAGTTTTACAATTGTAGCAGGTATTGCTTTTTTACGAACCTGAATGTGTATTTGCGTTCCTGATTTAGATAAAATTCTAGGTACATAGCCCATTCCAATTCCTTTTTGTAAACAAGGACTCATTGTACCAGAAGTTACGTTTCCAATTATGTTTCCGTTACCATCTACAATGTCATAACCTTGTCTAGGAATTCCTCTTTCGTCCAATTCAAAAGCAACTAAACGTCTTTCTGGTTTTTGTTCTTTTTGTTTCGCTAATGCTTCATGGTTTACAAAATCCTTTGTAAATTTTGTAATCCAACTTAAACCTGCTTCAATTGGTGATGTTGTGTCGTTAATATCGTTTCCGTATAAACAATAACCCATTTCTAAACGTAAAGTATCTCTTGCCGCTAAACCAATAGGTTTTATACCAAAATCTGCACCAGCTTCAAAAACTTTATTCCAAATTTGTGCTACTTCATCATTTTTACAGTAAATCTCAAATCCGCCAGAACCAGTATAACCAGTTGCAGAAATAATTACATTTTCGATGCCTGCAAAATCACCAATTTTAAATTTATAAAAAGGAATGTCTGCTAAATCTAAAGAAGATAAAGATTGCATTGCTTCAACAGCTTTTGGGCCTTGTATGGCTAATAAAGAGTAATCGTCAGATAAATCTCTTAAATCTGCATTAAAATCTGCATTAAATTTAGAAATCCAATTCCAATCTTTTTCAATATTAGAAGCGTTAACAACCAATAAATAAGTGTTCTCTTTAATTCTGTAACAAATTAAATCATCTACAATTCCGTTTTCTTCATTTGGGAAACAACTGTACTGTGCATCGCCAATTTCTAATTTAGAAGCATCATTAGAAGTTACTTTTTGAATTAATGCTAAAGCATTTTCTCCGCTAACTAAAAATTCTCCCATATGACTTACATCAAAAACTCCTACAGAGTCTCTTACAGTAAGGTGTTCTGCAGTAACACCTTCATATTGTACAGGCATGTTATAACCTGCAAAAGGTACCATTTTTGCTCCTAAACTTTCGTGAATTGAATGTAGTGCTATATTCTTCATTTGTAGATTTCTTTAAATTTTGGCTAAATTATTGAAAAATCTGCAATAATCAATCACTAATATTTTGTTAATATTTTTTATCAAAAAAGAATTAACGTTACATTTGATATAACAACCAATAAACTTATTGTAATGAAGATTTTTAAATTTCTATTTGTAGCTTTATTAGCTTTTACTTTCAATGGATTTTCGCAAACACCAACAGATTATTTATCAAAAGAATTCCATAAAGATAGACGAGATGTTTTACGTTCTAAAATGCCAGCAAATTCTGTATCTGTAGTTTTTGCTAACCCAATTAGAAACAGAGCAAATGATGTAGATTATGTTTTTCATCAAGATCCAAATTTTTATTATTTAACAGGTTATAGAGAGCCAAATGCGGTTTTAGTATTGTTTTCAGAAGATCAAACAAATGAAGACGGAACTACTTATAATGAAATTTTATATGTACAAAAACGTAATAAAAGCGCAGAACAATGGAACGGAAAACGTTTGGGTGTTGAAGGTGCAAAAACAGAATTAGGTTTTGTAAATGCTATGAATGCAGAGGAATTTGTAAAATCGAATGTTAATTTTAAAAGCTTTGACAAAGTATTTATTGTAAAATTTAAAGATGATTATAGAGATTTAAACGGATCTGAAGATATTTTTGATTTAGTAAAAACCTTTAAAAAGAAAGCCGGTTACGATCCTAGTATTTATTTATCTAGAGCAAAACAATATGTGTATAAGAACATTGCAGAAACTCCAATTGAGAGTAGTGCTAATGTTGTTAAAATGATAAGTCAAATAGAAGGTCGTTTCGCAGAAATAAAAGATGATAACTTAATAGGGCAATACAAATCTGCAGATTCTGATGTCTTAAAAAATGAGGTAAAGCAAAAAATTACCTTAGCATTAAAGCCTAAAACAAATATAGATCTTACTTTTTTAGCTAGAAGTTTAGGAGCTATGAGAGAAATTAAAACTGCCGAAGAATTAAAACTATTAACAAAAGCAGTTCGTATTTCTGCAGTTGGTCAAATAGAAGTAATGAAAGCGATGAAATCTCACATGTCTGAAACAGAGTTACAAGGTATTCATGAATTTGTGTATAAAAAGTACGGAGCAGAGTATGAAGGTTATCCCTCAATTGTAGGTGCAGGTAGCAATGGTTGTATTTTACATTATATAGAAAACAATAGAACAAAAGTTGGTAACGATTTAGTTTTAATGGATTTAGGAGCAGAATATAGAGGTTACAGTGCAGATGTTACACGTACAATACCTGCAAACGGTAAATTTTCTCCAGAGCAAAAAGCTATTTACGATATTGTGTATGCGTCTCAAGAAGCAGGTATAAAAGCAACCGTTGTTGGTGGTTCATTTAATGATCCTAATGTTGCGTGTAAAAAAGTAATAAACGAGGGGTTGTTTAAATTAGGAATTATTAAATCTGTAGATGAAAGACACCCTTATTTACCTCATGGTGTTTCTCATTATTTAGGTTTAGATGTGCACGATCCCGGAACGTATAAACCATTTGCAGCAAACTCTGTAATTACTGTAGAACCTGGAATTTATATTCCTGAAGGTAGTAATTGCGATAAAAAATGGTGGGGAATTGCAGTAAGAATTGAAGATGATATTTTAATTACAGAAAACGGACCGGTGAAACCTTTCTGGAGAAGCACCAAGAAAATCTGACGAAATTGAAAAGATGATGGCTAAGAAATCTGTTTTAGATGAATTTGTTTTACCAGACTTAGATAAATAATGAGCAAAGAACAACCAAACAATCCGTTACACGGAATAAAATTAGCAACCATGTTAGAACAATTGTTTCTAGAATATGGTTGGGAAGAACTAGGAGATGCCTTAAATATAAATGCATTTAAAAATAATCCTACATATAAATCTAGTTTAAAGTTTTTAAGAACGACACCATGGGCTAGAGAAAAGGTAGAAAATTTTTACTTAAAAAATATGATTGATTAATTTTTAAAAGCTGTTTCCTGCTTTCTACTATATCTTTTTTTAAAAGAAAAAAAGGATGCCGTTTCAATCAGGGCTAAAATTGTAATAAGTGCTTTTACACTTCTAAATATAGAGAACTTAAAATTAGTTCTTCGCTTTCTAGTAACTGATTAAAAAAAACAGCATTTTAAAAAATAATATCTAAAAAAAAAATAGGTTCAAATTTCAATTTCTGAAGTTTGAACCTAATTTTTTTATGAAGTTAAAAGTATTTAAATGTTAATCGTTTTTATTCATACTTTTTCTTAATTGTTTTATGGTTAACGTACTTCCGTCATGACTCCAACCAGGAGCTGCAAATGCATACATAAATTTATGATACCAGTTTTTAGATTTTTTCATATCAATCCAAATATCTTTATATTCATGTGTTAAAATTACAAGCGGATTGTATGAATTAGGAGCATGTGTAACGCCATATTTTATATCAATACTTTCATCTAATTCTTTCCAAGTACCAAAAATCTTATCAAAAATATTTAAGAAACCTCCATGATTTTTATCCATATATTCTAAGTTCTGTGCATGATGAACTTGATGCATAGTATGTGTATTAAAAATTTTTTCAATAATACCTAACTTTGGAACGTAAACAGAATGTAATTGAAATTGCCATAAAGCCTCTATTCCCAAACAAACTACCAACATTTCTGGGGGAAAACCAATTGCAGGAATCCACATATAAAAAAAGGTTTATAAAAAATAGTAAACCAACCATTTCTAACAGCAGTACCTAAATTAAAATTGTCTGATGAATGATGTACAATATGTGCTGCCCAAAGAAAACGAATATTATGGTTTTGTCTATGAAACCAATAGTAACTAAAATCGTCTAATAACTGACATATTAGCCAAACATACCAAGCATAACCAAAAGATTCATACCCCATTATATTAGTACGAACACCATCTATAATTGGGTTAAAAAAATCGAATACAAAGTTAAAAAGTACAATGGCTGCTATTGTTTTAGTTAAAGGAGCTAAAATTGTAGAGCCAATACCCATAGTTAGGCTTGCAGCTAAATCTTTCCATTTATAAAGTTTCCGATTTTTTTCTTTTTTATGACTTTTACTATAAGTTAATTCTACTAAAATAAGAGCTAAAAAGCAAGGTACTCCGTAAACTAGTGGGTTCGTAAAATCCATTTACAATTTTATATTTTGATAAAACTAAGGTAAAATAAGAGAAAAACAAATGGTTTTTAAATAAGTTTTAAAAAAAAAATATATTATAGTTTTAAAAATTAGTTACTTATAATTTTTAAAACCAAATCTTTAGTTAATGGTTTTCCGTTGGCTATTTTTTTGATGTTGTCAAAAGTAAAAACAAAATTACAACCTGCTTTATAGTCAGAACAGCCATAAGCAGATTTCCCTTTTAAAACTGTACCTTTTTTACACTTTGGGCAAGATATTTTCTCACTGTCATTACGAGGAGTTTTCGACGAAGTAATCTCATTTTTATCAACAGATTGCTTCGTTTTACTCGCAATGACTTTTGGCTCTAATTTCAGTTTAAAATTTTCATCAAACCTTATTAACCCTTCAACTTTACCAGTTTCTGTAGTAAATCCTTTTAAATTGGTTGTACAACCTTTGTCAATCAATCTTATAATCTGATTTTCAGAAACCTTTTTTCCATAGATTTCAAACGGAATTTTTAAATCACAATTATTCTTATACTCAGAACACCCAAAAGCAGAAGAACCTTTTAATATTTGTCCTTTTTTACATTTCGGACATGTTTTACCTGCAACTTGTTTTTTGGTTTTTTTGTCATTACGAGGACTTTTCGACGAAGTAATCTCATTTTTATTAGCAGATTGCTTCGTTTTACTCGCAATGACGTTTGATGAAATTCGTTTCTTAGAAGTATTAGAACGGACTTCATAAACCAATTCATCAACCATTTTTTTCATATTATTGATAAATGTTCCAGCATTAAAATCTCCTCGTTCAATTTCTTTTAAACGTTTTTCCCAACGTCCTGTTAATTCTGCCGATTTTAATAATTCGTTGTCAATAATATTAATTAAATCGATACCAGTTTGTGTTGGTAAAACTAGTTTTTTCTTACGTTCTATATACTTTCTTCTGAATAAAGTTTCAATAATACTCGCTCTTGTAGACGGTCTTCCAATTCCGTTTTCTTTCATCAACTCGCGCATTTCATCATCATCAACTTGCTTGCCAGCAGTTTCCATAGCGCGCAATAAACTTGCTTCTGTAAAATTTCTAGGTGGTTTGGTTTCTTTTTCTAAAAACGAAGGTTCGTGCAATCCTTTTTCACCTTTGACAAAGGAAGGTAAACTTCCTTTGTCACTCTGAACTTGTTTCAGAGTCTCATCTTTATCGCTTTTTGATTCAAATACTACTTTCCAACCTTTGTTTATAATTTCTTTTCCGGTTGTTTTAAAAGGAACATCAGCTGCTTTTCCAATAACTGAAGTGTTAGAAACATCAGAATCTGGATAAAAAACACCAATAAAACGTTTTGTAATGATATCGTAAACTTGTTGCTGATTGTATTGTAGGTTACCTTGAATTCCTGTTGGAATAATTGCGTGGTGATCCGTTACTTTTTTGTCATCAAAAACACGTTTCGATTTCTTTATTTTACTTCCTAAAAGAGGTTGCGTTAATTCGCTATAATTGGTTAATTTTGATAAGATTCCTGCAATTTTAGGATATACATCATTTGGTAAAAAAGTAGTATCAACTCTAGGATACGTAACAACTTTCATTTCGTATAACTTCTGAACCATTTTTAAGGTTTCATCCGCAGAAAAACCAAATTTATTATTACAATAAACCTGTAAACCTGTTAAATCGAATAGTTTAGGTGCGTATTCTTTTCCTTTCTTTTTAGTAACAGAAACAATTTCAAAGTCAGATTGAGCAACTTTATCAGCTAAAACTTGTCCATCATCTTGTTTTAGAAAACGACCATCTTCGTAATTAAAAAGTGTATTTCTGTACGTTGTTTGTAATTCCCAATAAGGTTGTGGTTTAAAATTTTCTATTTCTTTAAAACGATTTACCAACATTGCTAGGGTAGGAGTTTGTACTCTACCAACGGATAAAACTTGTTTATAACCACCAAATTTTACAGTATATAAACGTGTTGCGTTTAAGCCTAAAAGCCAATCTCCAATTGCTCTAGAGAATCCCGCGTAATATAAGTTGTCATATTGTTCAGCAGGTTTTAAGTTCTTAAAACCTTCTTTAATAGCTTCTTCGGTAAGCGAAGAAATCCATAAGCGTTGTACTTCTCCTTTGTAATTACATTGGTTAATTACCCAACGCTGAATGAGTTCTCCTTCTGTTCCCGCATCCCCACAATTAATGATTACATCTGCTTTTTCAAAAAGACTTTTTACAATATTGAATTGTTTTTTTATTCCTGCATCTCCAGTAACTTTCGTGTCAAAGCGTTCTGGTAACATTGGTAAGTTGTTTAAATCCCAACTTTTCCAATGTGGTTTGTAGTCTTTAGGTTCTAAAAGTGTGCATAAATGCCCAAACGTATAAGTAACCGCATAACCGTTTCCTTCATAAAAACCATCACGCTTTGTGTTGGCTCCTAGAATACTAGCAATTTCTCTTGCTACACTTGGTTTCTCGGCAATACAGACTTTCATTGGTTATTTTTTCAAGCTCGAAAGTAAGGAAATTCTTGAGAAGTTTTATAAATCTTTATTTAACTTATTAGGGTTTTGTCTAGTGTCGAAGATTGCAACAATTATTATTTTTTTAGAATTGAACCTATAAAATAAAGTAGTTTGTTTTGTAATTACACATTTATGTAAACCCTTTTTAATGTTAGATTCTGGAAAAAGTTCAGGATTTAATTGAATTACTTTTATACTTCTATTTAGTTTTTTTACAAAATCAAATTTTACTTTTAAGTTCCAATTTTTTACTAAATAACCAAATAATTTTTCAATTTTTCTTTTAGCAGTTTTAGAAATAGTTATACTTCTAATCATTTTATGTGAGGAGCTATAAAAGCTTCATAATCTGAAGTTTCGCCTTTAATTATTTCTATATCTGCTCTTTCAATTTCTTCCTTTTCAGAAAAACTTAAATCATTCCAAAAATCATTATTTTTCCAAAGTAAATTTTCAAGTTTAGAAATGGTTTCTTCGTTTTTTAAATTGATAAAATCATTAATAAACGTTAGTTTTCTCTTTTCTTGAGAAGATTTTAGAGTATCATAATTTATGTTTTCTTCATTAACAACCTCTGAATCAAAATTAGATTCATCTAATAGTTTTCTTATTTTTAAAAGAGTTACTGGATTATCAATATCCAAAATTTCTTTTATCAATGCTAGTTTTTGTGTATGAATATCCATTTTATTTTTCTTTTTTATAAAGGGACGAAATTATCATTTCAATTTAGAAAGTTCTTTTTTAACATCTTCCCAAGTTGTCTTTTTCTTTTTGTTTGATTCGCTAACCTCTTGTTGTATTTCATTCTTTTGAGAATCACTTAAGTCATCCCAAGAATCATTTTTTTCTGTTTTAGTACTCATTTTATAAAGATAAGAAATTATTAATTTATTTCACCAAAGCCAATTGAATTCGCTTTCTAACTACATCAACTTCTAATACTTTTATAATAATTTGTTGTTGTAAAGTAACAATAGCATTTACATCTTTAACAAAAGTATCCGACAAGTTAGAAACATGAATTAATCCACTTTCTTTAATTCCAACATCAACAAAACAACCAAAATTGGTAATGTTATTTACAATTCCGGGTAATAATTGTCCGATTCTTAAATCGGAAATTGATTTTATGTTTTTATCAAAAGAAAAGACTTTTGCTTTTTGTCTTGGATCTAAACCTGGTTTTTCTAACTCTTTAACAATGTCTTCTAACGTAGGTAAACCAATGGTTTCTGTAATATAGTTTTTAAGATTGATTTGTTTTATCAATTCTGAATTACCAATAAATTCAGCAACTTTAATGTTGTTGTCTTTGGCAATTTTATCAACCAAATTATAGCTTTCTGGATGCACACCAGAATCGTCTAACAGATTTTTTCCATTCTTAATTCTTAAAAAACCTGCAGCTTGTTCATATGCTTTTCCGCCTAAACGAGGCACTTTTTTAATGGCAGTTCTAGAAGAAAAAGAACCATTTTCATTTCTATAGTTTACAATGTTTTCTGCCAGTTTTGGACCAATTCCAGAAACGTAACTCAATAAAGATTCACTTGCAGTATTTATGTTTACACCAATGGTATTTACACAACTTTCTACAGTGGTGTCTAAAGATTTTTTCAACTTAGTTTGATCAACATCATGCTGATATTGCCCAACTCCAATCGATTTTGCATCAATCTTTACCAATTCTGCCAAAGGATCTTGCAATCTTCTTCCGATAGAAACGGAACCACGAACGGTAACATCGTAATTAGGGAATTCATCTCTGGCAATTTTTGAAGCCGAATAAATAGAAGCACCAGCTTCACTTACCACAAAAATAGCAACCTTATTTTTAAACTGAATTTTTTGCACTAATTGTTCCGTTTCTCTTGATGCAGTTCCGTTTCCAATAGCAATGGCCTCAATTTGATGAGATTCTGCTAAAGAACTTATTTTTTTAATAGCCTCAATCGATTGATTTTGTGGCGCATGCGGAAAAATAGTTTCGTTATGTTCTAATTCGCCTTGTTCATTTAAACAAACAACTTTACAGCCTGATCTAAATCCAGGATCGATTGCTAAAACTCTTTTTTCTCCCAAAGGAGCGCCTAAAAGTAGCTGTTTCAGATTTTTAGAAAATACGGTTATAGCTGCTTCATCGGCTTTTTCTTTTGCAATTGATAATCTTTCATTGGATAAAGAAGGATATAATAAACGTTTAAAAGCATCTTTTATAGCCAATTCAATTTGTTTTGAACATTCGTTTTGAGAACGGATAATTCTATTTTCCATTCTCTCAAGAATCCTTTCTGTGTCAATTTCTATTTTAACTCTGATAAAACCTTCACTTTCTGCTCTTAAAATTGCTAAAAAACGGTGTGATGGTATTCTACTTAAAGACTCGCTCCAATCAAAATAATCTTTAAATTTTTGAGCTTTTTCATCATCTTTTTTCGTTTTTACAACTTTAGATGAAATTGTAGCATGTCTTTCTAGTTCCCTTCTAATGTTTCCACGTATATCTGTACGTTCATTAATCCATTCTGCAATAATAAAACGAGCACCTTCTAAAGCATCTTCTATGGTTTTAACTTCGTTGGATGTGTATTTTGAAGCAGTATATTCTAAGTCATTTACACGCTGACTCATTATCATTTTTGCTAACGGTTCTAAACCTTGTAAACGAGCGGTTTCTGCTTTGGTTTTTCTTTTTTCTTAAACGGTAAATACAAATCTTCTAAAGAAATTAAATCTTTAGAGTTTGTTACTTTTTGAGTTAATTCGGGTGTTAAAACACCTTGTTCTTCAAGCGTTTTTAAAATGGCTTTTTTACGCTTTTCTAAAGCTTCAAAAAGTTCTTTAAACTTAACAATTTCTCCAATTTGAACTTCATCTAAATTACCAGTCATTTCCTTTCTATATCTACTGATAAAAGGAATTGTAGCATCTTCATTTAATAATGAAATGGTGTTTTCTACAGATTTAGCAGAAAGTTGTGTTTGCCGAATTATATATGAAAGTAATTGCATTTTTTTATTTAAATTTTATAAGAAAAAAGAAACCTCATAAAAATGAATTTATGAGGTTGTAAATATAGTAGATTTTTGTCTCCTTGAGCGCAGTCGAAAGGTTAAAAGTTCTCGACTGCACTCGAACTGATATTTGTGATTTTTAAGAAATTACTTTCTCAAAAGCCACTCTTTTCGCACCATAATCTGTGTAAATAATTCCACAATAAGAGTAGCCTAATTTTTTAATTAAAGATTGCATTCCGATGTTGTCTTCATGTGTATCAATCTTTAAACTTTCTATTTTTTTGTCTTTTAATTGCTGATGAAATTCATCAAACAAAAAAGTAGCCAAACCTAATTTTCTAAATTCTTTTTTGATTGCCATTCTATGGATTACGCCATAAATTTTATCTTCAGAAATTAACCAATTTCCATCAATTACTTCTTTGTAAGTTGGTTCTTTCCTTAGTGTAAACATAGAAGTTGCCATCACAATATTATCATCATTTACAACAACATAACTTTCACCTTTTTCAATGTCACTTTTAACTTGTTCTGCATTTGGGTAACCATTTTGCCATTGATCAATACTTAAAGAAGCTAAATACGTTTTAGCATCATTAATTATTACTTCAATTTGTGGAACATCATCAAAAGTAGAAAGTCTTATTTTCATTTTTAGTATAAATTAAAAGCCACGAATTCACAAATATAAAAATTCGAGAATTCGTGGCTAAAATAATTAATTTTAGTTTTTTATACCGTAATTACCTCTTCTTTTGTTACTTTGTTTTTAGAAAAATCAACAATTACTTGATTGTGTAAAATATCTTCAATTGTTTGCCTTTTTCTTATTAGGTAATCTTTTCCTTTATGTACCATTACTTCTGCAGGTATATAACGCGAATTATAGTTTGAAGCCATAGAGAAACAATATGCACCAGCATTATGAAAACATAAAACATCTTCTTCAGAAATTTCTGCAATTCTTCTGTTAGAAGCAAAGGTGTCTGTTTCACAGATATAACCTACAACAGAGTAATAACGATCTCTACCTTCTGGGTTAGAAATGTTTGTAATATGATGATAAGAATCGTACATCATTGGTCTTACCAAATGATTAAAACCAGAATCTACATGAGCAAAAACTGTAGAAGTTGTTTGTTTAACAACATTTACTTTTGCTAAAAATGAACCTGCTTCCGAAACTAAAAATTTACCAGGTTCAAACATTAATGTTATGTCTTTACCATAATTAGTACAAAACTCATTGAATCTTTCTGATAATTGAACACCTAATTGCTCTATATCTGTAGAAATATCTCCTTCTTTATAAGGTACTTTAAATCCGCTACCAAAATCAATAAAATCGATATTTTCAAATTGTTTAGCTACATCAAAAAGAACATCTGAAGCACGTAAAAAGGTGTCGATATCTAAAATATCTGAACCAGTGTGCATATGAATTCCGTTAATATTCATGCCTGTATTTTCTACAACACGTTTAATATGTGGTACTTGGTGAATTGAAATTCCGAATTTAGAATCGATATGACCAACTGAAATTTTAGAATTTCCACCAGCCATTATATGTGGATTTATACGTACACAAACAGGAATGTTTGGATGTTTCTGTCCAAATTGTTCTAAAATAGAAAGGTTATCAATATTAATTTGAACTCCTAAATTTGCTACTTCTTCAATTTCTGCTAAAGAAACACCATTTGGCGTATATATTATTTTCTTAGGATCAATTCCTGTAGTTAAACACAATTGAACTTCTTGAATTGAAACCGTATCTAAGCCTGCACCTAGGTTTTTAAAGAGCTTTAAAATATTAATGTTCGATAATGCCTTAACAGCATAATTTAGTTTTAAGTTTTTAACACCATTAAAGGCATTCGTTAATCGGTTGTATTGAAATTCTATTTTATCTGTATCGTAAACATATACAGGACTCCCATATTTGTTTGCTATTTCTAAAAGTTGTGTAGTATTCACTGTTATTTAATTTAATTACTGAAGTTCAAAAGTAACTTAATTGTTGAATAAAAACAGATTTGTTTAAAAATACAACAAATTGTTTTTTATTGTGATTTTTACATTAAAAACGATTATTTTTAAATAGGTATTTAGTGTTAAAAAAAGGAAGAAATATGGTTGAAATCCTGTTAATAACTAATTCATTTGACTATTTCATTTTATCAAGTTTAATGTTATTTTAGCAAGGCTTCAAACCTAACAACAGTAAGACATTTCATGAGTAAAGAAACAAAATATACAGAAGATAATATCAGGTCTTTAGATTGGAAAGAGCATATTAGAATGCGTCCTGGAATGTACATTGGTAAATTAGGAGATGGTTCTTCTGCAGATGATGGAATTTATATACTTGTTAAAGAGGTATTAGATAATTCGATTGATGAGTATGTGATGGGAGCTGGTAAAACTATAGAAATATCTATACAAGGAAGCAAAGTTATTGTTAGAGATTACGGTCGTGGAATTCCGTTAGGAAAAGTAGTTGACGTAGTTTCTAAAATGAATACAGGAGGTAAATACGATTCCAAGGCGTTTAAAAAATCTGTTGGTTTAAATGGTGTTGGTACAAAAGCAGTAAATGCACTTTCTTCTTTTTTAGAGTTGAATCTTCTAGAGAGGGTAAATCTGCTTCTGCTGAGTTTAGTAAAGGAAATTTAGAAAAAGAAGAGTTTTTAGAGGAGTCGTCTCGAAGAAAAGGAACTAAAGTTTCTTTTATTCCAGATGAAAGTATTTTTAAGAAATACAAATTCAGAAATGAATATGTAGCAAAAATGCTTAAAAATTACGTGTATTTAAATCCAGGTTTAACCATAATTTTTAATGGAGAAAAGTTCTTTTCAGAAAATGGTTTAAAAGATTTATTGGAAGACAACAATAACAAAGAAGATATGTTGTACCCAATAATTCATTTAAAAGGAGATGATATAGAAGTGGCAATTACTCATAGTAGAACACAATATTCAGAAGAATATCATTCTTTTGTAAACGGGCAACATACAACACAAGGAGGAACACATCAAGCAGCATTTAGAGAATCTATTGTAAAAACAATTCGTGAGTTTTATGGTAAAAATTTTGAAGCTTCAGATGTTAGAAAATCTATTATATCTGCAGTTGCAATCAAAGTAATGGAACCTGTTTTCGAAAGTCAAACCAAAACAAAGTTAGGTTCTACAGAAATGGGAGGGAGTTTACCAACAGTTAGAACCTATATAAATGATTTTGTAAAAACAAAACTTGATAATTTTTTACATCGAAATACAGAGGTTGCAGAAAAACTTCATAAAAAAATAGTACAAGCAGAGAAAGAGCGTAAAGAACTTTCTGGTATTAGAAAATTAGCTAAAGATAGAGCTAAAAAAGCCAGTTTGCATAATAAAAAATTAAGAGATTGTAGAATTCATTTAGGTGATATAAAAAAAGAAAACTACCTTGAAACGACATTGTTTATTACAGAGGGAGATTCTGCATCTGGTTCTATTACAAAATCTAGAAATGTTAATACACAAGCCGTTTTTAGTTTAAAAGGAAAACCTTTAAATTCTTACGGGTTAAGTAAGAAGATAGTTTATGAGAATGAGGAATTCAATTTATTGCAAGCAGCATTAAATATAGAAGATGGTTTAGAAGATTTGCGTTATAATAACATTGTAATTGCAACAGATGCCGATGTAGATGGTATGCACATTCGTTTACTTTTAATTACGTTCTTCTTACAGTTCTTTCCAGAATTGATAAAAGAAGGTCATTTGTTTATACTTGAAACGCCATTATTTAGAGTTAGAAATAAGAAACAAACTTTTTATTGTTATTCTGATGAAGAAAAACGAGATGCAATAGATAAATTAAGAGGTAAGCCAGAAATAACTCGATTTAAAGGTTTGGGGGAGATTTCGCCAAATGAATTTGTACATTTTATTGGTGATGATATCAGATTAGATCCTGTAATGTTAGATAAAGAAATGTCTATTGAGCAAATGTTGCAATTTTATATGGGTAAAAATACACCAGATAGACAAAAATTTATTATTGAGAATTTAAAGGTTGAATTGGATTATGTTGAAAAGGAAAGCTTATCCTAAATCCTTTCCAAAGAAAAGGACTTTGGTTAGTTTATAATACTAGTTAATAATTGAAAAAATATATAAGTAATTAGTTGGAAAATAGGCTTGCGTTAGGGATTGAAATGGCATCCTTTTTTATTTTTTATAAAAAAGATATAATGAAAAGCCCGTTAAAACGCCCAAATAATAAAGAAATAAACGCTTAAACAAATAAACGTTTTTTTAAATGAGTGAAGAAACAAACGATAACGAACACGAAGAAGAATTAACAAACGAAGGTGAACAGTTAGATTCAGATTATCAGACGGACTCCGTCCAAGAAGAGACTATTACCAAAGTTACTGGCATGTACAAGGAGTGGTTTTTAGACTATGCTTCTTATGTAATTCTAGAAAGAGCAGTGCCTTCTTTAGAAGATGGTTTAAAACCTGTACAGCGTAGAATTATGCATTCTATGAAAGATTTAGACGATGGGCGTTACAATAAAGTAGCAAACATTGTTGGTCATACAATGCAATATCACCCTCATGGAGATGCTTCTATTGCTGATGCAATGGTGCAAATTGGTCAGAAAGAATTACTGATTGATATGCAAGGAAACTGGGGAAACATTCTAACAGGAGATAGGGCAGCAGCATCTAGGTATATTGAAGCTCGTTTATCTAAGTTTGCTTTGGATGTTGTTTTTAATCCGAAGACGACAGAGTGGAAAATGTCTTATGACGGACGTAGAAAAGAACCGATAGATTTACCGGTAAAGTTTCCGCTTTTATTAGCTCAAGGAGCAGAAGGGATTGCAGTTGGTTTATCAACCAAAATATTACCACATAACTTTATTGAATTAATAGATGCTTCTATTAAATATTTAAAAGGAAGAAGTTTTAAAATAGTTCCTGATTTTTTAACTGGCGGAATTGCCGATTTTACAAATTATAATGATGGTAAAAGAGGAGGTAAAGTTAGAGTGAGAGCTAAAATTTCTCAATTGGATAAAAAAACGTTGGTGATTAATGAAATTCCGTTTTCTACCACAACAACTTCTTTAATTGATAGCATTTTAAAAGCCAATGATAAAGGTAAAATTAAAATAAAAAAGATTGAAGATAATACTGCTGCTGAGGTAGAAATATTAGTGCATTTACCACCAAATGTTTCTCCTGATAAATCTATAGATGCTTTGTATGCTTTTACAAATTGCGAAACTTCTATTTCGCCATTAGCATGTACAATTGAAGATAACAAACCTGTTTTTGTTGGTGTGTCTGAAATGCTAAAACATTCTACAGATTTAACGGTTGATTTGTTAAAACAAGAGTTAGAAATTCAATTAAATGAGTTAGAAGAACAATGGCACTTTTCTTCATTAGAGCGTATTTTTATAGAAAACAGAATTTATAGAGATATTGAAGAAGAAGAAACTTGGCAAGGTGTAATTGATGCAATAGACAGTGGTTTAAAACCCTATATTAAACATTTAAAACGTGCTATTACTGTAGATGATATAACACGTTTAACAGAAATTAGAATTAAGAAAATATCAAAATTTGATATAGATAAAGCAAAACAATTTATAGAAGGTTTAGAAGAGAAAATAGCAATCGTTAAAGATCATCTAGCTAATTTAATTGAGTTTGCTATTAATTATTTCAAACGTTTAAAAGAAACGTATGGAAAAGGAAAAGAGCGTAAAACAGAAATTAGAATATTTGATGATATCGTTGCTTCTAAAGTAGCAATGAACAACGCTAAATTGTATGTAAATAGAGAAGAAGGTTTTATTGGAACTTCATTAAAAAGAGATGAATTTGTTACTGAGTGTTCAGATATAGATAATGTTATTATTTTTAGAAGAGATGGTGGTATGATGGTTACAAAAATCGATTCTAAAACTTTTGTAGGAAAAGATATTATACATGTTGCTATTTTTAAAAAGAAAGATAAAAGAACAGTTTATAATTTTATGTATAAAGATGGTACTCGAGGAGCTTCTTACATGAAAAGATTTAACGTAACATCTGTTACAAGAGATAAAGAGTATGATTTAGCAAACGGAAATAAAGGGTCTAAAGTCTTATATTTTACAGCTAATCCAAATGGAGAAGCTGAGGTTGTTACCATAAGCTTAAGAGCTATAGGTAGTGTTAAAAAACTAAAATGGGATATAGATTTTGCAGATTTAGCAGTAAAAGGTAGAGCGGTAAGAGGTAATACGATTACAAAGTATTCCATAAAATCTGTAGATTTTAAATCTGAAGGAGTTTCTACATTAAAACCACGTAAAATTTGGTTTGATGATACCGTTCAACGTTTAAACGTTGACGAAAGAGGTGAGTTGCTTGGGGAATTTAGAGCAGAAGATAAATTATTAATTGTTACACAAAGTGGAAAAGCAAAGGCGGTAAAACCAAATTTAGCAATGCATTTTGAAGATGATATGATTGTTTTAGAAAAGTGGAAACCAAATAAACCAATTTCTGCTATTTATTTTGATGGAGAGAAAGAGCGTTATTATGTAAAACGTTTTCTAATTGAAACATCAGAAAAAGAAGAGGTTTTTATTTCTGATCATCCAAAGAGTCAATTAGAAATTGTAGCAACAGATTATAGACCAATTGCAGAAATACAATACTCTAAACGAAGTTTAGAAAATGAAGAGGTAAATTTTGAAGAGTTTATTGCTGTAAAGGGTATAAAAGCACAAGGAAATCAATTAACTACAGATAAAATAAAAAATGTAAATTTATTAGAATCTTTACCTTTTGAAGAACCAGAGGAAAAACCTTCTGAAGAAATTGAAGTGATAGAAGAGGAAATAATTAATGATAAATTGCCAATTGAAGTACCAGAAATAGAAACCAAGAAACCTATTTTGAAGGAATTATCTGCAGAAGAAAAAGCTAAAAATGCATTACAAAAATCAATAGCGAAAAAGAAAGCAGAAGAGAAAAAAGAGATGATGAAAGTCAGACAAAATTGTTTTAATATTAATAGATGAAAAAAATAGGATTAATTGGCGGAATAACACCAGAGTCTACCATTTTGTATTACAGAATTTTAAACCAATTAAATTCTAATCTTTTAGGAGCACCTCATTCTACTAAAATTATTATGAATTCTTTTGATTTTGGAGAAATTGCTAACCTTCAAAAAAAGGGAGATGGGATTTGCTTGATAAATTAATGGCTGAAGCAGGTGAAAATTTAGCAGATGCTGGCGCAACTTGTATTTTAATTTGTGCAAACACAATGCATTTGTGTATAGATGCGGTTAAAAAAGTGGTTAATATTCCTGTAATTCATATTGCTGAAGCTACTTCTAATAGTATTCTAGAAAAAAACATTAAAAAGGTTGCTTTATTAGGAACAAAATATACAATGGAAAAAGATTTTTTTATTGATATTTTAACTTCGTTTGGAATAGAAACAATTATTCCAGAACAAGAAGAAAGAGATTTAATTCATAACGTAATTTATAATGAATTGGCTTCTGGAATTATTGATTCTATTTCTAAAGAGAAATATTTAATAATAATTGATAAATTAATTAAAAGTGGAGCGGAAGGTATTATTCTTGGTTGCACAGAGATTCCTTTATTAATTCAACAAAGAGATGTTTCTGTACCTGTATTTGATACAACTAAAATTCATGCAAATGCTGCTTTTGAATTAGTTAAATAAGTTTTTATTAACTTTGAGTTATGAAGAGTTTGTTAAAGTTTCATTTTTTTTGTTTTTATAAAGTGATGAAAATTGCTATAAAAATTTAGTAAAATGAAAAATAAGCTTCTTTTTATTCTTTTATTTTTTGTTAGTAATATTTTTGCGCAATCAGATGTTTATTATTTTAAAGATACTACTAATAACTTAACATTAGAAACTGTAAAAAACAAAGAGTTTATTCTTGTAAAGAAAAGAGTTCTAGAAAAATATACGAATTCTACAATTTGGTTTAAAATACCAGCAGATAGTACAACAAAGTTAAGGTATGTTTTTAGAATTAACTCAATTAGAGCTAATAATGCTATAGCTTACAATTATAATAGAGAATTAAAGAAGTTAGGTTTTCAACGTTATTCTTCATTTAAATTTTCTAGAAAACACCCAACTTACGTAAAATTAAAATCAAATTTAAGTCCACATTTCCCTATTGAACTAAAGACGGTTGAAGAATCTTTTTATAAAGAAAATTTTAAATACCTAATAAACGGGTTTTATTATGGTATTGCTTTTTTGGTTATTCTTTTTAGTATTAATTATTTCTATTTTTTTAAAGATAAAGCTTTTTTGTATTATGCTTTTTTATTAATGAGTTTAACTTTTAGTTTTGTTATTACAGACGGTATGTTAACTTATTTTAATGTTGATGATAAAATTATAGAAACTTTAATTCTATTTGATTATATATTTTTAGCTTTTTGCTCGTCTAAATTTTCAAATAAATTTCTTCTTGTAGATAACTATTTTCCTAAAGTAAAAAGGTATGCTTATGTATTGGGCTTAGGAATTATTTTATTTGTTATTTTATATTTAATCTTTAGGAGTAATGAGTTATATATTATTCTAAATATTTTAGTCTTTACTATTTTATTTATGTATTATTTTATCAGTGTTCTATTATTTAAAAAAAGTGTTCATAATAAAATATTTACTATAGGATATGTAATTCTCCTTTTTAGTGGATTAGATTTTTTTGTGTTTAAGAATTTTGGAATTTCATTATTTGAAAGTAATTCATCTACAATTAAAGTTGGAGGTTTTGTACAGATAATTGCTTTATCATTTGCTGTTTTATTTAGAGAAAAAAGTTTAAGAAAGTATAATTTTTTTATGAAAAATGAAATTATAAAATTCTCTAAAGAAATAGAAGAACTTACAAATGAGAAAAATTTAGAGCCTAAAAATGAAAGTATAGAAAATTTAAGTCTTCGAGAAAGAGAAGTATTTAATTTAATTGTTGTAGGTAAGTCTAACAAACAAATTGCAAGCGAAGTAAATATCTCTGTAAACACAGTAAAATATCATGTAAAAAAAATATATGGGAAATTAAATATAAAAAATAGAAAAGAAGTGTTAATAATTAAAAACAGCCTTAAACATTGAGTTTGTTAATGGCGCACTACCTAAAAACTACCCTAAAACTACCCTTTTTAATAATTATTTTACTGTTTAATATTGCTATTTTTGTACTTATATAAATTCCCCAATTTATTTCTTATAAACCTTTATCTTTTTTTAGATGAAGGTTTTTTTATTTCATTACTTCAAAAAAAGTAAGGTTATAATTTGGTACTAATTTTGGATTCGTAATTTTAATGATGTCTTTTAAAACTAGATCTGGTCTTGTAGTAGCTAGTTCATAATATATAATACCTCCAGTTTTTCCTTTTTTTGTAGCTGGAGTAAAAATTTTATTTTCTCTAAAAGCATTAAATTTTGAATAGATTTTATTACTCTTTAACATTTGTTCTTTAGAAGAAAAATAACCTGGAGCTATCCAGAATTTGGCACTCTGAGCTTTATCAAAAACACTTTCAAAACTTAAAGATAAGCTTCCTGTTCCTTTAGAATCTTTCCATAAATAATTAACATTTGCATCTTTTAAAAACTGAGCTACAAAGCTTTCTCCAGCTGGTAGATTCCAAATATCTTTACTCATTATAGCACCAGATAAAATTGTAGCTTTATTAGAGGATTTTAAAGCTATGTTTTTAGCTTCTATATAGTTTGCTTCAATTACATTAAAAATACTATCAGCTTGCTTTTCTTTATTAAATAATACACCAAAAAATTTAATCCACTCTGCTCTACCTAATGGAGTTTCTTCGAGCCAATCTCCATTATAAATTACATTTATACCAGCATTTTTAATTGTAGTTAGGCTTTTGACTGCAGATGAAACACTATATCCAACTACCAACTGAGGCTGTAAGTCTAGTAGTATTTCTGTATTCAGTGAGTTTTCTTTGCCAATTTCTTTAATATTACCGCCATCTATTAAAGTTCTAGTTTTTTCTGAAGAAATGTATTTTGAAAACGGAAAACCTATTATAGAAGCCTCTTCTTTTAATAGTTCTACCATAGGAATATGAGTAGTAGAAGTAACAACAATTCTTTTTATAGGAGTATAAATAGTATTTGTCGATTTATCAATAGAATTTTTATTGCTTTTAATGATGTATTTAAAAGTTTCATCAGAATCTTTATAAGCAGACTTAATTATTAATTTTTTATCTCCATTTTCATTAATAATATCAAAACCTTTTGCATATTTTATAATGCTTTTTATTTTCTCCTTTTTTTCAATTTGATTTATATCTTTTTTACAAGAGAAAAAAATGCTGAAATAGAAAGTATAGTTATAAATATTGATTTATTCATCTTAAATAATTTGAGAACAAGATTACAAAATTGTTTTGTAATATCAATTTATAAACTACATTTGTGCC
Organism: Polaribacter ponticola; assembly: GCF_026191475.2. Taxonomy (GTDB): domain Bacteria; phylum Bacteroidota; class Bacteroidia; order Flavobacteriales; family Flavobacteriaceae; genus Polaribacter; species Polaribacter ponticola. The sequence goes on along the minus strand of NZ_JAOSLC020000003.1, from coordinate 482,286 downwards.
GATTTTCGGTTTTGATGTAATTTTCATTTTTACATCAAATTAAAAGGGAATCTGGTTTAAATCCAGAACTGTTCCCGCAACTGTAAGTTTAATGTTGAATTTTATTCAATACCTCTTTAGAGGAAGTTATTAACTCTTTAACCACTGACATTTTGTTGGGAAGGTATAGTAACTTAAAAACAAGTCAGGAGACCTGCCATTAATCACGAGTTAAAAACTTTCGGGATAAAAGTTTATGTACTAATCAATTCTGTACACAAAATTTACCTGATTTATTGTAAATCAAATTTATTAAAATGAAAAAACAATTATTAATTGTTGGTGTTTTGGCTTGTAGTTTAGTCAGCACAAATCTTTCTGCACAAAAAAATAAAACGCAGAAAGAGAAAATTGAAACATTAAATGAAGTTGTTGTAACAGCAACAAAATTTAATCTTAAAAAGGAAAATACTGGTAAAGTAATCCACAAGATTACTCAAGCAGACTTAAAACAAAATGCAGGTAAAACTGTTATCGAAATCTTAAATACCATTGCAGGTATAGATGTAAGAGGTGTAAATTCTAATGCTTCTGAGCCAAGAGGTATTAATATTAGAGGTGGAAGAACTAGGCAAGTGTTAGTATTAATTGATGGAGTTCCTGTAACAGATCAATCTGCAATTAATCAGGAGTTTGATTTACGTTTATTGGCAGTAAATCAAATTGAATCTATCGAAATTTTAAAGGGTGCTTCTTCTACACTTTATGGTTCTGGTGCTGCAACAGCAGTAATTAATGTAATTTTAAAGAAAGCTTCTAAAGATAAAATTTCTGGTTCTTTTGAAACAAGTGTAGGTACAAATAATACTGCTAACGAAACTGGTAGTGGTTTATCTGACAAGAATCAAAATGTAACTGTAAATGGAACCTTAGGGAAAGTTAATTTTTTAGGATCTTTTAGTTTAACAGGAGTAGATGGTATGTCTTCTGCAAAAAGCAACACAGCTTCTAAGTTTGAAAACGATGCCTTTTATTCTAAAAACGGATTGTTAAAATTAGGATATAAATTAAATGAAAATTTTAGTGTTGAAACATTTTTAAATTATGATGAATTTAATTATGATTTTGATGGTGGAGCTTCTTTAGATAGTGATGTAAATAAAGGTAATCAAGAGCAATTTAGAGTTGGATTTAAACCTACATATAGTTATAAAAATGGTTTGATATATTTATTAGCTTCAGCTAATGTTGTTGAAAGAGATTTAAAACAATTTAATTCTTTTGCAGGTACTTTAGATAGTTATGAATTTGTTGGTAGAAGTGTAAATTTAGATTTAGTAAATAAGTATGATTTTAAAGAAAATAATATACAGTTAATTATAGGTGTAAATTATCAAATACATAGTAATAATACTGTTACTCCTTTTGCTTTAATAGAAAAAGGGGTTGCTAATTTTAACACTGTAGATCCTTATGCAAGTGTAGTTTATATTTCAGACTATGGTTTAAGTGTTAATGTTGGTGGTAGGTTAAATATACACAATGTGTATGGAAATCATTTTGTTTACGACGGAAATTTAGCTTATTCAGCTTTAAAGAGTGAAGATATTTCTGTTAAATTATTAACGTCTTATAGTACTGCATTTATTGCTCCAAGTTTATATCAATTATACGATGGTTTTTCTGGGAATTTAGATTTAAAACCAGAATCTAATAAAACTTTTGAAGCTGGTTTTGATGCTACTTACCAAGATTGGTTACAGTTAGATGTTGTTTATTTTAGTAGAAAAGAAGAAGATGCTATAATTTATAGTAATACTACTTATAAATATGCAAATGGCTCTTCTGACGCAAATGGTTTTGAAGTTAATACAAAAATTATACCAACAGATTTTCTAGCAATTAACGCATCTTATACTTATGTTGATAAGGATAATTTAGAAGATTTTAACGATTATATTCCTGCTAATAAATTCGTTGCTGGCTTAGATATTACTGCATTAGAAAATGCATATTTTAACTTTACGTATAGAAGTGTTGGAGAGAGAACTTATTTTGATAGATACGGTTCTTTTGGTAATTTTGGAGGTGATATTATTTTACCAAGTTATCAAGTATTAGATTTTGCTGTAAATTATAAAGTTTTAAATGAAACGGTTACATTTTTTGGAGCTGTAACAAATATACTTAATGAGGATTATGATGATATTTTAGGATATTCTACACGTGGAAGAAACTTTAAAGTAGGACTAAGATTACAGTTTTAATTAGGGAATGTTGTTATAAAGAAAAAGGAAAAAGACCATCTTAATAGATGGTCTTTATTATTATTATTATAATATTTTTTTACTTCATTCTTTATAAAAGCAATTGCAGTTTCTGTTGGAGGTAATTTTGCAGTATAATCTATTAATACAGTTTCCCTTAACTCACTTGCTGTTTTAGATTTTTCGGCAACATGTTTTAATTTGTTTATTATTCCGTTTTTAGTAGCAACTATAGCGGTCCAAGATTCATCAGAAATATAAATTTGTTGTACTAAATTATGTTCAAATTCTTGATCTATATTTGCAATTAATAATTTCAAATAATCATCTGTAGTATCAGAAATAGGTTTAATTCTAACCAACATCTTTACCGGGTTAATTCGTTCACAGAATAATAACATTCGTTCGTAAGCTTGTAATTTAATTGGTAAAGATTCTTTTCTCTTCTGTGCTAAAAGGGTTAATTTTTTTCTACGTTTTGTTGTTTTGTAAATCCATTAAACATATAGTATGCTACAAACCCTGTAACAACAGCAGGTAATACATATGCTATACTTTCTAGTAATTTATCTTCCATATATTATAGTAAACTTAATAAGTGTAAATATAATACTCCTAAAAAGATAGCAAAACCAAAACTTAACAAAGTGCCAATTAAAATATATTCTGTAAGTTTTCGATCTTTAGATGATGTTAAATCTCCAAATCTAAAAACAGATTTTGCTGCTAGTAAAAAACCTATAGCTTCCCAGTGATTGGTAATTACAAAGGTAAAAACGAATAAACGTTCTAAAATACCAATATATCTTCCTGCTTTTGCTAAAGATTCATCATTTTCCTTTTTATTTTCTGGGTTCCATTGGGTAATAATTATTTTAATAACTATAGCAGAAACAAAAATAACCAGCAATAAAAAGATAATTAGCAATAAAATTTGATCTGTTATAAAGTTTTCTATTGAAAAATAAAAATTTGCATAAAAAAAAGCGACAATAGCTAATATTAGGAGGTGAGAAATTTGGTCTATAAAAAACCAAATTCGTTTTGTGTTTTTTGTTTGAAGGTATAATTTTAGTAAATCTATTATATAATGAGAACCTATAATAAACAGAAACCCTTGCCAATATTCTTTTAAACTAAATTTAAGTACTAGTACTAAAAATAGTACATGTAAACCAATGTGAAAGTATAATTTTATCGATTTTACTTTCTTTTCTTCTTTGTTTTTTACCCATTTTTCTGGTTGAAAAACAAAATCACCTAAAATATGAGCCAATAATAATTTTAAAAATAAGATCATTTTATTATTACATTTTCTGCAAAATTAATTTTCTAAAACGCTTTTCTAATTTCATAATAGGTTCAAAACCAGCTCGTTTTTGTCTTTCGCTAACACTACTTTGCGATATGCCTAAAATTTTAGAAATTTCTCTTTGTGTAGCACCTATATTTTCTAATGAAAGCTTAAAAACTTCTGCAGAGTTTTGTGTCCAAGAATCTATGGTTAATAAAGCTAAATTAAAAGCAATATTTAATTCTTCATCAACTTCTTTCCATGGAGTTTTAATTGCTAAATTTTGCCTTTTAAGATAGTTATCAAAAGCAAAACCAGAATTTATAAAAGCTTCACCATTAGATTCTGTAATTTTAGAAGTACTAAATTCTTTTTTACCTATTCCTATGCCAATTCTAACATCAATATTTTCAATTGATTTTAATGCTGATTTTATTTGTAAAGCTGTAAAAAAAGCATTCTCAGAATTATTTATTTCTAACTGAAAACTATCTCCTCTGTATATTTCCCAATTTTTTGGAGATTCACCATAAAAACTTAATATTTTTTTAAGGTTATTTATTAGCCAAGATACATCTTTAGTACTTCTAGAATTTATAATATCTGCTGTTAATATACTTGTCATTATAATTGAATCTGTTTTAACAAATATAGTATTTTTATTTATCAAATTACAGAATTATCGGGTTAAGAGCAGATAAGTTGTAATATAGGGTTAAGAGCAGATATTTATGTTTATCTGCTTATAGGCAGATAATTTAAGATCTCTTTTACAGATGAATATGAAAAAGGTTAATAATGGATAACTTGTGAATAAAAAATAATCATCTTCTATAATAAAAACGAATAGTTTGGCTAATTTCACGTTTTTAAATTCTTTTAAAACAAACTATTGAATACTTACTTAAATACTTTAAACGAAGCTCAAAAGCAAGCTGTCTTACAAAAAGATGGACCTATGATTATAATTGCTGGTGCAGGTTCTGGTAAAACACGTGTTTTAACATATAGAATTGCACATTTAATGCAACAAGGTGTAGATTCATTTAATATACTGTCATTAACTTTTACCAATAAAGCTGCAAAAGAAATGAAAGCTAGAATTGGTGGTGTTGTAGGAGATAGTGAGTCAAAAAATCTATGGATGGGAACTTTCCATTCTGTTTTTGCAAGAATTTTAAGATCGGAAGCAGATAAGTTAGGGTTTCCAACAAACTTTACAATTTACGACTCTCAAGATTCGGTTCGTTTAATTTCTTCAATAATAAAAGAATTAGGTTTAGATAAAGAGCGTTATAAACCGAAACAAATTTTAGGAAGAATATCGTCTTTTAAAAATAGTTTAGTTACGGTTAGAGCTTACCATAATAATCCAGAATATTTAAAACAAGATACAGAAGCAAGTAGGCCAAAAGTAGGTGAAATTTATAAAGAATATGTAGATCGATGTTTTAAAGCTGGAGCTATGGATTTTGATGATTTATTATTAAGAACAAACGAATTATTAGCTCGCTTTCCAGATGTTTTAGCAAAATATCAAGATCGTTTTAGATATATTATGGTTGATGAGTATCAAGATACAAATCACTCTCAATACATTATTGTGAGAGCATTAGCAGATAAATTTGGGAACATTTGTGTTGTTGGAGATGATTCGCAAAGTATTTATAGCTTTAGAGGAGCAAATATTCAGAACATATTAAATTTTCAAAAGGATTATCCAGACGTAAAAACATTTAAACTTGAGCAAAATTACAGGTCTACAAGTAATATAGTAAACGCGGCAAATTCTGTAATAGCAAGAAACAAAACAAAGTTAGATAAAGAAGTTTGGACCTCTAATGATCCAGGAGAAGCAATAAATGTAATGCGAACAATTTCTGATGGAGAAGAGGGTAGGTTTGTTGCACAATCTATCTGGGAAAATCAAATGAATCATCAATTAAGTTCAGATGATTTTTGTGTTTTATATAGAACAAACTCACAATCAAGAGCAATTGAAGACGCACTACGTAAAAAAGGAATAGATTATAAAATCTATGGTGGAATGTCTTTTTATCAAAGAAAAGAAATTAAAGATCTTTTATCTTATTTAAGAATTTTAATCAACCCAAATGATGAAGAAGCTTTAAAAAGAATAATTAATTATCCGGCTCGAGGAATAGGTGCTACTACTATAGATAAATTAACAATAGCAGCAAACCATTATAAAAAATCAATTTTTGATATAATTAAATATATTGATAAAATTGATTTAAAAATAAATTCTGGAACCAAGAATAAACTTCAGAATTTTATGAATATGATGCAAAGTTTGCAAATAGAATCGCAAACAAAAAATGCATTTGAAATAGCAGAAATTGTAGTTAAAAAGACTTTATTAATTAAAGATTTAGAAAAAGACGGTACACCAGAAGCTGTTAGTAAAGTAGAAAACGTACAAGAACTTTTAAACGGAATAAAAGATTTTATAACAGATAAGATAGAAGAAGGTGCAGATGCATCATTAACAACTTTTTTAGAAGATGTTGCTCTAGCAACCGACTTTGATTCTGATAAAGAAGAAAACAAGCCAAGTGTTTCTTTAATGACAATTCACCAATCTAAAGGGTTGGAGTATATGTACGTATATGTGGTAGGTTTAGAAGAAAATTTATTTCCTTCTGCTATGAGTATGAATACAAGAAGTGAATTAGAAGAAGAGAGAAGATTATTTTATGTTGCGTTAACAAGAGCAGAAAAAGTAGCCTATTTAACCTATGCACAAACGCGTTATAGATGGGGGAAATTAGTAGATGCAGAACCTAGTAGATTCTTAGAAGAAATAGACGATCAATATTTAAATTACATTACACCAAAAAGTACAAATCCGTCGATAAATAACTTTGTTGATAAGAGTATTTTTGATGATGCACCGAAAGGAATACGTTTTCAGAAACCAATTCAGCGTAAAAAAATGGAACGTAATTTGGTTAAAAAGAAAGAAATAATTATTCCTAAAAATTTAAAGAAAGTTTCTCAAACTAGCTCTAAATCAAATTTATTTGATGGTAATATTGTTGTTGGTAATTTTGTTGAACACAATAGATTTGGTAAAGGAGAAGTATTGGCTTTAGAAGGAAGTGGACCTAATAAAAAAGCAGAAATTAAATTTGGTACAGTTGGTAAAAAGAAGTTATTACTACAATTTGCAAAATTAAAAGTTATTGGATAAAAAATTAAATTTCAATAAGTAATCTATAATTGGCAATAATTATTTATTTTGCAACGTTAAAAAACTTCAATAGAATATAGTTTAAACCTTGATTTTTATCAAGATACTTCAAAAATACACAGATGACATTCGATTTAGAATATAATTCAGAAAGACCGCTAATGATAATTCCAGAATATGGTAGACATATTCAAAAATTAGTAGATCATTGTTTGGCGCTTGAAACAAAAGAAGAAAGAGATGAAATGGCAAAAGCCATAGTAGATGTTATGGGTAATTTACAGCCACATTTACGAGATGTTCCAGACTTTAAGCATAAATTATGGGATCAATTATACATAATGGCAGATTTTAAATTAGATGTAGAATCTCCTTATCCAGTTCCTTCCAAAGAAGAATTACAAGAAAAACCAGAAGGATTAGCATATCCAAAATCGGCATCAAGATACCGTTATTATGGTAACAATATTCAAACCATGATAGATATTGCTTTAAGTTGGGAAGAAGGCGATAAAAAAGAAGCATTGGTTTTTACGATAGCGAATCATATGAAAAAGTGTTATCTAAATTGGAATAAAGACACGGTAGATGATAAGGTTATTTTTACACATTTATTCAATCTTTCAGATGGTAAGATAGATTTAAGAGAGTCTGAAGAAGTACTTTCAGAAAGTAAAAATTTGTTGAGAAAACCAAGAACTCAGGGGCAAAATAATTCAAAAAATAATTACAAGAAACCCCACCATAACAATCAACATAAAAATAGAAAAAGATAAAATTAATGGCATCATTTAAAATTGAAGGAGGACATAAATTAAACGGAACAATTACACCACAAGGAGCAAAAAATGAAGTTTTACAAATACTTTGTGCAGTATTATTAACTCCAGAAAAAGTAATAGTAAACAACGTTCCAGATATTATAGATGTAAATAAATTAATTTTTATTTTAGGAGAATTAGGTGTTAAAGTAGAAAAATTAAGTAAAAATTCTTATTCTTTTCAAGCAGATGACCTTAATTTAGAATATTTAGAATCAGAAGATTTTAAAAGAGACGGAAGCTCATTACGTGGTTCAATTATGATTGTTGGGCCATTATTGGCACGTTTTGGTAAAGGTTATATTCCAAGACCAGGCGGAGATAAAATAGGTAGAAGAAGATTAGATACACATTTCGAAGGTTTTATTAGACTTGGAGCTAAGTTTAGGTATAATAAAGAAGAGTATTTTTATGGTGTAGAGGCAGATGAGTTGTTTGGTACAGATATGTTGTTAGATGAAGCTTCTGTTACTGGTACGGCTAATATTTTAATGGCTTCTGTTCTAGCTACAGGTACTACAAGTATTTATAATGCAGCTTGTGAACCTTATATTCAACAATTATGTAAAATGTTGAATTCAATGGGGGCAAAAATTTCTGGAGTTGGTTCTAATTTATTAATTATAGAAGGTGTAAAAAACTTAGGAGGTTGCGAGCATAGAGTTTTACCAGATATGATAGAAATCGGTTCTTGGATAGGTGTTGCTGTAATGACGCGTTCTGAGTTAACAATAAAAGATGTTAGTTGGGAAAACTTAGGGCAAATACCAAACGTATTTAGAAAGTTAGGAATTAAGTTTGAGAAAAGGGGAGATGATATTTATATTCCTGAACAAGAATCTTATGAAATTCAAAATTATATAGATGGCTCTGTTTTAACAGTGTCAGATGCTCCTTGGCCAGGATTTACACCAGATCTTTTAAGTATAGTATTAGTTATTGCAACACAAGCCAAAGGAACTGTTTTAATTCATCAAAAAATGTTTGAAAGCCGGTTGTTTTTTGTTGATAAATTAATAGATATGGGCGCAAAAGTTATTTTATGCGATCCACACAGAGCAACAGTTATAGGTCATAATTTTGAAAGTGCATTAAAAGCTACAAAGATGACTTCTCCTGATATTAGAGCTGGTATTTCTTTATTAATAGCTGCACTTTCTGCTAATGGAACAAGTGTTATTAATAATATAGAGCAAATAGATAGAGGTTATGAAAACATAGAAGCTCGTTTAAAATCTATTGGCGCAAAAATTGAAAGAATAGAGAGGTAATAATAGAATTCTGATTATGAAAAAAATATTTTTTTATTTTTTATGTTTTTGTCAGTAATAAATTTTGCTCAAAAAGTAAAAGTTAAAAATTTTAGTTTTGATATTGATATCAGAAACCTAGATGTTTTTAAAAATATAACGACATATAGCTATCAAATTCAAGATGACGGTGATTATTGGAATCATAATAAGAATAAAGATAAGTTTCCTACTTTAGAATCTTTTACAAAAGGAATTTTTATTAATAATTTAAAACCAGTAAAAGAAAATGCTGATTTAAAAATTATTGTTGGCTATTTAGGAAAAGATGTTAATGAAAATGATAAAGATTTTCATAGAGGTACTGGGAAAATTGTTTTCTTAACCAATAAAGATTCTTTGATTTATGAAAAAGAAATTAATATAGATATTGATGATTATCCAGATTCATCTAGTTTTTTATCTAATTTAAACAAAGAAAGAGCAATTGTCTTAACTAAGAATGTTCAAAAGTATATTGATGAAATTAGTTTTCTCTTTACAGTAAAATCCTATAAATTACCATTTGGTATTTTATCTAAAGGAAAAAATATAAATGCTATTAATTATTCCAGAGAATCTAAAATTTTTATTGATAAACTAAGAAATACCCCTTCAGAAGAAGTTTTAAAAGAAGCATTAGTATTTTGGGAAAATCACAAAAAGATAGATTTAGGAAAAAAATTAAAACAAAAGCACAAAAATAGACTAATATACTCTAGCCTTACCTCTATTAGTATTCTTTTAAAAGATTTTGATAAGGCAAAAATGTATCATCGTAAATTATATCAGAACTCTAGTATTTTTAATAATTATACATTAAATATCGATAATTTATTTAGAGATGAAAATATTTCAAATCAATTTAAAATTACTACAAATAATCGATTCGATACAGTAGGTAATTTTTTATATGAAAGTGTATTTATAAAAAAAGGGAAATATTTAAAAGTAGATGAAGAAATAGAATTTGATCAAATTATAGTTCAAAAATTATTACCAAGAACAAATAGGAATGAAAAAATAATTTCCTTAAAATTAAGTGTTGTTCATGAAAAACCAAAGGTGAAATTATACAAAGACGGTAAACTATTAAAAACTATTTACGCTAGAATTAATCATTCTATTAAACTTGAAAGTGGAGATTTAATAAAATTTATTTCAGAAAAAGGTGTAAATATTCCATATTTATATAAACTAGATAAATCTGTGGTTAAGCTCTAAAATACGGCAGGTTTTAGGCAATAATAAAAAAAATAGTGTCAGTTTGACACTATTTTTTTGTTGGCAACATTTTTGCCAATAAATTGTAGACAATTTAACGATTACAAGATAATGAGTAATAAAGAAGATATAAAAGAAGAAGAAATTAACAACGAACAAGAAAATATTCAAGTTGAAGAAAATCAAGAGGTTGAAGCTGAAGTTGTTAAAGAAGAACCAACAGCAGAAGAATTAATTCAAATAGAGAAAGATAAGTTTTTACGTCTTTTTGCAGAGTTTGAAAACTATAAAAAGAGAACAACAAGAGAAAGAATCGAATTGTTTAAAACTGCAGGTCAAGAATTAATGACATCTTTACTGCCAATTATGGATGATTTTGATAGAGGTTTGGCAGAAATGAAGAAAACCGAAGACAACGAGTCTATTACTGGGATGCAATTAATTAATGATAAATTAAAAAATACATTAACTCAAAAAGGATTAACACCAATAGAAGTTAATTCTGGAGATATATTTGATGCTGAAATTCATGAAGCTATAACACAAATTCCGGCTCCTACAGAAGATTTAAAAGGAAAAGTAATTGACTGTGTAGAAAAAGGTTATAAACTTGGTGATAAGATTATACGTTATCCAAAAGTAGTTATAGGACAGTAAATTACAATTAACAATACACAATTACCAATGATCATTGATTACTGTTAATTGATAATTGAACAAAAATGGCAAAACAAGACTATTACGAGGTATTAGGGATTTCTAAATCAGCTTCTCAAGCAGAAATTAAGAAGGGATATAGAAAAATGGCAATTAAATATCATCCAGATAAAAATCCAGATGATAAAGGAGCTGAAGAGAGTTTTAAAAAAGCTGCAGAAGCTTATGAAATTTTAAGCGATGAAAATAAAAAAGCACGTTATGATCAATATGGTCATGCAGCTTTTGATGGACCTCAAGGTGGCGGCGGCTTCGGCGGTGGTGGAATGAATATGGATGACATATTTAGCCAGTTTGGAGATATTTTTGGCGGCGGCGGCGGCTTCGGTGGCGGCTTTGGCGGTTTTGGTGGCGGAGGCGGTCAAAGACAAGCTAGAGTTAAAGGTAGTAATATGCGAATTCGTGTAAAACTTACTTTAGAAGAGATTGCGAATGGAGTAGAAAAAAAGGTTAAAGTTAGAAGAAAAGTACAAGCAGATGGCGTAAAATACAAAACCTGTTCAACTTGTAATGGTTCTGGTCAGCAAATGCGTGTAACTAATACTATATTAGGTAGAATGCAGACAGCAACAACTTGTAGTTCTTGTTCTGGTGCTGGAGAAACAATTAGTAGTAAACCAAATGGAGCAGATGCTCAAGGTTTAATAATAAAAGAAGAAACTGTACCTATTAATATACCTGCAGGTGTAACAGAAGGAGTTCAACTAAAAGTTGGAGGAAAAGGGAACGATGCTCCTGGTAAAAATTCTATTTCGGGTGATTTATTAGTATTGATAGAAGAAATACAACATGAAACATTAAAAAGAGAAGGAACTAATATTCATTATGATTTATATGTTAACTTTTCTGAAGCGGTTTTAGGTACTAGTAAAGAAGTTGAAACTGTTACAGGTAAAGTTAAAATTAAAATTGAAGCAGGTACACAATCTGGTAAAATTTTAAGGTTAAAAGGAAAAGGATTACCAAGCATAGAGAGATATGGTACTGGTGATTTCTTAATTCATATTAATGTTTGGACTCCTCAAGAATTAAATAAAGAACAGAAACAGTTTTTTGAAAAAATGACAGATGACGAAAATTTTTCACCTAATCCAAATACATCTGATAAATCATTTTTTGAAAAAGTAAAAGATATGTTTTCTTAATATTATTTTATAATAATAAAAAGATAAAATTTATTTTAAAAAAATGTCTTTTGTAAAACATTTTAATATATATTTGAAGTGTTATTGATTAATCAATAACACTTTTTCTTTTTCATAGCAATTTTTCCCACTCAAGATTTATTTTGAGTGGGTTTTCTAAATAAAAGAGATAAAAGATAAAATAATATTAGCAGACTTATCTTATCGCTTTATATTAATTATAAAGAGGAAAGTCCGGACACCAAAGAGTATTCATAGCGGATAACATCCGTCCAACGTAAGTTGAGGACAAGTGCAACAGAAAGCAAGTACAGTTCGGCTGTAGTGAAACCGGGTAAACTCTATGAGGTGCAATGCCATGTAAATTAGAGCTTGAGAGCTACTCGCTCGATTCTAAAGGGTAGGCAGATAGATTCTAAGAGTAATTTTAGAACTAGATAAATGATAAGAGCCTTTTTTTAGGTACAGGATTCGGCTTATTAGTCTGCTTTTTTTATTTTATTACGAAGTCTTCATTAAAATTTACAATTACCCCTTTTATGTTGAATAATATTCAATAAAAAATCAAATAACTTTTTTTATTCAGAAATTTGAGCAATCTATTATTTATCTTTTAATTTTAAGATAAAAAATGTAATTTTGTCAAACTAATAATTAACAAAAAAATACAATTTATTTTTTGGTCTTTTAATTGGTCATTTATCAATTGTATATAAAGAATTCTTTCATGAGCATATATAAAGATTACCTAAAAGAGATTGAAGATAGAAAAGAATTAGGTCTTCATCCTAAACCAATTGATGGCGCTGAATTAACAAGTGCAATTATTGCCCAAATTAAAGATGTAGATAATGAGTACAGAGAGCAATCTTTAAACTTTTTTATCTATAATGTTTTACCAGGAACAACAAGTGCTGCTGGTGTAAAAGCAAATTTTTTAAAGGAAATTATTTTAGGTGAAGCAGTAGTTAAAGAAATTACTCCTGCCTTCGCTTTCGAACAATTATCGCACATGAAGGGAGGACCTTCTGTAGAAGTTCTTTTAGATATTGCTTTAGGTAGTGATGCTGCTTTAGCTAATGAAGCTGTAAAAGTATTAAAAACTCAAGTTTTTTTATATGAAGCAGATACAGAGCAATTAGAAAAAGCATATAAAGCTGGAAATGTAATTGCTAAAGAATTAATAGAGAGTTATGCGCAAGCAGAATTCTTTACAAAATTACCAGAGATCGATGAAGAAATCGAAATCGTAACTTTTGTAGCTGGTATTGGTGATATCTCTACAGATTTATTATCTCCTGGTGCAGATGCACATTCAAGATCAGATCGTGAGTTACATGGTCAATCTATGTTTGAGCATAATAAAGAAATGCAAAAAGAATTATTGGCTTTAAAGGAAAAACATCCTAATAAGCGTGTAATGTTAATTGCCGATAAAGGAACAATGGGAGTTGGATCTTCAAGAATGTCTGGTGTAAACAACGTTGCGTTGTGGACAGGTATTTCTTCAAGTCCTTATGTACCATTTATTAATATTGCTCCAGTAATTGCTGGTACAAACGGTATCGCACCAATTTTCTTAACAACAGTTGGTGTAACAGGTGGTATTGGTATTGACTTAAAAAACTGGGTAAAGCAAAAAGATGCTAACGGTAACACTATTGTTGATGCAGAAGGTGATGCTATATTAAAAGAAGAGTATTCTGTAGCTACAGGTACTGTATTTACTATAAATACAAAAACAAAAGAATTATTAAGAGACGGTAAAGCAGTAAAAGATATTTCTACAGCTTTAACACCACCAAAACAAGAATTTATTAAAGCAGGAGGTTCTTACGCTGTTGTTTTCGGTAAGAAATTACAAACTTTTGCTTGTAAAGTTTTAGGAATCGATGTTCCTCAAGTGTATGCAGTAGCAAAAGAAGTTTCTATTGAAGGACAAGGTTTAACTGCTGTAGAAAAAATATTTAACAAAAACGCGGTAGGATCAACTCCTGGTAAAATTTTACATGCTGGTTCTAACGTAAGGGTTGAAGTAAACATTGTAGGTTCTCAAGATACTACAGGTTTAATGACCTCTCAAGAATTAGAGATGATGGCTGCTACAGTTATTTCTCCAATTGTAGATACAGGTTACCAATCAGGATGTCATACCGCTTCAGTATGGGATGATAAGTCAAAAGCTAATATTCCAAGATTAATGAAGTTCATGAACGACTTCGGATTAGTTACTGCACGTCACCCAGAAGGAAAATACCATGCAATGACAGATGTTATCCATAAAGTATTAAACGATATTGCAGTAGATGATTGGGATGTAATTATAGGTGGAGACTCTCACACACGTATGGCAAAAGGAGTTGCTTTTGGAGCAGATTCTGGTACCGTTGCCTTAGCATTAGCTACAGGTGAGGCTACAATGCCAATTCCTGAATCTGTAAAAGTTACTTTTAAAGGAGAAATGAAACCTTATATGGATTTCCGTGATGTGGTACATGCTACACAATCTCAAATGTTAGATCAATTTGAAGGAGAGAATGTTTTTCAAGGAAAAATTATAGAAGTACATATTGGTACATTAACTTCAGATCAAGCCTTTACATTTACAGATTGGACTGCAGAGATGAAAGCAAAAGCATCTATCTGTATTTCTGAAGATGATACGTTAATTGAGTCGTTAGAAATATCAAGAGATCGTATTCAAATTATGATTGATAAAGGGATGGATAATCCTAAACAAGATCTTAAAGGGTTAGTTGATAAAGCAAATAACCGTATCACAGAAATAAAAACAGGAATTAAATCGGCATTAAGACCAGATGCAGACGCTAAATACTATCAAGAAGTTGTTATCGATTTAGATAAGATTGTTGAACCAATGATTGCGGATCCAGATGTAAATAATGAAGATGTATCTAAGCGTTATACGCACGATAATATTCAACCATTATCTTTTTACGGAGGAACTAAAAAAGTAGATTTAGGTTTCGTAGGATCTTGTATGGTTCATAAAGGAGATATGAAAATTTTAGCTCAAATGCTTAAAAACATTGAGAAACAACACGGTAAAGTTGAATTTAAAGCACCTTTAGTTGTTGCACCACCAACATATAATATTGTAGATGAGTTAAATGCAGAAGGAGATTGGGAAGTTTTAGTAAGATATTCAGGTTTTGAATTCGATGATAAAGCGCCTAAAGCAGCGGCTCGTGTTAAATATGAAAACATGTTGTATTTAGAACGTCCAGGTTGTAGTTTATGTATGGGTAATCAAGAAAAAGCAGAAGCAGGAGATACTGTAATGGCAACTTCAACACGTTTATTCCAAGGAAGAGTTGTTAGAGATACCGATGAGAAAAAAGGAGAATCTTTATTATCATCAACTCCAGTAGTAGTTTTATCAACTATTTTAGGTAGAACTCCAACTTTAGAGGAATATCAAGCAGCAGTAGAAGGTATTGTTTTAACAAAGTTTAAACCTTCAACAAAACAATTAGTAGGATAATATATAGATATCATAATTATATTAAAAAGCCTGAGTTTTCTACTCGGGCTTTTTTATACCATAACATTTTTTTAAAAATTAATTTGGGCGTTACCACAAGGGTCGGGCTTTACGTTCCCAATCTTTTTGCTCGTGCCTCACAAAAAGGATTTCCACTACAATCCCTAACGCAGCATGCAAGTAACAAATCGTATTATATATAAATCACTTAGGGAAATACTTTTATAATCATGCCATATTTTGTATATTAGGATAAATAAAATTAAAATTTTAAAACAAAAAAAGTATGGCATTCGATATTGACATGATTAAGAAAGTTTACAGCCAAATGGCAGAACGTGTAGATGCTGCTCGTGAAGTCGTTGGTAAACCATTAACACTTTCAGAGAAAATTTTATACAATCACCTTTGGGACGGTAAAGCAACAACAGCTTTTACTAGAGGCAAAGATTATGTAGATTTTGCGCCAGATCGAATTGCATTACAAGATGCAACTGCACAAATGGCTTTATTGCAATTTATGCAAGCGGGTAAAAATAAAGTAGCAGTTCCAACAACAACACATTGTGATCATTTAATTCAAGCAAAAAATGGTGCAAGTACAGATTTGCAAACTGCATTAAATACCAGTAATGAGGTTTTTAATTTTCTAGAATCGGTTTCAAATAAATACGGATTAGGTTTTTGGAAACCAGGAGCAGGAATTATTCATCAAGTAGTATTAGAAAATTATGCTTTTCCAGGAGGAATGATGATTGGTACCGATTCTCACACCGTAAATGCAGGTGGATTAGGAATGGTGGCAATTGGAGTTGGTGGAGCAGATGCAGTAGATGTAATGGCTGGAATGCCTTGGGAACTTAAATTTCCAAAGTTAATAGGAGTAAAGTTAACAGGAAAACTTTCTGGTTGGACAGCACCAAAAGATGTTATTTTAAAAGTAGCCGGAATTGTTACAGCAAAAGGAGGTACAGGAGCCATAGTAGAATATTTTGGTGAAGGAGCAAAAAATATGTCTTGTACAGGTAAAGGTACCATTTGTAACATGGGAGCAGAAATTGGAGCAACAACTTCTACTTTTGGTTATGACGAATCTATGGAGCGTTACCTACGTGCCACAGATAGAGCAGATGTTGCCGATGCGGCAAATAAAGTAAAAGAATATTTAACTGGAGATGATGAAGTGTATACAAATCCAGAGCAATATTTTGATCAGGTTATTGAGATTAATTTATCAGAATTAAGTCCGTTATTAAACGGGCCATTTACACCAGATTTATCTACTAAAGTAGGTTCTGATATGACAGATATCGCTAATAAAAATGATTGGCCTTTAAAAGTTGAATGGGGATTGATAGGTTCTTGTACAAATTCTTCTTATGAAGATTTATCTCGTTCCGCTTCTATTGCACAACAAGCAATTGATAAAGGATTAAGCACAAAAGCAGAGTTTGGAATTAATCCAGGTTCTGAAAAAGTTAGATATACGGCAGATAGAGATGGAATTTTAAAAGTATTTGAAGATTTAGATGCTACAATATTTACAAATGCTTGTGGCCCTTGTATAGGTCAATGGGCTCGTTATGATGATCCTAAGAATGCTCCTAAAAACTCTATAATTCATTCATTTAATAGAAACTTTGCAAAACGTGCAGACGGAAACCCCAATACGCACGCTTTTGTTGCATCACCAGAAATAGTTGCTGCTGTAACTATAGCTGGTCGTTTAGATTTTAACCCAATGACGGATAAACTAATAAATAAAGATGGAATTGAAGTAATGTTAGATGAGCCAACCGGTTGGGAGTTACCTCCAAAAGGTTTTGAAGTTAAAGACGATGGATATTTAGCACCAGAAGAAGATGGAAGTAATGTTGAAATTATAGTGAATCCAAATTCAGAAAGATTAGAATTATTAACTCCATTTAAACCTTTAGGAAATAAATTATCTGAAGTTAAATTATTAATAAAAGCACATGGAAAATGTACAACAGATCATATTTCTATGGCAGGGCCATGGTTGCGTTATCGTGGGCATTTAGATAATATTTCTAACAATATGTTAATTGGAGCAGTAAATGCTTTTAATATGAAAACGAACTTTGTTAAAAGTCAGTTGAATGGAGAATATGACGCAGTACCAAAAACAGCAAGAGCATACAAAGCCGCTGGAATTAACACTATAGTAGTTGGAGATCATAATTATGGCGAGGGATCATCTCGAGAACATGCAGCAATGGAACCACGTCATTTAGGTGTAGCAGCAGTTTTAGTAAAGTCTTTTGCTAGAATTCATGAAACTAATCTTAAAAAGCAGGGAATGTTAGGTTTAACTTTTGCAAATGAATCTGATTATGACTTGATACAAGAAGATGATACTTTTAATTTTGTTGATTTAAATGATTTTAGTCCAGATACTCCATTAACGATTGAAGTAGTTCATTCTAACGGAAACAAAGACATTGTAATAGCTAATCATACTTATAATATTAGTCAGATAGAATGGTATAATGAGGGTTCTGCTTTAAATCTAATAAAAAAAGAAAACGTTATTTAATTTAATAATTTCCAAGGATAGAACTAAAATTCTATCCTTTTTTTATACTAATAAATTATTTTATTTAAATTTAATCTAAATAAACTTGTTTAGTTTATTTTAGAGTGTATATTTGCACCCGAATTACAAACTATTTATATTAAATCTAAATTAATTTAAAATGAGAAAATTTTTAACTTTTGCAATTGCTGTAGCTTCAACTATAAGTTTTTCAGCACAAAACAGTCAAAGAGATTCAATTAATAATCCAAATAACCAAGTAAATACTGCTCAACGTATTTTAAACGGAAATATAAACACAAAAGGTGTTACAGTTGGAGGTTATGGAGAATTAACTTATAATAGAAAAAATGGAGAAAATGCAGAAGTAGATGTACAACGTTTAGTTTTATTATTTGGATATAAGTTTGATGAAAGAACACAATTTATTACTGAAGTTGAATTTGAACATGTAAAAGAAGTATATGTAGAACAAGCTTTTTTACAATATTCAGTTAGCGATAATGTAAATTTAAGAGCTGGTTTAATGTTAGTTCCTATGGGAATCGTAAATGAATATCATGAACCTACTACTTTTAATGGAGTAGAAAGACCAAGTGTAGATGGTTCTATTATTCCAACTACATGGAGAGAATTAGGAGTAGGTGTTTCTGGTAGATATAATGAGGCTTCTTTACGTTATCAAGCATATATATTTAATGGTTTCTTATCTTCAACTTCAGATGGAAACGGAAATATTACTGGAGGTAAAATTGGAGGAAGTAAAGGTTTAAGAGGCGGAAGGCAAAAAGGAGCTAAGTCTACTATGAATAATCTTAATTTTTCTGGTAAACTAGATTATTATGGTTTACCTGGACTTCGTTTAGGTTTGTCTGGGTATTTTGGAAGAACTCAATCACCTGCAGACATAGAGGATGTAGCTGGAGCAGATGTAGGATTATCTATGCTTGGTGTAGATGCACGTTATGCTTATCAAAGATTTACTGCTAGAGGACAATTTATTCATGGTAGTTTAACAGATACAGAAGCTTATAATAATGCTACTAATTCTAAATTAGGAAGTGCTTTACAAGGTTATTATTTAGAAGCTACTTATAATTTATTACCTCAAAATAAAAGACAACAACTTTTTGGTTTTGTTAGATATGAAGATTTTGATACTCATGCATCTGTAGATGGTAATTTAACAAAAGACTTAAGCTATGATAGACAAGAATGGACTTTAGGCTTAAGCTATAAAATTGCACCTGGAGCAGTTATCAAAGGAGATTATCAGATTAAAAATAATGCTGTAGTAGGAGCTTCTACTGTAAACCAATTAAACTTAGGTTTAGGAGTTTGGTTTTAAAAAATATTATTTGTTAACTTGAGTAAAGTCGGTTCAATATTAATTTGAATCGACTTTTCTTTTTATTTAGACTAATTCTAATTATTTTTGCAATATGATTTTAAAACGATGTTTCTCTTTTTCAATTATAGCTCTATGTTTCCTTTTTCTATCATTTACTTTACCAGATAAAATATTAAAAAAAGTAAATAAAGAAATTGAAAAAACTTTTGATATAAAGGACTTTAAACTAAAATTAGTTTCTGTAAATGATTCTATATTAAAAAAATTATCTAAAACTACAAAAATAGATCATCTTTATAAAATAGAAAAAGACAACTCTATTATTGGTTACGCTTTTGTTGACAAAGCTCCTAGTAAAACGGATGAATTTGATTATTTAATTCTATTGGATAGAAACTTAATTATTGCTAAAACAAAAATCTTAATATATAGAGAAGATTATGGAGGAGAAATAGGCAGCAAACGTTGGTTAAAGCAATTTATAGGTAAAAGTTCTTCTGATAAATTAAAATATGAAAAAGATATTATTGCTATTTCTGGAGCAACTATTTCTGCACTATCTATGACCAAATCTGTTAATTCTTTTTTAATTGATTTAGCCATTTTACATAAAAACAATGCTATATAATGGATTTTTCTGGTGTTATTTATCAATTCCCAAAAGAAATAAAATTTCTAATTATTGCTTTTGTTTGTACATTAAGTATTGGTTTTTATAGTGGAATTTCTTTTGTAAAATCTACAACTAACGCAAATCCTACAGGAATTGAACAGCGTTATTTAGGTAACGAAGAAGATGAAAGCGCTACAAAAATGATGTTTAAAAAATCTGAAGGCGAAATTATGACTACTGTGCATAGCCATATTCTATCGCTTTCTGTTGTTTTCTTTTTAATTGCTATAATATTATCTACAACAGAAATTAATCAAAAATTAAAACTTTTTTTAATGGTTGAACCTTTTATTTCTCTAGTTTTAACTTTCGGAGGTATTTATTTTTTATGGAAAGAAATACATTGGATGAAATATATAATTATGATTTCAGGTTTTTTAATGACGATGTCATATACCATATCGATATTTATAATTTTCAAGCAGGTTTTAGTTTCAAAAAAACTAGCATTCATTTAATATGTAATTTCATATATTAATTGTAAATTTGCACGCAATTATACCTTAATTGCAACATGACAGCACACAACAACAAAATTTTAGGAGAAGGATTAACATATGATGATGTTTTATTAGTTCCAGCTTTTCCGAAGTACTTCCAAGAGAAGTAAGTATTCAAACAAAATTTACTAGAAATATTACTATAAATGTACCAATAGCTTCTGCAGCTATGGATACCGTTACAGAATCTGCACTGGCTATTGCTATTGCAAGGGAAGGTGGTATTGGGGTTTTACATAAAAACATGACTATAGAACAACAAGCTCATGAAGTAAGACGTGTAAAACGTGCAGAAAGTGGAATGATTCTAGATCCAGTAACTTTACCTTTAACAGCAGTAGTTATAGATGCTAAGGCGTTTATGAAAGAACATAGTATTGGTGGTATACCAATTGTTGATGAAGATGGAATTCTAAAAGGTATAGTAACCAATAGAGATCTTCGTTTTGAACATGATAATAATAGGCCAATTATTGAAGTAATGACAAGTGAAAACTTAGTTACTGCTGATGTTGGAACATCGTTAAGCGATGCTGAAAAGATTCTTCAAAATTATAAAATTGAAAAACTTTTAATTGTAGATAAAGATTATAAATTAAAAGGTTTAATAACATTTAGAGATATTACTAAAGTTACACAAAAACCTATTGCTAATAAAGATTCTTTTGGTAGATTAAGAGTTGCTGCCGCTTTAGGAGTTACTGGAGATGCGGTTGAAAGAGCAGAAGCTTTAGTAAAAGCAGGAGTAGATGCTGTAATTATAGATACTGCACATGGTCATACTAAAGGTGTTGTAGAAGTTCTTAAAATAGTTAAGAATAAATTTCCTGAATTAGATGTTGTTGTAGGTAATATTGCTACTGCGGAAGCCGCAAAATACTTAGTGGAAGCTGGAGCAGATGCTGTAAAAGTAGGTATTGGCCCTGGATCAATATGTACAACGAGAGTTGTGGCTGGTGTTGGTTTTCCTCAGTTTTCTGCTGTTTTAGAAGTGGCTGCAGCAATTAAAGGAAGTGGTGTACCAGTAATTGCAGACGGAGGAATTCGTTATACAGGTGATATTCCTAAAGCAATTGCAGCGGGTGCAGATTCTGTTATGTTAGGTTCTCTTTTAGCAGGAACTAAAGAATCTCCAGGTGAAACGATTATATATGAAGGAAGAAAATTTAAGTCATATAGAGGTATGGGGTCTGTAGAAGCTATGAAAAAAGGGTCTAAAGATCGTTATTTTCAGGATGTAGAAGATGATATTAAAAAATTAGTTCCAGAAGGGATTGTAGGTCGTGTACCTTATAAAGGTGAATTATTTGAAAGTATTCACCAATTTATTGGAGGTTTACGCGCAGGAATGGGATATTGTGGAGCAAAAGATGTGGAAACTTTAAAAGAAACAGGTAAATTTGTAAGAATTACTGCTAGCGGAATTAATGAAAGTCATCCACATGATGTGGCAATTACTAAAGAAGCACCAAATTATAGTAGAAGGTAAGTAATTTAAATTCTATTGTCTAGTTCTGAATAATTGATACAGATTAATAAAGGATTAAATTTAATAATCAAAACTGAACAATGACATCATTGTTCAGTTTTTTTGATTTATAAGTTTTCATTTCTATTTTTTGATATAAGTTAAGAATTATTCAAAAGTTTTATCAGTTTATTATTCTTAAGTTTTGTTAGTTGCAATTCCTTTTGTGTAAAATATTGATTTACAGAAAAAAAATCAGTGAGAAATAGAATATAATTTTCATAAAATATCCTTAATAAAAAAACTTTACTTAAAATTATGTTAAAGACTTAAATAAATTGTAACTAAAATAAAAGATGTGCGTCTTACAATTATATAACTAGAATATCAGAAAAGGTAAATAGTTAGAAATTAGTTAGTTTTTAATAGTTGATTAGAGCCAAAAGCAATTTGTTTTTGGCTCTTTTCAATTTTAAGAATTGTTAGTTTTTTACAGGAATTTTATCTCTCTCAATTTTACCTTTTTTAAGAGCCTTATAATTTTCATAACAATCTAAAATGGCCTCAATCATTTGTAAATCTGATGCTTTTTTTATAAAATATTCAGAATAATTACAATCTGTTAAAAGTTCTGTTAACTCTTGTCTATCCATATCTAGGTATTCCATCATTACTTCTCTATCAAATTTACCTGCTAACATTTTACGTAAATCATCTTCTTTTTTTAGTTTTTGAAGTTTTTTAAGTTGTTTTGGTTTTTTACCAAACATACTGTATAAAAAATCTACAGGCTGAAATAAAGCAGCAATAGGTGAGGAGAAGTTTTTACTCTTAGGTTTACCTACTTCATAAGTTTGTGGTAATCCATTTATATGAATTCTAGTAAATCTATCTTTAGGAACTTGCTTTATATCAATTTCTAAAACTCCAATCAATTTGGTCGACTTTATAACCACTTCCTTTATTTCTTCAGGTTTTTCGTAAAGAGCAATCTCTAATTCATTTCCTTTTAATAAATCGTTTGTTATTTTTAATTTAATGGAAGAATAACCTAAATAAGAGACTAAAATAGTATCATTAGCTTTTGTAGCCAATTCAAAATAACCTTTATCATTTGTTATAGTTCCTTGAACTGAGTTTAAGTTTAAAACGTGAGCAGCACTTAAAACGCGTTTATTTTCGGCATGTATAATCTGACCTTTTAATATAGTAGATCTAATACTGTCTTTTTGAGAAAATGTGCTTAAACTTAAGAATAAACACAGAATAAATAGATTTCTTTGCATAAATGCAAAATTAAGTATAAAACAGTATAGAAAGGTTAATATTTTGTGAAGAAGTCAAATAATTCTAAAAAAGTGCGCGTAACTGGAGTCGAACCAGCACGTTCTTACGAACACAAGCCCCTCAAGCCTGCGCGTCTACCAATTCCGCCATACGCGCTTAATAGAATTAAAAAAAAGTTAAGCAAAATGCTTAACTTTCTTTGTGACCGGGCTGGGGCTCGAACCCAGGACCCTCTCCTTAAAAGGGAGATGCTCTACCAACTGAGCTACCAGGTCAAAATTAATTGAGGTGCAAATATACTATCAATCATTTAAATTAGACACAAAAAAATGAATAATTTTTATCGATATTTGTAGAAAATCAAAAAAAGTGAAAATTGTATTATTAGGCTATATGGCATCTGGTAAATCTAGTATAGGAAAAAGACTTTCTAAAAAGCTGTCTTTTAAATTTATAGATCTAGATGACTATATTATTGACAAGGAAAAAATGTCTATTTCTGATATTTTTAAATTTAAAGGAGAAGTGTATTTTAGGTTGATAGAAAACAAATATTTGATAGAAATTTTAAAAAATAATGAAAATTTTATCCTTTCTTTAGGAGGAGGAACGCCTTGTTATGCAAATAACATGGAAGAAATTAACAAAGAAAACACGATTTCTATTTATTTAGAAGGAAACACTGCTACAATGATTGAACGTTTAATAAGAAAAAAGGCAAAAAGACCTTTAATAGCTTCTTTATCAGATGATAAAATTCCAGAATTTGTAGCAAAACATCTATTTGAAAGACGTCCTTACTATGAACAAGCAAAAATGAAAGTTAAAATTGATAATAAAACGAAAAAAGAAGTAACTAAAGAGTTACAAATTCTCTTAAACTAAATAAGCTTTAGCTTCTTTTTCAAAAAAATCAATTTGTATATGTTCTTTAATAGAAGTAGATAAAGAAATGCCCTTAAAATCTGCTTTTACTGGATATTTTTTATGGTTTCTATTTACTAAAACAGCAGTTTTAAATCTTTTTAAAGGTACATCTAAAAAATGTTTAACACCATAAATTAAAGTTGTACCAGAATTTAAAACATCGTCAACTAAAACTAAAGATTTATTTTTATACTCTTTAACATTAATAGAAGTGGTAATTTTTTCTAAAGGCTTTTTCTTGTTAATGTTTACCTTACAAAGAGTAACATTTAATAAAGAAATTTCATTTAAAGTATTAACTAATTTTTCAGCAAAAATATAACCATTACCTACAATACCAGCTATAATAACTTCTTTTTCGCTGCTATTACTTTCATAGATTTGATAAGCAATTCTTTTAATTTTTTGATTAATCTGAATTGTATCTAGTATAATATTGTTTTCTGTTGTCATAAGTTTTCTGTTGTATCTTCTTGATAGCCTTCTATATCTCTTCTGTCTTTTTTTGTAGGTCTTCCTGTTCCTTTTTTGCGATAATAATCTTTCGCAAATTTTAAAAGTTCATTCTTCTCAAAAGCTTCTTTTGGTGTTATATCTTTTCTATATAAATCTACTATTTTAGCACCAACTCTACTTTCTGGTAAATCTAAAACTTTTATTTGATAATTTATTTGATTTTTTCGAACAGTAATAAGTTCATTTCCATAAATATCTTTTGAGGGTTTAACATTTGAGTTCTCAATTTTAACTTGCCCTTTCTTACATGCAGTAGTAGCAATATTTCTTGTTTTAAAAACACGAATACACCATAAATATTTATCAATTCTCATAAAAAAAGTTAAAATATAACTATTGTCTTTTTACAAAGGTATAAAATTGGTAAATTGCGCGCTCAAAATTTATGCATAAATGATTAAAATAAAAAATTTAGTTGCAATTGTAATCTTTACAATGCTAATTTACTCTTGTGACGATAATAATAATGGTATTATAGTCGATAATTTTGACCACGAAGGTCAGGCTTTAATAGATAGCGATTCTTTAATCAAGTTTTTAAAGAACCATTATTACAATACTTCATTAGATTCTGTTAAAGCTCTAGCCTTAGGAGAAACACCACTTTTTGAAGACAATAATTTAAACTCAATGGTTGTTACAGAAAATGAAATTGATTATACATTATATTATTATGTAAATAGTGTAGGTAATCCAAATCCTGCTAAAGGGCATCCTACCGTTATGGATTCTGTTTATGTAAAATATTATGGGCAAAGAATTATTGATACAGATAGTATAAGTCCATCTTTTGATAGTAATGTAAACGGAAGCTGGTTTGGTTTGAATAATGTAATCAGAGGTTGGTCTTATGGATTTACAAAATTTAAAGGAGGAAAAAATATTACAAATAACGGGCCTATTACTTATGAAAATGGAGGTAAAGGTATTTTATTTATCCCTTCTGGAATTGCTTATAGAAATGTAGGAAATGGAAATATTTTGGCTAATGAAAATTTAATGTTTTATATTAATTTATTTGATGTTGTTGAAGATACAGATCATGATAATGATGGGATAGCGTCTATTAATGAAGACCCTAACGATAATAATGACCCTAGAGATGATGATACTGATTCTAATGGAGTCCCAAATTTTTTCGATTCTGATGATGATGGAGATGGAGTTTTAACGAAAGATGAAGATGCTAATGGAGACGGAAATCCTGCTAATGATTTTAGTGATCCCAATAATCCAACTTTAGCAGATTATTTAAACCCGGATATTAAATAAATATTTAAAATTTGATAAATAATTAATTTTATCATTTTATTTGGTTAATTAAAAATAATTTTAGAATATTTGCATATCAAAAAAAAGACATGAACTTTATTCAAAAACATCATCATCATTTTTACAATTGCAGTCAAGCGATTTAAAAATGTATTGAATAAAATCAAGATATTTAAAAACCCGTTTGAGCAAATCAAACGGGTTTTTTTATTTATAATTTTAAATGAAAATTATAAATAATTCTGAAGAAATTCAGAATCTTAAAAAACAAGTTTGATTGTTCTAATATTTGTAAGAATAATTAAAATAAAAAAAACTAAAATGAGTAAATTAAGAATTGCAGTACAAAAATCAGGAAGATTAAATGAAGATTCAATGAGAATCTTAAAAGACATTGGTATTTCTATAGACAATGGAAAAGATCAGTTAAAAGCATCTGCAAGAGACTTTCCTGTAGAAGTTTTCTATTTAAGAAATGGAGATATTCCTCAATATTTAAAAGATGGAGTAGTAGATGCAGCCATTATTGGAGAAAATGTTTTAATTGAAAAAGGAGCTGATATTGAGTTTATAGAACGTTTAGGATTCTCTAAATGTAAAGTTTCAATTGCAGTTCCTAAAGACTCTGATGCTAATTCCTTAAAAGATTTAAGCGGTAAAAGAATTGCTACTTCGTATCCAAAAACGGTTCAGAAATTTTTAAAAGAACAAAATATTAAAGCTCAATTACACCAAATTAATGGTTCTGTAGAAATTGCACCAAATATTGGTTTGGCAGACGGAATTTGCGATATAGTTTCTAGTGGTTCAACATTATTTAAAAACGGTTTAAAAGAGATTGAAGTTTTGTTAAAGTCAGAAGCAGTTTTAGCAGTTTCACCAGCAATTACTGATGAAAGAATGGCAATTTTAAAGAAAATTCAGTTCAGAATTCAGTCTGTTTTAAAAGGAAGAAATTCTAAGTATGTGTTGTTAAATGCACCCAACGATAAATTAGATGCAATTTTAAATTTATTACCAGGAATGAGAAGTCCAACGGTTTTACCTTTAGCAGAAAAAGGTTGGAGTTCGGTTCACACAGTAATTAACAAAAACGATTTTTGGGAAATTATTGATGAATTAAAAGCAAATGGAGCAGAAGGAATTTTAGTGTGTCCAATTGAAAAAATGGTGCTTTAATAGATTTTTAAAAATCTATTAAAGCATACTGAACTTGATTCAGCTTCATTTAAATTATAAAATATAAGATCCTGAATCAAGTTCAGGATTGATTAACAAGTTAATCAATGAAAATTATAAATAATCCATCAAGAAAAGACTGGACTCAAATTCTTCAAAGACCAACAAAAACGGTTGATGATATAGAAGGTATCGTAAATGAGGTTTTTGCAGATATTCAACAAAATGGAGATGCTGCAATTGCTAAATACACAACAAAGTTTGATGGTGTTTCTTTAGAAAATACAATTGTTTCAGAAAAAGAAATAAAAGAAGCCATTAATTTAGTTTCTAATGATTTAAAAACCGCTATTTCAGTTGCTAAAGAAAATATTACAAAATTTCATGCAGCACAAAAAACCGAAAAGGTATTTGTAGAAACTACAAATGGTGTTGAATGTTGGCAAGAAAAAAGACCAATTTCTAAAGTTGGTTTGTATATTCCTGGTGGAACAGCACCTTTATTTTCAACAGTATTAATGTTGGCAATTCCTGCAAATATTGCTGGTTGTAAAGAAATTGTATTGTGTTCTCCACCCAATAAAGAAGGGAAAATAAATCCAGCTATTTTATATGCCGCAAATTTATGTGGCGTTACTAAAATTATTAAAGTCGGAGGAATTCAAGCAATTGCAGGTATGACTTTTGGAACGGAATCAATTCCGCAAGTTTATAAAATATTCGGACCAGGAAATCAGTTTGTTACTGTTGCAAAACAAATTGCAACAAAACACGGTGTTGCAATTGATATGCCAGCTGGACCAAGTGAATTATTAGTAGTTGCAGATAATTCTGCAAATGCAAGTTATGTTGCTTCAGATTTATTAAGTCAGGCAGAACACGGAGCGGACAGCCAAGTAATTTTGGTTTCAGATTCAATTAATTTTATCGAATCCGTTACAAGTGAGATAAAAAAACAGGTCTTAGACTTGCCAAGAAAAGAAATTGCTAAAAAAGCATTAGCAAATTCGAAAGCAATTTTAATAGAAGATGTAGATGAAGCATTCAATTTAATCAACAATTATGGACCTGAACATTTAATTATTTCAACTAAAAATGATGCTTTTTTCGTTGATAATATAGAAAATGCAGGATCAGTTTTTATTGGAGAATATACGCCAGAAAGTGCAGGAGATTATGCTTCTGGAACCAATCATACTTTACCAACAAACGGATTTTCAAAATCATATTCTGGAGTTAATTTAGATAGTTTTACTAAAAGTATAACGTTTCAGAAAATATCTAAAGAAGGAATTAAATCAATTGGAAAATCTATTGAATTAATGGCAGCAGCAGAAGGTCTAGATGCTCACAAAAATGCAGTAACTATAAGGCTAAAAGACTTATAGTTACTGTGCTGAACTTGATTCAGCACCTATAAAAACAACTAAATATCATTCCGAACGAAGAATGAGGAGGAATCTCATAATAAGATTTCCCAATCGCCGAAAAATGCTCATTTCGAAATGACAAAAAAGATGCTGAAATAAATTTAGCATGACAAATAGAAAATGAAAACAAATTTCAATATAAATAATCTCGTAAGAGAAAACATTAAGTCTTTAAAGCCATATTCATCAGCGAGAGATGAATATAAAGACGCAACTACAGATGAAATGGTTTTTTTGGATGCGAATGAGAATCCGTTTGAAAATGGTGTAAATCGATATCCAGATCCACAACAAAACTCAGTTAAAGATTTGTTGTCCAACATAAAAGGAGTTTCAAAAGAAAACATTTTATTAGGAAATGGAAGTGATGAAGTTTTAGATTTAATTTTTAGGGCGTTTTGTGAACCAAATAAAGATAATATAATCACATTACCACCAACATACGGAATGTATGATGTGTTAGCGAATATCAATGCCATTGAGAACAAAAAAGTTCTTTTAACCGAGAGCTTTCAGCCAAAAGTAAATCAGATTTTAGATGCTGTAGATAAAAATAGTAAAATCTTATTTTTATGTTCACCTAATAATCCATCTGGAAATAGTTTTTCGGTAGAAATTGTAGAAGAATTATTAAATAAATTCAATGGTTTGGTTGTAATTGATGAAGCATATATTGATTTTTCTGAACAAAAAAGTTGGTTAGATAAGTTAGCAGATTTTCCGAATTTAGTAATAACACAAACTTTATCAAAAGCTTATGGTTTAGCTGGGATTAGATTAGGGGTTTGTTATTCTTCAAAAGAAATAATTTCAATTTTAAACCGAATAAAACCACCTTATAACGTAAACGAATTAACGCAGCAAAAAGCAATTGAAAGATTGTCTAAAATAAATGAAGTTCAATCGGAAGTTACAGAAATTATCAATCAAAGACAATTGTTAATTGAAAGTTTAAAAGCGGTTTCATTTATTGAAAATATTTATCCAACAGATTGTAATTTTGTACTCGTAAAAGTTGATGATGCAACAAAACGTTACAACCAATTAATCGAAAAAGGAATTGTTATTAGAAATAGAACAACACAACCTTTGTGCGAAAATTGTTTGCGTTTTACAGTTGGAATTGAATTGGAAAATGAGAAATTGATAAAAGAACTTTTATCAATTTAGAAATACTGAACTTGATTCAGGAACTTTTAATACAAAGTTAGAATATGGAAAGTAATCAAAAATACTATTGTTATTTTTTAAGTAATAAAAACAGAACAGTATTACATATTGGTTAAACAGATAATTTAAAGAGAAGAATTACTCAACATGCAAGTGGAAATGGTGCGTTATTTACGAAAAAGTATAATGCAATTGAATTAGTCTATTTTGAATGTTTTAATGAGAAAAAAGTAGCAAAAAAGAGAGAATTACAGTTAAAGAACTGGAGAAAAGATTGGAAATGGGATTTAGTAAAAGAAAATAATCCTGATTTAAAGATTTTAGAAATTTAATAAACAGATCCTGAATCAAGTTCAGGGTTGATTAACAAGTTAATCATGAAGAAAGTATTATTTATCGACCGAGACGGAACCTTGGTTTTAGAGCCACCAGTAGATTATCAGTTAGATAGTTTAGAGAAGTTAGAGTTTTATCCAAAAGTGTTTCAATATATGGCAAAAATTGCTTCAGAATTGGATTACGAATTGGTAATGGTTACAAATCAAGACGGATTGGGAACAGATTCTTTTCCTGAAGATACTTTTTGGCCTGCACAGAATAAAGTGATGTCTGCTTTCGAAAAAGAAGGTGTTGTTTTTACAGAAGTTCATATAGATAAAACGTTTCCGCATCAAAATGCTGAAACTCGTAAACCAAGAACAGGTTTATTAACGAAGTATTTTTCTGAAGATTATGATTTAGAAAACTCGTTTGTTTTAGGCGATAGAATTACAGATATGGAATTAGCCAAGAATTTAGGTGCAAAAGGTATTTATTTATCTGAAGATCCAGAATTAGGTGCTGATGAAATTGAAACTTCTAAACAAGAAATTTTAAATTCAATTGCATTAACTTCTACAGATTGGAAAACTATTTATGAGTTTTTAAAATTAGAAGATAGAGTTTCTGAAATTACTAGAAACACCAATGAAACCAAAATTTACATCAAACTAAATTTAGATGGTTCTGGTAAAAATGATATTGATACAGGTTTATCATTTTTCGATCATATGTTAGACCAAATTGGAAGACATGGAAACATGGATTTAACAATTAAGGTAAATGGTGATTTAAATGTAGATGAACACCACACTGTGGAAGATACAATGATTGCTTTGGGTGAATTATTCAACAAAGCATTAGGAAATAAACTAGGAATAGAACGTTATGGTTTTTGTTTACCAATGGATGATTGTTTGGCGCAAGTTGCTGTTGATTTTGGAGGAAGAAATTGGTTAGAATGGGCTGCAGAATTTAAAAGAGAAAAAATTGGTGACATGCCAACAGAAATGTTTTTCCACCTGTTTAAATCGTTTACAGATGGTGCAAAATGCAACTTAAATATTAAAGCTGAAGGAATAAACGAACATCATAAAATTGAAGGTATTTTTAAAGCATTTGCAAAAGCAATGAAAATGGCTGTAAAAAGAGATGCTAATAAGATGTTTTTACCATCAACAAAAGGAATGCTTTAACTTAAATTTTGAATGTTTAATTTTTAGTTTTGAGTGAATCGAACTAAACACTAATAACTTAACACTAACAACTGAATTATGAAACTCATAATTATAGATTACGGAGCAGGAAACATTAAAAGTATTCAATTTGCCTTTAAAAGATTAGGTGTTGATGCTGTTTTATCAAATAAGATTGATGAAATAAAAGCGGCTGATAAAGTAATTTTTCCTGGAGTAGGTGAAGCAAGTTCTGCAATGAAAATGTTGCAAGAAAGCGGATTAGATAAAGTAATTCCGACTTTAAAACAACCCGTTTTAGGTATCTGTTTAGGAATGCAATTAATGTGTAATTCGTCAGAAGAAGGAAACACAAAAGGATTGGGGATTTTTGATGTTGCTATAAAACGATTTTCAAATTCTGTTAAAGTTCCGCAAATGGGTTGGAATGTTATTTCTGATTTAAAATCAGATTTATTCAATGGAATAAAAGAAAACGAATTCATGTATTTAGTGCATAGTTTTTATGCAGAAAAGTGTTATGAATCTATTGCAACAACAGATTATGAAATTGAGTACGCATCTGCATTACAAAAAGATAATTTCTATGGAGTTCAATTTCATCCAGAGAAAAGTGGAGTTATAGGTTCAAAAATTCTTGAGAATTTTTTGAACCTATAACTCCATTCTGAACTTGTTTCAGAATTTTTTAAATTTTAATTTTACCATGAATTACTATTGTTACATATTATCAAATAAAAACAGAACTGTATTATATGTAGGATATACAGAAAATTTAAGTAGAAGAGTTTCTGAACATAAAAAAGGTAAAGGAGCATTATTTACAAAAAAGTATAGTGTTTGTGAATTATTATATTTTGAAGAATTTGAAGATTTAAAGGATGCAAGAAAAAGAGAAAAACAATTAAAGAATTGGCATAAAGAATGGAAATGGAATTTAATAAAAAAGTCTAATCCAAACTTAATAACATTAGAAATTGAATAAAAAGACCCTGAAACAAGTTCAGGGTTGATTAATAAATTAATCAATGAGAATAATACCAGCAATAGATATTATAGACGGAAAATGTGTTCGTTTAACAAAAGGAGATTATAACACAAAGAAAATTTATAACGAAAATCCGTTAGAAGTTGCCAAAGAATTTGAAGCAGCAGGAATCGAGTATTTACATGTTGTAGATTTAGATGGAGCAAAAGCAAGCCAAATTATCAACTATAAAGTATTAGAGCTAATTGCTTCTAAAACCAATTTAAAAATTGATTTTGGTGGTGGTTTAAAATCTGATAAAGATTTAGAAATTGCTTTTAATTCTGGAGCAAATCAAATTACTGGTGGTAGTATCGCTGTAAAAAATAGCGAAATCTTCGAAAGTTGGATTTCAAGATATGGTTCAGAAAAAATTATTTTAGGAGCAGATTTTTACCCAGATAATTCTGGTGGGAAAATTGCTACAAATGGTTGGCAAGAAGAAAGTACTTTAGAATTAATTCCTTTTATTTCTGATTATCAGCAAAAGGGAATTCAATATGTAATTTGCACAGATATTTCTAAAGACGGAATGTTACAAGGACCAAGTTTTGATACTTATAATACTATTTTATCAGAAATAAAACCTCTAAAACTAATAGCTTCAGGTGGAATTTCAACGTTTGATGAATTGCCAAAGTTGGCAGAAAATGGTTGTGAAGGTGTTATTATCGGGAAGGCTATTTATGAGAATAAAATCAGCTTAAAACAATTAGAACAATTTATAATAAATAATTAAATGTCATTGCGAGGTACGAAGCAATCTGCTACTTATAAAGAGATTGCTTTGTACCTCGCAATGACGAAGACAAATAAAAAAATGTTAACAAAAAGAATTATACCTTGTTTAGATATTAAAAACGGAAGAACTGTAAAAGGTGTAAATTTCGTTAATTTAATTGATGCTGGAGATCCAGTAGTTTTAGCAAAACAATACGCTGAATTAGGTGCAGATGAATTGGTTTTCCTAGATATTTCAGCTACTTTAGAAGGAAGAAAAACCATGTTAGAAATGGTTTTAAAGGTTGCAGAACAAGTTAATATTCCGTTTACAGTTGGTGGCGGAATTTCTTCTGTTGCTGATGTAGATTTATTATTAAAATCTGGTGCAGATAAAGTTTCAATAAATTCTTCTGCTATAAAAAGACCCGAGTTGGTGAATGAATTAGCAGAAAAATTTGGAAATCAATGTGTAGTGGTAGCTATAGATGCAAAACAAATAGATGGAGAATGGATTGTGCATTTAGCAGGTGGAACAATTCCAACAGAATTAAATCTATTTGATTGGGCAAAAGAAGTTGAAAAACGTGGTGCAGGAGAAATTTTATTTACATCCATGAATAATGATGGAACAAAAGCAGGTTTTGCAAATGAAGCTTTAGCTAAATTATCAATAGAATTAAATATACCAATTATAGCTTCTGGTGGCGCAGGAACAGTTCAACATTTTATAGATACTTTCGAAACAGGAAAGTCGGATGCAGCTTTAGCAGCAAGTGTTTTTCACTTTGGAGAAATACAAATTTTAGAGTTGAAAAAAGAGTTGAAAAAGCAGAATATTCTTGTTAGACTTTAGTATTAAATAATAAGATATGAAAGAATTACTAATTAAAAGCTACGAAGATAAATACCATCAGCAATTTAAAGAGATTTCTTTAAATTGGTTGCATGCACACAATTTGTATGAAAAAGCAGATGATGATTTATTAGATAATCCTCAAAAATTTTTAGATAAAGGAAGTTTTATCTTTTTAGCACATTTTAATTCTAAAATTGTTGGAACAATCAGTTTAGTTCCTGTTAATGATACTACCTTTGAAATTCTGAAATTAGGTGTTGTAGATGGATATAAAGGTTTAGGCATAGGAAATAAATTAATGCAAACTTGTATTGATATTTGTAAAGAGAAAAATATAGAAATACTTACATTAGAATCTAGTAGTAAGTTAGAAAGCGCTTTAAAATTATACGAAAAGTTAGGTTTTAAACATGTAGAAATAGTAGATGTACATTTTGAATCTGCTGATGTAAAAATGGAGTTAAAATTAAAATAATGACAATAGATTTCAATAAAAATAACGACGGATTAGTGCCAGCAATCATTCAAGATGCAACAACAAAAAATGTATTGATGTTAGGGTATATGAATGAGGAAGCATTCAAAAAAACTCAAGAAACAAAGTTAGTTACTTTCTTTTCTAGAACTAAAAAACGTTTGTGGACTAAAGGCGAAGAAAGTGGAAATGTATTAAATTTAGTTGATATTAAATTAGATTGCGATAATGATACTTTATTGATTTCTGTAAATCCTAATGGGCCAACATGTCATAAAGGAACAGACACTTGCTGGAATGAAGAAAACAATTCAAATTTCGGTTTCTTTTCTACTTTAGAAAATGTAATTACAGAAAGAGTTGCCAATAAAGGCACTCAAAAATCTTATGTAGCAAGTTTATTTGCAAAAGGAATTAATAAAGTAGCACAAAAAGTAGGAGAGGAAGCAGTTGAAACTGTAATCGAAGCCATGGATAATAACGACGAGCTGTTTTTATATGAATCGGCAGATTTATTATTTCATTATTTAATGTTGTTACAAGCAAAAGGGTTCACTTTAAAAGATATTGAAGCAGAATTAAAGAAAAGGCAGAAATAATTACCTTAACTTTTTAGTTAATAATTCTCTATAATTATTAACTATAATTCTTTGTTTTTAATAATTAACCAATTCATCTATATTAAATTACTGTTCGTCGGTAGAAAAAAGCTATTGAATATAATTTTTTAACAATAAAACATTATAATAGTAAATTTACTCAACAGTAATAGTTTATTATGTTGACAAAAGAGTTAGAAATTTTACTAATAGATGATGATAGAATTGAAGTGATGAAACTTAACAGGGCTTTGGGGCCAGAAAGTAATCATTCTATAACTATTGCTCAAAATGGTTCTGAAGCATTAGACCTTTTAAAAAATTATCAGCCGAATATTATTTTATTAGATTTAAATATGCCCGATACTAATGGGATAGAGTTTTTATCTATTTTAAAAAACAATGAAAGTTTAAAACACATACCAACTATCGTTTTAACTACTTCTAATAACAATAATGATATTTCTGAATGCTATAAAATAGGAATTGCAGGATATTATCTTAAACCTTTGAAATATGAAGATTATGAGGAGAAAATAGCAATAATATTAAAATATTGGAGTTTAAGCGAATTTAAAATATTATAATGAAAGGAATAGTTTTTACAGAGTTTTTAGATTTAGTCGAAGACAAATTTGGAATTGAAATGGTTGATAAAATAATTATGCAATCTAATTTAGATTCAGAAGGAGCTTATACTTCTATAGGAACTTATAGTTTCTCAGAAATGTTACAGTTACTTCAGAACTTAAGTTCAAATACAGAAATTTCAATTGATAATTTATTATTAATTTATGCAGAACATTTTTTTCGGTTTTAAGAGATAGTTATCCAGGTTTATTAGAAACTTATAAAGACCCAATAGAAATGTTAGCTTCAATTGAAGATCATATTCATGTTGAAGTTAGAAAAATATATCCAGATGCAGAGTTGCCCACTTTTATTGTAGAGCATAAAAATGAAAACTCATTAATAATGGTTTATAAATCTAATAGAGCTATGCATCATTTTGGGTTGGGTTTAATGAATAAAACATTTGAACACTTTAATAGTTCTGCAGAAATAGTATTAGAAAAAATTAATGAAAACGGTACAGAAGTAAGATTTTTTATCAATAAAGAATTAGTGGATAAAGAGAAAGTAAACATATTAGAAAGAGCTCTTTTAAGAGAACGAAAAGCGAGAAAACAAGCTGAAAAAATTCTTGAAGTAAAATCGTTAGAATTATTTAACACAACAATACAGTTAGAAAAAGCCAATACAAAACTAGAACACCTTTTGGTAGAGAAAACTTCTCAATTAAAAGGTGTTTTTAAAAATATAAATGATGCTTATTGTATTATAGATTTTTCAGGAAAAATTCTTGAAATGAATGACTCTACTATTCAACTTTTAGGGTGCAATAATGATGAAGAAGAACTAAACTTAAAAGATTTTTTATTTCAATCAAATATAAATGAAGTTTTAAGTGATTTTCTTTTAATTAAAGAAAAAGGGGAACTTAAAGATTTTAAAATTCAAATAATATCTAGGGACAATATTATTAAAGATCTCAATATAAATGCAAGTTTAGTAATAAACGACGAAGGTGATGTTTTCGCTATTCAAGGAATAGCAAGAGATATTACTATTGAAAACGTAGATAAAAACAAACTATTAGAATCTGAGAATAGACTAAAAAATTTAATTTTAAACCTTAATAACGCTATTTTTTTAGAAGATGAAAATAGAGTTGCACTTTTAGTAAATAAAAAATTATGTGATTTATTTTATATGCCAGAATCACCAGAGCAGTACATTGGACAAGATATGTCAAATGGAGCTGAGCAAAGTAAACTTCTTTTTGAAAACCCAAATGAATTTGTAATTCGATATGAAGAAATTATTGAAAAAAGAGAAGTTGTTTTAGGAGAAGAAATAAGGATGGCAGATGGTAAAATTCTTGAGAGAAACTACATAC
Organism: Polaribacter ponticola; assembly: GCF_026191475.2. Taxonomy (GTDB): domain Bacteria; phylum Bacteroidota; class Bacteroidia; order Flavobacteriales; family Flavobacteriaceae; genus Polaribacter; species Polaribacter ponticola. The sequence goes on along the minus strand of NZ_JAOSLC020000003.1, from coordinate 445,347 downwards.
CTGTTTATAAAAATGGAGTTTTTAAAGGTCAGTTATGGAGTTTTAACGATGTAACTTTAGAAAGAAATTTTTATAGAAATATAGAAGCCCAAAAGCAAAAGTACGGCGATATTATTGCGAATATGAACCTAGGTTTATTGGAAGTAAATAATGAGGGAGAAATTCTTTTAGTAAACCAGAGTTTTAGTGCTATGTCTGGTTATAGTGAAAAAGAATTAATAGGTGAAAAAGCGATTAAACTATTTCCTTTAAATGTTTTGGAAAAAAGGGTAAAGCAAGAGCAGTTAATGAAAGTTAATGAAGAATCGAAATCATTTGAAATTACTGCAAAAACAAAAAAAGGTGAAAAAAGGTTTTGGTTAGTGAGTAGAGCATCTAACTATAATGTAAACGGAAAGATTACTGGAGCTGTAGAAATTTACTTAGACATAACAGATTTAAAAAATTTAGAAATACAAAAAGGTAATTTATTAAATAAATTAGAAAAAAGTAATAGTGAACTTCAAGAATATGCTCATATAGTATCTCACGATTTAAAATCTCCATTAAGAAGTATTTCTGCATTAACCAATTGGATTAAAACAGATAACAAAGAAAAGTTTGACGATTTTAGTTTGCAAAACTTTGATGATATAGAAAATACCTTAGAAGTTATGGATAATTTAATTTCTAGTATTTTAGAATATTCAAGTATAACATCTGGTAATGAGGAAGTTAATGAGGAAGTGGACTTTAATTTTTTAATTAAAGAATTAAAAACAGTATTGTATATACCTGAAAATATTTCTGTTAATATTTTAAACACTTTACCAGTTATAAAAGGAGATAAGGTTAAGTTTCAACAATTATTTCAAAATTTAATTAGTAATGCAATTAAATTTAATAATAAAGAAAAAGGAATTATAAATATAAAGGTAAATGAACGCTCTTCTTTTTATGAGTTTTCTGTATCCGATAATGGAATGGGAATTGAAAAAAAGCATTTTGATAAGATTTTCAAAATTTTTCAATCTCTTAAAAAAGCAAAAAACTCTAGCGGAATAGGATTATCAATAGTTAAAAAGATTGTTAGCTTATATAAAGGTGAAATTTGGCTTGAATCTGAAATTAATAAAGGAACAACATTTTATTTTACAATTAAAAAATAATTATGGAACAACCAAATTTATCATATATAACTAAGATATCTAAAGGAGATAAAGATTTTGAAAAAAGTTTTATTCAAGTTGTTAAAGAAGATTTATTAGATGATATCAAAAATTATCATTTCTATATAAAAGAGAATAATTTAAAAAAAACGAAAGAAAACGTTCATAAGATAAAACATAAAATGAGTATTTTAGGACTTGTAAAAAGTTACGAAATTACTAATGATTATGAAAATAATTTACGAGAAAATAGTTTAGAAAATAGAGCGTATTTTGAAAGCATGTTACCAATTATGGTAAATTTTATAAAAACATTATAAAAAATTAAAAGATGGATTGTATAATAGTTGATGATGAAATTACTGCTAGAATTATTATTAGAAAGATAATTGAAGATGTTAATGATTTAAATATTGTTGGTGATTTTTCTAACGCAATGCAGGCTATTAAGTTTTTAAATAAAAATAAAGTTGATGTTATTTTTTTAGATATTCATATGCCCGATTTTACGGGGTTTGATTTTATTGATAGTTTAAAAGAACCACCAAAAATTGTTCTAACTACTTCAGATAGAAATTTTGCAGTAGAAGCTTTTGAATATAAATTTGTTGTAGATTACTTAGTAAAACCTTTAGAGTTAGATCGTTTTGAAAAAGCAATTGATAAAGTGAAATCTTTTGCATTAACTTCTGATTCAACTTCACAACAAAAACCAAACGTAGAACAATCTAAAGATTCTTTTTATGTAAATATAGATAGAAGATTAGTTAAAATAGATATTCCTAGTATATATGTAGTTGAGGCAAGAGGTGATTATGTTAAGATTAAAACAGATGATAAAAATCATGTAGTTCATTGTCCTTTAAAAAAGATAGAAGAAAAATTACCTACAGATACTTTTTTAAAGGTTCATAGATCTTACATCATAAACCTTAATAAAATTGTAGATATTGAAGATAATAGTATATTAATTAAGCAAGATGTTATTCCGGTTAGTAGATCTAACAGAAACGAACTAAAACGTAGATTGGATTTATTGTAGTAAACAGTTTTGCTAAGCAAAAGGAATTAAAACCCCATATTATTTATTTAATATGGGGTTTTATTTTACCTCTTAACTATAGATTGCTTTTATCTAATATTGACGAATGGTAATCGTCATTACTCAATAGTACCTTGCCGAAAACAAAACATAAAGATGCTGCTAGTATGATATAATCGATACTAGATAATCAACAAATAACTCAATTTTAATTTGAAAATAAGTTATTAACTCTGATTTTAAGATTATTAAGATTTAATATTTATTTAAAATTACCTAATTAATCTGTAAGGCAAAAGAGAATTCTTTTGCCTTTTTTATTTACATTAAAAGAATTATTTAACTATTCAGGTTATTTTTCTTTATAGTGTATCAGAAATTTTTAATATAATTCTATTTTTTCAGAACTGTATTTAGTCCGTAATTTGGTTTTAAAAATTTTATTATTCTCATTAAAAAATAATATTATTTTCGTAATATAGAAGCACTATTTAGTAATGCAAAAAGTATTTAATTATTTCTATTTTGTATTAAGTATTTATTTAATTTTTTAAATAATAATAAAAGAGTTTATAGTCATGGAAAAAAATATGTAATTGCATTCGATCAAGGTACAACAAGTACAAGAACAATTATTTTCGATCATGAAGGTGAAATTGTAAACATTTCTCAAAAAGAATTAACACAGCATTATCCTCAGTCTGGTTGGGTAGAACATAATGCAGAAGATATTTATAATGATCAACTAGAAACTTTCCATAAAGTTTTAGAAGACTCTAAAATTCATCCTGAAGAAATTGTTTCTATAGGTATTACAAACCAAAGAGAAACTACTGTTGTTTGGGATAGAAATACAGGAAAACCAATTCATAATGCTATTGTTTGGTTAGATAAACGTACTACAGAAATTTGTGAAGATCTAAAACAAAAAGGACTTACGAATTACGTAAAAGAAAATACAGGCTTGGTAATTGATGCCTATTTTTCTGGAACAAAATTAAAATGGATTCTAGACAACGTAGAAGGAGCTAGAGAAAAAGCTACTGCAAACCAACTATGCTTTGGAACCATAGATAGTTGGTTAATTTATAAGTTTACAAATGGCAAAAAACATGTAACAGATCATACAAATGCTTCTAGAACTTTAATTTATAATATTAAAAATTTAGACTGGGACGAAACGCTATTAAAAGCATTAGATATTCCTAAAAGTATATTGCCTTCTGTACAGCAATCTTCTTCTAATTTTGGTAATATAACGTATAATGGAGTAGAAATTCCAATTTATGGTGTTGCAGGAGATCAGCAAGCTTCTTTATTTGGTCAAGGAGGATTTAAATCAGGAATAGCCAAAAACACTTATGGAACTGGTTGCTTTATGCTATTAAATATAGGTAAAGAGCAAGTTGTATCTAAAAAAGGACTATTAACAACACTTACTTGTAGCTTAGAAAACGAACCAATAAATTATGCTTTAGAAGGAAGTGTTTTTGTTGGAGGTGCTTCTATAAAATGGTTAAGAGATAATATGCAGTTGATAGAAAAAGCTTCAGACACAGAAGAAATTTGTAAAAGCATTCCGCCTTTAAAAGATATTTATGTAGTACCAGCTTTTGCTGGTTTAGGAGCTCCTTATTGGGATTCTAAAGCCAAAGGAAGTATTTATGGAATGACTTTAGATACAGGAAAAAATGAGTTAATTAAGGCAACTGTAGAAGCATTAGCATATCAAACAAGAGATGTAATTGGTGCAATGATAGAAGATTCTGGTAAAGAAATGAAAACTTTAAAAGTTGATGGTGGTGCAAGTGCAAATAATTATTTAATGCAATTTCAATCAGACATTTTAAATGTTGAGGTAGATAGACCAAAAATGATTGAAGTTACTGCTTTTGGAGCGGCACTTTTAGCCGGAATTAAAGCTAACTTTTGGACCAAAGAAAATGTTGAAAATTTAAGAAAAGTTGATACTATTTTTAAATCGGAAATGAAGCCGAAAGTAAGAAATAAAAAATATAAAGGTTGGTTAAATGCTGTTGATAAAACCAAAACAACAAGCAAAACTAAACTGATTGATAAAACACTTCGTTTTTCTGTTTTAGATAGAAATAAACAACTTAAAAAAATAACTTCTAAAAAGTTCGATTTAATTGTAATTGGAGGTGGAGTTACTGGTGCAGGTATTGCTTTAGATGCCTCGTCTAGAGGTTTAAAAGTTTGTTTAATAGATAAAAATGATTTTGCTTCTGGCACAAGTAATAAATCTACAAAACTAATTCATGGAGGTTTAAGATATTTAAAACAACTAGAAATAGGTTTGGTTAGAGAATCAGGTTCAGAAAGAGCAATTGTACATAAATTAGCGCCTCATTTAGTATTGCCAGAAAAAATGTTACTGCCTTTAATTGAAGGAGGAACTTATGGTAAAATGATGACTTCTATTGGTTTAAAAGTCTATGATATGCTAGCCAATGTTGGTGGAGTCGATAAAAGGAGAATGCTAAATAAAGCAGATACATTTGAAAAAGAACCTTTGTTAGACAAGAAAACAGTTTTAGGAAGTGGATATTATGCAGAGTATAGAACAGATGATGCTAGATTAACGATTGAGTTATTAAAAAAAGCGGCAGAATTTGGTGCAACAATTATTAATTATTGCGAAATGGAATCTATAATCTATGATAGTAATAGTAAAATTGAAAGTTTAAATTGTTTAGAACATAATACTGGTAAAAAAATAAATATAAGAGGTAGAAATTATGTTTCTGCTGCAGGACCATGGGTAGATAAAATTAGAAAGAAAGACAATTCCATCAATCATAAATATTTGCATTTAACCAAAGGTGTTCATATTGTTTTTCCTCATGAGAAATTACCAATTCAGCAATCTGTTTATTTTGATGTAGAAGATGGTAGAATGATTTTTGCAATTCCTAGAGGAAGATGTACGTATGTAGGTACAACAGATACAAATTATAGTGGAGATTTAAATAGAGTTGTTGCTACAAAAGAAGATGCTGAGTATTTAATAAAAGCAGCAAATAATACATTTCCAAATGTAAATTTAACCTTGGAAGATGTAGAGTCTAATTGGGCTGGATTACGTCCTTTAATTCATGAAGAAGAAAAAGATCCATCAGAATTATCTAGAAAGGACGAGATTTTTATTTCTGATAGTGGCTTAATTTCTATTGCAGGTGGTAAATTAACAGGTTATAGAAAAATGGCACATAGAGTTATTGATACTGTATTAAAAACATTACCAGAAAAAGGAAAAAGAAGTTTAAAAAATCGATAACAGAAGAAATTTATTTAGTTACACCAACTTTACATTCTTCTTATCAAGTAGAACTTTATTTCGAGGAAGTTGATAAGAAGCTAATAACCAAAGGAATTTCTGAGGAGTATTATGCTTGGTATTTAGCAACTACTTACGGTAAAAAAGCAGATTTAATAGTTGATAAAATGGACTTTTTTATAAAAGGAACACCAATAGAAAATTTAATTAGAGCAGAACTTTGGTATTGTATACATCATGAGATGACAAATAGTTTAACAGATTTCTTTGTACGTAGAACAGGTAGATTGTATTTTAATATTTCTAGTATAACTTTATATTTCGATATTATTTTAAATGATTTTATAAAGTATTTAGACTGGGACGATAAAAGGGGTCAACTAGAAACAAAAAAAATGAATTTATTATTAGCTGATGCAACTACTTATTATTCAGAAGAGTTTAAGTAAATTACTATAAAAAAGGATAATAATTCTATTTTCGAATACAATATCTAACTTTTCTTTATTTAATAGTAGTTTAGGTATGTTAAGGTCGAGTAGTGGTGTAGTCTTTTTCTTTCTTTTGGTTGGTTTTCTTTAAATCTACTAGGTCAAGACCGTTAGAAGTACCAATCCAAAGCATTTCTTTTTTATCTTTAAAAAGAATATTTATATGATTGTTGATTAAAGAATTACTGTCTTTTTTATTATGAGTGTAATGTTTAAAATCTCCAGTAGCTTTGTTGTAATAATTTAAACCGTTTCCGGTAGTTCCTATCCACAAATTCCCACTATTATCACCTGTAATTGTATAAATTAAATTACTATTAATACTTTTTGGGTTATTAGGAATACATAACCATTATATTTATTCAAACCATCATGAGTTCCAAACCACATAAACCCTTTATTATCTTGGTATATAGAGTTAACATCACCTTGAGATAAGCCGTCTTTTGTTGATATTTGATCAAAAATTATAGAATTTTGACTTATCAAATTTTGATAAAATCCAATTATTAGTATAAAGATAATTGCTTTCCAAAAAATTAAAATATTTGAACACATACTGTAAAATGAATTTATAAAATTAGATTTCATCCAATATTAATTAATGTACTTTGTTTTACCTAATAAAAAACCATTTATGCTTAATTTAAACTCATTTGTTTTTAGAATTTAATCTTTTGTTGCTAAATAATTTATTTGGAACTTAACCAGGTTTAAAACAATTATTTTCAGAATTGTATTTTATTCATTGCTCTTTTTTTAATTCAATTTTCTTTTGTTTAAGGCAATCAAATGAAAACAAATCTACTTCCCAATACAATATGTAATTTTTATTTTAAACAAAGGGTTTAAGGCAGTTGAGGTGGAGTATAGGTGTAAGATTTTAACTTCTTTTAGTTGATTTTGGCAAATAAAAACAAATCAATTATAATTTTTCAAACTTACTTTCAATATTCTAAAAATATTATCACTTAAAAGCTTTGGATTTAAAACTTCTATAAAAATTCCAACTATTCAAAACTTGAGCTTTAATTTTAAATAGATGTTTTATACTTGATCAATTCTTCAATCTTTATTGGTAGATTATTTAACGAATAAGTTAAGTTTAAATTTCTTTTTTTATCACAAGTTTGTAATCGTTTTAGGGACCATCATTTCCAAAACAAGCTAAAAGCATATTTACGTAGTTTAATTCTACTTGTGTATATTTATCTTGGGAATAAAATATTTTTTTAAATATTCAACAGAATAAAGGATGAACAAAATGTTCACCCTTTTAGATAATTATAATTATTTCTTTACAAACTTTTTGATGTAAATTTTATCATCAACTTTAAGTTTTAAAAGGTAAACTCCTTTTGGTAAGTTTTTTACTTCTATTTTATTAGAGTTATTTAAATCTTTTTCAATAACTAATTTTCCTAATTAATTATAAACTTTCACAGACGTGTTTGATCTATTTTTAGGTAGTACCAAAGTTAAGTTTGCAGATACTGGATTAGGATATAAATTAAAATTACTGATTCCTATTTTAGTTTCAGTATTTAGAACATTTACCTTATTGGCTGTATTAGTAGCTGCTGGAAAATCATAATTGTTATAGGTAGAGAAAAATGTGCTTCCAAATTTGTTGGCAGCCAAACCAAATAACATAGATGAATAATCTACTCCTTGAATTTCGTTAGGTTTCCAAGTTGTTTCGTCCAAACTATATCTCCATAAAAGAGTTTCACCTGTTGGTAAATTGTATAAACCTCTTGTGCCAGATAGCATTTGAATTAAATCATTTTTCACAGTTGCATCTGTTGGTAAAAAGCCTGCAATAATATGAGGAGAAACTACTCTTGCTGGGTGATTATTTATGTCATCTGCATGATAACCAATAGTTGTATAAAATGTATTACCAATTGTTGTAGGAGAACTTCCAGCGCCTAATCCCCATTCATAACTGCTAATGTGACCTGTAGGGTAAGAACTTTGAATGTTTGTATAATATAGTTTATCTGCTGCCAAAGTATTAGACATGTAGGTTTTGTATAAAGTACTGTTATGTGCCCAAGGAACTAAATAAAAAGGAAACTGAATTACGAAATTTGAACGAAAACTATTTGTTGAGTTGTAATCTGATAATATTTGGTATCCCCAATAATTAGCATATGCAAAATTATTTAATTGAGTCCAAACATTCCAAGCAGTTGTTCCATTTCCTGGAGTGTTTCCTTCTGATTTTTTTGCTAAATAGGCTACAATCATATATTCATTAAATGGTTTAGCAGAAGAACCTTGCCCATTTCCTAATGCATTTTGCTCTAACCAAATAGAACCAGTTGTAGGATTGTCTATAGCAGAAACCCAATCTACAGATAAAAAAAGTTCATCAGCATAAGCAGCAATTTGTGTATTATTACTAAAATACTTCTTTGCAAATAAAGTACCTGTTGTTAATAATGCAGTGTCAATTGTGCTATATTCAGAATTCCAAGCTTGTGCACCTGAACTTATATCTAAAAAATGCCTATAATAACCTTTATTGTTTCTATCTGGAGTAAAACCTGTGGTATATCCTAAAATTGTTTTTAATGTTTCTATAACTTTTGTTTCTGCATCTGTAATATAACCTGCTTTGTCTGCAATACACAATGCAATAAGTCCAGTCCCTACATTTGCAGCAGAAATTGGATGGTAATCAGACCAGCCAGTTTTTATGATTTTTGCATCTCTATACATTCCATTTGATAACCTCATAGATTCGTATAGCGTATATGTGTTTTCTAATAATTGGTCAGTTGTAATTTGTGATTGTGAATTTTGATTTGATAATAAAAATTGTAGTATAACGATAATTAAAACTTTACTGTAGAATGATGTTTTCATAATTTTAATATTTAAGTTTAGTTATTTTTTAAAAGTTACGATCTTACTTCAATACATTACTAAAGCAATAATTTTACACTACCAAAAAGCTACAATTTTTTTAGTATTGGCTTTTAATAGAATACTGTCATTAGTGTATTTTTCAACTTTAACACCATCTATAAGTACGTTTTTAGGCATACTGTCAGTTGGCCAAAACAATTTTATTTCTTTTAGATCTTCAAATTTTCCATTAATTAATACTGATAATTTTTTATCTTGATACTTCATCTTAATAGTTGCATCCCCAAAATGTGTAGGAAAATCTGTTAAAGAAATACCACCATTTTTTAACCAATCTAAAGGTGCTCCATTCAATAATTCTATTCTTTTCTCGGCATCGTTTTCTAAAATTATTAAACCTCTAACTGAATTTACATAACCAGAACCAACCCAAGTATGTGGCATATCGCCAATATAACTGCCTAAACGAGGTCTACTGTGTACTACTTCTCCCCAATGATTCCATTTTAAAGGTCTTTTATCATTAAACATCATTTCGTGTAATTCTTGTGCTTCTTTTCTCATTCCTAATTTAGCCAATGCCAAAATATTTCTATTTTCATAAGGAGTGTAACTATAGGTTTTTCCGTTAGAAACTCTGTCTTTTACAGATGTTATATAAGATGTAAATGTGTTTTTTAATAATTTTTCTGGAAGTATAGAAGTAGATTCACAAGGAAATAAAGCAATAGCAATTGATGTTGGGTCTGGGTCTCCTAAATCTGCAGAAGAAGGTAAATAGTCTATCTTAAAATGGTCAACAGTTAATTCTATCGATTTTTTTAAACTCGAAGCAAATATTTTATGATTTTCATTTGCCCAATTTGCAATATCAACTTCATGAAGTTCATTAGAAGCATATTCGCCATCTAACCAGCCTCTTAATGCCCAAAAATCATCCCAATAAGAATGTCTTGGAATATCATAACCTTCATGGCTAATAGATGCTGGAATTATTCCGCGAAAACGCTCGCTGTTATTTTCTTTACTCATATAACCATCTTCTAAAGTAACATTTCTTAATGTTATCATATAATCCATCGCTTTTTTGATGGTTTTAAAATGCTTTTTAAGAAATTTTTTGTCTTTTGTAAATCGATAATACTCCATCATTCCATAGATAAACTCACCTTGCGCATCATATTCTATATCAGCTCCATAACCTGTAAAATTTTCTCCTTTGTTAGATAAAATTGGTGGTACTTGTCCATTTTCTCTTACTCTTTCTGCATACCATTCCATATAATCTTTAGCTTCACTTAACAAGCCCATTCTCATTAAAGCAGAACACGTCATAGCGCCATCTCTAATCCAAGTTCTATTGTAGTTTCTTGAACCAGGTTGAATTACAATTCCATCTTGATTCAATAAAATATAACCAATTTGAGATTTTACGGTGTTTTCTACTTCAACATTTCCAAGTGAAAATCCAACTTTATCAATTTTGTTTTTCCATAATTGAATTTGTTCATCCTTTAATTCTTTAAAACTTTTATTGAAGTTTACATCCGTGATATTTTCGTGTAAAGGCACACCAACTCTAATTTCTTGATTTTTATTTGGGGCAACAGAAAGTTGATATTCAATAGCTCCAGAAGCAAGACCATCTTCACTTTCAGAAGAAGAATTAGAAGGAAATCTATTTTTATATAATTGTTGAATAATTGTACCTTCATTTAATGTTGTAGCTCCTACTTTTACTCCCTTTTTATTAAGAATATACAAAGCTTTATCATTTACATATATTTTAGGTTGATGAGTATTGTCTATTTTTAATTTATGAATTAGAGACAAACCACCATGTTGCCATTTCGGATTAATTTGAACAGGATGTATCACAAAAAATAATGTAGCATCTAATTTTTTTGAAGTTTTATTTTCTAAACTGTAAGAAACTTCGCTTACCGATTTTTGAGTTTTTCCATAAGACAAACCGTTTATCGATACATCAAAATCTTTAAAAATCCATTTTACAGAAGGTAAAGGCAGATAACCTTCAGCCAAATCGTTTTCTATTTTTATAGCATCTAAAGCTGTTAACAATTTGCCATTTATTTTTAAAACAGGCATTAATGTTGGAGCTCCAGCATAAGGTTCTATATTTCCATATTCATCAAAAAGAGATTCTTCTGTGTCATTAGGTACACCTAAAAGCGTCCAGTAAACTTGCCTGTTTTTAAGTTGAGTTGGGTATAAACCCAAAGGCATTTTTTGAGCTAAAATTTCATACTTTACTAAATTAGAAAGTTGCTTATTAGGTCCGTAAAGTGTAATATCTTTAATAGTAAAACCTATGTTTTTTGTGATAGGATTCTTTAAAACTAATTTTACGTATTGTAATTTCTTTTTTTGATGTTTTAATATCTCAAAACTTCCTAATCCTTCTTTTATTTCTGATGTTTTTGCCCAATCTTTACCATCTAAAGAAGTAAAATAGTCTAAATCTTGAGCATAATTAGCAGCCCAATCTAAACGAATTCCACCAATTTCTATTGGTTTTAAAAAGTTTAAAACTAATTCAGATTCATTTTCAGAACTCGAACTCCATTCAGTATTACTATTGCCATCTAACAAATTAATAGCGTCCTTAACAACTACATCATTTTCTATTATTATAGGTACTTCTGATGTTCCTTTCAAACTGATATCAAGAATAGAAAAACCCCAACCAGTTGCTCTTGTATGCAGATTTATTTTAATATACTTTGCTTTTCTGGGAGTTGTAAAAATATCTTGTATGCCACCTTCACCTTGTTCTGTAGCATATCCTTTTTCCCATTTATCTCCATCAACAGAGGTTAAAATTTCAAAAGATTTTGCATACGCAGATTCCCAAATAATTTGTAATCCTGTAAAAATAAAATTCTCGTGTGTATTTATTTCTAACCATTGTTCATCACTCCAATTAGATCCCCAGCGTGAAGATTTGTCTTCATCGATTGCATTAGATGGCTTAAACCTTTCTTCTTGTGAAGAAGACAGCTGTAACAGTCCATTGATCTTTTTGAGGTGGATTTTCTTTTGTTTTACAACCCCAAATAATACATAGTAACAATAATAGTCTAAAGTAGAAATTGGTTTTTGTTGATGACATTTTTTAAGGTTAAAGCTGAATGTTTATATCGTTTTTATCTTGTTTTAGTAGTTCTATAAATTTAGAAGTATTAATTAATACACCACCTTTTCTATATTGATTTTCTTGATAAATAATATCAATATTTTTACCATTTACTGTTATTTTCTTTGGATGATATTCCTCTTCTTTTACAGAAAAATGAATAGTTAAAGGATATCCTTTGTACTGAATAGAGGCAGATAATCCGTCAAAGTTTTTAGGAATTACAGGGTCTATAATTGTTTTTCCATATTCAGTTCGAAGACCTAATAAATGCCAAACTAAAAGGCCCATATAAATTCCTGGTCCGCTCGAATAAATTCGCCAACCACCTTTTAAAGTTATTTTACCTTCTTTTAGTTCTTCATAACGCTCATCAGCTTCATACCTGTTTTTAAACGTAACATCCGAACTACTATAATAACAATTAGATTGTCTAAAATCTCCACAAGTAACAATTTCATTATAAGCAATTGGGTTTGCTTGTCTTAAAGCTTTTACAAATGCTGTAGCATTACCAACTCTTGCTTGAGTTTCTGCATAACGTAAATGTGCGTGCATGTACATAATACCTATTTCTCTACCAAAAAAGCTACTACTTTCTGCTCTTTGAAATATGGTTTGAATTCCTCCATTGTATTTCGGAGGACGATTCATTAAACGTGCGCCATCTGGTCCTTTTAAATGTTTTTCAATCAAATTCAAATGAAATTGAGCTTGTTCTTTTGTAAAAATACCACTGATAATTCCTCTAATCATTGGTAACAAACGATATTGAATATTCGTTTTTGTGTCTGAAGGATGTAATAATAAACTAATGCTATTATCATCTTCTATTAAACCATGACCAGCAACAATATTATCTTTAATTAAGTATTTATTAAAATCTGCTTTTATATTAGCGCAAATATTTTTTAAACGTGTTTCCTTTTTGTGGTCTCCAATTAATTGATATACTTCTGTAAAGTTTGAAAATGCTTGATAATTCAATTCAACTGTCCAACTAGAAATTAGTTTTTCTGCCAAATCTTTGCTTGCAGGTTGCATAGAATCATTCCAATCTCCACCACCAAAAGGCACAAAAGAAGTATTAGGAATAAAGGAATCTACCAGCATATCTATAAGCCTTTCTATATGTTCTAAAAGTGATGTTTTTTCAACAGTTTCTGTCCCTTTTTCATTATAATAAGGAAGTATTTCTGATAAAATTTCTGCATCTCCTGTTGCTTTAATATAGTTTCCTAAAGCAATAATACACCAATGATGAATATCTCCATGAGAAGAACCTGCTCTAATTTCAGAAAAACTATCAAACATCCACCATTGTGGCCAACCACCATCTGTATTTTGATTAGAGAATATAATTTTTAATATTTCTTTTGCTTCATCGTATTTTTCTGTACATAAAAGCAATTCAAAAGGCCCTTGTGTTGTGTCTCTTGTTCCCCAAGCAGCACCGTCAAATTGCTCTAAACCATGTGGTGTTAATAAATGTGTAAGTGCATTAACTCCATACCAAGGTAAAATTTCTTGTAGTACAGAAATATCTTTGTCATTTCCTTTTAGAGAAAGGTTAGAAGATAAATGATTCCAATCTTCTTTAGCGTTTTTACAATCTAAAGCAAATTGTATATCTGTGTTTTTTATTGCAACAAAGTTAGAACCTTTAACAACTTCACCTAAAAAACTAATGCAAAAATTCGAAGTTTCTTTTACTGAAATATTAAAGAAAGAACCACCATGTTTTTTTCCATCATCATACAGCGTTTCATTACCAGTAATTTTATAATTTACTTCGTTACTTTGTAGGCGAATTCTAAATTGAGAGCTTGGAAATTTATTAGCTATTTGGCTTTCTTTATTTGGTTTTGCTACAAATTCTTGTGGATTCAGTTCCTGAATTTTCCAATCTATAGCTTCGTCTAAATTGTTGGTAACTAATATATTTACTTTTGAACCATTCAGAACTTTAAAGTCCATATTTACTTGTGGAGCATCTTTAGACGTCCAAGTTCTTATTTGAAAACAATGCTCTTTAAATTTATAAATCCATCTACAATAATTTAAGCCCATTTCAAAGGCAGAAGGAATGCCTAAAAGATATTTTTTATCTTCAATTTCTATAAAAATCCTTTGTCCGGTTTCTACTTCTAAATTAAATTGACTCGAAGAAAGAGATAAAAAACGATTAAAATTTGTGTTTCCTTGCGTTATATGAGAGTTGAAAACACCACATGCATAAGAAGTTGTAGAAACGATACTTTCATCTGGAGTATAACCAGCTTTTGCTTGCATTATATGTCCATGAGGTCGATCTACTAAAATTTCTTTTTCTTTTAATACAACATGATTATTTTCTTCATAGAAAAAAGACAGCAATTGATCACCTTTATATTCTAAATGACGTTTTTCTTTACTAAAATAGTGGTCTAATTCCTCTAAATCTAAATTATGAACAGGTAAAAAAGTAGCCGCATTAAAAATATTTTTGCTGGGTTTAAAAGAACCCTCTTTTTCTTGATGAATGGTATTCTCTTCAAACTCATTTATAACATCAGATAAAAGATCTAAATCTTTTTCGGTTGTAGATTCTGGGTGATTTGAAACATATTTACCAACAAAAACACTATGGTGAGTTTCATCCTTTTTTAACAGAAATGGTTTTTCTTGTAAAGCAACAATAGCTAATTCTCCAGAACATTCTCCGTCTAATTTTTCTTTCAATAAACTTTCAGGAATACCAGTTTCTCTGTAGCTTTTTCCGTAAAACTGAATACCATCTGTACTTGCAGATTCTGCAGTATTTTTACAGGTTAAGAGTAACCAAGGCGTTTCTGTGCTTGCTTTAAAGTTTTGTCGACAACAAACAACAGTGCCATAATTAGTGTCTTCTAAAATACGTCTTTCTAAATATTGACTAACATAATATTCGTTTACCAAAGCATCAGATACTTCTTTTAAACCCACATCTTGAATGTAAATTACATCTAATTCTAAAACTGTGTTAGAAGTGTTTTTAGTTTCTAAAGACCACTGCCAGCTTAAGCTTTTAGAAGATAATTGTAAAGTACATTTATAAGAAATAGTATCCCAAGTACCTTCCGCAATAAAAGTGTTCTCATTTATGGTAAAAGTACTATTGCTTTCTGGTCCTAAAATTGCTTTATATGAATAACCGTTTGTTTTTTTCTTAAATATAAATTTGCGCCAGCTTTAGAAAATAATGATGTTTCTTTCAAGCTAATTCTTATGGGAGCCGCTTTTACACTTTTAACTAAACCGTTCTCTAAAAACTGAAAAGAAAGACCTTTTGAGTTTTCTATATTTAAATAATTATTTAAAGCCATAACCTGTATTGTTGTGTATTTTTTTTAAAGTTAGATGTTCATTTATTCTTGTTCGAGCTCTCTTTTCTCTATTGCAGCTTTAATTTCAAAAGACTTTTCTTCTGTTAATGGGTACTTTAAAGTGAATAAGAATGAAATAATACAAAGAATTAAAGGCAACCCAATTTCTACAGCTCTCATCATTAAAAGTGTGTAAGGAGATTGTTGGTTTAGAGGCATTACTTGCAGTTTTATATCTTTAATTGCTGCGTAAAACTCATCTAAATTGGTTGTTTGTAAATTTTTAAGTTGATGATTAATTTCTGATAAATTAGTAACCAGATTTTTATAGTGTTCTGTACTATTTTTATTTGTTGTAGCTTCTTTCTCTAAATGGTCTAATAATAATGCACCATTTAATTTGGCTTTGGTAAGCTCAATTTTTGAAAAAGATGAAATATTTTGATTAGCAACCCTTTTAAATTCTGAATTTACTTCTTTATAATCTAAAATAGAATGCTGGTTTTCTAAAGTAGTTTTTATTTTTACTATATCTTTTGAAGCATTTACATAAAGGTCTTTTTTGAAGTTCTTTTCGCTTTTACTTGCTTCTGGATTTTCTGCTATTTTATTTTCTAAATTATTTAGAGTTATTAGATAATCATCAACATCAGTTAAATTTTCATTGTAAAGTGTATTTAAGTTTTTCTGATATTCTAAAAAAGTTAAATCTTGAGATTCTTTAACGAATGCGATATTTTTTTCAATCTTATTAATGGAACCTTTAAAATCATCTACTTTTATCACTTGTGTTTCATCAAATTGAGTAAAAACAATTAATAAACCTGCCACAAAACTTGCTAATGCAGTTCCCATTTTTATAAACCACCAAAAAATGGAATAATAACTACCTTCAGATTTTCTATTTGTTTTCAAATAATCTTCGTCACAAATATCACCTACCATAGAAGAACCTAAAGTAAAAAAGAACAACATTCCAATAGATAATAAAATGGTTGGAATTACTATTAAATAAGGAAATTCGTGGTTGTAGCACACAATTTTAGACAATTGAGCCAAAAACATTAAACCAATTGCAATCAGTAATGTTTTTCTTTTACCTACTTTAGGACTTAACCAATTTAAAGGAAAAACTGCAAGTAAACCTGTAATTGCCCATACAGTTCCATTGATTCCTAATAGGGTAGCAGCTACTTCTTTGTTTCCATCAAAAATGTAATAAATAGGAATATAATAGCCGAGTAAATTCACAAAATTAAAACCCATTGCCAAGGTAAAAACAATAGCTACTAATCTAATAAATGTTTTATTTTTAAAGGTATGCTTAATATCTCCCCAAAATGGCGTCTTTTTTTGTTTTTCAACTTTTTTAAATCCAGGTTCTTTTACAGTAAAAAACCACCAAAAAGAAAGCGGAATTAAGATAACAGCTACTAACATAGAAACATATTTCATTCCATCTGCTTCATTTCCATCAGCACCTTTAAAATACTCCATATTTGCTAATGCAAAAAGCCAAGGAGTACTCATTGCAAAAAGGTTTCCTAAAAAACTTTTTGCGCTAAATAACCGTGTTCTTTCATGGTAATCATTAGACATTTCCATACCTAAAGCACCATGAGGAATTTCAAAAATTGTACAAGCTGTAAAAAATATTAAAAGCCAAAAAAGGATATAACCTAATTGAAACCATTTAAAACTCTCATCTGTAGGAAACCATTCATGAACCAATTCACCATCAGGAATCCACCACATTAATACAAAACTAATGGCAACTGCAATTCCACCGACTAATAAAAAGGTCTTCTTCTTCCCCAGCGTGTTCTAATATTATCTGAAAAATGCCCAACAATTGGGTCTGAAATAGCATCCCATAAACGAGGTATAATTAGAATAACTCCAAGCCAAAGAGCACTTAAACCCATGCTAATGTTTCCAATAAGCCCCATTAACTGCCCTGCAATGTTAAATAATGCTATGGGTATAATTCCGCCAAAACCATAAGCTGCTAATTGTAAAAAAGGAATTTTGCTATCTTTTTTTACAGGTTGATGATTTTGTGGAGAACTACTCATTTTTATGTTTTTTGTATCTAAACTTGTTTTCTTTTGGGTATAATAAACCATTACATCGCTTTATCTTATTGTAGATAAGTAAAAACTTGTTTTAATTAAAAGTTATGTAATGGTTGTATTATAAGGGCAATGGTTTTACTCCCATCTGATATCGTCTACATAATAAATATCTGGGTTGGCTCCATTTGCTTCTCCTCCATTGAAAAAGAAAACTATTTTTTGATGATCTTTTGATGCTTGTGAACTAAAATCGAAAGTATATTCTGTCCAAACTCCTGTTGTATTTATTGCACCCCAAATTTCGTTTACATCAGAAGTACCACCTTCTAATTTTGCCAAAAGAGGCACGTTTTTGGTTGATAAGACTTTAATTTTTAAAATGTTCTTTGTAGATAAATCTATAGATTTACCGAAGTTAAATAATAAATGATCCCAAGCATTTGTACCATCATCTCTTACTTCTAAAACGGCTGCGCTGTTATTAATTCCAGATTTGTTTGGGTTATCTACAGCTATAGTTGCAGCGTTACCTTCAATAGAATAATTTTGCTGGCATTCTGCGTCGCTTACAATTGTTTCATCTGCAACAACACCAGTACAAGATATTGTATTTGCTTCTACAAATTTTACATCATCTATAAAATAAATATCTTCTGTTGTTCCATCATTTTGTCCTCCATTAAAAAAGAAAACTACTTTGTTATGTTTCTTGTTTGCTTGGCTACTAAAATCGAAGCTATATTCTTTCCAATCTCCAACAACATCTATTGTTCCCCAAATTTCGCTTGCTGCAGAAGTTCCTCCTTCTAATTTAGCTAATAATGGGACAGCTTTAGATGAATGAACTTTAATTTTCAAGATATTTTTTGATGTTAAGTCTATTGCTTCTGTATTATCAAAAATTAAAAAATCGAAAGGAGCTGTTCCATCATCTATTACTTTAAGAACGTTTAAACTCTTGTTATTGGCGTTGTTATTTGGGTTTTCTACAACTTTTGTTGTTACATTACCTTCAGGGTTTCTATTAATTTGACAATCAAAATCATTTAAAATTGATGCATCTGAAATTGTATTCGCACAAGGATCTTCTGTAAACCTTAAATCGTCTATAAAGTATTCATCTGTACCATTTGTATCTACACCAGCATTAAAAAACAGTACTATTTTAGTATGATTTTCTGTTGCTTGATCTAAAAAGTTAAATGTATATTCTTTCCATTCTCCAGCAACAACTTGTTGGTCTTTTTCAACTGCGCCAGATGTTCCTCCCTCTAATTTTACTTTTAAGGTTCCAGCAAGAGGTGCATATACTTTTATGCTAAAGATGTTGTTTGTAGATAAATCAATCGCTTCTTCGTAATCTATTATTACTGCATCCCAAGCACCAAGTTCATCTACATATTTCCCACTAAAATCACTTTCATTTACTGTAGATTTGTTAGGTGTTAATATCTTTTCTACTTCTGGAATAGCTACATTTTTTTGGCAATCGAAATCGTTAACAATACTTTTATCTTTATCTACACCTTCACAAATATTTTTTGAGGTGTCTAAAAATAAATCATCTAAATAGTAAACTGCAGCATTATTGGTTGCGTTAAAACTTAAAGTTAATTTATTATGTTCTTCTTTAGAAAAAGCACTAAAATCGAATGTATATTCATGCCAGCCGTTATCTGCATTGATATTTTGTTCTAGGCTAGTTGCGCCTGTTTTACCACCTTCTAATCTTACATTAATTTTACTTTCTTCTTTTGTTCTAATTTTAATTTTAAAAATAGCAAAATTTGCAAAATCTATTGCTGTACCTAAATCTATAGAAATATCTTCACCTACAACATCAGAATCTACATACTTACCTACAAAAAGACTTTTGTTTATTTGAATTTCAGCAGGGTTTCTAACAACTTCTACGTTTGCTAACACAATATTAGACTGACACTCGAAGTCATTAATAATATTAGGGTTTACAACAACATTAGTATCTTCACATGGTGTAAAGGTAATTGTTGGAAATTTCTCTAATTCATTTTCACAAGAAGAGTAACTAAATACTATTAACAATAAAACAGTATATTTTTTAAGGTGCAACAGTACGTTTTTCATAAATTGTTATTGTTTAATTATTTTAATGTCTTTAACATTGTTATTAGATTTTACTTTAACAAAGTAGATACCTTTACTTAATTTAGAAACATCTAATAAATATTCTTGTTTGTTAATGTTTTTATTTTGAATTACTTTTTGACCACTGATATTATATACATTAACATTTTGAATGTTATTACCAGTTGTTTTAATGTTCACTAGATCTTTTGTAATTGTTGGAAATGCTACTATTTCTTTTTCTAAAGCAATATCGTTAATGCCAGCTGTTGCAGATGAAGTCCATTGTATATCATCTAAAAAATAAATATCTGAAGTTGTTCCGTCAGATTTTCCAGCATTTATAAATAATACTAATTTTGTGTTAGCATCTCCTCCAGTAGAATTATCTGAAAAACCACTAAAATCGAAAGTAAATTCTATCCAAGAATTTAATGGACCTTCATCTATACTAAATGGAGACCAAACTTCTCTTGCAGATGTGCCACCTTCTAATTTTGCCAAAATTTGAATAGATTTAGGAGTATGAAGTTTTATTTTTAAAAAGTTATTTGTAGATAAATCTATAGCAGTTCCATAATCGAAAACTAAAGCGTCAAAACCTTCTGTTCCATTATCTACATATCTACCAACATTTGCACTAGTATTAATTCCTGTTGCAGATGGGTTTGCTACCTTGGTTAAAGTTGTTGGGTAGGCTCCATGAGATGGGCCAGAACATTCAAAATCTGTAAGAGTAGGGTCTACACATTGTGCAAAAGTATTATAAGAAATGAATAGAACTATAAGTAAAATTTTTTTCATGAGATGAGTTTTTAAATTATCTCGTAAATTTATAGTAAGTGTTTTAAAATTAAACTGTAGTACTTGGTTGTAAATAAAAATAGTATCTAAAACACTGTTTCACAGTGTTTTAAAAATAGTAATTATTTTATTTTTAACATAATGATGTATTGTTGATGTGTTGTAAATACGTTGTTTTTTTAGCTTTTAGATGGTAATTAGAAAATCAAAAATGCTTTTACTTTTTGTAAGGTTAATTTTTTTCGCAATCGATATCTATGCAATTCTACACCTCTTAAACTAATTCCCATTAAAGGAGCAATTTCTTTAGAAGTATGCCCAGTTTTAATGTATGCACAAAGTTTTAAATCTTTACTTGTTAGTTTAGGGTATTCTGAAACTAATTTTTTAAAGAAATCTTCATGTAATTCATTAAAACTGTCTTCAAACATTTTCCAATCTCTGTTGTTGCTGATAGATTCATTTGCTACTTTTAATAACTTTTTTGATATATATTGATCTGGGAATGTTTTCGATAATCTATTTAGTTCATTTCTTAAAATAATAATAATTTCGTTCTTTTTTATAATTGAAGCTGTTATTGCTGCCAATACTCTTTTTTTACTATTTACTTCTTTTTTAAGATTCTCTTTTTCAATTTTATGAATCTTCTTTTGTGTATCTCTTACAAGTTCTTTTTGAATTTTAATTTGTTTTTTTCTAAATTTTAAATTATTTACTTTTCTAAAAATAAAGTAAGAAGCTATTAATAATGAAAAGTATAAAAGTTTCATCCAAATAGACAAATACCAAGGAGGTAAAACTTCTAAAAATATTTTTCTTGATTTCTGATTGTCATTAGTACTATCACTATTTTCATTTATTATATTGATGGTATAATTACCATATTTTAAATTTTGAAGCTTAATTTGCCCATTATCTACAGTTCCATTAGAATTAATTCTCCCAGTAACAGAAAAAGAGTTCTTATTCTCATAAGAATTAGGTGTAAAAAAATCTAAAGAAATAATTTTTGCTTCTTTGTAAGGAATTTTTAAAATACTATCTTGAGTGGAAAAACTATTTTTTTGAGTATATATTCTCTCTATTTCTGGTATCTCTATTTCCTCTTTTTTGGTACTGTAATTTTTTAAATTGAATTGCGTAAAACCATCATTCAAATTAATTAATCTTAAAGAATCGTTTCTTATAATTATTTTTTCATAATTAATAAGTAGTCTTTCCTTTATTTGAGAAGAATTAATATAAGAAACTCTTTTATTGTCTTTATTTATGTATAAAACATCTTTGTTTTGGTCTATAAACCATAAACCATTTTTGTCATTGCCAATAAAGTTTTTACCATTGAATTGTTGTAGTTCTTTAAACTCTTCTATACTATTATTTTCTTTAGAGTAAGTAAACCACTTCTTATTATTATAGAAGGCAATAGTATTATGAATTGTAAAAATTTTTGTTTTATAATCTTTAAAATTTTCATTTTCCCCAAACGATTCAATATTAGTAACAGCACTATAATCGTTATTTAATTTAATTCTGAAAATTCCTTTATATGGGTGTGTTGCCCAGATTATCGAATCGGATTCAAATTCGATATTTTCAACAGGGAATGATATGTCTTTAACAATTTGAGAACTCCAAATATTATTTTCTTTTTTTAAGAGATTTAGCCCAATATATGTGCCTTGAAGAAATGCATTTTTAATTTTTTTTGCCTTTTTGGAAGTATAAATACCTCCATTGTTAGAATTTCTGAAAACTAATTTTTCATCTTTAAATATAAATGTTCCAAAGTTATGTGAGCAAATTAAGTAATCATCAACAATAAATAAATCCCATATATGCCCCTCTGTTTTTTTTACCAATTCTAACTTATTATCAACAAAAGTATAGAGACCAGTATTACTTGCTATATATAATTTACTTTTAAGGTATGCCATATCATAAACAGTACCTATTGTGCCTGAAAAATCTTTATAGAATTTATTAGAATTTTTCACTTTAATTTTGGCAATACCATTATCTAATGCCAACCAGATATTATTTTTTCTTACTTTTTGATTTAGAATTGTATTGTTTTGTAAGCCAGATTTTACATTTATTACCTCAATATTTTGGTCATTAATAGAGTAGAGTAGTGCTCCATTTTTTATAGTACCCAATAAAAGTTGATTACTATTTATAAAAGAAACTTTATTTAAAACAGATGTTTCTAATAGGTTATTCAACTCTTTAGAGATGTTTGTTTTTTTATTAGAAGCATATATTACAGCTCCTTTATCTTCATCATATAAAAACAACTTATCGTTAATTGTAGCTAACTGATTTATTTTTTTATAATCATCAGATAATTTATGTGGTATTAGCTTATTTCCTTTTAATTCTCTTAATCCTTTTTGCAAGCTCGTAACAATTAGTTTGCCTTTGTATACAACAGAGTTTAAAATGTTTTCACTATCATTAATTGTAATTATTTTTTCTCCATCATAAATGTACAAACCACTAAATGACCAAAAAATAATATTGTTTTTATAATTTATAATTTGCCAAAATTCATCATTTGCAAATTGATGATTTTTATCAAAAAGAGGAATTAAAGAAGTGTACTTGTAATCGCCAAATTCATCTTTTTTCCAAAATCCAAATTCTTCATAAGAACCAGTATATATTCTATCATTAGAACATAGAACAGATCTAATAATAGTTTTATTGGGCAGTTGATAAAGTTTCCAGATTTGCCCATTGTATTTTAAAAGACCTTTGTTATTTGCTGCAAAAATTACACCTTTATCGTTTATGTCTATTCCCCAATTTTGATTCTCTGCATTGTATTGGTTAATAGAATAATTAGTTACATCTGAATGTAACGTTTGTGCTACTGTACAAAAGCTTAAAAAAAGAAGTAAAATAAAAAAATATTTTTCTGGGAGATTAATAGAAGGTATCTATGCATATAAAAATTAAGAAATTTATTGTTGAAAGTTATAAATATATAGTTTTTTTTAAAATAAAACGCCTCGATAAAATCGAGGCGTTCAAGTAATTAAATATTATTTTATTAAAACCCTGTGCCAGGAGCTTCGGGGCTTGCAGCTTGTGCTTTTTGTGGGTTTAAAATTAGATACGTTCCTAAAGCTGTTAAAGCAGCATATTTACCATAATTTCCTATTTTTTTAATAGCATCTTTACGAGTAATTTCTTGAGCTGTATCTTGTGTAAGTTCTGTTTGTTTTTTCATGATATATTGTCTTTTAATTCTCGTTAATTATTCTAAAATAATTTTTTTGTTTAACTGACCAGCTTCTGTAAATAACTGAACAATATAAATTCCATTTGCTGTTTTTGGTAAAGTAATGTCTTTTACTCCATTAGATTCAAATGAAGAATTCATTATTTGTTTCCCAAGAATATTAAACAGTTTAATACTTGTATTTCCTTTTGGTAAACCAACGATTCTTAAATTACTTGCATCAGATTTATAGATGCTTATACTTTCTAAAGTTACATTAGCAACACTTAACGCACTTTGAGTTGTATGAACATAAAACCTACCAATTCCGTTTAAATTATTAGATAAAGTAACTTTGTAATTGCTATTATCTTCATCTAAACGTGTAAATGTATTAGTAATTCTGTCTTCTAAAAACACTTTAATATTAGAAGGTAAGCTTAATGCTTTAACGGAAAAAGTAATTTCTTTTCCAGCTTCTGCTTTAATTCCTACAGGAATTATATTAGATTCTAAATTAGTATTAGGTAAAGCTTGAATTTGATAATTTTTGCCTAGATTATTTTCTAATAATTGTGTAAATACATCAAATTTATTTTTAGCACCCCCAAAAGTTTCGCCATCAAAACCATTATCAAAACCTTTAGTAGCTAAAGCATTGTAGTATATTTTTGCATACCTGTTAAGAGTTCCATCTGTAATATTCAATTCAACTTTTGGTTTAGGTTCAGATCTTAAAAATATACCTGTACTTTCATGACTTTGTATACTTTTTTCAAAAGTTACATCTCCAGTAGCAGAGCTGCTTACAAAAAATCCTTGCCCTGGAGCTAATTTAAAAGCATCACCAGAAACTTTAGCATCATAATTTTTTGTTGAAGAATTCCAAACCCAAATTGTTTTGCTTGTAAGTTTATCTGAATTTGCAGTTAAATTCAAAAAAGAACCACTATTTATATAAGAAGTAAAAGGGTTGCTCAATAAATTGAAGGGCGTACCAGCGCCAACAGTAATTCCTTTATCGACTCCAACAGTATTAACTGTTCCTGTAAATGATACATCTGAAGACATAGTAGTTTTCATTGTATAACCAGTTGCTGTTGCAAAAGTTCCACTATTACTATCATTATTTTCTAAATAAGACCAATTACCTGATGCTAGAGCATTATTATACGTTGCAATACCTCTTTTTGTTCCAGAAGTTGCAATAATATTTGTATTTGCGTACGAGTTATTATAGGCTTGTCCGTTTACTGGAGAACCTACCAAATGCCAACCTGCTAATTTATCTGCAGCAGCATCACCAGTTAATGCAGGCGTTATAAGATTTCTTTTATAAGTTACTTCTCCTGTAGCAATACCGTTTACAATTAAAGAACTTCCACTAGCAATTGTTAGTACATTGTTAGTTGTTATGTTACCTGTTACTGCTCCAGTAGAAGTAAATTCACCAATAATTGGGTCGTTTGCTACATCGGGAATTACTACTTCAGATGTTGCTGATGGTACACCTCCATTCCAGTTTCCTGGAGAAGACCAATCTGTACTCGCAGTTCCTGTCCAAGTGGTTTTGTTAGTCCAAATAATATCATCTAAATAATAAATGTCTGAAGGTGTTCCGCTAGTTACAGCTGCGTTTACAAATAAAACTATTTTTGTATTTCCATCGCCTCCACTTGCGTTGTTTGCATATGCACTAAAATCAAAAGTAAATTCTATCCAAGAATTAACAGGCCCATTATCTATACTGAAAGGAGAAAATATTTCTCTTGCAGTTGATCCACCTTCTAATTTTGCCAAAATTTGAATAGATGTAGGAGTATATAATTTAATTTTTAAAATATTATTTGTAGCTAAATTTATAGCAGAACCATAGTCGAAAATTAAACCATCAAAACCATTAGTACCATCATCTTTATATTTACCAATAGAAGCAGTAGTATTAATACCAGATGAAACATGGTTAGATACTATGGTTAACTTGTTGTTAGGGAAACCTCCTTGAGAAGGCTTCGTACTTTCAAAATCTGTTACAATTGGGTCTGTACTTGTAGTAGCTGCTTCCCATCTAATATCATCTAAATAATAAATGTCAGTAGCAGTTCCATCAGTTTTATTAAAGTTAAAAAAGAAAACTATTTTTTGATGATCTTCTGCACTTTGACTGCTTAAATCTACGGTATATTCTACCCAAGAACCAGTTACATCAATTGTTATAGGTGTTTCTAAAGGTGTTGAAGTTGCTCCACCTTCTAATTTTACTACTAATGGAACTAATTTTGTAGAATATATTTTAAATTTTAAGATATTATTTGTTGAAAAATCGATGGCAGCTCCTTTATCAAAAGTTAAATTATCAAAAGCTGCTGTACCATCATCTGTGTATTGACCAACATTTGCACTGGTATTAATATCTTCAGAAAATGGGTTTATTACAGAAGTTAATGCTCCAAAAGATGTGTAAGAAGGAGGTGAGCATTCAAAATTTGTAATAACTGGGTCTGCACATTGTGCGTTAAAAGCACTGTAAGAAATAAGTGCTAATAGAAGTACTATTTTTTTCATAAGTATCTAATTTAATGGTTAATATTCGAGTTTAATTATTTAAAAAAATGTATTTGTAAATTGATGATCAGAATTTCCTGCAATAAAAAGTTGAAATTCACCCTCTTCACAAACAAAAGCTTGTTCTTGATTGTAAAATTTTAGAAGCTCTGCTGTTATTTCAAATTGAACCGTTTTTGCTTCCCCCTTTTTTAAAGTTATTTTTTTAAAACCCTTCAGTTCTTTTATAGGTCTTGTAATACTACCAATTACATCTTTTATATAAAGTTGCACTATTTCTTCTCCATCATAATCACCAGTGTTAGTAATTGTTACAGATGCTTTTATAGATGAATTAGAAAAAAGAGTATTGGAGTCTAATGTTACTTTGCTATATGTGAATTCTGTGTAACTTAATCCATAGCCAAAAGGGTATAAGGGGCTGTTTGCTACATCTAAATATTTAGAGGTATATCTTGGGTCTGCATTTGGAACATTGGTGGGTCTACCAGTATTTTTTTGATTGTAAAAAAGAGGAACTTGACCAACATTTCTTGGAAAAGTAACGGTTAATTTTCCTGAAGGATTGTAAGCACCATAAAGTACTTCTGTTATTGCAGTAGCGCAGTTTGTACCTAAAAACCAAGTTTCTAAAATGGCGTCTACAGTTTTATCTTCCCAAGAAAGATCTAATGGTCTTCCATTCATTAGAACTAATATTATAGGTTTTCTTGTTTTTTTATTTCAGCAATTAATTCTTGCTGTAAGCCTGGTAGTTTTATGTTGGTTCTACAAGCAGCTTCTCCGCTCATATTTTCAGTTTCTCCCATAACCATTACTACCACATCAGATTTTTCTGCGATAGTAATTGCATTTTGAAAACCTTCTCTGTTTTCCTCTAAAACCTCACATCCTTTTGCATATTTAAAGTCGATGTTTTTATTTTCGAGCTCTTCTTTTATACTGATGATGTTTTTATTTTCTCGACCAAATGCTGCCCAGGTACCTAAAATATGATGTGTGTCATTTGCAAGAGGGCCAATAAGTGCTATTTTAGAAGTTTTTTTTAATGGTAAAACCCTGTCCTTATTTTTTAATAATACAACAGATTTTTTTGCAGCTTCAGTAGCCGATTTTAGATGTTCTTCACATAAAATGAGTTGTTTTTCTTTGTTTTCGTCACAAAATCTATATGGATCATCAAATAAACCCAATTTAAATTTCATTCTTAAAATACTCTTAACAGCTTCATTTAATCGCTCTTCATCTAACTTTTCTTCGTTTAAATATTCTTTTAGATGATTTTTATAAGCGCCATTTGCATGTCCATATCTGAACCTGCATTTATTGCTATTTCTCCAGCATGCTTTAAGTTTTCTGCATAACCATGAGCAATCATTTCTGTAATAGAGGTGTAATCTGTTACTACAAAACCTTTAAAGTTCCATTCTTTTCTTAAAATTGTATCTAACAAATATTTATTTCCTGTTGCTGGTACTCCATTTAATTCGTTAAAAGCTGTCATAAAAGTTGCAACACCTTCATCTAATGCAGCTTTAAAAGGGGGTAAATGTGTGTTTCTTAATTCAATATCAGACATATCTACAGTATGATAGTCTCTACCAGCTTGTGCTGCACCATAACCAGCAAAATGTTTTGCGCACGCTAAAATATTATTGGTTGACTCTAAATCTCCTTGAAAACCTCTAACTCTTGCTTTTGCTATAAGGCTTCCTAAATAGACATCTTCTCCAGCTCCTTCTGCAATTCTGCCCCATCTTGCATCTCTAGATATATCAACCATAGGAGCAAAAGTCCAATGTAGACCTGCTGCTGAAGATTCTGTAGCTGCTATTTGTGCAGTTTCTTCCATTAAATCTAAATCCCAACTACAAGATTCTGCTAACGGAATTGGAAAGATAGTTTTGTAACCATGAATTACATCAAAACCAAAAAGTAATGGAATTTGTAATCTAGAGTTTTCTACGGCTAATTTTTGAATCTTTCTAACGTAATAAACTCCTGAAGCATTTAGTACAGCTCCAACTTCTCCTTTTTTAATATATTCTAAATAATTTGCATCTAAAACAGGTCCTGTAACATCCATTTCACTAGCATACATAACTGTTTGCCCTATTTTTTCATCTAAAGTCATTTCAGACATTAGTTGTTTTACTTTTTCTTCTATGTTAGAATTGATAAAAGTAGGAGAGGTGGATTCTGTTTTTTTGCTGATTTTAGTCATTAGAATAAAATGATTTTAAATTTTCGGGCTTGAAAAACCTAACTTTTTTAATCCAGATTTTACATCTGTGTCACTCATAAATAAATTCCAAAGTTGTTGTGTTCTGTAATTTTCTATCATTGCCACAATTGGTCCTTGATCAATGGCCAAATATCCTTTAGAAAACCAATTTTGTTGTTCTGAAAAAGCATCATAAAAACCATATTTACCCCAAATTTTATCATTTAAATTGTAATAAAAATGTTCTAAAGCCTTTCTTGATTCGTTTGGTGTGTATGGAAAAGAAGATAAAGCTGCAGTTGGTGTAATTACGCCTAAATCATTTGTTGGGCTATGTGCAGAATATCCATTGTAATTATCACTGGCTGTTAACCCCCAAGAGTTTTCACTATATCCCTTAAAGTTTTTAGGATTCTCTTTACAATATTCATAATTGATTAATGAATGAGTTTTATTTTGCTCGAAATAATTATCACAGAAATCATCTTTTAAATTTCTCGGGTCTAAACCTAAAAAAGAATATTGAGATAGAAATAGTGGGCCTCCAAAATCTTCTCCTAAAGGCAAATTATAGTCATAAAAAGATTTTCCGTTTTTCATGTTTCCGTTTCTTGCCCAACCATTTGTATAGGTTTCTTTGTCTATGGAATGAGTTGGGGATGCAGCTGCTAACACGTAGACAATTAATGCTTCATTCCATCCACTCACAGGTAGGTTCGCTTTAAAGCCATTTTTTACAGACCAATGCCAAGAAATACTTTTTTTACCTTGTGTATACCAGTTCCATTCTACAGCTTCCCAAATAGCAGTAATTCTATTTCTAATTTGGTTTTCAGTTGTATTTTCTTCTGAAAAATATTGTCTGTTAATAAGAAGCCCTTGCAATAAAAGTGCGGTTTCCACAATGTCTCCACCATCATCTAAATCACTAAAAGGACGTGTTTTATTAGAGTCTGCAAAATACCAGTGAGAAAATGCGCCATGATATTTTTCTGACTTTTCTAAAAATGTTAAGATTTTCTCTAATCTATTTATAGCTTCTTTTCTTGTTATCCAACCTCTTGTAACTGCAGTAGGAAAAGAAGCAATACCTAAACCAGTACCACCAGTTGTAACTATGTTTTTAGACTCTCCATCAAAAGCATCTTCATGAGATCTTTCTCTTGCAAGACCACTTTTTTCTTCTGCAAAATCCCAGAAATAATTAAACGTTTTCTTTTGAACAGTATCTAATAAGTTTTCAAAAGAAATTTTTTGACTAACAGCACTTTTTTTCTCGTTTTGTTTGCAACTACTTACAGATAATATTATTCCGATAAATACGATTATAATATTCAATTTTGAAAAAAAGAAAGTCTTACTTAAAATCATATTTTACGTTTTAAAATTTAAATGATGATTAATATTAATATGTAAAACCTAATTTTGTTAAACCATCTTTAATTTCTTGATTTTGCATAAAAAGATTCCAAAGTAATTGAGTTCTGTAGTTTTCTATCATACAAACAATTGGTCCTTGGTCAATAGCTAAATAACCATCTGAATACCATGAGTTGGTTTCTGAAAAAGCATCATAAAAACCATAATCTCCCCAAAGTTTTGCATTTTGTTTATAATAGAAGTATTCTATCGCTTTTTTAGATTCTACAGGAGTGTATGGAAAAGCAGATAATGCTGCTGTTGGTGTTATAACGCCAATGTCATTTTCTGGTTCATGCACTGCGTAACCATTAAAATCATCACTTGCAGTTAATCCCCAACTATCTCCTCCATAACCTTTGTAGCCATTTGGATTTTCTTTGCAGTGATTGTAATTAATTAATGAATGTGCCCTGTTTTGTTCAAAATAATTAGCAAACTGATCTGTTAAATTTGTTGGATTTAGACCAATAAAAGAATATTGAGAGAAAAATAAAGGCCCTCCTTTTTGTGGTCCTAAAGGAAGTTTTATATCGAAATAAGTATTTCCATTTTTCATAGCTCCATTAGAAGCCCAGCCATTTATATATGTTTCTTTATCAATTGAATGTGTAGGTGAAGAGGCTGCTAAAACATAAACTATTAATCCTTCGTTCCAACCTCTTACTTTTAAATTAATTGCAAATTCGTGAGTTTTAGACCAATGCCATGTTATTATTTTTTCATTTCTTGCATACCAATCCCATTCTACTCCTTCCCAAATAGCGGTAATTCTATCTCTAATATCTTTTTCATCGTCATTATTTCCAGAGAAATATTCTCTATTAATTAATAAACCTTGTATTAAAAATGCAGTTTCTACAAGATCTCCTCCATCATCTTGTGCGCTAAATGGACGAGTAATACCAGTATCACCAAAATACCAGTGAGAAAATGCACCATGGTATTTTTCTGCTCCTTCTAAAAAGGTAAGCACTTTTTGTAAACGTTCGATTACTTTAGTTTTTGTTTGCCAACCTCTTTCTACTGCAATTGGAAATGCAGAAAGACCAAAACCAGAGCCTCCCATTGTAATAACTCTTTTAGATTCCCCATCTAAAGCTTCTTCTTGTGAGCGTTCTCTTGCTAAACCACTAATTGGTTCTGCAAAATCCCAAAAATAATTGAATGTACGTTGTTGTACTTCATCTAATAACTCCTCAAAAGGAATTTCTTTTACAGGACGCTCAAATATGGCTTCTACATCTGGTGGTGGTGGATCAATAGCAGTTTCTGTACAGCCTAAAGCTACTGCTAAAAATAAAAAACAGCTTATTATATATTGTACTTTTATGTTTTCTGTAAATTTCATGATTTTATCAGTTTTAATTTTTAATACATTGGGTTTTGAGTTAGAATTCCTCCACTTTTATCTATTTGTTCTTGTGGTATTGGGAAAACCTCATGTTTCCCATCAATAAAATTCTTTCCGTGAGCTCTTAAAATTACTCCTGCGCGACCTTGTCTAACTAAATCGAAATAACGATCGTGTTCAAAAGCTAATTCATGTCTTCTTTCTTTCCAAACTGTCATTTTATCAACAACAGTAGCGTCATCTAAACCAGCTCTTTTTCTTACTCTGTTTAAAGGTGTTGCAGCATCTCCACCAACTTCTAAAGCGGCTTCAGCATTCATTAATAAAACTTCTGCAAAACGTAAAATTCTTATGTTTTTTCCTGTTTCCCAAGCATCTGAATTTGCGCTTGAATATGCTTTTTGATTATACATTGCATTTGTAACAGTATTAGGTACTAACCTGCCATCAAATAAAGTTTCTCCTCTAAAAATAATAGTGGCATCTCTTCTGGCATCATTTGGTTCATAAGAGTTGGCTAAATCTTCTGTAGGTGTATTAAAGCCCCAGCCCCAGCCACCATCGCCTCTGGCTCCTTGAGTTACACTATATCCTTGAACTCCTGCAGTAGGAGCATCTCCTCCTTTAGCTTGAATTTCGAAAATAGATTCTGTATTATTTTCTCCAATTTCTTTCCAAATATCTTCGTAGTTGGTTGTTAAATCGTATTGTTTTGATGTAATAACTTCATTTGTTAATGTAAGTACCTCTTGCCATTTATTTTGATACATGCTTACTTTAGCTAATAATGCTTTTGCTGCGCCTTTTGTTGCTCTACCGAGATCTGCAGCCGCGTATTCATTTTTTTCTGGTAATGAGTTTATAGCATCTTGTAAGTCATTTTCTATAAAAAGATAAGTATCTTCTTTAGATGCTCTTTTTAAAATATCTGGGCTGGAAAAATCTGATTTATCAGAAATTAAAGGTACTCCGCCAAATGTTTTTACTAATCTAAAATATATTAATGCTCTTAAAAATTTAGCTTCACCAATTAATCTTGTTTTTAGTTTTTCATCGATATCAAATTCTGGGATACGAGTTATAGCTTGTGTAATACGCTGGTTTGCATTGTAATGTTCACTCCAAACTTCTCCAATAGAAATTGTTGTTGGATCGAAAGCAATTGCATCTAAAATGTCTTTATCAGTTCCAGTGTCTCCAGTGCTACTTCCTTTATCTGCATCATCTGTAGTAATGCTTGTTAAACCATTCCAGGAAAAAGAACTCATTTGCCATTGCAGAAATCTATTGTAAACTGCATTAACAAGCTCAACAGATTTTTCTGCTGTTAGTGCCTCTTCAGTTTCTGCTGTTGCTTCAACATCTAAAAAATCTTCACTACAAGAAAATGATAGTAATAAGATTGCAAAAGCAACGTATTTTAAATTTTTATTTATTTTATTGTTCATTTTTTTTAATTTTTAAAATGATGTGTTAATTCCTATAAAAAATGATCTTAATGTAGGGTATGCACCTAATTCTATACCAGCGTTTCCTAATGCTCCTCCAGGTAATTCTGGTGTAAATCCAGAAAATTTCTTAATAATTAAGGGGTTTTTTGCAGTAGCGTAAATTCTTACTCTGTTAAAGAAATTAGTAGTATTTTCTTTTAATGTATATCCTAAAGTTATATTATTGATTCTAAAAAAATCTGCTGATTCTAAATAGTAATTAGAAGATAAAGGCACTTCATTAAAAGCTCTAGATCCAGTATTACTTGGTCTACCAGAAGTCCAGCGATTATTAAATACAGATTGCTCTATGTTTTCGTTTCCAAAACGTTGTGCTTTTTTACCATTATATACTTTAGCTCCTAAACTTGTGTATGTATCCACTGCCAAGTCAAAATTTCTATAGTTTAAACCAAAATTAAAACCGATATTGTATTTAGGAATAAAAGATCCCATAAACTTTCTGTCTCCTTCATCTGTAATTCCGTTATTATTAACATCATCATATACAAATTCTCCCTTATCATCTATTCCTATTACATCGTATAAGAAAAAACTACCTATTGGTTGGTCTACTCTAACTCTTTTTGTGTATTGCCCGTTTCCTAAATCTCCTCCAATAGACTCATTAAAATATGGGTTGGTAACCTTTGTTAATTTGTTTTTATTCAAAGCAAAATTTAAGCCTACATTATATTTTAAGTTTTCATTAATTTCGTCTTGCCAATTAAGAGTAGTTTCTATTCCTTTGTTTTCTATTTCACCTATATGATCTAAATATGGGTCTATTCCAAAAACGTCTGGTAATTTTATTTGAAGTATAGCGTTTGAAGTTTTTTTGATGTAAAAATCTACTTCTCCACTTAACTTGTAGTCAAATAAAGTGAATTCAGCACCAAAATTCAATTCTTTTGTAGTTTCCCAACTTAAATTTTCTGCTAAAGTAGAAGATATAGTTGTACCTTGATTAAGGTTTTGATTAGCCCCAAAAGGATAGAAACCTCCAGCACCTGTAGATAAAGTTACAATTTGTAAAGGCACATTTTGGTTTCCTAATTCTCCATAACCAGCTCTTAATTTTAACTTATTGAAAGAAGAGTTTTTCATAAAAGCTTCATTTGTTAACACCCAACCTGCACTTACAGCATAGAAGTTACCAAACTTAAAACCTTTTTTAAATTGACTTGAACCATCTCTTCTGTAAGAAGCACTTAAGAGATATTTATTATCATAATCGTAATTTACTCTTGCAAAGTAGGAGCTTAATCGTTTATGTGGACTAAAACCACCAGAAGATGATCTTGTTTCATTATCATCACCAGTGCTTAAATTATACCTTAAACTATTGTTTGTTGGCACATTAACAGCGCTACCAGATAAAAATTCAGATCTATCTTCTTCTGAACTCATTCCTAAAGTTGCATTTACATTATGCACTTCATTAAATGTTTTAGTGTAGGTTAAGTAATTGTCTATAAACCAATGATAGAAGTTAGTATGTGTTACAGATAAAAATGTTTTTTCTCTATCTGCATTTCCGTTAAAATAAAGTTGTTCTGAATTTGATGGGTTATTTGCTAAAAAAGAACCCAGTCTATCTTGAAAATTATGAAAACGTGCATATTCTGTTTCTATTGAGAAAGCAGAAGTATAAGATAAGGATTCTAATATTTTATAGTCGACTTTAAAAGAACCTTGTACTTTAAAATAACGTTGCTTTTCATCTTGAAAATCTAAATCTTTTACAGGATTACCAACATTATTAATTCCAATAGAAGAACCATAAGCCCCATTTTCATCTCTAATAGGTACAATTGGAGATTGTTTATAAGCCGTTGTAAAAGCTCCAAAACTTTTAGGAACTGAATTCGCTAACTGTACATTTATACTATTAGAAAACTTTAACTTACTATTAAGATCATAATCTATATTACTACGAAGCGTTAGTCTACTAAAATCATTACCTTTTAAAATACCTTCTTCTTTATTAAAACCGGCACTAAAAAAACCTCTAATTTTTTCAGACCCACCAGAAGCAGATATATTATAATTAGATACTCTACCAACTCTTGTTATTGCATCTAGCCAGTTTGTATTATATGGTTGGCCAGATAAAATAAAATCACTTTTATCGTTATCATTGGTAGGGTCACCATCTCTTTGTAAATCTCTTAAAATAGCTTCGTTACTATAAGTAATAAACTCATTTGAGTTCGCTAACTTCACGTTACTTAATATAGTTCTTGCACCAGTAAAAGTGTCAAACGTTAGTTTAATTTTCCCTTTCTTTCCCTTTTTAGTTGTAATTATTAAAACTCCGTTTGAAGCTCTATTTCCATAAATAGCCAAGGCAGATGCATCTTTTAATACATTCATTGTAGCAATGTCAGATGTATTAATATTGTTAATATTATCTGTTAAAATACCATCGACAACATATAATGGGTTTTCATTTCCTAAAACAGTTCCTAATCCTCTAATGATTACTTTAGAAGCTTGGCCAGGAGCATCAGAAGCAATAATTTGCACACCAGCCGCTTTGCCTTGTAATGCTTGTGTAGCATTTAATACCGGTTCATTTGCTAATTCTTCTCCTTTAATGCTTACAACAGAACTAGTAAGAACTGCTTTTTTACGAGTACCATAACCAACTACAACAATTTCACTTAAACTATTCTGTTCTTCTTGAAGTATAATTTTATACTTTGTTTCTGTAGTAATTAGAACTTCTCTTGTGGCGTAACCTAGATATTGTACAACTATTACTTCTCCATTTTTAGCTTTTAAAGAAAAATTACCATCAAAATCGGTTTGTACTCCTGTTGTTGTACCTTTTACAATAATACTAGCACCAGGTAAAGGGATGCTATTCTTATCGGTAACAACTCCTTCTATTTTTTTGAGCTAAAGCAACTTGTCCTATAGTTAAACAAAAAAACAAGCAAAAAATCTTTATTTTCATATTGAAATATAATTTGATATTATTTGTGTTTGTAAATATAGTCTGTTATGTTAAAAATAAGAGTGTAGTAGTTTGTGGAAAGTATTTTTTTAATTTAATAATTTGATTTTTAGATATTTAACTAAATATTTTATATTCGTATTTAACAAATTGATGTATAATTGATGTGTGTATTTTTATTATGTTTTTGATAAATATGAGGCTAAAAAAGGATTACTACTATTATAAATATGTAAAAATTATATTTTGCACTCAAAGTTAATTCATTCAATTAAGCATATTATATTAAAGTCTTATAGATTTATTTACAGTCAATAAATTTAATATTGAATTGGTAGGACTTTTGACTTTTTTAAATATTGAGCAGTAAATATTAAAATTCTTTGTTTTAAAGTTTTATTGATACTTTTTAGCTTTTTTAATTTGTATCCTGATGACAAAAGTGCTGAAGAAAAATCTAAAGAAATTAATGAAGCAATTAGTGTTTTAAGTGTTGCGAAATAAAGAGAAAAGTACGATGCTTTAGGTTCAGATTGGAAAGCATATCAGCATACAGGAGATGATTGGAAGGAATATGCAAAACAGAAAAATCAGTAAAAACGTTACAATCAAAACGAACCCAACTTTTATGGTCAACAAGGTTCTGAAGAAGATTTTTCAAGCTTTTTTGAAAATATGTTTGGTGGTGGGCAATCAGCAAGAGGTCAACAAAGAACTCAATCTGGAGGAGATATTCAGGCAGAAATGCCAATTACACTTTTAGAAGCCTACGAAGGAAGTAAACGCACGTTTAAAATTAATACTGATAATTTAAGAATCACTATAAAACCTGGTTCTTATGATGGACAACAATTAAAAATAAAAGGAAAAGGACAACCAGGTTTTAAAGGCGGAAACAGAGGTGATTTGCATATCATTTTAAAAGTGGAACCAGATAATCGATTTGAAAGAAAAAACGACAATCTATTATACACAACTTCTATAGGTTTATACACAGCTATTCTTGGTGGCAAAATTGAGATTCCAACACTTACAGGAATTGTGAAAATTACAGTCCCTAAAGAAAGTGAAAC
This sequence comes from Polaribacter ponticola, assembly GCF_026191475.2. Classification (GTDB taxonomy): domain Bacteria; phylum Bacteroidota; class Bacteroidia; order Flavobacteriales; family Flavobacteriaceae; genus Polaribacter; species Polaribacter ponticola. The sequence continues at coordinate 408,689 of NZ_JAOSLC020000003.1, read as the reverse complement.
AGGTAAAACTTTAAAACTGAAAGGTAAAGGAATGCCAATTTATGGAAAGGCTTTACAATATGGAGATTTGTTAGTAAAACTAACCATAAATCTTCCAAAAAATATTACAAAGGAAGAAGAAGATTTATTCAAAAAATTACAATTTTTAAGGGAAAAGCAAACTGTAAATAAATAAAACAATTATTATGGAACTAATTCTATACACCAAAGAATATGATACAGCTAATAGCATACGTAATTTTATGGATTTTTACTACAATTTACAAATGAATCATTTAGCAAGTGATTTTTTACAAAAAGGATTGACACCAACACAAATTTCCGAAGCAGTTACATTAGCAATTAAAATAGCAAAATCATCAGGAATTGAGATTCGAAAGCATTTTAAACTTGTGTACAGTGCCATACAACAAGAAATTATTCAAGATTGTAAATTATCGCATTTAGGCTATGGATTGGTATTGATGAATGCAAGTTCTAATTTAAAAGTAGTTGGAGATTTTCAAGTGAAACTATTGAGTGAGTTTTTCAAATAGACAAATTTATACGACAATACTAAAATAGACTATACTTTTTTTCCTTAAGTAGTAGTTTATTTTCTAAAAGAAAAGAAAGTACTACTTAAGGAAACTAAAGGAAAACAAATCTATTTGCCAATACAATATGTATTATTCCTTTTAAATAAAGGTATTAGTGACGTTGGGGTGGAGTATAGGTGTAAGATTTTAACTTCTTTTAGTTGATTTTGGCAAAGAAAAGCAAATAAAAACAAACTAATTATAATTTTTCAAACTTGCTTTTAACATACTAATAATTTCATCTCTCAAATGTTTTGGGCTTAAAACTTCTACTTCTGCTCCAATTTTTAAAATTTGAGTCATAAATTCGTAATTCGGATAAATATAAAAATTTACTTGGTGTTTATTATCTTTATTTTTAGGTAAGATTACTTGCGATTGGTGCAAAGGAAGACTTCGCATATATTTTACATGCAGTTCATCTACTAACAAACTTACATTTACAGGATCTCCTTCCCAGTAAGTTAACCCAACAGTGTGTTTAAATTTCTCTAATTTTTCTGTGTAATTTTCTCTTTTTTTGGTTGATAAATTGGTTATTTCTATTTTTGATATTCTATCGATACCAAAAGTTCTAATTTCATTACCTTCATTAATAGCGCCAACAACATACCATCTATTCAAATATTCTTTTAAGATTAATGGGGTAATTGTGTACTTCTTTTTTGAGTTTTTTTCGTAGTTTTCGTGAATAAAATCTATTTCTTTCTCTTGCTTAATTGCTAATAAAATATCTTTTAAATTTTCTATTCCTTTAAAGTTTGTAGAATCATCGAAACTTACGTATTCTAAAATTTTATTACTGTCCTTTAAGCTATTAGAAAAAATATCCGCCACTTGTATAATCTCTAAAAACTTAAAGAAAGACGCTACTTTTACACTTTTTTCTTCATCAATAAAATACCCTTTCTTCAGAGAATTATAAGAAATTTCAATTCCAAAATCTGCCCTAATTCTTGCAAAATATCTGTCTAATGTTCTCGAAGAAACCTCTAAATCTTTATCAGCCAAATAATCTATAATTTGTTCTTTGGGTGGAAAGTTATAATCGTAAACATATTGTATTAGTAATTGAATTTTTAAGGAAATAAAATAGTTAGCCATCTTTTTTTATCAAATATAAAAATTAAAAACCAACTACGTCATGTTTTGACGAACCCACATTAGACCTTTGTAAAAGAATCTTAAAAACAAAAATAAAATGAAAAGAGATTATTTTTTACGATTTGCTATTGCTGGCTTTTCTTATTACGAAGGTGCAATTGCATTCAACAAATTAAAAATTGGTAAAAAGCTAAAACTGAAAAGAGAGCCTAGAAATAAATATGATAAGCACGCTGTTGCATTGTACAGAAAAGGCTTAAAATTAGGTTACATTCCAAGAGATAAAAACAGACATCTTTCTTTACTTCTTAAAAACGGAGGTGTAAAATTTGATGCAAGAGTTCAAAAAGTAAATGAAAACGAACATCCAGAAATTCAAGTTGAAGTAATTTTGTATTTACTTACTCCTAAAAAAGAAAGTTAAAACATGACAGTAATCATATTTCTATTACTACTTTTTCTAATTCCTAAAACTATTGTTTTAGGAATTAGAGTTTTTTTGTATTTGGGAGTATTAGCCATTTTAGGATTATTAGGAATTCTTTTAATAACACTTATTATTTTAGGATTCTATTTTCCTGCAATCTTTTTAATTTTTCTTATTTGTTTTGTTGTCTATTATGAGAAAAGAAAAGTCTAATCTCTAATTTTTAGATAAAATTATAAATTTATTTAATACGTCACTAAATGGCGAACCTGTTTTAGTTCTTTGTATCAACTTAAAAATAGATAAAAGATGGAAACGAATTTAGCACAACTTAAAAATGAATTTAAAACTAAAACAGCAGTTTTAGAAAACGCAAGAATTACTTTAAAACAAGAGTTTATTGGCATAGATGAACCTATAAATGCCATTATAGATAATATGAATTCTTGGTTTACACTTTCTAAAATTCAAGAAAGACCTTTGGTTATTAATTTATGGGGATTAACAGGAGTAGGAAAAACTTCTCTTATTAAAAGGTTGATAAAATTAATTGATTTAGAAAATATTTTTTATCGATTAGATTTAGGACAAACTGAAGGAAAAAACTCAATAACACGTTCTTTAAGTGATCTTTGTGAAAACTCAAGTTCAGCGCCAGTTATTATTGCTTTAGACGAATTCCAGCACACAAGAACTTTAGAAGGGCCTTTTAGAAAAGAGAAAGAGGATAAAAATCGAGTTATTTGGGAATTATTAGATTCTGGAATTATTCAACATGATATGTTTCGATTTGGTGTTTGGAGGTTACAAGAAACTGCACAAAAATTACAGCATCTTTTAGCCGCAGGAATTACAGTGAAAAATGGAAAAGTAACAAATGGCAAGGACTTATTTTTTGACGAAACAGATACTAAAGAAAGTAAATCTAATTTATTTTTAGACGTAAGCAATTACGAGTTTATTATAGAATTAGCAGGAAATGTTATGGGGTTTCATCTAAAATCGGATGTAGAAAAGGTAGTATTAAAGATGAATGGAGAAGAAACAATTCAGTTTTTGAAAAAAGTGGTTTCTAATGCGCAAAAACCTGTGAAAAAAGATTTTTCTAAAGCATTAATATTTGTTTTAGGAAATTTAGATGAAGCATTTACAATGAGTGGAGATTATGCGATGGATATTGATGCAGATGATTTCTATAAAAGCTCTAAAAAGATTACAATATTTAAGATAAAGAAAGCTTTAAAAGCAAGATTTAGGGATGAACAAATTGCACGATTAGGTAATATTCATGTTATTTATCCTTCACTTCATAAAAAGGCATATCAAAAAATCATAGAAAATGAGCTTGTAAAAGTTAGCGATAACATTCTAAAAATGACAGATATCAAATTAGAGTTTGGTACTTCAATTATTCAACTAATATATAATGAAGGTGTGTATCCAACAATGGGAGTTAGACCTGTTTTAACCACAATTAATCATCTAATTAAAAGTAAAATTTCGGTTATTATTTCTGAAATATTTAATCAGAACAAAGATGTAAATAGGATTCAAATAAATTATGAAGAAGCCGATTCTTTAAAATGTGATTACAAGTATGAAAAAACAGTTCTATTTCATCAAGAGTTTCCCATCGAATTAAATATCCAGAAAAATAAGTCGAACAAAAAAGATGATATGCAAAGCATTGTTGCAGTGCACGAAAGCGGACATGCAATTTTAGCTGCTTTGCTTATGAAAACTGTTCCGAAATATGTGTATTCAAATTCTGTAGACGATAATTTTAATGGCTTTGTATTAACCCAATTTAAATGGAAGTATTTTTCTAAAAAAGAATTAATACCACGTGTTGCAATGATTCTTGGAGGAATTGCTGCTGAAGAACTCATTTTTGGAGAGGAAAATAAAACTGCAGGTTCAGAAAATGATATTGAAAAAGCAACAGAGATGATACTAACAATGTTGAAAAAAGCGGATTTGGAAGCACAAATTTATCTTATGAAATTCCTTCTCCAAATACCAACTTACATATACACAGTAAAAGAATTATAGAAAAGGAAGCAAATACCTTGATGGAGAAAGCCTTTAAACTGGCAAAATCAACATTAGAAAAAGAACAAAAACTATTAATAGAGTTAGCAAATTATTTAAGTGATAATAGAGTTATTTATAAAAACAAATTAGAACTTTTAATTCAAGATTTTGCAACAGAAAAAACTGTTTTTATAGAGAATGGAGATCATCTTTATTACAGAAGTCATTTAAAACAACTACATAAGCAAATTTCAGCAACAAATAGCCAAGAAAACGAGGTACAAATTTGTTTAAATAAAGAGTAATTTATTTTTTAATTTATTAGAACTAATGACTCAAACAAAAAATAATGATGCTATTTTAGAAATATTTATAGTGAATAAATGTGATCCATGTTTAATAGAATGGTGGATAGAAATAAAGGATTTGTTTAATGAAAATTATAAAAAAAGAATCTATGAGTGGATATTATTTTTTGATAATATTGATGATTCAAAAACAGAATATAATGATTATCAAACTCGTAGCCTTTTTAATGATACTGTAAACGCAATTTTTCAACTGTCTTTGGATGAAGAGTGGTTTTCACAGACGAATCACGAATTTAATATTAGCAAAAAATTTTATCATTTAGTTTTTACTTCAGGAAATTTAACTCATTTTCAAGATGAGAATGATGTGTTTTATTTCTTAAAAACAAGCATTGTTTACAGCTATTTCTATGGATTAATTAAAGTTCCTATTATTGAAGCTTCTAAAGTGTTACTTCCTTATCCTAATATTGAGAATCAATCTATATTTTTTAGAACTCTTTTTAGTTCTTATTCAAACTCGTGTGATTTAATATTATATAAGAATTTTCTATATATGAACTTTAACGACATGAAAATATTTATAAAAATTATAAATGGTAAAAGCATTCGAAAAATAAAAGAAATGCCTTTACAATATTCTAAAAAGCAGGCAGATATTATGTTGCATAGAATTCCTCGCTTTTTAAAGATGAAGTGTGGTGTTTTTAAAGAAGGGTGGTACTTGTCTAAATTGCTTTCGATTAATAGTGATGAGCAATTTTTTTTAGATTTTTATCACGGTTTGCGTTTAGATCACAAAATTAATATTTTTTTTATTCGAGATTTTGTCTATTGGAAAGAAGTATATCTATTTTTAACTCAAAATGAACCTCAAATAAATACATATAATAGATATGGATTAGGTCATATTTCAATTCGAGATATTTTAGATTATCTTACTTATAAAAAATACACTGAACTTAAGGTTGTTCACATTAAAAAACGTTCTCTCTTAAAACTTTGTGGAATCGTACAGGACTGGGATTTTTTCTCACATAAGAATATCTCTAAACCTAATAAAACCATTTCTTGGCAAAATGAAAGCATTGAAGTATGGGTTTTTGATTTAGCAAATATAAAGTATCAAATTAATGAAATTTCGGATTCAGATATGCTCTATCACGAAGCTGTTACTTTAAAACATTGTGTTTATTTATATTTAAATGATTGTATTTCTAAAAGAATTAGAATTTTTAGCTTAAAAACATTTTGTAAATCTAACTATAAGCATAGTATTACAATAGAACTAAAAGACAAACAAATTATACAGGCAAGAGGAAAATATAATAGAATTGCGATAAAAGAAGAATTAATAATTCTAAATGAATGGGCTACAAATTTTGGTTATAAAATGTTAGCATAAATAAAAGTAAGTATTTGTACACAAATTAACTTTGGTAGTTAATTTGCAATATTGCTTTAAGTTTTATAAAAAAACTTAATTATCAAAGAGGCGTCACAATTTGGCGTACCCAGATTTTACTTTTGCATGATAATCAATTAAAAATAAAAAATGAGTAAACTAACATGTAAGCATTGTGGAAAAGATTTTAGAGCAGGAAACCACTGCCTGCATAGTCCAACAAAAAAACATCAAGCATTAACAGATGGTGTAAATTGTGTTTGTTGCGGAAAACCATTTCACGTAGGAAGACATTGCACTCATAGTCCTACTAAAAAACACTTATTAGATGTTTAAAATTGGTTAACTTTAGTTACTTAATGTAAATTGTGAAAAAGAAAAAGTATGTTATCAAAATCAAGATATTTAAAAGGATTAAAATGCACAAAAGCATTGTGGTTAAACAAGTTTAAAAAAGAAGAAGTTTTTTATTCTGACAGCACAAAAAGAGTATTTAGTCAAGGAAATACTGCTGGCGATTTAGCACAGCAATATTTCCCAAATGGACAACTGGCTTTGGTTTCTAATTATCCAGATTCCAAAGCTATTGCAAAAACTAAAGAATTAATTGCTTCAGGAGAAACCACAATTTACGAAGCTACATTTGCAGCTAAAAATACTTTAGTTGCTTTAGATATTTTGCATAAAATTGATGGAAAATGGCATGCTTTTGAAGTGAAAAGCACTAATTCAACAAAAAATGAACATATTAGAGATGCAGCTATTCAATATTATGTAATGACGAATTCTGGAATTGAAATTGAAGATATTTCTATAATGCATTTTGATAGAACCTATGTTAGAAATGGGGAATTAAACTCAAAGGAATTATTTACTTATGAAAGTGTAATCAATAGAATTCAACCTTTTTTAGCAGATATTCCTGCAAATATTGATCGTTTTTTAGCCGTTTATAAAAATGCAGAACCTACTGTTTTAATTGGTGCGCATTGTAAAGAACCTTATGAATGTGAGTTTGCTAATTATTGCCATCAATTACAAGAAAATAAAGATTTAATTAATGTTGAGCAAACACCAAAATCAACGGACGTAAATTATAAAGATGATACAGAAATTCAGCATTTTCTAAATCAACATTCATACCCAATTTATTCTTTCGATTTTGAAACCATTATGTATGGTATTCCTGAATTCAATCAATCTCGCCCTTATCAACAAATTCCTTTTCAATACAGTTTACATTTCCAAAAAGATGCTAATACTGAACCAGAACACTTTGAGTTTTTGGGGAACGGAGTTGATGATCCAAGAGAAGAGTTAATTAAGAGTATGATTAAAAATTTCGGCAAGAAAGGTTCTATTTTAGTCTATTCGATAACATTTGAGAGAACTCGAATTTATGAACTCATAAGAGATTTTCCTGAATATGAGAATGAATTAACAGCTATTGCCAATAGATTAGTAGATTTAGCACCTATTTATAGAAAACATATTAAAACAGAACAGACCCAGAAAAAATGGTCTTTAAAAGTAGTTTTGCCTACGTTTTTACCTCAATTTTCTTATGAAAATTTAGATATTCAAGACGGAATGGCAACAATGGATGTTTATAGAAACCTTTCGGATTTATCGAAATTAGATCTAATAGAAGCTCGAAGGAATATGTTAGAGTATTGCAAGTTGGATACTTTGGCAGTTTTAGAACTTTATAGAATCTTAAATTAGACTTAAGAATTTAAAAAAAATATGAAAAAACTGATAAAATTTGCAGACGATTTTAAAAACCTATGGGAAGAGTTTGATAAAACTATTTTTTCTGACTTCGAAATAGAGAAAATTATAAATGAATTGAAGTTAAAATCAGAAAGAAATGAGGATTATACAACAATTGAAAATGATTTTGGAGTATATGTTTTCTTCATTAAACCTCATGAAAATTTCACAAATGATTCTTTATTAGCAGCTTGGAGAGAACCAAGTTACAGTAACTACCCAAAAGTTGCTAAAACAAGATTTAACAGCTACAAAAACATAAATATTAATGAGGTCTATCCTTTTTATATTGGTAAATCTGAAAAATTAGGTAGTAGAATTACAGAACACTTTACACATAAAGGGACAACTTCGACATATAGTTTAAAGTTAAAAGATAGAACTCTTTTTGATAAGAATGAAATCACTTTTGCTTATTGGAAATTACCTAAAGAATTAGAAAATCATCCAAAAACTCTCAAGCAATTTATTATTACAGAGCTGGAAAAGAAATTAAGAAACAAATTAATGCCTTGGATTGGAAAGCAGTAGTAATAAAAAATTAACCAAATATTTTTACGTTTTCTCCAACATACACTTTAAAACTGCCTAAATAATCTCCATGTTTAATATATTCACCTAAAGGATTTTCAATATCTATATAGAAATTTTTTCTAACCATTTTTAGCCTACAAAAACCATATCGAGTGCTATAAATTATCGAATTGGTTAAGTATGATTCTAATTTTTTCGAAATAATTTGTTTTAATTTTAATTGCTCTTTGAAAGCTTTATAATAAATAAATAATTCACTATTTAAAACTTCTTTCATGTCCTCTGAAGCATTATTCAACTCGAATGTTTCTAAATTAAATAAATCAAACATATTTAGTAGTATAAGTTTCCTAAAATTGACAAAGTGTTTACTTCCTTTAATTTCAGATAAATATTTATTTGTTAAGATTATTAGTTTAACAGTTTCCTCTTTATTAATCTTTAATTCTTCAGTTTTAATCGACCATAAAATAGTGAGTAACCCTTTATTCAGAAAAGAAGCGATTAAAGAAGTGTCTAAATATGAATTTATAAATTTATCATTGATAAAAGAATTAAAATTAGAAATAGGTTCAGTAGGAGTGGAAGTTATATTAACGTGTTTCTGATTTTTAACAAAATCTTCAAACAAGTGTAATTTTAAATATTCTATGTTATACAAAACCTCATTTCTAATCGCAGTAATTTGAGATTCCAATCGCACCAAACTAAATTTCTTTTCTAAAACACTTAATTCTTCAATATTTCTATATTTAATTTTTATCACAGAAATATCTTCAGAATAGCCTTCTTTCCAAAAATGCAATAGAATGTGGAATCCAATAAAAAGTGCTTTTATAGACCTTTCATCTTGCTGAATGTTCTTTTGAAACCTTTCATCAATTAAACAGGTTACAGATTTTACGGTATTTGCTATTTTATTTTGTATTCTTTGACCTTCTTTGGTGTTTATGCTTCTACGCTGGTTATCTAAATTAATTTGACTGTTTAGTCCATCATCTCCAGCTTCTATAGCTAATTCTTCATTATTGTTAGATAATTCATCTATTTGGGTATCTCTAATCTTTAAAACATCTAAAAACTCTTCTATCATAGATGTAATGTTATCTTTAGTAACAAATTCATCTATGCCTAACATAGCATTTGTGTTATATTCAGATTCAGTTATAACTTCTCCATCATCATCTTCATCATTATCACTTAAAGGAAGAATTGACATCGTTTTACTTTGGTTCTGAAACACTTTTTCAGAATCTAAAAAATCTAAAACGAGTTCATAGTTTAGAGTATTAAAAATATCTAAAAATTCAAAACTTTGTAATTTTGCTAACCGCTCATCTGGATTTGATTTTTTGAGAATGGATGTTCTTTGAATTAAGGAAAAATTAGAAACTCTTTTTAGTGAATTTATTTCATAAAAGGCAAATTTGAAAACTGTTTCAACTTTTTTAAGTTTACATTTTAAAACTGACTTATCTATTAGAATATTTATTTGCTCTAGTATGTTTTCATTATTATCGAAGGTTTGTAATAAAAATTTTTCTGATTTTATTTCCTTTAAGTTGATAATTAAGTTATCCTCTTCTAATTCGGAGTGTTTTATTTTTATTGAATTTGACTGCTTTACGTTATCCTCTAAAGTTCTTTTAATAAATTGTGTTGGTTTTAAAAATCCAATTTTCGGAAAATTAATACCCAAATCTTTAAAAAAATCTGTTCTTTTTTTCGATTTTAAAATTATAATAGCTTCTTGATTTACAACAGCTCTTTTACTTATTCCAAACGCTTCTAAAGTAGCGTTTGCGCTTCCTAAAATAAAAATGGTTTCTTCGTCATATTCTATTTGTATAGCTTTTGCGTGTAATCTTTGAATACTATTTTTATTGTTTTTTTCGAGTACATCAGACCAATCAGAAAATTGTACAAAATTATTTTTGAAATTATAGGGAAGTAATCCGTTTTCGGAATCCACAACGCAATGAATATTATTGGTTTTATATTCTTCTATTAACTTATCTATAAAAGCGCCATCTGAATTATAGTAGGGAGCAATGATTTTTATAGATTGTGGGTTTTTGGGGAAATTTACAAACGTTCTATTATATAGAGATTCATCTTTGTTTGTATATGAAAAAAATAAGAAATATCTTTAATAAAGAAATCTTTTGAAGTGTCTTCTTTTAGGTCTAATATCCAAGGTGCGTGTTGTACTACCCAAGAAATTTTTAATTTATTAATTCCATGAGTGTAGTTTTTTAAATTTTCAATGAAACTCCACGCAGATTTAAAAATTGATTTCGTATCATTTTTATCTTTAGTATAATAGAATGATGACCAAATTTCATCATTGTAAAGCATACCACTTGAAGTAATATTTCCACTTCCAACTGCTAAATAACCTTTTTCTTTTCCCGCTAAAAAAAGTGTTTTTGGGTGGAAAGCTCCAGATGTTTTTATGGGAGTTATACTGTAATTAGCTTTAAATTTTTTGTGAGAAGTGCCCAAATGAGAGGACAAATATTGCTCTAACATAGTTGCGTCTACAAATAGATTAATATTTGTTACACCTGCACTTCTTAATTTAGGTAGTATTAGATGCTCGAAAAAAACTAAATCTATACTATAGCTTGTAATTACACAGCTATGATATTTGTTTTTCCCTGTACCTATTAATTCTAAAATATTAGCTCTTTCAATTCTCATAAGTCAAAGAATTTAATTTTTCTTTCCCCAATACTGTTAACTCAATTTTTTCCTTTTCAATTATATTAAGATCTTGCATAAAACCATACAAAGTATGAATTCTTGGAGATGAATAATCATAAATAAATGAATCTACAAAGCGAATTAAACCTTCATCTCTGTAGAATTTTGCGCTATTTTGGGTGTCATTAAGTTTCTTTAAAGCAACAAAATAGTGTCTGTTGATTATTTTATTGGTAAGGAAATAGGTAATGAATTTTTTAATTGAAATATTTTCTTTGTCTTTAAACTCTGTCATTGTTTGAAGAAAACTGCCAGACGTATGGATATTAAAAGAATTTGAAATTTTTAAAAGTTCATCTTGAATACTATTATTTTCAACAAATAGTTTTTGAATAGCCAATAATGCGTAGATAATTTTTTGATAAGCATCTTTTTCTTTTTTTGACAACTCTACTAAATGCTGAATGGTTAAGTCTGATAATTCAGTTTTAAAGAATAGATCTTTTTCTATATCGATATTTTCTTTTTCAAAATAATTCTCTATTTCTTGAATTAAATTTTCTGTAAATGTTACTTCACTTATCCAACTATTGTTAGATTTATCATTTAAAATCTCCAAAAAAGCATCTAAACAACCAGTATTTGCAACACTCCAGAATTGTTCCATTATAAAGAAATACCATAATTTTTCAGCGAGTATTTTATCCTCATTCCAACCTTTGCTATAAATGGTTAATGGAACATCTAATTGATTAAATTTTTCAGTAGGTTCTTGTAAGTTACTGCTTTCTAATAATAGTTGTATTGTAGCCTTTCTAAAAAAAACATCCTTTTTTTCTTTAGGTCTATCTGTACCAGAAAATAATTTCCATAAAAGTTCTTGCTCATCACTATTAAATGGCACAATAACCATATTAAAGTCGTTTGATAATTTTTCTAAATCATTTTTAGATACACTATTGCTTTCTATCGCTTCTATAAAAATAGGCAACGTATTTTTGGTGTTTTTTTTAAAGGAGTCTGCTAATAATTTACCTGAAATTTTGCTTTCGTGTTTAAAATCTGTTCGGATATATAACCCTTCAATATTTCCTTGATCTCTTAAAATACCCAGTTCTTTAATCGAGCTAATATAATACTGACCAAGCACGCCTCTTGGATTCTTCCAATAAGAACCTTCACTACTTTTTCCCTCTTGTGTGCCTTCAATTAGATTTATCACATCATTATTTAACTCATAAATAGTTAATGCTTTAGATATTCCTGGAACACCACTTTGCTTTTTATGGGCACTAATTAATGCCAATAAAAATTCGGCTCTTCTTAAAAATTTATTTTGATTTTTCTTTGATGTATTTCTTATGGAAGTTGCGTACCAATCAAAAAACCAGCAGTAAAAAGAATAGTATCTTATTCTTTGTGTAACGTTATTTAAACCTGGTAATAGTAAATCAAAAACACGTTCGCTTGTTAAGTTTAAACCTAACTGATCTAACCCAGAAATAGGGTAGTGAGGTTTGCCCAAAAAAGGTGCTTTTACAAGTTCTTTTTCAAATTCTCTTATACTCATTATAAATCGCTGTTTTTTTTAGAAAAAACTTATATCTGTGACATTCGTTTCATGGTATCAAAAAAGGCTTTATAAAAAGCATCATCTTTAGCATACAATCTGTACAAATCTAACTCTTGTTTACGTTGTTTAGACATTACTTCGTCTAATATTTTTTTGAATGCTAAATTTTTATTTTGTTCATCTCCATTTTCAAGTACTTTAGATTGAAAATCTTCATGCGCTTGAATCGATTTTGTTAACGTAATAAATTTTACCCTTTGGTCTTCTGGAGTAACTTCCCAATTTTGAAACCAACGTTCATTAAAGCTACTTACAATTAAATCTAATGGATCATGTTCCTCTCCATTTCCATGAGCTCCTCTTGGGTTTGGGTTTTGTGGATCTACTTCGGTTTCATCTGCATCTAATTCTATCGCTTCATTTAAGCGAACTCTTTCTAATCCATAAGTAGATAAATCAACTGAATTTAATAGTTCATCTAAAGCATCTATTTCTGTATCGTTTATTGGAAGTTTCGGAATTAAAAACTTTAAAAACCAAAATAGTTTTTCCCAGTTTAAAACTTCAAAATCAATAATTGAAGCCATTTGTCCGTAAATTTTTACAAACTGTTTTGCTTTAATTTTAAAATCAGCTTTTTCATCATCTTCTAATTCCAATTCGTGTTTAAAGCGTTCGGCTGCTCTTTCAATAATTTTACCAATAACTTCCGCTTTTTCTTTGTTGAAGAATTTTATATTAAAATCTTCTACTTCTATCCATTCATAAACACCTCTATCGTCCAAAACCTCTTTTAACTCATGGAGTACATTTACGTCTGTTGCTTCATTTAAAGAAGTTGCTGTATAAAATGGATCAAAAGAAGCCTTTATTTCTGCAGAAGAATTAAAAAAGTCTAATACAAAAACATCTTCTGTTTTCTTGCCTAATTTAGTTGCAGCTCTGTTTAATCTTGATAGTGTTTGGACAGCTAAAACGCCTTGTAGTTTTTTATCAACATACATTGCTGTTAATTTTGGTTGATCGAAACCTGTTAAGTATTTATTAGCAACAACCAAAATTCTGTAGGCATCTTCATCAAATTTATGGCGGGTATCTTTTTCAGGAAAACCATTCATTTCAGCTTCAGAATATTCAATTCCGTTGATTTCTTTTGTTCCAGAAAAAGCAATAGCAATTTTAAAAGGACTTCCTTTCTCTTTTAATATTTTCTGCAAAGCTTTGTAATACTTAATGGCAGAAGCGATACTTTGGGTAATTACCATCGCTTTTACCTTTCCTTTTAGCTTTTTCTTATTGACAATATTCGGAATAAAATGATCTAAAATTATTTCTGCTTTGGTATGGATGGTTTGCTGATGTTGCTCTACATAAGCTCGTAATTTTTTCTGTGCTTTTGCACCGTCAAAAAACGGATTGTTATCAACTGATTTTTCTATCTCGTAATAACTTTTTAAGGTGGTGTAATTTGCTAATACATCTAAAATAAAACCTTCTTCTATGGCTTGTTTCATAGAATATAAGTGAAAAGGTTTAAAAGTACCATCTTCTTGTTTTGTACCAAACTTCTCTAAAGTAATTGGTTTTGGAGTTGCTGTAAATGCCAAATAACTTGCATTATCTCTTATTTTTCGAGACTGCATCGCATTTATTATTTTGTCCTGGGCATCTAATTCTTCATCTTCATTTACTTTTGTACCCATAGCTCTGTTCATATTATCATGAGCTGTTCCACTTTGGCTACTGTGTGCTTCGTCTATAATTACTGCAAAACGTTTTTCGCTTAAATCGGCAATTCCATCAATGATAAAAGGAAATTTCTGAATCGTAGTAATAATGATTTTTTTCCCTTGCTCTAAACTTTCTCTTAATTCTTTGGATGAATATGCTGGTGAAACAATATTTTTTACTTCAGAAAAATCTGCAATATTATCTCTTATTTGTTTGTCTAATAAACGTCTGTCTGTTACAACAATTACAGAATCGAATAATGGTTGCGTACTTCCTTTATTTCCTGCTGCTTTTTCGTTTGCTGGGTAGGTTTCTATTAATTGATAAGCAGCCCAAGTAATAGAATTCGATTTTCCTGAACCTGCAGAATGTTGAATCAAATAGGTTTCTCCAACTCCTTTTATACTTGCGTCTTTAATAATTTTTCGTACCACATCCATTTGATGATAACGTGGAAAAAACAAGGTTTTACTTTGTAAAGCGTCTTTCTTTTTACCATCTAAACGCACAAAATGCTGAATGATATTCGCAATACTTTCCCTCGTAAAAACTTCATTCCACAAATAATTGGTTCTGTGACCAATTTCGTCTTTTGCAACTTCTGGATTTCCTTTTCCGTGTTTATTTCCTTTGTTAAATGGAAGAAAAAAAGTTTTATTTCCATCTAATTTAGTGGTCATATACGCTTCATCTGTATCAACTGCAAAATGAACAATACAGCGTGCAAATTGTAATAAAGGTTGTTTGTTATCTCTTTGTGTTTTGTATTGTTGTTGCCCATGCACTCTTGCATTTTGCCCTGTCCAATGGTTTTTTAACTCCATAGAAACTATTGGCAAACCATTTAAAAAGAACACCAAATCTATTTCTTCTCTTGGGTTATCTACTGAATAACATAATTGTCTTGTTACGCTAAATTTGTTCTGCTCAAAATTATCTTTTACAGTTTTACTACTACTTGCTAATGGCAATTGGTAAAATAATGTAAAATGAGCATCATCTACTTGCAAACCTTTTTTCAGTAAATAGAGAATGCCATATTTCTTTACCAATCGATCAAACCGATTTAGAATTTTCAACTTCCAATCGCTTTGTTTTTGTAGTTTTTCTAATTCTTCTTTCTGCGTATTTTCTAAAAAAGACCAAAAGAATTGTTCGTCTATCGCAAACTGTGCATTAAAATTAGCAGATTGCCCAATATAATATCCTTTGCCAGTTCTGTAGATTTCTGCATTTTCATTTACTGCATCTATAGAAATATTTTGGGCTTTTAATTCTTCTAAATTAGTACCTGTTAATATTTTTTCTATATATGCTTCTAATGCTTGTTCGTTTGTTTGGCTATGCATAGTTTATTTATTATTAACGATTTCTAAATGAACTAAATATTCATTTACAGTTGTTTTATATTTTGGATTTGAAAAGAAGTCATAAATTGGAATAATGATATTTTTATCTTTTACTAACCATATTTCATAATTTTCTTTTTTGCTTAAGCCAAAATCGTATTCTGATTTTGATAAATGAAAACTACCAAAGTCAAAAGATTTTACTTCAACATACTTTACATCTCCATTTTCATTTGTATACTGAATATCATAATGATAATATGGATCAAATATAGCTACAGGGTCAATATCCTTGTAATTGTTATTTATAAAATAATCTAACACAACTTTTTCTGCCACATCACCTTTCTTTTTTTCTTTTTATCATCATCAAAAGAAGGTATGTAAACACCTCTACCACCTTTATTCTTTGACTCAGAAACCTCTCTTGATTTTAAGGTATTACTATTTAAAATTGTAGGTTGAATATTTTCTTCTAAAGAATTTGATTCAAGTATTTTATCCTCTTCACTCTTCTGAACCCGTAGATTTTCTTTTAATTCTACTTTGATGTTTTCTATTGCAGATTCAAAAAATATTAAACTCATTAGCTTTAAATTAGTTTCAATTAACCTAACTTCTTCTGAATTAAAATGCTTTAGATTTAAAATTCTTTTTTTGTCTAAATTTAAAATTTCAACTAATTCTAAATTGGTATACTTTTCTTCGATATATTCCTTAACAATTTCATCCAAACTAAAATCAAATTGAAATTTCAACTGATTTGCTTTTTCTGAAGTGAATTTATCTTTGTTTTTATATTTACCTATTAAGCTTAAATACTTCGATTGTTCATTGATACTTAAATTTTCTAAAGATTTCCATAAAGAAGATTTAATTAAACTAGATTTTTTTTCAATTGCTTGCTCAATTTTTTTATAGTTTAAATTATATAAATCAATTTTATCAAAAGCCTTCTTATTGTAGGTTGTTATATCAATATTAATAGTGTCAAATAATTTTTCAATAATCTTATAATTCTCAATAGTATTTATAAAAGAATAACCAATATTCGGCAATAACTCTAGGTTCAAAACTTCTAAAATCCGAGAATAATCGTTCTTATCTATGTCTGAAGAATTCCAGTCTCTTATTTCGTAGATATTTTTCCAAAAACTAGTCTTTTCATTAGCTTGTCCTAATAGAATTTTAGCTTCATCTAGTATACTTAACCCAAACTTTTGCTCAATTAAATGAGTATTGTAATTTTCGGTATTTCTTATTAAATATCTAAAATCATCTTTCTCGTTATTAGTATCAAAGGTGTTGGCTAATATCTCTGCAAAAACATCTGCTAATTTAGGTTCTGAAATTATTTTATCAATATCTGTCCCGTTGACAGCTATTAAATAGTGATTATTACCTTTGTAATAAAACTCAAAATTATCGATTACAAATAAATTGTTCTCAATTGAACACTCTATTTTATCGCATAATTCTATGATGATATTTTTTAGTTTTGAAGCATCAGCTTCTTTGCTTTTCTGTGTATTTAAACTATCTAATCTAAAAGAAAGCACAAAAGGTTTAAGGTTTTTAAAAATCTCATTAAAATCAGCCGATAAGTTTTTATTTATAATAGCCTCTTCCAATTGTGAATCTAAATCTTTAATATCATTTATATTAAATAACTTTATTGCAGTTGCACCACCAGATCTAGGCGGGTAATTTAAAATAGGGTATTTATTCGTAAGGTTTTCTGGTAACTTTATATTATCACTAAAGTAAACTTCTTCTTGCTTATATAAACTATAAACTCCGTTACTTTTTGCAAATAGACTTACTGGTTTAGTTAATTCTTTATTATTTTTTCTGTAATGTTTATATACTTTTTGATAAAAATCCTGACTTCCTTTACCTTCTTTTTCTTTGGCAAATTTGTTTAATTTTTCAAAGAGATTTGTAACGTATTCAATAGACAAATCATTAAAATCTTCTTTTGCATTTAATAAAAGTAAACTACTGTTAATCTTAGTTTTACTTATTTCATTTTCTGTAAATAAAGAATGTGTGTAGTTTACTCTTATATCGTTTAGCCACTCAGTTTTATCCTCAATTAGTTGATTATGAAACTGAAATTTACTATTTGATAATATTTTATATTTAATATAAGAAGGCTTACTTGGTATGCTATAAAAATGTCGATAGTTAACTTCTCTTATTTTATACGTATTCTCGTTTTCTTCATCGTTAAGTTGTTTCTTGAGCTTAGCATCTACATTAATCCACAGTAATAATTTTTCTATAGAAATTTGATTTAATATTTTTTCAAAATCTACTATTTCCTTATAAGAAATAATATAAGCTCTATAATCTATATTTGAGTTATTATAGAATTGGACATACTGCATAAAGCTATCCAAACCACTTGAAATTGAAACTTGTGAGTTATATTTTGCATAAATATTAGTTTGTAACCATACCAAAAACTCTTCAAATTTGTTTATATCAAAATCTTCTGCATTAGTAGCTATACCTAATTTTTCTGGTGAGGCAATATACTCTGGTTGGTCGTATATGCTTTCAAAGATTTCTTCGGTTAATTTCCCTTTTGGGTAATATGCTGACAAATACAAGTCTTTACAAATTGCTATATCTCCAGTTTTATTAATTGTCCGAACAGAAACTTCTTGACTAAATTCACTTACGTCATCGGTTTGTAAAAAATTATGGTACAAACACCTATTCATTTCCTGAATTAATGAAAAACTATTTGCTCCAGTAAGTTTTAACTTTTTATTAGTTTCAGATATAATTTTTAAAGCTAACCTATTAGGTTCATATTCATTTATATTGCAATTATCATTAAGTTGTTGCATTACAAAACGACTTCTACCTAAACTTTTCTTGCCGTCGTAACCAAATAAATTTGAAAGTTTGTGATACAATTTTTCATTCAAAAATTGAATTTTGGTGTCGTCAGGTCTTATTAAATTTTTGTCTGTCGTTTTAGGTGTAAAAATATATTCGTCTGCTTTAATTGGATTTTCAGCTTCATCTACTAAAAAATCAAATTGTAATGAAGGAAAAGCTTTTACTATTTCATAAATAAAAAGCGCTCTATTTTCAATACTTAATCTTGTCTTTGAAATCGTATTAACAATAGTTATAATATTTGTAATAGAACCGTTGAGATTATAACTTAATAAATTCACCCTTTCTTCAACAGAGATAAGATGGTTAGGGAAGAAACGCTCTAAAGACAGTCTTTGAATCATTTTACTAAATGAATCACTAATGTATATAGCATCACTTTTTTTATAGTAGTTATTGTCGACGCAAGGAAATAATTTTTCTGATAAAATTTTACTTTCTAAAATTTCAAAAAAAGCATTTAACGACGTATTGGTTTTATTATGTTTTAAAAACAATAAAGGTTTCCAACTTGCTTTAATTGTTTCTTTAGAAAAATGCTTAGCTGTATTTATTATTAATGTTGCTAATCTTTTTAGAATAAATTCATTTCTACTGATACCATTCTCATTTTTATCGTTTGAGATTCTTTTCCTGTTCTGGTCTAATTCAAAGGTACCGTGTATTAAAAAAGGAAACGCTAATGGCTCTTCTGTTAAAAAATAAGAAAACAATCTATTTACATTATCAGAGAAATCATTTTGGAAAGCTAATTTAAGTTGATAAAAATCTTTGTTAGTGGATTGTTTATTTTGGTATTTATCATCTAACGGATTTGATTCTTCTACAATATTCCAAGTTTTATTATTTATGGTAATTACAGAGGTTGGTGCTACAGTAGCAGGAATAATTTCTAATTCCTGTTTTTGATTAATTAAAATATCTTTTTGATTCTTGAAACCTTCAAACTTTACGTGTTCTATTGTATTTAAAAACAATAAAGTTTCTTCTGTAATACTTTCTACTTGCTCCACAATATTATCATAAAAACCATCTTTATAAGATATTTCTATGGTAGTTGTGTAACCGTTATCCAACTGTTTTTCAGTTATATCAGGATACGACAGTAAGGGTAATGGTACAACATTTTCTACTAAACCTCTTTCTTGCAACAACGCCAAACGATTTTCTTTAGAAGGGTGTAAAGTGTGAAACGCTTTTTCAATAAAATGAGGCGCATATTTTAAACATATACCATTACTATAAATATTAATTTCATTTGCCCAATTTATTATAGAACGAAAACCAAGTCCTTTATTACCAATAAATTTACCTGAAACTTTAGAAGATAAACTGGCGTAAAATAATGAGTTATACCCTTTTTCTGAAAAGGGTGTTCCAATATTAGAAATACTAAAAGTATTACGCTCTTTATTAATTTTAATTAGAACTTCTGGTGAATTTTCATCATCACAGTTTTGAAATAATTCTAATACTTGTCTACCATTATACCCTTTGTTAGTGTCGCTTTCTGTTTTGAAAGCACTAAACATTAATTGAGGATCTTTGTAATTAGAAAGAACTTTAGTTCGGAGCTTAATTAACTTATCCTTTAGAATGCTTGTTTCATAATTTAAAGTTGTAGTATTTTCCATACTTAACAAGACTTTACATTAATAACTAACTTTCCATTTTTCATTCTTTTTTTATATTTTTTTAACATTTCAATTTTCTGCTTTTTCTTTTCTAATAACTTTACTTTTTACTATAGCTGTAGTCAATACCCAATTCTAAACAAATTATTTTATTGCGACTTATGAGTATCAGTTTATAATTTTTTAATCAATATTATCAGATCTATTTATAATAATTTTAAATGTCGGATTCCATCCAGCCTTTTGAGAAGCCAGTGCTATTTTATTGTCATTATTAATTTCTATATCTTTATTTGAATCTTTGTCCTTTTCAATATCTAGAGAATCGTCTTCTAAAGAAACTTCTGAAATAGGTAAGAATTTAGAATTGTAATTATCTATTTCTGCTTTAGCATATAGTGTGCCATCTGCTTTATCCAACATACAACAAACTAAAGTTCTCCATGGTTCACTATTATGTGGATGTATATCTTCATAAGTAGGATTTACAAATCTTGTTCCTCTTGCATTACGTGTTAACCCTAATTTCTCAATAATTGGAACAGAAACCAATGAACAACCTAATTGATCTTCTGTGTAAGGTCTATTACAAGAATCGTTTTTTTTAAAGTTATAATCTTCTGATCTGTATTTACCATTATAAAGAAGGTAGAAGGCTGTGCAACCGCTGGCAGCTTCTAAAAGTTTTAATTTATCCCATTGGTATGTTGGATTAGTTTGACTATAACCGTCTCTTAATGTATTATATCTATTATTTGCTTTTAATATTTTTGCTTGCAATGCAAACCATCGATATTGGTTTTTAGTAGTTTCTACAAATACATCAATATCACTTCCATACTTATTCTCGTCATAACCAGGTTTAGCAGAGACATCAAAATTGCCATTTCGATATTTACTAAATCTTAAAATATCTACTAAAATATCATAAGTAATTCCTTCTTCTCTTAAATTTACATTTACATCATGCGCATCAGTTATTCTTTTCCAAACTTTACTTGCGATTTCTTCGAATAACTCACATCTACCTGAATCTATTAAATTTTTTTCTGCTTCTGTCATATTAACAAACCTTTACCTTACCAGTTACAACCCCATTTATTAAACTACTTTTATATTCTTTTAACTTGGCAATCTCTTCTTGTTTTAAACCAATAGCAGTTTCTATTTTTTGTGATGCGTTTTCTATATATGCCGAAATTTCTTTTTGTTCTGAAATAGTTGGTAGTAAAACAGATAAATTATTTAAAAATTTTCCGTTTACGTGAGGTATTCCCATTCCAATAGTATTACCTCTAATTTCCCTTTCTAAAACCGTTGAATAATACCATGCAAAGTTTTCATTAATTCCTTTGAAAATTATATGTGCAACAGTAGATGATATTACTCCTTTTCTACTTTTTATAAACTCACCAGAATTTGAGCCATCCCACAATAAAAGAGTTTCACCAGAATTTATTACAATAGCATCTTTATCGGAAACCCATTGATTTTCTATTCCGCCACGCAAATATTCCATACTCATATATGGAGGTAAGTTATTATAAGGATTTGATACAATTTTATTAGGTAATTTCCCTTTATTCGCTTTAGCTATAAACTTAAATCGTTTTAATTCCCAATGCGTTGGAATATTACCAATCCAAACTACACCAGAATCTTTAAAAGCAACATTTTTATCTAAACCTTTAGTAACAGCCTTGTGTATTAAAATTTGTTTACGTTCTTTTAATAATTGTATTTGTTGTTCTTTTATGGCAATTGCATCTTCTATTTTAGTTGTTTTATCATCAAGAAAGCTTACAATGATTTTCTGTTCATCAAAACTTGGGTAAGGAATTACAACATCTCCAAATTTATCAAAGTATAATCGAAGCCTCATATCCATAATTCCCCGAGAGTGTTTTTTGAGTTCT
Organism: Polaribacter ponticola; assembly: GCF_026191475.2. Lineage (GTDB taxonomy): Bacteria > Bacteroidota > Bacteroidia > Flavobacteriales > Flavobacteriaceae > Polaribacter > Polaribacter ponticola. The sequence goes on along the minus strand of NZ_JAOSLC020000003.1, from coordinate 386,701 downwards.
GAAATACAAGCTGAATTTCTAAATAAATAATGATAAAAATTACTTTCGATATCAACTTTAGCTCTTAAAATATCATATGCTGGACTTGTGACACCATTATAATTTGATACACCAATTGCTCCCATCCAAGCAAGTAATTTGTTTACAATAATATCTCCTTTTTTAACTAACCAATAACCATCAGTAGTAGATGCTTTATTTCCCTTTTCTTTTAATTCCTTTCGAGGTTTTACACCAATTTCTGTGTAAACTGATAATAGTTCAAAATCATTATTATTTGGTGCAGGTTCAACAACTAATCGAAATATATTCTTTACACGAGTAGCTTCCCAGTGTTCAGGGATTTCTCCCAACCATTCTACACCAGAATCCTTGTAGCCTTTATAACGTTGTGTTTTGTTTTTTACTTTAAACATTATACAATATTTAAAATTTCTGCAATTAAACCATCACTTTTTGTTTCTAAATCTATAATATCTTTAGTTACTTCTTCTATATTTCGCAAAGGTTTGTGTTTGTAGAAGTATTTATTAAAGCTAATTTCGTATCCAATTTTGGTGGCATTTAAATTTATCCAAGCTTCATTTACGTGTGGTTTTACCTCCCTTAAAAAGTAACTATGAATGTTATCTTTTAGTGGCACATTTTCGGTGTCTCTTATATCGCTTTCTGTTTCGTAAACAATGTATTCGTCTTTTTTTAGAGACCTTTCGACTGCGCTCAAGGTGACATTTTGAATTTTACCGAAATAGCCAAAGTCGGCTAAATCTTCTTTTTTGCAATCTAAATGTTTTAAGAGTTTTGATAATTTATCTCCTGAAAGTTTTTCTATTTTTTTAATTACTTTTTCTGCATCTGCACAGTACCAGCTAACTGCATTTAAAATGGCTTTTTTATCGCTTGCAGAAATGTTTAATTTTTGTGCTTTAATTTCATCGTCAACTTCTTTTCTAAATTCATTAAAATTGTCGTACAATTTATCTCCAAATACATTTTGTAATGCCTTTGCACTATTTACCAAACGTAAATGTTTCTGCCAAGTATCTATTTTAATCAGTTTCTTTTTATTGGTAGAAGATAAATTCAATTCGTTTTTTTCACACCATTCTATAATTTCTTTTTGGTGTTTATTGATACCTGTGTAAACGTCTTCTCCAAAAGTTTCAAATGCATATTGCATCGGTTCTTGTAAAACTCTATCAAAACGTAAGGTTTCTATTCGTTCTGCTGTAAATTGTGCTTTTAATCTTTTGGGTCTTTCTATGGTTGCTTTGTAATAGCCAAAATCGGTATTGTCAAAAACTTTAGCTGCGATTTCGTGATTGCCTTCTTTTTCGGCTACACTCATTTTTGTGTAGGTTTCTACAATTTTAGTAATGTGTTTTGGAGTGAATTCGCAGTTTTTATTTCCTAAATTTTTACGTAATCTTCTGTACAATTGTCCTGCATCTATCAATTGTACTTTTCCTTTTCTATGTGTTGGTTTATTATTACTTAATAACCAGATATAGGTTGTAATGCCAGTGTTGTAAAATAAATTATTTGGTAATTGTACAACGGCTTCTAACCAATCGTTTTCTATAATATATCTTCTAATATTACTTTCGCCACTACCAGCATCTCCAGTAAATAAGCTACTTCCATTGTGTACACTTGCAATTCTTGTTCCTGCAGCACTTTGTTGTAAAGATTTCATTTTAGAAACCATTTCCATTAAGAATAACAATTGTCCATCTGAAGAACGTGGAATTGCATCTGCATCTTCTTCTACATTCCAATAATTATTCAGTTTTATTTGAAAACGAGGGTCTATAACATCTTTACCATCTTTAATATATTTTTGTTCGCTACTCCAAGATTTTCCATAAGGCGGATTTGAGAGCATAAAGTCAAACGTTTGTCCTGCAAATTGATCTGTAGATAGGGTAGAACCCACTTTAATGTTTTCGGGATTATTTCCCTTAATCATCATGTCACTTTTACAAATGGCGTACGTTTCGTCGTTTATTTCTTTCCCAAAAAGATAAACATCGCCCATTGCTTTTATCAAGCCTTTTTCATCTTTTATAAAATTCTGACTTTCTGTTAACATTCCACCAGAACCACAAGCAGGATCATAAATAGTCATAACTGGTGGTAAATTATCTTTTATTGGATCGAAAATAATGTGTGTCATTAAATCGATTACTTCACGAGGCGTAAAGTGTTCTCCAGCTTCTTCATTATTTTCTTCGTTGAATTTCCGAATTAATTCTTCAAAAACATACCCCATTCCTAAATTAGAAAGCGCTGGCAATTTTCTTCCTTCTGGATCTAATTTCTCAAAAGGGGTTAAGTTGATATTTGAGGATGTAAACTTTTCTAAAACATCTAACAAAACATCTTTATTCGCCATATGACGAATTTGATTTCTTAATTTAAACTTCTCTATTATTTCTTTAACGTTCGGGCTAAAACCGTTTAAATAATCTTCAAAATTTGCTTGTAATATTTGTTGACTATTGGTTGCAGTATCTTTTAATTTTTGAAGTGTCCAGGTACTTGTGTTATAAAAAACGTAGCCAGATGCTTCTCGCAAACCAGATTCGTCCCATTCTGTAAAACCTGCTTCATCTCTTTGAAAAGCTAATTCTTTTAAAACAGCTTCTTTTGTAGGTTCTAAAAGTGCATCTAATCTACGTAATACAATCATTGGCAAAATAACATCTCTGTATTTACCTCGAACATAAACGTCTCGTAAACAATCGTCTGCAATAGACCAAATAAAGGATACTAATTTATTGTGGGATGATTTATTCATGTATTTTTATCTTAATTGGGTAGTGTGTAATATATAACTCTGTTGTTGAACAGAATATTTAATCTTTTCCAAATACGCTATCGTAATTCATGGAATCTTCATCGAAATCGTCATCATGTCTATTAGGAAACATATAATCTAAAATTTCTTCCTTATCAAAAGGCTGTGTTTTCTTTATAAACCTTTTAATTTCAATTACTAATTTCTCTAAAGCATCAAGTGTTATGGATTCAGGAACTTCTGTAGTTGGAATTAAATTATATTTTGGATGATCAAAAACCCTTTCAGAAACATCACTTATTTCTTGTTCAATTTCTTCAATAAGATAGTGGAATTCTGTATCGTCAAAATTAGTATCATCTTCTTTTACTTTTTCTTTAAGTTCTTTGAAAGATTGTAAGTGGTACTCAATGGTAGTCATATAATTATATATTTATACATTTCTACAAAAATATAAGCATAGGTTCGACAAATAGTGACGTAGAAATATATTTAATGCAATTTTTTTGAGCTTTAAAAATAAGTAAACCATTTGATATATAATTATGGATTTCCATAATTATATAAATCTATAATTATAGAATTATATAAAGTTTTAAATATAAGTACTTTGTGTAAATTTTAATTTCTTGGATCAACAGCAATCCCCATCTTTTTAGATTGAATTATATTCATGCTACAAAACCCATATCTATTCGTGATTTTACCATAACAACCATAAATTCCCATTCCGTTTATTGGGTATTGATGCACTACATCTGTAAAATGTACAGCATCAAAATAATATCCATCTTCGTCAATAAAAGTAATCAATTTCACTAATTTATTTTTTGAGATGTTGTATTGTAGCCAGTATTTATGAGTTTTCCATAAATAAATAAATAAATAAATAAATAAATTTATATTTTTAAAAGCACTCATTTTTATGGATTTATAACGGGTGATAAAAGGTTGAATAATTTTAATTACGTAAAAATTTTCTTCTTTTTTCATGCTCGGCATACAAGAGTTCACTATCTCTTCTCGATTTAACATAATTTCGAATCGCTCGTGTTTTAGTACCCAATTTCATATCAATAACTAATTTTAATATTTTTTCCCATTTAGTAGCTCGAATAGCTCCAACGATTGCATCTCCTGGAAATGTTATTTGATTATCTGTCCATTTGATACTTTTGAAACAGTTTAATTCTTGATTACTATGAATATAAATCTCAAATGCCTTATTAAATAACTCCTTTTTATTACAGTGAATTATATCAAATGCAATCAGAATCATTTTTGGTTGCTTATTGTATTTTTCAATAAATCTTAATAAATAATTATTTGCTCTTTCTGTGTTGGCATTAGGGCTCTGAAAGAAAGCATTGGCAAAATGCTCTGAAATAAAAAAATATCTAAATTATCAGCCATATATTCGATTACTTCATCCAAAATATTTTCCACTCTTGGCAATTTCCAAATTACCGATAATTCTTTGTGATCTTTTGCTCTTTCTCTTGTGTTTTTTTCAAAAATAACTTTTGTGTATTGTAACAAAAAGCTATTATCCTTTTCAAGTATGTTTAATAAACCTTTACCTGAATAATCGAAACTATTAGTAAGTTGATCTTGCTGAATATAGGCTTTCTTTATTAGGTTTATATTATCAAATGAATTTACTGCTGAAATTAAAAATTCATTCCACAACCAAATTTTTATATTTTCAGTTTCAAGTCTTTTTACAACGATTTGAAGAGTTTTAAAAAGAATTTCAGGTTCAATAGTTTCATATTTTTCTACTCGTTCGATTCTAATTCCAAAATTCACTTTAATAGTATTTAATACGATAAAAAGTCTGTTAATATGCTTTTTAGTTATGGCTTGGGGAGGAAGGCTAAAAAGTAATTCTAATTTCCATATTTCGTTTAATTTTTTCAACCTAATTGCTTTCCAGAATTTTTCTCTTAATTCTGGATAACTTGTTAAGTTATCTATTGATTTACGTGATATATAAAAATCAGAGTTAGACTTATTTATATCTTGCAATTTTGCGAGTTCTATAAATGTTAACAATCCAATTTCACTATTTGCTTTAAGATTAGCTTCTATTACTTTATCGCAAACGTTATACTGCGAATACATATTAACCTCTTTCCATTCCAATATTTTATAATATTGTTTTATGAATAAATTAAGTTCTTTTTTTGATTTGAAGGTTAATTTTTTAGCAATATCAGAAGTTTTTAACTTTTCAAACTCATCGTAATCTTCAAAATCGTATTCTTCTTTTCCTCTACGTCTGTCCCAATTAACAAGCTCAAATAAATTGTAAGTAGGATGTTTAAAAGTTGTTTTGAGTCTTTTAAAATCAGGGTTACTATATTTTATTTCTCTTGAAGAGCGTATCATTTCTTGAATATAATAACAATGGCGAAAGGATTTAGCTTTCATATTTTTATCTATCCATGGAATTAGATAAACTAAATCAAAAGCAAACGTATATTTGTTATTGTTATCACCTGCCATTGAAAAGTTTAGTACAACAGAAAATGTTTCTTCAGGATAATTCTTATAAAGAGTAAAAAGAGTTTCTAAAATTTTTATACGAGATTTTTTAACAGAAGCTATATTCAAATCATCTTTTTTAGCTTCCTTCTTATTCTCGTAGCTCCAACGCAAAGATTTTAATAATTTTCTTGATATGGCAAAAAAGGCAAGAGCTTCTAATTTTCCATTTTTAGCTTCGTCAATTAAAAAATCTACAAGCTGTGAGTGTCTTTTAAAATGATCTATGTAGTCTTCTTCTGTAAATATTATGTTACTATCTATATTATATATTAATTGTGAAAGGTGCTGATTATTCTGTTTGACAAACAGAAATGATAATTCAAGAGCATCTAAAAAGAATGTTGGTTTTTTTAGAAAATTTGAAAGTAAGTTTAAATGTTTTTCACGACTGGAATTACTGGTAAAATCATTCGTTTCATATGTTGTTGTTAATTCTTTATTTTCTGAAGTATTAATAGAGCTAATTTGCTCTTCTAAATAAATTAAAGTTTCGTCTGGCAAAAACTCCCAAGCAAACTTCAAAAAACGAAAAGCTTTTTCATTGTCAGATTTAATAGTGGACCAATAAGAAATAAGCGCAGGTTTTATTTCTTTAGAGATGAATTCTTTTCCAAAATTTTGATGCATTGGGTAAACAGTATCCTTAAAACGATATTCTTGTTGTTCAAAGTAATTGTGGCAAAGAGCTTCAAACGATAATAGTTTATCTTTAACAAACACTTTATAAAAAAGATAGGTAGAAAGATTCTGTTCTCCAATTCTTACATGCTCATAGTTCAGTTCTATTAAATCTAAATTATGTAACCTATCAAAAGTTTCTCTTAACTTGTCAGCAGGAATTGAAAACGCATTGGCAACTGAATCTAATACTTGGTTATTATAAGGTAGCGTGTAAAAAAAGGATAAAATTCCTAACGCTTTTAGTACTATTTTATCTTTAAATGCGCCTTGGTCACTTACAAAAGTTTCAAAATATTGCTCAAATAAATCGGCTACATTATTTAAAGAATCAAGATTATTTGTTTTTCTTGCTATCATCGCCATCATAACTGCAAGACGAGCATTTCCTTTTGCTAAATCATAAATTTTATATTGATATGTTCCATTTAAAATACCAAAAGGCTCTTTTTCTATAATGGTTTTAATTTCTTCAAAATTAAAACCATTAATTTTTACAATAGAATTTTTATACAAGTATAACCATTCACTAACATTATCTAAAGCATAATCACGTACTGTCAAAATAAGTTTTAAATTGTTATGATTTAAGCTTTTATAGAACCCTAAAATTTGATCAAATTTATCAACACGATTAACATCATTCTACCAATAAAATACTATTATCATCTCCATTAAAATAAGCTCCTAAATCTCCTATTAAATCTGCTCCTTTTGGAGAAATAGCGAAAGCATTATAATCTAAATTTGATTGAATAAATTCATGAATAGATTGTAATGCTAATTTTGATTTGCCAACACCTGCAGGACCAGAAATGATTATAATATCATCAGTAAACAACTTGCTTTTCAGGTTTTTAAGTTCTTCATCTCTATGTAAAAACAGACCAGCTAAAGGTGTAGCAAGTTTCTGTTTACCATTGTCGTATTCTTCTACAAACTTTTCTAACGAAACAACTTGTCCTGTATCTAATGGTAGATTTAAGTAATCTGATGCTATGTTTTTATGATGAAAAAATATTTCATTTGCAAGTGCATCAAGACTGTAATGCATAGGGAGTTTTTCCATAACTTCAAATGCTTCCTTGTTAATTTCTTCAATTTCAACAGCTCTTAAATTTGAATTATAGCATAGAATTATTTCTTGAATTTTATTAATTGGAATATCTGTTTTATCAGTATTCAAACATCCAGAAATATCATCTTTCAGCTTATTTAGTAATCTTTTTCCTTTATGTTCAGTTGTTGTAGATTCTACAAATAAATAAAGCCCATTGGGCATTTGAATAAAAGAATCTGGTGTTCCCTTGGTAGTTTTCTGTTTAATCTCATGAGCTCCATTTCGAGAATATGCTTTATAATCTCTATTCCTTAAACTCAAAAAAGAATCACACAATTCTTGGAATTCAGTATCATTTAAATTTTTAAGTCTTTCTTTAATGCTGGAGAGTTGAATCATTAATAGTTAAGTTAAATATATCTTTTAGATAAAAATAGTGAAACCAGTTGAAATATAATTATGGATTTCTATAATTATATGTTTATATAATTAATTTCTCGGATCAACAGCAATACTCATTTTTTTAGATTGAATTATATTCATACTACAAAACCCATATCTATTGGTGATTTTTCCATAACAACCATAAATTCCCATTCCGTTTATTGGATATTGATGCACCACATCTGTAAAATGAACAGCATCAAAATAATGTCCATCTTCATCTATAAATGTGCTTAAACGCATTAGTTTTCCTTGCGAAGTTTTATTGTAGCGAGTATTTACAAGCATTCCATAAATCAATACATTTTTATTGCTAAAAGCATTCATTTCTTTGGCTTTTACGCTTGGTAAAAAAGGTTCTGTAACCAACTTAAAATAATTATGAATTGTAAAACCCAATAATTCCATCTCATCATACACATTTTCCAACCAATGAAATTTTAATTTCGGAATCTCATATTTTGTAGTTTTTATTTTAAATAATTGTGATTGTTTCGTTTTTTGTTTCGTGGCATTTGTCTTAAAAATTGAGTGCCATAATAATTCAGTTTTTGTTTTCTTTGTAAATCGAAAAGCATCAATTTTAACAAGTATCGTTAGCTGTTCAATAGAAATTGCAATTCGATCTATAAAATTATCTATAGAAAGAAAAAGTCCGTTGATTTGACGTTCTGTTAAGAGTTTCTTAACTGTGATATCTTCCAAATTCTTTAAATATCCAAAACCTAAAAAGATTGTTTTTCCAATAACAGAATTAGCGTGATCACTTTTATTAATGCAAGGTAATTCAATGGTTGCGCCACACATTTTAGCTTCGTGAATATAATGTTCAGTTGAGTAGAAGCCACCACCGTTATTTAAAACTGCAACCATAAATTCAATAGGGTAGTAGCATTTTAAAAATAAACTCTGATAACTTTCTACTGCATAAGAAGCTGAATGTCCTTTTGCAAAAGCATAACCTGCAAAAGATTTAATCTGATTCCAAACTTCAAATGTCAATTCATCTTTAAACCCTTTTTTTCTGCAGTTGGAAATAAATTTATCTTCAACTCCTTTAAATTCTGCTAAAGACCTGTATTTTCCACTCATTCCACGTCTTAAAACATCAGCTTCACCCAAAGATAAATCTGCAAATTTATTGGCAACTTTCATCACATCTTCTTGATATACCATAACTCCATAGGTTTCAGGCATAATTTCTAATAAAATTGGGTGCGCTTCTTTTCGCTTTTCAGGAAAACGATGTCTCTTGATAAATTCTTCTTTCATTCCCGAGCCAGAAACACCAGGGCGAATGATAGAACTTGCTGCAACCAAACCTAAATAATCTTGCGTTTGTAGTTTTTGCATCAATCCACGCATTGCTGGAGATTCCACATAATACGCACCAATTGCGCCACCAGTTTTTAAAAGGTTATTTATTTTTTTATCCTTCTTAAAACTTTCAATATCTGTAATATTGATTGGCGGATGATCTGGATTATTTATTTTGATAATTTCTAAAGCATCTTTAATTTTTGCCAAACCTCTTTGCCCTAAAATATCAAACTTAAAAATACCCACATCGTCTGCAATATTCATATCATATTGAACAGTAGGAAATCCTTTTGGAGGCATAGAAGTAGCTGAAAAATAATGAATGGGTTTGTCTAAAATTAAAACGCCTGCAGAATGTACACTCACATAATTTGGAAAACCTTCAATCAATTCTCCATATTTTAAAACCAATTTAGAGATATCATCCAATTGATTAGATTTTACGCCTTTACTTAACTTGTCAATTTCTTCTTTTGGCAAACCAAATACTTTCCCCAGTTCACGAACAACAGCTTTGTATTTAAAGGTATTGTAAGTCGCTAATAATGCAACATTATCAAAACGATTAAATATATATTGAGTGACTGTATTTCTGTCTTTCCAAGAGAAATCAATATCAAAATCGGGAGGAGAAGCTCTAAATGGATTTATAAATCGTTCGAAATACAAATCTAATTCCACTGGATCTACATCTGTAATTCCAAGAATATAAGCGACTATACTATTTGCTCCAGATCCTCTACCAACATGAAAAAAGTTGTTTCTTTTGGCATAACTAATAATATCAAAATTGATTAAAAAGAAAGAAACAAACTTCAAATCCACAATAACATCTAGCTCTTTTTTTAAACGAGCTAACACTTTTTCACTCGGGTTTTTATAGCGATTGTAAATTTTAGCATCACACAATTCTAAAAGCATTTTACAATCTTCTTCAAACGAATTCAAATATAAATTTTGATTCTGATTGACTCTTTCATCATCAAAACCGAAATCAATATTACAAGTATTTAGAATTGCTTTTGTGTTTTCTACGATGTTTGGAAACTCTTCAAAATGCTTTAAAATTTCAGAATTTGAATACATTATATCTGTTTGTTTGCATTCTTCAGAAGTACACAATTTACTTAATAAAGTATTATTGTCTATCGCACGTAATAACCGGTGCGCATTAAAATCTCTTTTATTTCTGATAGTTACTTGTTGTTGAATGACTAATTTATCAGTAAAATTATTCAAATAGGAAAAACGAAGTTTCTTAATTTCTCCCACAGAAACTCCGATAAACTCATTGCTTTTGAAAGTGGAAAGATTCAGCTCTAAAACTTTTTCAAAAGGGAAAATAATGTATACATCTTCCAAATTTTTCGGTTTATCTGGAAAAGGAATTTTATTTTCTAAAAAATGAGATAAATATCGATTGATATTCTCAAAACCTTTGTTATTTTTTGCTAATGCTACAAATTGTTGCTGATTTCCATTTCTAAAATCAACACCAATAATTGGCTTAATATTTGCTTTTTTAGCCTGTTGTACAAAATTGATACAAGCAGAAGTATTATTAATATCAGTTAATGCAATTATCTCAATTGAATTTTCTTGCGCAAGTTTTAACAATGAAACTTCCGAAAAAGTTCCAAAACGTAAAGAATAATAAGAATGACAATTCAAATACATAACGCATTATTGTTTTCTATGTGCTAAAACTAAAGGAGGTTCGCCATTAAAGGGGTTACTGAAACGCCCAATAGATTTCGCACCCATTGAAGCTGCTCTCATAATACTCAACTCACCATATTTATTACGAACATTGTCCATAGCATTGTATAAATGCAACATTTGTTCAGTATCATCAAAAAGGTTTATTTGATAATTTCCACTAACGATATCAGAAATTTTTACGCCAACCAATCGAATTAATAATCTACGTTGATATAATTTTTTAAAGAGTTCTAAAACTGCAGGAATGATAATATGATCGGCACTTGTATAGGGGATTTTGACTTGTTTGCTGTACGTATTAAAGTCCGAATATCGAATTTTCACACTAATTGTAGAAGCTAATTTATCTCCCTTTCTTAACTGATAAGACAAGTTTTCTGCCATTGCAAAAATGGTATTCTTTAGTTTTTCCATATCAATGGTATCTTTATTAAATGTTCTTTCTGTGGATAAAGATTTACGTTCATGAAAAGCAATTATTGGAGGATTGTCAATTCCATTTGCACGTTTCCAAATGGTTTTTCCATTAGCGCCCAAAACACTAATCATCATTTCTAAAGGCATTTCTTGAATTACACGAACTTTGTCAACCCCAAGGTTTCTTAAAGTTTGATATGTTTTTTCTCCAACAGAAGGAATTTTACGGATTGATAAAGGTGCTAAAAAGGCTTTTTCAAATCCATCATTAATCAATAATTGATTGTTTGGTTTTGCTTCGCCAGTCGCTACTTTAGAAACAATTTTGTTTTGAGACATTCCAAAAGAAATGGGTAATCCAATTTCAGAGATAATGCGTTGGCGTAATTCTGATGCATATTTATAACTTCCAAAAAAAGCATCCATTCCAGACAAATCAGCATAGAATTCATCAATACTTGCTTTTTCAAAAATGGGTACTTTTTCTTTGATAATTTCAGTAACAATATCAGAATATTTAGAATAAATACTTGTGTTTCCTCGAATAATAACGGCTTCAGGACACAGCTTTCTAGCAATTTTCATAGACATGCCAGAATGCACACCAAAACGTCTGGTTTCATAACTACAAGCTGCCACAACACCTCTGTCTCCAGTTCCACCCACTAATAAAGGTTTCTTTTTTAGTTTGCTGTCTATCAGTCTTTCACAAGAGACAAAAAAAGTATCTAAATCTAAATGTAAAATATTCTTTTTCATAACACAAAATTAAGCTACAAATACATACATTTGTTGCTTGTAATTGTAGCAATATGAAAATTTTAGCAAAAAATATCAAACATTTAAGAGGTTTAAAGCGATTTAGTCAAGAGGTTTTGGCAGAAGAATTGGCTGTAACAAGATCAAGAATAAGTTCTTATGAAGAGAATAGATCATCGCCAACCATAGAGTTTTTGATAGACTTTTCAGAATATTTTAGACTTCCCATTGATATTTTGGTAAAAAAAGATTTGACCAAAGCTACAGATGTTTCTTTTATAGAAGTTGGCGATAAGAGAGTTTTATTTCCAATTACTGTTGATGTAGATAATGAAAATTTAATAGAAGTAGTTTCTGTAAAAGCATCTGCAGGATATTTATTAGGGTATGATGATCCTGAATTTATAGAACAATTAGAAAAAATAAAACTACCTTTTTTACCAACTGGAAAACATAGAGCTTTTCCAATTAAAGGGGATTCTATGTTACCAATGAAAGATGGTTCTTATGTGGTTGCAGAATTTGTAGAAGATATCATAAATGCAAAAAGTGGCGTCTCTTATATCGTAATTACAAAAAATGATGGATTGACTTATAAGCGATTAGAAAATCAAATTGAAGAGAATCAATCTTTCTTATTAAAACCAGATAATCCATCTTACCAACCTTATGAAATTCCTGTTTCTGAAGTTTTAGAACTTTGGAGTTTTACTTGCAGTATAAATACACAAGAATACGAGGAACACGAACTAAAAATGAGTAGTATTATTCAAATGTTTACTGGGTTAGGAGTGGAGTTGGAAGCTTTGAAGAAGGCAGTACAGTAAGCTATAAAACTAATATTCTATAATTATATATTTAAGGAATTATATAAATGTATACTATTCAATTTTCTTTTGGTTTAATTTAGTAATTAGTTTAATTTCATAAAAAGTTTCCTTAAATTTGATACAAATAAATTTATGATTATATAAAGAATTAAAATATTAACATATAAAGCGTAATAGCTTTTGATTTGGTTTTAAGAAACTCGCCAGTTTTACAACCCTCCAATTTCAAAGTTAAGACGCCCACGTTCTGCGTGGGCTGTTCTTATTTGGAGGGAAGGTTTCTGGCGAGACCACTTAGACCGATAAGATTCAGTTCCACGTTTTTTTATGCCCAAAATTATGAACGATAACTTTTCCAAAAGACAATTAAAAATTTTACACCTCCTTGAAGTCAAATATAATTTTGATACCTCGTTAGTATTCAAGATGTATTTACCGCTTTTTTTTGAAGATGAAAATGCAGATAGTATACTTAAACAAATTGAGACGTTTGAAGATGAAAGTAAAAATCCAAAAGTAGTTAGGCGTAACATTTCTATTCTACTAAATAACAAGTTCATTGAAAAATTACATAGTTTATAAATAAAAAAAATGATTGAAATGAAAAAAATAAAAATTTTAATGTTAGTAGTTTTGTGCTATGTAAATATATACTCTCAAAAAAAGTAGATGCAGAGAACTTTTACTGCTTTACTAATAATTATGCACTTGTAAAAAAAGGAAATGATTTAAGATTTATTGACAAATTAGGGAATATCATACCTGAAATGAAAGTAAATCAAAGCGTTCAATATATTACTTCTACAGATTATGGAATGCAAGGAAATAATATCTATATCACTAAAGAGCAAAGTGGTTCTGGTATTAAAAATACTAAAGGAGAATTTCTTTTCGAACCTTTCTATAATATAGAAAGCTTTCATGGTTATTTTATTCTCAATCCAAATTTAAACTCCAAAAAAGATGATTTTATTATCATAAATAAAAACGGGAAAATAATTTACAAAGAAAAAAACACTTCTAAAAAGCAAGTTTTTCCAATTAATGATGAAATTTTTGCAATTCGATATCAAAAAAATAATAACTCATATGTAGCAAATAATTATGGATATTCAGAAATAAAAAACATTAAAACAGGTAAAGTTACAGAAAGAGTTTTCAGTAGTGTTCTTCCAGAAGTTAATGGACTTATTAAGGCTTATAGATATAATGAGAAAGAAGGAGCTGGAAAATGGGGTTTTTTAGACGAAAATTTTAAAACTGCTATTGGTTTTATTTACACAAATAAACCAGGAGATTTATATGATAATAGAATTTTAGTAAAGTCAAAGGATAGAAAATACGGATTTATAGATAAAAGAGGTAGATTAATTATTGAAGCAAAATTTTTAGAAGCAAAGCATTTTGTGAATGGTTATGCTATGGTAAAACTCCATAAGAAAAAATATAGTAAAGAGTCAAAAAAGTATAATTACGGTTATAGAGTTATAGACGTTAATGGTAGAATTATTCGTGATTTGGAAGATGCAGTTCCTGCAACATTTCACAGTTTAAAATCTATAAATGCTATTGAAAACGAAGGAGTTGTTAGAATTAAAATAAATCAAAAAAAGGGTTTCCTATAAATTATATTTTAGATATTAAATCAGGTGAAATTATTGAAACAAAATATAGAAGAATTTATAGATTTAATTCAGGTTTAGCCCTTGTCGAATTTATTAATGAAAATAAAAAAATGACTTACGGTTACATAGATAAAAAAGGAGAACTGAAAATCATGAAAGAAGTGAGGAATAAATTTTAATTTAATAAATTCTTTATTCAATCATAGCAACAGTAAATAATATTCTATTATAAAAAATTAAAAAACATGAGTTACATAAATAAATTAAATTCAGAAGAAATTGATTTTTTAATGAATCATTCTGAGGGTTTGAAAAGCGAGAAGATAGATTCTAAAATTTTAGAAGAATATAACAACGAAAATGCTTTATCCAATTTCAAGGAAGATAAAGCATTTAGGTTAAATTTTAAATCTTCTGATACTATTGAACAGATTCCGTTATTTCCAGTCTAATAACCTTTATTAATTGGCTTTAAAGGAGTTTTCAATTGCATTTATAATTATGCTTTTAATGCTAACATCATTATTTAAAGCTTTTTGCTTTAACTTTTTTAATAAAGACTTTTCAATGTAAAAAGAGAATTGAACATCATCTTTCTTTTCAGCTATTGGCAATACTTTTTGGGTTGTCTTGTTCTGCTCATTAGACTTGACTTTGTTTATTAAATCACTAATATTTTGTTTTTCCATAATAGTATAATTATAGTTTTATATAAATGTAGATTTATATAATTATATAAGTTTTGTTAACACCTCTTTTGTTAAATTATTTAATTGTTTTTGCGCATTTCTATCTTTTTGAACTCCACCTACCAAAACAGACCTTGTAAAAGCGACTAAATCAGAAATATGTGTTTTAGCAATTGGTACATTATACTCTTCTAAACCTATTAAAATGTCTAATGTTAATGTGGTATTCGCCTTTATCATATTAAATATCACTAATGCCTTATGGAGCTTTTTTTCTGCTTCAATTAAGTCAATTGTACTTTTAACAGCAAGTAAGTCTAATATTCCAGCTTTCGTTGGTATCAAAATTAAATCGGCTAAACTTATCAATTTTGGTAACTGATTGGATAAATATGGTGGAGTATCTATCAAAATGAAATCAAAGTCCATTTTTTTGATATTTATAATTTCTTTCTGATATGTAATAATTTCAAAATCAGTAACCATTTTTTTCAAACTGATTAAACTACCTTGTAAATCTAAATCAATGACTAATATTTTTGCGTGTTTAGATAAAGAAATGGCAAGATTAAAGGTTAGTGTTGTTTTTCCAACACCACCTTTTTGGTGGGTTACAAGGATTATTTTAGGCATTTATATTGCTTTTTTAAGTGGTTTAATTTTTTAGCATTCATCATTATCTTTTTCTCTTTTTTCGCTTCTTATTTCTATCTACATCACTTATTAAGCTATCTGAATTATCAATAAAGTTATCTGCGGAGTTTTTTGTCTTATTTGAAATGAATTTTTGGCTATTATTTTTTAAGGATTCTGTTATTATTTGGTTCTTATGCTGTTCTTTCTCCTTACTTTCATAGCTAAACATTCGCTTTATATTATTAAGAGAGAGTTTTCTGTCTATTGCAGAACCTTTTTTTAATCCCATTTTCATCTGTAAATGAAATGCCTCTTCCAACTTTTACCTTAATGTTTTGATTTTTAAGTATAAAAATTAAGTCATCTAAGTTATCTGAAAATGTAACTGCTTTGAGTATTTTGTCTTTTAATAATATAGTTCGCTTGTCTTGAGAAATAAAATCTTCTTCTTTTCTTATAGCTTCTAATCTTCTTTTAACTTTACGTAATTTATATTTTTGCTCTACCATTCTTGCAAAATCCATATTTTTATAATGGGTGTAATTATCTCTTACAGCTAAATTGTTTTTTTTAATTCTACTAGCAACAATATGTATATGTTCTTTGTCCGTGTTTTCCATATGTATATATACAGCATATAAATTATTCTCAAATCCAATTTTTTTTGCGTAAGATTTAGAGATGTCAATCCAATTTTGATTATTTAAAATTCCTTTATCCTCTGGGGCTATTCTCATTTTAATATGAAAAGTTTTTTTAAACACCTTTCATTTATCTGCTCGATTTGTTTCATTTGCTGATAAATTTGATTTGCATTTCCTAAACATTCATTAGCATGCAAAAATTCTCCTCCTTTTTGACAATAATTAAGAGCATTATGGCAAAAATCAATAGTTTCTAGTTGAATTATCATTCAAGTTCTTTTAATTGTTTTTCCAATTCTTTCTTTTTAATACTTTTATTATACATGTTAAATAATTGATTATATTCTTTTGTGATTGCAGAATCATTTTGTTTAATTTTATTTAGAAGTCTAGAGTATTGATTATCTAATTTACCATCATCTTTATAATAGAGAAGATAGAGATAATTGTAAAAGTTTTGATAGTTTTTAATTTCTAACTGATTAGTATTCCTTTCTTTCAAGTAAGGAGGGATGTATTTAAAACCATAAGAAAATATAAGTAAGCATATTATAGATATTAATAATAATTTTGAAGTAAATGGTGAATCTTTACCGAAAATTATAATCTCTTTTTTTATAGAGTTATTAATTGGAGTTTTATGATTTTGAATAGTTTTTTCTAAATTCTTCGATATTTTTTCTAGACTAACCTCTAATTTTTTCTTATTCAGAACTTCGTTATTAGAATTTTTAAAGATTCTTTTAAGTTCTTCTGATATTTCTAATATTTTTTTATTTAAAGATTCTAATTTAATGCCATGATTTTTATTATTTACTATGTCTATTTTATTAGATATACTATTTAATTTATCTTCATTATTATCATTATTTAATTGATCAATTTTGTTAGAAATACGATCTAAATTATCAACCACATTTTGCATTAATTTTAAAAGGTAATTTTCGTTTTCTGACATTTATAATTGAGATTTAATTTCTAAAATATGTTCATTTAATAACTCTATACTTTTCAAAACTTCTATTTGATCTCCAACTTGAAACTGTAATCCAGAATTTAATTTTTTAGCAATCTGATTTAAATTCACGCCAATTTTATTAAGTTGAGAATTGTATTGTTTTGTTTCAATTTTCATTTTTTTAGGTTCAAATATTGGTCTTCCTAATTTCTCTAAAACTATATTTCTTATAAAAAAAGATGGTTTTATTTGTAGTAACTCACAGTGATTTTTTATGAGTTCTTTATCTTTTAAATTTATATAGAAAACCATTTTTACTTTAGGGTTTGTCTTATCTTTTTTAATCATAATTAAATTTATTTTTTTACTCTTATGAACATTTTTTATGTGAATAAGCCAGGTGTATTCAGTTTTTATTTAGTGCACGAAGTAGGCACTAAATGGAAACTGAATGCACTCCTGGCAAAGCCACTGTTGCTATTGTTTTATATTTGTTAAGTATTCATTTAGATCATTATAATTTTTATAGTGTATACGATTATCTATAATTGAGTTTTTGAATTTCATTTTTAAATATGCAGTAGCTTTATTTCCTGCGTTATCATTATCGAAAAATAATTTTATAGTATCGTAATCGATTAATAAGTTGGTTACTTTACTTACCATAGAAGTAGAGTTAAGAATGATGAAATTTTCTTTTGGGATTTGTTTTTTAATTGTCAAATACGATAAGAAGTCAGACCAAGATTCGAAGATTGAAACAATTTTAGAATTGTTATTAATTGTTGTAATTTCCTTTTTCCCCAGGCAAATTTTTCTAAAATTTTCACTGATAATGTTTGTGATTTCTAATCCGCCGGAATCATTCATAAATCCAATTCCAAATATTTCGTTACCATTAGAAAAAGAATAGTGTACCTGAAAGCAAAATCGTTTAGCAAATTGTAAATTGATTTTCCGATTAGAAACATAATCTAATAATTTCTGATTGTTAAGTTCTGTTACTTTTTTTATAGAATAAGTTGGAATAGTTTCATTTATAACAGTTTTTTTTGCTGGTGAACAGGAAAAGTATTTTCTGATAAAATTATTAAAGCTTCTTTAATTGAACAGTTATTGTATTTCATTATAAAATCTATAATAGTTCCTCCGATTCCTTCACCAAAGTCATACCAAACATTTTTATTAATATCAATTTTAAAAGATGGCGTTTTTTCATTATTTCTAAAAGGTGAGTAAAACCAAATATCTTTTGTATAAGTTTTACCAGTTTTAAATCCTTGTTTTTTTAGATATGAAGCTAGGTCTATTTGTTTTGCTTTTTTACAATTCATTTTATTTTTCTTTTGGTGATTTTATCTTACCCATCTTACCTTTTTTATAAAAAAGGTAAGATGGGTAAGATCATTTAAGGAAAACTTTTATTTTTTTCGTAACTTGATTAAGTATCCTTTTACTCCTGTGATTTTGCTGTTGATTCTTTTAAATTTTAACTTTCTTAAAACTTTACCAATCGCTATGTGACTTACAGACGAGTACTCTTTCTTAATTATCATTGTTATTGTTGTGGTTGTCATGAAATGATCTCTATTATCTGATTTTTCAAATAGTTGATTTATTAAATCTTCTTCGATAGTTGACTGTTTATAGTTTGCATTCCTTTTTTCATTTTCTTTTATGTCATTTACAGTTAAATCACAATTAAATGCTTCATCCTTGTAGGCTAGATGAAAAGCTTGCTCCCAAACTTTATTGATATCAATGTCTTTTGAGTAATTAAAATCAATCTGACCTATCAGCTCTATGCAGACCCATCTAACATTGCCTGTTTCGTCTTTTAAAAAATTTATAAGGTTAGTTGAGCCGATAAAGGAGCAATTCCGGGTCTGGTGAGAGTTGTGTTTTGCATATGGTAACCTAATGTTTATATGTGTTTTTGAAAACATAGATTTATAGGCGTTTATGTATTTTGCCGAAAGTTTATCTATTTCATCTAAATTGATTAAAAGATTTTTACATAGTTGGACTAGTCCATCTCTATCATCACTGATGTTTTCTGCTATATGTTTTTTCAATTCAGGAGGGCATAAAAACCTACATAGTGTGCTTTTTCCAGAATTTTGTTCTACTTGCACAAATACAATACATTGTTTGTTGTAGAAATCTTCTTCCAATGCAGTTTTTACAGTTCTTGCAAGCCACTTTTTTAAATGATATTCAAAAAAGATATTATCATCAGTTGGAATATATGAGATTAGTTTTTTAATATGGTCAATCTCATCCCATTTATTAAGGTTCTTGAAGTACTCTTTTAAAGGGTTAAATTGTTTTATATAATTAGAGCCTAAATAGGTATAAAAATCATCTTTTTTAAATTTGATTTTCTTTTTTGTTAGTTCAATTCTTAATGAATTTTCATTTAGAACCTTCCATTTTTTAGAATCTTTAAATTTTATAAGATATTCATGAGATATTATATTAAATACTATATCATATCTTTGTTTTAAATAATTATCAATTAAATCAAATACCGTTTTATTAGATAATTTAATGTTCACATAAAGTTTTTGTTCATCCATTTTATTAGATAAGTTGGAAACTGTATATTTGCATATACAATATTAAGTTAGACTATAATTTTGTTAGACAAAAAGCATAAAAGAATTGCAGTTCTTTTATGCTTTTCTTTTGTTTTGAAGTGTATAGGTTAGAGCTTCAGATTCTATATCCTGCTTACATTTAACTTCATTTTGAAGCATCCAAGACTCTAACTTTTCTTTTTCAAAAAAATGCTACCTTTATTAGGCTTACTATGAGGAATTTCTTTCAAACTCGTTAATTTATACAAATAGCTTATTTTGTATCCAGTTACTTCAGAGGCTTCTTCAATATTTAAAACTTTCTTTTTAAAGAGTAAAAGTCTTTCAATCCTTTCCAATCTTTCATATAATTTTATTATATTCATAATGTTTTGGAATTTAGATTATTAATGGTTTTAGAAGTTTGAATTTCTTCTATTTCAAATTTTATAATATTTTCTAACGACTCAATAAATGTCCAATTTTCAATGTTTTTGTCATAATTTCTTTCCACGTATATGTGGTGAAACCATTCAAAAAAATCATTAATATCTGGCATTTTTTTACTAAAAATTATTTTAGCATCATCCATTAAAGCCAAAAAAAGGCTTAATTTTTCGATATCATTCTGATTTAATTCTGCCTCTTTTTGTTTTAGGGTAGAATAATCTGTTAAAGTTTGGAAAAAGATGTCTGATAGTTCATCTTTTGATAATTCCTTTTTTATTATTGTATTCATAATTAATTGTATATTAATTTTGAACAAAAACGTTTTTGTCTTCCTTGATTAAGAATTCTGAAACAAAGTAAAGGAAAGTAAATAGTAGAAGTGTTTAGATTGTATATATCTAAACAGATTTTAACAATTTGTACATTAATTGATCTTCATCTTTTTTGTCATTCGTTCTTTCTCTTCTTTGAGATGCTGAAATTGAGCCAGCGGTAAAAAAACCTTTAATACCAGACGTGTTTTTAAAGAGTTTTGATTTTTCAATATCTTTTAATGTTAATGATACTTTATACCTTTTACAGAACCATTTCTGAAATATGTAAGTTTGATAGTGGTCCATAATTAAATATATCAAAGAACCATGTTCGTTCCAAGGCTTTAATAGAACATTAATAAAGTCTTCAACTTTAGTTGTTTCGGTATTTATAAAATCAATTTTTAAAACATTATATAATTTTGTTAGATCTTCTTCTAATATATTTAACTTGAAACTATTATTATCCATATTATTTTCAAGATTTACTATTTGAGAAATTAAAATTTCATTTTCTTTTTTTAAACCTTTCCAATTATTAATTTTATAAATTAAACTATTTTCTAAATAATCTAAAATAGAGGATCTACTAAATATAGAGTTAGTGTTTTCAAATTTTTTCCAAGTATTACTCTCAAAGTTTATTGAAGATTCTTTTTCTAATTTTTCTTGTACTATTGACTTAATTAAATTATTAATAATAATTTCACATATTTCTTTTTGACTTTCATGTAGATCTTGATTGGAACAATTAAATCTAAAATCTTCATAATTTCTATAATCACCAAATGAAAAAAATAAATTACAATTTTCTTGGGAAAGTATTAAGCCTGGATCTTTTCGCAATAAAGATGAAATTATACCCATAAACTGAATTAATGAAGTTTCAGAAATTCTAAATTTTATTTCATCTCTATCAAAATTTCTCAATTTTGTAAATGCATTTAAAATATATCTGGTGTTAAAATCTGATTGAAAGTCTACAAATTGTCCTTTAGAAATAAGTAATTCTAATTCTTTATCATTTAGATTTCTATTTTTGTTGTATTCGAAATTACTCATAATCTATAAAATATTTAATTCAGGTATTAAAGTTGCAGCTTCTTTCATTTTTTTATCAATGATTTTTGCATATATTTCTGTGGTGCGAATTTCTTTATGTCCAAGTCTTTTAGAGACTGTATAAATGTCTGCTCCATTCTCTAAAAGAAGTACAGCATTGGTGTGACGGGCAGAATGAAAAGTTATGTGTTTTGTAATACCTGCAAACATGCACCAGCGTAAAAGAATCAAGTTCATTTGTGCGCTATAATGTAAATTGACAAAAACCCTGTCGTTTTCATCTTTTCTTTCTCCTAATAATTCTCTGGCTTGTTTTGATAGATATAAATATTCAACTCCATTAGTTTTCTTTTGAGAAAAAACTAATCGATGAATGTCTTTTCCGTCTTCATCTTTTCCTTCGTCTCTAATTTCACTCCATATCATTTTATTAATATCTGACCAACGAATACCACTCAAGCAACTGAATATAAATGCAGATTTCAAAACTGGGATTTTGCAATCAGTTTTAGATAGATTTTGAAGCTCGTCAATAGATAAATATTCTCTATGAGTTTCACCCATTGGAATGCTTTTAACCTTACTTACAATATTTTCATTAAGATATCCTTCTTCAAAAGCTGCGCTTAAACAGGCTTTAAATTTATTGTAGTAAGTGTGTTTTGTGTTTTGAGATAAAGGAGCACCAGACTTGGCAGTAGCTTTAGTGTGTAAAAATTTTTGAAAATTTTTAACAAAATCTATATTTACATCTTCAAAGGTTGTGCTAATAGAACAAAATTTTTCAATATGTTTTCCAGCAGCTTCCCAATTATCATAATTCTTTTCAGATTGATAGCGTTCTTCTTTTTTAGATTTATAAAATTGAAGAAAACTATGTTTACTTTTATTTCCGTTTTGAATTTTAAACTTCCCTTGATAATAATCAGCTTGTCTAATTGAAAGTATTTTTTCTGCAAGTTCAAGAGTCTCTTTATTAGTGTCTTTTTCCTTTTTAGATTTAGGGTCAATAATTAAATATTTCTTTAAATATTCAAATTCTCTATTGTGTTTGGATTTTCCTTTTTCATCAGTAAAAGTACCTTTGTAGTATTCTATGAAGAGGCTATATTTACCTGTATTTAGTTTTTTCTTTTTTAGAGTAATTTTCATAAAAGGTGGATTTTTTTACACCTCAATGGAAATTAGTAGTTTTGAGGTGGATTTTAGCGTCCAATATTGTCCTCCAAAAGTAAATTAAAAGAAAATGAAATCAAAGAAAAAACAGATAAAATACTGATTTTAAGTATTTTGTTTTCCTTTAGTTACCTTTGTTTTACTTTTTTACTTCCCAATACAGAAATTTCCAAAAATGTGTCCAAGTATGTCTTTGTCAACGTCATATTCACCAGTAATATTACCTAAATGGCGTAAGCACTCTCTAATATCAATAGAAAACAAATCTGTAGATATTTCTAAATCTATACCATGTTGCACAGAATTAATTGCTGTTAAAGCATTATTTAAAGCTTCAAAATGACGAGAATTGGTTACAATAGTTTCGTTATTACTTAAAGCACCTATATTTACTAAAGAAGTCAACTCGTTTTTTAACTCCTCAATACCGGTTTTATTTTTTGCAGATAATAAAATTAAATTTTCAATACTACAGGATAGGGCTGTAGCATCAATTTTAGATAGTGTGTCAATTTTATTAGCAATTATTAATAATCTTTTATTCGGAAAACGCTTTTTAATGTTATCAATTTCTTCTTGGTTCTTCGTTTTAGATTCTAGGTTTTTAGAAGCATCAATCAAAAAAATAATTAATTGTGCTTTTTCTGCTTTTTCATACGCCTTTTTAATTCCAATACTTTCAACAGCGTCTTCCGTTTCTCTAATTCCTGCAGTATCTATAAATCTAAAAGCAACACCATCAATAATAATTTCGTCTTCAATTGCATCTCGTGTTGTACCAGCAATATCAGAAACTATGGCTTTTTCTTCGTTTAAAAGAGTGTTTAATAAAGTAGATTTTCCAACATTAGGTTCACCTATTATGGCAACAGGAATTCCATGTTTCATAGCGTTACCAAAAGAAAAAGAATCTATTAATCGTTTTAAAACAAATGTAATTTTTACTACCAATTCTTTAAATTTTGTTCTATCAGCAAACTCAACATCTTCCCCAGAAAAATCGAGTTCCAACTCAATTAAAGCGGCAAAATCTAATAATTTAATACGTAAATCTTTCAATTCATTAGTGATTCCACCACGCATTTGTTGTATTGCCATTTGATGACTTGCAGCAGAATTAGAAGCAATTACATCTGCAACAGCTTCTGCCTGACTTAAATCCATTTTACCGTTTAAAAAAGCACGCATGGTAAACTCGCCATTATCTGCCATTCTACAACCATTTTGTAAGAATAATTTAATAATTTCTTGCTGAATAAAGCTAGAACCATGACAAGAAATTTCTACAACATTCTCGCCAGTATACGAATTCGGATTTTTAAAAACAGATACTAAAACTTCATCTAACAATAAATTATTTTGTATAATATGTCCTAAATGAATGGTATGCGACTGCTGACTTTTTAAGGTTTTTCCTTTCTTAATCGATCTAAAAAAACCATCAACAATACTTATAGCACTGTTACCAGAAAGTCTAATTACAGAAATAGCACCTACACCAGCAGGAGTAGCCAAAGCAATAATTGTATCTTTGTATATCATGCTGCAAATATAAAAGGATATATAGGTTTTTTGTAACAAAACAAATCATTTTGCGTCAAATAAGTATGAAACTAAACTTAACCACCCAAATGAAAGAAGACAATCAACTATTAGTGCTAACACATCTAAGCCAATTACTAGATTTTATAACCGGTATTGGAGGCTTTATTGTACCTTTAGTTCTGTGGCTTACCAAAAAAGATGAAGTTTTAGGAATGGATTTTCACGGTAAAGCAATTTTAAACTTCAGAATTTCTATGTTTATTTACATTTTAATCTGTATTCCATTAATTTTGTTACTAGGTTTAGGTGTAATTGGTTTAATAGCAATTGGAATTTTTTACCTAATTTTCCCTATTATAAATGCAATAAAAGCGAGTAATAATGAACCACCTAGTTATCCATTTTCTATTAATATCATAAAATAAAAAAGAAAGAGTAGAAGTGAAATCGCCATATTTTGGCGATTTTTTTGCTATAAATATTTACGTCTTTTACTTTTAAATATAGTGTTTGTTTATATAGCCTGATTTATAAATTCTTCATATTCATAGAAGAAGAGTTCGAACTTAGGCATCGTTTCTACAAAGAATTCATAACAATCTCTCCAAGAATTTTTATTATGAATACTAAATTTGGCTTCTAACGGAACATAAATTCTTCTAATTATTTTTCCGCTTTCTAATTCATACGTTTCATCAAAAATTACTTCTGGTATTTCAGTTTCTAATAATACCTTTAAAGAAAGCATTTGATCGTATAATAATTCACTCGCAATATCTTCTGGGTGTTCAATATCTAAACAAACCAAAGCTTTTTTTCTATCAGCAACAAATTTAAAAGAAAACCCCTTTATTTTTGTGTCGTATAATAACCATTTTCTTGGAAAAGATTTTCCAAAACTAGTCCAGAATTCTTTACGTAAAAGTGCCGCTTCGTCTTTTGAAAACATGTATTTAGTTATCAGTTATCAGTTTCAATGATAGTTGTTTATTGGTAATTTTTCAATGATTTTACCCATGAATTTTAGCTAAGTTACCACGTTCTTTCATCATTTCAGCTTCAAAAGCAACAAGAGCATTCCATTTTGCATCAACAATTTCTCTTTCTTGGTATTTACGTGCAAATTGTAAAAAAGTGGTATAATGATTTGCTTCAGAAATCATTAAATTATTATAGAATTTAGACAATTCTTCATCTTCCATATTTTCAGAAAATACTTTAAAACGTTCGCAGCTTCTAGCTTCAATTAATGCAGCAACTAATAAACGTTGTACCAGAGCATTGGTTCTATCTTTTGTTTTGTTAAAGAATTTTTGCAATTTTATTGCATAATCGTTTTTTTGCTCACGTCCTAAAACCATACCTCTTTTTACCATAAGCAAATGTACCATTTTAAAGTGTTGCATTTCTTCTATAGCAATATTACTCATTTCTTTTACAAGCTCTGTTTCTTCTGAGTAATTAATAATAATGGATACTGCATTAGAAGCAGCTTTTTGTTCTAAAAAAGCATGATCTGTGAGTATTTGTTGTAAGTTATCTTTAGCAATATCTGCCCAAGAAGTTTCTGTTTCAAATTGTAAACCTAACATTCTTATTATATTATTTTTTGTAAACCAATACCAAAATAGGCGAGAGCTTTCATTTCTTTAACACTAGATAATCTTTCGTTTCCAATTATTAAAAGGCCATTTTCTGAAGCTTCAATATGATATTGCTTATTACATTCAAAAAACAAAACTAATTCATCTGTAAAAAAATCTCTAATTTTTTCTTCATTTTTTCCTAAAAGATAAAAACGCTTACTAAAATCTGGATGATTATCTATATTAATATCTTTATACCCTGCCAGTTCCATTATAGATTCAAAAATTCCTTCTTTATCTAAAGTAAAAAAAGGAATGTCTTGTTTAGAATGAATGTGCAACATTGTTGCTTTTACCACTTGTTTTGCTATCATTTCTCCTTCAGAGAACTGAGCGTCAAAAATGGTGCAATCTTCATTAGAAAGCACGTTAGAAACTTTTTTTATTTTTTTGTTTTAAAATAACCAAAAGTTGGTAATTCTTCCATTTCTTGAATTGAAAATGCATCGTATTTCCAATGCATTTCTTGACTAATTTTTTCTATGGATTTCTGTCTTTTTGTTAAAGCTTTGTTTTTTTGATTTTTAGGGCTTATTTGTTTAGGTATAATTTTACGTAATGCAAAAGGATGATCACTTACAGATTTAGAGTCATCTAATCCAATAACTTCAAAATGACCACCTTTTCTAGTAAAAGATTCAGCATAATTATTTAAGTTTTCCATTACAGAATCATCAACAAAATCACACATAGAAAAATCTATAATAGCTTCTTCTGATTCTGGAATCTGGTTTAATTTTGATTTTAATTTTGTATAATTTAAAAAACTAGAAAAATTCTTTACACTAACATAGTATTTACCATCTTCTTTAAACATTAAAACATTTGGTTTTAACATGTTTTTAAAGAATAAACTAGCATTTTTATTAATAATTATATGAATTACAAAAGTGATAAAAATACCTACTAAAATACCTGTAATTAAACTCGTAGCAATTGTTGTTAGTAAAGTAACTAAGAAAATTATTAACTGCTCTTTACCTACTTTAAATACTTTTGCTATATTATCTGGTGAAGCTAATTTATATCCTGTAAAAACTAAAATTGCAGCTAAAGCAGGTAAAGGGATTTTTCTTAATTCTGAAGCAAATAATAAAATAAATAAAACTAAAAATGAAGCGTGAAAAAAGTTGGCAGACCTGTTCGAACCTTTATTATTAACATTTACAGAACTTCTAGCAATTACCGTAACAACATTAAGCCCTCCTAAAAAACCGCTAATTACAGTAGCTAAACCTAAGGCTCTAATATCTTTATTAACGTTAGAACGTCTTTTTAAAGGATCTAGTTTATCAACTGCTTTAATGCTAAGTAAACTTTCTATGCTTGCTATTAAAGTAATACCAATTACTGCATTTATAAAACTTAAATCATAAACTTTACTAAAATCTGGAAATGCAAAATTTGATAAAATATCATTCGGTAAATTAATTAGTAAACTTCTATCGATTGGATAATCTGTAGTAGAAAATAGATCAAAATAATAATACATTCCAACACTTAAAACAACAATCCACATTGGAGCAGGAATTAATTGAAAGTATCTATTTCTAATTTTACTGTAAAAAATCATTATTAACAAACTTACAATTCCTACCAGTCCTGCATAGAACATGCTCGAATTATCTGTTTTTATTAGGTTTATAAGACCTTCAGGAACTTGTATAAGTAGCTCAATAATACTTCCTTTAGCAGAAGTATTACCAAACATAACATGTATTTGTTTTGCAAAAATACCAATTCCAATAGCGGCTAACATACCTTGTATTGCAGAAGATGGAAAGAAATCGCCCAAAGACCCCATTCTAAGAAAACCAAGAATTATCATAATAATTCCAGAAATAACAATAGCTGCTAAGGTATATAAAAAACCTTGCTGCATATCTCCATTTCCAAGGGTAGTAATAGCTGCTAGAATTACCACAACCAATCCGTTTCCTGGACCTGTAATTGTAACGTTAGAGCCTCCAATAATAGAAACAACCGTTCCACCCACAATTGCTGCAATAATTCCAGAAATTGGTGGTGCTCCAGATGCTAGAGCTAAACCTAATCCTAAAGGAAGTGCTATTAATGATACTACGAAACCAGAAAATAAGTTTTGTGGAATTTCTGATAAAAATGTTTTAAATGTACTTTTCTTCTTCATTATTATCTAACAATTAAAACATCGGTTGGTAACTCTGATAAGATGTATTCTATATCATGTGGGAAAATTCGATCCAAAAGACCTAATTTAGAGGGTGCATTCATCACTAATAAGTCTGCTCTTTTTACTTTTGCATAATGACCGATGGAATATCCTCTTTTTCCAAAAATACTCTGTGTTTGTATAGTTAAGCTAGAGCAATCAACATCTTTTAAAAATTTTTTTACACGTCTGTCTTCTCTATTTTTAATTCTTTCTTTGGCAATATTAGCTCTTCTTAAAGATTTATCATCATTAACTTTAACGTGTAATTCTTCTTGTGTAACTTCTTCTACAATGGTTAATTTTTTGCATTTGAGCTTTTTTGTTACAAAGATTGATGTTTTAATTGTTTCTTCAGTTTTTGAGTCTTTTAACCCGTTAACTACTATGTGTTTACAATTGACTCTCTCAATAGAAGGTTTAATTAATAAAAGTACAGAACAAGGTGCTTTTCTAGTTATTTTTCTTGCAATAGAACCAACATAGTATTTTAAAATATTTTCTTGTTGTAATGCTCCTAAAATAAGTAAATCTATATTTTCATTTGTACAAGTCTGTAAAATTACATCTACAGGTTTACCTTCTTGCCAAATTGTTTTTATTGGCTTGTTAAGAGTATCTGCTTCACCTAAAAGCGAATTTAAATCAGCTATTTTTTGATCATTTTTTTCACCAACATGTACGCCAACTAATTCAGCGTTAAACATGTTAGCTAATCTTACAGCTTCAAAAATATTTGGTTTTAGGTTCGGAGAAAAGGCAATACCAATAAGTATTTTGTCTATTTTTTGCAATAGTAATGTCTTTATAATTGGTTATTGGCACAATATAGGAAACTTTGTAAGAAAGAAAAAAAGTATAAATTTAATTTTTAACATGCGTAAACATCCTTAAATTTACAATTAAACGTTTATTATTTTTTATGTTAGAATTAGCAGGAATTATTATTTTAGGAATATTAGCACAATGGGTTGCTTGGAAATTTAAAATTCCAGCAATTTTACCATTAATTTTAATCGGTTTATTAGTAGGTCCAATAGCTGCAGAATATTTAAGTGAAGACGGTACAAAATGGATAGAACCTATCTGGAATGGTACAAAAGGGTTATTTCCAGGTGATGGATTGTATTATTTTGTTTCTTTAGCAATTAGTATAATTCTTTTTGAAGGTGGATTGACTCTTAAAAGAGAAGAGATTAAAAATGTTGGACCTGTTATAACTAAATTAATAACTTTAGGTTCTGCAATTACGTTTTTTGGGGCAGGTATTGTAGCCCACTTTGTTTTTGGTCTTGGTTGGGATTTATCATTGCTTTTCTCGGGTTTAATTATTGTTACTGGTCCAACTGTTATAACTCCTATATTAAGAAATATTCCTTTAAAAAGAGATATCTCTACTGTTTTAAAATGGGAGGGTATTTTAATAGATCCAATTGGAGCTTTAGTAGCAGTATTGGTTTTTGAGTTTATTAGTGTTGGTGGTGGTGGCGGATTTACCAAAACTGCGTTAATGGAATTTGGGAAAATTTTATTATTTGGTACTACCTTCGGTTTTACTTTTGCACATGCATTGGCTTTTTCAATCAACAAAAAATTAATTCCACATTATTTACTAAACGTAGTTTCACTTTCTTCTGTATTACTTGTTTTTGTTTTATCAGAAATTTTTGCACATGAATCTGGTCTTTTAGCGGTTGTGGTTATGGGAATGGTATTAGGAAACGGAAAATTAAAAAACTTAAAAGAATTATTATATTTTAAAGAGTCTTTAAGTGTTTTATTAATTTCGATGTTGTTTATTTTACTATCAGCAAATATTAATATAGAAGATTTAATGTTGTTGTATACATGGAAAACAGCAGTTTTGTTTGCTATTGTTGTTTTTATAATAAGACCATTAGCAGTGTTTTCTAGTACGTATAAATCTAACCTAGAGTTTAAAGAAAAACTATTTATTAGTTGGGTTGGTCCAAGAGGTATTGTTGCAGCTGGTATTGCTTCTTTATTTGGAAGTAAATTATTAAAACAGGGAGTAGAAGGAGCAGAATATATAACTCCTTTAGTTTTTATGATTGTTTTAGGTACAGTACTTTTAAATGCAACAACTGCAAGGTTTTTTGCAAAGTTAATTGGAGTGTTTTTAAAGAGTTCTAATGCCATTTTAATTGTTGGAGCTTCAAACCCTGCAAGATTAATTGCTCAATTCTTAAAAGAAAAAGGAAAGAGAGTAGTATTAATAGATTCTAATAAAAAATATATAGAACAAGCTATAACAGATGGATTAGAGGCTTTTTCTGTAAATATTTATGATGATGATTTAACCGATAATATAGAGTTAAATGATGTTGGTTATTTAATTGCAATGACAGGAAGTGATGAAGTTAATGAGTTTGCTGTAAATAGTTTTTCAAATGAATTTGGAGAACATGGCTCTTATAGGTTAGCTACTTCTAAAGAAGCTGTAAATTATAAACAAGAAGATAAAAACAAGTTTTTTACACCTAAAGATGATTATATAAATTTAAGTGAAGCATTTAGGGATAATCCTAAAATATATGAATTAGAAATAACCTCTGAAGAAGCATATACGAATATGCTTTCTAAATTATTTAACGAATTAAAATCTATTCCTTTGTTTGTTAAAAAAGGGAATAAATTATTTTTAATACCAGAATTTGAAAACAGCAATGAAACGAAAGATAATTGCACAATAATGTACTTAGGTAAAAGTGTTTAAAACTTTATTTAACTTAAATTACAGATCTAATTCAAAAGTTTGGCGTAATTTTTCTAAAAGAGGATTTTTTCTTTTAGTTTATTAAACTTTTCATTAGGAGTGTAGGCAAACTTTTTTTCTATAGTTTCATTTAGAGTTACAATAATATCGATTCCGTAATTATTTAATTTAGAACGTAAGAATTTTAATAAGCCTAATCTACCTTTTTTTATCTGATCTTCCATTAACTTATTAGGAACCGTAAAATGAATTTTAAAATTCTCTCCTAACTTTGGTACATCTGTACCTACAATAGAAGCCATACTTCTTTCCCCTTTTTTAATTAAAAAAGCGACATATTCTTTCCATAGTAGTTGTAACTTCTTCTCATCAAAAGGGTCTTTAGGATGATTATCAAAATTTTCCTCTACTTCAGTCTTTTTTTTGTTTTTTTAAGGTGTATACTTTTTAATGATAGTGAAGAAGTACGTTTATGAGCAGATCTTAATATGGTTTTTTCAAGTTTTGGTTTTTGCTCTTCAGCTTTCTGATGTTTAGGAACCTCTGGTTTTTTCTGAATTGGTTTTGCAATTTCTTTAACTGCAGGAGAAAGTGCTTGGAAAAAAGTAGCAGGAATTATGTAGTTAGCTGACTTTTTTTCTCCATCAAAAGTGATAGAGGCAATCTGCATTAATGTTAATTCCACCAGTAATCGTTGATTTTTACTAGCTCTGTAGTTTAAATCACAATCATTTGCTTTATTAATAGCTTGCATTAAAAACGGAATACTTGTTTTTGTTGCTTGTTCTAAATATTTCTTTTTTGCAACATCGCCAACTTCTAATAAATCTAAAGTTACTTTGTCTTTGGCAACTAATAAATCTCTACAATGACTTGCAAATCCGTTTATAAAATGATGACCTTCAAATCCTTTACCTAAAATGGTGTTAAAAGCATTTAAAACTTCAGGTATTTTGTTTGCTATCACTAAATCTGTCATATTAAAATACGTATCGTAATCTAATACATTCAAATTTTCTGTAACCGCTTCACGTGTTAACGTTTTACCAGAAAAACTTACAACTCTATCAAAAATGGATAAAGCATCTCGCATAGCGCCATCTGCTTTTTGAGCAATAATATGCAATGCATCGTCATCTGCAGTAATGTTTTCTTTTTGGCAAATTACTTTAAGGTAATTTTTAGCATCTAAAACATCAATTCTTTTAAAGTCGAAAATTTGACAACGAGATAAAATAGTTGGTATTATTTTATGCTTTTCTGTTGTTGCTAAAATAAAAATAGCATGTGCAGGCGGCTCTTCTAAAGTCTTTAAAAATGCATTAAAAGCTGCTTGAGATAACATGTGCACCTCATCAATAATATATATTTTGTATTTACCTGTTTGTGGCGGAATACGAACTTGGTCTGTTAAACTTCTAATATCATCTACAGAGTTGTTAGAAGCTGCATCGAGTTCAAAAATATTAAAAGCAAAATCTTCATCTTCTGCAACTTCAATACCTTGTTGGTTAATTTGTTTTGCTAAGATTCTTGCACAAGAAGTTTTACCAACTCCTCTAGGTCCTGTAAATAATAAGGCTTGTGCTAAATGATTGTTTTTTATAGCATTTTCTAACGTATTGGTTATGGCTTGTTGCCCAACTACATCCACAAAATTTTGTGGACGATACTTACGTGCAGAAACTATAAAATGCTCCATTTAATTTTTTAAATTTTGAGTAACAAAAGTAATTATCTAATCGCTTTTGTACAACTTGGTTTCTTAACAAAATGCTAAAGTTGTAAACAAATTGTATGGAGTTCTTATTTGATACGACTATTATAGTAATTCGATTTTTTTAATCGAGTTAAAAGTTCGGGAATTTGTACTAAGAATTAAGTTGGTTTTCTTAGTGCAAATTCTTTTTATATGTTGGTTCTTCTTAAATTTGTTATTACAAAATAATTTTGAGTCAATTTTATGATGAATCAAGATTAAAATTAACCAAAAATATATTTAGAAATATGAAAAATATAAAATCAGTTTTTGCACTAAGCGTAGTTATTCTATTAATTTCTTGCATGAGTTTTTCTAAGAAAGAAGAAATAACTAAAATACCTTTTGTACCTTCTAAAGATACGAAAGTAGCTTATTTTGCTAGTGGTTGTTTTTGGTGTGTAGAAGCTATTTTTGAGAGTGTAAGAGGGGTAGAGGAAGCTATTTCTGGTTATGCAGGTGGTCATACTAAAAACCCAACGTACCAAACTATAGGAACTGGTAGAACTGGGCATTCAGAAACCGTTGCTGTGTATTACAATTCTAAAAAAGTAAGTTTTAAAACCTTAGTAGATGTGTTTTATGGTTCTCATGATCCTACAACTGTAAATGGGCAACATCCAGATTATGGCTCACAGTATAGATCAATTGCTTTTTATAGTAATGATACCGAAAAGAAAATTATAGAAAACGCAATTGCCAAATTAAACAAAGAAGTGTACAATGGTAAAATAGTAACTGAAGTTACAAAACATACAAAGTTTTATGAGGCAGAAGAGTATCATCAAGATTTTGAACGTAGAAACCCAAACCAAGGTTATGTGAAAGCAGTTTCTGTACCGAGATTAAATAAATTTAAAAAGAAGTTTCCTGAACTTTTGAAAAGTGGTGAGCATTAGGTACATAGTTTGCGCTTGAAAATAGTAACTTATTATAATCTTTTATTAAAATAGTATAAGTTCTATTTGTTATTGAAGAATTTTGAATAAAGGAAAAAGTTAGTATTAATAGTAGTGTCTAATAAATTATTAAAACAGAGTTTTACATAAGTAAAATCAGGGTTGCCTTATGATGAAACTCACGTGTCTGTTCTTCTATTTTTATTACATTAAGCACAACTCCTTATATAGTAATTTTTCTACTCATATTAAGAAAATAAAACAAGATATAGTTATTTTCTTGTAACTGAAACAAGTTCATTACGTTTAACTAAGTTAGTTTTTTTGAGTCTAAAAAAAGAGGAAAAACTCTATTTAAGATTATAAAAACTATTCCAAAGCTCCATGGTTTTTTGCTGTTTCAATCCAATGTTCTGCAATACCTTTTGTATCTGCGCCTAAACCTCTAGATAAATGTAATGCAAGCCCCATAATTAAAACACAAGCTTCGTGTAATTCATCAGTAGTTTGGATGTTACCAAATGCTTCTTGTGCCTTTAAAAGTAAAAAATCATTATGTTTTTGAGCAAAAGTTTGTGGGTTTTCAGCTTTATCTATTATTTTAGGTAGCATTAAATAGTCTATCCAAGTTGTACCAATTCTTTCTGCTAATTTTTCTGGTGGTTCGTTGCCCATTATTCTCCAAGTAGCTAATGTTTTTGTGTCTCCAGAAGCTGCTAAACCAGCATCTAATAATAACTCAAAAGCAATATCTGCAATGTTTTGCATCACTATTAAATATTCGTCTTGTGCATTCTCAAAAGAACCTGCTTTTTGTCCATCTAGATATTCGCCAACACTCATTTTAGGTAAATCTAAAACTTCTGCACAATCTATTAAACAAGGAAACGTTTTGCCTTCGTAGATATATGCAGCTTTATTAAATTGTATTTGACGACCTAATGGATATAATCTGCATGCTAAAGGTCTTCCTAAATGTACACTACAACCAAAACCATCTACATATTGGCTGCATGCATTTTGTCCTTTTTTATCTGGTTTTCCGTTAAAAGTTAATCGAATACCACCAAAATCGGTATATAAATCTCTAAATTCTCTAGCTGTAATTTTTTTCTCTTTACTAAAACATAACAATTCCCAAGGGTTTAGCATAACAGCTTTACCAAAACAACAAGATCCAGATCTAGAGCAGGTAAGTGGTAAAATGCTTTCGTCACTTAGTTTTGTAGTTTGCATGTATTTGGGTAAATTATAAATAAAGTTTATGTAAAATAATTATAACGCTAAAAGTGTAATTGAGTTGTAAAGGTATTATTTTTTTAATCTTAAAATTAATTTTACTTTAAAGAGGTGATAATTCTACTTTTTTATATTTATCGTTTTTTTTAATTTTTTATAAAAAATAATATACACTTAAATAAAGAAAAACTAGAAATATCATTTTGAAAATTTTTCAGCAAGATTTTAGATTCAACAGTAAGTTATGTTTCGTATGAATGAACACTGTGAATTAGAAAATTACTTTCTGAAACTATATATTGATATAACTTAATTTATTTTAGAAAGTGCCGTAATTATCAATATAATCTTTGTTTTTTCTTAGGTGTATTTATTTTTTAATTATTACAAATTAATTAATCTTTTGACCTTTAGTGTTAATAAAATACACATTAGGTTTATTGAAATTACCATCATTTACTTGGGCTCTTCCATTTTTAAAAGAGGTACCAGTATAAAATTTAAAAGGTATTATCGTTTTTCCATTAATATTTATATAACCAACTTTTCTACCAAGAAGACTAACTTTAGCTACAACTGCTGTACTTTCTGAAAAATCTCCACATTCGCCATATTTTTCTTTTACAACAACATTACCAATCTCACTAATATAACCACACTTCATAAATGCTCCTTTACTTTTTTTTGTATAAACAGCAAGACCGTTATGGAAAAAACCAAGTCTTTTATATTCTACAGGAATAATTATATCACCTTTATTGTTTATAAAACCATAATTTTCGCCTTTTTTAATCCTATAACCATTTCCAGATTTATTTACAATATCAAAATTACTTTTAAGTAACGTTTCTAATTCACTTACAGATTGTGTTTTACTTAGCTCTTTTATTATTTTTTTAGAATCTTCAATATTATCTTTTTCTTCTTCAATGATTATTTTTCCAGTATCATCAATATTTACATATTTTCTATTAATTAAACCTCCAATATTAACTTTTGCGATACCATTTATAAATTTTGGTTCATTTTCAAAAGTTCCTTTATGTTGTTTTTCTCCATTTCGGTTTACTATAAACCATCTCATTCCTCTTGCTAATTTTTCATTCCCTACAACAGCAAAACCTTTGTTGTTATAAGGTTTTACTCTATCGTAATTTTTCTTATTAATTCTTTTTCCAGTATTATCTATATAATAAGTTTTATCACTTCCTCCACCCATAAAAGAATCATTGGTTGCATATTTTGTAACTTTTGCTAATCCATTTTTAAACGGTGTACCTGTATCAAATTTTTCAGAAATTA
This sequence comes from Polaribacter ponticola, assembly GCF_026191475.2. Classification (GTDB taxonomy): domain Bacteria; phylum Bacteroidota; class Bacteroidia; order Flavobacteriales; family Flavobacteriaceae; genus Polaribacter; species Polaribacter ponticola. The sequence goes on along the minus strand of NZ_JAOSLC020000003.1, from coordinate 350,670 downwards.
TAACTTCATTATTCTTATTGATGTATGCAGCTTTGTATTTTCCTTTTCGTAGTAAATTACCTCCTAAAATATATTTTTCATCTCTTATTGTTTTTTTAATAAATGCTAAACCTTCAGAAAATTTTTGCGCCTTATTATATGTAAACGGAATTTTAATATTTCCTTTATTGTCTATGTATCCCCAATTGTTAGTAATTGGATCTTTTACGGCAGCTAAACCTTCAGAAAAACTACTAGCATCGTGATATTTGTTTTCGATTTTCATTTTTCCGTTTGTATCTAGAAAACCGTACCTAGAATTTTTTGAACTATAATAACTAGATTGAACTATAGAAGTGCCATTTCTGTTATTATTTGACTTTTGATTAACTTGTGTTCTAACTTTTAGTAAACCATTGTTAAATTCATCATTATTATTGTAAAACCTATTATTTGAAAAGTAATATTTATCTCCTAAATCTAAAACAACATTACCTATAGAATCTAAAAAAACTTGTTTATTGTTATAACTATATCTCATTAAATTACTGTGAGAGTTCCAGTTATAATCAGTCCTTTTTTCAATATGATTTTTAATAGCCATTATTTTTGCTTTTTCAAAAAACTGAACTCTTTTAAAAGCATTATCATAAGCTTTTTTAATTTTTAAGTTACTAGGAGCAATTTGATTTGCTTTTTTTAAAATAATTGCTTTTTCATAATTATATAAACTTAACTCAGCGAATTTTGCTTTTTCATAAATCCATTCAGCATTTTCAGGCTCTTTTTCTATTGCTAGATCTAAAAAATATTCAGCATTTGGTTTTATAAAATCTATATTACTTTTAGCTTTTCTCTTATAAGTATTGTAATAATTTACACCTGTATAGCTCTTATAACTATTAATTGATTTTTTATTTGGTTCTATACAATCGGCTTTACTTTGCATTGCCGAATATGCATTATTTATAATACAACTATAGTACTTGTATTGCTTTACATAGTATTCTTCATTCTCTGCAGAAATTGCATAAGCTGCTAAATTTTTATATTTATTTTTAACTGGTATTATTTTGTTTTTAAATAAAGTAACTAATTTATTAATCTTTGCTTTTTTTCTGCTTCTAATCTCTTTTGAGCTTCTCTTTTATCTTTTTCAATTTTATTTTTTGTTAAAACAGAAGTCAATAATGTTGCTCCAGTACTAATTGCTAATTCAGTTTCATTTTTAGAACTTCCAATTAATTGAGCTCCTTTTTGAGCAACGTCATTTAAAGATTCATTAGATCTTTTATTATATAGTGAATTTATTGCCCTACTTTTTTCTTTGCTTTCCGAAATAATAGATGATATAGATGTAGATTTAATACTAGTTAAAGAACTAATCTTAGAATTAAAGTTTCTTTCTTTTTCCATGTTTGAAAATATGGTTTCAATTTGATTGGTTAACTTAGTCTGTAAGTCATCAAATCCTTTTTCCATTATTTCCATTTTCCTATTTTGCCCTTCAATAAATTTATTTGCGGTATCTAAGTTTTCTTTCTCTCTTTTTCTCTTTCTATCACTTGCTTCTTTAGCTAATCGTTGTTTCTTTTGATAAATTGTTTCTCTAGGTGTATTTTTAAAAGAATTCTTATTATTAGTAGCTAATACTTCAGTTACTTTACTATTTGAAGTAGATTTATTTTCTAATCTTTTTTTAGTAACTTCATTTTTTTGCTTCTTCTTTTTATTTGCTTTCTCTTTTTCTAACGCTCTAATTTTGGTGTCCATTTTAAATTTTATGTCCCAAAATTTATTTAAAGCAATATTAGAAAGTTTAATATTAGTAGCTTTTGGTGTTACATCATTATAGGTTACTTCTTTTCCAAAAGAAGAAAATATTTGCTGTGTAAAATTCTTAGTAAAATCAAAAGTATCTAAACCTCCATCACTAACAGCAGATTCATTAAAGTTTGTAGAAATATTTATACTTCCTTTTTTTATAAATACACTTCCATTTACATTAGCCTGTAATTTAGCCTTTATGGGGAAACTTAATTCATTTAAAATTTCTGTTGCTTTATATCCTTTAAAGGTTATTTCTGTAATTGTTGTATTTACAAAACCCATTTTAAGTGCAGTTGGGCTTTCTCCATAACCAGCATCTACTAATTGATATTTAAAAGTTGTAGAGTAGTTGCAGCTTACATTATTATTAATATAAACTGAATTAATTGATTTTGACTGTATTCTTCCTTGTCCAAAACTTATTAAACTTAAAAAAAGGAATAGAAACGGGATTGTATTTTTCATCTTATAAAAGTAATTTTTTATAACATAAAAGTCAATAACTAATTTTGGGTATTTCTTTTAACAAAAAAAGCTCCACAATTTGTGAAGCTTTGTATTTTGTATAAATAAATTATTTTGCTGGTAAAACTTTACCAACGCACTCACCAAAACCAATACGAATTTTATCATTTTTACAATGTGCACGCATAATTACAGTATCGTTATCATTAATAAATTTACGTTCTGTACCATCTTTTAATTTAATTGGATTTTGACCTCTCCAAGTTAATTCTAGCATAGAACCATAACTATCTTTTGTAGGCCCAGAAATTGTACCAGAACCCATCATATCTCCAGCTTCAACCGGACAACCATTTACAGTATGATGTGCTAATTGTTGAGCCATAGTCCAATACATATATTTAAAGTTAGAATTTGCTACAACAGTTTCTTCTCCGTTTTCTGGCTGAATTCCAACTTGTAAATGAATATCATAACTTCCTTTTCCTTCTTGTTTTAAATAAGGTGAAGGTTCGTGAACTTGTTTTGGGTTATCTACTCTAAAAGGTTCTAAAGCATCTAAAGTAACAATCCAAGGAGAAATAGTAGAAGCAAAATTTTTACCTAAGAAAGGGCCTAAAGGCACATATTCCCAAGCTTGAATATCTCTAGCCGACCAATCGTTAAATTGTACTAATCCAAAAATATACTCTTCTGTTTCTTCAATAGGTATTCTATCGCCTAAAACATTAGCATCTGTTGTAATAAATGCCATTTCTAATTCAAAATCTAATAACTTACTTGGTCCAAATCCTGGAGTATTACTACCTTCAACAGGTCTTGTTTGTCCATAAGGTCTTCTAATTGGTGTGCCAGAAGGTATTATTGATGAACTTCTACCATGGTAACCAATAGGTATATGCAACCAATTTGGTAACAATGCATTTTCTGGATCTCTAAATAAAGATCCTACATTTGTAGCATGCTCTTTACTTGCATAAAAATCTGTATAATCACCAACAGAAACTGGTAGTAGCATTTCTACTTCTTCCATTCTAAAGATAATTTTATCTTTATGGTTTGCATTATCTCTTAAAGATCCGTTTGTTACATCAAAAACTTCAGCAATTCTATTTCTAACTAATCGCCAAGTTTTACGACCATCAGCTATAAAATCATTTAAATTATCTTGTAAAAAAATATCATCTGTTAAAGGGATACCTTCAAAATAACCTAATTGATGGAAAGCGCCTAAATCTATAGCAAAATCACCGATTCTACTACCAATTGTAATAATATCATCTCTAGTGATAAAAACACCAAAAGGAATGTTTTGTATAGGAAAGTCTGAATCTTCATTAACTTTTAACCAAGATTTTCTATTAGGATTATTTGCTGTTATAATCATTTTATAATTTTATATTTCTTCAAACGTACATAATTTTTTGCCACTTTTCAACAAAAAATCAATGAAAAATTCAATTTTAACACCACTTTTTTTAATACTATAAAATTCTAAAAAAGTTATTAACTTTTATAAAAACGAGAATATAGATAATTGTTTTTCGTTACTTTTGAACCTTGTTTTAAAATAATAACTATGCAATTAGATAATCAAATTTTTGACCTTATACAGGAAGAAAACGAAAGACAATTAAACGGATTAGAATTAATAGCTTCAGAAAACTTTGTAAGTGATCAAGTTATGAGAGCTCAAGGTTCTGTTTTAACCAATAAATATGCTGAAGGATATCCTGGGAAAAGATATTATGGAGGTTGTGAAGTTGTAGATATTATTGAGCAAATAGCAATTGATAGAGCAAAAGAATTATTTGGTGCAGAATATGTAAATGTTCAACCACACTCTGGTTCTCAGGCAAACACAGCTGTTTATGCAGCTTGTTTAAATCCTGGAGATACAGTTTTAGGTTTTGATTTATCTCATGGGGGTCATTTAACTCATGGTTCTCCTGTAAATTTTTCTGGTAAATTATACAATCCAGTTTTCTATGGTGTTGTAAAGGAAACTGGGAGAATAGACTATAACCATTTAGAGCAACAAGCTAAGGAACACAAACCTAAGTTAATTATTGCTGGTGCTTCTGCATATTCTAGAGATATAGATTTTAAAAAATTTAGGGAAATTGCTGATAGTGTTGGTGCAATTTTAATGGCAGATATTTCTCATCCTGCAGGTTTAATTGCTAAAGGTATTTTAAACGATCCTTTACCACATTGTCATATAGTTACTACTACAACTCACAAAACGTTGCGTGGACCAAGAGGAGGAATGATTATGATTGGTAAAGATTTCGAAAATCCGTTTGGATTGAAATTAAAATCAGGGAAATTAAAGAAAATGTCTACGTTAATTAACTCGGCAGTTTTTCCTGGAAATCAAGGTGGACCATTAGAACATGTTATTGCTGCAAAAGCTATTGCATTTGGAGAAGCATTAACAGATGAGTTTTTAGAGTATCAAATACAAGTAAAAGAAAATGCTGCTGCAATGGCAAAAGAATTTGTTACTAAAGGATATGATATTATTTCTGGAGGTACAGATAACCACTGTATGTTAATAGATTTACGTAACAAAAACATTTCTGGAAAAGATGCTGAAATAGCGCTTGGTAAGGCAGATATTACTGTAAACAAAAACATGGTGCCTTTTGATGATAAAAGCCCGTTTATAACTTCTGGTATTCGTGTAGGAACTGCTGCAGTTACAACTCGTGGTTTAAAAGAAGAAGATATGGTTGCTGTTGTTAATTTTATTGATGAAGCTATTACAAACGCAGCTAATGAAACTGCTTTAGAATCAATTGGAGAAAGAGTTTCTGATATGATGAGTTCTAAAAGATTATTTGTAATGTAAGGAAAATAATTCCGCATAAATAAAATAAAAAAGCATCAAGTTTATTCTTGATGCTTTTTTAGTAAAAAAATTACTATGTAAATTTTAAATAAATAAAATATAGTTTAATCCTCTTTTGCTCTATCAATAATATTTTGTGGAATTTCTTTTTTTGCTTTGGCTCCCATTTTCTTTAGCTTTTCTACAGAAGTTATTAAATTACCTCTTCCTTCAAAAAGTTTGTTCATAGCGTTGGAATATTCTTTTTTACTGTCATCAATTCGTTTTCCTATACTCGTCAAATCACTTAATAATCCTTGAAATTTATCATATAAAGCACCAGCTTGTCTTGCAATTTCTACAGCATTTTTCTGTTGTTTTTCGTTATTCCACATAGAATCGATAGTTCGTAAAGTTGCTAAAAGAGTAGAAGGGGTTACAATAACAATATTTTTTTCAAAAGCTTTATTGTATAAATGATTGTCAGAATTTATTGCAACTGCAAAAGCGGGTTCTATAGGTACAAATAGTAGCACAAAGTCTGGGGATTCAATTTTATAAATATCTTCATATTTTTTTTCTGATAATTGCTCAACATGCCTTTTTAAAGAGTTAACATGTTCTTTTAGAAATTGCTCTTTTAAAGTTTCATTATCTTCATTAACAAATTGTTCGTATGCAGTTAAAGAAACTTTAGAATCTACAATCATTTTCTTATTATCTGGCAAATGAATAACAACATCTGGTAGAATTTTTTTGCCATTTTCATTGGTAAAGCTTTGCTGTATGTAGTATTCTCTATCTTTCTCTAAACCAGACTTTTCTAAAACACGTTCTAAAACTAATTCCCCCCAATTTCCTTGTGTTTTGCTATCGCCTTTTAAAGCTTTTGTAAGATTAACCGTTTCTTTACTCATTTGTAAATTCATCTCTTTTAACCCTAAAATTTGCTGTCGTAAAGCGGCATGATAATCGATACTTTCTTTATGTGTTCTATCTACTTTATCTTCAAAAACTTTAATTTTTTCTTGAAGCGGATTCAATATGATCTTTAGATTTTCTTTATTTTGAATAGTGAATTTATTAGATTTTTCTTCTAAAATCTTATTTGCTAAAACTTCAAAATTATTGGTAAACTTTTCTTGTAGTTTTTCAATTTCACTTTTATTAGTTACTAGTTTCTCTGTAGCGTTTTTAAATTCTATTTCTAAGCGAGTTTTATCTGAAATTAAGTATTCTTTTTCTTTTTGAATGTGTCTTAATTCACCTTGTAAATCGTATATTGTAATTTCTGTACTTTTTAGTATTTCATTAAGCTTGGAAACTTCAAATTTTAATACTGATTTCTCTTTTTCTAGGTTTACTTTTTCTTTTTCGAAGTTTAATTTTGTTAAAATTCTACCAATAAAAAGCCCTACAAAGCTAAAAATCAGTGCAATTATGAAGTAAATAATTAAATCGTTCATCATATCAAATTAAGTCCTTAAATTTATCGTTTTTAAAACAGAAGATGAAAGGAATTGCAAGATTTATATTATATACAATTTTAGGATGGAAAATGGAAAATGATTTTCCTAAAGAACATAAAAAATATGTTGTTATAGCTGCTCCACATACAAGTTGGCAAGATTTTCCGATTGCAATTCTAGCAAGAATGTCTTCTGGAACTATGGTTAATTTTATTGGAAAAAACTCTTTATTTAAAGGACCTTTTGGTTTTTTCTTTAGAGGGTTAGGAGGTACGCCAGTAGATAGAACAAAAAACAACAATTTAGTAGATGCAATTGTAGATATTTTTAACTCAAAAGAAGAATTTAAATTAGGTTTATCTCCAGAAGGAACACGTAAAAAAGTAGAAAAATGGAAAACCGGATTTTATTATATTGCAAAAGGAGCTAATGTTCCGATAGTTATGGCAACATTAGATTTTGAAAATAAAATAATAAAAATTTCTAAACCTTATTTTACGACAGATGATAAAGAAAAAGATTTTAAATTTTTCTATGCATACTATGAAAATATAAAAGGGAAAAACCCTCATTTATCTTAAAGAAAAACACCTAAAGAGTTATTGTTGCTTTCTTTAATTAAATATTTTAATTAAAATTGCACCATATTGCTTTTTGATTTAGAATGTAGGGATTTTATTTAAAAAAGTTTTAATATAATTATTTACTCCAGGATTTTATTCCTGGAGTTTTTTATTTATATTTTTTTGAAACTTTATTAGCTATACCTACAATTACCTCAGTTGCTTTTATCATAGATTCTATTGGAACGTATTCAAACCGACCATGAAAATTATGACCACCGGCAAAAATATTTGGACATGGTAAACCTTTAAAAGAAAGTTGAGATCCATCTGTTCCACCTCTAATAGGTTTAATTAAAGGAGTAATACCAATTTCTTTCATAACTTCTTCAACAATATCAACAATATGCATAACCGGTGTAACTTTTTCTTTCATATTAAAATATTGATTTTTTATTTCAACTTTAATTAGTTCTTGCTCTAAACGTTCATTAAAATCAAATGCAATTTTTTGCATTAAATATTTTCGCTTTTCAAACAAATCTAAATCATGATCTCTAATAATATATTCTAAAGTTGTTTCTTCAACATTTCCATTCATATCATGTAAATGAAAGAAACCTTCGTATCCAGAAGTCTTTTCGGGTACTTCTTCTGCAGGAACAGCAGATAAAAATTCATTAGCAATTAGCATAGAATTTATCATTTTGCCTTTCGCATAACCTGGATGCACAATTTTACCAGTAATTGTAATTTTAGCACTTGCTGCATTAAAATTTTCGTATTCTAATTCTCCAATTTGACTTCCATCCATTGTGTAAGCCCATTTGGCTCCAAATTTCTCTACATCAAATAAATGAGCTCCTTTACCAACTTCTTCATCTGGTGTAAAACAAATTCTAATTTTACCATGTTTAATTTCTGGATTGTTAATTAGATATTCCATTGCGGTTACTATTTCTGTAACACCAGCTTTATCATCTGCGCCTAAAAGTGTTGTACCGTCTGTTGTTATAATAGTTTGCCCCTTGTATTGTAATAAATCTTCAAAGTAATTTGGAGATAAAACAATGTTTTTTTCTTTATTTAATACAATATCTTTTCCGTTATAGTTTTCTATAATTTGAGGTTTTACATCTTTTCCTGTAAAATCTGGACTTGTGTTCTATATGTGCTACAAAACCAATTGTTGGTACTTCGTAGTCTAAATTACTAGGTAAAGTAGCCATTATATAACAATTATTGTCTAATTCTACATCTTGTAAACCAATTTCAATTAATTCTTTTTCTAGAATTTTTGCCAAATTCCATTGTTTTTCTGTGCTTGGAAAATCAGGGTTATTAGGATCAGATTCTGTGTCTATTGTTACGTATTTTATAAAACGATTTGTAATATGTTGTTTGTTAATCATTTTTACTGATGTATTTTAATGTTTTCAATTAATTGTATTGCACTGCATACTCTTTGATTTACAAGTGAATTTCCATAAATTTCTATTTTAGCAAAAATAAAATTCTCTTTATTTATTTTTATAAAAATATGATAAGTTTGATAGTTCAACTTGCTTTTTTTGCCCTTATAATGAATGTAAATTGAAGGCTGTTTTAAAAACGTAATTTCTTTATGTTTTATTCTAATTAATTTTTTTAATAAATTTTCTTGCTCTTGTTTTAATAAAAAATCATCGTTAAAATTTATTTTATTTTTAATAAAAGTAATATCTAATAATGTCGTTTCTGTTAATTCCTTAATAGTGTCTGCAGCAAAAATAGACGATTGTGATTTATCTTGATATAAATTAATTTTCCAATTTTTTGGAAGATGAATACTAAATAGTTCTTTAACATCAGTTACTTTTTCAAGGTTTTTAAGTTTTGAAGAAGAACAATTGAACTCACTACTAATTTCTGATCTATTATTACAAGAAAAGAGTAGTAGAGAGCCTAATAAAAAGATGGTATAGAAAACTTTAAACATCAATTTCACAGTTAAGATATTTATAAGTTAATTTGTTAAAATGAGTTTTCCTATTTTTTTATTTCCGCTTAACCAAGCAGTATTTCTATCTACAAACTCAATAGCATAATATTTATCTTTAGAAACTTCTTTCCAAGATTTACCACTATCATTAGAGTATGAAATACCAGTTATTCCAACAGCAAAAATTTCTTTTCCTTGTGTATTTGGTACATATTGAACGCAACTTTTATAACTTGGGTTTTGGTTATTAGAAACTAAAGACCAAGTTTTTCCTCCATCTATTGTAATTGCTTTATTCGCTTTGTTTTCTTTTGGTTTAGAATAATCTCCACCAATTACAATGCCCATGTTTTTATCAAAAAAATCAATTGAGTAAATTCCTTGTGGACCATCACCTTGAATAACTGGAGTATTAAATGTTTGCCATGTTTTGCCGTAATCATTAGACTTTAAAATTCTTGCTTTATTACCTCCAGAAGCAATCCAAACTGTACTACCTATTGTTTTAATGTTTGTATTACTTGCAGCAAAAAAAGCTTCACCATCATCGAATTTTGGCAATGAAGAACATTCGATTTTTCCCCAAGAATTGCCTCCATCAAATGTTACAATTATAGATGGGCAATCTTCGGTTGGGTCACCAACAGCTATACCATGAAGCCCATCATCAAAAAACTTAATAGCATCATAAAATACTTTTTCATTTTCTTCTTTATAAACTAGCTCGGTGTTATTGTTAGATAATTTATATAACAATGCTGGATGAGCAATTGAAAGCGCAAAAAAATCATTACCATTTTTTGTTAAACTTCTAAAATGTGGTATTATAGTGTCTTGATGTTTTATGTATTCTGTACTCCAAGATTTTCCACCATCTTTAGTATAACCATAATCACCTTTTGAACCTGCATAATACACTGTATTTTTATCAACAGAAACAATTGTTCTAATACTAGATTTATCTTTTTTAAATTTTATTACATCAACAGATTCTATGTTTCTAGGTTTGTATTCATTATTACAAGACGTAATAAGAAGATAAGCAAAAATTAGTACTGATATTCTTTTCATTTTTTCATATTTTTATGCGACTAAATTAAACAAATCATTTATAGATAATGAAAAAAGCGTTAGTAATTTCTGGAGGTGGTAGTAAAGGTGCATTTGCTGGTGGTGTTGCACAGTACTTAATGAAGAAAGAAAATAGAGATTATGATTTATTTGTTGGTACTTCTACGGGTAGTTTAATGGTTTCACATTTAGCTTTAGGAATGTTAGATGAGTTAAAAGTTTTATACACAAACGTAAATCAAGATACTATTTTTAGTAATAATCCTTTTAATATTAAAAAAGTTGCTGGCGAAAAAGTAATAAGTATTAGTCATTTTAATACTCTTTGGAATTTAATTTTAGGAAGAAAAACTTTTGGAGAAAGTAAAAATTTAAAAAGTTTAATTAAAAATAATGTTACCAAAGAAATGTATAATAAAATTAGAGAAAACAATAAGGAGGTTGTTGTAACTGTATCTAATTTAACGGCTAATCAAATTGAGTACAAATCTAGTAATGATTGTACATATGAAGATTTTACAGATTGGATTTGGGGTTCTTGTAATTATATTCCTTTTATGAGTTTGTTAGAAAAAGACCATTGCCAATACGCAGATGGTGGTTTCGGTTCTTTAGTGCCAATTAGAGAAGCAATTTTAAGAGGAGCAACAGAAATTGATGCAATAATTTTAGAAACAGAAGTTTCACAAATAAATAAAGTACCTTCTAAAAACCCTTTTTCGTTGTTATTTACTGTTTTTGATTTTATGCTAACTCATGTAGAAAGACATAATATTACTATCGGTAAATTGGCAGCTAACAATAAAAACGTTAAGCTAAATTTATATTATACTCCAACAGTATTGACTACAAATTCTTTGGTTTTCGACCAAAAGTTAATGCGTAAATGGTGGAAATCTGGTTTTAGATATGCAAAATCTAAAAGAGAAGAATTAATGAGTGAGTTTAGACCAGACGTTTTAACTGATAAAGAAATTGAAGAGGGTATTGAAGATGTAGAAAAATTAAACTTATAATTTTTTCTTTAAATCTACAAACATATTATCTTTAATTGGCTTCGCTAAATTGGAATTGTAAAATTCATTTAATAATTTATTTTTAAATGTTTTACGGTTGGTTTTTGATCCTGTTGATATATAAATTAAAGTTCTGTCTAGTAATGGGTCTGAGCGCTCTCCTAAAATACCTAAATTATTATAATCTTCACTTAACTCAATGCCTGGTAAAGTGGTGCCTGGTAAAAAACCATTTGGTTGATTTTCATTATCATTATTAAAAATTTCAAAAACTAAAGGCTGTAATGCAAACGTATGATTTTGGTTTAAATTTATACCGTTTCTTCTGTAATTATCTGAATCATATAGCGTAATAGAACCAACTTGCTTTCCAGTTGTTCTTGTGCCAATTAAATGTACATTTATATAAGAACTTAAAGAATTTATAACTAATTCAGATGCAGAAGCGGTGCTTTTAGTTACTATAAAATAAACTCGATTTAAACTTAAACTATGTATAGCTTCGTTTAAAATAATATTGCCATTACTATTAGTATTTAAAAGTTGATTTGTGAAATTATTAATAAAAGAAGTAGGGTTAAAGGCAGCTTTTACCTTCTCATTCCAAGATTCTTTAGAGAATAACTCGTTATAAAATTGTCCGGTTACCATGCTTCCTAAATAAGTAGCAGATTTAACAGAACCGCCGCTATTGTATCTTAAATCTATGATTAAATCATTGATGTTTTCTGATTTAAAACCCGCGAAAGCTTCATTTAATTCACCATCAAAAGTAGATGAAAACTGATTGTACATTAAATAACCAATTTTTTGACTACCATCTGTAATAACTTTAGAAATGGCAACAGGGTTTTCTTGAATTTCTGTTTTTACTAAAGTTTCGCTGTTTCTGTTAGTTATTGGATCTCCATTATTGTAGTTAGCAAAACCAATAGTATATGTAGTGTTATTGCTAAATAATAAATTGATATAATTATTGGTATTTAGTTGAGTGCCATCAACAGTATTAAAAAGTTGACCTCTTTTAATTCCTTTAATGGCAGCATCTGAGTTTGGAACTATATATCTTACATAACCAAAAACATTTCCAGAATTATCTGCATTTTCAACTAACCCAAACTCCATTCCATTATTAAGAGTAATACCTTGTTTTGAGTTTTCTAAAGCTATATAATCATCAAAAATTCTAGAAAAACGGTCTGTAGGTTTGTTTAATAAATCTTCAAATAAAATTTTTGGAGAAGCAAAACCGTATAAAAAAGCATTTAAATCAGTTTGATTACTAAAACGAAGGTCTGCTAATTCAGGAATATCACTTTGCCATAAATAATACGCATTTAAGCCTTTCCAAACAAAATCATTAACTTCAATATCTACAGGGATATCTTCAGATTTTGAAGTACAATAAGAAAAAAACTTAATATAAATAGAATAAAAAATAGTTTAGACCAAAAATGAAACTTCATATTATAAACTGATTATGTAGTAAGTTTAACGCAAAATAAACATAAATAGTGTTTTTTTTACATTCTAATGTAACAAAACATATTATGTGTCGTCGTAATTATGTAACCTGATATTAGAGATCTAAAAATATTAGAAAACAAATAAAATAAAAATGAATCAATCAGACTTTTTAAAAGTTGTTTTACCCTTTAAAGACAAAGTTTTTAGGCTAGCAAAAAGACTTTTAGTTTCTACAGAAGAAGCTGAAGATGCTACCCAAGAATTGTTCTTTAAATTATGGAGAAGTAAAGAAAAAATTGCTGATTATAAAAATGTTGAAGCATTTGCAATGACAATGACTAAAAATTATTGTTATGATCGTTTAAAAAGTAAACAAGCAAGTAATTTAACATTAGTTCATAGTAATTATAAAGAGAAAGAAACGTCTTTAGATAAGAAATTAGAATATCAAGACAGTGTAAACCAAGTACACCAATTGATTGAAAAATTACCAGAACAACAAAAAATTATAATTCAATTAAGAGATATTGAACAATATGATTTTGATGAGATCTGTAAAATGGTTGATATGAAACCAACAGCAGTAAGAGTAGCTTTATCTAGAGCAAGAAAAACAATAAGAGAAGAATTAATTAAAAAACATAACTATGGAGTTAGCTAACATAGAAAAATTAGTAGAAAAATATTTAGACGCAGAAACTACTTTGCAAGAAGAAGCAACCTTAAAAAACTATTTTACAGAAGGTATTGTTGCACCGCATTTAGAACAGTATGCTTACATGTTTACTTATTTTACTACTGCTAAAGATGTAACGTATACAAAAACCATTGAGTTAGAACCTAAGAAATCTAAAACAAGAAACTTTAAATGGTTATCTGTTGCAGCATCGGTAATGCTTTTGTTTAGTGTTTTCATTGGTAAAAATCAGTATGATAATTATCAGCAGAAAAAACAAGCAGAAGAAATTTATGCACAAGTAAGTAAAGGATTAATGTTATTATCTACCAATTTAAGAAAAGGAGAAGAGGCAGTAGCAACTTTATATACTTATGAGAATTCAGTTAATAAGATATTAAAATAAAACCAAGTAAAAATTATTAAACCAAGTAAACACAGAAATTATGAAAAAAATAATATTATTAATAGCGTTAGTAGTTACACCAATGGTAACCAATGCACAATCGTTTTTTGATACTTTAGAAGATACAGATGGCGTAGATATGGTAGTAGTTACCAAAGATATGTTCGACCTTTTATCTAAGTTTAAACCAGAAAAAATTAAAGATAATGAAGCAATGCAAGTTTTTGAGATGATTCAAGATCTTAAAAGTTTAAAAGTATTTTCTACAGAAAATATGAATGTTGCTAATAAAATGGAAGTAATGGCTAATTCAGCTATTAAAAAGCATAACTTAACAGAGTTAATGCGTGTTAAAGAAGGAGATTCTAAAGTTAAAATTTATGTTAAAGCAACCAAGAATAAAGATTATGTTAGTGAAGTTTTAATGTTTATAAAAGGGATAAGTAAAAAAACAAATAAGATATCAGAATCTGTTATAGTTTCTTTAACTGGTAATATAGATATTAATAGAATGTCTGATTTAGCTGATACTTTTGTGAAGAAAAGTGATAAAAAGTAAAACCAAGATTAAACAGAGAGGTTTAGATAATAAACCTCTCTATTAATCATTAAAACTTATATAATGAAAAAATTAACCACCATTTGCTCTTTAGTGTTTTTAGTGCTTTTTGCAAGTTCTTGTAAAAACGAAAAATCTTTACAGAGTTATTTAGTAGACACAAGCGGAAAAGAAGGTTTTTACACAGGAGATTTACCTGTTAGTTCTGTTTTAAGTGCAAAAGCAAATGTTTCTGATGATGTAAAAGAAACAATTAAAAGTATTAAGAAAATTAATATTGCCTTTTTACCAAAAACAGCAGATAATTCTACGGCTTATGAGGCAGAAAAAACAAAGTTAAAAAAAATATTTACTGATAATGATGATTACAAAAACCTAATGTCTATGAAGGCAAAAGGGATGAATGTAAAAGTTTATTATACTGGCGATACAGATTCTATAGATGAAGTAATTGCGTTTGGTTACAGTAAAGAAGCTGGAGTTGGAGTAGCAAGGTTACTGGGAGAGAATATGAACCCAGCCAAAGTAATTGAAATGATGAATAGTGTAAAAATGGATGCTGAAAATTTAAAAGGCTTTAGCGGTATTTTTCAAGGAAAATAAAAATTTAAATTCCATTAAATTAATAAACCTATAATTTCTAAAGAGATTATAGGTTTTCTTTTTTTAAAGGAATATTATTTTTAACTGCTCATTAACAGCTTCTATCTTCATATTTAGTATTTTTGATTTTAGAAGATAATGATGTTTATGAAGTTTCAGAAAATAATAGTGTTTTGTTTTATATGTGTAAGTTTAATTAGTTTTGCACAGAGTACAACTTATCAGCCTGAAAGAGAAAAAACACATGATTTAGTACATACAAAATTAAAGGTTGATTTTAATTTTGAAAACAAAACGATGAATGGTGAAGCTTGGGTAACTGCAAAACCACATTTTTACAGTTCAAACGCTATTACTTTAGATGCTAAAGCAATGTTGATCCATCAAATTTCTATAAACAATATTGCTTTAAATTATTTTTATGATGACAAAGTAAAATTGATTATCGACTTACCTAAAACATATAAAAAAGACGAAGAGTTTACTATTTATATAAAATATACTGCGCAACCAGAAAAAGTGTATCAAAAAGGTAGTGTTGCAATTAAAGAAGCTAAAGGATTGTATTTTATAAATGCAGATGGATCTGATAAAAATAAACCAACACAAATTTGGACACAAGGAGAAACAGAGGCTAGTAGTTGTTGGTTTCCTACCATAGATGCTCCAAACCAAAAAACTTCACAAGAAATTTATATAACTGTTCCAAATAAATATACAACGCTCTCTAATGGAGAATTGGTTAGTAAAACCAAAAATGGTACTAATAGAACAGATTATTGGAAGTTTGATAAAAAACACGCTCCATATTTATTTTTTATGGGAATTGGTGAATATGAAATTATCAAAGACTCCTATAAAAACATTCCTGTTAATTATTATGTAGAAAAAGAATTTGCCCCTTATGCAAAAGCTATTTTTGGTTTAACTCCAGAAATAATTGGTTTTTTTTCTGATAAATTGGGTGTAGAATATCCTTGGAATAAATACAGCCAAATTGTTGGTAGAGACTATGTTTCTGGAGCAATGGAAAATACTACTGCTGTAATTCATGGAGAAAAAGCATATCAAAAACCAGGGCAATTAATAGATGAAAATGTACAAGAAAACACAATTGCCCACGAAATTTTTCATCATTGGTTTGGGAATTTAGTAACTTCAGAAAGTTGGTCTAACCTAACTTTAAATGAGTCTTTTGCTAATTATAGTGAGTTCTTATGGAGAGAACATAAATACGGAAAAGTAAATGCAGAAATGCATTTATATGATGAAGTTAAAGCGTATTTAAATGGTGAAAATGATAGTGATAAACATTTAGTTCGTTATAATTATGACGACAAGGAAGAAATGTTCGATTTAGTAAGTTATAATAAAGGAGGTGCAATTTTACACATGCTAAGAATCTATTTGGGAGACGATGCTTTTTTCTTAGGTTTAAAAGAATATTTAACTAAGTATAAATATAAAACGGCAGAAGTACACCAATTAAGATTAGTTTTTGAAGAGGTAACTGGTAAGGATTTAAATTGGTTTTTTAATCAATGGTATTTTAATAACGGGCATCCAAATATAGAAATCTCTTATGATTATAATACTTTACGTAAAACTGTTACTGTAAATGTTATTCAGTTACAATCAAAAACTTTTAAATTTCCTTTTGCAATAGATGTTTTTGAGGGTAAAAAAAGAACAAGGCATCAAGTTTTTGTAGATGCAAGTGATACTTCTTTTACCTTTTCGTACACAAAACAACCAACTTTAATTCAAGTAAATGCAGACGGATCTTTAATTTGTGAAATTAATGAAAATAAGGTTTTAAGTGATTATATTTTTCAATTAGAAAATGCAGATAACTATGCGCATAGAAGAGAAGCTTTGTTGGAAGTTGCAATAAGGCAAACAGATAAAGTTGCTTTTGAAGCAGTCGTAAATGCGCTAGATGATGTTTCTTATAAAATTAGAATTTTAGCTTTACAAAAAATTGATTTAATAAATAAGTCTTCTAAAAAAAATGCGATTAGAAAAATTATGAAAATGGCAAATTCTGATGTAAAAACACTTGTGCAAGCAGAAGCAATACATACACTTGGTAAATTAACAGACCCCGAATTAAAACCTATTTTTGAAAAAGGCTTACAAAGTAAATCCTATTCTGTTCTAGGCAAATCTTTGGTTTCTTTGTATTATGTAGATAAGCAAGCAGCTTTTGTTAAATCTAAAGAATTACCAGATGAAGTTAGAAAAATTTTAGCAACACCTTTAACAAGAATATTTATTGAAGAAAAAGATACAACAGAGTTGCCATTTATTGCAAAAAATGTTTTAGAAGGTATGTTTTTAACAGGAGATGATGTAAATAAGGTCTTATTTCAAAAAGCATTTAAACAAATTTCTGAAAGTAATAACTCTGTAGCTATACAAAATGTTGTGGACGATATGGTTGTAAAGGGTAAGCAGTTTAAAGGTTTTAATTTTGATAAAGTTGTTATCAACTTAATGAGAAACATGATTCAAGATCAAAAGAAAGCTGAACAACCTAACAGAGAAAAAAATATAGAAATTATTAAAACTGCAATGGCGAAGTTGTTGTAGTTATTTTTCGCTAACGTGTTTCTTTAGTTTGTAATAAATATCTTTATGTAATAACAGAGGAGAACTATAACGTGTTTTAGAATTGTAGTTCCCTTACACGTACGAGTCCTCTGTTGTTATAAAGTTGCAAAGAACCATTTGGAATACCAGGTTTAAAAAATCCCGATAAAGGAAGTAGTTTTTGCAACATATTTATTCACTCTAATTGTAAAAATATGAAAAATTACAGAGAAGTAGTAGGAATTGATGTATCAAAAAAGACGATTGATGCTTATTGTTATCATGCCCAAGTTCATAAAGAGTTTAAGAACGATTTAGTTGGTTACAAAAGCCTCTTAAAATGGGTTTTACAAGCAACAAAAGAAAGTGCTGTTTTTTATTGTTTTGAGAATACAGGTTATTATTCCTTAAAACTTGCGCTTTATTTGCATAGTAAGAAAGTAGTTTATGTTGAGGAAAGTCCGTTAAAAATTAAGCGTTCTTCAGGGATTGTAAAAGAGAAAACAGATAAACTAGATGCTCAAGTAATAGCAAGATATGGTTGGCTTTACAGAGAAGAGTTAACTCCAAGTACTGTTAAAAGTAGCTCTCATTTAGAGTTAGGTAGATTGTTAGCTTTAAGAGATCAGTTAGTTAGAAATAACGCGGGTTTAAAAGGTACTTTAAAAGAGATGAAAGAGCTTTTAACAAGCTCTACAACAGATTTAGGTTGTATCAGTTTAAAGCGAAGTATTGACTATTTATCTAAGCAAGTAAAGGCAATAGAAATTAGAATTGAAGAAATAATTTTTGATGATATTTCTATGAGTAAAAACTACGAATTATTAAAAAGTATGAAAGGGATTGGTCTTGTGGTTGCTTGTCAATTAATTTATCATACAGGTAACTTTACACGTTTTAAAAGTTGGCGTGCTTTCTCCAGTTATTGTGGAACTGCACCTTTTGAGCATCGCTCTGGTACAAGTATTCATAGACGAAAACAATGTCATTATTTAGGAGATAGAAAGATGAAAAGTTTACTAAGTATGGCAAGTGTTTCTGCAATACAACATGATAGCGAACTAAAATTGTATTATCAAAAAAAGTTAGCAGAAGGAAAAGATAAAATGTTAGC
The DNA here is from genome assembly GCF_026191475.2 of Polaribacter ponticola. Classification (GTDB taxonomy): domain Bacteria; phylum Bacteroidota; class Bacteroidia; order Flavobacteriales; family Flavobacteriaceae; genus Polaribacter; species Polaribacter ponticola. The sequence goes on along the minus strand of NZ_JAOSLC020000003.1, from coordinate 332,046 downwards.
AATAAATAATGTTAGAAACAAACTAATAGCGAGAGCTTTTGCAGTAGTTAAAAGAGGAACACCGTATGTTGTTCTTCAAAATTATGCTGCTTAAAATAAAAACTAAATTTTATTAGGATTTGATCTTGGAATACGTGTATGATTTCGTTGCGTGTTTCAGCACTAAAGTTAGCAAATAAATCACAGATAGAAAGTCCGCGAGGACTTTCGTAAGTAGGCTATAACTAGCAATGAATTATACACGTTGTTGGCAATAGTTATTTTGTTTTAAATTCCTTTATATATAATTTACTTTGTCTAGAAATTGCTGAAGTTCCGTGAAAAATAGTCGTAAAATAATTTTGTATATCGTCTTTCGTAACTTCAATTTTTTCTCCTTCTTTATATTCTTGTCTATTCGTGAGATTTAGATACTGTTTGTTTACTATTCCTCCATTATGAAGAACTAAATTTCTAATTAAAAAAATCTCTTGAATTTCTTCGATGTTGATAAATCTTCGATTTGCTATTAAACCTTTCAGTTTTTTAAAAGATAGATTTATATTTATTTTGGTATTCAGATATGATATTTGTTCAGAAATATTCTTGTATCCTAAATCGTGAGTAATTTGCTCCAAAATTAAATCCAATAATTCATCTAAATCAGAACTTGCTAATATCGTTTGAAGAGGAATTTTTTTGTCGTTATTCTTAATCGGTTCAGGATTGAATTTTAATAATATTCTAATTATACTTTTCAGAAAAATTTCAAAAGTTGACGTTAAATAAACTAAAATCATTGGTGTAATGGTTTTCGGATATTGGTCAATTTTTTTTAATTCATCTCTCAAATAACCTTCACTTGCAATAATTTGTTTTTCTGTCAAACCTGAATTAGAAATATGTCTTTTGATAGCAATTTCATTTTCTAATTTAAGATATTTCAGAGAACCTTCTAAATCACTATTTAATGAAAAAGCATTGAAAGAACCATTCCAAAATAAGCTATATTGTCTTTCAATTTCTTTTTTTGCTTTGCTTTTAGTCATCAAATTTTTAAATGTAGTTTCGGTTTTTCTTTAATTATTGCCAACGTTAACACGTTTATGTAACGTTTTAATGTTTTATAAACGTAGTTAGCGAAGTTATATTTTTTAGAGAAAAAAATCAAGAGGGAAAACCCTCTTTTTGTAAAAAATAAAGACATTTAAAATTAAGCTTTAAAAAACCAACCAAAGTTTTTAAAGTTATTCTTAATTCAGATAGTATCTTTGCACTTTACTTAAAATAGATGTCTGTAAACACGCTTTTAATAACACCTCCATTTACACAGTTAAACACTTCGTATCCTGCAACTGCATACATTAAAGGTTTTTTAGAGTCTAAAAATGTAAAAACAACTCAAATGGATCTAAGTATAGAGTTGTTTACAGCTGTGTTTACCAAAGAATTTATAGATGCAATTTTTAAGCAAGCAGCAATGCTTGGAAATAAAGAGCTGCCTTTGGTTTGGGAACAAAGAGAAGATTATATTAATAAAGTAGATTCTGTAATGAACTATTTACGCGTGCAAGAAGTTACTGCTGCATATCAAATAGTACATAAAGATTTTTTACCATTTGGTCATAGACGTATAAAATTAGAAAAAGATTTAACTACCGAATTTGGTAAATTAGGTATTTTAGACAAAGCAAAACATATTGCAACCCTATTTGTAGAAGAATTAGGCGATTTCATCAATACAAACGTAGATGAATTTTTCTCTTTTACACGTTATGCAGAGCAAATTGCCAGAGCAGCTTCTAGTTTTGATGAATTAGACAAGTGTTTGCAATTCGAAACCACATTGATTGAAGATGAAATGTTATACTTGTTAGATGAGAAATTAAAAAAAGAAAGTTTTGATTTAGTTTGTTTTACAATTCCGTTTCCAGGTAATCTTTTCTCTGCTTTAAGATGTGCACAATTTATAAAACAAAACTACTCAGATATTAAAATTGGTTTTGGTGGTGGTTATTGCAACACGGAATTAAGGCGATTATCAGATCCAAGAATTTTTGATTTTGTAGACTTTATAACCTTAGATGATGGAGAAGGACCTTTACTAAGAATTACCGAATTTTTAGACGAAAAAATAGGAGAGGAGTCTTTAGAAAGAACATATATCTGTAAAAATAATACTGTTATTTATAAGGATAAATTACCAAATACAATTTTTCATCATAAAAACTTACCTGCGCCAAGTTATATTGGTTTGCCAACAGAAAAGTATTTGTCTTTTTTAGATGTGATGAATCCAATGCACAGAATGTGGTCTGATGGTAAATGGAATAAACTCACCATTTCTCATGGTTGTTATTGGAAAAAGTGCTCTTTTTGCGATGTTACATTAGATTATATTGGTAATTATCAAAATACAACTGCAGACGATTTAGTTGATAAAATTGAGAAAATAATTTCAGAAACGGGTATTACAGGTTTTCATTTTGTTGATGAAGCTGCACCGCCAAAAATGTTAAGAGCATTAGCAAACAAACTCTTAGAACGTAAAGTGTATATCACTTGGTGGACAAACATTCGTTTCGAAAAAACATTTACACCAGAATTATGTGCTCTGTTATCTAAATCTGGTTGTATTGCTGTAACTGGAGGTTTGGAAGTTGCTTCTGATAGGTTATTAGAAAAAATGAAAAAAGGAGTAGATATTGGTCAGGTTGCTAGAGTTACCAAAGCTTTTTCTGATCAAAACATTATGGTACACGCTTATTTAATGTTTGGTTTTCCTACAGAAACTGAGCAAGAAACCATTGATTCTTTAGAAGTTGTACGTCAATTATTCCAAAATAACTGTATTCAATCTGCTTTTTGGCATCAATTTGCATGCACAAGTCATAGTCCTGTAGGTAAAAATCCGGATGAATTTCAAATTAACATAATTGGACCAGAATTTAAAGGCTTTGCAGAAAACGATTTGTATCATGAAGATCCAATAGGAGCAGAACATCATTTATTTAGCGAAGGTTTAAATATTGCGCTAAATAATTATTTAAACTACAAAGGTTTTGAGATTCCTTTAGAAGACTATTTTAATTTTAAAGTGCCAAGAAAAACATTAAAAAATAATCTAATTGCTGATTATTTAAACGTTTAAACTTTTATTTTTTTAAAGCTATTTCCAGCTTTCCACTATATCTTTTTTCTTCTGTTCTCGATACAAATTTGCTAAAAAGCAAATTCACTCGAACTGCCAGAAAAAAGGATGTCATTTCAATCTGGGCTAAACTTGTTTGCTGGCAAATGTTTTATTTAAAAAACTAATATTTAATTAAGGTTTATAAGTTAAGAAATTTGTTACTTCAAAATAACTTTACAAAACATATTTATCAAAAATGTCTTGTAATTCTTTTTCGGGATTTATACATAAACCAGGATGCGTTTTAGAACTCTGAATAATTGTACTTCTGCAAGCAGCTAACCATCTAAAACGATCAGAAATTTCAAATTCACCAATTTTACCGCCAGCAGCATTTCCTTCGCAAATTAGTTTCCATGCATTTAAATAATCATTTAAAAGTTGTATTTCTATTTCTGGAGCAAATGCTTTTAGTTTACTAGTATTGATCTCATATTTTATTCCTAAATATTTTTTACGCTTCGAAAACAAAATAACACCAACATTAAAAAACTCTTCTCGTTCAACTTTTGGTACTAATCTTATAATTGCATATTCAAATGTAACTCTATCTTGCATCTTCAGCTTCTTTTACAAGTTTATCAATCATAGATATATTTGCGCATAGAAACTCAATATATGCAGCTCTCATTTGGTTTGGAGATAGAAAATCACCTTCGTTTAGCAACCAGTCTTCAGGAATACTATTTACAATTTCTGTAATTACATTTTTATCAATTCTTTTTATAACTTCCTCTTTAGCTTCTTGCAGTACTGTAGCTTGAGGGAGCAAAACATGGTCTTTAATTAACGGAAAAGTCTTTGTTATGTGGTTTTTCCAAGTTTTCCAATTATGATGAAAATAAAAACTAGCACCATTATCAATAATCCATAACTCGTTATTCCAATTTAATAGATTTGTGTTTTTAGCAGTTCTATCTATATTGCTTATCAAACTATCTAAAATTACCACTTTAGAAGCTGTTAAAGCATCAACATTAGAAACCAAAGGGTCATACGTAATTACGCTAGATAAAAAATGCAATCCTAAATTTAAACCAACACTAAATTTTAATAAATCTTGAATTTCTTCATCGGGTTCAGTTTTACTAAAGGAATCGTCTAAATTCATAAAAACCAATTCAGGAACATTCAAACCTATTGCTCTCGCAAGCTCACCTCCAATAAACTCAGAGATTAATGCTTTCTTACCTTGGCCTGCACCTCTAAATTTTATCACATATAAAAAACCATCATCTGCTTTAACAATTGCAGGTAAAGAGCCACCTTCTCTTAAAGGTTGTAAATATTGAACAACATTTACAGTTCTAATATCAATTTTATTCAATTTATGTAGAGATTATTTAGTTGATTAAGATTTTCTAAAGTATATTAATTCGAGAACTAAAGTAAATTTATATTATTTCTGATATTCATCAAAAGTTCCATCTGCATAAAAAACTACTATTCGTTGAATTCTCTTTCCATCATTAGGGTTTGCTTCTAAAAATGATGGAGTAGAAGAAGTTAAATTTGGTACTGTATTTTTAGGAAAAGCTCCTTTTCCGTTTAATAACCAATGTATATCTACGTCATTAAAAACTGTTGTAATTTTTAGAATAAAATCTAAACTAGGTTTGTTTCTTCCTGATAAGATATGTGAAATACTAGAGCGCTGTACACCAATTTTATCAGCAAATAAAGAGGCTGATAATTGATGATGATCCATGATATTTTTAATACGATTTGTAAATTCTAAACTGTTTATCATTGTAACGTTTTGCTTAATTACAAATGTAAATTATTCTTTTGTTATTACAAAGTAATATGGTTTTAGATTTTTTAAATCAAAATTCAAGCATAAACTAAAGCTTTAATTGATGCTTGTATTAACTTGGTTATTAAATAATTAAATTTTAAATATAAACCATTTTTGATTTTAATTTTACATTTACATTCCACAGAACTATTTTTTAATATTGCGGTTTACAAAAGTAAATATATTGTCCCTAATTTAACTTTACATTTGTAACATTTTATTAATTTACAATTGTAACATTTTAATAGGATGCTTATTTTCAATACTGTAAATTTGTATTTCAATAAAGTTAGAACCGTGAATATTTTATCATCAGAATTATTAAGAGAGTATTTTAAAAATCAAAAAGAAACTAGTTTAAATGGTAAGTGGATTACCCTTGAGGATATTGAAATTTTATTTCAAAAACACAATGATGTTTTTGAAATTAATCAACTTGGATTTTCAGAAGAGCAAAGACCTATCTATAAACTTAAAATAGGAACTGGAAAAAAGAAAATTTTACTTTGGTCTCAAATGCATGGTAATGAAAGTACGGGAACAAAAGCTCTTTTCGACTTATTTAATTGTTTTTCTAATTCAAATAACGAAGTCTTTAAAACCATTTTAAATGAATGTACATTGGTTTTTATCCCGATGTTAAATCCTGATGGTTCACAGGCGTACACTAGAGTAAACGCAAATAAAATTGATTTAAATAGAGATGCTGTAGATAGAGTGGCTAAAGAAAGTAACCTTTTAAGAGATGTTCTAGAAGAATTTAACCCGAAATTTTGTTTTAACTTACATGATCAAAGAACTATTTTTGGTGTAGAAGGTACTAAAAATCCTGCTACGATTTCTTTTTTAGCGCCCTCAGAAGAAATTACAAGAGCATTAACTAAAGGACGAAAAGAAACCATGAATGTAATTGTAGTTATGAATGCTATGCTACAAAATATGATTCCGAATTTTGTTGGTAGGTATACAGATGAGTTTTATCCAACTGCAACTGGAGACAATTTTCAAAAATTAGGCTACAATACAATTTTAATTGAATCTGGTCATTATACAAATGATTATCAAAGAGAAATTTCTAGAGAATATACTTTTTTTCGATCTTACAAGGAATTTATCATATTGCTATATCAAGCTCTTTTTTAGAATATGAACCTTATTTTAATATTCCTAACAATGCAAAAACTTTCTATGATGTAATACATAGATATAAAAATTCTGAGAAAGATATTGCTTATCAATATAGCGACTTAATTTTAAACAATCAATTGGTTTCAAAATTAAATATTGTGGATAAAATTGACTTTAAAAACCAAATTGGACACAACGAAATCGTTTTCGAAGAGTAAAAATCTTAAATATTTCTCACTTTAAATGACGTTTAGTTAAATTAAATTCATAAATTTGCCGTATAATTTGAATAATACATAAAAAAATGAAAAAATTTATCTTAGACGAAATAGATCATCAAATCTTAGACATCTTAATAGAAAACGCTAGAACTCCATTTACAGATATTGCAAAACAGCTTTTAGTATCTGCAGGAACAATTCATGTTCGTGTTAAAAAAATGGAAGATGAAGGTATTATTCAGGGATCAACTCTAACTTTAAATTACGAAAAAATGGGCTATTCTTTTATAGCGCATGTTGGTGTTTATTTAGAAAAAACTTCTATGACTCAATCTGTTATTGAGAACCTAAGAAGAATACCAAACGTAACAGTAGCTTATGTTACAGCAGGTAAATATAATATATTTTGTAAAGTAAGAGCAAAAGGAACAAATGATGCAAAAGATATTATTTATCAGATAGATGATATACCTGGAGTAAATAGAACAGAAACTATGATTGCTTTAGAAGAAAGTATTAATGACAAGAAAAGAATGATGCATGCAATTTTTAAAGAATTGTAGTGTTTAAATAATTTGAATTATAAAAAAAACCTTATCAGAATTGATAAGGTTTTTTTTATGCAATGATATTCTTTATCATTATGTTTGTTATAATTATGATATACATATTTTATGAGTACTAAAATTGAATATAATTTAAAATCTGCACTAAGTAGTAAAGTATTACTTAGTTTATATAGAAAAATGTTAAAACCTCGATTAGTTGAGGAAAAAATGTTGATTTTACTTAGACAAGGTAAAATTTCGAAGTGGTTTTCTGGTATTGGACAAGAGGCTATTTCAGTTGGAGTTGCTTCTGCTTTAGAGGATGACGAATACATTTTACCAATGCATAGAAATTTAGGTGTTTTTACCACTAGAGAAATTCCTTTATATAGATTGTTTTCTCAATGGCAAGGTAAAATGAATGGGTTTACTAAAGGGAGAGATCGTAGTTTTCATTTTGGAACACAAGAGTTTAATATTGTTGGTATGATTTCTCATCTTGGACCACAATTAGGTATAGCAGACGGAATTGCATTAGCAAATAAGATAAAAGGAAACCATAAAGTTTGCGCTGTTTTTACAGGAGAAGGAGGAACTAGTGAAGGAGATTTTCATGAAGCTCTAAACGTAGCATCTGTATGGAGTTTACCCGTTTTGTTTTGTGTTGAGAATAATGGTTATGGTTTATCTACACCAACAACAGAACAGTTTAATTGTAAAAATATTGCTGATAAAGGAATTGGCTACGGAATGGAAAGCCATATAGTTGATGGGAATAATATTCTTGAAGTTTATACTAAAATAGATGAATTAGCTAAAAGTGTTCGTAAAAAACCTAGACCTATACTTTTAGAGTTTAAAACCTTTAGAATGCGCGGTCATGAAGAAGCAAGTGGAACAAAATATGTTCCAGAAGACTTAATGGAATATTGGGGAGCTAAAGACCCTTTAGAGAATTTTAAAGAGTATTTAATCAAAGAAAAAATTTTAACGAATGATATTGAAACTACTTACAGAAAAGAAATTATAAAAGAAATTAATGAACACCTAAAACTAGCTTTTGATGAGGAAAAAATTACACCTAATTTAGAAACTGAATTAAAAGATGTTTATAAAGATTTCGAATACGAGGCAGTAAATCCATCAATTAATAAAAATAAAATTCGTTTTGTAGATGCTATTTCCGATGGATTAAAATTATCTATGGAAAAACATAATGATTTAGTTATTATGGGGCAAGATGTTGCTGAATATGGAGGTGTTTTTAAAATAACAGATGGTTTTGTTGAGGGTTTTGGTAAAGATCGTGTTAGGAACACACCTATTTGTGAATCTGCTATAGTTTCTGCAGCTTATGGTTTATCTATTAATGGTGTAAAATCTGTTATGGAAATGCAGTTTGCAGATTTTGTTTCTTCTGGTTTTAACCCAATAGTAAACTTATTGGCAAAATCTCATTATAGATGGGGTCAAAATGCAGATATTGTTGTAAGAATGCCTTGTGGAGCTGGTGTTGGTGCTGGTCCTTTTCATAGCCAAACTAACGAAGCTTGGTTTACCAAAACACCGGGTTTAAAAGTAGTTTACCCAGCATTTCCACAAGATGCAAAAGGTCTTTTAGCAAGTGCTATTGAAGATCCAAACCCTGTTTTGTTTTTTGAGCATAAAGGTTTGTATAGGTCTGTTTATCAAGATGTTTCTGAAGGGTATTTTACTACAGAAATTGGTAAAGCTACTTTATTAAAAGATGGAATTCATTTAACGATTATTAGTTATGGAGCTGCAGTGCATTGGGTTTTAGATGCTTTAGAAAACTTACCAGAAATTAAAGCAGATGTAATTGATTTAAGAACTTTACAGCCATTAGACACAGCAACTATTTATCAATCAGTAAAGAAAACAGGTAAAGCAATAATTGTACAAGAAGATTCTTTGTTTGGAGGAATAGCAAGTGATGTTTCTGCTTTGATTACTGAAAATTGTTTCAAATTCTTAGATGCTCCAGTAAAACGAGTAGCAAGTTTAGAAACTCCAATTCCATTTCAATCAGATTTAGAACAGCAGTATCTTGGTAAAGATAAATTAAGTGAAGCCATAGTTAATTTACATCATTATTAAAAAAATGTGCTCTCTATATTTTTTAAAATATTTATTCAAATTATTTTTAATTATATTTAGCATCGAAAAAAAATAGTATTCAATGAATAACAAACAAATCATCTTTAAAAAACGACCAATAGGAGTGCCAACTGCAGATACTTGGCAATTAGAATCTAACCCAATTCCAGAATTACAAGAAGGAGAAATTTTAGTGCAACAGCATTATATTTCTTTAGACCCAGCAATGCGCGGTTGGATGAATGATTCTAAATCCTATATACCTCCAGTTGCAATTGATGATGTTATGAGATCTGGTTCTATTGGGGTAGTTATTAAAAATAACGGAAACCCTAAATTTGAAATTGGAGATGTAGTTACAAGTTGGGGCGGAGTGCAACAATATGCAATTACAACTGGTGAGAGTTGGTATAAAGTAGATACACGTTTAGCACCAATGCCAATGTATATAGGTACTTTAGGTATGCCTGGAATGACAGCTTATTTTGGAATTACTGAAGTAGGTAAAATTAAAGAAGGGGATATTGTATTGGTTTCTGGTGCAGCTGGTGCAGTTGGAAGTATTGTTGGCCAAATAGCTAAAATTAAAGGTTGTAAGGTAATTGGTATTGCAGGAGGAAAAGAGAAATGTGATTATGTGGTTAATGAACTTGGTTTTGATGCAGCTATAGATTATAAATCTGAAAATATATATACTGCATTAAAAGAAAAATGTCCAAAAGGAGTTGACGTATTTTTCGATAACGTTGGTGGTTTAATTTTAGATGCTGCTTTAAGTAAATTAAGAATGCATGCTAGAGTTGTTATCTGTGGTGCAATTTCTCAATATAATAATAAATCAAAAATAGATGGTCCAAGTAATTATTTATCTCTTTTAGTTACACGTTCTACTATGCAGGGAATGGTAGTGATGGATTATACTAAAAAGTTTGGTGAAGCAGCAAAACAAATGGGAATTTGGTTACAAGAAGGTAAATTGAAATCTAAAGAAGATATTTATGAAGGTATCGAAAATTTTCATGAAACGTATAACAGATTATTTTCTGGAGATAAAAAAGGAAAGCTTGTTTTAAAGGTAATAGAGGAATAGTGGAGCATTTTTTTCAATGTTCTTATTGTTGGGAAGAAATATCTATGATTTTAGATACTAGTATTACTAATGAAACTTATATAGAAGATTGTGAAGTCTGTTGTAACCCTCTAGAAATTTCTTTAAAATTTGATAATGGTGAATTAATATTTTTTGAAACTAATTCATTAGAACAATAAATAAAAAACCTGTTTCTTAACAGGTTTTTATATTTGCATTATTTAGTAAGTGGGTTTTTCCAATTAAATTCCTCAAACCTGTTAAGCCAATCTATAGGAAATTTTGCATTTAAAATAAGTTCTTCAAATGTAAAAGGGTGTTTGAGATTTAATTTTCCAGCATGCAGAAACATTTTACTACAGCCAAAATTTATTTCAAACATAATATTATGGTTTTTATCACCATATTTAGGATCTCCAATTAAGGGATGACTTATTTTATTGGTATGCACTCTTAACTGATGCATTCTTCCTGTTTTTGGTAATAATTCCACTAAGCTATATCGAGAAGAATCATAAGGTTTTACAGGGATTTCTAATGTTATCTTTTCTAATGTTTTTAGATAGGTTAATGCTTCTTTGTGTACGTTTGCATCTCTTCCTTTTACAGGGGAATCTATTTTCTTTTCATCTGGTGAATAACCTCTTACAATTCCAAAATAGGTTTTCTGAATTTCGTTGTTAGTAAATAATTCTTGAAATTTTGACACAAAATTAGTTTCTTTTGCAAGTAAAATAATTCCTGAAGTTTTTCTGTCTAACCGATGAATTGGATATACTTTTAAGCCAGTTTCATTTTTAATAATTTGTAATAAAGAGGCTTCTTCAGAAACATTTCTAGAATGAAATGCGTGATGTACCAAAACATTATTTGGTTTGTTTACGCATAAAAGATAATCGTCTTCAAAAATGATTTCTAAACTCATTAATTATAATTATTCTACCCCTATCTGGCTTATTAACAAATCATTACCTTTTCCTTTAGGGTTTTCTCCCCATTTATTAGGTTTAGTTTCTCCTTCCATACAAAGTAAAACTAGTAACCAAATCCAACCAATAAAAGGTAAAAAAATAAGAAATATATGCCATCCACTTTTTCCAATATCATGTAACCTTCTTATTAAAACCGCAACAGTAGGTATAATTACTAAAAGTGAATACACAGAAGAGATAATTGTAAAAATATATGTTTGAAAAATTAAATCTAAAACAGCAAGTGCCCACGAAATAAATAAACTAAAAAGTGTAAACATCCAATATTCTTTTCTTCTAGCTCTACCTGTAAAATCAAAATATTGATTTAAAACCTTTAAATACCAACTCATAAATATATTCTCTTTTTAACAAATTATTCTGAAACTTCAATTCCTTTTGGGTAAGCTCCCCATTTGTTAGCTCTAGGTTCTCCTACAAACCATAACAACATTAATAACCATAACCAACCAATTATGGGAATTAAAATTAATAATAAGTTCCAGCCAGTTTTACCAACATCGTGAAGTCTTCTAAGAGAAACTGTTATACTAGGTATAAAAATTAGTGCAAAGAAAATATAGGCAGCTATGGAAAAATATTCATTTTCAGTATAAGTATCTATAGAAGAGAGTGCCCATAAAATAAATATATTGCACAAGGTAAAAACCCAGAATTCCTTACGTCTAGCTCTTCCGGTAAAATCAAAATACTGCCAAATAACTTTAAAGTACCATTTCATATTTTCTTGGGGGAGATTTCTTTTTTTATAAAAATAAGAAAAATTTAAAAAAGTCCTCTAGATTTTAACTGTAAATATTTATTTATGCTTTCTCCTGTCAAACTTTTTGGTGATGTTAATACAGTATGAATACCGTATTTTTTTAACTCATTTACAATTTGTTTTTTTTCATACATAAATTTTTCGGCTATTACAGAGTCATAGACTTCTTGTATAGTTATCGCTTTAGAATTAATTAAAGTATTAAGTTCAGTATTTTTAAAAAACACAACTAATACAAGATGATTTTTTGCTAAAGCACGTAAATAGGGTAGTTGTCTATTTAATCCATCTATAGTTTCGAAATTTGTAAATAAAATTAATAAACTTCTTTGTGTAATTTTTCTTTTTACTACTGAATATAATGTGCTAAAATCCGATTCTGAAAAATCGGTTTTAATATTATGTAAAGCTTCAGAAATAAGACTAATTTGAGAGTGTCTTCTTTCTGCAACAACTATATCTTCTAATTTTGTTGAAAAAGACAACATACCAGCTTTATCTTGTTTTGTTAAGATGATATTACTTATAGCCAAAGTTGCATTTATAGCATAATCTAATAAACTTAATCCATTAAACTGCATTTGCATTGCTCTACCTTTATCAATAATGGTATAAACCGATTGTGATTTTTCTTCTATATATTGATTTACCATTAATTGATTTCGCTTTGCAGTTGCTTTCCAGTTTAGGGTTCTAATATCATCGCCAGAAACATATTCTTTAATTTGTTCAAACTCTAAAGAATGCCCAATTCTTCTTACTTTCTTTGTTCCGTATGATGTAGTTGAATTATTAAATACCTTAATATTAAATTCTTTTAGTTTTAAAAAAGAAGGGTAACATTTTAATTCTTTTTCTGCTCCTAAAATAAACTTCTTGGTTGCCAATTTTAAACCTGAATTCGCATAAACATTAATACGACCAAAAAGATAAACACCTCTTTGTTTTGGTGTTAAGTTGTAATGAATTGTTTTTACCTCATTTTTTTGCAATATTTGATTAAAGAAAAAATCTCTTTTTTGAAATTGAAAAGGTAATTCTTCAATTAAAGATAAATATGCCACAAAAGGAAAACGGTTACTTAATTCTAAGCTAATTTTATTTTCATCTCCATTTGATAATCTTTCTGGTAAAAATCGTTTAACTTTAATAGCATCATTTGTCTTATAAAGAATAATTACATCTATAATTGTTAACGTAGATAGAATAAATAGTAACACTTTTGAAATTTCAAAAAATATAGGAGCAAAGAAACCTACAACAAGCAATAATGATATTGCTGCTAATGAATAGAAAAATCTATTATTTAAAAATAAAGTGTTATACAGTTTCTTCACTATGTTTTTGTCTAATTACTTATTAGTATATTCTGTTTTTAAATTATTCTCTAAAATTTATTTTTATCTAGGAATTTCTACAGATTCTATAATTTGCTCTATAATTTGTTTACTTGTTAAACCTTCCATTTCTCTTTCTGGGGTTACAATAACTCGGTGTTGTAAAACTGGTGTTGTAGCTCTTTTAATATCTTCTGGAGTTACAAAATCTCGTCCTTCGATAGCTGCAAATGCTTTTGAAGCCGCTAATATTGCTATACTTGCTCTTGGCGATGCACCTAAATACAAATAAGAATTAGAACGTGTGTTAACAACAATATCTGCAATGTATTTTAATAAATTTTCTTCAATTTTAATCTGTTTTACCAAACTTCTAAAAGCTACAATTTTACTCCCTTCAATAATCGTTTCAATTTTACTTGATTTTGTAGTATTTAATAAAGCTTGTTCTCTTATAATAATTTCTAATTCTTCATCTGCATTAGGATATTCTACAATTACTTTAAATAAAAAACGATCAAATTGCGCTTCGGGTAATCTATAAGTTCCTTCTTGTTCTATTGGGTTTTGAGTTGCTAAAACAATAAAAGGCTCTTCCATTTTATAGGTTTTACCATCCATCGTTACTTGTTTTTCTTCCATTACTTCAAACAAAGCAGCTTGTGTTTTTGCTGGTGCTCTATTTATTTCATCAATTAAAATCATACTAGAAAAAATAGGACCTTTTTTAAATTCAAATTCAGAAGTTTTTACATTAAAAACAGAGGTTCCTAAAATATCTGAAGGCATTAAATCTGGTGTAAATTGAATTCTACTAAAAGGTACATTTATAGTCTTAGAAAGTAGTTTTGCGGTAATCGTTTTTGCAACTCCAGGAACTCCTTCTATTAAAACATGACCATCTGCAAGTAAAGAAACTAGTAGTAAATTAAGCATTTCTTTTTGACCAACAATTATCTTTTGCAATTGATTTTTTATATTAAAAACAGAGGTTTGCAATTCAGATAAATCAATTCTATTTTCAAATTCTAATTGCTCTTTATTTGTTTCGTTATTTGGCGTTTCCATATCTTATTTATTAAAGAATTTTTCAATCATTTTATGTAATACAAGTAGCTCTTCTTTAGAACATTCTGACTTGTTATTTAAAGTAATAATTGTATTTATTAAATACTTTGTATTCTGTATTTTATTACCAGATTTAGAAGCTAAAACCTGTATAAATTTTTGGTTTAAATTGCTTGTATTTAATAAGTACTTTGTTCTTGTTTTTTCTAAAAAGTAAGCTATTTTTTTATCAGCTAAATTCTTATGATCTTCTTCCTTTAAATACAAACTAGATATTGTTTGTGTAAATGCAACTGTTGTATTCTCTAGGGGTTTTATTATAGGAATTGCACGTTGTTTCCTTCTAGCATTAAACAACATAAATAACAAAATACCTGCAGAAGAAACAATTAAAAACCAGGTTAAGGTTTTGTGCTGTAAAAAGTAATTAAAAACAGAAGTATTGTCTTCGTCTTTTTTGTTAGAATATAGACTCTTTTTTATATGCGGATCCCAAAAAACTGTTTTATTAGGCAAGTAAGAAAACACTTTTTCTGTATAGCTTTCTTTATTTTTTAACAAGTAATAATTGGTAAAAGCAATTGGATTTGAATGTACATAAATAGCACCTTTACCATGATAGATTTTTAAGAAATTTGGTAATTTCTCTTCATCAATTTTTGTGGTACCTAAAACAATTGTTTTGTTTTTATTGTAAGAAATAAAGTAATGTCTTTTACTGTTTCTATCTAATGTAAAAACCTCATTATCAAAATCTTTATGTGTTAGTGTATATTCACCTTTTAGTGTTTTTAAAGCCTTAACATTATTTATATTCTTATCTAAATTATTGGTTGTAAATTCTAACTGTTCTTTTAAATCATCATTAAATTCGTTTAGCGATATAAATGCGTTATTACCATCATTTACAAAAGATAACAAGTCTTTTACACCATCTTTACTAAGCCTAAATGCATTGTTTTTAATACAAATATACGTGCCAAAATTTGCAGAAGTAGTATTGTAATTGTCAAATAGATAATCGTAAATGTTTTGTTTTAAATATACAATTTCCTGGTTTTTAAATAATGTTTTAGCTTCATTATAAACAATATAAGTACCAAACGGACTTTTTTCTTTTTCTCTATAATTTTCATTCCAGTTGGTTTTTTTACAACTTGTTAGCTGAAAAACCATCAAAATAAAAACAGGAAATTTAAATAAGTTTGTAGTTAATTTCACAGCATACTATTTAAAAAAGTTTGATATTTATTCTGTACAGAACTAAAGTTATCTTCATTTATTGGGAAATCTCCATACCAAACATAGCTGTAAATATATGAAAGGTAAGAAAAATTGGTTTTCAATTCAGAATTTTCAATTTCATTTATATATTCAGAATTGGTTTTATCTTTATGATATTCAATAATTTTTTTGTTTGATAAACCTTTTAAAGATGTTAGATAATAATATCTTATTGCTAGTCTATAATTTTTGTTAACAATTGCTTTTTGTAATAAAGTATCTAAATCTACTTCGTGTATATCTTCATCTTCATAAATCAGTTTTTCTGTAGTTTTATTTGTTGATTTTTGAGATTTCCAAAAACGAATATCAAAACCTACTAAAGCTTTTAGAATTACAAAAATGATAAATCCGCCTAAAAGAAAAGGAAATATCTTACTCATAAAAAAAACTAAAAACTGTATAAAACCAGAACTAATAGGAGCGGAGTCTTCTTCTTTATTAGAAGTGTCTTCTTTGTAAACAAAATCTTTACCAGCATATTTTTCCTGTAAATCTGATGAAAAATTTCTTACTTCACTAATTTCAGTGTTTTTAATATATTCAATAGTATCTTTTTCAGTTTCTAAATCAATATTTAAATCCTCTTGTGAGTACACAAAAAAACAAACCAATAAAAGGAGGGAAGTTAATCTATTTCTCATTTACCTTAAACCATGTTTTTTAGCAACAAAAAAAGGGAAAACCAAATAATAGTAACTAATAGAAATTAAACTAAAAAAAATAATTGCAAAACAAAAAAATGTTGGCATAACATTAGAATAACGCGTTACATAACCTTCTAAAAAAGCAGCGGTAATAGTAAACGGAATGGTGCTTATAAATATATAAAAAGCATCTCTAATACCAATTTTAAAAGATTCAAAACGTTTTAATGTACCAGGAAATAAAATACTTGCTCCTATAATATAACCAGCCGCAGCTTGTATAATTATACCAAATATCTCATAAGTTCCATGAATCCAAATACCTTTTAAACTATCAAAAAAACTATTATATTGATAAAAAAATGCTTGAAAAACAGCTACCATAATTGCATTGTAAACAATATAAAAACCGGTTCCAATTCCTAAAAACAAACCCGATAAAAACATATTTAAACCAACTCTTTGGTTGTTATCGTAAATACCAATAAAAGTACCCCAATTACTACCACTTTTATAAATTGCCATTGCATCGCCACTTTCTATATTCTCTATAGTTTGATCTACATAAGAGTTTCCTAATATTTGACGCGCAAAAGATTCATCATTAAAAGTTGAAAGTAAGCCTATAAAAAAACAGATAAAAAAGAAAATAAAAGATAAGTATAAGTATTTTCTATATTGGTAGGCGAGTAGTGGTACTTTATCTAAAAAGAAATATAAAAAAGCATTTTTATCACTTCTTTTAGAATCATAAACCTTATCAAAACTTGTTTTTGCAAGTTTATTAAGATAAGAAGTAACTTTGCTTTTTGGGTAATAAGTTTGTGCATATACCAAATCGTTCATGATTTTAATATGCAAATTGGCTATTTCATCTGGACTTTTTTTCTTTATTTGAAAATCCTTGTTCAAATTCGAGCCATTTTTCTTTATTTTGCTTAATAAAAGCGACCTCTCTCATTAAGAGCGAATTTAATCATTGCATGAAAACACTCCAAATAAAAACGGCACAAAATGTAAATATAAAATTTACTGTGGCTACTGTATTTCAGAGGCTTTTAGCTTTTTTAGTAGACAACGTTTTAAAATTTTCTTATCTCTATTTTGCCAATAAAGTATTCGATTTTAATTTATTAAATGAAACTTTAAATGGAGATGGTTGGACTATTAAAGCGGTAGAAGTACTATTTCTATTACCAATTACATTTTATTCATTGTATTCAGAAATTTTAATGAACGGACAAACTTTGGGTAAAAAGCTTTTAAAATTAAAAGTTATTAATGTAGATGGTTTTAAACCTTCTATAACAGACTATATAATACGTTGGTTATTGCGTATTATAGACTTTAACCTTTTCATGTTATTGTATATTTATGTAGCTTCTTTGGGTTTAAAAGATCAATATTTTTTAGTAGTTGCTATTTTTATATTTGGTAAAATGATTGGCTTTTTTCTAATTTTATTTACAAATAAGAATCAACGTTTTGGAGATATTATTGCAAATACCATTGTAATTTATTTAAAAGATGATGTTAAATTTTCTCATACAATTTTAGAAAATCTTTCTGAAGGATATAAACCAACATATGCTAATGTTATAAAATTATCTGATAATGATGCTCGTATTATTAAAGAAACCTATAAAACAGCAATTAAGTTTAACGATTATAAAACCTTAATAAAACTTAGATCTAAAATTCTTGAAGTTACAGAGATTAAATCGATTCATAAAAGTGATAAAGAATTTATAGACATTGTTTTAAAGGATTATAATTTTTACACACAAAAAATGTAAATAACCTTTTCTTTGTTTTAAAACGATTTAATTCTTCTTATTAATTAAATAGAAGAGAATATCTATTTTTTTAAGGAGGTATTTCTAAAGAATAAAAAACCTATTTAACATAATATAAATTATAGTACAATTTATAACAATTGGCGAAATAGCGCTTTTGTGCGATATTTAACATAATTACAGATGTAATGTCTTTAGACTTATATCGATGGTAATTATGTTAAGCTAATTGTGGGTTCATTAGAATAATTTAGTTGTGTAGCTATAATTCTCTATTATGTTAAATATCCCATAAAGTCCTGTACACACAGTAAACTGTAGAACTTGGGTCATTAAACATTTGGCTTTTAATTCTCGCTTAAATTGAATATTCTGTAGAATGGTTCAACATTTTTCAAATAATCGATTCTCGTGGATTTAGAACTTTAGATTTACAAGGAAGTCATTTGTAGCTATAATTAGACGTTATGTAAAATTGCCGCTCGCAAACGCTCGATTGCTTTTTAAAAATAATTATGCTGTCGCAGTAATTTTTTTAAACACAATTATCCATCGCTTGCCAACGCCAAAAAAAAGCAAAACCTTTTAGATTCTAATTAAATTCAGAAATTGTATTCAAGTTCTCGTTGTAAAAAAATCTTATTAACATTTCGCTAGCTTCACGCAACAGTATAAAATTTTCCAGCCACATTTTCCATGCTTTAAAATTTCTATACACTTGCTCGTTTCGTCTTTTATTTAAACCTTTTTTAAATTGTAACTATTAATATAATGTAAAATAGAATTTGAACTTTTAAACTCTCAATCTTTTCATTCTTATCTTTTTTTCTTAATAAAAAAAGAAACAAAAAAATCAAGACTGCACAAAACTTTGGAAACAATTACGGCTCGTTACGCTATATTTTAGGAAACATTATAACAAACCAAGACTATAAATAACTTACTTTAATATTTAGAAAACCAAGAATATTAGTTACTAAACCCCTAAAATATACACGCTCTACTCACCTATTGTTTTAGCCAAAGTTTTATGAGGTCGAGTAAAAAATAAACTAATATATTTACAACATGAGTCGTGAAGAAATTCCTGAATACAATTTTAGAGAAGAATATGAACAATTGGGTTTCGAAATTATTAAACTGGAATACTTTTACAGCCTGCATTCTATAGAAGAAAGAACAAATCCTCATAGATTAAAATTTTATGCACTTATATACATAACAAAAGGAAGAGATACACATATAATAGATTTTACGTCACATTCATATAAAGAAGGTAGTTTAATATTTGTGAGTAAAAACCAAGTGCATGCTTGGGGAAAAAAGAACAAAATTGGAGGTTATATCATTTTTTTTACAGAAGCATTTTTGTATAAAAATCAAATTCAATTTAATGACTTATCGTATTCTTATCCTTACAATTATAATTTATACAGTCCAGTTCTTCAAACAAAAGGTATTATTACTAAAGTGTTTACACAATTAATTAAACTTTTGTACAATGAATACAATCATTCATTTAAGAATATTCAAGAAGAATTATTACAATGTTTACTTCGTGTTTTAATTCTTAAAATTCAAGACTCCACTCCTTCCCTTATAAATAATGCTTCAAAAGAAACTGAAGCATTATTTGTTGAATTTCAAAAACAGTTAGACCAAAACATATCGCTAACAAGAAATGCTATAGATTACTGTAATATGCTTAATGTGTCTTATCACCAACTCAACAAGACAATTAAAACATTAACCAACAAAACAATAAAAGCATTTATTGATGATTTTGTTATTCTACAGGCAAAACGTTTGTTGGCAGATCCTACAAATAATGCTAACGAAGTGTCTTATGCTCTTGGTTTTGAAGAATCTACAAACTTTTCTAAATTCTTTAAAAAGCATACAGGAATTCCGCCAAAATTATTTTCTGACAGGTTAATTAAATAGCTAAATTAAAAGATTTACCATTATTAGTTTTTTTAAAAGGATTCACCTTTTGTATAAACCCATTTGATTGGACATTTGTATCAAATAAAAAACTTAATAATAATGAAACAATCAAAATTAATTTTAACAGGTATAATCATTTTTTCAATGCTATTTATTGCTTGTAGCGATGATGATGATAACGGAACAGTACAACCAACAAATACCGAAAAATCTATAGCTGTTTTACAAGCTATACAAAGTGGTGATGTAACTGCAATGCAAGACTATATAAGTGCTACAACTTATATTCAACACAATTTATCGTATCCAGACGGAGCAGCAGCAGTAATTGGTGCAACACAATCTGGTGCTTTTAGCGGAACAACAATTAATACAGTTCGTTCTTTTGAAGATGATGATATTGTTGTTTTACATTCTGAATACGGTGGAACTTGGAATGGTGGAACACCACAAGCTGTATTTGATGTATTCCGTTTTGAAAATGGGCTTATCGTAGAACATTGGGATAATTTAGACAATGTGCAAGATGATGGTGATAGCACAACACAATTAAATGGAACACTTACACCAACAACAGATTTAAGTCAAACATCAGCTAACAGAGCATTGATTACATTGTTTGGGCAAAACTTCTTCTTAAATGGAGAATATAGTGATGCAAGTTTTGCTACGTTTTTTAACGAAACTGATTTTGTACAACATAGTGTAAATGCTGGAACAGATATAACTGGATTAAAAGGTTTTGTACAAAATGTTTTAGGAGAAGGAACGCCTTTCTATCAGTCTATTGAATTTATTCATGTTGAAGGTAATTTTGCATTAATGCAATCACAAGGTTTTCCTGATGCAACATCAGGATTAGCTTCTGCTTATTATGATTTATTCCGAATAGAAGATGGGAAAATTGTTGAACATTGGGACGTTGTTCAAGAAATTCCTGCACAGGCAGATTGGGCAAATTCAAACGGTAAGTGGTAATACTTACTGATTTCATAAATCAAAGGTTGGATTAATAGTAAATCAGTGAACCCCTTACAATAATTGATTATCACTTCCAATTCAGCCCTTGATTAAAATTAACTTTTAAAAAAATATAAAATGTTTGTATTAAAAATAGTATTGGCAGTTGCGTTTGTAGTTGCAGGTGGCTTTAAAATATTTAGAGCAAAACCAATGGTAGATCAGTTTAAAGAATTTGGCTTGCCTAATTTTGGAGTTCAATTAGTTGGTACTTTAGAAGTATTAGGTGCTATAGGTTTATTTGTACCTTCATTATCATTATATGCTACAATTGGTCTAATAATTTTAATGATTGGAGCAGTATTTAATCATTTAAAAACAAAACATCCTTTTAAAACATTAGCACCAGCTCTTATTTTAGGAATTTTATCATCAATATTACTTTTTCTAATGATAAACTAATGAAAAAAGTTGCGATTACATTAGCTAGTGGGCAATTAGGAAGTAAAGTTATACAACAGCTTATAAAAGAAATAGGTAAAGAAAATGTTGTTGGTATAGCAAGGAATCCTAAAAAAGCAGAACATTTAGGTGTCGAAATCAGAAAGGCTGATTATAATAGCTTCGATGATTTTAGCAATGTATTGCAAAATATAGATACACTTTTGCTTATTTCAGGAGTTGATAAACCAGATACTAGAACAAAGCAACATCAAAACATAATAAAAGCTGCTCAGAAAAATAACGTTAAAAAAATTGTTTTTACTAGTGTAATTGGAAACCTAGAAAACACATCTTTTAAACCTATTTTACAAAGTAATCGACAAACAGAAACCGATATTATCAACTCTAAAATGGATTGGTCTATAGGCAGAAATAGTCTTTATATAGAGCCAGATTTAGAGTATGTTGAAACGTATAAAAAATTAGGAGTAATTGTAAATAGTGCTGCTAATGGTAAATGTGGTTACACAAGTAGAAATGAATTAGCTATTGCTTACACTAATATGTTACTTAATAAAAAATATAATAACAAGATCTATAATCTATTAGGAGAACCAGTTACGCAACAACAATTAGCAGACTCTATAAATAAGGAATATGGAACTAATATATCTTATCAAACAATTTCAGTTGTAGAATTCTTAAATGATAGATCAAAGGCTTTAGGAGAATTTTTAGGAATAATAATTAGCAGTATTTATGAGAATATTAAAAACGGATCTTTTAATTTAAAGTCTGATTTTGAAACTGTAACAGGAAGAAAACACAAGAATCTTTTAGAATTAATTCAAACCTATAAAAGAGAAACTAATGGCGTTAAAAATTAAAGAAATACAAGCAAAATCTATTATTGGAAGCACACAAGTTCCTTCGGCAGATTATGTAATTAATCCTTATACTGGATGTCAATTTGCATGCATGTATTGCTTTGCAAGTTTTATGGGACGTTTTGTTG
Organism: Polaribacter ponticola; assembly: GCF_026191475.2. Lineage (GTDB taxonomy): Bacteria > Bacteroidota > Bacteroidia > Flavobacteriales > Flavobacteriaceae > Polaribacter > Polaribacter ponticola. The sequence goes on along the minus strand of NZ_JAOSLC020000003.1, from coordinate 309,718 downwards.
GCGAAACCAATAATAATTGGGGAAATTATGTGTATGTAAAAACCAATGCTGTGGAACTAATGGAAAAGGATATTCTTCGATTGATGAAGAAAAATCCACATCCAAGAGTGGTGTTAAGTACTGTAACTGATCCTTATCAAGGTGTTGAAAAAAAGTATAGACTTACAAGAGGTATTTTAGAGACTTTTGCAAAAAATAATTATCAAGGACGTGTTGGTATATTAACAAAATCGCCAATGATTCTCGATGATTTAGAGCTTTTAAAAACAATTACAAATCTTGAAGTTGGTATGTCAATCACAACGACAGACGATAAATTAAGTCGTTTTTTAGAGGTACAAGCACCATTGGCAAGTGCGAGATTAAGGACTTTAAAAAAATTGAATGATGCTGGAATAAAAACCTATGTGTTTGTTGGTCCTTTTTTGCCTCATATGAAGTTGAAACCAGAATTAATCGATAAGTTATTTTCTGAAATACGTAAAGCTGGAACAACAGATATTAAGATAGAATATTTGAATCTTCCGAAGCATGTAAAACCGAGAATGAATAAGTTGCTAAAGGAAGAGTCAGAAGAAATTCAAGAAATATATTCTACTTCTCAATTAAAAAAATACAGAGAAGAAATAGAACCAATTTTAAGAGATTCACTTGAAAAATATGGATTGAAATTAAAATTTGATGAAATTGTTCATCATGTTGGTAAACAAAAATTAGTAGAAAATTAAAACACTAAACAATGAAAAAACTAACGATTCTTTTAGTATTACTTATAACCTCATTAGGTTCATTAGTAGCGCAAGAAAAACAAGCAGAACATTTATTAGATGGTACTTCAATGAAGTATTACTATCAAACCGGAATGGCAATACACTTAGAGCTGTATGAAGGAAAATTGAAGTATGAATGGATTGTTGGCCCAAGAAAAGGCAAAGGGAATAAAGATTTAGCATATAAGTCAAGAAAAATTGGAAACAAAATGTATATGATAAGCTGGTTAGAAGAATCGCATCCAGATTATATGACATTAATATTTAATTTTAATGAAAATGTAATGTATTCTTCAGGCATATTGCGATTTGGATCAGATAAACAATTTACAGTTTTTGATGGAGGAATTATCGAAGATTTAACTTTAGTAGAAAAATAAACTAATCAATTAAAAATTACAATTATGAGTCAAAAATTAGAAAATGCAAAAAACCTTTATTTAGAAGGAATTAAAGATGGAAACATGGATGTTGTAGAACAATATTCAGGAGATAGATATACACAACACAGTACTGGTGTTGCAGATGGAGCACAAGGTTTTAAAGACTTTTTTAAAGGATTTTTAGAACGTACAAAAGATAGAGATATTCGTGTAGTTAGAACTATTGAAGATGGCAGTTTCGTGTTTGTTCACGTATATCAAGACATTGATAACGGAGCCGCAAAATGGATTACTACTGATATGTTTGACACAGATGAAAACGATAAATTAGTAGAACATTGGGATGTTATTGCAGCCTATCAAGAGCCAGAAAAAAACGTGGGTGGAACGGATCAAGTTTTAGGTGATTTTGAAATAAAAGATTTAGATAAAACACAAGAAAATAAAGCATTAGTAAGAAGTTTTATTACAGAAGTTTTTCAAAATGGTAAGCATGATAAAATTGCAGATTATATTTCTACTGAAGAATATATTAACAGAAATCCAAATGTACCAAATGGTATTGATACTGTTAAGCAATTTTTAACAACACAAGATTTTAATTACGACTTTATCTTTAAAGTACTTGGACAAGGAAACCATGTTGTTACTTACTCTAAAGCAACTTTTAACGGAACAGAATTAGCGGTATTTGATATTTTTAGAATTGAAGACGGTAAAATCGTTGAGCATTGGGATAATATGGAACCTATTCCACCACGTTCGGAATGGGCTAATACTGGAAAATTTTAAATTCCCCGATTAATAGCAGAAAAGATTCCATGAGATTAATATCTTGTGGAATCTTTTAAAATCAATATGAATAAATGAATATTCTTAAATTATTTAATACTGTTAGAGCTAAAACAGAATCTATTTGCAAGCCTTTAAAAATTGAAGACTATGTAGTACAACCTTCTATTTTTGCAAGTCCAGCAAAATGGCATTTAGCACATACAACTTGGTTTTTTGAAGCCTTTATTCTTGAAAAGTATATTGAAGATTATTCTGTTTATGATAAGGATTTTAGTTTTCTTTTTAATAGTTATTATAATAATGCTGGAGATAGAATTTTTCGCGCAGACAGAGGTAATATTACGCGTCCTGATGTAAACGAAGTGTATTTATATCGTACGTATGTGGATGAGCATATTAAAGCACTAATAAAGCAAAATTCATCTCAAGAATTAAAAGATTTAATAGTTCTTGGTATGAATCACGAACAACAGCACCAAGAATTATTAACTACAGATATTAAATGCCTTTTAGGTAACAATCCCATTTTTCCTGTTTATAAAGAAGAAGCAAATTTTGTTGATGATTCAAATACTGAAAACGGGTTTGTAAAAATAAATGAAGGTGTTTATGAAATTGGTTATAACGAAGATGGATTTTGTTATGATAATGAATTAGGAAAGCATAAAGTATATGTCAATGATTTTGAAATAAGCAAAGCTTTGGTAACAAATGAAGAGTTTATTGCGTTCATAGAAGATGAAGGTTATTCTAACTTTAATCTTTGGTTAGATGAAGGCTGGTCTTGGGTTCAAGAGAATAACATTAAAGCACCAATGTATTGGCATAATATCAATAACAAATGGCATTATTTTACACTTTCTGGATTACAAAAAGTGAATCCTAAAGCCATTTTAAGTCATATCAATTTTTATGAAGCTAATGCATTTGCCGAATGGAAACAAATGCGATTAACAACCGAATTTGAATGGGAAATTGCTTCGGAAAAATTAAATTGGGGAAAACGTTGGGAATGGACTTATAGTGCATATTTACCTTATCCTAATTTTAAAAAAGCCGAAGGCGCAATTGGAGAATACAATGGCAAATTTATGATGAATCAAATGGTACTACGTGGAGCTTCGGTTGCAACTTCAAAAAATCACAGCCGAAATACATATCGAAACTTTTTTCATGCCCAAGAAAGATGGCAATTCACAGGAATTAGACTTGTTAAATAATTATGATAGAACAATTTAAAAAAGACGTAGATACTGGATTATCTGCGCAACCAAAGCATCTATCATCAAAATATTTTTATGATGATATTGGTAGTCAAATCTTTCAGAAAATTATGGCAATGCCAGAATATTATTTAACCGATTCTGAATTTGAAATACTATCGCTTCAAGCAAAACAAATAGCTGAAAAATTAAATTTCTATGGTACTTTTAATATCATTGAACTTGGTGCAGGAGATGGCTATAAAACAATCAAACTTTTAAAGAACTTCATCGAACTTGGTTTAGAATTCACTTATATTCCAGTTGATATTTCTAAAAAAGCAATTGATATTTTATTAGAAAAAGTAGCAAAGGAAATTCCAGATTTAAAAGTAAAGCCATTTGTTGGTGATTATTTTAAATTGTTGAGTACGATGCCAAATGATATACCTAGTTTGGTATTGTTTTTAGGAAGTAATATTGGTAATTTCAAAAAAGACGATGCACAATATTTTTTAAAGAGTATTCAAAACCATCTAAAGCCTAATGACAAATTATTAATTGGTTTCGATTTGCAGAAAAATCCAATTACTATAAAAAATGCTTATGACGATCCTCATGGAATTACAAAAGCATTTAACATGAATTTATTGCATCGTATTAATAATGAATTAGGAGCAGATTTCAGATTGGATAAATTTGATTTTTATTGTCATTATAATCCTGTTAATGGCGAAGTTAGAAGTTATTTAGTGAGTTTAAAGCAACAAGATGTTTATATTAAATCATTAGATAAGAGCTATTCTTTTGATTACAATGAACTCATTTGGACAGAACTATCAAAGAAGTATTCTTTTACTGAAATTGAGAGTTTTTGTACAGCTTCAAAATTTAAATTGACTCATAATTTTTTAGATTGCAAACATTACTTTATAGATAGTCTATGGAGTGTTTAATCCATTCCACACACATTCCACTACTCTCCTATCGTCGTTTCGTAAAAAGCGTGTTCCATTACATTTTTAAAGAAACTTTTAGAAAGAAAAAAATCAAAGAAGAATAGAACTGGTAAAAGCTTTTTACCAAATTAAAGTAACATAACGCAGAACATTATAGTACATTTTTAATTAGGGATTATCCAGTGGATGATTCATAATTAAAAACTTCTTTTTTAATATAGCCGTTTTTCCGGCTATTTACAAATAATATCAGATATAACACCTTTAGGTTTATATCGATAGATATTATGTTAAAAGAAATTACGGCTAATTAACTTCTAGGTTTATTTGATAGCTATAATTCTATATTATGTAAAATATCCCACAGTATTTAGTTTTCATAATAAACGTTTGTACTTGGGTCATTAAACATTATCGTTTTTGCTTTTCGATAAATTTAATATTCTGTACAATTGTTCAAGTTTTTTTAAATACGCGATTCTCAAGAAACTTCAGAACTATAAATTTGATACTATAATTAGTCGTTATGTAAAATTGCCACTACCAAACGCTCGATTGCTTTTATAAAATCAAATTGCTTATTGCAATTTATTTATAACACAATTATCCAACGCTTGCCAGCGCCAAAATAAAAGCTAACCTTTTGCTATTATTAAAAATCGCGTATTCGATAAAATGTACGTAATAAAAAATTTTAGACGATTCTCGTAAGCTTGCCACAAGAGCATAAATTTTATGAAATCGACTTTTTAGGAGATTCACGAACACATTTGAAGTTTCTGCAAATAATTAAATATGTGAGTAAAAATAAAATTCTATGAACTTGTTATATTTAGAACTTCAATTAATCTTCTTTTTCATCTTTCATTATCTTTTTTCTTGAAACAAAAATTCAAGGCTGCATATAATTTTGGAAACAATTAACGGTTCATTCGCTATATTTTAGGAAACATTGGAACTGATTAACATTGCTTTGAAATCCCTTGTATAATTGAAACTATTAAGATATTGTATTACTAAAACCCTAAAATACGCACGCTCTTTTCTCCTATTGTTTAACCAAAATTTTATGAGGACAAGGTTAATATTGAGTTTCTATTTTACATAATACTATTTTATCATTAGAGTTTCTACAGCAAACATGCATTTCATCCTTCGCTTGTGCATTTCAAATGTTTGTCTTTCATAAAATTCAACAACTGCTGTACACTTGTATCAAATTAAAAAACACAAACCATGAATTTTATAAAATCGTATTACAATTGTTGCTTTTTTTAGCTTTGTTTTTTATAACAAACCTAAACGCACAACACCGCATAACAGGCATCATTACAGACGTAGAAAAAAATCCGTTAGAATATGCAAATGTTGTTCTTAAAAACGCTACTACAAACCAATTAATTACTGGTGTAATTACCAATTCACAAGGGGAATTTGAAATCTCTTTAAAAACTTCACAAAAGGTTATTATGGAGTTGAGTTTTATTGGTTATACTTCCGTTTCCAAACAATTACACATTACTAAAAACAGCAACTTAGGTGTTTTTATTTTAAAAGAAGATAGCAATTTATTAGAAAGTGTGACTATCACCGCTACAAAACCTATGTTAAGCAGACGCGAAGACAAGTTGGTGTTTAATGTACAGAACAGTCCGTTAAAAATAAATGCTAACGGAATGGAAGTATTAAGGCAAACGCCATTGCTTTGGGTTGAAGAAAACAGTATTAGCATGCGTAACGAAGCAGTTGTTGTTTTTGTGAATGGCAAAAAAATAAACTTATCTGGAGACCAATTAACGAATTATGTTCGCACAATAAAATCAGAAAACATAAAAAGTATAGAAATTACGACAAGTAAATCTGCTAAGTTAGATGCCAATAGTAAAGGCGGTAGCATTAATATTATATTGTTAAAAAAACGATTGGGCTTTAATGGAAGCGTGCATACTGCCTATAAATTTGCTAGAGAAGGCTATTATCAAACCTATGCCTCTTCAAATTTTAATTATGGTGCAGAAACTTGGAACCTGTATGGAAACTATAACAATGTTAAATACACTGGCTTACGACGTATCAACATCCTTTCTAACTTTAGCCAGCAACAAAGTCAAATTGAAACGTTGAACACAGAAAACTACAATGATCAGCGACATTATTCTCAACTTGGTTTTGTAAGTAGTTTTGGTACAAACCACGAGTTAGGAATTGAAGTTTTTAGTGCTATCGTAAATAAAAACTCCCCTATTCTTGCCGATTTGAGTTTCTATAAAAATCAAGTATTAGAAGATAAAGGGCAAATATCTACAACTAACACTCCTAAAAATAACTTGTTTACAGCGGTAGTCAACTATTCTTGGAAAATTGACAAGAACCAAGCACTAAAAGTTTTTGCAGATTATTTAAATCAAAACAATGCTGCAAAAAGAACTACAAAGTCAGTTTATTCTATGGGGAACTTTGAAGATACTTTTGAAAAATACGATGCTGATGCTTCTGCAATCAGTTATGCATTGCAAACTGACTATGCAGCTCAAGTATCTAAAAAAACAAAACTAGAGACTGGTTTTAAATATGGTTTTATAGATAAAGGAAATGATTTATTAACGGAATATGAAGTGCAGAATACTTTTATTATTGATCCAAACCGTACAACCTCATTAGACTATAAAGAACAAATTAGTGCAGCTTATATGTCTGTTAGTAGCAATTTTACAGCTACAAATTTTTTAAAGTTAGGATTGCGTGTAGAAAACACCAGCCTAAATAGAATTAATAACTATACAGGTGCAAAAGTTACTCAAAACTATACCAATTGGTTTCCTTCTATTTTTTACTCCAAAAAATTAGCTTCTACAAAATCTATATCTGCCAGTTATTCTAGAAGTATTCAAAGACCTTCTTTTCAGTTGTTGAACAATGAAATACAAAAGATCAATGATTTTAATTTTATTGTGGGTAATCCAGATTTAACACCCGAATTTAAAAATGCTTTTGAAATTACCTATCAACAAAAAAAGAATGTGATTTCTCTATATTACAACAGAACCATTGATAATATCAATGCGGTGTATTTTGTAGAAAATGACATTGCCTATTTAAAGAATCAAAATATTGGAACACATGTTGAGTATGGTGTAGAATATGGAAGTTCTAAAAAACTAACCAATTGGTGGAGTTTACAATATTCGGCAACATTATTTCATTCAAAATTCTTAGATGGGAATCAACAATCTAACTTTGAAAAAACTAGTTTATATACTAATTTCTCAACAAATTTTACATTAAATAATACCACACATTTTGATGTAATTGGTAGATATATTTCACCAACTACGGCTCCTTTTAACGAGAATGAAGCGTATCATAGTTTTATCTTTGTTTTTAAGAAATCGTTTTTACAGAAGAAATTGCAATTGAGAGTTACCATAGACGATGTTTTTAATACCATAAAGTACAATAGTGTAAATACCTTTGAAAATTACACAACTAGAAAAGCAGACAAGCCAATGACTCAAAAAATGTATGTTGGATTGACCTATAATTTTACTTCGAAAGCCAAAACCGCAAGTAAAAGAAATCGTTCTAAAAATGATGCCAGAAGAAGGCTGTAATATTTTGTAGTTTTGTTAAAAAATAGAATCCAACTAAAACAAAAAGAATTGAAAAAAGTCTTGTTTTTAACTGCTTTAACCTGCTGTGTATTATTTTCTAATGCACAGCAGAAAGTAGTAGAGTATTCGGGAACTGAAATAGATTTTGGAACCTTAAAAGCGGGCACACTTTACAAAGGAGTGGACCAGAAATTGGTTGGGCAATATTTGAATATTATAGACATTCATGCTGTTGCAAGTACAGAGCATAATCTTTGGACACTTACCTATCAGTTTGAATTAAAAGATTCCATTATAAAAGCAGAAGATATTTGGCTTCAATTACGAAGCAATGTCAATGCTGCAGAAGTCTATTTTAACGGACAGTTGTTATTAAATAATGGTCTGGTTGGAATGTCTATAAGCACTGAGAAAAATGGACTAAATTTGATTCGAAAACACATTTCTAGAAATGTATTAGTTGTTGGTGTTAATGAATTGAAAGTCCGTTTTTCTAACTATAAAAACAAAGAAGGTGTTATTTTTAGAGACCTAGCTATTGGTTCCTTAACAAGTTTCACAGACCATGCAAGAACAATTCATACTGCTTCTTTATTATTTTCGGGAATCTTTCTATTTGCTATTTTAATTAATATCGCCTTGTATTTTTCTCTCAATAGAAAAAAACGTTTCTGTTATTGGGTTTTTTGTTTTTAATGAATTTTGTATTGAGCATGTATGAAACCCTGTATTGGAATGGGTTGACCGAAAGCATTTCATTTATACATAGCAAAACACTGAAAGCGGGCCTAGAATATATTAGCTCCTTTACCTTGCTTTGCATCGTTTATTTCGAATTTGGATTGGAACGTAAGAAATTCTTTTTAGCAATTATTGTTTTTGGTTTGATTGTACTATTTGGCGATGTCTTTTCGTTGCCTATGGCAATTTCTTTAAGCTTAATTCCTTTTGTGTTTAGTTGTTTACCATCTAAAAATGATATTGATACTAAAAACTTGATTCGCTTTTCGTTATTCGTGATTTTCTTTTTCACCTTTTTAGATGATTATGATTTAATTGAAGATTTTGATTTTGTATATAGAAACTACATCATTACTTCTATCGTTTTTAAGATTGACCTTTTAGGAATGGTATTGTTTGCTGTGATGATGATTTATACCTCTGCTAAAGGGATCTTTATAGAGACGCAAAAATTAAATGCTACCAAATTACAATTAGAACAACTAGAATATCAATTTTTACAAAAACATATTCAGCCTCATTTTTTAATGAACTCCTTAATGTCTTTACAACAATTGGTTACAACAGACACTGAGAACGCTAGTGAAATGATTGAAGCTTTGTCTGAAGAGTTTCACTTATTAACCACCATGACAAAGAAAAAATTGGTGCCAATTACTGATGAAATCAACATGTGCAAAACACATTTACAAATAATGAGTATTCAGCAAAGAGCATCTTATCAATTAATAGTAAACGGAATTGTCGGTGATGAAACCATTCCTCCAGCTGTAATTCATACCTTGGTAGAAAACGGAATTACACATGGTTATTCTGGAAATGACAATGCCCATTTTGAGTTGACAAAAACAAAGATAGTAACCGGAATTCAATATCGCTTATTTAATGATAGTAAAAAGCAGTCAATGCCTAAAAAACCAACTACAGGTAGCGGTATCAAATACATAGAAGCTCGTTTAGAAGAATGTTATCCAAAGAAATGGACATTGACATCAAAAGCAGTAGAAAATGGCTGGGAAGCGATTATTCAAATACATACAAGCATATGAATACCTTAATTGTAGAAGACATCACATTAATTGCAGAACGCATTGCAGATTTAACAACAGCCTATGTATCTGGAGCTAAAATTACCATTTCTCATACCTTAGAAGATGCAAAACTACACATTCAAGAAAAAGCATTTGACTTGTTACTTTTAGATTTAAATTTAAATGGAAAAGATGGTTTTGAACTATTACAAACAGCAGCGGCTAGCTCTTTTCAAACAATTATTATTACTGCAAATAGAGATCAAGCAGCCAATGCATTTGATTATGGTGTTTTTGATTTTATTAGCAAACCAATTTTAGAAACTCGATTTAAAGTAGCTATTGATCGTTTACAAAATAACACCGCATCTTATAGAGAACAATTAAAACAATTGGCGGTAAAAACAAAAGGTGCAATTCAATTAATCCCCTTAGAGAAAATATTTTATATAAAGGCTTCAGGTAATTATTCAGAAATTTACACCAAAGACAAGCAATGTTTTTTACATGATAAAAATCTAGAAAAGCTTCTTGCTATTTTACCTGAAAAATATGAAAGAGTGCATAGATCTTTTGTTTTAGACACAAATAAAATACAAAAAATTATAAAACATGGAAGTGGAAAATACAGTCTGCAATTACAAAATGATTTTTCTATTCCGTTAAGTAGAGAAATTTATAAGAAAATGAATAATCACTTCTAATCTTTTTACAATTTCATATATAACTATCCATTCCACACACATTATGCTTCACTCCTACGTCGTCGAATAAAAAGTGTTCCATTAACATTGTAGAAGAAACTTTTGAGAATATTTTTTTTAAAGAAACTGAAGTAACAACTTTCGCTTTTTACCAAAGCAAAGTAACATAACGCAGAACATTATAGTACATTTTTAATTAGGGATTATCCAGTGGATGATTCATAATTAAAAACTTCTTTTTTAATATAGCCGTTTTTCCGGCTATTATTTGCATGAGTTTGCTTCGGCGAAAAGCCTCGAATGACACTTTTATGCTTTTTGTGTTGTTGTTCTTATGGAGAATGAAAAAAGTAAATTGTGGGGAGAGCAGGATTCGAACCTGCGAAGACGTAGTCAACGGAGTTACAGTCCGTCCTCGTTGGCCGCTTGAGTATCTCCCCTTTTATTTACTATTTTAAAGAACTTGCTAATTACATTTGTAATGCAATGTTTTTTTTAAAGGTTGCGAATATACAAAGTTTTGATAAATGTCCTAAAAAAAAGTATTTTTTTTATTAAAGAAAATTTCAATAAATTTTATGTGAAACAAATACTCTTACAAAACGAAAGTTGTAAAAAAACAAATGCAATTACCCAACGGATAATTGCATTTGAAAAAACTATGAATATGGAGATTCATTTTACCTAAGACTCAATTACATATGAGTTTTAGATAACTTTTAAATGCTATTTTTATTTATTGTTCTTTTGCTGTTGGCATTACTTTCTCAAACAAATCTGTAACTAAAGACTGTTTATTTATTGGTGCAACTTCTCTAAAATAGCCCAATAAATCTTTAGAGGTTGCATATCTATTTGTGTTTATTTTTAGTTTACCATCTTGTGTATTCCAATCTCTAATAAAGTTTTTAATAGCAAGATTAACATTTGCTTCTCCTATCTGTTTTTGAAACTCATACATATTAATTACACCTTTAGAATAATAGATATATTTTTGATTTTCTACTAAAGCTAAAGAAGGTTCTTTCTCACTTTCTCTACTTTTTTCCGCTAAGTATTTGCCTTTATGAGTGTTTAAAAACTGTTGCACTTTTTCTTCTGAATAATGCTTTTTTAAAACCATTATTGCAGCGTATTGCGATAAGCTTTCTAAAATTAAATGCTGACCTTGTACATTTGCCGCTTCTACTTGCATTAAAAACCATTGATGTGCCAATTCGTGTGCAGTTACATAAAATGCCATGTCTACATCTTTTTCATCATCAATATCTAACACAAAACCAATTGCTTCAGAAAAAGGAACTGTTCCTGGAAAAGATTGGGCAAATTCTACATAACGAGGAAACTCTAAAATACGCATTTGTTTAAATTGATAAGGACTAAAATTTGTACTGTAATAATCAAACGAAGCCTTCATAGATTTCATCATTCTGTCTATGTTATAATCGTGTTCTTTATGATAAAAAATTTCTAAATCTATAGGCTTTTTAACAGAATCTATTGTTTGCAACCAAGTTTCCTTTTTAACTTCATATTTTGCAGAAACAATGGCGTAAAAATTATTCATTTGAGTATCCATTTTATAATGAAAATAATTACGGTTGTTTTCTTGCCAATTCTTTAATAAATTACCAGGAGCAATTGCGGTTTGATCTATAGCTGTACCTACAACCATTTCAAACTGAATTCCTGCAGAATCACCTCCGTCTCTAGTGTAAAGCAACTCTTTTGTATCTTCTCTTTTAGCTTTACCTTGTCTGCTTGGTAAATTAAAATCTGCACGTTCTTTATTATTTCGTAGTTCGTACCTTCTATTATATCCTAAAGATGGAAATGTTTTTTCGTTAAAAAATGTACCATTATATACAATATTAGAATTAGAGCCACCTTGTTTAAAACCTTTTGTTGTAAAGGTTTGGCTAAAGCTCATTTTTATAGAATCTCCAACCTCTAATGGCTGTTTTAGTTTGTATATATGATAATCAAATTTTGCATATTGATTATCAATTGTTACTTCACTATCGAAAGTAACTGCCTCAATTGCTATATTTTCTTCTAACCTTTTTTGAACATGAATTTCTCTAATAGGAGAATCGTGCATATTTTTAAGTAAATAAAAACCTTTAGCAGTATAATCTCTAGTTGATGGATATAATTCTACTTTTAAGTTTACAGCTGTTATTTTTGGCTGTGGCAAATATTCAAACTTTTTTAATGTTTTCTCATAATTAACTTTAAACGCTGTCTTTTCAGTATTTGTCCAGTATTTATTTAAAATGTTTGTATTGTAAAAAATGAAACTTCCAAGAGTTAAAAATGCGATTAAAACAATACTTGCCAATTTAAAAAGTGGCTTACTTAGTCTAAATCTGCTTGCTTTTATTCTTTTTAACAAATTAGTTTCTGTACCTCTTACAATTACCAAAGAGCCAATAATTAGTAATAATATTGCAAAAAGAAACCAATAGGATTTAACAATTAAATAAGGTGTTAATAAATGACCATAACCATTCATATCTGAATACGTTCCTAAAGCACTACCTCCAAACAAATATAAATCGTGATTATATCCTAATAAACCCATTGCTACATTGACAATGAAGTATATAATAACCAACATAATACCTAAAAACTTATTGTTTACAACAGATTGTATAAAAAAAGCAATACAAGTATACAAGGCTAAAAATGGTAAAATCTCTACAAAGAAACCTGTAAAATAAACATTGAATTCGTATTTATAATAACCATTTACTGTTTGAAAAATAACACCAGATATTATTAATGCAAGCATTAAAACTGTGTAAATTAAGTTTAATCCAATATACTTACCTACTAATTTTATAAAACTAGACATTGGTGTTGCATCATAAATTAAATCCAGTTTTGCACCTCGTTCTTTCCAAACCAATTCTCCAGAATAAAAGACTAAAATGGCAATAAAGAAAAACATAGACGTTTCTTTTAGTTCTTCTACAATAAAATACGTTGCAGGAAAACTATCTACATCATAAACTGTACCTAAGTTTACAGAATTAATTAAGATGATAATCATACCACAAATAACAATTCCCAAAAAAGATGATTGTTTACAAATACTTACAAAATAAAACCAAGAAAATTGTTTAAGTTGATTCCATTTAGATAATAAACCATACTCTTTTTTAGCTTGAGGTATTACTACATTAATCGCTTTATTAGTATTTTTATGAACTAGTTTTTGATTTTTCTTAGCTTTCTTTTCTTTAACAATATTAAAACTGAATTTCTTATAACCATATATTAACGCTAAAAGACCTAAAGAAATCCAAAACAGTTTGTTATACATTATAATTCCAAAAAACGGTACGGCTTGTGTGCTTTTTTCTGCAATAGACCAAGTTGATATTGCTAAACTTGTTGTTGTTAACGAAAAAGGATCTAAAATGGCTTGCCAAAAATCGTTTGTTATAGCTTTGGTTAACATAAAAATAACAAATATGAAAATACCTTGTGTGTACACTACAACTAGGTTTCTAGTTAATGCTCCTGTTACAAAAAATAACGCAGCTCCAAAAAATAAGGTTGGCAACGTAATCATTAAAAAAGTCTTTACATATACAAATGCATTAAAAGCTAATAAATCATCAGGATTGTGCCAAGGCATCAATTCGCCCAACATCATACCAAATAAAATTCCTGAGAAAGCAAATAATAGCACTGTAAAAGCACCTAAAAACCGGCCTAGTAAATAATCTTTTTTACTAATTGGTGTAGAAAACATTAAAGATTCAATATTGTATTCAAAATCTCTTAAAACAGAAACTCCCATAATCATAGAAGCTAAAATCATGAATAAACCAGAAATAGCTCCCATTGTTTTTGCTATTATTATTGGCGAATTTTTTTCATTACGCCTAATTCTGGTCCTTGAAAAATAAAGTCTACTCCAACAATTGAAAATAGAAAAAGGAAAAGAAAAAACACATAGGTGTCTGGTCGTTTTAAACGATATTGTATTTCGAATTTAAAAATTTCGTACCACATAATTAATGAGATTTAGCGTTTGTATTATTAAAAATTTCAGAAAAATACACATCTTCTAACTCTGCATTAATTTGCGTAAATCCGTCTCCAGGATTCACATCACTTAAAATATGAATGTTTGGTTTACCTAAAAATAATCTTTCACTAATTACTTGGTAATTTTGCTTGTAGCTATTTAACTCTTGCTTATGAATTGTTTTTTTGTAAACTTTACCTTTCATATCCTCAATTATTTTCTTCGGATTCCCTTTTAAACAAACTTGCCCTTTATTAATAATTGCCATGTTTGTACAAAGCTCCTTCACATCATCAACAATATGAGTAGATAAAATAACTACGGTTTTTTCTCCTATTTCGCTTAATACATTGTAAAAACGATTACGCTCTACAGGATCTAATCCTGCAGTTGGTTCATCTACAATTAATAATTTAGGATTACTAAGTAAAGCTTGGGCAATTCCAAAACGTTGTTTCATTCCGCCAGAAAAACCTTTTAAGTTTTGTTTTCTTACTTCATATAAATTGGTTTTAATTAAAAGTGCATTTACTAAATCGTTTCGCTCACCTTTATTATTTATCCCTTTTAATATTGCAAAATGGTTTAATAAAAATTCTGCTGATAACTTAGGGTACAATCCAAACTGTTGTGGTAAATACCCTAATACTTGTCTTAGCTCGTTCTTTTGTTTTAAAACATCTATTTCTCCTAGTTTAATAGAACCTTTATCTGCTTCTTGTAAAGTTGCAATAGTTCTCATTAAAGTAGATTTTCCGGCGCCATTTGGTCCTAATAAGCCAAACATTCCTGTAGGAATTTCTAGCGAAATATTTTGAAGTGCTTGTACACCATTAGCATAGGTTTTTGATAAATTGTCGATAATGAGTTCCATATTATTCGTTTTTTGTTCTGAATATAATTTTCAGAATGGTTAATTTTAAGCAAACTTATAATGTGTTACAGTACTAAAAAACAAAATGGGATGTACAACTTTATAAGTGCTTCACAAATATTATTAAAAGGTATTAACGCACTTTGTATTTGTTTAAAATTGTTTTGTCCCCTGCAAACTGTTGTTTGTAAACTAATTTGTATAGAGCATTATATTTAATTAATATTGATCTATGAAGTTGAAAATATCTGAGAATAAAAAGAAAAATTTAATAAGGTTATTTAAAATATCACTTATAATTATAGGTGTCATAATTATTATCTTTAATGACTATTTTGGAAAAATTGAAGGGTTTTCTGAGTTAATTGCCTTTTACTTTATTGTTGTATTTATTACCATTGTACATTGGTTATTTACACAAATTAAATCTGTAATTTTATTAAGAAACGAGAAAGAAAAAACAGAATTATTGCACTTAAAAAGTCAGGTAAATCCTCATTTTTTCTTTAATACATTAAACAATTTATACGGTTTAATGGAAAAAGATTCTAAAGAAAGACAAATGGTTTTAAAGCTTTCTGATATGATGCGATATAGTATTTATAAAGGACAAAAAGATTGGGTAACAATAAACGAAGAATTAGATTATTTGCAAAACTATATTGAGCTTCAAGAAATTCGTTACCATAAAAAATCTGATATTCAATTTAACCATCAAATAGTAAACTCGCAAGCTAAAATTATGCCGTTGCTTTTTATTATTCTTTTAGAAAATGCCTTTAAACATGGTTTAGAAAACTTAGCAGAAAATGCTTATATTCATATGAGTTTAATAGAAAATGATTATGAAGTAAATTTTGTAATAGAAAATAATTTTGACGCAGCACAAATCTCTGTAAATAAAGGTATTGGTTTGGTAAATTTAAAAAGAAGATTGGCTTTGGTTTATCCTAAAAGCCATACACTTTCTTTTGAAACAGATGCAAATATTTATAAAGTAAAACTATCTTTAAAATTAAAATAATGCGATATTTAATTATTGATGACGAACATATAGCACATAAAATTATAATGGAATATTGCGAAATGCTTCCTCATATGAAGCTACAAAAAAACTGTTATAATGCTTTAGAAGCTATTGAGTATTTAAATACAAATACAGTAGATTTAATTTTTTTAGATTTAAACATGCCTAAATTAAAAGGCTTCGATTTTTTAAAAACATTATCTTCTCCTCCAAAAGTTATTGTAACTACTGCTTATAGCGAGTTTGCTCTTGAAGGTTTTGAGTTAAGTGTTTTAGATTATTTATTAAAACCATATAGTTTAGAACGCTTTTTAAAAGCGGTAAACAAAGTTACAAACGTAGCAAAAACACCTAAAGTAATAACTAATGCTGTACAAGAAGAAACAAAAAACACTTCAAAACGTATTTTTTTACGCCAAAATAAATCTTATATACAATTAGAAGTAGATGCCATTATATATATAGAAGCTGCAAGAAATTACACTAAAATTGTTTCTAAAGAAGATACAATTATGATACGAGAAAAAGTATCTGATATTTTAGAATCTTTGCCAGATAATGATTTTATTCAAGTGCACAAATCTTTTGCGATTGCAATAAAATATATAAAAAAAATAGAAGGCAATCGAATTCATTTAAACGACCACATAATACCAATTGGTAAATTGTTTAAAGCGAATCTTAATATAATTTTAAAGTAAATGATTGATAAGAACCACAATTGAATAGATAAAATACTTAAACAATAAACATTTAGTTATTTTGTAATTACAAATACAAAAAAAAAGGACAAGAAAAGAATAACATCTTCTAGTCCTTTTTTATGTTTTATATCTATTGTAAGTATCTTAAAACAAACTGCAATACGTTTATATTTTTTGAAGAATCCAACTAGAAATTTCTTTTAAAGCAGTTGGCGAAAATGTTTGCTCAATTTTTCTATACTCATCCATTCTACCTGTTTTACATTCTTGAAAAAAATGATTTAAATTTTCTAATTCTACTATTTTATAATCTTTATTTCCTCCTTTAATTAATGCATTTCTAATACCATCTTGATTCATTTTAGCATTTACTTGTGTGTCTTTACTTCCATTTAAAGACAATACCGGAATTTTTAATTTTTCAATTTCATCTGCAGGATTGTATTGTAAAAAATAACGAGACCAAGGTTTTAAACTTGTTTTTAACTGCCCTTCTATAAATAAGTTAATTTTATCTTCTGGTACATTTAAAGACGTTAAAATGGGTCTAATAAAATTATTATAATGTGCTGTTAATTCATTTTCAATCTCAACGTCACTTTTATTAGAAGTTACAATCGCAATTGCTTTTCTAGTGTTTTTTTCATAAGCAACTTCATCTTTTACAGGAAATTGTCTAAATGTTTTGGATTGTATTACAGATAATTCTTCACCAAGTATACCTGTAGAAGCAAGCAACACTATAAAAGCAACATCTTTAGAATTGTTTGCCACTAAAGGCGCAATAATACCACCTTCACTATGACCAACTAAACCTATGTTTTTTACATCTACTTCTTTTCTTGTTTTTAAATAAGAAATAGCACTTAAAACATCTTTAGAAAAATCTTCTGTAGTGGCATTTCCAAAATCTCCTGTAGATTCTCCTTGACCACGATCATCAAAACGCAATACTCCTATCCCTTGTTTTGTTAAATAATCCGAAAGCACTAAAAATGGTTTATGTCCCATAAAAGTCTCATCTCTATCTTGTGGCCCACTTCCGCTAATTAAAATTACTACTGGAAATTTCCCGTTTTTATTAGGCAATGTTAAAGTACCAGCTAAAGATATGTTTGCTTCGTTGTTTTTAAAAACCACTTCTTCTTCATAATAAGGATAAGGCTTTATTGGTTCTTGTGGTCTTTTAGCTTCGTCTATTTTTATACTACCTTTTTTTAAATTTAATAGTAATTCTACACCACCTTCTTTATAAATCCCTTCAAACTGATTGGCTTTACTATTAAAACTTCCTTCATATTTCATTCCAACATTAGAACCATCAATTATCAACTTTCCGTTTGCAAAAGTTGTTGTTGTTGGTTTTATACCAGAAACTCTAAAAGTTGGTACACTCATTGTACTTAAGTATTTAGAATTTTCATGTTTAATTTTAAAAACAAAGGTAATTTCTTTGCTTCCTTTTTTTGCTATTCCGCTCCAATCTCCAGAAATATCTTGAGAAAACAGACTAATATTTGATAATGTAAATACAATTACGAATGCTAATATTTTTTTCATTTTGGGTTGTTCTTTTTAGTGCTGAAAATTATTCAGCATTTTAGTTTTAAAATAAATAAAGTGTTTTTTATGAGTTTATTTAACTGCTAATTATAGTAGATTTCCTGTTGCTTTGGCTTTTGCGTCTAAACGTTTTCCTATAAATACGCCAATAAACATTCCTATAGATATCCCAATAGAAAGTCCTATTGCTTTTTCAAAACGCTCACCGATAACAACACCTAGAACAACACCAAATAAAATTCCTAAACTTACACTTGCGTTTATATAATGTCCTTTTGTTGTTAAAGAGAAAACTTCCTTTAAATAATCCTCAAATTTACTAAGAGCTTTTTTATAGAATTTATTTTTATTATCAGGATTTGATTTTAAATTTAAATCATCCAATTCCATTTCTATAGATTTAATTTCATTTGCGTTAAATGTTCTGTTTTCTAATTTTGATAGAATGTCTATAAACTTATTATAAACCTTAATTTCAGATTTTTTTGTTGCTTTCCTGTTTAAACTTTCAAAAAAGATGATTGTATTTTTTAGTGTCATATTTTTAACTCTTTCTTATTTAGTGCTTAAAAGATTAAAATATTACACCCTAATTCTATTTTTTTATTTTTAAAGTTAAGTACTTTATTTAAGGAGGTAAAAAAACTCATAAATGATGTTTAAAGTTCCATTAAAATTTGTCTTATCGTTTTTAATCTAAATAGTATACAAATTCTTGATGCTAGTATATTTATTAGGTATTTAAAGTTGTTTATTATTCATAATTTATAACCTAATTACTATTTAATAAATAATTCAAATAAGCACTTCGTAAACGTTTACATCATTTTAGTTGTATCTTTGCCATCATTTTATGATTTTAAAAAACGTTTATTTTTTATGCCTTTTAAGAAATTACATTCAGAAATAAAAGAAAAATTAGCAGAGTTAGAAATAAGTACACCTACCCTATTTCAAACTAAAAGTATTCCAGTAATAAAAAGTGGTGCTAATGTTTTTTGTGCAGCTCCTTTAGGTAGTGGTAAATCTACATCTTTAATACTTACAACAATGCATAAATTAAAATGTGAAGAAGTAGGTACAGCCCCTAGAGCAGTAGTTTTAGTTGCCAATAATGAAAGAGCTGCAGAACTTAATGACGCTTTTTTTAAATTTACAAGACATACATCTTTAAGAGTTTATGCTTGTGATGATAAACAGCATATAGATTTATTAAAATCAGAAATTTTTGAAGGTGTAGATATTCTTATCCTAACACCTAAAACTATGAATAAGTTACTTTTATTAGAAGGTGTAAACACTACTCAATTAAAAATATTTAGTATAGATGATGCTTCTTTTTTGGCAGATAACGCTTCTTACACTGCATTGATGGCTATTACACAAAGTATTCATAAATGCCAGTATGTAATTTATTCAGAAAAAATTGATCCATTATTAAAACGTTTTGAATCTTATTTTATGCAATATGCAAAAAAAATAGTTATAAAATAATAGCGAAATGATTCCGAAACTACATTATATTTCTCAAGGAAACTCTCCTAAAGAGCATATAGAAAATATTCAGAAAGCTTGTTCGTCTGGAGCAGAATTGGTTCAATTAAATATTAAAAACATATCAGAAAAAAATATTTAAAATTTGCAAAAGAAGCCAGAGAAATTACAGCTCATTTTCAAACAAGATTAATAATATGTGAGTATTTTAAAATTGCTAAAGAAATAAAAGCTGATGGTGTTTACATAGAAGATTCTGGTTTTTCTACTATAAATGTTATTGAAAACTTATACTCTTGGCAAATTGTTGGAGCATCAGCAAATAATATTCAAGATTGTAAAAACTTACTAAGTAAAAATGTAGATTATATTTGTTTAAATCCTTTTAAAGACCAAGAAAACAAAGGTAATAATACTATTACTGAATTAGGTTTAAATGGTTTTACTACAATTATTGATGTATTAAATACCAAAACAACAATTATAGGCTCTGGAGGTATTACAATAAGTAATCTTTCTTCTATTTTAGAGACTGGTATTTCTGGTATTGCTGTATCTAATTCAATTACAAGAAACTTTGATAGTATAAAAGAATTTAACACTATATTAAATGCTTCTTCTACGAAAGAGAAACGTTATACTCTTTAAATTAAAATCATACACAGAGAAGTTTAATTAATTAACTATATCTTAATTAAAACTATTTTTTTGTAGCTACCTTTGTATTATTCTTAATAAATCAGCAAATGTTAGAATATGTTATAATTGGAGGAGCACAAGCAGGTTTATCTATGGCTTATCATTTAACCAAATTAGATAAAAAATTTTTAATTATAGATAGCGAAAATGAAATAGGAGCTTCTTGGTTAAATAGATGGGATTCATTAAAACTATTTACTCCAACTGAATATAATCATTTACCTGGATTAAAGTTTAAAGCTAAAAAAGGGCATTATCCTACAAAAATAGAGGTTGCTAATTATTTTAAATCTTACGTTAAAAAGTTTCAGATTCCAGTTCAATTAAATACGCTTGTAACTGCTGTTACAAAAACAGAAAAAGGTTTTAACGTTGCTTATAAGAATGGAGAAATACTTGCACTAAACGTTATTATAGCTACGGGTCCATTTCATATTCCCTATACTCCACCTTGTCATACTAAAATTTCTGAAGAAATTTTTCAAATGCACAGTAATTACTATAAAAATGTAAACCAATTACAAAACGGTGATGCTTTAGTTGTAGGTGGTGGAGATTCTGGTTATCAAATTTTAAACGAAATTTCTAAAGATGCTTCAAGAAAAGTTTATTTTTCTGGTTTAACCAAAGTAAATTCTATACCGCAACAATTTCTAGGAAAAACACTTTGGTGGTGGTTTACTTTAGTTGGATTTTTAAGTTTTAATAAATATAGTTGGATTGGAAAAAAATAAGTTCGTTACCACAACCAATTATTGGAACTAATGTTAAAGAAATTCTTTCGAGAGCTAATGTAATTTCTACTGGTAGAACCAAAGATGCACTAAATAAAGATATATTTTTTGAAACAGGTAAAGTTTCTTCCATTAAAAATATTATTTGGGCAACAGGCTATAGACCTAATTTTAATTGGATAGAAGGTTTAGAATTAGATGAAAATAATTACCCTAAAAATTATAGAGGAGTTAGTAATATTGAAGGGCTTTATTTTATTGGTTTACCTTGGATGTTTACTAGAGGTTCTGCTACTTTAGGAGGTGTTTCTAAAGATGCTAAATATTTAGCTGAAATTATTGCTACTAAAGAGTAGCTTTAATTTTTTAATAAATTACTATAAGATTATAAACCAATTGTAACTCTATTTTACCAGTCTATTGGAAAATAATCTTTTAAAAATTTACCGCACCAATGTTTACCAGTATTAATACCATCAATTAACGGATCCATAACTCTAGCAGCTCCGTCTACAATATCTAAAGGTGGTTGAAAATCGTGAATTTCAACTTTCTTTTTTGATAATTCTACAGGATCTTCGTCTGTTACCCAACCAGTATCAACTGCATTCATATATATACCCGATTTAGCAAAAGTAGATGCAGAAGTATGCGTTAACATATTTAAAGCAGCTTTTGCCATATTTGTATGTGGATGTCTATCAACTTTTTTAAAACGATGAAACTTACCTTCCATTGCAGTAACGTTTATAATATGCTTTTTACCTGTATTCTCTTTCATCATTAAATTAGATAAACGATTACACAAAACAAAAGGAGCAACAGCATTTACCAACTGTACTTCTACCATTTCTGTAGTTTCAATTTCACCTAATCTTAAACGCCAACTATTTGTTTTTCTTAAATCTACTTGTTGTAAATCTGCATCTAATTCTCCTTCTGGAAAAACTTCTGAATTTTGCAAAGAATTATCAAAACTATAAGGAATTTGAGATAATTCTGCCGAATTACGCAAACCTATTCCTGGTTCTGGACCGTGCCAAGTAACTGGTAAAACATTGTTTTTATCCGTTTTAGATGTAGAAACACTTAAACTAGATAGCTCTTTTAAACACCCTTCATGATCTTTTAATAATCTTTGAGCTAATTTTGGTAATTTATTGATCGGTTTTTTTTCATTCTCCATTAAATGAAAATAAAAACCAGATGGTCTTCTTACCGTTTGTGCAGCATTATTAATTAAAATATCTAATCGATCGTATTTTTGTTCTATATAATTACAGAAAATTTCTACACTTGGTATATGTCTTAAATCTAAGCCGTGAATATGTAAACGATGACTCCAGTCTTTATAATCTTCTTCTTTGGCAAAACGAATAGCAGAATCTGCAGGAAAACGTGTTGTAGCTACAACTGTTGCGCCAGAACGCAAACACATTAACGTAATATGATATCCAATTTTTAAACGAGAACCCGTTATTACAGCAACTTGATCTTTTAAATCGGTAGTTTGAAAACGCTTTGCATAATTTAAATCGCCACATTCTGTACACATTGTATCATAAAAATGGTGTAATTTGGTAAAAACAGTTTTACAAACGTAACAGTTTCTTGGTGATTCTAATTCTGGTGTATCTTCGGGTATTGCTGCTGCTGTTAATAATTTAGGTGCAACAAATAAAGCAGATTCACGAGCAGATCTTATACCTGTAGATTTTCTTGCATGAGTATCTTTGGCAATCATTTTACGTTTTGCTGCTTTTTTAGCATCTTTTCTTCTTCGCTGAAATTCATCACGATTTGGTCTAGATAATTCACCTGCAGCTTTAAAAAGAGCTACTCTTTGGGCTTCTGGTAATTCAAAAAGCTGATTTGTGTTCTCCAATAATTTTTGAAGTGTATGAATACAAGATTCAATTTCTAAATGTTGACTTTTTCCACTCATAATAATTATAAAAGGGTAACTCTTACTTTCTTCTTTTTTAAACGGGTATTGTTTAATTTTTCTACCAAGTCATTTGCAATTGATAATGGTACAGCAACAAAAGCACAATCTGGTTTTAACTCAATAGTACCTAATTGATCTTTATTAATACCACCTTGTTTAAAAAATAAACCTGCAATATCCCCTTTAGAAATCTTATCTTTTCTTCCTCCAGAAATAAATAATGTTTCCCAATATTGAGGAATATGATGTGCTTTCTTAGAAATATCTGCAGGTTTAGAATCTTTGATAAATTCAGGTAACCTTTCGTTACTCCATCTTAAAATATAAGCAGTACCTTTTTCATTAACTCTGGCTGTTCTGCCGTTTCGGTGTATAAATTCCTCTTCATGTTTAGGTAATTCAAAATGAATAATGTATTTCATTTCTGGAATGTCAATACCTCTTGCTGCTAAATCCGTTGCAATTAATAACTGACAAGTTCCATTTCTAAATTTAATTAAAGCGCGTTCCCTATCTTTTTGCTCCATACCTCCAGAAAAGCAAGCATGACTTATTTTATTTCTTTCTAAGAAATCACTAACTTCTAAAATACTATCTTTTAAGTTACAGAATATAATTCCTGGTTCATTTCCAATATGCTGAATTAAATTTAATAGTGTTTTTAATTTATTTTTACTTGGAGATACTACCGATTTAAAGGCTAATTGAGAAGTTCTTTTTGCTTTTAAATAATTTACTATTTTAGGTTTGTTTAAATTTACGAAACCAGGTATCTCAACTCCTTGTGTTGCAGACGTTAAAATACGTTTACTTAAAGCAGGTAATTGATTGATTATTCCTCTCATTTCATACTCAAAACCAACTTCTAAAGACTTATCAAACTCATCTAAAACTAAGGTCTTAATATATTTTTTTGAAAAACGATCGTTCGAAAAATGATCTGAAATTCTACCTGGAGTTCCAATTAAAATTGCTGGAGTATGTTTAAGTTCTATTTTATCTTTAGACATTGGTCTACCACCATAAACAGCATTTACTTTATAACCAGAGCCCATAGAACGAATTACTTGTTCTATTTGAATAGCTAACTCTCTAGATGGAACTAAAATTAAAGCTTGAACTTCTTTACTTTCTGGATCTAAAGTTTTTAAAAGCGGTAATGAAAATGCTAATGTTTTTCCTGTACCTGTAGGAGACAATAAAATTGTATTTGCACTACTTTCAATTACCTCTAATGCTTCTATTTGCATTGGGTTTAAAGCATCAATTTTTAATTTCGCTAATATGTCTGCTTGATTCTTTATGTTATTTGCCATCTTTAATTTCTTTTCTTCTTATTAGAAGTAGTTTTTGTTTTTTTAACTGATGAATTTTTAGCAAGGTAATCTGCTAAAATTTTATCTACTAATTCTTCTTTTGTTAGATGATGAAAAATGGTTTTAATTTCTGCTTTTAAATTTTCTGAAATACTACGATTAGGTTTTGTTTTAAACACTTTTTTAGCCCATAAAACTGTATTGTTATCCTCAATACTTTGTGCATCAGCTTTTTTATATGCTTTAAAAACTAATCCTAAATCTTCTTCAAATTCTGGAATTTCTTCTAATTCTTCTGGTTGTATTACGCTTAAAGAAAGACCTGTAGCTCCTGCTCTAGCCGTACGTCCACTTCTATGAACATAAGTATCATATCTATCTGGTAAATGATAATTAACAACATAAGAAACTTCTTTAACATCTATACCACGGGCAGCTAAATCTGTAGCTACAAGTATATCTATATTACCATCTCTAAATTGCCCCATTACACGATCTCTAATTCCTTGAGATAAACTACCATGAATTGCACCTGAAGAAAATTTGTTAATTGCTAAGTTTTTAGCTAATTTATTTACTGCTGCTTTTGTTTTACAAAAAATAATACCTCGTACTCCATCTTTAGTAGATAAAAAATGCATTAAAACATTCAATTTTTCAATTGGTTCTACAACAACATATTGATGGTCTATTCCTTTATGTCCTAAAGAATCCATATCGGTTTCTATATGCTCTACATGTTTAGACATATAATTTTGTACCAATTGTTTTATATAACCAGGCATAGTAGCTGTAAACAGCAAAGTTCTTCTATTTTTAGGTATTTCTTTAATTATTGTATCTACTTCCTCTTTTAAAGCACTAACCATTTCATCTGCTTCATCTAAAACTAAGTAAGTTATTTTTGTTATATCTATAGCTTGTCTTTTCATTAAATCGACTAAACGACCAGGAGTAGCAATTACAATACTAGGCTGATTTTTAATAGCTTCAATTTGAGGTTTTATAGGTGTACCACCACAAATAGAAATAATCTTTTCTTTTAGTAGTTCTGTGGAAAATGAATGTAAATTTTCAAAAATTTGATTTCCTAATTCTCTTGTAGGTGCTAAAATTAAAATTTGAATTTGTTTTAGATCAAATTTAATTTTTTGCAACAAAGGCAATCCAAAAGCAGCTGTTTTACCAGTTCCTGTTTTTGCCAAAACTACCAAATCTTTCTTTTTATGTAAGATAAAAGGAATGGTTTTTTCTTGAACAGCAGTTGGTATTCTAATATCCAATTCAGCTAATTGTGTTTCTAAATCTTTGTGAATTCCTAATTCAGAAAATGTTTTCGACATCAAATATGTTTTTTGCAAAGATAGGTACACTTTCTTAAGGAATATCATCAATTTGAATTCTTGTTTATTTAATTAAATATTTTATATCATTCTAGTATCTTCGCGCGCATTATGTGGATGTATTTAGGACTTTTAGCTGCTTTATTTTTAGGATTACACAATTTATGTAAAAAACATGCTGTACAAGGCAACGAGGTTTTTCCTGTTCTTTTAGGTACAATTTCTGCAGGTTTTTTATTAATTCTTCCATTCTATTTTGGCTCTTTATTTTATCCTGAATATATGCATAAAATAGGGTTTTATATAACCTCTATTTCTTGGAAAATACATGGTTTTATTCTAATTAAATCTGCTATTATGGCTTCTTCTTGGGTATTGGCTTATCAAGCATTAAAACATTTGCCCATAACTATTGTTACTCCTATACGTTCTGCTGGACCATTCTTTACATTTATTGGAGCAATTTTTATTTATCAAGAGAAACCTACTTCTTTACAATGGATTGGTTTTTTTCTAATAATTATTTCAGTATTATTATATTCTAGAATTGGAAAAAAAGAAGGAATCATTTTTAAAAGAAATAAATGGATATTTGCTATTATTGGAGCTACATTTTTAGGTGCATCTAGTGGTTTATACGATAAATTTCTAATTCAGAATATAACATTAAACCCACAAACATTACAATTTTGGTTTTGTTTTTATACAATAATCATTTTATTAATCATTCTAGGAATTACGTGGTTTCCTTATTGAGAAAAAAGAAAAGCTTTTAAATGGAGATGGTCTATTCCTGCTGTTGGAATTTTATTACAAACTGCAGATTATTTTTATTTTAAAGCTTTACAAGATCCTGATGCCCTTATAATGCTTTTGTCTGCTATTAAAAGAAGCCAAATAATAATTGCTGTAGTAATTGGAGGGCTTATTTTTAAAGAAAAGAATAAAAGAAAAAAGTTAGTTCCTCTTATAGGCATAATGTTAGGAGTATTCTTAATCCTTTTTTCTTAAATAAAAACAAAAGGTTGTAACTTTTTAATGTTACAACCTTTTGTTTTATATAAATATTACTTTGCTTAATTATGCAGCGTAATGGTATTTTTTATTTTCTTTCATATAGCTTTTTAAAGCACCTTTAATTTTAAGTTTATCAATTATTGTATATAAAGATAAAATCATAGAAATATTTTCTACTTTATTTAAAATTTGAAAACTAGTTAAATGTTCTTTATTTAAAGCTGATAAAACAGATTTTTCATTTGTAGTTAATAATGTATTATTCATATCTAATTATTTTAATTTTTGATAAATATACAAATGTTTATAACTTGTTAATAAATTTTTTTGATAAAATACTAGATATAGTACGTGAATGGTAGTAAATACTAGTTGAATTGAAAGGAAAAATATATTTTTCCTTTCATATTTCTATTAATAATAGCTACAATGAACTTAATAATTACAATAAAACGGCTTATTTTCTTTTTCTTGAAGTTATAAAATATACTCCCGTTAATAAAATAAAAGAGGCAATTATAGATTGTAATGTTAGGTTTTCATCTAAAAAATACCACCCCATAATTAATGCAATTACCGGATTTACATAAGCAGAAGTAGATACTTTTTCTGGAGAAACTACTTTTAGTAGATAATTAAAAGCAGTAAAAGCAACAATACCTCCAAAAGTAATTAGTAAAAACATAGAAATTTGAACATTATAACTCCAACTTAAAGGAGAAGACCAGGTTTCATTAAAACTAATACTAGCAATAGAAAGTACTAAACCAGCTACTAGCATTTGATAACCAGTTGTAACTAGAAAACTCTTTGGCAAATCTGCTTTAGACACAAAAACACTTCCATAACTCCAGCTTAAAACGCAAGTTAAAATCATAAAAACCCCTAATAAACTACCTTCTGAAGTAGTTAATTCTTGCTGACTTACAAGTAAATACATACCAATCATACCTAAAGCTACACCAATTAGAGATTTTCTTTGTAACAGTTTTCTATCTATCAATCTTAATAAAAACAAAACAAATAATGGTTGAGTAGAAGCTATTAACGCTCCAAAACCACTATCTACAAATTTTAAAGCCCAAACAAAAACACCATTACCATAGACTAAAAAAAGAATGATGCTATAGCAGAATTTAAAAATTGCTTTCGAGAAATTTTTAAATTTTGCTTTAAAAGAAAAGCTATGAAAATCATTATTACACCAGCTATAAAAAAGCGAATAGAAGCTAAAAAAAATGGAGGTAATTCTGTAACAGCAACCTTATTAAAAAGATAAGTAGATCCCCAAATAACATAAATAGCTATAAAGGATAAAATAATTAGTGCTTTAGAGTTTTTCAATTTATCTATAATTTACAGCAAAAGTACCATTTATATTTTCCGTTTTAAGTCATTTATATTTGTTTATATTTGGAATTGAACTTATATAAACTTTAATAATTGAATAAGAAATATCCTTTTGACCCTTCTATTAAGCATCATTTATTAATAGCATTAAGCTTAGTTATTTGGATATTTATATTTCTTTTTTTACGGAACCTTTAGATGTTAATACATTAAACAATAATCAAAAACCATTGTTTTTAATTGGTTATGGACTTATAGGTGGTTTTTGTTACTTATTATTTTTACCAATTCAATATATACTTCTTAAAAGAAATGATGGTAAATGGTTTTTAAAAAGTGAGGCTCTATTCCTTTTTATATTTTCATTTTGCTCAATTGCTATTGCGCGTATTTATTATTTACATGTAATTATGGCTAATGATAGAAATCCTTATGAATTCTGGTATATGTTACAGAATATTTTCTTACCAGCTTTACTAACTATTTTGCCAATTATTATTTTTGGTCGATTTGCTTTTGGTAAATATGCTAATAAAAAAACTGAGGCACAGAAAATTGAAATTAAAGGAGAAGGTAATTATGAAGGTTTACGATTGTTTTTAAATGATATTATCTGTATTCAATCTTCAGATAATTATATAGAAGTTTTTTATGTTTCTAATAATGAAATTAAAAAAAGTTTAATTAGAAATAAGTTATCTGTTATTGCTGATGAATTTCCAGAATTTTTAAGAACTCATCGTTCACATATTATTAATCCATATCACTTTTTACAATGGAAAACAGAGAATAGTAAACTTTTTGTAATTTTATTTCACCACATAGAAGTGCCAGTTTCTAGAACCTATCAAAATAACGTGAAAATTATTTTGAATTCTGCCACAGAATAGCTGTATTTTACCCCAAACACCTTTGTATATTGATTTTAATACTGATTACTTTCTAACTTTGTCTCAGAAAGTTTAATCAAAAAATAGATCATTATGAAATCTCAAATCACTTTAATTACAGCATTATTTTTATCAATTTTTATCTTATCAGCACAAAATAAACAGCAAGAAGTTTTAATTATTGGTACAATGCATACGGTGCCAAAAATTGTGAAAAACAGTTACAAACCAATGTTAAGGTTTGCTAAGAATTATAAACCAGAAGCAATATTTGTAGAAGCTCCAATGGCAAAAGATTCGATTTCTTGGGAATATTTAAAAAATGGTTGGTCTAAAGGGTATCAAAATTTTTATAAGAAGTCTAGTTCATTACAAAATAGTTTTAATTTTAATGAATCTAAATTTAATAGAATTATTAATAAACATTTTAAAGACATGAATGATGAAGATTTAAAATATTTAATAAAATCATTTATATATAAAAGAGATAATGGGAATTTTGAACTGTATTCTTATCTTAAAAAACATGGAATTAAAGGAGCTAAAAAAGCAACGAGACATGAGGATGGAGATTTAACTTATAAATTAGCCTTGTTTATGAATCATAAAAGAGTTATTAATATAGACGATCAGCAAACAAATAAAGAATATCATAATGCTTGGGATAAATGTAGAAAAGAAGGAACTAAAAATGGAAATAACTTAGCAAACTCTAAATTGTATAAGAAAAACTATAATGGAGCTATATTTCCTGCAATTTTTAGAGGTTTAGGGAAACATACAAATAAAAGAAAATCTTTACAACAACTACATGATATGGCTTCATTTTCTTATGTTGTTAAAAAAACGAAAGGTTGTAATGATGGAAAGAAGTATTTTGATGAAAGAAATATGAGAATTACTAAAAATATAGCTCAACATATTGTTAATTCTAAAAAGCATAGAAATGTTGTAATAATTGGGGCTGCCCATGTAATAGGTTTAGAAAAAGAATTTAAAGAAAACTACCCTAGTTTAAAAGTGATATTAATGAATGAGTATTAAACTTTCTATAATGATTTAAAACAGAAAACGCTCGCAAATTAATTTGCGAGCGTTTTAAAGTAAAAATAAAATATTATTCTTCAATTGGTGGATGACCAAAAATTTCTTCATAAATTTCGTCGAAATTTGTACGTAAAAAAGCATTTAGTTTTTTACGATAATCATCTTTTAGCCAAGTTACAAAGTTATGTGTGCTTTTAGAAATACACTTTGCATATCTATTAATTCTATCATCTATCTCCTCGCCTAGTTTCTTTGCTAATATTAAAGCATCAAAGACGTCTTCACTGTTTTCTATGCACATTATTGCATGGTGTTCAATAGATTTTTCTAAAACCCTTTTAGAAGACTCACCTTGCCTAATTGTATCTATATATACCTTTTTCATATCGAAATAAGTATCTTTAGATTTTGCAAACTCTTTTTTAACATCCGCTGGTAATTCATATCTAAATGTACTCTCTATTTCTTCATCAGAAAGAATAGCATTTAAATAATAATCTGGAGCTCTAAACATTTTTTGCCAATCTAAATCTGCTCCCCAAGGTCCAAATCTATGGAAATTGTTTCCTAAATCTATCACATCAAAAGTATCTGTATTATTATGAATACGAGAACCACGACCTATCATTTGATAGTATAATGTTAAAGATTTTGTTGCTCTGTTTAAAATAATTGCTTCAATACTAGGTTCATCGAAACCTGTTGTTAAAATACTAACAGAAGTAATAATAGCATTAGGTGTTTTGTGAAACCATTTTAATATAAAATCACGTTCTTTTTTAGTGTTAGTATTATCTAAATGAGCAATTGGATAACCTGCTTTTTTAAAAGCATGATATACTTGTATTGAAGTATTAATTCCGTTATTAAAAATTAACGTTTTTTTCCTTTTGCAGTTTCTTCATAAGCAGAAACTAATTTAGAAAGCATATCTGTATTAGTATACAAATCTTCAGAAGACTTAACGGTATAATCTCCGTTAGCTCCAACCTCTAAAGAAGTTAACCCAACATTATAAGAATATAAATTAGCTGTAGATAAATAATGATTATCTATTAAATGTTGTATAGTTTCACCAACAAATAGTTCTTGATAATTCTCATACATTGGTAACTTTACGTTAGAACTCAAAGGAGTTGCCGTAACACCTAAAATAAAAGATTTATCAAAAAATTTAAATATTTTAGTAAAAGAGTTATAGTGAGCCTCATCCACAATTACTAAACCTATATCAGAAATATCAAGTTTTTCATCATTTAAACGATTTTTTAAAGTTTCAACCATTGCTACGAAGCAACTATATTCATCTTGATCGTCTAATTTTGCGGTACTATTTATAATTTTGTTTTTAACACCAAACTCATTCAACATTTTAGAAGTTTGTTTGCTTAACTCAATCCTATGAGTTAAAACCAAAACTTTCTTTTTAAAAGTTTCTAAATAACGTCTAACAATTTCAGAAAAAATTACGGTTTTTCCACCACCTGTAGGTAACTGGTATAAAAGGTGATAATCTTGAGGCGCATCTTCAAATCTTCTAAAGATTTCTTGCAATGCATCTTTTTGATATCCGTATAATTCTTTACCTACTTTTTTTATTGAAGTGTCTAATTCTGCCAAAGGAATATAAATTTGAGCTACAAAAATAAGACTTAATTAATGTTTAACACAAATTTAAACTACATAAATCTTGATAAATCTACTTGAGTTATGTCATAATGTGACGCATTATAGATTGAAACTCCATTTTTAACAGCTAATAACTGTGGAGATTGATGCATAACTTGAAAAGAATATCCTACTTCATCAGAAACATTTCTATAATTTAAGAGGTCTAAATAAAAGATTTTTAAATGTTGATGTTCCTCTTTAAACAAAGCTTCAAATTGTTTTATAACCATTCTACTAATACCACATCTTGTAGAGTGCTTAAAAATTAATATTACTTCTGAGTTAGATTGTTCTTTTATTGTAGTTAATTCTTCTATTGATGTTAAAGGTATCCATTTTAAGTAAGATACTTTCTCTTTTTTAGGTTCCTTGCTTCCAAATATGTTGTTTAATACGCCCATGTTGTTTTTTATTCTTTGTCGATGTAAATATAAGAAACTTTCATCAGTCAAAAAGGCAGTGTAAATACGATTAAATAAGACAATTTGACTTGTTTACACATTAAAAATCAATTGGTACTATAATTGACTTTATTTGATCGTAAACAGAACAGATGAGATTATCCATTTGTTAAAAAAAAGAAAAATGAACTTTAATAATTATACTACAAAATCGCAAGAGACCATACAAATGGCGCAACAAATTGCGCAAGGTTTTGGTCATAATCAAATAGAAAATGAGCATATTTTTAAAGCCTTATCACAAGTTGATGAAAATGTTTTGCCTTTTATATTAAAGAAATTAAATATAAACAATACTATAATAGAACAAATTTTAGATAAACAATTAGATAATTTTCCAAAAGTTTCTGGAGCAGAATTAATGCTTTCTAGAGAAGCTAGTAAAACATTAACAGAAGCTTCTGTTATTGCTAAAAAAATGAAGGACGACTATGTTTCTATAGAACATTTAATCTTAGCTATTTTTAAATCTAAAAGTAATATTGCACAAGTTTTAAAAGATCAAGGAGTTACAGAAAAATATTTAAAATCTGCAATAGAGGAATTAAGGAAAGGAGAAAGAGTAACCTCTCAAAGTCAAGAAGAAACTTATAATTCGTTAAACAAATTTGCTAATAATTTAAACAAATTAGCAGAAGACGGCAAATTAGATCCTGTTATTGGAAGAGATGAAGAAATTAGAAGATTATTACAGATTTTATCACGTAGAACAAAGAATAATCCAATATTAGTTGGTGAACCAGGAACAGGTAAAACTGCTATTGCAGAAGGTTTAGCACATAGAATTGTAGATGGAGATGTGCCAGAAAACCTAAAAGACAAACTCATTTTTTCTTTAGATATGGGAGCTTTAATTGCAGGTGCTAAATATAAAGGAGAATTCGAAGAACGTTTAAAAGCTGTAGTAAAAGAAGTAACAAACTCTAATGGAGATATTGTACTTTTTATTGATGAAATTCACACCCTAGTTGGTGCTGGTGGAGGAAATGGAGCTATGGATGCTGCTAACATTTTAAAGCCAGCTTTAGCTCGTGGAGAATTACGTGCAATTGGAGCAACGACTTTAGATGAATATCAAAAATATTTTGAAAAAGATAAAGCATTAGAAAGACGTTTTCAAAAAGTTCAAGTTAATGAGCCAGATACAGAAAGTGCTATTTCTATTTTAAGAGGAATAAAAGAAAAATATGAAACTCATCATAAAGTTCGAATTAAAGATGAAGCTATTATTGGTGCTGTAGAATTATCTCAACGTTATATTACAAATAGATTTCTACCAGATAAAGCTATAGATTTAATGGATGAAGCTGCTTCTAAACTTAGAATGGAAATAAACTCTAAACCAGAAGAATTAGATGTTTTAGACAGGAAAGTAATGCAGTTAGAGATTGAAATTGAAGCTATTAAACGTGAAAAAGATGAAACTAAATTAAAATATTTACGATCGGATTTAGCTAATTTAAAAGAAGAAAGAAACGAAATTAATGCAAAATGGAAATCTGAAAAAGAAGTAGTAGATAACATTCAAAATGCGAAATTAGCTATTGAAAACTTTAAATTAGAAGCAGAAAAAGCAGAACGTGAAGGAAATTATGGGTTAGTTGCAGAATTAAGGTATGGTAAAATTAAAAAAGCCCAAGAAGATTTAGAAGTCCTTCAAAAAACTTTAGAAGCAAACAAATCTGAAAGTTCATTAATTAAAGAAGAAGTTACTTATGATGATATTGCAGAAGTAGTAGCAAAATGGACAGGTGTTCCTGTTACTAAAATGATACAATCTGAGCGAGAAAAACTTTTAAAGTTAGAACATCAATTACACAAAAGAGTTGTTGGGCAAGAAGAAGCAATCGTTGCTGTTTCTGATGCTGTTAGACGTTCTAGAGCAGGTTTACAAAACCCAAATAAACCAATTGGATCTTTCTTGTTTTTAGGAACAACTGGTGTTGGAAAAACAGAATTGGCTAAAGCATTAGCAGAATATTTATTTGATGATGAAAATGCAATGACTAGAATTGATATGAGCGAATATCAAGAAAAACACGCTGTAAGTAGATTAGTTGGTGCACCTCCAGGTTATGTTGGTTATGATGAAGGTGGTCAATTAACAGAAGCTGTAAGAAGAAGACCTTATTCTGTTGTATTGTTAGATGAAATTGAAAAAGCGCATCCAGATACTTTTAATATTTTATTACAAGTTTTAGATGAAGGAAGATTGACAGATAATAAAGGACGTGTAGCAGATTTTAAAAACACAATAATTATAATGACTTCAAATATTGGAAGCCATATAATTCAAGAAAAATTTAGTGATCCAAAAGCAGGCTTAGAAGCTGTAACCGAATTAGCTAAAATTGAAGTATTAAGTTTGTTAAAACAATCTGTAAGACCAGAATTTTTAAATAGAATAGATGATGTAATTATGTTTACACCTTTAAATCAGTCTAATATTTTTGAAATTGTAAAACTACAGATAGAGCACTTAAAGAAAATGATTAGTAAACAAGAAATTACTTTAGATGCAACAGATGAAGCTATAAAGTATTTAGCTAAAAAAGGATATCAGCCAGAGTTTGGTGCAAGACCTGTAAAAAGAGTTATTCAAAAAGAAGTACTAAATCAACTTTCTAAAGAGATTTTATCTGGTAAAATTACAACGGATAGTATTATTTTATTAGACTCTTTTGATGATAAATTAGTATTTAGAAATCAATCTGATTTAGTAGAAAGCTCATAAAAAATAGTTTAGCTAGTTTAGAAAAAGCGTTGTTTTAAAGAACAACGCTTTTCTTTTTTTAATTATATTTGAATTTTAAATAACCAATATGAAAAAATATTTCTTTCTTTTTATTTTTACCTTTAGTATTTTAAATTCATGTACTTCAGAAAAAACAACTACTTACTATTTAATTAGACATGCAGAAAAAGATAGATCTGATATAACAAACAGAAATCCGAATTTAAATTTTGATGGAGAAAAAAGAGCACAAAATTGGTCTAATTTTTTTAAAGAAATTAGTTTAGATGCTGTGTATTCTACAAAATATAACAGAACTATTCAAACAGCTACTCCAACTTCTCAAGATAAAAAAATAGAAATACAATTTTACAATCCTAATAATTTATATGACTCTGTATTTAAAGAAAACACAAAAGGTAAGGTAGTTTTAATTGTAGGGCACAGTAATACTACACCTGCATTTGCAAATGCTATTTTAGAAGAAAATAAGTATAACGATATGGATGATAAGGATAATGCTAGTCTCTTTATTATTTCTGTTAAAGGAAATAAAAAAACAGGTAAAATAGAAAAAGTCAATTAATCTATTAATTTAACCTCAATATCTTCTAAAACAATTTCTGAAACCTTTTTTAATTGTTTGTTTTCAAAAGCTTTATCAATATTTAATAAAGAAATATTTTTATTCAAAGGTTTGTAATTATGATAATCAACAAACCGAATTCCATTTTTGTTACATTGCTCTTTTAATACTCTAAAACGTTTCCCTCCACCATTAGTATGGTATGAATAAGCTAAATAATCGATAAAGAAATCTTTTTTATCAATCCAATAAATAAAAACATCTTCAAAGTCTTCTCCTCCACCTTCTTTAGAAAATGTTATTTCTACTTTATAATATTCTTTGCCATTAATAGTTGTCGACTTTAAAAGTTTTTTATGAACCGCATTATCATTTAATCCATAAGGCAAAACCGAAAAATAATGAACAGAATTAATAGAATTAGTATACTTATTTATTAAAGTATCTATAGATTTTATTGGACTACCATTTAATAACTCATTAAAACCATAGTTAGAAACTATTTGAGACAATACTCCAGATTTGTTATTAATTTGTTTTCCAAGTTTATATTCTCCCTTATTTCTAACTGCCCAATACTTATTACCTCTAAAATTAAACATTATTTGAGAGTTAGAAATTTTGTCTGCTCCAGATGCTAAAATTGACTTATCAATTATTTCTTGAGCCGTAAGCTCTTTTTCAGTTAAATTAATTGAAACAAATAATACTAAAGAAAGTAGATAAATATATTTCATGAATAGTGTTCTATAAATTGATTTTTAGAAGTGTAAATTTACATTACTTTATCTTATTCAAAAATGTATCTTTGCTAAAAAATTCATAAACTTTCTTAAATATATTTATATTTAAGATGGTAATTATTGATTACAATGGCTGTTCAGAAAAAAATAAATATACAAAATAAAAAAGCTCGTTTTGAGTTTGAAATTATTGATAAACTTGTTGCCGGAATTCAATTAACTGGTACAGAAATAAAATCGATTAGATTAAGTCAAGCTCGAATTACTGAAAGTTTTTGCGAATTTAATGATCGTGGAGAATTATTTATTGTAAACATGTATATACAAGAATATATGTTTGGTCATCATTTTAATCATAAACCTAAAAGTGAACGTAGGTTACTTTTAAATAAAAGAGAGCTTAAGAGTTTAAGAAAAGATGTTGAGGCAAAAGGAAATACGATTGTTCCTTTACGTTTGTTTATAAATGATAATGGTTTCGCTAAACTTGAAATTGCTTTAGCAAAAGGAAAGCAAAATCATGATAAACGTGAAACCATGAAAGATCGAGATAATAAGCGTGATTTAGCCAGAATAAAAAAGAATTTTAACTAATTCAGTTTTTAATGTTAAGAGAAAAATTAAAAGACTATAATGTAATTTTAGCTTCTGGTTCTCCAAGAAGACAACAATTTTTCAAAGATTTAGATATTAACTTTTCTATTCAATTAAAAGAAATAGATGAAATTTTTCCACCAGAATTAAAAGGAAGAGAAATAACAGATTATTTATCCGTTTTAAAATCAAAAGCATTTAAAAACTTAACAGAAAAAGATTTACTAATTACTTCAGACACCATTGTTTGGTTAGAAAATAAAGCGTTAGGAAAACCTAAAAATAACGCTGAAGCTTTTAAAATGTTACGTTCTTTATCTAATAAAAAGCATGAAGTAATTACATCAATATGCATTAAAAGTAAGCACTTTAATAAAGTTATACATGATATTACTACAGTTTCTTTTAAAAAACTTACAGATGAAGAAATTAATTATTACATAGAAAATTACAAACCATTAGACAAAGCCGGAGCTTATGGTATTCAAGAATGGATTGGCTATATAGCTATAGAAAACATAGAAGGAAGTTATTTTAATGTAGTTGGATTGCCTGTTCACAAACTTTACAAAGAATTAATGAATTTATAATAGTAATTAATTTATAATAGATTAAACTAAGTCTCAAATAAAAGGTTATTTTTACGCAAATTTTACAACACAACACAATTATATAATGAAAAAATACACGTACACAGAAAAAAAGATACACGTTCAGGTTTTGGTGATGGTTTAACAGAATTAGGAAGAACAAATCCAAATGTTGTAGCTTTATGTGCAGATTTAATTGGTTCTTTAAAAATGGATCAATTTATTAAAGAAAATCCTGAAAGATTTTTCCAAATAGGAATCGCTGAAGCAAATATGATTGGTATAGCTGCAGGTTTAACTGTTGGTGGTAAAATTCCTTTTACAGGAACTTTTGCAAATTTTTCTACAGGAAGAGTTTACGATCAAATTCGTCAATCTGTTGCATATTCTGGTAAAAATGTAAAAGTTTGTGCATCTCATGCTGGTGTAACTCTTGGAGAAGATGGAGCAACTCACCAAATTTTAGAAGACATTGGATTAATGAAAATGTTACCTGGAATGACGGTAATTAACCCTTGTGATTATAACCAAACAAAAGCTGCTACAATAGCTATTGCTGATTTAGATGGTCCTGTTTACTTACGTTTTGGACGCCCAAAGGTACCTGTATTTATGCCTACTGATGAAGAATTTGTAATTGGTAAAGGTATTCAATTAACTGAAGGTACAGACGTAACAATTGTAGCTACAGGACATTTAGTATGGGAATCTTTACAAGCTGCGGAAAAGTTAGAAGCAGAAGGTATCTCTGTAGATGTTATTAATATTCATACTATTAAACCTTTAGATGAAGAGATTATCTTAAAATCTGTTGCAAAAACTGGTTGTATTGTAACTGCAGAAGAACATAATAAATTAGGAGGTTTAGGAGAAAGTGTTGCTAGAACTTTAGCATTAAACGCTCCCACTCCACAAGAATTTGTAGCTACTAACGATACTTTTGGAGAATCTGGAACACCAGAGCAACTTATGGCTAAATACGGTTTAGATGCAAATGCAGTTATAAAAGCAGTTAAGAAAGTAATTTCTAGAAAGTAAATTCGTTTTAAGTTTAAATAAATAATAAAAGAAAATGAAAAAAGTAATTGTAATGTTATTTTTGGCTATAGGAATTAGCCAAGTTTCAAATGCTCAAATTGCATTTGGTATTAAAGGTGGAGTTAACTATAATTCTGAATCTATTAAAGAATCTAGTCAAGATGTTTTTTCTGGAGCAAAAAGTAAAACTGGTTATCATGCAGGTATTTGGTTAAGAGCTAAAATACCAGTTTTAGGTTTGTACTTAAGACCAGAATTAGTTTATACTAATCTTGAAAATGAAGTATTTTATAAAACTACAGCTAAAACAACAACACATACATTTCAAAAAATAGATATTCCCGTTTTATTAGGAAAAAAGATTTTTGGAATTGGAAATGTATATATTGGTCCTTCATTTCAATATGTTTTAGATTCTGATTTTAGCATTAACGACATTAAAAGTGTAGATGCTGAAGGTTTTACTATGGGACTTCAATTTGGAGGTGGTGTAGAATTTGGAAAACTAGGGATTGATGTTCGTTGGGAAAGAGCATTTTCTAATATAGAATCTAGTTTTATTGGTGGAGCTGCTGGTGCATCAAATGTAAATTATGATACTAGAATTAATCAAATTATAATTGGATTATCTTATAGATTATAATCTTAATTTAATTAATAAATTAAAAAAGAGGAAAACTAAATAGTTTTCCTCTTTTTTTGCCTTAATTATATTCTAAGATTGTAATGGTATTTCTGGTAATTTATTTTTAAAGCTAGGAGCATTTTCTATATAAGAAATCATTTTCTTTTTAGAAACTCGTATAAGTAAGTCTTTATTAAGAGTAAAAAGTGTTGCTGTTCTAAAAGAATTTAATAGTAATATTTCTATTTCGCTAATTATTTCTTTTAAAGAAAATTGCTTGTATTTTTCTTCGCTTGTAAAACGATATTTAAGTTGAAAAACTTGCTTCTTATCAACATCAAACTGACGCATATATACATTTAACAGACCTTCGCTTTTTTTAATTGGTTTACTAAAAGTTAATTTTACAAACTCATCGTTTATAAGGCTTCCTTTTAATGCTTCAAAAAATATTTTAAAATCACTCATACTACAAATATAAATAAAGCTTAAGTTTTAAACTTCTACTTTTAAATTTTAAATTGGTCTAATTTTTGATGTTTTAGCAAATTATAATCAGTTTTAAATACTATGAAATATAAAATTTTTACAATAAGCTTTATGCTGTTATTATTAACTTTTGATTCATGTTTTAATGATGAAAATGAGTATGAAATTGAAACTCCTGTTTGTGTTTCTGTAGATAAATCTTCTGATTATGAAACTAAATTAAAAATTTGGGAAACTCAAGAATTTGAGTTTGAAATTTTAAATGAATGTAATAGCAATTATACTATAATTGACTACACTATTTCTAGTGAAATAAAGAACGTAAGAATTGAAGGATTATCTAAAAACACAAAGATAGAATCTAAAAAACTACCTTTTAAAGTTGTAATTTCTCCCATATCTATAGGTAATAAAACAATTGGTTTTAATGTTATTACAGATATTGGGCAAATATATGTTTCTGTCGGTGTAACTGTAACCTATTAACTTTTGTAAAAAAAAGCTCAAGAAATAATCTTGAGCTTTTTTAATATGTATTTTATACTGTTTAAATTATGCTTTAAAAACTATCTTACGCATACGTAAACTTTCAGGTGTTACTTCTAAGTACTCATCTGCTTTTATATACTCCATGTTTTCTTCTAAAGAAAAATCTACTTTTGGTGCAATTTTCATTGCATCATCAGTACCCGATTTACGCATGTTAGTTAATTGTTTTCCTTTAATTAAATTAACAGCTAAATCATCAGATTTAGAATTTTCACCAATTACTTGCCCAATATAGATTTCTTGGTTAATATCAATAAAGAAACGACCTCTATCTTGTAAACGGTTTAGAGCATATGCAGTAGCTTTACCTGCAGCAGAAGAAACGATAGCTCCTTTTACATCTTCAGTAAAATCTCCTTTATAAGGTCCGTACTCACTAAATCTATGGTTAATAATTGCTGCACCTGCAGTAGCAGTTAAAATTCTATTTCTTAAACCTATTAATCCACGAGATGGAATAGAAAATTCTAAATGTTGTAAATCTCCTTTAGGTTCCATAATTAATAAATCTCCTTTTCTAAGAGATACTAAATTAATTGCTTTAGAAGCTACATCTTCTGGAACATCTATAGACAATGTTTCCATTGGCTCATGTTTCTTACCATCAATTTCTTTTAAAATTACTTGTGGTCTTCCCACTTGTAATTCATATCCTTCTCTACGCATTGTTTCAATTAATACAGATAAGTGTAGAACTCCACGACCGAAAACGTTAAATTTATCTTCACTATCAGTAGTTTCTACTTTTAATGCTAAATTTTTTTCTAATTCTTTAAATAAACGATCTCTTAAATGACGAGAAGTTACATATTTACCTTCTTTACCAAAGAAAGGAGAATTGTTAATTGTAAACAACATACTCATTGTAGGCTGATCAATTTCTGTTCTTGGTAATGCTTCTGGATTTTCTAAATCTGCAATTGTATCTCCAATTTCAAATCCGTCAATACCTGTAATTGCACAAATATCCCCACAAGGAACTTTATCTACCTGAACTTT
Source organism: Polaribacter ponticola (assembly GCF_026191475.2). GTDB lineage: Bacteria > Bacteroidota > Bacteroidia > Flavobacteriales > Flavobacteriaceae > Polaribacter > Polaribacter ponticola. The sequence goes on along the minus strand of NZ_JAOSLC020000003.1, from coordinate 268,395 downwards.
ACCCATTCCTTCAAATACATGTAATTCTTTAATTCTCACTTTTTTAGTAGAACCATCAGCTTTACATAACATATAGTCTTTACCAGCTTCTAAGTCTCCTCTAAAAATACGACCTATTGCAATTCTACCTGTAAAAGAAGAAAAATCTAAAGAAGTAATTTGCATTTGTGGAGTACCTTCATTGTACTTTGTTTCTGGAATAGATTCTAAAACAGCATCTAATAAAGGAACAATGTTGTCGGTTTCGTTTTTCCAATCTGTAGACATCCAATTGTTCTTAGCAGAACCGTAAACAGTTGTAAAATCTAATTGCTCCTCAGTAGCTTCTAAAGCAAACATTAAATCAAAAACTTTTTCATGAACTAAATCAGGAGTACAGTTTTCTTTATCTACTTTATTAACAACAACTATAGGCGTTAATCCTAATTCTAAGGCTTTACCTAATACAAAACGAGTTTGTGGCATTGGCCCTTCAAATGCATCAACTAATAATAAAACACCATCTGCCATTTTTAATACACGTTCTACTTCTCCACCAAAATCGGCGTGACCAGGAGTATCAATTACGTTAATTTTTGTGTTTTTATAATTTACAGAAACATTCTTAGAAAGAATCGTAATTCCTCTTTCTCTCTCTAAATCATTGTTATCTAACAATAAATCCGTACGTTCTTTACGATCGTCTAAGATTTTTGCTTGATCTATAATTTTATCAACTAATGTTGTTTTTCCGTGATCGACGTGGGCTATAATAGCGATATTTCTAATTGGTTGCATTTGTACTTTCTTAAATTTCGTGCAAAAGTAGTTGTTTAGGCGTTAATTACACGTATTATAATTAATTATTTTTGTTTTTAAATATTATATCCTTCAATTTCTTTACTTTTTGAACTACAATAAGTTATAAAATGAAAATAAATTTAACAATAAAAGCAAATAAGTTATTCTAAAAAATAATTAAAAAAGATATTAATTTTCTTTATCTCTAAATGCAGAGGGTAAAATATCTGGAATTAATTTTATTAAAAGCGGTAATAAAAGCGCTCCTCCAGGTAATAAAAAAACAGCTAAAGCAGGTATAGATTTACAAATATCTAAAAGTTGAACTTTTATTTTGTCTTTTTCTTCTGTAGATAAATTTGTATGTGTTGCTTTTTTTATTAAAGATATCGCTTCCTTACTTTGTTTTAATTCTTGTAACAAGCGTTCTTTATTTTTTTGCAATAATACTTTTATTTCATCTACAGTTTGCATTATAACTTTCTACGTTTACGTTCAGTTTTTAATAAGTTTAACTCTCTACTCGTTTGTCCGGCAACAGAAGTGTTTTCTTCTGCTCTTCTAATAAGGTATGGCATTACATCTCTCACTGGCCCAAAAGGTAAATATTTAGCAACATTATAACCTTTATTCGCTAAATTATAACTAATATGATCACTCATACCAAATAGTTGGCCAAACCATAATCGATTATCATTTTCTTGTATTTCATATTTTTTAGCAAGCTCCATTACTAAATAAGAACTATCTTCATTATGTGTACCAGCAAAAAGTGCCATTTTAGGATGCTCCATCATATACATAATAGCTTCATCATAATTTTTATCTGTTGCTAGTTTATCTTTACATATAGGAGATGGATACCCTTTTTCTATAGCTCTTTCTCTTTCTTTTTCCATATAAGCGCCTCTAACTACTTTCATCCCAATATGAAAACCTTTCTTTTTAGCTTTGTTATGTAGCTTTTTAAGATAATCTATTCTATCGTGTCTGTACATTTGTAATGTGTTAAAAACTATAGATTTATCTTTATTATATGTCTCCATTAAACCTTCTATTAACTCATCTGCAGATTTTTGCATCCAACTTTCTTCGGCATCAATTAATAAAGGTACATCTTTTTCTACAGCAATTTTACATACTTTATGAAAACGAGCTTCTACTCTATCCCATTCTTCTTGCTCTTTAGAACTCAATTTTTCTCCTTCAGATAGTTTTTGATATAATGCAAAACGTCCAAAACCAGAAGGTTTAAATACGGCATAAGGTATTGATTGTTTTTCTTCACAGAAATTTATAATTCTTAAAATTTTCTCTAAAGCGCCATCGAAACTAATTTCTTCATCTTTACCTTCTACGGAATAATCTAAAACACTATGCACATTACCATTTGAATACATATTATCTATAATTGGTAAACAATCATCTTCTGTTACGCCTCCACAAAAATGGTCGAATACTGTAGAGCGTATAAGTCCTTCAATAGGTAAATGAGCTTTTAAAGCAAAATTTGTTACAGCACTTCCAATTCTTACCATTGGTTGATTTTGTATCATTCTGAATAAAAAATAAGCGCGTTCTAATTGCGAATCTGATTTTAATGAAAAGGCAACTTCTGTATTGTCAAAAAGTTTCATACTATATCGTTTTAGTAGGAACAAATATAGTATTTGAATAGTAATAATTGAATATTTTCTCTTTAAATTGCACGCTTAATAATTTTATTGATGAAAACTATTCAAGCAGTAACTTATCCTGTACATTTTCAAAAAGAAAGTTACCAAGAACTTTCTAATATATTAAAAATTAAAAACTATTCTACTATTTTTATTTTGGTAGATGAAAATACAATTGAGTATTGTTATCCTAAATTTATCCCTAATTTAGAAACAGATAAAACTATAGAAGTTATAGAAATTGATTCTGGCGAAATCAACAAAAATTTAGAAACTTGTATAGGTGTTTGGAATGTAATAACTGAATTAGGTGGTGATAGAAAGAGTTTATTAATTACTTTAGGAGGTGGTGTAATTACAGACTTAGGTGGTTTTGTGGCCTCATGTTTTAAGCGTGGAATTGATTTTGTAAATATACCAACTACATTATTGTCTATGGTTGATGCTTCAGTAGGAGGAAAAACTGGAGTTGATTTAGGGGTATTAAAAAACCAAATAGGTTTGTTTGCAAACCCAGAAATGGTAATTATTGATACTGATTATTTAACTACAGTTACAGAAAGAGAAATTAAATCTGGAACAGCAGAAATTATTAAATATGGCTTAACTTATGATGTTAATCTTTTTAATGAAATAAAAGATAATAAAAACCTAAATATCAATGATTTAATATTTAGATCTGTAGAAATAAAAAACGAAGTTGTTTTACAAGACCCTAAAGAGAAAAATCTAAGAAAAATTTTAAATTTTGGGCATACTTTAGGGCATGCAATTGAATCTTTTTATTTAGAATCTGAAGATAAAGAAAATTTAACTCATGGAGAAGCCATAGCAATTGGTATGGTTTGTGAATGCTATATGTCTTCTAAATTATTAAACTTTCCTAAAGAAAAAGTTATAGAAGTTAAAAATGTTGTGTTAACTATTTACAATAAAATTAATTTATTGAAAGTTGATTTCTCGGCTATTTTAGAGTTGCTAAAGCATGATAAGAAAAATGTTAACGGACAAGTTAATTTTGTTTTATTAAACGACTATGAAGATTATAAAATTGATTGTAAAGTAGATGAAAGTTTAATTATAGAAAGTATGGAATTTTATAATTTGTAAAGAATATAACATAACTTTTAAACATAATAAAAGCCGACTACAAGATTGTAATCGGCTTTTATTATGTTTAAAGAGAAATTAAAACTCTTTATATTTTTTTAACTTTTACTGCATTCATTCCTCGCATACCTCTTTCAAGTTCAAAAGAAACTTTATCATTTTCAGTAATTTCATCAATTAAACCACTAACGTGTGTAAAGTATTTTTCACCGTTTTCATGATCAATAATAAAACCGAAACCTTTAGAAGAATCAAAAAAGTTAACTTTTCCTTTTCTTACAGGATCTTCTTCTGGTAAATCTTCTTTTTTAGTAACTGAAATCTGAATATCTTCAAGCTCATATTCAACTTTTAAATCTGGATCAGGTGGTGTATCTGTTAAGTTTCCATTATGATCTACATATGCAAATTGTATTCCTGCAGAACCATTTTCTTCCTTAGCAGCTTTTCTAGCTTCCATTTTCTTAAGCTTGTCTTGACGTTTTTTTAAACGTTTTTTCTCTTTTTCACTTTTACTAAATGTTTGTTGCGATTTTGCCATTAATATATAAAACTGTTTTTAAATTAATATTTCTGAAAAGATAAAATACTATACTAGAAATTAAAAATCAAACTAAAAGATGACTTGTGCAATAAATGGAGTGTATTCTGTCTTATAGCAGCAAAGATAGTATTAATTTAACACTCTTCAAAACAAATATTTAGTATAAACATAATTTAAAATCTACCTATAAGATAAAAGAGCTAAGACAATTTGATATATAGACATTTAATTTTTAAGAATTTTTAGTGCTAAAAAAATATAAATTAGTTTACTAAAAAACTCAAGTAAATTTAATAAATTTGTTATATATCCCCACTAATATGATTAAAAAAAATAACCTCTTAATTTTTTTTATTTATTCTTTTCTTACCAATTTCAATAAAAAGTCAACATTCGATAGCTAGACAATGGAATGAACAACTTTTAAATGCTATTAGAAATGATTATGCAAGACCAACGGTACATGCAAGAAATTTGTTTCACTCTTCAGTATTAATGTATGATGCTTGGGCTATTTTTGATGAATCTGCTCAACCATTTTTTTTAGGTAATACTCTTGGCAATTTCACTACCAACTATACCCCTATTTCTTCACCTACAAACAAAGAAGAAGCAACAAAAGAAATAATTAGTTATGCTATATTTAAACTATTAAATCATAGATTTAAAAATTCACCAAACTCAAGTGAAACTTTATCTGAATTTGAAACTTTTTTCACTTCACTTGGTTATGATAAAAATTATCTATCTATTGATTATAGTGATGGCTCTTATGCTGCTTTAGGTAACTATATGGCAGAAAAAATGATTGAGTTTGGTTTACAAGACGGGGCTAATGAAGAAAATAATTATGAAAATAAATACTATACTCCAGTAAATGATGCTTTGTACTTAGAGTTTTACAGAGATAACTCAAATATAAATCCAAATAGATGGCAACCTTTAGCTTTTAGCACATTTATAGATCAAAGTGGAAATTTATTTGAAGCTACTACTCCAGAATTTTTGGGTCCAGAATGGGGTGAAGTTGTTCCTTTTTCACTTAAGGATGAAGATTTGGAAGTTTTAAATAATGGCTTCAATTCATATATTTATAATAATCCAGGAAACCCTGTTTACATTCAAGAATCTAATCAAAATGGTATCACAGATCCTTATAAATGGAATTTTGCTTTGGTTATAGCTTGGTCTGCTCATCTAGATCCATCTATAGAAGATTATATCAACATTTCGCCTAATTCAATTGGTAATGTTAATATTTCTACCTTTCCAACTACTTTTTCTGAATACCAAAATTTTTATAATTTTACACAAGGTGGAGATATCGGTAAAGGACATTCAATAAACCCAATAACGAATAAACCTTATGAAGATAATATTGTAAAGAAAGGAGACTATACTAGAGTTTTAGCTGAGTTTTGGGCAGATGGCCCTGATTCTGAAACTCCTCCTGGACATTGGTTTACAATCTTAAATTATGTTATTGATCACCCTTTATCAAAAAAAACTTTTGGTAATTCTTCAAAAGAATTGAGTTCTTTAGAATTTGATGTAAAAAGTTATTTAACTCTTGGCGGCGCTATGCATGATGTTGCAGTTAATATATGGGGAATTAAAGGTTATTATGATTATATAAGACCCATTTCTGCAATAAGATATATGGCTTCTAAAGGTCAAAGTTCAGATATTAATTTACCAAATTATAGTCCGCATGGTTTACCTTTAATTGAAGGGCTAATAGAAGTAATAAAAGAAGGGGATGAATTAGTTGGGTTTGATAATGAGATTATTGGGCAGATTAAAGTAAAATCTTGGTTGGGTCATGATGAAATTTCAAATGTTGATACAGATATTGCAAAAGTCGGGTGGATTTTAGGAACTCATTGGTGGCCATATCAAAGGCCTTCATTTGTTTCTCCTCCGTTTGCTGGGTATTTATCTGGCCATTCAACTTTTTCTAGAGCAGCTTCAGAAGTATTAACTCTTATTACTAATAATACATTTTTTCCTGGAGGAATGGGTACTTTTAATGTAGAGAAAAATAAATTTTTAGCTTTTGAAGTTGGCCCTTCTGAAAGTTTAACTTTACAATGGGCTACTTATAGAGATGCATCAGATCAAACGAGTTTGTCTAGAATTTGGGGAGGAATTCATCCTCCAATAGATGATATTAAAGGACGTATTATTGGAGACAAAATTGGGAAAGAAGCTTTTTCTTATGCTCAAAACTTCTTTAATGGGGTTTTAAGTACTAAAAATGATTTAGTTAAAAATAAAACTATAGCGATTTACCCAAATCCATTTAAAAATAAATTATATATTAAATCAAAGTCTAATGAGTTAATAAAAATTGAATTATTTGATATTCTTGGAAAAAAAATATTTTCTAATAATAAATTTAATGAGTATTCAATTGAACTTTCTAATTTAAACCCTGGTGTTTATTTTATTAAAGTTTATTCAAAAAATGGTAACTTAATTAAAACAGAAAAAATAATAAAGTCAATGGTTAAGTAATACTTTATGATAGAAAATATCAATTAATCTCCTTCTTCTAAGGTAAAAAAATCATTTACAGCAATTTTAAATACATTTGATAGCTTTAAAGCTAAAACTGTAGATGGCACATATCTATTCTTCTCGATAGAATTAATTGTTTGTCTAGAAACACCAATAGCTTTTGCTAAATCATCTTGAGTAAGATCTAAGATTGCTCGTTGTACTTTTAGAGTGTTTTTCATATCAATTATTCATTTTTTTTAATTGCCAAAAAACCATTAATTGAACTATCAACATAAAAAATAATATTTGAAAGTATCCAAATGCTTTCATTTCTTCATCTTGGTTAAGTATTATTCCTACAGTATAATTAATTATTGGTTGTATTAAAGAATAAATAATTACTAATATAAAAGCTATTCTATAGGATTGAGACCTTAAACTATCTAAAAATTCATCTTCAAACTTATCCTTAGATAAAGACACTAATAATAAACCTAGTAATAATACTCCATGAAGAACAGGTTTTATTTCATCTGAGTTTTCAATAAATTTTCTTATAATCATAAATATAAAAGTACCAATAGAAATTATATATCCTATTTTTTTAAATTTATTATCTAATTGAAATTTATTCATTTTTTCTAAATTATTTCTCTCTTTTTCACATATTGTTTGTTTATACATTTTATATCACTTTACAAATTAATAAATATATTTTACATAATGACAAATATACTTTACATTAATTTATAAAACAATAATTTTTACTACATTTATAATATCAATTAATTAAACTTTATAATATGACATCTAAATCAAACAAACCAAGTATTCTATTTTGGATTATTGGAGTTTCTGCACTTCTTTGGAATTTAATGGGAGTTGCTGCTTATTTATTTCAAGCTTATGCAACAGAAGAAATGATTGCAGAAATGCCGCCAGAACAACAAGCAGAAATGATGATAGAGCATCCATCATGGTTAACGGCATTATTTGCATTGGGTGTTTTTGGAGGTTTTTTAGGATGTGTATTTTATTTAGCTCGAAAGAAATTTTCATATTATTTATTTATCCTTTCTGGAGTAAGTGCAACAATTCAACAAGTCTATATTATAATGGATATTGAATTAAATATGTACTTTATGCCAATAATGATAATTATAATATGCATTTTCTTAATCTTATACTCAAAAAAATATATCAAAGAGGGAATTTTAAATTAAAAAAGAAATTATTTCAATAAAAAAAGCTGCAAATTGCAGCTTTTTTTTATTGAAATAATGCAGCTAAAAACTCTGCTACACAAGCTGGTTTTTCTTGTCCTTTAATTTCTATAATACAAGAAAATGTAACTTTAATTCCGTTATTAGCTATTTCTTCTATTTCCTTTACTTTAGAAACCATTCTTAATTCACTATTTACAGGCACAGGATTTGGGAAACGAACTTTATTTAACCCGTAATTTAAACCCATTTTTACACTTTTAATTAAAAAAGCTTCCTCTAACATTCTAGAAATCATAGCTACAGACATAAAACCATGAGCAACTGTACTTTTAAACGGACTCTCCTTCTCTGCTCTTACTTCATCTACATGAATCCATTGTTTATCTAGGGTTGCATTTGCAAAATCGTTAATCATTTCTTGAGTTACAGTATACCAATTTCCTGTTGGTAATTGTTTTCCAATCATCAATTTAAACTCTTCAAAATTTTCAAATTCTAATGGTTTCATAATTTTATTTTTTGGTAAATAAGTCGTCTTTTATTTTTGGTAACTGTAAATGGAATTTAACAGCAATAACCCTAATAATTACAATTACAGAAGCAGCTAAAACAAAAATAATGTTTTCTGAAACATTAAAATAATTGAGGCTTAAATAAGTAACTCCACCTGCTAAACAAGCAGAAGCATAAATTTCTTTTTCAAATATTAATGGAATTTTATTTGTTAACACATCTCTTAATACTCCACCAAAAACGGCTGAAATCATTCCCATAATCAAAGCTATGATAGGATGTAAATTAAAAGATAACCCTTTTTTTAAACCCAAAAGCGTAAATACACTTATTCCAATAGTATCGAAAAGAAACATAGTTTTACTTAGATGAGCAATTTTGCTTTTAAATAAAAAAGTAAATACAACAGCAGCAAAAATGGTGTATAAATAGTTTAAATCTCCTATCCAATTTATAGGATGCGCATTAATTAATACATCACGCAACATACCGCCACCTACAGCTGTTACAAATGCTATAATAGCTACTCCAAATAAATCGAGTTTTTTATCAGAAGCAACCAAAGCTCCACTAATAGCAAATGCGAAAGTACCTATAATATCTATAACGTAAATAAGTTCCATTTTACACGGTTACTTCTGTAAATTTAATATTTAATTCTTTTTGAATTTCATGAACTCTTTCAATTTCATAAGGCAATACTAAAGCTAAAGAAATTCCTGTTTTCCCTGCTCTTGCAGTTCTTCCACTTCTGTGAGTGTAATAATCAGTTTGTTCTGGTAGTTGATGATGTATTACAAATTCTAAATCTCTAACATCAATTCCACGAGCAGAAACATCTGTAGAAATTAAATATTGTAAGTTTTCATTCTTAAAAGCACGCATTACTTTATCTCGCTCTTTTTGTTGCATATCTCCTTCTAAAGCAGCAGTAGAAAACCCTTCTTCAATTAATTGAGTTGCTAAATTTTGCGCACCTGCTTTTGTTCTACAAAATATAATACCTCTTTGAGCTCCTCTTTTTCTAAAAATTTTGTAATTAAATCTGTTTTTTCTTTAATTGTTGTTTTAACAAATTGATGTCTAATGTTTTCATTTACCAAAGAATTAGGATTAACTTCAACTCTTGGTGCATTCGTATTCATATAAGTTTTTACTATTCTTTTAATTTCTTCTGGCATAGTAGCAGAAAACAACCAAGTTTTTCGATCATTTTTAGTAGTAAATTTCAAGATTCTATTTAAATCTTGTTTAAAACCCATACTCAACATTTCATCTGCTTCGTCTAAAATTACAGTTGTTACATGACTTATATCAATATCTCCTCTTTCAATTAAATCGATCAATCTTCCAGGAGTTGCTATCACAATATGTGTAGTTCGTTTTAAGTTATTGATTTGTCTATCTATTTTTTCGCCACCAAAAACAGCTTCTAAAAAAATTCGATCATCAACATATTTAGTAAACTTAAAGAGTTGCTTTTTTATTTGTTGAACTAACTCTCTTGTTGGTGATAAAATTAAAGCCTGAATATGGTCTGATTTTGCATCAATATGATGTAAAACAGGCAAACCAAAAGCAGCTGTTTTTCCTGTTCCTGTTTGTGCAAGACCAATGAAATCTGTTGACTCTTTTAATAAAATAGGGATTGTTTTTTCTTGAATTTCTGAAGGTTTAGAAATTCCTATTTCTTTAATTGATTTTATATAATCTTTACGAATTCCTAAAGCTGAAAAAGTTGACATTTGTATCTTAATTTAAAAATGCAAAGATACTTTTATTTGCTTGGTTGTAATACTTTTAAAACATTTTCTCTTATTCTCATAGGTTTAAATGTTTTAGAATCTAACATTGCCCAAGTTGTTTTTGCTTTTACCAATAAAATTTCATTTTTATAAAATTCCATGAAACGTATTGATGTAACTCCTTTAGTTTCTCCAACCCAAGTTTTTACACTAATTTCATCCCCTAAACCTGCTTGTTTTAAGTAATCTATTTCATGTCTCATTACCACCCATACAAATTGAGGAAAAGGAGTATCTTTTGTTAAAAAAGACCAATGCTTGTCGGCTATAATATCCATCCATTTTACATAAACCAAATTATTTACATGCTACAAATTATCTATATCTTCGGTTGATACTATTATTTTAAGATTGAAAATATTTTCCATTTTTATGACTTTTTACAAGCATAAAATTTTTAATACTTCTATAACAATTATTGATGTTTCATTTTATAATATACATTAAAAAAACCCGTACTTTGTTAATATAATTATGAACAAACTAGCAAACGAATTAGGTACCGAAAAAATTAGTAAATTATTGATAAAACAAGCAGTTCCTGCAACTATTGGAATTCTAGTTATGTCTTTAAATATGATTGTAGACACCATTTTTGTAGGACAATGGATTGGTGTTTTAGCAATTGCAGCAATTACAGTTGTTTTACCAATTGCTTTTTTGATTTCATCAATTGGAATGGGAATTGGAATTGGTGGAAGCTCAATAATATCTAGAGCTTTAGGAGCTGGTAATACAAAAAAAGCCTTTTTAACTTTTGGAAATCAAATTTGTTTAACAGTAATTTTAGCAATTATTTTTGTTGTTTTAGGTAACTTATTTAGTGTTCCTATTCTAAATTTATTTGGAGCAAAAGGTGCTATTTTACCAATAGCATCAGAATATTTTAATGTAATTATTTACGGAGTTCCGTTTTTAGCTTTTGCGATGATGGGAAATCCTGTAATTAGAGCAGAAGGAAAACCAAAATTTGCTATGTATGCAATGATGGTTCCATCTGTAATAAACATAGTTTTAGACATTATTTTTATAAAATATTTTGATTGGGGAATTTGGGGAGCTGGTTTAGCAACTTCATTTGCATATGCAAGTTGCGGTCTTTATATTTTATATTTCTTTTTATCTTCTAAAAGCGAATTAAAAATAATTCCTAAAAACTTTAATTTAGATTTTACAATAGTTAGAGAAATTGTAGAGCTAGGTGGTGTTTCTGTGGTAAGACAAGGAGCAGTTAGTGTATTAATGATTGTTTTAAATTACTCTCTTTTTACCTATGGTGGAGAAATTTCTATTTCTATTTTTGGAATTGTAAATAGGATTATGATGTTTGCTTATTCGCCAGTTTTAGGTGTTTCTCAAGGCTTTTTACCAGTTGCAGGTTTTAATATTGGTGCAAAAAATAACAAGAGAGTTAAAGAAACAATTAAAAAATCTATTTGGTTTGGTTCTATTTTAGGTACTATTATTTTTATTATAGTTTTAATTTTTAAGGAAGAAATTATTAGTGTTTTCACAAATGATATTACATTATTGAGAGAAACACCTAATGCAACACTAATTGCCTTTTTAGCAGCTCCTATTGTAACAATGCAATTAATTGGATCTGCATATTTTCAGGCAGCAGGAAAAGCAATGCCCGCATTATTTTTAACGCTTTTAAAACAAGGAATCTTCTTAATTCCCTTAGCAATATTTTACCTAAATATTATGGAATAGATGGTGTTTGGTGGTCTTTCCCTATTGCAGATGTACTTTCCACTATTATTACTGTTTGGGTTTTAAAACGAGAAGTTGATAAGAATTTAACCTAATTATTTAAAAGGAATAATTAGAAGCTATTTCCTGCTTTCCATTATATCTTTTTGTGAAAAACAAAAAGGATGTCATTGCAATCAGGGCTAAACAAATTAAGAAACAAATTGTAAAACCAAAAGCTATTTTAACTTTATAAATTAAATAATACTTTCTCCATTTAAATTAGTCGTTAACACATCGCTAAACAAATTAAAAAACGGACGTAAAGCTTTAAATGTAACATCTAGTTCAGATAAAAAATTAGGATCTAAAACTTCTGCATCTGTAAAATTTCTAATTGCAATAAATCCTTTCTTACGCAACAAATCAATGTCTTTATGTTCTTTATCGAAACCTCTTGGAGCAGATTTTAATTCATCGCCGCTAAACTTTTCACCAAAATATTTTACAAATTCTTTGTCTTCTAAAATTTCTCTAAATTCTGAAGCATCTTGTTCTATTTCTTTTCTTATTCTATATAAATCTTCTTTTTCAGGTTGCCAAAATCCGCCACCTAATAAAGTTTCTCCTGGCTTAATTTGTAAAAAATAGCCGCCACGTAATTCTTTACCTAATCTAGAAAAAGAAACTGCAAACCTTGGGTTATAGGGCGTTTTATCTTTAGAAAAACGAACATCTCTATAAACTCTATAGATTTTCATTTTTTCTATTTCATCATGCATTTCTAGATTTGCTTGCATTTCTAAAAATACTTCTTTCATCTGCTTTTGAATTGTAACAAAAGTTGGTTTATGTTCAGCAAACCAATCTCTATCATTATTTTTTTGTAAATCTTTAAGAAATTTAAAAGCTGATTTTTCGAATTGCATTTTATTGATGTTTTAAAAGTTAAATTTACAAAATAGATTTGTAACTTCGAATTTGAAATGCATCAAAAAACTAAAGACATTCAGAAAAGATATGAAGGTTATTTACAAACTCCCTGTTTGTGGAAAAAAATGCTGTTTATAATCTTAACCAACTTGATATTGAAGTACAACACACAAAATTTAATTTAGAAATTAATGATAATTTAAGACTAGGTAAGTACATAGAGCGTTTTGTTTCTTTTGAATTAAAACAGAATTCATCTATAGAAATTATTTCAGAAAATATTCAAATTCAAAAAGAAAAAATTACACTTGGCGAATTAGATTGTATTATTTTAAAAGACAAAGAGCCAATTCATTTAGAGGTTATTTATAAATTTTACTTGTATGATGTAAACGTTGGAGAAACCAATATAGAGCATTTTATTGGACCGAATAGAAAAGATTCTTTAATTCAAAAACTGAAAAAGTTAAAAGAAAAACAATTACCACTACTCTACTCTAATGAATGTAAAGATTATTTAGAAAGCATTTATTTATCTGTAGAAAAAATTACACAGCAAGTCTATTTTAAAGCACAGTTGTTTGTTCCTTTATTTCTAGAAAGAATTCAATTAACTAAATTAAATACAAATTGTATTGCTGGCTTTTACATCAATAAAAAAGAACTAGAACAGTTTAAAGATTGTAAATTTTATATACCAAATAAGAAAGATTGGTTAATAATTCCTCATCAAAATATAACTTGGTTAAATTATGATCAATTTAAAATTGATTCTAATCATTATTTAGTAAGAAATTTTTCTCCTATGTGTTGGTTTAAGTTACCAAACGGAGAAATAAAAAAGTTTTTTTAATTTGGTGGTAGATTATTAAACAAAAAAAGGAACTCAAATTTGAGTTCCTTTTTTTATATATAAACCAAAGCTTAGTTCATATTGTCTTCTTCATCTTCTTTAGATGTTTTATTCCAAATTTTAATTTCGTCTTCTTTTGTTACGCCTTCTAAAATTTCTACATTAACACCATCTGATGTTCCTAACTTTACATCTTTTTTATCAAATTTACCTTCAGCATTTTTTATTTCTACAAAAGGTTTTTCAGTTTTTCTATCAAATTGTAATAATGACTCTTTTATAGATAATACACTATCTTTTCTTTCTAAAACAATTTCTGCATTTGCACTATAACCAGCTCTAATAAAATACTCATCATCTAAAGAAACGTCGGCTTTAATTTTAAATTGAACAGCTCCAGCTTCTTCGGTTCCTTTTGGAGCTATAAAATTTAATACAGCAGGAAACTTTTTATTCTCAATTGCACCTAAAGATATTTCAATTTTGGTGTTCTTTAATAGTTTCCCTACCTCAGATTCATCAACTTTCCCTTCAAAGATCATTTTACTCATATCTGCAATAGAAGCAATAGTAGTTCCTGCATTAAAGTTATTAGACTGTATTACTTGATCTCCTTCTTTAACAGGAATTTCTAAAATAGTACCAGACATTTGAGCAATAATATTTGTATTTGCAGATGCTCCAGAACCAGAAGATCCTTTTTTAATAATTTGGTAATTATTTTGTGCATTTTTTAAATCCTGTTTTCCTTGATTATAAGCTAATTCAACAGCCTCATATTCAGCTCTAGAAATTACACCCTTTTCAAATAAGTTTTTATTTCTTTTGTAAGAAACTTCTGCATTACTTAATCTAATTTTAACATTATCTACAGTTCCTTTTGCACTTATTAAAGATTGCTCATTAGGTACAACTCTTACAGTTGCAATTAAATCTCCTTTTTTAACTTTTGCTCCTTCAAGTAGCATTACTTTATCTATAATACCTGTAATTTGAGGCTTTATTTCAATTTCTTCTAAAGGGATAACTTTACCTGTAGCAACACTTTTTTTAATAATAGTTGCTTTGAAAGCCTTTTCGGTTTCATATTCTATTGGTGAAGCTTGGTTTTTTTACCAAACCAAATTAATACTGCAATTAAAGCTACAGCGATTCCTCCAAAAATGATTACTTTTTTCATTTATACTTGTTTTTCTGTTGTTGATTATCTTATTCTTCTCTTAAAGCATCAATTGGTTTCACAATAGTTGCCATATATGCAGGTATAAAACCTATTAATGTTCCTAAAACTACTAATACTGCATACGCAATTAATACAATTGGTATGTTTACTGTTGGGTTAACTAATAAATCAAAATTATCAATTAACATTAATACTCCACCACCTGCAATAATTCCTAAAGAACCAGCTAATAATGTTAGAAAAAGAGATTCTAATATTATTTGTTGTCTTACAATTTTTGGTGTAGCGCCTAAGGCTCTTCTAATTCCAATTTCTTTTGTTCTTTCTTTAACCGTAATTAACAGAATATTTCCGATTGCAAAAACCCCAGCAATTAAAGTAGCAATACCTACAAACCAGGTTAAAAATTGCATTCCAGTTAAAAAACCAGTTACTTTAGATATCTCTTTTCCTAAATTAAAACCTCTAAAAGCTCTATTATCTTTTGGATGAATTTTATGTAAATTTTTAAGTAATAATTTCACATCTGCTTCTACCTGTACAATATCAAATGCTTTATCTCCAGTTACTACCATCCAACTAAATTTATCTCCTCTATTGTATACAAGTTTAAATGTAGAAAAAGGAATATGGATATTGTTAGGACCACCAAATCTACCTGCTTTATATACTCCAACAACCTTGTAATTAATATTACTTATTTTTATGTAGGTACCAATTACTTCTTCGTTTTTGTCGTACAATTCTTTAAAAACCCCGTCGCTAATTACACAAGTTTTTTTATTGTTGTCTATATCGTTCTGGTTTAAAAAACGCCCTTCTATTAAACTTTTTTTCTCAACTTGGTCTAGTAAAGGAAAATCTCCAAATACTGTAAAATTACCTGTTTTTAAACCATGTACTACTTGACCACCAGTTGCGTTTCTTGGAACTACAAATTTAATCCCTTCAACCTCAGAATAGATTTTATCAACATCACTTAGACGTAAATTTATTTGTCTTCCTTCTTGAAAACCTTTAAAAGGCATCGAAGTTCTACTACCAGACATAAAAACACTATTAGTAGCAAAATCACCAAACATACTATTAAAGCTGTTTTCAATTCCTTTAGCTGCTCCTAATAAACCTACAAGAAGTAAAATACCCCAAAAGGCTCCAAAAATGGTAATTGCTGTTCTGGTTTTATTTTTACGTATACTACCGTAAATTTCTTGCCAAGTATCTTTCTCAAATAAAAACTTCATAATTAATCTGCGCTTAATGCTACAACTGGTTTAATATTTGCCGCTCTTTTAGCTGGTAAATAACCTGCAATCATACCAGCTAATATTAATACTACAGTTGCACCAATTACAACTGGTTGTGATACTCCAGGGTTTAAGATGAAAAACTTTTCTAAACTTGGCCCTACTACTTTAAGAATTCCTACACCAAATAATAAACCAGCATAACCTGAAATTGCAGTAATAAAAATTGATTCTTGCATAATCATAGCTACAATTGCCTTTGGTGTAGCGCCTACTGCTTTTCTTATTCCTAATTCTTTAGTTCTTTCTTTTACAATGTATACCATAATATTACTAATACCAACTATACCTGCTATAAGTGTTCCAAACCCGATTACTAGGATTAATATACCTAAACCTACCATCATTCCTGAAACTTCTTTATTATCAGATGCATAGTTATTTAAGCCAATTGCTCTTTGGTCATTTGGGTCTACATTATGTTTTTTCTTAAGTTCTCTCTGCATTTTAAAACCAAAAGAAATAGCATCATCAATACTTAAATCTGGGTTATATGTAATTCCAAATTCATCTATATAATCATTATTACCATAAAGCTTTTGCATAGTACTAAAAGGTGTATAAATATATCTTTCATCACTATCTCCTCCTGGATCTGAGAAAACTCCAATAATTTTATAAATTATACCTCCAATATTAATTTGTTTACCAAAAGCACTTAATTGTCCAAAAAGGTCTTTTTCAACCATTTTACCAATTACAACAACTTTCGATTTTTCATTAATATCTCTATAGTTTAAAAACCTTCCTTCTGTTACTTCTGCAGATTCTAAAATATAATATTCTGGATATACACCTCTAATGGTGTAAACATCTTTTTCACTCTTATAAACAACTTCTGATGTTCTTTGAATTCTAGGACTAATCGTTTGTATTTTATCTCCAAATTTTTCTTTTAAATAAGAGAAATCATCATTTTTAAATTGAATTCTTCTACCAATTTGATTTCCTTTATATGCTTTTGTTGTTCTATTAGACCACATATAAATTGAGTTCATAGCATCTTTAGCAAACTCATTTTTAAAGGTATTTTGAAGACCATTTCCAATTCCAAAAAGTAATGTAAAAAGTAAAATTGCAAAAGCTACTGTAAAACCAGATAACGCAGAACGTAATTTGTTTTTACTTATACTTTGAAAAATTTCTCTCCAACGATCTAAATCAAACATAATTATACAGTTTTAGACGTTTTGGTATATTCATCACTAATAATTAGACCATCTTTTAAACGTACAATTCTTTTTGTTTGTTCTGCAACTTCTTCTTCATGAGTAATTACAAAAACAGTCATTCCTTCATTATTAATGTCTTTTAATAAATCCATTACAGAATCTGTAGTAGTAGAATCTAATGCTCCTGTAGGTTCATCTGCTAAAACAACTTTTGGTTTTGTAACTAATGCTCTAGCAATAGCAACACGCTGTTTTTGCCCTCCAGAAAGTTCGTTTGGTAAATGATTTGCCCAATCTTTTAAACCTACTTTTTCTAAATAATCTAAAGCTATCTTTAAACGTTCTTTTCTAGCCATTCCTTTATAATATAATGGTAATGCTACGTTTTCTAGAGCTGTTTTGTATGATATTAAATTGAATGATTGAAAAATAAATCCTAAAAATTTATTTCTTAATAAAGCAGCTTTCTTTTCATTCATATCTTTAATAAGCTGACCATTTAAATAATAATCACCTTCATCATGAACATCTAATAAACCAACAATATTTAAAAGAGTAGATTTACCAGAACCAGAAGACCCCATAATAGAGACAAATTCACCTTCTTTTATATGTAAATCAATTCCTTTTAAAACATGAAGAGAATCTTTTCCTATTGGATAAGATTTATGTAATTTTTCTATTTTTATCATTGGTTAGTTAATTTTTAACAAAATTACTGATAGCTTTCGTTTACATTTACTAATTTTATGTTAAAAGCAAGTGTAAAATCAAATACAAACATAAGACGTGCGAAATAAAAAAATGTTACAAACATTTTAAAAAAACTTAAAGTACTTTTGTTTTAATTTAAAATATTATGAATTAAATGATTGATTTGCCTAAACATAAGAAGTTAATTTTATTTGATGGTATCTGTAATTTTTGTAATAATTCTGTTTTAAGAATTATTAAATACGATAAAAAAATTTATTTATTTTTACTTCTTTACAATCTGAAATTGGAAAGAAAATTACTAAAGAATTAAAAATAGATCTTACCAAAATAGATTCTATAATTCTTTACGAACCCGGTATTTCTTATGAAATAAAAGCTACTGCTGCTTTAAAAATTATGGAACACTTTGGTGGTATTTGGTATTTGACCAAAATATTTTGGTTAATTCCAGAACAAGTAAGAAATATTTTTTATGATTATATTGCAAAAAATCGTTATAAATGGTTTGGTAAAAAAGAAAGTTGTATGTTGCCAACTATTGAAATAAAAAATAAATTTTTATAATAATTCAAATTCCCCCAAATGAAAAAATTTAAATTTAAAACCGACTTCAAAATAAAGTTATCAATAATAACTTTATCTCTTTTTATTTTAGTTGGTATTTTAAGCTATCAATTTAATGACTCTAATTTTTATGTTATTTCTACAATAATCGGTGTTTTAACAATAATTATTATGATATTTTCTTTGATAGGTTTAATTAGGTCTATTAAAAAAATTGGTAAATCTAAATCGGTAAAAAAAATAATTTATTTAATATTCATTGCTATAATTGCATGTTTATTTTTATACTTAATTATAGAAAATATTTTAAATGCAATTAATAATTTTATTTAAAAATGAAATTACCTAAAGATGTAAAATGTATCATTTTTGATATGGACGGTGTTATCATAGAACTCAGAAGAAATTCATAAAAAAGCGTATAATGAAACTTTTAATTCAATTGGAGTTAAAGTTTCTGATGAACTTTACAAAACCTTAACAGGTTCTTCAACTATTAATGCATTTCAAAGACTTGTAAAGCATTTTAATTTAGATTTAAAACCAGAAGATCTGGTGTTAAATAAAAGAAAGAGATATGTTAGTTTTTTCGAAAATGACCCAACTTTACATCTAGTTAATGGTGTCGAAAACCTTATTAAAGCATCTTATAACAAAGGCTATACTTTAATTTTAGCATCATCTTCTGCAATGGTAAATATAGATAGAGTTTTTAATCGATTTAATTTAAACTCTTATTTTTCTGCTAAAATAAGTGGTGCCGATTTAACAGCTTCTAAGCCACATCCAGAAATTTTTGAAAAAGCAGCTATTTTAGGTAAAACCGCAAAAGAAAACTGTATTGTTATTGAAGATTCTGATAATGGTATTAAAGCTGCAAATGATGCTGGTATTTATGTTTTTGGTTATAGGAATCCGATGGCAGAAGATCAAACTCTTAAATATGCCGATGCTGTTATTTCTAATTTTAAGGAGTTAGAAGAAATTTTGTAAATAAAAAAATCTAGCTATTTGCTAGATTTTTTTATTTATTTAAGAGAAAATTTATTATTGATTTCCTAAAATAATTGGCATACCAGATTTACCTGCTCCAATTAAAACCACTTTACTATTTGGTGATTTTGATAACTCTAAAGTAGCTTCAATCCCTTTTTCTTGAAGAATTTTATCAGTTAAAGATGCACTTAATATTTTATTTGCAACTGCTTTTCCTTCAGCATCAATTTTTTGTCTTTCTGCTTCTTTTTTAGCTTTAGCTAATCTAAATTCATATTCTAAAGATTCTTGCTCTTGTTTTAATTTAGTTTCAATTGCAGTTCTAATTGTAGTTGGTAATTTTACATCTTCTACTAGAACTCTTTTTACGATTAAAAATTGATCTTTTAATACAGTTTGCACTTCTTCTAAAATTTCTTGCTCAATTACATCTCTTTTACTAGAATATAGTTGTTCTGGAGTATAACGTCCTACAACACTTCTAGCAGCTGCATTAATAGCTGGGTCTAATAATTCACGTTCATAATCTTCACCTTTCGTTTTTATAAGATTTCCAAGGTTACTAAATTCTGGCTCATACCAAATTGTACCATTAACTTTAACTTCTAATCCATTTACAGAAAGCACATTCATTTCATCAGAAACAGATTGCTGACGTACTTTTCTCACAATCATTTTATTCCAAGGAGATACAATATGAAAGCCTTCTCCATAGGTTTTATCAGTATTTATACCATCTCCAAGAGTTTCAAATATAACACCTCCCTCTCCAGGTCCTATTGTAACAGTAGCTTTAGAAAATAAAATAATAACTGCAACTACAATTACTACTAGAAAAACACCGCCTTTTGGAAAATTTAATTCCATTTGATTATTTGCCATTTATATTGTTTTAAAATTTTATCAAATTTACAATTATTATTTATCTTTTAGTCTATCTTTAACATATTCAACCTTAGTCTTTCCATGTTTTTTGGGCATTCCATATTCATCTAAAGATACCATAACAATCTTATCTAACACTATAATTACTTTATGAGTTAATTTATTTCTAACTTCACATTTTAGTGTAATTGATGAATTTCCAAAAGCTAAAACCTCCATTCCAATTTCTATAATATCTCCTTGTTTAGCAGAACTTACAAAATCTATTTCAGACATGTATTTGGTTACTGTTCTTGGTATTTCTAACTGTATAATTGCATAAATACCAAGTTCTTCGTCTATCCATTGCAAAAGTCTACCTCCAAATAAGGTTCCGTTTGGGTTTAAATCTTCTGGTTTTACCCATTTTCTTGTGTGAAATTTCATATTTGATTTTTTAGTTCATCAAATTTCTATTTTTTTAAAGAATAAAACTAACAATTTCTATTGCTAATCTAAATTTTACCATAGTATTTTCTAATAAACCATTCAGAAGAAAATAAAATTATAATTATAAATAATAACCACTTCCAATCTATTAGCGTTTGCTGTTTTAATTTAGATTTTTGGATGGTATAATAAGTCTCATTTTCTAAAAGTTCTTTAGTTAAATCATTTAACTGATTTATATAAAATAGCTTCCCTCCGCTTTTAATGGCTAATTTATGTAGCTTCTCTACATTTGCATTTGTAAAATGTTCTTCTATATGATCGTTAGATATTTTAAACCGCCCAAACTTCTCTATTTTTTGATCTAATACACTTACCCTAAAAGAATATTCTCCTGATAATAAATTCTCTAGTTCTACCTGATAAGAATTGTTAACTAAAGAAAAAGGAAATTTTGTTACAACTTTAGATTCTTTGTTGGTAATTGCTATTTCTAAAGAAGCTCTAGAATCGAATTGATAATTCTTATCCGTATAAAAAGCAGAAATATTTATTGTTGAATTTGCTGGATAAATATTATCAGAATTTACTTCTAATCTATCTCTTTTTTTGTTTGAAGCTAAAAACTGTACTAAACTACCAATAAATTTATCGAATTCTTCAAAAGAATTCGAACTTAAGAAGCTATTAGATCTCCATTTCCAAATTCCTTCTCCAAATAAAACTGCCGATTTTTGATTGTTAATATCAAAAGTTGATAACAAAGGTTGTTTCGTTTGAACTCCATTAATATTTTGATATAATAATGTTTCATGTTTTTTTGAAAAAATGATTTCTCCAAATTTATCTTTTAATGGCGGATAATTAGAGAACCCAATATCCTCTTGTAAAAAAGTTAAAAACCTATCATTATAGATAGCTCCATAATTTTCTGTTTGATTTATAGCATTTTTTCTAAATCCTAGTTTTAGTTTATTTGTAAAACTCCAGTCAGTATTTGTGCCAGAAATTATCAAATAATTGCTGTTGTTTTGTTTTAAAACACTTGCTATCTTATTAAATTTATTATTTAATTGATATAATACAACTAACTGATAATCATTAATATTTTTTTTAAATTTATTTATTAAAAAAACATCTACAGAGCGTTGTTTATTGCTTTCAATAGATTTCTTTAAAAGACCTAAATCTGGGTGTAAAATAGAACTTAAAATTAGCACCTTAGTTTGTTCATCTATAACTTCTACCGAAAAATTTCTTTTATTATTTGTTATATTTTTTTCATTATCAATTTTTCTTAAAGTTGCAGAATAATATTGCAAACCTTCTTTAGTAGATGTTAAATTGGCATTTACGGTTTTAAAATTATTATCTGCAGAAAAAGAAATTTCCTTTTTAAAAACCACTTTTCCTTTATAGAAAATAGAAAATAGTGTGTTAACTTTTTTTATCCCTTCATAATTCAATATTGCTTCTACTGGAAATTTATTTTTAATGTAACTATATTTATTTACATTAAGTTGTGTAATTTTTACATCAACATATTTTGCGGTATCTCCAATTACTATTGGATAAATTGGTTGTTTAGAATTTAAATATTCATAATCTTCCCCAATAGTTTGATTGCCATCTGTAATTAAAAATATTGGTGCAATTTTATCTTTATTTAACTCATTTAAGTCTTTTATTGTTTTTGAAATATTAGTCTCGTTTTCTAAAAAAGTTAAACTATCTAAGACTTTTAAATGTTCTCCAAAAGTAAAATTATCTATAGTAAATTTTTTGTTTAAAGAATTGTCTTTATGTATTTCTGAAACTAATTTCTCTACATTTTCTACTTCCTTAAAATATTTTATAGATTTAGAATTATCAATTAAGAGTGCTAAAGTTGGTTTTTCGTTTTCTGTTTCAATCTTTTCTATCTTTGGGTTTATTAATAGTAGTAACAATAAAAATGTACTTATTGCTCTTAGACTAAATAGAAAATAATCAATTTTCTTAAGTTCTTTAGATTTATAAAAATATAATAACCAAGATACTCCTAGACTAAAAAGTATAGCTCCAAAAAAATATATAATTGTGGTTGTTTGCAAGGATAAATTTTATAATCGTAAATCTAATAATTATCTTTTTATAATTCATGTTAAAAAAAGAAAACCTACAACATAATTGCTGTAGGTTTAAAACTAATTTAGGTATCGATATTTAATTACGGTTACTTCTATTTGCTCTTCTATTTTTATCAGATGATTTTTGATTAAATTTATATACAAAACTCAAAGAAAAACGTTGTGCATTTCTGCTTCTTTCTTGATAGATTTTATAATTTAATCCTGTAATTTGTTGTTTATCAATTTGAGAATTTAAAATATTTGATGCATTAAAAATAATACTTCCTTTATTTTTTAAAATGTTTTTACTTATTCCAAAATTTAATCTTTTTATTGGTTCTGTAGTAATTTGAGCATTACTTTGTTCTCCTCTATAATAAAAACTAGTTTGCATTCTAGTTGTATTAGATATTTTAATATTTGTTGTGAAATTTACAAACCAAGTTTCATCAGAAAAAGCAGCATCTTTTTCATCAATAATTCCGTTTTGCTTGTAAGAAAATAAATTAAAATCACTATTTAAACGCAACCATTTTAAAGGACTAAAAGATGCAGACAACTCAAATCCATATCGTTTTTCTTTATCTAAATTAATTGGAGACTGTATAAAAACATCGTTCCCGTTTTTTCTTGTTTCAAACTGAATTACATCTTTAGAGTTTAAATAATATACAGATGGGCTCAATCTTAGCTTATTTATATTATAAACAAATGAAACCTCAAAAGCATCTGAATACGTTGGTTTTAAATTTGGGTTTCCTGTAAATCGAGCCGTAAAATCTTTCAATTCATAAAACGGACTCAAAAACCATAAAGATGGTCTGCTAATTCTTTTGCTATAACTTAGTTGTCCTCTCAAATTTTCTTTAAACTCATACCCAAAAGTAGCTGAAGGAAATAAATTTATATAAGTGTTTTTAGAATTTAAAGAATTATCTGAGGCATCAATAGAAATATCTGTATTTTCTAATCGCAAACCAAATTGATAGCTTATTTTATTCTTTTTTCCGTTTAATTGTATATAACTAGAAGTAATTTTTTCATTATACTTTAGCGTATTGTCTATATTATCAATCGTTTCAAATTTATTATTTACCAACTGTTCCGCCAAAAAATAATTAGAAATATTTCTACTTTCAAACTTTGCTCCACCTTCTAAATTTATAGATTCATTTATTGGAGTTTTATAATCTGTTTGAAAAGCTAAATCGTTTGTTTCTCCTGTTCCTTTTGTTTGTATAGTCGTTTCATTTGTATTTGTAGGAAATGTTTCATTAGTAATTAAACCCCATTTTTTTCGCTGTTCCAAAAATCATACTGAAAATCCATTGTAAAAAGTCGCCCCTTTTTATCAAATGTTTTTGTGTAATTTGCTTCAATTTGATTGTAATTACGTTTTTCTTTAGAGTTACCTATTGTAAATAATGATTGTGTTTTTGTATCAGAATTTGAGAAATCATAATTTAAATATGTTACATCTGTATCTTCAGTTTCGTTTCTATAAAAAGCAACAGTAACCATGTTTTTATCATTAAAAGAATAATCTGTTCCTATATAATACATTTTACCATCATCGTGCCTATTTTCATCTTCATTTTGATTTAAGAAAGTGATTATTCCATTATTTTCTGTTGATTGTTGTTTGGTATAAGTACCTTCATAATCTGTATAACGAATTCCAAAATTTGTAAAAAAATTAAACTTATTCGCTTTATAATTTATGTTTCCAAAAGCTCTATAATCATCTGGAATCCCAGCAACTAATCTAACTTGACCATTCATACCAGATTTTCTATTTTTCTTTAAAATGATATTGATAATACCTGAAGAACCTGAAGCGTCAAACTTTGCAGAAGGGTTTGTAATAACTTCAATGCTTTCAATAGCATCAGAAGAAATTTGATCTAAAGCTTGCGATTGTGTTAAGGCAGATCTTCGTCCGTTTATCATAACTTGTACATTAGAGTTTCCTCTTAAACTAATAACACCAGTTGGACTTACATTTACTGAAGGAACATTTCCTAAAACATCTATAGCAGAACCATTCTGTGAACTTAAATCTTTACCAACATTAAATACCTTTTTTCCTAATTTTAAAGTTACTTCAGATTTTTCTGCTTGAATTACAACTTCATCTAAAGCTGTTGCATCTTCTTTTAATTGAATTGAATTTAAGTTTATTTTTCTATTTACTTTACTAATTGATACTTTTCTAAAGTCAGAAACAAAACCAATATATTGGATTTCTAAATTGTAAGATCCAATAGCAACTTTAGAAAATACAAAAGCTCCATTTTCATCTGTTACTAGACCTTCAACTAGTTTTTGATTGCTATCTTTTAAAATTACTGACGCAAAAGGAAGTGTTTCATTAGTTGAACTTACAACTTTCCCTTGTATAGTTCCTATTTTTTGTGAATTTTGAGAAAAAGCAGAGATGCTTAATAACAAGCTTCCAAAATAAACAATTATTGATTTCATATTATATATTTTAATTTGAAACAAATCTCTAATAAATATATCCTTTGTTAATTATTTTATATGTGAACGACTCTATGCTTTTATGAACTGCTCATTGTTGTCTTAATTTTATCTTAGTTTTGTTATAAATCAATTTTACAACATGAAAACAATACACACGCAAATACTTATTGTCTTTTTAGCTAGTATTCTATTCATTTCTTGTTCAGAAAGAAACTATTTTGATAATGGTGAAAAGTCTAATTCATTTAAGCGAGGAAAAACAATGTATCGATTAGGTGATAATCTGTCTTGGAAAAATGCTACAATAAATGATTCTTTGTGGAAAGATGAAGTTGAAATAATTGAAGATCAAATCTTTTGGTCTAGAACAGATGTGGAAATTCTTAAAGAACCAGAGGAATTAAGTTTATATGGAATTGTTATAAATCAACATGGTGAATACGAAGTTTTTTGGGATGGTGTATTGATTGGTAAAAATGGAGATCCTAAAAACTCCTTAAATTCAGATAAAAAAAGTGGAATGGTTTCCGCATTTATGATTCCAAGAACTTTATCAACTAAAGGAAATCATAAATTAGTGATCAGAAAAAGCATTCATTTTCACTTAGATTTCAATCTCCATTTTTACTACTATATTTCAAATTATGATCAAATTCTACAAGGAGAAATTAAAGAAATGGTTTTTATTCACATTTTTGCTGGTGCATTTTTAATGGCAGCTCTGTATTTATTTTTACTTTTTATAAGTAATCGTAAAAATTATGCAACTTTAATTTTCAGTGTCAACTGTTTTTTATTCTTTCTACTAATTCTATTTGAGTATATGAGATCATATATTAACATTCATTACAGTTATCATCATACAAGACTTGAAATTATCGGGATTATTACTTTTTTAATTTCAATATTGACACCGGTCTATTTTTCATTACAATTTAAGTTTCCAAAAAGAACCAAGATCTTATTCTTATATTTAGCAATACTTACTTTTATTTTTATAAGAGAGCACGAAAACCATGACTCTACTGCTTACAACATGATCGTATTTATGTGGTCTGTTTCTTTAGCAAATGTAATTTTTGGTGTGATAAAAAAATGAATGGAGCAAAAATTGTATTAATTTCATTACTTATAAGTATGTATTTTCATCAATACATAAACTTTGATATTAGTATACACATTGGGTTTAGTTTTATTCTTTTAGGAATGTTTTATATACTTTCTTTACGCACAAAAGAACAGCGAATTGCTTATGAAAATTCTTTAGTTCAATCAACTCGATTAAAATTAGAACTTCTTAAAAAAAGCATTCAACCACATTTTTTAATGAACACATTAACTTCTTTAATTGATTGGGTTGAAGAAGCACCAGATAAAGGCGTTCTTTTTATTGAAGCTTTGGCGATTGAGTTTGATTTGTTAAATCAATTTGAAAATGAAACTTTAATTCCGATTTCCCAAGAAATTGAATTATGCAAAAGCCATATTAGTATTATGAAATACAGAAAAGAAATCGATTATGTTTGGGAAGATGAAGGGATTGATAAAAATGTAAAACAAGTTATTCCGCCAGCAGTTATTCACACTTTACTAGAAAATAGTATTACACATTGTTTGCCTTCGTATAAAAATATACTTCGTTTTAAACTCATTGCCAATACTACAAAAGAAAAACAAGAATATACATTTTTAACCTTTGGAAAAATTAGAAATAAACAAAAAAACACATCAGACGGAACAGGTTTTAAATATATAAAAGCTCGTTTAACAGAAAGTTATGGCAAAAATTGGGCTTTTACCTCAGAAACGGCTAATTATGGTTGGAAAAATACAATTACAATTCAGAAATAAATATGAAAATATTAATAATAGAAGACGAGATTAGAATTGCAAAACGTGTAGAAAGAATGACCAAAGAGTTTTTTTAAACACTTTACAAAGCATTACTTCAGTACAGTCTTTATCTGAAGGGTTGGAATTTATAAAAAAATGCATTAGATTTAGTTCTATTAGACTTAAATCTAAATGGTGAAAATGGGTTTGATGTTCTTAGTGAAACTGTTTCAGGTTCTTTTCACACTATAATTATTTCTGCAAATAAAGAAGAAGCTCTAAAAGCATTTGAATTTGGAGTTTTAGATTTTGTACCAAAACCTTTTAATAAAGAACGTATTGAAATTGCTTTTAATAGAGTTGTAAAAAAAGAAGAAGTAAGCAATGAAAATTTACAATTTTTAGCGGTTAAAAAACGTGGAGGAATTAAACTAGTAAATATTGATGATGTACAGTATATAAAAGGAGCTGGAGTTTATACAGAACTTTATTTAAATAACGGTCAAAAAGAATTGCACGATAAATCGCTTGAAAAACTTTCACAATTATTGCCAAAATCTTTTGAACGTATTCATAAATCATATTTAGTTAAAACAATTAAAATTAAAGAAATAATTGTAAAAACAGGCAGTCAATATGCAGTTGAGTTACTGAGTGGAGAAATTCTACCAGTTGGTAGAACAAAATATAAAGCATTAAAAGCTATTTTATTTTAATATAATAATGTTTGTTACATTTAGAATAGCATAAAATAAAGTATTAATGTTCTCTAAAAGTAAAATTATCGATTATATTTTTTTATTTAATAAAGAGATTTAAACAAAAAACCTGCAACGTTAAAATTGCAGGTTTTATTTATTTATTTATTTATTTTTAGAATATCATTTTTTTACTACAAAATGATACATAAGTCCTTTTTTTATATAACTATCTAAGAAACCCATATTTTTAAGTTCATCAATAACAATATAAACAGCAATTATTAAAGAAGCACTTGTAATTCTATTAAAAATTTGAAAGCTAGTTAAATGCTCTTCATTTATTGCTTTTAAAACTTTTTTTGCATTGTAGATAAATGTATAGTTTCCATAATATTTCTATTTAACACTACAAAAATAGTGATCAATATAATGAAGAAATATAATTTTAGACAAGTAATAATTTGCTTTAGATGATTTACAAAAAAGTACAGATGAATAAAAACTACCTATATTAAACTACAATAATCTGTTATTTATTAAGTTAACATTCCTCCATCTACAGATAGAGTTTGCCCTGTAATATATGCACTCATATCTGAAGCTAAAAACACACAAGCATTTGCAATATCTTCTGGAGTTCCACCTCGTTTTAAAGGAATGTCATTACGCCATCCTTCAACAACTTTTTCGTCTAATTTTGCTGTCATTTCAGTTTCTATAAAACCTGGAGCAACTACGTTAGATCTAATATTTCTTGAACCCAATTCTAAAGCAACAGATTTAGAAAAACCAACAATACCAGCTTTTGAAGCTGCATAATTTGTTTGACCAGCATTACCTTTTAATCCAACTACAGAACTCATATTAATAATAGAACCAGCTCTTTGTTTCATCATAGGTCTAATAACAGCTTTTGTTAAATTAAAAACCGACTTTAAATTAACTTCTATTACTTTATCGAAATCATCTTCAGATATTCGCATAAGTAAATTATCTTTAGTAATACCTGCATTATTTATTAATACATCTATAGAACCAAATTCTTTTAAAACTTCTTTAGCCAACTCTTGTGCAGCATCAAAATCTGCAGCATTAGATTGATATCCTTTAGCAGAAACACCAAAAGCTTTTAGCTCTGCTTCTAAAGCGTTTGCGGCATCAACAGAAGAGCTATATGTAAATGCAATATTAGCTCCTTGTTTTGCAAATTCTATTGCAATACCACGTCCAATACCTCTTGTAGCACCAGTTATAATAGCTGATTTATTTTCTAATAATTTCATTTTTTAGTTGTTTTTTTTAAAGCTTCAAAGATACTAAAATAAAAAAACTCGTAAAGTAATTATAGCTTTACGAGTTTCTTTAAATTAATAGTATTGATTTCTATTGTTTTACAGGTTTTTTATCTATATAATTAAATAAATAATCTACTTCTAACTCTTTAATTTTACCAAGTTTTTTAAGTGATTTTACATTTAAATCTTTTTTATTTCCTATTACCATAACATTGTAAGATTCACCTTTAACATTTTTATCAAAAAATGACTTTAAATCTTTCATTGTCATATTTTTAATAGTATTGTACATTTCTTCTCTATTGTCATTATCTATCCCTAAATCTTGTAATCTTTCATAATTCCAGAAAATACTAGATTTTGTAATTCTTTGTGCTGCTAATTTTTTTAATGTAGATTCTTTTGCTGCCTGAAATTGCTTATCAGCTTCTGGCATATTATTCATTAAATCCATCATAGCATCTACCGCTTGCTCTAATTTATTTGCTTGTGTACCTACATAAGCCATAACATAATTAGGCGAATCTTTTTTATTTGCATTACTATATGAAGCAAATGCAGAATAAGCTAAAGATTTAGACTCTCTAATTTCTTGAAATACAATTGAAGATAAACCACTTCCAAAATAAGTGTTAAATAAAGTTGACGCTGCCATATTTTCTGCTTTAAAAGGATCTCCTTTAGCTAAAAACATCATCTCAGTTTGAACCATATCGTAGTCTGTAAAAAACACATTCCCACCTGTTTCAGTTTCTTTATATTCTTTTGCAACTGGATATTCTTTTAATTCTCCATAAACTTTATGATTTACATCTAAAGCTGCAACAGCCTTCTCAACATCTTTACCGTAATAAAATATTCTGTGCTTGTAATTTTTCATATCCTTTATTAGAGCTACTAACTCTTCAGGATTAATGGCTTTAAGTTCATCAATTTGCATGATGTCTCTTAATCGTGAATTCTCTCCATATTTACCATAATTCATTAAACCTGTAAAAAGGATGTTTCCTTTTTGAAGTTTTCCATCCTGACGACCTTTATAAATTTTTTCTACATATTTATCATAAGCTTCTTGATCTGCTTTTGCATTATCCCAAAGTTGCTCTAATAATTCTAATCCTTTAGGTAAATTTTCTTTTAAACCATTTAAACCAAAGTAAGTTTTATCTGTACCTGCACTTACATAATAAGAAATTCCTAACTTATAAAATTCTTTTTTAAGTGCTTCATTAGTATATTTTTCTGTACCAATGTATTCTAGATAACCTGCAGCTAAAGATAATTTTTTATCATTATCACTTCCCATATCAAAAATAATGTTCATATCAAACAAATCATTATTTTCATTTAAAACATAAGAAACTTTAATACCATTTTTAGTTTTAGTTTCTTTAATAGCTGTTTTATAATCTACAAATTTAGGCTGTAATGGCTCAGACTCAATTTTATTAAATTCAGTAATAAAATCAGAACTTTTACCTCTATTTAAGTTTACTGGTGTAATACCTGGATTAGACACTTTAACTATATTTTTATCTTCTCCTTTTCTTTTATAAGTTATTACGTAGTTTTCTTTATAAAATCCATTTGCAAAATCTGCTAATTCTTGTTTCGTAATTTTCTTTAAATCATCTAAAAACTTAACTTTATTATTCCAGTTTTCATGGTGAATAAAAGCATTAAAATAAGCACTTGCTAAAGCAGTGTTGTTTTCATATTGACGAGTTCGACTTAATTTTAAATCATTTACAACAGCTTCTATCATCCATTCATCAAATTCACCTTTTTTTAATTTTTCTACTTGTTCTAATAACAAATCTTTTACTTCATCTAAAGATTGACCAGTTTTTGGGTTTCCTGTAAATGTATGATATCCATAGTCATTTAAAAATGTTGGAGAGCAACTTGCTCTTTGTACTACTTGTTTTTGATTTAAATTTAAATCAATTAAACCAGCATTACCATTAGCCATAATCATATCTACTAGAGTAACAAATTTTTCATCTACAGTATTAACACCACCAGAACGGTACGCGATTGAAATACTTTCTGAAGTTGGTCCAAAAACCTCATTTATTATTGGAGCAGTAATTACTTCTTCCTTTGGTAAAACAGGATGAGTTAATTCTTTTCTCTTAAACTTACCGAAAGCTTCATTAACTTGTTTTATAGTTGTATCAAATTCAAAATCTCCAACCAAAACTACCGCCATATTATTTGGTACATAATATTTATTAAAATAATTATGAATATCTACCATAGAAGGGTTTTTAAGATGTTCTGCAGTTCCAATAGTAGATTGCTGACCATAAGGATGTTTAGGAAATAAACCTTTTAACATTGCAGCATATCGTTTTCTAAAATCATTATCCTGTCCTCTATTAAACTCTTCAAAAACAGCTTCTAATTCAGTATGAAATAAACGTAATACTAAAGTACTAAAACGTTCTGATTCTACAGATAACCATTTATTTAATTCATTTGCAGGAATTTTATTCTTATAAACAGTTTCTTCAAACCAAGTATGAGCATTTGTACCAGTTGCACCTAAAGAAGCAGTCATTTTATCATATTCATTTGCTATAGAAAAATTAGAAGCTTCTAAAGATATTTTATCAATTTCTTTATACAAAGCTAATTTTTTAGCTGTATCTTTTTCTGCTCTATGTTGTTCATATAATTTAGAAATCTTATCTAAATAAACTTTTTCTTTTTCCCAATCTGCAGTACCTATCTTATGAGTTCCTTTAAACACCATATGCTCTAAATAATGAGCTAAACCAGTAGATTCTTTTGGGTCATAATTAGAACCAGCTCTAACAGCTATAAAAGTTTGAATTTTAGGTTCATCAGAATTTTTACTTAAGTAAACTTTTAAACCGTTATCTAAAGTATATAAACGCAAACCTGTTGGGTCGTTTTCTACTGTTTCATAAGTAATTCCATTTGCATCTTTTTGTGATGCTACCTCATAACTTTTTTCAGTATTAGTTGTACAACTAATAGCTGAAACTACTAACAAGCTTAAAGCAAGTAATTTAAAATGTTTCATAATTATTTGAGTTGAGTTGAATAAAAAAATCCGTCGAATTTACGAATTCAACGGATTTATATAAGATTTATTTTAAAACTTTAACAGTTATTTAATGTTTTTAAATTTATTTTAAAACATTCGCAACCATTTCTCCAATTTTTGCAGGAGAACTCACAACGTGAACACCGTTTTCTGCTAAAATTTTCATTTTTGCTTGTGCAGTATCATCAGCTCCACCAACAATTGCTCCAGCATGTCCCATTGTTCTACCCGCTGGTGCAGTTTGTCCTGCAATAAAACCAACTACTGGTTTTCTATTTCCATCTGCTTTAATCCATTGTGCTGCTTCAGCTTCTAAATTACCACCTATTTCACCAATCATAACAATTGCTTCAGTTTCTGGATCATTCATTAATAATTCAACAGCTTCTTTAGTAGTAGTTCCAATAATTGGATCTCCTCCAATACCAATTGCTGTAGTTATACCAAAACCTTGTTTTACAACCTGATCTGCAGCTTCATAAGTTAAAGTACCAGATTTAGATACAATACCTACTCTACCTTTTTTAAAGATAAATCCTGGCATAATACCAACTTTAGCTTCATCTGGAGTAATTACTCCTGGGCAGTTAGGACCAACTAATCTACAATCTTTATTATCAATATATGCTTTTACTTTTACCATGTCTGCAGTAGGAATTCCTTCTGTAATACAAATGATTACTTTAATTCCTGCATCTGCAGATTCCATAATAGCGTCTGCAGCAAATGCTGGTGGTACAAAAATAATTGAAGTATCTGCTCCTACTTTTTCAACAGCTTCAACAACTGTATTAAAAACAGGTTTACCTAAGTGTTCTTGCCCTCCTTTTCCAGGAGTAACACCACCTACAACGTTAGTTCCGTAGTCTATCATTTGACCTGCGTGAAAAGTTCCTTCACTACCAGTAAAACCTTGTACAATAATTTTTGATTCCTTATTTACTAAAACACTCATGGTTTGTTATTTTAATTTGTTACGCAAAAATAGTTTATTGATTGATTTTAAAAAAGAAAATAAATGATTTATTTACATTTTTTTCTTTCTTTTAAAAAACTTTTTATTTGTGCTAATTCTTTTAATTTTTCTCTTGATTCTGAAATTGGAGTTCCAAAATAAGTTTTATCTCCAGCAATTGATTTTGTAACACCAGATTGACCTAGAACTACAGCACCTTTTCCAATGGTAATTCCGCTATTAGTACCAACTTGCCCCCAAATAGTTACTTCATCTTCTATTATAACACAAC
The DNA here is from genome assembly GCF_026191475.2 of Polaribacter ponticola. Taxonomy (GTDB): domain Bacteria; phylum Bacteroidota; class Bacteroidia; order Flavobacteriales; family Flavobacteriaceae; genus Polaribacter; species Polaribacter ponticola. The sequence goes on along the minus strand of NZ_JAOSLC020000003.1, from coordinate 234,758 downwards.
CAGCAATACCGGTTTGCGAGGCAATTAAGCATTTTTCTCCAATTACAGTATCGTGTCCTACATGAACCTGATTATCTAATTTAGAACCTTTTTTTATTGTGGTATCTCCTGTTACACCTTTATCAATAGTACAAGAAGCTCCTAAATGTACATTATCTTCTAAAACAACTCTACCACCAGAAATTAATTGATCATACCCTTCTGTTCTATTTTTGTAATAAAAAGCATCTGCTCCTAAAACAGTATTGGCATGTATAACTACATTATTTCCAACAATAGTATTATCATAAATTACTACATTAGGATGAATTACACTGTTTTTACCAATTATTACATTGTTACCTATAAATACATTGGGCTGTATAACAGTACCCAATCCAACAATTGCAGAATCTGAAATACTCTTAGGTGAAGAAATAAATGGATTAAAATGTTTTGTTAGCTTATTAAAATCACGAAAAGGATCATCTGATATTAAAAGTGATTTTCCTTCTGGGCATTCTACTCTTTTATTGATTAAAATAGTAGTAGCGGCAGAATTTAATGCTTTATCATAATACTTTGGATGATCTACAAAAACAATATCACCTTTTTCTACAACATGAATTTCATTCATTCCTTTAACCAAAGAAGAAGCATCACCAATAAATTCGCAATTTAAAATTTGTGCTATATCAGTTAAAGTATGTGTTTTTTTAAAATCCAATTTATGATATTAAATACTTAAAATAAAATTATTCTTTAATACGCTCTTGGTATGTTCCTTTTGTAGTTTCAACTTTTATTTTGTCTCCTTCATTTATAAATAAAGGTACATTTACAATTGCTCCGCTTTCTACAGTTGCAGGTTTAGTTGCATTTGTAGCAGTGTTACCTTTTACACCTGGTTCTGTATGTGTAACTTCTAAAACTACACTTGCTGGTAAATCTACAGACAATGGCATATCATCTTCAGAATTAATAATAATAGTTACAATTTCTCCTTCTTTCATTAAATCTGGAGCATCCAAGGCGCTTTTTTGTAATTGAATTTGAGAGTAATCTTTTTCGTTCATAAAGTGATATGTATCTCCTTCACTATATAAGTATTGAAATTTATGTGTTTCTACTCTAATATCTTCAATTTTTCTCCCTGCAGGAAAAGTATTATCTACCACTTTTCCGTTTGTAACACTTTTTAATTTTGTTCTAACAAAAGCTGGTCCTTTACCCGGTTTTACGTGTAAAAATTCAACTATTTTATAAATATCGTTATTGTATTTAATACACAATCCGTTTCTAATATCTGATGTTGTTGCCATGTTATATAATACTTTATGTCTTTTGCTTTTTTACGTTAGACTATTTAATTTAAATTTCTATTTATTAATATCTTTTAATTGACATTAAAATAACCTTTCATTATCCCTCTATGTGAGTCTTTTATAAACTGTATAATTTCATCACGCTCAGGAGTTGCTTCCATTTCTGCTTCAATAATATCTATAGCTTGCGTATAGTTATAATTTTTTTGAAATAATATTCTATATATATTCTGAATTTCTCTAATTTTTTCAGTTGAGTATCCTCTTCTTCTTAACCCTACAGAATTGATACCAACATAAGATAATGGCTCTCTTGCTGCTTTAACATATGGAGGTACATCTTTTCTTACTAAAGATCCACCAGTTACAAAAGCATGTTTACCTACCGATGCAAACTGATGTACAGCCACCATACCTGCTAAAACTACATTATCTCCAATTGTAACATGACCTGCTAAAGTTGTATTATTAGAAAAAATACAATTATCTCCAACAAAACTATCATGAGCAATATGACAATAAGCCATAATTAAACAATTATCTCCAATAATTGTTTTCATTCTATCTTTTGTTCCTCTATTAATGGTTACACATTCTCTTATAGTAACGTTATCACCTATTTCTACTGTAGTTTCTTCATCTTCGAATTTTAGATCTTGCGGAATAGCAGAAATAACAGCTCCAGGAAAAATTCTACAATTTTTACCAATTCTTGCGCCCTCCATTATAGTAACGTTAGAGCCAATCCAAGTACCAGAACCAATTACTACATTATTATGAATAGTTGTAAAAGGTTCAATTACAACATTTCTTGCAATTTTAGCCTGAGGATGAACATATGCTAATGGTTGATTCATATTTTATTTTTTTCTAGCAATTTGTGCCATTAATTCAGCTTCTGCAACCAATTTACCATTCGCATAAGCATATGCTTGCATATGACAAATTCCTCTTCTAATTGGAGTTATCAATTCACACTTAAAAATTAAAGTATCTCCTGGTAAAACTTTTTGTTTAAACTTAACCTTATCCATTTTCATAAAATAAGTTAAATAATTTTCTGGATCTGGAACCGTACTTAATACTAAAATCCCTCCACATTGTGCCATAGCTTCAACTTGTAAAACACCTGGCAAAACTGGTGACCCTGGAAAATGACCTACAAAGAAATTTTCATTCATTGTAACATTTTTCATACCAACAACATGCTTATCAGATAACTCAATAACCCTATCAACCAATAAAAAAGGAGGTCTGTGAGGAAGAATATCCATAATTTGATGAATATCCATTAAAGGAGCTAAATTTAAATCATATTGAGGAACATTATTTCTCTTTTCAGTTTTTATAATCTTAGCTAGTTTTTTAGCAAACTGAGTATTAATAAGGTGCCCTGGTTTATTAGCAATCACTTTTCCTTTTATACGGATTCCTGTAAGTGCTAAATCTCCAATAACATCAAGTAACTTATGACGTGCCGCCTCATTTGCCCAATGCAAAGTTAAATTGTCTAAAATTCCATTTGGCTTTACAGCTATATCATCTTTCTTAAAAGCTTTTTTAAGTTTCTGCATTGTACTTTCAGATAATTCTTTATCTACATATACAATTGCATTATTTAAATCACCACCTTTAATAAGGTCGTTTTCTAATAACATTTCAATTTCATGTAAAAAGCTGAAAGTTCTTGCATCTGCAATTTCTTCTTTAAAATCTAAAATATGATCTAATGTAGCATTTTGAGTTCCTAAAATTTTAGTACCAAAATCTACCATTGTAGTTATTTGATACTCATCTGAAGGCATTAAAATTATTTCACTACCAGTAATTTCATCTCTATAAGAAATAATTTCTTTTACTACATACTCTTCAATTAAAGCTTCTTGTTCTTGTATACCCGCTTTTTCTATAGCTTCAACAAAATACTTAGAAGAACCATCCATAATTGGAGGTTCTGAAGCATCAATTTCAATTAATAAATTATCGATATCTAAACCTACTGCTGCAGCTAATACATGCTCTGAAGTTTGAATTTGAACCCCATTTTTTTCAAGATTTGTACCTCTTTGTGTAGTTACTACGTATTCAGCTTTTGCTTCTATTGTAGGAGAACCTTCTAAATCTACTCTACTAAAAGCAAATCCATGATTTACGGGAGCAGGTTTTAATGTCATTGATACATTAATACCAGTGTGCAAACCTACACCTGATAATGTAATTTCTGATTTTATAGTTTTTTGTTTCTTACTCATCTTTATACTTTTTGAGTATTAATGTCTTTTTTCATTTTATCTATTGATGCCATTATTTTAGGCAAATTCCTAAAATATACATATGATTTATTATAATCTGAGTAATTTATAGCTGGAGTTCCTTGTACTTTTTCTCCATCTTTTAGACTTTTCGTAATTCCTGATTGACCTTGAATTTTAACATTATTGCCAATTATTAAATGCCCCGCTAAACCTACTTGCCCACCAATCATACAATTTTCACCAATTTTTGTAGATCCTGCAACACCTGATTGTGCTGCTATAACGGTGTTTTTACCTACTTCTACATTATGTGCTATTTGTATTTGATTATCTAATTTTACACCTTTCCTTATAATAGTAGATCCTAAAGTAGCTCTATCTATTGTTGAGGCAGAACCAATGTCTACATAATCTTCTATAATAACATTACCAATTTGTGGTATCGCTTTGTATTCTCCTTTTTCATTTGGAGCAAAACCAAATCCATCAGAACCAATAATACAACCAGAGTGTATTTTACAGTGATTACCAATTTTAGTTTCAGAATAAATTTTAACTCCAGAAAAAATAATACAATTATCACCAATAGTTGTATTATCACCAATATAACAATTAGGGTATATTTTTACATTATTACCTATAATTACATTTTCACCTATATAAGCAAATGCACCAAGGTATTCGTTATCACCTATTTTAGCCGAATCAGAAATAAAATGTGGCATTTCTCTACCCATTTTATTATTTTTTACTTCATTATAAAACTCTAGTAGTTTTGAAAAGGCTTTATATGCGTCTTCTACTTTTATAAGAGTTGTAGAAATTTCTTTTTCCAATAAAAAACTCTTATTTACAATAGCAATAGAAGCATTTGTAGTATATAAAAAGGGTTGGTATTTAGGGTTTGATAAAAAAGTTAAAGAACCTTTTTCACCTTCCTCTATCTTAGATAATTTAGAAACTTCTTCATTAGGATTACCTACTACTTCACCTTCTAAAATATCTGCTATTTGTTGTGCTGTAAAATTCATTAAACGCAAAAGTATAAAAATTATAGTTATTTGGCTAATCTCATTTTACTTTGGGTAACAAATAAAGTGTTTTATAACTGGTTTTGTTAATGCCTGAAGGTTTAATTGATCTGAAGCTTTTGCAATGTCTTTTAATTTTCCTTTCTTATTTAGAATAAAAATTGGTTTTTCAGAATTATAAGCTTGGTTTTTTATTTCTTGTGAAAAAACAAAATAACTAGTTTCTTCTTTTGTTAAATTTAACTTTTTAGAAAATTTACTTATCTTTTTATGAATTTGTGTTTCATTAAAAACGCCTTTTTGAATTTCTATTCTTAACAACTTTCTATCTACTATCATTTTTGATAACAATGAAAGAATTTTATCTTTATGATTTGTCCATTCTTTTATCGCAGAAAAAATATCATAATCATCTAATCTAGAAAACATTTCTAATGTTTGGTTAGTAAAATTATTTTGATCAATTTCTTTATATAAAAAGTATTTTAAAGAAGAACTAGCATACATTTCTACACCTTGTTCTGCCAATTCTTTTGCTCTTCTTAAAACATTAACTAGCATATTTTCTGCTACTAATCCTGTTTTATGCAAGTATACTTGCCAATACATAAGTCTTCTTGCAATTAAAAATTTTTCTACAGAATAAATCCCTTTTTGTTCAATAACTAATTCATCATTTTTAACATTCATCATAACAATTAACCTGTCTGATGAAATATTTCCTTCTGTAACTCCTGTATAAAAACTATCGCGTTTTAGGTAATCTAATCGGTCTATATCTAATTGACTCGATATTAATTGACCTAAAAATTTTCGTTTGTACTTTCCTTCAAATATTTCTATTGCTAAATCTAGTTTACCGTTAAACTCATCATTTAATTTCTTCATAAATTTTAAAGAAATTTCTTCATGAGAAATACCGTTAACAATACTATGCTCTAACGCATGTGAGTATGCTCCGTGACCAATATCGTGCAGTAAAATTGCAATACACAATGCATTTTCTTCATCTTTAGAAATTTCTATTTGCTTAAAACGTAAAACCCCAATTGCCTTCTGCATTAAATGCATACATCCTAATGCATGATGAAACCTAGTATGATTAGCTCCTGGATATACCAAGTTAGAAAACCCCATTTGCGTTATTCTTCTTAAACGCTGAAAATAAGGATGTTCTACAATGTCAAAAATTAATGAATTCGGTATTTGTATAAACCCATAAATTGGATCATTAAGAATTTTAAGTTTATTTGGTATTTTTTTCTTCAAAAGATGTTTTTTATCAATTGCTGGCAAAATACAAACATAATGTCACAAATTCATATATTTTAATTATAGACTTTATAATTGAAAAAAAGGAAAACTTATTGTATTATGTTTAATTAAATCTAATACTGATTTTGGCAATATTTTATCATTTTAAAACATAAATACATATAACAATAGAGTATTTTTAACGTTAAATGTTAAAATTAAAAAAAATATATGAGCAACATACAAATTTTATGGGTTGATGATGAAATAGAATTATTAAAACCTCACATTCTTTTTTTAGAACGTAAAAATTATAAAGTTACCAAATGTACAAATGGTGCTGATGCGATAGATTTGGTTGGTGAAGAAAATTTTGATATTGTTTTTTTAGATGAGAATATGCCTGGTTTAACAGGTTTAGATACACTTGCAGAAATTAAACAAAAACAGGCTAATTTACCTGTTGTTATGATTACTAAAAGTGAAGAAGAATATATAATGGAAGAAGCGATTGGCTCTAAAATTGCAGACTATTTAATTAAACCTGTAAATCCGAGTCAGATTTTATTAAGTTTAAAAAAGAACTTAGATCATTCTCGTTTAGTTTCAGAAAAAACAACTTCTAGTTATCAGCAAGAATTTAGAAAAATATCTATGGATTTAGCTATGGTTAATTCTTACGAAGAATGGATTGAACTATACAAAAAACTAGTTCATTGGGAATTAGAATTGGAAAACATTAGTGATCCTGGAATGTTAGGTATTTTAGAAAGCCAGAAACAAGAAGCTAACAGTCAGTTCTTTAAATTTATAAAAAAGAATTACGAAGATTATTTAACAGCAAATGATAAACCTACTTTTTCTCATACTTTATTTAAAGATTATGTAGTTCCTGAATTAAGTAAAGATCAAGGAGTTTTATGGGTTGTTATAGATAATTTGCGTTATGATCAATATAGAATTCTAGAACCTTTAATTAATAACCACTACAAAAAAGACGAAGAATATTCATATTTCTCAATACTACCAACTGCAACTCAGTATGCAAGAAATGCTATGTTTTCTGGTTTAATGCCTTCGGAAATGGAAAAACGTCATCCTAATATTTGGAAGAATGATACAGACGAAGGTGGAATGAATTTATTTGAAAACGACTTTTTAACTGCACAAATAAAAAGATTAAGTTTAGATATTAAGCATGAATATTATAAAATTACAAATTTAAAAAGCGGAAAAGATTTAGCAGATAATTACAACGGAACAAAACAAAACGATTTAACTGCTGTAGTTTATAATTTTGTAGACATGCTTTCACATTCTAAAACAGAAATGGAAGTAATTAAAGAATTAGCAGGTGATGATAAAGCATACAGAAGCTTAACTTTAAGTTGGTTTAAAAACTCACCTTTGTTTGAAATTATACAAAAAGCACAAAATTTAGGTCAGAAATTAATTATCACAACAGATCATGGTACAATTAATTGTAAACACCCAACAAAGGTAATTGGCGATAAAAACATTAGCTCTAATTTACGTTATAAAACAGGTAGAAGTTTAAGTTATGAAGACAAAGATGTATACGCTGTAAGAAATCCAAAAGATATTTTCTTACCAACAGTTGCAATGAACAGCCCGTTTATTTTTGCGAAAGAAGATTTATTTTTTGCCTATCCAAATAACTTTAATCACTTTGTAAAGTACTATAAAAACACCTATCAACATGGTGGTGTTTCTTTAGAAGAAGTTATTATTCCTTGTGCTATTTATAGTCCTAAATAATAGTTTTTAATTGGCAGTTAATTGACGTCCTTTTTATAAAAAATTACTAGAAGCTATTTATTAGCATTCCACTATATTTTTTTCTATTATAATGAAGTTTAATTTTTTTGTAAACTATAGTAATCTCATAATAAAAATAGGTTGCTTCACACCTTACAACAATTATATTTATTATGAACATAAAAAGAATGTCATTTAAACCTAAGCTTGACTTGTTTGCTAACTAAAATGTATTATTAAATAGTTATTTACTCCTATAATGGCAATTTTCAATTATGCATATCTGATTAAAAATTTAATTTAATGAAAAAATAGTTCTAATATTATTCGTTAACATTGGTTTCTCACAAACAAAACAAAGACAAACAATCTTTCTCTAAATTAGAAGTTACTTACGATTCAAGTTAATTTCAATTGATTATCGAAATGAAGATGTACCCATTGCAAAAGATGATTGTATATATATAACTATTAGGACCTATAGAAAATTAGGTATAGACTAAAAAAAGGAAGTTCATTTAAATATGAACGCAAACTTTATATTGTATCCTAAAATTTGAGGTTTAAAAAAATGATAAAAATATAGATCACAAAATTGTTCCTAATTTAATGACTTTCGTTTCTCGAATAGGAGCTGTAAAAACCAATACCAAAAATCCAGTAGATTATTAACCCAAAGGTATTGTTTGTTTGAATTTGTGAAATGCAATTACACAAACAGCATTGTTATTAATAAAAGACCTAATGAGATTAAAAGGTATTTAATAGCCAATAATATTGTTGCTGGTCAAGTTTTAAAAAGTTGTTTGTTTTCTTTTAAAATTATTTTATTTTTTATTTAAATATAATTTTTGAAATACCAAAGTTAATCTTTGGACTTATAATTTTTAAAAATAATACTCCAGGTAATACATTTACATTAAAATTAAATTCGTTTAAACCTTCAATTAATTCTATTGATTTCTTGTAGATAATTTTTCCAGTAATATCAGATAAAGAAATAGAAGCTTTTGTATCTATCTTACTTAAAATATTCGTCTTTAAATATCCTTTTGATGGATTTGGAAATACCAAAAAATTATTCATTAAAATTTTATTATTATTTAATCTAATACTACTTTTTTGCGAGGTTGCATCTTCATAAGTTATTGTAACAATTGCTGATACAGCTACACCCACATTATCAGTAATTGTATAACTAAATGAATCTGATGTGAAATTTGGGTTTCCAGAAGGAAAATATTGAACTCTATCATCTGAATAATCAGAAGGAGTATCATTATCATTAATTCTAATTATCCTGCCACCTTCACTAGCTTCATTTGATTTACCATTTCTAAATGACAATGCCCTATGAGCAGTCATAGCTCCATTAGGACCGAAACTATCATTTGCTAAGACATCTATAAATATAGGGTTTTGATCTAATGATGTTCCATTTCTATTTATTGTAATATTATCATCTACTGCGGATAGCTCATCATTATTTGGAGGAGTTACATTACCAACTGTTATGGTTACAATTCCTTGATATTGATTTACACCTACTGTTAAAGTATAATTAAATGTATCTTCTCCTTTAAAGTTTGCTTTTGGTGTATAAAAAATTTTATCATCAGCTTGATTAATTCCTACTGTCCCACCATCATCTAAAGTAAGTGTTCCTCCTTGAGAAGTTGTACCTGTTAAATGATTTGGACTGTTCAATAACAGGGTACCAACTCCTGATCCGAAATTATCATTCGATAAAACATCAATTAAGTTATCTGTACTATTTTCAGTTACAGTAACTGTATCATTTACGGCTCCTTCAACGGGAATAACAATAACTATAACAGTTCCTGTAGAAGCATCTCCTGTTGCATCTGTAATTGTGTAGCTAAATGTGTCTGTTCCAGAAAAATTAGCTGGTGCTGCATAAATAAATTCATCATCTAAAGTATCAGCTGTGTTTTTATTATCAACACTTATTAAGCCACCATTTGCACTAGCACTAGATAAAGTACCATTGGTCATCGTTAATCCTCCGTTTATTGCTCCATCAGATCCAAAAGAATCATTATCTAAAACATCAATAATATTATTGGTACTTCCAAATTCTACGGATACGGTATCTGGTTCTGCAGTTGGTGTGTTATTTGTTGGTGGTGTAACTGCACCAACTGTAACTGTAACTTCGCCTTGTGATCTATCTCCACTAGCATCATATATGTAATACCTAAATCTGTCTACTCCTGTGAAGTTCATAAAAGGTGTATAATAAATAACAGCATTATTTACTATAGTTATAGAACCTCCTTCATCTGAGGTGCTATTAATAATATAAAAACCTTGTGTTATTAATCCTGCAGAAAAACTCATTGGTGGAGAATAAGCACCTTCGGTTCCGAAACTATCATTTGCCAATATTTCAATTATATTATCTGTGCTATTTTCATCTACAAATGCTGAATCATTTACTGCAGACGGAACATCTACAACTAAACCTGTAACTGTTATAGTAACTTTAGCTGTTGCTGCATCTCCTGTTGCATCTGTTATAGAATAAGTAAAAGAATCTATTCCTGTAAAACCTAATGGAGCATCGTATATTACTCTATCATCTGTTTTATCATTTACGGTTCCATTATCAGAAACACTAATCAATCCGCCCTTTAAAGTTGCTGTACTTTGCTTACCATTTACTAATGATAATGGTTCATGTATAGATGTTGGACCATCTGATCCATAACTATCATTTAATAAAATTGATATGGTATTGTTTTCACTTTCATAATCTACAATTATGGTGTCATCTTCTGCAGTAGGTGTATCAGCTACTGGTGTAATACTACCAACTGTTATGTAGACATATCCATAACCTACTTGTGTAAAACTATTTCCAGAATCACTTACTGAATATAAATAGTGAAATTCATATACTCCAGTAAAATCTTGTACTGGGGTAAAAGATAATGTATCATCTGAAGTATCATTTGGTGTATTATTGTCTAATAAAGCAAGTGTACCTTGAGAGTTTACAAATGGTTGGTCATAAATATTTGGTATTGATACAAATATTTGGTCAACACTATTATTTCCCTTTATATCATTTGTGGTCACATCAAATACAAATTCTCCACTATTTTCTTCTATGGTATAATAATCATCAACAACCTTTGGATTGTTTGTTTCTTCTGCAACAATTATTGTAACTTCCGCTATAGAAGCATCTCCTGTTGCATCTGTAATTGTGTAACTAAATTTGTCTGTTCCAGAAAAATTAGCTGGTGCAGCATAAATAAATTTATCATCTAAAGTATCAGCTGTATTTTTATTATCAACACTTATTAAACCACCATTTGCACTAGCACTAGATAAAGTACCATTGGTCATCGTTAATCCTCCGTTTATTGCTCCATCAGATCCAAAAGAATCGTTATCTAAAACATCAATAACATTATTGATGCTTCCAAACTCTACGGAAACGGTATCTGGTTCTGCTGTTGGTGTGTGATTTGTTGGTGGTGTAACTGTACCAACTGTTATGTTTATCTGAACATAAGATAATTTAGTGATTGTATTATAAACATAAAGAAAATACTTATCTGTCCCTGTAAAATTTGTTGGAGAAGTATAGGTATATAAATCATCAAGGTAATGATAAGTTGCACCAGAATTAACTTTAATTATTCCTCCTTTATCTGTTTGTTTTTCATTAGAATATGAACCACCTGCATGAGTATTATAATCATCATAAAAAGAAATAAAACTTATTTCTCCAACTGTACTAAAATCACTTATGATTAAATCTTTTACATCTACTACACAATCTATACAGTTTTCGTCTACAGATACTGAATAAATTTTATCAATTGAATTAAGTGCTATTTCTTCCAAAACTGTTATAGTTACAGTAGCTGTTTTAGCATCTCCTGTTGCATCTGTTATAGAATAAGTAAAAGAGTCTGTACCACTAAAACCTTTTGGTGCAGAATATAAAACAAAATCATCTGTTTTATCATTTATGGTTCCATTATCAGAAACACTGATCAATCCGCCATTTAGACTTGCTGTACTTTGCTTACCATTTACTAAAGTTAATGGTTCGTGTGCAGATATTGGTCCATCTGTACCATAACTATCGTTTAATAAAATTGATATGATATTGTTTTCACTTTCATAATCTACATTTATAGTGTCATCTTCTGCTGTAGGTGTACTTGCTTGAGGTGACTCTATTAAATATTTAGTAAAATTATTATTTGTAGAGTAGAATTTTACTGTTCCAAAAAATAACATTAAGATAAGGGTTTTTCTAAATGTGTTTTTTTCAACATAATTATTTTCATTTATTAAAGATTAATTTTTATAAAAAAATTAAGGGGAAATAATTGTTGGAGGAATTAACAAAATGCAAATGTATCATATTTTTTTAAAAAAATATACTATAATAAATAGTTGAGATTTATTATACAAATAAGTTAAATTGAATATATATTACCCGAACTTAAAAAGAATATAAAAACTTTTTATTAAAAAATTCTTCATTATTTTTGTTACATGAACAAAAACTATTCTTTAAAAGATTTATCCGAAATTGCAAAAGAACTTATTGCATCAGCAAAAAATAAAACTTTGTTGTTTTACGGGCAAATGGGCGTTGGTAAAACATCCTTAATCAAAGAAATTTGCAAAGCGTTAAAAGTACAAGATAATATCTCCTCACCTACTTTTTCTTTAGTAAATGAATATCAAACAATAGAGAATGCAAAAGTTTTTCATTTCGATTTTTATAGAATTACAGATGAAGAAGAAGCTTTAGATATGGGAATCGAGGATTATTTATATAATAACGATTGGTGTTTAATAGAATGGCCAGAAAATATCGAAAATTTACTACCTTTAGATGCTGTTGAAATTCATCTTTCTATTTTAGATGATAATAAACGTAACATTCAACTAAAATAACCAAAACCATGAGTCAGTTTTCTCCTTTTAGTAAAGAAGAGTTAATACCACAAGCAGAAATGCTAGAAATAAAAAAACAAAAAGGAGAACTATTTATAGGCTTACCCAAAGAAACCTATTTAAGTGAAAAACGTGTTTGTTTAACACCAGACGCAGTAACTGCTTTAACAGCAAATGGCCATAGAATTGTGGTTGAAACTGGTGCTGGAGATGGCGCAAATTTTACAGATAAAGAATATTCTGAAGCAGGCGCAAAAATATCTTACAATGTAGAAGAAGCTTTTAAATGTAATATTGTTTTAAAAGTTGCACCACCAACAGAAAAAGAAATAGAATATTTAAACCCACAAACAATTCTAATTTCATCACTTCAATTAAAAACTCAAACTAAAAAATATTTCGAAAGTTTAACTAAAAAGAAAATTACCGCTGTTGCTTTCGATTATATAAAAGATGATCATGATTCTTATCCTATTGTAAAATCTTTAAGTGAAATTGCTGGTACAGCAGCTGTACTTATTGCAGGAGAATTAATGAGTGGAGTAAATAAAGGAAATGGATTATTATTTGGTAATATTGGAGGTGTACCACCAACAAACGTAGTAATTTTTGGAGCAGGAACTGTGGGCGAATTTGCTGCGAGATCTGCTATAGGTTTAGGTGCTAGAGTTAAAGTTTTTGATAATTCTATATCTAAACTACGTAAATTACAACACAATTTAAACTCACCAATATATACATCTACAATTCAACCAAAATCTGTTGCAAAAGCTTTAATGCGTTGTGACGTTGCTATTGGTGCTATAAGAGGAAAAAATAGATCTCCTATTATTGCTACAGAAACAATGATAGAACAAATGAAAGAAGGTGCAATTATAGTGGATGTTAGTATAGATAGAGGTGGTTGTTTTGAAACTTCTAAAGTAACTTCTCATAGCACACCAACTTTTGTAAAACATGGTGTAATACATTATTGTGTGCCAAATATACCTTCTCGTTATGCAAGAACTGCATCTGTTTCTATTAGTAATATTTTTACACCCTATTTATTAAATATAGCTGAAGAAGGTGGTTTCGAGAATGCGGCTCGTTTTGATAAAAGCTTAAGAAACGGAATGTATTTTTATCATGGAATTCTTACAAATAAAACCGTTGCAGATTGGTTTGATCTACCTTTTAGAGATATTAATTTATTAATTTTGTAAGCTTATTTTTTGATAAAAGAACTACTTTTGCAATTCAAAATTTTACAATGTTAATTAAAAGAATAGGTTATTATTTAGTCGGTTTATCATTAGGTTCTATTGGTGTGTATTTTTTCTGGCAAAAAAAACAAGCAACTTTTGATTATGGAATGGATGCTAGGACTTTAAAAACAATTAGAATTAAAAAGAGATTTTTTTCTGATGATGCTAAAAGAGTGATGCAAAATTCTAATATAGATACACTTAAAATTTCTACAATATTATATACAGGTGATGTAGATTTTGGTAAAAGTAAACCAAGACAAAAACCTTGTGCAGAATACTATGTTACAGGAAACAAAGACTTGAAAAACATAAGCTTATATGTTTCTAGGTGCGATTCTACATCAACTATAGAAAAGATATTTATAGATTAACAATGCTTATATTTATCATGGAGTCCTACTCCACTTATAATCATTGGTTTTATTTTCTCTAATCTTTTCTTTTTGGTTTGTTCTCGTTTAGCTTAAGAAATATAATTAGCGTATTCCCTTTGTTTATTATTTGATAATGCAGCAAACTTTTTTTTAAATTTAGTATTTAACTTAAATTCATTATCTAATTCAGAAGGGATTTTTAATTCTTTTTTAGTTCTATCTGGTTTTATTTCTTTTTCAACTTTTACATTTTCTATAGCCTCTAATACATATTCTTTAATTAAATCTACATCAATTTCCTCTAAAGAATGAAAACGCCATTGTAACATCGCTTTTGTTTTACCTTCTTGTGCATTTATAAAAACCTTGTGCTTATCTTTTAATAAAGAACCTTGAAAAAACCATAATCCACAATAGTTTTTAAAGGCAGCTAAACCAACAATGTTTTTATTATTAAAAACATAAGTTGGTGCTCCCCATTTTATGGTTTCCTCAACAGGTAAATTAGAAAAAACTGAACGAAGTAACTCTAACTCAGTCTTCCATTTTTCTTTTTTAGAAATGTATTCTTCAATTTTAGAACTCATTATTATTCACTTTTAGGTTCTAAACTCACCATCCATTGTATATCAAATTTATCTTTACAACTTCCAAATTTTCCACCCCAAAAAACTTCTTCAAAAGGCATTGTTATAATACCATCTTTAGATAAACCATTAAAAATATCTATAGCTTCTTTTTCAATATCCGTAGAAATTGATACATGAAAATTATTTCCTTTTTGTAAAGGTTCATGAAAACTATCGGACGCTTTTAATTCACAATCTTTACCAAAAACCATTGTTTGATGCATAATTTTGTTGACAATAGCATCATTACTATATTCCGGAGGACCTTCGGAGTAACGCATTATAACAGTAGTTTCACCATTAAATACTTCTTTATAATAATCCATAGCTTCCTCACAATTACCGTCAAAAGATAAATACATATTACATTTCATATTTCTAATTTTAAAATTATTTTTTAAAATTACTCAATATTCTTGTAAAAATGGGCTTCAATTTTATCAACTTTTTTGATGGTTTTCTTAACCCAATCAAAATACAAAACTTCCTTTTCTTCTTCAGACAATTCCCAATCAATATCAGAATTACGCAATTTTGTGGTAATATCTTGTAAAATAATTGCTGCTGCCACAGAAATATTTAAACTCTCTGTAAATCCAACCATTGGTATTTTTAAAAATCCGTCTGCATTTTCTTTTACATAATCAGAAACACCATCTGCTTCTACTCCAAAAACAAATGCTGATTTTTTGCTGATATCAAAATCTTGTAATAAACAAGAATCGTTATGTGGTGTAGTTGCAATAATTTGATATCCTTTAGCTCTTAAATTATCTAAACAAACTTTAGTATTATCTCCATCAGATTTATAACGTTTAGAGGTTATCCATTTCTGTGAACCTTTTGTTACATATTTAGAAACTCTGTTAACATATTTATTTTCGATAACATGTATATCTTGTACTCCAAAAATATCGCAAGTTCTTACAACTGCACTTGCATTATGTGGTTGATAAATATCTTCTAAAACAACACTAAAATGGCGTGTTCTTTCTGCTAATACTTTCTTAAAAAGCGATTTTCTATTCTCTGTTAAATAACCTTCAAAATATTCTAATAGTTTTTCATCAATCATATTTACAAACTTAAAATAATTACTTTAGTCTTAGCTAAGGATTTTATCAAATTTACTTAAACCATTATAAATATGAAGAAAATTGTTGTTTTAACTGGTGCAGGAATTTCTGCTGAAAGTGGTATACAAACTTTTAGAGATGCAGATGGATTATGGGAAGGTTATAATATAATGGAAGTTGCTTCACCAGAAGGTTTTGCTGCAAACCCAGAATTAGTTTTAGATTTTTATAATAAACGTAGAAAGCAATTATTAGATGTAAAACCTAATAAAGCACATTATAACTTAAAGGAATTAGAAAAACATTTTGATGTAGAAATTATAACACAAAATGTAGACGATTTACATGAAAGATCGGGTAGCTCAAAAATTACGCATTTACATGGAGAGCTTTTAAAAGTAAGAAGTACTTTTGATGAATCGATTGTTATAAATTGGAAAAAAGATTTGTTCTTAGGAGATTTATGCTCTAAAAAAAGCCAATTAAGACCTCATATTGTTTGGTTCGGAGAAATGGTCCCTTTATTAGACAAGGCAATTGAAATTACAAAAAAAGCAGATATTTTAGTTATTATTGGTACATCTATGCAAGTTTATCCTGCAGCAAGTTTAATCGATTTTGTAAAAGAGAATACACCAATTTATTTTATCGACCCAAAACCATCTGTTTCTGAAAATGAATTTAAAAACCTTAAGATTATTAAAGAAATTGCTAGTAAAGGTATGTGCAAACTAAAAGAACTACTTGAAAACAAATAGTTCTTTTAATTAATTATAATATAAAAGATATGATTATTTACACTGCTTCTGTTTGGGAAATATCATCATAAATTTCTTTACAACCATTACCAATTATAAAAACATCTTTACTATTTTTTGTTCCTTTTTTTATAATCTCTTTTAAAGCTATAAGTCCAGACTTATCTATTAATTTTGTTTCATTAATATCTAAAACAATTTTTTCTTTTTTTAACTTTCTTTCTAAAGTAACTAAGAAATAATTTAACGGTAGGTTTACTAATAACACCTTGTAAAGAGTAAGTACTCTTGTTTTTAATAATTTTGAGGGACATAATGTATATATTTAATTGATTAGTATTCTATAATTGATAAAAAAACAATAACCTTTACATATAAACATTAAATTAATCTAATAAGTTCAATATAAAAATTTCTGTTTGTTTACTAGCTTCATTTTTTGCCTCTTGGATTTTTTCATTACTTAAATCTCCATAAGAATTAATATTTAAGGCTGTTACTACAACTGATATTACTACTATAAAAAAGTCTCTCATGATATTTATATTATATCATAAAGTTAGTTTTTAATGTCTTAAATAAAACTAAATTTCGTTTTACATCGATAATTCATCGACGAATGTTAAATATATTTCGATAATTAAATTAGAGTAAGTCTAATCGTTTCATTAATTCTGGCCTATTAGAGCGACTAACAGGTACAACGTCTTTTTTAATTAAAACACTATTATCTTCAATATCTATAATCTTCTTTACATTAATTATGTATGAACGATGTACTTTTAAAAATAAAGAACTAGGTAATTTTTCTTCAATCTTTTTTAAAGTTGAATGAACTATATAATTACTGTCTTCTGTTTTAATATTTATATAATCTCCTTTTGCTTCTATTAAATAAATACTTGGTAAGTCTATTTTTATTAACCTCCTATCAATATTAACATAAAAATCATTTTTAATTTCTGTAGATTCTTTAGTGTTAAGTTGAGCTTGAATCATGTGACGCTTTTCTGCTTTTTTAACGGCTTTTTCAAAACGAGGTAATTCTACAGGTTTAAGCAAATAGTCTACGATAAAATCATATTCAAAAGCTTCAATAGCAAACTTAGGGTCTGAAGTAGTAAAAATAATTTTAGGAGGGTCTTTTAGTGTTTTTATAAAATCTAATCCACTAAAGTTTGGCATGTGTATGTCTAGAAAAATTAAATCAATTTGATTTTCATTTAAAAATTTAATTGCTTGTATAGCATTAGAAAATTCTTCTACGAGATTTAACGATTTAATTTGACTGCATAGAGTTTTAATAATAACTCTTGCCATTTTTTCATCATCGATAATAATACAATTCATGGGGGTCTAAATAGTTTTCATATATTCTGAAATAGCTATTAGAGTTTTATCAAATTCTCTTTGTTCACTTTGATTAAATACGTGTTCTCGAAGATTATGTTCAAACTTATTAGCCTTATTATAACTCTTTTCAAGTCCTAAAATACTAAATTTATGTTTAATTCTATGAACATTTTCTTCTATTTTTTTAAAATCTTTTGATTTTATACTATTTTCATAGTCAATTATTTCACCTGGAAATTCACTTTTTATCACATCTATTAAGGTTTTTCTAATAGATTCATCACCTCTTGCTAATTGTTCTATATAGTTCAAATTTGGTTGCTCCATAATTATTTTTTTATTGTAAAATAAAAAATTGTTTCTTTATTTGGTACAGAATCTAACCAAATTTCACCTTTATATGCTTCAACAATTTTTTTAACTATAGATAATCCTATTCCAGTAGATTTATAATCGTTTTCTAATTTTTGAAATGCAATAAATATTTTTTCAAAAAACTGATTTTCAATTCCTTTTCCATTATCTTTTATAGAAAACTCCCAGAAATTTGTTTTATCAGTAAAATTTATTTCTATTAATCCATTTTCTTTTTTATCATTAAACTTTATTGCATTATGTATTAAATGATAAAATAATAACTCTAACCTTCGTTGATCACCTTCTACAATAGGTAGTTTATTAAGGATAGATATTTTTACATCTTCAGGGTTATCAATTGTAACTATTAAATCTTCTAGTAATGTATTTAAATTTACATTATAAAGTTTATTTTCTCCTTTACCAATAGTTGAATATTCTAAAATTCCTTGAATTAGAGTATCCATTTTTTCAACATTTTCTCTGATTAAATTTACAATTTCTTTCCCTCCGTCTCCAAGAGCTTCAGAATAATCTTCTTTAATCCAGGTAGTTAATGCATCTATACTTTGTAATGGCGATTTTAAATCATGAGATACCATTTGTGCATAATCATTAAGTTCTTGATTTTGTCGTTCTAAATTGGTAACTAATTTATCTTTAACTTTATTAATCTCTACAATTTCTTTAGTTTGGTTGCCTATAAAATCAACTAACTTTAATGAGTCAAAATCTTCTAAAGTTTTATCAGCATCTAAACCATAAATTTTTAATCTATCTATAACACTTTTAAGCTTATCAATAATTTCTTTTTGTGATTCTGACTCTTTTCTTAACTGCCTATTCGAATCAAAAAGTTCTTCAGAACTAATAGAAGCTGCTCTTTGCAACATCCCAAATTGCTCATCTGAAGTGTCATAAGATCTATTTACAGCATCTAAAAAAACTTCCAAATCTTTATTAGATTGCAAGTCTTTAGGTAAATATTTTCTTAATTGTCTTCTTAATAAAGAGTTCATGCTCTATTCGCTAATTAAAGTAATAGCCATCGTTTGATTATGCAATTGACAATTCATTTCTCCGTCAAAAGGTGCAATTTCTCCGTAGGAATAAAATCCGCAAATTGTAGTTCCTTCTCCAACAACTTCCATAACTTCTTCTATTTCCTCTTCTACTCTTTGATCTAAAACTAATTTACGTCCAATACAGCTTACAAGAATTGCCAATTCTGGTTTTTTATCCCTTAAATCTAGGGCTTGAATTGCTCCAACTTCTGCTGCATTTACTATACTATCTACATTAGTCATCATTAACTGCACTTTAGATTCTTTTAATATATCTCCAGCTAAAATCATTGAATTTTCTTCTTCATCAATGTTTAGAATTGTTCTAACAATAGATTTACGTTCATCAGATGATTTTACTTTTAAAGGATATAATAAAGCTGCAGATGGTAATTCATTAGATTTTTCTCCTAAGTACCTTTTATATAAATCTAATGCAGGTTTTCCGTCTAACTCGTATAAAATATTATTTTCAGATTTTGTTACTACTCTTTCTGGTCCAAAAGGAGTCCATCCGCCATTAGTTCCAAAAGTTACTTCTAAAGTTTCTCCATATAGTCCAATTGCAACTAATTCTCCTTCTTTTGGGTTTTCATTGTAGGAAGAAACTGTTTTTTCAAACCTTGCAGCATCACCACATAAAGCTCCTGTAATAACTAGATTATCTTCAGTAGCAGCATTCATTCCTTTAGTTAACTGACTGCCATTAATAAAACTACCTTCACTAAGGACAAAAACATACTTTAATCCTTCTATTGGTAACTGTTCTATTATTTTTTTCCCGGTTTCATAACTGTTTACATCAGTATTTAAAACATTTGCTGTTTTAATTATAAAATTACTTTTTTCGAATTCTACAGCAGTAATAGTTATACTTTCATCGTCTACAGATTCAGATGTTATATCACCTGAAGTAGAACCAAAAACAAAATGTCCATCATTAAATAGATCTTTAACTTCTTGATATATACTTTTATCCTCTAGCATATATCTGTTTCCAAATACTAATACTAATGGATTATTTAATTCTATTTTTTCTGTTAAATATTCAAATTTTCCGTTTCCTATTTTCTTAAGCTGTACTGTTTTCATCTTTTTTTATTTTTGGGGGTTGAAAATAAATTAAGTATTAATAACTATTTATATTAACATATTACATTTTTATAAGTTCATTTACACTCCAATATGCTAATACAGATTCAATTTTCTTTACATAATCTTCATATTTTAAAGGCTTTAAAACGTAACCAGACATACCAGTTCTATAACATTCTAACAAATCTTTTTGATTACTAGAAGTAGTTAAAATAATAGTTGGAATATGCTTTAAATCTTCATTTGCCTTAATAATTTTTAGAAATTCAATTCCGCTAATCTTGGGCATATTTAAATCTAATAAAATAATATCTGGCATGTTAGCTTTATCCTCTAAAATTTGAAGAGCTTCTTCTCCATTCTTTGCTTCTTGAAGGGTATGATTTAATTTTAATAATGAAATTGTTCTTTTCATTTTCATTATCTCAATTAAATTATCTTCAACTAATATGATTTTTAAGAATTTATCCATTAACTTTTTACTTTACACAGTTTATTTTGAATACAAATTAAGCTTAAAGATTAAGATAAAATATTAAAGAATGGTAAATAGGTGTTTATCTAAAGTTAAAATGCTTAAATGTATCGACGAACTGTAGTTTTAACCGTTTAACGATTATTTTAAAAAAACATTAGTTAATTAACTCTTTGAAATACTCAAAAATTTCTCCCTTAGAAATAGAACTTCCTTTTTCGATTAAATCAAAAATTTCTAAATTACGTTCTGATATATAAGATTTTGAGCCTTTAAATATATCTACAGAATTATCCATAGGGTTTTGCATTAGCCATTCAAATCCATCCTGTTCTAAAAGGTTTATGTCCCAATTAACCTTAATAGCTATCCTATGTATTTCATTTTCCTCGCATTTAAACAAGTTTACACTTGTTTTAGAAAAATGTTCTATATAATTAGTTTTTGTTAAAACATCATCCCAAACCACGTCTGAAAAAACATTCATTTCATCTTCTGCTATTTTTGGTTTTTCTTTCTTAATTTGGTTCCATTCATTTACATCTATACTTTGCGTAGCTAAAAACCGAGCAAAATCTTCATGTAAGCTTTCAAATTGTTCTTTAGTAAGTTGTCTATATTTCATAAAAATGTAAAAATAAAAAAGCTCGTTATTTCTAACGAGCTTTTTATAAATTATTTAAAGTAAAACTATTCAGCTACTACTTCAAAAGTAATATCAGCAACTACTGCTCTGTGTAATCTTACAGATGCGTCGTATTTACCTAATCTTTTTACAGAACCACCAACAACTTTAATAAATTTCTTGTCTAATTCTGTACCTGCTTTTGCAAGTGCTGCAGCTAAATCGATGTTATTTACAGAACCAAATAATTTGTCTCCTGAACCAACTTTAGATGCAATTTTAATTTCATATCCTTTAATTGTTTCTGCTAAAGCATTAGCATCTTCAATTAATTTAGCCTCTTTAAAAGCTCTTTGTTTTAAATTCTCTGCTAAAACTTTCTTTGCAGATGAAGTAGCTAAAGATGCTTTCCCTGTAGGTATTAAAAAATTTCTTCCATATCCGTTTTTAACGTCTACGATATCATCTTTAAATCCTAAATTTTCTACGTCTTGTCTTAATATCAATTCCATGTCTCTACCTCTTTATTATTTTAACATATCTCCAACGTAAGGCATTAACGCTAAATGACGCGCTCTTTTAATTGCTTGCGCAACTTTACGTTGATATTTTAATGAAGTTCCTGTTAAACGTCTTGGTAAAATCTTACCTTGTTCGTTTACTAAATACATTAAGAAGTCTGCATCTTTATAATCGATATACTTAATATCTTTCTTTTTAAATCTACAGTACTTTGCTTCTTTCTTAGTATCTATATCTAATGGCGTTAAATATCTAACGTCAGCAGATTTACCACCTTTTGCTTGTTGTTCTATTGATGCCATTTCTTATTTTTTTGTAGATTTAACACGTTCAGTTCTAACTTTTGCCCAAGCAGCAGCATGTTTGTCTAATCTAACAGAAAGGTAACGCATAACGCTATCATCTCTTCTAAATTCTAGTTCAAACGCTGTAATTTCTTCTCCAGCAACTTTGTACTCTAATAAGTGATAAAAACCACTTTTTTTCTTTTGAATTGGATACGCTAATTTCTTTAAGCCCCAATCTTCTTTTGAGATCATTTCAGCTCCTTTAGAAACTAAATAATCTTCGAACTTTTGTACTGTCTCCTTTATCTGAGTATCAGATAAAACGGGATTCAAAATGAAAACAGTTTCGTAATGATTCATAAATTAAATATTTATTGTTTATTTTTAAGGCTGCAAATATACATACTTTTTTACATTTACGCGTAATTTTAATAACAAAATATAATCTTCTAAATAGATGATTAAAAATAACATAATATACTGATATGCATATACCTGAAATACCTAATTTAATTCATTATGCAATTCCATTTTTTGTATTAACTGTAGTACTTGAAGTTATTTTAACTGTAAAAGTAAAATTAGACGAGTATGAATTTAAAGATGCTGGTACATCTATAACTATGGGATTAGGTAATGTTGCTATTGGTTTATTTACAAAGGGCATTATATTAAGTGTTTTTTATTTCATCTATAATTTTTACCATTTATTTGAAATCTCGTTTACTTGGTGGGCTTGGGTTTTAATTCTTTTTGCCGAAGATTTAGCTTATTACTGGAATCATAGAATAGCTCATGAGAGCAGATTGTTTTGGGCAAGTCATGTTGTGCATCACTCATCACAAAAGTATAATTTAAGTACAGCTTTAAGGCAAACTTGGACGGGTAGCTTTTATACTTTTATTTTTTGGACTCCATTAATTTTAATTGGTTTTCATCCAATTATGGTTTTGGTACAAATGTCTATAAGTTTAATTTATCAATATTGGATTCATACAGAACTAATTAACAAAATGCCTAAATGGTTTGAAGCTATTTTTAATACTCCAAGTCATCATAGAGTTCACCATGCTACAAACCCTCAATATTTAGATAGAAATCATGCAGGAATTTTAATTATTTGGGATCGACTTTTTGGTACTTTTGAGCCAGAAGTAGAAAAACCCGTTTATGGTTTAGTTACAAATATTGAAACCTATAATCCTATAAAAATTGCATTTTTAGAATGGTACAATCTGTTAAAAGATGTTTTTACAACAAAAACTTCTTTCATCAATAAATTTAAATATTTAATAAAGCCTCCAGGTTGGAAACATGATGGTACTAGTATTTTATCTACAGATTTAAGAAAAGACTGGGAAGAAAAAAATAAAACCAATGTTTAAAACATTGGTTTTATTAATACTTTTATTATTTAATTAAAATCAAAACGAATTCCCATAGAAATATTTCTTGTTTCAGTGTCTTTAAATAATGGATTCAAATCATACTTAACATAAAAACTAGTATTCTTATAACCTAAATAAGAACTCAAACCATAATTAATAGTATTCATATTAAAATTATCTTTTTGTACTTCTTTAACATCTACTCCATTTAAATCTACATATTCTAAATATTGTCTTGTTCCTAATTTTACACCTACAAAACCTCCAATTCCAAAACGAACAGAATTATTAGTTCTATCTCTTACTCGTCCATCTTTATAAGTTTTGTTTTTAGAAAAATCCCATTCTAAATGCATAGGAAAATTCATTTGTACATGACGTAATCTACTTTCCGATAATACTTCATCAATTCTTGTTGCTAAAATTGTAGTATTCCCATTTTTTACATGTTGTTGATTATCTTTTAACCTAAGGTTATTCCACAGAAAAGAGAAACCATATTTAAAATACAACTTAGATGGTTTTTTATTAAAACGAGTTTTCCAAGTCCAACCTAACTCGTAAAAATGAGATTGCCAAAATTTATACTCAGAATCTTCTAAAGATGATAATTTATCATTTGTAAGCACATTATTTACACCCATAGCAAATACAAACTGGGTTGTTGTACTTCTTTGCTTCTTATTTTTATTTTTCCATCTCCTCTCTCTTCTTTCATTTCGTTCTTCCAAATCTCCCTCAGAAATATTAAGTTTAAATACTTTATTCCCTATAGAAAATGTATTATCCTCATCTTCATTAGTTATCGATTCATCAGAACTTGCAATTTTTCCATTTGTTTTATCTTGTACTAATAACTGTAGTAAACGTTCTTGCTCACCTACTAAACTTTCAATTCTGCGCGCATGATACACTGCAACTTCTTTTTTAAGGTTTTCTGCAGTTTCCTTTTTAAGCTCTCCTTTTTCAAATCGTTTATCAATATTAATAACTTTAGCTTTTAAAGAATCTTTCTGTTGTTTGGTAATTCTTTCTATTCTTTTTGATATTTTACTTACTTCTTTCTCAAATGTTTTTTCTTGAGATTGGGCAATAGTTGTACAGAACAACACTAGTATTAATAGTATTCTTTTCATTTTATTGGTTTTAAAACTTTATTATTTTTGTTTTTTTTAGAACTGATTGTAAGGCATATTAATCATTTCTACTGGCAATAACAGTTGCAATATCAGACACTCTTCTTTTTAATAATTTCATAAAGTTATTCTGAAAATCATCATCATCTATTGTACGTTCTACTTCTGCTAAAATAGTTTCTGGATTTACTTTTAAATTTGATTCTTTCAGCTGATCTTGAATCGTTTTTAAAATTGCATTTCTATCAACTTTATATTTTGCATAATAGGTTTTTACTTCTTGTGGCGAATGTGTTACCGCGTATAACAAATCGTCACTATTAATTTTAATTTTACTATTTGGGTCTTGTTTTAAGTATTTTATTTTTTTTGACTCTTCAATCTTTGGAATTCTATTTTTATTTTCTTCAACTTTAGCTATAATTGTATTCTTTTTATTCTGAATTATTGTTGTTTTATACTTCGTAATTACATTTGTTTTTTTAGAGATAAATGATTGCTCAACTTTATTAGCAATAATATTCTTATTAAAGTCTTGTTTCTTTTCTCTATTCTCAATATTCTTATTTTCAACAATAGCCTCTTCTACAGGGATTTCATTTATAAACAGTTCTATTTTTTTATCGATACTGTTTGTATCAATTGGAACTTCTACTACAATATCTTTTGGTAAAATTGTTTCTTTTTCTGAATTAAAAAATTGAATTCCAATAGAAACCAATAACAAAATACTTGCTGCCGCTCCTATATAAAAAAACCAACCTTTCTTTTTTTGCTTCGGTTGTTCATCTAATTGTACAGACAAACGCTCCCAAGCAGAAGTAGATGGTTCTAAAGTTCTTTTTGCGAACTTCTCTTTTATGTTAGTATCTAACTTATTTGTTTTCATGAATTGTTTTATTCATTTTATTATAATTTGTTTGCAATAATTTACGTGCTTTAAATAATTGCGATTTTGATGTACTTTCAGAAATGCCTAATTTCTCTGCAATTTCTGAATGTTTATAACCTTCTATGGCGAATAAATTAAACACTATTTTGTAACCTTCTGGTAATTTATCTATTAGTTTTTGAATGTCTTCTACAGATGTGTTTTCTAAACTTTCTGTAGCTGCATCGTTAAAAACATACTCTTCGTCAGATAAATCGACTAAGTTCTTTTTACGGAGATAAGAAATACAAGTATTCACCATAATTCTGCGAATCCAACCTTCAAAACTACCTTCGTGTTTAAATTTGTGTAAGTTGGTAAAAACCTTTAAAAAACCTGATAACAATAAATCTTCTGCATGATGCATATCTTTTACATATTGCCTACAAACTCCTAACATTTTAGGTGAATGTTGCTCAAACAATTGTTGTTGCGCTTCCCTATTGTTATCAATCGCTTTTTTAATAAGCGATTTTTGTTTGCTATGTAATGATATAATTTTCAAGCCTCTTAGTTCTGTTTTAACTGCCTTACAAATATATAGACTACAGAAGTTTTAAAAAGGTTGTCTATTAAATTAAAAAAAGTCTTAAATAATTAATTTAAGACTTTAAACGTGTACTTTATTTGATTAAATTTTCAATGTAGATTTACTTTTTTCAGTTCTTTATAAAACAATTCTTTAGTAACTTTTGTATTATAAAAAGGAACAATTTCTTTCAATTTTTCTTTCCCTTTTGCAGAATTTATGATTTCTGGAAACGCTTTTTCTATGACTTCTAGCATAATAGAAGTTGCTGTAGAAGCTCCAGGAGAAGCGCCCAACAAACAAGTTATACTTCCGTCTTTACTAGAAATTACTTCTGTACCAAATTGTAGTTTTCCACCTTCAAATTCATCTTTTTTAATAATTTGAACTCTTTGACCAGCTTTCATCACTTCCCAATCTTCACTTTTAGCATTTTTCATAAACTTACGTAAAGAATCCATTCGGTCTTCTTTACTCATCATAACCTGCTCAATTAAGTATTTAGTTAATGGTAAATTATGCCAAAAAGCACCAAACATAGACGGAATATTATCAAACTGAATAGACTTAAACAAATCTAAATTAGAACCTTCTTTTAAAAATTTAGGGCTAAAACCTGCAAAAGGTCCAAACATTAATTGACGTTTACCATCTATATAACGTGTATCTAAATGTGGTGTAGACATTGGCGGATCTCCCAAACCTGCTTTACTATAAACTTTAGCATTGTGTTGGTTTATAATTTCTTCGTTTTTACAAACCAACCATTCTCCACTTACTGGAAAACCACCGTAACCTTCTTTCTCGTCGATTTCTACTTTTTGTAATAACAATAAACTTCCGCCACCGGCTCCTATAAAAACATGTTCTGCTTCTAAATTATACTTTTCATCAGTTTTAAGGTTTCTAACTTCAACCGTCCAATCTAAATCTGTATCTGGATCTATATCAAAAACTTCCATATTGCAATGAACGGGCGTATCAAATTTAGTTTCTAAAATAGCAAACAACTTTTCTGTTAACGAACCATAATTCATTTCTGTTCCTCTATCTATTCTAGAAGCCGCCATTATTTCGTCTTCACTCCTATCATTTGCAATTAAAGGAAACCATTCTTCCATTTTACTAATTTCTCTAGTAAACTCAATCGAATCGAACATAAAATGTTCTTTCATTTGTTTAAATCTACCTTCTAAATAATCTGTATTTTCTTTTCCTAAAACCCAACTATGATGCTTTACAGATGCAATAAAGTCTTCAGGATTTTCTAATAAACCTTCATTGGTTAAATAAGACCAAAATTGTTTAGAGGTTTCATATTGCGTACAAATATTAATGGCTTTTTTTATAGAAACTTTCCCATTTTCTTCGGGGCAATAATTCAACTCACACAAAGCAGAATGGCCTGTTCCTGCATTATTCCAAGCAGCAGAACTTTCTTGTGCAACATTTTCTAATCGCTCTAAAATTAGAATATTCATTTCTGGTTTTAGTAGTTTGGTAATTAGCGCTAAAGTTGCACTCATAATTCCGCCACCAACACAAATTAAATCGTATTCTTTTTTAAATTTCATAAATGAATTTTATTTTGATAAATATAGTTTTTAAATAGTTCTCGATACAATTTTTCATTCTTCAAAATCACTTGAACTGACATTCAGTTTTTAACTGCTAACTGAATTAATAAGCATCAACATCAATAATAAATCGAATAGGTCTAAAATCTTTAACAGCATCAAACGTATTTCTAATTTTTGTAAGTTGATTTTTAGTATTTGCTAAACTCTGTTTTGGTGGAATTTTTATAACAATATTCTTAATATATTGGTTTCTAATTCTTGATATTGCAGGTGCAGTTGGTCCTAAAACATTTTCTCCAAAAGAATTATATAATGCTTTATAAAGCCAATTTACTCCACTATCAACCTTATTATAATCTTTATGTTTAAGCGTAATTTTTATCAACCTATAAAAAGGAGGATATTTATATTGCCAACGTTCTTGCAACTGTTCTTTATACATTTCTGCATAATTAGTTGTAGAAACTTGTTGTAATATTTGATGATAAGGATTGTAGGTTTGTATAGCTACATTACCTTGTTTTTTACTTCTACCTGCTCTACCAGAAACTTGCACCATCATATCATATGCACGTTCATGTGCTCTAAAATCAGGAAAATTAAGCATAGAATCTGCATTTAAAACCCCAACTAAAGAAACGTTTTCAAAATCTAAACCTTTAGATAACATTTGTGTACCTACTAAAACATCTATTTCTTTAGCCTCAAAAGCACCAATTATTTTCTGATAACCATGTTTGCCACGAGTAGTATCTAAATCCATTCTACCTATTTTATAATCAGGAAAAAGTGCTGTTAATTCTAACTCAATTTGCTCTGTACCAAAACCTTTGTTATCTAAAGTATTACTACCACACGCACCACAACTATTTGGCATTGCACGTTGGTAATTACAATAATGACAACGTAACTCGTATTTAAATTTATGAAAAGTTAAAGAAACATCGCAATTTGGACATTGAGGAGAAACGCCACAAGTTTTACACTCTACTACTGGTGAGAAACCACGTCTATTTTGAAACAAAATAACTTGCTCTTTTAAATCTAAAGCTTCTTGAATTAATTTTAACAAACGATCAGAAAAATGACCGTTCATTTCCTTTTTCTTATGCTTTTCTTTTACGTCAATTAATTCTATTTTTGGCAATTGTACATTTCCATGTCTTCTATTTAATGCTACAAAACCGTATTTATTTTGTTGTGCGTTAAAATACGTTTCTAAAGACGGAGTTGCAGAACCTAATAAAATTTTTGATTTATGCAATTTTGCCAATACAATTGCAGAATCTCTTGCATTGTATCTTGGCGAAGGTTCAAATTGTTTGTAAGAGGTTTCATGTTCTTCGTCTACAACAATTAAACCAAGATTAGAAAAAGGCAAAAATATAGAAGAACGAGCACCTAAAACAATTTGTGCTTTTGTTTTATTTTCTAAAACATTGTTCCATACTTCTACTCTTTCATTCATAGAATATTTAGAATGAAAAACCGAAATTTGATCTCCAAAATAAAACTGTAAACGTGTTATAATTTGTGTTGTTAAAGCTATTTCTGGCAATAAAAACAATACTTGTTTACCTTTATCTAAAACTTCTTGAATTAATTTTGTATACACTTCCGTTTTACCAGAACTTGTAATACCATGTAACAACGTAACATCTTTTTCTTTGAATGATTCTTTAATTTCTGAAAGTGCATTTTCTTGAAATTCATTAAGCACTTTTAAATCGTTGGTATCTCCTTTAAAAGTAATTCTATCTGTTTTAATATGATAAAATTCGAAGATATTTTTATCAACTAAAGATTTTAAAATACTAGAAGAAACATTTGTTTTTTCTTCTAAATCCTTAGCTTTTATAGGTTTTTTATTTGATGATAATTGAAAAAAACCTAAAACTGCTTCTCTTTGTTTTTTTGCTCTAGATAATTCTTCTAGCAATTTACCTAAAGAATCATCATTAGAATAATCTGCATGCAAACGAACATATTTTACTAGTTTAGGTTTGTATTGCTCGTAAATTTCTTCCTTTATATATATAGCCGATTTTTTAATTAACTCATTAACGATTGGCATTACTTTTTTCTTACCTAAAATAGCTACAACTTGGTGTATTGTTAATTGAGATTGATGCTGTAAAGCCTCAAAAATTAAAAACTCGTTATCTGTTAGAATAGATTCATCAGAAAAAGCATCATTCTTAAACAATATTGTTTCGCTTTCTAACAAAAAAGCAGAGGGTAAAGAAGCCCTATACACATCACCTAAAGAACACATGTAATAATTAGCAATCCATTCCCAATGTTTTAATTGACGTTCATTTACTAAAGGCATTTCGTCTAAAATTTGATGAATTTCCTTGGCCTCATATAATGTTGGTGCTGTTTTATGAACATTAAAAACTAAACCTGTATACATCTTAGTTTTACCGAAAGAAACAGCAACACGCATTCCTCTTTTTAGAAAGCTAGCTTCATCCTTTGTAACAGAATACGTAAACGTTTTCTGAATAGGAATTGGTAATATGATATCTATAAAATTAATATTATTATTATTTTAACATTTAATTTTTCAAAATTAATTAAAATATACTATCTTTATACATATAAACATATTAAGTTAATAATTAACCCCCCAAAATTATGACTGCTGCAAATTGGAAAAGTAGAGGTAAATTTTATACTATAAATAACAAGAAAATATTTGTTATTGAAGAAGGTTCATCTACAGAAACATTAGTAATCTTACACGGCTACCCTACTTCATCTTTTGACTACATTAAAGTTTTACCTGAATTAAGTAAATATTATAGAGTAATTATACACGATCATTTAGGTTTTGGTTTTTCAGACAAACCAGATTCTTATAATTATTCATTAATAGATCAAGCAGATTTTGCGCTGCAATTATGGCATAAAATGGGCTTAAAAGAAGTAACAATTCTTTCTCATGATTATGGTACATCTGTAGCAAAAGAAATTTTAGCTAGAAAAAACCATAATTTAATACCTATTAAGATTAAAAAAATATTTTTATGTAATAGTAGTATGCGACTAGAACATTTACATTTAAGAAATATGGATAAGCTTCTTAAAGATAAAAAACTAGGTAGGTATATTGCACGTTTAACAAGTTATGGATATCGTAAAATTAAAAATAAGTTAAGAAATAATAACTTAAACCCAGAGATTCATACTGAGTATGATATTAAAAAAGTTTGGGATAACTTAGAATCAGACGAAGGCAAAAAAGATATTCATTTATTAAGCGATTTTATAAATGAACGTTACACTTTTTGGCACAGATGGACGGAAGCTTTAAAAGAATCTAAAATACCCATAAAAATAGTTTGGGAAAAAAGTGATCCTGTAGCAATTAAAGAAATTGCTATTGTTCTAGCAACAGAAAAAATAAATGATAATTTAGAATGGATCGAAAATGTAAGGCATTTTTCTATTATAGATAGTCCAAAATATTGGATGACTCTTGTTTTTAAAGTTAAAAACACTAAAATTTATTAATTATGGATGTAATGACTAAAAATAATGGCTTTACTACCTCTAGTGAATGGAAACAAAAAGGAGACTTAATACAAGTTTATAATAGGAAAATTTTTACTATTGATACTGGTGGAGACCATGAAAATTGCTTAATTATACTTCATGGATTCCTTACATCTTCTTATGATTATAATAAGATACTACCAGAATTAAGCAAACATTACAGAGTAATTATACAAGATTTTATCGGTTTTGGTTTTTCTGATAAGTTAGAAAACAAATACCTTACCATTATAGATCAAACAGATTATTTACTTCAACTTTGGAAAATCCTAGATTTAAAAAATATTACAATTTTAGCTCATGATTATGGTGCTTTAGTAGCTAAAGAGCTTTTAGCAAGACAAAACTCTTATATTACCCATTTAGATATTGATAAAATAATATTTTGCAATGGTAGTATGCCGTTAGATCAATCCTACTTTTTAGACACTAATGATAATTACAAAAATGAAGTTTCTAAAAACATGGTTACAATGTTAAATTCTTTTGGCGTTTATAAAAAATCTATGAGAAAAGTATTTTATAATGAATCCTTAATAAGTGATGATGAATTAAAAGTATTATGGAAATTATTAGAACATAATAACGGAAGAGATATTATTAATTTTACTAGTAATTATATAAGAGAACGTAAAATATTTTGGAATAGATGGGTTAATGCATTAAATGAAACTCAAATTCCAGTAAAATTAATATTGAGTAAAAAAGATAATGATACTTTAGAAGAAGATAATATAGTAAAGCTAATTACTGATAAGTTAACTAATAATAAAACATTCTGGATAGAAAAATCTGGTCATTATCCAATGTTAGAATCTCCAAAAAGATTAATTGAATGTATACTAAGTAACTAATTGTTTTTATTAATTTGGTATTAAATTTTATATTATGGATAGCTTAGAATGGAAAAACAAAGGCAAATTAGTATCTATTTATAACCAAAGAGTTTTTACTATAGATGTTGGTAATAAAGAAAAAGAAACACTAGTAATACTCCATGGTTACCCTACTTCTTCTTATGATTATTACAAAGTTTTACCAGAGTTAGCTAAAAAATATAGAGTTATTATTCATGATCATTTAGGCTTTGGTTTTTCTGACAAGCCTATAGAATACTCATACTCTTTAATAGAACAAGCAGATGTAGCTTTAGAACTTTGGAAACAATTAGGCTTAAAAAAAGTTACATTATTAGCTCATGATTACGGAACAAGTGTTGCTACAGAAATTATTGCAAGACATAATAAACAACAAATAAACCTTCAAATAAGTAGTTTAATTCTTTGCAATGGATCCATGCATATAGAGCTTTCTAAACTTAGAATTATTCAAAAGCTTTTAAGAAATAAAATTACCAGAAAATGGGTTGCAAAACTTACAAATTATCCCATTTACAGAAAAAATATTCGAAATGTGTATTTTGATAAAAATAAAGTTACTAATAATGAACTACAAGAAATGTGGTATCAATTAGAGCATAATAATGGTAAAAAAGTTATTCATTACTTATCTAATTATATAAACGAACGATACACTTTTTGGCATCGTTGGATTGGAGCTTTAAAAGAAACTCAAATACCAACAAAAATAATTTGGGCAAAAAATGATCCTGTTGCTATAGATTTAATAGCAGGTCTTTTAACCATAGAAATTCAAAATAACGAGTTATTCTGGATTGATAAATGCGGACATTTTCCTATGCTAGAAAAACCGAATGAATGGGTAAAACTAGTATTAAATTAAAAAAATCATGAATCAGGAATACTTTTACGTTCTTTTAATTTCCTAGAACCCTCATACAATTCGTACTTCACAAATTTACAGTTTAAATCACCATTTTTAAGCGCTATTCTTTTAGATGTTCTTAAGCCTACAGATTTTAAAGCATCTGTATCTGAAGTAATTAACCATGCAGTTGAGTCTGGATAATTATGTTTTAGAGTATCCCCTATTTTTTTATAAAATTCATTTGTATCTATATTTAATCTTTCTCCATAAGGAGGATTAAATAAAATTGTAGTATTACCAAAAACTTCTTTTGTAGAATTAAAAAAGTTAACATGATGTATTCCAATAAACTCATCTAAATTAGCATTTTCTACATTTGCTTTCGCTTTCTGTACTGCAGAAGGAGCTTTATCAAAACCCATTATTTTAAAATGAGAAGAACGAATTTTTTTTAGTAATGATTCTTGAATCGTAAAATACAAATCTTCATCATAATCTTTCCAATTTTCAAAGGCAAATAATTTTCTATTAATATTTGCAGGAATTTTGTTTGCAATCATAGCAGCTTCAATTAAAATAGTACCAGAGCCACACATAGGGTCAATAAAATTTTCCTCTCCTGTATAACCAGATAATAATACCATACCTGCTGCTAAAACTTCATTTATAGGAGCAATATTTGTTGCTGTTCTATAACCACGTTTGTGCAAAGAATCTCCAGAAGAGTCTAAAGAAACAGTTAGCCATTCTTTTTGTATATGAATGTGCACTTTTACATCTGGATATTTTAAATCTACATTTGGTCTTTTATGGTATTTATGTCTAAAATAATCTGCAATTGCATCTTTAGATTTTAATGAAATATAATGAGAATTGGATGTGAAATTCTTTGAATTTACAACTGCCCCAATTGCAAACGTACCATCAGCTTCTAAAAAGTTTTCCCATTTAATTTTTTGAATAGCTTCATATAAATCTTCTTCATCATAAACTTTACAAACTTTTATAGGTTTAAGAATTCTTACTGCAGTTCTTAAAGCAATATTTGCTTTATACATAAAACCTTTATCGCCTCTAAAAGAAACACTTCTAACAGATTCTTTAACATCTTGGGCTCCTAAATTTTTAAGTTCTGCTGCTAAAACACTTTCTAAACCAAAAAGTGTTGTTGCTGTCATTTTAAAATCTCTATCCATACTTGTAAAATTGACTGCAAAAATACTATTTATAAATAGGTTTTGTACTAATTAAAAAATTCATTTTAAGAAACGTAAGATTTGGTTACTTTTACAGACTTAATAACAAAATAAAAATAACCAATATTAATTATTAAATCTAATTAAGTTAAAACAAAAATGAAGCAAAAAGATTGGTTTACAGATTGGTTTAATACCCCATACTATCATATTCTTTATAAAGATAGAAATGATGAAGATGCTCAACTGTTTATGAAGAACATTACTTCATTTTTAAAAATACCTACAAATAATCATATTTTAGATTTGCCTTGTGGTAAAGGACGTCATGCTGTTTTTTTAAACTCTTTAGGTTATAAAGTAACTGGAGGAGATTTAGCTGAAAACAGTATTAAAAAAGCTAAAATTTTGGAAAATGAAAACTTAAAGTTTAAAGTGCATGACATGAGACAGCCTTTAAATAAACAATACGATGCTGTCTTTAATTTATTTACAAGTTTTGGTTACTTCGAAGAAGATAAAGAAGATATTTTAATTCTTCAGAATATTAAAAATGGATTAAAAAAAGGAGGTTATTTTGTTTTCGATTTTTTAAACGCCAATTTTGTTAAAGCGAATTTAATTGCTAAAGAGACAAAAATTGTAGAAAACATTACTTTTAAAATCACTAGAGAAATTACTAATGGCTTTATTATAAAAAATATTTCTTTTTTTGCTGATGGAAAAAATCATAATTACACTGAAAAAGTTAAGTATTTAGATTTAAAAAAAATGAAAGCTTATTTAGAAAAAGTAGGTTTTAATATTACCTTTATGTTTGGTGATTATAATTTAAATAATTTTGATATTAAAAAATCAAATAGATTAATACTTGTTGCAAAGTGAATTACATCTTACTAATTTTATCTGTTTTATTGGGTTCTTTTTTAGTGCTATTAATTAAACCTAGTACTAAAATTGTACGTTTATTATTGGCTTTTAGTGGAGCTTATCTTTTATCTGTTACAATATTACACCTATTACCAGAGGTTTACACTTTAAATTCTGAAAGTTCTAGAGTTGGTATTTTTATATTAGTCGGTATTATTTTGCAATCAGTTTTAGAGTCTTTTTCTAAAGGTGCAGAACATGGCCATATTCATATTCATTCTAATGGAAAAGAGTTTCCTACGTTGTTATTTGTGAGTTTATGTTTGCATGCTTTTTCTGAAGGATTACCAATTCACCATTCTGACGATAATTTACTTTGGGCAATTGTTGTTCATAAAATACCAATTGCAATTGTACTAACCACATTTTTAATAAATACTAATTATTCTAAAAAAATAGTATTTAGTTTCTTATTTTTTTTCGGATTAATGAGCCCTTTAGGTGTTTTATTAGGTGATAAAATTCCATTTTTCACAAACTATGCAACAGAAATTACAGCTTTAATAATTGGTGTTTTCTTACATATTTCTACAATTATCCTTTTTGAAAGTACTGAAAATCATAAGTTTAACTTACAGAAATTTGTTGCTATACTTTTAGGTGTTTTATTAACTGTTTTTACTTTATAATATTTTACTTATTTTTAAGAAAAGAAATATACCTACATATAGGTATATAATTATTAATAAGTTTTTAGATATTTGAATAAGTATTAACTAAAATAAAACTAAGTGATATGGAAATTAAAAAAAACCTAGAAATTCTATACTAACTTTAAATAGATCTTCAGGAAATCCTTTAGATGAAATTTTAAATTTAGCTTACACACCCTATGTTAAATTTGTACATCATATAATTGAAAATGGCGCAAAAGATAAATTCTATTTTGTTGTATTATTTCTAGCGAAAGAAAAAGCTAAAGTTAATAGTACTGGTATAGAACTTAAAGATGGAAAAATAAAAATTAATATTGATGTAACCCCCAAAGGTAAAGGTAAAGATTCTATCTCTCAATTAGTTTTTAATGCAGATGAAGTTCCAGAAATAAGAAATACACTAGAAAAAAATAAGTATTGATTATGAAGTAAATATTAATTTCAGTGAGTATTTGAATGATAAAAATGAAACAATTATAGCTGGATCAAATCCAACAGGTGGTACAACAGAGCCTGCAGACCCTTATCCACCAGCAAAGAAAAAAATAGAATTATAATTTTTTATGTATAAAAAAATAATATTAACTTTTCTTATTATAAAATCGATAACTTGTTTTTCTCAAAATGAATTATCGATTTTTGAGTTAAATGATTCTATAGAACATTATATTAAGTTTAGAAATAAAATAAAAGCTAAAATAAATATTGATAAAATGGCTTTATTAAATTTTAAAAACGAAAATGAAATCTACCTTTTAGACAAAAATATATATTACTACCACTTTATATTACGGCAAAACGATAGCTGTAGACAAATTTTAAATAAAATTAATTCATATAGTAAAAGATTAAACAAAAAAAACTTAACTAATTACTATACTAATCTAGCTTATTTCTACAAGACAAATAATGAGCTAGATTTAAGCATTAATAATTATATTAATGCATTATCTTTAATAAAATTTGATTCTGATAAAACTTCACAAAGAATAAGTATTTATGCAGGTTTGTCTGCATTATATGGCCAAATTAATAACAAAAAAAGAGTTATTTTATATTAAGCTATATTTAAAAGAAGCTTATAATGGAATAGATAAAAATAGAATTGGTTATGCATTAAATTTATTAGGAATTTATTATGAAAAAAATAATGAGTATGAAAACGCTTTAATTAACTTTAAAAAAGCCTTAAATTATATGGATAGAACTATCACTAGAAATACAATTTTTCAAAACATTAGTTCTATTTATTTAAACTTTTATAACAACATAGATTCTGCATTATTTTATAATAAAAAAGCTATTAATGGTCAAACTTCAAAAAAAACATTAGCTTTTATACATAAAGATTTAGCTATTATTAATAAAAGAAAATACAACTTTATAGAAGAAAACAAAAACTTAAAAATAGCTTTAGAAAATATTAAACAAGATCCTTTTAAAGAATTAGAAGTAGATCTTTATAAATTTCTATCAGAAAACAATAAAGCTCTTAAAAACTACAAAACATCTCTTTATTATTTAGAAAAATATGATTCATTAAATGAAGTAGTTAAAAATCAATCTTTAATTGAAAAAGTAGAAGAAATTGAAACTAAATATCAAACAGAAAAAAGAGAAAGAAAATTTACAGTTAAAACAAGATAATTTAGAATTCGAAGCAAAAAACAAACAGAAGTTAAACTTACTAATTGCTGCTATTTTAACAATAATAGCAGGTAGTACTATTTACTTACTTTCCTATAAAAATTCGCAACGCAAAAGAAAACTTGCAGAACAACAAAAAGAACTAGAAAAACAAAAAAATATTACCTTTTTAAAAGAACAAGAAATTACAAACATAAATGCAATGGTTAATGGCCAAGAAAAAGAACGCAAACAAATTGCAGAAGATTTACACGACAATTTAGGTTCTGTTTTAGCTACTTTAAAACTACATTTTGAAAACTTAAAATTTAACAGAGAAAAGAAAAAAATTAATCAAGAAGAACTTTTTAATAAAACTGAAGAGTTAATAGATGAAGCATACTTAAAAGTTAGAAGTATTGCACATGCTAAAAACGCTGGTGTAATTGCAAATCAAGGGTTATTAGTTGCTGTACAAATGATGGCAGAAAAAATATCTTCTGCTGATAAAATTAATATTGATGTTTTAGATTTTGGCCTAGATAAAAGGTTAGAAAATAGCCTAGAAATTAGCGTTTTTAGAATAGTACAAGAATTAACTACAAATATTATTAAACATTCAGAAGCTAATAACGCAACGATTAATATTTCTTTATTTGATAAAAACTTAAATATTATAATAGAAGATGATGGAATTGGTTTTGATATTGATAAAGTTAATTTAAATAATGGAATGGGTATTAATTCTATAAAAACTAGAATTAAACATTTAAAAGGTGATTTTAAAATTGACAGTACAATTGGGAAAGGGAGTTCAATTATTTTAGATATACCCATAAATTAAATACCTATTAGTAGTGATTTTTTTTAAAAGTTAATTACTTACTTTTGATAAAAATGAAACCAATGATTACAATAATAATGGCAGAAGACCATCAAATGTTAATAGATGGAGTAAAATCTTTCTTTGAATATGATGAAGATATAAGTATTATTGGAACTGTAAATGATGGAGAAGAATTAGTAAAATTAGTTGATCTAAAAAAACCCAAACTTGTAATTACTGATATAAGAATGCCAAGAATGGATGGTATTGAAGCTACCAAAATTATCAAAAAAAATACCCTTATATTAATGTTTTAGCAATGACAATGTTTGATCAACCCGATGCAATTAAACAAATGTTAGATGCGGGAGCAACTGGTTATCTTTTAAAAAATTCTGGTATAAAAATGTTATCAAAAGCAATTAATACAGTTGCTAACGGCAAAACTTTTTTTGACCCTAATGTAGCTTTTAATTTTATGAATAATTATATTGAAGAAAATGTAACTGTAGGAAAAACAGCTAAAGTTACTTTATCAAATAGAGAAAAAGAAATTTTACATTTAATTGCAAACGGTAAAACATCAAAAGAAATTTCTGAAAACTTGTTTATTGCAAAAACAACGGTAGATACACATAGAAAAAATATGATTCGTAAGCTAAATTTAGCTTCTGGTAGTGAGTTAATTAAATATGCTATAGATATGAAATATAAATTTTAAAAGGAAAAGAATTTCATCTACTTTTTAATTAATATAAAAAAGGTTAAATTGTTATTTAACCTTTTATTTGTAAATAAACATTTTTAATTAGCTACTTCATTTATAAATTTAATTCTCATTAACCTTAATTCATCTTCATCATAATCGCCATCAAATTCGTCTAGAGCTTCTTGTATATCATCCGTTTCTGCTTCCATAAAATACTCATGAATTTCTTCTTGCTGATCTTCATCTAACAAATCATCTAAGGCATAATTAATATTTAATTTTGTCCCAGAAAAGATGATTACTTCCATTTCTTTTATCAACTCATTCATTTGTAAACCTTTCGATTTAGAAATGTCTTCTAAAGGTAATTTTTTATCTGTATTCTGTATTATAAATAATTTTAACCCAGAGTTAACCCCAGTACTTTTTACAATTAAATCGTCTGGTCTTAAAATATCATTCTCATCAACATAACCTGCAATTAATTTTACAAAATCTTTACCAAATTTTCTGGCTTTACCTTCTCCAACTCCATGAACTGTTGCTAATTCTTGTAATGTTATAGGATACTTTAAAGCCATATCATCTAAAGATGGATCTTGAAAAACTGCAAAAGGAGGAACTCCTTGTTTAGTTGCAACTTTTTTTCTTAAATCTTTTAATAGTTTAATTAAGTTTGCATCTGCGGCTACAGAAGATTTTGAATTTGTAATTATAGAATTATCATTCTCTTCATTATAAGAATGATCTTCTGTCATCATAAAAGAGGTTGGGTTATCAATAAAATTAATTCCATTTTCTGTAATTTTTATAACACCGTATTGCTCTATTTCTTTTTTAATGAAGTTTACAACTAAAACCTGTCTTATTAAAGCCATCCAATAAGATGCAGACCTATCTTTACCAATACCAAAAAAAGGTTGTAAATGTGTTTTATGAGAAGTTAATAACGCATTTTCTTTACCTACAATTGTATTTACAACTTCTTTAGATTTATATTTTTGAAGCGTATCTTTAATAACCTTTAAAAGTTTAACTACATTTTCTTTTGCTTCATGTTTTTTCTTAGGATTTCTTGAGTTATCATCCATATCAGCTCCTTCACCATTTATTGCATCAAATTCTTCGCCAAAATAATGTAGCAAATATTTACGCCTATTCATTGATGTTTCTGCATAACCAACAACTTCTTGTAATAGAGCATGACCTATTTCCTGTTCTGCAACCGGCTTACTAGACATAAATTTCTCTAGTTTTTCTATATCTTTATAAGCATAAAAAGCTAAACAATATCCTTCTCCATCATCTCTACCTGCTCTACCAGTTTCTTGGTAATAACTTTCTAAACTTTTTGGGATATCATGATGTATAACAAAACGAACATCTGGTTTATCAATCCCCATACCAAATGCAATTGTAGCTACTACTACATCGCAATCCTCCATCAAAAACATATCTTGATGTTTCACTCTTGTTTTTGCATCTAAACCTGCATGATAAGGAACAGCTTTAATACCGTTAACTTGTAAAATTTGTGCTACTTCTTCTACTTTTTTGCGGCTTAAACAATAAATAATTCCAGATTTACCTTCTCTTTGTTTTACAAATCGTATAATATCTTTCTCTACTTCGTTTGTTTTTGGTCTTACTTCATAAAACAAATTTGCTCTATTAAAAGAGGCTTTAAACCTATTTGCATCTGTAATACCAAGAGTTTTTAAAATATCTTCTTGTACTTTTTCTGTAGCAGTAGCTGTTAAACAGATAACTGGCACATTATCAATTGCACTAATTATATGTTTTAAATTTCTATATTCAGGTCTAAAATCATGACCCCATTCAGAAATACAATGCGCTTCATCAATAGCTACAAAAGAAATAGTTTGTGTTCTTAAAAAAGTAACGTATTCTTCTTTTATTAAAGATTCTGGAGCTACATATAATAATTTTGTAATACCATTTGCTATGTCAGATTTTACTTGAGCTACATCTGTTTTATTTAATGATGAATTTAAAACGTGAGCAACACCATGTTGTTCAGAGATACCTCTTATTGCATCAACTTGATTTTTCATTAAGGCTATTAAGGGAGAAACCACAATTGCTGTACCTTCTGCCATTAAAGCGGGTAATTGGTAACATAAAGATTTACCACCACCAGTTGGCATTATTACAAATGTATTATTATCATTAACAATACTTTTTATTACTTGTTCTTGTAAACCCTTAAACTTATTAAATCCAAAAAACTTTTTTAGAGGACTATGTAAATCCATATATTATATAATATTCATTTATTGTTAAAAGAAATATGAAACCTATTACTATATAGTTTGTTGAAACTTTTTTTATAGTAAATTTGCCTGTTTCATATATCTAAAGATATAACTTTTTTTATTCTGATAAAAACTTAAAGCTTGAAAGATAATTCTCCAATTATTGCTAACGCAAAAAAAACAATATTAGCTGAAAGCAATGCAATAGCTAAATTAGCTAATTTTATAGATGTAGCTTTTGAAAATGCTGTAAAATATATATATAATTCTAAAGGAAGAGTAATTGTAACTGGTATTGGAAAAAGCGCAAACATAGCTACCAAAATTGTAGCCACATTTAATTCTACCGGTACTCCAGCAGTTTTTATGCATGCAGCAGATGCTATTCATGGAGATTTAGGTAATGTTTTAGAAGATGATGTTGTAATATGTATTTCAAAAAGCGGTAATACTCCAGAAATAAAAGTTTTAGTTCCTTTAATTAAAAGTTACGGAAACAAAATTATAGCTATAACTGGTAATGTAGATTCTTTTCTTGGTAAAAATGCTGACTTCCCATTAAACACTTTTGTAGAAAAAGAAGCTTGTCCTAATAATTTAGCACCAACTACAAGTACTACGGCACAATTAGTTATGGGAGATGCATTAGCCGTTTGTTTATTAGAATTAACCGGTTTTACAAGCAAAGACTTTGCTAAATATCACCCAGGTGGTGCTCTTGGTAAACGTTTGTATTTACGTGTAAGTGATTTAATTAAAAACAACGAATTACCACAAGTATCAGAAAACGATACGATTGCGAAAGTAATAGTAGAAATTTCAGAAAAAAGACTTGGTGTAACAGCTGTAATAAAAAACAATAAAGTTATTGGTATTATTACAGATGGTGATATAAGGAGAATGTTAAGTAAAACAACAGAAATTAAAAATTTTGTTGCAAAAGATATAATGGGTAAAAATCCTAAAACTATTCATAAAGAAGCTATGGCTATTGAAGCTTTAGATACTCTAGAAAATAATAGTATTACTCAAATTTTAGCTGTTGATGATGATGATAATTATGCAGGTGTTGTGCATTTACATGATTTAATAAAAGAAGGTATATTTTAATGGAAGAGCAGCAACAAGAAATGTCCTTTTTAGGACATTTAGAAGAATTGAGATGGCATTTAGTAAGAAGTGTTGCTTCTATTTTTATTTTAGCAATCATCTTTTTTGCATTTGCAACTGAAGTATACAATCATTTTTTATTAGCTCATATTAAACCAGATTTTATTACTTATCAATTATTCTGTGATTTCTTTAATTTATTCGGAATGGACAGTGCTTTCTGTAATGTTAGTTTTGTTGATAAAAAATTACAAAGTATTAAAGTAACTTCTCAATTAATGAATTCTATTTGGTCTTCTTTAATTTTAGGTTTAATTGTTTCATTCCCTTATATACTATGGGAAATATGGCGTTTTGTTTCCCCAGGTTTAACTAAAAAAGAAATTCAAAAATCTAGAGGTTTTATTTTTATAGCTTCTACTCTATTCTTTTTAGGTGTATTATTTAGTTTTTATATTATAGCTCCTATATCTATTCATTTTTTATATAATTATCAAATTACTGATGCCATAGAAAATAGTTTTACATTAGAATCTCACATAGGCTTAGTTACTAATATGTTATTAGGAGTTTCAATTTTATTTGAATTACCAGTATTAATATATTTCCTCACAAAAATTGGATTAATTACACCTGAGTTTTTAAAAAAATATAGAAAACACGCATTAGTCGTAGTACTTATTTTAGCGGCTATTATTACACCTCCGGATGTAGCTAGCCAAGTTATAGTAGCAATACCGATACTTATTTTATATGAAATAGGTATTAAAGTTTCAAGAAGAGTCATAAAAAATCAAGAAAAGAATGCCAACAAAAGTTAAAGAATTCAATGATTATCGTGCTAAAATGAACGATAAAATCTTAGCTTCCGATA
Source organism: Polaribacter ponticola (assembly GCF_026191475.2). Taxonomy (GTDB): domain Bacteria; phylum Bacteroidota; class Bacteroidia; order Flavobacteriales; family Flavobacteriaceae; genus Polaribacter; species Polaribacter ponticola. The sequence goes on along the minus strand of NZ_JAOSLC020000003.1, from coordinate 191,264 downwards.
ATAAAGTTATTAAACGTATTTTTAATTTAGACACCAATGCTTTTAAAGAAGGTCATCTACCAGTTAAAACTAAAGAATTACTAGGTTTAGTAGCTTCTGCTGTTTTAAGATGTGATGATTGTGTACAATATCATTTAGAATCTGCAATGAAAAATGGTGTTTCTAAAGCAGAAATGTTAGAAACAATGTCTATTGCAAATTTAATTGGTGGTACTATTGTGATACCTCACTTAAGAAAAGCTTTAGAATATTGGGAACTTTTAGAAGAAGAACAAAATATTTAATGCTTTTTTTAACTGTGTTAGTTTATAATGTTTAAGAGTGCTTTAAGATTCTTAGAATAAATATTATTTATATTTACACATATTAAAATAAACTTTTTTAGCGTTACACATATTTAAAATATATGATTTTAAGAGCAGAAAATATTCAAAAAATTTATGGCAGTAGAAAAGTTGTAAAAGGCATTTCTTTAGAAGTACAACAAGGAGAAATTATTGGTTTATTAGGGCCAAATGGAGCTGGTAAAACTACTTCGTTCTATATGATTGTTGGTATGGTAAAACCTAATTTTGGTAGTATTTATTTAAATGATGAAGAAATAACTGAAGACGCTATGTATAAGCGTGCACAAAAAGGTATTGGTTATTTAGCTCAAGAAGCATCTGTTTTTAGAAAACTATCTGTTGAAGATAATATAATGTCTGTTTTACAATTTACTGGTTTATCTAAAAAAGAACAAAAGATAAAATTAGAATCTTTAATAGAAGAATTTAATATTGGTCATGTTCGTAAAAACAGAGGCGATTTACTCTCTGGAGGAGAAAGAAGAAGAACAGAAATTGCTAGATGTTTAGCATCTGATCCAAAATTTATTTTACTCGACGAGCCTTTTGCTGGTGTAGATCCTATTGCTGTAGAAGATATTCAAAGTATAGTAGCACATTTAAAAGACAAAAATATTGGTATTTTAATTACAGATCATGATGTACAAGCTACGCTAGCTATTACTGATAAAACATATCTAATGTATAATGGTAGCATTCTAAAAGAAGGAACACCAGAAGAATTAGCTGCTGATGAAATGGTACGTAAAGTATATTTAGGTAAGGATTTTGAACTAAAAAAGAAGAAAATTTTTACTCCTTAAAAATTACCAAAATGCAAAGAGATACTGAAGGATTGTGTAAGATTTATTGGTAAGTTTTTTATCTTTAACAGTTAAAAAGTAATCTTCTAGATTTACTACTTCTAAAAATAACATAGAATTTTCTTTCCAATCTTTAACATTAGCTTTCTACAAATAAAAGCCAACTTTATCATTTATTTTAAAGTTCCAATAAAACTTCTTGAAGATTTAAACATCATTTAAATAATAAATTAGTTAATATTTCTTTTAGAAATATTAAAGATAAAACAGACCCCTTTATTTTTATCTTCTCTTTCACTTAAACTAATTGTACCTCCTAATCTTTTTATTATAGATTTTACTGTAGTTAAGCCTATTCCTGTATTGTTATTGCTTTCATTATTTAAGGTTTCAAACATTTCAAAAACCTTTTCTCTATATTCTTCTTCAATTCCGGGGCCATTATCCATATAAGTTAAATGATAATATTCTTCATCTTCATTTAAAATAACTTCTATAATTGCCTTATCTTCATCTGAAAATTTTCTTGAGTTAGAAATTAAATTTTGAAATATTTGAAGAATACCTATTTTAGAACAATTAATTTTTTTATCTAAACCATTTGAACTTAACAACATTTTATTCTCAAAATCGTTATTGCTAATTATACTTTCAAGTAACTCTTTTAAGTTAAAATCTTCATAAATTATATTTTCACTTGTAACTTTAGAGTAATTTAATATTTCATTTACAAGATTATTCATGTAAACAATTCTATTAGATATTAAATTAATATAGCCTTCTGCTTCAGTATTTTTGTAAAGGTCTAAATGGTCTTCTTTTAAAACATCTAGCAAAAAACTTACTCCATTAATTGGCGATTTTAAATCATGAGTTAAACGGTAAGCAAAATTATTTAATTGCTCATTTAATTTTTCGAACTTATCTTTAGCTTGACTTAATTCATTATTTTTTTCTTAACTCTAAAAGTCTTACAACCTGTTCTGCTAATAAAAGTAAGCTTTCTTTTTGGCTTTCATTTAATTCTTTAGGTTTGTTATCTATTACACATAAAGTCCCTAAAGGTTGCCCTTCCGAACTATTTAATGGTGCTCCTGCATAAAAAACTACATTAGGCTCTTGAGTAGTTAAAGGATTGTCGTGAAAACGTTCATCTAAATTAGCGTCGTTTATAATAAATAATTCTTTGGGTTGTAATATACTATGAGCACAAAAAGCAACATCTCTAGGAGTTTCCTTTGCATTTAAACCATATGTAGACTTAAACCATTGTCTTTTTTCATCAACTATAGAAACTAACGCTATTGGAGTATTGCATATACCCGCAGCTATTTTTGTTATAGCATCATATTCGTCTTCTGGTAAAGTATCTAAAATATTATATGAGTTTAAAATTTTTAATCTTTCTTCTTCGTTATTGGGGTGCTTTGCAGAAATCATAGATTTTTTTAAGGGGGTAAAAAATATTTTTCACATCTTCTTCAATGATAAAATTACGTATAATAAAATGATTATTGGTATAGAAATAAAATTTAATGTAAAAATTAAAATTATCGAAATTAATAAAAACAGGTATCTAATCCAGTTATTTTTTAACGAATACTCTTTAAACTTAAGAGAAAATAAAGGAATATCAGCATTCATAAGGTAACTTAAAACCCAAGTTACACCAATCAAAAAATAATTATTACTAATTAAATCTTGTACTAAATCAAGTTCTGAGTACATTTGAATAAGTGGCAACGAAATTACAAATAAACTCATTGCTGGTGTTGGTAATCCTATAAAAGAATCAGATTGCCTAGTATCTATATTAAACTTAGCTAACCTATAGCAAGCAGAAAGTGTTAATATTAAACCAATTATAGAAATATCAATAATTGAAGTATCAAATGAATTAGATCTACTTATTAAATTATCTTGTATTAATTTAGCCATAATAATACCTGGTACAACTCCACTAGTTACCATATCTGCTAAAGAATCTAACTGTTTACCCAAATCTCCGCTAACCTTTAATAATCGAGCTACAAATCCGTCTAAAAAATCAAAAAAAATACCAATAATTACAAAAATACCTGCTAAGACAAAATCACTTTGAACGGCAAATATTGTTGCTATTGTTCCACATAGTAAATTTCCCAACGTTAATAAATTTGGAATATGAGCTTTTATTTTCATTATTTCTTTTTGATTTTAGAAGCAAAAATAAGAAATCATAATTTGGCAGTTTTCAAAATAGTTTAATTTTTGTCATATTTGTAAAAATAAAAATCAAATGCCAAACTTTACTTCAAATTTTTCTCCTACTATGCCTTTTAGAAATGGTCATTTTAATACAATGTATAGGCCTTTATTTATGAAAGACGAAGTTAACTATCAAAGAAAAAGGGTAACTACTTGGGATAATGATTTTTTTGATTTGGATTTTTCTCTTGTAAATTCAGATACGCTAGTTTTGCTAATACATGGTTTAGAAGGTAGTTCAGAATCTAAATACATGACTTCAAATACAAAACATTTAAATAGTAAAGGTTTAGATACTGTTTGCTTAAATTTAAGAGGTTGTAGCGGAGAAGATAATTTATTACTAGCAACTTACCATAGTGGAAAAACTGAAGATGTAAGTTTTATAGTAGATCATTTAATAGAAAACTACGATTATAAAAACATAGTAATTGTAGGTTTTAGTTTAGGTGGCAATTTAACCCTTAAATATTTAGGCGAAAAAGGTAAAAATATTTCTCCAATAGTAAAAGGAGGAATTGCTGTATCTGTTCCTGTAGATATAGCTTCTGCAGAAATTGAAATGGATAAATTTAAGAATAAATTATATATGGAAGTGTTTTTTAAAACAATGAAAAACAAGATTTTAGAAAAAGCACATAAGTTTCCAGAATATAAATTAGATAAAGACAAACTTTTTAAAGCTACAAAATTTAAACATTTAGAATACTTATATACTGTACCGGTTTTTGGCTTTGATTGTCCTGAGGATTATTGGGCAAAAGCTAGCGCAAAACCTTACCTTTCTAAAATTAATAAACCCACCCTTCTTATAAATGCCAAAGATGATACTTTTTTATCTAAAGAATGTTATCCTTTTGAAGAAGCAGAAAATTCTAATTATTTTTATTTTGAAGAAACTAAATTTGGTGGTCATTGTGGCTTTATGTCTTCTTTTAAGCCACAAGAAAACAGATGGGTAGAAAATAGAATTTCTAGATTTATTAAAGAAAATATAGAATTAGATATTTTAGAAACAATATCTAGTTAAAACCATAGTTATTTTAGTAGGTTTTTAGATATTTGTTATAACTAATTTTATTTTTGTGAAATATAGATTTTTACTTTTTATTATTACTTTTCCTTTATTTTTAAATGCGCAAGCTTTTAGAAATTACTCTAACGAATTTTTAAATATTGGTGTGGATGCTGCTGCTCTTGGTAAAAGTAAATCTGTGGTTGCAACAACCAATAATGTAAATGCTATTTATTGGAATCCTGCTGGTTTAGTAGGTATAGAAGATTACCAAGGTTCATTAATGCACGCTTCTTATTTTGCCGGAATTGCAAATTATAATCATGCAGCTTTTGCTATGCCAATAGACAAAAATAGTGCAATTGGTATTTCTTTAATTCGTTTTGGTGTAGACGATATCTTAAACACTACTTCTTTAATTGATAGTAATGGAAATATTGATTTTAATAGAATTAGTTTATTTTCTGCAGCAGATTATGCATTTAACTTTGCTTATGCTAGAAAATTAATTTTTAAAGATGTAAAGTTTGGTGTTAATGCAAAAGTAGTTCGAAGAATTATTGGTGATTTTGCAACTTCTTGGGGGTTTGGACTTGATGCTGGTATTCAGTTTGAAAGAAATAACTGGAAATTTGGGTTAATGGCTAGAGACATTACAACTACTTTTAATAGTTGGGCTATAGACGAAGATGAATTCAATAAAATTAAAGATGCTATTCCAGGCCAAAACCAAGAACTACCAGAAACTACCGAAATTACCAAACCTAAATTACAAATTGGTATTGCTAAAGACTTTAGAATTGGTAGATATTTTAATTTGCAAACAGAAATAGATTTAAATATTCGTTTTGAACAAACAAACGATATTTTTTCATCAGAAATTGCGAGTATAGACCCTGCTTTAGGGTTTCAATTAGATTATGATCAATTAGTTTTTCTTCGTTTAGGAGTTGGAAATTTTCAATATATTACAGAATTTGATAACTCAAAATCTTTATCTACACAGCCAAATTTTGGTGTAGGTTTTAATTATAGAGGAATTCAAGTGGATTATGCTTTAACAAATATTGGAAGTGTTGGTAATGCTTTATTTTCTAATATTTTTTCTATTACTTTAGATTATAGTTTTTTTAGAAGATAATATTTATGAAAAAAATATTTACTAATTCTCTTTTTATTTAGTCATACATTTCATTTAAATTCACAAGTAAAATTATCTGAAGAGTCAGAAATAAGTATTGTAACTGCTGGTCCTGGTGCAGAATTATATGAAGCTTTTGGTCATTCTGCAATACGTGTTAAAGACCCTGTTATAAAATTAGATTTAATTTATAATTATGGAATGTTCGATTTTAACGCTCCTAATTTCTATTCTAATTTTACAAAAGGAAAATTACTTTATCGCTTAGGAAGATACAAGTTTGAGTACTTTTTAAGAAGTTATAATAGAGATAAACGCTGGGTAAAACAACAAGTACTTAACTTAAACCAATTAGAAAGACAGCAATTTTTTATCTTTTTAGAAAACAATGCCCATCCCAAAAATGCAAATTACTTTTACGATCCGTACTTTAACAATTGCGCTACTAAACTAAGAGATATTACAACTTCTATACTTGGAAATAAAGTAGTTTTTAGTGATAAAAACACACCCAATAATCAATCTTTTAGACAGTTAATGGATAAAGAGATTCCTTGGAATACTTGGGGGAGTTTTGGAATTAATTTAGCTTTAGGAAGTAAATTAGACCAAAAAGCAGAATTTAAACAATACATGTATTTACCTGATTATGTGTATTCTATTTTCAAAAATAGTGATTTATATATTAAAAATCAAAAATCAGCACTAATAAAGAGAGAAGATATTCTTTTAAATTATAAAGAAAAAGAACTAGAAATTTCTACACTAAATCCTTTTTTAATTTTTAGCATTATTTCATTAATAGGCCTTTTCTTTACATATAAAGACTTTAAGAATAATAACGTAACAAAATGGGTAGATTTCACCTTACTTTTCTCTACAGGTTTTATTGGTATTGTAGTTCTATTTTTATGGTTTTTTACAGACCACTCCACTACTCCAAACAATTTTAATTTTTTATGGGCTTTTGCGCCAAATTTATTCGTTTCTTTTTTGGTTTTTAAAAAAAATAAAACAATAAAATTAAAAATGTATTTTAAATTTTTGACCTTATTAATGTTAACAATTCCTATTCTTTGGTTTTTTGAAGTTCAATTATTTCCTATTTCTATTTCTCCTTTCTTAATTCTTTTACTAGTTAGATATCTCTTTTTATCAAAAGAACTGAAATAGTTAATTAATTTTCTTTTTATGATAATTTTAGTAGTATATTTTTGATGAAAATTCTACATTTGGTAATAAAATTGATCGATAATGAACAAACAGATTATAGAATGTGTTCCTAATATTAGTGAAGGAAGAGATATTAATAAAATTAATATTATAGCTAATACTGTTAAAACAGTAGAAGGTGTAAAACTATTAGATATAGATCCTGGTAAAGCAACTAACAGAACAGTAATTACCTTTGTTGGTGAGCCTAAAAATGTGATTGAAGCTGCTTTTAGATTAATTAAAAAAGCTTCTGAATTAATAGACATGAGTAAACAAACTGGAGAGCATCCACGTTTTGGAGCTACAGATGTTTGTCCTCTAGTACCAATTGCAAATATTTCTATGGAAGAAACTGCAAAATTTGCACATAAACTAGGTAAGAGAGTTGGTAATGAATTAGGTATTTCTGGATATTTCTATGAAAATGCAGCAACATCAAACGACCGTAAAAACTTAGCCACTGTTCGTTCTGGTGAATATGAAGGTTTAAAAGATAAGCTATCTAACCCAAAATGGAAACCAGATTTTGGTCCAACAGAATACAATAAACAAGTAACTACTTCTGGAGTTACAGCAATTTCTGCTCGAGATTTTTTAATAGCCTATAATGTAAATTTAAATTCTACTTCTACAAGAAGAGCAAACGCTATTGCTTTTGATATTAGAGAAAACGGAAGAGCAAAAGTAATTAACGGTAAAAAAGTATTAGATAAAAATGGTGAGGTAGAAAGAATTCCTGGAAAACTAAAAGCTGTAAAAGGAATTGGTTGGTTTATTGATGAATATGGTATTGCACAAATATCATATAACTTAACAAACATTACTATAACATCGATGCATGAAGCATTTTATGAAACTGATTTAGCTGCGACAAAACGTGGGTTACGTGTTACTGGTTCAGAATTAGTAGGTTTAGTACCCTTAAACGCAATGTTAGATGCTGCAGATTTTTATTTAATTAAACAGCAACGTTCATTAGGTATAAGTGAAAGTGAAAAAATAAAAATAGCTATAAAATCATTAGGCTTAGATGATCTAAAACCATTTAATCCTCAAGAAAGAATTATAGAGTATGTAATGAATTCTGACGCTGATAAAAAACTTATTGATTTTACAGTAAAAGATTTTGCTGAGGAAACCGCTTCTGAATCTATGGCTCCAGGTGGTGGAAGTATATCTGCATATGTTGGTGCTCTTGGAGTTTCTTTAGGAACAATGGTAGCAAATTTATCTGCTCATAAAGCTGGTTGGGATTCTAAATGGGAATATTTTTCTGATTGGGCAGAAAAAGGTCAGAAATATAAAAGCGAATTATTATTTCTAGTGGATGAAGACACTAATGCATTTAATAAAATTATTGATGGATTTAGAATGCCAAAAACAAATGATGATGAAATAGAACTTAGAAAAGAAGCAATTGAAAATGCAACGAAATATGCTACAGAAATACCTTATAAGGTTATGGAAACTGCATATAACTCGATAGAAGTTATGATCGAAATGATGAAAACAGGAATTCAAAACTCACTTTCTGATGCTGGAGTTGGAGTTTTATGTGCTAAAACTGCAGTTACAGGTGCTTATTTTAACGTAAGAATTAATGCTAAAGATATTAAAGATAGAGAGTTTGCTAAAAATATATTAGCTAAAGCAGAAATAATTTATAAGAATACAAAAAAATTAGAAGATGAAATGATGGGAATTATAAATTCTCAAATTTAATTTTAGTACTCTTAACTAAACTAAAGTTCTTATATTTTAGTTTAGTTAAGTTTTAATATTATTAATTTCCATTTAAAAATGGAATTCAACTATAATTATATAAAAATATAATATGGCAATAAACAATTTAGAAATTATAGATTATCAACCACAATATGCTAAAGATTTTTATAATTTAAATGTAGAATGGTTAAAAAAATATTTTTACGTAGAACCTTATGATGAAAAGATATTGAGTAATCCTAAAAAATATGTTTTAGAACCTGGTGGATATATTTTCTTTGCTAAATATAATGATGAAATTGTTGGTGTAGTTTCGTTAATTAACCAAAAAACATTTTTTGAATTGAGTAAAATGGCTGTTTCACCAAAATATCAAGGCCTAAAAATTGGCTTACAATTAATGAATTTTAGTATTAATTTTGCTAAAAATAAAAAATGGGAAAGTATAACATTATATTCACACAGAAGCTTAGTACCAGCAATCAATCTTTATAAAAAAATGGGATTTATAGAAATTCCTGTGGAAGAAAATTCACATTACGAAAGATCAGATATTAAAATGATATTAAAACTAAATTAACAAGCATATTCATTTTAAAGAAAACTTTTAATTGCTAATTCGTAGCCTTTTAAACCAAAACCAAAAAGAACTCCCTTTGCAGCTGGTGCAATAAAACTATGATGCCTAAATTCTTCTCTGGCATGTATATTAGATATATGTAATTCTACAACAGGAGTATTAATCCCTTTTACTGCATCTCCAATACCTACAGAAGTATGTGTATAAGCAGCAGCGTTTAATATGATACCATCATAATCAAAACCTACTCCGTGTAATTTATCAATCAACTCTCCTTCAATATTAGATTGAAAATAAGATAATTCTATAGTTGAAAACTTTAATTTAAGTTCTTCAAAAAATTCTTCAAAAGTTTGAGAACCATAAATTTCTGGTTCACGTTTTCCTAAAAGATTTAAATTAGGTCCATTAATTATTATTATTTTCATAAATCAAAAATACAATTATTTTCTACAAAAAAAGGAGCGATTTTTAAAACCACTCCTTTAATGTAAATTATAAATAAAATGTAATTACATGTTAAACATTATTCCAAAACCAATATTAGCAATGGTTATTTTATCTTTTCTTACTGCATTATAAGATAATGTTAAAAGTTTCTTATCACTTAGATTATAACCTACCATTGGCTTCCAATAAAGACCTCCATAATTTCCAGAAGAACTTATTTCAAAAGCCCATCCTAGATCAAAACCTAAAACATTTTTTTTGGAAGCATCATATCTAGAAGCTCCTGCTAAACTTAAGTTTGTAACTCCATCAAGACCATTCTTACTTGTATAAAACTGCAAATTTGAAGCAAAACCTAAATCCCATTTTTCTTTATAATTATAAAGATAGGTTGTGTTTGCTCCAAAACTAAAAGAAGTTACATTAGATACATCTGCTACAGGAATTCCTATATTTGCACCATAACTAAAAGCGCCTTGTACACTAGTTTAAAACCCAATAGCTAAAAAAGCTAACATTAAAAATAATTTTTTCATAATTCTTTATTTTTAATTAATATTATCGAATATAACATACTTACCTAATTATGAAATGGTTAAACGCTATTACTGATTATCAATTATTTTTAAAAATTGAAAGAGGATTATCTGTAAACACAATAGATAGTTATACAAGAGATCTAAAAAAACTTACTAAATTTTTAAAAGAAAATGAAATTAAATTATCTCCTATTACAATAGATAACAATATCATAAAAAAATTTATTTATGATATAGCTAAAGAAATTAATCCCAGAAGTCAAGCAAGAATAATTTCTGGATTAAGAAGTTTTTTGATTATTTAATTTTTGAAGATTATAGAGAAACTAATCCTACCGATTTAATTGAAGCACCTAAAATTGGAAGAAAATTACCCGATACATTATCCGAAAATGAAATTAATGAACTTATAGCTGCTATTGATTTAAGTCATTCTCAAGGAGAAAGAAACAGAACTATATTAGAAACTATGTATAGTTGTGGTTTGCGTGTAAGCGAATTAATTACTTTAAAAATTTCTGATTTATTTTTTGAAGAGGGTTTTATAAAAGTAACAGGAAAAGGAGATAAAGAACGTTTTATTCCAATTCATTCTATTGCTCAAAAATATATTAGATTCTATATAAAAGATATTAGATGCCATGTAAGCACAATTAAAGGATTTGAAGATACTTTGTTCTTAAACAGAAGAGGCAAAAGTTTAACTAGACAAATGATTTTTACAATCCTTAAAAATTTGTCAATTAAAATTAATTTAAATAAAAAAATAAGTCCACATACTTTAAGACATTCTTTTGCTACACATCTACTTAAAAATGGAGCCGATTTAAGAGTTATTCAGCAAATGTTAGGACACGAGAGCATAACAACTACAGAAGTTTACGTTCATTTAGATAGAAGTTATTTAAAAGAAGTTGTAGAAACATTTCATCCTAGAAAATAAAAAATCCCACAAATTGCGGGATTTTTAAATATATTTTAAACAAATATTTTATTTTGCAACATTTACTGCTCTGGTTTCTCTTATCACAGTTACTTTTACTTGACCTGGATATGTCATATCATTTTGAATTTTCTGAGAAATGTTAAATGATAATTCAGCAGCTTTCGTATCGTTTACTTTACCACTTTCTACCATTACACGTAATTCTCTACCAGCTTGAATTGCATAAGCCTTTTGCACTCCTGTGAAACCAAATGCAATTTCTTCTAAGTCTTTTAAACGTTGAATATAAGAATCTAATACTTGACGTCTTGCTCCCGGTCTTGCTCCTGAAATAGCATCACAGACTTGAACAATTGGTGATAACATACTTTTCATTTCAATTTCATCATGGTGTGCTCCTATGGCGTTACAAACTTCTGCTTTTTCTCCATATTTCTCTGCCCATTGCATACCTAATAAAGCATGAGGTAGTTCGCTTTCTGTTTCGGGTACTTTTCCTATATCGTGTAGTAAACCAGCTCTTTTTGCTAATTTAGCGTTTAAGCCCATTTCAGAAGCCATAATTCCACAAAGGTTAGATACTTCACGAGAATGCTGTAATAAGTTTTGCCCATAAGAAGAACGATATTTCATACGTCCTACAGTTTTAATTAACTCAGGATGTAAACCATGAATTCCTAAATCAATCACAGTTCTTTTTCCTACTTCAATAATTTCTTGTGTAATTTGTTTCTCTGTTTTCTTAACAACTTCTTCAATTCTAGCAGGATGAATTCTACCATCAGTTACTAATTTATGCAAAGATAAACGTGCAATTTCTCTTCTAATAGGATCAAAACAAGAAAGAATAATTGCATCTGGAGTATCATCAACAATAATTTCTACTCCTGTTGCAGCTTCAATTGCTCTAATATTACGACCTTCTCTACCAATTATACGTCCTTTAACATCATCAGACTCTAAGTTAAAAACAGAAACACAGTTTTCTACTGCCTGTTCTACACCCACTCTTTGTATGGTTCCTAAAATAATTTTTCTAGCTTCCTGTTCTGCTGTTAATTTAGCTTCTTCAACAGAAGTTTGAACAAAAGCCATTGCTTCAGATTTAGCTTCATCCTTTAAAGAACTTACTAATTCTTTTTTTGCTTCATCAGCAGATAAACCAGAAATTTGCTCTAGCATATCTACATGACGTTTGTGCATTTTATCTAAATCACCTTCTTTCTTTTCTAAAAAATCTAGTTTAAAATTATAATCTTTTTCTTTGCTTTCTAAAGATTGATTTAATCTTTTATTTTTATCAACTTCAGAAGCTACTTTAGATTCTCTATCTCTAATTCTTTTTTCAACATCAGAAATTTTCTTTTCTCTTGATAAAATTACCTTTTCATGCTCAGATTTTAGCTCTATAAATTTTTCTTTTGCTTGTAAAATCTTTTCTTTTTTAACTGACTCTGCATCAATTTTAGCTTCTTTTAATATTGTAGCAGCTTCTTTTCTAGTTCCATCTAACATTTTTTTACCTTTCGATTTTTCCATCGATTTAAAGATTAAAAAACCTATTGCAATTCCTGCTAAAACTCCCAAAATAATGGGAAGTATCATTCCATCCATAATTTAAATTTAATATATAAAAAAAGCCTACGTTAGTTGGGTTTTTAAACTCCAATATGACATTTATAGGACTAACTAACTATTCAAGGATCCATTTAAAAACTGAAAAAAATCAGCATTTATGGCATGCTTTTGTAGTTAAGACTCATCCTTCATAATAGAATAGTGTTGAGTTTAATAAACAATTACTAACGTAGGCAGTGTGTTGTTAATGTATTTTAATGAACTTATTCTAAATGATTACTTACCAGATTAGTAAGTTCATTTAATTTTTCTAATTCTTCTTTTTTTGTGTCGCTTTTATCTAAAGATAATATTTCTAATTTAGAAGCAAATTGTAATGCAGACATTGCTAAAACATCTTGTTTATCACTAACTGCATAATTTTGCTCATACATAGAAATTAAATTATTTATTGCTGTAGCTGCTTTACGCATACCTTCTTCTTCTTTAGTATTACTAACACTTAAAGGGTATGTTCTGCCTGCAATAACAATATTAATCTTTAATTTTTCCACAATTTAAAGAACTTTATTCTTGTAATTGAATAATACATTTATCAATTTCTCTAATTAATGCATTAATTTTCAACTTTGTATCTTTTGTATCTGTACCACTGCCTTCAATAGCTTTTGCAATTTTTAGTAGATCAAAATCTTTTTTATGTTCTACAATTAATTGCTCTTTTTCTATAAGTTGATTTTGTAATTTGCTGTTACTTTGAAGCAATATTTGATTTTCATTTTTTAAAAACTCATAATTAGAAAGAAGTTTTTTCAACTTATCTTCCAGTAAATGAATTGCTTCTAGTGTATTACTCATCTTACTTTTTAGAATAAACTATCTCTACAAAGTTAACATTCTGTTTTAAACCTTACAACATTTTATTACTTTTTTACTAATTTACTGAAACAGAACAAACTACAAGAACTTTGATTTTTACTATTTTTGCCAAAAAAATCATTGCACATTGAAAAAAATATTAGTTGCCTCTTTTTTAATTCTACATTTATTCTCTTTTTCTCAAGAAAAATACCCAAAAGATTATTTTATTCCCCCTTTAAATATCCCAATCGTATTATCTGGTTCTTTTGGAGAATTAAGAAGTAACCATTTTCATGCAGGTTTAGATATAAAAACACAAGGCAAAGAAGGTTTAAATGTTTTTGCAGCTGCAGAAGGTTATGTTTCTAGAATTAAAGTACAACAATACGGATACGGAAAAGCAATTTATATTACGCATCCGAATGGGTATACAACGGTGTATGGGCATTTAAGTAAGTTTGCTAAAGATATCGATAAATACGTAAAATCTATTCAATATAAAAAAGAGAATTATGCTACTGGTAATTTATATTTTAAAAAAAGTAAATTCCCAGTAAAAAAAGGTCAAATTATAGGTTTTTCTGGTGATACAGGTGGTTCTGGCGGACCGCATTTACATTACGAAATTAGAAATACAGCTACAGAGAATGTAATTAACCCTTTATTTTTTGGATTAAAAGTTGATGACACAAAAGTTCCAACAATACAAGCTCTTAAAATATATGCTTTGAACTCTAATTCTAGGGTAAACCAACAAACGAAAAATTTTCAATTACAAATTAAAAATATTGGAATTGGAAAATATATTGCAGATAAAGTAACAGCAAATGGACTTATAGGTTTTGGTATAAGCGTATTTGATAGATTTAACAAAGCTCCAAATAAAAATGGAATTTACAGTTTAGAAATGCTCGTAAATGGCAAGCGATTTTATTACCACAATGTAGAAACATTTTCTTTTTCTGAAAGTAAATTTTTAAATTTACACATAGATTATAAGCATTATAAAAAATATAAAAGAAAATATCAAAAAACACATAAAGTTACTGCTAATAAACTATCAACCTATAAAGATTTAATTAATAATGGTAAAATAAACATAAAACAAAACTTAAATTATACAGTAGAAATTATTGCTAAAGATTTTAAAGGAAATACTAGTTCTGTTACAATACCTATTACCGGAGTAAAAAATAATTCAATTTATACAGAACAAAAAGACACAACTGCATATAAAATAATTGCAAAGAAATTTAATAAATTTAAACAAGAAAATGTTACCATTGCTTTTCCTAAAAACACGTTTTATAAAAATGTTTACTTAGATTTTGAAATTAAAAATGGAGTTGCAAAAATACACTCACCTATTATTCCATTAGATAAAAGTTATACATTAACTTTTAACGTTTCAAAATATTCCGAAGCAGAAAAACAACAGCTTTATATTGCTAATGTAGATTATGCTAAATATCCAAGATATAGAAATACTAGAAAAAAAGACAACACATTTTATACCACAACAAAAACTTTAGGTAAATACAGTTTATTAACTGATAATCAAAAACCTAAAATAAAACTACTATATATAAAAAACAATCAATGGATTTCTAATTTTAAAACATTAAAAGTTAAAATTAGTGATATAGGATCTGGCATAAAAAACTATAGAGCAACCATAGATGGTAAATGGATATTAATGCAATACAATCATAAAAAAAGAATTCTAACCTATAATTTTAGTGATAAAAAATTGGTTGGTAGCAAACATATCTTTAAACTTGTAGTATCAGATAATGTTGGAAATACGAATAAGCTTTCTACAACGTTCTTTAAAAAACATATAAATTAACTTTTGTGAAAAAAATATGCTTCTTTTTGTTACTAATACCTAGTTTACTAGTAGCACAAAAAACTACCATACTTAAAGGTACAGTTAGAGACAGTAAGAAAAATCCAATAGAAAAGGTATCTATTAAGGTTGGTAAAATTGGAACTATAACTGATGAAAATGGAAAATATCAAATAAGAATTCCTTTTAAAGAAGAAGTAACTTTATTTTTTAGTCATGTTTCATATAGAACTTTTTCAAAAAAATTTACTGCAAAAAGTAGAAATGCTATTCGCTTCTCTCCTATTTTATCTTTAAAAACAGAACAGTTGGATGAAATAGTTATTAAAGATCATAAAAAAAAGGCTCAAGGTTTTACTAAAATTGATGTAAAGAAAGCAATAAATATTGTTGGCCCTAATGCTGGTGTTGAGAATGTTTTAATGACATTGCCAGGAGTAAGTAACAATAATGAGTTAAGTACGCAATACAATGTTAGAGGTGGAAATTTTGATGAAAACCTAGTTTATGTTAACGGAATTGAGGTTTATAGACCTTTTTTAATAAGATCTGGTCAACAAGAAGGTTTAAGTTTTATAAATTCTAATATGGTGCAGAATATTAATTTTTCTGCCGGTGGTTTTCAAGCTAAATATGGCGATAAATTATCGTCTGTTTTAGACATAACTTACAGAAACCCCACAGAAACAGCAACAACAATAGACGCTAGTCTGCTAGGTGCTAGTGTAACTTTTGAAGGTAACTTTTTAAATAAAAAACTAAGCACAATTACTGGAGTTAGGTATAGAGATAATAGTTTATTTGTAAACAGTAAACAAATTGAAACTAATTTTAGACCAAGATTTACCGATGTACAAACTTATTTAACCTATGATTTTTCAGAGAAATTTTCCTTAAACTTTTTAGGAAATTTTTCTTTAAACAATTATAATTATCAACCTTTATCTAGAAGAACTCGTTTTGGAACTGTAGCAGAACCATTAGAATTAATCGTTTATTACTCTGGACAGGAAAGAGATAAATACCTTACTATGTTTGGTGCATTATCTGCTGATTATAACATGAATGATAATTTTAAATTAACTGCTACTGCCTCTAGATACAATACCCAAGAAGAAGAACATTTTGATATTGCTGCCCAATATAACCTTGGAGAAGTTGATGCAAATATAGGCTCTGAAAATTTTGGTGAAGTTGAATTCTCTCAAGGAATTGGATCTCAATTAAATCATGCTCGTAATGATTTAGATGCCTTAATTACTAATTTTCAAATTAAAGGAACGATTAAAAAAGGTAAAACAGAGTGGAGTTTTGGAGTAAAATATCAAAAAGAGGAAATTAAAGATAGAATTAGAGAATGGGAAATTATAGATTCTCTTGGTTTTTCTATAAGACCACCAAGTCATGCTGCAAACAACGAACCTTACGAACCTTTTGAAGGTGATATTACTGCTTATCAAAATATTAGAAAAGATAATGAAGTAAGCATTAATAGAGTTTCTGGTTTTGTACAATTTAATCAGCGTTCTTTTTGGAGTGATCATGAAATATTCTACAATTTAGGTGTTAGAGCTCATAATTGGTCTGTACTTGGTAACGGAATCCAATCTAAAAATAAAACTATTGTTAGTCCAAGAGCTCAATTTGCTATTAAACCCAATTGGGAAAAAGATATGTTATTCCGAATTTCTGGTGGATTATATGCACAACCACCTTCATACAGAGAATTAAGAAATTTTAATGGTGATATTAATGTTGAAGTTAAAGCGCAAAAATCGATACACTACGTTGCAGGTATGGATTATAGTTTTGATATGTGGCAGAGACCTTTTAAACTTACAACCGAATTATATTATAAAGATCTTTCTGATGTAAATGCTTATACTATAGATAACGTTAGAATCCGTTATAGAGCAGATAATGTTACAACTGCTTACGCACATGGTTTAGATGTTCGTTTAAATGGCGAATTTGTTCCTGGAAATGAAAGTTGGGTAAGTTTAGGTTATTTAAAAACGGAAGAAAATATTAATAACCAAGGTACAATTGCTAGACCTTCTGATCAGCGTATAAAATTTGGGATTCTTTTTCAAGATTATGTACCAAATTTACCAGACTTAAAAGCGTATTTAAACCTCGTTTATAATACGGGTCTTCCAGGAGGTTCTCCTTCTTACTCAGACCCTTATAATTTTCAGCAAAGATTAAGAGATTACAAACGTGCAGATTTAGGTATTTCTTATGTTTTTACAGATGTTAATAAACGTTATTCTGAGGGATGGTTATCAAATTTTAAAGAATTAACTGCTGGTTTAGAACTCTTTAATATGTTTGATATTCAAAATTCTATTACAAATACTTGGGTTAGAGATGTGTATTCTAAAACACAATTTGGGATTCCAAACTTTATGACTGGTAGAGTTTTAAATTTTAAAATTGGCATGAAGTTTTAACAAAAAATGCGAGGTACAAATCTGTACCCCGCAAAATTCAAAAACAAAATACACTCTTCTCTTTTTCTTATTTTTTGATTAACTTTTTATTAATAAATCCTTTATCGGTAATTACTCTTACTAAGTAAATTCCGTTTGCTAAGCTTTTTAAATCAATTAAGCTCTTATTACTTTCTATCACCTTCTTTCCTATTGAATTATATATTTCAATAGTTCTTAACATTATATCATTAGTTATTGTAATCTGGATATTTGTTGTTGTAGGATTAGGATACATAGAAATACTTTCTGTTAAGTAGCTTTCTATATTTAAAACAGTCTTCGAACAGAAAGTATTATAACTTGCTATTGCATCTTTTTTCCAATCTGCGTTATTATTTGCTATGTCTACATCATCAACCTGAATACAGCTTAAATCTGGGTTACCAGTTACATCAACTTTAATTAATGTAGTGTTAGAATTATTATTTAAATTTAAATAGATTAATTTATTATTTGCTAAAATTAATTCTGTTATGCTTGTAACTTTAGAAACATCAACTTCTTCAAGCAAGTTATTTGAAACATTTAATTTTTTAATTCCTTCTGCATTATTTCTTGTAAAGGTTTTCTTTTCTCCTGTTGTTTTAGAAACAACAACTACAGAAGTATTATCTAATAAATTACTAATATCAGTAATATTATTTCCAGAAACATCTATACTTTCTGCATTAGAAAAAGCTTCCAAACCAGTAGCATCTGTAATATTTTGACCACTTAAGTCTAAATTCCCTGTAAAAGATTGAGCTTCTTCATAAGTAATCTCTCCATCTCCATCGTCATCTAAACCTGGAATTGAGATTAGCGCACTGTCTAGTTCTTCATCTTCAGTATAAATTTCCCAAACAGAATTACAATCTATATTATAGTTTGTTTGTGCATCTTTATTTGCCCAATTAGTATTAGAATAATCGACATCATCCACAGTTACACATTCTAAATTAGGATTATTTAATAAGCTAATGTCAGAAATAGATGTGTTATTTCCATTTTGTAAAACAACTCTTTCTAAATTATTATCATTCAATATAAGCTTTGTAATTTTGCTATTTTGATTAATATCAAAATTTACAATATCATTATTAGAAGCATCTAATTCAACTAAATCTGTATTATTTGTCAATTTTATTCCAGTAATATTATTGTTTTTAGCAACTAGCCTAGTTAAGACTGTTAAACTATCAACATTTAAAGAAGTTAGATTATTACCTCCAATTTCTAACCATATTAATTTTTTGTTTTTTGATAAATCTACTGAACTTAAATTGTTGTTTTTAACATTTAAACCAGTAATATTTATAAAAGCCTCTATACCTGTTAGAACTGAAATCCCTAAGTTTTCTCCTTTATCAATCTCTCCTGTTATTGCTTCTGCTTCTGAAACTTGAATTTCATCATCTCCATTTGTATTAATAAAAGCGTCAGCAACTAACGCTACTTTCATATTAGCATCTGGTATATAAACTACAGGATTTAAAAACAAATCACAATCTTCACTAAAATTAGTTTGTGAATCTATATTTACAAAAGTTGTTTCTGCATAAACGACCTCATCAACCTGAATACAAGATAAATTAGGGTTTCCAGTTGCATAAAATTCTGTAATATTATTATTCCCAGAACTTTTAATATTTAAAGATGATAAATTATTATTTTCTGCATGAATAATTTTTAACCTTGGATTCTTAGACAAATCTAATGCAGTTAGTAAATTATCATTACTCCATAAGTAATCTTCTAATAATACATTTGAACTTACATCTAAACTAGTAAGAAGATTACCAGATAAACTTAAAGCATTTAAAGCTAAATTTTTACTAACATCTATATCTGTAATTTTATTTCTATCTACGACTAATTGTTCTAAGTCTATTAACATTGAAACATCTAAACTTGTTAATTGATTATCTCCAATAAATAAAACTTTAATTGCCTTATTATTACTTAAATCTATTGATGTAATATTATTAAGACTACACCCAAGAGTTTCTAAAGCTGTAAAACCTTGTATACCTTTTAGATCAGAAATATTTTTTGATTCAACATTTAAAAATGTAACAACTTCCGCTTCGCTTTTAAGAATATTACCATTTAAACCATTGGTATCGTGCCCTAAATCTATTAAAGCTTGTTCAAAGTTTGCATCTAGAATTAACAATACTTCCAAAGCCTCAACTGGCCCTTGTAATTCACTTTCTACACTTGTACCAAATTCTGTTCCGTCATTTGGTGTTACTTCAAAACTGATGTATTTACCAACATCTTCTGTGGTTAAAGTATAAGTTTGTGTAATTGCATCTGTAATTGCTATTTTATTCGTTCCTGTAGCATCTTCTGAAACATACCATTTGTATGTTGATCCGGCTTCTACATCTGCATCAAAATCTGAATATTCATAACTTGCTGTTAGTACTTCTGCTTCTGTTAAAGTTCCTGATATTTGAACATTAGTTACTGTTGGTGCTGTATTTACCCAAATTGCTTCAATTGGCCCTTGCAATTCACTTTCTACACTTTCTCCAAATTCTGTTCCGTCATTTGGTGTTACTTCAAAACTGATGTATTTACCAACATCTTCTGTGGTTAAAGTATAAGTTTGTGTAATTGCATCTGTAATTGCTATTTTATTCGTTCCTGTAGCATCTTCTGAAACATACCATTTGTATGTTGATCCGGCTTCTACATCTGCATCAAAATCTGAATATTCATAACTTGCTGTTAGTACTTCTGCTTCTGTTAAAGTTCCTGATATTTGAACATTAGTTACTGTTGGTGCTGTATTTACCCAAATTGCTTCAATTGGCCCTTGCAATTCACTTTCTACACTTTCTCCAAATTCTGTTCCGTCATTTGGTGTTACTTCAAAACTAATGTATTTACCAACATCTTCTGTGGTTAAAGTATAACTTTGTGTAATTGCATCTGTAATTGCTATTTTATTCGTTCCTTGTAAATCTTCTGAAACATACCATTTGTATGTTGATCCAGTTTCTAAATCTGCATCAAAATCTGAATATTCATAACTTGCTGTTAGCACTTCTGCTTCTGTTAATGTCCCAGAAAATGTAACTGAGCTTACTGTTGGAGCTGTATTTACAAAAACAGCTTCAATTGGCCCTTGCAATTCACTTTCTACACTTTCTCCAAATTCTGTTCCGTCATTTGGTGTTACTTCAAAACTGATGTATTTACCAACATCTTCTGTGGTTAAAGTATAACTTTGTGTAATTGCATCTGTAATTGCTATTTTATTCGTTCCTTGTAAATCTTCTGAAACATACCATTTGTATGTTGATCCAGTTTCTAAATCTGCATCAAAATCTGAATATTCATAACTTGCTGTTAGCACTTCTGCTTCTGTTAATGTCCCAGAAAATGTAACTGAGCTTACTGTTGGAGCTGTATTTACAAAAACAGCTTCAATTGGCCCTTGCAATTCACTTTCTACACTTTCTCCAAATTCTGTTCCGTCATTTGGTGTTACTTCAAAACTAATGTATTTACCAACATCTTCTGTGGTTAAAGTATAACTTTGTGTAATTGCATCTGTAATTGCTATTTTATTCGTTCCTTGTAAATCTTCTGAAACATACCATTTGTATGTTGATCCAGCTTCTACATCTGCATCAAAATCTGAATATTCATAACTTGCTGTTAGCACTTCTGCTTCTGTTAATGTCCCAGAAAATGTAACTGAGCTTACTGTTGGAGCTGTATTTACAAAAACAGCTTCAATTGGCCCTTGTAATTCACTTTCTACACTTTCTCCAAATTCTGTTCCGTCATTTGGTGTTACTTCAAAACTGATGTATTTACCAACATCTTCTGTGGTTAAAGTATAACTTTGTGTAATTGCATCTGTAATTGTTATTTTATTCGTTCCTTGTAAATCTTCTGAAACATACCATTTGTATGTTGATCCAGCTTCTACATCTGCATCAAAATCTGAATATTCATAACTTGCTGTTAGCACTTCTGCTTCTGTTAATGTCCCAGAAAATGTAACTAAACTTACTGTTGGAGCTGTATTTGTAAAACAATTTACACTATAAACTGAAGTATTATTTATACTTGCCCAGTTTTCTGTAGAATAGCTCACATCATCAACTTGAACACAAGTTAACTTTGGATTATCACCTAAGTAAACTTCAGCAACTTTATTATTATTTGTGTTTTGTAAGTTGATCTCTGCTAATCCCGTGTTACGAACAATTGTTATATTAGTTAGATTATTATTTTTTGATAAATCTAAAGTAGTTATAAAACTATTACCTGTTAAAACAAAAGTTTCTAGATTTTCATTTTCTTGTAGATTTAACGAAGTAAGTTTACTTGAAAACAAATAAAATTCTTTTAACAATGTATTTTTAGTTAGATCAATTGTTTCTATTAAAGTTTCACCTGCATTTAAATACGAAAGACTTGTATTCTTACTTAAATCTAAAGATGTTATTTCATTTACCGGCAACCAAAGTTTCTCTAATAAAATATTATTTGTTAAATCAATCGTAGTTAACTGATTTTCAGATAAATCTAAAGTATTTATTTTTAAATTACTACTTAAATTTATTGCAGTAAGTTTATTATAAGAAATTGATAAATAAGATAATTCAATATTTTCTGATAAGTCTATACTAGAAATTTCATTTAAATAAGCCTCTAAATATACCAAGCTTGACATACTTTCAATTCCTGTTAAATCTGTAATTTTTGCAGATACGTTTGGTAATAATACGTTATTAATTGGATTTGAAATTTTTAAACTATCTATTGCTTGTGCGTCTGATAAAAGAATATTACCGTTTAATCCATTCGTGTCTTTTCCTAAATCTATTAAGGCTTGTTCAAAGTTGGTGTCTGGAATTACAACTGTTTCTTCTGTTTGAAAACCACAATCTAAATTAAATACTGAAGCGTTTTCTATATTTGTGAAATTTGTAGTTGCATAAGTAACATCATCAACTTCAATACAATTAAGATTTGGGTTGTTATTAAAATTGATTTCAGTTATTAAGGTATTATTTCCATTTTTTAAATTGATTTTTTCTAAAACTCCATCATTTAAATAAACTCTTTTTAAATTTACATTATTAGATAAATCTAATTCTTTAATTAAATTACTCTCTAAACCTAAACCTTCTAAAAGTGTATTATTACTAACATCTATTTCAGTAATTTTATTATCAAGAAACCATAAACCTGTTAAGTTAATATTATTACTTACATCTAAAGTGGTTAATTGGTTATTTCTAACAGACAAAGTTGTTAATGCAGTATTTTTTGAAACATCAATTGATGTTAATTGATTTTCAAATGCTCCTAGATAATCAAGTTTTATATTATTTGTTACATCTAAAGTGGTTAATTGATTTTTAAAAACCCAAAAACTAACTAACTCTGTATTATTTGTAACATCAATAAAAGTTAATTGATTACTTTGAACCTGAGCAACCTCTAATAAAGTATTTGCTGAAAAATCAATTGAGGTTAATTGATTGTTATGAGCAATAAAATATTTTAAATTAGGAAAAATTGAGGTATCAAAAGCAGTAAAGTTATTATCATTAATTTGTAAATTTACTAACGAAATATTATTTGATAAATCTATAACAGATAACCCATTCTCAAAAATACCTAAAGCAAGTAAATTTATATTTTGTGTTACATCTAAACTAGTTATTTGAGTTCCTCCAATCCAAATTGCTTCAAGATTCAAATTTTGGGTCACATCTATTGTGCTAATATTAGAATATGATAAATCTAAATTTTTTAAATTATTAAAACTTGTAACATCTATTGCTGCTATAGGGTTATTTCTTAAATTAATAGACTCTATTAAATTACTATCTGAAAAGGTAATCGTTGATATACTATTATTATCAGCATAAAGTTCTGTCAAATTCGTGTTTTGTGATAAATCTAAATTAGAAACCTCATTTGTTGTAGCATTTAAAAACGTTAGATTAATCATACTTTCAATACCTGTTAAATCTGTAAGTTTTGCAGATACATTTGGTAATAATGCATTATTTATTGGATCTGAAATTCTTAAACTATCTATTGCTTGTGCTTCTGATAATAAAATATTTCCATTTAATCCATTAGAGTCTTTACCTAAATCTATTAATGCTTGTTCAAAGTTTGTGTCTGGAATAACTACAACCGGTGTACTAAAACAACTTGTACTAAAAACTGATGTATTATCTACATTTGTGAAATTTATGGTTGAATATTCAACATCATCAACTTGAATACAAGTTAAGTTAGTATTATTCTTTATCTCAATTCTTGAAATTAAAGTATTACTCCCATTGTTTAAATTTAAACTAGATAATAATGTATTATTTATAACAACATCTTCTAATTGATTATGGTTTGATAAATCTAAATCTCCAACCTTTTTAACTTGATTTATATCAAGCTTTTTTAAAAGCAAATTTTGTGATAAATCAATATCTGTCATATTGTTGTCATACAAAGACAAGTTTTCTAATTTTGTGTTTTTTGTAAGATCAATAGTACTTAACCCTGTATTTCCTAATTCTAAAATTTTTAATTCTGTATTTACACCAACATCAATAATATTTGTTTTCGTGTTATTTGCAGCAAACTCCTCCAATACAGTCATATTTGAAACCGATAACCCAGATAAATTTGTGTTATTATTTAACCATAATCTAGTTAATAACGGGTTATTGCTTAAATCTAATGATGCTAAACTATTATTAGATGAAAACAATTCTGTTAAGTTTGGTGAGTTTGTTAAGTCTAAATTTGTAGCTCCAATATTATCTATACCAATTTTTATTAGGTTTGTAAATATGGATGTATCTATGTTACCAATTTGTGGGTTATTACCAACAAAAAGATATTCTAATAACGGATTATTAGTTAAATCTAAAGCTGTTAAACCATTACCATCCATTTCAAATGTTTTTAATTTTACATTTGAAGTAACATTAATATTGTTTATTTGATTACTACTCGCTCTTAAAGAGGTTAATTCAGTTAAATTGGTAACATCTAAAGAAGTAATTTGATTGTTATACATCCAAATTGAGGTTATTTTTGGATTATTACTAAAATCTACTGAAGTAACTTGATTATCAAAAATTGTATACCATTCTAGATTAGGAGAATTACTAACATCCATTGCTGTTAGCATATTGTTTTCAGCTAAAGCTCTTTTTAGACTAGTCATAGAACTTAAATCTACATTTGTAAGCTGGTTGTTACCTATATATAAATATTCTAAGCTTGTTTGTGTCCCAAAAATTATACTCGTTAAATTATTATTATAAGCAAATAACTGTTTAAGGTTAGAGTTATTCGAAACATCTAAAGTTGTTAATAGATTTAACCCTAATCCTAAATTTTTTAAATTAGGATTATTAGCTGTATTTACTGCTGTAAGCTCATTATCACTAGCATCTAAATAAACCAGATTAGACATACTTTCTAAACCAGTTAAATCAGATATTTTTGCATTTACATTTGGTAATAAAGAATTATTTATAGGATTAGGAATACGTAGAGTATCAATTTTTTGTGCATCACTTTCGGTAATTGTCCCATCTAATAACCCTTTAGTATCCCAACCTAAATCTATTAATGCTTGTTCAAAATTAGTGTCAGAAATAGTAACTTTAGGTGTAAAACAATCTGTACTATATAAAGAAGAATTGTCAATATTAGTGAAGTTTGAAGTTGCGTAACTAACATCATCCACTTGTATACAAGATAAATTAGGATTAGATCTAAAATCTATAGCTGTTAAATTTGTGTTAGCTCCATTATTTAAATTAATTTTGGTTAATTGGTTAGTTCCTAAAATTACTTTAGTAAGTTTTTTATGCAAACTTAAATCTATTTCTGAAGTAAGTAAATTATCAAAAGCGCTAAATTCGATTAGCTCTAAGTTGCCAGATACATCTATACTTGATACTTTATTATATTTAAAGTCTAAATATCTTAATTTAGTATTATTACTAACATCTAAAGACGATATATTATTTTGTTGAATATCGAACCTATCTAACTCTCCCAAATTAGAAATATCTATTTGAGACAAATCATTACCACTTAATCTTAGTGTTACTAATAAATTGTTATTACTTACATCTATAGTACTAAAATTATTATAACTTAACCAAGCAGTCGTTAATAAAGTATTATTACTAAGATCTATTAACTCAATTGTGTTGTTATTATTTAAAAACAACGACTCTAATTGAGTTAAATTTGTAACATTAATTTCTGTTAAATTGTTATGAGCTAAATCTAATCTCTTTATTAAATTATTATTAGATAAATCTATCACAGAAATGTTAGAATAAAACAAATCTAATGTTTCTAATTTAGGATTATTTGTAACATCTATACTTGTAAGCGCATGATTACCCAACACCAAACTAGTTAAATTAGGCATTGACTCTATACCTGTTGCTTCTTTTATTATTAAAGATGTATCCGGATTAAAATCATTTCTAAAGTTAAGTTGAGTAATTGCTTCTGCCTCACTTTGCAAAATATTTCCATTTAATCCATTTGTATCAAATCCTGCATCAATTAATTTTTGCTCAAAAACGGTATCTGGTATTAATACTACAGCAATAGAACAATCTTCACTATATCTTGCTGATGTAACATACGTCCAATTTGTTGTAGAATGATTTTCGTCATCAACTTGAATACAATTTAAATTTGGATTATTACTAACATATAACTCACTTAAATTTATATTATTTCCATTTTTAATATTTAAACTTGTTAGCGAATTATCATTACAAGCCAATTTAGTTAACACTAAGTTATTACTAAGGTCTAAACTTTCTATAACATTATTAAAGCACCATATCTGATATAAATCAATATTATTTTCTAAATTTAAACTTGATAATGAATTATCATTACATAATAATGTTTCTAATTTTATGTTTTTAGTAACATCTAATTCTGATAAAGAATTCTCCTTACAATTTAAGTTTATCAAATTTATATTTTTTGATACATCTAAAGAAGTTAACAAATTATTACCTACGTACAGCTGAGTTAAACTTGTAAAATCTTCGATTCCTGTTAAATTTGATATATTTTTACCATTTAACTCTATAGATGTTATTGAATTAATATTTGCTGTATTTACAGAGCCATCTAATACATCATCATAGCCTAGATCAATTAAAGCTTGTTCAAAATTATTATCTGGTACGTTTGTAACTCTTTCTGTTTCTTCATTAAATAAACGTGAAATATATCTTTGATTCTCATCACTATTAAAACTAATAAAATTTCCTCCAATTATTATTTTACCATCAGATTGAATAGAAATGCCATAAATATACCTATATTGCCCACTTGCCCCTGTTCCTATATCAAAAGTTGTATCTAAAGTTCCATCAGAATTTAAACGTGCAATTTTATTTCTAGAAATATTAGCCACTTTTGTAAATCTTCCAACAATCACAATTTTCCCATTGCTATCTATAGTTAAATCTTCAACAATATTATCAGTTTTAATTGAAGAAAAACTTGAATCTATAGCTCCATCAGTATTTAAGCGATAAATTTCTGAGCTATTTCCTACTACTATTTGCCCATCATTTTGTATTGCTATACAGTTTGCATATAAATTTGAATTAAATGCACTATCTATAGTACCATTAATATTTAGACGAATTAATCTTGTGTAAGTATCACTAGAACGTAAATAAACAATACCACCAACTAAAATTTTTCCATCAGTTTGAATTTTAATTGAATTTACATATTCAAAAATTGAATCTCTAGTAATTGAAGTCAAATAAGAATTAAAAGCTGTTAGTATTGTTCCATTTGCATTTAATAAGACCATATTATAACTAACTTGTTCACTTACTTTTGAAAAAGAACCACCAACAATAATGTTTCCATTGCTTAAAACTTCAATAGATTTTATTTCAGAAGAATTACCATTTTCATCAACAAAAGGTACTGAAGTAAAAGATGAATCTATTGTGCCATTAGAATTTAATTTATAAACATAAGTATTAGTGTGTGTGCTTGAAGAATTTGTTAAAACCTGAAAACCAATAAGTATTTTCCCATTAGATAAAATTTTTATTGCGCTTATATCTACTTGACTAACTCCTTCTCCTG
Organism: Polaribacter ponticola; assembly: GCF_026191475.2. Lineage (GTDB taxonomy): Bacteria > Bacteroidota > Bacteroidia > Flavobacteriales > Flavobacteriaceae > Polaribacter > Polaribacter ponticola. The sequence goes on along the minus strand of NZ_JAOSLC020000003.1, from coordinate 163,339 downwards.
TGATTTCATTGCTAAACTGAAATGAAGTATCTAAACTACCATCAGCATTTATTCTAGCAATCTTGTACCTTGGAGTTCCATTATAGGACGTAAAATATCCACCAACTAGTATTTTTCCATCAGATTGAGTTGCTAATGACGTAACCCCAGAGTTAAATCCTGTACCAACAGTATTAAATGTATTATCAATACTTCCTGCCGGTATTGTTTGTCCATAAGCGATAAGTCCAATAAATAAACTTAACATTAATAGTAATCTTGTTTTCATAGCAATATAGTTTTTAGTTGAGTTAATGTTTCCAAAAATGATAAATAAACAAAAGACAATCAATACCTATAATTAGGTATATTTCAATTTATCAAATAAATTAAAAGCCTTGGCGTATTGGTACCAATCAAAATGAGATTTTAGATCGAGTTTTTGTTTTATTTTTTTCTATGACAACCAACAGTTGTTGCTTCTATAAATAATAGTTCTCCAATTTCTTTAGAAGAATAACCATTAACAACTAGATTAAAAACTTCTACTTCCTTATTGGTTAATGTGTTGAATTTTGCGGTATTATTTTTTATGAATTGCTTTTCTAATAAAAGATTTTTAGAAAATTTAGCTAATTCAGTTAAATCTTCTAAACCTAAATTATAAAAACGTAAAAAATCTTCAATAAGGTTTATAGGGATTTCCTTATCATCTATTCTGTATTTATTATCAATAGGTTTTAATGTAGTGTAATCATATAATTTTTTAACTCCCATAGTAATAATTCTTTTCTTTAACAAAATTAATTTGAACTCATAAAAAAAACCATACTTTAGTATGGTATTTTTACCTATGAAAAAGACTATAAAACTATTACTCCTTTTATTTTTAATTAATGCATGTACTGTTTATGAAAATGATATTTCTCATCAATTTCAAAATGAAATTAAAATGCTTAATTTTAAAAGCGATTCTTTAACAATAAATTCTGCAATTAAAGAATATGAAAAAGGAAACTTTACAAAACCAATTTATAAAAAAGTTTTTTACACCTTAAAAGATGCTGAAAATACATGGCTTCATTTTAAAATAGACTCTTTAAAAGAAGATTTACATTTAATTCTTTGGAACAGTTATCTAAAAAAAGGAATGGTTTATCTTGTTGCTAATAATAAGTATGAAACTCTTCATAATCATAAAAGATATAAGCCTTTAAAAAATAGAAAAATTCACTTTAGATTACCAACTTGGAAACTAGAAAAAAACAATTTAAAGACTGATGTTTTTATTCAAATAAACGATAATGATAGGCATTTATCTAATTTTAAATTTTTACTTCTTAATAGCAATAATTTTTTAAAGTTTACACAAATAGATAAAAATTACAATGTAATAATAAGTACATTTTTAATTATTTTAGGCTTAATTATCTTTATCTTTTTTGCTGTACAAAGGCAATTTAACATGCTTTGGTATTTAGGTTATATAACTTTTTTAATTACTGATTTTTTAATTTTTAAAGGCATTTGGTATAACGATTTATTATACAATTACCCCTTTCTTTTTCATAATTTAAAAACAATAACACAAGCATTAATTGTATTATTTGGCGCATTATTTTTCCTGCAATTTTATCCTTTTCCTAAAAAGAAATCAATTGCAAAATCTCTTCTTAAGATTGCAATTTTTAGCACATTAGGAGTACTAATAATGCTATTTATAAAATTTATATTTAATGATATGCAATTTAATTTATATTGGTTTTGGATACCAATTAGAATTGCAGCTATTTTAATTGTAATCGCACACTTTATATTAATTTTCCAAAAAGTAATTCCGTTATATTTAGGTCTTGCATTTTTTCTGTCTATGCTTTTTGGTTTAATTCATTTATCTATAAACCCAACACCAATTATCTCTATACAAAAAGCTTTTTTTATAGAAAACTTCTCATACTTAACAGCCGTTTTAGAAACTGTATTAATTACCTATTATATTTTAAGTAAAATTATAAAAGAAAGAATATTAGCAATAAAACTTAAACAAGAAAATTTAAAATTACGTACTAATTTTCAAAACAATTTATTAAAAAACCAACATAATGAGCGTAACGAATTAGTAAGTAATGTTCATGATACTTTTGGTGGTTATTTAGAAGCTTTAAAACTACGCTTATTGCAAAAAAATGATAACACTCCAGAAAAGGTACAAGAAATCTTAGATGCTTTTTACAAAGATTACCGCTATCTGCTAAACAGTTTATATGCTCCAAAAGTAAACTCAGAAAATTTTATAGAAAATTTAATTGAGTTTTGCGAAAAACTAAATCAACTTTCTAATAGTACAATTAATCATAATTTTTCAATTATAAACAGTCAACTATCACAAGAAAAGTGTTTACATCTGTACCGTATTATTTCTGAACTAGTTACAAATGCAATTAAACACTCTAAAGCATCAGAAATAAAAATAAATATAAAACAAGATAGTGTAAATGAAATTATTTTAGAAGTAAATGATAACGGAATTGGTTTTAATACCAACTCTATAACTAAAAAAGGTTTTGGGTTAAATAATATTAAACAGAGAGTAGAACAGATAAAGGCAAAAATTAATATTAACTCAAATAATTTAGGTACTAATATTTTAATTACAATTCCAAAAAATGAATAAAATACCCATAAATGTAGTTATCGCAGATGATAATCGGTTTTTTTGTGATGCTTTAAAAGATAGTTTAAACTTTCATAAAGAGTTAAACGTAATTAATACATTTATTACTCTAGAAAGCTTAATTAATTTTACTGCTAATCATAAATTCGATATTTTAGTATTAGATATAAATTTTAATGGTAAAAGCTCTTTAGATAATATTAACAAAATAAAACTTAAAAGCAGTAGTTTTAAAATAATTGCATTAACTACAATGAATAATAGCTTTATAAAAGATAAAGCTTATAGAAATGGGGTAGATTTATTTTTAGGAAAAGATACTGATTTAAATAACTTTAAAGATGAAATTTTAAGTTGTTTTCACAACGATTTATCTGTAACTGAACCTTGTTCTTCAAAAATTAAAATTGGTAATTACACTTTTACAAAAAGAAAATTAGAAATTTTACAAGCTCTTTATATCCATTCTGATAAAAAAGAAAAAGAGCTATCAGAAACATTAAATATCTCTGAAAGCTCTTTAAAATCTCATAAAAGAGATTTATTCGAAATTACTAATACCAAAAACACTCCTGAATTATTAAAATTCGGAATTCAAAATGGCTTAATTATTTCTTAGTCTAAAATTTGAGCAGCATGTGCTTTTGTTTTTACTTTTAATATAACATCTTCAATAACACCATTTTCATCTATAACAAAAGTAGTTCTATGTATTCCGTCATATTCTCTTCCCATAAATTTCTTTGGCCCCCAAACATTAAAAGCTTCTATAACTACTTTCTCTTCGTCTGCTAATAAAGGAAAAGGTAATTCGTGTTTATTAATCCAATTTTGCTGTCTTTTAGCAGAATCTGCACTTACGCCCAAAACATCATATCCTTTTGCTAAAAAAGATTGATAATTGTCTCTTAAATCACAAGCTTCATTTGTACAACCAGGTGTACTTGCTTTTGGGTAAAAAAATAACACTAGTTTTTTTCCTGTATAATCTAATAATTTTACAGTATTTCCTTTTTCATCTTTTGCTTCAAACTGTGGAGCTTTATCTCCTATTTTTAGTGATGTCATTATTTTATATTTTGGTTACAAAGGTACAAAGCAAGTAAGTAACAAAGTTTAAAATAAAACCTAAATATTACTTTGTAACTTTGCAACTTGTAAACTTTGCAACTCCATAAAATGACCAAACAAGAAAAAGTACAATTTGTAATAGACACTTTAGAAGAAAAGTATCCAGAAATACCGATTCCTTTAGATCATAAAGATCCTTACACACTTTTAGTAGCTGTTTTATTATCTGCACAATGTACAGATGTTCGTGTAAATAAAATTACTCCTTTATTGTTCGCTAAAGCGGATAATCCTTTTGATATGGTTAAAATGACGATAGAAGAAATTAAGGAAATAATTAGACCTTGTGGTTTATCGCCAATGAAAAGCAAAGGAATATATGGCTTGTCTAAAATTTTGATTGAAAAATATAACGGTGAAGTACCAAAGAGTTTTGAAGGCTTAGAAGAATTACCAGCTGTAGGTCATAAAACAGCGAGTGTTGTAATGAGTCAAGCTTTTGGAGTTCCTGCTTTTCCTGTTGATACACATATTCACAGATTAATGTGGCGCTGGAATTTAACAAACGGAAAAAACGTAAATCAAACCGAAAAAGATGCAAAACGTTTGTTTCCAAGAGAATTATGGAACGATTTACATTTACAAATTATTTGGTACGGAAGAGAATATTCGCCAGCAAGAGGATGGAGTTTAGATAAGGATATTATTACAAAAACTATTGGTAGAAAAACAGTTTTAGATGAATATTATAAAGGTAAAAAATAGTTTTTTAGACAGTATAGGTTCTTAAATTTTTAGAAATTCTGAAAACTAGTTAAAATCTATTTATTGGCAAAAATGTGCGTTAGGGATAGAAACGACATCCTTTTTTGAGGAATGAAAAAAAGATATAGTGTAAAGCCCGACCTTTTAAGGTAACAGCCAAATAATAAATTTAATTTATAAAAAAAGCCTCAACATTAGTTGAAGCTTTTTCCTCTCTTAATTCAAATTCAATTCAATGAAATCTTTTGATTTGGTTCTTACAATAGTTAACGACTTGGAAAAATTAATCAAAAATTGAACTGTTTCTTGTTTAGGTTTCATCTGAAAATCAGAAGACTTTTTAAAGTAAATTTGCATCATATAGTTAATTTAATAGACTGGTTATAAATTACTAACGATACTAAATTACTTTTATTGTTAATCCACTAAAATAATTTTATGTTTCTCTATTAACTTACGCATATTTATTAAAGCATAACGCATTCTACCTAAAGCTGTATTAATACTAACACCAGTATTTTCGCTAATTTCTTTAAAACTCATATCTTTATACAAACGCATTACTAGAACTTCTTTTTGCTCTTCTGGTAACTCTTTAATAAGCTCTCTAACATCAGAAAAAATTTGTTCTTGTATCAATTGTTTTTCTGCATTAAGGCTTCCATCACCTAAAACAGAAAAAATATCAAATTCATCTGTATTTTTAAAAGAAAGCATTCTATTTGTTTTTCTAAAATGATCTATAACCAAGTTATGAGCAATTCTCATAACCCAAGGCAAAAACTTACCTTCTTCATTATAATTTCCTTTTTTTAAAGTTCTAATTACTTTAATAAAAGTATCCTGAAAAACATCTTCTGTTATATCTCTATCTTGTACTTTACTATAAATAAAGCTAAATAATCTTTGTTGATGTCTTTTTATTAGAACTCCTAAAGAGGCTTCTTTTCCTTTAATATAATCACTTACAAGTGTACTATCTGAAATTATTTTTTTCTGCACCATAATTACTTTTCGAAGAACAAGTGTTCTTCTAATTTATTAAAACTATTAATAATTTAAAAAGTAATTTTTATCTATATGCGTCTAATTTTGTGATTCTTAAGTAATCAAATATAGAATTTATTTTTAAAATAACAAATTTTTTAACAAAATCAATCTCAAACTTTTTTTCATCGATTAAATTAGTGGTATTTTTATCACTTATATTCTTAAAAATGAAAACTGATATTTCTACTGTAAACCCGAAAGAAAACATCATTATAAAAGGTGCTAAACTGCACAATTTAAAAAATATTGATGTTGTAATACCTAGAAATAAATTAGTAGTTATTACTGGGCTTTCTGGCTCTGGTAAATCTTCTTTAGCTTTTGATACTTTATATGCAGAAGGTCAAAGACGTTATGTAGAAAGCTTAAGTTCCTACGCTCGTCAATTCTTAGGCAAGTTGCATAAACCTAAAGTAGATTTTATAAAAGGGATTGCACCTGCAATTGCTATAGAACAAAAGGTAAACTCTACCAACCCTAGATCTACAGTAGGTACAAGTACAGAAATTTACGATTATATAAAATTATTATACGCTAGAATTGGTAAAACCTTCTCTCCTATTTCTGGTAAGGAAGTAAAAAAAGATACGGTTTCTGATGTAGTTAAATTTGTAAAAGAATTTAATGATAAAACAAAATTATTACTACTTGCACCTATTGTTATTGATGAAAATCGTGATTTAAAAACACTTTTACAAGTATTAGAACAACAAGGTTATGCACGTTTAAAATGGAATGATAAAGTATATAGAATTGGAGCTTTTCCTCTAGAAGATTTTAAAAACGAACCTTTATTTTTAGTCGTTGATAGAATTGTAACCAAAGATGATGAAGATTTTTACAACAGATTAGCAGATGCTGTACAAACTGCTTTCTTTGAAGGAAAGGGAATTTGTTTTATAGAAAACTTAGAAGACAATAAAGTTGCAGAATTTAGCAATAAATTCGATTTAGACGGCATGTCTTTTTTAGAGCCTAATACGCATTTATTTAGTTTTAACAATCCGTATGGTGCTTGCCCAACTTGCGAAGGTTATGGAAATGTAATTGGCATTGATGAAGATTTAGTAATACCAAACACAGGTTTATCTATTATGGAAGATTGTATTTTTCCGTTTAAAACACCTTCATATATACATTATAAAGAAGAATTAATTTCGGTAGCATACCAATTTGATATTCCTATTCATAAACCTTGGTTTCAACTTACAGAAACACAAAAAGAACTAGTTTGGAACGGGAATAAATCTTTTAACGGAATCCATCATTTCTTTACCGTTTTAGAAGAAAAAAGTTACAAAATTCAGAATAGAGTAATGCTTTCTCGCTATCGCGGAAAAACAAATTGTACTTCTTGTAATGGAAAACGTTTAAGACATGAAACTGAGTTTGTAAAAATAAATGAGAAAACAATTTCAGAATTGGTTTCATTGCCTTTAGATGAATTGGCAGTTTTCTTTAAAAGCATAAAACTAGACAAATACGAAGAGAAAATTGGAAAACGTTTACTAACAGAAATAAATAATCGTTTGCAATTTTTAACTGATGTTGGTCTCTCCTATTTAACCATCAACAGAACTTCAAATACACTTTCTGGAGGAGAAAGTCAACGTATAAACTTAGCAACTTCTCTAGGTAGTTCTTTAGTAGGTTCTATGTACATATTAGACGAACCAAGTATTGGTTTACACCCAAAAGATACCGAAAGATTAATTGGTGTTTTAAAAGATTTAAGAGACTTAGGAAACACTGTAGTTGTTGTTGAGCATGATGAAGATATCATGAAAGAAGCAGATTATATTATAGATATTGGCCCAGAAGCAGGAACTTTTGGAGGTCATGTAGTTGCTGAAGGTGATTTTAAAGAAATTTTAAAATCAAATTCTTTAACTGCTAAATATTTAAATGAAGATTTAAAAATTGAAGTACCTAGAAAACGAAGAACTTCAAAAAATAAAATTGAAATTATTGGAGCTAGAGAAAACAATTTAAAAAATGTAAATGTTACTTTCCCACTTAATTGTTTATCTGTAATTACAGGAGTTTCTGGTTCTGGAAAAAGTACATTGGTAAAAAATATCTTATATCCAACCATGCAAAAAAAACTGAATGGTTTTGGAGATAAAATTGGTCAGCACACAGAAGTTAAAGGAAGTTTTGACACCTTAAAACATGTAGAATTTATAGATCAAAACCCTATTGGGCGTTCTTCTCGCTCTAACCCTGTTACTTACATTAAAGCCTATGATGATATTAGATCTTTGTTTTCGAATCAAAAATTATCAAACATTAGAAACTATAAGCCAAAACATTTTTCTTTTAATGTAGATGGTGGACGTTGTGAAGTTTGTAAAGGTGAAGGTGAAGTTACCATCGAAATGCAATTTATGGCAGATGTACATTTAGAATGCGACACTTGTAATGGAAAACGTTTTAAAAAGGAAGTTTTAGAGGTTAAATTTGATGGAAAATCTATAGACGATATTTTAAATCTAACTATTGATGATGCTGTAGAATTTTTCTCTGAAAATTTGGTAACTAAAATTGCTAAAAAATTACAACCTTTACAAGATGTTGGTTTGGGCTATGTTACTTTAGGACAATCTTCTTCTACTCTTTCTGGTGGTGAAGCACAAAGAATAAAATTGGCTTCATTTTTAGTAAAAGGAAATACAAAAGACAAAGCTTTATTTATTTTTGATGAACCAACTACAGGTTTACATTTTCACGATATTAAAAAATTATTAAAATCTTTTAATGCATTAATAGAACGTGGACATTCTATCATTGTAATAGAACATAATATAGAACTCATTAAATGTGCAGATTATATTATTGATCTAGGTTTAGAGGGTGGTAAAAATGGTGGGAATCTTATTTTTCAAGGATCTCCTGAAGATTTGAGTAAAAATAATCTTTCATTTACCTCAAAATATTTGAAAGATAAGTTAGTTTAATTATTTTTTTCTTAACTTTAAAGGAATAAATTAAATTCCCTTGCAAACCAATTTTAAAATATTAATTGTAGAAGATAATGTTATTATAGCTGATGATTTAGAACAGATCATTGAAAGTTTTGGCTATAATGTTATTGGCAATGTTATTTCTTATGAAAGAGCAGTCTCTTTTTTAGAAAAAAATAGGGTAGATTTAGTTTTAATTGATATAGATTTAGCTACAGAAAAAACTGGTTTAGATCTTGCAAATTATATTAACCAATATATACAAGTACCTTTTATCTATGTAACTTCAAATTTAGATGATCAAACTATAAACATTGCTGCCAAAACAAAACCTTCTGCATATCTAGTAAAACCTTTTGATAACAATACAATATATGCCTCAATTGAAGTTGCTATAACTAATTATATTGAAGAAAAGGTAGATCATAATCAAAATAAAAAAGATCATTTATTTTTAAAGAAGAACAATTTATATCATAAAGTAAAAACGGATCATATTTCTTATGTTAAATCTGATAATATCTATTTAGAAATTTATACTATAGAGAATGATAAATTCCTTATTAGAAACACTTTAAAAAGTTTTCTTACAGAACTACCTTCCAACTTTTATAAATGTAATAAATCACATATTATTAATATAAACAATGTAAAAACATTTAATTTAAATTATGTTTTTATAAATGATAAACAAATTACTGTTTCTAAAGAATTTAAACCTTATTTAAAATCTCTTATAAATTAATACAACAATTTTAAGAAGTTTTACAACATAAATATTTCAGAAAAATATATATTCAGTATTTTCATAATTACATTTATAAAATAAACAAACCATTAAAAAATTAATGAAAGTGCACTCTTCTTCTTTTTTAAAACTTTTATTCGTTATTTTATTTTTAATAATAAACTTTAATTATAAAACTTACTCACAATATAAAAATTCAAAAAATAACGCTTCAAATAAATTTAATGAATTAAAAGGAATTAAAGGATTAATAAATAAGCATAATTTTTACTATAAGACAATAGCCTTCAAAGAAACAGAAAAATTAATACCTATTAAAAAGAGAATTGAATATTTTGAATTTTTAAAAGAGCAAAACAAGAATGACAAAGATATTTATTATATCGATATTATATTATTGAGTTTATATCAAAATAATAATGAAATTGACAAAGCCATCAGATTTGGTTTAGAATCTTACTCTAAAAATAATAATTTAGTTGACGATGATAAAATGTGTCAATTATTAATTATAATAGAAAATTGTTATTCAGTTTATGGTAATAATACTGGTATTGTTTTTATCAATAAAGAAAAATTAAAAAGATGTAACTCAGGACAAATTCTTTTTCATAAAATTTATTTTAAAATGGGTTTATATGACCAAGCTTTAAAATCTTATAAAAAAAACAACCATTTTAATTCTAAAGAATTTTTAAAAAATGATTTATTTAATAAAGCTCAATTTTATAATAATGTAGGTGTTTATCAGATGTATGGAGAAAAAATTGATTCTGCATTAATTAATTATAAAACTTCTTTAAAATTACTTGAACTTCAAAAAAAGAAGATATAAATTATAAAAAAGGAGAAATTGCTTTTTGGATTGGGTTAGTAAATGGTAATATTGCTTCTTGCTACTTAAAACAAGAAAAATATAAAGAAGCTATTCCATTATTTTTAAATGAAATAAAAGAATCTGAAATTCTTTATAGTAGTGAGAGTTTTTTAGGTTCAGATAAGGTTTGGGAAGAATTAGCTTTGTGTTATATAATGACCAATAAACCTAAAAAAGCTAACTTTTATATCAATAAATTTAAGAAAAACAAAGTAAGACTTTATAGAATAAAAAGTGAATATTACAATAAGTTTTACAAAAAAGATTCTTCAATATTTTACAATGAAAAACATTTATATATAACAGATTCTATTTATAAAAACCATACTAAAAAAGAGAAAACTGAGCTACTTGATTTTTTTTCATTTGAAGATGATTTAATATCAAATAAATATAAAATTCAAGTATTAGAAGATAAAGAATCAAGTTCTTCATTTAAGGTAAAAGTTTTATCGCTTTTGGCAGTTTTTATATTTATTTTTTTATTAGTATTAATTTATTTTTATATCAATAAAAATAAAGCTCAAAAAATAATTTTAGATCAAAAGAATAATTTAGAATTAGCTTTAAATAAAAACAAAATATTACTAAAAGAACTAAATCATAGAGTAAAAAATAATCTACAAATGATAAGTAGTGTACTTTCTTTACAATCATCTAAAATTAAAGAGGAAGAATCTAAAAAACATTTTACAGTTGCTGCAAATAGAATAAAAGTTTTATCTAAAATTCATAATAGTTTTTACAATAAAAACGAACTCAATGAAACAGATTTATATAACTATGTAACAACTTTAAAAGATTATTTAATTAGCTCTATCATAAACCCAGAAATTAAAGCTGAATTCAATATAAATATAAAGCCAAACATTTATATCAACAGTGATAACAAAACAACTTTAGGTTTAATTATTAATGAGCTTATTACAAATTCATTTAAATACGCTTTTACTAAAAATAGTCAAAACCTTATTTCAATTTCTATCATTAAGAATGATGATACCTATAGTTTTTCTTATTCTGATAATGGAAAAGGATTTAATAATGAAGAAGTTGACAAAACCAAGTCTATTGGATTAAAATTGATTTTAAGATTAGTTAATCAATTAGGTGATGAAGCTATTATTTCATCTATTGATGGTATGAATATTAAGTTCGGATTTACAAACAAAAAGAACATCTCTTAATCTTAAACTTCAAAAAATAAATGCTTCACTTACAATTTTAAGTGTTTTACAACAAAAAAAATAAATTAAACATTAGATCATTAAATTTATAGTGTAATTATAAAATTTCCCCCAACCTCAATATCTATTTACAAACCTTGTATTATTTTTTTAATGCAAGGTTTATTTTTTTAATCAATATTCTCACTTACTTTTTTAATTTAAATAAAAATTCAATTTGGATTATTTTACGAATTCTAATTCATTTTAAACGAATTCTAAAACAGCCAAAATTTTACTTTAATCTAGTTCTATTTTTACAGTGTATTAACACTTAAAAACAGAAATCATGAACAAATCATTAAGAAATTCAGTTATTGTAGCCTATGTAATTTTAGTATCAATCTCTTTTGTAAGTTGTAATAAAACATCGGAAATAAAAAAGAAGGAAACAAAAACAATTCAAGCTGATCAAAACCTTGCACACAATGTAAATGAAAAAGTCGCCTTTAGAAACCCTATCGTTTTTATTACAGGATATGATAAAGGAAATCAGATATTTTACAAAAATGCCAGAGCTTATTTTAAAGAAAAAAATATGACATTATAGAAGATAAATACTCGCTTGAAGAAATAATTAATTGGCTAAATAAAAATGAATCTGAAAATCCTTATGGAGAAATTCATATTGTAAACAAAAGTAATCCTTATAAAGGCTTAACGTTAGAAACAGTTATTAATGGCGAAAAAATAACTACAGAATCTTTAAGAAGAAGTGTTACAAAAGGAATTTTACCAATTTTAAATGAAAGCGTAAATGGAAATTCCAAAATTATTTTTCACGCTAATGGATTAGGTGAAAACAAAGAGTTGATGGATACTTTTAAAGATGCTTTTTGTGCTGACGAATTGCCAAATGTAGTTGCCTCTCCTTATTATTCTATCTTTAATGGTGAATTTACAAAACATTATTTAGCAAAACCTCATTATATTTTTTATCCAACTGCATATTCTCCTGGTAAAGTTGATTTATCAAAAGAAATTGCTAAAAAATATCCTGAAGAAAAAGATATCAATTGGTATGATGCACTTAATAATGAAGAAGAGAGATTTGTTGGCGAAGCATATACAACACAATTTACGATCCCTGTTAAGTTTGAATTAGACTATCATAATTCTGATGATGAAGTACCTACTTTCGAATTTGAAGAAGAAGTTATGGATTTTATAGAACAGCAAGAGGGTTTATACTTAGAAATTAAAAAATTAAATATTCCTTTAGAAAAATTTAGATGGACTTGGAACTTAAAAAATAGTAAGCTAACAATTAAAGGAAAAACCACTGGTTTGGTTGTTTTAAAACCCTTAATTAAACAATATGGAGAGTTAGAGCATATACAACCAGATACTAATAACAAACGTTTATATGCAATGAATTAAAAAAAGGAAAGGTAGTTTTATAAACCTCATTATACTAATAACAGTATAATGAGGTTTTAATTAGTAAGTTTGTTTTATGAAAATAGTTAGAAAATTAAAAATTATTATTATTTTTCTTTTGCTTATTAAAATTCAAGCGCAAGAAAATAATATTCAACACTTTACTATTGATCATGAATTATCTAGCAATGTAATAAACGATATTTCACAAGATAAAATTGGCTATTTATGGATTGCAACAAATAATGGTTTATTAAAATTTGATGGTATAAAATTTTATGAAATTAATACATTAAAAACGAACTGTTTAACTATTAACAAAAACATTGTTTATGCTGGTTTAGATAATGGATTATTTGTTAAAAATAATTCTAAAGAGCTTTTTTATGATTCTAAAAAAGTAATAAAAATAAAGGTTTTTAACAATACTATTATTGTAGCAACCGAACAAGGCATTTATAAATTAACAGAAAACTATTTACAACCCCTTAAAATTAATACAGAAATAGATTTTTCTATAATTAACGATATTCTATTTACAAATAACTTTTATTATGTAGCTACTAATAAGGGTTTATGGAAACTAAATAAATTAAACCATCCAAATAAAATTGATAAAATTATTACTACAAACATAAGTTCTCTAATAAAATTTAATACTAAAATTATTGCTGCCTCTACTAATGATGGTTTATATATATTAGATAAAGATTTAAAAATTAACAATATTAAAACTAGTAATAATAGTACATCTGTTAAAAAAATTGATAACGAAATCTGGTTAAGTTCTAGTTTAAACGGAATTGAAATCTATTCACTCCCCTCCTTTACTTTCAAACAAAAAATTAATAAATATAATTCACTTAAAACCAATGCTGTATTTACTGTTTTTAACGACAAACAAAACACAAAATGGATTGCTAGTAATAATGGATTATATCAAATAAAAAAATCAATCCAAAAAGTCTATTTCTAAAAAACCAATAGTTTATTTTGAAGAAATTTTAATTAATCATAAAAGCATAGATTCTGTTTTAAGCTTAAAAAAGAACATATTATTTTCTCCAGAAGAAAATAACATTTCTATTAAATACAAAACCGTTAACCTTAAAAAACCAAATAAAATAAATTACAGATATAGGCTAAATAATAACTTTTCAAATTGGTCTGCAAACAATATTATTCAATTTCCAAATTTAAACCCTGGTGTTTATAATTTAGAAATACAGTCTAAAATTTACAATAATTTAAGTAAAAAAAAGTCTATTTCATTTACTATTGATAAACCATTTTATAAAAAAACTTGGTTTATCATGATCTCATTTATTTCCTTTCTATTTGTTTGTTATGTATTGGTAGATTTTTACATCAAAAAAAACAAGAAAATTAGCAATGACAGAATTAGTGCTCTAAAACAAGAAAATCATCTACTTACTTTAGAGCAAAAAGCACTTCAATTGCAAATGAATCCGCATTTTATATTTAATGTTTTAAATGGAATAAAAGCGCTTGGAAATACCGGAAAAATCGATGAATTGAATAAAACTATATCACAATTTTCAGTTCTACTTAGAAGTATTTTAAATAACTCTAGAAAAGAAGAAATTAGTTTACAAGAAGAAATAGATTATTTAAAAAACTATATTGAGCTAGAACAGAATATGAGTTCTAAATTATTTACATTTCAAATACATACAAATTTAAATAATATAGATCCAGAAGAAATATTAATTCCTTCAATGTTAATTCAACCTTTTATAGAAAACTGTATTAAACACGGAATTCAATTAAATAAAGAAGGCAAAATTGATGTTAATTTTGATGTAATTCATAATTTTTTAAATTGCACAATTATAGATAACGGAATAGGTTTCAATCAATCAAAAAAAGAAAACCAAAATCATTCTTCAATAGCCATTAAAGTATCTAAAGAAAGGATAGAAAAAATATCTACTAAAAATTCATTTTTAATAAATGAAGTTGTAGAGGCTACAAAAATAAAAGGTACTAAAGTTTGGTTTAAAATTCCTTTAAAAACAGATTATTAATGGGAAAACTCACATCAATAGTAGTAGATGACATACCAGATGCATTAGAAATGTTATGCAATGATATACAAAAAAATCATCCAGAAATTGATATTATCGGAAAAGCAAGTAGTGTTATAGAAGCTGCAAAATTATTACAGCAACAAGAACCAGATATTATATTTTTAGATATAATGCTAGGAGACGGAACTGGTTTTGACCTATTAGAAATTGTACCTAACTTAAAGTCTAAAATTATATTTGTAACCGCTAGTGATGAATATGCAATTAAGGCATTTAAATTTGCTGCAATTGATTATATATTAAAACCATACTCATATAATGACTTAGCAGATTCTATTTCAAAAGCTAAAAAACAAATCACTCCAAACAAAGAACAACTAACTGTATTACAAGAATCTATAAATAAATCAATCACAAATAATCAAAAAATATCTTTACATACATCAGAAAAAATATTTGTATTTGAACTAATTAACATTATACGTTGTAAATCAGATAATAATTACACAACTTTTTATTTAGAAAATGGGCAAAAAATATTGGTTTCTAAAACACTTAAGTATTATGCAGACTTGCTAAAAGAGCACCAATTTATAAGAGTTCATCAAAGCCATTTAATAAATATTAGATTTATAAAAGAGTTTGTTAAATCTGATGGAGGCTATATAATATTAAAAAACAATAGTAATATTCCTGTATCTGTTAGAAAGAAAAATATTGTTATAGAAATGTTAAACAATTTATAAATTACAATTTGTAGTAAATTTTCACTACATTTGAATATATTTAACAATTAATAATGACTCAAAAACATCAAGATAGAGCTGAAAGAATTATTAGAGTTTTTAATGATTCTGGATTAAATCAGAGACAATTCTCTGAAACTATTGGTGTTTCTCAACAATTAGTAAGCGCAGTAATAAACTTTAAGAAAAAGCCAAATGAAGCTATTTTATTTGGAATTATAGATCATATTAGTTTTATAGATCCTATTTGGTTAATTACCGGAATTGGAAAATATAAAAACAACAGTTACCTAAAACCAGAGAGTTCAATCTCTCTAGAAAACCAAATACAAAATATAATAGAGAAGCATTTTGAAAAACTCTCTCTAGAGTTAAATCAAAAAATTTCAAATATTGAAGAGTATGTTAAGAAAACTAACGCAAAAAATGTTCTTCGTCGAATAGACCAAGATAACTCTAAGCTAGTCCCCCAACTTAATAAAAAAGAGAGCAAAAAGTTACGAGGCTAACCCTTTAATATTTGATACCGCTTCTAATTTGTAAGAAATTAAATTTATTAAAAAATTTAAGGTTTCACAATTTTTATCTTTATTATAACTTTCTAAAACAGCAATAGATTTTAAAGTTGCTTCTCTAAACTCTACAGCATGTTTTTCTACAGGAATGGTTTGTTCATAGAATAGAGAAAAGTAATCTATAATGTTGTTAAAATAAATTTTATCAGATTCATTTACTGTATTCTTAAATTTTTCTAAAAAAGTTATGAGAGATTGAATTCCACAGAATTCATCAATTTTTAGCATTAATTTTCTTTGAAGTGTCATGTTATTGGGGTTTATAAAATCTAAATTTACAAATCTATTTTTTCATAAACAAAAAAAGTCTTCTCATTTCTGAGAAGACTTTACATTTTGGGTGGAAGACGGGACTCGAACCCGCGACACTCGGTACCACAAACCGATACTCTAACCAACTGAGCTACAACCACCATATAATTGCGGGTGCAAATATAATTATTTTTCCTTTTATAAAAAGAAAAATATTAAATTAATTTACTTAAATTTTCTACAGCAACGTAACGTTCTGTATTAAAACCTTCTGCATAATCAACACCAATTAATCTTCCAAGATCTTGAGCACGATATTTTATACTCTCAATAAAATTTTTACTTGTAATTGGGGTTTCTAGCTCATTACTATTAGGGTCATAAAATTGAGAAGAATATGCTAAAACAGCTTTTTCTTTAACATTTATAAAACCTGTTACATCTACAACAAAATCTGGCTTAATATTCTTCCATTGTATATAATGGAATACTTGCTTTGGTCTCCATTTTTGTTGAGACTCTCCTTCTAATTCAGTTTCTATTTTTAATAATCCACTTAAAAAACAAGCATCTGAAACTAAATTACTTCCTTTAGGATGATCAATATGCCTATCATCAATTGCATTACAAAGAACAATATCTGGTTGATATTTTCTAATCATTTTAATAATTTCTAATTGATGTTTTCTATCGTTTATAAAAAAACCATCTGCAAAACCTAAATTTTCTCTAACAGTAATTCCCAAAACCTTAGCAGCATTTTCCGATTCTAAATCTCTTAAATCTGCAGAACCACGAGTACCTAATTCTCCTCTTGTTAAATCTACTACCCCAACTTTCTTACCTAAAGATATCTCTTTTGCAATTGTTGCTCCACAACCTAATTCTACATCATCTGGATGAGCTCCAAACGCTAATATGTCTAATTTCATTTTATATTTTTAAAAATCAAAAAAAATGTTTTGATTTACTTATTACATTTTTTAATTGCCTGCTCAATATCTGCTATTAAGTCTTTGGTTTCTTCGATTCCAACAGAAAAACGAATTAATCCATCTTTTATTCCTTGTTTTGCCCTTTCTTCTGATGATAATAATGAATGTGAAGTTTGAGTTGGACTTAACATTGTACTTTCAACTCCGGCTAAACTCATCGAAGGTTTAATTAACTTTAAATGATTTTGGAATTCCATAGCATCAATTCCTTCTTTTAGTTCAAAAGAAAGCATACCTCCAAAATTTTTCATTTGTTTTTTAGCTAATTTATAATCTGTATGACCTTTTAAACCTGGATAATATACGTGATAAACATTAGGGTTTACCGCTAAATACTTTGCCATTTTTAATGCATTCTTATTCTGTTGTCTTACCCTTAAATTTAAAGTTTTTAGACTTCTTTCTAACATCCAAACAGTAAAATCGCTTAAACTACCGCCTAAATTTTTACCTATATTCCAAATTCTTAAAATATGTTCTTCAGAAGCAGCAACAGCTCCTGCTAAAATATCTGAATGACCACCCATATATTTAGTTGCAGAATGAATTATAATATCAATTCCAAAATCTATAGGAGTTTGGTTTATAGGAGTTGCAAAAGTATTATCAATCATTGTTACAATACCTTTAGCTTTTGCTAATTTAGATACTGCTTTCATATCAGTAATTGTTAATAGTGGATTAGAAGGTGTTTCTATATAAATAACTTTCGTGTTTTTCTTAATCTCTTTCTCAAAATCTTTTATTGATAAACTTTTTGTAAAAGAATATTCAATTCCAAATTTCTCAAACTCCTCAACCACAAAGTTATAAGTACCTCCATATAGTGTTTGCTGTAAGATTATATGATCTCCTTTTTGTAAAAAAGCTAATAAAGCTGTGCTTACTGCTGCCATTCCAGATCCAAAAATCATAGCACTATCAGTCTTTTCTAATGCAGCAATTTTTTTACAAAGCATTTCTTGATTTGGTGTATTAAAATATCTAGGATATCTTTTAATATCAACACCTTCGAAAGCATATGAAGTTGACATATAAATAGGTGAAACCGCTCCTTTAAATTGTTCGTCTTTTACCTCTCCAACATGTGCACAAATAGTATTTATACCAAACTTTTTTATATTTTTCATTATTATTATGTTATAGCTGCTAATTTAGTAAAAGCAAATCTAATCATATAAAGTTTTTCAATATCTTCGCTTAAATGATAACAGTTCTACTTATTGGAAAAGGAAATGTAGCCACTCATTTATATAATGCTTTTTTAAAAGCAGAAGCAATTAATATTTTACAAATAAGCTCTAGAAATTTAAGTAAAATTCCCAAAGCAGACATAACTATTATTGCAGTTTCTGATGATGTAATTGCTGAAGTATCATCTAAAATTAAAAATAATTTTGTTGTTCATACTTCTGGAAGTGTTCGTTTAAATGATTTAAAAAACAAATACAATAAAGGTGTTTTTTATATGTTACAAACTTTCTCAATAGATAAAGAAATAGATTTTTCTGAAATACCTTTTTGCTTAGAAGCAGAAAATGAAAAAGATTATAATTTACTAAAAACATTGGCTCTTTCTATTGGGCAAAAGGTATACTCAATTAGCTCTAAACAACGTAAAACAATACATGTTGCAGCTGTTTTTGTTAATAATTTCACTAATCATTTATATAAAATTGGAAATGATATTTGCAAACAAAATAATGTTCCTTTTGAAATTTTATTACCATTAATTAAAGAGACATCATTAAAAATTGAACAATTAGACCCAAAGAACGCTCAAACAGGTCCGGCAATTAGAAAAGATCAAAAAACAATTAATAATCACTTAAACTTGTTGAATGATGATCAACAAGAAATTTATAAAATACTAACAAAATCAATTCAAAATGGAAATTAGCTATAAACAATTATTACCAAATATAAATACTTTAATTTTTGATGTAGATGGTGTTCTTACAAATGGTATGGTTACAATTATGCCCGATGGAGAATTAATAAGACACATGAATATTAAAGATGGGTATGCATTAAAAACTGCAGTAGATAAGGGTTTAAATATATGTATTATTTCTGGCGGAAATAATGAAGGTGTTAGAACTAGGTTAGCTAATTTAGGTATTACAGATATTTATTTAGGTGCACACGATAAGATTAAACAATATAATGAATTAGTAAAAAAATATAATTTAGAACCTAAAAACGTATTGTATATGGGAGATGATATTCCAGATTTCCCTGTAATGAAGTTAGTTGGTTTACCTTGTTGCCCTAATGATGCAGCACCAGAAATTCAAGGAATTTCAAAATATATTTCATATAAAAAAGGTGGAGAAGGTTGTGTAAGAGATATTATAGAGCAAATTTTAAGAGTACAAGGAAAATGGGAAAATAATTTTAACGCTAAATATGACTAAGGAGTTAATATGCAAAAAAACACCTAAATTTTTAACATTTAGATGCTTTAGAAAACTCAGAATAAAAGAGTATATTTAATATTTTAACTTCTATCTTATTTCAAATGAAAAAAATAATATTTACAGTTCTTTTAATTACAATTAATCTATCCATAAATTCTCAAGAAATATTTGGTAAATGGAATTCCAAAAATGACGAAACTGGACAAGTTGATTCCGTAATTGAAGTTTATAAAAAAGACGGAAAAGCATTTGCTAAAATTATTGAAATTACAAATCCTGAAAGAAAAAATGCTCTTTGTGAATTATGTAATGGTAAAAACAAAGACAAACCTATTTTAGGCTTAAATATATTAACAGGATTAGAAAAAGATGATGATGAATGGTCTGGAGGTAAAATATTAGATCCAAGGAGTGGAAAAATTTACAAATGTTATATTAAGTTAGAAACTTCAAATAAATTAAAAATACGAGGTTACATGGGGTTTTCTTTATTAGGAAAAACCGCATATTGGGAAAGAGCAGAATAATTTTAAATATCTTAATTCTTTTCTTCCAGCATAGGTACAAAAGCGAAATCTCCTAACTCATGTTTTTCAAATTCTTTAGCAGATTTTCTTATAAACAATGTCATTATTTGAGTATCATTTCCAACAGGAATTAGCAACATACCTCCTGCTTTTAATTGAGCTAATAAAGGTTTCGGTACAAAAGGAGCTCCTGCTGTAACAATAATTTTATCAAAAGGAGCTTGTTCAGGTAAGCCTTTATAACCATCTCCAAAAATAAATTTTTTAGGTTTGTAACCTAATTTTGGTAAAAACAAAGATGTTTTTTTAAACAACTCGTGTTGTCTTTCTATTGAATAAACTTCTGCTTTTAACTCAAGTAAAACAGCTGTTTGATATCCTGAACCTGTACCAATTTCTAAAACTTTATCACCTTTATTTATGCTTAAGGTTTGAGATTGAAAAGCAACAGTATAAGGTTGCGATATCGTTTGTTCTGCAACAATAGGAAAAGCTTTATCTTGATAAGCGTGTGACTCGAAACTAGAATCGATAAATAAATGACGAGGTATTTTTTTTATAGCATTTAATACATTCTCATCTGTAATACCTTTTGCTTTTAATACGTTAGCTAATTGATTTCTAAGCCCTTGATGTTTTGCTGTGTCTTTCAATACTCTATAGATTTCTAGAGGCTAAAAATACTAATAATTCTAAATAGATTCCTATAAAATTGTATCTTTGTTTTTGTCTGATTTTTAAAATCAGAAAATACTATAAAACAATAATTTATGTTGAAAGTTGGGGTTTTAGGTGCAGGTCACTTAGGAAAAATTCATTTACGTTTATTACAAGAATCACAAAAATACGAGTTAATTGGTTTTTTTGACCCATTTACTGATAACGCAAAAAAAGTAGCTGCAGAATATGGTTACAAACTGTTTAATTCTATTGAAGAATTAATAGACGCTGTAGAAGTTGTAGATATTGTAACACCAACTTTATCTCATTTTGATTGTGCAAAAAGTGCCATTGAAAAAGGACGTCATATTTTTATTGAAAAACCTATTACTAAAACGGTAACCGAAGCAGAAACTATTAGAACTTTAGCAAGTCAATACCACGTTAAAGGGCAAGTTGGACATGTAGAAAGATTTAATCCTGCTTTTATAGCAGCTAAAGACATGATTCAGAATCCTATGTTTATAGAAACACACAGGTTAGCAGAATTTAACCCTAGAGGAACTGATGTACCTGTAGTTTTAGATTTAATGATTCATGATATAGATATAATTTTATCGGTTGTAAAATCTAAAGTTAAAAATGTACATGCAAGTGGTATATCTGTAATTTCTGAAACACCAGATATTGCTAATGCTAGAATTGAATTTGAAAACGGCTGTGTTGCCAACTTAACTGCTAGTAGAATTTCTATGAAAAACATGCGTAAAACACGCTTTTTTCAAAAAGACGCCTACATATCTGTAAATTTCTTAAGCAAAGAGGCAGAAGTTGTTAGAATGCAAGATGCTCCAGAAAAACCAGGTGAATTTGCTATGATTTTACAAAATGATGCAGGAATAAAAAAACAAATTTATTTTGAAAATCCTGAAGTAGTAAATAACAATGCTATTTTAGACGAATTAGAAACTTTTGCAGATGCAATTGTAAATGATACTACACCTGTTGTTACTTTAAGTAACGGTACAGAAGCTTTAAGAATAGCTCAATGGGTTATTGATAGTTTTAAAACCGATGCTAACTTATAACAACACTTATCTTAAATAATTAATTTTAAATAAAATAGAATGAAAAACATAGCTGTAATTGGTGCTGGAACCATGGGGAATGGAATTGCTCACACTTTTGCTCAATTCGATTATAATGTTCAATTAATAGATATTTCTGAAGCTGCACTGGATAAAGGAATAGCTACCATTACCAAAAATTTGGACAGAATGGTTAGTAAAGGTAAAATATCTGAATCTGACAAAGAAAGAACTTTAGGTAATATAACCAAATACACTTCTATGAAAGAAGGTGTACAATATGCAAGTTTAGTAATAGAAGCTGCTACAGAAAATTCTTCTTTAAAAGCTAAAATTTTTAAAGAATTAGATGAAGTTTGTCCAGAAGATACAATTTTAGCTACAAATACTTCGTCTATATCAATTACTCAAATTGCAAGTGTTACCAAAAGACCAGAAAAAGTTATTGGAATGCATTTTATGAACCCTGTACCTATTATGAAATTGGTAGAGATTATTAGAGGTTATAACACTTCTGATGAAGTTATGGATTTTACAGTTGATTTAAGTAAAAAAATAAATAAAATTCCAGTTGAAGTTAACGATTACCCTGGTTTTGTAGCAAACAGAATTTTAATGCCAATGATTAACGAATCTATAGAAACATTATATAATGGTGTTGCAGGCGTAGCCGAAATAGATACCGTTATGAAATTAGGAATGGCTCATCCAATGGGACCATTACAATTAGCAGATTTTATTGGTTTAGATGTATGTTTATCTATTTTAAATGTTATGTACGATGGATTTAAAAACCCTAAGTACGCTCCTTGTCCATTATTAGTTAACATGGTAAATGCTGGTAAATTAGGAATAAAATCTGGTGAAGGATTTTATGATTATTCTGAAAGTAGAAAAGCTGAAAAAGTTGCAAAAATGTTTAAATAATAATCTATAGGTTAAAACTAAAAAATGATTAAAAAGTTATTTATTTTGATTGTAGTTTTTTTAGCTACTAACTTTTATAGTCAAGTTAAAAATAAGAATACTTTTAAGCCAAGTAAAATTGGTATTCTAGTAAACTTTGGAACAAATGAGAATTTTATTTTTGATGATTCTGATTATACCTATTCTACAAGTACATTTAAAGGACAAGCATTTTATAAACTAGGAAACTGGAAAAATCTCAATTTTGAATTAATTTTACAACCACAAGTTCAATTTATAAAACATCAATTAATAAATGAACAGTATGTTTTACCAAATGAAGAAGATTATTTAGAAAAAAGAAAAGAGTTTACTCAATTAAAAAACATAAACTTATTAGCTTTAGAATTTGGATTTGCTACAAAAAAAGAATTAGTAAAAAACTAGAATTACAAGGAACTATAAGTTTAGGATTTTCATACATTAATAAAAGAACAGAAAGAGTAGCTAAAGGATTTACTTTTATAGAGAATTTTTCTATAGGTTTTTCTCATCATTCTTTTAAAAACTCTTTTATTTATTTTGGAACTAATTTTGGACATGTTTCAAACTTAAATTTTCAACTACCCAATGATGGATATAATATTTTAGGCCTAGAAATTGGTTTTTCATATTTTATATAATAAAAAAGGGACTCTAAAGAGTCCCTTTTTTAATTTTCAAAAATTTTTTATTTATTTACCCAACCAAGAATTTAACATCCAAATTGTTTTCTCCTGTTCTGCAATAAAATCACTCATCATAGAATTTGTTCCTTCATCATTAGCATCATCAGAAATCCCTAAAATTATTCTTTCAATTTTTAATAATTCCGACAACGAGCTTACCACCAATTCTACGCCCTCAACATCATTAGAAATATCCTTACCTATTGGCACAGAAGCATTTTTTAAATAATCGCTAAATGTATGTAAAGGTTTGCCTTGTAAAGTTAAAATTCGCTCAGCTATATCATCAATTTTAACTTGAGAATCTGTATAAAATTCTTCAAATTTTACATGTAATTCAAAAAAGTTTTTTCCTTTAATATTCCAATGCAAACCTCTTAAATTCTGATAATATATTTGAAAATTTGATAATAACCCATTCAATTCTAACACTAAATTTGCAGTTTCTTGTTTGTCTAAACCTAATATATTTTTATTCATTTTATTTGTTTTTTATTACAAATCAAAATTAGTTGAAAATAGTTTCAATAAACTATAATTAATATTGATAGTTTTAATATCTTTATCAAAATTTTTTATTACAATGACAATTACTCAATTAAAATATGTTTTATCTGTTGCAGAATACCAAAATTTTACTGTAGCTGCGGAGCACAGTTTTGTTACTCAACCAACTTTGAGTATGCAAATACAAAAGCTAGAAGATGAATTAGGAGTTAAAATATTTAATCGCTCAAAAAAACCAATCGAATTAACCGAGGTAGGTAATAAAATTGTAGAACAAGCTAAAGTTATAGTTGATGAAAGTAATAGAATCTTAGACATTGTTCATCAACAAAAAGGTTTTATTGGTGGCGAATTTAAACTTGGAATAATACCAACTATTATGCCTACATTACTTCCAATGTTCTTACAAAATTTTACCAAAAAGTATCCAAAAGTAAAATTGATTATCGAAGAGTTAACAACAGAAGAAATTATAAGGAAACTAACAGATGGCCATATAGATGCTGCTATTGCCGCAACTCCTTTAGAAAATGAATCTATAAAAGAAAGACCTCTTTATTACGAACCTTTTGTAGGTTTAGTACCTCAAAATCATAGACTTTATTCAAAGAAAACGATAACTGCTGATGAATTAGAAATGGAAGATATTCTATTATTAGAAGATGGACATTGTTTTAAAGATAGTGTTCTAAACCTTTGTAGAACACATAAAATTGATAACAAAAAAGGGTTTCAATTAGAAAGCGGAAGTTTTGATACATTAATTAAATTATCTAAAGAAGGTTTAGGAATGACGCTACTACCCTATTTACATACATTAGATTTAAATGAAGTTGATAAAAGCCATTTAAGAGAATTTACAAACCCTCCTCCTGCAAGAGAAGTAAGTTTAATTTACCATAAATCGCAATTAAAAATGCAATTAATTGAAGCTTTGAAAAAAACTATTGATGGTGTTATTAGAGGAGCAATTTCTTTTTCAGACGTTAAAATTATTAGTCCGTTACAAAAAAAATAGTAACTGTATTTATAAAATAAAAAAACCAATCTAAAAGTAATAATTACTTTTAGATTGGTTTTTATACTAGTATTATTTTCTTAAGAATACATTTTTTCTCGTAATTCTTTAATTTTAGGATTAGATAAATACTCGTCAAAAGTAGCATGTCTATCAATTACACCTTTAGGTGTTAATTCAATAATTCTATTAGCTACAGTTTGAGCAAATTCATGATCATGCGTTGTAAACAACAAAGTTCCTTTAAAGTTAATTAATGAATTATTTAAGGCCTGTATAGATTCTAAATCTAAATGGTTTGTTGGTTCATCTAAAACTAAAATATTAGCTCTTTTCATCATCATTCTAGACAGCATACAACGAACCTTTTCACCTCCAGAAAGTACATTACTTTTCTTTAAAGCTTCTTCACCAGAAAAAATCATTTTCCCTAAAAAACCTCTTAAAAATACTTCTTCTCTCTCTTCTTCGGTTTGAGCATATTGTCTTAACCAATCTACAAGGTTTAAATCACCATTTTGAAAAAATGAAGAATTATCTAAAGGCAAATAAGATTGTGTAGTTGTTACACCCCAATCATATTTTCCTGTTTCTGCTTTTTGATTTCCAGTGATAACTTGATAAAAAGCAGTAACTGCTCTCGAGTTTTTAGAAATAACAGCAACTTTATCTCCTTTATTTAAATTGATATGAACTTTATCAAATAATTTTTCTCCTTCAAATTCTACAGATAAATCTTCTACATTTAAAATTTGATCACCAGCTTCTCTGTCGCTTTTATAAATAATTGCAGGATATCTTCTGCTTGATGGTTTAATTTCATCAACATTCAATTTCTCAATCATTTTTTTACGAGAAGTTGCTTGTTTAGATTTTGCCATGTTTGCAGAAAAACGACGAATAAATTCTTCTAATTCTTTCTTTTTATCTTCTGCTTTTTTGTTTTGTTGAGCTCTTTGTCTTGTGGCTAACTGACTAGATTCGTACCAGAAAGTATAATTCCCAGAATAATGATTTATCTTACTATAATCAATATCAGAAATATGAGTACAAACAGCATCTAAAAAGTGTCTATCATGCGATACTACTATAACACAGTTATCAAAATTAGCAATAAAATTTTCTAACCAAGCAATTGTTTCAAAATCTAAATCGTTGGTAGGCTCATCCATAATTAAAACATCAGGGTTACCAAACAAAGCTTGAGCAATTAACACACGTACTTTTTGCTTACCATCTAAGTCTTTCATTAAAGTATAATGTACATCTTCCGAAATTCCAAGATTAGAAAGCATTATAGCGGCATCAGAATCTGCATTCCAACCATTCATTTCTTCAAAAATTATTTGAAGTTCTCCTATCTTTTCTGCATTTTCATCTGTATAATCTGCATACAATTCATCTATCTGTTTTTTTATTTTAAACAAATCTTTATTACCCATAATCACTGTTTCCAATACAGGAAACTCATCAAAAGCATAATGATCTTGAGTTAAAACAGACATTCTTTTTCCTTTTTCTAAATGAACCTGACCAGACGTTGGTTCTTGAACCCCAGAAAGAATCTTTAAAAAAGTAGATTTCCCTGCCCCATTTGCGCCAATAATCCCATAACAATTTCCTGTTTGAAACTTAGTGTTTACTTCGTCAAATAAAACTCTTTTACCAAACTGAACTGATAGATTAGAAACTGATAACATAATTGTATTTTAAATTTCTGCAAAAGTAGTAAATTACTAGATATATTTTACTTTGAATTTTAAAGCATTTATCAAAATTTGTAAGTTTGCTTTTTTAGTAGATTTTAAATCTTTTTTAACAACGTATTAACAACTACAGCAAACTTGAATACCTAAATTTGTAGCAAGGCATTATAAATTTTATATGATAAAAAAAATAACTTATTTCTTACCTGTTTTATTTTTAACTACGTTAATAAGTTGTAGTTCTGACATTAAAAAAGATTTTACTTTTTTTGGTGGAAAAATTATAAATCCTAAATCTAAAAATGTTATTCTTTATTATGAAGAAGAAGCTATAGATACTTTTTTATTAAACAATAAAAACAAATTCTTAGGAGAGTTTAAGTCTTTAAAAGAAGGATTGTATCATTTTAGGCATGGAAATGAATATCAATATATATATTTAGAGCCAAAAGATAGTTTAATGTTACGTTTAAATACTTGGGATTTTGATGAGTCTTTAGTTTACGCTGGTAAAGGAGCTGAAAGAAATAATATTTTAATTGATTGTTTTTTAGCGGAAGAAAAAGAAAAAAATATTTTATAATTACAATAAATTAGAACCTAAAGAATTTAAGGTTAAAGTAGACTCTATTTTAAAAATAAAATTAAATACTTATGACGAGTATGTTAAAAATCATCCAAAAGTAACAGATGGTTTTAAAGAAGTTTTTAAAGTTGCTTTAACTTACCCAACTTATAATAAGATAGAAAGATACCCTATTAAATATGCTTATTATAAAAATAATTTTCCTAATACAGATGCTTCTTTTTATAATTATAGAAATGAAATAACGATTGACAATAGTTCTCTTATGTACTATTCTCCATACTCTAATTATGTAATTAATTATCTATACAATAAAACGTATTCTTTAGGTTATCCTCCTAAAACTAATGATTATTCTCAAGAATTTACATTAGATTTATTAAATATAATAAATGAGAAAGTAAGTTCTAAGGTTACCAAAAATGCATTTTTAAAGCAAACTCTAATAGGACATTTTTATCAAAAATCTAGTTGTAAAGTAAATAATAAAACATTTGATAGATTTTTTGAATTAAGTACTAATGAAAACGATAAAAAACAAATAAAAAAACTTCTTAGAGATACTAATACTTTACCTTTAAATAAAAAAATTAACAACTTTACTATTGTAGATTATAATCATTCAAAAAAATCTATTAGTAATATTATAAAAGGAAAAAAACTGCATTATTCTTTTGGAGTCCTGAATCTGTAGGAACATCTTATATTGAATCTAGAATAAGATATTTATCAATTAATTATCCAAATATCAACTTCATCCAAGTTAAAATAGATGGTAACAAAACCAAAAGAATAAAAAAGTTAGATATTAAAAAACAATTTTATTTAGATGATGAAAGTGAAGCACATAACTTTTTAACAAGTAAAATGCCTCGTCTAATTCTATTAGATAAACAAAGTAAAGTTGTTAATGGTTTTGCTTCTATATCTTCTAACAATTTAAACACTTTCCTTAAAGAATTAAACAATAATTAATTATTAATCTACATTGTAATTATCTATATAATTTACCCTACCTTTGCACGTTTTTATTTTTGAGTGTAACTCATTAAAAATCAAGTCGAATTATAAATAAGGTTTGCAGGTGGGCGTCTGTGAATCTACAAAAACACAGTATGTCAACATTTTTAGAATTAGGTTTAAAAGAACCTATAAACAAAGCATTAACAGATTTAGGTTATGAAAAACCAACTGTTATTCAAGAAAAAGCAATTCCACAAATAATTTCTTCAACAGACGATTTAAAGGCATTTGCACAAACAGGTACAGGTAAAACAGCAGCATTTAGTTTACCAATATTAGAACTTTTAGATCCAAGTCAAAATAATGTACAAGCTATAATTTTATCACCAACAAGAGAGCTTGCAGTTCAAATTGGTAATAATATTAAAGACTTTTGTAAATATTTAAAAGACGTAAAAGTAACTACTGTTTATGGTGGTTCTAGTATGGAAGAACAAATTAGATCTTTAAAAAGAGGTTCTCAGATAGTTGTTGGAACTCCTGGTAGAACTGTAGATTTAATAAACAGAAGAGCATTAAAATTAGGAAACGTTCAATGGCTTGTATTAGACGAAGCTGATGAAATGTTAAATATGGGCTTTAAAGATGAACTAGATAAAGTTTTAGAAGCTACTCCAGAAACTAAACAAACATTATTGTTTTCTGCAACTTTTCCTAGAGAAGTTGAAGCAATTGCAAGAAATTACATGACAAAACCAGTAGAAATTACTTCTGGTGAAAAGAATACAGGTTCTGAAAATGTTAGTCATGAATTTTATGCTGTAACAGAAAGAACACGTTATCCTGCATTAAAGAGAATAGCAGATTTAAACCCTGATATTTATGCAATTATTTTTTGTAGAACTCGTAGAGAAACTCAAGAAGTAGCAGATAATTTAATAAAAGACGGTTATAGTGCAGATTCTTTACATGGAGATTTATCTCAAGGACAAAGAGATTCTGTAATGGGTAAATTCCGTAAAAAAACAATTCAGATTTTAGTAGCTACAGATGTTGCTGCTCGTGGATTAGATGTTAATGAGCTTTCACATGTTATTAACCATAAATTACCAGATCAAATAGAAAACTACACTCACAGAAGTGGTAGAACTGGTAGAGCTGGTAACAAAGGTATTTCTATTGTTTTAGTAAACGGAAAAGAAAAAGGAAAATTACGCCAGATAGAAAGAATCATTAAAAAGAAATTTGTAGAAGGTAAAGTACCTACAGGAAAAGAAATTGTACAAAATCAATTAATAAATTTAATTGATAAGGTTAAAAATATTGAAGTAAACGAAACTCAAATTAACGAGTTTTTACCAAGTATTTATGAAAAATTAGAAGGTTTAGATAGAGAAGAACTTATTAAAAAGTTTGTTTCTTTAGAATTTAATACGATGCTAAAGTATTATGAAAATTCTAAAGATTTAAATAATTTAGGTAGAGAGAATTCTAGATCTAGAGCTACTGCAGATAATATGACTCGTTTTTTTATTAATATTGGTAGAAAAGACAATCTTAATCCTGGTAAATTAATTGGTTTAATTAACGATCAAAATATTGGTGATAAAATAGAAATTGGTGCTATAGATATTTTAGATACTTTTTCTTTCTTTGAAATTGATAAAGAATACGAGCAAAAAACTTTAGAAGCTTTTTCTGATAATCAGCCAGATTTTGATGGACGCTCTGTAAACGTAGAGATTACTAAAAAAGAACGTTCCGGAGGTGGTAGAAGAGGTGGAAGAAAGCCTTTTGGTAAAAAAGATGGTGGTTTTGGAAGGCGTAGAAGCTCAGAAGCAGGTTCTTCATCTTCAAAAAGAAGTGATTCTGGGAGAAAAAGATCTGACAGACGTTCATCAGATAGACCAGATAGATCAGAAAGAAGAGCATCTGGAGGTTTCGGCAGAAAGCGTAGAGAAAGTTAAATTAGCTATAAATTTAATAAAAAAAGCTTCACATTTTGTGAAGCTTTTTTTATTAAATCTGATTTAAAAATTAATCAATAATTTTTTTAAAATACTAAATACTTTTTTCTCAATTAGATCTACAGAACCATCTGCAAAAAACACATTTTTAATGTCTCTTATTAACTCATCTTTTTCAATTTGTGAAAATTTATTTTCTAAAAGATATTGCTGAATTTTATTTAAATTATTTTCGTCAGAATCTACAACCACTTCGGTATGAATTCTATGAAAAGTTTTTTCATCTACCTTAGATAAGATATACTCCTGCTCTTCTTTAGCTTCAAAAAAATTACAATGTGCAGCATACAAAAGTACATACGCTTCAAATTCTTTCTTTGTCCAATTTATGTTTTCCATTTTATTTTTCTATAGGTAAATTTAATGTACTTCCCCACTCTGTCCAAGAACCATCATAAACAGCATATTCTTTTATTTTTACTAATTCTGCAGCTAATGCTAAAATTGATGCAGTAACTCCAGACCCACATGAAAATATTAACTCTTTATTAAGAAGTTTTAATTCTTTAAAAATAATCTTTAATTCATCTAAAGGTAACATCTTTCCATTTTCTACAATTTTTGAAAATGGTAAACTCACAGAATTAGGTATATGACCTCCTCTTAATCCTTTTCTAGGTTCAGCTTCTTTAGCTAAAAAACGTGCTTTAGAACGAGCATCAGCAATTAAAACTACATCATTTTTAATTACATTTAGTACTTCGCTTGTTGTTTTTATTTTTTTTGGTTGATAGTTTATTTTAAAATTTCCTATTTCATTATTAACATTATAAAAATTCTGTATAGGAAACTTTTTTAATTTCCATTCTGGAAACCCACCATTTAAAACCGCTATATTTTTAAATCCCATTAACTGAAACATCCACCAAACTCTAGGTGAAGAATAAATACCTAAATCATCGTAAACTACAATACAACTATTCTTATTTACTCCAATTTCTTTCGCTTTTATTTCAAATTGTTCTTTTGATAAAATCGTATTTGGAAAAAATGAATTCGTATCTGAAAAAACATTTTTAATATCAAAAAAAACGGCTTCTTTAATTACTTTTTTAACATCTCTAGTAATAGAATTAGTTTTAGATGTAACTTTAGAAATTGTTGCATCTAAAACTATTAAATTTTTATTTTCTAAATTAGAAAAAAGCCAATCTACTGACACTAAAGGACTATTAATTATTAAAGACATTATTTTACATCTTCATAATTATCGTCCCAATTTTTAGGTTTCGGATCTCCTAGTTTTCCTACAGATTTAGCAACTATCATAGAAACTGTAGCGTCTCCTGTTACATTAATTGTAGTACGTAACATATCTAATGGTCTATCAACAGCAAAAATTAATGCTAAAGCAACAGGGTATAAATCTTTTGGAAAACCGATAGATTCCAAAACAATTACTAACATTACCATACCAGCTCCAGGAACTGCTGCACTTCCAATAGATGCTAACAATGCAGTTAAAACAATAGACATTTGATTTGCAAACCCTAACCCTTCTGGCCATAAAACTTGCATTACAAATACAGCAGCTACAGCTTGATACAAACTAGTCCCATCCATATTTATGGTTGCTCCTACTGGCAAAACAAAACTAGAAACTTCCTTATCTACCCCAATATGCTCTTCTACTCTCTCCATTGTTACAGGTAAAGTAGCTGCACTTGAACTAGTTGAAAATGCTAATAATTGAGCCGGACTTAATTGCTTTAAAAACCAAAATGGATTTTTCTTAGTATAAATACTTACTAGTATCGAATAAAAGACTACCATTAAAAACAAGCCTAAAACTACAACACCAGCATATTTTAATAATGCTAATAAAATATCTGGATCTCCAGATGTAACTACTACATTTGCTAATAAAGCAAAAACAGCATATGGAGAAACAAGCATAATTATATCTACCATTTTTAAAATAGCATCATTTAAACCATCGAAAAAATCTTTTAAAGGTTTTGCTTTCTTTTCTCCTATAAGCAGCATAGAAATCCCCAAGAAAATAGTAAAGAAAATTACTTGTAACATTGCCTTGTTATTACTCATAGCACTTACAGCATTGTCTGGTACCATATCTACAACAAATTGCAAGGGACCGCTACTTTGTTGTTTATTAGCCTCTGTAATTTTAGCGGCTATACTTGAGCTTTTTGCATAAGTATTGGTTAATTTATCAACAGTTTCTGGAGAAATACCATCGCCAGGTTGAATAATATTTACTAAAGCTAAACCAATAGTAATTGCAACTACTGTTGTACCTATATAAATTAGCATAGTTCTTATACCTATATTTTTAAATTTAGAAATATCTTTTAAATCTGATATCCCTTTAATTAAGGAAGCTACAATTAAAGGTACTGCTATTAATTTTAATAATTTAACAAAAATAGTTCCTAAAGGTTTAATCCAATCTGCAATAAAATTTTGCCAACCTAATTGCAGTGCTAGAAATCCGAAAAGAATTCCTAAAACCATTCCTATTAAAATTTTCCAATGTAATGCTAGTTTTTTCATTTATTTGATTAAAGTTTACAATGCTGAAAGGTAAAAAAAATATTTAAACTCTAATGTGACTTTATTTGTATATTGTGTCATAAAATCAGAAAACACACATATTAATTATTAAAAACAAAAAAATGGCAGGAATTTTAGACTTATTAAGTAGTGATTTAGGAAAATCGATAATATCAGGAGTTGCAGGATCTACAGGAAATGATACTGATAAAACCAGCAGTGTATTAACGATGGCTTTACCAGTGTTGATGAAAGCTATGCAAAGAAATGCTTCTACTCCAGAAGGTGCAGAAGGTTTAATGGGAGCTTTATCGAGTAAACATGATGGTAGTATTCTAGATAATCTTGGTGGTTTATTTGGTGGTGGAGTTGCGGATACTGTAAAACAAGATGGAGCAGGAATTTTAGGACATATTTTAGGAAGTAAACAACAAGGTGTTGAGCAAGTTATTGGTCAGAAATCTAGTATGGATGCTGGTTCTGTTGCAAATATATTAAAAGTAGCTGCTCCCTTATTAATGGGTGTTTTAGGAAAACAAAAGAAAGAACAAAATGTAAGTAATTCTGGAGATTTAACTGGTCTTTTAGGTGGTTTATTAGGAGGAAATGAAACTCAAAATGAACAGAACTTTCTTGAAAAAATATTAGATGCAGATGGAGACGGTAGTGTTGTAGATGATGTAGCTGGTATGCTTTTAGGAGGTAGTAAAAATGGTTCTGGTGGTGGAATTGGTGGAATGTTAGGTGGTTTATTTGGTAAATAGACAAACCTATATATAAATAAAAAGCTCAAACTATATAGTTTGAGCTTTTTATTTATACCTTATTGTTTATAACAAGACTTATAAATATCTTCGTAAACAGGTAATATATTTTGTAAAGAAAACTTTTTTGTATGCTCTTTCGCATTTAATTTAAATCTTTCTAAAACATAGTTATCTTTTAAAATTGAAATTGCATTTTTTGCCATATCATTAACATCTCCAAGGTTACTTAAATAGCCCGTTTGTCCATGAATATTAACTTCTGGCAAACCTCCAGTATTTGTTGAAATTACAGCCGTTTTTGCCGCCATTGCTTCTAAAGCAGCTAAACCAAAACTTTCGGTTTGTGATGGTAATAAAAAAACATCTGAATAACAAAGAATCTTATCAATCTCTGTACTATTACCTAAAAAGAAAACTTTGCTAGAAATGCCTAGTTTTTTAGTTAAAATTTCTGCTTTCTTTCTATCTGGTCCTTCACCAATCATTAATAATTTAGAAGGTATCTCTTTTTGTACTTCATAAAAAACTTTAATAACATCTTCAACTCTTTTAACAGGCCTAAAATTACTAATATGAGTTAAAATTCTTTCATTAGGTTTTGCTAAAGCTGCTCTTTTACATTCTTCATCTTCTGCTTTATTATATTTTTCTACATCAATAAAATTATAAACAACTTCTATGTTTTTGTTGATGTTAAAAAGACCATTTGTGGTTTGCTTTAGGTTGTTAGAAACTGCAGTTACAACATCAGAATTATTTATACTAAATTCAACAGCTGTTTTATATGTGGGATGACTTCCAACTAATGTAATGTCAGTTCCATGAAGAGTAGTTACTACTTTTACATATAACCCTTTTTCTAATAACATTTGTTTTGCCATATAAGCCGCATATGCATGTGGTATTGCATAATGAACGTGCAAAACTTCTAACTGATGCTTCTCTACAACTTCTACCATTTTACTTGATAGCGCCAACTCATAGGGTTGATATTGAAACAATGGATATTCTTCAATCAATACTTGATGAAAATGTAATTTGTGTGATAGGAAATCTAATCGAACAGGTTGATTATATGTAATAAAATGTACTTCATGACCTTTATCTGCTAGAGCCATACCTAATTCTGTTGCTACTACTCCACTTCCACCAAACGTTGGATAACAAACAATACCTATTTTCATATAATTATTGAAAGATTAAATGATTTAAAATTAAAAGATTAACAAATTTCTATCTTTAGTTGTAAATATACCTTTATTCTTACACTTGAAATCTAAATAAATTCATAAAAAAAGAGTTTTTCAAATGAATGAAAAACTCTTTTTTAATATTTTTATTTATTTTTTAGTAATCTCCTAATGTTGCAGGATTTTGAGCTAAAGCATTCTCTAATTGTTCATCACTAGGTGCTTTCCCATGCCATGCATGCGTATGCATCATAAAATCAACTCCATTACCCATTTCTGTATGCAATAAAATACAAACCGGCTTACCTTTTCCTGTTAAAGATTTTGCTTCTGCTAAACCTGCTAAGATAGCTTCAACATCATTTCCTTTTTTAACATCAATTACATCCCAATCAAAAGCTTCAAATTTAGCTCTTAGGCTTCCCATTGCTAAAACCTCATCTGTAGAACCGTCAATTTGCTTTTCATTTAAATCAATTGTACAAATAATGTTATCTACCTTTTTAGCTGATGCATACATTATTGCTTCCCAGTTCTGACCTTCTTGCAACTCACCATCTCCATGTAAAGTGTAAATTAATTTATTATCGCCATTTAATTTTTTTGCTTGTGCAGCACCAATACCTACAGACATTCCTTGACCTAAAGAACCAGATGCAATTCTTACTCCTGGTAAACCTTCATGTGTTGTTGGATGACCTTGTAAACGAGAATCTAACAACCTAAAAGTTGATAATTCTTCTACTGGAAAAAATCCACTATGTGCTAAAACACTATAAAAAACAGGAGAAATATGCCCATTAGATAAGAAAAATAAATCTTCGTTCTTACCATCCATAGAAAACTCAGTAGAATAATCCATTACTTCTTGGTATAAACAAGTAATAAATTCTGCACATCCTAAAGAACCTCCTGGATGACCAGAATTTACTTTATGTACCATTCTTAAAATATCTCTACGAACTTGTTGTGTAAAATCTTGTAATTGTTGTGTTGTTGACATTATGTGATTTTGTTATGTTATCGCAAAAATACAAAAGTGATTGAATTTGTATTCAGTTTTATAATTATTTATTTGATAATTATTAACAGTTTTTAATATTAATTTCTGTCTTTGCGAATCAGGCTTTTTCAGCCTGATGTGGCAATCTCTTTTTTAATAAGCAGATTACTTCAATCGTTCCTCTTTCGTAATGACAAGTTGTTCTACGTTTTCTGCTTTTTCTTTTTTGCCGCAGGAAACAAAACATTATTTAAAATTAAACGATATCCAGGAGAAGTTGGATGCAAATCTAATTCGGTTTTAGGATCTCCTACTCTATGTGTGTAATCTTCTGGATCATGACCTCCGTAAAAAGTAAACATTCCCTTACCTTTAGTACCATGTATATAACGAGCTTCTCTATTTGTTCTATTTTCTCCTAAAACTAATACATTTGTTTTTACTGTATTTCTATCAAAAGAAGTTGTTTGCCCCATAAAACCTTTTACTAAAACAGTATGATTTTGAGTTAACATTGTTGGAACTGGGTCCCATTTTGCCGAAAATTCTCCTAAAGAAAAATAATCAGAAGTTTTTGGAATTTTACGCTTACGAGTCATATCAATTGAAGAAAACTCATATAATGTTGGGCTTCTAACCAAATTAAAATCTTTGAAAGCAAAAGTTTTATTAAAATTTATTTTATTCTGATAACCGGGTTCTGAAGCATCTCCATCAAACATAGCTTCTGCAATATCTACACCTTCTGCTGATAAAGCAATATCAAAGCTATCGGTTGCAGAACACATCGCAAACATAAATCCGCCACCAATTACATAATCTCTAATTTTTTTTGCAACTGCTAGCTTTTCTTCAGAAACCTTATTATATCCTAATTCAGTAGCCAGTTTTTCTGCACTTTGTTTAGCTTTAATATACCAAGGTGCAGTTCTAAAAGAACCATAAAACTTACCATACTGCCCCGTAAAATCTTCATGATGTAAATGCAACCATTCGTATATTAATAATTTATCTGCTAAAACATCTTTGTCGTAAATAACATCGAAAGGAATTTCTGCATACGTTAAAACCATAGTAACAGCATCGTCCCAAGGCATTTTGTCTTTAGGTGAATAAACAGCAATTTTTGGTGCTTTTTCTAAAGTTACAGCATCTTGATTTGAAGATGGCGATGAAATTTCTTGTAAGACCAATTGTGCTTTTGCATCAGAAATTATTTGATAAGAAACACCTCGTATTTTACACTCATTTTCGATTGCTTTATTATTTTCGATTAAAAAAGCTCCTCCATCATAATTTAATAACCATTTCGATTTTAAACCTGCTTCTAAACCGAAATAAACAATTCCGTATGCTTTTAAATGATTTCTTTGGTTATCATCATTCATTGGTACATAAATAAATGATGCCCAAATTGAGTTTGATATTAATAGAAATGTTAAGACTGTTATGAGTTTTTTCAAAGTAAATTATCTATTAATTTTTGTAGGATTTTGTCGTGTATCAAAAACATCAGTAATTAAAACACCTTCTTTTATTTCTTTATAAATAATTTTATAATTACCATTTACAAGGTATTTATGATTCTGTTTCAATCTTTTTAAAGTTTCTTCTTCTGTACCAGAGTTCGGAAATTCCTTTAACTGATTTGTGGCGGTAAAAATGTTGTTAATTATTCTTTCTGCAATTACTTTATTTACTTTCTTTTTGTAATAATAATGAATATCTTTCAACATCGATTTTGCAAAATCAGACCAAATAATCTTCATTCTACCAATTTTTACTTTCTTTTTCTAAATCTTCTTGAATTGAATAGTTTCCATTTAAGTAATCTGCATTAGATTCTTCTGCTCTTAAAATAAGTTCATCTTCTGTAAAAACGGATAGTTTTGAATCTTTTAATTCTAAAACAGAAGTTTCTATTTTCTTAAAAAGTGTTTCATCTTTAAGAGATATTAGATATTCTATTAAACTTAATTTTCTAGCTTGTAAACTCATAAACAATTATTTGTTTTTCAAAGTTACGAAATAAAAAAGGTAATTAAAATCTAAAAAGGTACATCATCACCTCCAAAAGCATCTTTAGGTTCAATCCTTTGATCTGGGAAAACATCTTCTGGGAAATCTGCATTCATAGAAGATTGGAATTCTGAACTAAAACCCTCTTCTAAATCTGAGAATTTTGCTAAATGACCTGTAAATTTTAAACGAATATTATCCAATCCACCATTTCTGTGTTTTGCAACTATAAATTCTCCTTGTCCTTCACAGGGTGTATGTTCATCATCATCCCATTCTGTCATTCCGTAATACTCGGGTCTAAAAATAAACGAAACAATATCTGCATCCTGCTCAATAGCACCAGATTCACGTAAATCTGATAATAAAGGTCTTTTAGATCCTCCACGAGTTTCTACCGCACGAGATAACTGAGAAAGTGCAATTACTGGTACTTCTAATTCTTTTGCTAACGCTTTTAAGTTTCTCGAAATCATAGAAATCTCTTGTTCTCGATTTCCTCCTGCTTTTCCTCCAGCAGTCATTAATTGTAAATAATCAATTACTATAATTCGTACATTGTGTTGCGACACTAATCTTCGGGCTTTTGCACGTAAATCGAATACAGAAAGTGATGGAGTATCATCTATAAAAATAGGTGCATCAGATAAACGTTTCACTTTTACGTTTAGTTGCTCCCATTCATGAGGTTCTAAATTTCCTTTTCTTAATTTTTCTGAAGTTAAACCCGTTTCCGAAGAAATCATACGAGTAATTAACTGAACAGAAGACATCTCTAATGAAAACACAGCAACACCATGATTAAAATCGATTGCCATATTCTTAGCCATAGAAATTACAAATGCCGTTTTTCCCATACCAGGACGTGCAGCAATAATAACTAAATCGGAAGGTTGCCAACCAGATGTTAAAGCATCTAGTTTTGTAAACCCAGTTGCTAAACCAGACATTCCTTCTTGATTTCCTATTTCTTGAATTTTCTTTAAAGCTTGTTTTACAAGAGAACCTGCAGCTTCAGAACTTTTCTTTAAGTTACCTTGTGTAACTTCAAAAAGTTTGGCTTCTGCATCATCTAATAAATCGAAAACATCTGTGCTTTCATCATACGCATTTTCTATAATTTCTGCTGAAATTGAAATTAACTTACGCTGAATATATTTCTGTAAAATAATTCTGGCATGGAACTCAATATGTGCAGAAGAGGCAACTTTTTGTGTTAATCGAATTAACGCAAAATCGCCACCAACAAACTCTAGTTTACCATTCTTTTTTAACAAATTAGATACTGTTAAAAGATCTATAGGTTCAGAATTCTGGAACAACTCATAAATTGCAGCATAAATTTCTTGATGTTTTTGATCGTAAAAAGCATCAGAACTTAAAACATCAATTACATCATCAATTCCCTTTTTATCAATCATCATTGCGCCCAAAACAGCTTCTTCTAATTCTACTGCCTGTGGGGGAATTTTCCCTTTTTCAAGATTAATTAATCTCGATTTATCTATCTTTTTTCCTGCTTTAGGAGTCGTTTTTTCCATCTTTACAAATGTACTTTTTTAGGTTGAAAATGCTTTCTAAAACTAAACTTTAATTTGTAAACATTTATTGTAAATAAAAATGTTATTATCTTGTTAATAACCAGTCAACTTCCAAAATGATTCATTAATTTTACATCTATGAAGTGGAATAAAACACATATTATTTTAGCAATATTATTGCCAATTCAAATGCTATTAATGCAAATTGTTGCAAAAAATCCTGCATTTATTGAGCGTTATTATTCCAACGGAATTTACCCTATAATTTCTTCTTTTTTAGAATTATATTAGGTTGGATTCCATTTTCTTTTGGCGATTTATTAATTGCTTTTGGTGTATTTATTCTCTTTCGGTTTTTATATAGATTGATAAAAAATAGATTTAAAGATTTTATACCAAAAATCATCCAATTTACAGCTATTTTATCTGTAATCTATTTTTGTTTTTATCTTTTTTGGGGATTAAATTATTACAGAGAACCTTTGGCTAAAAACTTAAATTATAATCAAAAAAAATACACAACAGAACAACTTCAAAATGTAACTGAACATATTATTGAAAACCTAAATTATTATCAATTAGAAATTACTAAAAATGATACTATAAAAGTTAAAAACCCATATAGTCAAAAAGAAATGTATGTAATGGCAGTTTCTGGTTACGATAATTTATCTAAAGATTTTCCGCAATTAAAATACCAACATTCCTCTGTAAAAAGTTCTTTAATGAGTTTATTACAATCTTATAATGGTACAGCTGGATATTTAAACCCGTTAACAGGAGAAGCACAAGTAAATGATAGAGTTCCAAAAACTAGTTATCCAACAACTACTTGTCATGAAATGGCACATCAAATAGGTTTTGCAGCAGAAAATGAAGCTAATTTTGTAGGCTTTTTAGCAGCAAACTATAATGATGATATTTATTTTAAATATGCTAGTTATAGAATGGCTTTTGGGTATTGTATATCAGAAATTAGAAAACGAGATCGTAATTTATCTACAAAACTATGGAAAACTGTACACAAAGGTATCTCTAAAGACTTTAATGCTAGTTATCGTTTTTGGCAAGAATATAAAAATCCGTTTGAACCACTTGTAAAAAAAGGATATAACGCTTACCTAAAAGCCAATAAACAACGTAAAGGAGTAGACTCTTATAACTATGTAGTAAACTTACTTATTTCCTATTTTGAAGCTTCTAAGAGCAACTAAAATTCTTAAAATTTTGTTAAAACAAGGTAAATGCTCTTTTATCAAAAAGGGTATCTATAAATTTATAGCTAATTCAAATAATTCAAACTACATGAAAAAACTATTTTTCTTACTCTTTTTCTTGTCGCTAACTACTTCAAAAGCACAAGATTATTTCCCTACAGACAAAGGGGTGAAAACAACCGAAAACACAACATTTGCATTTACAAATGCAACAATTTATGTTACTCCAAATGAAGTTATTAAAAATGGTACTTTACTTATAAAGGAGGGCAAAGTTGTTAATGTTGGTAAGTCTGTAAAAATACCTAAAGGAACAAAAATTAAAGATTTAAAAGGGAAAACAATTTACCCTTCTTTTATTGATATTTACTCAGATTTTGGTCTTACAAAGCCTAAAAGAATAAGAAGTAATTCTAGAACAACTCAATATGCTTCTAACAGGGAAGGATATTATTGGAACGATCATATTAGACCCGAAACGAACCCAATAGAAAACTTTAAATTTGATTCTAAAAAAGCTAAAAGTTTAATAAATGCTGGTTTTGGTGTAGTAAACACACATTTAAACGATGGAATTATGCGTGGTAATGGGTTACTTATTGCATTGAACCCTAATGCTTCAAACGCATATAGAATTTTAGATACAAAATCTGCACAATACTTATCATTTTCTAAAAGTGTAAAATCTAGACAAG
The DNA here is from genome assembly GCF_026191475.2 of Polaribacter ponticola. Lineage (GTDB taxonomy): Bacteria > Bacteroidota > Bacteroidia > Flavobacteriales > Flavobacteriaceae > Polaribacter > Polaribacter ponticola. The sequence continues at coordinate 121,905 of NZ_JAOSLC020000003.1, read as the reverse complement.
CATATCCTAGCTCTAGAATGGGTGCTATGGCTTTATTGCGTCAGGTATATAATGATGCAGATTGGTATGCAAAAGGAAACATGAAAAATAAAGATTTATCATTAGAAGCTTTAAATGGTAATAAAAATTTACTTCAAATATTTGAAACTGGTAATGTTTTAGACGCTATTAGAGCAGATAAAGTTGGTGACGAATATGGAATACAATATACTATTGTTGGTAGTGGCGAAGAATTTGAGAGAATAAATGATATTAAATCTACAAACGCAAATTTCATTATTCCTATTAACTTTAGCAATGCTTATGATGTGTCTGACCCTTTATTAGCTCAACATATTTCTTTGCGTGATATGCGTAAATGGAATCAAGAACCTTCTAATTTAAATGTACTTTCAAACAACGGAATTAATTTTGCTATTACTACTCATAAATTAAAATCTGTAAAATCTTTTCACAAAAATTTACAGAAAGCTATTAAATATGGATTTAGTAAAGAAAAAGCTTTAGCTGCTTTAACTACAATACCTGCAAATATTTTAGGAAACAATGCTATAGGGAATTTAAAAACAGGAAGTTTAGCTAACTTTATTATTACTTCTGGCGATGTTTTTGATGCTAAAACTACAATTCATGAAAATTGGATTCAAGGTGATAAAAATGTAGTAAATGACATGAATATTAGAGATATTACTGGTACTTATATGTTATATGTTAATAAGAAAAATTACGATTTAACTATATCTGGTAAAGGAGCTAAACAAGCTGGTGTTATTAAAATTGATGATAAAAAAGTAAAAGCAAAATTCTCTTTTAAAAATGATTGGATTTCTATTACTTTAAACGAAGATAGTGGTTATACTAGAATGTTAGGTAAAACTATTAATGCTGCAAATGTAATGCAAGGTGATGCATTTGATACTGAAGGAAATAAAACTTCTTGGTCTGCAAGTAAACAAGTTAAAAAAGAAAAGAAAAAAGATAAATCTAAAAAGAAAAAAGAAGATCAGAAAGATATTACTCTTCTACCTGTAAGTTATCCTAATATAGGTTTTGGAAATTTCATTCAACCAAAAACAGAAACTATTTTAATTAAAAATGTAACTGTTTGGACAAGTGAAGATGCAGGTATATTAGAAAATACAGATGTTCTTTTAAAAGATGGTAAGATCGAAAAAATTGGTAAAAACTTAAAATCTAGAAGAGCAATTGTAATTGATGGTACTGGTAAACATTTAACTGCTGGTATTGTAGACGAACATTCTCATATAGCAGCATCAGCTATAAATGAGGGAGCTCAAAATTCATCAGCAGAAGTTACTATTGAAGATGTTGTAGATCCTAATGACATCAACATTTATAGAAATATTTCTGGAGGAACAACATCAGCTCAAATATTACATGGTTCTGCTAACCCAATTGGAGGTCGTTCTGCAATTATTAAACTTAAATGGGGTGAAAATGCAGAAGAAATGATTTACAGTAATTCTCCTAAGTTTATCAAATTTGCCCTAGGTGAAAATGTTAAACAATCTCGTTATACCAATGGTGTTCGTTTTCCACAAACAAGAATGGGTGTAGAACAAATGTTTACAGACTATTTTACAAGAGCGCAAGAATATGAAGCTTTAAAGAAAAGCGGAAAACCATATAGAAAAGATGCTGAAATGGAAACTTTGGTTGAAATAATGAATAAAGAACGATTTATTTCTTGTCATTCTTATGTACAATCTGAAATTAACATGCTAATGAAAGTTGCAGAGAAATTTGGATTTAACATTAATACTTTTACTCATATTTTAGAAGGATATAAAGTTGCAGATAAAATGGTAGAACATGGAGTTGGAGGTTCAACTTTTTCAGATTGGTGGGCTTATAAATACGAAGTTAATGACGCAATACCATTTAATGCAGCAATTATGCATAATGCTGGTGTAACCGTAGCTATTAATTCTGATGATAGAGAAATGTCTAGAAGATTAAATCAAGAAGCTGCAAAAACTGTTAAATATGGTGGTGTTTCTGAATTAGAAGCTTGGAAAATGGTAACTATTAATCCTGCAAAATTATTACATATAGATGATAGAGTTGGTAGTATAAAAGTAGGTAAAGATGCAGATGTTGTATTATGGACTAATCACCCAATGTCTATTTATGCTAAAGTTGAAAAGACAATAATTGAAGGTAAGATATTTTTTGATAGAGATGAAGATTTGAAAAAACGTATAGCCATAAAACAAGAAAAAAGTAAATTAATTAATATGATGTTGAAAGAGAAAATGGGTGGAGGTAAAACTCAAACACCTATGAAAAGAAAAGATAGAAACTTTCACTGTGATACTAATGAAGAACTTAAAAACTAATAAAAGATGAAAAAAATAATATATAGTTTGCTTTGTTTCTTTTTAGTAGGAAACATTATTGCACAACAAACTCCAGCAGATAAACAAACTACAGACTACTCTATTGAAGGAGCAACTGCACATTTAGGAAACGGACAGGTTATTGAGAATTCTTTAATTATGTTTAGCGAAGGTAAAATTGTTTTTGCTGGAAATGCAAATGCTAAAATTGCAAGAAGAGGAACTGTAATAAATGCAAAAGGTAAACATGTTTACCCAGGTTTTATTGCTGCAAACTCAACATTAGGTTTAGTAGAAATAGATGCTGTAAAAGCAAGTGTTGATGAAGATGAAATTGGAACTAACAACCCACATATTAGAAGTTTAATAGCATATAATGCAGAAAGCAAAATAGTTGAGTCTATGCGCCCAAATGGAGTTTTAATGGCACAAATTACACCAAGAGGTGGCACTATTTCTGGTACTTCTTCTATTGTACAGTTAGATGCATGGAACTGGGAAGATGCATCTATAAAAACAGATGATGCAATTCATATCAACTGGCCAAGTAGCTTTACGCGCGGAAGATGGTGGTTAGGAGAAGATCCTGCTTTAAAACCAGATGTAAAATATGCAGATAAAATTAATGGTATTAAATCTTATTTTTCAACAGCAAAAAATTATCTAGCAAGTAGTAATCTTAAAAAACATCTTCCATATGAATCTACAAAAGGTTTATTTAACGGAACTCAGAAATTATTTATTCATGCTAATGGTCAAAGAGAAATTACAGATGCTGTAACAATAGCTAAAGAATTAGGTATTAATAATATCGTTTTAGTTCATGGAGAAGAAGCTGAAGAAATTGCAGATTTATTAGTAAAAAATAAGGTTCCGGTTATTTTAGATAGACCACATAGAAACCCTAACTCAGAAGATGATGGATATGATTATACATATACAATTGCAAAAACATTAACAGATAAAGGTGTTTTAGTTAGTCTTGGTATGGAAGGGCAAATGGAAAGAATGAATACCAGAAACCTACCTTTTTACGCAGGAACTTTTGCTGCACATGGTTTAGATAAAGAGGTTGCTTTACAGTTATTAACTTCTAACACCGCAAAAATTTTAGGAATTGACAGTTTTGTAGGCACACTAGAAGTTGGTAAAGATGCAACACTATTTGTTTCGGAAGGTGATGCATTAGATATGAGAACTAACATACTAACAAATGCATTTATACAAGGTAGAAAAATAAGTTTAGAAACTCACCAAACTAAACTTTGGAAGAGATATTCAAATAAACTTAAATCAAAATAAAATATTTATATTTTACAACAAAAGGCTCGCAAATGCGAGCCTTTTTTAATCAAAAACAGTTAACAATAACCTGTAATTTAGAATTTCTCTTTCATAGCTACTTATTCTTTTTCAAAAATATTTTAATCAAAAATTAAACTTACAAATTATTGTTATGCAAATATTCTCATTAAATGAATACAAAACAATACCTAATGTTAGGTATATTTGTATTAATGAAAGAAATTACTAGCATACAAAATACATATATTAAAAACCTAATAAAGCTTCAAGAAAAATCTCGTGAGCGTAAGAAACAAGGGCTTTTTATTATAGAAGGTAAACGAGAAATTTCGTTAGCTATATCAGCAAGGTATCAGTTTGATACAATTTTATATTATCCAGACTTAATTTCTGAACAAGAAATACTACATCTTTTTAATGCCAATGTAAATAGAATTGAAGTTTCTAAAGAAGTTTATCAAAAATTAGCCTATAGAGACTCTACAGAAGGTGTAATAGCAGTTACAAAAGTTAAAGATTTTTCTTTAGAAAACATTAAATTTAAAAATAAAGAACCTTTAATTTTAATTGCAGAAAGTATTGAAAAACCGGGTAATGTTGGCGCAATTTTAAGAACTGCAGATGCAGCAAATGTAGATGCTGTTTTTATAGCAGATGCTAAAAGCGATTTATACAATTCTAATATAATTCGATCTAGTGTTGGCTGTATATTTACAAACCAAATTGCAGTTGCTAATTCTGAGGAAATAATTTCTTTCCTTCAGAAAAATAATATTAATATATATGCTACTACATTGCAAAATTCAAATGAATACCATAAAGAAAATTATACAAATGCAACCGCAATAGTTGTTGGCACAGAAGCTACGGGTTTATCGGAAATTTGGAGAACAAAAGCAACTCAAAATATTAACATCCCTATGCAAGGTAAAATAGATTCTATGAATGTATCTGTAGCTGCTGCAATAGTAATTTTTGAAGCGAAAAGACAACGAGATTTTAAAATATAAAGAATGAAAGTACTAGGAATAGATATAGGTGGAACAGGAATTAAAGCTGCAATAGTAGATACTAAAACTGGTGAATTACTTACTGAAAGGCACAGAATAGATACACCAAAACCTGCTACACCAAAAGCTGTTGCTAAGGTTATAAATGATATGGTAAAACATTTTAAGTGGAAAAAAGTTGTTGGCTGCTGTTTCCCTACAATAATTGTTAATGGGCAATGTAAACATCATGGAAATTTAAGTAAAGAATGGCTAGAAGTTAAAGTTGATAAACTTTTTAAAAAAGAATGTGATGGCTTACCTTTTTATGTAAGTAATGATGCAGATTTAGCTGGAGTTGCAGAAGTAAACTTAGGTGCTGGAAAAGATGTAAAAGGAAAAGTTTTTGTGATTACTTTAGGAACCGGTATTGGATCTGGTCTTTTCTATAATGGTAAATTAATTCCAAATGTAGAATTAGGTCATATTTATCATACAGACGGAAAAATCATAGAAAAATTTGCTGCTGATTCTGCCCGAAAAAGAGAAAATCTATCCTTAGAAGAGTGGGCAAAAAGATTAGATGTTTTTTTAAATCATGTTAAAATATTACATACTCCTTCAATGTATATTCTAGGGGGTGGAATAAGTAAAAAATATGAGAAATTTAAAGATCATTTAACTGTAGATGTACCAATTAAAGTAGCTAAATTTAAAAATAATGCAGGAATAATTGGAGCTGCAATGTTTGCAAGTAAAGAGAGCAAATAAACTTTACTTTTTTAAGATGAAGCTTTTAAACCAAAAATAAAATGCAACCTACTACCCTATTCTATATTTTAATAGCTATTATTTGTTTTAGTTTTATAATAGATAAAATACTAAATATCTTAAACTCTAAACATTTTGATGATAAAATTCCAGATGAAATAGCTGATGTTTACAATAAAGAAGAATATAAAAAATCGCAAGAGTATAAAAAAGCTGTTTCTAAATTTTCTAATATAACTTCTACCTTTTCAATTATTTTAACCTTAACTTTCTTTTTTGTTGATGGGTTTAAATATGTAGATAATTTTGCTAGAAGTTTTACAGAGAATCCAATTCTAATAGCCTTAATTTTCTTTGGAGTTATAATGTTATGCTCAGATATTTTAACAACTCCTTTCTCATATTATAGCACATTTGTAATTGAAGAAAAATTTGGATTTAATAAATCTTCCAAAAAAATATTTTGGTTAGATAAGTTAAAAGGAGGACTTATGAGTGTTGTATTAGGTGGTGGAATTTTATCATTAATAATCTTATTTTATGAATATTCTGGAGAAAATTTCTGGATCTATGCTTGGGCTTTAGTAGCTGTATTCTCTTTGTTTATGAATATGTTTTATGCAAAATTAATTGTACCGTTATTTAATAAGCAAAAACCTTTAGAAGAAGGCGAATTAAAAACTGCAATTCAAGAATATGCAGAAAAAGTTGGTTTTACAATTAACAATATTCATATAATTGATGGATCTAAAAGATCTACAAAAGCAAACGCATATTTCTCAGGTTTTGGATCACAAAAAAGAATTACTCTTTTTGATACACTTATAAATGATTTAAATACTGATGAAATTGTAGCAGTTTTAGCTCATGAAGTTGGTCATTATAAAAGAAAACATATTATTTTCAACTTAGTTTCTTCTATTTTACTTACAGGTTTAACATTATTTATTTTATCACTATTTATAAATTCTTCTATTTTATCTGAAGCTTTAGGTGTTTCTACATCAAGTTTTCATATTGGTTTAATAGCTTTTGGAATTTTATATTCTCCAATTTCTGAAATTACTGGCTTAGGAATGAATTACATGTCTCGTAAATTCGAATATGAAGCAGACGATTATGCTAAAGAAACTTTTGCTGCTAAACCTTTAATTACATCGCTTAAAAAACTATCTAAAAACAGTTTAAGCAACTTAACTCCTCATAAAACTTATGTTTTTATGCATTATTCACATCCTACTTTATTACAGAGAATTCTTAATTTAGAAAGAGTATAAACATTAATTTAGAATATCATTTTTTTGCTTGTTCAAATTCTTATTCCTAAATTCACTTTAGTTTCTAACAAAAATCATAAGTGTAATTTATGGAATACAACGCAACCATAGAAGAGGAAAATAAGGAGATAGCAAATCGTTACAAAGATTTGCTAAAAGGTACTTATGAAATATTATCTAAAGAAGATAAAGAATTAATAAGAAAAGCTTTTGAAGTTGCTGTAGAGGCACACTCTAAACAAAGAAGAAAAACTGGAGAACCATATATATATCATCCAATTGCAGTTGCAAAAATTGTAGCTAAAGAAATTGGTCTTGGAGCAACCTCTATTGCTGCTGCCTTATTACATGATGTAGTCGAAGATACAGATTATACTGTAGATGATATGGAGCAAATGTTTGGCGAAACAATTGCAAGAATAGTAAACGGATTAACTAAAATTTCTCGTTTAAATAAAGAACAAGATTCTTCTATACAAGCAGAAAATTTTAGAAAAATGCTACTAACTTTACATGACGATGTTAGAGTTATTTTAATAAAAATTGCAGATAGACTTCATAATATGCAAACTATGGATGCTATGCCTGCTTATAAGCAAGTAAAAATAGCATCAGAAACCTTATATATATATGCACCTTTAGCACATGAGACTCGGTTTATACAATATTAAAACAGAACTTGAAGATTTAGGCTTAAAATATACAGAACCAGAAGTTTACAACAGTATTGTAACAAAAATAAAAGAAAGTAAAGAAGATCAAAAAAAGTATTTAGATCAATTTACAAATACACTAAAAGAAGGTATAGATAAAGAAGATTTTTCTTATGAAATAAAAGGAAGGTTTAAATCTATTTTCTCTATCAGGAGAAAAATGCGTAAACAAAATGTAACTTTTGATGAAGTTTTTGATAAATATGCCATTCGAATAATTTTTAAACCTATTTCTAGTGATGAAAAGCATGATGCTTGGAAAATTTATTCTATAGTTACAGATAACTTTAGACCAAACCCTTCTCGTTTAAGAGATTGGATTTCTCAACCTAAATCTACGGGTTATGAAGCATTACACATAACGGTTGTTGGTCCTGAAGCACAATGGGTAGAAGTTCAAATTCGTTCTGAAAGAATGAACGAAATTGCAGAAAAAGGGTATGCTGCTCATTTTAAATATAAACAAGGAAACGAAAATGAAAGTGGTTTAGAAAGTTGGTTAAATAAATTAAAAGAAACTTTAGAAACTAATAGTTTAAATGCAGTAGATTTTGTTGAGGATTTTAAATTGAATTTATATTCCAAAGAAATTTATGTATTTACACCAAAAGGTGATTTAAAATCATTACCAAAAGATGCTTCGGCTTTAGATTTTGCATTCTCTATACATACAGATGTAGGTTTAAAATGTAGAGGTGCTAAAGTAAACGGAAAATTAGTTCCTTTAAGTTACACGCTAAAAAGTGGAGATCAAATTGAAGTTATAACCACTTCTAATAACAAACCCAATGTTAGATGGTTAGATTTTGTGATTACTGCTAGGGCAAAAACTAAAATTAGAGCAGCTTTAAAAGAAGAAGAAAAGTTAATTGCAGAAGAAGGAAAAGCAATTTTAACAAGAAAACTGAGACATTTAAAAATTGCTTTTAATGAAAAAACAATAAATGAATTAGTAACCTATTTTAAATTAAGAACAAGTTTCGACTTATTTTTTAGAGTAGGAAACGGCGCTATTGATAACACGCAATTAAAAGCTTTTCTATCTCAAAGAAACAGTACTTTTATAAATTTCTTTAAAACTAAATTAAGAAGAACTACAACTAATAAAGTTCAAATAGAAAATAAAGAAGAAGTTACTAACAAAATCGATGCTTTAGTTTTTGGAAAAGATGAAGAAATTTTAGATTATAAACTCTCTAAATGTTGTAACCCAATAGCTGGAGATAAAGTTTTTGCTTTTTTAACCATAAAAGACGGAATAAAAATTCATAAAAAAAACTGTCCGAATGCAATTTCTATGCAATCGAATTACGCATATAGAATTATGCAAGCTAAGTGGATAGACTCTACAAAGCAAGACTTTAAGGTAATATTACACATAAGTGGAGTTGATAGTAAAGGAATAATAAATAATGTAACACGCATTATTTCTAACAATATAGGAGTTCTAATTCATGGAATAAATATATCTGGAAATGAAGGTATTTTTGATGGTAAAATATCTCTTAGTGTTAAAAATAGTTCGCAATTAAACAAGTTAATAAAAAGTATTAGAAAAGTAGAAGGCGTTAAAAATGTAGAGCGTGTTAATAGAATGTAAATATCATTTTTAGAAAAGTTTATTTTTATTAAGAAATAACTGTAAATTTGTCTTTTCGTAAAAATTAAATCCATGAGTAATTCTCTTGAAAATCAAGAAGTAGTTAAAAAAGTTTTTACCGCATATTTACAAGAGCATAAGCACAGAAAAACACCTGAACGCTATGCTATACTTCAAGAAATTTACGATGCTGATGAGCATTTTGATATAGAATCTCTGTATATTAAAATGAAAAATAAGAATTATAGAGTTAGTAGAGCTACCCTATATAATACCATAGATTTATTATTAGATTGCAATTTGGTAAGAAAACACCAATTTGACGGGCAATCTATGGCTCGTTATGAAAAAAGTTATTTTGATAAAAACCATGACCATGTAATATTTACAGATTCTGGTGAAGTAAAAGAGTTTTGTGACCCAAGAATTCAAATTATCAAAAAAACGATTGAAGATATTTTTGATATCGACATTCATAATCATTCTCTTTATTTTTACGGAACAAAAAAGAAAAAATCTTAACAAACAACATACACAAAAACAACTAATTAACACAACTAATGGCTGTAGATTTATTACTAGGATTACAATGGGGAGATGAAGGAAAAGGAAAAATAGTAGATGTTTTAACATCTAACTATGATATTATAGCTCGTTTCCAGGGTGGTCCAAATGCAGGACATACTTTAATATTTGACGGATTTAAACACGTATTACATACTATTCCATCTGGAATTTTTCATAAAACAGCTTTAAATGTTGTTGGAAATGGTGTTGTTATAGATCCTGTAATCTTTAAAAAAGAACTAGAAAACTTAGATAAACATAAAATTGATTATACTTCAAAATTATTAATTTCTAGAAAAGCTCATTTAATTTTACCAACACATAGATTATTAGATGCTGCATCTGAAACATCTAAAGGAAAAGCAAAAATTGGTTCTACTTTAAAAGGAATTGGCCCAACTTATATGGACAAAACCGGTAGAAACGGAATGAGAGTTGGAGATTTAGAACTAGATAACTGGAAAGAAAAATACGATGCTTTAACAGCAAAACACATAAAAATGTTAGAGTTTTTTGATGTTCAGGTTGAGTATAATTTAAAAGAATTAGAAGCTGAATTTTGTAGAGGAATCGATAAATTAAAAACGTTACAGTTTATTGATAGTGAAGAGTTTCTAAATCAAGCTATTAAAGATAAAAAAACAATTTTAGCAGAAGGTGCACAAGGTTCTTTATTAGATATCGATTTTGGAACATATCCTTTTGTAACTTCATCTAACACTACTGCAGCAGGTGCTTGTACTGGTTTAGGTGTAGCTCCAAACAGAATTGGAGATGTTTTTGGTATTTTTAAAGCATACACTACTAGAGTTGGTTCTGGACCTTTCCCTACTGAGTTATTTGACAAAGATGGTGAAGATATGGCAAGAATTGGTCATGAATTTGGAGCTACAACTGGAAGACCAAGAAGATGTGGTTGGCTAGATTTAGTTGCTTTAAAATATGCTGTAGATGTAAATGGTGTTACACAATTAATGATGATGAAAGGTGATGTCCTTTCTGGTTTTGATACCTTAAAAGTGTGTACTTCATATAATTATAAAGGAACAAAAATTACTCATTTACCTTATAATATAGAACCAGAAAATGTTTCTGTAAACTATACCGAATTTAAAGGTTGGGAAGATGATTTAACAAAAATGACATCAGCAGATCAATTACCACAAAATTTATTGGACTATGTTGCTTTTATTGAAAAAGAAACAGGTGTTCCTGTAAGTATTGTTTCTGTTGGACCAGATAGAAAACAAACAATTAATAGATAATAATCTTTTTATTAATAAACTTAAAAGCATCTTTTAAAATTTTAAAAGATGCTTTTTCTATTAAAAAAACTAATTGAAAACTATTTTGTAGTAAATAATGTTGGTTTAAAAGTTATCATTAACCAAGTCCAAGAATTATTTACATCATTATCTCCATTCTTTAAAACTCCTAAAGATTCTGTACCTAACATTTTAGAAAAACCTCCATTTAACATCACATTTTCAGCAATTTTATACCCTAAAACTACATCTATTTCTGTTCCTAAATTTTTACTTAGTTTAGAACCTTTATTGTAAATATCTGCTGTTGATGAAAAAAAATGAGGAACTACTTTTGTAGAAAATTTATCTTTAGAATATCCCAAAGTTGCATTTATATCAAGTAAGCCAACTGAATTTACGTGGTTACCAACATAAAAATAATCCATATAACCATTAAATTTATGATTGGTTCCAAATACTGGATTAAATGATTTTACTTTAGCACTTGTATCATCCATATCTTTTCCTGATAAATACTCTGCTCCTAACCCCAAAAAAACTTTTTTGAAGCTTTGTATTTTACGTTTCCTCCAAAATAATTTGCACTCACAGAATTGCCAAAAAATTTTCCAGTTTGAAAATAAATTGAACCATCAAAAAATAAATTTCCTCTTTTGTAAGTTACTCTAGAACCTAAAGTTTGGGAGTAATTTAGTATTTCTTTTGTATTTGAGTTTAAAAACTCAACACCATTATTTAAAGCTAAAAAACTCAATCCTAAATTATTAATATTAGTGTGATACCAGGCATATTGAAATGTTTTATAACCTGCAACATTTGTATACAAAGAATTAGTTAGTTGTTCAGAATCGTTATTTAAAGAATAACCAATGTCTAATTTTCCGTTTTTTGATGTTTTTATTTTTGCAACAACCGCATCAAAACTTCTTGCTTGTTGCGCCCAACCCACATTTCCAAAAATTCTACTATCATCATAAATAATTTCTTGACGACCAAATTTTACAGAAATATTATCATTAAATTGATATTGTGCCCAAGCTTGATGAAATGAATTTGCGAAATCAATAGAAGCTAATGTGCTTACATCTCCCCAAACTCTAATATTTTGTAAAGAAACACCAAGTGTTAGTTTTTCTTGTTTAAAATTAAAATTTAAACGAGTTCTTTGCGATATAAAATTAGCTCCTTCTTCTCCAGATTTCATCAATGTTTTATAACCATGTCTGTTTTCAAAACGAGGTCTAATCTCTGACGTCAATTTAAATGTTTGAGCAGAAATTAAAACTGTAAAAAATAGTGCTATTACTGTAAAATAGAATACTTTTTTCATAATTCTAAACTTAAAATTATTGTTTATTGTTTCGCTCTAAAAGAATCGCTTTTGGAAATAAAATATTATTTTCTAAATGAATATGTTGATGTAAATCTTGCTCAAATTCATCTAATTTAGCATACAAAGCCTTAAACGTATTACAAGCTCCTTCTGGAGGTGTATAATTATTAGAAAGTTTTTTTATTTCTTTTAAAATATCACCTGCATTTTCATGCTCTTCTTCCATCATTGTTATTGGATTAATAACAGTACCAAAATGTGGTATTTTTACTTTTAAATCTTCTCTATCCGCTTTTACTAATTGCTTGATAAAAGGAAATAAAATTAATTCTTCTTTTTTCATGTGTGCGGCTAATTCTTGAGCTACAGCTTTAAATAAAGTGTTAATTTTAATGACTTCTGCATAATGATGACCATGAACCTTAGCTACTCTTTCTGCATATTGTAAAATTAAGGGTGTACTTTCTGCAACATAGCTATGATGTATATTTTCTATGTGATCTACTAAAAAATCTAATTTCCAGCTATCATAATTATGAGCTTTAGAAACTGAATTGGTACTATTTAGTAACTCTTTTTCTAAATAAGCATATAAGATATTATTCTTCTCACAAGCTTTTTTTAAAGTTATTCCTCCTCCACAACAAAAGTCTATTCCATTTTTTTTAAATATATCTGCGGTTTTTATATTGCTTGTTACAATTTCTGCTACGGTGTTATTTTCTGTAATATTCATGATTAATATTTTTTTACTGTTTCAATAATACTTATAACTGTTTCCTTATTATCCACTCCTAAGCCTTCTTGTTGATGCACTAATTCACCTTCTGGATTAAAGACACTAATTATATTTGAATGTGAAAAATCTAATGGAGTAATTTGCTTATATTTTACAGCTAAAACATTGGCAAACTCTCTAACACTGTTCTCTGTTCCTTGTAAAAAAGTCCATTGTTCCCCATCAATATAATTTTCTAAAGCAAACTCTTTTAATCTTTTTGGGGTATCATTTTCTGGGTCAATACTTACAAAAATAAACTGAACATCATCTTTATATTCAGAAGGTATTTTACCTTCAATATTTCTCATATCACCAGTTAATCTAGGGCAAGCTGCTTTACAGGTAGTGTAAATCATCACCATCACCAACGTTTTCCCTTTTAATTCTTTTAAGGTGATCGTTTTTCCCTCCTCTGTATTCCAATTTGATGTTAAATTAAAAATTGATTCATCAGAGGTTTTATCACTTAACATTTTTTTTGATATTTTTGATATTGATCTTAAATCCATTTTACAAACAGGACAAGAACCTTTTTTATTATACACTTTTTCAGCTTCACATTTCATTGGACATCGATAACCAACTTCAGCAATTTCTTTTGTGTTTTTTTTATCACAAGAAACTAACAACACAGCTGTTACAATAAATAATATATAACCTATTTTCTTCATTTTAATTTATTTTATCATCTTTTACACATCTAAAACCAAGATTTTTCATGGTATATCTTGCCTTTAAACTTCCTCTTATTGCATAACGCATAAATGCGGCATAATTCATTAAATCTGTTGCATTTACTGCTGCACTACCACAGAATAAATTACTATCTTTATCTACATCTTTTCTAGATTCTCCAGTAATTAAAACAGAATTAAAATCAGAAGTCCATTCCCATACTAAACCATGTAAATCATATACTTTCCAATAATTCTTAAATGTTGAGCCAATTGTTTTATTAAATGTTTTTGGTTTTTCGTACCAGCTTAAAATGAACTCATTATAGGTTTTTAATGTTCTAGCATCTGGCATTGTTTTATTTGCCATTGCTACATACTCCCATTCATCAACAGTTGGCAACCTTTTCCCAAGACATTCACAATAATTTTTTGCAGCAAACCATGAAATATTTGTTATTGGCGAATTTAATTTTTGATTTGTATTTAAAATCGTATCCGCTTTCCAATCTCGTAAATAGCTTTCATCAACAAATAATTTAATGGCATTTTTTCTTTGCCATTTTGGATATTTTTTCACAAAATCTAAATATTCTTTATTGGTAACAGGATATACATCCATTAGGAAATTATTAATAGAAACCTTCATAGAGTCTCTACCATATAAAGGAATATATTCTCCTCCTTTAATTTTAACCATCTTAGACTGGCAATTTATATTGGGGGAATTCGCTAAAATTATACATATTACCAGTCTTAAAATAGTTTTCATTTAATTTGAATTAATTATTTTGATTTTTTTTAACATTTTAAAAGCAAGCCAGAAACCTATTAATAACAAAATAGCTACAAGAATGGTAGTGTTATTTTTTATAAAATCAGCATAATACGCCCCTACTAATAAGCCGAATAAAATACCAACCCACTTTATCATTGCTAAATCCCAAATATTAAAGTTTTGTTTTATTCTATTTTCTAAACTTGTTAAAAATGACATGATTTTTAGTTTTTAAAAGTTATTAATGACTACTTTTTACTGCTTTTACGGTTTTTATACTAACGTTGGTTTTATTATTTCCCCAAGAATTATAAACATAAGTCATAACATCTGCAACTTCTTCATCTGTTAAAGACTGTCTTGTCATTACGCTATTATATTTCTTACCATTCACTTTAATTTCACCAGTTTTACCATTTAAAACAATATCAATTGCTCTTTTCACATCAGCATTTAGATAATCTGATTTCGCTAAAGGAGGAAACGCATTTGGTATTCCTTGTCCTTCTGCTTGATGACAAGCGAAACACGTTTTCATATATACTTGTTTACCATCTTTTAGTTTTTGTGCCAACGTTTTTTCTACAACTTTAGCAACCACTTTTTTCTTCTTCTCTTCTGGCATGGTTTGAATTGTACTTCCTTCTGGATGATAAATTCCTTCTTGTTTTATACCAGAATATAATTTCTTATTTTCTTCTCCTGTAACTTTTAACATTCCTAAAGCACCTTTATTAAAGGCTCTAAAAATTGCATGATCTACTAAAATAAAAGTTCCAGGAACATCTACTTTAAAATCTACAATTGCTGCGCCACCCGCAGGAATAGAAGTAGTTTGTACATTTTTATTTATTAAATCTCCACCTTCTACATGTACATTGTCGAAAATTTCACCAATAACATGAAAAGAAGAAGTTAAATTTGGCCCACCGTTACCAACGTATAAACGTACAGTTTCTCCTACATTTGCAGTTATAGCATTATCGCCAGTTAAAGCACCAACTTTACCATTAAAAACTACATAATCTGCATCTTCTTTTACAGCTTTAGTCATATCAAAAGGTTGTAGACCTCTTTCTCCTGTTGCTCCTTTTGTATAAAAATCTCCTTGCATTATGTAATATTCTTTGTCTACCTTTGGCAAACCTCCTTCTGGTTCAACTAAAATTAAACCATACATTCCGTTTGCAATATGCATTCCAACTGGAGCTGTAGCGCAGTGATATACATATAAACCTGGGTTTAAAGTTTTAAAAGAAAACGTTTTTTTATGACCAGGTGCCACAAAAGAAGATTCTGCTCCACCTCCAGGACCTGTAACTGCATGTAAATCTATATTATGTGGTAATTTGTTGTCCGGATGATTCGATAATGTAAACTCTACTAAATCTCCTACTCTAGTTCTAATAAAACTTCCTGGAACAGAACCTCCAAAAGTCCAATATACATATTGTACCCCATCTGTCATAGTACCTTCTTTTTCAAGAATTTCCATATTTACTAACAGTTTTTTTGCTGGTCTATTTCCAACTGGAGCTGGCACAAAAGGTGGTGAAGTTAATTCTGCATCCATAGTCCCTTTTATATAGATATTTGCATTATCTACAATTGCTAATTCTTTTTTCTCTTCGCTTTTACAACTTGTTAGCAGTAAGCTTGCAATAAATAATAAACACACTGTTTTTAAAAGTTTCATTCTTTTAGTTTTAAGTTAATAGTTTTTATATAAAAGATATTTTTGTCTTTTATATGAACAAATTTATAGATGTTTTTAAATTTATTTTATGATTTATATCATATAAAAAGATATTTTTATCTTTTTATTTTACAAAAAATAAATTATGTTATCCAAAGCAAGTAAATATGCCATTAGAGCTGTATTACTTATTGCTAATTCAGCTTGCAAAAACAATAAAGTTGGTTCTAAAAAATTAGCGACTGAATTAAATATACCTGCTCCTTTTTTAGCTAAAACCTTGCAAGAATTAACAAAAAGCAATATAATATCTTCAGTAAAAGGCCCACATGGAGGTTTTTATTTATCAAAAGAAAGTGAAAATAAAACACTTTTTAATATTATAGATTGTGTAGATGATATAGAAAAAATTTAACAAGTGTTATCTAGGTAAACAGGAATGTAGTGAAGAAAAACCTTGTGTTGTTCATCATTTATATTATCCTTTTAAAAACGAGTTAATAAAAAAACTACAAACCAAAACAATTCTAGAAATGGCAGATGAATATGCAAATAATAACAATTTAAAACAATTATTATAATTTTTTAGAATGATAAAGTCAAAAACACAAGCATTTATAGCCTTATTATACTTTTTAATAGCTGCTTCTTTAGGCATTATACTTCGCTTATTTCCAGTTACAAATGTAAGCGCAACTTATAAGTTTTTAGTGCATACCCATTCTCACATTGCTTTATTAGGCTGGGTTTATGTGGCATTAACATCTTTAATTTTTCATTTATTTATTAAAAATGATGTCAAAAAAAATACAACTTACTGTTTTGGTGCACTCAAATTACAATTTTAGGAATGCTTTTAAGTTTTCCTATAACTGGTTATGCTCTTTATTCAATTATTTTTTCTACCTTATTTTTAATTTGTACATATTGGTTTTATTCCTTTTTTAAAAAGCACAACAATTGTAAAAAAGATAGATATTCATATAAATTTATAAATGCTTCTCTCCTATTTTTAATTATTTCTAGTATTGGTCCTTGGGCAATAGGAATAATCATGAATACCTTAGGTAGCACTTCTCATTGGTATAAAAATGCAATTTATTTCTACTTACATTTTCAATATAATGGCTGGTTTATTTTTTGCCTTTTAGGACTGTTTTTTTCTTTTTAGAAAAGCATAAAATTTATGCAGAAAAAGCTTTTGTTTCTTCTTTTTATAAATTGATGATTGTAAGCTGCGTACTTACGGTATGCTTATCCTTTCTTTGGATAAAACCGCCTTTAGAAATTTATATCATTGGGTTTATAGGCGCCATAATACAATTAATTGCTTTATTTAAGTTTTGGCAAATAATAAATACAATTATTAAAGATTTACATAAAAAATTAACTCCCTTTACAATTCGATTATTAACATTTATTTATGCTCTTTTTGTCTTTAAAATTGTGCTACAATTACTAACATCTATTCCTTATTTTGCTGAATTAACATCTCAAATTATAGATTTTGTAATTGGTTATTTACACTTAAATTTTATAGGAATTGTAAGCTTAACTTTGTTTGTTTTTTTGAAAGAATTTGGTTTATTAAAACTCTCTAAGATTTGGGTTAGAGTGTATCTTTTAGGTTTTAGTTTGTCAGAAATACTTATTTTTTACAAAGGTTTTTGCAATTGGCAACAGTTATCCATCATCAACAATTATTATCTAATTTTAATGCTAGTTAGTAGTTTAATACCAATTGCCGTTTTAGGAATTTTTATTCAGAACTTAAAACCTATTTTTTCCACTCAGCCAACACTTCCATAGCAAACGTATTACATTGTTCTAATGTATCTTTAATATGCTTTAATGTTGTTTTAGGATTTATTAAGCACATTCTAATTACAATCTGATTTTGTAAAACCGTTGTTACTAAAAGTGCTTCTTTAGAAGCAACTACTCTAGCAGAAATTTCTTGGTTTAAAGTATCTAACTCCTTTTCTATTAAATTTAAACCTAAAGGATTGTATCTAAAATTTATAATTGCCAATGTTGCTGGTGAAACAATTTCCCAGTTTTTACTTTTTCTTAAAATATCTTCTGTTTTATCAGCTAAATCAATATTATAAGAAATAGCTTCTTTAAAAGTTTCTAAACCATACGTTTTTATAGACATATAAAATTTTAAAGCTCTAAACCTTCTTGTTAATTGAATTCCGTAGTCGTAAAAATTAATTTCAGATTCGTTACCTTCAATATCTCTTAAATACTCAGGTTTTTCACTAAAAGTATTACTTAACCAAGAAGCATCCTTTACTAATAAACAACCAATTTCATAAGGCTGAAAAAACCATTTATGAGGATCTACCGTTAAAGAATCTGCTCGTTCTATACCTTGTAATATTTTACTTCCTTTTTTCGATAAAATTGCAGCACCACCATAAGCGCCATCAATATGAAACCAAAGGTTTTCTTTTTCGCAAATATCTGCTAATGTATCTAAAGGATCAACAGTACCTGTATTTGTTGTACCTGCAGAAGCTATAATACAGAAAGGTTTTTTTCCTTCTAATTTATCTTTTGCAATTTCATTTTTAAGTTTATTAATACTAAACTTAAACTCTATGTCTGTTGGTATTATTTTTACTTGTTCCTTTTTAAAACCTAAAACACGAATTGCTTTAATATTTGATGAGTGCGCCTGATCTGATAAATAAATAACTGCATCAGAAAAATCATCGCCACATTTTACTCTTCTTGCAGTAGCTAAACCTGTTAAATTAGCCATAGAACCTCCGCTTGTAAAAATCCCTCCTCCTTTTGTTACCGGAAAATTAAACATTTTTAACAACCAGTTTAAAGTAACAATTTCCAATTCTGCTGCTGCAGGAGAAACAATCCATCCGCCAGAAAAAATATTAAATCCGGTTGCTAAAGAATCTGCCATTGTACTAATAAAATTACTAGGTCCTGGCACAAAAGAAAATGCTTTTGGATGACTAGAAATATTACTATTTGGCATAACATTTTCCATTACAAAATCTAATACTTTGTCTGCTTCCATTCCTTCCTCTGGAGCTTCTTGCAAGAAAATATCGTCCATTTCTACTCTTGTAGCGCTAGAAACTGGCTTTTTATTATCAACTTCATCATAATGTGCTACAATTAAATCAACAATTTTGTAACCATACGATTTCATTTCTTCTACAGATAAATCAAAAAAAGGCTTCATTATTTTTTTCTGCAAAATTACAAGATGTTATTGTCTTATTACTGATATTTATCATATTAAAACCAATAATTTTAATAATAAAACTAACTTTCACTTTTCTTTAGTAATCAGCAATATTCTTTTCATTATTTTTGCTAAAAACAAGTAATATTGACTAAAGTATTTTTTTATTTCTGATAACTTTTACTACAATTTCATTTTCGCAAGAAAAAGAAAAATTGAATATTATGCCGAACAGCAAGAAGCTGATGAAGACAAATATCCAGGAGCCACAATTCTTATTGGTAATGTTAAAATGAATCATGAAGGCATAAATTTAACTTGCCAACAAGCGTTATACTATAAAAAACAAAACTTTTTTAAAGCAATTGGTAATGTTTTAATAAAACAAGGAGATACCATTACCCAAACTAGTGATTATGCAGATTATGACGTAAACTCTAAACAAGCACTTTCTTGGGGAGACGTGGTTTTAAATGACCCTACAATGACCTTAACTACAGACACTTTACAGTTTGATAGATTAAATCAGAAATTATATTATAGAAGTTACGCTACCATAAAAGACGCAACAAATACACTAAAAAGTAAAAATGGTAATTATTATTTAGAAAATAAAAAGTTTACTGCTACAACTAAAGTAACCGTAGTAAACCCAGAACATAATTTAGAATCTAATCATTTAGATTATTATACAAATACGGGTTACACTTATTTATATGGTCCATCTACAATAACAAATACCGAAAACGAAAATAAAATTTATTGCGAAAGAGGTTTTTACAATACAAAAACAGATATTTCTCATTTTGTAAAAAATGCAAAACTATATTTAAAAGAAAGAACTGTTGAAGGCGATAGTTTATATTATGATAAAAGAAAAGGATTTGCTTCTGCAACAAACAATATTCAAATTATAGATACAGTTCAAAATTTTATTACTAGAGGAAATTATGCAGAAATTTTTGAATTAAAAGACTCACTTTTTATTATTAAAAAAGCAGTGGCAATTTCTATAATAGAAAAAGACTCTATGTTTATACATGGTGATACTTTATTAGTAACAGGTAAGCCCAAAAAACGCATTATTAGAAACTATCATAATGTAAAAATATTTAAATCAGATTTACAAGGAAAGTGCGATTCTATTCACACAGATCAACAAACCGGATTAACTAGAATGTATAGAAATCCTGTTATTTGGTCTGATCAAAATCAAATTACTGGAGATACAATCTATTTAAAATCTAATGTTGAAACCGAAAAATTAGACTCTTTAAAAGTATTTAACAACTCTTTTATAGTATCTAAAGATTCTTTATCTGAAAACGATTATAACCAAATAAAAGGACGAAATATGTTTGGTAAGTTTGAGCAAAACAAACTAAGAACTCTTTTAGTAAAAGGTAATGCTGAATCTATTTATTACAATAGAAATGAGCAAACTAATATTATAGAAACAATTACAAAAGAAATTTCTAGTAATATAGAATTCACTTTAGACAAAGGGATTATTCAAACCATAAAATACTTAAAAGCTTCTGATGGTAAAACATATCCACCTTCTAAACTACCAGAAGATATAAAAAAATTAAAAGGTTTTATTTGGCGAGAAAAAGAGCAACCAAAAAAAATGGAAGACATTTTTATTAAAGGAAATAACAAAAAACAGGAAACTCCTGTAAAAAAGAACAATAGAAAAAATAAAAATGCTGTGCTCGATGATAAATCAGCTTTTAAAAACAATAAAGTAAAAGCTTTAAATAAACAATAATTTTGAAATCAGATTTTTTTAAATACCAAGCACAAACCTCTTCTCACCCACTTGCCATAGAAATTTCTCATGCTAATGGAAGTTATATTTATGATGTTAATGGAAAAGAGTATTTAGACTTTGTTGCAGGAGTTTCTGCTAATAGTTTAGGACATAATCATCCCAGAGTATCTGAAGCTATTAAAAATCAGGTTGATAAATTTGCGCATGTAATGGTTTATGGCGAGTTTATACAACAACCACAAGTAGAACTTTGTAAAATATTAGCTTCTACTTTACCAGAAAACTTATCATCCGTTTATATTACAAATTCTGGTACAGAAGCTACAGAAGGCGCTTTAAAACTTGCAAAAAGAGTTACAGGAAGAGCAGAAATTATTGCTGCAAAAAACTCATATCATGGTAATACACAAGGCGCAATGAGTGTTTCTGGTGTAGAAAGACAAAATGCTGCTTTTAGGCCTTTAATTCCTGGTATTCGTTTTATTGAGTTTAATAATGTTGATGATTTATCAAAAATAACAAACAAAACCGCTGCTGTAATTTTAGAAACCATACAAGGTGGAGCTGGTTTTATAGAACCAAAAAATGATTATTTATCAAAAATAAAAAAACGTTGTGAAGAAGTTGGTGCTTTATTAATTCTTGATGAAATACAAACAGGAATTGGTAGAACTGGTACTTTCTGGGGATTTGAAAACTATAATGTTATACCAGATATTATTATTACAGGTAAAGGTTTAGGTGGCGGAATGCCAATTGGCGCTTTTATTGCTTCTAACGAGCATATGGGTTTGCTAAAAGACAATCCTAAATTAGGTCATATTTCTACATTTGCAGGTCATCCTATAATTGCTGCTGCTGCAAACGCAACTGTTAAAGAAATATTAGAAAAAAATTTACTCTCAGAGAGTTTAAGAAAAGAACAAATTATTAGAAAACATTTACAACATTCTGCCATAAAAGAAATTAGAGGAAAAGGATTAATGTTAGCTGCAATTGTTGAATCGCCAGAATTAGCTGCAAAAATTATTCTTACTTGCTTAGATCGTGGTTTAATTCTCTTTTTCTTATTATTTGAAGGTAAAGCAATGCGAATTACACCACCGTTAACAATCTCAGATGACGAACTTATAAAAGGCTGTACTATTATTCTTGATGTTATTAATGAAAGTATTAATAATTAGTTTTTCAAGACACAATAATCTTTTAAAAAACTATTAAATATTAATTTCTAAACTTATTTCTATTA
The DNA here is from genome assembly GCF_026191475.2 of Polaribacter ponticola. Classification (GTDB taxonomy): domain Bacteria; phylum Bacteroidota; class Bacteroidia; order Flavobacteriales; family Flavobacteriaceae; genus Polaribacter; species Polaribacter ponticola. The sequence goes on along the minus strand of NZ_JAOSLC020000003.1, from coordinate 99,553 downwards.
ATAATATGTTTTAAATGTTGTTTTAAATCCTGACCAGCATCGTAAATCATTTGTTCGTTTGAAGGAAAAGAAGCCACACGCAACCTTGTTAAGTCTAAATATGACTGCTCTAAAGCTCTTTTATCACCTTTAAAACTTGCATAAACATGCTGAAAAGCAAATTCACTTTCAATAGGATACGTTTCAATTGTTTGTTTGGTATTAAAATCTACATATTTAACTTGTCCAATTACTTTTGCTGTTTTAAGTTGTGTAAATTCATATAACTGACATCTAACTTTTACAAACTTATCAACCTTAATTTTCTCACCATCTTTATCTAAAACTTGATTTCCTTTATCATCTAAAAGATACTTAAAACCATCTTTAACCTGCTTTTCTTTAATAATTTCTCTTTCCCTTATTTGTTCTGGTGATACTTGAATATCTCTTAAGTTTAATTCTAAACCAAAATCATAACTTATTTTTGAGTCTTTAACACCATGATAAACGGTCCATAAATCATTTAATCCATAGGTGTCAAAATTTAATAAATCTTCTTCTAATCGTTTCGGAATCACTTTTTCAGTTTGATTTTTCATAGAAACAAATACAAAATCAATACCTCTACTATGAGCAACATCCATTAAATTACGAACTTCTTTATAATTAGGATTTATTTTTTCTATGTAGTCTAAATCGGCGTATGCATTTCTATAATCTAATTTGTTATCTGCTTCAATAAGCTGTTTTGCATTGTTATATAGATGATTTGACAATTCATTTTTAGAAGCTATAATTTCATCATCATAATTATTTAACTTAAAAATAGCATTTCTATTTTCTTTTAAAATTGGCAATGGCAACAATGGCTTCAACCATTCTTGTCTGTTTTTTAAGCTTGTATATAAACCAAAAATTGTTTCTAAACTCTCTGGATTATTTTCTTTTTTAAGAAAAGCTATTTTTGCTTCGTCTTTAGACACTGCTTTAGCAAAAGCGTCTTCTAACATTAAGATATAAGGCTGATTTCCTTTTTTTGTTTTGTTCTTTTTTAAATTTTCTATGGCAATATTCATTGCGCTATCATAATTACCATTACTTATAGCTTCTTGGGTATTTTTTATACTGCTACAAGAAATAAAGAATAAAAACGATAAAATAACAAGTAGTTGTTTTTTCATAATAGTTAGGTTTTGTTTGGTTATTTCAATAGGTGTGCCAAAAATATCATTTTAAAAAATTTTATTAATAATTAAACCGATAAGTTTTAAATCAAAAAAATCCCAATGATTTCTCATTGGGATTTACTTATATATCGTCTAAAAAATTACACGTTAAAACGAAAGTGCATTACATCGCCATCTTTAACAACGTATTCTTTACCTTCTACTCTCATTTTACCAGCTTCTTTTACCTTAGCCTCAGAACCAAAAGTTACATAATCTTCATATGCTATCGTTTCTGCTCTAATAAAACCTTTTTCAAAATCTGTATGAATAACACCTGCAGCTTGCGGCGCTGTAGAACCAATAGGAATAGTCCAAGCTCTTACTTCTTTTACACCTGCTGTAAAATAAGTTTGTAAGTTTAATAATTTATACGCAGAACGCACTAATCTAGACACACCTGCTTCTTCTAAGCCAATATCTGCTAAAAACATTTGTCTTTCTTCATAATCATCTAATTCTGTAATATCTGCTTCTGTACCAACAGCTAAAATAATTACTTCAGCATTTTCGTCTTTTACAGCTTCTCTAACTTTTTCTACATAAGCATTTCCAGAAACTGCAGAACCTTCATCTACATTACAAACGTATAATACAGGTTTTAAAGTTATAAACTGTAAAGGTTGCACAAATTCCATTTCTTTTTCAGAAAACGATATTGCTCTTACAGAAATTCCTTTTAATAAAGTTTCTTCTATTTTTAACAAAACTATTAATTCTGCTTGCGCTTCTTTATTACCCGTTTTTGCAGTTCTTTTTACACGCTCTAAACGTTTTTCTACTGCTTCTAAATCTTTTAATTGTAATTCAATGTCAATAGTTTCTTTATCTCTAACAGGATCTACAGAACTATCAACATGAATAATATTATCGTTATCAAAACAACGTACAACATGTAAAAGGGCATCTGTTTCTCTAATATTTGCTAAAAACTGATTTCCTAAACCTTCTCCTTTACTTGCTCCTTTAACCAAACCAGCTATATCTACTATTTCTACTGTAGCTGGTAAAACTCTTTCTGGGTTTACCAATTCTTCTAATTTTTCTAAACGTGTATCTGGTACGTTTACAACACCTAAATTAGGTTCAATGGTACAAAAAGGAAAGTTTGCACTTTGTGCTTTTGCATTAGATAAACAATTAAATAAAGTTGATTTTCCTACGTTTGGTAATCCTACAATTCCAGCTTTCATTATTCTTTAGATGTTTTGATAAAATAGATACAAAAACCAAAACTTGATTTTTGCGTTGCAAATATAGATGTTTTAAACATAAAAAATTCCGAATTTACTTCGGAATTTTTTATGCACATGATTCAAAAAAATCATGTTTCTTGTTTCAAAAAAAGTCTTTAAACTATTCGTTATGCATAAAACTTTGTTTTTCTAATAAAAACTCATCAGTTTCTACAACATCTTCATCTGGCACACAACAATCTACAGGGCAAACTGCAGCACATTGTGGCTCATCATGAAAACCTTTACATTCTGTACATTTATCTGGTACGATGTAATATATCTCATCGGAAACAGGTTCTTGATCTTCATCTGCATTTACAGCTTTTCCTCCTGGTAAAACTACATCACCATTTAAATCTGTACCATCAGCATACTTCCAATCATCTGCTCCTTCATAAATTGCAGTGTTAGGACATTCTGGTTCGCATGCCCCACAATTTATACATTCATCTGTTATAATAATTGCCATAATTTTCTCTTCTGTTTTTGTACCTTTGTAGTTGCAAAAATAAAGCCAAAATCATAGACAACCAAAATAAATGATTAGTATTCAAAATAGAATTACTGCATTCGCAAAATTAGGGGACTTTTTAAGTCAGTTTTCTGTAGATAATGTAACAAAAAAAGATAATATTGAGCATAATGAAATCTTTTTTGACGGTTTCGTTCATCAAATTAAAGTAGCTCAAGAAAACAATTCTTGGTTTACAAAAGACAATATATTATTTACATTAAATAATTGGAGTAAATCCCTAAACAAAAAGAACTTAACAAACTTTACAGAAAGCATTACTTTAAAAAACGAATCACCTAAAAATGTAGCCATAATTATGGCAGGAAACATACCTTTAGTAGGTTTTCATGATTTTTTATCTGTGTTAATCTCTGGCCATTCTGTATTAGTAAAGCAATCTTCTAATGATAAACATTTATTACCATTTTTAACTAAATATTTAGAGTATGTAGAAGAAGGTTTTAAAGGTAAAATTCTTTTTACAGAAGAAAAATTAGATAATTTCGACGCAGTCATTGCTACAGGAAGCTCTAATACTGCTCGTTATTTTGAATATTACTTTAAAAATAAACCTAATATTATTAGAAAAAGTAGAAATTCTGTTGCTGTAATTACTGGTAAAGAAACAGATGAAGACTTTGCAAAATTATCTGATGATGTTTTTCAGTATTTTGGTTTAGGCTGTAGAAGTGTTTCTAAGTTATATGTACCAAAAGGGTTTAATTTTGATGCTTTTTTTAATGGAATGTATAGCAAAAAAGATTTTATAAATAATGCTAAGTACGCTAATAATTACGACTATAATAAGGCTGTGTACTTAATGAGTGAGTTCGATTTATTAGAAAATGGATTTCTTATGATAAAGGAAGACGAAAGCTACTCCTCGCCTATTGCAACGATTTTTTATGAGTATTACGATAATGAAGCCGATTTAAAAATAAAATTACATCAAGATAAAGAAAAAATTCAATGTATAGTAGCTAAAGATTTTTTAGAAACTGAAGTTGCATTTGGACAAACACAAAATCCGCAGTTAACAGATTACGCAGATGGCGTAAATACGTTAGAATTTTTATCAAATATATAAATATGGTTATTGGTTGATAGTTTTTAGTTGATGGTAAAAACCTGAAACTTTGAAGTTCAAAAGAAAACAAAAAAATGAAAAAACATAATTTTAGTGCAGGCCCTTGTATTTTACCACAAGAAGTACTTAAAAAAGCATCTGAAGCCATTTTAAATTTTAATGATGATAATTTATCATTGATAGAAATATCTCACAGAAGTGAATCTTTTGTAAATGTTATTGAAAAAGCACGTTCTTTAGCTTTAGAACTTTTAGAATTAGAGAATAAAGGATATAAAGCTTTGTTTTTACAAGGTGGCGCGAGTATGCAGTTTTTAATGGTTACTTATAACTTATTAAATAAAAAAGCTGCATATTTAAATACAGGAACTTGGTCTGACAAAGCAATTAAAGAAGCAAAAATGTTTGGAGAAGTTGTAGAAGTTGCAACGTCTAAAGACAAAAACTTCTCTTACATTCCTAAAGAATTTTCAATTTCAAAGGATGTAGATTACTTTCACACAACAAGTAATAATACTATTTACGGAACACAAATAAAAGACTTTCCTGAATTTAAAGGAGTTAACGTTTGTGATATGAGTTCAGATATTTTTTCGCGTCAATTAGACTTTTCAAAATTCGATTTAATTTATGCCGGAGCTCAAAAAAACATGGGGCCAGCAGGAACAACATTGGTTATTATTAAAGAAGATATATTAGGTAAGGTAGAAAGACAGATTCCGTCTATGTTAAATTACCAAGTTCATTTAGATAAAGATAGCATGTTTAATACACCTTCTGTTTTTGCAGTTTATACTTCTATGTTAACTTTGGAATGGTTAAAAAATTTAGGCGGAATTCCGTTTATCGAAAAAGTAAATAACAAGAAAGCAGCTTTATTATATTCAGAAATTGATAGAAATCCACTTTTTAAAGGATTTGCAGCAAAAGAAGATAGAAGTAATATGAATGTTACTTTTAATTTGATAGACGATACATTGAAAGAAACTTTTGATAATTTGTGGCAAGAAGCTGGCATAAATGGTTTAAATGGGCATAGAAGTGTTGGCGGATATAGAGCAAGTATGTACAATGCATTGCCTTTACATAGCGTACAAGTATTGGTTGATGTAATGCAAGAATTAGAAAGAATTCAAAAATAAATACAAATCGTCATTCCGAATGAAATGAAGGAATCTTAACAATAAGATTGCCTCGTCATTTCAATTCTCGCAATGACTTAAAATAGAATAATGAAAATATTAGCAAATGACGGACTTTCTCAAAGCGGAATAGATGCTTTAGAAAAAGGAGACTTTGAAGTAATAAATGTAAAAGTTGCTCAAAGTCAGTTAGAAAATTACATCAATGAAAATAATATTGATGCAATTTTAGTTATGAACTCTACACAAGTAAGACAAGAATTAATTGAAGCTTGCCCAAGTTTAAAACTTATTGCATCTGGAGGTAAAGATTTAGAAAATATAGATGTTGACTATGCTGAAGATAATGGCTTACACGTAATTAACGCACCTAATGCTTCTTCTAGTTCTGTTGCAGAATTAGTTTTTGCACACTTATTTGGTATGGTTCGTTTTTTACATTCTTCTAACAGAGAAATGCCTTTAGAGGGCGATACGCGTTTTAAAGATTTAAATAAAGCCTACGCTCAAGGTGTAGAGTTACGAGGTAAAACATTAGGTATTATTGGTTTTGGAAAAGTAGGCCAACAAGTAGCTAAAATAGGTTTAGGATTAGGGATGAAAGTTGTTGCAACAGATTCTATTATTGAGTCTGCTCCTATTGTTTTAGAGTTTTTTAATGGTCAAAAAGTAACAATTCATATAGATACAGTTTCTCAAGACGAATTATTAAAAGAAGCTGACTTTATTTCTTTAAACGTTTCTGAACAAGATGATTACCTTATATCATCAACAGAAATAGAAAAAATGAAAGATGGTGTAGGAATTGTTAATGCTTCTAAAGGTGGTGTTTTACACGAAGTAGATTTAGTAAAAGGTATAGAAAGTGGTAAAATACAATATGCTGGGTTAGATGTTTATGAAACAGAACCTGCACCTGCTGTTCAACTTTTAATGAATCCAGAAATTTCTTTAACTCCTCATATTGGTGGAGAAACACAAGAATCGAAAGATAGAATTGGTACGGAACTAGCAACACAAATAATTAACTTATTAGGATAACAATTTTTAGTGAAAAACTAAGAATTATTCAAATTTATATATGGCCATTGTAAAACCTTTTAAAGCTGTAAGACCTAGTAGAGACAAAGCTGCTTTGGTTTCTTCTAAATCTTACGAAATTTATACTCCAGAAATGCTACATTCTAAATTAGCATTTAATCCATTTACATTTTTACATGTTATTAATCCTGGCTATAAATACCATAAGCAAGATGTTAGTGGCGATTTAAGGTTTAAATTGGTTCATAATCGTTATTTAGAATTTAAAGAAGATAAAATTTTTAAACAAGATAAATCTCCTGCTTTTTATATTTATAAGAAAACTACAGCAACAAATTCTTTTTGCGGAATTATAACTGCTACTTCTGTAGAAGACTATCATAAAAACGTAATAAAAAAGCATGAAGGAACACTTAAGGAAAGAGAACTATTATTTGAAAATTATCTTAAAAATACTGGTTTTAATGCAGAACCTGTTTTACTAACGTATCCAGATAATGATGTAATTAAAACCATTATAGAAAAATATAAAAAGCAAAGACCAGAATACGAATTTTCTACTACAGACAAAGATTTACATTTACTTTGGGTTGTAGATCAAAAAGAAGATATTGAACAAATTATAGAGGCTTTTAAGAAAATAGACACATTATATATTGCAGACGGCCATCATAGATCTACTTCATCTTGTTTGTTAGCTCAAAACTTAGCAAAAGAAAACGAAAATCATACGGGAAATGAAGACTATAATTTTTTTATGAGCTATTTATTACCAGAGAGTCAATTAAGTATTTATGAGTTTAATAGATTTATAAAAGATTTAAACGGTTTTACTGCAGATGAATTTCTTATTGAATTAGATACATTTTTTAGAATAGAAAAAAGAGGCCAAGAGCTTTATAAACCTAAAGAAAAACATCATTTTTGTATGTATTTAAATGGTGATTTTTATGCATTGTATTTACGAAAATCTATATATAAATTTACAGATTCTTTAAGTAAATTAGATGCAGAAATCCTATATCAAACTGTATTAAAACCTATTTTAGGAATAGAAGATATTAGAAATGCTTCTAAAATATTGTATTCACAGAATAAAACGGATAGTTTAGAGTTAAAAACGAAGGTTGATACTGGTGATTATAAAGTTTCTTTTGGTATGCTACCAACTACCATTAAAGAACTAAAAGGTATTGTTGATGCAGGCTTAATGATGCCTCCAAAAACAACTTATATAGAACCAAAATTAAGAAGTGCTTTAACAATTTATGAATTCTAATTAAATCTAGTACTCACAAACATTATGATTTCTAAAAACTTACAACATATTAAATCTACTTTACCAGAGCATGTAACTTTGGTTGCTGTTTCTAAAACGAAACCTATTTCAGATATTAAAGAAGCTTATAGTGCTGGTCAGCGTATTTTTGGGGAAAATAAAATTCAAGAAATGGTTGATAAATATGATGCTTTACCAAAAGACATCGAATGGCATATGATTGGGCATTTACAAAGCAATAAAGTTAAGTATATGGCTCATTTTGTTAATTTAATTCATGGAGTAGATAAGTTTAAAACGTTAAAAGAAATTAATAAGCAAGCTAAAAAACACAATAGAGTTATAAATTGTTTATTGCAAGCAAAAATTGCTAAAGAAGAAACTAAGTTTGGTTTTACTTTTAATGAGATTGAAAACATTTTAACATCAAAAGAAACAGCTGAATTACAAAACATTAATATTATTGGATTAATGGGAATGGCTACTTTTACAGATAATGAGGAGCAATTAAAAGATGAATTTTTATCACTTAAAACTTTTTTTGATTTGCATAAACTGCAAACTTTATCAATGGGAATGAGTGGAGATTATAAATTAGCTATTGAAAATGGGAGCACTATGATTAGAGTTGGTAGCTCTATATTTGGTCACCGTAATTATAATCAGTAATTTTATCAAAAAAGAAAAAGGGAATTGTACGCTATTTTAGACATAGAAACTACAGGAGGAAAGTTTAACGAAGAAGGAATTACCGAAATTGCCATTTATAAATTTAATGGACATGAAGTTGTAGACCAATTTATTTCTTTAGTAAATCCAGAAAAACCTATTCAAGAATTTGTTGTAAGACTTACGGGCATTAACAATAAAATGCTTAGAAATGCTCCTAAGTTTTATGAAGTAGCCAAACGAATAGTAGAAATTACTAAAGACTGTATTATAGTAGCTCATAATTCTAGTTTCGATTATCGAATTTTAAGAACAGAATTTGATCGTTTAGGTTTCGATTATTGCAGAAATACACTTTGTACAGTAGAGTTAAGTAAACAACTCATATTAGATCAACCTTCATATAGTTTAGGTAAACTTACTAAATCTTTAGGAATTCCAATTACAGATAGACATAGAGCAAATGGCGATGCATTAGCAACTGTACAATTATTTAAATTATTATTAGAAAAAGATATTGAAAAAACGATCGTTCAAAATGCTGTAAAATATTTTGATAAAAGATTAAAAAAAGAAAAATTGAAATCTTTAATTGATAATATACCTGCTACTTTAGGTGTTTTCTATATTCATAATGCTGATGGAAAAGTTATTTATATAGGGAAAGGAAATAATATTAAATCTGAGATTAATAGATTATTTTTAAAAATAACTAAAAGAGCTGTAAAAGTTCAAGATAGAGCAGATTCAGTTTCTTTTGATAAAACAGGTAATGAGCTTTTTACAAGATTAAAATATTATTTAGAATTAGAACATTTAGCTCCTAAATATAACTTTAAAAAGAAATTTAAAATATTAGAAGATAATTTTAATAATGATAATTTTATTATAGTTAATAAAGGAAGAGAAATTGAAGAAAATGCTGTTATATTAATTGAAAACAATGTAGTTTTCGGTTACGGTTACACTAATTTAGCATTGCAAGAGAACAATATAAATGTTCTAAAAACTGTTTTAACTCCTATCGAGAATAAAGATGCTTCTAAAAACATAATTAAAAATTATTTAGTTAAAAATAATGTTCAAAAAATAATTAGGTTGTAATTATAAAACCTCTTTCCTCTTTTTAAACTATTTTAAAAAACATCTAAAATACTTGTTTCTAACAAAATACAAAGAAATAATATTTATTTTCCAAAAAACGAATATTATATAAAATTCTTAAAATTTCTGGAGTTTTAAATTATGGGTATGGCTTAATATTTGGCCAAAGCGATAACAATAGCTTTCGCTTTTATCTATCTGCTAGTGGTAGTTATAAAATTGCGAAAACAATTAATAGTAAAGAACAACTCGTAAAAAAATGGACAGAATCTCATTTAATAAAAAAAGGTAGCATGAAATCTAACATTATAAAAGTTAAAAAACAAGATGGCTTTTTTAAGTTTTATATTAATGGTTCTTTTGTTTATAAAATGGATTTTTTACCTTTTTACGGTAATGAAATTGGCTTTTCAATTTTTAATGATCAAGAAATTGCAATCGATTATTTAAGAATTAAATACCTAGATTAAAACCAATTACAATTTTAAAAGCTTAAAAATACGTCAAATGACGTATTTTTTTTTGAGGTAAAATTTAGAATTTTGTTTTGTAACATTAAAAAACTCAAAATGAAAAAACTGCTAATTTTATGTTTTATTGTTTTTACATCAACAATAGCGTATTCCCAATTTCCTACAGGATTAGAAGCCTCTAGCGATGAAGAATATAATAGTATTCCAACCATTGTACCACTAGTTAGTAGAAGTTTTAACACACTACCAAGCTCATATAGTTTAAAAGCCTATTGCCCTACTCCAAAAAGTCAAGGAAATCAATCTTCTTGTGTAGGTTGGGCAAGTGCACATGGAGCAAGAACAATATCTAATGCAGTAAAAAATGGGTGGAAAAATAATATTACTAAAATAAATGCAAATACTTTTTCTCCTGCTTTTATTTACAATTCGATTAAAAGCCCTAGAAAAACCGACAATACTTTAGATACTAAATGCGAAAGAGGATCTAGTTTAACAAATGCAGCTTTAGTTTTAAAAAAATATGGAGTAGTTAAAAATACAGATTTCCCATATAATGTAAATAATTGTACAACAAAACCAACAAATTACCTTTTTACCAAAGCTTCTAAACATAAAATAAGTCATTTTGAAAAGTTAAATGATAAAGGATATAACGCAAACTTAGTAAATAATGTTAAAAAAGCATTATCTAAAAATCACCCTGTTCTTTTTGGTTTACTTGGTTATAATAACATTTCGTTTCATCCAAATACATATGTGTATAAAAAAAATTATGGAGCAAAAGGGCATGCATTAGTTGTTGTTGGGTATGATGATAATAAATATGGAGGTGCTTTTGAAATTATGAACTCTTGGGGTTCTTGGTGGGGAAATAAAGGTTTCTTTTGGATAAAATATGAAGACTACAAAGAACAAGCAAAAGAAAATTATGTAATAGTAGATCAATTAAATAACCCAAATCCTTCTCCAAACACCAATTATGTTACAGGAAATAAATTAGGAGGAGAAATGACATTAAAATTAAGCTCTGGCTCTAATATGCCAATAAGTTTAGCAGAAGGAGCCACAAGAAATTTTAATATTGTAAAAGCTACAAAAACTACTTATAAAGTAAATAAAGCATATACTTCTGGCACTCAGTTTAGAATTTATTTAAAAAGTAAGCAGCGGGGCTATGTATACTTAATTGGTTACGGATCTTCAGACAAATCTGTTAATAAATTATATCCTTTTGGTAGTTATAGCGATTTCTTTAATTACACCAATAGCGAAATAGCATTACCAAATGAAGACTATTTTATAGAGTTTGACAATAAACCTGGTAGAGATATACTTTGTGTGTTATATAGCAAAGAAAAATTAAACATAAATAATATAGTTAGTAAAGCTAAATATAGTTCTGGAGATTTTGTATCTAGAATAAAGAAAGCTTTATCTTATAAAATGTTTAAAGGGTCTGATATTACTTTTAGTAAGGATAAAATTGCATTTAATGCATCTTCGAAAAATTTGTCTTCAAAAGTTGTTCCCGTTTTCATAGAAATGAACCATCAATAAAAAACAGAAATGAGAATCTTAAAAAACATATTATTTCTTTTTTTATGCACTCAGTTTTCGGCCATTTGTCAAACCCAATATTCTAATTATGCTTATGAAGAAAATTTTGACACTAAAAATTCATGGCCTCAAGGAGAAAATAAAAAAAGAGCTTTAAAAACTTATAATGGACGTTATTATTTTGAACACAAAGAGAAAGTAAATAACTGGCAAATTTCTACATCTGCTTATAATTTAGATACTACAAGAGATTTTGAAATTACTACTTCTATTCAAAAAATATCAGGAACAGATAATTCTGGAATTTCATTTTTATATGATTATAAAGATATTAAAAACTATAAAGAATTTGGATTTACAACTAACGGTTACTTTAGAATTGCTGAATCTGTAAACGGTACTTATAAAAATGAAAAAAATGGACAAAATCTGACAACGTAAAGACTGGTAATTATGGAGTAAACGAACTTAAAATTAAAAAAACTGGTAACTCAATTAGTTTTATAATTAATAATAAGAGTCTTCATACCATAACTTACAAGGGCTTTGTAGGAAATAAAATTTCTATTATTATTTATAAAAATCAAAAAATATCTATAGATTATATTAAAACTAAATATCTATCAAAATCTATTACAAACTCTAAAAAAAGGTAACAAAATCTTTACTTTTCGAAGGCTTTAACGATAATAAGAATAGTTGGCCAATTACAAAAAACGATGAAATTGAATTAGGTGTAAAAGATGGAAATTATATTTTTGATCATAAAAGAGAAAATGGTGGATGGAGTTCTACAATTTTAAAAAAGATAAATTCTGAAAGAGATTTTAACATTAAAGCACAAATAAAAAAAGTAAGCGGTATAAATAACAATGGTTTTGGTTTAATATTTGGAAGGCAAGACAACAACAACCAAAATGAATTTTTTATTACTTCTGGTGGTTCATATATGATTAAAAACTTTGAAAATGGGAAAAGCAAAACAATAAAAGAATGGACTGTTTCTGAACATATTAAAAAAGGAAATTCTTACAACTACTTAGAAGTTAAGCATATTAATAATACTTTCGAATATTATATAAACAACAAATTAGTATATACAAATTATGCTGCAAAAATGTATGGAGATAGATTAGGCTTTATAGTTTATAATAGGCAAAAAATTTCTGTTGGTTATTTAAGTGTTAATTATATAAATAAAAAAGTAAAATCAAAAATTTCATTAGAAAAAGACATTGTATTTTTAGACGAATTTAATAATAATAGTAATAACTGGAACGAGTTAAATAACGAATCTGTTAATTTTTATTTTTCTGATGGAAACTATTATTTAGACCATAAAAAAGATGAAACTGGCTATTTAGCTTATATAAACAAGAACTTTGATAGCTCTAAAGATTTTGAGATTGAAACAAAGTTTAAACATGTTTCTGGAGACACAAATTCTCCTTATGGATTACTTTGGGGTAAAAAAGACGAAAATTATTTACAAATTCTTTTAACAGCTACCGGATATTACAAGGTTAAAAGAGTTATCAATAATAAAAATGAAGAGATTATAAAATGGGTTAAATCTTCTGCAATTAATATTGGTAGCGGAAAATCGAATATATTAAAAGTTAAAAAAGAAGGTGAATATTATAAATTGTTTATAAATAGTACATACTTAACAAAAATAGATTTCGAAGCTTTTTTTGGTTCTGAAATAGGATATGGAATTTATTACAAACAAAAAATTGCCATAGATTATTTAAAAATTAATCAAGATAAAACCAATATTATAAAACCTACAAAGAAGGATAAAACTCTTACTGTTCCTCTTTATGATAGTTTTAATTCGAATACTAATAATTGGAATTTAGATAATGCAAGCGATTATTCTGTAGCAATAAACAATGGTAAATTAAATTTAAAAAGAAAAAAAGTGGAGGTAGTTTTATCAGTAGAACAATTGATATTAATTCTTATAAAGATTTTATAATTGAAACGGCTATTAATCAAAAAAATGCTTCACAAGATGGTATGTTCGGTATTACTTTTGGTAGAAAAAACTCTTCTAATGAATTTTCATTTCTAATTTCTAGTAATGGTAATTATAAATTTAGAAAGTTTTTAAATAACGTAAATAATGACATTATTCCTTATACTTATTCTTCTGCAATTAAAACAGGTTCCAATGAAATTAATAAATTAAAAATTGTAAAATCTGGTCAACTATTACGGTTTTACATCAATGATATATATATAAATGAAACTCCTTTTCAACCTTTTTTTGGTAATAAATTTGGTTATACAGTTTATTTTGAAAGAGAAATTGCTGTAGATTATTTAGATATAAAATATCAAACCACAAGTTATAATAATCCTCCAATAGTTAAAATAATTGAACCATCGGTAGAAGTAGAAAGAGGTTTTAAAATAGTAAAATCAAAAAGAATTTTAGTAAAAGGTGTTGCTACAGATGTTGATGGAATTTATGAAATAACAGTAAACGGAACTGAAGCAAATGTTGCAGAAGATGGTACTTTTTCTGCAAATGTGCCTTTAAAATACGGAAAAAACGAGTTAATTGTAAAAGCTACCGATTTAAAACAAGCATCTTCATCAAAAACATTTATTATAAAACGAGCTTCATCCAACTCCAACCCTACTCCAATTGTTCATGAAAAGCTAGATATTGGGTTTGGTAAATATTACGCGTTAATTATTGGTGTTAGTGAGTATGATGATAAAACTATACCCGATTTAAATGGAGAACCTACTAAAGATGCACAAAACTTAGCAAATGTTTTAATAAGTAATTATACTTTTAATAAAGAAAATGTAACTGTTTTAAAAAACCCAACTGAAAATCAAATTAATAGAGAGTTTATAAAATTAAGTAGAAAAATAAATAAGAATGATAATTTAGTAATTTTCTATGCCGGACATGGTAATTATGATAAAAAAACCGAAAAAGGATATTGGATGCCATCAAATTCGAACAGAGATTTTGAAGAAAACATTATTTTAAACACAAGTATAGTTACTTATATAAAGGCAATACCTTCTAAACACACCTTATTAATATCAGATGCGTGTTTTAGTGGTAGTATTTTAACAAGAACAAGAAGTTTATCTAATGCCTCTAATGCTGTTAAAGCAAAATATGCATTAACAAGTAGAAAAGCCATAACAAGCGGTGCACTAGAAACCGTACCTAATAAAAGTGTGTTTATGGAGTATTTAATAAAAAAACTCAAAGACAATTCTAGAGAATATCTTTCTGCCGGACAATTATTTAATATGATTGAAGACCCTATTATAGACAACCCTAGAGGAGATAAAACACAAAGACCTATTTATGCACCAATTAGTGGAACTGGAAATGAAGGTGGCGATTTTATTTTAATTAGAAGAAACTAACTCAATTAATTTTAATTATCTATTTTAGCTCTTGATACAATTTATGAATCAAGAGCTTTTAATTTTACAGTTTCAACAAAAAGACGTGAAAGCGTATGAAAAACTATACAATCTTTATTGTAATAGTATTTCTGGTGTTGTAAATAACATTGTTAAAAATGATGATGTTACTCAAGAAATAACCCAAGATGTTTTTATAAAAGCATGGAATAAAGCAGATTCTTACTCAGCAAAAAAAGGACGATTTTTTACGTGGTTACTAAATATAGCAAGAAATGCTGCTATAGATTATACACGTTCTAAAAAATTTAAACAGTCTAAACAAAACCTTAATTCAGATTTTTTCGTAGATATATTAGAAAGCAGTTCTAGTTTAGATAACTCTACAAATGCAATTGGCTTAAAAAAGTTTGTGACTAAGTTAGGAGATAAATGTAAAGCTGTTATAGAATTATTATATTTTAAAGGATTTACACAAAAAGAAGCATCAGAAGAATTAAAAATGCCTTTAGGCACCATAAAAACAAGAAATAGATCTTGCATTGGCGAATTAAGAACAATGTTAGACGTATAAAAAATGAATATTAAAGATTACATAGCATCTGGAATTTTAGAACTGTATGTTGCTGGCTCACTTTCTGAAAAGGAAAATGAAGAAGTATACAATACAATTATGGAAAATTCTGAATTATTAGCAGAAGTAGAATCGATAGAAAAAGCGATTCTGCAATTTACTGCTGCAACTAAAAAAGATGCTTCATATTCATTTAACAATATAAAAAATCAATTAAAAGTTGATGCCCCAAAAGTGATACCAATTTCGAAACCAAAAACTAATTGGTTACAATATTCTGGTTGGGCAACTTCTTTATTAATTGGTAGTATTTTAATTTTTACACTTTCCAAAAACAATCAATTAAAAGAACAAGTTGCTTCTGAAAAGCAATTACTAGAAGCGCAAATAGATAGTGCATCTACTAATTTAGCAGCAGCAGAAAAGCTAATTGAAGTTTTTAGAGATAAAGACATTATTTCCATCCCTTTGGCAGGTCAAAAAGTATCACCTACATCTTATGCTAAAGTTTATTGGGACAAAAAAGAAAATTCTATTTACCTAGATGCTAAAGGTTTACCAGAACCTCCAAAAGGAAAAGTATACCAAGTTTGGTCTTTAAAACTAAGCCCATTAACTCCTACTAGTTTAGGTACTTTAGATTCTTTTACTGCTGATGCAAACAAGATTTTCACTATAAATAATGCAAATGAGTCAGAAGCATTTGGTATTACTCTTGAACCTGCAGGTGGTAGCTCCTCTCCTACTTTAGAACAACTTTATACTTTAGGTGCTATTTCTTCTTAATTTTTTTATTTATCCTTATATAAAATATTAATAAGCTGGAATTAATCATTTTTCACAAAAAAATAATTTACTGAATTTATTTAATAGCAAAAAATAAAAAAAGTCTTAGATTTACGTTTATATGCTATGAAAAAAATAACTTTAAGTACTGCTAAGCTTAGAAATAAAAATGTTTTAACAATTGAATTTATTTTTGATCTTGAAATAAAAAAACGTCTTAAAAGTCTCGATATTATCAATTGGAGTCAAACTTTAAGATCTTATTATGTAGAATTATCCTTAGAAAACTTAAGGATAGTTTTTACACATTTAAAAAATCCTAATTGGCATATTGATTATGCAACACTCCAACAATTTATTAATAAAAGTAAAATAACAGAAAAACAAAAATCTCATTTAATTGATAAAATTCCTGAATCAATAAAAAATGATTTGAATAAATATAAAAAATGGTTATATCAAAAACGATTGAGTAAAAACACTATTAACACTTATGTAGACGTTACCACTACATATATTAAGTATGCACTTTTAAAAAAAGCTGATATTTATTCTACAAAAATAGTGGAAGCTTTTAGTTATGATTATATTTATATTCCTAATAAATCTATTTCATATCAAAATCAATTTATAAGTGGTATAAAAAAGTTTTTTGAGTATAAAGGTTTCTCTTATGAAGAAGTTCATCTCGAAAGACCTAGAAAAGAAAAAAGATTACCAATTGTACTTAGTGGAAATGAAATAAAAGCAATTTTTAACACTATTACTAACCTTAAACATAAGGTGCTTTTAAGTTTATTATATTCTGGAGGATTAAGAATTGGAGAAGCAATAAATTTAGAGATTACTGATATAGATAGTGAAAGAATGCTAATTCATATAAAGCAAGCTAAAGGAAAAAAAGATAGATATACACTTTTGTCTCCAGCATTTGTGAAAATTTTAAGAGAATATTATATTGCATATAAACCAGAAAAATATTTATTTGAAGGTCAAAAAGGAGGGAAATATAGCAATACAAGTGCGCAAAAAGTATTAAAAAATGCACTTTTTAAGGCCGGAATAAAGAAGAAGATAACTCTTCATTCTTTAAGACATAGTTTTGCAACACATTTATTAGAAAAAGGCACCGATATTAGATATATTCAAGAATTATTAGGTCATAGTAGCCCAAAAACTACAATGATTTATACCCATGTAACAGATACTAGTTTAAAAAAAATTAAAAATCCATTTGATGATCTATTTTAATCTATTATTTTTATAACAAAGAAAGATATAAAGTAACTAAACTTCTGCATATCATTCTCAATTAGACTAAAAAACGGATAAAAGCTCCGTATATAAATAAGTTGTACACAATAAACCACGAAAATGACATTAGATAAATTATTAACTGAATTTTATGCAAAAAACGGAATTCCAAAAGATGGTGGAATTGACGACGATACTTTTGAATTTAAAGTGTTTGGACTTAAATTAAATTTACCTAATCCGGAATTCAGAAGAGAAGCATTACATATTCACGACATTCAACATATTTTAAATAATTGTGACACTTCTTGGAAAGGAGAAGGGTTTATTGCTGGTTGGGAAATTTCAACTGGAATATGGAAACATTTTCAATTAGGTTTTTTGAGTTTATGGGCAATGGGTTACAGTTTATGGATTTATCCAAAATCAGTTTTTAAAGGTTTTAAGAAAGGAATAAATGAAATAGGAATAATCGATTTAAAAATTAGTAAATCCAACTTTATGAAAATGGAATATTCTGAACTAATTAGAATTACTAAAAAAGAAAATACGACAGAAATGAATTTTCTACAGTGGACTAAATTTCTATTTTGGATAATTACAAGTCAAATAATTTTTCTTTTTCCACTCATTGCTATAGGAATTGGATTGACATTTATAATGAAATAAAAATTACTGTGTACAACACCGTATAAACTTTATTGCTGGCTTCTTGCCCACTTACGAAAGTCCTCGCGGACTTTCTTGGTTAGTAATTATTTACTAAATTAGTTGCTTGAAACACGCAACAAAGCTTATACAACAACGTTGTATGCCATTTGACCAAACCAAGAACAATCCATCAAAAAAATGAAATATGTCTAATTTTAAATTACTTTTTTCCGACTATTTTGAAATTGACAATTCAACTTTAGAAAAATTTGGAGCATTAAATATTTGTTTGAGTTCTGACTTACCAATGTTTATTGACCCATTTTTATTATTTGCATCTGAAAAACCAGAATATAAAGAACTTCATAAAAAAGTAGTTGAACATTTACTAATTTTAAAAGAATTTGCGACAGAAAATAACGGAATAGATGTCAATTTAAATCTATTCAAATTTCCCGAAATCAAACAAAATTGGTTAGGATTGGCAAAATATGGAAATGGAGGAAAAGGATTAGGAAAGAAATTTGCAAATGGAGCTATTACAGCTTTTAATGGTTTTTATAGCACTTTTGGAGAAGAAGAAATAACTGCCGAAACTCATATAGAAAAATTGACTCTTTTAAATTCTGGAGTTGGAAAAGATTTTATTAGTGATTTTACGACAAACTTAATACAAGAATATCTACTTGAGTTTACCGAAAATTTCGCAAAAAAGCATTTAAAAGAAAATCAAACTAAAGACTTTTCAATAAGGTGTCGATTCGATAAAAAAACAAAAATATGGCAACCTAGAACTTTTAAACTGCCATACTTTTTTAGAGAAAACGGTGGAGATTTCATTATTCTAACACCTTTAGATATTTTAACAGTAGATGATGCTGTAATCAACAATTCTGATTTTTATTCAAGCTTTAACAATGTAACAAGGTCTTTAGAAAATTCATCTTTACGTTCAGCTATTAATGATTTTTTTAGGTCTCATTTACCAAGAAAACCAAAAAAGAAAGATAAAGAATATGCATTCTTAAAAACAATCAGGAAATTCCCTGATTTAGTAGACTTTTATATAAAACTAAAAGAAGACAAAAAGTATGAAGTTACTTCTGCTTCTATGTCGCAAATTAATGAACTAAAAGAAAAATTAGTTGATGCTCTAACACCACTATGCGAGTTACTAAATAAGAATAGTGATTTTTACAAATTACAGTCAAATAGTTATGATGAATCTCTTAAAAGAGCTTTGTATCTAAAAGACGTAATCGAAAATAATGATGGTTATCGTATTTTCTACGATGGTCATAGACCTATTGCGAAGGAAGACACTATACAAAGAATATTTAGATTGACTTGGTATGCTTCACCATATGATGTTAATGCGGAAGTAAATAATGGTCGTGGTCCAGCAGATTATAAAGTTTCTTTTGGAAGTGGAGATTCAACTATTGTTGAATTTAAGTTAGCTAAATCAACTTCGTTAAAGAGAAACTTAGAAAACCAAACAGACGTCTATAAATCTGCATCAAAATCTGCTAGTGATATTTCAGTAGTTTTATGTTATACATCATCAGATATCCGAAAGGTCAATAAAGTTTTAAAAGAAATTAAAAAAGAGAATCACGAAAACATAGTAGTAATAGACGCAACAAGAAAAGCATCAGCTTCTAAAGTTTAATAATCGGAATGAAAAAAAACGGCATACAACACCGTATAAAATTAATTGCTGGTTCTAGCCTACTTACGAAAGTCCTCGCGGACTTTCTATCTGTGATTTATTTGCTAACTTTAGTGCTTAAAACACGCAACTAATCTTATACAAACCCGTTGTACACAAGCTGAATCCAGCCGCACAGTCAAGCACATTTCATTTTTTTCGTGCCTCAAAAAATAAAAAGAGCTTGCCTTTTCCCAACGCTGAAAATAAGTTTTATGAAGATGATTTTTATATGTCAAAAAAATTGTTTATGGACTGAGAAATATATAACTTTGCCAAAATTGGGTAAAACAATAAAAAGTATAATAAACTAATGGCAAGTTTCGGAAACTACATAAAAACTCACCGAGAAGAAAAAGGCTGGAGTCAGACTGAATTCGGAGCGAAAGTCAAAATTAATACACCTGCTGTTAGTAAAATTGAGAATGACCATAAAAAATTTCCAGTTGGCAAATTGAAATTACTTGCCCAATTATTTGAACTAGATTACAACCAAGTTAAAGACTTGTATTTTGCAGACAAATTTGCAAAAGAAGCTTTTGAATATAAATGTTCTGATAAAATTTTTAAAGTTGCAGAAGACCAATCAACATATATCAAAGCAATAAACGCAAAACAAGGAAAATTAAAATTCTAATCGAGATGGATACAAAGAAACTCATACAAGTATTAGGATTTATACCTAAAGAAAACACTTCTGGAATTTTTCATAAAAACTATAATGGATATTCAATTGAAATTGATTTTGAAAAACAACAATTTGATTTCGGAAGCAAAATAATTGGAGGAAGAACAACTACTCAAAATTTCTCACAAGCTGAAAATTGGGTTGTTTTAGAGTGTATAGACAGATTACTAGAAAAAGGGTACAAACCAGAACATATAGTTTTAGAAAAAAAATACACAGTCGGACACGGAGCAAGTGGTGGTTGGCTCGATATTCTAGTTACTCGTAAAGATGGCTCTGCTTATTTAATGATAGAATGTAAGACTTGGGGAAAAGAATTTGAAAAAGAGTTTAAAAAAACCGAAACAAATGGCGGTCAGTTAATGACCTATTTTCAACAAGACAAGTCTGCTGATATTTTGATGTTATATGCTTCTAAATTAGACAAAAACAAAATCCAGTTTAAAAATGAAATAATAAAAATTGAGGAGCATTACAGACAAGCTGGAAATGTAGAAGATGTTTATGATAGATGGAATAAAGTAACCAATACCAACGGAATATTTGACGATTGGGTAAAACCTTATTTGTTTGAAAGCAAGAAACTAACCAAAGATGATTTAAAAACACTGAACGAAGAAGATAGTAAAAAAATATTTCACGAATTTTTATCTATACTTAGAAAGCATTCTGTCTCAGACAAACCCAACGCATTTAATAAGATTTTTAATCTTTTTCTCGCTAAAATATTTGATGAAAAAAAGAGAGATGATAAGGAACTTGATTTTCAATGGAAAGAACACAAAGACAATGCAGTTGATTTTCAAATCAGACTTATAAACCTATACAAATCTGGAATGTATGACTTCTTAAAAAAAGAAGTTAGAGGAATTTCAGATGATATGTTTAGCTATAAAACTCAAAAAGAATTAGAAGAAAAAAAGAAACATATTTTACTATTCAATAAGGTTTACGATATAAAGGATGTATTTGATGAAGAAACTTTTGAGGACAATCAAAAAGTATTAAAAGAAGTAGTTCAATTACTTCAAAAATTTAGAATTCGTTATCCTAGAAAACAACAACATTTAAGCGATTTCTTTGAACGTCTTTTAACAACTGGGTTGAAACAAGAAGCTGGTCAGTTTTTCACACCACCACCAATTACACGTTTCATAGTTCGCTCATTACCTATTTCACAATACATAAAGAAACAATTAAACCAATCAATTCCAGAACTTCCTGCTGTGATTGACTATAGTGTTGGTAGTGGTCACTTCTTAACCGAAGTAATGGAAGAGTACCAACGTACTATTGAGAATGATATTGATACCTCTAAATTAGAAACACAAGAAGCTGAAGATTTTGTGGAAGTTTGGAGAAAAAAGAAATACGATTGGGCAAGTAAATATGTTTATGGTATAGAAAAAGATTATCGTTTAGTAAAAGTCGCAAAAGTTGGCTGTTATTTTTATGGAGATGGTTTAGCACAAGTTATTCACGGAGATGGATTAGATAGTTTCAAACATTCCAAAAGTTACAGAGGACTATTAAAGAAAAATGCTGAAAAACCTCAATTTTCGTTTATTGTTTCTAATCCGCCATATTCTGTAAGTTCTTTTAAAGGTGATTTGAAAAATGCTTCCGCTAATGAGGATTTTAAATTGTTTGACAGTCTAAGCGATAGAAGTTCTGAAATAGAATGTTTGTTTATTGAACGTACTAAACAATTACTAAAAACAGACGGTATTGCAGCCATAATATTACCAAGTTCTATTTTAAGTAATTCGGGTTTATATTCACAAGCAAGAGAGATTATTTTAAAAGCTTTTGACATAATAGCAATTACAGAACTAGGCTCTGGCACTTTTATGGCTACAGGAACAAATACGGTTACTTTATTTTTAAAACGTAGAGAAGATACTATTGCCGAACAAGTAGAAAAATCTCTAGCTACATTCTTTACAAATCTTAAAGACATTACTATAAACGGTATTGAAAAACCAATAGAGAAATATATATCTCACGTTTGGGAAAACATTTCTTTTCAAGATTATAAAACCTTATTGCAGAAAAAACCGAACGAAGCTATAAAGCAACACGAAATATTTAATGAATACGACAAAAAGATAAAAGCTAAAAAGGAAGATGAAAAATGGAGTAAAATACTAGAAATAGAAAAAGACAAATTACTTTATTTTATTCTAACATATAATCAAAAAGTTGTTTTAGTAAAAACAGGTCAAAAGGCAAAAGAAAAACAGTTTTTAGGTTACGATTTTAGTAATCGTAGAGGGAATGAAGGAATGCACCCTATAAAACGTAGCAAAACCATTGACGAATGCACACAGCTTTATGATATGAAAAGTTTCACTAACGAAAATAAAGCTAGCACTTATATATACAGAGCGTTTACTGAAAACAAGTTCGATTTAGACATTCCTGAAACGCTTCAAAAAAACGTAAGCTATCAAAATTTAATTGATATGCTAACATTTGACCGAGCAGATTTTGAGCAAAACATATCGCTTTCAGTTAAAAAAAGTAAAAATTCAGACTAAGTGGAATGTATTCCCACTCAAAGAATTTGTTAATCTTCAAAATGGTTTTGCTTTCAAAAGTGCTGATTATGTTGAAAGTTCAAACGTTTTGAATTTTAGACAAGCAAATATTAGACTGAAAGGAGTATTAGATTTAGATTATAAAAAAACTTTTCTACCTGATAACTTTTCAGAAAAGTATAAAGATTTTGTTTTAAAAGACGGAGATATTGTTATTGCAATGACTGATATGAATAGTGATTTAAATCTACTTGCAATTCCCACCATTTTTAAAAATACAAGTAGAACTACTTTTCTTTTGAACCAAAGGGTTGGAAAGTTTATAAACTTTAAACTTGATAAAATTATCCCTAGTTATCTAAATAGTATTTTAAAATCTGAAATTAGTAGAACTCAACTTAGAAACTTAGGTTTTGGGAGTGTTCAATTTAATTTATCTAAAACAGATTTATTAAATTTTAAAATACCTCTTCCAACGTTAGATATTCAACAAAAGATAGTTGATGAAATTGAGGTTTTAGAAAAGCAAGAGCAAGATTTACAAAATATAATACTAACGCATAAAGAACACATTAATACTTCTTTAGAAACCTTGTTTAATAAAGCAACTAAATCTGTACGATTAAGCGACACAGATATTTTTGAAACTAAAATTGGAAAAAGAGTTTTAAAAAGTGAAATAAGCAATCAAGGGAAATATCCTGTGTACAGTGCCAATGTTTTTGAACCTTTTGGGTTTATAAATAAAGAACTTTTAACCGATTTTTCAACTTCTTCGGTAGTTTGGGGAATAGACGGTGATTGGATGGTAAATGTAATTCCTGCAAACATACCATTTTATCCAACCGATCATTGTGGTTATTTGAGAATTAAACAACCAATAGCAAAAGCTAGATATATTGCATATTGTTTAGACAAAGAAGGAAAGCAAATTGGGTTTTCAAGAACAAAAAGAGCTTCAATAGATAGAATCGAAGGAATTAAAATCCCACTTCCCACAATGGCAGAACAGGAAAAAGTGGATGTTGAAATAGAAAATTTAGAGAATGAAATTACGGAATTTGAAAAACAAATAGCTGAAATTCCAAAACAGAAAGAAGCCATATTGAAAAAATATTTGGAATAAAGCCAACGCAAGTTCAAGCACATTTAAAGTTTGTTCGTGCCTCACAAATTTAAAAGAGCTTTCACGCCAACGCTGATTGACAAACTGAATGAAAAAAAGCCAGTGTACAACAATGTATAAAAATAATAGCGGTTTAAGTGATAAAACGAAAGTATAAACATAAAATAAAGGTCAGTTCTAAACCGAAAAGTTAGTGTGTAAAATCCGCTACTATTCTTATACTAGACCGTTGGCACCAATAAAAAACTGAAACCGAAAATTGTACTTTAAAAAAATAAATATACCTGAATTGAGTTCTGAAAAAATAGAACGAAACATTAGATTATTGTCATTAAAGAGACATACATCTTTAGATTTCAAATATGTTTCAACTTATATAAATGAACCGAATAAATTCTTTTTAGGTTATGAAAATAAAAACCGAATTGACTTGTTGAGAATTTCATCACCTTTTGAGAAATTACTTCCGAAAATGATTGTGACTTTTGAGAAGAATAATTTCAAAAACTATAAATTGAGATTTAAGCTAATTTCAATGATTTTAATTATTCTTTTAACAACTGTAATGATTCTGAATATATTTTATTCGATAAAATCTGGAAAATTAGAAAGCGATTTTATACTAATACTTTTTCTTAATCTGACTTTCTATTTACTTGCTTTTGTGGAATATAAACTTGTGAATAAAAAAATTCAAAAAGTAATAAATTGGAAAGAATGAAACAATACGAATGAAAAAATACTGGTGCCAACACCTTGTATAATTTATTGCTTGCAAATTGCTTACTTACGAAAATCCTCGCGGATTTTCTTGGTTAGTGTTTTATTTATTAACTTTATTGCTTAAAACCGCAACAAACCATACAAAACAACGTTGCCCACAATATGAAAAAACTGCTTGCCATCATAATTTTATTAGTATCTAACCTTTGTTTTAGCCAATTAAAATCAGTAATAATTGATAGTAAAACGAAAGAAAAAATACCTTATGTGAATATTTGGATAGAAAACGAAAACATTGGAACAACATCAAATGAAAAAGGAGAATTTGAATTAGAAATAGATAGCACAAAAAATATTCTATTTTCAGCAATAGGATTTGAGACAAAAAAATCTCGTCAGATTCAATTAAAAATATTCTTGAATTAAGACCAATAACGACTGAATTGGATGAAATAATTATAAATTCTAAAAAATTAACTCAAAAATTAATAGTCGGGAAATTTAAAAAATCTAAAATCAATCATTATTATCAAAATGGAATAAAGCCTTGGATAATTGCTCGATTTTTTGACTATAAAGAAAAATATAATAAAACGCCATTTTTGAAAAATATAAGACTTTTAACAAAAAGTGATGTTAAAAATTCAAAGTTTAATATTCGCCTTTATGCACTAAATGAAAATGGAGAACCAAAAAATTATATTTATGACAAAAACATAGTTGGAATTGCAAAAAAAGGAAAGAAAATAACTGAAATTGATATTTCAAAATTAAATATTGAATTTCCTGAAAAAGGTTTTTTTATTGCAATTGAATGGCTGATAATAGAAGAAAATAAATACGAATATAAATACACTATGCAAGGTTCAAGAAAAAAATAGAAGGAATATCTTATGAGCCTGCAATTGGAACTATTCCTGCTGAAACACCTGAAAATAGTTGGATTTTTAATCAAGGAAAATGGAAGAAAACCTCAAAAACTATGGGAACAACTAAAGAGTATGAAGGAAAATATATGTTAACAGCAATTGAATTAACCCTTACGAATTAAAAAATACTGTGGGCAACACCGTGTATAATTAATTGCTTGGTTATAGCCTACTTACGAAAATCCTCGCGGATTTTCTATTCGGTTTTTATTTGCTAACTTTCGTGCTGAACCACGCAACTAATCATACACAAACACGTTGTGGTTAATTAAAAACGAAAATCAGAAATATGAACAATATTGGAATAAAAATGAATACAATAGGAAGAATATTCTTGTTCATAATATCTTATTTTATAATAGTTGGAATATTTCAATATGTTGGAAGTTTAATTGCTGGAGTTGACTTCACAAATTTAGATTACGAAGAGACTTCAAAACAACTTTTAATAGTTGGATTTTTTGATTTATTTGGGACTTTTTTAGTGATTTTGCTTTTTATGAAATTTGTAGAAAAAAAGGAATTTATTTCACTTGGATTTCAAACTAAAAATAGATTTAATGAATTTATTTTTGGAATTATACTTGGTCTTATAATAATGTTAATTGGATACTTATTATTAATTTACTTGAAGGAAATATTTTTCTTAAATGTAAATTTTGACTTTAAGGAATTGATAATATCGATAATGCTTTTTACGATTGTTGCAATTGTTGAGGAAACACTTTTACGTGGTTATGTTTTAAGAAATTTAATGAGTTCATTTAATAAATATACTGCTTTAATTACTTCATCAATTCTTTTTTCTGTAATGCACAGTTTCAACCCGAATGTTGACTTATTCTCTTTATTTAACTTATTTTTAGCTGGAATAGTTCTCGGCTTATCTTACATACATACAAAAAATTTATGGTTTCCAATTGCAATGCATTTAAGTTGGAATTTATTTCAAACACTTTTTGGTTTTAATGTAAGTGGTAAAGACACTTACTCAATTATTGAATTTAAAATAAAAGAAGGAAATTTAATTAACGGTGGAGCATTCGGATTTGAAGGTTCATATTTATCTATTATTGCAGAAATAATAACTATAATAGGAATTGGAATTTATTACAGTAGAAAAATAACTAACCACAACACCGTATAAACTTTATTGCTGGCTTCTTTCCTACTTGCGAAAGTCCTCTCGGACTTTCTTGGTTAGTAATTATTTAGTAACTTTACTGCTAAACCAACGCACCAAAGCTTATACAACAACGTTGGCAAACATAAAATAAAAATCAAGAATGTAACAAAGTACTACTTTGAACTACTAATAATTAGTTAACATAAAAGCTACGAAAAATGAAAAAAACAATATTTCTCTTATTTACAATTATTTCCCTTTCCATTTACTCTCAACAAATTGAATTTGAAAAAGCAATAGGAAAAGAAAATGTTGAAACTCTGAATTCTCTGATTGCAGATTTTGAAACAAAAACATTGAAAAATAAATATCCAAATCTAAAAACTGAAAATGCTTACAAAGAATTTTTAAAAGATATTTTAAAGTATAACTATTCTCTTATGGAAAATAGAATATTCCCTGAAAGTAAATTAAAGCTGAATATTTATTGCGTATCTGATTCTGTTTGGATTGAAGAAAAAAGTCTTTCGTCTGGAAAAAAAGAGAAATTGTAAAAACAAAATATAAATGTTTAAAATCGAATAATGAATTAATTCACTCAAAATCTGAATCATATACTATAAATAAAAAAACAACAACACTTGATCTTTTTGAAAAAGCGAAAGAAGATGTTCAAGTTAATATGATAGGATCATATATAAAAGCCTTGGAAGAAATATCTAATAAATCAAAATTTTTAGATTTTTATTTAGAAAATATTAAAATGACAGCTGACCCAATTCATCCTTTTAGAATGTCTGAATATATATTGACAAATAACATTGACATAAATGACTATTTTACGAAAAGATTGATATTTATAAATATGTTTTATAGATAAATTACGTTTGCCAACACCGTATATAATTTATTGCTGGCTTCTTGCCTACTTGCGAAAGTCCTCGCGGACTTTCTTGGACGGTAATTATTTACTAAATTGGTTGCTTAAACCACACAACAAATCATATACAAACACGTTGGCAACAATATAAAGAGATAATAAAAAGAATAGATAGTGAATGAAAAGGAATATGGAAAAATAAGAAATTGAAAATGAAAATTAACGAAAAAATAAAAAAAGTAATTGCTAAAGAATTTTTGTTTTTACTCGGAAGTGTAATCTTGTCTATATTAATACTTTCAATATGGTCTTTATTTATTAATATAAATCAAAATAAAGAAAATGAGTTACACCGAAAAGTTCTGAAATTAAAGAAATATGAAAACTCACCTTATAGACTGAAAATATATTATTATTTAAAAAATGAATTATACGATGATTATAATTTTAAATACAAATTAGAAAAAGATGTAATATTCCTATCTAAAATTAAAAATAATGAAAAATCAAATCACGTTTACGACTTCATAAAAGAAAATGGAATTATGAAAATAACTAAAGAAGATTTTTATAGTAGAATATTGAAAGATAATGAATCTGAAAACCACTTATCTGAAACAGTTTTATTTCAAAAAAAATTATATGATACAAGAAATTCATTCTTTAATAAAAGTATTGATAATGAAGAAATTTTAGGAATATGTTTGACTGTATTTTCTATATTTTTCATTTTAAGATATTTAATTTATGGAACAAAATGGAGTATAAAACAATTGAAAGTTAAATAAATATGAAACTAAAAGAGGCAATAGAAACTTTAGAAAAATTGAAAGAATTTGAAGGTAAAGTTAAAATGTATAAAGATATAATTGACGCATTTGAAATAATTCCATTAAAATATTTGAAAGAAAATAATATAGAATACGACATTCACGAAATATTAAAATATAATGGAAAGTATTTTGAGAGTTTTCCGAATAACATAGATTTTGATATTGTGTCAATTCATTTCCTTGGAGGTACTTGGTATAAAGTAAGTAGAAAAGAAATACATTATAAGCATCTAATTATTTAATCGACTTCAATTTGTGAAGTAAAGAAAAAATTATCTTTTTCATCTTTTTTTAAAAATATAGAAAACTTGAAAGGGTATTTTTCTTTAAGATCATTAATCTGCTTTTCAATAATTGAAAGTTCTGAATAAAATCCTTGAATTTGAACGTTGTTTAACATAAATTATTAAAATTACTTAAAAATGAAAAAAACTTTAGAGTATAAAATACTAAAATATTTATTTGAAAACGACAATAATGAATTTGTGAAAATTGTCGGAATTGAAAAGGATTCAGTTTTGTTAAATGAGAAAATAGTAGAACTTAAAGAATTAAATTTAATAGAATATGAATTAGTTTCAGACAAACCAAAATTTGATAATAACGGAGAACCTTTTAAAAATTTTTTTACAAAAAACCCATACCTATGTAAAATAACATTTAAAGGTAAAAAGGAATTATATAAAACTGAAAAAGAAATCATTGATTTTGAATTAGCTGAAAAAACATTAGGAAAGTTTAAGAGAACTCAAATAATATCTATATTAGGTTTAATAATTTCAGGAAGTCTATTAATTCTAAAACTAATAGAATGGTCAGGAATACTACAGTCCACGTCGTGTAAGTATTAATTTTATCTAAAGAACGATTTAAAGAAATGAGGAATTTTGACATAACACAATATTTTAAAGATTAATGTGTTAAGGCTGACAAAACAATATTAGAAATTAAAAATACTGTTGCCAACACCGTATAAAATTAATTGCTACTAATAGCTTATCTAAAATAGACATAGCTTATTGTGTAGATGTTGAACTAATTAATTATTTTATTATTTACTTAATTAGCAACTAATGTTATACATAACACGTTGTAAATAATTTAACAAAAATTAAGATAAAAAGAGAAAAATATGAGTTTTTTAAAAAGTGCAATAAATCAAGTTGGAAGAGATATGGGAAAAGTGGTGAGTAACCAAGTTTTCAAGGATAGTCATTCCACACCTTACAGAAGAGTTAGCCAAAACAGTTCAAATAGTAAGCGTTCATCTTCAAGTTCAAGTTCAAGAATTAGGAATACAAAAACTGAATTTGAAAAAGCTATTGATTTTCAAACAGGCTTTAGACCAAATACTTTAATTACAAAAATTTCAGGAGCTTACACTGTAATTAAAAATGAAGCAAAGGAATATATTTCAGATGGTTATTTAGACACTACAGAAGCTTCGAGCCTTTTTGAAATGATGAATAGATTCAATGACAAAGTGGAAGATATTTGTGATGTTTTAGAAATTGACGAGAAAACTAATGAAAAAGAAATTAATCAATTAAGTAAAATAGTTGAAAAAACAAATGAACTTTTCAAAAAAACTCTTGAAGTATCAGCTAATGGTTGTAAAGAGAGACAATCTGAACATAGAAAAGAAGCTGAAAATATTGAAAAACCAAGCTTTTTAAATTACGTAGGTCTTCACTTAGTTTGGTTGGGTAAATATGCAAGAGGTGGAGAAAAATCTATTTTAAATATGGTAGTTGCGAATATTGCAGATTTAATAACTTTTACTTTTCCAATAACAAGAATCTATTTATTACTTAAAGGAATTTTTACATTTCCGAATGAAAGTAAAAGAATTAAAACTTTGAAAAATGCACACTTAAGATTAGCTGAATTAGAAGGTGAACGTGCTGAAAGTTATTTAAACATTTAAGGAAAAAAACTATTTACAACACCGTATAAAATTTATTGCTTGCTTCTTACCTACTTGCGAAAATCCTCGCGGATTTTCTTTGTCAGTAATTATTTATTAAATTAGTGCAAAATTCACGCAACAAACCTTATACAACAACGTTAGCACACATTTAAAAAAATCCGTATGAACAAAATAATTATAGTTTTAATTTTGACATCTTGGTCAATAAAAGCTCAAATCAATACCAAAATTGAAGGAATAACAATTAACTCAATTTGCGAATTGGAATATACAAGAAATCTTGGAAACCAAAATAATTATGCTTGTGTTTCACAAGATAGTAATGAAAAAATTATGCAGTATTCTGTAACCGTCCAAAATTTGTTTGAAGATATGAAAGGAATGAATGAAAAAACATTGAAAATATACAAAGACCAATTTTTTCTAACAACAAAAGAAAATTCAGAATCAAATGGAGAAAAAACAACATTAATCAAACTTAAAAATGGACAAAAAGCTTTAAGTATAGTGTCCGAACTAACATATTCAGTACATAAGTTTATAAATACATCAATTGTATTTCTTTACAAACAAAAAAGCTTTATTGTTAATTTAACTACCAATAATTTAAATAGGAAAAATGAAATTAGAGATTTAACCAATAGAATTCTATTTAAATAAATAGATGAATATATCTTTGAAATATATCTTTCTTTTTTTACTGACATTTTTTGTTTGTCTTTCGTCTATTGCACAGGTCAGCTCAAAACACGTCAAAGTTAAAGGATACACTAAAAGTAATGGCACTTATGTAGCACCATACTATAGAACTGCACCAAACTCAACAAACAGAGATAATTTTTCTACAAAAGGAAACACGAATCCATATACTGGAACAGCAGGTTGGATTGAACCAGACAATAAAATAAACACGCTTTATTCATCCTATTACACGCCAAAAACAACATCATATAAATCCGAGAATAATAAAAATACATTTGAAGACCGTATTTATGTAGAAAATGAATTTGGTCAAAAGTCTCTCTATCTAAAAGTAGTAGATAAAAGAACTTTCGGTATTTACAATTTAAAAAATGAATTGATATTATTTTTAGTAGTCAATCATCGTGGAGATTTTCGCATTTTTGACACAAAAGGTATTTACATTAAAACTATATTTATAAACAATGAAGATTAAAATTTTATTCTTTCTTTTTGGGCTTAACTCAATATTTACTGCATTTGGTCAGACCACTTATAATAATCCATTAGGCTTTACAATGGAGTTTGATAAGACTTGGCGAAGATTACCAAAAGAGGTTTTATATGAAAAAACAGTAATGATAAAAGATTTAATGGAATATAAAAGTAATATTCAGTATGATGCGTGTTTTCAAAAGTCTGGTAATGCTGATATGGACTATCCTTATATTTTATTCAAAAACTATTATTCCACAACTACAAAAAAGGAAGAAATTGAAAAGTTAAAAAAATACTACACAGATAAATTTGGAGTAAATCAAGTTTTAGAAAATTTAGAAACAGAGAAAGTAAAAATGAATCTCGAAATTGGTAAGACATATTTTAACGAGAAAAAACAATTACTAATCTTCACATACAATTTAGACCTAAATATAAAAGGAAAACTTATTGGAATGATTGCTTTTTACATAGGGAAAAGTGCAACATTACAAATACTTTGTTATACATACGCTGACGAATTTAAGTATGACCAAGAAGAATTTTTAGACATCATAAATTCAATTAAGGACAATGGAATGCAAACCAAAATGTCTGATTATTTAAAAAATCACGACCAAGCCACCAAATATTATAATGAAGGATTAAAATATTCAGACAATGGAAATCGAAAAAAAGCAGTTGACTATTATACTTTAGCAATAGATTTATACCCACAAGAAGACAGTTACCAAATTTCAGAAGCATATTATAATCGTGGATATAATAAAAGAAAAATGGACAATCTTACAGGAGCAATTTCCGATTATACAAAAGCAATAGAATTTCGACCACACTATTATAAAGCTTTTAATAATAGAGGTTTTGCAAATCTCTTGTTAGAAAATTACGAAAATGCAATTAAAGATTTCACTTCTGTAATCAAATATGACAATTACCAAACAGAATTTACGAATATGGCGTTAGGAAATCGTGGAATTGCAAAATTAAATATTAATCAAAATGGTTGTGCTGATTTGAAAAAAGCGATTAAAGAAGGAAATGACAAAATAAAATCGATTTATAAAGAACACTGTGAATAAAAACGTGTGCTAACACCGTATATAATTTATTGCTGGCTTCTTGCCTACTTGCGAAAGTCCTCGCGAACTTTCTTTGTCCGTAATTATTTACTAAATTAGTTGCTTGAAACACGCAACAAACCATATACAACAACGTTGTGTGTAATTTAAAAAAATGAATGACAACAGATAAAATAGAATATATAGACAAGCTTTTTCTGTCTTACAATTATCAATTAGCAAATCAGTCAAACCTTAAGGTTAGAGTGTATACTTTAAGATATGGTATGTATCACGCTGCTGAATTCATACTATTTGATAAAGATTATGACATTTCAAAAATTAAAAATGAATACTCTGAATTAGGTTTCGCAACTGATGTGAGAGTACTAGATGATATTGATGAAATAGAAGAGTATTTATTTGAAGGTTTTTTTATAAAGACACCACTTGGAAATGAATTAAAAAATAGATACAAACATTTTGTAAACAGACAACTCCAAAATTTACCAGAAGGAAGTACATACAAGTATATTAATAGTTCTTTTGACTTATTACTTCAAGATGAATCGAAAAATATTGTAGAGAATAAATCCTACGATTCTAATTTTGAAATTAATCTAATTGATAAAATAAACGGTTTATTAAGTAAAGTTAATGGAGCCATTTTCATAATCATTGAAGCACCTGCTGGATTTGGAAAAACTTGTACTGCTAACGAAATACTTAACACTTTTTCACCTAGCGAATGTAAGCAACTTCCTTTTTTTACTGAACTTTCAAGGAACAGAGAAGCTAGAGTTTTCAAACATATTTTATTAAATGAAATTGATGAACAGTTTCCAAATGGGATAAAACAAAATATAGTTATCGAACAAATAACTAAAGGAAGGATTCCACTCATTATTGATGGATTTGATGAGTTAATTTCCAAAGAGAGTAATAAAGAAGAGGTTGAAAGTATGTTAACCACTATTATAGAACTTCTAAAGGGAGACGCAAAAATCATCATTACATCAAGAAAAACTGCAATATTTAATAGCGATGAATTTCTAAATTCAATTTACGATTCAAACAACGAATTTTCACTTGCAAGATTTGAAATAAAAGAGCCAAAAATTGAAAACTGGTTAGACAATGACAGGATTGAAGTTATTGATAATGCAAGCTTTCCAGTTGCTCAAATAGCGAACCCAGTACTTTTATCATATTTAAGAAATATTTCTTTAGATGTTCTTAAAGGTTATGTACACGAAAGCAATGATGGTGCTTTAATTGATAAATATCTTGACTATTTATTAAAAAGAGAACAACAAAGACAAAATCTAAAATTAAATAACGATGACCAGTTAAGAATTTTTAGAAAGTTGGTTAGGTTTATGACAGAGTATAACATAACAGCTGAATCTAAAGAAACGATTAAAGATTTTATCAAAGAATACAACCAAAAGCTATTACAAAACAGCCTAAAACTTTATATCGCTGAAGAAAAACCATCTATAGAAGATTTAATTGAAACCCTTTCAAACCACGTATTCCTTGACAGAAAACCAAATGGAGATGTCGGAATCATAAATGACTTTATTTTTGGTCACCTAATTGGAGAAAACCTGATTTTAGAAAAATATCAAGAACATTATGAAAATTTCGAAAATATAATTCCACAAGATTTTGCTACAAAATCTATTGAATCATTCAAAATTCAAAGCAAAAATAAAAAGGAAAATTTGTGGTCGATTTTCAATGATGAAAATTTCAATTATGATATTGGTTTTTATTTTGATTTGGATTATACTTTTTCTAAACAACCAAAACGGGTTTATAAAAACCTATTTGTTCTAGACAGAGAGTTATTCAATTTAAATTTTAATGAAGATTGTAGATTTGAATCATCTGCCTTCTCTTCCGTTATATTTCATAATTGTGTATTCGATATTAATTTGTTTTTTGATACATCATTTCAGAATTGCTCATTTTATGATTGTTCAATAATAAATAATCAAACTAGCAAACCGTATAGTGATTTTGCATTATTCGCTTGTAATTCAAATAATGATTTTGTCCAAAACATTCTAAATCTATTTGATAGCCCAACAAATAATGAGAAGAAAGAAAAAGCTATACTCACAGAAGAAATGGTTCTAAAGCATTTTTTTCAAGTTGATGGTATAAAACCAAGGGCTCGAAAATTTTCTTATATAAAGAAGTCGCTTAATGAATATCACGACAAAGAGATAAATAAAGTCATTGATTCATTAAAAAGTAAGGATTATTTACATTTCAAAGATGACGTTGGTTTCATTACAAGAGAAGCTATTCATCATTTAAAACATAATGACAAAAAATGATAGCAGGTTTTCAAATTATCGAGAAACAAATTCATCAAAACATTGTTAACGAATTAAATAAAGTTGGCTTATTATATAGAATATTTGTCAGAACAAAGAATGAAAAATCTATAACTGAAAAAATTCAAAGAAAAATTGATGAAGGTAGTCCTTATAAAGAAAATGGGAAAAAAATTCAAGACGTAATTGGTGTTAGAATTGTTACCTACTTTAAAGATGACATCGATGTTGTTAAAGAGATTTTAAATAATAAATTTAAATTTATAGACGAGGAAATTGACGAGCTGGAATTAACAGTATTTAAACCTAAAAGAACTAATATTATCTGTCAATTTGATGAAAACCATATTCAAATTTTAAAAGAAGTTAATTTAGCTACAGAAAAATCAAATTTCAATTTAATTGATAATACATTCGAACTTCAATTGCGTACTATGCTGTCAGAAGGATGGCACGAAATAGACCACAGTTTAAGATATAAATGTAAGAATGACTGGAAAGAACATAAAGAAAGTGAAAGACTTCTAAATGGAATATATGCAAGTTTAGAGACTAATGATATTGCTTTAAAAAATCTTTTCAATGAATTATCGTATCGTCATTTTAAAAGTAAGAATTGGGAAGCTTTATTGAGAAATAAATTTAGGCTTCAATTCCAATTGTCAAACTTGAAAACTGAATTGATTGAAATTCTTAATAATGACAGTTCAATTGGTAAGCATATTTTAAAAATGGATAGAACTTCATTTTTATTGAAAATATCCGAATTAGATTTATCACTACCTGTTAATTTTAATAATCTACTGTATCTGATAAATGTAATAGAAATAAAGAATGAAAAGCTTTTATCAGAAACACCTGAATTAATAAAAACTACACACAACATTGTATAAAAATAATAGCGGTTTAATAGCTAAAGTGAAAGTAAGTAAATGTAAAAAAGGTCAGTGTTTAACCGAAAAGTTAGTGGGTAAAAATCCGCTACTATTCTTATACTAACCGTTATATGGCATTAAAACCAAACATTGGCAGAAATGTCATAAGATTGACATAATAATGACACAAGAATTAATAAAGTTTCAAAATATCTTTGCTAAGTAATATTTAAAACATCTAAAATGAATAATCAAAACTTAGCAATTAAAATCAAAAACCTAAGAAATCAAAAAGGATTTTCTCAAGAACAATTGGCTGAAGAATCAAAACTTAGTTTAAGAACAATCCAACGTATCGAAAAAACTGGAACAATTTCGAGAGGAGATACTCTGATTAAAATAACCCAAGCCCTAAATATAACACCAGATGAACTTTTAGAATGGGAAGTTATCGAAGACAAAGGATACATACAACAACTGAATTGGAGTTCCCTTTTCTTTATTATTCATCCAATATTAGGAATAATAATTCCATTTATAATGTGGATTTTGAAAAAGGGAAAAATAAAGTATGTAGATGATTGTGGAAAAAAGATAGTGAATTTTCAAATTACTTGGGTTTTGACATTATATGTTTTACTAATTCCTATAAATATGTGGTTCGGAGAAAAATTTTTATCTTTTCCATTTAGTTTTAACATAAAGAATTCTATTTATGCGTTAATATATCATTTCTCAATACCAACGATTATGCTATTTTTATTATATTTAATTAATATAGTGTTTATAATTTTGAATGTTAGAAAAAGTCGAAGAGGATTGAGGAACGAATATATTTTAGCAATTCCATTTTTGAAATAAAAAAACGCCATATAACACCGTATATAATTTATTGCTGGCTTTTTACCTACTTGCGAAAGTCCTCGCGGACTTTCTTTGTCCGTAATTATTTACTAAATTAGTTGCTTGAAACACGCAACAAACCATATACAACAACGTTGTAAAACATTTAAATACAAAATAAATATGAAATTATTAAAATTTGTCTTGACCTTATTATTTTTAGTTTCCATTAATAGTTTTTCTCAAGAAAAATTCAAGCAAGATGACCGACCTCAAATTCAAAAAGAACATCAAATATCAGAAATTGACGATATAGAATTAATTGATTTAGTTGAAATGTTAGAATTTCAAGGAATACGGATTAATAAGTTCAAACTCGGAAAATTTGACAAAAGATATAAACTCTATATAGTTATGGATGAATATTTAAATGGACAAATGATTTCTTCCGACACAATAGTAAACACTAATAATACCTATACTTATTTTAAATCTGAACAACCATTTTATGACTATATAAACCAAATAACAATAATAACTAAAGATATTCCCTCAGAAAATAAAAGCCAATTATCAATTAAAACTTATGGATTTACAATGACAGGGTACAGTATCGAAATGAAAAATACTGAAAAAGAAAACTCACTTAATTGGAGAAAATATATTGATACAAAATGGGAACTGAATAAAAAAATTCCGCTGTTGATATATGCTTCATCGTGGTTGGATGAAAAATATGGAGTGAGAAGATTTTGTGGTGTTCGATATTTGAAAGAAAATGAAGAAGGAACAAATGAACTTTTAAAATATTCCCCTAACTATGTTAAAATTTCATATGTAATATCTGAATAAAAAAACGTTTTACAACACCGTATAAAATTAATGGCTAGTCCTCACCTACTTACGAAAATCCTCGCGGATTTTCTATTCGGTTTGTATTTGCTAAATTAGGTGCTTAAACACGCCACTAATCTTATACATAATCGTTGTGTGTAATGCAAAAACCGAACGCTGAATTAAAATTTAGAAAAAAATATTGTAAGGTCTTTTTTATAATCACAAAACCTTAAGAACTAACCAAAATAAAAATTATTGAAAAATGGAAGAAAATCAAAATGACAAACCAACTTTACTGAAAGCAATTGAATTAATTTTAGCAGAACCTTCTGTTATAAAAAAGGAAACTTTAAGTTTAAAAAGTAAATATTTAGAAAAGCACCAGAATAAAAAAACAGAAGATGAAATTAATATTATGATTATCGACAAGATAATTTCTAATTATTCTTACTATACTGCTTTTGTTGGTGCAGGAACAGCATTAACAGGAATAATTCCTGGTTTAGGAACTGTTATAGCTACATTTGGAGGAGCTACAGCTGATGCAGCAATGTCAATGAAATATCAGATTGAAATGACTATGGCAATAGCAACAATTTGTGGACACGATATTGAAATTGAAGAACAAAAAAGATTGTGTTTAATGATTGCAGGTCTTGGAGCAGTTAGCGAAGCTTCTAAAGAAGGAGGAAAACAATTAGGAACGAAGGCTTTTATAAATATAGTTAGACAAAATTTGAAAGGTTCTACTTTAATCGCTGTGAAAGAAATATTTAAAAAAGTAGGAATAACATTTACTCGAAAAGCTGTTGAAAAAGCTATTCCATTTGGAATTGGAGTTGTAATAGGATTTTCAGCTAACAAAGGTTTGACATATTATGTTGGAAATAAAGTGAAAGGCTTTTTTCTATTAAAAGAAGAACCAGAAATAAGAAAATAAAAAGCACTACACACAACACCGTATAAACTTTATTGCTAACTTTTTACCTACTTACGAAAGTCCTCGCGGACTTTCTTGGTCGGTAATTATTTAGTAACTTTACTGCTAAACCATCGCAACAAAGCTTATACATCAACGTTAGCAACAATTAAAAATAACTAATAATATAAATTAATGAATTCTGAAAATAA
This sequence comes from Polaribacter ponticola, assembly GCF_026191475.2. Lineage (GTDB taxonomy): Bacteria > Bacteroidota > Bacteroidia > Flavobacteriales > Flavobacteriaceae > Polaribacter > Polaribacter ponticola. Next base: position 60,808 of record NZ_JAOSLC020000003.1, on the reverse strand, counting down.
AATAATAGTAGGACGTGATGAATGGTGTAGTTTTCCTGAAATTAACATACCTGCTGTTAAATGTAGAGTAGACTCAGGAGCAAAAACTTCTGCATTACACGCTACAAATATAACTCCTTTTAAGAAAAATGGAATTCCTTGGATAAAATTTGATGTACACCCATTACAAAACGATGGTAAAACCACTATTAGTTGTGAAGCTAAAGTACACGACAAACGAAAAGTAAAAAGTTCTAGTGGTAATAGCGAGTTAAGATTTGTTATTAAAACTACCTTATCAATAGCTGAGGAAACTTGGGATGTTGAACTTACTCTTACTAACAGAGATAATATGGGTTATAGAATGCTACTTGGTAGACAAGCAATGACAGGAAAAATGTTAGTTGACCCTGAATCTTACTGTTTACTTGGACAACCTACTGACGATTTATTAAAGCAACACTACCATTCTAAAGTTGTCAAAAAAACAGGGCTAAAAATAGGGCTATTAGCGAGTAACCCAAACCTTTACAGTAATAGAAGAATTATTGAAGCTGGAGAAGAAAAAGGTCACGAAGTTGAGTTTTTAAACATTAAAGATTGTTATATAAAACTTGATGGAAAAAACCCTGAAATGCACTACAGAGGAGGAAGGATATTGTCTGATTTTGATGCAATAATTCCAAGAATTAGACCAAGTGCTACCTTTTATGGTTGTGCATTAACTCGTCATTTTGAAGCTATGGGAGTTTATTGTTTAAACTCTGCATCTTCAATTACTAAATCTCGAGATAAATTATTTGCTTTACAATTATTAATAAATAGTGGATTACCAATTCCTATTTCTGGTTTTGCAAACTCTCCTCTTGATACAGAAGAGTTAATAAATATGGTAGGTGGTGCACCTTTAATAGTTAAGTTATTAGAAGGAACTCAAGGTAAAGGTGTTGTTTTAGCTGAAACAAAGAAAGCTGCTGAAAGTCTTATAAATGCTTTCAAAAGTTTAAAAGCGAATATTTTAGTTCAAGAATTCATAAAAGAAGCTAACGGAGAAGACATTAGATGTTTTGTTGTAAATGGTAAAATAATAGCTAGTATGAAAAGGACAGCTGCACCCGGTGAATTTAGAGCAAACATTCATATGGGAGGTATTGCATCTCTTGTGAAAATTACTAAAGAAGAGAAAAAAGTAGCTTTACTAGCTACTAAAACAATGGGGTTAAAAGTTGCAGGTGTAGATATTATAAGAGGCGAAAAAGGTCCTTTATTATTAGAAGTTAATTCATCTCCAGGACTTGAAGGTATTGAAGGTATATCTGAAAGAAATATTGCAGGAACAATGATTGAAGCAATCGAGAAAGATTTGAAATTTATTAAATAAACAGTTGCTAACAAAGTATATAAAAAATAGCAGTTTAAGGCTAGACTTCAAGTTTAGTTCTTTTCTGCTATGATTGTTTCTAAACTGAAAGTAAGTATATATTAACTTGCTACTTTTCATATACAAACCGTTAGCACTTATAGAAAAATGAACAATCAAGTTGAAAAGGAAGAGAATCTGAGATATTTATTGGAAACTGACCCTATGAAATTTCTAAAAGAATGTACTATCTATATAGAAAAAAACGACCCACAATACATTTGTAAGTATGTACAACTTTCAATACTTGAAAAAAGAAAAAGTCCTTTAGAAAATGTAGAGAAGCTTTTTTTAAAGCTTAATCATAATAAATATAAAGATTTAAATATTGATATTTTAGATTCCATAAATAAGCAAAATCAGCCTATAAATAATATTAGTGATATTAAAAATGAATTAAAAAGCATCTCCTTGAATGTAGTGAAAACTATTCAAAAAATTGACAACCCTGGACTTTTAGAACTTGCAAAATCACTATCTAAAAACATTCGAGAAGATCGAAATTTAAGATATAAATATAACTTCAAAAATAATCAAGAACTTTTGAATTGTATAGAAACATTTCAAACAGAAGTTTATTCTTTGTCTGAGCAAATATGTATTAAACTAAAACCTAAATATTTCATTCATATTTTACTTGGTCATATTGAAAAATATGAAATTCATAGAAAAGGAGAAATGGTTAAATTTAGTAACATAAATGATTGGAATGAATTATTACTTTTAATTAAGAAAGTCATTTTATTCTTAAAAGACGAAATTATTTATCATTACAATAATTATGATAAAAATTATGACAACAAGTCTTTTAACTATAATGGAATATTTTACGGAATACATTTAAATCAAAAAGGAGACATAAAAACATTTTACGAAAGAAAAAACAAGTGCTAACAGCGTATATAATTTATTGCTAGTACTCACCTACCTACGAAAATCCTTAGGGATTTTCTATTCCGTTTTTATTTACTAAATTTAGTGCTTCAAAAACGCAACAAACCATATACAACAACGTTGTGCACTATAAAAAACCGAACTAACCGAAAACAAAATAGAAAAAGAAAAAATATGAAAAATTTATTTATTTTAACATTAATACTATTATCATTTAACACATTTTCTCAAGATTTAACATTAAATGAAAAGCACGAACACTCGATTTTTGAAAAGGAACATACAGAAGATTTAAAAATCGCTCAAACAGTTTATGTTTGTACTGGAGAATATTCTTATGCATATCATAGTAGAAGTAATTGCCCAGGATTAAATAATTGTAAAGGGGACATAAAATACACAGACGAATATAATGCAACTCAAAGTTTAGGAAGAAAACCTTGTTGCAGATGCTGGAGTAATGTAAAAAATAATTGTAAGGACGATAACCCAAGCTATGGAAGTGGAGGGAATTCTAATAATGACGAAGCAATGGCTTATGTCGCAATTGCTGTTGTTGCATTAAGCGCAGCAGTTCTCTCAAATGATTTATATGTTTATCCAATTTATTCACTTGATAATAAAAGTAAAAATAGTTTTGGTTGGTCTTTTGGGTTTAGAAAAACATTCAATCATTCTGCATTGGAATATGGGACAAGTGTAATAAATAGAGAATATGACAATAATTATTATCAATTTACTGACAAAGAATGGGGATTTCATTTGAACTACATTCATCATATTTTTGATAATAAAACACCATATTGGTTAACACCATATATTGGTCCTTCAGTAAATTATTTTAATGACTTTGGTTATGGAGGTGTAATTGGAACAAAAATGAGATTGTTGGATAGACTTGATTTTGATGTAAGGTTTGAACAAACAACAGAAACAAGTAGAATACAAGCTGGTTTAATTTTCACCTATCAGAAAGAATACTTTTGGAAAAAATAAGGAATGAAAAAAATTACAGTGCACAACACCATATATAATTTATTGCTGGCTTTTTGCTTACTTACGAAAGTCCTCGCGGACTTTCTTTGTCGGTAATTATTTACTAAATTAGTGGCTTGAAACACGCAACAAACCATATATAAACACGTTGTAAAAAACAGCAAAAAAACTCGTACTAGAAAAAAGACAAGTTTAAAACTCTTTTTGTATTTTTGTATAAAATAAAATATTATGTACACTATACAGTTAAAAATCAACGAAAAAGTCTATGACAAATTCATCTGGTTATTGAGTAAATTCAATAAAGAAGAAATTGAAATTGTAAGTGAAAGTTCTGATTTTATAGCTACAAAAAATTATTTACAGAAGGAATTAAGTGAAATTGAGAGAGGAAAAGCAACCTTTATTTCTCAGAAGGAGTTTGAAAATAGGTTAAATGGAATAGTTTAACTAGTTTTATGACAATAATATATAAAGAGACTTTTGTTTCAAGACTTGAGAAACAATTGAAATATCTATCTAAAAACAGTCCTAAATCTGCTAGTAAATTAAAGACTGAACTTATTAATAGAATAAAAGAAATTCCTGAAAACCCATATTTATTTAGGAAATCAATATACTTTGATAATGAATTAGTTAGAGATTTAATATATAAAGGATATACAGTCGTTTTTAGAATAAATGGAAATCAAATAGAAGTTTTCGGATTTACTAGATTTCAAGAAACCCCAACAGACTAAACTGCATTTTACAACACCGTATATAATTTATTGCTGGCTTCTCGCCTACTTACGAAAATCCTCGCGGATTTTCTATTCGGTTTTTATTTACTAAATTAGGTACTTAAACCACGCAACAAAACATATACAAACACGTTGGCAACCATTACTCACTCAAATCTGAAAAATGAATGAATAAAAGTATCAAATAAGTTTTATTTATTAATTTTGTTATTTAATAACTAAAATATAAACACTAATTTACAAAAAAATTAAAAACTAATGAATAAGTTAAAAGTAAATTTTCAAGTAAAATACATAGTTATTTTTCTTTCACTAATAGTTATTGTTGGTCTTATATTATTCTACACAATGAATAAGTATAATATTGAATTTACATTTACAGATATTATGGCTTATGGAGCAGGAAGTGTTGCTATAATGGCATTAATTTATCACGCTTTAAGTTTAGAATCTCAATATAAATTTCATCAAGAAAATTTATTCTTAACAAGGAATCAATATGCTTACGACGTTGTTTCTAAATTTAACGAACCACAAATGACTGATGCACTTCAGTTTCTTTACAAAATAGACAAGGACAAAGACAAGTTTTTTCCAGATAAAAAAGTTCAAAATTTTTTAGATTATATTAAAGAGAATAATGAAGATAGACAAAGAATAGTTATGGTTATAAATTACTTTGAACACCTATCCATTCTTGTTAAAAATAATCATATAGATGAAAAAATAATTAAAGAAAGTTTCAAAACAGTTTTTATTAGTACTTTTGTATTAATGAAACCATATATAGATTACAGTCAACAAGAAAGTTCTTCTATTTGGTGTAACTTTGAAAAAATGGCTATTAATTGGAATAAATAATAAAATGGCATAATATTCGTTATAGTAATATAAAATAATTACATTTACATCGTTAAAACAATCAAATTATGACAAAGCAAGATTTAAGTTGGTAAAAAGAATTTAACTGAAAATATTAATATAACCTCCCAATTTCGGAGGTTTTTTTATGCCAAAAAAATGAATAGCAATCTGAAATAAAAAACGGTTGCCAACACCGTATAAACTTTATTACTGGTTTTGGCTCACTTGGGAAATTTCTTCGGAATTTCGCCGTTCGTGTTTTATTTACTAAATTCACTGCTTAAAACACGCAACAAAGCTTATACAAACACGTTACCCACAATTAAAACCAACTTTATGGCTGAAACAATATACATAGTTCAATTGAGTGGTTATGGCTACAAAAATGGAAATGTATCTATAAATAAAACTCTGGAATTTGAAAACCTCAATGAATATCAAAAATTTCAAGGTTCAAATAAATTAGCTGAAATCTCGAGAGTAATTTCATTTCATTATCCTAACGTTGAGTTTGACCCGAAAAAGATTACAATAAATACAAATTCGAGGAAAAAATCAAAATCAAAAAAAACAATAAAAACTGCAACAGCAGTTGCTGGAGCATTTGTTGCAGGAAGATTATCAAAAAGTAAAACGGAGAAAAATGAAACTGTAAATGAAACCTTATTTGCAAACGAATTAAGACATTTACAAAATATTTCTTTCGGAAATGACGTAGAAGATATTACGAATAAACTTGATGAATTATATTTTGGAATTAAAAATTACAAATGGAAATATTCTAATGATGATAAAAACAAAAGAATTGTTAAGCAAAACAACCAAGCATTAACAAAATGTTTAAATAAATTCAAACAAGGTTTAGTAAAACTTTACAAGCAAACAAATGAAGAAAATATAAGAAAAGAATATAATACAAAATTCAAAAAATTAAATAGAAAAAAAGGATTAGACAAATTTGGTCTAATAATATTAGGAATTATTTGTTTCTTCATTATAATATTGATTTTATGGTTAAAGGAGAAATAGATAACAAAAGTATAATATCTGAATTGACTGAAATTTTTGAATATCAATCTAATAATATAGAAAATCAAAATATTATAGAAAGAGGATTTGTAAGTGCAAAACTAAAAAAGGCAAAAGCACTTTTTGTTGGAATAAACCCATCATATCTTTCAAATGCTACAAATGAATCTTATTTGTACGACATTGAAAAAGCCGTTTTAGATTACCCTAAACATTACAGAAAATTTGCAGAATTAGTTACAAATACAAAGTATGAAAATGACTGGTCGTATATTGACCTTTTTCAATTTAGAGAAACAAATCAGAAAAAAATTTATGACTTTTATGAAAACGATGTTGAATTTATTGTTTCTCAATTAAAATTAACTCACAAAATAATTTGTGAAATAAACCCAGAAATTATTGTTGTTTGTAACAGTGGAGCATCGAATTTTTTTGGAATAAATAAGATTAAGAAAAGTGAAAATTGGGAAAACATTTGGTTAGGCTATGAGTTTGAATACAATAAATCTTATGGAATTGACATAATAAAAGGAATACATAATGAAAGTATAATTAAAAACCAAAAGCAACATCTGAAAAACTTACCAATATTATTTACAAGTACATTAACTTACAAAAGCCGATTTGACAAAAAACGTCTGAATTGGCAATTGAATTTAGTTGCGGAAAATTATAATCGGAATGAAAAAAACAAATAACTGTGGGTAACACCGTATAAAAAAATTGCTGGTAAAAGCCAACTTACGAAAATCCTCGCGGATTTTCTTGGTTCGTGTTTTATTTGCTAACTTCATTGCTTAAATAACGCAACTTTTCTTATACAACAACGTTACCATAAATACAAAAAAATACGATAATGAAAAACATTTTACTAATATCATTCTTATTATTAACATCAATTTCTTGTACAAAAAAAGAAAAAGTAAATTACATTATAATATCGGGGAAAATAGAAAACCCGAATTCAGACAAGTTATCTATTGTTAGTTCTCGTAGTGAAGTTATTCATACATTCAATTTAAAATCAGACAATACATTTATAGATACATTAAACATTTCAGAAGGGTATTATTTCTTTTTTGATAAAAAACCTATTCCTATTTATTTAAAACCTTCATTTAATTTAAAATTATCAATAGACACAAAAAATCCGACTAAATATGTTGAATATAAAGGATTAGGCGCAAATGAAAACAATTATCTAATAGAACATAACGCTTTGAAAGAAAGTTCTGGGATGCAAAATTACTATTATGGTCATTATGCAAAATTTGATGAAAATAGATTTTTACAACAAACAGATTCGCTGTTTAATTTAAGATTTAAATTTTTAAAAGAGCAAAATAATCTAGATTCGGATTTTATTTATCTAGAAGAAAAAGCTTTAGAGTATGAAAAGTTAGATAGATTAGCAGGCTTCGAGATGATGCACGGTTTTGTGACAAAAAATACGAATTTCAAAGTATCAGACAACTTTCCAAATCCATATAAAGACATAAATTTAACCGATGAAAAATTATCAATAAGTCCTTATTATATACGTTTTTTAGAAGGTTATTTAAGGAAAGTTACATTTTCAAAATTAGAGATAGAAAATTTATCAGATCCAATACTAAAAACCTTAGAATCAATAGAAGAAAATATAAAAACACCAGTTTTAAGAGAAGTTTTAGCCTATAATGTTGGGAAGAATGACTTAAAACGTTCAAAAGATGTAGAAGTTGCTTTCAAAAAATACAATGACTTAACAAAAGATGAAAAACGAAAAGAAGAAGTTAGACAAGTCTATTTAAGTTTAAGTAAAATAGCGAAAGGAAAAACATCCCCTACTTTCAAGCTTTTTGATGTTGAAGATAATTTAATATCACTTTCTGATTTGAAAGGTAAATATATTTATATTGACTTATGGGCTACTTGGTGTGGTCCGTGTATAGCTGAAATTCCAGCGTTAAAAAAATTAGAAAAGCACTTTGAAGAAACAGATATTCAATTTGTAAGTATAAGTTATAAAGACAATAAAAAAAGGTGGAAAGAAATGATAACAGAAAAAAAATTAGGTGGAATTCAACTTTTTGCACCGAATGAAAATATTTCTTTTTTTAAAGATTATCAGGTTACAGGTATTCCTCGTTTCATTTTAATTGACAAAAACGGAAGAATTATTGAATCAAATGCTAAAAGACCTTCAAATCCGAAACTAAAGGAACAATTACAAAACTTGTTGTAAAGTACTTATGGTAACACCGTATATAATTTATTGCTGGCTTATTGCTAATTTACGAAAGTCCTCGCGGACTTTCTTGGTTGGTAATTATTTACTAAATTAGGTGCTTAAACACGCAACAAACCATATACAACAACGTTGCCACCAATAAAAACTGAACTTCAAAATTGTACTTTAAAAGAAAAAATATTACGGAATCAAATTCTGAAAGAATAGAACGAAATATTAGATTATTATCGTTAAAGAGACACACTTCTTTGGATTTTAAATATGTTTCAACCTATATAAATGAACCCAATAAGTTTTTTTGGGTTTTGAAAATGAAAAACGAATTGACTTATTACGAATTTCATCACCTTTTGAGAAATTACTTCCAAAAATAATTGTGACTTTTAAAAAGGAGAATTTTAAAGAATATAAGTTAAGATTGAAATTAATATCTATGATTTTATTTGTTTTTCTTACAATTGCATTGATTTTGAATTTATACTATTCTATTAAATCAGGGAAATTGGAAAGTAATTTTCTTTTAATTCTAATATTAAATTTGACATTTTATGTTCTCGCTTTTGTGGAATATAAACTCGTAAATAGAAAAATCAGGAAAGTTATAAAATGGAATGAATGAGAAAAAATGAATAAGAAAATACGAAATAAAAATTACTGGTGGCAACACCGTGTATAATTAATGGCTAGTACTCGCCTACTTACGAAAATCCTCGCGGATTTTCTATTCGGTTTTTATTTACTAAATTAGGTGCTTGAAAACGCCACAAATCATACACAAACACGTTATATGGCATTAAAACCAAACATTGGCAGAAATGTCATAAGATTGACATAATAATGACACAAGAATTAATAAAGTTTCAAAATATCTTTGCTAAGTAATATTTAAAACATCTAAAATGAATAATCAAAACTTAGCAATTAAAATCAAAAACCTAAGAAATCAAAAAGGATTTTCTCAAGAACAATTGGCTGAAGAATCAAAACTTAGTTTAAGAACAATCCAACGTATCGAAAAAACTGGAACAATTTCGAGAGGAGATACTCTGATTAAAATAACCCAAGCCCTAAATATAACACCAGATGAACTTTTAGAATGGGAAGTTATCGAAGACAAAGGATACATACAACAACTGAATTGGAGTTCCCTTTTCTTTATTATTCATCCAATATTAGGAATAATAATTCCATTTATAATGTGGATTTTGAAAAAGGGAAAAATAAAGTATGTAGATGATTGTGGAAAAAAGATAGTGAATTTTCAAATTACTTGGGTTTTGACATTATATGTTTTACTAATTCCTATAAATATGTGGTTCGGAGAAAAATTTTTATCTTTTCCATTTAGTTTTAACATAAAGAATTCTATTTATGCGTTAATATATCATTTCTCAATACCAACGATTATGCTATTTTTATTATATTTAATTAATATAGTGTTTATAATTTTGAATGTTAGAAAAAGTCGAAGAGGATTGAGGAACGAATATATTTTAGCAATTCCATTTTTGAAATAAAAAAAACGCCATATAACACCGTATATAATTTATTGCTGGCTTTTTACCTACTTGCGAAAGTCCTCGCGGACTTTCTTTGTCCGTAATTATTTACTAAATTAGTTGCTTGAAACACGCAACAAACCATATACAACAACGTTGGGCGTCATTTGAAAAAACAATACAATTAATGAAAATCAGTTTAATAATTTTGACTTTTATCCTTTTAACTTCTTGCCAAACAAATGGACAAGGAAAAATGGAAAACTACGCGAAATTGACTTCAAAAATCGACTCAATAATTAGCGAAAATAAATTTAACGGTGTTATTTCTCTTTCAACCGATTCAATTGACATTTATTCAAAATCGTTTGGATTTTCGGATTTAGAAAATAAAACAAAGATTGATATAAACGACCAGTTCGTCATTGGCTCAATAAGTAAACAGATTACTGCTGTTTTGATTTTAAGAGAATACGAGAAAGGTAAAATTGGATTAAATGACACGATTGGTAAGTATCTGACCGAAATCAGTCAACCTTGGGCTAAACTCGTAACAATTCACCAGCTTCTTACTCATACGCACGGAATTGTGGATTTAGATAAACCTCTGGAATTTAAAGAAGGTTCGCAATTTCACTACTCGCAATTGGGATATGAATTACTCGCACAAATTCTTCAAAAAGTTACAAGAAAGACTTTTAGAGGTTTATCTACAGAGTTATTTGATAAATATGGATTAAAAAACACTTTTCACCCCAAAAATAAAGTATATAAGAACCTTGTTAAAGGCTATGAAGAAAATGAAAATGGGATTTTAGAATTTACCAAAAATAGCTTGTACAACTTTGTGGCGGCAGGTTCATTTATCTCAAATCTTGAGGACTTAAAAAGATGGAATCAATTACTATTCTCTGAGAAACTGGTCAAAAAAGAAACATTGGAGTTAATGAAAACTAAATATGCCACTCGAATTCACCCTATTTTTGAAACTGTAGAATATGGATATGGCTTATTATTTAAAGATGGCGAACAAAACATTCAGATTGGAGCACTAGGTTATGCTCCAGGGTTTGTTTCCGCATGCTACTATTATCCTCAGACAAATCTAAATCTCGTTATATTGGAAAATACTGCAAATAACTTGAACGATTTCAAAAAGACATTTATAGTGCATACTGAAATAATGGAATTAATAAGAAAACGAACGCCCAACAATGGCTATAATTAATACGGGTTTTGGTGCTTAACCCAAAGTTTAGAGCCTTTAACCAAGTCCGCCAAATCTTTTGATTTGGCTTTGAAATGAAAAAGATAAAACAAAATAAAAAAGTTTTGGCTAAGTGCTTAATCGAAAGTTCACTACTTTTAATTCCCGTACTAACCATAGCCGAGACGTTAGCCACAAGCTCTGAAAAGCCACCACACAGTCAAGCACATTTTATTTTGCTCGTGCCTCACAAAATAAAAAGAGCTTGCCTTTTCCCACCACCACCCGAAAATATTTTGATTTAATACACAGTTTTTTGAGATATAAATGTAAATTAGTGGATTGGAAAAATATCTTAAATGAACCGAATTAAGGAAATGTTGGAACAGAAAGGAATTAAACAAACTTGGTTGGCTGAAAAACTAGGCAAAAGCTACAATATGGTAAATGCTTATGCTCAAAATAGACAACAACCAAGATTGGAAACCTTAATGGACATTGCTAATATTTTAGATGTGGACGTGAAAGAATTAATAATATCTAATAAAGACCAACAATAATATGCCAACACTCAATTGGATAGGAAAAGACAAAGTTATAAGCCATCATCAAGATGTACCTTACAGAGTTTTGGAACACAAATACGGTTTTACTGCTAAAAAAGGAGAACAAACCGAACCAACAGAAAGCGGAAATAAAATAATTCAAGGCGATAATTTAGAAGCTCTAAAAAGTCTATTACCAGAATACGAAGGAAAAATAAAATGTATCTATATAGACCCACCTTACAACACAGGAAATGAAAGTTGGGTTTATAACGATAATGTTAATCATCCTAAAATTAAAAAATGGTTAGGCGAAGTTGTTGGAAAAGACGGAGACGATTTAACAAGACACGACAAATGGTTGTGTATGATGTATCCAAGATTGCAATTACTTCATAAACTTTTAGATAATAAAGGACTAATTTTTATTTCAATAGATGAAAATGAAATTCACCACCTAAGATTAGTTTTAGATGAAATTTTTGGTAAAAACAATTTTAGAGGTTGCATATCAAGAGCTACAGGTACACCTACTGGTCAAGGTAATTCTCGTGTCGCGAATGAATTAGATTATATTTTAATTTATTCCAAAACAAAGTTTTCAGAAATAAAAGGACTTCCTTTTTCAGAAAAAGACAAAAAAATATACAATCAGGAAGATGAAAAAGGAAATTATTTGACTAGAACTTTAAGAAAAACAGGAGGAGAAGATAAAAAAGAAGATAGACCAAATATGTATTTTGGTATTTTAAATCCAAATAAGGAAGAAGTTTTTCCAATAGGTCCTTCCGGCTATGATAGTAGATGGAGATGCTCACGAGAAGGTTATGAAAAATTTGTAAAAGAAGGTCTCATAGAATGGAAAAAAGATAAGAAAGGAAAATTACTACCATATTTAAAGTTTTATTTAGATGGTCGAACAAAACAAGCAGGAAATTTATGGACAGATATTGAGGGTAATAAGAAAGCTTCAACAGATGTAAAAAGCATTTTTGACAAAAAAGTTTTTGATTTCCCCAAACCAATTGAAGTTATAGAAAAATGTCTATTAATTTCTTGCGATAAAAATGATATAATTCTTGATTCTTTTGCTGGTTCTGGTACAACTGCTCACGCAGTTTTAAACCTAAATAAACAAGATGATGGTAACAGAAAATTCATTTTAGTAGAAATGGAAGATTATGCCAATGATATTACTGCTGAACGAGTAAAAGAGTTTCCAAAGGTTATGGCAAAGAAAAAAAGCAGTTGAAGGAACTGGAGGAGATTTTAATTTTTATGAATTAGGCTTACCACTTTTTGATGATAAACATAACTTAAATGAACAGGTTGGTATAGAGAAAATACGAGAATACATTTGGTTTTCAGAAACAAGAACACCTTTTAAAGCACCAAAAAAATTAATTACTTTTTAGGTAAAAAAGATGATTCAGTTTATTATTTCATTTATGAAAAGAACAAGTTAACCACTTTAGATTATGATGCTTTAGAACTCATAAAAACTAAAGGCGAACAGTATGTGATTTATGCAGATAATTGTTTGCTACCTAAAGACTTTATGGCAAAAAATAATATTATTTTTAAAAAAATACCAAGAGACATTACAAGATTTTAAATTATGGAATTAAAAAGCTACCAACAAAAAGTAATAGAAAATCTTGAAAAATATTTAGAATATGTTCAAAAACATAAAAATGTAGCGACTGCATTCAATCAATATTGGGAAGACAAAATTGGACCATATAACCCTTTGGATAATACAGGAATGCAACCTTACAAAAACAACATTCCAAAATCAGCTCACGTTTGCATAAAAGTACCAACAGCTGGAGGAAAAACCTTTATTGCAGTAAATGCTTTGCATTCCATTTTTTCTGCTTACGATACAAGTAAAACAAAAGCTGTTATTTGGTTAGTTCCTTGGAGTAATCTATTACAACAAACTGTAAATGCTTTATCAAATCCAGAGCATCCTTATCGCCAAAAATTAAATGCTCTTTTTAACCACAAGGTTGAGATTTATCAAAAAGAAGATTTGCTACAAGGTTCAAATTTCAATCCAACCATTGTAAAGGAACAATTGAGCATTTTCGTTTTGAGTTTTGCAAGTTTAAGAGCAAGAAAAAAAGAAGATAGAAAAGTCTACCAAGAAAATGGCGAATTAGCTTCATTTGTTCCACAATACACAAATAGAAAACATTTATTAGCAGATGTTGACGACACAGCTTTAATAAATGTAATTAGAAGTTTGCATCCTGTTTTAGTTGTTGACGAAAGTCATAATGCAGAAAGTGATTTGAGCGTAGATATGCTTAAAAACTTAAATCCATCTTTCATTTTGGATTTAACAGCAACACCAAAGGACAATAGCAACATTGTAAGTCTTGTTCCTGCAATAGAACTAAAAAAGGAACATATGGTTAAACTTCCTGTCATCGTTTACAACAATCACGATAAAACAGAGGTCATAAACAATGCTTTGCATTTACAACGCAAACTGGAAAATTTGGCAATAAAGCAAGAAAAAGATGGCGGAAAATACATTCGACCAATCGTTTTGTTTCAAGCACAGCCAAAAACAAAAAACGACAATACAACTTTTGAGAAATTAAAAGAACAATTATTGAGTTTAGGTATTCCCGAAAATCAAATAAAAATCAAAACAGCGAATATTGATGAACTTAAAAGCATTCCAGATTTACAAAGTAAAGATTGTGAAGTTCGTTACATAATTACAATAAATGCTTTAAAAGAAGGTTGGGATTGTCCTTTTGCATACATTTTAGCGTCTTTGGCTGACAAATCGAGTGCAGTAGATGTTGAGCAAATTTTAGGTCGTGTACTTCGTCAACCTTACGTTCAAAAACATAAAGCTTTTCAGTTAAATCTTTCCTATGTATTAACAGCTTCGGCAAAATTTAATGACACATTACAAAGCATTGTTGAAGGTTTAAAAGCATCTGGATTTAGTGGAAATGAACATAGAGTTTCTGATAAAATGACAGAAGAAAAAAACAAACAGAAGTTGTAAATCCTGTTGATTCTTTTCTATTTCCAGAACAACAAAAAGAAACCGAAGAAGAAACGATTGATAAAAAGCGAATATCATTTGACCCAAATGCAAGTGAAGAAGAAATTGAAAATAATCCTTTCAATCAAGAAATGGAATCAATTTCTAAAGAAGAAAATAATGAATTAGAACAACAAATAAAGGAACAGGAAAAACAACCTGTTGACGAAAATATTTTTCAAGAAATGGGAGATAAAGTAAAACGTTATCGTGTAAAAGAAACAAATAAGGAAATTATTGATAAAATAGATTTTCCTCAATTTTTTCTAAAAGTAACAGCAAGCGACATCTTTGGAACAGACGAAGAATTATTAAACAGAGAATCTTTATTAAAGGATTTTAAACTTTCTGATGAAGATATTAAAATAGATTTTGACAAAATATCGTCCGATTTATACAAAGTAGATTTAACAGAAACAGTAAAAGACAATTATACACCAGATTGGGTAAAAATTGAGGAAAGTCAAGTAAAAGACCCAATTGCAGAATATATTTTGGCGAAACCAAAAGATGCTCAAATAAGCGATATTACGCATCAAATAATGCAAATTATTGGAAATATGTATCCAATTCCTGACCAAGAAATAAAAGTTTACGTTGGCAGAATTTTAAAAGGAATGAACGCAGAGCAAATGCGAGATATTTTAGTTAGAAAATGGAGTTATACAGATAAAATAAAATCTAAAATCAGACAACTTTCAGACAGTTATGCGGAAACTCGATTTTTTGATATTTTAAAAACCAAAGGAATAAAAGCGAAAGGAAACTGGAAATTAGGAAAGGAAATTGTTCCTGGAAATGTTGGTTCTTCAATCGGAAATTCATTGTATGAAAAAGAAGGAACAATGAATAATTTTGAGGAAAGAGTTATAATGGAAATCGGAACTTCTTCAAATATTGCTTTTTGGCATAGAAATTTAGAAAGAGGAAAAGGATTTTTTATCAACGGTTTTAAAGCCAATCATTATCCTGACTTTATTTTGCAAACTAAATCTGGAAAAACAATACTAATAGAAACGAAAGGAGACCATTTAGACGGTTCTGACAGCGAAGGAAAGTGCAGACTCGGAAACGAATGGGAAAGACAAGCTGGAAACGACTTTTCCTATTTTATGGTTTTTGACAAGAAAGAAGTTAAAGGAGCATTTACTCTGGACAAAGCGAAAGAATTAATAAGCGGAATGTAAAAAGCCAACGCTAGTGCAAGCACATTTAAAGTTTGCTCGTGCCTCACAAATTTAAAAGAGCTTTCACGCCAACGCTAGCAAGTTTGCGGAATAAAGCCAGTGGCTAACAACGTGTATAAAACATAGCTATTATAGGCTTTCCGAGAGGTTTTTGTATATTTACAAAGTACGCCAAATTTTTAATTTGGTTATATTTATAAAAGAAAATTAAACATAAAAATAAAAAATTCGGCTCGTGCTAAATCCGAAAAGTTAGCGACTATTTATACGCTACGTTTCATACACAAGACCGTTGGCTTTAATGCGGGAAAAATCACTCGCATGTTGAATATGGAGTTATTTTAAGTTGAGAATAAAAATTGGGATTAAGCAATTTTACAGATTGTGATTTTTATGAAAAAATATTTATTTCCTTTAATTCTATTTGCTTCCACCTATCTTTTAGGTGTTATATTTTATGAAGGAATAAAAATCCATTTTAATAAGGAAATTACAACTACAATATTAAAATTAGCACTTGGATTTGCTTTTTATATTTACACTATAAAGTTTATTAAAAATAGGGGGAAATTATTTAAAATAACACAAATACGGAAAAATGAAATTTGGTTGTTTCTTTTTTTGGCAACTCTTTATATTATAAATAATTACTTTATTTCAGTTTATTCAAGCAAAACTGAATATATGAAAACTAAAGTAATTGGAATCGTTATTTTAAATTACATCTTAAATTCATTTTTTGAGGAATTTGCTTATAGAGGTTTTATTCAAAGCTATGTTAACCAAAATTCTGAAAAAATAAGAAAACCAATAAGTCAAGGGAATTTATTTGCAAGTATATTAATGATTTTTCCTCATTTAGGCTTCTTAACTATTATGGATACTGTCTTTGCTATTACAAGTTTAATTTTAGTGATTATTTTTTCATTAATACTTGGCTACCTGAAAGACAATGGAATGAGTATTTGGAAATTAATAATAATTCATACTTTAATTAATTTTATTCATTTAATAATTAACATTAAACATTATATTTAAACAAAAAAATGAGAAAATTTCATTATATTGTAAATTGAATTTTTGAATTGAAAAAAGCACTAAAAGCCAACACCGTATAAAATTAATTGCTGGTTTTAGTCAATTTACGAAAGTCCTCGCGGACTTTCTATCTGTGATTTATTTGCTAACTTTAGTGCTTAAATTACGCAACTAATCTTATACAACAACGTTAGCACAAATATACAACTCTTACTACTAAAATGGAATATAAGGACAAAGTAAAATATTTAGACATTGTTATAAAAAATATTGAAAATACAGAAATGTTTGATGTCGATAATATTTTATACAAATTACCAGAATTAAAAGAAACATATAAGGATATTTCATACAGTATAAGGTCTTTTGGAGTTAAAAATAATTTATTTTCTAAAATAATAGCTACAAAAGGTTCGTCTTGGTATAAGTTAACAACTAAAGGAGAAAATTTAAAAGAATTTAAGAAAGGTTTTATAAAATTTGAAAAATCTCTAACTAAAATTCCATTAACTTTATATCAAAAAATACATTTACCTATTACTATAATATCCTTATTAGGAACTTTAACTTTTTCTTATTTTACATTCGATTATAAAGGAAAAAACAACAATTTAATTAATGAAAAGATTATTTTAAAAGACTCCATAAATAAATTGAAATTAAAAATTGAATTATATAAAGTATTGTCATTAAAAGACACATTACACACCAATAATTAGACCCGTTAATTCCTAAATTAGATATATTAAATACTTGTGCTAACAAAGTATAAAATGTATAGTTTTTTTTCGTTTTATTTATATTATTCTCGCTCATTCTTATGTCTGTTATTATTTATTAATTAATCACTAAATTTACACTACACATCTTATACTAAAACGTTGCCACCAATAAAAACTGAACTTCAAAATTGTACTTTAAAAGAAAAAATATTACGGAATCAAATTCTGAAAGAATAGAACGAAATATTAGATTATTATCGTTAAAGAGACACACTTCTTTGGATTTTAAATATGTTTCAACCTATATAAATGAACCCAATAAGTTTTTTTGGGTTTTGAAAATGAAAAACGAATTGACTTATTACGAATTTCATCACCTTTTGAGAAATTACTTCCAAAAATAATTGTGACTTTTAAAAAGGAGAATTTTAAAGAATATAAGTTAAGATTGAAATTAATATCTATGATTTTATTTGTTTTTCTTACAATTGCATTGATTTTGAATTTATACTATTCTATTAAATCAGGGAAATTGGAAAGTAATTTTCTTTTAATTCTAATATTAAATTTGACATTTTATGTTCTCGCTTTTGTGGAATATAAACTCGTAAATAGAAAAATCAGGAAAGTTATAAAATGGAATGAATGAGAAAAAATGAATAAGAAAATACGAAATAAAAATTACTGGTGGCAACACCGTGTATAATTAATGGCTAGTACTCGCCTACTTACGAAAATCCTCGCGGATTTTCTATTCGGTTTTTATTTACTAAATTAGGTGCTTGAAAACGCCACAAATCATACACAAACACGTTACCATAAATACAAAAAAAATACGATAATGAAAAACATTTTACTAATATCATTCTTATTATTAACATCAATTTCTTGTACAAAAAAAGAAAAAGTAAATTACATTATAATATCGGGGAAAATAGAAAACCCGAATTCAGACAAGTTATCTATTGTTAGTTCTCGTAGTGAAGTTATTCATACATTCAATTTAAAATCAGACAATACATTTATAGATACATTAAACATTTCAGAAGGGTATTATTTCTTTTTTGATAAAAAACCTATTCCTATTTATTTAAAACCTTCATTTAATTTAAAATTATCAATAGACACAAAAAATCCGACTAAATATGTTGAATATAAAGGATTAGGCGCAAATGAAAACAATTATCTAATAGAACATAACGCTTTGAAAGAAAGTTCTGGGATGCAAAATTACTATTATGGTCATTATGCAAAATTTGATGAAAATAGATTTTTACAACAAACAGATTCGCTGTTTAATTTAAGATTTAAATTTTTAAAAGAGCAAAATAATCTAGATTCGGATTTTATTTATCTAGAAGAAAAAGCTTTAGAGTATGAAAAGTTAGATAGATTAGCAGGCTTCGAGATGATGCACGGTTTTGTGACAAAAAATACGAATTTCAAAGTATCAGACAACTTTCCAAATCCATATAAAGACATAAATTTAACCGATGAAAAATTATCAATAAGTCCTTATTATATACGTTTTTTAGAAGGTTATTTAAGGAAAGTTACATTTTCAAAATTAGAGATAGAAAATTTATCAGATCCAATACTAAAAACCTTAGAATCAATAGAAGAAAATATAAAAACACCAGTTTTAAGAGAAGTTTTAGCCTATAATGTTGGGAAGAATGACTTAAAACGTTCAAAAGATGTAGAAGTTGCTTTCAAAAAATACAATGACTTAACAAAAGATGAAAAACGAAAAGAAGAAGTTAGACAAGTCTATTTAAGTTTAAGTAAAATAGCGAAAGGAAAAACATCCCCTACTTTCAAGCTTTTTGATGTTGAAGATAATTTAATATCACTTTCTGATTTGAAAGGTAAATATATTTATATTGACTTATGGGCTACTTGGTGTGGTCCGTGTATAGCTGAAATTCCAGCGTTAAAAAAATTAGAAAAGCACTTTGAAGAAACAGATATTCAATTTGTAAGTATAAGTTATAAAGACAATAAAAAAGGTGGAAAGAAATGATAACAGAAAAAAATTAGGTGGAATTCAACTTTTTGCACCGAATGAAAATATTTCTTTTTTTAAAGATTATCAGGTTACAGGTATTCCTCGTTTCATTTTAATTGACAAAAACGGAAGAATTATTGAATCAAATGCTAAAAGACCTTCAAATCCGAAACTAAAGGAACAATTACAAAACTTGTTGTAAAGTACTTATGGTAACACCGTATATAATTTATTGCTGGCTTATTGCTAATTTACGAAAGTCCTCGCGGACTTTCTTGGTTGGTAATTATTTACTAAATTAGGTGCTTAAACACGCAACAAACCATATACAACAACGTTGTAGTGCATTAGGGAAAAATGAAAAATCGTACTTAAAAAAGAGAAAATCAATATGGAAAAATGGAATGAACTATGTTACATATTATCTGAAAACTTGCCAACAAACACGAGCGAACAGTTATTTGAATTAAAAGTAGTTCAAGCATTTGAAAAATTAGGATGGAGCGAATTTAATAATGAAATTGCCGTACGAGAAAGTATTCAATTAGGAGCTTCAAATAGAATAAGTCCAGATTTAATTTTAAGATCAAAAGAGAAAGGAAATCTTTTCATTGTAGAAGTTAAAAAACCTTCTCTCGAAATTGACAATTCTACTTTCAAAGGACAGCTATCATCTTATATGGGAATTACAAGAGTTGAATTAGGTATTCTAATTGGTAATAAAATTCAATTGTTTTTAGATGGTAAATTTTTCAATAAAAATAGCATCGTTTTAATCGATGAAATTGAATTTAATAGAGATAGTGAAAAAGGTTTAAAATTTGTACAATTATTTAGTAAAGAGAATTATAACAAAGAAAATATTGAAAATCACGCTCAAGAAAAAATTCAACAATTAAAAGAAATAGAGGATTTTAAAAAATTAAAAACCAAAATACTATCTGAAAATTATAGCGGAAAAATAATTGATTATTTAAAAACTGAACTTCAAGATGAATTCGATGAAAAAATAATAGATAATGTTTTTAAAGTATTAGAAGTAAAAATTGAGAGTAAGAACAAAATAGTTCCGATAGAAAATTACGAAAAACCGAGAACGAAAAAATATAGAACTTTTGAGAATTTTAATGAACCGACTGGAAAACTACCAATTGGAAAATATGTCCGAAAAACATTCAATGATTTAGTTAATAACAACTTAATAGACAGAAATGAAATTGAAAGATTACAAAGAGGCGATTATTCAAAATTGACCTTTGATATTCAATTCCCATTTTTGGCAAAAGAAAATTCGCCATATTACGAGAGAATAAGATATTGGAAAAATCCTTATCAAATAAACGGAGAAATTTATTTTGTCTGTTCACAATGGTATGAAGTTCCAGCAAATAATGATAGACCATATTACGAAGAATGGTTAAAGAAAATGAAAAAATAACGCACTACAACACCGTGTAAAAAAAATTGCTGGTAAAAGCTTACTTACGAAAATCCTCTCGGATTTTCTTCGTTTGTGTTTTATTTACTAAATTCACTGCTTAAACCACGCAACTTTCTTTACACGTATTCCAAGATCAAATCCTAATAAAATTTAGTTTTTATTTTAAGCAGCATAATTTTGAAGAACAACATACGGTGTTCCTCTTTTAACTACTGCAAAAGCTCTCGCTATTAGTTTGTTTCTAACATTATTTATTGCTAACATTTTATCTTTTCCTTCTGCTAACTTTTTTTGATAATACAATTTTAGTTCGCTATCATGTTGTATTGCAGAAACACTTGCCATACTTAGTAAACTTTTCATCTTTCTATCTCCTAAATAATGACATTGTTTTCGTCTATGAATACTTGTACCAGAGCGATGCTCAAAAGGTGCAGTTCCACAATAACTGGAGAAAGCACGCCAACTTTTAAAACGTGTAAAGTTACCTGTATGATAAATTAATTGACAAGCAACCACAAGACCAATCCCTTTCATACTTTTTAATAATTCGTAGTTTTTACTCATAGAAATATCATCAAAAATTATTTCTTCAATTCTAATTTCTATTGCCTTTACTTGCTTAGATAAATAGTCAATACTTCGCTTTAAACTGATACAACCTAAATCTGTTGTAGAGCTTGTTAAAAGCTCTTTCATCTCTTTTAAAGTACCTTTTAAACCCGCGTTATTTCTAACTAACTGATCTCTTAAAGCTAACAATCTACCTAACTCTAAATGAGAGCTACTTTTAACAGTACTTGGAGTTAACTCTTCTCTGTAAAGCCAACCATATCTTGCTATTACTTGAGCATCTAGTTTATCTGTTTTCTCTTTTACAATCCCTGAAGAACGCTTAATTTTTAACGGACTTTCCTCAACATAAACTACTTTCTTACTATGCAAATAAAGCGCAAGTTTTAAGGAATAATAACCTGTATTCTCAAAACAATAAAAAACAGCACTTTCTTTTGTTGCTTGTAAAACCCATTTTAAGAGGCTTTTGTAACCAACTAAATCGTTCTTAAACTCTTTATGAACTTGGGCATGATAACAATAAGCATCAATCGTCTTTTTTGATACATCAATTCCTACTACTTCTCTGTAATTTTTCATATTTTTACAATTAGAGTGAATAAATATGTTGCAAAAACTACTTCCTTTATCGGGATTTTTTAAACCTGGTATTCCAAATGGTTCTTTGCAACTTTATAACAACAGAGGACTCGTACGTGTAAGGGAACTACAATTCTAAAACACGTTATAGTTCTCCTCTGTTATTACATAAAGATATTTATTACAAACTAAAGAAACACGTTGGCAAACATTTGACGCAACCTTTTTAGGAAAACTACATCTATAGAATATAATAACGAATTAAAAATTAAAATTATGAAAATTAAAATCTTGAATTTATTACTAATCCTGACATTATGTTTATTTACGAGTTGTGATAATGAAGACACAACTTTACCTGAATTAAATATTAGAGTATCTAATGTTAGCCAATTTAACTTTGAAAATGCAAAAATTGGAGCTTCAACTGAAAATGGGAATATAAATATTCAAAAATTAAATTCTGGAGAAATAACTGAATACAAAAGCTTTAACAAAGCACAATTATTCCCGCACATTGAATAGAGATTGAAGGAAAAACTTATACACTCATACCTTACACAACAGGATTTGCTGACATTATCAGTGACGGAGGAAATTATACATATCAAATTAATGCAAATGAAAATCAAGAACAATATAACAAGTTGAGTTTTTCTTTAGTTAAGGAATAAAAACGTTTGCCAACAACATATATAATTTATTGCTAGCAAATCGTTTACTTGCGAAAATCCTCGCGGATTTTCTTTGTTAGTTTTTATTTATTAATTTAGTGCAATATTCACGCAACAAACCATATATAAACACGTTGTAAGTAATGCGAAAATGGAGCTAAAATCCAACATTTGAACTAAAAAAGCCAACCGCATAGTCAAGCACATTTCATTTTTTTCGTGCCTCAAAAAATAAAAAGAGCTTGCCTTTTCCCAACGCTCAATCTATCAACTAAAAATCAAAAGAAAACAATCTGAAACGCTAAAATTAAATTAAATTAGCGAATTGAATATATATTACAAAAAACACGAATGAAACTAACCGAAATATTAAGAGACAGTAATTACAAACTAACACAATTTACAACTGAACAAGTTGAAAATTTAGAAAAAACCATCTTTCTAAAAGAAGTTAGAGGAAAAGAAGTGCCTTTTATTAACTGTTTGGTTAGAAGAAAAAGATATTCAATTAAAACCAGAAGAAGCAGTAAGACAACTCTACTTAATGGTTTTGAATGAACAATATGGCTATTCATTTGACAGAATGGAAATTGAATATGCTGTAAGTTTTGGACGTGAGAAAAAACGAGCTGACATTGTAATTTTTGACAAACAAGATATTCGTTCAATCTACATTATGGTTGAACTAAAAAAACCGAAACTAAAAGACGGAAAAGAACAATTAAAATCTTATTGCAACGCAACTGGAGCTCCAATTGGAGTTTGGAGTAATGGAGATTCAATTTCATTTTACCACAGAAAGGACCCAAATTATTTTGAGGATTTATCTGCAATTCCAAGTGCAACAGAAAAACTATCCGATATTTTAACTGAACGTTGGACAATTGACGATTTAGTAAAAAAAGACAAATTAGTTACCGAAAAAAAATCATTGAAAGATTTAATTTTGGAAATGGAAGATGAAGTTTTAGCAAATGCTGGTGTAGATGTTTTTGAGGAACTTTTTAAACTAATTTTCACAAAACTCTATGACGAAATGGAAAGTGGCAGAAATAAAACACGCCATTTACGTTTTAGAAATTATGGAGATACCGAAACCGAATTAAAAGACAAAATACAAGAGGTTTTCGATAACTCAAGAAATAAATGGGAAGGCGTTTTTACAGAAGACAGTAAAATAATGCTAACACCTTCTCACTTATCTGTTTGTGTTTCATCTTTGCAAGATGTAAAGTTATTTAATTCAAATCTTGATGTTGTAGATGAAGCATTTGAATACTTAATTGGTAAAAGTAGTAAAGGAGAAAAAGGACAATATTTTACACCAAGATATGTAATTGATATGTGTGTAAAAATGATGAATCCACAAAAAGAAGAATCCGTAATTGATACGGCTTCTGGAAGTTGTGGTTTTCCTGTTCACTCTATTTTTCACGTTTGGGAACAAATTCTTAAAGAAAAAGGAATACCTAAAAGCCATTTATTTACAGCAGAAGAAAAACCAACAGAATGTACAGATTATGTGCAAAATAAAGTTTTTGCTATTGATTTTGACGAAAAAGCAGTTCGTGTAGCAAGAACATTAAATTTAATTGCAGGAGATGGTCAAACTAACGTTTTACATCTAAACACATTGGATTATGAACGTTGGGATGAAAAAACAGAAGATGAAGATTGGCAAGACACATATTACGAAGGTTGGAAAAAATTAAGAAAGTTAAGAACAACAAAAAACAGTAATAGAGATTTTGAATTCGATGTTTTAATGGCAAATCCACCATTTGCTGGAGATATTAAAGAAAGTAGAATTTTATCAAAATACGAACTCGGTAAAAAACCAAACGGAAAATACCAAACAAAAGTTGGTAGAGATATTTTGTTTATTGAACGTAATTTAGATTTTCTAAAACCTGGTGGACGAATGGCTGTTGTTTTACCACAAGGTAGATTTAACAATAGTTCTGACAAAAATATACGTGATTATATTGCAGAAAAATGTAGAATTTTAGGCGTTGTTGGATTACACGGAAACGTTTTTAAGCCACACACAGGAACGAAAACATCTGTGCTTTTTATACAAAAATGGGATGATAAATTATGTCCTAAAAAAGAAGATTACCCAATCTTTTTTGCAACACAACAAGAACCAAGCAAAGATAATAGTGGCGAAAAAATATTTGTTAAGAAAAAAGATTTTCCAAATGCTAAAACGGTAAATAAAGATGCTAATAATGACAAGGTTGCAGAACCAATAGACCATTATAATGAAACACCAGAAAATTTAGATGAATATTTATTAGATTCTCACGGACATTTAATTGTAAAACACGATTTATTTAATCACGACAATATTACAGAAGATGGTATTGCAGAAGCTTTTTTAGAGTTTGCTAAAAAAGAAAAACTATCATTTGTGGGAAAGTAAAAAGCCCTTTTAATGAAACTCGTTATAAAGAGTTATTAGAAGGGCTTGAAATTGTTGAGATTAATTTTTCGGGTTTAAAAGAAGAATATAGTAAATTAAGACTTGATGCTGAATTTTACAAAAAAGAATACGTTAAGTATGACAATATAATAAAGAGCAAGGGATTTTTAAAAGTTGGAGATGTCTCTTTTGTTACTGATGGTATTCACGAATCCATTGATTTTGACAATACAAGCTGTATTAATTTAATTTCAGCAAAGTCGCCTAAAGAAAATTTCTTTGATTTATCCTCAAATCATCACATTTCTTCAAAGCAAAACAAAAAAATCCAAGAACAGAACTAAAAGAAAATGATGTAATTATTTCTACAGTTGGCACAATAGGTAATTGCGCAGTAGTAAGAAAAAATATTCTTCCTGCAAATTCCGATAGACACGTCGGAATAGTAAGAATAAACGAAAAAATTACACCTTACTATTTGTCAACTTTTTTATTATCAAAATATGGTCGGTTTCAAACATTAAGAGAATCTACTGGTAATGTTCAGTTAAATTTATTTATCTATAAAATAAAGGAATTAGTTGTACCCGAATTATCAAGTCTTTTTCAATCAAAAATAGATGCACTTTGTTCTTTATCCTACGAAAAACGGATACAATCTAAACAGACCTATAAACAAGCAGAAAATCTATTATTAAAGGAATTAGGTTTAGAAAATTTTAAACCAACAAAAGAAGCCATAAATATTAAATCTTTTTCAGAAAGTTTTGGAGCAACAGGTAGAATTGACTCTGAATACTTTCAACCTAAATATGAAATCATAGAAAAAGCAATTAAATCCTATAAAAATGGATATGAAACATTTGATTATTTTATCGAAAATTATTCAACTGGTTTTCCATATAAAAGTAACTCGTATATAAAGAGTAATGGTGTTCCATTAATAAGAATCAATAACATTAAAAAAGGCTATTTACAATTAGATAATGCCATAGAAATACCGAGAAATGATTTAGAATTAAGTGTAAAAGATATTGCTAATGAAAATGATTTATTAATTTCAATGTCTGGAACAATTGGAAATTCTTGCAAAATACCAAAAGGGATAAAAGCAGTCATTAATCAAAGAATAATGCGAATTACACCAAAAACTTTAATCCCGAAGTTTTACCAATGGTAATCAACTCTCTGGTTGGAGAATATCAGCTAAACAGAATTGGAACTGGTGGTGTTCAAACTAACATTTCTTCAAATGATATTCAAAAAATATTTATCCCAAAAATAACGAATGTAATTCAGAGGAAAATAGCGAAAATGATTGAGGAAAGTTTTGATTTAAAAAAACAAAGTGAGCATTTATTGGAAGTCGCTAAAAAAGCAGTAGAAATTGCGATTGAGCAAAATGAAGAAAAAGCATTAAAATATATTGAAAAATAAAGGAATGAAAAGCCAACGCTAAAAGCCATACACATTTGCAATTCGCATCAGCCAACGCTACACCAAAAATTGCAAAAGAGTATGTCTTGCCAACGCTCAATCCGAACTAAATAATAAACATCGGAAAAATTAGCTGAATGAAAAAAGCACTACTTACAACACCGTATATAATTTATTGCTGGCTTCTCGCCTACTTACGAAAGTCCTCGCGGACTTTCTTGGTTGGTAATTATTTACTAAATTAGGTGCTTGAAACACGCAACAAACCATATACAACAACGTTGTGCATAATGCGGAAATCGTGCCTAAAATTCAACATTTGAACTAAAAAAGCCAGCCGTACAAACAGCACATTTGGTTTTTTTGCCAACACAGAAGCCAACGCTAAAAAAACCAAAAGAGCTGTTTTAGCCAACGCGCGACATTATCGATAAAAGAAAGAATGAAAACAGAATGAAAATTAAAATACGTCTATTAAAATTTTAATGTTAAAGGATTTTTAATGACTAAAATTAAGTTTATCATAAATCTTGAACTTCATAAAAGAAATAAGAAACATTATTTTGACTATATCAAAAAAATTATATAATATTGCACCCCAAATAAGCATTTTTTTGAATCTCAAAAATTACATACCAATACTATTGTTTTTGTTTCTAACAGGAGCAAGCAATATTTATGGCAATACGTTGCCAGTTTCTGGTGTCGATAATTTTTATGAGCAGATTCAAAATGATGAAAATGACGTTCAGGTATCTTCAGAAAACGTCTTTATTAAAACTTCAAAAGAAAAAGAGGATAACACTCTTTTTATAGAGTTGCTTAAATATGAAGAGGTCGAAACAAATGAAGAACCTTCTAAACATCAGTTAACTTCATTTTATGGATACATCGTTGCTATGTTTAGTTCAGAGCCATTAAGTGCGATGTCTAAAGAACTACAAAAAGATGTTATTCGCTATGTTTCGCATTTCGATTCCACTTCCACACGACTTCATGTCAAATTTCAGGTATTTATTATCTGATACTTCTTTCAGTGTAGACAACCTTAAAATTGGGTTTACACATTCTATTTTAAATTAATTTTTATTTTTTCAGTTCGTCTTAAATAGAGACTTACTCAACACATTTAATATACCCAATAATTCATACTTATGAAAAAATTAGTCATTCTTATGGGCTTGTTTATGCTCATAGTCCAAACAAGTTGCGAATCAAAAAAAGAAGAAAAAAAGGAACACACAGCATTTCTTGTTACCAATCCCATTAAAAAAGACACCACAATCACTAAAGATTATGTGAGTCAAATTCATGCTATTAGGCATATTGAAGTACGAGCTTTGGAAAAAGGCTATTTAAAGAGCATTTCAGTAGATGAAGGACAAAACGTTAAAAAGGGACAGGCTATGTTCCAAATTATGCCTAACATTTATCAAGCGGAATTGCAGAAAGCACAAGCAGAGTCTAATGTCGCAGAAATTGAATTGAAGAACACCAAATTATTGGCAGATGGCAACGTGGTTTCTCAAAATGAATTAGCAATGGCAAGTGCCAACTATGACAAATCGAAAGCCGAAGTCTCATTAGCACAAACCCATTTAGGCTTCACACAAATCAAAGCACCTTTTGATGGTATTATGGACCATCTTGAAGTGAGAGAAGGTAGTCTTTTGGATGAAGGCGAATTATTAACCAAACTTTCAGACAACAGTAAAATGTGGGTATATTTTAATGTTCCTGAAGCGCAGTATTTAGATTATATGATGAACGATCATAAAGATGATAAAGAAGAAGTGCGTTTGCTATTGGCAAATAACCGTGAGTTTAATCAAAAAGGTATCGTTGAGACAATTGAAGGCGAATTTAATAATGAAACTGGAAATATTGCCTTTCGTGCAACCTTTCCAAATCCTGATGGAGTTCTAAGACATGGCCAAACAGGAAGTATATTAATGACAGTACCCTTTAAGGATGTGATTTTGATTCCGCAGAAAGCAACATTTGAAGTTTTGGATAAAACCTACGTTTTTATAGTAGATAAGGAAAATAAAGTAAGACAACGTGAGATTACCATTGGCGCAGAGTTGCCAAATATCTATGTAATTAGCAAAGGACTTTCAGAAACCGATACCATTCTTTTAGAAGGCATTAGGATGGTTAAGAACAATGAAGAAATCCATACCAAGTTTGAAGAACCAAAAAAGGTTTTGGAATCGTTAGACTTGTACGCTGAGTAATCCAATCCTAATCCAAAGAAAACATGTTTAAACAATTTATAAAAAGACCCGTTTTGGCAATTGTCATTTCGGTTATGATTGTGTTTATAGGTGGTCTTGCCATTAAGCAATTGCCTATTTCACAGTTCCCGCAAATTGCACCAACTACGGTAAATATTTTTATTGCCTATCCAGGTTCGAGTGCAGAAGTATTGGTTAATTCTACATTAATTCCTTTAGAAACTGCTATTAATGGAGTGCAAGATATGCGCTACATCGCATCTGATGCTACAAGTGCTGGAGAAGCAACAATTCGTATTATTTTTGAACCTGGCACAGACCCAAATGAAGCTGTTGTTAGAGTAAAAACGCGTGTGGACCAAGTAATGCCTTTGTTGCCAGAATTGGTACAACGTGAAGGTGTTATTATCACACCTGTACAACCAAGTATGTTAATGTATGTAAATTTGTCTAGCACAGATAAAAATAACGACGAGAAATTTCTTTATAATTATGCCTACACTAAAGTTATTCCAGAAATTCAGCGTATCAATGGAATTGCGAGTGCACAAATTTTAGGAAGTAGAAAATATGCGATGCGTGTGTGGTTAAAACCAGACCGTATGCGTGCGTATAATATTTCCGCAGAAGAAGTATTAGAAGCTATGGAAGAGCAAAGTATTCTTGCACGACCAGGACGTTTGGGACAAAGTTCTGGTATGACCTCGCAATCTTTAGAATATGTATTAACCTACCAGGACCGATATAACGAGCCAGACCAATACAAGGAGATTATCATTCGCGCCAATGAAGAAGGCGAAATGATACAGCTCAAAGATATTGCCGATGTAAAATTAGGAAGTGAGTTTTTTGATATTTATTCTAATTTAGACGGAAACCCTTCAGCTTCCATCGTGCTAAAACAAACGCTAGGTAGTAATGGTAGCGATGTTATTGAGACAGTAAAAGCAAAAATAGCAGAGCTTAAAGTCGATTTACCACCAGATGTAAACTTTCAAATAAGTTATGATGTATCTAAATTTCTAGATGCATCTATTGAGCAGGTATTGCATACGCTATTTGAAGCTTTCATTCTGGTTGCGATAGTCGTATTTTTATTTTTAGGAGATTGGCGTTCTACTTTAATTCCAATTATAGCGGTACCTGTGTCGTTAATTGGTGCATTTTTCGTAATGCAATTTTTTGGTTTATCTATTAACTTAATTACCCTATTTGCATTGGTTCTCGCCATTGGTATTGTGGTCGATGACGCCATTGTTGTGGTAGAGGCCGTCCATTTAAAGATGGAAGAAAAAATCTTACACCATATAAAGCGACATCAGAAGTATTAGGAGAAATAGGTGGAGCCATTATAGCAATCACTTTTGTAATGGTTTCTGTGTTTATACCCATTTCATTTATGACAGGTCCAGTAGGTGTTTTTTATCGCCAATTTTCAATAACAATGGCTGGTGCAATTGTGATTTCTGCTATTGTCGCATTGACATTAACACCAGTTTTATGTGCGATGTTATTGAAGAATACCCACGGAAAAAAGAAAAAGTCACTCATAGATAAATTTATTAATTGGTTTAATAAAGGTTTTGAAAGATTAACTGGAAAGTATGTAAAAATTCTGAATAAAATTGTGGCAAGACGTATTGTTACCTTTGGGATTTTGGCTGCTTTTTGCTTCGGAATTTATGTAACCAACGAAGCGCTTCCTGCTGGTTTTATTCCTAACGAAGACCAAGGAATGATTTACGCCATTATACAAACACCACCCGGATCAACTTTAGAGCGCACTAATGAAGTGGCAAAAAAACTTCAGAAAATATGTGAAGAAACCGAAGGTGTGGCATCAGTAACTTCATTAGCAGGTTACGAAATTATGACCGAAGGTCGTGGTTCTAACGCTGGTACCTGTTTGATTAATCTAAAACCTTGGGGAGACAGACACCATTCCGTTCACGAAATTATGGAAGAATTGGAAGAGGAAACTAAAGATTTAGGTGCAATCATCGAGTATTTTGAACCACCAGCAGTTCCAGGTTTTGGTTCTTCGGGAGGATTTGCGATGCGCTTATTGGATAAAACCAACTCTACCGATTATCATCAGTTTGAAGGCATCAATAATAAGTTTATGGAAGCCTTGTCTAAACGTGAAGAATTGACAGGGTTATTCACGTTCTTTTCTGCAAATTATCCGCAATATGAGTTGAAAATCAACAATAAAATTGCGATGCAAAAAGGCGTTTCCATCGATAAAGCAATGCAAAACCTAAACATTTTAATTGGTAGTACCTATGAACAAGGATTTATTCGTTTTGGTCGTTTCTTTAAGGTTTACACCCAAGCTGCGCCAGAATATCGTCGTTTACCTTCAGATCTAGAAAAATTATTTGTGAAGAATGAAAGTGGCGAAATGGTACCCTATTCTGCTTTTATGACGGTGGAAAAGAAATTAGGGCCTAACGAAATTACACGGTATAACCTTTACAACTCAGCATCCATTAGAGGTTTGCCAGCAAAAGGATTTACCAGTAGTGATGCCATAAATGCGATTAAGGAAGTTGCAGCAAAGGAATTACCAAATGGATATGATGTAGCTTGGGAAGGTTTGTCTTTTGATGAAGCCAGTAGAGGTAATGAATCCTTATATGTCTTTATCGTGGTACTCATATTTGTGTACTTCGTTCTTGCAGCACAATACGAAAGTTTCTTATTGCCCTTCGTAGTGATTTTATCACTACCAGTAGGGGTTTTTGGTTCGTTTTTCGTTTTAAAAATTATGGGATTATCTAATGATGTGTATGCACAAATAGGATTAATAATGCTTATTGGACTTTTAGGAAAAAATGCAGTTTTGATTGTAGAATTTGCAGTTCAAAAACAGCGAGAAGGTGCAACAGTTTTAGAAGCAGCCATTGAAGGTTCAAAAGCACGTTTTAGACCTATTTTAATGACGTCGTTTGCTTTTATTGCAGGATTAATTCCGTTGGTAGTTGCCTCTGGAGCAGGTGCAATTGGAAACAGAACCATTGGAGGTTCATCTTTAGGAGGCATGCTAATTGGAACGCTTTTCGGAGTGCTTATTATTCCTGGTTTATATTACATTTTCGCAAAAATGGCAGAAGGCAAAAGTCTTATTCAAGATGAATCTTTTGAGCCACTTTCCGAAAATTTTATTAGAAATAGCGAAGCAGAAAAACAATCCAAAGCCAATACCGAGAGTATTAGCAAATTGAAAAAACTGATTAATAAATTGAAAAAAAGAATAAAAATGAATAGGATAATTAACATCATAACGATGAAAAAACAATTAGTTGTTGGCATTTTTGCATTCTTTTCATTGTATGCTTGTGTACCAACTAAAATAGTGCGAGAGGAAAATAAAGCAATACCAGAGCAGTTTGATAATCAAACAACAGACTCTACAACTATGGCAACTGTAAAATGGAAAGATTTCTTTTCAGACCCTAATTTGGTAACATTGATAGATTCGGCTTTGGCAAACAACCAAGAGCTTAATATTTTATTGCAGCGCGTAAATATGGCGCAGAATGAAATTCAAGCGAAAACAGGAGAATATTTACCTTCCGTTAATATCGTTGCAGGTGCAGAAGTTGAAAAAGTAGGCGAATTTACAAGAAATGGAGCTGTTGAACATAATCTGAATATACGTGAGGATGAAGAATTTCCAGAACCCTTAGCAAATTTTCAAGCAGGATTATCTGCTTCTTGGGAATTGGACGTTTGGAAAAAGCTACGCAACGGAAAAAAGCTGCTGTTTTAGAATATTTAGCTTCTGTTGAAGGCAAGAATTTTATGGTCACGCAACTGGTTTCAGAAATTGCAAGTGCCTATTACGAATTAATGGCACTCGATAATCAATTGGAAATCATTGAGCAAAATTTAGAGTTGCAACAAAATGCACTTAAAATGGTAAAACTGCAAAAGGAAGCTGCGCGTGCTACACAATTAGCTGTGAGACGTTTTGATGCAGATGTGTATAAAAATCAAAGCAATAAGTTTCTGATAGAACAAAAAATTGTAGAAACTGAGAACCTTATTAATTTTCTCGTTGGAAGGTATCCGCAATCTATTGTACGTAATTCTAATGCTTTTATGGAAACACCTATAAACTCTCTTAATATTGGTGTGCCTTCACAACTATTGGCAAATCGAACAGATATTAGGCAAGCCGAATTAGAACTCGCAGCTTCAAAGCTGAACGTTAAAATTGCAAGATCTAATTTTTATCCGTCTTTTGGTATTAGAGCAGGTATAGGTCTAGAGGCCTTTAATCCTAAATTTTTAACCAGCACACCAGAATCTTTAGTGTATTCATTGGTTGGCGATGTGGTGTCGCCATTAATTAACAGAAATGCTATTAAAGCAGCATATAATACCGCAAATAATCAGCAATTGCAAGCTGTTTTTGAGTACGAGCGTGCCATATTAAATGCGTATATGGAAGTCGCCAACCAATTATCAAATACAGATAAATTGAATAAAAGTTTTCAACTTAAAGAAGAACAAGTCAAGGCATTAACAGAATCTATTGACTTGTCTTTATTACTTTTTAAATCTGCAAGGGCTGAATACACCGAAGTATTACTAACACAAAGAGAAACTTTGGATTCTAAAATTGAAATTATAGAAACCAAACGCGACCAGTTACTTGCTAATGTAAAATTGTACCAAGCGCTTGGTGGTGGCTGGAATTAGAGACTTTTAAGTTAACTTCAAAAGGCGCAACTTATAAAAAATGCGCCTTTTTTATTGAAAGTCTGTTAATTGAATATATCTTTAGAATTTGGTATTACATTTATACTATGAGTAAAAAATTACTAGAAAAAATTTAAAGAAGATGTGAAAAATATGATTTTCGGACTGGTTAAAGAAATATTGAATAAAGGAATTGGTGGAAATGCCAACCGTTAAAGCCATACACATTTGCAATTAGCTACAGCCAACGCTACGCCAAAAATTGCAAAAGAGTATGTCTTGCCAGCGCTCACATTTGAACTAAATAACAAACATCGGAAAACCAAGCTAAACGTGAAAAGCACTATGCACAACAATGTATATAAAACATAGCTATTATAGGCTTTCCGAGAGATTTTTGCTTCTTTATTGAGTCCGCCAAATTTTTATTTTTGTATATTTAGAGAATAAAAGATAAATAGAAAAAATAAAAATTCGGCTCGTGTATAATCCGAAACAATATTATCTTTTTACACGCTACATTTCATATACGGAGACGTTGTAAACAATGCTAAAATCACTCTACTCAAAATCCGAAATAGATTTAATTTAAAACCTGAACAACAAATAAATGTTTAAAATATTGCAATATAATTTTCTTTCTCTAACTAGGTTCAAAATGGCTAAGTATCAATTTGCGCCTGAATATATCGGATTGATTTTAGTAGTAGGAATGTTTACAACAATGTTTCTTGGGATTACGTCTGAAGACGCATTAGTGATTGGCGAAATAAAAATTATAAATTTTAATATTATTGCATTATTCTATTTTATTGCACCAATTTTGAGTGATATTTTTATGTATAAGTTTTATGACCCAAATTATCAATATTTCAAATTACTGTATCCATTTAAAATTTCAAAAGTCATTTTTATTGACGTTCTTATTGAATTATTTAACTTTAAAATAGTATTCTTAATCTTTTTTATCATTGCTTATATCCCTTTTTGTTTAACATATGATTTAATGATTTTTGAAAAAACATCAATTACAGGTTTTTTTTAATAATTACAGCTTATATAAATTCTTGTTTACTTGTTAGGCTTTTAAAAGACATACTTAAAAATAAAGTGAATAAATCTCATAAAAACTACCTAAAACTATTTACTCTTTTATTATTTGTACTAATAACGTATAATGAAAACGTTAATTTGATAGACCTAAACAATTATCAAACTATATATTTATTGTTTAAGATTTCTATATCATTAATTATCCTTTTAATAATTTCGTTATACTTAATAAATGTAAAATATGATAAAGTTTAAATTAATCAATTTTGCAATTATTTTAAAAACAAATTTGATAAGCTTATCTTTTATAGATATTATCATTTTTAGTTTTTTTATTAATACAAACTATTTTTTCTCTTTCCCCGAAATAATAAAAATTTCTATTTCTATTTTTTTAATACAACAAACTTTATTAAATTATAAATACACTGAATTCCTAGAATATATTTTTTTTATTTCAGGAGCAAAAGTCAAGAAATTAATTTTAATAAATTTCTTTATAAATAATTTATTTTTTTATCAATATCTTTTTTTAAAGACTATTGAAATGACTACTGTTCAAGCTATTAGTGAAAATTTTTTTATTTTAAATTCATTAATTCTCATTTCATTTTTATTGAAATTTATAATTCCAACTCATTACATAAAACATTCGTTTTTCAGAAAAGTAATTAATATAATTTTGTTTTATTTTTTATTTGGCTTAGTTAGTATAGGTTTAGGTTTTCCAGTTATTGGGTCTATACTAGTACTAATTATTTTCGTTACTTTAATTAATATTTTCAACCGAACTTTAAACTTAGATGATAACAATTAAGAATTTGACAAAAAAATATGGCTCAAATATCATTTTAAATGATATTAGTATTCAATTTAATAAAAATATATCATTTCTATTTGGAGATAATGGCACAGGGAAATCGACTCTTTTAAATATTTTAGCAGGAGCTCTTAAATATAACTCAGGTTCAATTTATATAAATGACAAAGAAATAGATTTTAAGGACAATTCTTATAAAAGGAATATTGGTTTTTTAATAGATTACCCTACATATCCGACACAATTTACTGTAAAGGAATATATCAGTTTATTAAATTATATATATAGAAATGACACAAAGTTACAGAAGTCATATCAGGAAAATTTAATTACCTTTTTCGAATTAGATAAGTATCAGAATTTACAAATCTCTGAACTATCGACAGGTTTTGTAAAAAGAGTCAAACTTTTAGCAACTATGTTACATAATCCGAATTTATTCATTTGGGACGAACCTTTTTCTGGAATTGACAAGAATTTCATTCCTAAACTAGTAAATAAGATTAAAGCACTTTCTTTAGAAGAAAATAAGTTTTTTTTAATTACAACTCACATTTCTGAAATTAAATCTTTTGATTTCACCAATAGTTCTGAGTTTATATTAGAGAATAAAAAAATTTCGTCCGATAATAAGTAATTTAAATCAAGTTACTATTTGAAAACTAAAAAACGCACAGTTTACAACACCGTGTATAATTAATTGCTGGTTTTAGCTCACTTAGGAAATTCCTTCGGAATTTCGCCGTTCGTGCTTTATTTACTAAATTCACTGCTTAAAACACGCAACTAATCATACACAACAACGTTAGCAACAAGCTCTGAAAAGCCAACCGCACAGTCAAGCACATTTTATTTTTTTCGTGCCTCAAAAAATAAAAAGAGCTTGCCTTTTCCCACCTCTCACTCATATGGAATGATAATTTTTATACTCATTTAGTGAGTATTTTAAAAATGTTCTCTACTTTAGTGAACTGAATTAAAAAAATTCAAAATGAACCGAATAAAAGAGGTTTTAGAACAAAAAGGAATAAAACAAATCTGGTTGGCTGAACAATTAGGAAAGAGTTACAATATGGTTCACTCATATGCTCAAAATAAAAGGCAACCTAGTTTGGAAGACTTGTACAAGATTGCTAAAATCTTAAATGTAGAAGCAAAAGAATTATTAGTAGAACACAAAGACAATATCAAATAGATGAAACTAACCGAAATATTAAGAGACAGTAACTACAAACTAACTCAATTTACAACTGACCAAATTGAAACTTTAGAAAATAATATCTTTTTAAAAGAAGTTCGTGGAAAAGAAGTGCCTTATATCAACTGTTTAGTTAGAAGAAAAGATATTCAACTAAAACCAGAAGAAGCAGTAAGACAACTTTATTTAATGGTTTTAAATGAACAATATGGTTATTCATTTGACAGAATGGAAATTGAATATGCTGTAAGTTTTGGACGTGAAAAAAAACGTGCTGACATTGTTATTTTCGACAAACAAGATACACGTTCAATCTACATAATGGTTGAACTTAAAAAACCGAAACTAAAAGACGGAAAAGAACAACTAAAATCTTATTGTAACGCAACAGGAGCACCAATTGGAGTTTGGAGTAATGGAGATTCAATTTCATTTTATCACAGAAAAGACCCAAATTATTTTGAGGATTTATCTGCAATTCCAAGTGCTACAGAAAAATTATCTGACATTTTAACCGAACGTTGGACAATTGATGATTTAGTAAAAAAAGACAAATTAGTAACCGAAAAAAAATCATTAAAAGATTTGATTTTGGAAATGGAAGATGAAGTTTTGGCAAATGCAGGTGTTGATGTTTTTGAAGAGCTCTTTAAACTTATTTTCACAAAACTATATGATGAAATGGAAAGTGGCAGAAATAAAACTCGCCATTTACGTTTTAGAAATTATGGAGATACCGAAACCGAATTAAAAGAAAAAATACAAGAGGTTTTTGATAATGCAAGAAATAAATGGGAAGGTGTTTTTACAGAAGATAGTAAATTAATGCTAACACCTTCTCACCTATCGGTTTGTGTTTCTTCTTTACAAGATGTAAAACTATTTAACTCAAACCTTGATGTTGTAGATGAAGCATTTGAATACTTAATTGGTAAAAGTAGTAAAGGAGAAAAAGGACAATATTTTACACCAAGATATGTAATTGATATGTGTGTAAAAATGATGAATCCACAAAAAGAAGAATCCGTAATTGATACGGCTTCTGGAAGTTGTGGTTTTCCTGTGCACTCTATTTTTCACGTTTGGGAACAAATTCTTAAAGAAAAAGGAATACCTAAAAGTCATTTATTTACAGCAGAAGAAAAACCAACGGAATGTACAGATTATGTACAAAACAAAGTTTTCGCTATTGATTTTGACGAAAAAGCAGTTCGTGTAGCAAGAACATTAAATTTAATTGCAGGAGATGGTCAAACTAACGTTTTACATCTAAACACTTTAGATTATGAACGTTGGGATGAAAAAACAGAAGATGAAGATTGGCAAGACACATATTATGAAGGTTGGAAAAAATTAAGAAAATTAAGAACAACAAAAAACAGTAATAGAGATTTTGAATTTGATGTTTTAATGGCAAATCCACCATTTGCTGGAGATATTAAAGAAAGTAGAATTTTAGCAAAATACGAACTCGGCAAAAAACCAAACGGAAAATACCAAACAAAAGTTGGTAGAGATATTTTGTTTATTGAACGTAATTTAGATTTTCTAAAACCTGGTGGACGAATGGCTGTTGTTTTACCACAAGGAAGATTTAACAATAGTTCTGACAAAAATATACGTGATTATATTGCAGAAAAATGTAGAATTTTAGGAGTTGTTGGATTACACGGAAACGTTTTTAAGCCACACACAGGAACGAAAACATCTGTGCTTTTTATACAAAAGTGGGATGATAAATTATGTCCTAAAAAAGAAGATTACCCAATCTTTTTTGCAACACAACAAGAACCAAGTAAAGACAATAGCGGAGAAAAGATTTTTGTTAAGAAAAAAGATTTCCCAAATTCAAAAACAGTAAATAAAGACGCAAACAATCAAAATGTTGCAGAGCCAATAGACCACTACGATACAACAACTGAAAGTTTGGATGAATATTTATTGGATACACACGGCCATTTAATTGTAAAACACGATTTATTTAATCACGATAATATTACAAAAGACGGTATAGCTGAAGCTTTTTTAGAATTTGCTAAAAAAGAAAACTTGTCTTTTGTGGGAAAGTAAATAGCCCTTTTAACAAAACTCTATACAAAGAATTGTTAGAAGGGCTTGAAATTAGCGAAATTAGGTATTCAGAAGTGTTAAAACATACTTTGTCCAGTAGATTTGATTCTGAATTTTTCAAAAAAATATATTTAAAGGATGATAAAGCTATTGCTAAAAATGGTTTCAATAAATTAGTAAAAGTCACAAACAAAATTAATGTTGGATTTGTTGGTGCAATGGTAAAACATTATAGAGATGAAGGTATTACTATTTTACAAACTAAAAATATTGATGCTTTTTTCATTACTGACAGCGATACAATTAAAATTACGCCTCATTTTCACAATGAATTAAAAAAGTCAAAAATTCATAAAAAAGATATATTAATTGCAAGGAGTGGTTCTTTTGGTAAAGCTTCAATATATCTTGATGATGAAGTTATTAATTCATCTGATATAATCATTGTAGAAGCAAATGAGCTATTAATAAATCCATACTTTTTAGTGTCTTTTCTAAATTCAAAATTTGGTATTAATCAAATGATTCGTTTTGCAAGTGGAGGTTTACAAGGTCACGTTAATTTAACGATTTTAGAAGAATTAGAAGTTCCAAAAATAAATAATGTATTTCAACTCGAAATTGAACGTTTATTAGAGTTAGCTTATTCTCAAAAACAACAATCCAAAGAAGCATATAAACAAGCTGAAAACATATTATTAAAAGATATTGGCTTACAATGCTTTACACCTAATACAGAACCAATAAATATCAAAAACTTAAAAGACAGTTTTGCAATAAGTGGAAGATTAGATGCAGAATATTATCAATTAAAATATGAAGATATTGAAAACAAAATATTAAATAACACTAATGGTTTTACAATTATCGCAAATGAATTTGAACACATTTATTTGAAATCAAAAAAAGAAAAAATTGGATTTAATTATATTGAAATTGGAGATGTAAATGTAAGTGATGGCTCTTGTAACTCAAATTATGTTTTAACAAAAGAGCTACCTGCAAATGCAAAGACATTGGTAAAAAAAGGTGATATTTTAATTTCAAAAGTTAGGCCATATAGAGGAGCAGTTACATTGATAAATTTTGAGAAAGAAGATTTAATTGTAAGTGGTGCTTTTACTGTATTAAGGGAAAAAGAAACTTCAATCTTCTCAAATGAGGTTTTAAAGGTCCTTTTGAGAACAAAAGAGTATAAAGAATTATTATTAAAGTTTAATGTAGGTACTTCTTATCCAGTAATAAAAGATATTGATGTTCTTAAGCTACCTATTCCAAAAATCTCAAAGAAAGTACAAGAAGATGTAACATTGAAAATTCAACTTTCATCTAAACTTAAACAACAAAGTAAACATTTATTAGAAGTTGCTAAAATAGCAGTTGAAATAGCAATTGAAGAAAACGAAGATGTAGCAATAGAATATATTAAAAACCAATCTATTAAAAATGGCTAGTACAGAAAATATAAGAATGTGGATTGAGCAATCTGATATTGATTATATTGGTCATTTCATAAAAGCTTGGATTCCCTTTAATGCTTGGTATAATGACACTTTCTCATCACTAACGTCTGATAGGCAGAAAATATCTGCAATAAAATCACAAAACAACACAGTTAGAAGAGGTATAAACTCTTTAATGGAATCTGATTCGCAATTGGGTCAAGAATTTAGAAGTAACTTATCGGCTTTATATTATCAATTACAACAAAATCAAATTGATGGACGAGATGGAAGAATATGGTTTGAAGATGCACTCAAGGAAAAAAATAATATTGATTTAATAGATAATAGAGAGTTTGGTAGAGATAAATATTATTTAAAACGAACAGACGGTCAATATCTTGGTCAAGTAT
The DNA here is from genome assembly GCF_026191475.2 of Polaribacter ponticola. Lineage (GTDB taxonomy): Bacteria > Bacteroidota > Bacteroidia > Flavobacteriales > Flavobacteriaceae > Polaribacter > Polaribacter ponticola. The sequence goes on along the minus strand of NZ_JAOSLC020000003.1, from coordinate 20,296 downwards.
CTGAAATGAAAATCATTTTAAAGAAAAAATCAGATAACTCGACTACATTTGTTTATACGCATACTGAATATGACATTACTCACTTACAATCATTTCCTGCTTATCAGAGTTTAAGCCATACAAAAAAGGAACAAGTCAGAATAATGTTCCAAGAACTTAAACCAATACGAATTGAAACTTTGCTCGAAACAAATAAAAATGAATCACCAATTAATTATTACCAATGTGATTCTTATGTTTTACGAAGAGAACCAACAAATAGTTGTTATTCGATTTATGTTGTAAAAGCTCTTCTAGAAATTTTATATCAATTAAGAAACGTTTTATTTCACGGAGAACTTGTACCGAATAAAGGTGCACAGAATGTATACAAAGAAGCTTATTTGGTTCTTAAAATGATTTTAGCTAAGATAAGATAAGCCAACGCAAGTTCAAGCACATTTAAAGTTTGCTCGTACCTCACAAATTTAAAAGAGCTTAAACGCCAACGCTAGCAAGTTTGCGGTATAAAGCCAGTTGCTAACAACGTGTATAAAACATAGCTATTATAGGCTTTCCGAGAGATTTTTGTATATTTACAAAGTACGCCAAATTTTTTATTTGGTTATATTTATAAAAGAAAATTAAACATAAAAATAAAAAATTCGGCTCGTGCTAAATCCGAAAAGTTAGTGTCTATTTACACGCTACGTTTCATACACAAGACCGTTCTACACAATTAAAGAACGAAACATAAATCAATGATCATAGAATTTAAAAAGTTAAAAAATCTAATATTATTAGGAATTGAAAGGAAAGATAATATATTCACTAATGGCAACATAACTTGTGAATTCGTGAATTACGAAAAAGAGCCTTGGGATATTTATGGTATGACTTCAAGTTGCAAAATAAGTTACTCAAATTTGAGTTCTTATACATATAGCGAAACAAAACAATTGAACTGGTTTAACTGTTTTACAGATCATAATTATACTATTTCAGAAAAAAGAAAACACAGAGAAACTGATTTAATTAAATTCTTACTTGAACTATTCTTGAACCCCAGTAAACTCATTTCAAAATACGAAGAACAATTATTAATATATAAAGTAAAAAACAATGAATTTTTTACTTTCCAAAATATAATTAAAAATCATAAAAAAATAAATCTCGAAAATTTAAAAGTTTATATTTTAGAAAAAAAGCAGAATGAATTAATTCGATATGCTTCAGGAGATAAAGATTCAACTTTTGAAAAAAAACATCAATACATTACTTTATTTGGTATAACAATACTTTAATTATAGATGAATATTTACAATCTTTTTTACCCCAAAATATAGATACTAAAGAAACTATAAAATCCTTATCAGTAGATATTGACAGAGAATATTTTAAAATAAATAACGAATTAACAGAAAAGCTTATAAAATCCTACGATAATAAAAAACATAAGGAAATTATATTGAAAACATAAAAACTGTGTAGAACACCGTATAAAATTAATTGCTGGTTTTAGCCAATTTACGAAAGTCCTCGCGGACTTTCTATCTGTGATTTATTTGCTAACTTTAATGCTTAAAACACGCAACAAATCTTATACAATCACGTCCAAGATCAAATCCTAATAAAATTTAGTTTTTATTTTAAGCAGCATAATTTTGAAGAACAACATACGGTGTTCCTCTTTTAACTACTGCAAAAGCTCTCGCTATTAGTTTGTTTCTAACATTATTTATTGCTAACATTTTATCTTTTCCTTCTGCTAACTTTTTTTGATAATACAATTTTAGTTCGCTATCATGTTGTATTGCAGAAACACTTGCCATACTTAGTAAACTTTTCATCTTTCTATCTCCTAAATAATGACATTGTTTTCGTCTATGAATACTTGTACCAGAGCGATGCTCAAAAGGTGCAGTTCCACAATAACTGGAGAAAGCACGCCAACTTTTAAAACGTGTAAAGTTACCTGTATGATAAATTAATTGACAAGCAACCACAAGACCAATCCCTTTCATACTTTTTAATAATTCGTAGTTTTTACTCATAGAAATATCATCAAAAATTATTTCTTCAATTCTAATTTCTATTGCCTTTACTTGCTTAGATAAATAGTCAATACTTCGCTTTAAACTGATACAACCTAAATCTGTTGTAGAGCTTGTTAAAAGCTCTTTCATCTCTTTTAAAGTACCTTTTAAACCCGCGTTATTTCTAACTAACTGATCTCTTAAAGCTAACAATCTACCTAACTCTAAATGAGAGCTACTTTTAACAGTACTTGGAGTTAACTCTTCTCTGTAAAGCCAACCATATCTTGCTATTACTTGAGCATCTAGTTTATCTGTTTTCTCTTTTACAATCCCTGAAGAACGCTTAATTTTTAACGGACTTTCCTCAACATAAACTACTTTCTTACTATGCAAATAAAGCGCAAGTTTTAAGGAATAATAACCTGTATTCTCAAAACAATAAAAAACAGCACTTTCTTTTGTTGCTTGTAAAACCCATTTTAAGAGGCTTTTGTAACCAACTAAATCGTTCTTAAACTCTTTATGAACTTGGGCATGATAACAATAAGCATCAATCGTCTTTTTTGATACATCAATTCCTACTACTTCTCTGTAATTTTTCATATTTTTACAATTAGAGTGAATAAATATGTTGCAAAAACTACTTCCTTTATCGGGATTTTTTAAACCTGGTATTCCAAATGGTTCTTTGCAACTTTATAACAACAGAGGACTCGTACGTGTAAGGGAACTACAATTCTAAAACACGTTATAGTTCTCCTCTGTTATTACATAAAGATATTTATTACAAACTAAAGAAACACGTTGCCAGTAATTACAAAAAAACCGAAATGATAAAACAACACTTTCATAAGTTAATTGAGAATACAAACTCTATAAATGATAATTCTTTTAACGATTTAATTGAAAAGGGGAAAAATCATTATTTAGAACAGAAAATTTAACAGAAGAAAACTTTGTAAATTATAGGAAAATTGAAACGTGTATGAATTCAAAACACGGAAAATTGATTGAATTAAAAATAGTTGAAGATGAAAATATTTTAGGTTATTTAATTGGATTCATCTCTAATGATTTTACATTTATGGTTGTATTCTCTCATTAAATAATGAAAATTACTATAAATACATCAAAATGTTTTGAATGTGGTGAAGAAGCAACTGAAGACCACCATATAATTCCTCGAGTTTATGGTGGAACAAAAACTATCCCTTTATGTTCAAGTTGCCATATGAAAGTTCACGGCATTAAAAGTAATAGAAGAACAGATAACCATAAAGAAAATGTAAAAAGAGGTCTTGACAAAGGTCGAATTTGGGAACTATTTTCTGGGTGGTTAATTCAGAAAAAGTATAAATGTAAAGATAAGTTTGAGTTCAGAAAAAATTATAAAAATCACTTTAAAGAAATTTTTTCTAATATTAAGATTACAGGAATATTTAACAGAATTAAAGAAATAGAAGATGATTTTTTGGAATCACTTTTTAGAAATGAAATTAACGATACAATTATTCTATATTTTATAGATGCTAAAGACTTTACTTTAATAGATGAGAATATTAATATAATAATTTCTAAAAACTTAATTGCAAATAAAAACAAGTTTGGAAGTCCAAAAAAAATAACTAAAGAAACTATAAAAAAAGGAGTTAAAAAACGAAAGCACAATTCTCTTATTGATAGAACAAATGTTGAAAACATTAGATTCATTATGAAATTAAAGAAAAAAGGAAAAACCTTTTATGAAATAACAAAGCAAATGAATGAAAAAGGTTTGAAAACAAGACAAGGAAAAGATATGAACCAAGTGCAAGTTAAAAGACTTTATGAAAGATTTTTAAAAAATAACACTAAAAATAGTTGAAAGAAAAGAATTTATGAAAACTAACTTCGAACATAAACAAATAGTTATAGAAAAATGGGAGGAACTCATTAATGAACTTACATTTTTTTTAGATACGGCAAAAAAAGTGGTGGAACTTTAAGCCATAAAGTTGGCAGTATGAGAGACAAACAGAAAGAATTATTAACGAATTTTAAAAATTACGTCTGAAAAATAACTACTGGCAACAAAGTACTGTGGTAAAAAACAAGTAAAAACTCATTAATTTTGCACTAAAGTACTTTTATAGTTGTTATCATATATTAATCCTGATTTTGCAATTGCAAAAGCCTGTTTTAGTAACTTATTACATACTGCTATTAATGCTAGTTTTTTACTCTTCCCTTTGGCAACAATTCGATCATAAAGTGCCTTACAAGCTTTGTTATATTTACAAGCATTAAAACTGCACATAAATAATAAATTTCGCAGCTTTTGGTTGCCTATTTTACTAATTCTCGGACGTCCTTTTACGCTACTTCCACTTTGCCTAATAATGGGAGTTAAGCCTGCATAACTACACAACTCTTTTGCACTTGTAAATCTCTCAAATCCATCTGTTAAAACAACTAACATTAGAGCTGTCTTATCTCCTATTCCTGGTATACTTTTTAAGCTAATTAAAACTTCTTGATGCTCTTGTTTTACTAAAATTAATAATTTATCCTCTAAACTTTTCATCTGTTTTTCAAGATATTTTAAACTTTGTTTTAAAGAACTTACAACTGCTTTACTTGGTGTACCTAAAACCAATTCGCCATGAATCTTGTTTTTTAGCATTGTGCTCTGTTTTGTATAGGTAGAAAGGAGTCTAGTCATTTGTAAACATTCTAATTGATGCTTTGAATTACCTTTCCATAATTTTAATTCTACTTGTTTTGCATACTCACAAATTAATCTCGAATCACTCTTATCTGTCTTAATCTTTGACAATTTCATCTGAATAAATCTTTTTACAGATAATGGATTTTCTACTGATAATTGAAAACCAGATTCTTGTAAATAATAAGCCAATTGATAATGATAATAGCCCGTGGCTTCCATTACACAATGACTATCAGAACCTAAGAGTTTTACAAGCTTTTTAAAACCTGTAATACTGTTTTTAAATTGGTAATAATTACCTCCTGAATCTGTAACATCAAAAACTAAATGACTGACGTCAATCCCAAAATATTTTGTGTCTTTAATCATAAGAAAGTGTTTTGTGAAAGGACAATCTACGCGAGTTTCAACGACTTAAAATCGAGGTCTAAATAGCCTCATAGAACTGTACGAAATCTGTGTAGAAAAGAGAGGGGATTTTCAATGTTGACGAAGTCTTGGCTTCTGCGTGTATAATAACCTTATTCCTCTCTTTTGTGCTTTCTGTTTATAAATCTAATTTAATGTTTTACAAACTTAAGACGTGTATAATTAATGGCTGGTTCTCGCCTACTTACGAAAATCCTCGCGGATTTTCTATTCGGTTTTTATTTGCTAAATTAGTTGCTTAATCACGCCACTAATCATACACAAAACCGTTGGGCACAATACAAACAAACATCGAACATCAATCAAAATTTTGTAAATTTGTGAAAAAACAAAAATGAATGTATAAAACATCTGAAATAGTAGCCGAATACGGAATTACAGAAAGCCGACTAAAAGAATATATTATTGAGCAAAATATTCCTTTGGTCAATGAAGAAGAGATTTCAAAAAAGAATTTTCAAACCATTTTATCATTCATTGAGAATACAGAAGATAGAATTGAAAAAAATTAAAAAAAGCCGAAGCTACTTTTAAGTATAATTCAGATAAAAACAAAGTATCAATTTATCAAGATGATGCTATTTCGTTCTTAAAAAAATTACCTTCAAATAGTGTAGATGTTATTGCAACTGACCCAGCATATTCAGGAATGAATGACAAGCTCAAACTTGGAAAAGGAAGAATAGTTGGTAAATATGCCGATAAAGGAAAAGATAATGGAAAATGGTTCGGAGAATTTAAGGATAGTGAAGAAAATTATGACGAATTTCTATCTGAATGTAAAAGGGTTTTAAAAAAATCAACTGGACATATTTATATTATGTTTGACTCCTACTCTCTTTTGAGTTTAGGAAGTGTTGTTCGTAGTCACTTTGATGTAAAAAACCTAATAACTTGGGACAAAGTGAATATTGGAATGGGACATTATTTCAGACGTAGGCACGAGTATATAATTTTTGCAACAAATGGTAATACTAGAAAAATAAGAAATAGAAAATTTCCAGATGTTTGGAGATTTAAAAGAATACATAGTTCAAAATATCCAACTCAAAAACCAGTAGAAGTTTTTCAAGCTATGTTGCACGCAAGTTCTGAAGATAGCTTCACAGTTTGCGACCCTTTTTTAGGAAGTGCTTCATCTGCAATCGCAGCTATCAAAAACAACTGTAATTATATTGGTTGTGATATTTCAGATAAATCAATTGAGATTTCTAGTTCAAGAATATCTGAATATTTAGAAACAGGTAAGGATAACATTCAAACAAAATCAATGGCAGTTGATGATAAAATTTTCTGGGAATAATTATGGCTAATTTAAGTAAAACGAAAGCATTATTTGCATTCACATCTCCAAGAACAATTGAAAAAATAATTCCAGAAATAAAAATTTTATCAGAAAATTTTGAAGGACAAAAATGGTCTGGAAACAGCCAAGTGCAGATTGATTTTTTCAAACTTTATTTGACTCGGAATACTATGAAGGAGATACTTTTCCTGCAAATCCAGCTTTAGCTGCAAGAGATAGAATTACAAGAGCACCTAAAGCATTGGGTTTTGTTGATTTAAAACCAACTGTAAAACTTACTGAAGCAGGTAAACTTCTACTAGCAGAAAAAAGATTAGATGAGACATTCACTAGACAACTTTTAAAGTTTCAACTTCCTTCTCCTTATCATACAAAATCTAAAACAGTAGATTTTAGTGTAAAACCTTATCTGGAATTATTAAGACTAGTTAAAGAACTTGGAAGTATTTCAAAAACTGAAATAGCTTTATTCTTTTCGCAACTTACAAACTATAATGATTTTGAGAAAGTTGTTTTAAAAATTAAAGAGTTCCAAAAAAACTCAAAATCCTATAAAGGCAGCAGAAAAATGTATGTTGCTGAATGTTTTGAAAATGAAATTCTTAAAATTTTCCATCAAGAAGTTCAACATAAAAAATTAAAAACGAGAGAGAGTTCAGACACCACATTAAAAAATTTCATAAAAACTAAACGTGCGAATATGAAAGACTATGCAGATGCATTTGTCCGATATATTAGAGCAACCGAATTAGTTACTTTTCAAAAAAGAACTTTTAGATTAATTATTTCACCACAAAAAGTTGATGAAGTAGATTATCTACTTAAAGAAATAGACAGAAAACCTAAAGATTTTAAAACTATTCTTGATTTCAAAGGCTATTTATTCAACCCTTTTTCAATTAAATTATTATCTGATAATAAAGAACTGTTGATTAAACAAATAGAAAATTTAGGACTTTCTGAATTTGACAAAACTTCTTCAATCGAAAAACTTAAAGATATTTTAGACAACTTGAGAATTACTGTAAAGTCCAAAAATATTGAAGAGAAGAAACGCGAATTAAAAGATTATAAGGAACTTCCTGACATCCTAAATGTATTTGAGCAAATCAAGAAAAAAGAAGTGCCTGATGCTCCTCTATTTCTAGAATGGAATGTTTGGAGAGCTTTAGTTATGCTAAATTTTGCAAAAAGAGTTGATGGTAACTTTATTATGGACATTGATGGAATGCCTCTAAATTATGCTCCAGGACAAAAACCTGATATTGAATCTGAATATACAGATTTTGGTATTATAACAGAAGTTACAATGTCTGGTGGTCATACTCAATATAAGATGGAAAGTGAATCTGTTCCAAGACATTTTGGAAAAGCAAAAGAACTTCTAAACAAGGAGATGTATTGCTTATTTGTCGCTCCAAAAATTAGCGAAGGAACTTTAGCACATTATTTCAACCTCAATAGATTTAATACTAAATTATATGGCGGAAAAACCAAAATTATTCCTTTAAGTATTGACCAGTTCATTGAATTTATAAAATCTGGAATTGAAAATAAGTTTAATAACCCTGAAAAACTTAAAAATTGGCTAGAAAAACAATGGTTGAATAATCAAGAAATGGAAGATGAAAATATATGGAGTGAAAATATTGGGAAAAGTATTCTGAAATGGGCATCCTAAAATAAGTACTGTGCCCAACAAAGAACTGAGTTAAAAACCAAACAAATTCTTCATTAAATTTAGGCAATAGTCTTCTAGCATTGTTGAAGTAGAATAAATCTCCTTTGGTCGATTTATTTCCAATTCAACAAGCTAAAATTATCATTATAACTTTTATTTTTTTATTTCACTTTTAAGACTGAAACGTGAGCTTCATCATAAGGAATTCCTGATTTAACTATCGAAAAACATTGTTTTAATAGTTTATTGGAAACTGCGATTAATGCTAGTTTTTTACTCTTTCCTTTGTTGGTTATTCGTTCAAATATTGCTGCACAACCCTTATTATGTTTATAGGCGCTAAAAGAACATAAGAAAAGTAAATTCCGTAATTTTCTATTACCAACTTTGCTTATTCTGGCTCTACCTCTTACACTGCTTCCACTTTCTCTAATTGTGGGTGTTATTCCTGCATAACTACACAATTGTGATGACGTCTCAAACTTCTTAAAACCATCTGTAACTACTATTAAAAACAACGCTGTCTTCAAACCAATACCAGGAATACTTTGCAATAGCGTCAACTGTTTTTGATGTTCTTTCTTTACTAAAGACAACAATTTATGCTCTATTCCTTTTAACTCTTTATCTAAATATTTAAGCGTTCGTTTTAGTGAACGATACACATAAGGTGATGGGATTCCTAAAACTTTTTCGCCGTGAATTTTGTTTTTTGTAGCCGTTCTTATTTTTAATTGATTATCCATCAAGCGAAACAACTGCAAACATTCACTTTGAACATCTGTAAGTGCAGTATAAAAAGGTACTTCTTGGGTTAATCCATAATTACAAATCGCTTTTGCATCAGCCTTATCCGTTTTTATCTTTGCTAATTTCATCTGTACAAATCGCTTGATAGACAAAGGATTTACAACTGAAACACAAATACCTTGCTTGTACAAAAACTGAGCAAACCTGTAATGATAATAACCTGTAGCCTCCATAACTACTAAACTATTTTTGGGTAGTAATTTGCGAAACTTTTTAAAGCCTAATTCATCATTCTTGAATTGTAAATGACCTTGTATACTACCATAACAATCGAAGACATTTTTACTAATGTCAATTCCAAAAATTTCACTATATTTATTCATAAGAAAATGTTTTATGAAAGAATAACCTACTGGAATCACAACAACTTAAAATCGAGATCTAAAGTCTCACAGAACTGAACGTAATTTTAGTAGAAAAGAGAGAGGATTATCAGTGTTGTCTGAGTCTAAACTCAACCGTATATAGTAACCTTAATTCTCTCTTTTATTCTTTCTGATTAAGTATCAAATTTATTAAAAGACAAACTTAAGACGTATATAATTTATTGCTAGTTATAGCTTGCTTACGAAAATCCTTGCGGATTTTCTAGTCGGCTTGTACTTGTAATGTTTATTGCTTTACCACGCAACAAATCATATACAAACCGTTGGCAGTAATTTGAACACCCTTATTGCTTTTAAACAAAATTTGAGAAATGTCAACACTTTTAGAACATAGAGAAAAACTAAACTTAACCCAAGAAGAGCTGGCTACAAAATCAGGTATTTCTGTAAGAACTATACAAAGAATTGAGTCTGGTGTAAAACCTAAAGGGTATACATTAGAAAGTTTATGTAAAGCTTTGGGAATAAGTAAAGAAGATTTATTAAAAGAAAATAAAGAGGCCGAAAAAATTAACAAACAACTTATTAAATACATCAATTTATCTTCTATAATATTGCTGATAGTTCCTTTTGGTAGTATAATTATGCCACTAATTTTTATGCGTTGGAAAAAGGAAATCAATACTGTTACAAAACAAATCGTTTCTATTCAAATATTATGGACATTATCATTCCTCATTGTAACACTATTAGTCGCGTTTTTATCAAAGTGGTTTTCTTTTAGCAAAGAAATAATTCCGCTTGTTATGCTAACTTTAATAATAATTAACCTATATATTATTATTAGAAACACAGCAGAAATAGAGAAAAACAACAAACTACATATACGATTGAATTTCAGTATTTTATAAGCACGACAATTTATTGTCGTGAATTTGTCGGGTTATTTTTTCACTTTCTTAAAAGAAAAAAATGAATTTTACATCAAATATAAAATTCAAATAATGAAAAAACATTTCATACTAATTCATCTATTACTTTTTACAATATTAGCAAACGCTCAAGTTGAAAAATCATCTGAACTATACAAAACAATAAAAGAAAAAGATAGCCTTCTTTTTAATATTGGTTTTAATAATTGTGACATCATACAATTCAAAAAACTAGTAAGTGATAACTTCGAGTTTTATCACGACCAAGGAGGAATTACAAAATCAAAGTCTGAATTTATTCAAAGTATAGAAAATGGACTTTGTAAGTTAGATTATAAACCAAAAAGAGTTATAGATGAAGAATCATTAGACATTTTTCCTTTAAATAATAATGGTGTTTTATATGGGGCAATTCAAACTGGAACACATAGTTTTTATGCTATCGAAAAAAACAAAGAAGAATACCTAACAAGTGTAGCAAAATATACTCACTTATGGATTCTTGAAAATGGAAACTGGAAATTAAGCAAAGGTTTAAGTTATAATCACAAAGATGTTGACAAACCAATTGACAACAAATTATTATTTAGCGACAAGGAAGAAACAGAAAGATGGCTAGAGCAAAAGAGCATTCCTGCATTAGGAATTGGGTATATTGAAGATGGAAAGATTAAACAAATTAGTGTTTTTGGCGAATTAGAAAAAGGAAAAACAGCACCCAAAAACACGATTTGGAATGTTGCTTCATTAACTAAACCAATTACTGCTTTAGTAGCCTTAAAACTAATTGATTCAGGTAAATTAAGTTTAGATGAAGCTTTATATAAATATTATATCGATCCAGACATAATTAATGACCCAAGAGCAAAAAAACTAACAGCAAGAATTATTTTAAGCCATCAAACAGGATTTTCTAATTGGAGAGGAAATAATGAAAATGGTAAGTTAAGTTTCGAATTTGAGCCAGGAACGAAATATCAATATTCGGGAGAAGGATTTGAATACTTAAGAAAGGTGTTAGAAAATAAATTTAATAAAAGTATTCAGCAATTGGCAGACGAATTAATCTTTAAACCTCTAAAAATGTTTCATACTAATTTTGTTTGGAATGAACAATATGAATCTAGATTTGCAAAATGGCATACAGAAAAAGGAGGAGAATTATATCCTAATTTAAAAAACAATACTGCAAATGGAGCAGACGATTTATTAACAACTATTGAAGACTATACAACTTTTGTAAATTATGTTCTAAATGGAGCTGGTCTATCCAAAAATTTATTTAAAGAAATTGCATCTGAACAGGTTAGAATAAACGATTTTAAGCATTTTGGTTTAGGTTGGTGGATTGACGAAAATATTAATTCAAATAAGGATTTTGCAATGGTTCACGGAGGAGATGATATAGGAGTGCATACAATCGCTTTTATTATACCAAAGACAAAACAAGGTCTTATAATATTCACTAATAGCGACAATGGAACTGGTGCTTTTCAAGAAGTCTTGTTAAAATATTTAGGAGAAAACGGACAAGGAATAATGGAAGTAGAAATGAAAAGATAAAAACTACTGCCAACACCGTATATAAAAAATAGCAGTTAAGAGCTAAACTTAAAGTTTGGTTCTTTTCTGCTATCTTTGTTTTAATCCGAAAAGTATCACAAATAAATCTGCTACTTTTCATATACAATCACGTTGCCAATAATTTGAGAACAAAACTTTATAAATGGAAAAAATCATTTCGATAACATCAAACATTTTCACAATTTTTGCATCTGGAATTGCAATATATTTGTTTCTTTTCCAAAGAGATAAAATATCGAATGCCATAAATTTACTATTGAATTATTCAACCCAATTAACTTTATCAGAATTAAAATCTAAACTTGAAAGATTAAATAGTTATAACGCTAATGCAAAAGCACAAAATGAAGAAGTTATAAATATTCTTCACGAAATTGAAGGTCAAATTAAAGGAAATAAATTACTAAAATCGAATTTGGAAAACACTATGAATACTATTTCCAAATACATTGAAAATCCAATAAAATTAACTGAACCGAGAAAAAGGAGTTTAGTTCACGAATTACGTGAAAGTATTAGAAATTTAGATATGAATTCATTCAATAAACTTGTAAATAAAAACCAGAAATGAGTAAAATAATAAAAGCTATAAACAAAATGATTGAAAACACTGATTTAATTACGAATGTAGTTCTATCAGAAGATGAATATTTTTTTCTTTATAATAACAAAGTCAAATGGTCAATTATTGAGGAAGAAGATAAAGACATTTCTTTAATTTTATATCCAAATTTTAATGGAAAACTTGATGAATTAGCAAATATTGTTGAATGGGAACATATAAATATGGTTACTTACAATACAATGGATTTCAAAACTCAAGAAGCTACTGAAACTTTTAATGAACTTTTACAAATAGTGAAAAGCAAAGTATTTGGAGTAGATAATTTATTAGACGAAATAATAGGAGATGATTAAAAAACTATTGCCAACACCGTATAAAAAAATTGCTGGTAAAAGCCAATTTACGAAAGTCCTCGCGGACTTTCTATCTGTGATTTATTTGCTAACTTTAGTGCTTAAACCACGCAACTTTCCTTATACAACAACGTTGGCAAACATTTGACGCAACCTTTTTAGGAAAACTACATCTATAGAATATAATAACGAATTAAAAATTAAAATTATGAAAATTAAAATCTTGAATTTATTACTAATCCTGACATTATGTTTATTTACGAGTTGTGATAATGAAGACACAACTTTACCTGAATTAAATATTAGAGTATCTAATGTTAGCCAATTTAACTTTGAAAATGCAAAAATTGGAGCTTCAACTGAAAATGGGAATATAAATATTCAAAAATTAAATTCTGGAGAAATAACTGAATACAAAAGCTTTAACAAAGCACAATTATTCCCGCACATTGAATAGAGATTGAAGGAAAAACTTATACACTCATACCTTACACAACAGGATTTGCTGACATTATCAGTGACGGAGGAAATTATACATATCAAATTAATGCAAATGAAAATCAAGAACAATATAACAAGTTGAGTTTTTCTTTAGTTAAGGAATAAAAACGTTTGCCAACAACATATATAATTTATTGCTAGCAAATCGTTTACTTGCGAAAATCCTCGCGGATTTTCTTTGTTAGTTTTTATTTATTAATTTAGTGCAATATTCACGCAACAAACCATATATAAACACGTTGTAAGTAATGCACGAAAACCAATAAACCAAGTGAATAAAACAATATTTGAAATTACCAAAATGGATTGTCCTTCAGAGGAAAATCTAATCCGAATGAAATTGGACGGAATTTCGAGTATTGCGAATTTGAACTTTGATATTCCGAACCGAAAATTGACAGTTTTTCACAGCGGAGAAATTGACCAAATCGAAAAGTCAGTTATCGAACTGAATTTAGGCGGAAAGAAAATATCGACTGAACAAACCGACCAAACGGAATTTAAAGAAAACGAAAATCAGAAAAAAATACTCTGGTCTGTTCTTGCAATAAACTTCGCGTTTTTCATTATCGAAATGACGACAGGAATTATATCAAAATCTATGGGACTTGTTGCCGATAGTTTGGATATGCTTGCCGATAGTTTTGTTTACGGAATTAGCTTGTTGGCGGTTGGCGGAACCTTGATTAAGAAAAAGCGGATTGCAAAACTTGCTGGATATTTTCAAATCACACTTGCGATTATTGGATTTTTGGAAGTTTTAAGGAGATTTTTTGGAGACGAAAAACTGCCTGATTTTTCAACAATGATTATCGTTTCGATTTTAGCACTTATTGCAAATGGAATTTGTCTTTACATTTTGCAAAAATCAAAGAGCAAAGACGAGGCACATATGAAAGCAAGTATGATTTTTACCTCAAATGACGTGATTATAAATTTAGGAGTAATAATCGCAGGAATTTTAGTAAATTGGTTGAGTTCAAGTAAACCTGATTTGATTATTGAAACAATAGTTTTTGTATTGGTAATTCAAGGAGCGTTTAGGATATTGAAATTAAGTAAGTGAATGAAAAAAGCACTACTTACAACAACGTATATAGCTCATAGCTAGTTAGTTGCTTAATCGAAGTTAAGGCATATTTGGGAAGTCGCCAAATTTTTAAATTTGACAACTTCCCAAAAAGTAAAATAAGTAGTAAAATTTAAAAATCTGGCTTGTGCTTGATACGAAAATAATTTTCTAATTTGCAAGCTACGAGCCATATACAAAACCGTTGGCAACAAGCAAAAAATGAAATATAAATTGAACATATTACTTCTGATTATAACTTTAATTTCTACAAAAGCAATTGCTTGTAATTGTTCTATTCCGAAAAGTTTGAAAGCTGTTCAAGATTACGAATTTGAAAATTCTGAATGTATTTTTATAGGAGAAGTCTTGAAAATTGACTCTGAAAAAAACACTTTTGAAATAAGAGTTGTGGAATCTTTTAACGGAGATGAAATTGGAAAAATATATAGTGGAATTTATGACAATCAATGTGGACCAATAATTGACGGAAAAGGAAAGTGGTTGATTTATGCAAATTCGTACGAAAATAAAATTGAAATAAATACTTGTGGACTAACTCGTAGTTTTGAATATCCTGAAAGTAATATAACTGCAACATCTGTATTTTTAAAAACATATGAAAAGGAATATAAACAGGAAAAACAAGATTCTGATTTAAAATTCAGAGCGCAATTAGATTTAAAAAATGAAATAATTAATTTAAGGAAAAGAAGGAAGTAAAAAAGCCAGTTGCCAACACCGTATATAATTTATTGCTGGCTTCTCGCTTACTTACGAAAGTCCTCGCGGACTTTCTTTGTCGGTAATTATTTACTAAATTAGTTGCTTGAAACACGCAACAAACCATATACAACAACGTTGGCGGTAATTATAAAAATCGTGCTAAAAAAGACGATTATATTAAAATAGAAAAAATAGTTATATTTGCGAAATGAAATTTACAAAAATCATATTATTAACTTACTTTATTTTCTTGAATTTGCTTCCAGTTGCAAAATTCGTGAAAATGGAAATAATGGATTCTTGTGAAAATAAATGTATGCAACACTGCAATAAACAAAAAAATAAAGAAGACAATAATCCTTATAACAAACAAAATTGCATATTAAACATTAATCTTTCAACAATTTTTGTTTTCCCAACACATAACTTTGATTTTTCAGACGTTGATCTCATAGAAATTTCAGAAAAACAAAAGTTTTACTTTAAAGAAATTATCCTTAATGATTACGTTTCTAAAATTTGGCAACCTCCGAGAATTATCTGCTGAAATTTAGACTTTAAAAAATAAATAATCATTAAAAAATAATACAATGAAAAATATAATTTCAATTGTAACGCTTTTACTATTTGTAAATTTAAGCGTTAATGCTCAAGAAAAAAAACAATGTTGCGAGCAAACGAAAACCTGCACAATGGACAAGAAAACTTGTTCTACAGAAAACAAGAAAAACTGTAAAATGGACAAAAAAACTTGTTCGGCAGAAGAAATGAAAAATTGTAAAATGGATAAAAATACTTGTTCATTAAACAAAACAACTTGTACAGAAGAAGAAAGAAAAAACTGTACAGTAGATAAAAAAGTGGGTTGTTTAGTTGGTAAAGACAAAAACAAATCATAATATCATTTTTTTTGGGAGTTTGGTTAAACCAAACTCCCATTTTTTTAATCCAAAATCTTAATAAAACGAAACACGTAATTTTAATAAATTCAATTCTAATTCTATTATTGTCAAGTTGTAATACAAAAACTAAACAAAACAAAAATGATGTAAAAATTGTTGGTGCAATGAAAAACGTGATGTGGAAAGGCGAATTAGGAAGTAGCATTAACCTTGAAACTATTTCGGACAAAAATGGACTTTATGGACTTGGACCAGTGAGCTATTTAACAGGCGAATTGCTGATTAATAACGGAAAAAGCTACGTTTCGAAAGTGACTTCGGACTCGACAATGACCGTTGAAAAAACATATAATACTTCTGCACCTTTCTTTGTTTATGGAAACGTAACTGAATGGAACGAAATAGAATTGCCTTCTGACGTTAAGACAATTCAAGATTTAGAAAAATTCATTGACGACAAAACGACTGAATTCAAAAGACCTTTCACCTTTAAATTAATCGGACAGGTTTCAAGTGCGATTATCCATATTCAGAATTTGCCCGAAGGAACGAAAGTGTCATCGCCAGATGAAGCACATCAAGGACAGACAAATTACAATATCATAAACGAAGACGCTGAAATAATTGGATTTTTCTCGACTGAACATAAAGGAGTTTTTACACATCACGACTCATTTTTGCATATGCACTTGATAACAAAAGACGAAAGTAAAATGGGACATTTAGACGAATTAGAAATCGGAGAAATGAAATTATATCTACCGAAAAAATAAAAAAACTACCGCCAACAACGTATATAATTTATTGCTAGTTATAGCTTGCTTACGAAAATCCTTGCGGATTTTCTAGTCGGCTTGTACTTGTAATGTTTATTGCTTTACCACGCAACAAATCATATACAAACCGTTGCAAGTAATAGTGAAAACCACTCAAACTCGAAAATTTCGTGTATAAATATTATAAGTTTCCCTTTATGAAAAAATTTCCTAGTATGAAAAAAAGAAAAATAATATTACTTTTTTACGGTATTTTAACAATATTAACAATTAGTTCTTGTGAGAAAAATGATAAGTTAGAGTTTGTAGAAGATACATTTTCTTGTTATATAAATGGGGAATTATTTGTTCCAAAAGGAAATACTAATTTAATTAGTACAAGCCCAGGTAATGATGGTTTAAGTTTTATGAAGTTTAATAGCGATTTAGATTTAGTAATACAAGTTAAAAATGAAAAAAGTAAAATGGTAATTTATATTAAAAACTTTATTGATGAAAATGAATTTTCTCTGGAAAATAGTAATGGTGTAATAAACTATCCTTTTAATAATCCTGAAACAAGTTCTGTATTAATTTATAATGATAAAAAATATTTATCAAAAATGAATTCAGGTAAATTATTACTTACAGAGGCTTCTGACACAAATCTAGAAGGAACATTTGAATTTACTTTATATAATGAAAATGATGATAGTGATACTATTCGCATCACTAATGGTAAATTTAATGATTAGCTTATTTAAGGAAATTATAAAACCTGATAATTTACTCATATTCTGAAAATAAAACGTGGGAATCTCAGCAAAACCTGAAAAATAAAATGGAATTATAAACTAAAAAAAACTACTACTTGCAACACCGTGTATTAAATATTGCAATATTTAGCTAAACTAAAACTTGTTGCTTCTTTGCAAACTTCTGAATTTCCGCTGGAAATTCCTCGTTCACAAAACCGCAACATTCAATACACAACCACGTTGGCGGTAATTAAACAAAAATTCGGTACTATCGATAAAATAAGTTGCCATTAATACTGACCGAACGACAGTAAATAACAGTTTTATCATCTTTTTCTACTAAAAAAACTACGAAAGTGTCATATTTAGGAAACTTTTGGAACTAAAGTAGTAAAGGGAAGTATTAAAAATGGAAAAACAGAAAACCACATTTCTTTCTGCCTTAAAAGAAAATCAGGATAAATTATATAGAATTTGCTCGATTTATTCCGATAATAATGAAGATTCTAAAGACCTATTTCAGGAAGTTTTAGTTCACATTTGGAAGTCAATGAGTTCATTTAAAGGAAATTCATCTATTGACACTTGGATATTTAGAATAGCATTAAATGTTTGTCTTCGCTTTAAATCTAAACATACAAAGAACCAAAATCGATTTATAAGATTAGATAGTATGACTATTGCTAATATGAGTTCTGGAAAAGATAATGAAGAAGACAATGAAAAACTAATAGCTTTAAGAAAGTGTATCAAAAAATTGAATGAAGGGAACAAAGCAATAGTAGCTCTATACTTGGAAGGATTAGCATACCGAGAAATTTCAGATATACTTGGATTATCTGAAAATCATATAGCAGTAAAAATCAAGCGGATAAAATCAAAATTATTTAACTGTATAAATGAAACATTATGATTGAAGATGAATTAATTAAAATCTGGCAATCGTCCAGTAATCAAGAGCGTATAAAATTTGAGAAATCTAAATTAATGATAGAATTGCAATCAAGTTTAAAACGTTTACACAGATGGTGGAACTATTTAGAACTTTCAGAGACACTTTTAGCTGTATTTGGAGTTTTATTATCTATTCTTTTATTTTTCAAGATTCCATTCATCCTAACAAAAATAGCATTAGCCTTAATGATTATTTGTGCTATTTATTTAATAATTAAATACCGAGCTGTTAAAAAGTTTCAACCTAATGATTTCGAAGAAAACTATCTAAATTATCTCAAAAAAAACAAGGAATATCTTCAAGTGCAGAAAAAATTCCTTAAAACATATTCGTATTGGGGAATTTTACCTGTTTACCCAATAATGTTATTATCTACTATCAGCATTTGGGAAAAGATTCCAATATATCTAATTGTTCTTATTAATGTAGCTACAATAGGAATAGGTATTTATGGATATTTCTTAAATAAGATAAGAGTTAAAAAAGAAATTAACCCGAGAATTGATAGAGTTAATGAATTAATAATTTCATTAGAACAATAGGCTTATGGTATTTAAATATAGACCCTCAAAAGTTTCAAGAAACATATTAGAGCAATTGTCAAAAATTTTGAGCTTTTCAACTTCAAAAACAAGAAGAGAAACAATCAAACAAAAAAGAAGACAAAATCGGAATAAAAAGTACTAATGGCAACACCGCTATAATTCATTGCTAGTTATAGCCTACTTACGAAAGTCCTCGCGGACTTTCTATCTGTGATTTATTTGCTAACTTTAGTGCTTAAACACGCAACGAAATCATACACAAACACGATATTATGAAACAAATTTATAAGTTTTTAATTCTATTCCTTGCCTTGATAATTATAAGTTGTAATAACACCAATAAAGATAAGAACAGAATAAATAAAACAAATAAACAAATAGATGACTATTCTGCGAAGATTGATAGTTTGATACAAACAACTAGTCCAAGATATTTTAATGGTGTTATACTCATTACTCAAAATGGAGATATAAAATATTCAAAAGCGTATGGTTATTCAAATTTTGAGAACAAAATACCAATTACTCTAAAAGACAACTTCCGAATTCAATCGAACAGCAAACAAATTACAGCTGTTTTAACTCTAAAAGAAGTTGATAACGGAAAATTAAACTTAAAAAGCCCTATTAGTAAGTATTTACCTGAAATCAAGCAAACTTGGGCGGACACGGTAACAATTCATCAGTTACTTAATAACACTTCTGGAATTACAAGTATTGACGAACCTTTACTTTTTGACGCAGGAACAGAATTCTATTATAGCAATGTTGGGTATGGATTGTTAGGCAGAATAATCGAAAAAGTAACTGGTAAAGAATATATTGACTTAGCTAATAATTTGTTTAAAAAATTAGAAATGCATAATAGCTATTGCTATGAATTGGGTAAAGCAAATAATGGACTAATTAATGGGTATAGAGGAACAAATAATGAATTTATTCTTGTTGATATTAATACAATCGTGAATTCCGAAGAAGGATGGAAAGATTTTATTCCTGCAGGTGGAATTATTTCAAATGCATATGACTTGAATATTTGGGATAAAAACCTTCATAATGGCAAATTAATAAATCCCCAAACCTATAAACTAATGACTAGTTTTAATCATACTACAGATTTTTTTAACGTGTTTGGTAAAGAAAAAGTAGGATATGGCTACGGAGTTTGTATAAGTAATGAACCCTTAACCAATATTGGGCACGGTGGAAAAGGAATCGGATTTGGTTCATTCAAATTTTTTGTACCTGAAAAGGATTTAGATGTAATTGTATTAGAAAATGTATATAATGAAGATAGCAATATCTTTTTCCACTTTGAAAGAGAAATAAGAGAAATAGTTCTGAATAGTAACCTTGTGGAATAATAACTACCGC
>NZ_JAOSLC020000002.1:812500-906197 GCF_026191475.2 Polaribacter ponticola | reverse complement strand
ATCCGTAAACACCACCGTGTAGTATATTTGTGATTAGCCTGAGATATTTAATTCCGTTCCTTTTCCCTGCTTCGTCCACTATTTCAAATTCAATTGTATCTCCAACTTTATAGTTTCTATCGTTTTTTCGCAATTCCCAAGGCTTTATACCTTTAAGGTGTTCACTTGCGTATTTTTCTAATATTTTAATTTTGTGTTCCATATTCCGTATTAATTAAAGTTCTTATTACTATTCGTTGTAGTGCATTTGCCTTTTTAAAAACCAAGCTGTACGTGTATGGCAAACGACACCACAACACGCTATATAGCCCATAATTCAAAAAGCCTTTGCGCTCTTTTCCAACGCTAAGTCAAAGAGCTACGAAAAGTAGCACATTGCCTTTTGTCCGCCTACCGCTTTACTAACTTAGTTTTAAGCCTCTTTAAACATTGCTATTAAATTAGCTTTTAGTTTATCCTCTAATCCAGAAACATAATACTCGACAGTCGTTTTTAAGCTATCTAATGTTTTTTCCTCAAACTTTTTCTCAAAAACCTCTGTTTCAAAAACATAAACAGATAATGTTCCGCTATATAAACCATATTCAGCAGAAGATTTATGTGGTGGGTAAAATCTTGAACTTATAGAACAAATATCCCCATCATAATCTAACTTCAAACCACAATCCCAAGACCATTTGCAGTTATTTAATGAAGCATTGTTTGATTCTTCTGCCCATTTATGAGCAACATCAAAAACCTCTTTAGAATTTACACCCCAAAAATCTCTATTGTCTAACTTATCTTTAAAATCTTGTATTTCCATTATGTTGTTTTTTGTAAAGTTAATAATTAAAGTTGCCGCAACAGTTGCGAAAAGCAACCCTTGCTACGATGCATAATCAACCGCTATTTTTTAAATTACGTGCCATATAGCTAACCGTTAGAGTTAATATTTGGCTCAAAAGTCATAGAGCGTGTGCTAATTAGCAGTAATACCGTAACTTTTGTAAAGTTCACCTAAGTAAATCAAGCCAAACACTAACAATAACAAAGGCTATAAGTAATGCCTTAGTTAAGTCTTACCAACTAAGGTCATTCCATAGTTCTTGGTCTTTTTTAGAATTAATTAAGCTATCCCAATTAGTTCCATTTCTCCAAATAACATCTTTCATAAGTGCTTATTTATTAAATTAAAGTAGTTTATCGGCACTACTCATAGCCGTAATCCGTTAAGTACAAGTTGCCATTTCAAAAACCAAGCATTACGTGTTAGGCAACCAGTACTTAACACGTAATATAAAAAATTGCTTGGGGTCAGTTCATTTTAATTAAGTTTATTACTTATTCCGAAGCAACTAAAAAACTACTCTTCGTCTAAAATCAAAACATCGTCTTTTGCATTTAATTCGGTTACATAATCTGGGTCTTCGCTAAAAGTAACCTCTCGTTTAGTAACACTATTTAATAATCCAAAAGTATAATCTGTTTTTCTTTCAGCTATAAATACATCCATATTTTCAGGGTATTTATTTAATTCCGCTTTTAATTCTTTTACTGTCATAATTTAATCGTTTTTTATTTTTGTTTGTTTATTAATTTTTGTGCTAAATCAGCAACTTTTCATATTACTATCCGTTAGGGCAAATACTAAGTAAGTGCGTTTTCAAAAATATTCCCTACGACCTCAAAATTTTCTGTTTCAAACAGAGGAGAAATACCAATATCTGAATTACATACAAAAGAATTATCTTTGTAAATAACCTCATATGTATATCCAAAATTAACCTCCTTTAAAATATCACCCTCAAATATTTTTTTTCCATTCTTATCAAAAGAACCTGTAAATTGCATAAGTTGAAAATCAAGAATTAATCCATTTTCAGTGCCAACACTAACTCCTGTTTTATCAATTTGTAACCAATTCTTGTTTTCCCCGTTAATTACGGGTAAATAATACATCTTATTTTTAGAGAAAGCTCTAAATTCTATTTTTCTATTTTTCATTTTAAATATATTTTAGTTTAATTACCGTACTTGCCCTAACACCTTATAAAATTAATGGCTAGCTTTCTGTTTTTTATTAATATTCTGTTTTTAATTGTTTATTAGTAGCTTATTTACTGTGTTACCGCTTCATTTACGCCACTAATCTTATAAATGAAACGTTGTAGTGCATTTGCCTTTATGGAAACTCACTCAAATGCTTTAGTTGGCAAACGACACTACAACACCATATATAAAACATAGCTTTTAGGCTTGTGCTTAATTCGATTGTTCGTGTCTGTTTGCTCATAATTAAACATTTTCTGCCACCGCTTTTTGGTTATAGAAATTCATAAAATCATTGTACTCAAAGTCAATTAAGGCATGAACATTAATTCCTAAATCAACTATTTGCTGGAAAGTTAATTCAGTATGACTATTTCCCATTACAATTCTTAAAGCACCTTTTCTATCTTGATAGATATTAAATATTCCGTGCATTCTTCCGTCTTTTACTTTATAAGAGTAACTATTTGTTTTTGCCATCGCTTAAAAATGTTTAATTATTAATGTTGTTTTTAATTCAAAGTTTCGGTTTATTAAGGCTACGTTTCATATATGTGTAACGTTACCCACAATGTAAAAAGCCGAATCACTCTTACTGCTTAATAATCGTTAGCCATTTTACAATAATTACATTGGTCTATACAAGGAGGAACTCGCATCGAACCTTGTTTTTCGCATTCAAATTTTTTAATTACTAAAACATTTTCTTCTTTTATTTTAAATTCATAAAAAGCATTTAATAATTCAATTACTCTATCTTCTGTTAATTCTCCGATATCATTTACTTTTTCATCTGAAAATTCGTAATTAACATAAAATTGTTCTGTTGTTATCATAATCTGTATGTATTTGCCCTCGTACCTCACGCACGGCTTTTTAAAAAGTGGGTAACACTGTATAAAAAACATTGCTATTTTGGCTTATTTCAAAGGTCTGTTAATATTAATTTACTTTATTTATAATCGTTAATTTTTGTTTTTCTAAACGCAACGTTATTTATACAACACGTTATAAGCAATTTCAGAACCGTATAACATTTCGATAATATTCTTTATATCCTTTCAATATTTCAGAAATGAACTTATCTATGTTCCATTGTCTTTTAATCTTGTTCCATTGCTTTTCTTTGTTTCCATACTCACCAATGCTTAAATGATTATTATGGTCTTGCCAATTCATAATATTAAGCCAATGAGGGTTTATTATTACGTTAATTTCTTTTGCCTTTTCGTGCATAAATTCAATATACTTTTCTTCAACGTTATCACATTTTACAGACCATACATTATGTACTGTTCTACTGTCGTCAAAATTTGAATTTCTGTAAGTTATGTATATCATAAAAAAACTGCTTATAACACTATCTATAAATAATAGCGAGTTTATCGCTTATTTAGTGTTGGTTTATATTGTTTTGTTTTTATCCTTAATTCTGTGCTTATCTAATCGCTACTATTCATAGATTTAACGTTGTAGTTAATATTGCCTCCTACACCATTTTGCGCCTTGTCTAAATCCCCTACTGTCTAACAAATCAACATTATCCTCAGACGAAGCTAAGTATATGTCGGCATCACTAACCACAACATCACATAAACCTAATTTTTTAATTATTTCTTCGGCTACTGCTTCAAAATCACTTTCTTCTACACTCCAACCAATTACACTTTTTTGGCTACAGTTCATTAAGATTCCTTGTATTTTTGCTTTATTACTCATAATATAATTTACTTTATTTATTGTTTAATCATTAAAAAACTATGCTTATCTGCGTTACGTTGTAGTGCATTAACAACACCATTCATTTTTAGGGAAGTCTTCTATTTTTATTTTCTTTCTTCTACATTTCCATCCTCCTAATAATGAAAACCCGTAATCTTGTGAGGCTTGTAGCATATTTTTAAATTGGTTAGGTAATAAAATTAGAGTTTCCATTTCTTTAAAACTTATCTCAATAACTTCTATCATAATTTAAAAACGCACTACAACAAAGTATAAAAACAAAAGCCTGTTGTAGTGTCTTATTAGTGGCTTATGCTCGTTTATTAATATTATTTTTTAATTCAATCTTACTACCTATTTACGGCTTCAATTTTTATACAAAACCGTTAACAACACCATTCATTTTTAGGGAAGTCTTCTATTTTTATTTTCTTTCTTCTACATTTCCATCCTCCTAATAATGAAAACCCGTAATCTTGTGAGGCTTGTAGCATATTTTTAAATTGGTTAGGTAATAAAATTAGAGTTTCCATTTCTTTAAAACTTATCTCAATAACTTCTATCATAATTTAAAAACGCACTACAACAAAGTATAAAAACAAAAGCCTGTTGTAGTGTCTTATTAGTGGCTTATGCTCGTTTATTAATATTATTTTTTAATTCAATCTTACTACCTATTTACGGCTTCAATTTTTATACAAAACCGTTATATTTTTACTTTAATTAAAAGCATTTTTAGAAATCCATATCATTTGTCTATCTAACATATTCTTTAATTCTGTTACATCTGTGTCTTTTGTAATAACAAACGGTGTGCCTTCTAGTTTTCCAGAAACTTCAGAGCGATGCCAATAAATTAAACCGATTCTTAAAATGTATTTCCCCCATACTGGATCATACACTTGTAAATCTTCTGGTAGCGCCTGAACTAATTCCACTTTAGCTATTGCTCGTGGAAAAATATATGGACGTGGTTGCATTGCTGTTAATGTTGGCATAATATTCAGTTTTTAAAAAGGTAAATCGTCTGGTTCTTCTCCTTGTGGTTTATTTGCTGATTGTGCAGCTAATTGTGGTTCTGCAGCAACTGCTTCTCCTTTTTCTTTTTCGTAGAGCGAATTATCTTCAATTAAATTTAGTAAACCTTTTGATTTTAAAGCTGTGTAGTTTATAGCATAACAACTTGGGCTCCCTGCTTTTCCAAATCGTTTTCCTTTTATTAAACCAATAAATTCTTTGGTAGAGTGTAGGTAGTTTCTAATGGTAGAAATACCTATTACGTCTACACCTTCTCTTGTGGTTGCTTCTTTATTATATAATTGATAAACAGCGTTTAATCTTAAATATAAAATCTGATCGTTATTTTCGTTTTTGTGAGTAAATTGTGTGCGTTTTTCTCCTTGAACTTTAAAATCTGTGTTTTTGTCTATTCTAAAATGTAAGTGGTCCTTAATTTTATTGCTTTCAAAAAGGAAGGTTAAAATACTCCAGAATTCTGTTAAGGCAGAAGTATCTCTAATTTGTTCTGAATTCTCAATAATTAAGTTAGCACAAAGTTTGTTTAACGTTTCTTCTGTAAAAGGAAACTTTATTTTTTCCTTTAAAATCATGTACGTTGTATGTATCATTGTGGTGTTTTTAAACACACGGTCATCATATTGTTCTTCTTTTAATAATGCTTTTAAGCTACGTTCACTTTCTGCAAAAGTTCTTGGTAGGTTTTTAGAAAAATAAGCTCTGTATTGTAATATTTCTGATGTTAAACTGCTAATACCTTCGTTGGTAACATTTAATAAATCTGTAAAGTTTTCTTTCTCTTCTGATGTTCTTTTTTCTGTTTTCTGAAAATACAGACTCATAGTTCTGTTTGCTAAACCACCATCCATATAAGTTGGTAAAAACTGACCGCAATAATAAATGGCTGTCATAATCTTTTCTACAGTTGTTCTTGTACTTCCAACGTCTTTAGATTTTACACGTCCGTTTCCGTTCCAACCTCCCATTACTAAATTGGCTAAATCTGGTTTTATGGTTTTGTCTTGAAATTCATCACAAAAAACAACTGTATTTGTGGTCCTGGTTAACGTTTTAGAAAGTCCAGAAGATGTTGCTTGTGTTAAATCTACACCTGCCATTCTGTAATAAAAGAAGTTCTGAATTATTTCGCCAAAGGCAGATTTACCAGAACCAGTTTCTCCAAAACCACCTAATAACGGAAAAGAAGAATAGTGTGTTATAAATAAATCTCTAAATAAGGCTCCAAAATTAAAAAGGATTCCAAAGATGCCTTTTTCATCAAAAACCAATTGCATTTTATCCATCCAATCGTTTAAAGTAATTGGAGATTCTTTATATACAAAGTATCTGTCATTCTCATACTTATCATCACCAACTTGGTTGTCTTTATGCATTACAGAAAAGGCAGGAGAATAATAGTTATCTATTTTCTCGTTGTATTCTCCGTCTGAAGTATCAATGCCTTTTAAATTCATTATTCCGAATTTATTAACCGGTCTAAATTTATCTTGCCAATAAACTCCGTTTGCAAACGCATAGAAGTTTTTAGGGTTTTGACCCATTGTTAGTAATTCTGATGCTGGTTGAAACTGTCTGTTATATCTTCTTACAAATCTGTCGAAATGTTCAGTTTTAATTCCGTTATCCGTATAAAAAAGGAAACCGTTTAATTTAAAAAGGAATCTTCTAAACTCGCCAAAACTTGATAGTATTTCAGAATCGAATTCTATAATCTTTTTCTGATTGGCAGTGTTGGTTATTTCGGCTAAACGTTTGTTTTCTTTGTCTCCCATTATTTGGAATAATGGCTCAAACTTCCAATCTGTACCTTCTATAAATTGCCCGTTAATAGGAAAATGAAATTGGTTACCAATAGTTAAAAATCCGTGTTCTAAATACTCTTCCATATTACCACCTTTTGGTAATTTTAAGTTTCTGGTAGAATAAAGTGTTCCGTCTTTTTCTTTTGCTTTTTTCTTCTTCTGCAGCTGCAATTTCAAACTTTCCTATTTCTGCTTTTAACGCTGTAGTTGCAATTTTTAACGTTTTGGCAATTTGCTTAACGTAGTCTGCACGGTTTATTTCGTGCTTTATTTTAAAAAGTGTGTTTGCAATATCTGTTACTGCAAAAGACTTTTTATAAGTGTCCGTTTTCTGAATTCCTTTTAATTCCTTGGTTTGTTCTGCTTTTAAAGTGGCTATATTTTTGGCAACTTCTTTATTAGTTGCTTTTGCTTCTTTTAATTCATCTTTATATACACTTTCTAAAGTTTTGTTGCTTTCTTTAGCTTTAGCAAATGCTTCTTTATCTAAATCTTTTAAAGAAACTAAATTAACTGTAAAGTCTTTTTCTAATTGTTTTAAATCAATTTTATTAGATAATTCGTCTGCAATTAAAAGCTGATACGATTCTTTCATAGCAGTTACATCTGCTTCGTATCTATCTCTAATTAAATCGTATTGAGACACTTTATAATAAACAGCGTCTAACTTATTGCTGTTTATCCAATCTTGCATATTTTCTTGTGCTCTAGAAAACGTATCTGGATCTTCTCCATCTGGCAACAAACAAATAGATACTTTTAAGCCATGTGCTAAACAAATATCTATATCGCCATCTTTTTTAAGCATAGTTCTTAAACCAGCTTCATCTCCGTCTCTTAATAAAACTACTTCGTCTGCATATTTTTTTAAGAGTTGTGCGTGTCTGTCTGTTAAAGCCGTTCCGCAAGATGCAACAGTGTTTTTACATCCGTTTTTATGCATTGCAATAACGTCTGTATAACCTTCTGTTAAAATTGCCGAACCTATTTTACTAATTGTTTGTTTGGCTTGAAATAGACCGTATAAAACGGCAGATTTATCATAAATTAAACTCTTTGTAGAGTTTAAATATTTGTAAGACTTGTTTAAATTTGGGTCGTTAGATTGTCGTCCACCAAAACCAATAACACTTCCTTTTTCATTATGAATAGGAAAAATAATTCGGTTTCTAAAAAAATCTCTAGTTTGGTTATTGTCCGTTTTACATAAACCTAATTCTTTAGCGGTGTTTACAGTTCCGTTATCAATTACCCAATTAGAAAGTTTATTATCTGCTGCTGCATAACCAATTTCAAAATCCATTATACAGTCAGTATCAAATTGACGTTCTTTTAGATTTTCTTTTGCCCAATGATCTGGTGCTAATTGTTTGTAAGCATTGGCATAACTTCTGGCAACTTTTTGAGTAAGTGAGTACATTAGGCTTTTTTGGTCTATTTGCCTTTGTACTTCTGGAGTTACTTCTTCTTTTTCTAAAAATATATTATGAATTTTAGCAATAATTTCTATTGCTTCTATAAATTCTACATTTTCATGCTGCATTACAAATTTTATCCCATCGCCACCAATACCCGAAGAGAAGCATTTAAACATTTGGTCGCTTGGTTTCACTTTAAAAGAAGGTGATTTTTCATTTGTAAAAGGAGAACAACATTGGTAACCAGAACCGCTTTTTTCTAAGGCAACAAAATTTTCTATAGTTTTATGAATATCTGCTTCTTGTACACGTTCTATTGATGTTTTTGTATATCTCATTATGCTATTATAATTTGTAGATGATAACCTAGTTTCTTTAGGTTTTTTAAACCTTTTTGTGTTCTTTTTGGGTAATTATCAAAACAAAATTTATCTGGCAACAAAACCCTTTTTTCTTTTTTCGGTATTGTAAAATGAATCTTAACAATTTGCAGATTCTTAACTAAGTTTGGTTTTCTGCTCATGGTGTTAAATGATTAATTGTTATAGTTTCCATTTCTGCAGTTTCCTCTATCTTATTTGTTTGGCAATACGTTTTTAAACGCTCTATATATTGCATGTGTAAAGATTCTAATACCCTAATTGCATCTGCAACCGTTAGTTTTTTATCTGCAGTACATTTAATTCCTATTTGACCGTTTGCTAAATTCGGATTTACTTCTATTTTAATTTCTTTAACCATTAGTTATAAGTTTTTCTACGTGATAAAATGAATATGCTACATCAAAACTCTTTTCTGTACACTTGCTGCAATGGGTTAGTTTATCTGGATTATTAAGTACACTAAAATTTAAATCAGTAGTGTTTAAAGGCTTTTTTACAGTAACAATTAAACGCTTTGTAACCTCCTTTTTACAGCCTTTACAAGTGTATTTTACTTTTAGATATTTGTTAACTTCTTGCATCGTTTCTTGCTAAATATTTGTTATAATAATCGCCAACCGTTTTTGGTTTTTGGCTTTCTATGAAAATAAATTTCTGATTGCTAAAAATTTCATCAACAAGCTTTTTTGCTTGCTTTTCCGATTTCAATTGCACCTTTAACTGTGATGTCATTTGCTCTTTTGGTGTCAATTTCTTGGAGTCTAAAGGGATTTCTTTTTTGAGTTGGTTACGTAAGGTTGTAATGGTTTCTTCATAATGCAACATTGTTATATTGTATCCTTCAACATTATTTAACTGGAGGTAAGATTCTTTTTGAGGTGTTAAAGCGTCTTTTTGCTGATAGTATCTTATTAATTCTGCTTGTATTTGATTGGTTGATTTTTCCATTGTTTTTAGTTTATGCGTTCTTCAGTTACTTTATTAATAAAATCTGCTTTGTTGGTTACCCCTGCTTTTCTGTAAAGATTTCTTCTATGATAGTCATAAGTAGACATAGTAATGTTTAACACATTGGCTATGTACTTATCTGGGTAACCATTCCATATTAAGTCTGTAATTTTTATGTCTCTACTATTTAAAACTGTTTTACCTATTGTTATGTCTTTGGTTTTCCATTTTAAAGAAATACAATCTACACTGTGTCTAAAGTTTTCTGATGGTTGTAAAATGCCATCTATAACATCTGGAGTAAAATCTGCATCACCAAAACAGAAGTAGGTATATATTTCTATCTTTCGTTCTAGAGTAGCATCTATTTTTGCTAAATCTCTAACCGCAGGAGAGTCGCTAAAAAATTTAGTTTGTAATTGTTTTAAAACAATTTTAGGTACTGTATTAAATGAATGCTGGTTGCCATACTGAAACCAAATAACTTCTTGTGTAGATGGTATGCCAATAAATTCTATATTAGAATCAAACGGCATTGTGCCTGCAACTCTTTTGTGAGTTCTAAAGGGTTTTTGTAAATTTGCTGCGTTAATCATAGGTTTAAGATTTTGTGATTAATGTTTATAAAGTCGATTGTTCTAGCAATCGGCTTTTTTTGTGAATACTATTTTTATATTGTTTTGCACTTTATTTAATTTTTATTAAAACCACACTCTAATAGAATTCCCCCAAATTAATAGAGTGTGGAAAAAAAGCTGTTTCCAGCTATGAAAAAGAAAAAGTTTTTTAGGGTAATGGAAACTTTTATAAAACCATTGAACGTATTTTTAAGCAGTTAAGAGTTTTTCTCGCGCTGTTATAATTGCTTTTTTTCTGCATATAACTCCCAAATTGCATCTTCTATAATTGCATGCGGAATACCAGACATTGTATTTCTTATTTGTACCCTAGAGTAAGGTTTGCCGTTTTTATTGAATTTGCCTTTTTCAATCAACTTTTTTTGCACATCTAGCGTATATCTAAAGTCTAAAACAGCTCTAATCTCTTTATTTTCACCTTCTGTAATCATAGAAAAACCCTATTTGTTTTATTAATTAAATTAATTACCTTGTTACGGTATTGTTACGCAAATATAGTATAAAATTATACTATAAAACAAAATAAATGGTAAAAAATTATACATCTATAAAGGAAAGGTTAAGGCAATTTGCTAAAAAACAAGGAGTTAGTTATGAAAAATTATATAAAATAATTGAAATGACTGATGGTAGTTTTAAGGGAAATGCTATCAATCGTTCTTTAAATTCTGATGCAATAGTAAAATTTTATACCAATTTTCCAGATGTTAATTTACATTGGTTAATCACTGGTGAGGAAAAAAAGAAAAAGAAAAAGAAAAAAGAGTAATGGAAGAACCCCATAATTACGAAAATAGTTATAAGGACAAGTATTTAAAAGTGCTTGAAGAAAATAGAGATTTAAGTAAAAAAGTTATTGGTTTATTAGAATCTAATAACAATTTAAAAAAAGATAATAAACACGTTTCTTATTAATTTGAATTGAAAAAATGAGTGAAATTAATTGGAAATTTACTACACCAGAAAGAGAAAATCTTACTTGGAATCAAACTTGGATGCAAGAAGATAAAGGTTTAATAAAAAACTATGAGATTGGTAGAAATTTAGCTATGAAGCAACCAGAATTAGCAGAAAAAGCCAAAAGAGGAGAGTTACCTACATTGAGTTATAAAGGAGGTTCTGATAAACAATTAAAATTAAAATCTAAGTATGGAGCATTAAACTATTTAGCTCAATGGCAAGCTTTACGTGGAGAAGATTTAAATATATATTTAGAAAAAGAAGTTGTTTTAACCTGTACTAAAACAGGTATTGAAGTAATTTTTACTATGGATTTAGAAAAACTTAAAAATTAAAATAATGAAATGGAAAAACAAATTGGATGATTTTATTAAACAATATGATGTTGGTGTAGATGATATTTTAGATTATTGGTATGAAGAAGGTTTAATAAATAGTCCAGAAAGAACAAAAAAGAAAGTTAGCAGCTTTAGTTGGGAGATAGTTGCCCAAGGCGTAACTAAAAAATACTCTACTGACTTAAAGAAACCAAATCTTGATATTGAAGATAAGTCGCATCTATTTTATAATAAAAAAGTAGTTGTAACAGGTGTGTTTGAAAACTTTGGAATGCGTAAAACTATAGCGCAAATGATTAAAGATGTAGGAGGAGATAATGATACTCATGTAACAAAAAAGACTGATTTTATTATTGCTGGGGAAGGAGCAGGGTGGAAAAAACTGGAACAAGCTAAAGATTTTGGAGTAAAGGTTTTAAGCGAACAAGAATTTATTGAATTATTTGAATAATGAAAATCACATTTAAACTTACCGAAAATAAAGAAGGGAATTTATCAAAAGATATTGAAAAAGTGCTAAAAAATGAGGTTTCAAAAAAAATAGATAAGCCGCAAACCTCTAATAACAAAGGAGAAAGTAGTTTTTAAAACGTCTCATATTCGGCTCAAAAAACCTAAAAATAATAAAATTAGCCAATTGTAATTAATTGAAAAACAGCGATGTAAGGAGTAATTGGGCAGGATATAAAGTCCAGTTCCCGCTACAAAGTAAGCCTCATTAACAAATTTGTTAATGAGGCTTTTTATTTGAATTCAATTTAAAGTTATTCAATCTTTATAGAATTATAAAAACTATTTAATATTGTTTTAAACTCATTAGGATTATGCAACCACGGTAAATGTCCACTCTTATTAATATATTTCACCTTAGCTGTTGGAAAACGATTAGTTACAAATTTTTTACTTTTCCTATAAATGTCGTTTTCTCCATACATAATTAAAATAGGATATTTAATGTGTATCTGTTTCTGTAAAAGAGGGTATTTTATTATTTCTTTTCTAGTTTTATTTATTGGCTTTGCTTTTACATTTTCTAAAGAAAAACCACTAATTTCTTTATTACTAGAATTAAAATCAACGTTATAGTTTTTAATAACTTGTTTAAATAGGTTTTGATAAGCTTTATCATTTCCCATTGCTCCAACAAAACTATTCCAGCCCATTTTAGACCATTGGCCAAAACTAGATTTAGATTTATTAAATTGCATTGCTTCTTTTTCAGTTTGTTTCCACTCAATATTTGTACCTGAGCCTGACGAACATAATACTAGGCTTAATAGGTTCTTTGGATATTTTTCTGAATAAATTTGCGCATACAAACCTCCCCAAGAATGCCCCAATAAATGAATTTTCGATAAACTAAAATGATTTTTTATAGTTTCTATGTCGCTTAAATATTTATCTATTGAATAATTATTACTCTTGTTTGGGGAAAGTTTAGTACCTCTTTGATGAAATGAAATTACTTGAAAACGTTTTGTTAAAAGTTTGGCAACAGCTAACAAATTGTCTGGTACACCTGGTCCACCATGTAATAAAATAACAGTTTCTTTACCTTTATTTGGATAAATTGTTGTGTATAACTTATCTCCGTTATTATCTAAAAGTAAATTCATTTTATGTGGTTTTTGGATTATTTTTAAATTGTTACTATGATTAGTTTTTAGCTTTTAGTTTTTTT
Source organism: Polaribacter ponticola (assembly GCF_026191475.2). GTDB lineage: Bacteria > Bacteroidota > Bacteroidia > Flavobacteriales > Flavobacteriaceae > Polaribacter > Polaribacter ponticola. The sequence goes on along the minus strand of NZ_JAOSLC020000002.1, from coordinate 893,238 downwards.
GATAAATTAATTTTACCACCAAAACTTAATTGTAAAAATGGGGTTAGTCTATTTACTGAATAATTTGTTTTTGATTTATCTATTCCATTGTTCCAATCATAATTATTTAATGCATAATTGAATCCTAATTTAAGTCCAATACTAGTATTTTTACTGCTAAATTTTGTGAATGAAATACGGGGAGAAATACCAAGTTGCTCTGTATTAAAAGATTGTGTGCTAATGTCTTGGAAATTATAAAGGATGAGGCTTTTGTTTGTCATAGATAAACCAATACTAGGTTCAATAGCAAAATTAGTTGATCTTAATAAGTCGAAACCTAGAAATATTGTTGAGGTAAATTCACGATAATCTGATTTGTAGATTTCGTCATTTAATTTGTTTTTAGATGTATAAAATTCAGTTCCTATTAAAAAAAAACCAAGTTTATAACTACTACCAGCACCAATTTGAAACGGTGAGTAATTGGATGGTAAACTTGAATTAAAACTAGATTCTGAATTGTTAAATTGAACACCAAAATCTGCATACAATCTTAAATGTTTACTTTTTTGACTATATAGAGTAAGGCTTGTAAAAGCAAAAACTATAGCATAAATTTTTTTTATCATTTTTTTTATATTTATGAAGCAAAATTATTTTATTAGAATAAAGTTTGCATTAACAAATGATAAAATGATAAATTATTTGTAGAACTATTAGTTATACCTAGATATGTGGTAATTAAAGCATACGGAATTTGGTGTTCAAAAACATGATTTTTTTTCGAATGTTTTTAAGGTTTTCAGTTGCAGGAAGAGAGATTAAGTCAATTTCAAAATTTTCGTTCAGTAAATTTTCGAAATAGAATAAATTTAATACACAGTTTATCTTACTATCTTTCTACCAATAAATACTCAAGATATCTTAATGCAGTAACAACCATATTGTTTCTGTTTTTTGCATTCTGAGAATATTTATTTAGAGTTATTTTATCAACTTTTCTACCATTTACCATTATCCATTCTGGTTTTTTTAGCTCGTTCAAATTTACTAAAGGATTTTTCTTAGTCACAATAAAGTTAGCGAATTTACCTTTTTGTATAGATCCCATTTGCTCGAACTCTTTGTGTGTTTTAGTAGGATTTATAGTTGCGGTTTTAAGAGCATCATAATTACTTAAACCTGCTTCTTTATAAAATGAAAGTTCTTGGTGTATAGAAGCTCCAGGAACTGTAATTCCAATTCCGGAATCAGTACCACTTATAATATTTACGCCTTTTTCATTCATCTTTTTTAAGATATATAAATGAAATAAATGCTGTTTATAAATAGTTTCTGTAATAGAACTGTTATTTGTTTTTTCATTTGCCCATCTATTATATTGTACTTTACTGTCTACAGTTTTTATTAAAGGGTTCATGTAATTTATATCGCCATTATTTATAACTTCTTCTCCTTTATCTAACATTTCATAGATTTTATAAAAGCCTGTTATTGTTGGACAAAAAGATTTTTTTGAATCTACAAATTTCTGAATTATTTGGGGTAATTTTAAACTATCAATTTCGTAGTTAAGAGCTTGTTGAACAATTTCTTCGGCATGTTCTAAACTAGCAACCTGAGAATTAAATTGATCTAAATAAGGTATTTCTCTACTAGGATGAGCAATTATAGAAATACCAGATTTTTTAGATTGATTGATTATAGTTTTATAAATATCTTCATTTATGCCAGCGTAAATTTTAATAAAATCAAAACCTCTTTGTTTATAATCAATAACTAACTTTTTTGCTTCCTCTTTAGTTTCTATTTGTACTTTATCATCTCCGAAGTCATCTTTACTAGTAAGTTTTGGACTAGAAGTAAATAACATTGGCCCAATAATTTTATTTTTTTGTAATTTATCCTTCAACCTTAAATGCATAGAGTATCCCCAAAGATTTCTAATAGTAGTAACTCCATTTGCAAGGTATAATCCTAGTTCTTGTTTGTCCCATAAATGTGTATGCATATCTATTAATCCTGGTGATATAAATTGATTCTTTCCATCAATTATTTCAATATCATCCACTATAATTTTGCTCTCAATATTTTTAATAATACCATTGTGTACAAATATTGTTTTATTTGCCAAAACAGTATCTTTATGCATCGGTATCACATTAATATTCTTAATCAAATAAGTATTTACATTTAACTTAGAATTTTTTTAATTTTTAAGTAGGAAGTGTTTTTTGCATCAAGTGCAAGAAAAATGATTATTGTAAAAACGATTAATGAAAGCAAGCAAAAAAATATTTTTATACTCTTTTTAATATATTTCATAAATACTTTTTTAAACTACTCAGAATCTTTGTTATAAATAACTGGCATTTGACCTTTCCAATTATACCATAAAATATCATTATGAATTAAATTTACCATAAAATGAGCAACATTAATACGACTTATTTTACCTGCATTAAAAATGGCACTTCGAGTAGGAGAAGGGAATGTCTCATACTTGGTAACTATATCTTGGTTTATTAAACCATCTGGCCTTACAACAGACCAATTAATAAATTTATGATTTTGACCAATTTTTACTCTTAAATAATCTGCTGCTTTTTCATTATCTACATGTGGTGGTAACAGTAAACGGAGTATAGATATTACACATTTTTGAGCAAATGAAATAGGCTCGTTTAAGTCTCTATTGCTATTGCCAGACGTATTCATTAATACAAATTTAACTTGCTTTAAAGGCTTGTTTTCTATAATAGCATTGCATATTTTTTTACAGCATCTTTTACTAACATTCTTGGTTGGCCATAAACACCTTTCCAGGTTAAGTTATGACCTAAACAAGAAACAACAGCATCACAATCTTTTACTAGTAAATTTATTTCTTCTTTACTTAATTCTAAAATACTTGCAATAGTAATTCTAATATCACAATTGTAAATCCAATTTTCTGGGAGTTTACTTATAGACCTAACAACGATTTTAATTTTATGTCCCTTCTTTAAAAGCTGCTCTACTACATGCATTCCTGTTGCTCCGCTCGCTCCAACTACTAAAATTTTCATTACAAATTATTTTGATGATTAGTTACAATTAGCATTTACTTCTTGATAATCGGACAAACTTATAGTTGGTATATTCTGAGTATTAGAAATTTTAATACAAGTTAAATCTGGATTGTTCTGTGCGTATAAAAAGTTTAAATTTATAAGATTATCAATATTTAAAGAAGTTAAAAAGTTCGATGAGCAACTTAAGTAGGTTAAATTATTATTATACTCTAAACTTAAATCAGTAAGCTTATTATCTGCAATTTGTAATGTTTTTAGCTTTAAATTATTTGATAAATCTAAAGTTTCTAGTTTATTAGAAGTAATTAACAAGCCTTCTAAATTTGTTGCTAATGAAGCATCGAAACTTGTAATGTCGTTGTTGTCAATTAATAAACTTTTTAAACTTGGGTTTTCGATTGTAAATTCTGTTAAATAATTAAAAGATAAGCTTAAATAATCTAAATTAGTTGCGTTAGAAAAACCAGAAGTTGAGGTTAATAAATTAGCGTAAACATTAGCATAAACTAATTTTGTATTTAAAGAAACGTCTATAGTTTCTAAAGCATTACCAGCTAAATCGAGTGTATCCAGTAAAGTATTTCCGCTTAAATCGATTGATTCAATATTATTTCCAGCAGCGTGTAATCTCTTTAAATTGATAAATGCTTCTATTCCTGTTAAATTATCAATTTGAGAACTATTAAGTTCTAATTTTTCAACGAATTCTACATCTGAGTTTAATACTTTTCCGTTTAAAGTATTATCAGAATCTATTCCTGTTTCAATTAATATTTTTTCAAATTTATTATCTGGAATTAATACATAATCTATAGTTGGAATTTCATCTACTTTATCTTTTGTACATGAAGTAATTGATAATCCGATAATTATAAATGCGAAATAAATAAATCTTTTTTTCATTTTTTTTTTTTTTTGAGTTGTGAAATATGTTTACTTTATATTAATTTTTTTAAGATATTGTATATGAATTCTATCCATTTATTTTTTGGTATGCTATTTTCTTTATTTCTAGTAGTTATATTTTATCTAAAAACTTAAAAAGAAATTTTTAATGCTATATTTTAATTTTAAACCAAGGATTTAAAAATGAAGAAACCTGAGCTCTATATATCCATTTATCTCCACTAAGGATATATTCTTTGGTTGCTTCCCCCAAAACTAACCAGTCTCCGGTTTCTTCATTAAAGTTCCATATATTTATAGTTTCTGGTGCATTTGAAACCATTGAATCTTCTATTGTAAATTGCAGAGTAATAGAATTACCCTCTGCAAGATCAAAAATCTGTTCTTCTCTTTCTAAACTAACATATGCTAAACCAAATATCTCTTCGTTGTTTTCGTAGTTACCTGGTATTACGGTATTTAAAATTGGATTAGAAGGGAATATGTGATGAGTTATAGGGAATATTAATTCTGAAACAATACTACCATCCTCTTTTATAAAATGGCCGTCATAAATTAATAGACTAAAATGCCCAAGAAGATGAATTATTGTATCTCCAAAAGGATTTATAATACTTGTTGTTAGTTTATTAAGTAAAGATAATTCAATATTATTTTCTTCTTCTAATTCACTTAATAGTCTTAAGCCATTAATGTATCCTTCTTTTTTAACTTTTACTTTTGTTATGTCTGTAGATATTTCTAACTCATTCAAGTAGAAGTTTCCATTTACGTCTGAAAATACTTCAGTTTCTCCAATAACTATCGAAGCATTTTCAATAGGCATGTTATGTACATCTAAAATTTTCCCTTTAAAGTTAAATGTTTTGTTTTCAATGCTTTCTGTGTTTTCTGTAGTGCAGGAAGAATTGAATAGTGAGCATAAAATTACAATGGGGATTAATAACTTGTAAGTTTTCATATATTTAATTATGGTTCAAAATTATAATATCTATTAGTATCTCTAAAATTTAATTGACAAACGAGTGATTAGTAATTACAAAGAGGTTAAAAACGTATACAAACGCATTTTTTAAGTTTAATTTATAACCTATTTATAAAGTTTTCTGTTTCGTTTTGTTAGTTAAAGTGTTAGAATCGTTGTTTTTATGCACTTAAAATGATTAAGGATATTGCTCCTTTTATTATTTAGTAACCTTTTTTTACAAATATTACAGGTACTAATAATATTTTTTTAAAAAGAGATTAAAGTCTTTAAACAGGTAGAGAAATGCTACTATTTTTTGTTGTTTTGTTTTTCTAAAATTAAGTATTGTTCAGAAGTTTCCAATGATTTCAATTTACTAAACCATTCAATTATTTGTGGATATAAATCTGCAACTGTTTCTTTTTTATCAAGTTTTAAATAAAGAGAAACTAGATTTTTTTGGAACTTATCGTATACTTTAAAACCTCTTTTTTCTTTCATATAAGCTATATTTTTTTCCATCAATAACTCTAAATCTTCTTTTGGGCAATTGTCTATATATCTTAGTGCTACTAAACCCCAATTCATATACTCTTTAAATAGTTCAGAAGATCTGCCATAATAGCCTACACCATATTTGTTTGTAACTAGTAAATTTCTTTTTGAGTTGAGAGCTTTATTAATTTCTTTTAAATATTTATCTGCTTCTTTATTTAAATATCCATGGTTTAATTCTGAGAATATAATATCTCCTTTTACAATAAGCTCACTTTGCCTACTAACTTTAGTATTATTAACATGAGGTAAACCAATATGAATTTGTAATTCTTTAAAGTTGTTGTTGTCATACATTATTATTCCCTGCGTATTTCCTGTTAATGGTGATACAATAATATTATGATACTCATATTTTATATCAGGAAAATTTTCCTGTAACCATATTAACATGTTAGGAATGTCAATTTCACTTTTAATTTCTGTAACTACGCTTCTGTAATACTCTTTATTACTATTATAAAATTTTTTGAAGTTGGTTTTTACAGCAAAATCTTGTAACCCTTCTAAATATGGATAAAGATAATTAGGGTTTTTATCGTTATAAACGGCTCTATTATATTGATTACTCTTTGTAATTTTATTATTATATTCTAAATTATAAGTAATACCATTTGTTCGTAAAAAGTAATCATGTTTTTGATTAATAAATTTATTAAATCTCTCTACAATATCATGATCTCTATAACTTGAAAAATTACCTAACACAGATTTATAATACGCTGTATTTTTATTTACCCTTTCCTTATCTTCAATTCCTTTATTAGTTAAAGCAACAACAACATTAACAAGTTCATAGAGCTCAGGAACAGAAAAATCTATTCTTCCTTTTTTTGGATTGAAACTTGTTAGAATAATTTGCTTTTGGAATATATGGAATACCTAGTATTTGCTGACTAAATGTGTCTTTTGATACAACAATATCAAAATTTATTTTAGTCCCATTTTTCACATTAAACTTAATAGAATCTATATCTGAAACATACATAACGTTTACACTGTCATTATTCCTAAGGGTTATTTCATTCTCATCTGGGTTTAACGCCTTATTAAGATTCCAATTATATGATCTATTTTCATTACTAACTTTTACTTGAACAATTTTTTTATTAGACTTTAAGATAATTTTTTTGTTTTTATTACATGAAATAAAAAACATGATAAAAGCAATTCCCAATATATTCTTAGTTAATTTGTATTTCATTATTGTTCTATTTATTTGAATTTATTCTTTGAATAGCTTTCAGGAAGATGAATCATGAAATCTCTTGTTTTATACATTGTCTTAGATTCTAAGTTTAGAGTCTTTTTGTCTTGAAATGCAGCTGCATTGAGAGCTGTTAGTTTTAAAAGCAATAATTATAGTTTTAATTATATCTATCCTAAGTAAATGGTGTACCAATAACATGAAAAACCAAATCAAATACTATATGAGATACAATTGCAACTAAAAGACCTCTTTTCCAAAATATCCATCCAAAAGTAGATCCTGTAATTAAATTTCCAACCATAGTTACAGCTATTGAAAAAGGTGTTAATTCAACAAAATTCTTTGATAATGGAAGATGCATTAATCCAAAAACCATTGCTGAAATAATAATTCCTGCCCAAACCATTTTATTTGTTGGGATATCTGCATTTTTTATGAATTGTATAATCGCTATTATTAATGACATTAATCCTAATCGAAACATTATTTCTTCACTAATACCTGCCGAAAAAGCAACAAGCGCATAAAAAGGTTTTGATGGTCTAGACATTTTCCCAACTACAGGATATAATTCTTTCTGTAATTCAAATAAACCTAATAGAATTATAGCAACTACTATAGCTAAAATAACACTAGATAAAAGTGCCTTAAAATCAATTAATTTAGCAACTCGATGCTTTGAAAAACATCTAGCGATTATAGGTGTGCCAAGATTCGTTTTAGCAGAAACCCATAGCCCAATAAACACCAAAATTGCACCTAAAATAAAACTACTAACTCCAATAGTTATCACGTCATCGAAAACAGAATCACTTAAACGAACGTTGGGAGATCCTGCTTCAATATTTAATCGTTTTACCTCTCTACTAAAAGGAATGTTTATTAACGAACCTACTACAAAAAGTAATAACACACTTATAGCAGTTTGCCAACGATATCTTTTCTTTTCTGCTTTGTTTTGTGTGATTGATGGTGTAAATATATTTTTCATAAATATAATTTATTGTAGCCCTACTTAAGAGTATGAACTTCTTAAATTTGTTTTTTCCATTGCTATAATTTCGTCAATAAATTCATTCACATTTAATTCTTTCAATCCATCATACAGTTTTTTATTCTGATTTGCTTTTTCCGCTAATTGATATTTCATTTCTTGATATTTCAATCTAGCCCAATCATTTTTACGTAAAAAATCACGCATCAAAATGTGTCTTTGAAGAGGTTCGCAATTTTTAATACAAACATACAGATGATGTGTAATTGTGTCTAAAACACCATGAGATGATTCAGCATTTCTTTTAAAAACCTCTCGCATTTCAATTCCTTGATTTCCGTTATGATAATACCCTATTTTAATTAGTCCAGATTTAATTTTTTCAAATTCTGATTCGTTTTCGTAAATAATATCAATGTCTATAATTGCTTTAGAATCTAAATTAGGTATAGATGTACTTCCAACATGTTCAATCTGATATTCAATTCCATTTAAACCGTTTTCAATTTCAAGCTTCAAATGCATAAAATCTGAAATCCAATTTGGAGTATATTTTTTTATTAACATAGGTTTTGGTAAATGACGCAAAATTGTTCGTCAAAATTTTAAAATAGGAGTTTGCTTTATTTTTTAGAATTCCAAATTGGTAAAGAAATACTACTGTTTCCAGTAAAAGTTATTTTTAAAGGTATGTTAGCATCTTTTATATCTTCTACGTTTACATCCTTTCCAGAACCATAGTTGATTTGAGAATTGTTGTTTTTATTTACATTTACAACAATTACAATCTTGCTCCCTTTTTGTATTTTTTTACTAACCAATTTCGAGTTATCAAAAGAAATACTCGTTTTTTCATTTGGAATTAATAAATTTCTATGCTCTCTATCTTTAGCAAAACTAGCTCTACCAATATAATAACTTAAGTGAAAATATTTGTTTTCTGGAGTTAGTTGATAAACAGTAACAGAATAGTCTACATCTTTTTTATTGACAATAAATTCTAGGTCTCCTAGAAATGAACCGTTCATAATTACATCTTCTTGTAAGCCTTCAGATTTAAAAATTAATCCATCTTTTAAGTTGATGTTGTCTTTTTCTAAAGGCCAAGGATAATAATCAGTATTACTCATGCTTTTTCTATCTTTAAAGTCAATAATTAAATCAACCTTTGTAGTATTCGCTTTCGGTTTTAAAGAGAAAAAGTTATCTTTTTTGGTTGCGTTTAAATGAAACTTCAACGTGTCATTTGTCATGGCATTTAAACTAGGTTTATGCATCCACTTGTCTGTATCCATTACCTGAAAATTCACTTTGTCTTTTAAAATACTTGGTTTTTCTTTTCCTTTTAAAATGTAATCAAACCATTGATAAATAAGATCTTCATCAATATTTATCAAAGCAGATTTGTCTAATTTATAGTTTCTGAAATTTTCTAAAGGCTTTGTTTGCGCCGTCCAATGATCATAAGGCCCAACTACTAAATAATGGTTTGGATTTTTTGCATATTTATGATGCTCATTAAAATAATACATTGCTCCTCTTTGTGAGTCATCATAATAACCAGTAATTGTTAAAATTGGAATGTCAATTTTTGAAAACTCTTGTTTATACGGAATCATTTTTTTCCAAAAATTATCATAACTAGGATGCTGCATATAGGTATTCCACAGTTTATTTACTTTACCATCTAAACTATCTAGTTTGTTAAATGCAACTCCTGTTTTGTACCAAGTGTTTTTTAAAGTATTCCAACGATTATAATCATTTGAAGCTTTAAAATCTAAAAATTTATTATTGGTTACATAAAAATTCCAAGAATATGAATAATTATGTAGGATGTTATTTTCCATCGGATAATCAATTCCAGGAGCAACTGCCACCATTGGTACAATAGTTTTTAATGCAGGATGTACTTTGTGCTTCATCGAAGCCCATTGCGTAAATCCATTATAACTTCCGCCAACCATTGCTACTTTTTTATTAGACCAAGTTTGTTTACTTATCCAATCAATAACTTCATATACATCTGTATGTTCATATTCAAGAGGTTTTATTTCACTTTTACTCAATCTTTTTCCTCTTGTGTTAGCAATAACTCCAATATATCCTTTGGATGCTGCTAACATTGCAGAAGGCTCATTAGTTCCTGTATATATTGACGATGCTAATATTGCAGCTTTTTTTGTTGATAAAGTTCCTTTTCGTTTTACGACAACAACTGAAACTTCTGCACCATCTTTCATCGGAATTACAATACTGTCATTTATACTATATCTTCGTTTGTGGTCTTGTTCTATTTCCTCAAAGAAAATGTCTCTAGTTGCTGCATAAACTTTATTCAAAAAATATTTTTTGATTAAGTTTTGAGCAGTAGCATTAGAAATTTTGTTAGATTTAATATTATTATAAATATTTTTAAAATTAGAAATAAAATAATCCGTACCATCTCTAAGTATTAGTGTTTTATCTAAATTAATAACAAAGATATCATCCGATTTAATTAAGTAGTTTTTATAAGAATTTTTAAATGTTTTTATAAAATTCTTAGCTAATTTAGCTTCTACGTATTGCAGATACAGGTCTAAATAAACACGTTCTTCTTTTGGAGTATCTTTTATTCTTTTTTTATAGTACTTAATGCATCTGTGTAGTTTTCTTTAATTAACTGAAACTTAAATAAGTCTAATTCAGATAAATTTTGAGTATCACATAATGCGGCCAACTGTTGCATTTGATTTTCAAGTGCTACAGCATTTGATAAATCCACCTTTTTAAAGGGTAATTCTTGCCCAAAAGAATAAATACTATTAACTAAGAGTGCAAATAAAAATATTGATTTTTTCATTGTTTTTTTATTAAAAGTTGTTAGTAAACAATGTTATTTTTTATTCGGATTTGAATACTTTATTAACTCTTCATTGTACACAAAATCATCTTGAGTTTGCGTTAATTTAATAAAATTTTTAACTTTAGGAGCATATAACCAAACTTCATCCGTTCTTGCATTATAACCTCTAGAATTTGTAGTTTTACCTAAGTATTGAATAGTGTAAGCCATAAATGTACCAGCTCCTACAGTTTCTTCTTTAAAAGATAAAACTTCAGCTTCTTGACTTTGCTTTCCTGTTGTACCATCTTGACTTGTCCAGTTTTTCTCGTATTTCCACTTTTTGCCAACTTCTAAAGGCCATTTATATCTTGGTGTTTTACTTATTTCAGGCTTTACAAGGTCTGAAACAGGTACAGTATCTTTTCCAACTAAAATTGATAAAACACCATCAATACTAACTATTCTTCTAGCATCTTCTCCATTAGAACGAACTTCTCCTTTATCAGTTACCCCTTTGTATTTCCAAACCCAATTTTCTCCAACAGTGTAATCCTTTAATTTTGGCTGATTAGTTATCTTTTCATACTGTTTAAAGCAAGAGCTCATTATTAGTATTGTCAAGAAAAACAATACTTTTGAAAATGGTAATTTATTTTTAAAATGTGTCATAATATTTTTGTTTTTATTCATTTATAGTACAAAGAAATGAATTATAAGAGTAGCTTAAAAGAGAAAGTACAGCAACGTAGAAATACGCTTACAAACGTTAAAAAATTAAGTTTTGAAAGTAAAAATGATTGTACTTGTTTGAAAAACAGTTAGTTTAATTTATTTATCATTTTTAAGGCATTTTTATTATTCGAATCTAAATCAAAAGATTTTTTATAGCTTTTTAAAGCATTCACCTTATCATCTAAATTAAAATACACTTCTCCTAAACTATCAAAAGCATTAGATGACTTTGGGTAATTTTTCACATTTAATTTAAAGTACGTTAATGCTTTTTTTGGGTTATTCATTAAAAAACTATAGCCTAAAGAATTTATATCGTTTTCTGGAGGTAAAAAACTTCCATTATAATTGTCTTTATAATAAAGTTCTATTTCATTAATAGAACTACTATCCATATTTTTCATTTTTAACCCTTTGTAGATGAATTGCATTCCGTTGTACAAACTCATTAGTGCAACCGTCCAATGGTTTTCTTCTTTAAAATAGTCTAATGCAATATTTGATGGTGAAAACCCTTTGTTTTTTAAAGTTGTATTAAATTTTTCATGGCTATTAATGTTTGCAGTAAATACATGTGGAATTCTATCAAAGTTTTCAAATTTATCAGCAGTAGACAAGTAAAATCTTTTGTTTTTTATTTGATTCAAATCCGTTTTCTCCAATTGTTTTACTACTTGTTGATTGTCCCACCAAAAACTTGGATCCATAGAAACAAACCCATTAAATGTAGTCTCTTTTGATAAAAAAGCAGATCCTACAAGTAAACCACCATGTGAAATTCCTACTAAAGTTTTAAACCCATTAGTTCTATATTTTTTTCAACTTTAGGTAATAATTCTTGTTCAATAAATTGTAAAAATTTTGCGCTTCCTCCTGTAGTTTTATGATTTTCTATAGCACTAGATCCATTTAAATTGGTTAAATATTTTGTTGGTGTATAATCTCTGTTTCTATCCACATTTGTAATGGCAACAATAATCATTTCAGGAATTTGACGTCCTTGTGTCATATGGTTTAATATTCCTGAATGAGAGTGATAACTCATTTCACCATCTAATAAAACTAAAATAGGATACTTTGTTTCACCAGTTTTATAAGAACTTGGTAACTCTAGAATATAAGTACGTTCTTCATTTAAAACTTTGGACTTAATTTTATAGGTTTTTCCTATTGAATAAGAAGTTGCATTTTGCGAAACTACTGTGTATTGCAAGAACACCAAAAACACAATAAGCATTTTTGTAACATTATTTTTGTGAGTCATTTTTTTGAATTTAAAGGCTATTCCAGTTTTTAAACTTTATTGATTGTCTACTTGAAGCTTCCAACTTTTCGCCTGTTATTAATTTAATTTGAAGTTTATTGTTAAAATATGGGTGAATTTCTTTTATAAAGTGTGTATTTATGATTTGACTTCTGTTTATTCTAAAAAAAACAGTGGCATCTAATTTTTCTTCCAATAATTTTAAAGAACGTTTTATCATTGCTTTTTCACTACCAAAATATAAGCGAACATAATTGCCAATAGATTCAATAAAATAAATTTCTGATAAAGGAATAAAAAAACATTTCTCTCCATCTTTGATAAATATTTTTCGATGCATTGGTAAAACATCAACTTTTATTTCTTCTTTTTTAGCCAATTCTGCTTTTACTTTTTCTATTGTTTTAGAAAAACGTTCGTCTCTTAATGGTTTTACTAAATAATCTAAAGCGTTTAACTCAAAAGCTTTTACAGCATATTGATCGTAAGCTGTTGTAAAAACAACTTCTGGTACGGTTGTTAATTCTTCTAACAAATCAAAACCAGATTTTTCTGGCATATGAATGTCTAAAAAAAGAATATCTGGGTTTAGTTCGTCAATTAAAATTAAAGCAGCATCTACATTATTGGCTTCACCAACTATTTCAAACTCTGGGTAATTTTTTAATGCACGTTTTACTTCTTCTCTTGCCAAACGTTCATCATCAATAATGATGGTTTTAAATGTTTTCATCAGCTGTAAATGGTATTGTTATTTTTGCTTCAACTTCATTAGTATTTAACGCTACTAAACTAAAAGTTGCTTTGTTTTTATATTGAATAGCTAATCGTTCTTGTAAATTTTTTATGCCTAATCCTGTTGTTTTTTTACTCTTTATCTTTCCTGGATTTACAACTATAATTTCTACAAGATTGTGTTCTTTTTTAATAGTAAGGTTAATAATTCCTCCTTTAACAATTAAATCGATTCCGTGTTTAATGGCATTTTCAACCAATAACTGAATACTTAAAGTTGGAATTTTGAATTTGTTCAACGTTTTATCAATCGATATATCTAATTGTAAACGCTCTTCGAAACGCATTTTTTCTAATTCGATATAATCTTTTACTAAAGATAATTCTTCTTTAATAGAGATGAAATCTTTGTCTTTTTCGTATAAAGATGACCGTAATAAATCAGACAGTAAATCGATAGATCTCCTTGCTGTATATGGATTTTCAATTACTAAAGATTTAATTGAGTTTAAGGAGTTAAATAAAAAATGTGGATTTAATTGTGCTGATAAATTATCTAATTGTGCTTGTTTTGCTATGATAGTTAATTGAGCATTTTCTTTTGCTGTAACTACTTCTTTCTGATAATAATGATATAAATGATATGCCAATATCCAAATAGACATTAAACGCAAGCCTGTAATAAATATCGGATCCCAAAAGACTAGAGATTCTAGAATATTTTTATCTTCACCAATAAGTATTGTCCAGAAGAAATGCCATTTTAAATTATTAATAAGAGTGTATAAAACAGCAAAAATAATTATTATAGGAACAATACGAATTAAAAGTTTTTTAATTGATAATTGTTTCCAACCTGCCTTTAAAGCAAGTTCTCTATACATGTGCGTTAGAAATATTCCTATGGATGCATCCAAAACATAATTTAAAATTGTATACCATACACCATAATTATCTCTCGTATATACTGTGTACGCCCAATAAATAGAAACTAAGCTCCAGCCAGAAAGTTGACATTTCCAATATAGTGGAAAAGTACTTTTTTTATTTTGTTTGTTAATTTGTGTATTCATAATTTGATACAAAGCAACAAAATACTATTTAAATAGGAAAGCAAGAGTACATTAGCGTCGTATTTTAAGGATGAACGAATAAAAGAAAAAGCCCATTTTTATAAAAAATGGGCTTTAAAGATAGGTATTTGTACTCAAATATTAATTACAATTAATATTTGTTTCTTGGTAATCTGATAAACTTAAAGTTAAAATTTCCTGATCTTCAGCAATTTTTATACATGTTAAAGTTGGGTTTCTGTCAACTCTTAAGTCTACTAGTTTGTTAAGTTTACTTACATCAAAGCTTGTAAATAAATTACTTGAACAATAAATGTATTCTAAATTAACATTGTTATCTAAATTTATTGTTTTTACTTTATTATCTGAAAAAATTAAGGTTTCAAGTAAAGGGTTATTACTAAAGTCTAAAGCTTCTAGCTTGTTTATGTGCAATAATACTCCAGTTAATTTTGGGCATTGGTTTGCATTAAAAGATGTTAACTCGTTATGACTCATTAATATATTTTCTATACTTGGGTTTTTTATTGTAAATTCTGTAAATAGATTACCACTTAAACTTAACCACTTTAAGTTTAATGCATTATTTAAACCTTTAATAGAGGTTAAGTTATTAAACCCTAAATGAATAGTGTCTAACAATACATTATTACTTAAATCTATAGATGTTAATTTATTTGCCTCGGCATTTAGATTTTTTAAATTCACAAATGCTTCAATACCTTTTAAAGTAGTTATATCTGCACGATAAAGAGATAGTTTTGTAACTTTTTCAGCATCGGTTTTTAATAATTTTTGATTGATTTCTCCATCTGAATCTATACCAACTCTAATTAATTCTTTTTCGAATTCAATATCTGGTATTTCTACAAAATCGTTTACAGGTTCTGGTATTTCAATTTCAGTATCTTTTGAGCAAGAAGCAAATACAAAAATTCCAAAGGCTATAAATAAAACAGTGTTTTTCATTTTCGTTTTTAATTGTATTGATATTCATAAATAACTGCTGGAGCACCAACATGACTTTCTTCCATTTTTAAAGGATAATTCTGTGAATCGTATTCATAGGTTCTTTTTAATAAATCTTTATAGCAATTTGTACACTCTAAATCTTCTAATAAAACAGGATTGTTCTTTAAATAAGGGAATTTAGATTGATTGAATCTGAAAAAATTATCAATTCCATAAAACGCAGATTTAGAAAAATAATCAATAAAACGCTCTAAATAACTTGATTTAAATTGACCATAAAACGGATTAGGATTTGAATCATAAGAAACTTTATAATCTTTTAACAATGTGTTATCATTATCGTAATCTCTTGCTTTTATTAAATTTCCATTAGTATCATACTCAAAAGTAGAATAGTTATCACTTCTAATAATTCTTGTTACTAGGTTATTAGTAGTTTCTATAGTTATTGTAGTATTTGGTTTTTTATTAATTAAACCTGAAACAGTAATTGTATTACCACTATAGGTTAACTCGTAATCGTGTAAATAAGAATTTGTTGTTTTATATGAAACTAACCTATTTAACTCATCATACTTTAAAGTATACTTTAAACTTTCGTTTTCATTGGTTACTGAACTTAAATTGTTGTTGCATGGATAATTGAAAATTCGATACTCATCATAATCAAAAGTATATTCTTTAGATTCTGCTAATAAATTATAAGAATTATAAGTATATTCATAATTACGAATTGTTGGTAAATTACCAGGATGCGTATTTGTTAATTTTGTTAATAATCGATCAATTTCAATTGTATAGTTATCTCCAATACAAGTTTCTTCTTCGATAATTGGATCGTTTTCTGTACATGAAATAAATAATACAGATGCTATGAACATAGCTTTAATAGATAAATTTAGTTTTTTCATTTTTTTTAATTATTTTTTTTCGTTTAATTCTAAAGCTTGTTTTAAATAATACGTAATCGTTTTTTTATCTAATTCTTTTATGGCTAAAACCCGAATCGCTTTTCCTTTTCCTGTAAGAAATCCTAATTCATCTTTCATTTTTGCGCCTTTTAAAAATCCAAAATCAACACCATAAGACATTGTTCTTAAATGGCAAATCCCGCCATTTTTATTTGAATAAGTTGTAATTCGTTCTTTTTTTGTTTCTACTATCCCATCGAAAGACAAAAGAAATTCTCGTGCTTTTAAAAAAAGAGCTTTGTGTATGGATTGTAAGTCTTTATCGTATTGCATTAATTCTAAATTTTAAAAATTCTAGTTATTTCTAAAAAAACTCTTGATGAGAAATTTTACTCACAATTTTCCAGCCTTTTTTTGTTTTTAGCATATTCATATAATCTATATATTTATAGGTTTTATATTCTGTAGAGAGTTTTACATTTGCGGTAGTTTCAGAAATATTTATGTAATAAATTTTAGTTTTAAATGACCTAGTCTTCGTGTTTTTGAAATACGTGAAAAACGTTTGAATAGGTATTTTTGTGTAAGCGCCTTTTTTATTGATGAACTTTAAAGTAGCATCAGAATGAAATGCTTTCTTAAGTAGATCTGGATTATCCGTTTTAGAGCCTTCAAAATAATAACTTAATATTCTTTCAATTTGTGCTTTATCGGTTTCTATCTTTTCAATTTTATTTAAGGTTCCGTCTTCATTAAAATATTTCCATTCACCTATGTCTTCACCTTTTTCTTTTTTACCAACTTTTTTTAAGATAGAATTTTTATAAAAGTATTTCCATTTGCCAGTTTGTTTTCCATTTTTATATTTTCCGATAGCTCTTAAAGCACTATTTTCGTAAAAGTATTTCCACAAGCCTTTATCTTTTCCTTTTTTGTATTTTCCAATAATTCTTAAAACACCATTATCGTAATAATATTTCCATTCCTCATTTAGTTTTCCTTCTAAATAATTACCTGTTTTACTTATCTTACCATTCTCAAAATAGTATTTCCATTCTCCAGTTTTTAAATTATTCTTCTTAACTCCAAATACTTTTAAAGCGCCATTTTTATAATATTCTTTATATTCTTGGGCTTTACTTGATAATACGAGTAGGGTTAATGCAATAAATAATATGTTTTTTTCATTTTTTTAGGTGAATTATTATTGTGAAATTGTTGTTGTTTTACCAATTATATTTAATCCCAAATTTGAGGTCTGTTAATTCCTATTGTTCTTAAGTAGTCTAACAATTGCCCTGTATGAACAGCTTCGTGGTAAGCAATTCTGTTTAAGTAATCACCAAGTATTTTATTCTGCCCAACTTCTTTTCTTTCAATTTTTATGTTTTTTAAATCAGATTCGTTTAAATCATTTATCATATTTAGAAACTCTGCTCTATATTTTTTAGAAAATGTTATTTCATTTTCCAAATCTGTATATGTTAACTCTTTCCAAGGCGATTGATAATCTCCCAAATCTCCTCGATTTTCTATTATCTGATGAAAAAGATGCTCGCCTTCTAAAATGTGTCTTATCATTTCTATAATAGTAAAGGCATTTTCGTCTGGTTTCCAATTCAAATATTCATTAGGAATTCCGTTCCATAATTTTAAGCTTCGTCTTCTTATTTCATGAAAATTTAATAAGATTATTTTTATTGAATTCATTATTTTTTTGTTTTTATACTACAATCCTAAACGATCCATTGCTTCTTTTTCGTAACGACTATCTTCTGCCGGATAACGTAAAATGGAATCGTATTTTTTTGTTTGTTTAGCTAATGCCCACAAAAGACTTTCTCCAGCAGGAACTGTATTCGAAACTTTATTATAAATAGCATCTTTATATGCTTTTTTTGCATCAACAATTTCCCAACCATTCTTTTTAAAACGATTTATTAAATCATCTATAAATAGGGCAGATGTTAAGTTATGATGTAATAATATATTGTGATGAATTTGTCGTCCCGTTAATTTTTTCCCAAGCGAATTGTAATATTCTGCACGATTAAAAAGATGGTCTAAATAATAATCTCTAAAACCAGAAATGTCTGCTTTATTATTTTCTTTTAATCGTTTTATAAGTCTTTGGTTTATGTACCAGTCAGATGCATCAATTGTTACATGACCTATTTTATAGTTTTGTTCTTTTAAAAAATTTCTAAAATCATCTCTTTTCTCAATTGTATTCCCTTCTTTCAAATACGGAAATCTGAATAATTTTGTATAATTAGAATAGGTGTTAATTAATGAATCGTTCTTTAATAATTCTTGTTTAAATTTATTTAAACTTACTTTTTTACTATTAAAATAAAGATGTGAATACGTATGATTTGCAATTAAATGCCCAGAATTATCCCAACTTTTAATAATAGATTTTCCTTCTTCATTGTCTAAGTTTTTTCCTTTTACAAATAAAACAGTTTTTACATTTTCTGCTGCTAACTTGTTTAACAATAATTGGTTCCAATTAGAGTTTTCATAACCAGGAAAATCTTGTGTAGAACCGTCATCAAAAGAAAAGGAAATTTTTGGTTTTTCTATTTGAGAATTAGTTTTACAGCTAAAAAGAGTAACTAAAGCAATTAGAGAAAAGAGTAATTTTAAATGCCTCATTACAATTATTTCTGTGCTTTTTTTATAATTTCTACAATGTATCTATTATCAAAACTATTCTGTACATGTTTAGATTCGCTAAGTAAAATTGTTTGTAAAGAAGATGGGAAAATTTCACGACAGCGATGTATCATTTTTTCTCCAGGAAACATTAAATCGTTTTTTGCGGCAAATATTGTTATTGGTGTTTTTATTAATTTTGCAGCAGCAGTTTTAATAACAGGAACAGGAGTAAAATCCATTTTAAAATGTAAAAAAACTTTAGATAAAAACTGTAAAGCAAAATCGTCTTGTTTAGTAAATACTTCTTTTAAAAAGCATTCTACATATTTTGTTTTTTTTGTTTTCATGTAAAATTTCATGGGTATAAAAACTTTAAATAAAGCTTTTAATGGATTTCCATTTACAATGTAAGCAGGTGCAGATAAAAAAACTTCTTTTATGTTTTTTTCTTTGTATTCAAGCGTTTTTAAAATAATTAAGCCGCCAAATGAGAAGCCAGCAAGCGTAACGTTTTTAAGTTTTAGAGCATCTATTACTTCATGCATCCATTTACCATAATCATCATTTTTCATAGACATTCTTGTATCAGCACTTTTATTGGGTTGTGCTAAAACATCAATGGCAAAAATTTGAAAATCATTTTCTAAACCCTTATAAGTTTCTAAAGCAATTGGTGCACAACCATTAGAACCATGTACTAATATAATTGGCGGTTTTGATGCATTACCTGTAATTATAAGATTTGTTACACCAAAGGAAGTGTCTATTAACTTGTATTTATAGTTAATGTTTAATTCTTCTATTTTTTGATTGTAAAGACCTAATATTTCTTTTTTTCCTTTTTCAGATGTATACATAAATTCAATTTTACTAACCTCACATTTTTGTGAATATCTCTTACTTTTATGCACAAACTTATAATTTATAGTTACTTCCAAAAATTATAAATGACAAACTATTAATTAACGAACATAAACAGCCGTTTTAAGACACTAAACGTCTATTAACAACTTTAAATATTATTGTAATTAGTACTTTGTTAGAAGAAATATTACAGGTAAAAATGTTAATTTTTTTAAAAAATAAAAAATGTTATTAAGTAGAATTATTTTTTAAACCTGATTTTATTAAAGAGTAAGAAAAGAAGTTAGATGATTAAAAAACACTGTGTTTTAAGACTTATTTAATCATTTTATTTACATTCATTTTATACACTTTGCCAATAGGAATGTTGTGTTCTCGAATACTTATTCTATTACCTTCAATTAAATCGATTTTATCTTTAGAAATAATAAACGATTTATGAACTTGCATAAATTGATTTTCGGGTAAAATGTTTGTAAATGATGATAAAGTTTGATGAGAAACAATCATCTTATCGATCATATGAATTTTTACATAATTCCCATAACCTTCAATAAAAAGAATATTATTTAAAGTTATTTGGCGATGCTTTTTATCATCTTTTATAAAAATTTTTGCATCCTTTAAAGAATCTTTTACTTGAAAAGAGTCTGACGATACTGCAGATAAATCGTACACTTTATTTACTGCTTTTACAAAACGTAAAAAGTTAAAAGGTTTTAATAGGTAATCAGAAATGTTTAGTTCATAACCTTCTAAAGCATACTCTTTATAAGCCGTTGTTATAATAATTTTAGGAGGATTAGATAACGTTTTTAAAAAATCTAATCCTGAAAGTTTAGGCATATTAATGTCTAAAAAAATAAGCTCAACCAAATTGTTATTTAAATATTCTATAGCTTCAAATGCATTAAAACAACTTTTTTGAAACGATAAATAAGAAAGATTATTAGCATAATCTTTTATAATATCATGCGATGCTGTTTCATCATCTACAATTATATATTTTATCATTTTTTAAGTATTTCTAGTGTTGCAGAATAGATATTGTTTTCTATTTTGTGTGATAAGTTGTATTTGTTAGGATACACTAATTCTAAACGTTCTTTTAAATTTTTTAATCCAATTCCTCTTGATTTTGAAGACTCATTTTTATCAAAATTATTTACAACCGAAAAATGAATTATTTCGTTATTCTCTTTTAACTCTACTTGTACAAAAGTGTCTTCTGTTAATTTTTCTACACCATGTTTAAAGGCGTTTTCTAATAAAATTATAAATAATAAAGGCGCAATTTTAGTATTTAAATTTTCAACATTTTTTACAAAGCTAATTTTAATTTCTTTATGATATCTAGAGGTTTGTAAATCTATAAAATTAGTTAAATAATTAATTTCTTCTCCTAAAATTACATTTTCTTTTCCGCTATCGTAAATAGTAAATCGCATTAAATCAGATAGTTTTAAGACGTAATTTTGCGCTGCATCTGGATCTTTTTTAATTAATGAGTATAAATTATTTAATGTGTTAAAAAAATGAGGATTTATCTGTTCTTTTAATAAAGACAATTCTGCTTTCGATTTTTCATTTTTTAATGTTCTAACAGCTTTCCATCTTTCAAAAAACCATGAAAAAACAATATAAAAAATAAATGAAATTAAAAGAAAAACTAACAAATCTACTAACCATATATTATAATTTATTACCCAGAAACTATCTCCGTTTTCATCAATTTTACTTGCCAGAGTAATACTAACAATTAGAACAATTATGGTTAATCCATAAAAAATATTCTTATAAACAGGTTTTGTCCAATTCGTTTTTAGTTTACCAGTTTCTAATAAATAGAAGAACAATATATATAGAATTGTACCGCCCAATAACATATTTATAATTATTGGAATTTCGTTCTGTAAGTCTTTAAAAACGAAACTTAATACTGCAAAAATAGCGGCAACAAAAGATGTGATGTAAAATCTTCTTTTTAATGTCATATTCAAAAATATTAAAGATTAATTAATTTGTTGTGATGAAATCAAATTATCCTCTAGATTTTTATCTAACCTAGTGTTGTTAGGATCAATTCCTACATAAATGGGTTCAAAATCTGTAATAATTTTAATTTTCATTTCATTATTATTAATTTGATGTGGTTTTAAATAAATAATATCTTTTTCACTATCTAATGCATTTGGATGTTTTTTAAAGATACCTATTTGTATTGGTTCATTAATATTAATTTCAATTTCTTCACCTAAAGAATTGGTTTCAAAACGTTTCGAATTTACAGTAACTTTAAGCTCAAATTTACCGTCTAACTTCTTTTTATAGGTAGCATTAGTAATTTTTAAATCGTAAGTTACAACATGTTTCATCCAATCATTTAATAATTTGTGATGTTCTTTTGGTATTACTTTATACAATTCTTCTATTAAGTTTAATGTAGTTGAAATTGGCTTGTTTTTGTAAGTATTAACAAGTTTTTTTAATACATTATTTAACTTTTTTCACCAATTAATTCTTTAATAGCAGACATGATAATAGCGCCTTTACTATATCCTAAATAAGCTTGATGATTACTTAAGTATAAAGAAGGTTCTGTTTCTGAGGCATAAGATCGTCCACTAAAATATTTGCTTATTGTACTTGCAGATAATTTGTTTACCATCGCTTTACCGTACATTTTTTCAAGAATAACACTTTCTGTATACTTTGCCAGAGATTCAGACAAAACCATATAACCTTCAACACGTTTTGGAGTTAATAAAAATCCCCACCATTGATGAGATATTTCGTGGATTAAAACTCTTGCAACAACATTAAACGAATCAGGATTTTCTACATTACGTTTAAATATTTTTTCATTGATGGTGATAACTCCTGGCATTGCTTGACCATTAGAACTCTCGTGGTTTGATGTTTCTACAATACGTAAATAATCATGCGGATATTTTCCGAAATTATCAGAACAATAATCAATTGTAGCTTTTGCAACTCTAATCATTTTATCTACATTTTGTGTATGATTAGGATGATGAAATAGTTCTAATTGAATTCCTTTATAGATTTCTTTTTTTACGGTATAACGAGCTGATAAATAAGCGATCATACTATTAATGGTATCAGAAGCTTTGTAGTGATAATAATTTCTATCATCTTTTTGCCACTGTTTTATTAAACTTCCCGATGAAATTGCTGTTTGATTTTTAGAAGTAGAAATAAGGGTTTCAAATTTTACATTCTCAAAATTAAATTTACTATCTAATTGCAAATAGCTGTCATTTACTTTTACACTATCTTTTTTTGGTAATCCTCGTTGTATACGTTCATAATTATATTCAATTTCATAATTGTTTACATATCCTAAAATCGGATTAAAATTTTGATTTTTAATGTAAGTTCCATTGGTATTAATTGTTTTGTTCGTTTCAAATCCTTTAACTTTTTTTCCATATTGTAAGTCATTTTAAGAGATCCTTCAGGAAGAAGTGGCGTATTCAATTCAAACAAATAAGTACCTAAATCAGAATCATGAAACACTTGTTTACTGCCTTCAATATTAATTGATTTTAAAGGTTGAGGAGCCGTAACAAAAATACTTTTCATAGGCTTTTTGGTCTTGTTTGCTATAATTGTATTTGATTGTACAAGGTATTTTTCCGAATCCGGATAAATATCAATATTCGTTTTTAAAGAGACTAATTGAGGAACAGCAAGGTCATCGTATTTTTTATACTTTCGTTCATATTGTTCGTTAAAATCAAGTCTTTCGTTACTCGTTACAAATTCGTTTACTACATTTAAGTTGTAATATGCATAACTACCAATTGTAACGAAAACAAGCACTAAACTTAGTAATTGTAGTTTCTCTTTTTTATTGAATACTGTCTTAATAATTTTCTTAAATCCAACAGATGTACCTCGTTTCCAAAACTTATTACTCAATACGATAAGTATCCCAGAAAAGGTTAACCAATACAATGCTAGTGTGCTAAATTTTGAAACATATTGACCATAACCAACAAAATCTGAATACGCTCTTGCCATACTTGGTAATTTGTTAAAAAAGAATAGTGGATGTTCTAAACCAAAGACACTTCTAGAAGTACTGAATAGTATTAAAATAATAGCAGAAATAATCATTCCTAAATATTTATTAGATACTAAGGTTTGAATAAATAAAGCAAAAACAGCGTATAATAAAATTTGAATTCCAGCAAAATAGAATAACGAAAAGTATTGCTCTAACTGAAAATCGTAGTAATTATTTGTTACTTGAAAAATTATTGATATTCCAATAGTCAACAAGATTAAAACAATAGGAATTATTGTAATTGATACGATTTTTGAAACATAAAACATACTATTTCTAGCTGGTGTTGCTTCAATAATTCCAGAAAAACGATGTTGTCTAGATTTCCAAATCAATTCGCTACTGTAAAAAACGATTAATAATAATCCAAGAATTGGCAATACTTCAATAGCTTGCCCAATAAATAAATCTGTTGTTGGGTAGCGACTTCCGTATATTTCCTTACTAGATATACTATAGTTAAATACCAATGAAAGTATAATGCACCATAACATCATAATTAATTTAAAAGGGATTCCACTAAGAATTATTTGTGCATCAAGCTTAACAACCGATTTAAGATTTATCAACATTGATTTAAATGAATTTATTGATATTTCCGTAGCCTTATATGTTGTATTACTACTTATATTTTCTTTAGATAAAATTTGTTTTTTTACCTTTTTCTGAACCGTTCTAAAAGAATATTTTTTGTAGGTGATCAGTAATAAAACGATGCTAAAACTTAACCAGATAATTCTATTCCAAAGAAAATTATTTGATAAAGACAATACCATCTCATTTTTTTCAAGCGGAGTTAAGAATTGTGTTTGCTCAAAAAATGCAGCCAATCCAACAGGATCTATGAGCGATGCTATGTCTAGTATTTCTTTTGATGCTAAAGATGAACCACCAAATAAAGGGGAGTTAATATAGAAGCCACAAATCCAATTAAGAGCTATAAAAACCAAAGCTGTAATATAAGTAACTATAGATTTTTTGGATAGTAAGGTTATAGAAAATATGATAGCTGTAGTTACAAATACATTTGGTAAAATAAGTAATAACCAAGGCCAAAAATAATGCGTAAAATTAAATTGATGTAAAGTTTCAGGATCTAAATTATTAATACAAGTACCAATAAATACACCCAACATAGCAACTGTGTTTAATAAAAGTATGATTAAAAAAACTCCTAAAAACCGACTTAAAAAGAAATTTATTTTTTTAATACCTGTGCTAAAAATTAGACCTTCAAAATTGAATAATTTATCACGAAGTGCTGCGTTTATACAGAGAAACACAGTAGCAAATGTTGATATAATACTTACAATGCCTGATAAAAAATTTAGATTAAAAGCATCATTATACATAGAACTGAATTCTAAATATTTAAAACCTTGATTGATTGCTAAAAAACCATAAGCAGTAAATAGAATAAATAAAACGATAAAAGATATTTGCTTACTATGAAATTTTAATTCGAATTGTAATAATTTCTTAATCATAATATTAAAGATTTTTTGATTAAGTGTAGCAAAATAAACATCTTCTAAATCTGCTTTGGTAGCTACAAATCCATTTTCTGGTTGTGTGTTTGCTAATACTCTAAGCTCTAGTTTACCCGAAGACAAACGAGAAGACAAAACATTAAATTTAGATTTATAAGAATCTAAATTTTCTTTCAAAATAGTTTTAGACCAAACTTTTCCATTAAGATTTGATATTAGTTCAGAAGGTTCACCTTGTGCTAGTAATTCGCCTTTTCCTAAAATTGCCATTTTGCTGCATAAGTTTTTTACATCTTCAACGATGTGAGTAGAGAGAATAACAATTACTTGTTCTCCAATATCACTTAATAAATTATGAAACCTATTTCGTTCTTCAGGATCTAATCCAGCAGTAGGTTCATCAACAATTATTAATTTAGGATTACCAAGTAATGCTTGAGCAATACCAAAACGCTGACGCATACCTCCAGAAAAAGTGCTAACTGCTTTTTTTCTAACTGCATATAAGTTGGTTTGATGAAGAAGCGCTTCAATTTGTTCTTTGCGTTTTTTGGTGTTTAAAACACCTTTTAAAATTGCTAAATGATCTAATAATTGAAGTGCAGATATTTTAGGATAAACACCAAATTCTTGTGGTAAATACCCAATTTGTTTTCTTATGTTCTGTGGATTATCAGTACTATTTATATCATTAAAGCGAATATTACCTTGTGTAGATTCTTGTAAAGTTGCCAAAGTTCGCATTAAAGACGATTTTCCAGCTCCATTAGGACCCAATAAACCAAACATTCCATTTGTAATAGTTAAGTTGATGTTTTTAAGTGCATTAACTCCGTTTGGGTATGTTTTACTTACGTTTTTAATTATGAGTGTATTCATACTATTATTTTTATATAGTGCGAACTTACTTTGAGTTTTAAAGAGTTGCTATTTATTTTTATCAACGTCTATTTTCATATTGCAAACGTCCTTAGTTAAATGGTAAAGTAACTTTACAAATCATAAACAATTGAATGTCATACACAAAACGAGGTTCGTCAAATTATTTATAAGAAGTAAGATTAGGGTTTTAGGTTTGTGTAAAATTATAAAACAAATAAAAATGAAAACACCTATTACAATTATCTTAATGGCATTGTCAATATTTTTTACAAATGCTCAAACTAGTTCAATTAAAAATTTACAAAAGTCTTTTGATGAGAGTACTCCTAAATCTATAGAAAAAAATAATGTTCCTGGAATTGCAGTTGCAATACTTAAAGAAGGTAAAGTAATTCTTAAAAAAGGATATGGTTATGCCAATGTTGATAAGAAACTTGAAGTAAATTCTAAAACAGGTTTCAATATCGGTTCTATATCAAAGATGTTTACAGCTTGGGGAGTTATGAAATTAGTAGAAGAAGGTAAACTTAATTTAGATGCTCCTGCTTCAAATTATATTTCAAATTGGAAATTGCCTTCTAGTGAGTTTAATTCAAATAAAGTAACTATTAGAAATTTATTACAGCATACTGCAGGTTTATCTGTACATGGTTATAATGGATATGAAGCTAAAAATGAATTAACATCAACTGTAAAATCTTTATCAGGTATTACAAATCCAGATGAAGCTGTAAAGTTAATTATGGAACCAGAAAGTAAGTTTAAATATTCTGGTGGAGGTTACACTATTTTACAATTAGTAATAGAAGAGGTGAGTGGTAAAACATTTGCAAATTATATGCAAAAAAACATTTTTAAACCTTTAAAAATGAAACAGACAAGTTTTATAATTAATAAACGTATTCTAAAAAAATCTGCAAAAGCGTATGATGAAAATGCAAAAGAAATTCCGTTAAGATTATTCAATGCACAAGCAGCAGCAGGTTTGCATACAACCTTAAATGATCTTATACTTTTTGCAAATGCTTCTTTTAGCAAGAATAAAGTTTTATCACAAAAAAGCATCAACCTTTTAATTACTCCAACAAAATTATCTAAAGGTAATTACGGAATGGGTTATATGGCTATGAATCGTTTTGGAGATTTTACTTTAAACGGTCATGGTGGTTCTAATGAAGGTTGGCATTCTGGTTTTATGCTTGATTTTGCATCAAAATCTGGAATTATTATACTTACAAACGGAGATGCTGGAAGAAATGTTCTATTTGGTAGTTTGCAAAATTGGGCGAAATGGCATTCTAATAATAAATAAAATTATCTGAATTTAATACAAGGATTATATAATTAATATAGTCCTTGTTTATTTCAAAAAATAATCTTAGTTATTTGGAGAAGACCTACAAACATTAAGTAAACATTTATTATTTTAATAAATTAAATATGTTTTATCTTTTCTAAATGAAGAATAACTTTTTCTTTATAGCTAGCACCAATTGGAATTTCTAGAGAGTTTACATCTATATCATTAGAAGAAAATGCAGTTATTTTTGAAGTATTTATAATATAAGAACGATGGATTCTTAAAAATTGGTAGGTTGATAGTTCTAGTTCCATTTCACCTAGTTTATATTTAGAAACAATAGAAGTATTATTTTCTAAATGAACTTTGATATAATCTTTAAAACTTTCTATATAAACGATATCTGCTAAATTTACTTTATGATGTTTATTTCCAGATTTGATTAAAATATAATCAGTAGTAATTGTTTCTCTTTGTACTGGTGCAACTTTACTTGTATTTTGCCAGAAAAATTTATCTATTGCTTTTACAAAACGTTCAAAAGTGACTGGTTTTAATAAATAATCTACTGTTTCCAATTCGTAACTTTCTAAAGCGTAATCTCTGTATGCAGTTGTAAATATTGTTTTTGGTGGATTCTTTAACGATTTTAAAAAATCAATTCCTGTTAAGTTTGGCATTTTAATATCTAAAAACATCAAATCGATTTCTTGAGTGTTTACAATTTCAAAAGCTTTTAATGCACTATTACAAGTTGCCACAACTTCTAATGAATCAATTTGAGAAATGTGTTTTTCTATTAATCTAATTGCTAAAGGCTCATCATCAACTATTAAACAGCGAGTTTTCATAAATTTTATTTATTGATTAGCTTAACAGTTACTGTAAATACTTTTTGTGAATTATCAATTAATAATTCAAACCTATTTGGATAAATCAAATTTAATTGTTTTTTTATATTCTCCAATCCAATTGAAGTTCTTTTTGTTAGTTCAGGTTTTGTTGCAACCGTATTAGAAATAACAAGCTTAAATTGAGTACTTGTATTGTACAAGTCAATGTCTATTTTTGGAGAACTACTGTCCTCGCCTGCTCCATGTTTAAAAGCATTTTCTACTAGTGATAGTAATATTAACGGTGCAATTTCTCCATCTTGTTCAATATAGTTATTGAAATTAATTTCTAAACGATCGTCATAACGTAACTTCTCTAATTCAATATAATTTTCTAACAACTCAATTTCTGATGTTAAAGACACATATTTTGTATTACAACGATATAAAACATAATCTAATATTTTAGATAACTTTTCAATTGATTTAGGCGTTTTTGGAGAATTCTCTATAGATAATACATAAATATTATTTAGTGTATTGAATAAAAAATGTGGATTTAATTGCGCCTTTAAAGTCTTTAATTCTGAAGCAATTTTTTCTGTTCTAGATAACAGTTCTTTTTCTTGGACTACCTTGAAATTTATAAAATACTTGACAGCAAGAAATATAAATATAATTGAATAAAGCGCTGGTACATAGTATAAAAACAAAAATTTTAATTGAATTATTATTTCTAATAATGTTTCCTGTTCAAATGGTGGAGTTCTTACCAAATTTTCACCAATATGAATAGTTAATACTCTGGCTAATACTGAAAAAAATAAGTACTAAAAACCATTAAAAACAATGAAATGGTATACTTTTTTTAGATAAAAATTTTTGAATTACAAAATACGTAACAAAATATGTAAATAAAATTTGAGGGATTAATACACAAATTTTATAGACCAACGTGCTTATATAGGGTTGCTCACTCTCAAGAACATTTTGAGGAATGGTTAATAAAATGATTGCAATCCAAAACAAAAAGTGTCTTTTAACTCCTTTATGCTGTATAGAATCAGCAACTTTTTTTATATAACTCATAATTGTATAATTGACCTAATAGTAAAGAAACTTCTGAGGTCTTTAAAAATAAAAATACTAAATTAAAAAATGTACACTCTTCTTTCCGGTATTAAGCTAATTGTTTCAATACTTTACTCCTTTTCTATTGCATAAGAATCTTGATAAATAAATTTCAACCCATGATAAATGCTTATTGCTGGAACTGTCCAATGATCTTCTTCCTCGAAATATTGTATTTTTAAATTTGGAGAAGTAAGACTTCTGTTTTGTAGCTTTGCAAAGAATAAATCTTGAGGTTTTCTATTCAACACAAACTTATCCCATGTTTTATGGCTATATGCTGATGATATATACATTTTCTTACTCTTTAAGGCTTCGGTCTTTACAGCATCCATTTTCTTTATAATAATTTGATTGTCCCACCAGAAGCTAGGATCTATTGCTAGGTAACTATCAAAAGTACTTTCTTTTGATAAATACGACAAGCCTGCAAGCAAGCCTCCGTAAGAATGCCCTATTAGCGTTTTGTAAGAATTTGTTCTGTATTTTTTTCAATAGTTACCAATAGTTCTTTCTCTAAAAATTTTAGAAAAGCAGTGCTTCCCCCACTTGTTTTTTGGTATTGAGGTTTTTGAGAACCATCAAGAAAAGTAATAGAATTAGTAGGTGTAAAATCACGTGTTCTATCTGTGTTGCTAATTGCTACAATAATCATTTCTGGAATATGACCATTATACCTACCTTGATTCATTTGATCAACAATTCCAGAAACCCCTTTAAAATGCTCATCACCATCTAATACAACTAAAATTGGATACTCTTTTAAACTCGTGTGATACGATTTAGGTAAACCAACTGTATACATTCTTTCTTCATTTAAAAATTTAGAATGCATTTTAAACTTAATTCCTATTTCGATTTTTTCTACTTCCTGTCCAAAACTTTTGAAAGAACCGACTCCAATACTTATAAAAAGAACAGCTAAAATAATTTTACGTATAAACATGGTTATTTGATTTTATTAATTTCAATAAATATAATTGACCCCAAAAGTATTAAACTATTAAAAGTTTAAATATGCCGTCGACAAAACCGCTTAAAAAATAGATAAATATGTTGTTTTTGATGATGAATATTTTTTGTTATTAATTTTACTATAAACAATCGATCGTAAAATAGATCTGTCTAACTTTTAATCTTTTTCGTTTCATATAATAAATACAGATAAAAGTGAATGTATGAATCTTAATTCTCTAAGTAATAGCATTTGGCAGTGTATTAATGCAGGCGCAAAAACCATCATGCTAAGACGAAAATGCTGGAAGAAATGTTTTATTTGGTAGTTTGCAAAATTGGGCAAAATGGCATTCAAAAAATAAATAGGATTATCTGAATTTATAAAAAAAGGACTGTATAATTAATACAGTCCTTTTTTATTGACTATCTATTTAAAACAAAGAACTTAATTATTCAAATTAAAACTCAAAGCACCAAATTCAATTCCGTTTATAATAATTGATATTTGATGCTCACCAATATGAAATTTACGCGTAGTAATTATTTTAAAAGATTGTTTTCTTTTAATTGATGTTGTAGAATTTTTATCATATACCTTTTCACTAATTTTAAACACTTTTTTTGCTAAGGTTCCGTTTGATTTTTGATAATACAAACCATATTCTAAACGAATTTTAGCAGCAATAATATCGGTATTTAAAAGATCAAATGAAAACGCTAAAGCTTCTCCAATTTTTACATCTGGAGTTTGAATTTTAAAACTGTTAATCTTTATCTTATCAACAGCACCAAAACCAAATAAAGTCATTATTTCTTGATTTCCTTGTTTTAACAAAGTTCTGCTGGCGTGTTTTAAAAGTTTGTCAACCTTAACCGTTTTTCCTCGCCAGTTTTTAACAATATCAATTACAACTGCTGGATTATCTTTTGAAATATCATTCAAATTATTCGCCACACTTCTGCGAACAGATTCTGAAACATCGTTTTTTAAATTCTCAAGAATTGGAAGAATTTCTGACGGATTGTTTTTTAAATCAGGAATCCCAATCCCCCAAGGCAATCTTGGTCTACAGCCTTCAGTAGCAAGTCTTTCTAACCATAGCGTGCTTATGATTAGACCACTCAAATAATTTCGGAATCATAGCTGCCGAATAATTAATTATAAACGGTCTTACTGCAAACTCACAACTTGTAAATTGTGTTATTCGCTCAAATGCTTTTACTGAAATTGTATAATTATCCAATCCGTAAACTTCAATAAAATCAGGAAAAAACATATATTCAATACTTTTTTCGCTGATATTATTTTTTTTAATTGATCAATTATTTTAAAAATAAGATTTACATTTTTCTCATAATCTTCAGATAAATGATTTTTTAAAACAACGGTAATATGTCGCATTCGTTGTTTTAACTCTTTGTTTTCCCAATCAGTATCAAAAATATGTTGTAGAAATGATTGCGTATCAAATTCAGGAATTACCTGTTCAATAATCTTAGTAAATTGATTAAAAAATTTTTGATTAAAAATGTTCTTAAATAACTCGGCCATTAATTTGAAGTAATTGTAAATTTAATTTAAGTGATAATATCCTAAAAATATTGCTTGTATTAACTTTTATCCTGATTTAATATTTTTTTCACTATTTGTGTACTTAAATAATCTGCTGCTTTTTAGTTATTTTTTAACTGTAAAATACTTGCCCTTATAATTTCTAAATATGGGTTGTATTTCCTCGATTTTGATGTTTTTTTGGAAACCTAATTATAATTTTTATGCTCCATTTTTTAATTAAAAACTACTCTTCAGTCAATTACAACTAAAATCTTCATATTTACGAATCTATTTTTCTAATGATTTAGCTACAAACTCAATCCAATCTTCTTTTTTAATTTCTTCATCTAAAAAATAATCAGGTTGTATCCCTTTTTCATCAATTGCCATTTCTGGAATCCTCATACTTCTTGATAAACCATATCCTAATTCAAATTTTCCACTCGGAAATGTTACAAAATGCATATTAGAAATATCTAGTACACCTTTTGTTGTTGAACCAAATAGTTTAACTTTTTTACTTTGTTTAGCATCTAATAAAAATTGTTCTGCTGTACTTCCGTTTTTACCATTAATAATGATACCAACTCTTTTAGGAAATTTATAAATAGTATCATATTTTATTTCATCAACCATGGTTGAGCTTAAATTAACAAAACTTCCTTTTTGCTTTTCTAGTTTATCAAATGATTGTTTAGCCCATTTTTTGCCATCCTGATCAAAACCCCATTTTGGGTTATTAATAAAATCAAGCATTCGCTGATTGTTTAATGTTGTTGATAAAAATTCTATACCTATCGATCTTATAGGATTGGTATATAAAAGAGGTAATAATTTACTATAGCTACTATCACTTCCTCCACCATTATTTCTAATATCAATAATTAAGTTTGGTGTTTTTAATATTGTTTTTTTATGTTTTAAAATAACACTATCTATCGTTTTTCTTACAGAACCACTAAATGTTGAAATCCTTAGATATACAGTTTGTTTATTAATAGTTTTAAAATAAATTTCTGGTAGTTTTCTGTTTTCTTTCTTAGTGTTAAGTTTTGACTTATTTATATTTTTTATTTTTAAATGCCCTGAGCGGAAAAAAGCAAGCCATTCTGCCATTAATTTTTGGCAATCATTAATATTTGTAACACTTGCAGTTTTTTTGATAAAAACTTTATTATGCATTTCGTAAGCTTGTTCTCCTTTTTTGCTAATTGCATATGAAAAACCGGCATCATTTTTTTCAAAAGTTGTTTTTAACCAATTAAAATTAGATGTACAATTACAATTTTGAGAAAAGAGTAATGTTGGTAAGCAAAAGAGTAATATTAAAACTGTTTTTTTCATTACGATACTATTTTATGAATTTCTTTATCTGTTAAATGCTGAACATTTTTTGTGATTTTTTCAATATCCCAATTCCACCATTTTAGTTTTAAAAGTTGTGCTATTTTTTCATCAGAAAAGCGTTTTTTAATCTCTTTTGCTGGATTTCCTCCAACAATTGTATACGGAGGAACGTCTTTTACAACAGTTGCATTAGTAGCGATGATAGCACCATCGCCAATAGTTACACCAGCCATAATTGTTGCATTGTAACCAATCCAAACATCGTTACCAATGTTAATATTTCCTTTTTGCGGATAGGTTTTTCCTTCCATCGCATTTTCCCAACCGTTTCCAAAAATAGCAAACGGATAAGTAGAAATACTATCAGTTAAATGATTTGCTCCATTCATAATAAATTTAACATCAGAAGCTATCATACAAAACTTACCAATAATTAATTTATCGCCAGTAAAATCGAAATGATATTTTACATTTTTCTCAAAATTTTCTACGTTTTCAAAATCATCATAATAGGTATAATCACCCACAATGATATTCGGATTTTTAATGATGTTTTTTAAAAAACAAAGTCTATCGTAATTAGCAAGTGGAAATTTTTGATTTGTATCTGGTCCGTTCATTATTATTTTATTTAATTAATTGCAGTGCTTCAAAAGTAATTTCCTTTCGAGCTTTTACAAATAAATTTATATCTGTGTCTTTATTAGGTTCTATATTTGTTGCGAAAAAATAGATGTTTTTATTTTTTTCGAGATAACCAACAAACCATCCGTTTCTTTTATTACTTCTAACAGATAATCCTGTTTTTCCTCTTAGTTTAAAATTTTCTTGTCCATTTACAAGCATCATTTTTTTCATAATAACTTCTGTTCGCTTAGAAATAGGAAGCTTCGATTCATAAAGTCGTTTTAAGAAATCGATTTGTTCAAATTGGTTGATTTTAGAGTTGCCTTCTAACCAAAAATTATCAATTGTAGATACATCGAATTTCATGTTTCCAAATTGTAATTTTTCTAATAGAGTTTTCATTTTATTTACTCCAACTGCTCTTGCTATTTCTTGATAACAGGGCACACAAGAATAATGAAACGCTTGTTTTAAAACTAAATCTTGTTCCCAAACTTTATAAGCTCTTTTTTCTCCATTCCAAGTAAATAAGGTGCTATCATTTTTAACAACACCAAGTTCTAAAGCAATTATAGAGTTCGGAATTTTAAATGTAGAAGCAGGTAAAAAACCAATTGTTGCCCAATCAAAATCATTAGAATAATATGTTTCTTTTTTAAAATCATAAATTAATACCGATCCTTTGACGTTTTTAGCATTTAAAATATTTTGAAATTCAGATTGTATTACTTTTTTGTTTTCTCTCTCTTTCTTTTTACAAGAAAAAAAGGTAAAAACTAGGATAAAGAAATATAGAGTTTTTTTCATTTTTTAAATACACCCATTTGCAGCAGTTAAAATGATAGGTTTTTTATCTGTAATTAAAATAGTATGTTCATGCTGCGCAACATAACCACCTTTATCGCCAACCAAAGTCCAACCATCATTAAGCTCTATTGCAATAGACGATTTTGTAGAAATAAAGGTTTCTATTGCTACTGTAGTATTTTTTTTAAAGCGTTCTTTATTACTTCTAACTCGGTAATTTAAAATGTTTTCTGGTTTTTCATGTAAGCTTCTTCCAACGCCATGACCTGCTAAGTTTTCAATAACTTTAAATCCTCTTTTTAGTGCTTCAGTTTCTATTATATGACCAATATCTGCAATTTTTACACCTTCTTTTGTATTCTTAATTGCATCCATTAAAATTTCTTTAGATGCGTTTACTAAAGGTTGATGTTTATAAATATCTTTTCCAAGCACAAAAGAGCTTCCGTTATCTGACCAGAAACCGTTTAACTCTGCAGAAACATCAATATTTATTATGTCGCCTTCTTTTAATACTTTATTTTTTGCTGGAATTCCGTGTGCTGCAACTTCATTTACACTAATACACGTGTATCCTGGAAATCCGTAGGTTTCAAAAGGAGCCGATTTTGCACCGTAATTTTTTAATAATTCTGCTCCATAATCGTCTAATTCTTTTGTTGACATTCCTACTTTTGCAAAATCTTTCATTTTTTTTAACGTTGTACCTACAGCTTCGCTAACTTTTTGCATTCCTACTAATTCTTCTTCTTTTGTTATCGACATTTTTTTGCTTTTTTTAAATTAGTTCAATATATGCTGATGTTCCTCCAGATAAATCTCCATTCAACCAATTCCATTCAAATTTTAACTCTAATTTATCTGATGTATTCTTTGAAATAATTCCTTTTGATTTACCAGCCTTAAGATTACCATCTTTAGTTAAACATTGAAATAACAGTTCTATTCTCGAATTGTCAACTTACTTACCAACTATAAAACCTTCTACTATTTCACCACCTTTATAAGTTCCTCTTATGGTATTTTTGATATTGTGAATAGTAAAAAACGGTTTCATTAGAAGACAGTCCCTTTTTATTTTCAACAGTTATAAATTTCTTATTATTTAAATTCATTTTTCTTTATTATTTATTACGCTAATAATTAATTTTAAGGCGTTTTTAGCTTCTTGCATAACAGGTAATAACGGCCAAATGTGTGGCATCTTTTCTCCAAAAATAACCTCAACCTCAACATTAGCTTTCTTCATTTTTTGAACCGCTAATTGTTGATCTGGATACGTAATATCATGCTCTGCTAAAAACAGAATTGTTTTCGGAAACTCATTAAAACTGCCGTAAAGAGGAGAAATTAACTCATTTTTTAAATCAATATCTCCTGCGCACATTTTCTTAGCACTTAGTACTCCTTTTTTTGATAACATCGGATCTTTTTTATCCACAATATCAATTTGTTTATTAGACATTGTTGCGTCCATTACTGGAGAAATAAGAATGATTTTTTTGGCACTATTTTTTTATATCGAATCAATCTTTGCGTTAAAGCCGCAACTAAAGTTCCACCAACAGAATCGCCAATTAATGTTATTTGATCTTCACTATACGTTTTTAATGCATGTTCATATACAGCATCAATGTTTTTTGAAATTTCTAAAATCTTATGCTCTGGAGCTTTTGGGTAATTACACATCCAAATTGTTAAGTTTGTTTGTTTAGATATTTCTTGTAAAGAATCCCAATGATGTTTTGCTGGTCCAGAAATAAAAGCACCTCCGTGAATAAATAGCAATAATTTATCTGATGAATGTGCTGGTTTAATTTCTGTAATTGATGTTTTATCTACTTTAAAGTTTC
Organism: Polaribacter ponticola; assembly: GCF_026191475.2. Classification (GTDB taxonomy): domain Bacteria; phylum Bacteroidota; class Bacteroidia; order Flavobacteriales; family Flavobacteriaceae; genus Polaribacter; species Polaribacter ponticola. The sequence continues at coordinate 856,633 of NZ_JAOSLC020000002.1, read as the reverse complement.
GTGTTTTTCTGTTTTTAAATAAATTATTTTTAGGATGGATTACGTTTTCTTTCCTAATTTTTAAATAATCTATAGGGTCTTTATTGAATTCTTTTTTTACTCCCTTTAGTTTTATAACCAATAATGTTAAATAATATGTGATACTTTTTTTCATTTTGTTATTAGGAGTTTGTTTGCAATTAGTAACATAAAGTTACTAATTATTACACGTATGGATAAAATTTAATGACGAATTGGTGTTTAAGTATAATAAACAGATAAAAACAGATGATAAACTCATTTTATCATCTGTTTTAAACAATTTGTTAACTTCTTCTAATCTATTTTGTAATCGAAAAAATTTCGGAAACTTCTTTACACTTTTTTTGATTACATAACTATTAATAGTTATAATGAAGTACTATTAATAAAATTATAAAGAAAAATCAATTCTTATAATTGAAAAATATTATCTACCAGATTTTCATCACTTCGCGTTCCATAAGGATCTATAGCAATGTAATTAGGTTTTTCTTTTACGATTATTTTAATTTCTGTTATTTCTTTATTGATTTGATTTGACTCATAATACAATACTGAACTATCATCTTTTACATTTGATGGATGTGCTGTAAACAGTCCAATTTTAATATGTTCATCTATTGATATTTGTTTGATTTCTCCGTTTTTTAAAGTTTCAAAACGTTTTGATTTTACTTTTACTGTAACCTCATAAGTTCCGTTTGCTAATGCTTTTGTTCTAGCATTTTCAATACCTACATCATACGTAATTACTTTTTTAAACCAATCGTTTATTAAACCGTGTTGATTTTTTGGAGTAATTTTATAAACTTCTTTTAATAAATCTAAAGTTGTAGCTTCTAATTTGGTGCTATTTCTATGGTTATCTGTTAATGTTTTTAAGACTAGATTCACTTGCTTTTCGCCTACTAAATCTCTTAAAGCTAACAATACATTTAATGCTTTTCCGTAAGAAATAAAACTTTGTCCATCTACTTTATAAACGGCTGGTTCAATTTTAGAAGCAAAAGATCTTCCCGAAAAATAACGACTTCTTGCATTTTCTGCTAACGTATATAATGCGCTTTTTCCGTACATTTTTTCCATAACTACAGCTTCGGTATATTTTGCGAGTCCTTCAACAAGAAAAGAACCTCCTGCAACCGGTTTTGCAGATAAGGTGTGTCCCCACCATTGATGTGCCACTTCATGAATAGTTCTTTTTGCAACGACATTAAAAGTATCTTCGTCGCTAACATCAGATAAATACAATCTATCTTCAACCATACTAATAACTCCAGGATGTGCAAAACCTCCAAAAGGCCAATGTGCTGGTACTTCAGCTATTCTTAAATAATCGAATTGATATCTTCCAAAATTTTCTTGACAATAATCTAATGTTTCTTTAATGCTTTGTTCTATATCACCAATATTAAAATTGTGATTTTCGTCATAATATTGCTCAATTGCAACTCCCTTATAATTTGTTTTCTTAGTTGCATATTTTGCTGAGAAATATCCCACAGAAGGTGAAATTTTCTTGCTAGATTTATAATGAAAATAGTTTCTATTATTTGCTATCCAATGCTTTAATAACTTACCAGAACTAATGGCTGTTTGATCGTTTGATGTAGAAATAATAGTTTCAAAATTTATTTTTTCATATTTAACATCTTCAAAAGCAATGTGAGCATCCGTACTTTCATTTTCTTTTATTCGCTTTGGTAAATTTCTTTTTTTGCGTTCTCTTTGATTTGAAATTTCAAAACTTGTACTATATCCTAAAATGGGATCAAAATTGCTAAAACGGTTAAGGTATGTTCCATTATTTATGATTGACTTATCGTTTTCATAACCTTTTACTTTATTGGTTAATTTAAAATTAAACATCACAGAATCTTGAGGTTGCAATGCCTTTTTAAATTTGAAAAGGTAGATTCCGAAATCAGTATCTTGTTTTATTAAATCAGCATTCTCGATAAAAACTGTATCCAACGCTTTTCGTTCGGTAATAAACACTTGTTTCATTGGTTTTTCGCTACGATTTACCATTACATATTTTGCGTTTACAGTATAACTTCTTTCTTCAGGAAAAATAGATACTTCTGTCTTTTTTGAACTTGGATATAATCTTTCTATACTTTCATATTGTTTAAATTTACGTTCGTAATTTTCGCTAAACTCTAAATGATCGTTTATCGTATTATATTCTGAAACCACGTTGACATTGTAAAAAACCAAGCTTCCGAAGCCGATAAAAAGTATCGTTAAAAAAGACAAACTCATCTTTTGAACTTTGCTCCAATTTGTTAAAAGTTGCTTTATTTTCACAGAAAAACTAGCTACAATTCCACGATTCCAAATTTTAAATGAAAACACTGTTAATAACAAACCAAAAGCCAACCAATACATTGCTAAATGATTATATAAGTTTGAAACACCGTTAAAGCCATCCATATTATTAGATCTTATTCTTGGTAAAAAACCTAGGCTAGTTAAAGGGTGTTGTAAACCAAGCAGTACGTCAGATTTAAAGATTACAACAACTAACAATCCAAAAATTCCCATACCAAGATATTTTGTTTTTGCTAAGCTGTTTACAAACAACGCAATCATACAAAAAATGATTAATTGTAATCCATAATGATAATAAAACGATGCATATAAATCGAATTCGAAATTTGAGTATCCTAAAGCTATTTGAAACATTATACACATTAAAATTCCCACGGTTATTAAAATAATTGGAAGCAATATTAAAGCACTAAATTTTGACAAAAAGAAAATACTGTTTTTAACTGGAGTCGCATCAATAATTAAATTAAAGTTTAAACTACGCTCTTTCCAAACAATTTCAGAACTATAAAAAATAATTAAGATTAAACTGAAAATGGTTAACGGATCTACGATTAAACTGATTAATTGATTTGTAAACGGATATATGCTTACACCATATTCGCCACCATTAATTAGTGTTGAATACAATTCAGAAAAAACTATAAAAACCCACATCAATAAAACGGCTATAAATGGTAAGCTTTTAAAAACACTTTTTAATTCTACTTTTACTAAAGATAAAAATGCTGCTTTTTGTGCTTCAAAATTTGATGCAACCTCTAGGGGTTTGTAACTGAATAAAGGAGATTTTGATACTGCTATTTTTTTCTCTTTCTTCACCTTTTTAGTCATTTTTCTAAAAGAAAATAGTTTAAAGGTTCCTAGTAAAATTCCAAAAGCAATTCCTACCCAAATTAATCTGTTCCAGAAAAACAGCCCAGAAAAAGATAACAGTTGTGTGTTTTTTTGATAAGGAGTCCAAAATTGTGTTTGCTCAATGTAAGCAATTATTCCAAATGGATCTGCAATCGCAGCCATAACCATACTTTCTGGTGAAGATGGAGTAGCTTGAGCTAACAAAGGTGAATTAAAAAAAATAGAACTCACAAAATATATAATATATACAAACACAGCACTTACATAGGTTGCCGTACTGTTTTTTGTTAAAGTACTTACAGAAAAAACAATTGATGTACAAACAAAAACATTGGGTACAACAATATATAGCCAAGGCTGTAAGTAATTCATTATTTGAAAGTTAGCAATACGCTCAGGCTCTAAATCGGCAGTATAAACCCCAAAAATATGTCCAATTAAAAAAGGAGAAAATGCTAATAAACTAAAAATAAACGCTCCTAAAAAACGACTCCAAAAATACTGTCCTTTTTTTATTGAAGAGCTATAAATTAAACCTTCCATTTTATGTTGCTTATCTCTAAGCATTGTACTTATTGTAAAAAACATAATCACAAATAAACTTCCTAAAGTAAATATGCTAGTATGATAAAAAACTTGAAATGGCGCATTAAAATTTATTCCTTGAGGAGCATAACCTTGCCTACCCACAAAAATACCTAAAGCTAAAAACAATAGAGCTAACAAAGGAAATGCACGTTGCTTTTTTTGATAAAAAACTTCGAATTGTAATAATTTATTAAACATAGCTTATTGGTTTTTTGATTCTTGTTGAAATACTGTTGTAAAGTAAAAATCTTCTAAATTCGGTCTTATTTTCTCAAAACCTTCTTCAGGTTTTTGATCTGATAAAACTCTAATTTGAGTTTCTCCTGCAACTAATTTTGTTGAGATAATGTCAAATGCTTTTTTGTAAATTGTAATGTCTTTTTTAGGAATGATTTTCGTCCAAATTTTACCATCAATACTTGCTACCAGCTCTTTTGGATTTCCAACTGAAATAATTTCTCCGTTTGATAAAATTGCCATTTTGGGACATAAATTCCTTACATCTTCAACAATATGAGTTGAAAGAATTACGATGACATTTTCACCAATTTCACTTAATAAGTTCAAAAAACGATTGCTTTCTTCTGGGTCTAAACCAGCAGTTGGTTCATCTACAATAATAATTTGTGGATTTCCTAACAAAGCTTGTGCAATACCAAAACGCTGACGCATTCCGCCAGAAAAAGTAAATACCGATTTTTTACGATGCTGATATAAATTTACCTGCTGCAATAAAGCTGTAACTTGTTCTTTGCGTTCTTTTTTATTTAAAACTCCTTTTAAAACAGCCAAATGATCTAGCAATTTTTCTGCTGATATTTTTGGATACACACCAAATTCTTGCGGTAAATATCCTAAATGTTTTCTAACGTTATTTGGCTTTTCAATAATGTTTACATTATTAAATGAAATACTTCCAGAAGTAGGTTCTTGCAAAGTAGCAATAGTTCTCATTAATGATGATTTTCCGGCACCATTTGCCCCTAGTAAACCAAACATTCCGTTAGTTATTTCTAAGCTAATTCCGTTTAATGCTTTCACACCATTAGGATATGTTTTTGTTAAGTTATTTATTCTTAAAGTATTCATTGTCTGATGTTTTAAATTATACACAAATATGAAATATTATAACTCTTTCTTAAATTAAAGATGATAAACAAGGCTTTTTTCAATTCAGATAACTTGAATTTTGAGCTATCTTAAATTCAACTAAAAAAATGGTTTGTTTGTATAAAATTTAGCGTTGTTTGTCAGTTTTAACCTTTAAAAGATGATTAAGTTATTTTGTATATGTTTATGAAATAATAAAAGTCCCAATTAAGGGACTTTTAAGTAACTAGATTGTATTTTAAAAATTCTATTTCTTTACAAATTTTATATTTTTAACTCTTCCTAACATAGACAATCTAAATTCATTTCTTTCTTTATTAAACTCAAACATTTGTCTTCCGTTTATGTTTAATAAATTCTTTTTGATAGGTGTTACTTCTCCAACTGAATTACCTTTTACAAAGAGGACAATACTATTTTTTTTCATTTTTAGCGAATAAACAACGTCTAATTCAACACTATAATATTCGCCAGCATATGTTTTTAAATCTTCTTTACTATAAATTGTTTCTGGTTGATAAGCAACAAATTTTGTTGGCGCTGCATTCGGAAGTTTAATGCTAAAATTTTTCGCTTTAGTGTTAACCGTTAATATTACAGGTACACGTGGTCCAATCATTTGAAATTTATTTTTAGCAATTGGGCGCATTTTAGTAGCTCTTCCATTGCTTCTTACATAATTTAACATACCATCACGTACAACAAGTTTACGACTAGATTTGCTTTTATTATCCCAATAATCTCCCTCAAAAACCTTCAATTCTTTTTCTGATAACGTAACAAATACTGCTTTTTCGTTGCTCTTTTTTGATGCAGGTTTTTCTGTTTTAATCGTGTTATTTGATTTGAACTGATTCTTTAAAAACAAACCAGCAGTTTGGTAAGCCAATTTTGACGGATCAGTATCAGTTCTGTTGGCTAAAACAATCACAGAAAACTTTGCTTTTGGGAATCGAATAAACTGCGTTCTATATCCAACAAAAGATCCACTATGGTGAATTACTTTTAATCCTTTATAGTTCCTAAATGCTAAACCAGAAGCATAGGGTATTTTTTTTCCATTATTTAAAGTTCCTAATTGTAACATTTGATTCCAAAAATCTTTATTAAAAACTGAAGTATCATAAAATGAAGCATCCCATTTAGCAAGATCATTAATAGTAGTTAATAATCCACCATCGCCAACCATATTAAGCGTGGTCATGTGTTCGTAAAACCCATCTTTCCCATTTGATCTATAGCCAGTTGCTCTGTTTTTTACAACCTCAACAAAATTATCATGAAAACGAGAATTTTTCATTTCTAAAGGGTCAAAAATATTTTTCTTTGCAAAAACAGCCAAACTTTCACCACTTACTTTTTCGACAATTTGACCCAACAACCAATAACCAGAATTACTATACACAAACTCTTCTCCTGGATTAAAATTTAATTCTTGCTGATTCATTAATAACTTACCAACCGTTTTATCAGTATAGTTATCATTTGCCCCTAAACCAGAAAGTCTAGCAAGAATAATATAATCTCTAATACCACTTGTATGATTTAATAAATTTTGAATGGTAATATCATTAGCATACGAAGGAAACTTAGGAAAAAATGTACTCAACTTATCATCTAAAGAAAGTTTTCCTTGTTGTGATAACAAAATAATACTCGCTGCTGTAAATTGTTTTGAGGTTGAAGCTATAGTAAATACAGTTTCTGGTCCATTAGGAATATTATAATCCAAGTTTGCCATTCCGTATCCTTTTGTAAAAATTAACTTACCATCTTTAATAACTCCTACCGAACCACCAGGAGAGTTTGGTTTATTCCATTTAGAAAAAATGGCATCTATTTTAGATTGTTGTGGAATTTTATCTTGAGCATACATTGAGAATACGCTCATTGCCATAAGTAATAATATTTTTAAATTTTTCATTTTTATTGATTTAAGATTAACTTGAGGCAAACATAAATGAGATATAAAACACTTTAAAACTTATATGTTATACATAGTATTTATGAAGTTATATGGTCAAAAAAACACACTGAATCGTGTATGACTAAAAAAGTGTCTAGTTGGACATAAAATGAATAGTGTATATCAATTTTGTTGTGTAAACGCTTTAACAATAGTAATTTTGACCTATGATTCAGTTTTTAAAAAAGTACAAAGCCTTTATTTTTGGATTTTCTATTATTATACCAATATTCTATTTATTAGACTATTTAGGGTTAATTATTATACCAGATAAAGAAGCATCTGGTATATACATTTTTGCCTTTATTTGGGGATTGGTAATTGCTTTGCCTATACATAATTACAAGTATTTAAAAAGAAATAAGAAAACAGCACTTAGTGTACTAGTTTTATTTGTCTTATTTTTTGTAGCATTAGCGATTGATACTTTTATGCAACTACCAGATAACCCAATTACTTTTATTTTATTGATTGGTTTTTGGGTTGGAACCGCTTATTTACTTTCTCCCAAATTTTTTAAAAATATTGGAAGTTAATCGCTGTTTTTTATGTTCCATTATTCATTTATTTCATCTATTTAAGGCTTTTTTCTGGTGATTTAGAATCCTACTTAGAAATCAAAAAAATTCCTTTTGCCGTTTTCTTTATATCAATACCTATCTTATTCGCCTTATGGCTTTTTGAACAATGGAAATGGTTACAAAACTTAAAAGCTGAAAAGTCGAATGCTGAATTGTCTTTGTTAAGAGCGCAAATAAATCCGCATTTTTTCTTCAACACACTCAATAATTTATACGCTTTAACCATTAAAAACTCTAAGCAAGCGCCAGAGGTTATTTTAAAATTATCGGATATGATGCGTTATACTATTTATGAAGGTGAAAAAGAGAAGGTGAAAATTGCTGATGAAATTGAATATTTAAAAAACTATATAGAATTACACAAAATACGTTATAAAAAATCAGTAGAAATTATATTTAATCACACAATAGATACCAATTTAACTATTGCACCATTATTATATATAAATCTTTTAGAAAATGCTTTTAAACACGGTATCGATTCGCTTTCAGAAAACGCTTATATTCACATAAATTTGTATGAAAAAGACAATGCTATTTATTTTGATATAGAAAACAATTTTGATGCTAAAGAAAAAAGTGAGTTAAGCGGAATTGGCTTAAAAAACCTAAAGAAAAGATTATCTTTATTATATAAAAACAACCACGAGATAAAAACGAACATTACACAAAACATCTATAAAACAACGTTAAAAATTTCAAAAAATGCTTAAATATATAATTATAGATGATGAGCCTTTAGCGCACGAAATTATTGAAGAGTTCTGTAATATGTTACCACACGTTCAATTAGAAAAAAATTGCTACAACGCTATGGAAGCTATGCAATTTTTAAATGAAAACACAATCGATTTTATGTTTTTAGACATCAATATGCCAAAATTACGAGGTCTAGATTTTTTAAAAACATTAACCAATCCGCCAAAAACAATTATTACCACAGCCTATAAAGAACACGCTTTAGAAGGTTTTGAATTAAATGTTGTAGATTATATTTTAAAACCATTTAGTTTTAATCGTTTAGTAAAAGCAGTAAACAAAGTTTCAGAAAAAGAATCTTCAAAAACAATTATAAAAGAGGTTTCAAATTCAGAAGAAACCTCAACTAGGTTTTTTGTAAAAGGAGATAAAAAGCACCATCAAATAGACTTAAATGATTTATTGTACATCGAAGCTTACGGAAATTACACTAAGCTGTTTTTAAATGATGAAATGATTGTAAGTCACGAAAAAATATCACATTATGAAGCTATTTTAACGGATGGAAACTTCTTAAGAGTTCATAAATCTTTTATTGTTGCTATTGATAAAATTAAGTTTATTGAAGGGAATCGTATTTTAATAAATGAGCATAAAATTTCTATTGGACAAACCTATAAAAGCCGTGTAAATGAGCTTTTGAATTCTTAATTAGATTTCTTTTTATTTAGAACAAACTAAAAACCTTGAATTTCTTTTAGTTTTTCTTTTAATATTTTTGATGAAGGAAATTTTTGAATACCTGTTTTATAATAGTCAATCGCTTTTTTATATGCTTTATGTTTTACATAAAATTGACCAAATCGTTCAAGCATATTATCTCTAGAAAATGAAGTTAGAAAGCCTGGAAAGGCAGTATCTAATTCAGTAAATATTTTGAAATCATTTTCTTTAACTGCTAATAAGAATAAATATCTTTTTGTATTTTCATGAATGCTTGTTGAGATTTGATAACGTTTTCCTCTTGATTTAAATAATTGCTTTAATCCTTCAATGCCACCATCTTTTGTATAATTTTTTAAACTATAATATCTTATAGGCGCATAATCTTTAAAAAAGGTTTTCAGTCCATTATTCATTGTTACAATAGTTGTTGAATAATGGTTTTCATTAGTAAATAACTCGTATTTCCAATTCATTTTTTTGTTCGCTTTCTTTTTTAATATTTCAGCCAATGCATTTGTATTGTCTAAAGACCATGCTTCAACATCTCCAAGTGTAAAATATAGGTAATTGTCTAATTTAGAAGATCTGTCTAAAAGGTTTTCAATATTAGCAACTCGTTTAGCTGTTAAAAAAGTTGGACTTGCTATAAAGTATCCTTTAAATAAATTTGGTTTAGAAGCCAGTATTTCTATACCAAAAGCAGCAGCTCTTTGCCAACCAAAAAAGACACGTTCAGTTGGTAATGTTCTATATTTTGAATCGATAAACGGAATTAACTCTTTCTCTAAATAATTGCTAAATTTTGTAGATTCTGAATTGTATATTTTTCTTCTTTCGGCGTTGTTAGTTTTAATTCCTACAACTATAAATCCAGGTGTTTCTTTTTGAAACCTTAAGTTTTGTTGATAAGCAATCGCATTTAAAAAATACTTCTGACTATCAAAAACATAAATCACTGGGCATTTTTCTTTAGATGTTTTGTAACCTTCTGGTAAATAAATTTGTATTTCTCTTTCTTGATTTAAGATTTGTGAACTTAAATTAATTGTTTCTCCAACAACAAAATTAGAAGCTTTATTCTGCGAAAAATAACTGAATTGAGATGCAAAAAAAGAATATGAAAATGACTGTTTTTTGCTTCATTATATTTTACTTTTTGCTTCTTTTAATCCTTTTTTCATTCGTATTTCAAAATTAGTATTTGGGTATTTTGAAAGTCCAGCTTCAAAAAACTTAATGGCATTCTTATAATTTTTATGTTTTAAATAAAATTGCCCTAATCTATATTGCCAAGATGCAGATGCATATCTTTTGGTTTTTAAAACGTCTTTAAATTCTTCCATAAAAAAACTGAAATATTTAAAGTTATCATGATCTCTTGCTAACCAAATTAAAGAGTTTTTTGTACTCTCAGCAATTTTTTCATCTCCACCAAAACGTTTTGCTCTTTCTTTATAAAACGATTTTAAATAGGTAATTCCTCCAGCTTTTTCATAAGCAGAAATGTTTTCAAAAACTAATGCGTCATAATTATGATAGTAATATCTAAGTCCTTTGTAAAGAGATAATTGTGGTAATGATTGATGAACTTCATCATTAAATAATTCGTATTTCCAACGTAAATTTTTAGGATTGATTTGTTTTAGCCTCTCACTAAATTTTTCTGTTGATTTTACGTAATAAATATCCTTTTTAGAGTTGGCTATGTATAGATAAATCTCTTTATCAGATTGAAATTCTTTGATAATTTTTTCCGAAGCTAATCCACCATCAGAAACTATTGCACCAGAAAATAAGTTTTGCTCTTGCAATATCATTTTGCTTATATAATACGCTGCTGCTTCCCACCCAAAAATAACACGTTCTTTATTGGTTCTATAGTTTGAATCGATAAATTGAATTATATCATTTTTTAAGAAAGAAGTATACTTTTTTCTATCACCAAACAAAGGTCTTCTTGTAGTTCTTTTACTGTTAATACCTACAACGATCATTTCTGGAAGCGCAATTGGGCTTCTCAATGATTTTTGTATGGCAACCGCATTTGTAAAAAATCGTTGTCCGTCTAGAAGATATAAAACGGGGTATTTTTCTTTAGAAGTTGAGTAACTATTTGGTAGGTAAACTTGAATATCATTCGTTGTATTCAATATTTTAGATTGAATTGTAAACTTTTTACCTATAATAATATTTCCGGCTTCTTTTACTTGCGCAGTAATAGAAAGAAACAGGCTTAAAAAAAGTATGCTTAGAATTATTTGTTTTTTTTGCATTTTAATATTATTCTATAATTTCGACTTACAGTTATTTACAGCATATTGAAATCCGATAACAATAGACAAAGCTATAAATCAATTACTGTAATCTATTCAACCCTTCTATAGCTTGTTTATATTTTGGATCTATCTTCAGTGCTTTTTTGTAGGCTTTTTTCGCTTTGCTTTTTTTATTCATTCTAGAATACACATCCCCTAAACCTCTATATAATAGTTTTGAATCGCCAAGTTTTTGAAGTCCATATTTGTATACATATAATGCTTCTTTCAAGTTTTTATGCTTTAGGTAAAAACCTCCATATCTGTGAAACCAACTGGCATTCAAGCTTTTTTCAATATGTCCTTCAAAAGCTTTTTCGTAATAAATAAATCTTTCGTAATTGTTTTCTACAACTGCATTGTAAAGTATAAACATTTTAGAAACTTCATCAATGTCTGTCGAAATACCAAAACGTTCTCCTCTTTTTTTATAAAATGATTTTAATCCTTCTACGCCACCAAAATTTTCATACTCTTTTAAAGTTCTAAAAGTAACAGGTGTGTAATTATGAAAATAATCAATGATTCCTTCGTTAATCGTCTTAAAAGGAGTTGTATGATGTTTTTCTCTGTTTAAAATTGAAAACCTCCAGTTTAAATTATGATAAGTTTCCTTATTAAAGAATCCTTGTAGTTTTTGATTATCATTTAACCAACTTTCATCTGGTGCTGACGTCATCAATAAAAATGGAGTTTTTGCTTTCTTTAGGTTTTTAAGGTATTTTTCAACAGAATCAACTCTTGATCCTCTAATATTTGTGGCACTAGGAATAATATAACCACTAAATAAGCTTGGTTTTTCAGCAATAGTTTCTATTCCTATTCCACCAGCCATTTCCCACCCAAAAAACAAACGCTCTTTTTCTTTACTTGTTCTGTAGTTCTTATCGATAAATGGAATTAACTCATTCTCTAAGAAATTTATAAAATTTGTTGCTCCTTTGTTTTTATCAAATAAAATTCTTCTTTTAACAATATCTGTTTTTATACCTATAATTATCATCTGAGGAACAATGCCTCTTTTAGCAATCATTTGTTGAAAAGATACTGCTGGGTTAAAGTAATCTTGACCGTCAACTACATATAAAACGGGGTATTGTTTTGTTATTGAATCTTTATAATTACTAGGTAAATGAACCTGAATTTCTCTTTCTTGATTTAATACTTTAGAATTAATTACATAGTTGTCACCAATTGTAACTGGAGCTCCTTTTGTTTGCGCATTTATTGACACAACATAACTTAAAAAAATAAGTTGAGAGCAATTTTTTTAATCATCAATTTATAATTTAATTTGTTGTGCAAATATGAATTAAAAAACACATGCATGCTCATAAACTTAGATAAAGAACTGTTAAAAGTCTATAGATAGTTATTTAGTAAGAATTAAACAGGTAATTATTTAATATTCCAAATTTTAACAGTTTTGTCTTTACTCGGAGTTGCTATTAGTTTTCCGTCAGAACTGATGTCCATTCCTAAACCAATATCATTCGTATGATTAGAAATAGTTTGTAGAATTTTTTCATTTTTAACATCCCATAAAGTTGCTACAATTGGTTTTACAATACCATTAAATTTGAAATGATATTCTAACAATTCTCCAATCATCGATTTGTCTGTTCCGCCTGCTATTACTCTCTCATTATCAACAAACAAAACCGAATGAATTGCCTGATTATCTCCTTTTAAAGTATGTAGTAATTTCCAATTAGAAGTATCCCAAATTTTAACTGTTTTGTCATCTCCTGCACTTGCTAATAATTTTCCGTTTGGACTAAAACTCATTGACAATGGCACCATAGAATGTCCTAAAATCGTTTGAAGCAATTTTCCAGAATGTACATCGTAAACTCTAATTGCATTATCACTTCCAGATGATAATAATAATTCTCCTGTTGGATTAAAAACAACTTCCCAAATATTTTCCTGAGAATCGTTAAATTCATAAATCAGTTTCCCTGTATTTACATTCCAGATAGAAACTTTATCATCATTTCCACCAGCAGCAATTAACTTTCCATCGGGACTAAAATTTACAGACCAAATTGTGCCTTCATTTCTGGTTAACTTTTTTAATAAAACTCCTGTTTTAACGTCCCAAATTCTAACGTTTCCATCATATGCACCTGTTGCTACTACTTTTCCTGTTGAACTAAAATCTACGGCAGGAGTTCCTATTTCGTGAGGTAATTGATGTAGAACTTCACCTGTAACTCTAGACCAAATTTTAGCGTTTGGTTCAATTCCGCCACTTATCATTAAAGAATCGTTTGGACTAAATTTTACTTCCCAAACCTCATTGGTATGATGTGTAAATGTATCTTTTAATTCTATATGATTTCCTTCAACGATCTTTGGCTGAACAAAAAGCTGTAAAGACATTAAAACCAAAAGACTTATAATAATTACAATCCCAATTATTAAAAACTTATTTTTCATACTATTTAATACTTTCTAATTTTTGAATCATCTTTTTTGCTGATTTTGATGAATCATCTAATTCTAATGCTTTTTTGTATGCTTTTAATGCATTTTCTTTATCTTTTTTATAAAAAAGCTTCACCTAAGCTATCCCAAGAATTAGCGTCATTAGGAAATAATTTTGCGTTTTCTTGAAACACTTTTAGAGCATTATTTATTTTTTTCTTGTAAAAATGAATATCCAATTCCATTTAAAACTTTACCTTTATTTCGTTTTACTGTTTTTTTGATTGCATCAATATACGCAATAATAAAGGCGTCGTTCTTACTTGTACTAATATCTGGTTGAACGCCTATTCCTTCCCAATTTGTTTTAGTAACAGGATGTGTTGCTTCTATATATGGAACAGAAATAGTAAAATTATCGTTTATGTTTACTCTTTTAGTTCTATTTGCCCCACCTCTTGTTTTTTCTCCAACTACAATTGCTTTGTCTAAATGCTTTAATGTATATGTAAAAGCTTCAGCTGCAGAAAAGGTTCTTTTACTAGTTAAAATATATAAAGGTGTATTTGTTCTTCTTTTTCCGTTTATGTTTTCTAAAGTAAATAATTGCGTTTTGTTTTTTGTTTTACGCTCATAAAAGTTGCTAAGCAGAACAGGTTTTTTATCTGTGAAATAACTAGATAATAATTGCATCATGTTAGGAACTCCACCACCGTTTGTTCTTAAATCAATTATAATTGCATTGGTGTTGCTTAAAAAATTCATTGCAGCAGTAGCAGTTTCTTTTGCGTATTTAGTATCTGCAAACATGCGTAAATTTATATAACCAATATTACCATTTAATACTTTTGTTTCTGTAAAACCATAATTGATTTCTGCCATTTTCATAGCCATCATCTGTTCTCTTTTTAGTTTCACTTTTTTTGGCATTACGCGTTTGTTTTGCGCAATTCTTTTAGGTTCAAAATTTACTTTTAAATGTAAGTCTTTACTTATTTTTTGTAAGTCTTTAGTAAGTACTTTAGAGAACTCTTTTGGATTGGTAATAGATTTATATTTTTTTGAATTAGAGTTTATTTCTGAAGACATCTTCTTTGCTAAATCTAAATTTATATAAGAGTCCATTAATTTTTCTGAGACGAGTTTAAGAATAACTTTTTTCTTTTTTAGTTATTTCTTTGTTTTGTGATGTTACATTTATCACCGTTGTAATTGCAAAAGCAATGGCTAAAACATATTTTTTCATTTTGTATTAATTTTAAATTCTATGCAAACTTAAAATCTATTCAATCTTAAATAAATTATAATTCATGTAGTGTCTTATTCTATACTTAAACAATATTTCTTTAAGTATAAACTAGTTTAAGTGTAATTTTTACCAGTTTATGAGTGGTTTTTATTTGTTGATGTAAAATGGTTTTATAATTATTCGATTATGATTAGCTTTACCAAGTGAAATTATTTTTTAAAAAATACAGCGCATTCATTTACGGATTAATAATCTTTAGGGTTATAGTTATTGTATTAACCAGTTTCGATTTTATTTATATTGATAATTCTGAGTATTTATCTAATACATTAAGTTTTTTCTTTTATTGGATGTTATTTTCATTACCAATTTTTTATTTTCCTTTCTTTAAAAAACATCTTTCTATTACTTTAAAACTAGGAACTATTATACTGCTTTTTATTCTAGTTATTATTAATGATATTAATGAAGGTGTAGTAGATAACCCAATTACATTTATCGGAATTATTACAACGGGTTTAGCTTTTTTTCTATTATAGCAACAAGATTCTTTAAAAAATATGCGCTTTTTGTTATTGTATTTTATGCTTTAAGTATTGGTTATTTCTTATATATAAGAGTATATATAGATGATTTAAATGTGTATTTACAACAAGAAAAAGAGATAAAAATAATTCTAACGGTTCCTTTTTTAGTGTTAATTCTTGGTTGGTTTTTTCAGCAATGGAAATGGTTAAAGACCATAGAATCTAAAAAAACGAAGGCTGAATTATCACTCTTAAAAAGTCAGATAAATCCACATTTTTTCTTTAACACTTTAAACAACTTATATGGTTTAACTGTAGAAAAATCAGACGATGCACCAAATGTTGTTTTAAAATTATCAGACATGATGCGTTATACCATATACATGGGAAAAGAAGATTTTGTTTCTTTAAAGGATGAAATTGAATATTTGCAAAATTATATAGAACTGCATAAAATTAGATATCAAAAAAAGGTAGACATTCAATTTCATTTTAATAATGTTTCAGAATATAAAATAGCTCCATTGTTATATATAATAGCATTAGAAAACGCTTTTAAACATGGTGTAGAAAAACTAACTGAAAATGCATTTATACATGTACATATTTCAACAGAAAATGAAATTATTCTTTTCGAAATAGAAAACAATTACGAACAGTTAGAAACAAACCCTAAAATAGGAATCGGTTTAGAAAACTTAAAACAACGTTTAAAGTTATTGTATCCAAAGAAGCATCAAATTAAAATAAATAAAAGTGAATCTGTATATAGATTAACTATAAAAATTGACACAAAATGACACATTATTTAATTATTGATGACGAACCAATAGCACATAGAATTATTGAAAAATATTGTGATGATTTACCACACTTAATAAAAAGTGGAAATTGTTTTAATGCTTTTGAAGCAATGCAGTTTTTAAATGAAGAAAAAGTAGATTTACTGTTTTTAGATATAAACATGCCAAAATTATCGGGTTTCGATTTTTTAAAAACTCTTACTAATCCACCAAAAATCATTGTAACTACTGCATATAAAGAGTTTGCTTTAGAAGGGTATGAACTAGATATTTCTGACTACCTCTTAAAGCCTTTTAGTTTTCAACGTTTTGTAAAAGCAATAAATAAGACTATTGTAAATTTAAATAACAAGCAAACATTAACTCAAAATATAGCAATCACAGATTCTATTATAGAAGCCGATAGTATTTATATTAAGAGTGATAAAAAACACCATCAAGTTCATTTTAGTAACATTTTGTTTATAGAAGCTTATGGTCATTATTGTAAAGTTTATTTAAAAGACAAAATGATTTTATCTAATGATAAAATATCCTCTTTTGAGGCCTCTTTGCCAAATACTTTTATACGAACTCACAAATCGTTTATAGTTTCAAAGAATAAAATTCAGCAGATAGAAGGGAATAGAATTCATATCAACGAACATAAAATTCCTATTGGACAAACGTATAAAACAAAAGTAAATAAGTTGTTACGTTAAAAACCGTGTGCTATTTTTTCTAATTCCTGATCATTTAAAATAGCAATATCTTTACCTTTAAACTCAATAATACCTTTCTTTTTAAGTTCAGAAAGTAAACGAATTGCAGATTCTGTTGCTGTTCCAATAATGTTAGCAATATCTTCTCTAGAAAGATGAATATCTATAACACCTTGGCTCGAAGTACCAAATTTTTCTTTTAAATTTAAAAGAGATTCTGCCAAACGTTGTTTAACACTTTTCTGTGCCATATCTACAATTAAATTATCAGCACTTTTTAAAGAGGTAGCCATTGTTTTTAAAACATCTAAAGAAAAAGCTGCATTCATTTGTAAATCTCTCATAATTTCATCTTTTGGAATAAAACAGACCGTCATATCATTTAATGCAATTGCACTTAAGTTAGATACTTCGTTAGAAATTAAACTTCTTTCACCAATTATATTTCCATGGTTAATTAAATTAATAATCTGATTTTTACCATTTTCACTCATCTTAGAAACTTTACAAACCCCATCTTTAATGCAAAAAACCCCATTAATATGTTCTCCTTCTTCAAACAAAAATTCTCCTTTTTTAATAATTTTAGAGGTTTTACAAGCAGAAACGCGTAGCAATTCTTCCTTAGTAAGATGCTTTAAAGAACTAAATTGACGTACAATGCATTGAGAACATTTGTTCATATTTCTGATTTGTTTGGGTAGTTCAAATATATTGAAAAGCTGACAAATATCATATTTTAAAGAGAACTAATGTTTTTAATTTGCAGTAGGCAAACGAGTAAATATGAAAACTACACAATGTTATCACTGTGGAGATTCTTGTAACGATTCTGTAATTCAGGTTGATGAAAAATCTTTCTGTTGTAATGGATGTAAAACTGTATATGAAATTTTCTCTGAAAATGATTTAACATGTTATTACGATTTTCAAGAAAATCCTGGAGCAATACCAACTGAAATACAAGGTAAATATGATTTTTTAGAGCATAAAGATATCATAGAAAAGTTGTTAGATTTTAACGATGGTAATACACAAATAATTACATTATATATTCCGCATATTCACTGTAGTTCTTGTATTTGGGTTTTAGAAAATTTACACAAACTAAATACCAAAATTGTTAGTTCGCAAGTAGATTTTCCTAAGAAAACAGTAAGAATTTCTTATAATTCTGAAATTATTACGCTTAAAGAAATTGTACTTTTATTAAGTTCAATTGGTTACGAACCTTATATTAGTTTAGAAGATTATTCTAGCGGAAAAAAGAAAGTAGATAGAAGTTTAATTTATAAGTTAGGTATAGCTGGTTTTGCTTTCGGAAACGTAATGTTTTTATCATTTCCAGAATATTTTGAGGTTTCTGGATTTTGGTTAGATCAATATAAAAACATTTTTAGATGGTTAATGCTTTTCTTCTCATTACCAGTCGTTTTTTATTCGGCTAAAGATTATTTTATATCAGCTTTTAAAGGTTTTCGTTCTAAAATTTTAAATATTGATGTGCCTATTGCATTAGGAATTTCTGTTTTATTTATAAGAAGTACTGTAGAGGTTTTGTTTGATTTAGGCACCGGTTTTTTTGATAGTTTAACTGGTTTGGTTTTCTTTCTTCTCTTAGGTAAGTTTTTTCAGCAAAAGACCTATAATTTTTTGTCTTTTGAGCGAGATTATAAATCTTATTTTCCAATTGCGGTAACCAGAATAACTACTGATCAAAAAGAAGAAAATGTAGAAATATATGATGTTAAAAAAGGAGATAGATTATTAATTAGAAATGAAGAATTAATACCTGTAGATGGTATACTTATTAACGGAAATGCACAAATAGATTATAGTTTTGTTACGGGGGAAGCAGAACCGGTTTCTAAAAAATCTGGAGATAAATTATTTGCAGGAGGAAAGCAACTTGCTGGTATTTTAGAAATGGAAGTATTGTCTTCGGTTTCTCAAAGTTATTTAACGCAACTTTGGAGTAATGATGTTTTTAAAAAAGACAAATCTTCATCTTTTAAAACGCTAACAGATAAAATAAGTAAGAATTTTACAATTTTAGTTTTATCAATTGCTATTCTATCTACAGTATTTTGGTTTTTTTATGATGCAACTAAAGCTTTAAATGTTTTTACTGCGGTATTAATTATCGCTTGTCCTTGTGCTATTGCATTGGCAGCTCCTTTTACTTTAGGAAACCTATTGCGCATTTTTGGTAAGAAAAAATTCTATTTAAAAAATGCCACGGTTATTGAGCAAATGGCAAGTATAGATTCTATAATTTTTGATAAAACGGGTACATTAACTACCAATAAAGAAAGTACAATTTCCTATAAAGGTGCTGCTTTAAATAAACTTGAAGAAAGTATTTTAAAAAGCGCGTTAAGAGCTTCTAATCATCCTTTAAGTAGAACATTGTATAATCTTTTTTTAGATGCTGATGTACTTACTGTTTCTAATTATAACGAAGTAATAGGTAAAGGGATTGAGGTAGAATATAATGGAAATTATTTAAAATTAGGAGCAGCAAATTTTGTAAAAAAAGATGATGAATTAGTTTCTTTAGATACAGCTGTGCATATTAGTTTTAATAATGTTTATAAAGGAAAATTTACTTTTAAGAATTCATATAGAAAAGCAGTTAAATCGCTTTTTAATTCCTTAAAAAGTAATTATGATTTAGCTGTTGTGTCTGGAGATAATGAAGGAGAAAAAAATACTTACTAGAAAATTTACCAAGAGAAACCAAACTGTTATTCCGTAAAAAACCAGAAGATAAATTGGATGTTGTAGCTAGTTTTCAAAAAGATAGTAAAAAAGTAATGATGATTGGTGATGGTTTAAATGATGCAGGCGCATTAGCAAAAAGTGATGTTGGTGTTGCTTTGTCAGAAAACATTAATGTTTTTTCGCCTGCTTGTGATGCTATTTTAGATGCTTCTCAATTTCATAAAATTGAAGACTACTTAATAATATCTAAAAAAGGAATTAATATAATAAAGCAAGCTTTTTTATTATCAATCTGTTATAATGCTATTGGATTATATTTTGCTATATCAGGTCAGTTAATGCCTGTTATAGCTGCAATTTTAATGCCGTTAAGTTCTATCAGTATTGTTGTTTTTACAACTATTTCAACTAATTTATTAGAAAAAATTAAACTAATTATGAAGTCTTTAATCACAAAATATAATATTCCAGGACCAAGATATACAAGTTATCCTACTGTTCCTTTTTGGGATACAGATACTTTTACAAGAGAAAAATGGATTCAAACTTTTAAAGATTCGTTTATAGAAAGTAACTATTCAGAAGGGATTAGTTTATATATTCATTTACCTTTTTGCGAGAGTTTATGCACGTTTTGTGCTTGCCATAAACATATAACTAAACGCCATGAAGTAGAGGAGGAGTATATAAAAACGGTATTAAAAGAGTGGAATTTATATACAAATTTAATAGGCGAGAAACCAATAATTAAAGAACTGCATTTAGGAGGCGGAACTCCTACTTTTTTTCTAAAGAAAATTTAAAATTTCTAATTGATGGATTATTAGAAAAAGCAATTAAACACACAGAATCAGAATTTAGTTTCGAAGGGCATCCAAATAACACCACAAAAGAACAATTACAGACTTTATATAATGTAGGTTTTACTAGAGTTAGTTTTGGTGTACAAGATTATAATCAGAAAGTTCAAGAAGCGATACATAGAATTCAGCCTTTTGAAGCTGTAAGGAATGTAACTAATTGGGCTAGAGAAATTGGTTATACATCTATTAGTCACGATTTAATTTTTGGATTGCCATTTCAAACAAAAGAGAATGTAATTTATAGTATTAATAAAACAAAAGAATTACAGCCAGACAGAATTTCTTTTTATAGTTATGCGCATGTTCCTTGGATTAAAGGTGTGGGTCAAAGAGGCTTTAATGAAAAAAATTTGCCAAAAAATGATGAAAAAAGAGAATTATATGAAATAGGGAAAGACCTTTTTTCAGAGTTGGGTTACGAAGAAATTGGTATGGATCATTTTGCATTAAAAACAGATAGTTTATATAAAGCTACTGTAGATAAAACTTTACATAGAAATTTTATGGGCTACACTTCTAACAAAACTCAATTAATGATTGGCTTAGGAATGTCTGCAATTTCAGATTCTTGGTACGGATTTGCTCAAAATGTAAAAACGGTAAAAGAATATCAAAAGATTGTAAATTCTGGGGTAATTCCTGTTTTTAGAGGACATATTTTATCCGGAGAAGATAAAATTATCAGAAAACATATTTTAAACATTATGTGTAACTTTTATACGTCATGGGATAAAGAAGGAACAAAAATTAAAAATATTGAACATCATTTATTGTTATTAGAAGAATTAAAAAATGATGGCTTGGTAATTATTGATGAAAACTCATTATCAGTGCCAGAAAAAGCGAGACCTTTTGTTAGAAATATATGTATGGCTTTTGATAAGAAGTTGATTAAAAAAAATAATGATAAAAAATTGTTTTCAATGACAATTTAGGTTGCGTTAATGTTAGTGTTTTGGTGTTTTTGTTGCGAAATTGTTAAAATTGACTTAATTATTGGGTTAAATAATAAATAGGTACTTGTTATTTAAAAAAGAATTCATATATTAGTCATATAATTACAGCGCTATTTAATAGCAAACATTTTAATATTTAATTTTATACACCCCCCATTATGAAATTTAAGAGCATCAACTTCGATTTAAAAAGAGTAAAAAGCAATTTATCTGTTAAATTAGTAAAAACCCTTTTCTGGGTATTTAAAACATCATTGGCTACTTTAGTCTATTGTTTTTCTGGCATGGCCAAAATGTAACTAAACATTTAACTTTTTCAACAAGATTTCATATTCTTTAGTATCACAATCACTTTATTCGATTCGTTTTTATACTATTAATTTAGTGAAGTGTAAATAAAAAGAAATCTTGTCGAAATTATTAAAAAATCAATTTAAAAATGAATTTCCCCCAAACACATAACACAAATACAGAACTAAACGAAGAAGAAAATACCAATCCCTATGGTCCTTTTCTAATATTTATAATTCTACTTATAAGTTTTGTTTTTTTATAGAAGCACTTATATTTTGATTTAGTAAATAAAACAAAAAACCGTGCTTTAATACTGTTCCTTATTAACTTTTTAAAATAATCTATTTTAGAAATGTAAAGGAGTGCAATTTAAATTTATCTAGCCATGAAAAAAAATATATCAATTTCTCTTTTATCACTATTTGTTTTTGTAATTAGTTGTAGTTCTCCAAAAACTAGTGATATTGAAGAACAAGTTCAAGAATCAAAAGTAATTTTAAATAATTCTAATCTATCACATAGACTTAACGAAGGTAACTTAGGTGTTATAGGAATTAAAGAAGCTCCAAAAGAAGATCCAGGCAGTGCAAATACAGCTGTAATGTCTAAAAATGCTGTTACTGATGTAGCAAGTAATATCCCTATGGTATTAATTGCAGAAGTTTCTGCGCCTGTGCATGAAGGTGTTACCCTTAGAGCTACGCATGTTGCTATAAATGGTGATTATGCTTATGTTTCTTATAATGTTGAAGGGAGTACTTATCTTGGAGGAATAGATATTATCAATATTGCAGATCCTACAGCACCTGTAATAGAATTGCAAGCTATTTTACCAAATACAGATATAAGTTCTATAAGTTACTATAATAATTCTCTATTTATTGCTGGAGCTACAAATTCTAATGATGTAGATGAAAGTAATCCGGCTGTTGTTATAAAAATGGAATTACAAGGAGGTTTACCTACCGAAAATATAAGTTTAATAGATGTTTCTAGTTATGTAGCTACAGATGTAATTGCAAACTCAAATGGTATATATAGTGTTTCTGGAGACAATGGAGATTTATCTAAATACGATTTAAACTCAAATAATATAATTAAAAGTATACCATTAAACGATTTAAGAGCTATAGGAGAATATAATAATAAAATAATTGTTTTAAGTGGTACAGAAGGTATTCATGTGTATGATTCTAATAACTTAAATGCAGTTAAAAGTTTTTCAACAAGTCAAGATATAGTTGAATCTAAAAGAACTATTGATTTCTATGATAATAACGTATTAGTTGCTGAAGGAAAAAAGGGATTAGAATTTTATAATTTAGATAGTGGTAATAATTCTGCAACTATAGATTTACCAGAAGTTACAGATGTAAATATAGATCAAAACGAAGTTGTAACTAATGCAGTTACAGTTACTAATGACCATATATTTTTGGCAAATGGTGCCGCAGGAATTGCAGTTCATGATTTAAAAGATGGAATTTCAAATATTTCTAAAACAGGAACTTTAGATATAAATGGCTCTAGTAATTATGTGAAAAGTAAAGATGGTTACGTTTTTGTAGCTAGCGGAAATGGAGGGTTTAAAATTTTAAAAGTTGTTGAAGATGATTCGAATTCTTCTGGAACCGATATTATTTGTACAGGTTTGCCTATCTATACAGGTACTTCTTGGTTAAATGTTAATTCCAACAATCCTCAATCATATAGCGGTTCTGCAAGTTTAAATGGTTTAAATGTAAATGATGATTTAACTTTTTGTGGTTCTTTAGCAGTTAGAAATGGTTTAAATATTAATAGTGGAGGTAACTTTTATATGAGTGGTTCTATAGTACAAGGAAGTGTGCATAACAAATGGAATTCTTTCAATATTAATAACAATGCAACTTTTTATATAGAAGGTAGTATGGTTATTTATGGAAACATGATTCTTAATGACGGTGCAACAATTGAGTTTTTAGGCTCTGGTTCTAGTGTAACTATTTATGGTGATGTAATTAAAAATGGTAATGTAACAATTAAAGGAGACTATACAGATACATTTAATAAGTTATAAATAAGTATATAAACTTCTATTTAATTAGAAGTTAAAAAAGGATTAAACTCTAAGAGTTTAATCCTTTTTTTGTTTTTTAAACTTTTTAAAAAATAAAACGAATTGGGTTTAATTTAACACTATTTTTTAAAAGTCTTAGAAACATGATAAAAGTCATATTTTAAGAAGTGCATCATAATTATTTTTGACCTATCAAATTATCAGGCAAGATATGAGCGTAATATACCTACTACTAACACTAAGTATTTTAGTGGCAATTGTATTCTTTATCGCATTTATTTATTCAGTAAAGAAAGGACAGTATGATGATTCATATACACCTTCTGTTAGAATGCTGTTTGATGATGAACTTGTAAAAGAGAATAAGAAAATTAATTAGACTTTTAAATATTAAATTATGGAAATGCAACAATTTTATTACGATAATAAAATCGTGAAAAAATTCATCTATGCAACATTACTATGGGGAATTGTGGGATTCTCTGTAGGATTATTACTTGCTTTTATGTTTTTATTCCCAAATGTTACAGACGGAATTTCTTGGTTAAGTTTTGGTCGATTAAGACCTTTACATACAAATGCTGTAATTTTTGCATTTGTAGGAAATGCAATTTATGCAGGTGTTTATTACTCGTTACAAAGGTTGTTAAAAGCAAGAATGGCGAGTAACTTTTTAAGTAATTTTAATTTTTGGGGATGGCAATTAATTATAGTTGCAGCTGCAATAACACTTCCTTTAGGCTATACCAGTTCTAAAGAATACGCAGAGTTAGAATGGCCAATAGATATAGCAATTGCTTTAGTTTGGGTAGCTTTTGGTGTAAATATGATATGGACTATCTTACAAAGAAGGCAACGTCACTTATATGTAGCAATTTGGTTTTATTTAGGAACTTTTGTAACCGTAGCTGTACTTCATATTTTTAATAGTTTAGCACTACCTGTAAGCTTTTTAAAATCTTATTCTGTGTATGCTGGAGTACAAGATGCATTGGTGCAATGGTGGTATGGTCATAATGCCGTTGCATTTTTCTTAACAACTCCATTTTTAGGTTTAATGTATTATTTTGTACCTAAAGCTGCAAACAGACCGGTATATTCATACCGTTTATCAATTGTACACTTTTGGTCATTAATTTTTATTTATATATGGGCAGGACCTCACCATTTATTATATACTTCATTACCAGATTGGGCTCAAAATTTAGGGGTAGCATTTTCTATTATGTTATTAGCTCCTTCTTGGGGTGGAATGATAAACGGATTATTAACTCTTCGCGGTGCTTGGGATAAAGTAAGAACAGATCCTGTTTTAAAATTTATGGTTGTTGCAATTACCGGTTATGGTATGGCAACTTTTGAAGGGCCAATGTTATCACTTAAAAATGTAAATGCAATTGCCCATTTTTCTGATTGGATTATTGCTCACGTTCACGTTGGTGCATTAGCTTGGAACGGTTTCTTCACATTTGGTATGTTGTATTGGATGATTCCAAGAATGTTTAAAACTACATTATACTCTAAATCATTAGCAAATTTCCATTTTTGGATAGGAACTTTAG
Source organism: Polaribacter ponticola (assembly GCF_026191475.2). Lineage (GTDB taxonomy): Bacteria > Bacteroidota > Bacteroidia > Flavobacteriales > Flavobacteriaceae > Polaribacter > Polaribacter ponticola. Next base: position 831,267 of record NZ_JAOSLC020000002.1, on the reverse strand, counting down.
GTATCATTTTATATACATTACCAATGTATGTTGCAGGTTTTGTACAAGCTTCAATGTGGAAACAATTTAATCCAGACGGTTCTTTAACCTACGGTAATTTTTTAGAAACGGTTAATGAAATTATACCAATGTATTGGATGCGAGCTATTGGTGGAACCATGTTTATTATAGGTGCAATTGTAATGTTGTACAATGTAGTAAGAACTGTAAAACAAGGAAGTGGAGTAGAAGATGAGTTAGCAGAAGCAGCAGCATTAACTAAGGTTTCTAAATATAGAACTAAAGGAGAAGGATGGCATACTTGGTTAGAAAGAAAGCCAATAAAGTTAACTATTTATGCAACTATTGCTATCTTAATTGGAGGTGCTGTGCAAATTATACCAACGTTATTAGTAAAATCTAATATACCAACAATAACAAGTGTAAAACCTTATACTCCTTTAGAATTAGAAGGTAGAGATTTATACATAAGAGAAGGTTGTGTGGGTTGTCATTCTCAAATGGTAAGACCATTTAGAAGTGAGGTAGAAAGATATGGAGAGTACTCTAAAGCAGGTGAGTTTGTATACGATCATCCTTTCTTATGGGGATCAAAACGTACAGGGCCAGATTTACATAGAATTGGTGCAAAATATTCAGATAGTTGGCACTTAAATCATATGTACGATCCACAAAGTACATCTCCTGGTTCTATAATGCCTTCATATAAATGGTTATTAAGAAATAAACTTGATAAATCTGATACTGAAAACAAGATGAAAACTATGGTAACTTTAGGAGTACCATATTCTGAGGAAGAAATTGCAAATGCACAAGCATTAATGGATACTCAAGGACAAAAAATTGAAGATAACTTATATCAAGATCCAGATTTTGCAAAAAATTATGAAGCAGATAAAAAGTACGCAAAAGAAAATAAACAAGAATTTGTAGAAATGAAAGATAGGGAAATAGTTGCTATCATAGCTTACATTCAAAGATTGGGTACAGATATTAAAGTTAAAGACGAACAAAAAATCTCTAAAAAATAATACCATGTTTAAGTTTATAAAAGGGCATTTAGAAAGTATTACTGGTATAGAAATATATCCAATGATTTCATTAATCATATTTTTCACCTTTTTTGTTACCTTATTTTGGTGGGTTTTTACAGCAAAAAAAGAATATATAAATAAGGTAAGTAATTTGCCATTAGATCATTAAAAATAAATCGAAATGAAAAAATATTTTCAATCTACAGTATATGTAATTTTTGTTATAGTTACGTTTATAGCACTTGCAAAATCTTTTATGGTTTATGAAAATCCATTTAATATTTACGAAAACCCTTTGGTGTGGTTAGCTTTAATAGGTTTTGTTTTAGTTGTTGTATTTAAAGAGATGGTAAACATTATTGCTACAACAAAAGCTAGAGAATTACAAAACGAAAAAGATGGTATTGTACCAGAAGAACCAAAGCCATGGTTGCAGAATCTAATAAAATCTTGGACAAAAGCAAAAGCTATTGAAGAGGAGCAAGAAATAATATTAGATCATAATTACGACGGAATTAAAGAATTAGATAATTCTCTTCCGCCTTGGTGGAAGTATATGTTTTATGCATCCATTGTTTTTGCAGTTGTTTACTTAGTAAGATTTGAAGTATTAGATGGAGATACGCAAGTAATGGAATATGAGAAAGCTGTTGCAGAAGCAAGAATGGAAATTAATAAATATAAATCTACAGCAACAGATTTAATTACCGCAGAAAGTTTAACGCTATTAACAGATGCTAAGAGTTTAAAAAGAGGTAAGGCAGTTTTTAATTTAAATTGTGCTTCTTGTCATTTAGGTGATGGTGGAGGTTCTATAGGACCAAATTTAACAGATGAATTTTGGATTCTTGGAGGTGGAGTTAAAAATGTTTTCACCACTATTTCTAATGGAGGTAGAGACGGTAAAGGAATGATTGCTTGGAATAAAACATTAAAGGCAGCAGATATTGCAAAAGTAGCTAGTTATGTAATTTCTCTTCAGGGAACTACACCGGCAAAAGCAAAAGTTGCTGAAGGTGAAAAGTGGGAAGAATAGTTAGAAAAAGAGAGTTTTAATAGTTAGTATGGAAACACCTAAGAGCGAAAAATTTAGAGATAGTATTGGTACTATAAATACAGAAGGTAAACGTTCTTGGGTGTATCCTAAAAAGCCAAGTGGAAAATATTATAAGTATAGAAGTTACGTTAGTTATTTTTTGTTACTTTTTTTAATTTCTGCTCCTTTTGTTAAGATTAAAGGAAATCAGTTTTTACTTTTTAATGTATTAGAGCGTAAGTTTAATATTTTCGGATTTCCATTTTGGCCCCAAGACTTTCATTTATTAGTAATTTCAATGATAGTTGGTGTTGTTTTTGTTATCCTTTTTACAGTTGTTTTTGGACGTATTTTCTGCGGATGGATTTGTCCACAAACTATTTTTTTAGAAATGGTTTTTAGAAAAATAGAGTATTGGATTGATGGTGATAGAGGAAAGCAAATACGATTAGAAAAACAACCTTGGAATGCAGATAAGATTAGAAAGCGTGTTTTAAAATGGACTATTTTCTTCATCATTTCTTTTATTATTGCTAATGTGTTTTTAGCATATTTAATAGGTGGTGATACTGTTATAAGTTATATCACTGGTAATCCTTTAGATAATATTAGAACACTTATTTCTCTTACTATTTTTACATGTGTTTTCTATTTTATATTTGCTTGGTTTAGAGAGCAGGTTTGTATTATTGCTTGTCCTTACGGAAGGTTGCAAGGTGTTTTGTTAGATAATAAAACAATTAATGTTGCCTATGATTATAAACGAGGAGAAGGAGAGAAGGGAAGAGCAAAATTCAGAAAAAACGAAGACAGAAAAGAAGTTGGTAAAGGAGATTGCATAGATTGTAAACAGTGTGTTGTAGTTTGTCCTACAGGAATAGATATTAGAAATGGTACGCAATTAGAATGTGTAAATTGTACAGCTTGTATAGATGAATGCGATCATATAATGGAAAGTGTTGGTTATCCTAAAGGATTAATTAGGTATGCAAGTGAAAATAATATTGCAATGAAGAAACCTTTTGAGTTTTCTGCAAGGATAAAAGGGTATTCTGCTGTGTTATTTATTTTAGTTGGTATTTTAATTGGAATGTTATTTTTAAGGAATGAAGTTGAAGCTACTGTTTTGAGATTACCAGGGCAATTATATGAGCATAAAGAAAATAATATTATAAGTAACGTATACACCTATAAAATAATCAATAAAACAACAAAAGATATAACTGATGTTAGCTATAAAATTTTGTCACATAAAGGAAAAATAAAGCTAGTTTCTAATCATAGTTTTATCGTTCCTAAACAGGGTTTAGCAGAAGGAACTTTGTTTATTGAAATAAATGAATCTGCTTTAGAAAAAGATAAAATTAAAATTGAAATTGGCGTTTTTAGTGGAGAGAAATTAATTGAAACTACAATTACAAATTCTTTAGGGCCAAGGAGTTATAGATAAAAAAATAAGTTATGAAAATAAATTGGGGTACAGGTATTGTTATTGCAATTGTTGCTTTTATAGGTTTTATATTATACTTTGTAATAACAATGAGTACTAATAAAATGTATAGCTACGACTTAGTTACAGATAAATATTATCAGCAAGAATTAAAATATCAACAGGAAATAGATGCAACAAAAAATGCATCTAAATTAAAAGAAAATATTACACTTAATAAATCGGAAAAAGGTTTAAATGTAATTTTCCCTAAAGGATTTGACTACGATAAAATTAAAGGAAAAGTGTTCCTATATAGACCATCTAATAAACAACTAGATTTTGAAATGTCTATTTCAACTTCTAGTCAATATTTGCTCGTGCCTGAGAAACGTTTGTTAGATGGTCGCTGGAACATTATAATTAATTGGTCTTACAATAATAAAGATTATTTATTTAAAAAAGAATTGAATATCTAATGTTTCTTTCAGCAATCATATTTGGTTTATTAGGGAGTTTTCACTGTATTGGTATGTGTGGCCCTATAGCTTTTATGTTACCTGTAGATAGAGATAAACCGTTAAAAAGATTTTTTCAGATACTTAGTTACCATTTTGGCAGATTACTTACTTACAGTTTAATTGGTTTGTTATTCGGTTTTTTAGGAAAAGGTTTTTATTTCTTTGGCTTTCAACAACAACTTTCTATAATCGTAGGTGTAAGCATGATTTTGATTATTTTGTTTCCTAAGTTAATTCAAAAAATGAATTTTTCTAAAGGAGTAAGTAAGGTCATTTTAAAAATAAAAAATAATTTAGGGAATGAGTTAAAAAAGAAAGGAAATGATACTTTTTTTACTATTGGTTTTCTAAATGGTTTTTTACCATGCGGATTAGTGTATATGGCAATTTTTGGTGCATTAGCAACTTCAAATGCATTCTATGGTAGTATTTATATGTTTTTATTTGGTTTGGGCACAATTCCATTAATGACTGCGGTGGTTTATTTTGGCGCTTTTGCAAAAGGCACTTTTAGAAAAAAATACAAAAAACAATACCTATTTTAGTAGTTTTTATTGGAGTTTTATTCATAATAAGAGGCTTAGGATTAGATATTCCTTACATTTCTCCGGTTAATTCAGATTTAACAACATTGGTTAACAATAAGAATACTTGTCACTAATTTTTAATTAGAAAAAAATAAACGTCAAAAATTAAAATTTGATTAAAGCATAATATCTATACTTTAAACAATAATTAAAACGATTTAATATTTGCTAGACATAATTTTGTTTTTCCGAATCGATTTTAAAAATGTTTTAAAAACTATTTATATCTTCTCAATTAAAATAATTAATCTTTTTTGTTTACTGTTTAAAAGTAAGTCTGTAGACGAATGGCAAATGTCTACAGAGAATTGCACTTAAGCTAATTTGATTAATAAAACCTTTATTTTAGAAATACTTTTGTAGGAGAATTACTTCAACAAGAAGTTTAAAAGATTTTTAAAATGAATTTATTTAATTTTTCAATAGAACTTGGTTTTGCTTTACCATTATTAACTTTTATAACTGCTTTAGCAATTTCTTATAAATGTTACCCAATAATAATAAAGGTTTCTAATTTAAAAAACTTAATGGCAGAACCTAACCAAAGAGATGTTCATTCAACAAAAACACCAAACCTTGGAGGAATCGGACTTTTTATAGCTATTTATATAGTAATCATTTTTTTAGGAAGTTATTTAGAATTCAACTTTTTACTTAATTTATTGGGAGCAATTATGGCTATGTTTTTTATTGGATTAGTTGATGATTTAGTGGGCATGAGGCCAAAAAGTAAACTTATTGGACAAATAGTAGTTGCCTTTTCTGTGATCTTATTAACCAATTTAAGAATTGTTAGTTTATATGGTTTAATTGGTATTTATGAATTACCATATACAGTATCTGTAGGGTTAACTGTTATGTTTTTTATTACTATTATTAATGCATATAATTTAATTGACGGTGTAGATGGTTTAGCTGGTAGTTTCGCAATTACTGCAAACTTATTTTTTGCAGTTTTTTTCTACTTTACTGCAAATTATTTTATGTGTTTTCTTAGCATTGGTGTAATTGGAGCTTTAATTTCTTTTTTAATCTTCAATTTTTCTAATAAGAATAAAATTTTCATGGGAGATACAGGTTCTATGGTATTAGGTTTCCTTTTATCTTACCAAGCATTACACATACTTTCTTTAGATCTTAATGAAAATTTTTCTATTATTTTTTCAAAAGATTTTATATATATAATAGCGTTATTTAGCTTTCCGTTAATTGATACTATTCGTGTGTTTTTCATGAGAATAAAAGAGGGTAAAAGTCCTTTTACTGCAGATAATAATCATATACATCACAATCTTTTAAAAAATGGTTTTAAACACTGGGAAATTTCAGCTATAGCATCATTTTTTACTATTGGTGTAGTTTTCTTAGTTTTTTTATTCAATAAATTTGAAATTAACATTATGACTTCAATTCTTGCTTTAGCATGGTTAATTGCCGCAACAACAGTTAAGAATTTGAATTTGCCTTTTAGATCTTTTAAAATCTATAAAAGATCTTTTAACTAATTTATTTTTTAGAAAAACATTTTTATTTATTCATTCGTCAAATATTTTAATTAACAATTGTATTTGATGAGATTAGGGTCTTTTATTTAAGAATATTTACAACTTTATAATTAACACATAAGAACATAATAAATACACTAATTATTAGTTTAATAATAATGTTAAATCTTTAAGTTGAAAAGTATTTATTCTCATAAAAACGATATATTTGGTTTCTCAAAAAATACTAGAATCTTAATGAAGTTAATTTACATTCAGTTTTGTTTATTGTTTTTCTGCTTTTTTACAATAAAAAGTAACTCTCAAGAAACTTTACCAATCTATACAGATTATCTTTCAGACAATGTTTATTTAGTTCATCCATCTGCTGCCGGTATTGGTAATTCTAGTAAGTTAAGGTTTACCGCAAGACAGCAATGGGCTGGCATACCAAATGCTCCAGAATTACAAACGTTAAGTTTTCATACTAGATTAAGTGAAGAATCTAGGGCTGGTTACGGATTTGTAATTTTTAATGATGAAAATGGTTTTCATTCTCAAAAAGGAATTCAAGGGTCATATTCTTATCATTTGCCATTAGCAAATAGCAATGTTTTTAATCAACTTTCATTCGGGTTAGCTTTTACGTTTGTACAAAATCAATCAGATCAAAGAACATTTACAGGAGATAGAGCTGTTGCAGCTATTGTGGAAAGCACAAGCTATTATAATGCAGATTTTAGTGTTGCTTATCATTTAGGAGGATTGTCTTCTTATTTTACAGTTAAAAATCTTTTACTAACAGCTAAGAATAATTTAAATGTACAAGAGCCTTTAGATTTGAGAAATTACATTTTTTCAGCAGGTTACTACTTTGGGCAAGATCTTTTTGTTCAATTCGAACCATCTATGATGTTACAATTTAAAGAAGGAACCGGAGAGAGAATAGCAGATTTTAATATTAAAGCTTATAAAAATATTTCTAAAACCCAACTTTGGGCAGCTATTTCGTATAGAAGAAGTTTTGATACTAATGCTATAGAAAACTCACATTTTTTGTCTCCTATTTTAGGGGTAAACTACCAAAATTTGATGTTTTCTTACACGTTTACAAATCAAATGAATGATATAGTTTTATCTAGTGCAGGTTATCATCAAATTTCTTTAGGAGTAAATTTATGGACAAGAGAGCAAAGAGCCGCAGCATGTCCTAACATTAACACTGCTTTTGGAGGCTTTTAAAATTTTTTTCTTTAATTTCAATTTTAATATTAGCATTACAAGAAAGGAGACGTTCTAATACATTTTTATTTTTATTAATATAAAATTGATGTTTACCTTCTTTTGTATTCAAATTCAACAATTGGTTATTTTCTAAAATTGTTTTTGTTTGTTTCGCAACTGCTTCACCAGAATCTATAATCTGAATTTTATCGCCAACTATTTTTCTTATTTGTGGAATTAAATAGGGATAGTGAGTACAACCTAAAACTAAACAATCTACTTTTTTATTTATCATAGGAATTAGATATGATGATAATAACGATGTCATTTCTTTAGAGTCAAGTTTTCCACTTTCTATCAATTCAACCAAGCCTTTTCCAACGGTTTCTTTAATTGTTATTTGTTTTTTAATGCTATTAGATGTCTTTTCAAATAATTCGCTATTTAGGGTGCCTTTAGTGGCCAAAATACCAATAATTTTTGTAATAGTTTTAAGTGCTGCTGGTTTAATAGCTGGTTCTATACCGATAAAAGGAACATTGTATTTTTCTCGTAAAACTTGTATTGAGTTGGTAGTTGCCGTATTACAAGCTACTACTATTATTTTGCAATTTTGTTGTAATAAGAATTCAGTATTTTTAATTGATAATTGAATAATTTGTTCCTTAGTTTTTTCACCATAAGGCGCATTTTTACTGTCGGAAAGATAAATTGTATTCTCATTAGGTAATAAAGTACTTATTTCTTTCCAAATAGAAGTACCACCAACACCAGAGTCAAATATTCCAATAGAAAAATTGTTCGAATTCATATTGTTGTAAAAATAAAAAAACCTACTTATAAAGTAGGTTTTTTTAATTTAAGTTATGTGCTTTACCAAACTTATTGTTTAGGCTGTTGTAAGTCTTTTAATAAACCTAATTTTGCTTTTAGGTCTTCGTAAATATCTGTACCATTAGCAACTATAAGACCACCACCTTGAGCAGAATCTAGGATATAAAGTAATCCTTTAGCTTTAGCTATTTCATTAATAGCATTCTGAATCTTAATAGTAATAGGAGGTAATAACTTATTTCTTTTTTCATTAATTGCCTCGTTAGCTGCTTCTTTAAGTTTTTGAACTCTTGCGGCTATTTGTTGTACTTCTGCACCTCTCTTGTTATTAGTTTCGTCAGTTTGTTGCTGAGATTCAGCTCTATATTTGTTAACTAAATTTTCACCTTTCTTTTGCAATGCTTGTATATCAATAGAGTGAGTTTTAGCTGTTTTTTCAATTTCTAATTGAGCCGTTCTCGTTTCTGGCATATTAGCAAATACTCTAGTCGAATTTACATGTCCTATTTTTTGAGCATTAGCAACACTAGCTATACCTAAAGTAAATACTGCAATTAATAGTAACGATTTTAATTTTTTCATTCTTGTTTTAATTTAATTGTTATTCTTGTCTTTTTTGTTTTGTTCTTCTTCTTTCTTTTTTCTTAGCGCTTCTTTTTTATCTCTTAATAACTTTCTTTTTTCTTCTCTCTTTTTTATTAAAGCTGCTCTTTTCTCTGCTATTGCTTTCTTTTTTGCTTCTTTGTCTGCAACTTTTTTAGCAATTGCTTCTACTTTTTTGTTTTTAATCTCTTCTTTTTTAGCAACAGTTTCTTTTTGCTTTTCTGTTAACACTTTGGGAGTAGTTGCTTTCTTACTTTTTTCTTTCTTTCTTCCTTCTTTTTATCTGATAATCTTGTTCTATCAATAGTAGATAAAACAAGGTCGCTAATATCATATTTTTTATTTGAATATAGCATAACTAAGTCGCTAGATTTTTCAAATACGAAATCATATTTTTTTCTCTTAGCGATACTTTGTATTGCATTATAGACTTGATCTTGAATTGGCTTCACCAATTGCTTTCTAACTAAGAACATATCTCCCTTAGGACCAAAATATAAAGATTCTAATCTTCTTAACTCAACTTGCTTTAAAGTTATTTCTTCTTCTTTTTCCTCAATTAAATCTTTAGTTAAAATTGCTTTTTCATTGGCTAAATCAGATTTAAGTACTTCGATATGACGAGCTTGCTTATCTAATTTTTTTCTCCATTTAGCAACTTTAGAATCAAGTGTGTTTTGAGCCTGAAGATATTCTGGAACATTTTCTAAAATGTATTCCATATCTATATAAGCTATGATTTGATTCCTTTGTGACCAAGATACTGTTACGCTAAATAAAAGAACGACTAATAAAAATATTTTTTTCATTTGTATAATGTGTTTAGAAAAAACCGTGCCAAAAAAACTTTCGACATTACAAATGTACAGTTTTCCTAGAATTGTCTTCCAATAATAAAATGTGTTTGCCATCCAGATTTTTCAACTTGTCCTGGTAAAGGATCAAATCCATGTGCAAAGTCTATACCTAACAAACCAAATGCTGGCATAAAAATTCTTACACCCAAACCTGCTGAACGTTTTAATTCAAACGGATTAAATGTACTAAAATTGTCATAAGAGTTACCTGCTTCTAAGAAACCTAATGTATAAATAGACGCAGATGGAGTATCTGTAATAGAATACCTTAATTCCATTTGAAACTTATTATAAATTGTTCCACCTTCAGCAGAAGATAGTCTACTGTTTTCATAACCTCTTAAGCCTACAGTTTCTCTACCATCCAGTTGAAATTGAGCAATACCATCACCACCTACAAAATAGCGTTCAAATGGATTCTGCCCTAACTTATCATTATAAAACCCTAAGTATCCCATTTCAGCATTGTTCATTAATACCAATTTATCAGAAAAAGGAGTATACCATTTACCTTTCGCTGTAAGTTTGTAGTATTCTAGCCACTTATATTTATCTTGTGCTTCTAAATTTGTATAATCTTTATTGTTTAATAAAGAATATGGTAATGTAGCTTTTACTGCAAATGAAAACTCAGAACCATATGTTGGAAATATTAAACTAGGTCCAGCAGAGCTTCTACTAATAACAGCACTATAAGATAAGTTATTTAGTGTTCCGTTACTTAAAACATCAGAACCTACCCTAAATCCGTAGTTATTTAAATTGAAACTTTGATAACTAATTGTTTGTGATAGTTGAAAATAATCATCTGGCCACTTTAAACGTTGACCTAATCCTAAAGATGCTCCAATTATACCTAAACTTTGGTTCCTATCTACATTTCCAGTTTGGAAATTATATTGATATTGATTAGAAGAATAAATAGAAAAAGATAATGATTTAGGTTTTCTTCCTCCTAACCAAGGTTCTGTAAAAGAAAAACTATAAGTATTAAAAGTTCTACTAGATTGTAATCTTAAAGATAGTTTTTGTCCATCTCCCATTGGTAAAGGGGTATAAGCTTTTTTGTTAAAAATATTTCTTATAGAAAAATTATTAAAAGATAAACCTAACGTACCTATAAAAGAACCTCCACCATAACCACCTTGTAGTTCAATTTGACTTCCACCTTTTTCAATAACAGTAAAATCGATGTCTGCTGTTTTATTTTGATAATCTGGCACAACATCTGGTGATACATTTTGATCAAAGAAACCTAATTGACCTATTTCTCTAATAGATCTAATAATTGCGCTTCTGCTAAATAAATCTCCTGGTTTAACCCTTAATTCTCTAAAAATTACATGATCATTAGTTTTATCATTTCCAGAAACGGTTACTTTTCTAATACGAGCTTTTTCATCTTCTCTAATTCTAATTTCTACTGTTATAGAATCCTTTTTTACTTTAGTTTCTACAGCATTAATTTGAGCAAATAAAAACCCATTATCTTGGTAAGTAGTAGAAATGTCTACAGAATTTGGGGTTCCGTCTCCTTTTACCCTTTCTTCTAAAACTGCACCATTATATATGTCTCCTTTATCAATTTTTAATATAGATTTTAACTGTTCATCAGTATATTCTTTATTTCCTACAAATAATATATCAGCAAATCTATATTGTTTTCCTTCTTCTAAATCGATATTTATATTAATCGTATTATCCTCATTCCAAGTAATATTATCACTTAAAATACGTGCATCTCTATATCCTAAACGGCTATATTTATCTAAAATACTTTCAAGATCTGTTTGGTAGTCTTCTTCAATATATTTTGATGATTTCCAAAAACGTCCTATTAGTTTTTCTTTAGTGTTTTTCATCGTTTTTCTAAGTTTTTTCTTAGAAAGGGCTTTATTCCCTGTAAATAAGATGTCTTTTATTTTTATTCTTTTTCCTTTATCGACAAAAACAGACAAGTTAACTGTATTTATATCAGAAGTATCTTTTACTACATTTAAGTTTACTTTCGTTTTTAAAAAACCTTTATCTGTGTATTTTTTAGTAATATAATTTTTTGTGGTTACAATTAAATTGTCGGTAACCATTATACCAGTTTTTAACTCAGTTTCTTTAACAAGTTCTTTTGCTTTGGCTTTTTTTACACCTTTAATTTTAAATTGGTTTAATTGTGGAAGTTCTTGTACATCAAATTGAAGATAAACAGCAGTACCATCTATTTTAGCTAAATAGACATCTACATCACTAAATTGTTTACTTTCATAAAGCTTTTTTATAGCACTAGTAAGTTTATCTCCAGGTAATTTTATTACTTGTCCTTCTCTTAAGCCAGTAAAAACTTTTACAGTTTCTTCGCTAAATTTCTTTAAACCTGTTACAGTTATGCCTCCCAATATATATTCTTTCCCTTTTTCGAAAGAGATATTTTTATTGTTGGCTATAGTGTCCTTTTTAATTTGAGCATTAGCGCTAATATTAAAAAATAACGCAGTCATTACTAATGCAGCAGAAAATAATTTCATAAAAAATTTATTCTGTAATTTGTTCGCTTGTTTTTCCAAATCGTCTTTCTCTATTCTGGTATTCTATGATGGCATCATAAAAATGTTCTTGTCTAAAATCTGGCCAAAGTACATCTGTAAAATATAATTCGGCATAAGCCATTTGCCATAATAAGAAATTACTAATGCGTTGTTCTCCACTAGTTCTTATCATTAAATCAACCTCGGGCAAATTAAATGTATATAAATGGTTATTTATAGTGTTTTCATCTATTTTTTCTAAATCAAGCTCTTTATTAACAACTTTTTTAGAAATGTTTTTGATTGCGTTAACAATTTCCTCTCTAGAGCCGTAACTTAATGCAAAGGTTAATGTTATTTCTGTATTTTTTTTAGTTTGAGAAATTACATCATTTAAAACTCTTTGTGCTTTTTTAGGTAAAGAGTCTATTGCCCCAATAGAATTAACTTTAACTCCATTTTTCATAAAGTCTGGTAATTCTTTTTTTAGTGAGTTAATTAATAAACTCATCAGAGCATCAACTTCTAATTTTGGGCGATTCCAATTTTCTGTTGAGAAAGCATATAAAGTAATAGCTTCTATGTTTAATTGAGATGCTGCTTTTACAGATTCTCTTACTGCAGTTAAGGCATTTCTGTGGCCAAAAATTCTATTCATACCCTGACCTTTAGCCCAACGACCATTACCATCCATAATAATGGCAACATGTTTTGGAACTCTAAGTAAATCGATACGTAGTTTTTTATCCATAAATTATAATCCGTTAGTATAACATGCAGGTCTTCCAAAAGTATAGGTTAAAGAAAAACCTGTAAACATATACCAATCTTTTCCTGTTTTACCAATATTTAAACTTTCTACTTTACTAGTTGTGTAATCTAAATTATCTTCAAAAGTATATCTAAATTTTGTTTCTAATGCAAAAGCAAATGCACCAGAAAGTTTAGACTTAAACCCAATTCCTATAGGAACTGCAATAGAATTTTTCCTATTATAAACATATTCGTTAGGTTGTATTTCTTCAGATATGTATTTATAGTTAAAGCCTGCCAATTCTAATAAAATATAAGGTGTCCATGTTTTACCTGGAGTAGATAAATCATAGTCATAAAAATTATATTCTAAACCTATTGCCAATTCGTTTATTGTATTTGAAAAATTATAACCAATATTATTTGGCCCTCTTGTTCTTCTGTAATCTGTGTCAGCATCTGCGTCATCACCTGTAATTGGTAGGTAACTATAAGTTGCTCTAAATGCCATTTTAGGATTTATATTATACTTAAAAAAAGCAGCTCCGGCAACTTTGTTTGGGTGCACATAACTCGTTCTTCCAATGTCTCCTACGTAATTTGTACCACCTAAAAATGCTCCAATTTCGTATACTTGTCCAAAAACAAGAGTAGAAAAACTAATAAATATAATAATAAATATACTTTTTTTCATCCTAAAAAATAGCGTGCAAATATAGTTATTTCAATTTGCTTTATATGGTTAATATATAGTCTTTTTTGAATAACTATAATTTTAGAGATTTATTGTTAACTAGTTGTTAAAGGTTTGTCTCGTTTCTGGTGTCTTCTCCCCAGAGTAATTTACTTCTAAGAGTGCGAAGAAACGATTGGTTTTTAGGTATAATACTTCTTATGGTAAAATCTGCTTTTTTAATAAAAACCTCAGTGTTTTTTGGTACTGTTGTTATTCTAGAATCCAAGGAGATTAAAAAATCTTTTTCTCTTGAGTCTATGGTTAGTTGAATGCTAGTTTCATCAGAAATAACCATTGTTCTGGCGTTTAAGTTGTGTGGAGCAATGGGTGTAATTACTAAGTTTTTAGAGTCTGGAGATATTACAGGGCCATTACAGCTAAGTGAATAACCTGTGGAACCTGTAGGAGTTGCTATAATAAGACCATCTGCCCAATAGTTGGTAAGATATTCATTATTTAAACTAGTTCTTACACCTATCATAGAAGTAGTGTTTTTTCTGGCAATTGTAACCTCATTTAACGCAAAGTTTAATTCGGAAAACTCTTCTGTTTTTGGCGTTGTTTCTATAGAAAGCAATGTTCTTTCTTGAGTTGTGTATTCTCCTTTAAGAATTAAATTTATACTTTCTTTTATTGTTTTTTTGTTAATAGTTGCAAGAAAACCTAATCTTCCAGTATTAATTCCTAAAATTGGTATTCCTAAATCTCTTATAAGAGTAACTGCTCTTAATATTGTACCATCTCCTCCCAATGTAAACATGGCGGTAAAAGATGTGTCTAAGTCTTTAAAATGAGAAAAAGTTGAGAATTTTTCATTTAGAATACTGCCTTTTATTAATAAGTCGTAAAATTTCTTTTCAATAAAGCATTCAATGTTGTTTTCTTGAAGAACTTCTAATAGAATCTGAATTTCTCTCTCTGCAGAGATTGAATAAGATTGACCATAAATTGCAACTTTCTTCATTATATTTTAATTCGTTTTTTTATTGAAAATGGTTTAGTAACTTTTTTGAATGAAATATCTAGTGTAGATTACATTTCTAAGTATTTTTGTAGATAATCAGATCGGTTTTTTAAATCTTCTAAATAAATATCGTTTTCATGGTTGGATATTATTTTGTAATCATATCTTCTGAAAGTTTGTATAATTTCATTTACTTCATCGGAAACTATTTTTAAGGTAATTTGAACGAAATTATTTTGTTTTTCAGATAAGTATAAACCAAGTAGTTTTCCTCCATTCGCTTCAACTATTTGAGAAACCTCACCCATAGAGTAATCAACTTCTAGTTTTTCAATTATTAATGTTTCGCTTTCATTTAACATAAATGGACTAGTAGAAAAAACATCGAGCACATCACATAAATCATAATAACCAATGTAGTTTTTATCCTTATTTAAAACAGGAATTATAGTTGTGTCGTTGTCTGCAAAAATTTTAAGTAGTTCTAAAACTGTATCTTTTTTATTTGCAAAAAAAGTATTTAGAAGATGAGAGTGTTTTATTAACTCTTCATCTCTATTTTCTATAGTTTGGATGTCGTCTTCTGCAAAAGACCCTAAAAGTCTATTGTTTTCTACAGCAGGAAAATGAGTTATAGGGTAGTTTTTAAACAACTTTTGAGCACTTTTTACAGAGTCATTTAAGTTGATGGCTTTAATTTCCTTAAGTATGTAATCGTTAATATTCATTCTGTACGAATATAGGATAAAATGATTTAATAAATTATCTTTACAGTCTAATTTTAGACAATGACAAAGTTAAGTGTAAATATTAATAAAATAGCAACTCTTCGTAATTCTAGGGGAGGTAATGTACCTAATTTATTAAAAGTAGCTTCAGATATTGAGTCCTTTGGAGCAGAGGGTATTACTATTCATCCTAGGCCAGATGAAAGACATATTCGATATCAAGATGCTAGAGATTTAAAAAAGATTGTAACTACCGAATATAATATTGAGGGGAACCCGATACAATCATTTATGAATTTGGTCTTAGAAACCAAACCTACGCAAGTTACTTTAGTTCCTGATGCGATAGATGCAATTACATCTAATTCAGGTTGGGATACTATAAAGCATCAATCCTTTCTTAGGGAGGTAATAAGTGAGTTTCAGCAAAACGGAATTAGAACTTCAGTTTTTATTGATACAGATTTAAAGTTGATTGAAGCTGCAGCTAAAACTGGAGCAGATAGAATAGAGCTGTATACTGAGGATTTTGCTACTCAATATCAATTAGGGAATAAAAGCGCTATAGTTCCCTACATAGATGCTGCAATTTTAGCGAATGAGTTGGGGTTAGGAATAAATGCTGGTCATGACTTAAGCTTAGAGAATATTAGGTTTTTTAAGGAGAATATCCCTAATCTCTCAGAGGTTTCTATAGGGCATGCATTAATAGCAGAGAGTTTATATCTTGGTTTAGAAAATGTGGTTAGTATGTATATTAACAAGCTGAAATAATATTTATTAAACACTAAAGCTTTGGTTTTTAATTGTAAGTATTAAAAAAATGATATGTCAGAAAAAAGTATCTTAAATTCAACGATAAAAGGAGACGGTAAGCCTCTATTAATTTTACATGGTTATTTCGGAATGAGTGATAATTGGAAAACTCTGGGAAATCAATTTTCTGAAAATTATCAAGTGCATTTAATAGATCAAAGAAATCATGGGCGAAGTTTTCATGCTAGTGAGTTTAATTATGAGGTTTTAGTTGAAGATTTAAAAAGATATATTGATTATCACCAATTAGAAGATGTTTATATAATCGGTCACTCTATGGGAGGGAAAACTGCAATGTTGTTTGCAGTAACTTATTCCGAATTAGTAAATAAGTTGGTTGTTGTAGATATTTCTCCGAAGGAATATCAACCACATCACAATGCAATTTTAGCAGGTTTGAATTCTATTGATTTTTCTATTTCTAATACTAGAAAATTGGTAGATATTCAATTATCAGAATTTATCTCTGAAGTTGGAATTAGGCAGTTTTTATTGAAAAATGTATACTGGAAAGAAAAAGGGGTGCTAGATTTTAGGTTTAATTTAGAGTCTCTGATGATTAATAATTTTCAAGTTGGTAAGCCTTTACCAGTTGATGGAGTATATAGGAGCGAAACTTTGTTTTTAAAAGGACAAAATTCAGATTATATTATGCCGTCAGACGAAATGATGATTAATGTTCATTTTCCAGTTAACCGTATAGTAGAGGTCTCAAATTCTGGTCATTGGTTACATGCAGAGAATCCAAAAGAGTTTTATGGTGTAGTTAGTGGTTTTTTGGCTTAATTCTTATGAAGTAAATTTAAATACCTGTTACCTTAATATATGTATACTTTTTTATGAAGCAGACTTATGAAGTCTATTTCTATTAATATTTTTCAAAAAAACATTAAAAAAGTCATTGTTAGATTAAAAATGTGTTGTAGTTTTGCATCCGCTAACGGCAATAAGTTGTTAGTTTAGTTTCTTGAAATTGTTGATTTTCTTCTTTGTTAGTTGAGGGATTTGAGTTTTTTAGTTTTGTTTTTAGGTTAAAAATAAAGTTAAAATTATTTCAGATTTAATTAGGTTGATAAGGTAAAGAGTTTGTATGTTTGCAGTCCGAAATTTTCGGCAAAAATGTTCAGATTTTTAAGGTTGAAAAATAAAATAAAAAAAGTTATTTTTTTATTGTCAGATTAGAAATAGTTTGTATGTTTGCAGCCGCTAAGAAATACAGCAAAAACGATCAGAGAAAATTTGGAATAATCGATAAAAAGATTAGGTAGTTCGAGTCTATCATTTCTACAGATTAGGATTTACATAAGTGTTTAAAACCATGAGTGAGATATCTTAAAAGTTCATTGAAAATATTGAAATTGACAGCGTAATTAAAGAGTAGAATAACCATGTTTAATTTATTAAACAAAATTCTTTTGAAACTTATTCATTACATATTATTTAAAATATACAATGAAGAGTTTGATCCTGGCTCAGGATGAACGCTAGCGGCAGGCTTAACACATGCAAGTCGAGGGGTAACATTGTGCTTGCACAGATGACGACCGGCGCACGGGTGCGTAACGCGTATAGAACCTACCTTTTACAGAGGGATAGCCTTTAGAAATGAAGATTAATACCTCATAGTATTGCGACTTGGCATCGAGTTGTAATTAAAGATTTATCGGTAAAAGATGGCTATGCGTCCTATTAGCTAGATGGTAAGGTAACGGCTTACCATGGCTACGATAGGTAGGGGTCCTGAGAGGGAGATCCCCCACACTGGTACTGAGACACGGACCAGACTCCTACGGGAGGCAGCAGTGAGGAATATTGGGCAATGGAGGCAACTCTGACCCAGCCATGCCGCGTGCAGGAAGACTGCCCTATGGGTTGTAAACTGCTTTTATACAGGAAGAAACACTAGTACGTGTACTAGCTTGACGGTACTGTAAGAATAAGGACCGGCTAACTCCGTGCCAGCAGCCGCGGTAATACGGAGGGTCCGAGCGTTATCCGGAATCATTGGGTTTAAAGGGTCCGCAGGCGGTCAATTAAGTCAGAGGTGAAATACCATAGCTCAACTATGGAACTGCCTTTGATACTGGTTGACTTGAGTTATATGGAAGTAGATAGAATGTGTAGTGTAGCGGTGAAATGCATAGAGATTACACAGAATACCGATTGCGAAGGCAGTCTACTACGTATATACTGACGCTGAGGGACGAAAGCGTGGGGAGCGAACAGGATTAGATACCCTGGTAGTCCACGCCGTAAACGATGGATACTAGTTGTTGGGCGTTAGCTCAGTGACTAAGCGAAAGTGATAAGTATCCCACCTGGGGAGTACGGTCGCAAGACTGAAACTCAAAGGAATTGACGGGGGCCCGCACAAGCGGTGGAGCATGTGGTTTAATTCGATGATACGCGAGGAACCTTACCAGGGCTTAAATGTAGTCTGACAGCTTTAGAGATAGAGTTTTCTTCGGACAGATTACAAGGTGCTGCATGGTTGTCGTCAGCTCGTGCCGTGAGGTGTCAGGTTAAGTCCTATAACGAGCGCAACCCCTGTCGTTAGTTGCCATCAAGTAAAGTTGGGGACTCTAACGAGACTGCCTACGCAAGTAGAGAGGAAGGTGGGGATGACGTCAAATCATCAC
>NZ_JAOSLC020000002.1:520000-807500 GCF_026191475.2 Polaribacter ponticola | reverse complement strand
GTTTGGTATAAAGTTTCTTCAATTTTAGTCATATCTTTTACTAATTTATCAGTAAAATCAAGAATTTCTTTATACTTCTTTTTGTCTTTAATAGACTTCTTTAACACACCAACTTGAGCCCTAACTTTCTTCACATTTTTTAATGCTTTATGAATTTCAGTCATTTTTTGGTTGATATCATTAATAAAATCAAATTGAACTTTCATATCATTTTCAGAAGCTTCAGAAATTGGATTTTTTACAATCGAAAAATTCTTAGTTTTTTTTACATCATTTACTTTTAATTCAACTTTATATTCTCCAGGCAAAGCCATTGGTCCAGATAAAGATGCCCACCATAAAATCATACCCTTAATAGATTCTGCACCATTATACATCATATTCCAGTAAAAAATATTATTTCCATCATCAACTTTTAGTTTACCCCCTTTTTTCTTTATTAGGTTTAGTACTAAATGTTTTTATGTGATTATTATCTATATCATAAAATGTAATAGAAATTGTATCTTTTTCTTCCGTTTTTTTGATAAAATAATTAATTGCTACACCTCCAGGATGATTTGTTCCTGCAGTTTTGGAAGTCCTACCATTTCCACCAGATAAATTATAAGCATCTTTAGGTTTGTGTAAAACTATATTTTCTTTTTCTACTGTATTAAGTTGATGTAAAGGAGTTAAATCGTCAATAATCCAAAGAGATCGTCCTTGAGTTGCTGCTATTAAATTATCGTCTTTAATGGTTAAATCTGTTATAGGTACAACAGGTAAATTTTGTCTAAAAGATTGCCAGTTTTTACCATGATTAAATGAAATATACATACCTCTTTCTGTACCTGCATATAATAAACCTTTACGTTTGGGATCTGCTCTTAAAGCTCTTGTAAAATCTTCCTCAGCAATTCCGTTTGTAATTAGTTTCCATGATTTACCATAATTTTCTGTTTTGTAGATGTAAGGTTTGTAATCTCCAGTTTTATATTGTGTACCCACAATATAAGCACCACCTTTTGTAAAAGGATCTACTTCTATACAATTAATCATCATCCATTCTGGTATTTTTTTAGGAGTGATGTTTTCCCAGTTTTCACCATTATTTTTAGAAACATGTACTAAACCATCATCTGAACCTGTGTAAATTAAACCTGGTTCTAAAGCAGATTCTGTAGCAGCGAAAATGGTTCCATAATACTCTACACCAGTATTATCTTGTGTAATTGGACCTCCAGATGATTTTAATGTTTTTGGGTCGTTTCTAGTTAAATCTGGACTAATTACTTTCCAAGATTGCCCTTCATTTTCTGTAATATGTAAATGATTAGAAGCTGCATACAATCGTTTTTTATTATTAGGTGAAAAGAAAATTGGGAAATTCCATTGAAAACGATATTTAAAATCTTCTGCTCCATGACCCATAGGATCATCTGGCCAAACATTTATTGCTCGAGTTTCGTTTGTTTTATGATTTTTTCTGGTTAGTAAGCCACCATAACTTCCTCCATAAACAATATCATTATTTAATGGATCTACAGCAATATGAGCACTTTCTCCACCAGCAGTTGAACTCCAATCAGATTCTGTTATAAATCTACCATTAGTTCTGTGAGAAATTCTAACAGTAGAATTATCTTGTTGTGCAGCTAAAATTCTATAAGGGAAATGATTGTCTGTTGTAACTCTATAAAATTGCGAAGTTGGTTGATTCATATAAGTACTCCAATTCTCTCCAGCATCATAAGAAATTTGAGCCCCTCCATCATCACCAATAATCATTCTTTGATTGTTATTTTTAGCAATCCATAAATCATGATGATCTCCATGAGGAGCATTGTACGTTTTATATGTTTTACCACCATCTGTAGATTTATGATAACGAACATTTAAAACATATAAAATATCTTCATCTTGTGTATCTGCATACAAACGAGTGTAATACCAAGCTCTTTGACGTAATTTTCTTTCAGAATTAATCAATCTCCAGGTTTTTCCTGCGTCTAAAGATTTATAAACACCACCTTTTTTATTTTCTATTAAAGCATAAACGATATCAGAATTTACAGGTGAAACTGTAACTCCAGCAATTCCCCAAATACCCTTTGGCAAACCTTTGTTTTTAGAAATATTTGTCCAAGTTTCACCTTCATCTATACTTTTCCAAAGAGCAGAGCCTTTTCCTCCAGAAGACAAACTATAAGGAGTTCTACGAACATCCCAAGTAGTGGCAAATAAAATTCTTGGATTATTTGGGTCGATTATTAAATCTACAACTCCAGAGTTTTCATCAGAAAATAAAACACGTTTCCAATTTTTTCCACCATCTATAGATTTATAAACACCTCTCTCTTGGGTTGGTTTGTATAAATCTCCTAAAACACCTGCAAAAACAATATCAGAATTTTTTGGATGAATTCTCATTCTAGGAATATGTCTAGAGTTTTTTAATCCAATATGTTTCCATGTTTTACCAGCGTTTTCAGATTTCCAAATTCCATCTCCAGAAGAAACATTTCCACGAACTGTTTTTTCTCCCATTCCAACATAAATAACATTATTATCAGATTCAGAAACCGCTACAGCACCTACTGAACCTCCAAAAAATCCGTCAGAAATATTTTGCCAAGTATTACCTGCATCTGTGGTTTTCCATACACCACCACCAGTTGCACCCATATAAAATAAGTTAGCTTTGCTGTTTACTCCAGTAACAGCAGCACTTCTTCCTCCTCTAAAAGGACCAATATTTCTCCATTTTATAGCGCTAAAATATTCGTTAGAAACTTTGGTAGGTTTTTTTGTGCATTAACTTTGGCATTTGCAGAAAAGAAGACGCAAATAGCCAAAAAAATAATTTTTTTCATAAAGGTTAGTTGTAATTTTGAGGATTAAAAGTAAGAATTAAAATCAATTTTTAGGATGGACATATTGTTAAATGTTTTAGCAGATAAGAAAATAAATGAAAAAATAACTATTTCTGGTTCTAAAAGTGAATCTAACAGATTGTTAATTTTACAAAAACTATTTCCAGAAATTTCTATCGAAAATTTATCAGATTCAGATGATTCTGTACATATGCAACATGCGCTTTCTACAAAAAACGAATTGGTAGATATTGGTCATGCAGGTACAGCAATGCGTTTTCTAACTTCTTATTTTGCCGTTAATAAAGGTAGAGAAACTGTACTTACAGGTTCTGAGAGAATGCAAAACAGACCTATAGAAATTTTAGTAAATGCACTAAAAGATTTAGGTGCAGAAATTTCTTATGAGGCAAAAGAAGGATATCCGCCAATTAGAATTAAAGGCGCAAAAATTATAAAAGATAAAGTACAAATTAATGGAAACGTTAGTAGTCAGTATATATCATCATTATTATTAATTGCTTCTAAATTAGAAAATGGATTAGAAATAGAATTAAT
Source organism: Polaribacter ponticola (assembly GCF_026191475.2). Taxonomy (GTDB): domain Bacteria; phylum Bacteroidota; class Bacteroidia; order Flavobacteriales; family Flavobacteriaceae; genus Polaribacter; species Polaribacter ponticola. Next base: position 804,087 of record NZ_JAOSLC020000002.1, on the reverse strand, counting down.
TGGTAAAATTACTTCTATACCATATATTAATATGACTTTAAGTTTGTTAACTCAATTAGGTATAGAAAATAAATTTGAAGCTAATTTTATCAAAGTTTATCCTAAAACAGCTACACAAAAGCAAGCTGTAGTTGTAGAGTCTGATTGGTCTTCTGCAAGTTATTTTTATTCGATAATATCATTGTCTGAAATTGGATCTGAAATTCAATTAACAGCTTATAAAAAAGAAAGTTTACAAGGAGATTCTTGTTTAGCAGAAATTTACAAACATTTTGGAGTCCTTACTACTTTTGGCGAAAATTTTATCACTCTAAAAAAAGTAAAAGAGTCAAATAAAGAAACGTTAGAAATCGATTTAAAAAATGCTCCAGATATTGCACAAACAATTACAGTAACTTGTTTTGCAGAAAATATTGCTTGTAATTTAACAGGTTTACATACTTTAAAAATTAAAGAAACTGATAGGTTGGTTGCTTTAAATGATGAGCTAACTAAATTAGGAGCATCAATTTCTGTAACAAATGAAAGTTTACATTTAGAGAGTTCAAATAAAATAAATAAAAATATTGCTATTAAAACTTATAACGATCATAGAATGGCAATGGCTTTTGCTCCTTTAGCTTTAAGAGTACCTATTAAGGTTTTAAATGCAGAAGTGGTTACAAAATCTTACCAAAAATTTTGGGATGATATGAAGCAAATTGGAATTAATATTACTGATTATCAAAGATAAACAGTCAAACACTTGACAACGCCTATTTCGATATCGTATATTTGCCGCTTTTACATCTAAATATATATATGAAATTATCACACTTTGATTTTGAATTGCCAGAAGAACTGTTAGCATTACATCCTGCAGAGCATAGAGATGAATCTCGTTTAATGGTTTTAAATAGAAAAGAACAAACTATAGAGCATAAAACTTTTAAAGACGTTATTAATTACTTTGATGAAGGTGATGTGATGATGTTAAATAACACGAAAGTTTTTCCTGCAAGAATGTTTGGTAACAAAGAAAAAACGGGTGCTAGAATTGAAGTTTTCTTATTAAGAGAACTAAATGCGGAAAATAGATTGTGGGATGTATTAGTTGATCCTGCAAGAAAAATTAGAATTGGAAATAAATTATTTTTTGGTGAAGATGATAGTTTAGTAGCAGAAGTTATAGATAATACAACCTCTAGAGGAAGAACATTACGTTTTTTATATGATGGAAGTTATGAAGCTTTTAGAGAGAAATTATTAGAACTAGGAGAAACGCCTTTACCAAAAGCAATTAAAAGAGAGGTAGAACCTTCTGATGAAGAACGTTATCAAACAATATTTGCAAAACATGAAGGTGCAGTAGCTGCACCAACTGCTGGATTACATTTTTCGAAACATTTATTAAAACGTTTAGAGATTAAGGGAGTTGATTTTGCTGAAATGACTTTACATGTTGGGTTAGGTACATTTAGCCCAGTAGAAGTAGAAGATTTATCTAAGCACAAAATGGATTCTGAACAAATTGTGATTCCTGCTGCAACTGCTACTAAAATTAATCAAGCTAAGATAGAAAAAAGAAAAATTTGTGCTGTTGGTACAACAGTAATGAGAACTGTAGAGTCTTCTGTATCATCTAAACAAGAATTAAATGCTTTTGAAGGTTGGACTAATAAATTTATTTTTCCTCCTTTTGAGTTTAGTATTGCAAATAGTATGATTACTAATTTTCATGAACCAAAATCTACATTAATGATGCAAGCAGCTGCATTTGCTGGTTACGATTTTTTAATGGACGCATATAAAGTAGCAATTAAAGAAGGATATAAATTCTCTACTTATGGAGATGCAATGTTAATTATATAATTCAATTTTTTTATTGAAAACTAAAAACCTCACAAGTTTCTTGTGAGGTTTTGTATTTTTGCAAATAATGGAAGTAAAAAAGAAAGATATACGAGCTTTAACTAAAGAACAATTACGTAATTTTTTTGTTGAAAATGGCGATAAAGCTTTTAGAGGTAACCAGGTTTATGAATGGCTTTGGAGCAAGTCTTTACATACTTTTGATGCAATGACTAATATTTCTAAAGGTACTAGAGAAATGTTAGAAAAGAATTTTGTAATCAACCATATAAAGGTTGATTCTATGCAAAAAAGTAAAGATGGTACTATAAAAAACGGAATTAAATTACACGATGGTTTAATTGTTGAGTCTGTTTTAATTCCTACAGAGAAAAGAACTACTGCTTGTGTTTCTAGTCAAGTTGGTTGTAGTTTAGATTGTAAGTTTTGCGCAACTGCACGATTAAAGAGAATGCGTAATTTAAACCCAGATGAAATTTATGATCAGGTCGTAGTTATAGATAAGCAAAGTAGATTGTACCATAATCATAAATTAACAAATATTGTTTTTATGGGAATGGGAGAGCCACTTATGAACTATAAAAATGTGCTTAAATCTATAGAAATGATTACTTCGCCAGAAGGTTTAGGAATGTCTTCTAAAAGAATTACTGTTTCTACTTCTGGTGTTCCAAAAATGATTAAAATGATGGCAGATGAAGAAGTGAAGTTTAACCTAGCAGTTTCTTTACATTCTGCCATTGATGAAGTTAGAACCTCAATAATGCCATTCAATACAAATTTTCCTTTAAAAGATTTAAGAGAATCTTTAGAGTATTGGTATGAAAAAACAAATAGAGCAATTACATACGAATATGTAGTTTGGGATGGAATTAATGATAGAAAAGAAGACATTAAGGCACTTGTTGATTTCTGTAAATATGTACCTTGTAAGGTTAATTTAATTGAATATAATCCAATTGATGATGGTGAGTTTCAACAAGCAAGTTCATTAGCAATAAATAATTATATTTCTAATTTAGAAATGCACGATATAACAGTAAACGTTCGTAGATCTAGAGGAAAAGATATAGATGCTGCTTGCGGACAGTTAGCTAACAAAGCATAATTATTATTGTTTTAACAGAGTAGCTTTTTGAACTGTAGATATTGGAAACCCATAAACAAGTGGAATTTCTTTAGAAGTTCCGCCTGTTTTTATTTTGTTCTTTGTTGCCGTAAATAATATTTCAAAGTTTAAAAAGTTACTTGTAAAATTTAATCTAGAACTTAAAAAATTTCCTTGCACTTCAAAAAAACTATATAGTGTATTGTCACTTAATTTTGCTGGTAATATAATGCCGTTATTTTCATCAATTTCAAAAATTCCTTTTTCTTTATCTTTAACAACAAGTGTATAATTTCTTGGAGAATTATTATAGATAATTATATAATCGAATTTATGTAAAGAATCTGTTTTCTTTATATGAAACTCCATTGGAATTATTTGAGACCCTTTAGAATTGTTAATTTTTAAATCTCCTTTGTATACTCCTAATACATTATTGGGGAATTTTATTGTATTTTCTTGAGTGAAACTTAAATTAACAACTCCAAGAAAAAGGATACTTAAAAATATTTTTTTCATAATTTAAAACTTAAGAATCAAAGATAATCAATCCAAAATTATTCTCTATTTTTGATGTAAGAATCTGATGATAATTTATCAAAAATGAAACCTGTAGAATTAATAAAAATTCCTATTAAAAATGAGATGGAACTCTTTGAAAAGAAATTCAAAGATTCTATGTTATCTAAAGTTCCGCTTTTAAATAGAATTACCTATTATATTGTTCGAAGAAAAGGAAAACAAATGCGACCAATGTTTGTTTTTTTGGTTGCGAAAATGGTTTCAGATGGTGGATTTGATGAAAGAACCTATAGAGGTGCATCTGTTGTAGAATTAATACATACAGCAACTTTAGTTCATGACGATGTTGTAGATGATAGTAATAGAAGGCGTGGTTTTTTCTCTGTAAATGCACTTTGGAAAAATAAAATAGCAGTTTTAGTTGGCGATTTTTTATTATCGAAAGGACTTTTATTATCTATTGATAATGAGGATTTCGATTTGTTAAAATTGATTTCTATAGCAGTTCGAGAAATGAGTGAAGGCGAATTGTTACAGATTGAAAAAGCAAGAAAATTAGATATTACAGAAGATATTTATTTTGATATTATTCGTCAGAAAACGGCAACTTTAATTTCTGCTTGTTGTGGTATTGGAGCAGCCTCAGTTGGAGCTAACCAAGATACAATTCAGCAAATGAGAAAATTTGGAGAGTATATTGGTATTGCTTTTCAAATTAAAGATGATTTGTTTGATTATACAGATGATAAAATTGGGAAACCTACAGGAATTGATATTAAGGAGCAAAAAATGACTTTACCTTTAATACATACTTTAAACACTTGTTCTATAAAAGAAAAAAATGGATTATTACTTCCATTAAAAAGCATAATAAAGACAAAAAACGTGTAAAAGAAGTAATTGTTTTTGTTAAAGAAAATGGAGGGATAGAATATACAATTACTAAAATGAATGATTATAAAAATAAAGCTTTAGCTATTTTAGAAAATTACCCTTCATCTCCTTTTAAAGATTCTCTTTTACAAATGATAGATTATGTTGTAGATCGTAAAGTTTAATTATTGCATTTGTAATAGCTCTTCTACAAATTCTCTAGAATTAGAAAGTCTTGGAATTTTGTGTTGCCCGCCTAATTTTCCTTTTTCCTTTAGCCAATTATAAAATAAATCATCTTTAGCCACATGAATTTTTGGCATTGCAAGCGTTAATGAATTATATCGTTTCGCTTCATAATCAGAATTTATAGCTTTTAAAGCATTGTCTAAAATTTCAGTAAAATAGTTCATGTTTTCAGGCTTTTTATCAAATTCTATCACCCATTCATGACCACCATTTTTTATGCCTTTCATAAAAATTGGGCCAACAGTATATTCTTTAATTACTGCATTGGTTTTTTCACAAGCCATTTTTAAACCTTCTTCTGCATTTTCTATAATTAATTCTTCACCAAAAACATTAATATGATGTTTTGTTCTACCTGTAATTTTAATTCGATAAGGATCTAAAGATGTAAATTTTACAGTATCACCAATTAAATAACGCCATAAACCACTATTTGTAGTAATAATAATAGCATAATTTATTCCTTTTTTTACTTTAGATAAAGGTATTGCAACCGAATCTTCTCCGTTGTATTTTGTCATAGGAATAAACTCATAGAAAATTCCGTAATCTAACATCAATAATAATTCTTTAGAACCATTTTTGTCTTGAATAGCAAAAAAACCTTCAGAAGCATTGTAGGTTTCATAATACTGAAAATCCTTTTTTGGAATCAGTTTTTTGTATTGTTCTCTATAGGGATTAAAATTTACACCTCCATGAAAATACACTTCTAGATTTGGCCACACTTCTAAAATATTATTTTTTCCTGTTCTTTCTAAAACTCTATTTAAAAGCACTAGCATCCAACTTGGTACACCAACCAAACTTGTTATATCTTCATGAATAGTTTCATCAATAATGGCTTCCATTTTAGTTTCCCACTCTGCCATTAAAGCTACTTCTTGACTTGGTGCAGAACTATAATCTGCCCAAAAAGGTAAGTTTTCTGTAATAATTGCAGATAAATCTCCAAAATAAGAATTGTTGTCTTTGTATATTTCAGAACTACCCCCAAGTTTTAATCCTTTACCTGTAAATAATTGTGTTTCTTCATTGTTATTAATATACAAACACAACATGTCTTTACCAGCTTTCATGTGGCAGTATTCTAAAGCATCATCACTCACAGGAATAAATTTACTTTTTGCGTTTGTTGTTCCACTAGATTTTGCAAACCATTTTATTGGTGCTGGCCAAAATAGATTTTGTTCTCCTTTTCTACAACGCTCTATTAAAGGCTCTATACTTTCATACTTTTGTATAGGAACATTTGTTGCAAAATCTGTATAATCACTAAAAGTTGCAAAGTTTTTTTCTCTACCAAATTCTGTTTTTTTTGCAGTAGAAATTAATCTTAATAAAAGCTCTTCTTGAACATCTATTGGGTATTTTAAGAATAATTCTATTTGATGTACTCGTTTTTTTAAAAACCAAGAAATTATAGAATTTACAATGGGGAAAGCCATAGTTAAAGTTGCGTTTTTTGTGTAAGTTTGTTAGAAGCTAAAAATACTAAAAATTGGTTATGAAATATCAAGGAGTTTTAAAAAAATGAAAACTGAGAATTTAGAAGAAATTCAGTACTATCTAGATATGAAATCTGATTTTTTAAGCATGAATCAATTGTTAGATAAAGAAATTTCGATCAATTTTGTTTCTTATGAATGTTTAAACTGTCATTTAAAAAAGAAAATTTATAGACAAGGTTTTTGTCAATCTTGTTTTTTTGAAATTCCGAATGCTGCCGATTGGATTATGAAACCCGAATTAAGTAAAGCCCATTTAGGGATAGAAGATAGAGATTTAGCTTATGAAGAATCTGTACAATTAAAACCACATATTGTTTACTTAGCTAATTCTAGTAACGTAAAAGTTGGAGTTACTAGAAAGCAACAAGTGCCTACACGTTGGATAGATCAAGGAGCACATGAAGCCATAGAAATTGTCGAAGTTCCTAATAGATATTTAGCAGGAATTACCGAGGTTGCTTTAAAAGAGTACGTTGCAGATAAAACCAATTGGCGTAAAATGCTAAAAAATGATATTGAGGATGAAAGCTTAATGGAATGGAGAGATCGATTAAAAGAATTTATCCCAGAAGAAGCCAAACAGTATTTTATTGAAGATAATGTTGAGACACATTTAAATTTTCCTGTAAAAAAATATCCTTTAAAGCCTAAAAGTCTAAACTTAATTAAAACACCAAAATATACTGGAAAATTAGTAGGTATAAAAGGGCAATATTTAATTTTTGATGACGAAACTGTTTTTAATATAAGAAGTAATGAAGGTTTGGTGGTTGAAATTAATGTTTAATAAATACTAAACTTTGTGTTTTACTAAAAAAATAATAGATGAATAACATTCTAAAAGTAGCTTTAGCCCAAATAGCACCAGTTTGGTTAAACAAAGAAAAAACCATTGAAAAAATTGAGAAATCAATTTTAGATGCAGCAAAAGAAAATTGCGAGTTAATTGTTTTTGGTGAAGCTTTATTACCTGGTTACCCGTTTTGGATTGCTTTAACAAATGGTGCAGAATGGAATTCTAAAACTCAAAAAGAAATTCATGCTCATTATGTTCGTAACTCTATAACTATAGAAAAAGGTGAATTAGATTCTGTTTGTAAATTGGCAAAAGAACATAAAATTGCTATTTATTTAGGCGTTATGGAACGTGCTCAAAATAGAGGAGGGCATAGTATTTATGCTTCTTTAGTATACATAAATCAAGAAGGAGAAATAAAATCGGTGCACAGAAAGCTACAACCTACTTTTGATGAACGTTTAACTTGGGCGCCTGGAGATGGAAATGGTTTGCAAGTGCATTCTCTTAAAGAGTTTACAGTTGGTGGTTTAAATTGTTGGGAAAATTGGATGCCACTACCAAGAACAGCTTTGTATGGTTTAGGAGAAGATTTACATATTGCAGTTTGGCCAGGTTCTGACCATAATACAAAAGATATTACACGTTTTATAGCAAGAGAATCGCGTTCGTTTGTGATTTCTGTTTCGAGTTTGATGCAAAAATCAGATTTTCCAAAAGAAGTTCCTCATTTTGATAAAATTATAAAAGATGCTCCAGATGTTTTGGCAAATGGAGGTTCATGTATTGCAGGTCCAGATGGAGAATGGATTATTGAACCCATTATTAATAAAGAAGGTTTAATTATAGAAACCTTAGATTTTAATCGTGTTTTAGAAGAACGACAAAATTTTGATGTTGTTGGGCATTATTCTAGACCAGATGTAACCAAATTAAATGTAAATAGAGAAAGACAAAGTACAGTTTCTTTTGATGATTAAATGTTTGAAATCAATTTTTCTAAAATAAGCTCAACGCCTAAATTATCATTACTATCTGTAGAAAATTTTGCTAAGTTTTTAATGTCTTGGTGTGCATTTTTCATAGCAAAACTAAAGTCAGCTTCTTGCATCATTTCAATATCATTATGGTAATCACCAAAAACCATAGTTTCTGCTTTGGTAATATTTAAAAGACTTTGTACTTGTCTTAAAGCATTTCCTTTATTGGCTTTTTCATCAGAAATATCTAACCAATTTTTTCCAGAAATTTTTAACAAAACATCGTTTTTAAAATTTTGTATTACTGGATAAATAAATTTTTCAGAAGATTCAAAATGGTAAACAGCAATCTTAAAAACTGGAATTTTTTTTGCAATTTCAAGTAAATCATGAACTTGCTGAAAGCTATAATAATATTCTTGGAATAAGTTGATAAAATGTTGGTCTTTACTTTCTATAAAAGCTTTACCATCACAACATAAAACTATATTAGCATTTTCTATATCTCTTAAAGCAGGAATTAATTTTAAAACTTTTTCAGAGGATAAAAAATGAGAAAGCAATATATCTTCTTTGTTTTTTGCAATTCCACCATTTTCAGCGATTACTAAAATTTCATCTTTTATAGCATTTAACTTATCAACAATACTGTTATGTTGCCTTCCACTTGCTGCACAAAATTGGATGTTTTTATTTTGTAACTTTTTAAAAAGTTGAAAAAAATGTTGACTAACTTCTCCTTTAGAATTTAACAAAGTACCATCCATATCAGAAACCACAAGTTTTACTTTAGAATAGTCTATCATTCTTATTTTGTAGAATCTCTAATTACTAAATCGGTGTTTATTACTTTGGTAATAAAGTCTTTGTTTTTGTTCTTTAATTTATCAATTAAAATTTGAGCAGCAGTTTCTCCCATTAATTCTCCATGTTGGCTAACTGTTGTCATTTTAGGGCTAGAATGTCTAGATAAAATACCGTTAGAAAAAGCAATAACAGAAACATCTTTAGGTATTTTTTTACCGTTCTTTTTTATTGCTTTCATAGCAGTAATTGCAACTGATTCTCCGGTTGTAATTATTGCATCTAAATCTGTTTTTTTAACAAAAGGTTTTACTTTTTTTCGTACTTTTTATAATCTTTTTCTAAAATATTTACAACTAGGTCATCATTAAATGGTAGTCCTACATTTTCTAAACCTTTTTTATAGCCTAAAAAACGTTGTTTTCCAATTTGTAAATCGCTCATAGTAGAAATAAAAGCAATTTTTTTATGCCCTTTTTTATGAAGGAATTCAACAGTATTTAAAGCTCCATTGTAATCGTCTGCTATTACTTTATCGCAATCAATTGAATGAGCAACTCTATCAAACATAACTATTGGGGTTCCATTTTCTATAGTTTCATTAAAGTGTTTAAAATCGTTTTTTAGCTCAGTTTCTTTAGCCATTGATAAAATAAAACCATCAATACTACCATTGGATAGCATTTCTATAATTTCGGCTTCTTTATTGTGAGATTGATTAGATATACAAGTTATTACCTTATATCCATTTTTGTTTGCTGCATCTTCTATACCTTTAAAAACTTGGGCAAAGAAATAATTAAGCATTGTTGGCATAATAACACCAATAGTTTTAGTGCTTCTGTTTTTTAAACTTAAAGCATTAAAGTTAGGTTTGTAGTTATTTTCTTTTGCATACTTTTGGATCTTATCTTTAGTAGCTTGACTAATTTCATAACTATCATTCAGTGCTTTTGAAACAGTAGAAATAGAAACATTAAATTCTTTTGCAATATCTTTTATCGTAAGCTTCTTCATGTAAACAAAATTAGCCACTAAGATATAAAAATATAAGTTGTACTTTTTTATTTTAAGATTAAATTACAGTCTTCGTTAAGTAAACTTTTTTGATTTCATAAATTAAAAAGCCAAACACAATTAGATACTCTAAAAAAACAAACCATAAGTTTTCTTGCCAAGGTGTATTTAAATAGGCTTGATAGCTTAAAATAACCATTAAACTCCAAACAATTGGGAATTTATATTTAGTAAATACACTCAAAATTAAAGGTGTAGCAATGTACCAAGGATGTACTGTAGTAGCCGTAAAATAATAAAAACATAAACCAAATAATAACGCAGTTATCAATTGAATTTTTGTTTTATTCTTTCTAAAAAATGTAATAATAATTAGAAAAAGAATCGTTAAAATGGGTGTTATTTTTCCGATAATGGCAATTTCATTATAACCTCTAAAAAGATATCCAATTTCTCTAAAAAGAGAATAAAAACTTGCGTTAAACTCAAAATTCCGAAACCATAAACCAACAGAATTAGAGTAATTTTCTATTAATTCAGTAGCGTAAAAAGGAATAAATAAAAGAATAATGGTTCCTATAATAATTGCGTAAAAAGCAATAAGTTTTTTAAAACCAAGAAAAAATGTTTTGTCATTTTTTACAAACCATTGAAAAAATAATGGTAAAAATAATAACGGAATTAATTTTACAGAAACAGAACATGCAATTAAAATTGCTGCAATAATCCATTTTTGTTGCTGTAATTTATATAAACCCCAAATTAAGAAAAATAACATTACAGGTTCAAAATGTAAATTCCCTGTCATTTCAATAATGATAAAAGGATTTAAAATATACCAAAAAATATTTTTGATTGGAAGTTGTAATTTTTCTAAAAGTTTTTTTCCAAAATATAGAATTCCAATATCAGCGAGTATTAAAATCAACTTAAAAACGATAACTGCTCCAAAAATACTTTTACTAGAAAAGAAAGCAGCAATTAAAAAACACAACTGGTTTATAGGAGGGTAATTTGTAAAATGACTTCCATTCATTTCTCCCATTCCTGCATATAATTCTGATGCTTCTGCAATTGGGTTTAAACCTTGTTGAATATATGTTTCTGGTAAGGATAAATAAGGATTGAAACCTTCCAAAATCATTCTTCCATCCCAAATAAATCGATAAAAATCTTGTGACAGGTTTGGAATTGCAAAAAGAAAAATCAATCTAAAAACAACAGAAATTCCTACTAATGTAGAAAAAGAGATTGTCTTACTTTTTATCAATAAATAAAAGGTACTAAATAATGAAAACCAAAGAAATATTAAATAGTAGAATTCTGATCTTTCTAAAAAATAAGCGAATAGAAAGTAAAAAAGAATGCTAATAAATATTAATAGTGCGTCTTTATATTTAAAAAGAAAGGACATTATGCTTTAGAAAATATTGATTTAAAAAACACGTAAGAAAACCCAATAAAAAGCATTAAATGGAATGGAAATAACCCAAAATCTCCACCTTGATTTCCAACAACAAATGCGCTGTACATTCCAAATACAAAATAGATAGCTAGCAAGCCTTCTAAAATTACATGAATAGAAGGTTTTTTCTTGATGTATTTATTAGTTTTCCAACTATCTTTAATAGTACTAATATTAAATTTTGGTGTTCTTACAAATTCACTTTTTTTACCAAAATGACCTTCTAATACTGCAATTGTATTGTGTAAAGAAAAACCCATTGCAACTGAGAAAAAGGTAAGAAATGCTCCTATATATTTTATGAATTTTTTAAATCCGCCACCATAGGTGTTTTTATACATATGCCAATAACAAACAAAAAAGATTAGAGAGCTAATTACAAAAAAGCTCATTACATAAAAGTAATATTTTAAATGTGCAAATTCATTTTTAATGTATAACATTGGAATGCTTAATACAGCAACTAAAAAAATACACGTAAACATAGAGCTGTTTAACAAATGTAATAACCCATGAATTTTAGTCTTTAACGAAACGTTTTTATTCGTGATAATACGTTTTGTCATTTTCTGAAAATTCTCTGCGCCACCTTTGTTCCATCTAAATTGTTGAGATCTAGCAGCACTAATAACTACAGGCAATTCTGCAGGTGTTTCTACCTTTTCTAAATATTTAAATTTCCATTTTTTGAGCTGCGCTCTGTAGCTTAAATCTATGTCTTCTGTAAGTGTATCTCCTTCCCAATTACCAGCATCATAAATACATTCTTTACGCCAAACACCAGCAGTACCATTAAAATTTATAAAATGACCTTTACTATTTCTACCAACTTGCTCTAATGTAAAATGTGCATCGAGCATAAAAGCTTGTATTCTTGTAAGTGTAGAGTAGTTTCTATTTATATGACCCCATCTTGTTTGTACAACTCCAATTTCTGAGTTTTTAAAATAGGGAATCGTTTTATATAACCAATCTTTTTGTGGTAAAAAATCGGCATCAAAAATGGCGATAAACTCTCCTTTTGCGGTTGTTAAACCTTCTTTTAAAGCACCTGCTTTAAAGCCTTGTCTATTGGTTCTTTTTATATGTTGAATGTCTATTCCTTCTTTTTGTATACTTTTAACCAAATTAGCTGTTACTTCTATAGATTCATCTGTAGAGTCATCTAAAACTTGTATTTCCAATTTATCTAAAGGATACTCTATTTTTGCTATGTTTTTAAGCAAACGTTCCATCACATACAATTCGTTATAAACAGGTAATTGTATGGTTACATAAGGGATTTCTTCTGAGTTTTTAAAATCGAATTTAGGCGAGTTGTCTTCTTTGTTCCTATATTTTAAGTAATTGATAAGCAAGTTTAATTGTGCCAATGCGTACATGAAAATAAGCAAAAGGCAAATTGTATAAACTGCAATTATGATGTATTCTAATACCATTATTTAAAACTGTATTTAAAAATCCAACTTAGAATTTTAATTCCTGCAAAGATAGTTCCTTTTAATGTACCTGAAACTTTAGAAATTCCAATTCTATTTCTATATTTCATAGGAATTTCTACATAAGTAAGTTTTTGTTTTAGTGCTTTTAATTGCATTTCAACTGTCCATCCATACGTTTTATCCTGCATCTTTAAAGCTAGTAATTTATCGTATTTTATGGCTCTAAAAGGACCTAAATCAGTAAATTTTGAATTGAAAAAAGTTTCATTAAAAAGGTTGCTAACCAATTACCAAAAACTTGTTGTGGTGTCATAGAACCATCTTCTCGTAATTCTTTAACACGAGAACCAATAACAAAATCGATATTATCGTTAATTATTGGAGCAACAATTTCTGTTAATTGTTCTGGGTAATCTGAATAATCACCATCTAAAAAAACGATTATTTCTGGTTTTATTTCTTGTTTAGAAATATAATTGATCCCTTTTAAACAAGCAAAACCATATCCTTTTTGGCTTTCTTTTAAAACTGTAGCACCTGCATTTTTAGCATTTATTTCAGTATTATCTGTAGAGTTGTTACTTATAACAATAACTTCATCTACACTTTTAGGAATGTCGTTAATAACATGTGCTATAGAATCTTGCTCATTATAAGCAGGAATAATTACTTTTATTAGAGGCTTCATTTACCTTAAATCATTTAGACTGTTCTCTTGTTTAAAAGAAGAAAAATCGTTCCACTCTTTAATTTTTTTCCTTTTTTAAATTTGGAAGCTTTTACCAATTTGTTCTTTTGATATAATAAACAGTAACCATTTTTTTGATTATTTTTTAATTGACATTTATGATTTACAAAACCATCTTTATCATAAAATAACCACCAATTGTTCTGTTTTCCTCCTTTAAAATGACCTTCTTTTTCAATAGCAGTATTCTTGCCGTAAAAGTACCAATATTTAGTTTCTAAATTATCTTTAAATCTACCTTCTTTTTTAAGGTTTCCATTTTTAAAATAGAATTTCCAATAATTAACTTTTTTATTATTTAATATCCAACCTTCTTCTTTTAACTTACCATTTTTATAGAATTTTTTTGATATGTCTTTTGCGAAAAAACGACCAGATTAATGAACAACGTAAAGAGAAATAGATGTTTTTTAAGCATTATTTTTTGTTAACTAATTCCATTAAATCAACATCGTTTCCTAATAAGATTTCTGTTGGATTTATTCTACCTTCTTCAGGTCCGTTTTCTAATTTTAAAACACCTCTTGGGCAAACAGCAGAACAAACACCACAACCAACACAACTAGAACGTACAATGTTTTCTCCTTTTTGTGCATAAGATCTAACATCAATTCCTTGCTCGCAATAAGTAGAACAGTTTCCGCAAGAAATACATTGACCACCGTTTGTAGTAATTCTAAACCTTGATTTAAAACGTTGAACAAAACCTAAATATGCTGCTAATGGACAACCAAATCTACACCAAACACGGTTTCCAAAAATTGGATAAAACCCAGTACCAATTACACCAGCAAAAATAGAACCGATTAAAAAGCCGTAAATATCCTGTATAGTTTGTGTTTTAATACCAATTACTTGGTCTGCGCCAGAAAAGAAAGTGTACAAAGCAAAACCTGTCATCACCAAAACAAAAACTAAAACAGAATGAATTATAATACGTTCTGCTCTCCAGGAAAGCAATGTTTTACTCGAGTTTTGCCTATAAGGATCTCCTAATGTTTCTGCTAAACCACCACAACCACAAACCCAAGAACAATACCATCTTTTACCAAAGAAGTATACCATTACCGGTACAACTACAATTGTTAAAACGACTCCCCAAACTAGAATAAATAAACCGAATCCGCCACTAGAGAGTAACTCATCTAAGTTCCATCTAAAGAAAAAATCATAATCTAAAGGGAAAGCATTTTTAAAATCGTACCAAGGTTTTTCGAAACGAACTAGAATTTCTGGAATTAAAAAAGCAAATACAATTTGAAAGAATAAAACAGAAGTTGTTCGTAATATTTGGTATTTATTATGACGGTATTTTATATACATTCTAACAGCCATAACCGTCATTACCACACAATATAGAAAACCATATAAAAACCATTGACTAGCAGCATTACCACTTATAGATTTACTAATAGGATCTACCAAATACACCCAATTTACTATTAAATCTGGGTAAAAATAAAGTAAAATATAAAAGGTAACTAAAAATATAAAAGTAAACCAACCAATCCAACCACGATTTGTAGCAGCGCTTAGAAATATTCCATCATTTTTTATACCAGGTTTTCCTAGTAAAACAACATCTGGCACTATAAACATCAAAGCACCAATTATACCTAAACCAAAGGTTAAAAACCAAGCTAAACCTGTGTTATCTGCAGCAAAACCTTTTCCAGCTTTTTTAGCCAGCGCAAAACTTAAACTATGCGGTTTTCCAAAAATTTTATATTGATATTGTTTTCCTTTTTCGTCCCAGTTTTTCTCTGCATCATATTTTGCAATTAAAGCATCATAATGGTTGTTAGAGGTTTCGTATGCATTGATTACCTTACTAGAGAATTCGAAAATATTTAAACGCTCTGTAGTTACAATTGCTTTTTGTAATTCGTCTTTTATGATGGTGCTTTTATAATTTTGTTCAGTTATAAAAGCATCTAATTCAGTTTGTTTTAAGTTAAAAGAACCAGTAAAAATTGTGGCTATAAAAATGGCTAATCCTAAAAGAAAAACGATTAGACCTGTTTGTTTTATTGTTTTCATATCTTATGATTTGCTAAAAATTCGTTTCCAGCTTTTCTTTTTAATTTGAATATTAGTGTTGTTTTCTAAGTTGAATTTAGCTACAATTTCAGATTCATGTAGTTTGTAAAATTCAGGATCAAAATTAGCATCAGCTAAATACTCTAAAACAAATTCTATAGATTTATGCGCTGTTAACCATTTGTTAAAAATTTCATGACGCATTCTAATTCCGAATGTATTTATCCCTAAAAACTTATTTGTATTTTTATCAAAAGAAATAGTGATACATTTATTGTCTTTTGGGTGTTGCCATTGAAAATATTGTTCATTCTCTTTCTTATTTCGCTCACTAAAAACCCAACCGTAAGTTTGGTATTCAATATCTAAAAACTTTGCAGAATTAAACCAATGCCCAGGTTTGTATGCCGTTTTATTACCACAAATAGTTTGTGCAAGTGTTTCTCCCATCATTCTACCTGTATACCAAACAGCTTCAATATTTCTACGTTGTCCAATAGCTTCGTGTTGTTCTGCACAATCTCCAATTGCATAAACATCAGTAATATTTGTTTCTAAGAAGCGGTTTACTTTAACACCACGACCTATTTCAATACCAGAATCTTTAATAAAATCGATGTTAGGTGTTACACCAGCAGTTAAACCTACGACATCACAAAAGATTTCTTCGCCAGTTTCTTGTATAATTATCGACTTTACTTTTCCGTTTTCATCCGCTTTAATTTCTTTTAAATTGGTACTTAAACGCAAGTCTATATGATGTTCTTTAATATGATTGTTAATTAATTCTGACTCTTGTGCAGGTAAAACTCCGTTCCAAAAACTAGCTTCACGTACTAAAAAAGTAACAGGAATTTTTCTACTTCTTAACATTTCTGCCAATTCAATACCTATTAAACCACCACCAACAATTACTGCTCTTTTGCAAGTTTTATTATCAGGAGCAAACTTTTCTAAATTTTCTAAATCTTGTTTATGATACACTCCCATAACACCATCTAAATCTTGTCCAGGCCAACCAAATTTATTAGGTTTAGAACCAGTTGCAATAATTAGTTTATCATAAGAAAGAGAAGAATCATCAGAAAAAAGAAGAGATTTATTTTCAGTATCAATTTTAGAAACAAAACCGTCTTTTAAATCAATCTTATTTTTATTCCAAAACCAATTTTCATAAGGTTGTGTGTGTTCAAATTTCATGTGTCCCATGTATACGTACATGAGTGCAGTTCTAGAAAAGAAATATTTTGTTTCTGCAGAAACGATTGTTATTTTATGATCAGAATTTTTTCTGATATGTCTTGCTGCAGTTACGCCAGAAATTCCATTTCCGATAATTACAATATGGTTCATAGTTAGTTGATTCTTACATTTGAGTCGAAGCTAAAGTTAAGAACTTAAAAATAAAGTCTAATTTAGATTTAATACAAATAAAGTGTATTGAATTTTAAAATGTAAGTAATTAAAGAAAGTATAGACCTAAATTGAAATTAAAAACTAAAACAATCAAAATGAAAAATAAGTTTTATAAATTAGTACTAATTGTATTTTTAGCATTCAGTTTTAATATGAATGCACAAGAAGATGTTACAACTAAAAGTAATATTCAAACCTATACGCCATCAAAATTATTAGATAAAGGACAATGGGATGTTAAATTTTTTAATAATTTATACACAGAAACTAAAGGGAGATATAATGGTGTTAAATCTAAGAAAGCAAGAGAGACTTATTTTACATCTACATTAGAAGTTTTTACGGGAGTTACAGACAATAATAGAATAAATGTAGGTTTGTTATTAGAATATCGTTCTAATGCAATTAACGGAGAAAAAGCTACTTCGGTTTTTGGTTTTAATAATGATGCTAATTCTAGAAATGGTTTGTCTTCTTTTGCACCAGCAATTAAATGGCAACCAATAGAAAGTGTAGGTAATTTTTCTATTCAATCTGCATTTCATATTCCATTAAGTTCAGAAGAATCTGATGCTAATGGCGTTTTTTTAGATCAAACAGCATATACTTTCCAAAACCGTTTTTTCTACGATTATACTTTTGATAGCGGAGATTGGCAATTATTTACAGAATTAAACACGGAATATAATTTTGGAGATGAAGATAGTTTTGCAAATAAAACGGTAGTGTTAGCGCCTGGTATTTTTATGAGTTATTTTCCAACAGATAAATCTACTTTATTAGGTTTTGTTCAGCATTATCAACGTTTTGGAGACTTTACTCAAGATTTTACTTCATTAGGGTTTGGAGGTAAATATCAGTTAAACAATACTTTAAATTTAGAGGTTTTGTATAGCAAGTTTGTAAGAGGAAGTGATACAGGGTTAGGACAAAGTTTTAACATTGGTTTAAGAGCATTGTTTTAGTAAAAAGGACTATTTTAGAGGGAATTATGAAAGTTTCCAAATTCCTTTTTTAGCGCTTCTTTTTTTACAATTATCTTGTAAAAGTCAAAATAAAAAAATTAACGGATTAAGTTTTGTTGCCTCAAGAGATAAAATTGATTCAACTCATATTAATCCCGTTATTAAGGCACAAGGCAATTATGTTGCTTTGATGCCTTATAGTTTTATTAGAGATATTGAAACTCCTAAAATTGAGTTTAATACAAATAGAGAGTGGTTTGGTGAAACAGAAAATGGACTTTTACAATACGCAAAAGAATTCCAAAAAGTAAACATAAAAATTATGGTGAAACCTCATTTATGGCTTAGACGAGGAGGTTTTACAGGAGATTTAAAAGCAAATTCTGAAGAAAATTGGAAAATTTTAGAAAACTCTTATAAAGCTTATATTTTAACTTACGCAAAAGCTGCAGAAGAATTAAATGCCGAAATGCTTTGTATTGGAACAGAATTAGAGCAATTTGTAATTACTAGACCCAATTTTTGGAAGAAACTAATAATAGAAATAAGAACACTATATAAAGGTAAATTAACATACGCAGCAAATTGGGACGAGTTTAAACGTATCACTTTTTGGGGAGAATTAGATTTTATTGGTATAGATGCATATTTTCCGTTAAGTGATAAAAAAACACCAACTTTAGAAGATTTAGAATTAGGATGGAAACCTCATAAAGAGGAAATAATTAAAATTCAAAAACAATTTAATAAACCAATTTTATTTACTGAATTTGGGTATAGAAGCGTAGATTTTACTGGAAAAAAACCTTGGGATTCTAATAGAGTAGAAGGAAATGTAAATTTACAAGGTCAAGTAAATGGATTAAAAGTGATACATAACCAATTTTGGAAAGAAGATTGGTTTGCAGGTGGTTTTATTTGGAAATGGTTTCATAGACACGATCGAGTAGGAGGAAAAGAAAATAACCGTTTTACCCCACAAAATAAACCCGCAGAAGAAATGATTAGACAGTTATATAAGCAATAATTTAATTTTTAAACATGATAAATGTCTTATAATTAAAAATAATTGGATTTTAAATTTGTGGTAGAATAATAAAATACTTTATCATGAAAAAAATTATAGTTCCAATAGATTTCTCAAAATATTCTGAATATGCTTTAAAAACAGCTGCTTTATTATCAAAAAAATCAGATGTTGTAATTTATGCATTACATATGTTAGATATGCAAGAAGTGAATTTGTCTCAAAGCTTAGAGTATAATCAAGAGAAAACAATGTTCTTTTTGAAACTGGCAGAAAAAAGATTTAAAGAATTTTTGCAAAAAGACTATCTTAAAAACGTTAAAATTGTTCCTATTGTTAAGCATTTTAAAGTTTTTAGTGAACTTAATTCTGTAGCTAAAGAAATTAAAGCAGACTTAATAGTAATGGGTTCACATGGAGCAAATGGGTTTAAAGAATTTTTTATGGGCTCCAATACAGAAAAGGTTATTAGATATTCAGATGTTCCAGTTCTTGTAATAAAAAATGAATTGAGTGATGTGAATTTTATAGATATTGTTATAGCAACAGATTTTTCTGATGAATCTATAGAAGCCTTTCAGAAAATGTTAGCTTCTTTGATGTTTTTGAATGCTAGAAAACATCTTTTGTATGTAAATTTACCAAACGAAAAGTTTAAAACAACTCCTGAAATGGATACATTAGCTCATCATTTTTTAATGAAAGCAGAAGGAAATACAGATCGATTAATAAATGTTAACTTTGTATCTGCAAAATCAGTAGAAGAAGGTATTTTGAATTTTTCTAACGCTGTAGGAGCAGATTTAATTACTTTAATTACACATGGAAGAAAAGGACTGTCGCATATTTTTTCTGGAAGTATTTCAGAAGATTTATCGAATCATTCAACCTTACCAATTATTACATTTAAAATTTAAATTTTTTTATGAAGTTACATCGTTTTCTGTTATTTATTACTTTTTTAATTTTCCTTTATTCTTGTTCTGAAGATAACGATATAACAACGCCAAGAAATTTACAAGAATACCTAGAGTTAAATTCTTATAGGGAATCAGGTAATGTAATTGCTTGTGCTGCAAATGCAGATCAAAACTTAAGTTTATCTTATGTTTTTTATTACCCAATTGAAGGGGCAACAGAAGTACGATATTATGAAGCAGATAGTTTAAATGTTGATGAAAATAACTTTTCTAATTATAGAAGAAAAAATCTTACCGAAGTTTCTGTTTTTGGCGATAAATTAAGTAGGTTTTCAAGAACAGATTCAGAAGAATCTTGGTGTATAATTACATATTTAACAGAAGGAAAATTACATAAATCAGACCCAATAAGATTAAAGAATGCCACGAGTCCTACTATTTGGGAAGATGAAGTAGCAATTAATCAATCTGTAACCTTATCGCCAAAATTCACATGGTCAGATTTTAATATTACGGATAACGATATTTATTTTCAAGTAATCGCTAATGAAGATGACGATTTTATTTCTGGTACGTATACAATTGATAATTATTTTCAGTTTTATAATACAGACAATGTAGTTTTAAATATTACTACGACAACGCCAGTAGATTTAATTCTAGATGAAACGTACAATTTTACTTTAATGGCAGTAAGTGAAGATAATTGGGTAAATTTGGTGATTCAAAAATCGTTTGTTGCTGAATAATGAAACTTAAAAACTGGTTATTTCTATTTATCTTTTTAGGCATTTCATCTGCTCTTTTTTCACAAGAAAAAATAGTTTTTGATGTAAAGATTAAAGGCGCTAAAAAAACAAAAGTATCTTTTTTAAAAAAGATATTAAGTGTAAAAAAAATGATGTTTTAGATTCTATTTCTTTAGAAAAAGATATTATTCAACTTAAACGATTACCAGCAATTAGTCATGCATATTATCAAGTTTTTTATTCACATAAAAACCTTTATAACGTTTTTATTACTGTAGAAGAAAATTTTACTTTAATACCAGAAGTTAATTTTTGGACTTCTACAAATCAGCAATTTTCATATAAATTAGGTTTGTATGATTATAATTTTTTAGGAAGAAATATCACCTTTGGTGGATTTTATCAAAATAATGGATTTGATTCTTATGGTATAAATTTTAAAGCTCCACATTTGTTTTCTAAAAAATGGGGTTTAGCCATTAATCATCAAAATTGGAAAAGTGAAGAGCCTTTATATTTTGGGAATAACACCGCAAACTATTTGTACAATAATATTTCTTTCGAAATTTTAGGATTACATCAAATTAATTTTAAAAATCAAATTGATTTTGGAGTTAATTTATTTAAAGAGAAATATCAATATTTATCAGGTGCAACGGATTCCTCAATACCTCAAAATCTTAACTTAAAAAAAACACTATTTAAGTTAGTGTATTCGTATGATAATTTAGATTATGATTTTCAGTACATAACCGGTTTTAAAAGTATTTTATATGCGCAATATGTAATTACAGAAAACGATTTTCAAAACAGTTTCCATATTTTTTGGAACGATTTTTTTATTTCAGAAAAATGTGGAATAATGGAAATTTTGCAAACAGACTAAGAGTAGGGTTATCTTCAAATGAGGAAACACCATTTGCCCCTTTTGCTTTAGATAATAATGTAAACTTAAGAGGTGTAGGTATTTTGGTAGATAGAGGTACAGGTAGTATTGTTTATAATACTGAGTATAGACATACAGTTTACGACAAAAAGTGGTTAGCAATACAAACAAATGTATTTGCAGATATTGGGGCATGGAGAAATCCAGGGGGAAAATTAAATGATTTTATTGAAAAAGATAATTTAAAAATATTCTCTGGTCTTGGTCTTCGTTTTATTAGTAAAAAAATATACAATGCAACTTTTAGGATCGATTATGGTTTTAGAGTATTTGACAATAAAAACAATTCTAATGGAGGTATTGTTTTTGGTATTGGGCAGTATTTTTAAGTTACTACATAAATTTTAAGTTTTAATGAATATTAATACTACTTTTTTATAGAATATCGATTTTTCTTGTTTGGTTAATCGTGTATTCCTTGCATTTCAACGAATTACAACTAGTCAAGTTATAATAATTTCTTATTTTTGATAAGAATTGTGACATTATTAAAGTGTTGTGTCTAAATTATAAATGATAATATCATATATAATTTAAAAATCTTCAACATCTATATAAACATATTGAAATAAAAAAGATGAGACTTAAAAATAATTTTCTAAAAATCATATTATCAATAATGCTACTTATTGTATCATCGATTGATTTAAACGCACAATGTGTTTCTGCAACTGATTGTGATGGAGATGGGGTTGATAATGCAACCGATTTAGATGATGATAATGATGGTATTCTTGATACTGAAGAATGTAATTATCTAATACAAGAAACACCTTTTAATGTAAGTAATGGTAATACCGTTAATTTTTCATTGCCTCCAACAGGTCAAGGTTTTGTTTTAGATGTTACAAGAATGGATAATAGCTTTAATTTATCTATAAATGGAGTTCAATTAACTACGCAAGAAGTCCAGTTTCAACAAAGTGGAACTCCAACAGGTCAGAATATTAGGTTTAAAGATGGAAGTAAATGGGGTCAAGGAGGTATTCCTCAAATTTATCAATATGGAAATGCTATTAATCCAGAAACTCCTATTGTTAGATTTATAATTGATGAAAATTTAGATGTTAAAATGTATGGTAGTAAAACGCCAAATGGTGCATTATTCGAACTTGAACTTTTTAATGGAAATAGTTTTAATCCTATAACTTGGAATAACAATGCAGTTAACAATTTTGTATTATCTCAAGTTGTAACTGGTCAAACATACATCAATGGTAGAGTATATGGAACTTTTACAGATTGTGATGTAGATGGAGATGGAATAGATAATAATTTTGATAGAGATACAGATGGAGATGGTTGTTTAGATGTTGAAGAATCTGGAGGAGTAGATGCTAATAATGATGGGGTTTTAGATGGAACAGGGATTAACAATGTTGATGGTACTGTAATAGGAGGAACAGGGGGTTATGATGGTACAAATGGTGATGAATTATTTGCACACCAATTAAACATAACAGATCCAGTTATGAATCAAAGTGTTGGTGATGGTCAATCCACAACGTTTTCTGTAGTTGGATCTGCTGAAGAAGCAACAAATTATAATAATGGAGTTCCTGTTTATGGAACTACTGGGAATGCAAACCCAGGAATTATATACAATTGGTATTTAGGAAATCCAAATGGAGGAGGAACTCTTTTAACAAACAGTGGTATTTACTCAGGTACAAATACTGCAACTTTAAATATAAGTAATGCTACAGGATTGCATGATTCTGAATATTTTGCTGTATTAACTCATGCAAATAAAGTTTGTTTAGAAGAAATTAGCAATGCAAAATTATTCATTCACTTGCCAACAGCAACAAATGACACTTTTAACGCGAATGAAAATAGTATTGACAACAGCTTAGATGTTTTAAATAATGACTCATTTGGAGTTGATGGGCCAAATAATGGTACAATAACATTGCCAAGTGCAAATACTTTAAATGGTGGAACTGTTTCAGTTGATAATGGAGGAACTCCAAATGATCCAACAGATGATAAAATCTTATACACACCTGCAACAAATTATTTAGGCGCGGATAGTTTTGATTATACAATAACAGATGTAAATGGTGATACATCAACAGCTACTGTTAACATTACAATAAGCCCTGTTGCAAATTGTAGTGATAGTCCTACATTACCTGCACAAGGGTTTAATGTATTTGTAGAAAATAATATGGATGTTATATCTACTGAAACAAAAGGAAGTGTTGCTGTAGGTCAAGATTTAAATATTAAAGGAGATTACAATGTTGCTACTGATGATTGTGGTGATTTTGATACAAATGGTTTAAAAACAGGACTTCTTGTTGGTAACCAAGTAAATTATCCATTAAATACTGTTATTAATACAAATGATGATATGTGTAATTGTGGAGACCCTACAATTGTAAATAATGGTAGTTTTGAAATTGGTGCTACTCCAAATAGATGGACTTCAAAAGATGCATCTGATATTCCCGGTTGGTATACAACAGCAACAGATAATAGAATAGAAATTTGGAAATCTGGATTTCTAGGAAAAATTGCACAAGAAGGAGGTTATATTGCTGAAATTAATGCAAATCAAAGAGCTTCATTATATCAAGTTATTTGTGCAGAACCAGGTTCAGTATTAGATTGGTCTATTTGGCATAGAGGTAGAAGAGGTACAGATGTTGCAAACGTAAAAATTGGTGTATCATTAAATTCTGCTAGTACAGAACAAACTATGAGTTCAGGTCCAAATGGATGGGTTAATTATACAGGTTCTTATACAGTTCCTACTGGTGAACACACTGTCTATTTTGTTTTTGAATCAGTATCAAGTCAACCATACAATAATTTAACTTACGGAAATTTAATTGACAACTTTGAGGTTACCAAATCTACTCAAGGAAGTTGTCCTGCAGGAGGTGCAAATTCAAGTGGTTTGTTAACTGTTGTTAATCCTAACTATTATACTAAAATTGGTAAAAATAATGGATCAGTTGCTTGGTATTTTGATGAATTAAATGCGCCTGCAAATATGAGAGTAACTCCTAATGGAACTTACAACTCATCTTCAAGAATACAAATGAACAATAACTCTCCTGCTTATGGAGTTAGTTCTGGAACTAATCCAGTTTTCGAAAATAATCTTCTAGATTTTTCTAGTGCTTTTCAAAGTCTTAGAGCCAACTCAACTAATATGGCATCTAATATGAATAATGCTGTTTTAGAAGACGATAATGGTAATGCAATTACCAATACAACTTTAACGAATCAAACAGAAATATTTTTAAATAATGGTGTTAATTATTTAAATGTTACTGGTGCTGATTTAAACAGTGTGCAAGGTTTAACTTTTCAAAATTTATCATCAATAAACAAAGTATTGATTGTAAATGTAGATGCTCCTGGAAATTTCAACTGGGATACTTGGGAACAATTAGGCATCACATCAGCTGATAGCCCTTATGTATTATACAATTTCTACAATTCAACAGAAGTAAATATTGAAGGTAGTGAAACTATTTATGGAACTATATTTGCTCCTTTTGCTGATGTTAAAAAGGTAACAAATAAAGAAGATATTTATGGTCAAGTAATTGCTAAAGATTTTACTCATGATGGAGGAGTTATTCATTGTAATAAATTTGCAGCAACTAGTACTTGTCCAACATTTGCTGGAGTTGCTCCTACACCTGGGTTTGATATTAATGTGAATCCACAATGTTTTGTTGCCAACGATTTTACATTTACAAACACAACACAAATTATTGGAGTACCACAACCTGAAGCTCCTATAGTATATTTATGGGATTTTGGAGATGGTACAACAAGTACATCAATGGATGCTCAAAAAACATACGCAAATGATGGAACATACACTGTAAGTTTAACTGCAACTAATATATATGGTGCTAATACTTATACACAACAAGTAACAGTTTTACCTGTTTTAGAACCGATCGTTTCTGTAATAACATTAGCTTCAGAACCAGGAAAAGTTAAAAAGGAATTTACAATTGATAATGCTGCTTCTTTTACAGATTTTTCATGGACGTTACCAGGAAGCGGACCAGGAAGTGGACCTGGGTTATTACAAAACATGAACCCAATAGTTCAAGAATTTACTACTGCTGGAGTTTATACAGTTTCTGTAACTGCTACTAGTAATGATTGTACAATAACAATTGATGTTCCTGTAGTTGTTACGTCTGGAGAAGTAACTTCAGGAAATGGCGGTGGAGTTGAGTCTGAATCATTAGGAGATGCGATTTCTAAAATCTACGTAAAACGTAAAAAGAATTCTGAGCCAACAATTTTTGTAAAATCGAAAGCGAATTTATACAACAAAACAAAATTAGTACAAGAACAACCATATCAAGGAAAAGGACAAACTATGTTAGATATGTTCCCTACTCAATTAGTAGCAGGAAACGTTGCAAACGTTACCTCTCCTACTGATATTCTTGATTATACTGTTGCTGATGAAGTGTTATCTGTTGATTTCTCTGTAAATGGTGAGACTAAAGGAGTTGTTTTAGGAATTAGAACTTCAGACAAAGTTTACAACCATACAAAAGCATCTTGTGACAGATTAAGAGGAGCTGAAATTCTAAACATTCAAAGAGTACAATTAGAAGGATACAATTTCTTAATGCAAGGAATCAAACAAAGAAATGGAATTGTAGAATATGCAATATCGTTTGCTGCTGCTAAAAACAACAACGATACTAATTATTCAATTCAAACAAACTGGTATGTAAATGAATACACAAAGTTTAATGATGTATACAACTTCCAAGTTTGGTCTACAAATCCTTCTGATACTCAAAAATTAGTGAAAGATGTTTTAGCGAATTTAAAAGGATTTATTCCTGTAAAACAAGTTGAAAAACAAAAATTCCCAAAAACATATGCAGCTAAAATCTCTAGAGATAAAGATGAGTTGGTTATTTTGTTAAGAAGTACAGATAAAGGATTGAATACAGAATTGACAATGCAAGAACTATATTCAGAAACTGCAAATAATGTAAAACATAGATACAATCCATTAAACACTCAAATAGAGCAAACATTAAGAGTAAATATTGCTGATGGATATGAATATGATGGACTTTTAAAAGTAAAAGATGCAATCCAAGATGCATTTTATCATGCAGATGGAAACTGGGGGTTAGACTATGATGAGCAATACACAGAAGTGGAAGAATACTTTGTATCAAATAATTTTAATAGAGAGTATAAAGATGATGAGTATGCTGTAAATAGAAACATCAAAATTAAAGCAACTAGTGAGTATGATTATTTAGGAATCTATAAGTCATTATTGCCTGGTAACTTATCAGCAGATTATTCAGCATACAAATATGTAGCTTTTACAGCCAAAGGTTCAGGGTTAATGGAATTAGGATTGATCAAAGCATCAGTAGAAAACTGGAAAGAGCAATACAGAGTAATGGTAGATTTATCAGAAGAAGAGCAAACCTACTATGTGCCTTTTGAGATATTCTCTTCAACAGGAACTACAGATAAAATCACTGCAGATGATTTAACAACGTTATACTTTACATTTTTACCAGTACAAGCAAACACGAAAGAGTTAGATTTAGAAATTACAGATGTAAAGTTCACAAAAACAGCTCCAGAAGATAAGACAGTAGGCATTATAGAAGAATTTGAAAACAATTTTATTGCTTATCCAAATCCATCAAAAGGAGATGTAAATGTACTTCTATACAGTGAAATGGATACCAAAGCAACAGTATCATTATATGATGTAACAGGAAAAGAGATTTATTCTGCACCTGTAGATTTAACAGTAGGTAAAAATGAAATAGATTTCAATATAAAAGTAAAACCAGGAATCTACTTCTTAAAAGTAAATACTAAAGAAAAGAATTATGGAACATCTAAAATATTTTTTAGATAATCATATAAAGAGGAAAAGTAACATAGTTAGTTAAAAAGAGGAACTCTAAGAGTTCCTCTTTTTTATAGTAATAGGTTTACTTTTTATGGGTTAGCGGATAGAGTTCTTGTTGTAAAAAACTCTCAGGAAAATTTTCATCACCTTCAAAACCCAATTCAATATCTCTACCAGAATGTGGTATGTATTTTGTTTTAAAAATATAATCCCAAATACTTAAGGTTATCCCAAAGTTTACGCCAAATTTTCTTTCTTCTGGCAATTCTTTAGAGTGATGCCAAATATGCATTTTTGGGTTATTTAAAATATATTTTAACCAACCATAATCCCAATTGATGTTTGCATGATTTAAATGTCCAATCGTAATATTAAAAAAATGAACAAAGGCAATATCTTGTGCTGTAAATCCGCCAATAATAGCTAAAGGTATGTATTTTAAAGAATTATAAACCACAGGTTCCATCCAGTGATAACGTAAATGTGCGGCAAATCCCATTTCTTTAACAGAATGATGCACTTTATGAAAATTCCATAGAAATTCGAACTTATGTAGCAAACGATGCGTCCACCATTGTACAAAATCAATTACAATAAAAAAGATAAAAACTCTTAAAGCAAAAGGTAATTTGTTAATTTCTAAAAGCTGAAAATTAGAGATTGATAAACCGACTAATCCTAGAAAATCATTAAATAATTGTGCTGCTGAATTAGATAAAGCAATTAATACAATTAAGTTTAATAAAAAGAAATTAAAGAACATATAAAAAGCATCTAACCAAAAATCTTTTCTAAAAATAGATTGATTTTTTCGCCAAGGAAAGATAATTTCTAAACCCCAAACTACTAGAGAAATTATGATTAATCCGTAGAAATAATTCTCCCAATTCAATTCCATAAAAACTGAATTTTTTAGGTAATTCCAATAGTTAGAATAGGAGTTATTTATAATATCGAGGTATTTGTTCATATCAATAAATATAATCAATTTTATGATGCTAACAATTCTAATAATTTAAAAACAAACGCACTCATAATTGCAGCAATTGGTAAGGTAAGTATCCAAGACAAAACAATTTTTCCTATCATTTTAAAATTAGCTTTTTTTGTAACCGTACCAATGCCAAAAAGAGAACCAACAGAAACGTGTGTTGTAGAAACGGGTAAACCATGAATACTTGCTGTTGTTACTAATAAACCTGTAATCATGTTTGCAGTAAATCCTTGGCCTGAGTTCATTTTTGTAATTTTTTTACTCATGGTTTCTCCTACTTTTCTTGCATTTAATAAACCGCCTAAAGCCATAATAACTGCAATAGAAATCATGCTTATTTTAATATCAATTGCGTTAATAATTAGTAATAATCCAACAATTTTTGGGGTGTCATTTAAACCTCTTGCAAAACTAACAATCCCAGAGCTTAGATAATGTAATGAATCTAAAATTTTAGGTGAACTTATGCCAATTAATGTTGGTTTTTCTATGTTTAAAGAAGGGATTTTCTTACGTAAAAACTTAAAGAATAAATAAGCAAGTAAACTTAAAATTGCTGCCATTAATGGACTTACAATTAAAGGCATTAAAAAAGTGTTTCCTAATTTTAGAAAATTAAATTCAGAACCTACTGCCATAAATCCAGCTCCAAATAAACCACCAACTAAACTATGTGTAGTAGAAATTGGCATTCCGATTTTAGTAGCAGAAAAAACTGTTATTGCTGCTCCTAGTGCAATTGCAATGGCAAAAATTGGAGTTTGAATTAAATTATTAGGAACTAAGCCTTTTCCAGAAAAATTTTTAACCAATTCTTCAGCCAAAAAAATAGCTGCAACAGCACCAGAAAAAGTTGTAATTGTTGCCCAGTTTATCGCTTTTTTATAATTGGTAATTCCAGATCCAAATAAGGTGGCAACACCTTTGAAATTATCATTTGCGCCATTGCTATATGCTAGAAAACAAGCAGCAATAAAAAGAAGTAGTAATAACATAAAAGTAAGTTTTTTTGGTTTCACTTTTTTGACGAAAATACCGACTGATACTTACTTTAAAATTGTTATAAAAACATTAAAATCGATATTGTTTTCACTTAAATAGGTAATTTTTTTCTCTAAGTATTAATGATTAAAAACGAAGGTAAATATTCGACTTATTATAATTGTTTTAAATTACTGGTTTGTTTGGTCTAATTAAATATTTCATATTTAATTTTTTTTTGTAACAAACTGTATTTTGTGACGTCTATTATAGTCTAAAGTTATTTTATGAAACTTTCTTTAAAATCTATTGCAGTACTGCCATTTGTTAATATGAGTAATGATATTAACAATGAATACTTTTGCGATGGTATTACTGAAGAAATTATTAATGCATTAACAAAGGTTAAAGAACTAAAAGTAATTGCAAGAACCTCTTGTTTTGCATTTAAGGGTAAAAATATTGATGTTAGAAAAGTAGGGAAACAATTAGGTGTAGCAACTCTTTTAGAAGGTAGTGTTCGTAAAGCTAATAATAGAGTTCGTATAACTGCACAATTAATAGATACTAAGAATGGAACACATTATTGGTCTAAAAATTTTGATAGAAAATTAGATAATATTTTTGACCTTCAAGATGAAATTAGTGTACTAATTGCTAATAAAGTGCGTGAAAATTTTGGGCATTTTAATATAGACGAGCACTTGGTTAAAAATTCAACTTATAACGTTGCAGCTTACGAATTGTTTTTACAAGGTAGATATTATCAATTACAATGGACTTCGGATTCTTTAAATACCGCCATTGAGTTTTATAACAAAGCCATTGCTAAAGATGTTAATTATGCAAAAGCTTATTATGCTAACTTACAGTGTTATGGTTTGTTGGCTATTTGGGGATATATGCCTTTTAACGAAGCAACAACTTTGGCAGAGAAAAACTTTTTAAAAGCTAAAGAAATAGATACACAATTGCCAGAATATCCGCTTTCATTTGTGGGTAAGTTTTTTTGGGGACTTTGGAATTTTAAACTTGCTTACCAATACATTCAACAAGTTTTAAGCATCAACCCAAATCATATAGATGGTTTAGAGGCTATGACGGAATTGTTTATTGCCAATGGTTTTTTTAAAGAAGCGTTGGTATATGCACATAAATTAATAGAGGTAGATCCATTGTCTGCTAATAACCATTATACTTTAGCAAATATTTATTATTATCAAGAAAAATATACTTTAGCATTAGCGCAAACTACAAATGCGTTAAACATAAGACCTGATTTAGTGCTAGCAAAAAACTTACATGCTTTCTGTTTAATTTGGTTGCAAAAAAAAGATGCTCTCAAAGAACTTCATCAAAAGACTTCTTTTTATAAAGAAAAAATACTGTTGTATAAGGTTATAAATGAAGAAAACACAATAGTACCAAATGAATATTTAGAAGAGGCATCAGCAGAAAACGGAATAAGTGATACCTTAATATCTCCATTTCAGATTTTTATACTTGCCAATTCTAAAGAACATCAATCATTAAGTTTTATCTTATTAAGTAATCAAGTAAAACAACGAAGAGGTCAGGTGATTAATTTTAAACAAGAACCTTTTTTAAAAAAGTTACAAAGCAATTCAGCATTTAATGCATTACATATTTCTAATTTATTGATATCGGATATTTCAACAACTTCAAAAGAAATAAAAGAGAGTACAAAAGAAAAGTTAGATTGTGTCGAGCTGCAAAATTTACAAGAAACCATCTTAGTTTACTTTAAAGAAGAACAACCGTATTTAGATCCTCAATTAAGCTTGTCTTCTTTAGCAGCCTATTTAAAAACTACCTCTAACAAAGTTTCTTATGTAATTAATGAAACTTTGGATGGTAATTTTAATGAGTTTGTAAATAATTATCGCTTGCAATATTTTAAAGAATTGGCAGTAAATCCTAAACTAAAACACATTACAATTTTAGGTTTGGCCTATGATAGTGGCTTTAATTCTAAAAGTGTTTTTAATACTTATTTTAAGAAAACAGAAGGCATTACTCCAAGCAAATGGGTAAAAATGCAAGTCAAGTAAATTCTGCCTTTTTTCAGTTTCTTTTTTTTGTAAGTTCTAAATCATCATGTAGAATTATACACTTGTTAAGTGTCCAGAATTTTGTATTTCAGAGCCAATAAAGTTTTTAAATCGAAAATTAAAACACTCAATAAATTAGTTAACAGTTTTTTGGGGAAAATCTGATAATTAGCAAGTACAATCGTACTTTAAGTAAAAACAGCAAAATTATCAACCTATTAGTAAAACTGCCAAAAATTAAATCACCATTTTGGATGAAATCTAAAACTTATCGCTATAAATAGGTATTCATTATTTATAACATTTTTACAAAAAAATAAGTTTAAAAACAGTAAAAAGATCATTAGTTCCATAAAAAAATAAAAAGTACTAAATCTTAAAAGATAGTGCTAGAATATAATTCAAGACGATTGACTTAAGTATCTACCGCACCTTTGCAAGGTTAAAAAATATAAACAATTAAAATAAACAGAAAAATGAGAGCAAAAAGAAAACAATTGATAAATACATTAAGCTTATGTGCTTTATTACTGATATCCTTTATATCTGTAGCACAAGAAACAACAACACCAAATAGAGATAAATTTATTTTTGAGTTTGGTATTGGAGGTGGTTTTATTAATATAGAAAACAGTTCTGGTACACAAACTTTTGAAAAATCGCAAGGAGCTGGTAATTTTCCAGATTTTAAAGTTGGGTATATGGTAAAAGAAAACTTAGCAATTACGGTTTCTTTACCTGGTATGATTTATGATTTTGAAGATAATGACAGACATTTTGGTGGAGTTTTAGTAGGTGCTCAGTATTGGTTTGCTAACAAATGGTGGGTAAATGGCGGTATTGGTTTGGGAATAGACTCACCAGCACTGTATGATATTAATGATGGTAATGACGATTGGAATTTTGGTAAACTAGTATCTGTTGGTATTGGGTATGAGTTTTATCAAAAAGAAAATTTTGCTATGAATGTGCAAAGCAAGTTAGTATTTGGTAGTGTAAATATAGCTAATGACCAACATAGAGATGCAGCTTCATTTGGTGTAAGCTTAGGTTTTAACTGGTTTTAAACAATTATATGCACTCATTCTTTAAAAATGCAGTTGGTAAAAAAGAGGTTTTAAATTTTTATTATAAAAAATTAGATACCTTAAACTTTGAGGTTGATTTTATTACTGTAGAAACAAGTTTTGGTGACACTAATATTATAACAACAAAGAATAATAAT
The DNA here is from genome assembly GCF_026191475.2 of Polaribacter ponticola. Taxonomy (GTDB): domain Bacteria; phylum Bacteroidota; class Bacteroidia; order Flavobacteriales; family Flavobacteriaceae; genus Polaribacter; species Polaribacter ponticola. Next base: position 771,499 of record NZ_JAOSLC020000002.1, on the reverse strand, counting down.
CTTACCCCTTTAGTATTGGTGCATGGTTTGTATAGCTGTGCACCTTTTGCTTTAGATAATTTTAAAGCACTAGAACAAAATTTTAAAGTTTATGCCATAGACATTTTAGGGCAACCTAATATTAGTGATGAAATTAGGTTAAATTCTAAATCTAATGAATATGGAAAATGGATGTATGAAATTATCTCTAGATTACATTTGTTTAACGTGTATTTAGTTGGCTATTCTTTAGGCGGCTATATTGCGTATAAAACTTTAGCTTATGAAGAAAGTAGAATTGCAAAAGCCTTTTTAATTTCGCCAACAGGTTTTGTAAAAGGAAGTATAATAAAATTGTTTTTTTCTATTTATGTACCTTTAAAGTTGTATAAATGGAAACAAGATAGCAAACAATTAGCTGTTATTGTAAACGCTTTGAGTACAGAAAAAGATGCTTTTAACTTACATTTTTTATCAAAATTAATAGCAAACTATAAGTTCGATTTTTTGCCTTTGGCTAAAGTGAAGAAAAAAGAAGCAAAACGTATAACAACCCCAATATATATCTTTGCAGCAGTAAAAGATATAGTTGTACCAGGAAATAAATTGATACAAAAAGCCAAAAAAATATTACCTTCTTTAGAATCTGTTTTACTTTTGAAAGAAGGTAAAAACCAGTTTAATACTGAGGATAAAAATATGATTACAGCACATATTTTAGAGTCAATTTTAAAAACAAAAGAATAATTTTAAAGTTCTTTTATAACTTCTTTAAAAAGTGTAATCATTTTTGGTTCTGCTTTACCTGCAATTGCAATAATTTCTCCAATATCTACAGGTTGTAAGTTTTTAGGATCACATTCATCTGTTAAAACTGAAATAGCAGCACAAGGTAAGTTCAATTGTTTGGCAACAATAACTTCTGGTACAGTACTCATACCAACAGCATCAGTTTCAAAAATTTGCAACATTCTATATTCTGCTCTAGTTTCTAGTTGAGGTCCCAAAACACTAGTATAGACACCTTTGTGTAATAAGATGTTTTGTTGATTAGCAATATCACTAATTTTAGCATTCAATTCTTTAGAATAGGGTTCTAACATATCTGCAAAAATATTACCAAATTTATTTGCACCTTTAAATGCCAATGGAGAGCTACCTTGTAAATTAATATGATCTTCAATCAACATTAAATCTCCTTTTTTATAGTTGAGGTTTATAGCTCCAGCAGCATTTGAAATCAATAAATTTTTAATTCCCAAGCCATGTAATGTTCTAATTCCGTAAGTTACTTCCCAGGCATTGTAACCTTCATATAAATGAAAACGACCTGCCATTACTAACACTTTTTTTCCAGATAATTCTCCGTAAATTAATTTACCAGAATGAAATTCTACAGTTGCAACAGGAAAGTTAGGAATATCAGCATAAGCAACTTCTTTTTCAATTGAAATTTCATCAACTAATTTTCCTAAACCTGTACCTAATACAATTCCTATTTCTGGATTTGTAATTCCATTAGATTTTAAAAAATCGATTGTTTCTTGTAATTGTTGTTGCTTCATATTTTATCACTCGTCATTACGAATGAGGAACGAATGAAGTAATCTCTTAATTGATAGTGAGATTGCTTCGTGCCTCGCAATGACGTTTTTTAATTAATAACTAGTTTCTTTGTTTTTGATTTTCCATCAACATCAATTTTAACCAAATAAATTCCTTTGTTAAAAGAAGAAATATCTATGTTTTTTTCTGTGATTTTAGACTGATGAAATACCTGTTTTCCTAAAACATTAAAAATACGAATTTCAGCAGATAATCCATCAATATTTGAAAACTGAATTTTATTTTTTGCAGGATTTGGAAAGAAACTGATTTTATTAAGATTAAAAGTTTCAATATCTAAAACAGAACAATTGCTAGAAGTAAAACTTGTAAAAGTTCCTAAGTCCCAAAAGTGATCATACTCTAAACAGTAAAAGAAAACTTTATCGAATTTTGTAATATCTGTTTCTTGAGGAACATCAATTGTAAAGGTTTGTTGTCCAGAAAATTTAATTAAACCAAATTCTAAATGATTTAGATTAGCAATTAAAGTTGTAGCTAAAGTTGCATCTGAAATTCCGTTAGAATCTACTAAATATGCTCTTACATCTGGTCCTGATGTTGTACTAAAATTACTTGCTAAATCTAATGTAACTGTGTTGTTGGTGTTTAAAGTTATAGAAACATCACCAGTAATATTGTAAGAAGAATTGTCTGGATTATTACCAAATCCGCTTAAGTTTTCTGAACATTGTGAATGTATTTGAAAGATAAAAGCAGTAAATAGTAAAGTAAGTAATCGTTTTTTCATGGTTAATTATTTAGAGTTGATGAACGTTGACATAATTTCTGGAATATCTATAATATCCTCATATACATCTATGTCGTTCTTAAACTCTAATAATTTCACTTTTTTATCTTTTAAATCAGATAAAGTATCTTTTCTAACAGTTTCTGTTCCCCAATTTTTATTTCTGAATACATTTTCTTGTAAAGTATTCATTCCTAAAAGATAATAACCGCCATCTTCTGCAGGCCCTAGAACTACATCATTGTTGTCTAATTGAAGAAAAGCATTTTCAATATTTTCTGATGATAAATCGTATAAATCACTACCAATAATCATCACTTTTTCATATCCAGAAGTAAATCCGTTTTTAAAAGCATTTAACATTCTAATACCTAAATTCTCTCCAACTTGTTGGTGTTTTTGATAAATTTTAGCATTCCAAATATCATTATCTCTAACTTTTACAGAATAATAAACAGCTTTGTCTGCATTTACTTTAGAAGAAACATCTTTAGTTTTTTGCAATAAAAATTTATAGATTTCTAAAGCAGTTTCGTCTCCAACAGTTTTTGCTAAACGTGTTTTTGCTTTTCCTAATTCGGGATTTCTTGTGAATATTAATAGCAACCTTTTGTTCATAGATTTATTACTTCTCGACTGCGCTCGAAATGACATTATTGTTTTTTCAACTAATAAACTTTCTTTCCTTTTTTAAGCCATTTGCTCCAATCTTTATTAAAAGTGTGGACCTTTTCTGTGTTGTTTCCTAAAGTATCAATAACATTATAGTTGTTGTTTTTCCACTCGAAAATTCCACCATATAAATTGTAAACATTGGTATAACCTTGTTTTATTAATTTATTTGCAACAATTTCAGAACGGATTCCTAAAGAACAATACACAACAATTTTTGCGTTTTTATCTTCTGGAAGTGTCTCTAGAGTTTGTTTGATATCAAAATTATCAAAACCAACATAAATCGAGTTTTTTAAATGACTAACCTTAAACTCTTTAGTTTCTCTAGCATCTAATAATATTGCATTTGTTGTTGCTAAAGAATCTACAGAAATATAAGGAACATTGTTCTTGTTGAATTTGTTCAATAATTTATCCAATTTCTTTTGACCAAAAGAAACTGTACTAATCAAAAGAAAAAGGAAAATTATTTTTTTCATAATTTTATATTCTTGTCATTACGAGGAAGAATGACGAATTAATCTGTTTATTGATTAAAAGATTGCTTCGTAAACTCGCAATGACGTTTTGGATTTAACAACATCCTCCACCATCATAGTGAAAAGTAGATTCTGAGAAATAAATATCATCTCTACCTAACGCTTTTAATTGACCCGCAGTTTTATCGCAAATTGCTAAAGGTTGGTTTTTTAATAAAACATGACCAGCCTTATCATCAAAATAATCTTCATCACCATAATAAATAGCAGCTTTACCTGTAAAAATACAAGGTCCATCTGCAGGCATTGGGTCTTTAATTGCAGCAACTTCTATTGATTCTATATAAATTAATTCATCTGTTGGGTAATTCTTTGGATCTAAAATTCTGTAAGGTTTTCTGGCTCTAATTTCAATGGTTCCAAAACCAGCATCCGTTAATGCTTTTACATAATCTGCAATCGATAAACTTCCGCTTAAACACAAAGCACGCAAACGTTCGTCATTACGTAATTCGTCATTCATTGGTTGTTCACAAGTAGGATCACTCATTACCAAACGTCCATGAGGTTTTAAAACTCTGTACATTTCTGCAATTGCCTTTTTTAAATCATCAGATTTAAAAATATTGAATAAACAGTTTTGTGCAGCAACATCAATAGAATTATCTTCAACAGGTAAATCCATTGCATCACCTTTTCTAAGATCTACAAAATCAGATTTAAACCAATCGTTTTGTTCTTCTGCTATTTTAAAGTTTTTTTGAGAAGCTTCTAACATTTCGTCAACAACATCCAAACCAATTACACCACCTTTATTTCTGTTGAAATACGAGAATTGTAATAATTCCATTCCACCTCCAACACCAACATATAGCATTTTAGGATTGTTCGTTAAATCTCTTGCATGCACAGTAGAACCACAACCGTAATTCATTTCTTGCATTATTCTCGGAATTTTTAAACCTGGTAATTCCCAAATAGGATTTGTAGTACAGCATAAACCAACATCTGGTGTTAAAGCTGCTTCTTTATATACATTATGTGTGGTTTCTAAATAACTCATATTTTATTTTTTTTAAAGTGATATCACTCTAGTTTTTTAATTTGTTTATGCAACAACTCCTTGGCAGCTACTTCCTGCTCCAGCAGTACAACCATAACAATGTTGATTGATAATGATGTTTCTGTCTTGTAACAATTCTTCATTATAATCAGAAATGTGTTTTACTTTACTTGCTACTTTTAAATTTAGCATTTGATTGAAATCGCAATCATATAAATTACCATCCCAACTTACAGAAAGGGTATTTGTACACATTACATTTTCTACAGCAGAAGGGTTATAAGCTTCCACTAAATTGTACAAGTAGTCTTCATAGTTTTCTGAAGCGATTAAATAATCTAAAAAACGACTAATTGGTAAATTTGTAATGGCAAATAAACTATGAAAATCGATATTAAAATCTGCTTTTAATGCTTTTTTAAAATCATTTTCTAACGCCATTTGATCTCCTGGTAAAAATGCTCCTGAAGGATTATAAACTAAGTCTAGTTTTAAATCAGAATTTGGTATTCCATAACCAACTGCATTTAATTCTTGTAAAGCTTTTATCGATTTATCAAAAACACCATCTCCACGTTGTTTATCTGTTTTTCCACGTGTCCAATGTGGCATAGATGAAACTACATGAACATTATGCTTTTTAAAGAATTCTGGTAAATCGTAATATTTTTTATTAGCTCTAATAATTGTTAAGTTAGAACGAACAATAAAATCTTTAATTCCTGCCTTGGATGCTTCTTCTACAAACCATCTAAAATTAGGATTCATTTCTGGAGCGCCACCAGTTAAATCTAATGTGTGAGCTTCTGTCTTTTTGATGACTTCTAAACATTGTTGCATGGTCTCAATCGTCATAATCTCTTTACGATCCGGACCTGCATCTACATGACAATGTTCGCAAACCTGATTACACATATAACCTAAGTTAATCTGTAAAATCTCTAACTTTTTAGGGCGTAAAGGAAACTGATTTGTTTCTTTAATTTTTGTTGCAAAAGTTGGCAATTCTCCATCAGCGAAAATTCCACTTGATAGAATTTCCATTTGACGAGCAGTATTTGCAATATCGTTATTTCTAGCTTTTAGCGATTTCTTCATTTATGCTGAACTTGTTTCAGTATCTTTTTTAAAAGTTGAATTTGATTCAACTTCTCATTATATTATTTATGAGATCCTTGGTAAATACTCAAGATAAGTGATTCACACAATTTTGTGAAAACAAAATTGGTTCTCTACTTACATTTCCAATTTATTCACTTTATTCATCATTTGAACTCCATGAACCAAAGTTGCGCCACTTTTAATTGCAGCACCAACATGTATTGCTTCCATCATTTGTTCTTTTGTAATACCTCTTTGTAAACTGTCTTTTGTATAAGCATCTATACAATAAGGGCATTGTTCTGTATGTGCAACTGCAAGTGCTATTAAAGCTTTTTCACGAGCGGTTAATGTACCTTCTTCAAAAACTTTACCATAATAATCGAAAAACTTGTTACCAAGTTCTTCATTCCATTCTGTTATTTTACCGAATTTTCTTAAATCGGCTGCATCATAATAGTTTTTAGACATTGTTTTTGTATTATTTTTAATAAAGAATAAAGGTACTATTTCCCGTTTAAAGTCCAATCATATTTTAAGTAACTGATTTTAGCTTTAGAACTAATTTCAACATCAGAATATTTATTTAAATAATCAATAACAGAACCGTTTTTAGTGAAATCTCCTTTAAACCAATCAAAAATTGAAGATATTTGAACCTTCTTTTTTGATATTTTATTTCTTGATGAATCGTTGATGAATTTTTTCATCAATTCATTTGTTTTCGATTCGTAGTTATCTTCAGTAAATGCGAAGTTTCCTAATTGCGGACAAGAACCTGAAGCGCAATTTACACCAACATGAATTCTTGGGTCGTTAAAGTCTTTTCTTAAAATTTCATGCTCTATATGATTTAAAGTATATACTTTATTTCCAACTTTAGCAAACGGAATGTTCCAAGCGTCTTTACCTTTTCTCTTAATATTCATAATACTTTTAAGAGGGTAGTTTTCTAGTATTAATTTTACTGTATAAGCATTGTAGGCATTTATCCAAAAAGCTTTCTGTTTGTTTTTAGACCAATTTTTTTCTGGTGATGTTTTCTCTAAGTAAGTAATGTAGCTATCTAATTTAGTTTCGTTTTCTTTAAGAGATTTGTAATCTACAATTCCGTCTTTTGTTACGTTATTTTGTAGCAAGTCATTAAAGATTGATGTTTGAGCATAACCTTGTGAAAAGGTTAATACAATAATAAGTAATAAAAGTAATTTCTTCATTTTTATGTTCTTTTCTATAAGAGTAGACGTATCTATTTTAAGTTAATTACAATAAATTTTATAAAATCTCTTCTCCAGCTTTTAATTTGAATCTTTTTCTAAAAGCAAATACAATAAGATATAAAATAGGTGTATCTAATGCTGCAATAATTACTTTAAAAAGAAAACCACTAATTAACAATCCTGTAAAAATAGACCAAGGTAAAATTTCGAATGAACATAATAGAAAAACAACCGTAAAAGTGTCTATAAATTGTGATGCAAATGTTGAGAAATTATTTCTTAACCATAAATGTTTGCCATTTGTGAGTTTTTTCCAGAAATGAAAAATTCTAATATCTACAAATTGTGCAAACAAATATGCCACCATAGAAGCAAAAACAGCTAAAGGAGATAAACCAAAAACTTGATGAAAAATAGTGTTATTAATAGGAGAGTTTTCAATTGCTGGCGCAAAGTCTGCAATAAGAATAATTAGCATTGAGAAAAAAGATGCGAAAATACCTGCAATTACTACTTGGTTTGCTTTTTTCTTTCCATAAATTTCAGATAGAATATCTGTAATTAAAAACGTAATTGGATAGGGTAAAATACCAACTGAAATTTCAAAACGATACAAGTCAAAAGGTTCCCAGTAAAAGAATTTTTGAAATATTAAGTTCGAAGCAACTAAAGAGGCTATAAACAAAGCAGCAAGAATTAAATAAATACTATCTGCTAATTGTTTGTCTTTTATGATCATTAAGCGAAGTTAGTAAATATTCTCTTTCTATTAGAACTGTAATTTGCCGGTAAATAAGTTTAGTCTTGATTAACTCTATTTTATTATTTTATTGAATCGGTGAATGCTTCGCATTTGAAACGGCATCCTTTTTATAACTCTTTTAAGTAAGCGTCATTACGAGGAACGAAGTAATCTCTTTCGAATAATGAAATCGCCACAGCTTACAAAAAAGTAAACTTCACAATGACAGTTATAAAAAGATAAAGAGGAAAGCAAGAAATAGCTTCTAATAAAAAACATTATTTTTGCCAAAACAAACAACAATTAAAAAGAATAAAATGAAAGCATATATTTTTCCAGGTCAAGGAGCGCAATTTACAGGAATGGGATTGGATTTGTACGAGAAATACCCAATAGCACAAGAGTTATTTGAAAAGGCAAATAAAATTTTAGGATTTTCTATTACAGATGTAATGTTTGAAGGAACTGCAGATCAGTTGAAAGAAACGAAAGTTACGCAGCCTGCCATCTTTTTGCATTCGGTAATTTTAGCGAAAGTTTTAGGTGATTCTTTTCAACCAGAAATGGTTGCTGGTCATTCTTTAGGAGAATTATCTGCTTTAGTTGCAAATGGCGTTTTAACGTTTGAAGATGGATTAAAATTAGTTTCTAAAAGAGCTTTAGCTATGCAGAAAGCTTGTGAAATTGCACCAAGTACAATGGCAGCAGTTTTAGGTTTAGCAGATGATGTTGTTGAAGAAACATGTGGAGAAATAGATGGAGTAGTGGTAGCTGCAAATTATAATTGTCCAGGACAATTGGTTATTTCTGGAGAAATTGAAGCTGTAGAAAAAGCTTGTGAAGTTTTAACAGAAAAAGGAGCTAGAAGAGCTTTGCTATTACCTGTCGGTGGCGCATTTCACTCACCAATGATGGAACCTGCAAGAGAGGAATTAGCAGCTGCAATTGAAGCAACTGAATTTAGTAATCCTACTTGTGCAGTATATCAAAATGTAGTTGCAAAAGCTGTAACAAGTCCAGAAGAAATTAAAGAAAATTTAATTGCACAGTTAACAGCACCCGTAAAATGGACGCAATGTGTACAAGCAATGATTGCTGATGGAGGAACAGAATTTATAGAAGTTGGGCCAGGTAAAGTTTTGCAAGGTTTAATGCGTAAAATTGATAGATCTGTTGCTGCAAGTGGAGCAGTTTTGGCTGAGTAATATTTTTTCCTTTTTAAAGTTGTTTTTTCCGCTTTAATAGATTTTTGTATTCACAAACAATTGAATTTTAGTTAATTTGTAGTGATAGAAATTTTAAATAAAAAATCAATAATTATGAATATCGTTAACAAAAAAACATTTTTTATCTTTTTAACATTAATAGCTATTAGTTTTACAAGTTGTGAAAATTCAAGTGAAGAATTGCCTATAGAATTAACTATACAAAATAAAGTAGAATTATTAGAAAGTAACGAATGGTTATTAAAGGATTATGAAGATAGGATTATGCACACTTTTGTAAACGGAAAACGTTACACTCAATATGGTGAGAATAGTGTTTTCTTTGAAGTAATACCAGGTAAAGAAGAATATGAAATAATAGGAGATCAACTAAAAATTGATTTTAATTTTGGGCATGTTTATACATTTGAAATAAAAGTTTCTTGTAATAATAATATTGTATCCTTTTTTAGGGATGGAGAATTAAATACTACACTTTATAAACGTGGTTCAAATTATGAAGAGTGTTTATAAAAACTAAGTGTGAATATCAAAAAAAAAGGCTTTCAAAATCAATTTGAAAGCCTTTTTTAATTTAAGGTATTTACGTTTTTGACTTCCAAACAATAAGCGTAAATTTGCAGCTTCTAAAATAAAAGTAGATGCAATACAATCACCTAGATGTAGAAAAGAAATGGCAAGAATTTTGGGCAAAAAACCAAACATTTAAAGCCAGTAATGAAAGTGAAAAACCAAAATATTATGTATTAGATATGTTTCCTTATCCTTCTGGGGCGGGTTTACATGTTGGGCATCCGTTAGGTTATATTGCAAGTGATATTTATGCACGTTACAAACGTCATAAAGGGTTTAATGTATTGCATCCGCAAGGATATGATTCTTTTGGTTTACCTGCAGAACAATATGCAATTCAAACTGGGCAACATCCAGCAAAAACTACCGAAGCAAACATTGCAACCTATAGAAAACAGTTAGATAAAATTGGTTTTTCTTTTGATTGGAGTAGAGAAGTAAGAACTTCAGATCCTGAATATTATAAATGGACACAGTGGATTTTTATCCAATTGTTCAATTCTTGGTACAATAAAGATACAGACAAAGCAGAAGATGTTGCTACTTTAGAAAAAATATTCAAAAAAGAAGGTAATGCAAAAGTAAATGCTGTTTCAGATGAAGATATTACTATTTTTTCTGCGGAAGAATGGAAAGTTTTTTCAAAAACAGAACAAGAAGAAATTTTATTGCAATACAGATTAACATTTTTATCAGACACAGAAGTAAATTGGTGTCCTGCTTTAGGAACCGTTTTAGCAAATGATGAAATTGTAAACGGAGTTTCAGAACGTGGAGGTCATCCTGTTGTTCGCAAGAAAATGACACAATGGTCTATGCGAATTTCTGCTTATGCACAACGTTTATTAGACGGTTTAGAAACTATAGATTGGCCACAACCTTTAAAAGATTCTCAAACCAATTGGATTGGACGTTCGCAAGGAGCAATGGTTTCTTTTAAGGTTGAAGGAAACACTCCAGAATCTACTTCTGAAGTAAAATTATCATACAAAGAATTAGAAGCGTTAAAAGAATTGCGTCAAAATTTATCGAAAGCTGAAACTACGCTTTGGGATGAAATAAAAAATAAAAAAGGAGCAGCTAAATTCAGAAAAAAATATACTATTGGTACATTTTTGGTGGATTATGTGTGCTTAGCAAAACATTTAATTGTTGAGTTTTCTGGAAAAGAAGATGAAGCAGCAAGAACAGAATTCTTCCATAAAAAAGGCTTTAACGTTATTCGTTTTACAAATGAAGAGGTTTTACAAAATGTTGTAAAAGTAGTTTCCGAAATTAATTTTGCAATTCAATTTCCTAAAGTTGAAAAAACTGAAATTAAAAACAATGTTATTACGAGTGAAACGAAGCAATCTGCCTATAAAATAGACGTATTCACAACGCGTCCAGATACAATTTACGGAGTAAGTTTTATGACGTTAGCTCCAGAACACGAGTTAGTTTCTAAGATTACTACAGGCGCTCAAAAAGCAGAAGTTGAAGCATATATTTCTGCAACGGCAAAACGTTCTGAACGCGATAGAATGGCAGATGTAAAAACCATTTCTGGTGCATTTACAGGTGCGTATGCAATTCACCCTTTTTCTGGTGAAAAAGTACAAATTTGGATTGGAGATTACGTGTTAGCAAACTACGGAACTGGAGCCGTTATGGCAGTTCCTTGTGGTGATCAACGTGATTATGATTTCGCAAAACATTTTAATATTCCGATTCCGAATATTTTTGAAGGAGTAGATATTTCTCAAGCTGCACATACCGATAAAGAAGGAACTGTTATAGCAAATTCAGACTTTTTAAGCGGATTAAAATATAAGAAAGCATTAAAATTAGCCATTTTTGAAATGGAAAAACGTGGCTTTGGTTACGGAAAAATAAACTATCGTTTGCGTGATGCTGTTTTTAGTAGACAACGTTATTGGGGAGAACCATTTCCTGTGTATTACAAAGACGGAATGCCACAAATGATTGATGCAAAACACTTACCAATTGTGTTGCCGGAAGTTGAAAAATACTTACCAACTGAAGATGGAAAACCACCTTTAGGAAATGCAACAGAATGGGCTTGGGATTCTCGTGGAAAGAAAGTTGTTAGCAACGATAAGTTGAAAAACAAGACAGTGTATCCGTTAGAATTAAACACAATGCCAGGTTGGGCAGGAAGTTCATATTACTTTAACCGTTATATGGATCCGCACAATGAAAACGAAATTGCGTCTAAAGAAAATTTAGAATATTGGGAAAATATCGATTTATATATTGGAGGTTCTGAACACGCAACAGGACACTTATTATACGCACGTTTTTGGCAAAAATTCTTGTTTGATAAAGGAATTGTACCCGTAGATGAGTTTGCAAAAAAACTGATTAACCAAGGAATGATTTTGGGAACTTCTGCATTTGTATATAGAGAAGAAGGAACTAATAAATTTTTATCTAAAGGATTAATTGAAGGGAAGCAAGTGCAGCCAATACATACGGATGTTTCTTTGGTAAACGCTTCTGATGAATTAGATATTGAAGCTTTTAAGAATCATGTTTTAAATGCTGATTATAAAAATGCAGAATTTATTTTAGAAGAAGGTGTTTATAAAGTTGGACGTGAAGTAGAAAAAATGTCTAAATCTAAATACAATGTTGTAAATCCAGATAATATTGTTGTAGATTATGGAGCAGATAGTTTACGTTTATTCGAAATGTTTTTAGGGCCTTTAGAACAAGCGAAGCCTTGGAAAACTTCTGGTATTTCTGGAGTTTCATCGTTCTTGAAAAAATTATGGAAATTATACTTTAATGGCGAAGTATTTGAAGTTTCTGATGCAGAACCAACAAAAGATGAATTAAAAACTTTACATAAAACAATTAAAAAAGTAGAAGAAGATATAGAGAATTTCTCTTTCAATACTTCAGTTTCTACTTTTATGATTGCTGTTAACGAGTTAACTACTTTAAAGTGTAATAAGAAAGAAATTTTAGAGCCATTAGTAATTCTAGTTTCTCCTTACGCGCCACATATTGCAGAAGAATTATGGAGTTTGTTGGGAAATAATGAGTCGATTTCTACAGCAAGTTTCCCTGTTTTTGATGCTAAGCATTTAGTGGAAAGTGCTAAGGTGTATCCGATTTCATTTAACGGAAAAATGCGTTTTACGTTAGAGTTGCCGTTAGATTTATCTAAAGATGAAATAGAGAAAACTGTAATGGCACACGAGAAAACAATTGCTCAGTTAGCTGGTAGAACACCTAAAAAAGTAATTGTAGTTCCTGGTAAAATTATAAATATAGTAGGTTAGTAATTGTAGCTTGCGATAAGTATTTGCATTTTACAGAGAATTTTTACTGGAGGATGTTATTCCAGCTTTGTAGATAAATTTTATTTAAAATTAAAAAGAACGCCGTTGCATTAATTTGTAATGGCTCTTTTTATTTCTAAATATCTTCTTTATTTTTAAATCGATTTTTTATCAATAAAAACCTATTTTTGATAAAACTATAATTATAATGACAACTACAAGACAAAACGGAAGTTTGTTTACCAATATTCAAAATAATATTGCAACAATAGAATTTGGTCATCCGGCAAGTAATTCTTTTCCTAGTGTTTTACTAGAACGACTAACTAAGGAGTTGAACGAAGTTGCAAAAAATGATGCAGTTTCTGTTATTATTCTTAAGTCTGAAGGAGAAAGAGCTTTTTGTGCTGGTGCTTCTTTTGATGAATTGGTATCAATTTCTAATTTAGAAAGCGGTAAGCAATTTTTCTCTGGTTTTGCAAATGTTATAAATGCGATGAGAACTTGTGGGAAATTAATTGTTGGTAGAGTTCAAGGAAAAACTGTAGGAGGAGGAGTAGGTTTAGCGGCTGCTTGCGATTATGTTTTAGCTACTGAAAATGCATCTATAAAATTATCAGAATTTACTATTGGCATTGGCCCTTTTGTAATTGAACCCGCAGTAAAACGTAAAATAGGTTTAGCAGCATTGTCTGAGTTAACTTTAGATGCGACCAATTGGAAAAATGCTTATTGGGCAAAAGAAAAAGGTTTGTTTGCTAAAGTATTAGAAACCAACAAAGAATTAGACGAAGAGTTAGAGATTTTTACATTTAAATTAGCGTCTTACAATCCAGAAGCTTTATCTGAGATGAAAAGAGTTTTATGGGATGGTACATCAGATTGGGATGTTTTGTTAACAGATAGAGCTGCAATTTCTGGAGAGCTGGTTTTGTCTGAATTTACTAAAAATGCGCTTTCAAAATTTTCTAAAAAGTAGGTCAATGAAAATTGTATCAACCAATATTGGAGAGAAAAGAGAAATTATTTGGGCTAATAAAACCATAAAAACTGGTATTTATAAATTTCCAACTAGCAAACCTTTTTTTAGATGAGGAAAATGTAAAGAGTGATGTAATTTGTGATAGAGAAAATCACGGAGGAATAAACCAAGCAATATATGGGTATTCTTTAAAGCATTATAATTATTGGAAGTCTAAATATCCAAATTTAGAATGGAGTTTAGGAATGTTTGGTGAAAATTTAACGATAGATGATTTAGATGAGACCAAAATTCATATTGGAGACACTTTTAAAGTAGGTAATGCTATTTTAGAAGTAACGCAACATAGAGAGCCTTGTTATAAATTAGGGATACGTTTCGATAATATGCGAATTGTAAAGCAATTTTGGAATACAACTATGTGTGGTGTTTATTTTAAAGTATTACAAACTGGTTTTGTAAAGGCGGATGATACATTTACAAGATTGAGTAGTGATATTGGTAATTTAACTATTGCAGAATTATATAAAAATAAAAGAGCTGAAAAGGGTATCGAATGAAATTTAAAAAGAGATATATATCATTAGTAGTTTTAGCAATTTTAGCACTTTATAACGTGTATCATTTCGATGACTTTTGTTACGGTGTTTTAAACACGTTCTTATTTCTTGTTTTTTCAATCTTATTTGCAATTATCTTTTTAATTATTACTTTTTATAATTTGTATAAAATTTCACTTAAAAAAGAATTTTTTGATTTTGTTCCAGGTATATTATGTTTGTTTTTTTTAGTTTAGTTTTTCTTTCAACAAATTATCCTAACACTTATTTTCATAAAAGTGTCGTGAAATCTTTTAAATCAGTAAAAGAAAGTAAATTAAGTTCTTACAAAATTATTTTATTTGACGATATGACTTATGAAAGTAAAACAATTTTAGGAAAAAGCGTATGTACCCAAAAAGGGAGTTATTACTTTAAAAGTGATTCACTATTTCTAAATAAAAATAATAATTTGCAGAAAAATATTTTTTTCGATTCAATCTATATTTATAATAAAAAACAAGGTACGCTATTACCTATTTCTATTGATTTAGAATCGTTTAAGATTGATGAATAATATTAAAAACTAAATAAAAACATCACTTTTTAAAGTTATTAATAGTGGTTACTACTTTAATATGTGTTTAATTATAAAAATCGTAAAAATTTGCATCTATTTTTAGGTTAGATGTTAAATAAATTTATATATTTGCGTGTGGTTTTTTATTAAGCCACACTTTTTCTTTTTCATAGCAATTTTCCCACTCAATTTATTGAGTGGTTTTTTTTATATATTTAAGTAACAAAACCTTATAAATTCTATGGTAAATTGATATTTATAAAATATCTTTGCACTTGATTTGTGGCTATATGAATTCAATAGAAATTTCTGAGACTAAAACAACAATGAATACACTAATATCAGACTTAAAACAGCTTACTAAAGTTGGCCTGTCTTTAAGTGTCGTTTTTTCTTCAGTTGCTGGATATTTATTAGCTGTAGATATTATTAACTTTACTACACTTTTATTATTAGCTTTAGGTGGTTTTTTTATGGTTGGAGCTTCCAATGCTTTTAATCAAATCATAGAAAAAGATACAGATGCAATTATGTTGCGGACTAAAAATAGGCCTTTACCAACCAAAAGAATGTCTGTAAATGTAGCAATGTTTATTGCTGTACTGTTTACCGTTTTGGGTTTGTCTATTTTGTATAGTATTAATCCTAAAACTGCATTATTTGGAGCAATTTCTATTTTCTTGTACACTTGTGCATATACACCTTTAAAATCGGTTACACCTTTAGCTGTTTTTGTGGGTGCAATTCCAGGAGCAATTCCTTTTATGCTAGGTTGGGTTGCCGCTACAAATGAGTTTGGAGTAGAAGCAGGTTTTTTGTTTATGATACAATTTTTCTGGCAGTTTCCACACTTCTGGGCAATTGGTTGGTTGCAATTTGAAGAATATAAGAAAGCAGGATTTAATATGCTGCCAATGAATACTAAAAATAAAGGAGCAGTAAAACAGATAATTTTTTACACTATAATAATGATTTTGGTATCTATTGCGCCGGTATTAAAAGTATCTGGAGATTTTTACATTTATCCAATTACTGCAATAATAGTTGCTTTATTAGGTGTGGTTATGCTTTATTATGCAATAATTTTATATAAATCTGAAGAAAATACAGACGCTAGAAAATTAATGTTGTCTAGTGTTTTATATATTACTGTAATACAAATAGTTTACGTAGTTGATAAATTTTTACATTAAAAATGATAGAAGAACAAGCTTTAAAGCAAGAGTATACTGTAGCTAAAAAGAAATCGGCAAAACCAATGTTGTGGATTTCAATGATTAGTATGGTGATGTTTTTTGCAGGGTTAACAAGTGCATACGTAATAAGTATGAAACGAGATGATTGGGTTTCTTTTGATTTACCCCAAGCATTTTATATAAGTACGTTTTTAATTGTTGCAAGTAGTATTACATTGTTTTTATCTCAAAAACTTTTAAAACAAAATAAAAGACAACTTTCCTTAATATTGATAGTTGTAACATTAATTTTAGGTATTGGTTTTATTTGGCAGCAGTATGTTGGCTTTAATCAACTTAAAAGTGTAGGGTTATTTTTTACAGGTCCAGAGAGTACTGTATCTACTTCTTTTATAATTGGTATTACGTTTATGCACGTTATACACTTATTTGTAGGTGTTTTAGTACTTTTGGTTGTAATTTATAATCATTTTAAATACAAATACAAATCGGATGATATGCTTGGTTTTGAACTAGGTGCAATCTTCTGGCACTTTGTAGATATATTATGGATTTATCTATTTTTCTTTTTCTATTTTATTAGGTGATGAAAAATAGTTATTTTTGGCAAACTAATTAAGAAATAATTAACAGAGAATATTTATGGAAGCAAATATTGCTATACCTTCTGACAGTAAGGATACTTGGAGTGGTGGTGGAAACAAACCATTTGGAGCAAGTTATGGTAAAATGATGATGTGGTTTTTTATCGTTTCTGATGCATTAACCTTTTCGGGTTTTTTAGCAGCTTACGGTTTAACACGTTTTAAATTTATAGATTCATGGCCAATTGCCGATGAGGTTTTTACTCACATCCCTTTTGTACATGGAAATTACCCAATGATATACGTTGCCTTTATGACATTTGTCTTAATTGCATCGTCTGTTACTATGGTATTAGCTGTAGATGCTGGTCATCAAATGAAAAAGAATAAAGTAGCTTGGTATATGTTTGCTACAATTATTGGAGGTTTAATTTTTGTTGGTTCTCAAGCTTGGGAATGGAATACATTTATTAAAGGATCTTATGGAGCAGTAAAAACTACAGATGGTAAAGTTTTACAGTTTGTAAAAGATGGACATCAAATTGCACTTTCAGATTTTGTTGTTGGAGATCGAATGGATCAAAGAGAAACGAGTACTAGAAAAAATGGTTTATGGTTTGAGAGCGGAGAAGCTGTACCTCAATATTCAGTTGCTCAGATTATGGCATCTTATAAGGCAAATCCAGCTATTCAAATTAGAAGCGAAAAAATGAATCTTGAAACTAAACAGAAGATAATTTTGTCTAGAGAAAAAGGAGCATCTGAACTGGCAAATGGTAAGTTTGTTATAGAAGGAGCAAATTTAAAAGCAAATGAATATGGTAACACAATATTCGCAGACTTTTTCTTCTTTATAACTGGTTTTCATGGTTTTCACGTACTTTCTGGAATTATTATTAATATTATTATTTTCTTTAATGTTATTCTTGGTACTTATGAAAGAAGAGGGCATTATGAGATGGTTGAAAAAGTTGGATTATATTGGCACTTTGTAGATTTAGTTTGGGTATTTGTATTTACTTTTTTCTACTTAGTTTAATTATATAAAATTATAGCAAAAGATGGCACACGCACAATCGCATACAAAAAGAATTTGGAACGTATTTTGGATTCTATCTGCAATTACTATTGTAGAAGTTATATTAGGTATTTATAAACCTAATTCGTTACACCTTACCAGTATTTTAGGAACAAGTCCGCTAAACTGGATTTTTATTATTTTAACTTTGGCTAAAGCTTATGGTATTACTTGGGCTTTTATGCACATGGAAGGTGAAAAAAATGGTTTAGACGCTCCGTAGTTTGGACAGCAGTTTTTCTAATATGTTATTTAGTAACGCTGCTTTTAATTGAGGGAGGTTATTTATATGAAACATTAGCGCCACTAGTAAAATGGTAATCAAATAATAAAAAGGTGGTTTTAACCACCTTTTTTTATATCTAATGAGTTCTATTTTAAATTAATTATTAGTGTATGAAATCTTTAACAAAAAAAGAGTTGTACTTTTTTTACTTTTTATTTTCCCTTTAATATGTTTTTTAATGTTGTCTTTAGGTGAAAACAATTTTACAAAATTACCTGTAGTAACAGAGCGTGTAATTGATGTTTCAGAAATTGATGCAACTAAGAATGTACAATTAAAAAACTATGTTTCTATTGTTGTTTTTTTAGGAAATGATGTAAATACTAACAAGTCTGGTCTTTTTAATTTAAATGAAAAAGTATATAAGAAATTTTTAGATTACAAAAAGTTTCAAATTATAGCTGTCTACCCTAAAGGAGAAGAAGTAAACGTAGAGAAATTAAAAAAAGAAATAGAAGCTTTTACAGATATGCAAAAATGGGTTTTTTTATCTAGTTCTAAAGAAGAGATAGAGGGCTTTTATACTAGTTTTGCTTATAATGAACCTCTAATTAATCTTTCTTCTTCAAAAGCCTTTTTAATCGATAAAAAAGTAAATTTAAGAGGTAGAATAAAAGATGCAGATAGTAAAGACGGTATGCTTTATGGATATAATATGAATTCCGTTTCCGTATTAAACGGAAAACTTAAAGATGATGTAAAAGTTCTTTATTACGAATATTATGCTGCTTTTAAAGATAGAAATAAGAATAAGGCAGACAGAAAAGAAGTTGGGTTATGAGTAAAAAGAATTCTTACATAGGTGTAGCGTTTATAATATTGTTATTTGGTATTTATACAGTACCAAAAGTTGTTAGTTATTTTGAAGATTCTGGTTTGGTAAAGTTTAATAAAGTACCAGATTTTGAATTTACCAATCAAGAGGGTAAAACTATTACAAACAATACGTATAAAGGAAAAGTGTTTGTTGTAGAATTTTTCTTTTCAACATGTCCTACAATCTGCCCAATTATGAACCAGAAAATGCTAACTATTCAAGATTCTTTTTTTGGTAACCCAGAATTCGGAATTGCTTCTATATCAATTACTCCAGAAATAGATACTCCAGATACTCTAAAAGATTATGCTAAAAGTAATGGTATAACCCATAAAAATTGGCATTTACTTACTGGTAAATCTGAGAAAATCGTTTATGCTTTATCAAATAAAGGATTTAAACTTTATGCAGGTAAAGGAGAAGAAGAACATGGAGGTTTCGAGCATTCAGGTCTGTTTGCTTTGGTTGATAAAGATGGTTTTATTCGTTCAAGAAAAGATGAATTTGGTAACCCAATTATGTATTATAGAGCTATTCAAGAGCAATCATTTCCAGATCAAATAAAAGAATTAAAAGAAGATATTAAGTTGTTATTAAATGAGTAATCTAGCAAAAGAAAGAAAATATAAAAAGATAATTACTGTATTATCTATAGTAATACCACTAGCTGTAGCTGCCTTATTTGGTGTTAATTTAAAAAGTTTAGGTTTTGATGTTGAGCCTTTAACTTTTTTACCGCCTATTTATGCTTCTATTAATGGATTAACGGCTGCTTTGTTAATAGCTGCTGTATTAGCAATAAAAAAAGGAAATAAAAAATTACATCAACAGCTTAATACAATAGCTATTGGTTGTTCTTTAATATTTTTGCTTTTATATATAGGTTATCATATGACTTCAGATTCTACTAAGTTTGGTGGCGAAGGAGTTATTAAATATGTTTATTATTTTATTTTATTTTCTCATATTGTATTATCAGTAATTGTGATTCCTTTTGTGTTAACTACATATATGAGAGCTCAATTGGGTAACTTTCCTCAGCATAAAAAAATTGCTAAAATTACTTTTCCATTATGGTTGTATGTTGCTGTTACTGGTGTTATAGTTTATTTAATGATATCTCCTTATTATGCTTAAAAAAACAATTTTTCTTTTCTTTTTAATATTTATTTCTACTATTAAATCTACTTATTCTCAATGTGCTATGTGTAAAGCTGTTGTAGAAAATGGAGACGAATCTATGGCAGAAGGTGTTAATAATGGAATTACCTATTTAATGGTTTTTCCTTACTTATTAGTAGGTATACTTTTCTTCACAATTTACCGATATAAAAAGAGAGCTAAAATTTAACATTTCAATAAGAGTAAAATGCTGTAACATATTTTACTTTTATTCGTCTTATAAGCACTATTGAAAGATAAAAGTGTTCATTTTTAGGATAATTATGTTCGATTTTAGTTTTTTTAAAAAACAATAAAATTTAAACAATTAGTTATCAGTAGGTTGAGCTTTTTTGTTTTTTGGTATACAAATTGAAATTTAATAATAAGAAATCATAAAAATTAAAATTTTGAAAACCAAACTTATCTTATTTGTAGCCATTATTACATCAATGTCTACTTTTTCACAACAAAAATGGACACTAAAAGAATGTGTAGATGAAGCTTTAAAAAAGAATATTTCTATTCAGCAGAATAGACTTAGTTTAGAAATTGCTAAAAACGATATAAAATTAGCAAAAGGTAACTTTCTTCCAGTAATTAATGGTTCTACAAGTGGTAGCTTATCATTAGGTTCTAGTTTTAATCAAGTAACCCAAAATAGATCTCCAAGTACAACTCTGTTTGGTGGTTCTGTTGGTTTAAGTGGAGGTATTTCTCTTTTTAATGGATTTAGAAATACAAATACTTTTAAACAAGCACAATTAGGTGTTGAGTCTAGTTTACTTGATTTAAAGAAAATAGAAAATGATATTTCTTTATTTGTAGTTAATGGATATTTAAATATACTTTTTGCTAAAGAGAGTTTAAATGCAGCAAAAGTTCAATATGAAATAAGTAAGAAACAAATTGAAGCTGCAGAAAGTAGATTTAATTCTGGTGTAATACCAAAAGGAGATTTATTAAACACACAATCTACTGCAGCAACTAACTTACAATCTGTAATAACTCAGGAAAATTCTTTAGACTTAGCAATATTAAACCTAGCACAACTTTTACAAGTTTCTGTAGATGGCTTTGATGTAGCTTCTATTAATGTTGGTTCGCCTTCGGCTAACTTATTGTATAATAATTCAGCATCAGTTTATGAAAAATCTGTAGATAGAATGCCAGAAATTGAAAGAGCTAAGTTGGCAATTGAAAATGCAGGTTTAAGTATTGAAATAGCTAAATCGGCTTATCTGCCATCTGTATCTGCTTCTATATTTATGAATTCTAGTTATAATTACATAATAAAACCAAAAGGTGTTTCTACTGGTAACTTTTTTGACCAATTAGATGGTAATTTAGGTTATGGTTTAGGTTTTAGTGTAAATGTTCCTATTTTTAATGGTTTTAAAACGGATGCAAATGTTACTCGATCAAAAATAAACAAAGAAATATCAGAAACAAGATTAGAAAGCGAAAAATTAAGTTTAAAGCAAACTATTGAGCAGTCTTTTCTTGATGTAAAATCTGCTTTAAAAACTTTTGAGGCCGCTAGAATATCTTTAGAAGCACAAAAAGAAGCGTTTAAAAATGCACAAGAGCGTTACAATTATGGAGCAATGACTTTATTTGATTTTGATCAAGTAAGAACGAGATTGGTTAATGCAGAAGCAGCATTAATACGTTCTAAGTACGATTATGTTTTTAAAACAAAAGTTTTACAGTTTTATGCTGGAGATTTAGTTCTAGAATAATCTTTTTAAAAAATATATATTTTACCTCACTGCAATTAATTTTGCTGTGAGGTTTTCTTTTTAATCTATATTTGTAAAAAAATATATTAAGATTTGAGTATTATATTAAATATTGAAACTAGCACAAAAAATTGCTCTATTAGTATTGCTAACAAAGGAGAAATTTTAGCCATTAAAGAATTAAATAATGGAAATTATTCTCATGCAGAAGTTTTACATCCATTTATAGTTGATGTTTTAAAAGAAGCTAATTTATCTTCTAACAATATAGATGCCGTAGCTGTAAGTAAAGGTCCAGGTTCTTATACAGGTTTAAGAATTGGAGTTTCTGCTGCAAAAGGTCTTTGTTTTGCTTTTGATAAGCCTTTGATTTCTATAGATACTTTAACTTCTTTATCTTATTCGATTTCTTTTAATTCAGGTTACATAGTTCCTATGTTAGACGCAAGAAGAATGGAAGTATATTCTGCTGTATTTAATCAGAATCATGAAAATATACGTGAAATTAAAGCAGAAATTATTGATGAAAACTCATTTTCAGAATATTTAGATGCTAACAAAGTCTTTTTTGTTGGTGATGGCGCTCAAAAGTGTAAAGAAATTATCACTCATAAAAATGCAGTTTATGTAGATGATAAATTCCCTTCGGCAAAAGAAATGGCTAAATTATCTTACAATAAGCACAAAAAAAACGACATTGAAAATGTCGCTTATTTTGAACCTTTTTATTTAAAAGATTTTGTTGTTATTCCTCAAAAAAAGAAAAAGCCTATTTATTAATATTAACTCTATGTGGGTAAGGAATTTCAATTCCCGCTTCATCAAGAGCAAGTTTTGCATTTTCAGTAACATCAAAATAAACATCCCAATAATTAGCAGTTTCACACCAAGGTCTAACAGCAAAATTTACAGAGCTATCTGCTAATTCTAAAACTGTAACTCCAGGAGTTGGTGTCTTTAATATTTTTGGGTGAGAGGTTAATACATTCATTAAAACTTCTTTTGTTTTTTTAATATCTGCATCATAAGATACTCCAATTACTAAATCTACTCTACGAGTTCCTTCTGTGGTATAATTAATTATATTTCCGTTAGATAATGAACCATTAGGAATTATAATTTCTCGGTTTGACAATCCGGTAAGTTTAGTTGTAAATATTTCGATTTCTTTAACTACGCCTATTTGACCTTGAGCTTCCACTAGGTCTCCAATTTTGAAAGGTTTAAATATCATAATTAAAACTCCTCCAGCAAAATTGGCTAATGATCCTTGTAAAGCTAAACCTACTGCTAAACCTGCAGCAGCTAAAATTGCAGCGAAAGAAGTAGTTTCTACTCCCAATTTAGATATTACTGCTATAATTAATAATATTTTTAAAGCCCAACCTCCTAAGTTTGCTAAAAATTTTTGAAGTGTAATATCTACACCTCTTTTTGCCATAATTTTTGTAGACGAATTAATAACAATTTTTATAACAAATAACCCAATAAGAAGTATAGCTAACGCCATTACTACTTTAGGAGCATAATTTATTAATAAATCTTGTGCTGTTTGTAAGTATTTTTCCATTTTATATTTTTATTAGATCACAAAAATAAAGGATTATAAGGTAGATTTATATATAAATTAGAATAATAATGAAATGATTGCTAATGAAGCTGGAATAGTTTGGATGTATAAAATTCTAATTTTTTTGTTGAATATGCTCCATAAATTCCAGCTATAAAAACACAGCAAGAAAAGAAAATAGCAACATCAATCTTTATGGTTATTATAGACCATATTAAACCTGCTGCTAAAAAACCATTATAAAGTCCTTGATTAGCTGCCATAACTTTTGTTTCTTCAGCAAATTCTTTGTTTTTTAAGCCAAAACTTTTTATCCCTTTCTTTGTAGTCCATAGCACCATTTCTAAATAAACTATATAAATATGTATAATAGAAACAATTGAAATTAACGTGATTTGTAAATAATTCATATAAAAATATATCTTTAGAATGATTAATAGTAAATAAAATGACTTTAGTTTACTTCAAAAGTGATTTTTAAGTTTACTCTAAACTCAGTAACTTCATTATTGTTAACTACGGCACTTTGTGATTGTACAAAAACAGATTTGATGTTCTTAACTGATTTAGATGCATGTTTTACTGCTTTTCTCGTTGCTTCTTCCCAACTTTTCTCTGAGTTAGCTAATATTTCTATAACTTTCATTACTGCCATAATAATTTTTTTTATTGTTTTTAATAAGTAAATATAATTTTTTTTATAAAAGATCCTTTTTTAGATTTTCAATGTTAACTTAATGTTACGTAAATGTATTTTAAATGTAAATTTTTATTATATTTGTAAAAATAATGTTAACCTTAAAAAAGAAAAATAATGAAAAATATATTAACAATTTGTATGCTTAGTATTGCTACAATAGGATTTTCACAAAATAATGAACCTACTTTTAAGGCTGAAAATGATTTGGTTAAAGCAACTTACTACTATAATGATGGATCAATAAAAACTCAAGGATACTTTAAAAACAAAAAGTTAACTGGAGAATGGGTTCGTTTTGATAAAATTGGAAATAGAACTCAGTTAGCTTATTATTCTGATGGAAAAAAAGTTGGTAAATGGTTTGTATGGACAGATGAATCATTAAAAGAAATTAATTATAATAATAACGTAATTGCTTCTGTTAATGTATGGAAACCAGCTACAAAGTTAGCTATTAGTAACGAATAGTACTTATTAATTACAAAACATAAAACTCATTAGTTAATTCTAATGAGTTTTTTTGTTTCTTTTATATTTACAAATTGGACAATTATCCGATTATAATATATTTAATTCTTTAGAACGTTCTTTTTGTTCTATGCTTACTCACTAATTTATTAATTAGATGAAGTGTAGATTGTTTGTAATGTAAAATAGATAACTAATTGTCATTTTAAATATATCTAATATCTCTTAATGAAATAGTTATAAAAGATAGAGGTAAATAAAAAAAACGTCTAGAAATTAATTCTAGACGTTTTATAAAAATCTTTACTTTATATTATTTACTCAACAATAAGAGTAAAAGGAATATTATATTTTACACCTACAGCTTTACCTCTTTGTCTCCCAGGTGTCATTTTAGGTAATTTTTTCATTACACTAATAACCTCACTTTTAATTTTCGGGTGTGGTGCTTTGGCACGAATATTTACTACGTTTCCATTTCTATCAATTTTAAAACCAATAAAAACTCTTTTCCTACCAGATGATAAACCTAATTCATTAGGCAATTCTGCATCAAATTTTCTGCTAAAATGTTTTTGTACCATTTTACTAAAACATTTTTTAGAGCTGCTTTATTTCCTTTACATCCAGGAAAAACTGGTACGTCTTCAATAACCATGAAACTTACATCTTCAATAACCTCTTCAACCTCTTCAACTTCTTCAATTTCTTCAACTTCAACAGCTTCAGTTTCATCAGTTTCAGTAGATTCTATTACTGTTTCCTCAATTTCCTTTTCATCTTCAACAATCTCTATTTTTTCTGGAGTTGGTGGTGGTGGAGTTTTAGGTTTAACTGGTTCAACTCTTTCAGTAATAATTGTTTCTTCTTCCATTTCAGCATTCATAGTAACAGTACCTAAGTCTCCATAAGTTTTGTCGTATGTTTTCTGTTCTATGGCAGCGTATGTTACAAAAAGTGCTAAAACTAGACCAATTTGCATAAATATTTTACTAAAATTTTCTAAATTTGATTTAGGATTTTTCTTAATTTCCATTCTAAAGAGTTTTTAATAGTTCGCTAATTTAATTAAATTATTGTTTTAAATACAAGTCTAAACGTTAATTAATGTAATTTTTTTAAAAATTATATTAAATATCAATAAAGCCAATAGAACTCCAATAGAATTTGCTATAACATCGAGCAAATCTCCAGTTCTATAAATAGTTATTGTATTTTGTAAAACTTCAATTATTATGCCAAGAATTATGCAACTAATTACTATAATATATTTCTTTTTAGGTTTTTTGTAAAATGAAAGTAACCAAGAAATTGTTAATGTAAAATATGCAATACTATGATATAATTTATCAATATTACTTATTTTAATATTTGTCTTAGGCATTTTTATTAAACTTAAACAAATAATAATTAAAGTAACAGCAATAGCAAAAATATAAATATTATCCTTTAATAAGACTTTGATACGTTTCTGCATCTAATAATTTTTCTAGTTCCGAATCATCAGAAAATTCTATTTTTATCATCCATCCTTTATCGTAAGGATCTGTATTTACTAACTCTGGCTCATCTTCTAACTCTTCATTAAATTCTATTACTTCTCCAGTTAATGGCATAAATAAATCAGAAACTGTTTTTACAGCTTCTACAGATCCAAATACTTCACCTTCTTCTACGGTGTCATCTAGCGTATCTACGTCTACATATACGATATCTCCTAATTCACCTTGTGCAAAATCTGTAATACCTACAGTTGCAATATTGCCTTCAATTTTAATCCACTCGTGATCTTTAGTGTATTTTAATTCAGCTGGAATGTTCATTTTTTTAAATTTTAATTTTATTTATTTATTTTAATTTCCTCCTAAGTTATATACAATATTAATACCTCCGTTAATTGCTTGTCTTGGAAATGTAGTTGATATCGCATATTTAGATGTTTGATGATTGTAATACAACGATGCTGTTAAATTACTATTCAATGCATAATCCGCCGTAAATTTAATAGAAAATAACTTTTGACCACCACTAATTTGATCATTATCTTCATCAACATACCTAATTTGTGTTAAATTATCTCTTAAAGAAACATCTGCTCTTAAATTTACATCACCTTTTAAGGTAGTTTTTTTACCTGTAAACCTTGTTTTCATTTTAACATCTTTAAATACATAACCTAAACCAAAAACATATTCTGTTCCTGCAATATCTGTTATAGTACTATTATTAAAGTTCATAGTTAAAGTTCTATCTCTTTTTATTTCACCTCTAAAAGAAAACGAGTTTTTCATTTTCATATCAACTTTTATTAAAGGAGAAAATTCATCAACTAATGTAACGCTAGAAACCAATAATTCGGGTTCTAAATTTTGTGAAATTTGATTTATTTTATTTTGTCCTTCTTCATATTGTAAGTTGTTTGTAAAACTAGAAACAGTATAAGAAGACCTGTAACCGTGTGAAAGTACAAATGTTGAAAAATTCTCTTTAAACCATTTCACTTTCATAAGACCGTTATATCTTAAAGTCCAATTAGGTATTGGTATATTTCTAAACAAGCTCGTATTTACCTTAGACGGATTTTTACCAGAATATGCAGCCATAAATGCAGGTAATAATACTTGCTGACTATTTTCTCCATAACCAGAAGTTACTCCATTTTCTGTAGAAAGTCTTTGAGATATTATACTTCTATAGCCTTTCATATTCTGAAATAATTGATCTCCACTAGTAAAAGCTGTAGAAATCATAGAATGACTTGTACTAAAGTTTCCTGTTTCAAAAACGGGCGTATCTTCAAATATATTTTTACCCTCTACTAAGTCTACTTGTTGAGATAGATCTCTAGTTTTTATTTTATTTCCTCTAACATCAATATTTAAATCTTTAATAGGCTTTAAAGTAAATGTATAATCTAATTTATTGTATTGAGTTCTACTATAGCTTTTATTAAAATACTCTCCATTATCTGCTCTTGTAACTAACCACCCGTTTTCTAAAGCTTTATTTCTAATGTCTACTTGACTACCGAACGCAAATGATGTTGGAGCTCCTCCTAAAAAACCAATATCCTCAGTATAACCTTGTAGATATTGTCCGTTATTTTCTGTGTAACTTATTTTACCTTGTTTTACAGAAGTTAAAACACTCCAAGCACCTTTTAATATTTTTTTACCTGTAGGTAAGTTTTTCTTTGGTTTTATATTTCTTCCTTTCGCATTCTTTCTTTGCGATTTTGTAAGTAGTAATTTTTCGAAACCTACTTTTTTATAAAGTTTATCAAAAGATATTGTGCTATTTATGTTATGAGTATTTGCATTTTGAATAACATTACCAATTTGCTCTACTATAGTTTCATCTTGAGACGATACTTGCCAATCAAAATCTGCTGTATAAGCATAATCTGCTTTAATAAAACTTAAGAAAGGAAATTTATCTAATGGTAATTTATAAGTAGTATTTAATTTTTGATGATATTGATTTGGTCTTCCTGTATTAAAGAAATTGTCAAAAATTTGTAAGTCCTCACCACTTTCAAAAGCATCATAAATATAGCTATTAGAAGCATTAAAATTCAATTGTAAAGATTTTGTAAGATCAAAACCTATGGTATAATCCCAATCAAATAAAAATCTTCTTTGTTTTAATTCTGGCTGAACTGGTAAACCTGCAATTAAATTTCGAGATTGCTGCTCGTTGTAACTTCTATTAATTCTAGAATTTACAGATATGGTTTTAGGAACTGGATTAAAGTTTAAATCTTTTATAAATTTCCAGTATTTACTTTTAAACTTCTCTGAGTTTTTAAATAATTCAATAGATTTAGAATCGAAATTAAAATTATAAGCAGCAGATGCAGCTACATTTTCATTTATATATTTCTTAATGTTATAATCTCTATGAAATTCTTTATTGTGAGAATAAGATACTGCTACATTTTCTACATTATAAAACTTTGGTTTTTTAGTAGAATTAGGGTTTCTATTCTTTTTTACATTGATAAAACTTATACTTGTTCTTTTAGTATAATCTCTAG
The DNA here is from genome assembly GCF_026191475.2 of Polaribacter ponticola. GTDB lineage: Bacteria > Bacteroidota > Bacteroidia > Flavobacteriales > Flavobacteriaceae > Polaribacter > Polaribacter ponticola. The sequence goes on along the minus strand of NZ_JAOSLC020000002.1, from coordinate 743,056 downwards.
AGAACTCTGCATCTAAAGCTTCAGGTAAATCGGCATTTAAAGCATCACTTAAAGTTACATCTTGGTATTTTGGATCAAACTTAGGGTCAATAAATTTTTCACCTACACTATAACTCATTGGTAATTGTATTCCCCATTTTTTGGGAGTAAGAACTTTACCTAAATTAATAGTTGTAGAAACATCATATTGTTTGGTTTCATCTAAACTACGTTGGTTAACTCTATCTTCTACATTTCCAAAACCTATAGTTTGCACGCTTCCAGATAAAGCAACGTTTGCTACATCAGCAAAATTAGCATCAGCATTCATTACTGCTGCCCAACCTGCTTTATTGTCAAAACCAGAAGAACGTAACTCATTAAACCAAATTTCTCCACTCTTAGCAACATTCCCCGTATTTTTTAAACCTAACATTATGGTTCTTAATTGTGCTAATGTTGGGTTTCCTTTTACAGTAATAGTGTAAGGTAAACTTGCACTTTGTTCAACAGATGTGTAAGGCTCATTAACCGGTAATTGTAGTTTATCTCTTTCTAATTTTACTTTACCAAAAGTATCTAAAAATGCATCTAAATTATTCTCTTCTGGCCAAATATCTACTTGACTACTTCCCCCATTACTAACAGTTAATGGAACTTCAATTTCGTAGTAATTGTCATCTAAATCTGTTCCTAATCTAATAACACCAGAGAAGCCATCGTTACCTTCTAAGTGCATAAACATTTTTAGGTTTTTAAAACGTCTTAAATCTACACTTATATTTTTGTAGATAGCTCTTGTTTTATTAGCAGCTAAGTTTGTTACTTTTAAAGTTACAGATTGCTCATTTTGTAGTTGAACAGTTGTACTACCTTGTAAACGCTCTCTTTCTATACCAGGAGGCTGAATGTAACTTCCATCATTTTGCTCAATACTTACAACACCAACTTCAAACCCTTCTAATTCAGATTGATTTAAATCTCTGTCTGGTGCAATTGCAGGGTCAATTGTTTTTGTATAACGTCTCCAATCTCCTCTAACTAAATCTAGTTCTCCAAAACGCACAACAACAGGCATTTTAAAATTGGTTAAAAACATTCTCACAAAACGAATGCTGTTAAAATCAGAAATTCCATTTATTGCTGTTCCGTTTCTAATTGGTACTCTAAATTGATACCATTTTGTTTGTTGTGTACTACCATTTTCTAAAGAAACTGAAGTAGTTTTTTCATCAACAATAAAATTATTTCCTTTTACTAAATCTGCTTGATTCATTGAGATTTTATATTCATAAAAACTCTCAACAGTATTCATTGTTTGATCTCTATTAATATCTTCTACATCTGGGTAAGTAGAAGAAGAAGTAGGGTAGCTTTCTGGTGATTGATTTAAGGTAGGAGAGTTCCCTTGAGTATTGTTATAGTCTTTATATCTTTTTAAAATTGAGGCATCAATTGCGTCTAATTGTGCACCTCTAAAAACTGAAAATTATCTGCAGCAGGATCTTCTAATGAACTATAGAAGCCAATGTTAGCTAATGATTTTTCATCAATATCATTTAAACCATCAAAACCAACATCTTGATTTGTTCTCGCTTCATCTTCTTCGCTAAAAGCATAGATTATTGATGGATTTCTTGGAACATCACCCCAAGTAGTTCTGTTTACATTTGCTCCGTTTACTTTTAAGCCATCTTCAGGTAATCCGTTTTCGAACATTTTACGATTATCCTTAACAATATCTTCAGAAATATTACCTAAATTAATATATAAATCTCCTACTTGATTTGAAATATCATTTGGGTCTATTCCTGCAGGTAATCCTTCTTTTGCTGTAAGTGAATAATTTTGATAAGGATCCATAATCCAAAATTGAATGTACTCAACATTTGCCTGATCAAAATTATTTGTTGTTAAAGGACGCATAATACCACCCCAATTTGTTTCAGGATTTGGTAGTTTTATAGTTCCGTCTATATTACTTGCATTTTGATTATAATTATAAGATCCTCTTTCTTGTGGAAAATATGCTAAATCTAAAGTTCTAACTAAAGAGTTTTGAGTAATATCTAATTGTACATTTGGAAAAAGCTCTCTATAGTTAATTTGCCTTGTTTCTGCTCTAGATAATTCATCAGCATCAATACTTGCAGGTGTTTGACCAATTCCATAAAATATTTGATCTATACTATACCAAGCTAATTTACCTCTTTTATCATTGTAGGTTAAATCGTTGTTTTTACCGTTAAATCTGTCGTTAACTTCATATCTTGGTGTGCTTGCTTCATACCAATCTAAAGGCGATAATAAACTTATTGGTATTTGAGATGCTTCAAAATCATCTATATAAGAAGTTGCAGCTCCTGCAACATCAATTCCGCTTGGAGTTCCAGGTAGCAAATAAGCCATATCGGCTCTAACAGAAAGGTTAGACGGCACATCTGTATCAACAAAAGGTAATTTATTAGCTAGTTTTGTAAAATATGGTACTTCTGTTGCATAATCAATATTTACACCAAACATAGTATTATCTATAGGTTCAGCTCCAAAATTAACTTTAGGTGTAATTGGTCTTTCATTAATATTTAAAATAGTTGCTCCAACTACCAATTCATCAGAAAATTTATGTTCAATATCAACACCCATAAAGGTTTTTCTTTGTTGATTAAAAACAGCATTATTTTCTGTTGATACGTTTATTGGAGTACCAGATGCTTGTAATCCTGGATCTATTATTTGTACTCTTCCTAATTGATAATCTACTACATAATCTACACCTTCAACCAATTGTCTTCCGCCAGCAGAAACCCTAACAGATCCTCTAGGAACATTAAAAGCACCAATAGGTATTCCTCCAGAATTTTCTGATTTAAAATACCCTTTTAAGAAATACTTGTCTTTATCTTGGAAGTTGTTTTTAATATTAATTTTAGTATTTAAGTATAGGTCTTTAAATAAATAAGATTCGTCTGCAACGTTTGTAAGTTTTTTTCTAATCCATTACCAAAAGGTTCTGGATCTGGGAAAATAACATATCCGTTTTGAGAGTTTACAGTAATTCCTTCTACATAATCAAAGAAACCATCTGCATTTCTAAATTGACTTTGATCTAATTGATCTAAGCTTAAAACTTGAATTAATGGCGTGTTAGGAATATTTGTAGTTAAAGCATTTTGAAGAACATTAGAAGAAACACCAGTTTTATCATCTCTATACTGAATTTCAAAGCGAAAACCATCTTGTGATAATGGATAAGCACCTAATGCATACACGTTTTTCATCATTAAACGCCAAGTAGGAAAAGACTCATCTTTATTTGTAGTAGTATTAAAACGTTTTGTTTTTAATATTTCTGACCTTAATAATTTTACAGCTAAATTTTGTGGAGCTAGCACTCCATCGTTAGAAAACTCTCCAACTTTAAATGATTTTTGGGTGCTACCGTTTACAGAACCAGCAACAGTATATTCATAAGCAACAGCTAAAACTTCTCCATCATTAAGTCTTCTATTTAAAGAGATATAACCTAATTGTGGGTTTAGTGTAAATTCATTTAATTCTAATTTTCTAGCATTTTCTAGCACAGAATAATCTGTTCCTTGCTCCATCTGAAAACTACCATTTAAAGTATTATCTACTGTAGAAACATCTCTAATTCCTGCTAAAATATTTGCTTCGTATATGTTGTTAGAGTTATTCTGAGGTAAATTTAATATCTGTCCATTAGTATTAATACTAACTGGGTTTGTATTAACTACCGCTCCATTATTATCTACTAAATTTTTGTAATTAGAATTTGTATTGTTAGACTCTCCAATATCTGCAAAGGCAACAATACTTCTAAAATCTTCTGTACTTGCATTTCTATTAGTTACCCAAACTTCAATTCTAGTTATATTAACCTGACTACTAATTAAAGGGTAGTTTTTTAAAGAGTTTGCATAGTTATCGATAAAAAATTGTGATAAGAAAAAGTGTCTATCATTATCATAGTCAGTAGTTCTTAGTTCAAAAGGTTGAATAGAAGCTCCTGCTTGTGCAACTACAGTTTTACTTTCAGAATTTTGCTGAGAAAATACAGCTGTAATATTCGTATTTCCAAACTTTAATTTTGTTTTAACCCCAAATAAACTTTGAGCTCCATTTATTAAAGAGTTTTTAATAGGCATTTCTACATTACCAGCTTCTAGCCCTTGTAGAATATCGTCTTCAGTTGGAGTAAAATCAATTTTTACTAGATTTTGAAAATCGAAACTAGCTTGTGTGTCGTAATTTGCTGTAAACTCTAATCGCTCACCAACTTTTGCACGTAAACTTGCGTTAATTTGTTGGTCAAAATCAAAAGTAAAACTACTTCTGTTTTCTTCTGATATTTGTGGATTATCTGTGTTTTGATAAATGAACCCAAGCTTTAAATTTAGATTTCCGGTAGGTGTAACTTTTACAGTATTACCGCCAAAAATAGATTCGAAAAATTTATTATTTACATAGTAAGTTGGTAATAAGTCTTTTTGTGCAGCTGCAGCTCCTTTTTTCTTACTATTTGTAGCGCTAACTTTATCTTTAAAATATTGCAACATATCTCGCTTTAAACGATATTGTTGATACATTTTTTCGGTTAAAAAAATTGGATTTTTTGTAATATAGTCACCAATTTTTTCAAGGATAACATACATATTTAACTCCTTGTCAAAAACAACTTCTTTTTTTGCTAAATCATCTAAAAAGAGCCCTCCTTTTTGGTTATGATTAAAGTTGTATTTAAGTTTTAAAGTGTCTTTTTTAACACCTGTAGTATTTTTAGTTTTATTAGTTTGCGCGTAGGAAGTTAAGTTTACTGAAAAAGTAAAAAGGACTAATAAAAATATATTTTTTAATAATCTACTCAATTGATTATAAGTTTTTTAAAGCTAGTTTAATGATTTTTTCTACAGAAGCATCTTGGTTCTCTTTTACAATAGAATTTACTATTTTCTCAGATTGTTTTCTTTGAAAGCCTAAAACTTCTAAAGCTGATAACGCTTCATCTTTATTAGTATTGTTTGTGCTAATAGAAACTTCATCTATATCAAAGGTTTTTAGAATTTTATCTTTTAAATCTACAATTACTCTTTGCGCTGTTTTTGCACCAATTCCTTTTACTGATTGAATTAGCGCTACATTTTCTGAAGCAATTGCATTTTGTATTTCTTCAGAAGTCATAGAAGAACACATTGTTCTTGCAATACTTGGCCCAACACCAGAAACAGATATTAATAATTTGAAAACTTCTCTTTCAGTTTTATTTATAAAGCCAAAAAGTGTGTGAGCATCTTCTCTAATAGATAAATGTGTATAAAGAATTACATTTTCGTTAGTAGGTAAACTTGAAAACGTATTTAGAGAAATATGCAATAAATAACCAACACCATTGCAATCTATAACAACTTCAGTTGGACTTTTTTCTACTAATCTTCCTCTAATTTGTGTAATCATAAAATCTTTTTCTGGGCTCTAATGTAGCAATTTATTTACTCTTTTCCTTTTGTTGTGCATCTAAGCATGCTAAAGCTGCCATATTTACTATCTCATCTACACTGGCTCCAAGTTGTAAAACGTGTACTGCTTTACTTAAACCTAATATAACTGGGCCTATAGATTCAGCTTTGTTTACTTGTTTTAATAATTTATAAGTAATATTTGCAGACTCTAAATTAGGAAAAATTAAAACATTTACTTTTTTTCCATTTAATTTTGAAAAAGGAAATTCTTTAGCTAACATTTCTGGGTTTAAAGCAAAATCTGCTTGAATTTCTCCATCAACTACAGCATTAGGGAAATGGCGATGAATATAAGATACTGCTTCTTTTATTTTATTAGAAGTTTCTGTACTTATAGATCCAAAGTTAGAAAAAGACAACATAGCAACATTTGGTTTCATTCCAAACATTTTTACTAAATTAGAAGTCATTTGAGTAATCTTAACTAAATCTTTAGCAGATGGATTTATATTAATAGTTGTGTCAGCTAAAAACAAAGGGCCTTGTTTAGTTAGCATTAAATTACATGCCGCAACTTTAGAAACACCTTTGTCTTTTTCTATTAATTCTAACATTGGTTTAAGAACACTAGGGTATGGCCTAGAATAGCCTGTTATTAGTGCATCTGCTTCATTTTCATTAACCATCATTGCTCCAAAATAATTACGCTCACGCATTAGTTTTTTTGCTTCAGACAATGTTCTACCTTTTCGTTGTCTACTTTTCCAGTACGCATCTCCAAAACGATTTCTACGTTCACTTTCTTCATCTGTTTTAGGATCGAAAATAGGTACGTTAGCTGTAAAACCAATTTCTTCTTTTAACTCTAAAATAACCTCTTTTCTACCTAAAAGTATAGGTAATCCAAGTTTTTCTTCGTGAACCCTTTGAGCGGCTTTTAAAACATCTAAATGGTCTGCTTCAGCAAAAACAATACGTTTTTTATTGCTTTTTGCTCGATTATGAATCATTCTAATTTCTTTGCTACCCGAACCAGATCTATCCATTAATTCTTCTCTATACTTTTCCCAATCAGATATTGGTTCTAGTGCTACACCAGATTCCATTGCAGCTTTAGCAATAGCTGGTGGAATTTCATAAATTAATCTAGGATCAAATGGTTTTGGTATAATATATTCTCTACCAAATGAAAGACTTACTTCGTCATAAACAATGTTTACTTGTTCCGGTACAGATCTTTTTGCTAAATCAGCTAATGCATACACTGCAGCTAATTTCATTTCTTCGTTAATTTTAGTAGCTCTAACATCTAGCGCACCTCTAAAAATAAAAGGAAATCCGAGTACGTTATTTACTTGATTAGGATGGTCTGATCTACCAGTAGCCATAATAATATCATCTCTAGTTGCAATTGCTAAATCATAATCTATTTCTGGAGTAGGATTCGCCATTGCAAAAACAATAGGATCTTTAGACATTGTTAAGAGCATTTCTGGAGTAACTACATTTCCCATAGAAAGACCTATAAAAACATCTGCATTTTGCATAGCATCGTCCAAAGTGTTTAAATTTTGGTTTGTAGCAAATTCCTCTTTTTGAGATGTTAAATTGTCTCTATCTTTTCGAATGACACCTTTACTGTCACACATTACAATATTTTCTTTTTGTGCACCTAATTTTACATACAAACGTGTACATGAAATTGCTGCTGCACCTGCACCATTTACTACAATTTTTACTTTAGAAATGTCTTTTTGGGTTATTTCTATTGCATTTTTTAATGCTGCTGCAGAAATAATTGCGGTTCCATGCTGATCATCATGCATAACAGGAATATCTAATTCCTCTTTTAGTCTTCTTTCTATTTCGAAAGCTTCTGGAGCTTTTATGTCTTCTAAATTAATCCCTCCAAAAGTAGGGGCAATTGCTTTAACAGTTTCTACAAATTTATCAACGTCTGTGGTATCAACTTCTATGTCAAAAACATCAATATCTGCAAATATTTTAAATAACAAACCTTTACCTTCCATTACAGGCTTTGAAGCTTCAGGGCCAATGTCTCCTAAGCCCAAAACAGCAGTTCCGTTAGATATTACAGCTACTAAATTGCCTTTAGATGTGTATTTGTATGCATTGTTTTTGTCTTTTGCTATTTCTAAACAAGGTTCTGCAACACCTGGAGAATACGCTAAAGCTAAATCGTGCTGTGTGGCGTACTTTTTTGTAGGAATAACTTCAATTTTTCCTGGTTTTGGTTTTGCGTGATATAGTAAAGCCTCATGTCTTTTTCTAGAATCGCTCATAAAATGTTTTTTCCTTATTTAAGCATACAAATATAGGCTTTTCGGTTAAAGAGAAAACGAAGAATACTAATCTTTTATGATTTGATTTTTTCTAACTGTGTTTTGTTATTTATAGCTCGTTTTTTATTTTAAATTAGGGTTTAAAAGTCTTTTTTGACTTTGTTTTTGATAGTTTTGAAAATATATATAAAAAAGAGCAACTATTAGAGCTTTTATGACGTCTTAATAATTAAGAACAATTTACAATATCGTTAACAAAAATTAAACATTTTATTGTAACATAAACTTTAGCTTTACGTCTTCAACTAAAACCAAACTATGAAAAAAAATACTTTTCTATTTTTTCTTTTTATTTCATTAAGCTTTTTTGCACAAGTAAAAGGTAATATTATAGACACTGAAAATAATCCGCTTTCATTTGTAAGTGTTTATTTAAATAAGACAGTAACAGGAACAACTTCAAATGATAATGGAGATTATGTGTTAGATCTAAATAAGTTAGGGAAACAAGTTATAGTTTTTCAATTTTTGGGATTTAAAACGTTAAAAAAAGAAATTAATATTACTTCGTTTCCTTTTGAACTAAATGTTCAATTAGAAGAAGAAAGTGTGCAGTTAACTGGTATTTCTATATCAACTAAAGATAATCCTGCTAATCAAATCATTAGAAAAGTTATTGCAAATAAAGACAAGAATACAGATAAGTTTGCAGAGTATACTGCCAATTTTTATTCAAGAGGTTTGTATAGAATTAAAGATGCACCAGAAAAATTTTTAGGTCAAACTTTAGGTGATTTTGGTGGAGGTTTGGATTCTACAAGAAGTGGGATTATTTATCTTTCTGAAACTGTTTCAGATATTAAGTTTCAGAAACAACCAAAGAGATTTAAAGAAAATATTATAGCTTCCAAGGTAAGTGGCAGGGATAATGGAATTAGTTTTAATAGAGCAGAAGATGCAAATATCAATTTTTATAATAATAATGTAGAGCTTGGAAATGATTTAGTTTCTCCAATTTCTACAAATGCTTTCAGTTATTATAAATTTAAATTGAAAGGTACTTTTTATGATGAAAAAGGTAAGCTAATCAATAAAATAAAATTAATTCCCAAACGTAAAAACGATCGGGTTTTTAATGGGTTTTTATATATAGTTGAAGATGATTGGGCTTTATATGGTGTAGATGTTTCTGTTACTGGAGCTCAAGTTAATATTCCTGTTGTTGATGTTTTAAAGTTGAAACAGAATTATAATTATTCCGAAGAAAATGATGCTTGGGTTTTAATAAGTCAGACTATAGATTTTAAGGTAAACGCTTTTGGTTTTAAATTTGACGGTCGTTTTTCTGCTGCTTTTTCGGATTATAATTTTAAACCAAATTTTACAGAAAAAACGTTTACAAATGAGGTTTTAACTTTCGAAAAAGAAGCTACAGAAAAAGACTCAACGTATTGGAATGATTTAAGACCTGTTCCTTTAACCAAAGAAGAAGTTAGTGATTATGTTATTAAGGATAGTATTAAAGTTGTTCGTAAATCAAAAAAATATTTAGATTCTGTAAATAAAAAACAAAATAAGTTAAGTGTTCTTTCTCCAATAACTGGTTATACCTATAGGAATTCACATAAAAAATGGTCTTTATCGTACAAAGGTATTATTAGCGATTTAGGTTTTAATACCGTTCAAGGTTTAAATACATCTATTGGCGTTAGCTATTTTAAAAGCTTAAACCAAAAAGGAAAATGGTGGAATGCTGGTGTAAATGTTAATTATGGTTTGTCTGAGGAAAAAGCAAGACCAACTTTCTTTTTTACAAAAAAATGGAATAATATTTCTAGGCCACGACTTTCTATTTCTGGAGGTGTAAAAACTGCTCAGTTTAATGATAGGGAGCCAATTTCTAAAATGGATAATATGATTAGATCGTTGTTGAAAAGAGAAAATTATATGAAAATTTATGAAAAAGAGTTTGCTAAAATTAGGTATTCTGAAGAAATTAAAAACGGAGTTTATTTTTCTACTTCTTTAGAATATGCAAATAGAAAGCCGCTTTTTAATACAAGTAATTATTCTTTTGCAAGACAAAGTAAAACAGATCCTTATACGTCTAATAATCCTCTAAATTCTTCAGACTATATAAATCCTGCATTTTCCGTACATAAAATGGCAACATTTAATATTGGAGCAACAATTATTTTTAATCAGAAATATTTGTCATATCCAGATAGAAAAGAAAATATTGGAAATAATAAATTCCCTTCTTTAAGTGTTAATTATAAGAAAAACTTTGGAGCCTCAGATTCTGGGTTAAATTCTGATTTGCTTACAGCAAATATTAGGCAAAGTTTAGATGCAGGGAATTTTGGGAATACGGCTTACAATGTTAGAGGAGGTCTTTTTTTTAAGAAGAAAAATATTGCTTTAATGGATAATTTACAAGCGAATGGTAATCAATTGTTTTTTGTTACAGATACCCAATTAAATAGTTTTGGTTTACTAGAGTATTATAAATTTTATACGAATGATAAATATGCAGAAGCACATGTAGAACATAATTTTAAAGGATCTATTTTAGGTAAATTACCTTTAATAAATAAGTTGAATTTTCATTTAATTGGAGGGGCAAAAACTTTATTTATGGCTAATAAAAATCCTTACACAGAATTTTCAGTTGGTTTAGGAAATGTGGGTATTGGTAAGTGGCGTTTTTTAAGGGTTGATTATGTTAAGTCGTTTAATGCAGGTATTAAAAACGATGGATTCTTGTTTAAGATGAGTTTTTAAATTAATACTTTTTTATCTTTGCATTAAATGGATATAAAAACACTTTTTTTGGAATTACAACAGATTTAGTAGGTGCCTCAAACTTGTATATAAATGCAAAAAAAGGAACAACTGTTAGTGGTTTTAAGCAAATTATCAAAAAAACATTCTCTGCTAAAAAATATAGACTCATACGCTATTGCGGTAAATGAAGAATATGCTGCAGACGACTTAATTTTGAAAGAAAATGATATCGTTGCAGTAATTCCACCTGTTAGTGGAGGTTAGTTTTTTTAGCGTAAATACTTTTTATCAATATAGAAGGTTCCAAAAGGTAAAATAGAGGCAACTAAAACTATTCCTAAAGTTTTATTGTCCCAATTCATTTCTTTTTTAATTACAATAGCTAAAACTACATATAGCATAAAAAGTATTCCGTGAGGCATACCTAGCATTTTTACATAAGAAGCATCTCCTTGAAAATGTTTGATTGGAGTTGCTATAAATAGTAAAAGCAAGTAAGAAATTCCTTCTAAAAGACTAACAATTCTAAAGATACTTTTCATTTTGTTGAAGTATTGGAAATTTGAGTGCAAAGATACATTATGAATTATTATTTTTGCTATAAGTATTGAACTTGTTTTAATATAAAGTATTATGCAAAGAACTTCTATAAAAATAACTTTCGATAAATTGAGTTTACAAGAATGCTATCATTTTGTAGAAGATGATTCTTGTGGTGGAATTTCAGCTTTTATTGGAACTGTTAGGAATGATACTAAAGGAAAAGAAGTAAAACAGCTAGATTTTTCAACTTACAAACCAATGGCAATAAAAGAGATGAAGAAGATTGCTGTTTTATGTTTAGAGAAATTTGACATTCAAAAAATAGCTATTCATCATGCGGAAGGTATGTTGCAAATTGGGGAAATTCCTGTGATAATTGCTGCATCTGCAAAGCATAGAAAAGCTGCTTTTAGAGCTTGCGAATTTGCAATAGATACTTTAAAGGAAACTGTTCCTATCTGGAAAAAAGAATATTTTTCTGACGGAGAAGTTTGGGTAAATGCGCATCCTTAAATAAGATTCAAAGCTTTAGTGGCTCAAAGTGATATAGTATTTATTTTTACTAACCACTAATTCCTTTTCTGCTTTGTAACCATAAATAAAATTGCAAACCAAATAAAATTGCACCAGATAACAAATGTATAGCTTGTGTTCCTAAGGGAAATTCTGCATAGTACATTAAAATACCTGTAATGGTTTCTAGAAAGATTAAAAAGACAATCCAATTTACTAATTTATAGCCTAAATTTTTAATTTGATTGATGTAAAATAAACCTAAGTTTACTAAAACAATTGCTATTGTAAAAGACCTATGAAAGTAAAATTTAAAATTAGCATTCATTAAACTATAGTTTTTATTCTCAAAACCAAAGAGCTTTACTTGTTCGTCTATAAATTGTCTAACCTGTGTACCCAAAGCAATTTGTATTAATGAAAAAATGACAGAAAAAATTAAAAGTTTATTAAAAATTGAGTTGTAATTAACTTTCTTTTTATTCTTACTAACTATAAATTTTATTTTTAATAAAAGCGCAATAATTATTAGGCCAATAACCATGTGTATAGTAATTACTCCAGGTTTTAAGTTTGTATCTATAACCATTTTTCCCATTACAGCTTCTACTAGCATTAAAAAGAAAGCAGTAAAAGCTAAATAGGTAATTTGTTTATTAGTTTTCCAATATTTTAAAGAGCCATAAATTAAAAAGAGAAAAACAAAACCAGCTAAAACAGAAGTTAATCTATTTATATACTCGGTCCAAGTGTGGTATTTATTAAATTTTGCGTAATCGTGTTTAGTGTATTTTATCCAATTATTTTGGTTGAATTCTATAGAGGTTTTTACGTCATTTTCTGCAACAAATAATGCTTCATCTTTAATAATGATAAAACCTTTTTTATAATCAGAATTAGGTTTCCATGTAATTTGTTTTTCAGAGGTAGGTGGTATGTAATAACCAAAACATTTTGGCCAATCTGGACATCCCATCCCAGATCCTGTCATTCTAACTACAGATCCAGCTAAAAATATTAAGTATACAGAGATAATTGTAATTTGTACAATTTTTGGAAACTTACTTTTCATTTTTAAAATGTTTTTGCAAAAATAAGGCAAAAAAAACCGTCTAAAATATTTAGACGATTCTTTACTTTTTAAAAATTTAAGAAATATAATTAGATTACTCTAACGTCTACTGCGTTTAAACCTTTTCTTCCTTCTTTCAAGTCAAATTCTACTGCATCACCTTCTCTAATTTCGTCAATTAAACCTGATACGTGTACAAAATACTCTGTTTTTGAATCGTCTTCAACTACAAATCCAAATCCTTTAGATTCGTTGAAAAATTTTACTGTTCCGTTTTTCACTTTGATAAATAATAAATTGTTAATAAAGTACAAATATACACTTATAATATGAGGTTTATACTACTTTGTTCTTTTCTATTAAAAAAAGCTGTTTTATTTTTTTGTTTCTGTAGTAAAATATTTTTACTTTTTTTAAATGGGTAGAGGTGTATTAGACTTTTTCAAGAAAGTCAATAATACTAGGCCTTTAAGACTTTTTAACATTTTAAAAAGCTGTATATCAGATAATTGAGGATAATGCAAAAAATGAAAAAAAACCTAAAAAAGTGCATTTTGTTAAAAACTTCAAGGGTTTTGTGAATAAGTATAACTTTCATTTTGGAACAAAAAATTCAATCTTTGTAGGAGTCGTTCTTAACGATTAAATAATATTCAATAACTCTCAAATTATACCTATACATGTCTAATATAGAACCAATTTTACAACCTAATGACAATCGCTTTGTGATTTTCCCTATTCAGCATGATGATTTATGGGAATGGTATAAAAAACAACAAGCTTGTTTCTGGACTGCAGAAGAAATTGATTTGCATGCAGATGTTATTGATTGGACTACTAAGTTAACGGATGATGAGCGTTATTTTATAAAACATATTTTAGCTTTTTTTGCGGCATCTGATGGAATTGTAAATGAAAATTTAGCAGAAAATTTTGTTAATGAAGTACAATATTCTGAAGCTAAATTTTTCTATGGGTTTCAAATTATGATGGAGAATGTGCACTCAGAAACATATTCTTTATTAATTGATACTTATGTAAAAGATGAGGTTGAAAAAGATAGATTATTTAGAGCGATTGAAGTTTTTCCTGCAATTAAAAGAAAAGCAGATTGGGCTCTAAAATGGATAGAGTCAGACTCTTTTGCAGAAAGATTAATTGCTTTTGCTGCTGTTGAGGGTATTTTCTTCTCAGGAGCATTTTGTTCAATTTTTTGGTTAAAGAAAAGAGGATTATTACCAGGATTAACTTTTTCTAATGAGTTAATTTCAAGAGACGAAGGTATGCATGCAGATTTTGCAGTACACTTACATAATAATCATATTGTAAACAGAGTTTCTCCAGATCGTATTAAAGAGATAATAGTTGATGCTTTAAATATTGAAAGAGAGTTTGTAACGGAGTCATTGCCAGTTAGTTTAATTGGAATGAATGCAAAGTTAATGACACAGTATTTAGAATTTGTAGCAGACAGATTATTGTTAGAATTCGGATGTGAAAAAGTATATGATTCTACAAATCCGTTCGATTTTATGGAAATGATTTCTTTAGAAGGAAAAACTAATTTCTTCGAAAAAAGAGTTTCTGAATATCAAAAAGCTGGAGTAAAATCTGGTGGAACTGGTAGTATAAGTTTCGATTCAGATTTTTAATTTAGTTTCATTCCCCAGGACACTAAATACCTATTAAATATTAAAAATTTATACCCTAATTTTTTTGGGGTAAGAAAATAAACTGCCAAAAAGTGGATGTTTTGGTGGCTAACTAAACAACTAAAAATAAAACCTGTAAACCTATGTATGTAGCAAAAAGAGACGGCAAGAAAGAACCAGTGATGTTCGACAAAATCACAGCAAGAGTTAAAAAAATGTGTTATGGATTAAATAAAATTGTCGATCCAGTTAAAGTTGCAATGCGGGTAATTGAAGGTTTGTATGATGGTGTAACTACTTCAGAGTTAGATAATTTAGCGGCAGAAACAGCAGCTACCATGACTACTGCGCATCCAGACTATGCCAGATTAGCAGCAAGAATTGCAGTTTCTAACTTACATAAAAACACCAAAAAATCATTCTCAGAAACAATGGATGATTTATATTACTATGTAAATCCACGTACAGAAAAAAAAGCGCCATTATTGGCAGATGATGTATATGAAATCATCAAAGACAATGCAGAAAAATTAGATTCTACTATTATTTATAATAGAGATTTTAATTACGATTACTTTGGTTTTAAAACATTAGAACGTTCATATTTATTAAAGTTGAACGGTCAGATTGCAGAACGTCCACAACACATGTTAATGCGTGTTTCTATCGGTATTCATAAAAATGATATAGATGAAGCAATAGCAACTTATGAGTTAATGAGTAAAAAATATTTTACGCATGCAACTCCTACATTATTTAATGCAGGTACACCAAAACCACAAATGTCCTCTTGTTTTTTATTGCAAATGCAAGATGATAGTATAGAAGGTATATACGATACATTAAAACAAACAGCAAAAATATCGCAATCTGCAGGAGGTATTGGTTTGTCTTTACATAATATTAGAGCTACAGGTTCTTATATTGCTGGTACTAACGGTACATCTAACGGAATTGTACCTATGTTAAAAGTATTTAATGATACCGCTCGTTATGTAGATCAAGGAGGAGGAAAACGTAAAGGGTCTTTCGCTATGTATTTAGAACCTTGGCATGCAGATATTTTCGACTTTTTAGATTTAAAGAAAAATCACGGTAAAGAAGAAATGCGTGCAAGAGATTTATTCTATGCAATGTGGATTTCAGATTTATTTATGAAACGTGTTCAAGAAGATGCAGACTGGACTTTAATGTGTCCTCATGAATGTCCGCATTTATATGATACATACGATGAAGAGTTCGAGCGTTTATATACAAGTTATGAAGCTGCTGGAAAAGGTAGAAAAACGATAAAAGCACGTGAACTTTGGGAGAAGATTTTAGAATCTCAAATAGAAACGGGTACACCATATATGTTGTATAAAGATGCAGCAAACAGAAAATCGAATCAGAAAAACTTAGGTACAATTCGTTCTTCAAACTTATGTACAGAAATTATGGAGTATACGGCAAAAGACGAGGTTGCAGTTTGTAACTTAGCCTCTATTGCGTTACCAATGTTTATTTCGGAAAGAGAAAACGGCGAAAAATACTTTAACCATAAAAAACTATACGATGTTACTAAAAAAGTAACTCGTAATTTAGATACAGTAATTGATGCTAATTTTTACCCAGTAATTGAAGCAGAAAATTCTAACTTTAGACACAGACCAGTAGGACTAGGAATTCAAGGTTTAGCAGATGCATTTATACAATTACGTTTGCCTTTTACTTCTGATGAAGCTAAAAAATTAAATCAAGAAATTTTTGAAACTATGTATTTTGCAGCAGTAACTTCTTCTATGGAAATTGCTAAAGCAAAAGAACCATATTCTACATTTAAAGGATCTCCAATGTCTGAAGGAGAATTCCAATTTAATATGTGGGGAATTAAAGATGATGAATTAAGTGGAAACTGGGATTGGGCTAAATTACGTAAGCAAGTAATGAAGCATGGTGTAAGAAACTCGTTGTTAGTTGCGCCAATGCCAACAGCATCTACCTCTCAAATTTTAGGAAACAATGAAGCTTTTGAGCCTTACACTTCTAATATTTATACGAGAAGAGTTTTATCTGGTGAGTTTATTGTTGTAAATAAACATTTGTTAGAAGACTTAGTAGAATTAGGTTTATGGGATAATGATATGAAAGAAAGCATTATGCGTGCAAATGGTTCTATTCAACACATCGAAGAAATTCCTGCAGAGCTAAGAGAATTATACAAAACAGTTTGGGAAATGAGTATGAAAGATATTATTGATATGGCTCGTCATAGAGGATATTTTATCGATCAATCTCAATCTTTAAACTTATTCTTAAAAGATCCAGATTTCGGAAAATTAACTTCAATGCATTTTTATGCTTGGAAATCTGGTTTAAAAACAGGTATGTATTACTTAAGAACTAAGTCTGCAGTAAATGCTACTCAGTTTACAGTTTCTAAAGAAAAGAAAGCAGAAGTAATTGAAGATAAACCAATGTCTCCAGCAGAGTTTAAAGCTATGGTTAATGCTTCTAAAAATGGAGCGCCAGATGATGATTGCCTAATGTGTGGATCATAGAAAGTTAAAATAATAAAAAAAGAGAAGTCGAAAGACTTCTCTTTATAATAAACAGTTAAATATAATATTTGAGAAAAAAGTAACAAACAAAAAAAGCGATACTGGAAATATCGCTTCTTGGTAAAACTTTAATTTTTTCCTTGCAGGGCTAAAATTTAGTTAATAAAAAAGAATTTTGAGACTACTCAATCTCCCTTTTTGTTTTTCAAACTTACAAATTAGGATTCTTTTTGCCAAGTTATTTTTCTAAATTTTATAAAAAGTCAAAATATGGATTATGCCCTTGTTTTAGACTTGATAGCAGACTTATTAACAATAATAATTAATAATTAACAATTTAAAATTCAGAATATAATGGAATATTTTATATCAATAAATCAATTTGTAGATTTCTCAAAAGGAACAGACTCAAAAAAGAAACGAATAATTAGGCAGCAAAAAGAACCTAATAAGTTCATGATATCTTTATATCAAACCCCAAGAGCAAGTATTAAAAAATCACTTTCTAATAATGGGGATAAAAATCCTATTATTGAAGGTCTTCAGAGGCTTAAAGATAAAGTACCAATTAAGCCAAGACAAGTTTTAAATAAAACTATTTCAATTGAAGCTATTCAAAGGTATATGAAAATAAAAATACCCAAAATATTAAAAAGTCATAAACTTGATATTATTAAAAAACCGGAAATAAAATCAATATTCATAGAAGGTGTTGAAATTTTGGTTTCGCCAGATGTTATTTTTACTATGGTTTATGATAATGAAAAATATATTGGAGGTATAAAAATTCATATCTCTAAAAGAAATGTATTTGAATTAGAAGATTCCAAAAAGGTTTCTTTTTTAATAGAAAAATATTTAAAAGTTATTGAGGATAAATATCAAGCAAAAGTTTTACCAGAATTATGTTTTTCTTTAGATGTTTTTGATGGCAGAATGATCGATGCTCCAAAAAATAAGTTATTCTATATAGAAAAAATTAAGGAAACTGCGAGGGAAATTAAATCCTTTTGGAAAATAGCATAATTATTTAAGGTAAAAGAGAGGTAGAAATACTTCTCTTTTTTCGTATTTTCGAAAAAATAAAAAATAAGTAATGAACTGGGAACAACTCCTTTCTTTAAAACGTTTTGGCGACACAGAAAAACGCCCAAGAATAGCACAAGATGAAACTCGATTAGGCTTTGATGTAGATTTTGATAGAATTATATTTTCATCAGCATTTAGAAGTTTACAAGATAAAACTCAAGTAATCCCGTTGTCCGATACCGATTTTGTACACACGCGCTTAACCCATAGTTTAGAAGTTTCTGTTGTAGGTAGAACTTTAGGTAGAAGAGTAGGGAAAGTTTTATTAGAACGTCATCCTAATTTAGTAAATTTAGGATATACTTTTAACGATTTTGGGGCAATTGTTGCAGCTGCATCTGTTACACACGATATTGGGAATCCGCCTTTTGGTCATTCTGGAGAAAAAGCAATTGGAGAGTATTTTAAAACAGGAAATGGAGCTAAGTATAAAGAGCAATTATCAGCAAAAGAATACCAAGATTTAATTGATTTTGAAGGAAATGCTAATGGTTTTAAAATCCTTACAGAATCTAGAGAAGGAATTTCTGGAGGTTTGCGCTTAAGTTATGCAACATTAGGTGCTTTTTTAAAATATCCGAAAGAAAGTTTGCCTAAAAAACCAACCGATCATATTGTAGATAAAAAATATGGCTTCTTTCAATCTGAAAAAACTGAATTTTTAGATGTAGCAGAAGAATTAGGTTTAAAAGCTAAGTCTAAAGAAGAAAATTCTTTTTATAGACACCCATTAGCCTATTTAGTAGAAGCTGCAGATGATATTTGTTATACGATTATTGATTTTGAAGATGGAATTAACCTTGGACTAATAGATGAAGATTATGCTTTAGAGTATATGTCTAAATTAATAACAGGTATTAATAGGGATAAATACTACGCATTAAAACATACTAAAGACAGAACAGCTTATTTACGTGCAATTGCAATTAGTGCTTTAATTGAAGAGGCAATTGAAATATTTTTAAATAATGAAAAATCTATTTTAAATGGAAGTTTTGATAAATCTTTATTAGATAAATGTAAGTATGAAGCACAAATTAACGACATAATAAAAATAAGTGTAGCTAAAATCTATAAAAGTAAAGAGGTTGTAGAAAAAGAAGTTGCTGGTTATAGAATAATAGCAGACTTATTGCATGTTTTCGTTTCTGCCCTAAATAATAAGTTTGATGGTAGCCAATCTAATTACGATAAACTGGTGCTAAATTTATTGCCCTTAGAGTATCAAAATGAGACAAGTATATTGTACCATAGAATTATGAGCGTTTGTACTTATGTTTCTACAATGTCAGATAGTTACGCTATTAGAACACATAAAAAATTAACTGGAAATATTATATAAAGCTATAAAAATTAGCTAAATTTGGAATCTCATTAATAATTAATTCAAACAAACCATGACAAAAAAATTACTTTATACCGCAGTATTGCTTGTTGGTATTGGACTTATCTTTAAGTTTTCCACTAATAATAGTGAAAATGAAAGCTTAAAACAGCAACATGCAGAATTCTTTAATAACCATCCTTATCAAAAAACGATGAGTTTGGCTAAGAAAGTGAGAAAATCTATGGGGTTGCCTCCAAATGCTTTTATAGAACAAGAATTTCTTCATGAAATGAGCCCTTTAACAGGTAAAACATATCCAGAAAACATTTTTAAAATTCAAAAAAATATCTGATGATAGAACTGCAAAAAGAGTTCCTGGAGATGGTAGTGATAATCCTTGGATAGAAAGAGGACCAAATAATGTTGCTGGTAGAGTAAGAGCAGTTATGTTTGATCCTAATGACACAACTAACGAAACTGTTTTTGCAGGAAGTGTTAGTGGTGGATTATGGAGAAATGATAAAATTTCTGATCCAAACTCAACTTGGGTACAAGTAGATATTCCAGATAACTTATCAATTTCAAGCTTAACTTACGATCCTAATAATATGGATGTTTTTTATGCTGGAACTGGAGAATCTTATGTTGGTCATACAACTGGTTCTGCTAATGGAGACGGGTTATGGAAATCTTCGGATAGAGGAGCAACTTGGACAAATATTTTTGGAGGTGTAACAGGAAAAAGTTTTTTCCAATCTTCAGACAACATCACAGTACTTTCACCAGATAATATTAAGGGAAATTACATTTCTTTTCCAACCACAGCTTTTGGTACTTTAATTACAACAGCTATTGTTAATAAAATAGTACTTGCAAATGATGGTACGGGAACACCAACTGGCGGGTGTAATGCTTTAACAAACGCTTCAGATATCAATGGTAAAATAGCTTTAATTCGTAGAGGAGGTTGTGATTTTGATGTAAAAGTTAAAAATGCAGAAAATGCAGGAGCAATTGCTGTTATAGTTATGAATAATATTGCAGGAGATCCTGTACCAATGGGAGGTGATGATACTACAATTGCTATACCGTCTATTATGATTTCTCAGGCAGATGGAGATATGTTAGAAACAGCTTTAGCTTCTGGAGATGTTGAAGTTTCTTTAAACCCTTCTTCAGGAACATTTACAGCAGTAGTAGTTCCTGGGCCACAACACATAAATGATGTAGTAGTTAGAAAAAACAATGAAGTTTCTGAAATTTATGTAGGTGTTTCTGATGCTGTTTATGGTGTTGCAAATGCTACAACTGTACAGGGATCTTTAACTTATGGATTATATAAATCTGTAGATGGTGGAGCTTCTTGGACGAAGTTATCATTGCCAGAAACAACTGATGGAAACCCTACATGTCCTAACGATTTAGAGATTGGAGCAGACAATAAAATTTGGCTTTCTAGTACAAATAGTAAAATTTATAACGATGGTGGTGGTAGAGTATTTTCTTCTACTGATGGTGTTACTTTTAACGAAACCTATGCGGTTCCTAATGGAAATAGAACAGAGATAGCTTTGTCTGCAACAAACGCTGATAAAATATATTTATTAGCTCAATTAACAGCAGGTGGTAGTGTTGCAATTTTAAAGACTGAAGATGCTTTTTCTACAGACCCTACTGCTACAGCATTACCTAATGATGCAGATAGCGGAATAACTGCTGCAGATTTTACTAGAGTTCAAGCTTTTTATGATCTACTTATTGCTGTAAATCCTACTGATGATGATAATGTGTATGTAGGTGGTATAGATTTATTTAAAACTACAGATGGTGGAGCTAACTGGGATCAATTTTCTCACTGGTATGGAGGATTTAATTTTCAAGAAGTTCATGCAGATCAACACATTGCAGTTTTTGGAAACGGAGAGACTAACAAAATGTTATTTGGTAATGACGGAGGTGTGTATTATACAGATAATGGAGGTACAGTAACTGGTTCTAGAAATAATGGATTAAATATTACTCAATTTTATTCTGTAGGTGTTGGTCCTACTGCTGCTTTTGATGGAAAAGAATATTTTGCAGCAGGAGCACAAGATAATGGAACACAGTCATTCGAAGATTCAAATACTGGTGTAGATAGTTCTATAGAAGCTTATGGTGGAGATGGTGCATATACATTCTTTGATCAAGATGGTACAGATAAATATTTTATTAGAAATTATGTTTATAATGACGGAATTAATTTATACAATTTAGCTACAGGATCTAGTAAAACAATAAATTCTGAATCTAGTTCAAATGGAGATTTTATAAATCAAGAAGAGTTAGATTCTAATTTAAACATTTTATATACAAATTATTCTGGAACTAACGGGCCTAAAATAAAGAGATATTCAAATTTATTATCAGGGTTTATTTTTAAAACAGAATTAACAAATAGTTTAATGACCTCTGCTCCTGCAGCTTTAACTGTATCTCCTTACACTACTACATCAACAACACTTTTAGTTGGTACTAAATTAGGCGATTTGTTAAAGGTTACGAATGCTAATGCAACAGCAACTTGGACAGAAATTTCTGGACCTAGTTTTGTAGGAAGTATTTCTGATATTGAATTTGGAGTTAGTGAAGATGAAATTTTTGTGACAATGCATAATTATAATGTTGTTAGTATATGGTATACAGACGATGCAGGTGCAACTTGGCATAATAAAGAAGGAAATTTCCCAGATATTCCAGTTAAAGCAATTTTACAAAATCCTTTAAATTTAGAAGAAGTTATTATTGGAACTGAATTAGGTGTTTGGAGAACAGCAAACTTTAGTGATTCATCTCCTGTTTGGGTTCAATCTTTTAATGGTATGAAAAATGTAAAAGTTTTAGATTTAGATTTACGTGATGATAACACAGTGTTTGCTGCTACACATGGTAGAGGTATTTTTTCTGGAAAGTTTGATGCTAGAACGGCTTCTGTAGATGCAGTTTTAAATGAAGATAAATCTTTTACTGTTTACCCAACAGTTTCAAATGGTAGCTTTACTATTTTTGCTAAAAGCGATTTAGGAGCATCTAATGTTGTTATTTTTGATATTAATGGAAAGCAAGTTTATAAAACTGTTTTAGATTTTAACGATAAAGAAAAACAAGATGTTTCTGTAAACTTAAATGCTGGAGTTTATATTGTTAATGTAATTGATAGTAATAATAAGAAATCTTCAAATAAGATTGTAATTGAATAAATTACAACTTAGTTTATAAAAAAGGCGCCATCTGGCGCCTTTTTTATGCTTTAGAAAAATATGAAGTTAAGCTTTTTACATCTAAACCTATTTTGCTTTGTAGAATATTAATGTTACCATGCTCTATAAAAGTATCTGGAATTCCTAGTATTTTTATTTTATTTAAATAGTTGTATTCTGACGCAAATTCTAAAATAGACGAACCAAATCCGCCATTTATTGTGCCGTTTTCAACTGTAATTATAGTTTTATGATTTTTAAAAATATCATGCAGTAATTGCTTATCTAGAGGTTTTACAAAACGCATATCGTAATGCGCAATCTCTTTTTTGTTTTCTAATAAATTAATTGCTTCAGAAACATTTTTAGAAATGGTACCAATCGTTAAAATAGCAGTTTCATTTCCTGCTTTAAGTTGAAGACCTTTACCAATTTCTATTGTTTTAAAAGGTTGTTTCCAGTCTGTAATTGTTCCTGTTCCTCTTGGATATCTAATTGCAATCGGATTCTTTAAACCTAATTGTGCTGTGTATAAAATGTTTCGTAATTCAATTTCGTTTCTAGGCGCAAAAATTATTAAGTTAGGTATGCATCTTAAAAAAACGATATCAAAAACTCCATGATGTGTTGCTCCATCTTCTCCAACCAAACCAGCTCTGTCTAAACAGAAAATAACAGGTAAATTTTGTAGCGCAACATCATGTATAACTTGGTCATAAGCGCGTTGTAAAAATGTTGAGTAAATATTACAAAACGGAATTAATCCTTGTGTAGCCATACCAGCAGCTAGCGTAACTGCGTGTTGTTCTGCAATACCAACATCAAAAGTTCTTTTAGGAAACTCTTGCATCATAAATTTTAACGAACTACCTGTTAACATTGCAGGTGTAATACCAACAATTTTATCATTCTTTTTAGCTAGTTCAACAATTGTTTTACCAAAAACGTCTTGGTACTTAGTATATAAACTCGCTTCTTTTTGTATTCTTTCTCCAGAAATTTTATCAAATTTTCCTGGAGCATGATAGGTTACTTGGTCTTCTTCTGCTTGTTGTAAACCTTTTCCCTTTGTTGTAATAACGTGTAAGAACTTAGGCCCTTTTACATTTTTTAATCTGTCTAATTCTAATAAAATTTTAGGTAAATCATGGCCATCTATTGGGCCAGAATAATCAAAATTTAATGCTTTTATAATATTATTTTGTACAGCTAATCTTTTATCGGTTTTAACTTTTGTTAAATACTCTTTTAAAGCACCTACAGAAGGATCAATTCCAATAGCATTATCATTTAAAATAATTAATAAATTAGCTTTAGAAACACCTGCGTGGTTTAGCGCTTCAAAAGCCATTCCGCTGGCAATAGAAGCATCTCCAATAATAGCAATATGATGTTTTTCTGTTGCTCCTTTTAAGTTTGATGCAATTGCCATTCCTAAAGCAGCAGAAATGGAAGTAGAAGAATGTCCAACGCCAAAAGTATCAAATTCGCTTTCTTTTCTTGACGGAAATCCTGCAATGCCACCAAATTGTCTGTTGGTATGAAAATTATCTTTTCTACCTGTTAAAATTTTATGTCCGTAGGCTTGATGACCAACATCCCAAATTAATAAGTCATTTGGAGTGTCAAACAAATAATGCAATGCAATTGTAAGTTCTACAACACCTAAACTTGCACCTAAATGGCCTTCTTTGGTTGCTACAATATCAATAATAAATGCTCTCAACTCTTTTGCGACTTGAGGTAATTGTACTGGATTTAATTTTCTTAAATCAGATGGATTTGATATGTTGTCTAACAAATTTTTCATTCGAAGGCAAAAATACAACATCAAATTTTGTAATATTGATTTTTATATTCAAAAACATGATACAACCTTTTGATGATACTTATTTTATGAAAAAAGCTTTTCAAGAAGCAGAAAATGCTTTTTCTAAAGGAGAAGTTCCTGTTGGGGCTATTGTTGTTTTTAAAGATCAAATAATTGCAAGAGCACATAACTTAACAGAAACATTAAATGACGTAACTGCACATGCAGAAATGCAAGCATTTACTTCTGCTGCAGATTTTTTAGGAGGTAAATATTTAAAAGAATGTATATTGTATGTTACTTTAGAGCCTTGTCAAATGTGTGCTGGCGCTAGTTATTGGGCGCAAATAGGTAAAATTGTATATGGTGCTTCTGAGCCAGAAAGAGGTTTTGTAAATTTAAACACTACGTTACATCCTAAAACTAAAGTTGTGAGTGGTATTCTAGAAAACGAATGCTCTCAACTCTTAAAACGTTTTTTTGTAGAAAAGCGTAATTTAAATTAAGGGTAAAACTGTTAAATATTTTATAAAAAAATCTTAAAAACTTGTGAGGTAGTTTGTTTTAGAGAACTTTACGTGAACTAATCAAATTCTTACTCGATGAAAAAAATAGTACTTCTTTTCTTGTCTTTATTTACTGTTTTAGTAATTTCTGCACAAGATACACCTAAGCCTAATTATAGAGCTGCGGCTAAATATTCGCCTAAAAACTTAGCCAAAATGGTGCACTCTACAAGTGTAAGTCCGCATTGGCTAAAAAAAGGAAATCGTTTTTGGTATTCTTATAAAACTTCTGAAGGCTCTAATTATTATATAGTTGATGCTGATAAGAAATCTAAAAAATTACTTTTCGATAACGTAAAAATGGCAAAATGGTTAACAGAAATTACAAAGGATCCTTATGATGCTAAACATTTACCACGTTTACGCTTTAAGTTTAATAAAGCTGAAAATGCAATTCGTTTTAGAGTAACTTCTACCGAAGAAGTTGAGGTTGTTGATGAAAAAAAGGAGGATAAAAAAGATGTAAAAAAAGATTCAACATCAACAAAAAAGGCAAAAAAGTCAAAAAAGAAAAAGCCTAAAATGGAAAAGAAGGTTTATCATTTAGAATATAGACTAGGTGGAAACGGTTTAACCATTATCGACACAAAAAAGAAAGAAAAAGAACCTTGGAAAAAATGGGCAAATATTGCACCAGATAGTTCTATCGTTTTATATGGTAAAAACCATAATATTTATTGGATGGATAAAGTAAACTTTAAAAAGTTTATTAAAGATGAAAAAGACAGTACAGTTGTAGAAAACCAATGGACCAAAGACGGTGAGGAAAATTACGGTTATACTTGGGGTGGAAGAGAAGATAATGTTGATAAAGAAAAAAATAAAGACAAACGAAAAGGTGTTTGGGGTACTTGGTCTCACGATTCTAAAAAGTTTGTTTTTCAAAAATCGGATTCTAGACACATTAAAGATTTATGGGTAATTAACTCAACTGGTAAAAAAAGACCAACCTTAGAGTCGTATAAATACCACATGCCAGGAGAACAAGAATATTACAAATCAGAATTACTAATTTTTGACATTCCTACAAAATCACATGTAAAAGTTCCTTTAGATACGGTTCGTCAGCAAAGTATTTCGGTATTTAGAGCTCCTAGAAAACAATCGAGTAGAGATGATGATTTTAGACCTTCTTTATTGTTGTCAAAAAAAGGAAAAATCTATTTTAGTGTAATTTCTAGAGATCGTAAAAAATATGATATTAATGTTGCAGACATTAATACTGGAGAATATAAAACCTTAATAGAAGAACGTTTTAATACCTACATAGAATCTCGCCCATTAATTTTATTGAATAATGAAAAAGAAATGTTGCATTGGGCAGAACGTGATGGTTGGGCGCATTTTTATTTATATGATACAGAAGGTAATTTAAAAAACCAGGTTACGGAAGGAAATTATCATGTTGCTAATTTTGAAGGATTAGACGAGAAAACTAGAACTCTTTATTTTACTGCAAATGGGGTTCATAAAAAACAAGATCCTTATTACGCACATTCTTATAGAATTAATTTAAATGGCACAGGATTAAAAACTTTAAATCCTGGTGATTTTACAGCAAGAACAAGTATGGCAGATTCTAATAAATACTTTGTAAGTAATTATTCTAGAGTAAATACGGTGCCAAAATCTGAATTGAGAGATGTAAACGGACGTAAAGTTATGGATCTAGAAACGGCAGATTTATCGCAATTAATGGCTTCTGGATATAAATTTCCAGAACCTTTTAAGGTAAAAGCAGATGATGGAATTACAGATATTTACGGTGTTATGTATAAGCCTTTTGATATGGATACTACAAAAGTATATCCATTGTTAGAGTATGTATATCCAGGTCCGCAAACAGAAGCTGTAAACAAGTCTTTTTCTTATAGAATGGATCGTTTAGATAGAATGGCTCAAGTAGGTTTTGTGGTAATTACATTAGGAAACCGTGGTGGTCATCCAGATCGTTCTAAATGGTATCATAATTATGGATATGGAAATTTACGTGATTATGGTTTAGCAGATAAAAAATATGTAGCACAACAATTAGCAAACAAACACAAATTTATTGATATCGAAAAAGTTGGAATTTACGGTCATTCTGGTGGTGGATTTATGTCTACAGCAGCAATGTTAGTATATCCAGATTTCTTTAAGGCTGCAGTTTCATCTGCAGGAAATCATGATAATAATGTGTATAATTCTTGGTGGAGTGAAACGCATCATGGTGTAAAAGAAGAAATTGATGCCAAAGGGAAAATCTCGCACAAGTATAAAATTGATGATAATCAATCTTTAGCAAAAAATCTAAAAGGACATTTAATGTTAATTCATGGAGATATGGACAATAATGTGAATCCTGCAGGAACAATTAGAATGGCAAACGAGTTAATTAAAGCCAATAAACGTTTTAAATTTATGATTATGCCTGGGCAAAGACATGGTTTTGGAAGCATGACAGAATATTCTTTTTGGCTAAGAGCAGATCATTTTAGTAAATATTTATTAGGTGAAGAAGCAACAAATGTTGATTTGATGTTTATGAATTTAGATAAGCCAATGAATAGATAATATTTGTCAGTTCGAGCGCAGTCGATAACTTATTTTATAAAGAAACTCCGAATGAAAATTTGGAGTTTTTTTATGGATAATTTAAAAAGTTGATGATACAATTTTTCTTCCTTGGTAAGAAAAACCACTCGAACTGATAATTAAATTTCTTTAAAGTTTTAGTCTGTCACATCGAGTGATTTTGCTTTCTCGTAAAATTGTATCGAGATGCTTTTAATCTTGCTGATATTCTAAAATATCCGAAGGTTGGCAATTTAAAGCCTTACAAATTGCTTCTAATGTAGAAAAACGTATTGCTTTTGCTTTACCCGATTTTAAAATAGATAAGTTTGCTGTTGTAATACCAATAATTTCTGCCAATTCTTTACTACGCATTTTACGTTTGGCAAGTATTACGTCTAAATTT
This sequence comes from Polaribacter ponticola, assembly GCF_026191475.2. GTDB lineage: Bacteria > Bacteroidota > Bacteroidia > Flavobacteriales > Flavobacteriaceae > Polaribacter > Polaribacter ponticola. The sequence continues at coordinate 715,194 of NZ_JAOSLC020000002.1, read as the reverse complement.
ACGATGATTGCCATATTATATTGTTAAATCGTTTTCTTGTTTCTGATGTTTTGCAATTTTAAAGACTTCACTTAAAACTAGAAAGAACAAGCCTAAACAAATAATTACTAAATGTTGATTCAACCCAAATTCTAAAGCTATTTTTTGCTCAAAATAAGCTTTACTAACCATAGAAATTGTGAGAGAAATAATTCCGGATACAGATAGTAAGTTTCCAATTTTCTTAAAGTATAAAATAACGGTTTCTTCAAAGATTTTTACTCTTATAAAGAAGTTTAATACTTTTCTAAAAAAATACAAAGCTGCAATTATTAATAAATAATTTAGACCAGAAATAATCAATAATATTTTTGATAACAAAGTGTTATTGTTAAAATTCACTGAATTTATTTTGACGTTTAAATCGCCTAAATCAGCAAAGAAAATTGCAATTGAAAATCCTACAATTAGTAATATTATTGGCATAGAGAAAAACCAAAGTAAATCTACAATTGCTTTTAAAATATTAATTTTTCGCATAATTTATATTGTTAAATCGTTTTCAGATTGAATTTCAATTCCACGTTTTACAATCTGAGCAAAAATAAAAATGATAAGTGATAGAAAAACAAAATCACTAGAAAATAAACTCATTTCAAAATTGTGTTTTTTACCAATAATTTGAATGTGTGTATTGTGTACAATTGCTATTATCCACAAGTAGAAAATTGCATAACTTATCTTTTTCATTAATGTATGTACATCTATGCTAAAAGGTTGTTTTAAGTTTAGTTTTTTTAATAATTGAATTATTAAATATGCAATGTAAGCTTCAACAGCAAATAAGATTATTTTATAAAAAACAATGATAGTATAGTTTAAAAAGCTATAATTTAAATACTCGTAAAGGTTTAATCCTTCATACATGTTTTTTGCAGCATCAACATTACTTATGCTTAATAAATAAGTAACTAAAATAGTACCACTTTTTATCATTAATCCTATAAACGCAAACCATGAAAAGAATTTCATAATTTTTAATATTCTTTCTGTATTCATTTTTTATTTATTTAAAAACCAATGTACATGGCCACAATTATTACAAATAAAATTTTTTGCCTTTTTATTCAACCAATCTAATTTAAAGAAAGTCATTTTTTTTGTATTCATTAAAGTTTCCCTTTCCCAAAAAGTATCGTTTTTACAAACCAAACAATTTAGTTTGTTGCCTTTAATAGTTCTTTGTTTCGAAACTGGAGTATTAGCCATAATTTTATCGATTTTAATAATTATATGTAGTTTCATTTACCCAATGAAACTTTCTGTTAAGAAGCCTAAAATTAGTTTTAGGAATTTTTTTAGTTCTATTTTTAGCTCTTTTCCGTTTAAAAATCCTTCTAGTTTTAGTTCATTTTTATTGGCTATTGAATATTTAAATTTTTGAGAAACAGAATCTTCTAAACCTTTAAAAACGATTTCTTCTGTATCAATATTTTCTTGAAATGAATAACGATTTATTGTATCATTCATTAATTTAATAACAGCTTTCTCTTTATAATCAATTATAAAATATTTCCATCTTTTAGAGTCTGTAGTTAAAGGAGCTAAAGTATCTTGTTCCATTACAAAAAGTTCGGTTTTCCAAATACCTCTTAATTTTGATTTTGATCTAAGTTGATCTGTAGCTTTAAAATGAACAAAGCATTGAATTACTATTATTAGAATAGAAACTATAATGAGAGCTTTCTTTAAAAAGCTAATTATATTTATTACAGATTTGTTTTTTATATAGTTGATGTTCTGTAGCTTTTCTATATTTTCATTTTTGATAAAAAATTGTATAAATCTTTTTCCATCAGACATCAATAATAAAAATGACATTAAAACCAAATGCATTGAAAATAATTTTACAGGTATATCATAAGTAAAGTTCATGAAAACTACATTAATCATAACACTTAAAATTACGAAGCTACCCAAAGAAACTGTTTTACGATTTAGTAAAAGTAGTCCTCCAATAATTTCTAAAGAACCTGTAAAAATATTATAAAACATAGAATGCCCCATAAATGTCCAAGCTAAACCCATAGGAGACATTTCGCCAACATTTTGAATTAATAATTCTAAACTTGGATCTGCAAACTGACCTTTAAACACTTTTGCTAAACCATAAAGAATCATAGCAAAACACAAGAATATTCTTAAAGTAACCTGAAACCAATACTGTAATGAGTTATAAGAAGTTCTTTTTTTATCTAAAAAACTCCAAATTATTGTTGTAAAAATGGTTAAAATAATAGTAAAAGCGAATCTTACATAATCAAAAGTTCTATCTCCACTTCCAGTACTTTCCATTTTAAAGTCAGTTCCCCAATTAAGAATAGAATCTGCAAACCAACGTAAAGGAGCTTCTAAGAAGAATGCTAAAAAAAGTAAAAGAATAAATAAAATAAAGTAGCTAAACGTAAACCTAAAAACTATTTTAAATAGCTTACTCCAGTTTTTTTCTAATGTATTTGTAGTATTCATTTTTATTTATTTGACATTGCAAATATATAAAAATTATCGAAAAACAATAATAAAATATTAAAAAAAGGTAATTTTATACTTTTTTAATAACGTTTGTTACAATACCCCAAATAACAAAATCATTCTCTTCTGTGATGTTTATAATAGGATAATTAGGGTTTTCTGGTTGTAGCCAAACTTCGTTTTTTTCTACTCGTAAACGTTTTACAGTAAATTCTCCATCTAAAAAACAAACTGCAATTTTATTATTTGCAGGCTCAATACTTCTATCGATTACTAACAAATCATTATCGTCTAAACCAGCATCAATCATAGATTGTCCTTTTACTTTTGCAAAAAAAGTAGCATCTTTATTTTGGATTAATTCATCGTCTAAAGAAATTCTAGTTTCTCTAAAATCGTCTGCAGGAGAAGGAAAACCGGCAGAAATTCCGGCATCAACTAAAATAGCGCCATTGCCTAATGAAGCTTTTGGTGTAAAAAAAGTAAGTGTTTTTGAAGATTCCATTATGATTACAAATTACAATTTTTCTTTAAATAAATCTGCATATTCTTTAATCACATTTTTATCAAAATAAGGTTCTTCTTCAATTCTACCAATTATAACTGCATTGGTCATTTTTTTAATAATTTCTTCTGTTGTTTTGTGTTCATCACCAGAAAAAATAATAGAAACATCAAAGCCTTTTTCTTGTAAAAGTTTTACAGTTAAAAGGGTATGATTTATACTGCCTAGGTAATGACGAGAAACTACAATTACTTTGTATGTTGGTTTTATAATATCTAAAATTGTTTTAGAATTATTTAAAGGAACGAGTAAACCACCTGCGCCTTCAATTACCAAATGATTATCAGTTTTTGGCGCTGTAATTTTTTTTATATCGATAGTAAGTCCATCTATTTCTGCTGCTGCATGCGGACTCATAGGCGTTTTTAAAGCATACGAATTTTGATGAAAAACAGATTTTGAGTTTGTAATAAATCGTTCAACTTTATGCGTGTCAGAATTGTCTAATTCTCCTGCTTGTATAGGTTTCCAGTAATCTGCTTCTAAAGCTTCTGTTACAATTGCTGCTGCAACTGTTTTACCAACTTCTGTAGAAATTCCGGTGATAAAGTATTTTTTTTGATTTTGCATATTTAGTAATATAATCCGTTTTTTATAATTCCTTCAATTGCTTTATGCTCATGATTAATTAATGCAGTATGCTCTTCTTTAGTAAGATTACTTTTTAGTCCAACAAACTTCATTTTATAGTCGCTTAAAATTTCATTAAAAATTAGTTTTACGCGTTCTAAATGATAATCAGAAGTAATTATTCTTAATGATGAAATGTTATCCGTTTTTAATAATATTTCTTTAGATTTTACAGCATCTTCAACTGTATTTTGTGATAAAGCAAAGTCTAAAAAAAATGTATCCGAGATGCCTTTTTTTATCAAATAATTTTTAGTGTAGTATGCATGGGCTTTCTCTGCAATATTAAAATGTGCTCCATTTCCTCCAGTACAAAGAACCATCATATCTTCTTTAAATATTTTTTTACAATAATTTAATCGTTGTTTTGAAATGGTGGTTAATTCTCCTTTTGGTGAATTCGGAGATCCTAAAATAATTAAAACTTCTTTTTTCATTCACTTTTAATTATTCATAATATTATTTATTAACTCCAAAACATCACTAATTTCTTTTTTAGAATTATAGCTATGCAAACAAAAACGCAAACGTTCTTGATTTTCTTTAACAGTTGGCGATAAAATGGCTTTTACATCGAAACCTTTATGTTGTAATTTTTCTGATATAGATTTTACTTTTTCGTTACCAGAAATTAAACAACAATGTATTGCAGAGTCACTTTCAATAAAAAAGAGTTTAAGTGGTTTCTTTTTACTTCAGATTTAAAATATTGAATATTTTCAAATAAACAGATTTTATCATCCTGAGTTTGTTTTATCATCTCAGTATAAGCAACTTTAATAGTTGCTAAAGAATGAGGAGATAGACCAGTTGTATAAATAAAACTTCGAGCAAAATTGATTAAATATTTTTGCAATTCTTTACTTCCTAGAATAGCTGCTCCATGACAACCAAGGGCTTTTCCAAATGTAATTATTCTTGCAAAAACATCGTTTTGGAGGTTTACTTCTTGTACAATTCCAACCCCATTTTTACCAAAAACACCAACTGCATGCGCTTCATCAACAATTAAAAAAGCGTTGTTTTTTTTACAAATTTTTGATATTTTTTCTAAACTTGGAGAATCTCCATCCATAGAAAAAACAGATTCTGTAACAACGTAAACTGTATTTTTAAATTTAGATGTCTCCTCGAGCGCAGTCGACAGATCAGAATAACGTAAAATTTTTTCTTCTAAAGAATCCAAATCATTATGCGAAAACTTAAAAGCTTTAGCATTACTCAATTTTATTCCATCTCTTATAGAAGCGTGAATAAATTCATCATATAAAATGATATCTCCTCTTTGTGGAACAGCAGAAAAAAAACCAATATTTGCATCATAACCAGAGTTAAAAATGGTTGCAGATTCAGTTAGATGAAAATTACTTAAAAAATTCTCTAATTCTCTATATAATTGATGATTTCCAGACAATAATCTGCTGCCTGTAGCTCCATTTTGTTTGCTATTTTTATCAACCAAAAACTGATGTGTTTTGTCAAAAATTACCGATGATTTTGCAAAACCTAAGTAATCATTAGAAGAAAAATCAACCAAATTAGAAGGTGTTTTTAAAGTTCGTAAAGAATTCTTTTCTTCACGCAATTTTAATTTTTTTGTTAACTTCTTTGGTAAATTCATCATTACAAAAATAGCAAAATTATATACCTTTACTGTTATGTTTGCACTGGTAGATTGTAATAATTTTTATGCTTCTTGTGAACGGGTTTTTAATCCGAATTTACAAGGAAAACCTGTTGCTATTTTAAGCAATAATGATGGTTGTGTTATTTCTATGAGCGATGAAGCAAAGAAAATTCAACTGCCTTTTGGAGCACCAATTTTTAAATGGGAACAGTTTTGCAAAGAAAATAATATTACAGTTTTGTCTTCAAATTATCCTTTATATGGAGATATGAGTGCAAGAGTTATGAATATTTTAGCAGATTTTTCTCCAGATGTAGAAGTGTATTCTATTGATGAATCTTTTTTAAAATTAGAAGGTTTTGAAAATTATAATTTAACAGATTATGCTATTAAAATTAGAAGTAGAATTTTAAAATGGACAGGCATACCAACTTGTGTAGGTATTGCACCAACAAAAGCATTGAGTAAAGTTGCAAATAAAATTGCACGTTCTAACTTAAAACAATCTAAAGGAATTTGTATAATTGATTCTGATGAAAACAGAATAAAAGCATTAAAGTGGACAAAAATTGGCAATGTTTGGGGAATTGGAAGTCGTTTAAAAAAACGTTTACAAGCAAAAGGTGTACAAACAGCTTACGATTTTACACAATTATCAAGCGATTGGGTTTTACAAAATTTCTCTATTGTAGAATGGCGTTTGCAAAAAGATTTACAAGGCATTTCTAAAATTCCGTTAGAAGAAGTATCATCAAAAAAAATGATTGCAACAACTAGAAGTTTTGAATATACGTATTCTGATATAGAGAATGTTAAAGAACGAATTTCTACGTTTGCAGCAAGTTGTGCAGAAAAATTACGTGCTCAAAAATCGAGTTGTCACATGTTAATTATACAATTGTCTAGTGATAGACATAAGAAAGATTTACAGCAACATAGAGAGAGTAAAACAGTAGTTTTTTCCTATCCAACAGATTCTACATTAACAATTTCAAGTGCAGCAGTAGAAGCTGTAAAAACAATTTTTAGAGCTGGTGTTAAATATAAAAGAGCAGGAGTTATTGTAACAGGGTTAGTGCCAAATAATAATTTTCAGTTAAATTTATTTACGCGCGAAAATCCAAAGCACAAACCACTAATGTCTGCAATAGATGGATTGAATAAAAAATACAAAGCAGATAAAATTAAGTTAGGAAATCAAGATTTAAAACGTACTTGGAAAATGCGTCAAGAAAGATTATCACCTAAATTCACAACCAATATTAATGAAATTTTAGTTGTGAAATGTCACCCTGAACTTGTTTCAGGGTCGTATAAGAATAAATAATGAGATTCTGAAACAAGTTCAGAATTACATAAGAAAATAATAATGACATTAAAAGAAAGAGATAAAAATCACCTTTGGCATCCATTAAAACAACACCAAACACATCCAGAAAGTTTGGCAATTGTAAAAGCAAAAGGATGTATGTTAACAGATGAAAATGGTAACGAATATATAGATGCAATTTCATCTTGGTATACCTGTATGTTTGGGCATTGTAACGATTTTATAATCGATAAAGTTCACAAACAAATGCAAACATTAGATCAAATAATGTTTAGCGATTTTACGCATGAACCTGCTGTAAAATTATCAGAAGAATTAATTAAGATATTACCTAAAGGACAAAATAGAATTTTCTTTAATGATAATGGATCTACTGCAGTAGAAGCAGGAATTAAAATGGCATTGCAATACTATTTTAATTTAGATCAAAAACGTAGCACTTTTATTGCTTTCGAAAACGGTTTTCATGGAGATACTTTTGGTGCAATGTCAGTTTCAGGATTATCCGTTTACAATGGTCCTTTTGAAAATTTTTTAATGGATGTAAAAAGAATTCCAACTCCAAATGGAGAAAATCACGAAGAAATTTTAGAGCAATTAGCACAAATAATTGCAGAAAATAATATTGCAGGTTTTGTCTATGAACCAATAATTCAAGGAGCTGCAGGAATGAAAATTCACAACGCAAAAGGTTTAAATGAAATTTTAAAATTTTGTAAAGCGAATAATATTCTAACAATTGCAGATGAGGTTATGACAGGTTTTGGAAAAACAGGTAGCAATTTTGCTTCCGATTTTATCGAAACAAAACCAGATATTATTTGTTTAAGCAAAGCCTTAACTGCAGGTTTAGTGCCAATGGCAATTACCTCTTGTACAGAAAAAATTTACAAAGCTTTTTTAAGTAATGAAATGTCAAAAGGCTTTTTCCATTGTCACACCTATTCTGCAAATCCTATTGCTTGTGCTGCTGCAAATGCAGCAATAGAATTGTTGCAAACAGACGAAATTCAACAAAATATTAAAACAATTTCAGCTTCACATAAACAATTTTTAGAGCATATTGTTAAACATCCAAAAGTAAAAAAAGCACGTTCTCAAGGTGTAATTTTTGCCTTAGATTTAGATACAAACTCAGAAAGATATGGAGGTTTAAGAGATAAACTTTTAAAGTTTTTTATGGATAGAGGTGTTTTTTTACGTCCTTTAGGCAACACAATTTACATTCAAGTTCCTTTTATTGTTTCCAAAAAAGAGTTGGAAAAAGTGTACAAAACTATTGAAGAGAGTTTAGAGATTGTTTAGGGCGTTCCCTTTTTTTAATCTAAAAGTTTTGAAATAAAAATTTTTAGATTAAAAAAAGTCAGGCTTTCAGCAGTCGCTATTTTTGTTGAAAAACAACAAAAATGAGCTCCAACAATGCTTCAATCCTTAACGCGAAAACCTATCTTTGTGGCAAATTATGAATCAACCAATTTCTATAACATCATTTGCATCCATTTCTGCATTAGGAAATAATTCTGAAGAAATTTGGAGCAACTATTTATTAAACAATCATTTTCTGTCAGAAAAAGAAGTGAATGGTAAATCTGTTTTTGTAGGGCAGCTTTCAGCAGAAAATCAGCAAATAATAAATGAGTTAAGAAAGTTAGATTTAAAATACAGAAATCTAGATGATTCAGTTTTATTTGCCATTTATGTTTCTAGAGAAGCCGTAAAAAATGCAAAATGGAAATCAGAAGGTAATTTCGGTGTAAATTTTGGTTCTTCTAGAGGAGCGACCACTTTGTTTGAAAAATATCACAAAGAGTTTTTAGAAACGCAAAGGTCATCAACATTAAGTTCGCCAACCACAACTTTAGGAAATATTTCTTCTTGGGTTGCACACGATCTACAAACATCTGGACCAGAAGTATCACATTCAATAACCTGTTCTACAGCTTTACATTCTTTATTAAATGGAGTTGCTTGGATAAACTCTGGAATGTCAGAAAAGTTTTTAGTTGGTGGAAGTGAAGCTGCATTAACCAATTTTACAATTGCTCAAATGCAAGCATTAAAAGTGTACGCAAAAAACAAAGATGAGTTTCCTTGTAAATCTTTCGATTTAGAAAAGAAACAAAACACCATGGTTTTGGGTGAAGGTGCAGCAGCAATCTGTTTAGAAAAAGGAGTTGTAGAAAATGCAATAGCTACAATTTCTGGTATTGGTTTTGCAACAGAGGTTTTAAAACATAATACTTCTATATCGACTGAAGCAATTTGCTTTCAGAAATCTATGAAAAAGGCTTTAGGTGAAACTAATCCAGATGAAATTGATGCAATTATAATGCATGTACCAGGAACTATAAAAGGAGACCAATCAGAAATAAATGCTATAAAAAAAGTTTTTGTTAGTAATCAACCATTTTTAACAACTAATAAATGGAAAATAGGTCATACTTTCGGAGCATCTGGTATGTTAAATTTAGAGTTAGGATTGCTTATGTTACAGCATCAACAAGTGATTGAAGTGCCTTTTGCAGAGAAACAAACTCATCCTAAGAAAATAAAAAATATTTTAATTAATGCTGTAGGTTTTGGAGGGAATGCTGTTTCAGTATTATTAACTAAAAATTTGTAAATTACAATTCATTATTCCTATTTTTGAACTATTAAATAATCGATATTTATGAGTGAAGTAAGACACAATTGGACGAAAGAAGAAATATTAGAAATATACAATAAACCAATGATGGAATTGCTGTATGATGCAGCAACAATTCATAGAAAACAGCATGATCCTAATGTTGTACAAGTTTCAACTTTATTGTCTATAAAAACTGGAGGTTGTTCTGAAGATTGTGGATATTGTCCGCAAGCTGCAAGATATCACACAGGTGTAGAAGGAAACGATTTAATGTCTGTTAATCAGGTAAAAGCACAAGCATTAAGAGCTAAAGAAAGTGGTAGTTCTAGAGTTTGTATGGGTGCAGCTTGGAGAAATGTAAAAGACGGACCAGAATTTGACCAAGTTTTAGAAATGGTTAGAGGAATTAACAAATTAGATATGGAGGTTTGTTGTACTTTGGGTATGGTTACAGAAAATCAAGCTCAGAGATTGGCAGAAGCTGGTTTATATGCATACAATCATAATTTAGATTCGTCTGAAGAATATTATAAAGAAGTAATTTCTACAAGAGGCTATCAAGATCGTTTAGATACAATTGATAATGTACGTAAAACAAACGTAACTGTTTGTTCTGGTGGTATTATTGGAATGGGAGAATCTGCAGAAGATAGAGCAGGAATGTTAGTGGCTTTGTCAACTTTAAACCCACAACCAGAATCTACACCAATAAATGCGTTAGTTGCTGTAGAAGGTACACCTCTTGAAGATGAAAAACCTGTTGAAATTTGGGATATGATTAGAATGGTTGCTACAACTAGAATTGTATTGCCAGAAACTCAAGTACGTTTATCTGCCGGTAGAACTCAAATGAGTAGAGAAGGGCAAGCAATGTGTTTCTTTGCAGGTGCAAACTCTATATTTGCTGGAGATAAATTATTAACAACTCCAAACCCAGATGTAAATGAAGATATGAAAATGTTTAAGTTGTTAGGGTTAAATCCTCAAAAACCATTTACTAAAAAAGTACAACCACAAACTGTGGAGGCACAAGATTCTCAATTTGAAGCTTTAGGAGAAAAACCAAAATGGACAAGACCAGAGCATAAAATTGAAAGAAATGAAGTTGCTAAGCAGAAAGGAAAAGCTGTAAAAATTTAAATTTGTTTTAAAAAGATATTAAAAGCATTCTCTAATTAGAGAATGCTTTTTTTTGTTAAAAAGAAGTGTAAGTTATTGTATGTTAATATATTAATTTATTATATTGCAACTCCTCTCCCTTAAGAAGTATTATATAACTAACAAACTACCAAATGAAAGCCTGCCCAAAATGTAAATCTGTTTCTAAGCACAGAATGAGAAGAAAAGCAATTATAAAGTTAATACCTGGAACAAAAACTTATGCTTGTGATAAATGCAATACACAGTATACTTGGTTCTCATTTATAAACAGATCTTTGAGAGTTTAAATAATTTTTTTCCTGTACTAATTTAAGTGTTTTTCCTTTGTGTGAAATTTTAGAGTATTTAGTACTTTGCAAGTAAAAAAAATAAGAATGAAAGCTTGCCCAAAATGTAAATCTGTGTCTAATCACAGAATGAGGAGAAAAGCATTTGTAAAATTAATACCTGGTACTAAAAGTTATGCTTGTGATAAGTGTAATACGGAGTATACGTGGTTTTCTTTTATCAATAGATCTTTTAGAATTAAAAAAAAAGCCTCACAATTTTAAATTGTGAGGCTTTTTTTAAGTTTTAGATTGTTATTTAAAAAGTCTAAAAATATCGTTTCCGTTAGCAAAAAGTAATAATGCTATTAAGAGTACAAAACCAATAACTTGTGCATATTCTAAAAATTTATCACCTGGTTTTTTACCAGTAATCATTTCCCAAAGAGTAAAAACTACATGACCACCATCTAATGCAGGAATTGGTAGTAAATTCATAAAACCTAACATAATAGATAAGAAAGCTGTAATGTTCCAAAAAGACTCTGCACTCCATTCATCAGGGAAAATACTTCCAATAGAAATAAAACCACCTAAACCTTTATATGCTCCTGTACTTGGATTAAATATTTTTTTCAACTGTTTCACGTAATCCGTTAATGTTTTCCAAGATTTATTCCAACCTGCAGGTATCGCTTCAGAAAAAGAATACTCAATATCTGCTAAATCATAATAACCTAATCGCTCTAAATCTTTAGAAGGTAAAGTTGTAAATGCAACACCAATTTTCCCTTCATCTGTTATCTTTAAAGCTATTTCTTTAGTTTCTTTTCCTCTTAAAATAGTTGCAGAAACATCTTGTCCTTTGTATTTATCCAAAATATTTTTAGCTTCGTCATAATATTTTATCGAATTACCATTAATAGCGGTAACAATATCTTTTGCTTTTAAGCCTGATTTTAGATTCGGAGAATCTTCAGATACTTTCCCAATAGCAAAAGGGTAACGTGGATATAAAAACGGTCCGGAATTTTTACCTCTATCCATTAATTGTGAAATAAAATCCGTAGGAATTTTTTTATCAATTACTTCACCTTTTCTTTCTATTTGAAAATTATTTCCATTAATAAACTCTAATGATAAACCAGCAAATTTTTTAATTTTCTGGCCATCTACAGTTAAAATTTTGTCACCAGTTTGTAAGCCTAAATTTATTGCTAAAGAGTCTTGTACCCAAACCCCATCTTTTACGTTTTCGTTTGGTAAATATTTTTCACCATAAGCCCACATTAAACAGATATAGATAAAAATACCTAAAATAAAGTTTACAAAAACACCACCTAACATAATTATTAAACGTTGCCACGCGGGTTTAGATCTAAACTCCCATGGTTGTGGCGGTAAAGCCATTTGCTCAGTATCCATGCTTTCATCAATCATTCCAGAGATTTTTACATAACCTCCTAAGGGAATCCAACCGATACCGTAAACGGTTTCGCCTATTTTTTTCTTAAAAATAGAGAATTTATAATCAAAAAATAAGTAGAATTTTTCTACTCTAGTTTTAAATAATTTTGCAGGGATAAAGTGTCCCAATTCATGCAAAACAATTAATAAAGATAAACTTAAAATAAATTGTGATGCTTTTATTAATATTTCCATTCAGCGTTAAAATCAAAAATTAAAATAGTCGCAAATGTACGTTTTTAAAGAGACTATAAAAAGAACAATTTTGAGTTGATTTTTATTTTAACATAGATTTTAGAATGATATTGCTTTTGATTCCTTTTTTAAGGTATTTTTAAGTCGTAAATTTGTGGTGTTAAATACATTTTTTATGGATTTTAAGTTTTTTAAAAAATCACTTCCAACATTAATTTTTTTATTAGTTTTTTCAGCTGTCGCTATTCCTGTTTTTTATCATTTGTTAAAAGTTGATAAGAAATTAAAAATTTATAATCCAGCAGATGTAAACCCTAATTTAGTTGATGTTACTCTAAAACACATCAGAAAAAATCATACTATTTCAGATTTTGAGTTGATAAACCAAAACGGAGAAATTATTACCAATAATAATTATAAAGATAAAATTTACGTAGCCGATTTCTTTTTTACACGTTGCCAAACTATTTGTATTGCAATGGCTTATAATATGAGTGAGTTGCAAGAGTTTTACAAACAAGATGATGATATTATGTTCTTATCACATTCTGTTACTCCTACCATAGATAGTGTTTCTGTTTTAAAAGAATATGCAGAGAGAAAAGGTGTAATAGATGCAAAATGGAATGTAACAACTGGTTCTAAAAAACATATTTATGAACTTGCTAGAAAGAGTTACTTTGCTGTTTTAGAAGGTGGTGATGGAGGAGAAAATGATTTTATACACACAGAACAATTTGTGTTAATTGATAAAGAAAGACGTATTCGTGGGTTTTATGATGGTACCGAAAAAGAAGACATGGTAAAACTAAAGAAAGACGTTGCGCTTTTAAAAGAAGAATATACTAGAGAATAACTTGTTTAGAATGATTCTAAATTCCTATCTTTGCTTTCCTAAATAAAAAATTTGAGCACAATTGCATCTTTACGAATTGGAGAAATAGGTTATATATCTGAAGAATCATTAGATTTTATTCCTCTAAAATTATTAGAAATGGGGTGTTTACCAGGAGCAGAAGTTCAGTTAATTCAGCTTGCTCCTTTAAAAGATCCTTTATACATCTGTGTTAACGGAAGTCATTTAGCAATTAGAAAAGAAACTGCTTCAAAAATTCAAATTCTAAAAGTGAATAGCTAATGCCTAAAAACGATATAAAAGTTGCTTTAATAGGAAATCCTAATACAGGTAAAACTTCACTTTTTAATCAACTTACAGGGTTAAATCAAAAAGTAGGAAATTATCCTGGTGTTACGGTAGATAAAAAAGAAGGTGTAAGTAAATTGTCTTCTACACAAAACGCATTAATTACAGATTTACCGGGTACTTATAGTATAAACCCAACTTCATTAGACGAAAGTATTGTTTTAAAAACGTTACTTAAAAAAGATATAAAAGAATCGCCAGATGTAATTTTGGTAGTTGCAGACGTAGAGAATTTAAAGAGAAACTTATTGTTGTTTTCTCAAATTAAAGATTTAGAAATCCCTACTGTTTTGGCTATTAATATGGTAGACCAGATGCATAGAAAAGGTATTTCTATAGATTTATCATTGCTTAAGAAAGAATTAAACACAGAGGTTGTTTTAATAAGTGCAAGAAAAAACGAAGGAATTAATGATGTAAAGGAAGCAATTATTCGTTGTCATGTGGCAGCAAAAGCATCACCTTTATGTGGTATAAATTCTAAAATTGATACAGATTACTTTGATCGATTAAAAGAAATAAGTCCAAATTATTCCTTGTATGAATTATGGTTGATGGTAACACAAAGTAGTTTTCCAGAAACGGTAACAAAAGAAGAAAAAAGAAGCTTTTAGCATTTAAGCTAGATACTTCTAAATTAAAAAAATACCAACACAAAGAAACTATTTATCGTTATCAAGAGATTAATAAAATTTTAAAGAAAACGTATATTGTTGATAAAACGAAAGCAACAGATTTACGAGGTAAACTAGATAGGATTTTTACACATAGAATATTCGGATACGTATTATTTAGCCTTATTCTGTTAATTATATTTCAATCAATTTTTGATTTAGCTTCTGTACCAATGGATTTTATTGATGGTACTTTTGCTCAATTATCAGACTTTGCAAAAAGCAATTTGCCTAATGGAGTGTTTACAGATTTACTAACCGAAGGAATTATTCCTGGAATTGGGGGCGTTATTATCTTTATACCTCAAATAGCAATCTTATTTTTATTTGTAGCCATTTTAGAGGAAACGGGCTATATGAGTAGAGTTGTCTTTTTAATGGATAAAATTATGAGGCGCTTTGGTATGAATGGTAAAAGTGTAATTCCGTTAATTTCAGGAACAGCATGTGCAATTCCAGCAATTATGGCAACAAGAACTATTTCTAGTTGGAAAGAGCGATTAATTACTATTTTAGTAACACCATTTACAACCTGTTCTGCAAGATTACCGGTTTATGCAATTTTAATTGCTTTAATAATTCCTGATAAAAAAATTCTAGGTTTTTTAAACTTACAAGGTTTAGTATTACTTTCTTTATATGCTTTAGGTTTTGCATCTGCAGTAATAGCTGCTTATATATTACACAAAACATTAAAAGTAGAATCTAAGTCGTTTTTTGTTGTAGAAATGCCAAATTATAAATTGCCATCTGTTAAAAATGTGTTTTTTGATGTAGTAGAAAAAACCAAGGCTTTTGTTTTTGGAGCAGGAAAAATTATTTTGGCTTTATCTATTGTATTGTGGTTTTTGGCTTCGAATGGAGGATCTAATTATAAAAATGCAGAAAAAACGGTTATAGAAAATGTGGCTAATCAACAGTTAAATACTGATGAAATTCAACAAAAAATTGCATCTTTAAAATTAGAAAGCTCATATATTGGAATTCTAGGAAAAACAATTGAACCTGTAATAAAGCCTTTAGGTTACGATTGGAAAATAGGAATTGCGCTTATAACTTCGTTTGCTGCAAGAGAAGTTTTTGTAGGTACATTGGCAACAATTTATAGTGTAGAGTCAGATGATGAAAATACAGCAACCATAAAGCAAAAAATGGCTTCAGAAATTAATTCTGAAACCGGAGCAAAACGTTTTAACTTTCCTGTTGGTATGTCTTTAATGGTCTTTTATGCATTTGCAATGCAATGTATGGCAACTTTGGCAATTGTTAAGCGAGAAACAAAATCTTGGAAATGGCCATTAATCCAATTGTTTGGTTTGGCTTTATTGGCTTATGTTTCAGCCTTTTTAACGTATCAAATTTTAAGTTAATGCAAGAAGTTATTGTTTATTTTTTAGTTGCTTTGGCTGTAGTTTTTTTAATGAAGAAATATGTTTTTACTTCAAAGAAAAAAAGAATTGCAGTACAGATTGTGGTTGTCATTAAAATATTAACAGAAAATTAGTGATGTAAGATTGTAAGGTTTTCTAACTTTGATGACTTATAATTTATATTAAAAATCGAATACTTAAATATTTTAAACTCATGAAGAAAGCTATTTTATCAATTGCAGTTTTTGCAATTTCTTTAATTTCGTCAACAGAAGTAACTGCTCAAGAATTTTCTAAATTAGATGTAAGTCCAATGGATGCATCTGCGTATCCTAAAAATTGGAGAGACGCAGATAAGTTAGTAAAAGTGGTATATAGTAGACCACAATTAAAAGGAAGGTCTTTAGAAAAACTAGCACCAAAAGACAAGGTTTGGAGAACTGGAGCAAACGAAGCTGCCGAAATTACATTTTATAAAGATGTAACTTTTGGAGATAAAGAAGTAAAAGCAGGAACGTATACTTTGTTTACAATTCCTACAGATGGAGATTGGACGGTAATATTAAGTACTCATAAAAATATTTGGGGATCTTATTTTTACAAACAAGACCAAGATGTTGTAAGAGTTTCTGGTAAAGTTTCTAAATCAGAAAAGTCTATTGAAGCTTTTTCTATAGCTTTTAATGGTGAAGAAAACAATGCTACAATGCACTTAGGTTGGGCAAATACAATTGTTTCTATTCCTGTAAAAGGATAATATTATATTTAATTAGATCATAAAAAAACCTCAAAAGTAACTATACTTATGAGGTTTTTTATAAATTTTAAAATGGTGTTTTAAAACTTAAACAGATTGTTTTTGTTGCCATTTCCAAGCAGATTTTAAAGCCTCTTCTAAGCTAATTTCTGTTTTCCAGTTTAATTCTTTGTTTGCAATTGTTGTGTCTGCATAACAAGTCATAACATCACCTTCTCTTCTGCCAACAATTTTATAATTTAATTTTAAATCGTTTACTTTTTCAAAAGCTTTTATTACTTCTAAAACAGAAGTTCCTTTACCTGTTCCAATATTAAAGAACTCAAAAGAACTTTTATTGTTTTTGTTGATAAGCCTTTTTAATGCTGCAATATGTGCTTTTGCTAAATCTACAACATGAATGTAATCACGAATTGCTGTTCCGTCTTCAGTAGGGTAATCATCACCAAAAACAGATAATTCTTTTCTAATTCCTGCAGCAGTTTGTGTAACAAAAGGAATTAAATTGGCAGGAACACCTAAAGGAAGCTCTCCAATTTTTGCAGTTGGGTGTGCTCCAATAGGATTAAAATAACGTAAAGCTATTGTATTAATACCATATGCATTACTTGTATCTTTAATAATTTCTTCACCAATTTTTTTAGTGTTTCCATACACAGATTCAGCTTTCTTTACAGGAGCATTTTCTGTTATTGGTGATGAATCTGGTTCTCCGTAAACAGTTGCAGAAGAAGAAAATATAAAGTTATCTAGTTTACGATCTCTAACTTCTTGCAAAATATAAATAAGAGAACTTAAGTTATTTTCATAATAATCTAAGGGTTTCGCAATGCTTTCTCCAACTGCTTTAAAAGCTGCAAAATGAATAATTCCATCAACTTTATTGTTGTCAAAAAAAGTTTTTATATCACTTTTAATTCTAACATCAATTTGGTGAAATTCTGGTTTTATACCTGTAATCTCTGTAATATTATCTAAAACAGAAATTGTAGTGTTAGATAAATCATCAATAATTACTACTTCAAAACCTTCGTTTTGTAATTCTACTACTGTGTGAGATCCTATAAAACCTAAACCTCCTGTTACTAATATTCTTTTCATATTTGGGGTAATTAAAAATTTATTTTAAGAAACTTGTAATACTTTCTGTGATAAAAGTAAGTTGTTCTGTGTCTAATTCTGTATGCATAGGTAAAGAAATTACCGTTTTTATTAAGTTATTTGTAACGGGGAAATTTTCTTCTTTATACCTAGTATCTTTATATGCTTTTTGAGAATGTAAAGCAACAGGATAATAAATTGCATTCGGAATTCCTTTGTCTAATAAATGTTTGTGTAATTCATCACGTTTTCCATTCGTAATTTGTAATGTATATTGATGAAAAACATGACAGTTACAAGTGTCGCAAACTTCTCCACAAGAAGCTGTTGTAGGTGTTATAATATTAGAGTTGTTTGCAAAAGCGTTATTATAAAAACGAGCCGCATTTCTTCTAGCTTCACAATACGAATCTAATAATGGTAATTTAGCCTTTAAAACTCCTGCTTGTATAGAATCTAATCTAGAATTTACACCAACTACATCATGATAATATCTGGTATACATTCCATGATTTACAATACCTCTTAAAGTGTGAGCAAGTTCATCATCATTTGTAAAAATAGCTCCGCCATCTCCATAGCAACCTAAGTTTTTAGAAGGGAAAAATGAAGTTGTACCAACATTACCAATAGTTCCGGCTTTTTGTTTTGTTCCGTTTTTAAAGGTGTAATCAGCACCAATTGCTTGTGCATTATCTTCAATAACAAACAAGCTATGTTCTTTTGCAATTTCTAAAATAGCATCCATGTTTGCAACTTGTCCGAATAAATGAACAGGCACAATAGCTTTTGTTTTAGGTGTAATTGCTTTTTTAAGAGCATCAATATCTATATTATATGTTTTAGGATCTACATCTACTAAAACTGGTGTTAACTTTAATAAGGCGATAACTTCTACAGTTGCTGCAAATGTAAAATCTGCTGTAATAACTTCGTCTCCTTGTTCTAAACCTAAACCCATCATTGCTATTTGTAAAGCATCTGTACCATTTGCACATGGTATTACGTGTTTTACATCTAAATAGTCTTCTAGATTTTTTTGAAACTCTTTAACTAAAGGTCCGTTTATGTATGTTGATGAATTTAGTACTTCTTGTATAGAGTTGTCTACGGTTTCTTTAATTTGTTGATATTGACCCTGAAGGTCTACCATTTGAATTTTTTTCATGTAAGCATAAGGTATTAGTGATTCAAAAATACAATATAAATCTATTATCTTTGAGTTCTTTAAAATTTTTAAAATGAATTTATTAAAAAAAATAGTCAAAATTGTAATTATAGTATTCGTTCTAATAATTACAGGTGCTTGGTTGTATTCTAAAACGTATCATCCTAATTATAGTGGAGAGTTGGAACTTAATAATTTAACCAAAAAAGTTACTGTTTATTTTGATGAAATTGGTGTGCCTCATATAAATGCCGAAAATCAAAAAGATGCTTACACAGCTTTAGGTTATTTGCATGCACAAGACAGATTATGGCAAATGGATTTGGTTAGAAGGATTGCAGCTGGTAGATTGTCTGAAATTTTTGGAGAAAAGTTAATAAGAACAGATAAACTTTTTTCTGGTTTAGGAATCGAAGAAGCTTCTGATGAAACTATTAAAAATTTAGATAAAAATTCTGAGCATTATAAATTAGCAGTAGCTTATTTAAACGGTGTAAATCAATATATAGAAGATGGTAAGACGCCAATTGAGTATACTTTGGTAGGTGTAGAGAAAGAAAAGTATACGTTAAAAGATATGTACAATGTGTATGGCTATATGGCTTTTAGCTTTGCTATTGCTCATAAAACAGATCCGCTTTTAAATGAAGTGAAAGAAAAATTAGGTTCTGCTTATTTTAAAGAATTAATAGGAGCGGAATTTGAAAACCTAACATATATTAAAAATGAAGCAAAACCAGAATTAACAGGTAGTTTTACTAAAGCAATGCACGATTTGTATAGTGTTTTGCCAATATCACCATTTATTGGGAGTAATTCTTGGGTAATTGGTGCGGATAAAACAAAAAACGGAAAAGTAATTTTTGCAAACGATCCTCATATTGGTTTTTCTCAACCTTCTGTTTGGTATCAAGCACATATTAAAACACCAAATTATGAAATGTATGGTTTTAATTTAGCGTTAACTCCATTTCCTTTGTTAGGACATAATAGAGAGTATGCTTACGGTTTAACAATGTTTGAAAACGATGATATAGATTTTTATATAGAAGAGGAAAACCCGGATAACAATCTACAATATAAAACAGAAAACGGATTTGTAGATTATAAATTAATTGAGAAGCGGCTTAAAATTAAAGGAAGAAAAGATTCTATTTATACTATAAAAGTTGGTAGACACGGACCGGTAATGAATGGTCTTGTAGATCATTTAGATGACACTCGCTCTATTGCTATGCAATGGATTTATACAATGCACAAAAACGAATTGTTAGAGGTTGGTTACGAGTTGTCTCATGCAAATTCATTGTCAGAATTTAAAGCAGGAACAAAGAAATTGCATGCACCTGGTTTAAATATAATGTATGGCGATGCAAAAAATAACATAGCTTGGTTTGCCTCTGGAAAGTTGTATAAATACAGAGATTCATTATACACTAAAACCTATTTGAATGGAGCTTCTGGTAAGGATGAAATACTAGAGTATTTAGACTTTGAACAAAACCCACAAGCTGTGAATCCGAGTTGGAATTATGTGTATTCTGCAAATAATCAGCCAGATTCTATTGCTGGAATCTTGTATCCTGGATATTATTTAAATGAGGATAGAGCAGAAAGAATTGTGCAATTATTAGAGCCTAAAAATAATTGGACAAAGGAGGATGTTGCCAAAATGATTATGGATGTTACATCGCCAAATGCACCAAAAATTGCATCAGATTTTGTGAATTCAATTAATCAAAATAAATTATCTGCAAGCGAGAAGAAAGCAATATCAATATTAAAAAGCTGGAAAGGTAATTTTGATAAAAATGAAGTTGCACCGGTTATTTATAATAGAATGGTGTATGAGTTTCAGAAAAATACTTTTTCAGACGAAATGGGAGAGGCTTTTAAACAGTTTGAGAATACTCCTTTTATTGAAAAAGTTTTACCTGTACAATCTAAAAGAGTGAACTCTGTTTGGTGGGATGATGTTACCACAAAAAATAAAATAGAAACTAAAGAAGAAATAGTAACAAGTTCTTTTAGAAATACATTTTCTTTCTTACAAAGTCAATTAGGAGAAAATGTAGAAAATTGGACTTGGGATAGAGTTGTTTCTGTAGAATACAAACATGCCGTTGGTGAGGTTGCTGCTTTAAGAAAATACTTTAATGTTGGTCCTTTTGTAACTAATGGAGGAGATCAAGTAATTAATAATCAAATTTATGATATCGATTCTACAGGTGTTTATAAAGTAAAAGCTGGTCCATCAACAAGGAGAATTGTAGATTTTTCTGATGTAGAAAATAGTTTGTCAATTTTACCAACAGGGCAATCTGGTCGTGTTTTTAGTAAACATTATAAAGATCAAGTAAAAAAGTACTTAAATGGAGATTTTGTAAAGATGAAAATTAATAAAGAAGAAATTTTAAAAAGTAAGAATGTTTTAATTATTAATCCTAAGTAAGATATTTTATGAAAGAGGAATACGCTTTTTTTATTTGTGCCTTTGTTATGTTCCAATTTGGCTATATATTTTTTTTAAAAGAAAAGACTTAAGAAAAAAGTTGATTAGAACATCTATTGCAGGAGGAATAATTGCCCCTTTTACAGATTATTTTCATTTTAGAGATTATTGGATTCCTCCTTCTATTATAGATTTGGAATATGCTTATTTTGAAGATGTTTTAATGGGTGCGTTAATAATAAGTGTAGTATCTACAATTTATGAAACTGTTTTTAAATTAAAATTGATTCCTTATAGAAAAGAGAAAAAACTACAGCATACGTTTTATGTAATGTTTGTTGTTAGTTTTGTTGTAGTGTATGTTTTAACTGGAGTTTTAAAAATAAATTCAATTTTTATATACAGTAGTATTTATATACTTTATGCATTTATTATGCTTTATTTTAGAAGAGATATGCTTAGGGAATCGTTAGTTACGGCTCTTTTAAGTTGGTGTATACAATTGGTGTTTTACATTCCATTGTTTACTTTTTACAGTCCTACTTATTGGAGAAAATATTATTTATTGGCAAATACTAAATATGATATTACTTTTTTAAATATTCCGTTAACGGAGATGTTGTATTTTATTACAATGGGTTTAACGATTGGTATTTTTTATGAGTTTGTTTCAGGAAAGAAAAGAGTCTCTTTTTAGATTATATTTCTTTGTAAACTTCGTTAAAAGGGATTCTAAAACGTTCGCCATAAACTCCTTTTTCTGTTCTAATACCACAGGAAACAATCATATTTATTTCAGCACCAAATGGTAAGCCTAATAGTTTTTTTACGCGTAATGTATCAGAACCTTCCATTGGGCAGGTATCATATCCTTCTGCAGCCATAGAAATCATAAAATTCTCTGCAGCTAAACCACAAGTTTTATGAGCCACAATTCTCATGTCACTTTTTTTAACCTGTCTGTATATTGGTTTAAAAATTCCGATAATTGACACCATAACATATTTTAATAAACCAAGAATACCAAGAAAATCACCATACGCAAAAGGTATTATCTTTCCATAATAGTTTCTACCTACTTTTTCTCTGCTACTTTGTTCATCTTTAGGGTTGTTTGCCCCAAAGTTTTTGTCTATAAACGCTAAATTTGCTTTTGCCCTTTTCTTCCACAAATCTTTTCTAGAAACAAAAACAACTAATTGTTGTGCTGTTTTAGCTGCATTTTGATTGAAGCAAAAAGGTGCTATTTTTGCTATTGTATCTTTTGATGTAATATGATAAAACTCCCATAATTGCATGTTGCTACTATTAGGAGCTAATGCAGCTTGTTCTAAGCACTTTTTTACAATAGTTTTGTCTATGGTTTTTTTAGTATCATAAATTCTTACAGATCTTCTATAATTAATAGCTTCTGAAACTGTTTTTTCGTGTGTCATAAAAAATATATAAGTTATTGTAATAAAGTTAATTTTTACAAGCGTTCCAAATAACTTCATTTGGAGTAGGAGCAATCACCGAAATTTCTTCTTTAGAAACCGGATGAATAAATACTATTTTACGAGCATGTAAATGTATGCTTCCATCTTTGTTGCTTCTATCAAAACCGTATTTTAAATCTCCTTTTATAGGAAATCCAATAGAAGATAATTGTGCTCTAATTTGATGATGTCTTCCTGTTTCTAAATCAATTTCAATTAAAGAATAATTATCTAATTTCTTAATCACATTATAGTGTAAAATTGCCTTTTTAGAGTCTTTTATTTCTTTAGCGTAAACGGATGATTTATTATTCTTAGGATTCTTTTTTAAGTAATTTACTAAGGTGTCTTTTTCCTTTTTTGGGTATTTTTTTACAACAGCCCAATACGTTTTGTTAATGGTTTTATCGCGTAACATTTTGTTTAAACGCTCTAATGCTTTAGAGGTTCGTGCAAAAATAATTGCGCCAGATGTAGGTCTGTCTAATCTATGTACTACACCTAAAAAAACATTGCCTGCTTTGTTGTACTTGTCTTTAACGTATTCTTTAACAACATCGCTTAAAGGTTTATCTCCAGTTTTATCACCTTGTGTAATATCTCCAGAGCGCTTGTTAACAATAATTATATGATTGTCTTCAAATAAAACTTGTAAGTTTTCTTTTGTAGAATGCATTAACGATTATTTAAAATCTTTTGCAACATCTTCATTTACACCGTCGATAAAGTCTAAAAACTCTTTTCGACCTAAACCCGTAGAAGAAGAGGTTAAAAATGTCATTGGTAAGGTTTCCCAAGTAGTTAATAATTTCTTCTTATAAGAAGAAATTTGTTTATTTAATTTTGAGCTTCCAAGTTTGTCTGCTTTTGTAAACACTAAGCAAAAAGGAATCCGATTTTCACCTAAAAACTGCATAAATTCTAAATCAATTTTTTGAGGATCATGTCTACTATCTATTAATACAAAAGTACAAACCAATTGTTCTCTTTCTTTAAAGTAGTTTTCTATAAAGTACTGAAAAATAGTTCTTTTCTTTTTTGATATTTGTGCATAACCATAACCGGGTAAATCTACTAAAAACCACTCGTCATTTATTTTAAAATGATTTATTAATTGGGTTTTACCAGGTTTTCCAGAAATTTTTGCCAAACCTTTTCGCTCCATTAACATGTTAATTAATGAAGACTTCCCAACGTTAGAACGCCCTATAAAAGCATATTCAGGAATTCTTTCTTTGGGTGCTTTTGTAACATTACTGTTACTCATCAAAAATTCAGCAGATTTTATTTTCATTGTAAAATTTTCTTTGCTTATAAAATATCAGCAAAAATTTAAATATTTCTAGAAGTTAACCAAGTATGAAGAATCGTATTAAACTCTTCTGGCTTTTCCATCATGGCAGCATGACCGCATTTATCTATCCAAAATAAATCTGAATCTGGTAGTAATTTATTGAATTCATCGGCAACATCTGGAGGTGTTACTGTGTCCTGTTTTCCCCAAATTAAACAAGTAGGTTGTTTCATTTCTGGTAAATCTTTAGCCATATTGTGTCTAATTGCGCTTTTAGCTATAGATAAAGTTTTTAAAACTTTCATTCTATCATTAACTGTGCTATAAACGTCATCAACTAATTCTTTAGTAGCAATTTTAGGATCGTAAAAAACTTCTCTTGCTTTTTGTTCAATATACTCATAATTTCCTCTCTTTGGGAAGCTATCTCCCATCGCTTTTTCATATAGGCCAGAGCTTCCTGTTAGTACAAGTGCGTTAACCTTTTCTGGGTAATGTTTAGTGAAATAAAGAGCAATATGACCGCCTAAGGAGTTTCCTAAAAGAATAGCCTTGTCGATTTTTTTAAATTCTAAGAACTCTTTTAAAAACGATGCTAAATGTTTAACATTTGTTTTTATTAGGGGTAAAGAATATAAAGGTAATTCTGGTATTATAACTTTGTAACCATTGTTTGGAAAGTGATTATATGTGGCTCCAAAGTTACTTAAAGCTCCCATTAATCCATGCAAAACAATGATTGTAGGTCCTTTTCCAGCTTCTGCGTAGGTAAATTTCCCTTCGGTTTTTAAGGTGTCAGTCATTGATTTTTGTTTGATTTTCACTAAACGCAAATGTAGTTCTTTTTTATAACATAGAAATTTATTTCATTATCAGGAGATTAGGGTTTTTAACAAGGTTCTAGTTACTATGAATAAAGGGGATTCTTAATACTTATTAACAATGTGGTAAAAAGTGGTAAAAAGTGGTAAAAATTATTTATTTTTGATGTCTATAAAAGCTTTTTAGTGATAAACCTAATTGGAACATATGAGTGTAAAGCAGATGCTAAAGGAAGGGTGATGGTTTCATCGGTCTTTAAGAAGCAGTTGTCTTCTGTGTTACAAGATGGTTTTGTTATGAAAAGAGCTGTTTTTCAGCCTTGTTTAGAGTTGTATCCAATGCAAGAGTGGAATTTGATGATGGCGAAAATCAACAAATTAAATAAGTTTAAAAAGAAGAACAACGATTTTATTAGGAGGTTTACGGCAGGTGTGAAAATGGTGGAATTTGATGCTACGGGTAGAGTTTTAATCCCAAAGGATTTGTTAGATTTTGCAGGTATTCAAAAACAAGTTGTAATGTCTTCGTCTGTGAATATTATAGAAATTTGGGATAAAGACAAGTACGAGAAAGCTATTGATGACGCTGCTTTAGATTTTGCAGATTTAGCTGAGGAAGTAATGGGAAATACAGATGTAGATGAGTTATCATAATCCAGTTTTATTGCACGAGAGTATCGATGCGCTTGATATAAAAGAAAATGGCGTTTACGTAGATGTTACGTTTGGTGGCGGTGGTCATTCTAGGGAGATTTTAAATAGATTGGGAGAAAACGGGAGATTGTTTGCGTTTGATCAAGATCCTGATGCTTTAGGTAATGTTATTGATGATGATCGTTTTACTTTAATTCCTGAAAATTTTAGATATATAACTAGGTTTTTAAGGTTTCATGGTGTTAGAAAGGTTGATGGTGTTTTGGCGGATTTAGGTGTTTCTTCTCATCAGTTTGATGAGGCTGAAAGAGGTTTTTCTACAAGATTTGAAGGTGTTTTAGATATGAGAATGAATCAGGAATCAAAAACATCTGCAAGAGAAATTGTAAATAAATATTCTGAAGAAAAATTAGCAGATATTTTATTTATGTATGGTGAGTTGAGGAATTCTAGGAACATTGCGAAAACAATTGTTGAGGAAAGGGAGAAAGAGAAAATTGAAACTAGTTTTCAGTTGAAAACTATTTTAAAAAGGTATTTGCCAAATGCTAAAGAGCATAAAATTTTAGCACAAATATTTCAAGCGATAAGAATAGAGGTAAATGAAGAATTAGATGTTTTAAAAGAGTTTTTAGAACAGATGCCTAATTTGCTAAAAGAAGAAGGTAGGTTGAGTGTAATTTCTTATCATTCTTTAGAAGATCGGTTGGTAAAAAGATTTATAAGAACTGGTTTGTTTAAAGGTGAATTAGAGAAAGATGTTTTTGGTAGATCTAATGAGCCAATGCAAAAGGTTGGTAAGTTAATTATCCCGAAAGCAGAAGAGGTAAAAATGAATAATAGAGCTAGAAGTGCAAAGTTAAGGATAGCAACATTAAAAAAAGAAAGAGCTTAAAACCTATTTATGTCTAAAGTTAAAAAAGGGGTTTATGGTGTTTTAAGAGGTAGCTTCCTAACGGATGAGTCTGCTTTTAAAAACTGGAGAATAATAATTTTTGTTGTTGGGCTCTTGTTAATTATGATTTCAAGTGCGCATAATGCCGATAAGAAAGTTATTAAGATATCAGAGCTAAATAAGAAGAAAAGGGAATTGCGAGCAGAATATGTAGATACTGGGACTATTTTAATGAGAATGAAAATGGAATCGAGTATAAGAGAAAAGGCAAAGGCTAGAGGATTACAGCCTTCAGAAGCACCTCCAAAAAAATAAAAGTAACGTATAAAGATTAATCAATTGGCAACTCAGAAAAAAAGCATACTTACCAAATTCTACATAGTAGCTGCTTTTATGACGATTTTTTTGTTGGCAGTTGTTGTTAGGGTTGTGCATATACAGTATGTGCAGGGAGATAAGTATAAGAAACTTTCTACTGAGCTTACGATTAAGCAAGATACAATTAGAGCAAATAAAGGAAATGTATACGCAGCAGATGGTAATTTGTTGGCTACATCAATGTCTAAATTTACCATTAGAATGGATGTAGTAGCTGTAAAAAGTAATACGTTCGAAAAAAACTTTGTAGCCTTGTCTAAAGAGTTGTCTACAATGTTTGGTAAGCCTACTAAATATTATCAAGATCGTTTAAGAACTGCAAAAAAGAGAAAGAATAGATATCTTTTAATTGCAAGAAATGTTGGTTATAATGATTATTTAAAGATGAAAAAATTCCCAATTTTTAATTTGGGGGTTTATCGTGGAGGTTTTATTGCGGAGCACAAAACTGTACGTGCACATCCAATAGGTAAAATTGCGGCAAGAACAATTGGTTATGATGATTTTAGAGGGGAGGCTGGAATAGAAGGTGCTTTTGCAGATTTTATGCAGGGCGAAAATGGTTTGCGTTGGAAACAGAAAATTGCAAAAAACCAATGGAAGCCAATTTCTGACGTTAATGAAAAAGAGCCTATTGATGGTCATGATGTTATTACAACGATAGATGTAAATATTCAAGATATAACACATCACGCATTGTTGCGTCAATTAGAATATTTTGAAGCAGATCATGGTTGTGCTGTTGTTATGGAAACTGCAACTGGAGAAATTAAAGCAATTTCTAATTTAGGGAGAACTTCAAAAGGTAGGTATTTTGAAAAAAGAAATTACGCGGTTTGGGAAAGTCATGAGCCTGGTTCTACTTTTAAATTAGCAAGTTTAATGGCTGCTTTAGATGATAATGTTATTGATACTTCTGCGGTTGTTGATACGGGAAAAGGTAAGATTTTTATTCATAATAGAAAAGTTGAAGACTCTAAAAGAGGTGGTTACGGTAAGATATCTGCAGCAAGAGTTTTTGAGGTTTCATCCAATGTAGGTATTGTAAAATTAATTAGAAAATATTACGATGATAAACCAGAGAAGTTTATTGATAAATTAGAAAAATACGGATTTACGAAACCTATAGGTTTTCAGATAAAAGGAGAAGGTAGGCCATATGTGCCAAATCCTAAAGATAAAAGATGGAGTAAAATTTCATTAGAATGGATGTCTTGGGGTTATGGAATTTCTGTTACTCCTATGCAAACATTGATGTTCTATAATGCTGTTGCAAACAATGGGGTTATGGTAAAGCCTCGTTTTGTAAAAGAGTTACGTAGACAGGATAAAACAGAGAGGATTTTTGAAACAGAAATAGTTAATAATAAAATTGCAACTGATTTAACCTTAAAAAAATTAGAAAAGTTATGGAGAACGTGGTTATTAAAGGAACTGCAGATAATATTTATTCTTCAAATTTTTCAATGGCAGGTAAAACAGGTACTGCTAAAAAGTTTATACCAAGACATAAAGATAAGAATGGTAAAACAATATCTGGTCATTATTCTAATAAGCATTATGTGGCATCTTTTGCAGGTTTTTTTCCTGCGGATGAACCAAAATATTCTTGTATAGTGGTTATTCATGATCCTTTAAAAGAAAAAGGATATTACGGAGCAAAGGTGGCGGCTCCTGTATTTAAGGAAATAGCTCAAAAAATTTATACAACTACTCCTATTGATAATCAATTGGTAAATGATAAAACGGAATTTGCTACAATAGATAATCAGTATAAAAAATATAATAAAGTTATTAATAGAGAGTATTCTAAAGTGCCAAATGTTAGAGGAATGTCTGGTATGGATGCAGTGTCTTTGTTAGAAAATATAGGGTTGAAAGTTGAGTTTTCTGGAGTAGGAAAAGTAAATCATCAATCAATTAAAAAAGGAACAAAATTAGTAAAAGGGTCAACAATTACTTTAAAACTATCGTAAACTGAAGAATTTAAAAGACATATTATATAAGGTTTCCATTATTCAAGTATTTGGTATTACAGATGTTGAAATTAATCAGCTTGTTTTTGATTCAAGAAAAGTTGAAGATAATGATGTTTTTGTAGCTCAAAAAGGAGTGTCTGTAGATGGTCATTTATATATTGATAAAGCTATTTCTTTAGGAGCCTCTGTGGTTATTTGCGAAGATTTTCCAATTGATAAAAAAGAAGGAGTTACTTATGTTCAGGTTGCTGATGCAAATGTGGCTCTAGCTATAATGGCTTCTAATTTTTATGAGAATCCTTCTACAAAATTTCCGGTGATTGGTGTTACAGGTACAAATGGTAAAACTACTATAGCATCGTTGTTATATCAATTATTTAGTAAAGCTGGTTATAAAGTTGGTTTGTTGTCTACTGTTAAAATTTTAGTTGATGAGGTAGAGTATAAGGCAACACATACAACTCCAGATTCTGTAACTATAAACAAATATTTAGACATGATGCTAGAAGCTGGTGTTGAATATTGTTTTATGGAAGTGAGTTCTCATGGAATTCATCAAAAAAGAACGGAAGGGTTAACTTTTGCAGGTGGGGTTTTTACAAACCTTTCTCATGATCATTTAGATTACCACGATACGTTTAGTGAGTATAGAGATGTTAAAAAATCATTTTTTGATTCTTTACCTAAATCAGCATTTGCATTAACAAATATTGATGATAAAAATGGCAGCTTTATGCTGCAAAATACTAAAGCAAAAAAAGTAACCTACGCTTTAAAAACATTAGCAGATTACAAATCGAAGATTTTAGAAAAGCAAATTTCTGGAACCTTGATTAATGTTGATGGAACTGAAGTTTGGACTAAATTAATTGGTGTTTTTAATATTTACAATTTAACGGCAATTATTGCAGCTGCAGATTTGTTAGGTTTAGATGCGTTAGAAACTTTAACGATTGTTAGTCAGTTAGAAAGTGTGAGTGGTCGTTTTCAATACGTAATTTCAGAGGATGGTATTACAGCAATTATAGATTATGCACATACACCAGATGCATTAAAAAATGTATTGGAAACTATAAATGATATTAGAACAGGTAATGAAAAAGTAATAACAGTTGTGGGTTGTGGTGGTGATAGAGATATTGCTAAAAGACCTAAAATGGCGCACATTGCTTCACAGTTAAGTAATCAAGCAATTTTTACATCAGATAATCCTAGAACAGAAAACCCGCAAACTATTTTAGATGAAATGGAAGTTGGTGTTTCTGCAGAAAATTATAGAAAAACATTAACGGTTTTAGATAGAAGACAAGCAATAAAATCAGCTTGTAAATTATCTGAAGCTGGAGACATTATATTAATTGCAGGAAAAGGGCATGAAGATTATCAAGAAGTGAATGGAGTTCGTTCTCATTTTGATGATTTAGAAGAAGTAACAAACTGTTTTAATCAATTAAAAAAGAAGTAAGAATGCTGTATTATTTATTTGAATATTTAGAAAGTCAGTTTAGTATTCCAGGAGCGAGTGTGTTTCAGTTTATCACATTTAGAGCTGCTGCTGCGTTTATTCTGTCTTTGTTAATTTCTGCTATTTATGGTAAACGTATTATTAATTTCTTAAGAAATCAACAAGTAGGAGAAACGGTTAGAGATTTAGGTTTAGAGGGGCAAAAACAAAAAAGTGGTACTCCAACTATGGGCGGAATCATCATTATTTTAGCAACTTTAATTCCTGTAATTTTATTAGCAAAACTAGATAATATTTATGTTGTTATTCTTTTAATTACAACTGTTTGGATGGGTTTTATTGGTTTTTTAGACGATTATATAAAAGTGTTTAAGAAAGATAAAGCGGGTTTAAGCGGAAAATTTAAGGTTTTAGGACAAGTTGGTTTAGGGTTAATTGTTGGGTCAATGCTTTATTTTCATGATGATGTAACAATAAAAGAACAACTGCCAGTAGAGCAGCAAATCGTTCAAAAAAATGGAAGGAAAAAGGTTTTTGGTGAAGCTCATAAGTCAACTAAAACAACAGTGCCATTTTTTAAAAATAATGAATTAGATTACTCAAAAGCTTTGAGTTTTTTAGGAGATGGTTATGAAAAATATGGTTGGATCGTTTTTATTTTTATTACCGTTTTTATTGTTACTGGTATTTCTAACGGAGCAAATTTAACTGATGGAATTGATGGTTTAGCTGCAGGTTCATCAGCAATTATTGTTATTACGCTTGCAATTTTTGCTTGGGTTTCTGGTAATATAATTTTCGCAGATTATTTAGATGTTATGTATATACCAAAGTCTGGAGAAATGACTGTTTTTATTCTTGCGTTTGCAGGTGCTTTAATTGGTTTTCTTTGGTATAACACGTATCCTGCTCAGGTTTTTATGGGTGATACAGGTAGTTTAACAATTGGGGGTATTATAGCTGTTATAGCAATTGCTACTCGTAAAGAGTTGTTGCTGCCAATTTTAGCAGGAATCTTTGTAGTAGAAAACCTATCGGTAATCTTGCAGGTTTCTTGGTTTAAATATACTAGAAAGAAATTTGGAGAAGGAAGAAGAATATTTAGAATGTCGCCACTACATCATCATTACCAAAAATTGAGTTATCATGAAAGTAAGATTGTGGTACGTTTTTGGATTGTAGGAATTTTGTTAGCGGTGTTTGCAATTGTTACATTGAAATTAAGATAGATGAAAAGGTTAATTGTTCTTGGTGGAGGTGAAAGTGGTGTAGGAACTGCAATATTAGGAAAGCAAAAAGGATATGATGTTTTTGTTTCTGATAAAGGAGCAATGTCAAAAAAATATAAAGAAGTTCTTAAACATAACGAGATCGATTTTGAGGAAAATCAACATACAGAAAACAAAATTTTAAATGCTGATGTAGTGATGAAAAGCCCTGGAATTCCAGATAAAGTAGCTTTAGTTCAAAAATTGATAGAAAATTCTATTCCAGTTATTTCTGAAATTGAATTTGCAGCACAATTTACAACGGCAAGTATTATTGGAATTACAGGTTCTAATGGGAAAACCACAACAACATTATTAGTATATCATATACTAAAAAATGCAGGTTTAAATGTTGGTGTTGCAGGAAATATTGGAGATAGTTTTGCGCAACAGGTAGCAGAACATTCTTTTGATAATTATGTGTTAGAATTAAGTAGTTTTCAGTTGGATGGAATTGAAAAATTCAATTCTCATATTGCTGTTTTAACAAATATTACACCAGATCATTTAGATAGATATGAGTACGATTTTAATAAATATATAGATTCAAAATTTCGAATTACAAAAAATCAAACGGCATCAGATTTTTTAATTTATGATGCAGATGACGAAGCCATTAATAAATGGTTATTAGAAAATAAAACAAGTGCGAAATTAGTTCCGTTTTCACTTGAAAAAAAATTAGAGTACGGAGCTTACGTAGAAGACAACAATATAATTATCAATATTACTAAAGATAGAATTAACATGCCTATATCAACTTTATCAACTAAAGGGAAACATAATACAAAGAACGCGATGGCAGCAACAATGGCTGCTCAATTATTAAAAGTTAGAAAGCAAAATATAAAAGAGAGTTTAGAAGATTTTGAAGGGGCAGAACATCGTTTAGAAAATGTAGCTAAAGTTAGAGAAGTAGAATATATAAACGATTCTAAAGCAACAAATGTAAATGCTACTTTTTATGCTTTAGAATGTATGGAAAAAACTACAGTTTGGATTGTTGGTGGTGTAGATAAAGGAAATGATTATAATGATTTGTTACCGTTGGTTAGAGAAAAGGTAAAAGCAATTGTTTGTTTAGGTCTTGATAATGAAAAAATTAAAAACACGTTTGGTAATGTTGTAGATATTATTGTTGAAACTGCAGGTGCAGAAGAAGCGGTTAAAGTTTCTCAAAAATTAGCAGAAAAAGGTGAGGCTGTTTTATTGTCGCCAGCTTGTGCAAGTTTTGATTTGTTTGAGAGTTATGAAGATAGAGGACGTCAATTTAAAGCAGCAGTTAGAAACCTATAAATGTTTAATCGTGTAATTGTTTATTTGTTTAATTGTGAGAGTGTTTTTAAAGTATATGTTGATAACTTGTTATGAGTTTCAGTTTGAATTTATGTAGTCTTTTTTTAACACTTTAAAAACTAAAAACTAAAAACTAAAAACTAAAAACTAAAAACTAAAAACTAAAAACTAAAAACTAAAAACTAAAAACTAAAAACTAAAAACTAAAAACTAACAGTGAAAACCATTTTCGAACATATAAAAGGAGATAAAACCATTTGGGCAATTGTTGCTATTTTGGCAATATTCTCATTTATGCCTGTGTATAGCGCAAGTACAAATTTGGTGTATGTTGTTGGTGCGGGTTCTACTTTAGGGTATTTGTTAAAACACATGGTTTTATTAATTATGGGATTTGGTATTATTTACGGAGTTCATAAAATACCGTATAGATATTTTTCTGGTGGTTCCGTTTTAATGTTACCAATTGTTATTCTTCTGTTGTTTATTACGTTAATGCAAGGAACCACGATTGGAGGAGCAAATGCAAGTAGATGGATTCGTATTGCTGGTATTGGATTTCAGACTTCTACATTAGCAGGTTTAGTTTTAATGGTTTATGTGGCAAGATATTTGGCAAAAAACAAAGAAAAAGAAATTAGTTTTAAAGATAGTTTGTTGCAACTTTGGTTGCCTGTAGGTCTTGTTTTAATATTGATATTACCTGCAAACTTTTCTACAACCGCTATTATTTTTGTGATGATTTTAATTGTTACATTCATAGGTGGTTACCCTTTAAAACATATAGGAATTATTTTAGGAGCAGGTATTTTTGCTTTGATGTTTTTTATTTTAGTAGCAAAAGCCTTTCCTGATGCAATGCCAAACAGAGTGCAAACTTGGCAAAGTAGAATAGAAAGTTTTTCTGATTCAGAAAATAAAGAAGCATACCAAGTAGAGAAAGCGAAAATAGCCATTGCAACTGGTGGTCCTGTAGGTGTTGGTCCTGGAAAAAGTGTGCAAAAAAACTTTTTACCTCAATCTTCTTCAGATTTTATTTTTGCAATAATTATTGAAGAATATGGGTTTGTTGGTGGTTTTGTAATTATCTCTATTTACTTTTTATTGTTGTTTAGAATTTTTGTTGTTATTAGAAAAACGACAACAATTTTTGGAACCTTATTGGTTATAGGAGTCGGTTTGCCAATTGTTTTTCAGGCAACCATTAATATGGCTGTTGCTACAAATTTATTTCCCGTTACAGGGCAAACATTACCATTAATAAGTAGTGGTGGTACTTCTATTTGGATGACTTGTTTTGCATTAGGTATGATACTTAGCGTAAGCGCATCAAAAGAAGATACCGAAGAAGATATTTTAGATGATAACCCTTTAGATATTTTGCATGAAACCATATAATATACTTATTTCTGGAGGCGGAACTGGAGGTCATATTTATCCAGCGATTGCAATTGCAAACGAGATTAAATTACGGTATCCTGATGCTAATTTTTTGTTTGTAGGAGCAAAAGATAGGATGGAAATGGAAAAAGTTCCGCAAGCGGGATATGATATAAAAGGTTTGTGGATTTCTGGAGTGCAAAGAAAATTAACAATAGAAAACTTGTCTTTTCCTTTTAAATTGATAAGTAGTTTATGGAAGTCTAGAAGGATTATAAAAAAGTTTAAACCAGATGTAGCTATTGGTACTGGTGGTTTTGCAAGCGGACCAGCTTTAATAATGGCAAATAGAAAAGGGATTCCAACCTTAATACAAGAACAGAATTCTTTTCCTGGAATAACGAATAAATTATTAAGTAAAAAATCAAAAAAGATTTGTGTTGCTTATGATAATTTAGAACGTTTTTTTCCTTCGGATAAAATTGTGAAAACAGGAAATCCTGTTCGTCAAGATTTATTGTCAATTCATTCTAAAAAAGAAGAAGGAAAACAGTTTTTTAAGTTAGATAAAACTAAAAAAACAATTTTGGTTTTAGGCGGAAGTTTAGGGGCAAGAAAAATAAATGAATTAGTAGAAAGTAATTTAGACTTCTTCAAGAATCAAGAAGTAGAAGTTATTTGGCAGTGTGGAAAATTATATTTTGATGAATATAAAAAATATTCTGAGCTAGAATATGTGCAAGTACATCAATTTGTAAATAGAATGGATTTAGCTTATGCATCTGCAGATATTATAATTTCTAGAGCAGGAGCAAGTTCTGTATCAGAATTATGTATAGTTGGTAAACCGGTAATTTTTATTCCGTCGCCAAATGTAGCAGAAGATCATCAAACCAAAAATGCAAAATCAATTGCTGATAAACATGGTGCAATTTTGTTAAAAGAAAGCGAGTTAGAAACTTTTTCGATTGTTTTTGAAACGCTTTTAAAAGATAAAGGTAAACAAGAACACTTGTCAGAAAATATAAAAGAATTAGCATTACCAGATGCAACAACAGATATTGTAAACGAAATTGAAAAATTATTAAAGAAGTGAATTTAGAAAATATACATAACATTTATTTTGTTGGCATTGGCGGTATTGGAATGAGCGCGATTGCTCGTTACTTTGGAGCTAATCGTAAACAAGTGGCTGGTTATGATAAAACACCTTCTCAAATTACAATAGATTTGGAAAGTTTAGGCGTAGATATTCATTTTGAAGATGCTTTGAAAAATATTCCAATTTCATTTTTAAATAAAGATAAAACTTTGGTTGTTTACACGCCAGCGGTTCCTTCTAATCATGTTGAGTTAAATTATTTTTTAAATAATGATTTTACAGTCTTAAAAAGATCTGAAGTTTTAGGTAAAATTACTGAAACAACTCTTTGTTTAGCGGTTGCGGGTACACATGGTAAAACAACAACTTCCTCTATTTTAGGGCATATTATGCATCAAAAGAAAGCAACTTCTTTTTTAGGTGGAATTGCAGAAAATTATAATTCAAATTTAATTTTAGGAGAAGATAAAATATCGGTTGTTGAAGCAGATGAATTTGATAGATCTTTCTTAAAATTGAGTCCAAATATTGCTTGTGTAACCTCTATGGATGCTGATCATTTGGATATTTATGGAGATTCGGATGCTTTAAACGAATCGTTTATAGAGTTTGCAAATAAAGTAACTGATACTTTAATTGTAGCAAAAGGTTTGCCTTTACAAGGTTTAACATATGCAGTAAATGAAGATGCAGATTATAGGGCTTTTAATATAAAAATTGAAAGTGGGAAGTATGTTTTTGATGTTCAAACACCATCAGAAACTATAAAAAATATTGAGTTCCATTTACCAGGAAAGCATAATGTAATGAATGCTTTGGCTGCTTTGGCAATGGCAGATGTATATGGTGTTTCTTTAGAAGATATAAAACAAAGTTTATCAACCTTTAAAGGAGTAAAGCGTAGATTTTCATATAAAATTAAAACAAATGATTTTGTTTTAATTGATGATTATGCGCATCATCCTACAGAAATAAATGCGGTGGAGAATTCTGTAAGAGAAATGTATCCAAACGAAAAAGTGGCCATTGTTTTTCAGCCACATTTGTTTACAAGAACAAGAGATTTTATTGATGACTTTGCATTAGCATTGTCAAAATTTGATGAAATATTGTTGTTAGATATTTATCCAGCAAGAGAAAAACCAATTATTGGTGTTAATTCTAAATGGTTACTTGAAAAGGTCTTACATAAGAATAAAAAATTGACACAAAAAAATAATTTAGTAAAAGATATTAAAAATTCATCAGCCAAAATAGTTGTAATGTTAGGCGCAGGTGATATTGGAGTAATGATAAATGAAGTGACAGAGCAACTTTTAAAATTTAAAAAAAATGAAGATTAAAAGGTTGTTAAAATACGTTACATTACTAATGTTAATAGTAAGTGTAGGGTTTTTGTATAGCTTTTCATCGGCTAGAAATTCACAAAAAAAAGTATCTGAAATTGTTGTGGAATTTGAAGAAGGAGACAATAATTTTTTGACACATTCGATGGTTAATAAATTGTTAATACAAAATAATGAAACAGTACAAAACCAAGCAAAATCTGTAATAAATTTATACGGTTTAGAAAATAAGGTTTCAGAAAATCCTTATGTAGAAGATGTTTCTGTTTTTTTAACTATAGATGGTAAGCTTAAATCAGTTGTTAAACAACGCACTCCGGTGTTAAGAATTATTTCTGAAAACGAATCTTATTATGTTGATAAACAAGGGGTAAAAGTGCCATTGTCTAGCAGTTATTCTGCAAGAGTATTGTTGGTTTCTGGTATTGAAAATGAAGCGGAAATTAAGGTTGTTTTGGAGCTAGTTTCGCTTATTTTGGAAGACAATTTTTTGCAAAAAGAAATTGTTGGAATTGAGAAATCTGACGTAGATGAGTATCAATTTACAGTAAGAAGTGGAAATTATAAAATTGATTTTGGTAAATTAATCGATGTCGATATAAAATTTAAGAAGTTAAAAGCGTTTTATAATAAAACATTTGAAGATAAAACGATTAATAATTATAAAACAATAAATTTAAAATATCACAACCAAGTTGTGTGCACTAAATAAATCAAAATGGAAGACAATAAATTAGCTGTTGGTTTAGATATTGGTACAACCAAAATTGTTGCAATGATCGGTCGAAAGAACGAATATGGTAAAATAGAAGTTGTTGGTATTGGTAAAGCTAAAAGTTTAGGTGTAAAGCGTGGAGTTGTAAGTAATATAACGCAAACAATACAATCTATACAGCAAGCAGTTGACGAAGCAGAAAGTGTATCTGGAGTAAAAATAGACGATGTTGTAGTAGGTATAGCGGGTCAACACATTAGAAGTTTGCACCATAGCGATTATATTACTAGAAGTAATGCAGATGAAGTAATTGATGAAGACGATATTGAAGATTTAGTAAATCAAGTTCATAAATTGGTAATGTTACCTGGAGAAGAGATAATCCATGTTTTACCTCAAGAATTTAAAGTAGATTCTCAAGCAGATATCAAAGAACCAATTGGGATGTATGGTGGTCGTTTAGAGGCTAATTTTCATGTTGTAGTTGGTCAAGTATCTTCAATAAGAAACATTGGAAGATGTGTTAAAAGTGCAGATTTAGGGTTAAATGAAATTACTTTAGAGCCATTAGCTTCAGCTTCAGCTGTTTTAAGTCAGGAAGAAAAAGAAGCAGGTGTTGCTTTAATAGATATAGGTGGTGGAACAACAGATTTAGCTATTTTTAAAGACGGAATCATTCGTCATACTGCAGTAATTCCTTTTGGAGGAAATGTTATTACAGATGATATTAAAGAAGGATGTTCGATCATAGAAAAACAAGCCGAATTATTAAAAATTAAATTTGGTTCTGCTTGGCCAGGAGAAAATAAAGAAACTGAAATTGTTTCTATACCTGGATTAAGAGGTCGAGAACCAAAGGAAATTACGCTTAAAAATTTATCAAAAATTATACATGCAAGAGTTCAAGAAATTATAGAGCATGTATATTTAGAAATAAAAAACTATGGACATGAAACTGCAAAAGGAAAATTAATTGCAGGTATTGTTTTAACAGGTGGAGGTTCTCAACTAAAGCATTTACGCCAGTTAGTAGAATATATTACTGGTATGGACGCAAGAATTGGTTTTCCTAATGAGCATTTAGCAGGCGATTCTGATGAAATTTTGTCAAGCCCTTCATATGCAACTGCAGTTGGATTATTAATGGTAGGTCTAGAGAAAGACATTAAAGTTGAAGAAGTAGAAGAGGTTGTAGAAGAAATAATTTCTGAAACTAATGAGAAAGAAGTTGAAGAAATACAACCAAGAGTGGTAGAAAAACCGAAACCAAAAAAGAAATCTTTTTTCGAGAAATTTACAGAAGGATTAAAAGATTTTTTAGACAACGCTGAATAAAATTCAGCAAATAATTAAGAATAAAAGAACAAACAACAATAAAAACCTAAAAAGATAAACGTTATTATGAGCTCAGAATTCGATAACATTTTATTTGACATGCCAAAAACACAATCTAACACCATTAAAGTAATTGGTGTTGGAGGTGGTGGAAGCAATGCAGTAAATCACATGTTCACACAAAGCATAAAAGGAGTAGATTTTGTAATCTGTAATACAGATTCACAAGCTCTAGAAAATAGTCCAATCCCTAATAAAATACAGTTAGGTGCTACTTTAACATCTGGTTTAGGTGCAGGTGCAAATCCAGAAATTGGAGCGCAGGCAGCTAAAGAAAGTATGCAAGAGATTCAGCAAATGTTAAATACCCAAACAAAAATGGTATTTATAACTGCAGG
Organism: Polaribacter ponticola; assembly: GCF_026191475.2. GTDB lineage: Bacteria > Bacteroidota > Bacteroidia > Flavobacteriales > Flavobacteriaceae > Polaribacter > Polaribacter ponticola. Next base: position 676,283 of record NZ_JAOSLC020000002.1, on the reverse strand, counting down.
AATGGGAGGTGGAACTGGTACAGGAGCTGCTCCAATAATAGCGAAAATTGCAAAAGATATGGACATTTTAACTGTTGGTATTGTAACAATGCCATTTGCTTTCGAAGGGAAAAGACGTTCAAAACAAGCGCAGTTAGGAATTGATCAATTACGTCAAAATGTAGATTCTTTAATTGTAATTAATAATAATAAATTACGTGAAGTTTATGGTAATTTAGGTTTTAAAGCAGGTTTTTCTAAAGCTGATGAAGTTTTATCTACAGCGTCTAAAGGTATTGCAGAAGTTATAACACATCATTATAAACAAAATATTGATTTACATGATGCTAAAACGGTACTTTCTAATAGTGGAACTGCAATTATGGGGTCTGCAAAAGAAGAAGGACAAGACAGAGCAAAAACTGCTATTGTTAAAGCTTTAGATTCGCCATTATTAAATGATAATAAAATTACAGGAGCTAAGAATGTATTGTTGTTAATTGTTTCTGGTAAAAGCGAAGTTACTTTAGATGAGATTGGAGAAATCAATGACTACATTCAAGATGAAGCTGGTTATGATGCTAATATTATTATGGGTATTGGAGAAGATGATGATTTAGGTGAGTCTATTGCTGTTACGATTGTAGCAACTGGTTTTGCTTCAGATCAACAAAATACTATTACTAATACAGAAGTGAAAAAAATTATTCACACTTTAGAAGATGAGCAAAAAGCTACTTATAATTTTTCTGAGCAAACTGTAACAAAATCACCAACTTTAAATACGCCGCTTTCGAATGTTGTAGAAAAGAAAATTGTACATACTTTAGACGATGATATAGTAGATACTAAACCTAAAATGGATTTAGTGGCAACAAATAATATTATTGCCAGTATGCCTGTAGCTTTTGAAGAAGTTACAATAGATACAGTTTCTGAAGATGATTTTATAATTACCGAGGCTGATAAAGTTGAAGAGAAAATAGAAGAAACAACTAGTCAATTTCAAGGAGATTTATTGTTTGATTTACCTTTAAAATCTACCGAAGTAAAATCTGATGAAGAGATTAGGTTTAATTTAAATGTAGAAAAGGAGTTAAATATTAATGAGATAAAAGTATTTGGTGCTCAGCATATTAAAGCAGAAAAGCAAGAAGTTGAAAAAAGATACATTTTAGAAGATTTTGATGCTCAACCTACTATTGGAAAAAGCTCTAGTTTTGTAGATAAGAAAATCGTTGAAGAAGAAGAAATTAAATTTGAATTAAAGTCGACTCCATCTCAAACAGCAATTAATGAGATAGAGACTTTAAGCGAAGAAGTTTCCCCTTTAGACCTAACCATTGCAGAATTGCAAAAAAGAGCTGAAGAAAGACGTAAAAAAATGAAAGGATTCAATTATAAGTTTAATGATCAATTAAACAAAAATATTGATGAAATTGAGCGACAGCCAGCATATAAAAGATTAGGTGTAGATTTAGATAAAAATGCAGCTATTAGTAAAACAGAAACTGCACTTAAAAAGAATAATGATGATTTAGGTTTTAAATCGAATAATTCTTTTTTACATGATAATGTAGATTAATTATAATTTCTTAAAATTTAAAAATCACATCTTATTAAGATGTGATTTTTTGTTTTATAGAACTTTTTTCATTTTTTTCTGATTGCCGTAAACTATAAACACTACAGAAATGATGTTTCTTTCTGATTTTTAAAATTTTAGTGTGTAACATTGTTTCTTAATGCTCGTCTAAACTATGTAATCAATTAAACTAAATATTATGAAATCAGCATACTCATCATCAGTAGAAAGAGGAATTTTAACATCTACCTATAAAAGAGAAATAAGAGAAAGTGTCGCAACTTCAAAAAATGTATCTTTATCTAAAATTAAATCTCTAATGGTTAATAATGATAGATTAGAAAGTCAAACAGGAACTATTTTAAGAGTTTCACTTTTTGCTATTGCTATTGTAATGATTAGTTTTTAAGGCAAAAAAATCTCACAGCTATACTGTGAGATTCATAAGTAAATATGTTTTAGTTTAACCTAAAGCTTCTTTAATTCTTTTAGTTGCTTCTCTAATTTGTAATTCTGAAGCGGCATAAGATAAACGGATACAATTTGGAGCTCCAAAAGCATCACCAGTAACAGTAGCTACATTTGCTTTTTCTAAAATAAATAAAGAAAAGTCGCTTGCGTTATTAATAGTAACTCCATTTATTGTTTTACCAAAGAAATCAGAAACATCAGGAAAAACATAAAAGGCTCCTTCAGGGACATTTACTTTAAATCCATCAATTTCTCTTAATAATCCAATTATAATATCTCTACGAGTTTTAAATTCGTCTACCATAAACTGAATTTTAGAAACAGGTGCTAAAACTGCAGTAATAGCTGCTCTCTGAGCAATACAATTAGTTCCGGATGTAATTTGTCCTTGCATTTTTGTACATGCTTTAGCAATCCATTCTGGAGCTCCAATATAACCAACTCTCCAACCTGTCATAGCAAATGCTTTTGCTAAACCGTTTACTGTAATTGTTCTATCATACATGCTTTCTATTGAGGCAAAACTAAAAGGTTTTGAATCGTAATTTACATGTTCATATATTTCATCAGACAAGATGAAAACTCTTGGATGTTTTTCTAAAACTGCAGCTAATGCTCTGTATTCAGTTTCGCTATAAATTGTACCACTTGGGTTGTTTGGCGAGTTAAAGAAAATCATTTTAGTTTTTGGGGTAATAGAAGCTTCTAATTGTTCTGGAGTAATTTTAAAATCATTCTCTATAGAAGAAGGTATTTCTACATAAGTTGCTTCACACAAGGTAGCAATTGCAGAGTAACTAACCCAATATGGTGCTGGTAATAAAACTTCATCACCAGGGTTTAATAAAACTTGCGCTATGTTTGCAATAGATTGTTTTGCACCTGTAGAAACTACGATTTGACTTGGTTTATACACTAAGTTATTATCACGCTTAAATTTTACGCAAATAGCTTCTTTTAATTCTGCATACCCATCTACTGGAGTATAAGAATTGTAATTTTGATTAATGGCTTCAATAGCAGCATCTTTTATAAAATCTGGTGTGTTAAAGTCTGGTTCACCCAAACTTAAACCAATAATATCTTTTCCTTCTGCTCTTAATTCTCTTGCTTTTGCAGCCATTGCTAAAGTTTGAGATACAGGTAAACTGTTAATTCTGTCCGATAATGGATGTTTCATTGTTAATTTTAGTTGTGTGTTTTACTATTAAGCTATTTCAGGTTTTTGTCCTAAAACCCCTAAATGTCTAAAATGTTCTACAACGGCTTTTCTCATTGTTTCGTATTCGTTGTAAGGCAAGTTAAACTCCTTAGCAGTTTCTTTTACAATTTTAGCTAATTTATCATAATGTACATGAGAAATATGAGGGAAAATATGATGTTCAACCTGATGATTTAAACCACCTGTATAGAAATTAACCAACCAGTTACTAGGTGCAAAGTTAGAAGTTGTGTACAATTGGTGGACTGCCCAAGTGTGCTCTAAATTTCCATCTTTATCTGGAATTGGCATTTCTGTATTGGGTACAATATGTGCTAATTGAAACACTAAACTTAAAATCATACCAGCAGTATAATGCATTACAAAAAAGCCTATTAGAACTTTCCACCAAGAAATATCTAGTACTAAGAGAGGTAAAACAATCCAAAGTGCATAATAAACTATTTTAGAAATAATTAATTTAGTCCATTCTGTAGCAGGATTAGGAAATTTACCATAAGATAGTTTTCTTTTTAAATAACTATGCATTTGTTTAACATCTGTAGTAATCGCCCAGTTTATAGTAAGTAAGCCATATAAGAAAATAGAATAGTATTTCTGAAGTTTATGAATTTTCATCCATTCTGCATGCTTAGAAAATCGAATGATTCTTCCTGCGTCTATATCTTCATCATGATCTTTAATATTTGTAAATGTATGGTGTAGAACATTGTGTTGCACTTTCCAATTATATACATTACCAGCAAGTATATAAATACTACTTCCCATTAATTTGTTTACCCATTTTCTTTTAGAAAAAGACTCATGGTTGGCATCGTGCATAACATTCATACCAACACCAGCCATTCCTATTCCTGTAATTACCATTAATAAAACCATTGCCCATTGTGGCATAGAAACGGTTAATATTAAAATAAAAGGTATTAAAAACAATGAAAACATAATAATTGCTTTAGAATACAATTTCCAGTTTCCTGTTCTTTTAATATCGTTTTCTTTAAAATAGGTATTTACTCTTTTATTTAAAGTTCTAAAGAACTTTGCTTTATCAACTCTCGAGAAGTTTATTGTTTTCATATATTATAAATAATAATGCAAAAATATGGTATTTAAAATAGCTTTATATGATAAACGTCAGATTTTGTTAAGAATTGTCTGTTCTAAATAACTATTTTTGCAGTTCTAACTTATTTTATTGATGGAAATTATACACAAGTATTTTAAAAATTTATCTGAAACTCAAATAGAACAATTTTCTAAATTACAAGATTTATATAAAGATTGGAATTTAAAAATTAATGTTGTTTCAAGAAAAGATATTGATGAATTGTATTTACGCCATGTTTTACATTCTTTAGGTATTGCTAAAGTAATGTCTTTTAAACCAGGATCTAACGTTTTAGATGTTGGTACAGGTGGTGGTTTTCCTGGTATTCCATTGGCAATATTATTTCCAGAAACACAATTTCATTTGGTAGATTCTATTGGAAAAAAAATAAAGGTAGTAAATGAAGTTGTTGCTGGTTTAGGTATAGAAAACGTAAAAACTTCTAACTGTAGGGTAGAAGAAATTAAAGATACTTATGATTTTATAGTAAGTAGAGCAGTAGCACAAATGGAAACTTTTGTAGGTTGGACAAAAGGTAGAATTGCTAAAAAGCAAAACCACGATTTAAAAAACGGAATACTTTATTTAAAAGGAGGCGATTTAACAGAGGAATTAAAATTATATACTTCTGCAACCATTTATAATTTACCAGATTATTTTGATGAAAATTTTTACGAAACTAAAAAAGTAGTGCATTTAGGTATGAAGTTTAAAAATTAATTTAATCTAAGTATTTTGGTGTAAGCTAAAATATCTTCTTTGTAATAATGTCCCATTTTTTGGATATAATTTCCGTTTTTATGAAACATAAGTAAATCCCAACAATCTTTTTTAACAAGAAAAAATTTATTTAACAGATAGTTGTCGTAATCTTTAAAGTAGTGTTTATAATCTAAATATTTTTTTGGCTTTTGAAGCATCAGAATAAATATGTATAACTTTAGATTGAGGTAAATCTAATTCGGCATAAAATTTTTCCCACGATTTTTGACTTTCGCTAATGTTTTTGTAATTATTAAAAAGACAATGAGATCTAGGTGGTTTATAATTAATATTTCTTTATCTCCCAAAAAAATAAGTTTTTGTTAAATAATCTATTTCAGTTTGTGAAATTTTACCTTCAAAATCTGGTGGTAAAACAGTTTTTTCTTTAACAGTTTTTTTAGTTTCTGCACACCCTATAATTAGAGTTAGCATAATAAGTAAAAGCGTTTTTTTCATAGTATCAATTTTCTTCTTATTCAAAAATAAACTATTTAGAGTAAAGTGTTTTCATAAATAGCGTATTTAAATGAAGTAAAAGAAAAAAATAATATTACTTACTTAACAAATTAATAAAAGTCTGTTTTCTCCTGTATTTTCTTTTGGAGCTCTATGAATACAAGGTAAAACGTTACTTTCTGGATGATCAACTGCTAGTTTCCATAAATTGCAATTACCTAAATTAATAGGTTGTGCATTTGGTTTAGCTTGATAATGTAAATCAAAAAAATATTCAGTTAAAAACTCTTCAAAACCATTTTCTGAGCCATCATATAATTTTTTAAGTTCCTCACGAATTTCTGGAATAAGAATTTTTTGTGTGGCTTTAGAGTTTTCTATGATTTCACTTGGTGTTCCATAATAAGTACATAAAAAAGTTTCTGTTGGTATTGGAGAACGATCTACATGAAAAGAATAAACATCTGTAGGGAAAAACGGAAAACTATCATCTCTATCATAATTTTTTATAATATTTATAATAGGAGAAGCTCCATGTTTTTTTAATAATTTTAAATCGTTTATAATAATTTCACGTGCAATTTGTCCTTTTTTACTTAATTGAAGTGTTAATAATTGCGCTACGTTTACTTCTGTGATATTTCTGTTTATTGTAAATTTATTAATAATTTCAGAAAAATCACCTTCTAAGGTACGATTCCAGCACATGGCATTTAAATCTCCTTGAAATTTAGAGGAAATGAGTGCTTCAAAATTTTTTACAATTTGAATTTGATTTTTAGAATTAGATAACTTGACCATAATAAAGTTTTTAGAAATATTATTAATAATAAAAAAGGAACTACATTGCTGTAATTCCTTTATTTATATCATTAAAGTTATTGTTATAAAACTTCTACAAACAAACCTTCATCTGTTTTAGAAACTTTAGCAACCTCTTTTTTAGTTAAACCTTTTATGGCCTTGTCCCATTTTTTATTAGATAAACCAGATTGAGTTTTCAACTCATTTAAATCAATTTTTTCTGCTTTAGTTATAATTGTAAGTAAAGCTTTCTCCTCATCATTCAATTCAATAGAAGAAGCTTTCTTTTCAGGTCTCATTTGAGGAAAGAAAAGCACTTCTTGTATAGATTGATTATTCGTTAAAAACATAATTAAGCGGTCCATTCCAATTCCCATTCCAGATGTTGGAGGCATACCATATTCTAAAGCTCGTAAGAAATCTTCATCTATAAATTCTGTAGCTTCATCATCTCCTTTTTGAGCTAATTTTAATTGATGTTCAAAACGCTCACGTTGGTCAATTGGATCATTTAATTCAGAATATGCGTTAGCAATTTCTTTACCACAAACCATTAGCTCAAAACGCTCTGTTAATTCAGGATTATCTCTATGTTCTTTACAAAGAGGAGACATTTCCTTCGGGTAATCAGTAATAAAAGTTGGTTGAATGTAGTTTCCTTCACATTTTTCACCAAAAATTTCATCAATTAATTTCCCTTTACCCATAGTTGCATCTACCTCAATATTCATCGATTTAGCTGCTTCTCTAATTTCATCTTCCGTTTTACCAGTAATATCAAAACCAGTAAAATGCTTAATAGAATCTGCCATAGTAACTCTTGCGTAAGGAGCCTTAAAATCTATTTTATGTTCACCAAAAGTAGCTTCAGAAGTACCGTTTACAGCAATAGCACAATGCTCTAAAAGTTGCTCTGCAAAATCCATCATCCAATTGTAATCTTTGTACGAAACATAGATTTCCATGGCTGTAAACTCAGGATTATGAGTTCTATCCATTCCTTCGTTTCTAAAGTTTTTAGAAAACTCATACACACCATCAAAACCACCAACAATTAATCTTTTCAAATATAATTCGTTTGCAATTCTCATGTATAATGGAATATCTAAAGAATTATGATGTGTTATAAATGGTCTTGCTGCAGCTCCTCCAGGAATTGGTTGTAAAACTGGCGTTTCAACTTCAAAATACCCAGCGTCGTTAAAAAACGATCGCATTGCATTAAACAATTTTGTTCTTTTAATAAATACTTCTTTTACATGCGGATTTACAACTAAATCTGCGTAACGTTGTCTATAACGCATTTCTGGGTCTGTAAAAGCGTCAAAAGTAACACCATCTTTTACCTTTGGCATTGGTAAAGGTTTTAAAGCTTTACTTAATAATGTAAAAGATTTTACTTTTACGGTTTTCTCGCCAACTTTAGTTGTAAATAATTCACCTTCTATACCAACAAAATCACCTAAATCTAATAGTTTTTTAAAAACATCATTATATAAAGATTTGTCTTCGCCAGTACAAATTTCATCTCTATTAAAATACACTTGTATTCTACCTTCACCATCTTGTAACTGCGCAAAAGAAGCTTTTCCTTGAATATTAATAGACATTAATCTACCAGCAATAATTACCTTTTTCCCTTCCTCATATTTCTTCTTTATATCCGTTGAATTAGAATCGATTGGAAATAAATCTGCAGGATAAGGATTGATGCCTAAAGCACGTAGTTTTACGAGCTTTTCTCTACGTACAACTTCTTGTTCTGATAATTGCATTTGCTGTTTAATTTTTCTGATGTTTATTAAAGGCAGCAAAGATACAATCAATTGAATTAATAGACAATTGAGAAAATTATAAAAAAGAACATATTTATTTGCGAATACTGAAAAACTATGTATATTTGCAGGCTGTTTTTTAAGAAAAGCAGCATTTAGTTGTGTTGTTTTGGCATTTTAGTAAAAATGTCGTGGTTTTGTTAACCAATGGAAAGCTTCCCTGAAATGGGACGCTTTTTTTATTTTAAAGAAATTATAAAGTTTTTAAAAAGAAGTAATTATAACATTTTTTGTTGTTTTTTATAAAAAGAATCTGCTTGTAGTTTCATTAAATCTCTTGCAATCTTCTGCTTGTAGTTATATAAATCTTCTTCCTCAGAAATATCTTTATATACTTTATTGTCTATAACTATATCAGCTTTTAGCATTTGTTCTCTTTGTTGCACTTGTTGTTTTACCAATGTTTTAATCGCAGTTTCATAATCTTCTAATTTAAAATCATACTCGCCTTTTTGAGCTAATAACTTTGCAATTATTGGAGATGTTTCAATTGCTAAAAACAGCAAAAAGATAAAGAATGATGGTAACCAAGGCAATTTTCCAAGAGCATCTATTCTGGCCATTAATCCATCAAAATTAGATATTATAGGCTGTGATTTTATTTCTGTTAATTTCTGTTTTTCTATTAATGATACAATTGCGCTTTCTTTTTGTTTTATTTTTTCTGAATTGTCTTTTTTCAACTGATTTAAAGCAGCTAAAGAATCATCATGTTTTGCTCTTTTTTCTTCATAAACAGGTCCTTTTCCTAATTTTTTAGTTCCTTTTCTACCTTCTGCCTCTGCAATATAAGTTTCGTAAAGAATATTTGTTTCATTTTCTTTAGATGTGATTTCTTGTTTTAAGACAGCAATTTCAGAATTTATTGATTCAATTTCTGGTGTAAATTGTTCTGCAATCTGTGTTTTATTATCCAAAGTCATTTGATTCTTTTCAGTCAATAAAACATTATTGATTTCTTTCTCAAATAATTTTAATTCTAAAGGTTTAGAAATAACAATAGCAATTATAATTGCTAAAATAATTCTTGGTGATGCTTGTAAAAATTCTTTAAACTTAGAATCAGTTTTTTTAATGGTGGAAACAATAAATCGATCTAAGTTAAAAATTAATAATCCCCAGATAACACCAAAAGCAATTGCTGCGTATATATTATCAAAAACAGTAAACAAGGCATAACTACCAGCAATAGTTGCCATCACAGCGGTAAAAAATACAGTGGCTCCAATACCAACATATTTATTTTGCTCGCCATTAGCGCAGTTTTCTAAAATATTTTTGTCAGCTCCAGAACAAGTAATAAAGAATTTTTTAAGCACAGATTTATATTTTATATACTATTAGAACGTGTTTGTAGTAAAATTGTTACATGAAAAAGCCTCACATTGTGAGGCTTTAACAAAAAATTAATTTTTTCTAGGTGGTGGAGGTGGAGGTAAATTATTACCCATTCTTTTTTTCCATTCATTATAAGCTTTTCTTGCTTCTATAATTTGTTCTTTTGTTGCATTTGGTACTGGAGGTGGAGGAGGAAGCAATAACTTATCTTCTTCAGTTAACTCATTTCTTTTTTTATACCAAATTTTATCTCCTTTTCTTAACCTTACATATGGCTTTACAGGGTTTTCTGGATAAGGAACTTTATTTTTATCAACTCTAGGCATTCTAAAATACATTCCTCCTAAATCAGAAAATTCTCTATCAATTTCTTTTTTATGGTTTTCAGATTTAAATACATAATGTATTCCTTTTCCTTTTAGATTTTCAAATATTTTGTGTTTCTTCTTATATTCTTTTACAATATCAAGATTTGCTAATTTTCCATTTTTATAATATCTTGCTACTCTCTCATCTTTATCAAAAGTGTAATAATATTTTTGCCCATCAATTGTAATAAACCAATTTTTATTAAATTTAGGTTTTTGTTTTAATGCTTTTTTACTTGGTAAATAACATTCAGGAAAAGGTTCAGCTTTTATTTTCTCCTCTTTAGAAAGTTTTTTATATAGAGATTCTAGTCTGTTTAAGTCCCTTAATTTTATGATTCTTTTTTCAATAGGAATTTGATTGTATTTATTTGCTAGAAAATTATAATTAATCAATACTGAATCTTTTCCTAAGAATGTTAATTCTAAATTATTAACATCTTGAAGTTTTTCTCTAATATCTACTAATTCTTTTTTTGGATTAAATGGGATACTTTGTTTAGAACCTTTGCTGCTAGGTGAATTGTATTTTTTATTGTTCTTTTTTTCTCTTTTGTAGGTGGTATTATAACCTCAATTTCTTTAATATTATATTTCTTTTTTAAAAACTCATTAAACTTTTTAAATTCCTTTTCATTTTCAGCTTTAAAATGTTTGTGAGTAGATAAATGTGCTTGGTAATTTTGAGGAAAACGTTTACTTCTTGCATTTTTATATACAAAACTTACAAAATGACTTGAAAAATCAGATGCTTTGTAATTTTTTAAAACATCGTTTTTGACTACTTTTCCATCAATCCAGATGGCATATTTTTTACCATCTTTTAGTTGCTCAATTAACTTTTGAGTCGGTATTTTCTTTTTAGACTTTAATACTGGACGAGGAATTAATCTTTTCTTTTCTTCTTCTGTTAATTCACTATATTTTTTTGTTATTTTTTTCCATTTTTATCTTTGCTAGTTATAAATATATTTTGATAGAAATATTCTTTGTAGATTTCTGATTTATAAAAATCTTCTTTTTTAAATGAAACATCTTCTACAATTTCTTCAATAGGTTCTTCTTTAATTTCTTGTTTTTCTTGTGCTTCAACTCTTTCTGCAAAGAGGAAAATAAATCCTGCTAATAACGGAATTACCGCCAGTTTTTTTAACAAGATTTTTGTTGGTGAACTTTGTGTTGTCATCATTGTTAATCTTTTTTTTGTGAGTGAATAATTCAAATTACTGGCCAAGTAATATTCGTTGTTCCAAGTAGCTTTATTCAATAATAAATGCTGGTATTGGAATGTGTTTTTATATTGATTGATAACTGTGTCATCAGCTAAAAATTCATGATTTAATTGTATAGCTTTTTTAATGAAAATAAATAGTGGGTTTATCCAAAAAATTGCTTGTAAAAATTCTATTAATAATACATCTAAAGTGTGTTTTTGAGTAACGTGTGTTAACTCATGTGTAAACAATTCTTGCTCAATTTTTTTATTTTCATAATCGTCTTTATTGATAAAAATATAATTCCAAAAAGTATGAGGTAAAATTTTATCATCAACTAAAACTAGTTTTGCTTTTTGATGACCAATTGTTTTGTAGGTTCTTGTTTTTCTTATAATTTTAAATAAGTTGAATCCAAAACGAAATAATAAAACAAGTGAAATAAAACTGTAAATGTAAATTGCTATTTGAGTATAATTTATTGGGTTTTCTTGAATAATATTTACTGAATTATCTGTAAAAATAGGATTGGAAAATGTTTGAGCAACTTCATTTGTAATAGGTTCTACTTGGATTTTTTCATAAGTTGTTATAGTAGCAAGAGGAATTAAAAAAGAGGCAATAACACCTACTAATAAGTAAAAACGATTAAAGCTATGCATCTTTTCTTTTTCTAAAACCAAATGATAGAAAAATAACAACAATGCTAAACAAGCAGTAGATTTTAAAAGATATGTTATCATTTTGATTGTTTTTTTATTTGATTATCAATTACTTTTTTTAAAGCTTCTAATTCTTCTGTAGAAAGGTTGGTTTCTTTGGTAAAGAAAGATGCAAACTGACTAGCAGAATCGTTAAAAAGTTCTTTATCAATCCATTTACATGATTGGAAAAATAATCTGTTTTTTTAACCAAAGGGTAATATTCTCTAGATTTACCAAAGAGTTTATAATCTATAAAGCCTTTCCCAGAAATCCTTTTAAGTAAAGTTGCAACTGTAGTAGTTGCTGGTTTTGGCTCTGGAAAATCTTCTAATAAATCTTTTAAAAATGCTTTTTTACGTTTCCATAAATATTGCATTAATTGTTCTTCTGATTTAGATAATTGCATTGTTTTATTTTTTACTCTACAAACATAGAATAAAAAAATGAATTCTACAAATGTAGAGTTAAAGATTAGTTACATTTGTTTAAAATTAATTAGCAAACTAATTATGAGAAAAATATTTTTATTATTGAGTTTAGTAGTTTTTGCTTCTTGTGCTTCTAGTAAGTTTAAAGAAAAATGGTTAAAAGTTAAATCGCCAAATACATTTAAAGCTAGGTTTGAAACTACAAAAGGAAATTTTGATATTGTAGCCCATAGGGCTTGGTCTCCAAATGGTGTAGATAGGTTATACCAGATGATTAAAAATGGATATTATGAAGATGTTGCCATTTTTAGAGTAGTACCAAATTTTGTTGCACAGTTTGGTATTCATAATGATAGTCTTATTAATAAAAGTTGGAAAAAAGGTATAATTGATGAGCCTGTTTTAGCTAAAAATGATACAATGACTATTTCTTTTGCAAGAGGTGGAGTGAATACAAGATCTAATCAAATTTTCATCAATTTAAAAAATAATAAAAGATTAAATACCTTAAAGTATTCTGGTGTTACTGGTTTTCCTGTAGTTGCAAAAGTAATTGCTGGTAAAGAAAATGTATTTAAATTTTATAGTGGTTATGGAGATAAACTAGGGTATAAACAAGACTCTATTAATAAATTTGGAAACAGTTTTTTAAGAGAAAAATTTCCAAAGGTAGATTATATAGTTAAAGCCTACATAATTAAAAATTAAGAATAATTTATATAAAAAAACGATCAATAAATATTTATTGATCGTTTTTTTATAAGTTTATTTTAAAGTATTATTGAATTCTAAATGTAACTTTTCTAGCAAATTGTCTAGCATTTTCAGTTACACTTTTATCTTCTCCACCACCTGTGTAAGAAAGTTTGCTTGCACTAATACCAGAAGCAACTAAGATGTTAAAAATACTTTTTGCTCTTCTTCTAGATAAAGATAAGTTTCTATTTTCATCTCCTGTTTCATCTGCATAACCAATTAATAAAGCCGATACATTAGGATTGTCTTTCATAAATTGAATTAAGTAATTTAAAGAATTTAAAGAACCTTTTTGAACCTTTGTCTTATTAACATCAAAATATACATTTATATATCCGCTATTTAATAGTTGTTTAATAAAATCTACATTAGAATTAGAAACAACGTCTGCATATCTGTTAGTAACAACTTCTCCTTTTTTAGCATATCTATTGTCTAGTTCAGAAACCAATTCAACTTTATTTATTTCTGTTTTCTTAACTTTTAATGCCGCAATCTCATTTTCTGCAGTTTTTAAACGTTTTTTAATATCATCTAATTCATTGTCTACAATTACTTCTTCATCTTTTAAGAAATCTGCATTTTCTGCATTTTTACCTAGAGAAATATTAACACCGATAGATGTATTAAAAATATTAGCACTTATTTCTCTTTCTTTAGTATTGGTCGCTCCATTAAAAGTAAAGTTTTGATAATCATGAAATAGGGCAGAAGCATCTAAAAACAAAGATATACGATTAGATAACTTAAATTGTGGAGTAAAACCTACCATAAAATTAAGTAAAGGTTCTCCACCAGTTTCAACAGGCTTTATAGTTCTTAAGCTAGATAAACCCATACCTCCATGAAATAAAAGGTTAAATCTATTTGTCCAACTACTAAACTTTAAAAGGTTTCCTGCATTTACAACCCCCTCTAAAGTAGCTCTGTAATAATTAGCTCTAAATGGCAAACTATTTTTGCCTTCCTTAAATTCATTATAACCTAAGTCTAAACGCAGTCCAAATTTTTCATTAAACATATGCCTTACACCTATATTTGCTTGCCCAAAACTTAAAGCTCCTGTTTCGTAACCAGGAGATAAAGGGTTTATAATTTCATGAACACCAACACCAAAGTCTACAGACCATTTATTATATTCTTGAGCATTTAATTGTATTATAAAGCAAAATAAAATTGCTCCAAAAAAGAAATTCTTCATGTTTAATATTTTTAATCTATTACAAATTTATAACTATTTTTTTATAATTGTTCTACAATTATTTCAATTGTATAGATATTAAGTTAAAACCTATGTTTTAAGAGTTAAGTAAAAAAATAATTTCAACTATTTTTTTACTTTATAAATGTTTTACTTATTTATCTAAATGCATTTTTGTGAAATATTTATAGAAATATGGTATAGTTTCAATACCTTTTAAATAGTTCCAAATACCAAAATGTTCGTTTGGCGAGTGTATTGCATCTGAATCTAAACCAAAACCCATTAATATAGTTTTACTTTTTAATTCCTGTTCAAACAAAGCAACAATTGGAATACTACCTCCACTTCTTTGAGGTATTGGAGTTTTACCAAAACTAGTTTCGTAAGCTTTACTGGCAGCCTTATAAGCTATATTATCTATAGGCGTTACATAACCTTGCCCACCGTGATGAGGGGTAACTTTTACAGTTACAGATTTTGGCGCAATACTTTCAAAATGTTTTTTAAACAAATCTGTAATATTTTTCCAATTTTGATTTGGAACTAAGCGCATAGATATTTTAGCAAAGGCTTTACTTGCAATTACAGTTTTTGCACCTTCTCCTGTATAACCTCCCCAAATTCCGTTTACATCTAAAGTAGGTCTAATCGAATTACGTTCGTTTGTAGTATATCCTTTTTCTCCATGAACGGCATTAATTTTTAAAGCACCTTTATATTTATCTAGAGAAAAAGGAGCTTTACTCATCTCTTTTCTTTCTTCTTTTGATAATTCTTCTACATTATCATAAAATCCAGGAATAGTGATGTGATTATCTTCATCGTGAAGAGAGGCTATCATTTTGGTTAATATATTAATAGGGTTTGCAACGGCACCTCCATATAAACCAGAATGTAAATCTCTATTAGGACCGGTAATTTCAACTTCGACATAACTTAAACCACGTAAACCTGTTGTAATAGAAGGAATGTCGTTTGCTATCATTCCTGTGTCAGAAATTAAAATTACATCATTTGCAAGTTTTTCTTTGTTTTTTGGTACAAACCATGCTAAACTTTCCGATCCAACTTCTTCTTCTCCTTCAATCATAAACTTTACGTTACAAGGTAAATTTCCTGTTGAAGTCATATACTCTAGGGCCTTTACATGCATATACATTTGCCCTTTATCATCACAAGCTCCTCTTGCAAATATGGCTCCTTCTGGATGAATGTCTGTATTTTTAATTACAGGTTCAAAAGGAGGAGATGTCCAAAGTTCTATAGGATCTGCAGGCTGAACATCATAATGTCCATAAACTAAAACTGTTGGCAGTTTAGAATCAATAATTTTTTCACCATAAATAATAGGATAACCTGGAGTTTCGCACATTTCAACGTTATCACAACCAGCTTTTTTAAGACTAGATAAAACAAAGTCTGCAGTTAATAAAACGTCTTTTTTGTAGGCAGAATCTGCACTTACTGAAGGTATTTTAAGTAATTCTATTAATTCGTTTAAAAAACGTTTTTTATTGTCTTGTATGTATGTTTGAATAGTATTCATTAATATAATTTTATAATCTTTATCAAAAATAGAAAAATAATAATGAACTGCTTTGTAGTTTCTGATGATTGTTTATATTTGCAAACCCAAATGCAGGCGTGGTGGAATTGGTAGACACGCTAGACTTAGGATCTAGTGCCGCGAGGTGTGAGAGTTCGAGTCTCTCCGCCTGTACAGATAAAAACCTCAAAACACTTATTTTTAGTGGTTTGAGGTTTTTTAATTTTTATTAATCACCTTTTTAATTATGGATCAACACAAAAAGTTGTGGGATTTAGGAATCATGCATAAATATTTGAGAGTCTAAAAAGGAAAAACTCTATATTTCTAATGCCTCTAAATTGCGTTCTAAAAGCTTTAATTTTTGCATTAAAAGATTCCGCCGAAGCATTTGTGCTTCTATTATCAAAATAGTTTAGTATGTTTTTATAATGTATAGACATTGTTCTAGAGATGCTATTAAAACTTTTAAACTGTGCTTGTCTGACTTTTTCACCCCATTTAGCAAGTCTTATTAAGGCGTAAGTTTTATCTTTTGTTTGATTATATATCCATGATAAATTTTGGCATAATCTGTATGCTTTTTCTATATCAGGATATTGTTCAAAAAGTATTTTAGCTCTATCAGATTGATTTTGAGTCCATTTATTTGTCGATTTGTATAGTAAATATCTGCTTCTTGCTAATAATTGTTTCAAAGTGTCTCCATTTGATAATAATTTTGGTGTATATTTCAAAGATTGATTTCTTGCTTTTTCTATAGCATCATTTTCTGTATCTATAGCATCCCAACGATGTTTAATCCTAATTTCTTGTAAAGCGTCCAAAGCTAATTTTTGCACATGAAACCTATCTATAACTAAAGCAGCTTGTGGGAATGACTTTTTAACAATTAGCCCCATATTTCCAGCCATATCTAAGGTTACTTCGGTTACCTTTTGTCTTTCTATTAAAGCTATTTTTTGAAGTATTTTTATAACTGTTTCTGCCTTAGTTCCTTTAATCATAGCAATTAAAGCACCTTTCTTGCCTTTCGCATTTTTATTGGTAACAATAGTGTATAAGTCTCCATTTGAAAAAGCAGTTTCATCTATTGAAATATATTTTCCAATATTTTTTGGAAACAATAGCCATTGTTTAGCATGTGATTTTTGATTCCATTGTTTAAAATCACTTAAATGATCCTTATATTGTCTTTGCAGGTTTCTTGAATTCACTCCGTAAAAGTTCGCTATAATTGTAGTACTGCTAGGATTGTTACTAACTGATATCTTTTAAAAAAGTAGCAAACTCACTAGTGATTCTAGTGCCTTTTGCTACTAATTGCCAATCTCGAGTAATGACTTTCTTTGTAGATTCATTTAGCCAACGTCGTCTTATTATGTGTAAGTAAACATTCTTACCACGTATAGGAAAATCTTGAACAGTAGCTTCTGGAAAAAAGCCTTTAGAGCTTAACTTAACTGCTTTATATTCTATTGGAACATTATTTAGTTCTGTGAAATAAAAATGAAGCTCATCTTGTTTAATCTCGTGTTTTGTGAGTTTAAAATTATCAACAAGAACTTCTGGCAATAATAATTTAGCAATATCTAATAGTCTACTCAAAATGAATCTAATTTAGAAAAACAAAGTTCTTCTTTTTTTGAATGCTCCACAACTTTTTGTGTTGATTCTTAATTATTCTATAAAATACTCTGTAGTAGAGAATATTTCTTTTAGAACAAAATAACTTTCTAAAACACCTATATTTTCAATTTTAGATAATTTTAATCGCACAAACTCATGATACTCATCCAAACTGCTTAAATTAATTTTTAAAAAAATCTACCTTACCAGCCATGTGATAACATTCTTGCACCTCTTTTAATCCTTTAATTTGTTTATCAAACTTATCTATAAATCCTTCATTATGATATCTTAAAGAAACCATACAAATAGCAGTAATGGGTATATTTATAAGCTTTTTATTTAGAAGAGCAACATACTTTTTTATATATCCACGTTTTTCCAATCTTCTAACGCGCTCATACACTGGTGATGGAGTTAAATTAAGTATCTCTGCTACTTCTTTTGTTGTTTTTTTAGAATCCTTTTGAAAAATCCTTAAAATATTCAAATCTATTTCGTCTAGCTTTTCCATATAAAGATAAAATTACTTTTTAATAAGTACGCAGATACTCATTTTAGTTTTTATTATTTAAATAACCTTAAATTAAAGATAAAAATACTTATTTTTTAATTAAATAAAGCGTAATTAACTTTTTAATTAATCAAATACTTAATTTTATCCTTTCAAAATATTATTAAAAATGAAAAATGAAGTTATTTTAATAACTGGCTCTAGTGGTCAATTAGGTACTGTTTTAACAGAAAAATTACAAGAAAAATACGGGAACGAAAATATTATTGCTACAGATTTAAGAAAAAACCCAACATTTAATGGCGTTTTTGAAGCATTAGATGTTACAGATTTTGAAGCTATAAAAGCAATAGTAGTAAAACATAAAATTACTCAAATTTACCATTTAGCAGCAATTTTATCTGCAAACGGAGAGAAAAATCCTTTAGGTACTTGGGACATAAATATGAAAACTTTTTTTAACGTTTTAGAAATTTCTAAAACTTATAAAATAAATAAAGTTTTTTTTCCTAGTTCTATTGCTGTCTTTGGCAATAACATAGAACGCTCAAACACCCCTCAATCTTCTAACTTAACACCTTCTACTGTATACGGAATTAGTAAAGCTGCTGGTGAAAATTGGGGAAAATATTATTTTGACAAATACGGATTAGATGTTCGCTCTTTAAGATACCCAGGTGTAATTGGCTATCAATCTTTACCTGGCGGCGGCACAACAGATTATGCTGTAGACATCTTTCATAAAGCAGTTAATAATGAAGATTTTGACTGTTTTTTAAATGCTGAAACAGAACTACCAATGATCTATATGGATGATGCTATAAGAGCAACACTAGAATTAATGGAAGCTCCAAAAGAAAAAATAACCGTAAGAACATCTTATAATATTTCTGGCTTAAGCTTTACCCCTTATCAATTATCTGAAGCTATTAAAAAAAATTACCCCGCTTTTAGAATAAGTTACACGCCAGATTTTAGACAAGAAATTGCTAGTTCTTGGCCAATGAGTATAGACGATTCTGAAGCAAAACAAGACTGGAACTGGAAACCTGCATTTAATATAGAATCTATGACAGAAATTATGTTAAAAAATTTAGAACTTAAATATAAAAAAACTAATAACCTACTAATAGCATGTACAGTAACATAAAAAACGATTTAATAGAAGAATTAGATGTAATAAAATCTAATGGTCTATATAAAAACGAACGTATAATAACCTCTAAACAAGGCGCAAACATAAACACAACCACCCAAAACGAGGTACTTAATTTCTGCGCAAATAACTATTTAGGTCTTGCCTCAAACCCGGATGTTATAGAAGCTGGTATTAATGCCATTAAAACTCATGGTTTTGGTCTTTCTTCTGTAAGGTTTATTTGTGGTACACAAGATATTCATAAAGAACTAGAACAGAAAACTGCTGCATTTTTAGGTATGGAAGATTGCATTTTATACGCTGCAGCTTTTGATGCAAATGGCGGTTTATTTGAACCGCTACTTACTGCGGAAGATGCCGTTATTTCTGATGCTTTAAACCATGCTTCTATTATTGATGGTATTCGTCTTTGCAAGGCAAAAAGATTTAGATACGACCATAATAATATGAAAGACCTAGAAGAACAGTTAAAACAAGCTACCTCATCTAGACGTAGGTTAATTGTTACTGATGGTTCTTTTTCTATGGATGGTACAATTGCTCAATTAGATAAAATTTGTGATTTAGCAGACAAATATGATGCTTTAGTAATGATTGATGAATGCCACTCTACAGGTTTTATTGGAGCAACTGGTAGAGGTGTGCATGAATACCATAATGTAATGGACAGAGTAGATATTATTACAGGAACTTATGGCAAAGCTTTAGGTGGCGCTTCTGGTGGTTTTACAGCAGCCAAAAAAGAGATAGTTGCTATATTAAGACAGAATTCGCGTCCATATTTATTTTCGAATACTCTAGCTCCGGCAATTGTTGGTGCAACCATAAAAGTATTAAATAAAATAACAAAATCTACAGATTTAAGAGACAAGCTAGAACAAAATACCAAACACTTTAGAACTGAAATGACCTCTGCTGGTTTTAACATTGTTAAAGGCACACACCCAATTGTACCAATAATGCTTTATGATGCTAAAATTGCACAAGAATTTGCAAAACTGTTACTAGATGAAGGTATTTACGTAATTGGTTTTTTCTTTCCTGTTGTACCTAAAGGAAAAGCAAGAATTAGAGTACAACTATCTGCAGCACATTCTAAAGAGCACATAGAAAAAGCTATTAATGCTTTTGTAAAAGTTGGGAAAAAGTTAGAGGTTATTTAACCTTTTTCATCAAAAAAATAGAACTTAATTAATGATCAATATATTGATTATTAATTAAGTTTGTATTATTACTCTAATTATAAAATCGGTCTTAAATTGAACTCTTTTTTTAAAATATTAATACTATTACTTTCTTTTCAAAGTGGTTTGATGCTTAATGCACAAACCACTAGAAACGATTCAATACAAAACTATTTTAAACAAATAGAGGCATCCATAGATCTAACACACAACTTAAAAAGAGCTGCCAATATTGAAGATATTTTACTTAAAAAAGTTAAACTAACTAAAAAAAATGAAAAAGCAAACACGCTATTAGAGCTCTATAAATTTTACAAATACAAAAATTCTAATGTTGCAAGTAAATATAATAATGACGCTCTAGAGTATTCTAAAAGCATTTGCTTTAACAAAGGGGTTTTAAAAGCACAATATAACAATGCTTATTTATTATTTGTAAATGGTAATTTTGATACATCTACAGATTTATTAAATAAAATTGACAGCTCAAAAAATCACACTCAATTCCCAAATATAAATTCTGATATTAAATGCTTAAAATCCTTAATACATTCAGAGCGGGGCGAATATGATATAGCTCTAGATTTAGCACTAAAGTTATTAGATTTAGGTGAAAAAGAAAGAAATGATTATATTTTAATGAAAGCTCATGGAGCATTATTACATTACTATATAAGAAACGAGAATTATTCAAAAGCACTAAATCACTGTTTAAAAGGATTAGATTATACCCTTAAAATTAAGGAAACACAATATTTACATTTTAAAGTTGATGAGATTGCAAGAATTTTATTTCATTTAGGAGATACTGCCGGAGCTTTAGAAACTTACAATTTTTTCTTAAAACTAGAGCAAAAAACGGTTCCTCCTGGAGATTATATACAGAGCATTGTTTACATGAACATGTCTGATATTTATACTTCAATTGATAAATTTAAAGAAGCTCAAAACTACATTTCAAAGGCATTAACTTTAAATTACAAAAACAATTTTAAATTTAGAATACCTAGAGCTTTAATTTTACAAGCTAACATCTATTTAAAAGAAAAAAACATTACCAAAGCTATAGAATTTTACGAAAAAAGTTTAACTGCTGCTGAAGAAATTAATGCTTTTGATGTTGTACAATCTACAAGTAAAACTCTAGGAGATTTATATAAAACCATAGGAGATTCTTCTAAATCTTTCGAATATATGGCGCTTCATAATTCTATAAAAGATTCTCATTTTACTAATGAGAAAGAGCAAAAAATTGTTATTCTAGAGGCACAAAGAAAAATTAAAGAAATTACTCAAAAGCAAAAAATTTTATCTTTAGAAAATGAAGCTCAAAAAAATAAAATACAAACTATAATTAGTATTCTTGTTGGCCTTTTAAGTTTAAGTTTTATAATTTTATTTTCCTATTTAAAAGTTAAGAATAAAAACAAATTACTATACAATAGATCTTTAGAACTGGCTAAAATTCAGTTAGAAATGCGCAATAAAATAATTGCATTAGAGAGCACAGCACCTATTGTTAAAGAAAATAACAAAGAAGATGATGCAGTTTTAGAAAAAGCAAATACTAGTAATACTATAGATGAAAATGTAAAAAACATTATTCTAAATAAGTTAAACAAACTAGAAAAAGAACTCTTCTTTTTAGATAAAAACTGTACTTTAAGAGATATTGCACAGCAGCTTAAAACAAATCCAAAATATTTATCTCAAGTTATTAATCAAGAAAAAAATCTAATTTTAGCAATTATATAAACGAATTAAGGATAAATCATTTATTAGTTAGGTTGATTAATGAAAAAGATTTTAGAGAAAGTAAATTGGGATATATAGCCGTTTGTGCAGGATATAATAATTTAAATACTTTTAATGCTGCTTTTAAGAAAAGGCAAGGAATATTACCTTCTTATTTTATAAAAAAGTTAATTCAAGAATCAGAAATGGAATTGGTTTAAGATTTCTTAAACCAATTCCATTTTTTTAAATTAGATTACATATTTGTCCAATCTAATCGTTTCTTTTTACTAGGCTTCTTTATTTTATTATATTCTTTTACATAGATTTCATATTCTTTCCATAATTCATCTACATCCTTATTTAATATTTCTTTAACGGCAGCCTTATAACTCCAAGGTTTTATTGTTTTTACAGAGGCATTAAATTTATAAGTAAAGTCATTATCATAAGTATCTACAATCCATTTTAAGAAAAACCCTGTAGCTGTATAACCAGAAAGGTATTTATGATTATCGGAACCTAAATCTGGATGTCTTGTTTTATGAAAACCTGCGTTTATACGCACCAAGTCTGCTTCACCTTCTAAAAAGGCAAAATAATCATACCCTCTTTTATATTGATTATCTATAGTAGAAGGGCTAAATTGATACCCATGAGTTAATTCATGCCAAAGCACACCATATAATTCATATTTTACAGCTTCATCAGATTGGTTTTTTAATGCATTCTGAATGTATTTGGTACTAAACCATAATTCCATTGCAACGGCATTACCTCCTCTAGCTGCTAAAACATCACTCCAATTAAATGTAAAATTTACTTTTCCAAAATCTGGAACTTCAGATATGTTACGGTATAATTGTTTACAAACTCCTAAAGTAACTTCATTAATTGCTTTTTTAAAATCTGGAATTACAGAAATAGCTCTTTTATAACCTTCGGAAATAGTATCTGTAGGCGTTAGTGTAATTTTAGGATAATAAAATCCTTCCCACGGATTTTCTGGATCGTATACTTTAATATTTCTTTTTAAAGATAAGGTATCTACACCAAACTTACTACTTGTTATTAAGGTAACATTATGGTTTCCTGGAGTTTTAAAAACAACACTTGGGTTTTGTAAATTACTTGTTGCTGGTGTTCCATTTTCAAAAATCCACTGCCAAGAATCTGGAGCATTTGCAGATATATCTTGAAACTGAATTGTATCATTTACTTTAGCTCTACTTAAGTTTGATGTAAATTCTGAAATAGGCTCATTTGTTAAAGCCACCAATTCAATTTCTGCAATTTGTAAATAATCATCGCCATAAACAGAAGTTTTCGAGTGTTCTAAATCTAATTTATAAAAAGAATAAGATGTATTATTACTTTCTAATAAATAACTATTAGTTACACCTCTTTTGTTAAATTTCTGATTGCTCTGTCTATCTAAAATCTCCCAAGAAACGCCATTTAAAGAACCACTTAACGTCCAATTTTTAGGATCTCTACCAGGAGCATCGTTAGCAGAAGTAATTGCATACTTTTTTAAAACAGATTCGGTCTTATTTTCTATAGTTATTGTATTGTTTGGGTTAGCCACCAAAAATTTGGTGTTTTTATCAGCATCAAACACTTTAGCTATTCCTTCCGTTTTACTAAAAACGGGTTGTTTACTTTTAAAAATAGTTTGCTTACCTACTATGTTTTTATACCCTTGCTTAAAAGGATTTATATTTTGTTTTTTAGTATTACAACTTGTGATAACAATAATACATAAACTTAAAAATAAAATATTATTTTTCATTATTTCTCTTATTTTTTTCGATAAAATGATATTGCAGGAATTTCTTGTCTTTTAAAATTTGATCCTTTCCAAAATACATTTAACCCTATGTTATCTGAACATTGAAAATATTTAACCTCAAATTTATGAAGCCCTTTGGATAAAATGATATCATTTTTTTGAGTAAAACTGAAAGATTTTCTTCCATCACTTTCAAATAATTCATTACTATCTATTAAAAGTTGAGCACCATCATTTGCAGATATTTCAAAATTATAAGTACCAGATTCTGGAATATCTATATAACCTGTAAAATCAAAACCAATCCATTCATCTCTAATTTTTTTAGAAATTTCAACAGTATTTACAACACCTGTTTCTATAGGTTGTTCTCTAGAAAAATCATAAACAGATCTAAAAATACCTTCATAATAACCATAGTTAAGCCCGTTTACTAACTGATTTCTATTAATATTCTTAACAGGTTTTTGTTTTTCTAGGTTGTAAACAGCTGTATAACTAGGGGCTATTTTATTATGATATGCTTTAACCTTTAAAATCGTAGTTTTATTAATATTAAATGGTTTGGTAAATTTTTTACTAGTTTGGTTTGGTTCAGAACCATCTGTTGTATAAAAAATTTCTGTATTGGTAGTTTCACAATCTAAATCTACAGTCATAGAATTTAAAAAGACTTTATCATCAGATTTTAAAAATGGAATTTTAACCGTCTTTTGCGTGTCAGACAATGGCCAAAATTCTTTATTTGTTGCCCATTCTTTATTTGGTACATTCGTCATTTCAAAAACCAATTCTCCTCCTTTTAAAATATCTTCGTGTTTTAAATATGAATATGGATATGCTTTTCCGTTTAATGTTAAAGAAGAAAAATAAATATTTTCTTTTGAAGCATTATTTGCTTTAATTGTGAATTTTTTTCCATTATCTAAATCCAGAACAGCTTCTTTAAAACTTGGACTTGCAATAACATAATTAGGGCTTCCTGGTGTTACAGAATAAAAACCTAAACTACTTAATACATACCAGGCAGACATTTGACCAGCATCATCATTCCCACACAAACCATCTGCTTCAGAAGAGTATAATTTATTTAAAATTTCATGAACTTTTTCTTGAGTTTTCCATGGCTTACCTACATAATTATACAAATAAGCTATGTGATGACTTGGTTCATTACCATGAGCATATTGCCCAATTAAACCAGAAACATCAGAATCTTCTTCTTCCTCATCGGCGTGTGCATTAAACAAGTTGTCTAACCATTCATCAAAATGTTTTTCACCACCAACTAATTCTACCATTGTTGCAATATCATGCGGCACAAATAAGCTGTATTGGTAAGAATTGCCTTCAGTAAAATTAAAATTATAAGTTTGTCCTACAGAGGTTGGATCAAAATTTTCATACCATTTTCTGTCTGAATATCTTGGACGCATAAAATTGGTTTCTTTGTCGAATAAATTTTCAAAAAAACGGGCTCTTTTAGAAAACTCATCATACATTTCAGTATTACCAATAGCTTTCGCCATTTGTGCAATGCACCAATCATCATAAGCATATTCTAGTGTTTTAGAAACAGATTGACTACTTTTATTTGTTGGTACAAATCCTAATTCTGTATAATAATTAATACCTCTTTTATTTACGTTTGCACTTGCAACCATTGCTTCTAACACCTTATTAGCATCTACATCTGTTATGCCTTTTACATACGCATCTGCCATTACAGAAACTGCATGGTAACCAATCATACATCTTGTATCATTTGCTGCCAATTCCCACATTGGCAATTCTCCAAATTGTTCGTATTTTTTTTGAAGTGTTACTACAATATCTCTTGTAACTTTTGGCTCTACAATTGTTAATAAAGGGTGAAGCCCTCTAAAAGTATCCCAAAGTGAAAAAACTGTATAATTATTAAAACCATTTGCGGTATGAACAGCATCATCCATACCTCTATATTTACCATCTACATCACTATATAAATTTGGCGTTAAAAGGCTATGGTACAATGAAGTGTAAAATATTTCCTTTTTATCTTCGTTATTATCTGTTACTTGTATTTTACTTAACGATTTTTGCCAAGTTTCTCTAGCTTGCTCTTTTGTTTTATCAAAATCCCAATTTGCAAACTCTGCTTCTAAATTCTTTTTAGCACCTTCTATACTAACCGCAGAAAGAGCAACTTGCACTAAAACCTCACTATTTGAAGCATTAAAATTTAAAGCCGCAATTATTTTTTTATTGTTAAACTTTACACCAACGGAATCTACCGATTCTCCATTAAGAATTTCATAAGAAATAAAAGGTTTAGAGAATTTAGCAACAAAATATTGTCTTTGATTTCCTGCCCATGCTTTAGATCTTCTGTACCCAGAAATTTCGGTTTTACTAATAATATTAAATTCTGCTTCAATAACAGGATCTCTGTGCTCTAGATCTATTATAATATGAGCTGCATCTGTTTTTGGAAACGTATAACGATGCATACCAGTTCTTAACGTTGTTGTTAGTTCTGCTTTTACATTGTAATCATCCAATAAAACACTATAGTAACCAGGCGAAGCCGTTTCGTTTTTATGACTAAATTTAGATCGGTATCCAGATTCTGTATTTTCAATAGTTCCGGTTTCTGTTTGAATTTTTCCTGTAGTTGGCATTAACAAAATATCGCCTAAATCTGGCACACCTGTACCCGATAAATGCGTATGTGTAAAACCAAAAATAGAAGTATCGGTATAGTCATAACCTGCACATGCTGGCCAACTGGTATGATCGTTTCTTGTATCTGGCCCTAATTGTACCATACCAAATGGTAAGGTTGGCCCAGGGTATGTATGTCCTGGTGCTTTTGTACCAATAAAAACATTTACATAATCTACAGGAGTCTTTACTGTGTTTTCTGAACATGCTATTATTAAAATAGCTGAAAGAAATATGAAAATTCTTTTCATAATGAATCGTTTTTTAATAATAATTTTTAGTTACTCCAAAGCTTACTAGGCTTATCTCCTAAATAAAAAGTTAACGTACCTCCTTTTTCAATATCATTATGATTTAATATTGGTGATGAAATTTCTTTGCCGTTTAAAGTTGCTTTTTGAATGTAAACATTCTCTTTACTTTGGTTTTCAGTTTTTATGGTAAAGGTTTTACCACTTTCTAAATTTATAACAGCTTCCTTTACCAAAGGACTACCAATTGCATAATCTGCAGAACCTGGAGTAACAGGATAAAAACCTAAAGAACTAAAAATGTACCAAGCACTCATTTGTCCGGCATCATCATTACCGCATAAACCCTCTACTGTTGGCGCATACATGGTATCCATAATCATACGAACACGTGCTTGTGTTTTCTCTGGTCTGCCTGTCCAATTATATAAATATGGTATGTGATGACCTGGCTCATTACCATGTACATAATTCCCTATAATTCCGTCTCTTGTAATATCTTCATGATTTTCTATATACTTGTCTGCAATTTCCATAGTAAATAAAGAATCTAATTGTGTTGTAAAACGTTCTTTACCGCCCATCATACTTACCATTTTGTCAATATTTTGAGGTACATACAATCCATAATTCCAAGCATTTCCTTCAATAAAACCTTGCCCATGTGTGTCCATTGGGTCAAAGTTTTTTCTAAAAGTTCCGTCTGATAATTTTGGACGCATAAAACCAATTGATGGGTCGTACACGTTTTTATAATATTCAGATCGTTTTGTAAACACATCTTCTACAGTAGTATTGTTTACTTCTTTAGCCATTTGTGCAATACACCAGTCATTATAAGCATACTCTAATGTTTTAGAAACAGAAGAACTACTTTTATCATCTGGTACATATTTATAATCTATATAATCTCCTAAACCAGCAAAATATCTAACATTTGCAGTAGCTACAGAAGCATTTAATGCACGCTTATAATCAAAATCTCCAACATTTTTAGCCATAGCATCTGCAATTACAGAAGTTGCATGGTAACCAATCATACACCAATTTTCATTTGCATAATGAGACCAAATTGGCAACATGTTATGTACATTTTGTTCTTGGTGTGCTAACATACTTTTTATCATATCATTATTTCGTTTTGGTTGTGTAATATTGAATAAAGGGTGTAGTGCCCTATAAGTATCCCAAAGCGAAAAAATAGTGTAATTAGTAAACCCATCTGAAGTATAAATATTTTGATCTAAACCTCTATATTGCCCATCTACATCTTCATAAATTATAGGTGATAGGTTTGTATGATACATGGCTGTATAGAAATTAGTTTTATCTCCTTCAGTTAAAGTGGTAACTTCTATTTTAGACAATTCTTTGTTCCACTTCCTTTTGGTTTCTTCTCTTGTTTTATTAAAGTTCCAATGCGGTATTTCTGCTTTTAAATTTTTTAACGCTCCATTTGTACTTACTGGTGAAAGCGCAAATTTAATATTGATTTTTTCACCTTCTTCTGTATCAAAATTAAAATAAGCTCTTATATCTTTACCAGCCATTTCTGGGAAATTTTTATCTTGTTTAAATCTACGATAAAAGCCATCATATTTAATTTCATCATATTTTTTATGCCCGTAGCTTTTAAAAGGTTTAGAAAATTGCATTGCAAAAAACACTTTTTTGGTTCTTGCCCAACCCTTTGTTTGCCTGTAACCTGTAATTAAAGTATCATTTTCTACGCGGATAAATGTCCAAACATTTTTGTTATCATGATGATACACATTATACACCAAATCTAAAATAACATGTGCATCATTAGATTTTGGAAAAGTATATTGATGAAAACCAACACGCTCACTAGCAGTTAATTCTGCCTTAATACCATAACTATCTAAATCTACCTTGTAATACCCTGGTGAGGCTTCTTCTTTATTATGAGAAAAAGTAGAGTAAAAGCCTTTTTTATTCTCTTTAGTTTCTAAAGGATCTAACACCAAATCTCCAGTAGTTGGCATTACCAAGAAATCTCCTAAATCTGCATGCCCTGTTCCACTAAAATTTGTGTGTGCAAAACCTACAATTGTAGAATCTTTGTGCTGGTAACCTGCACAATATTCATACGTTTCTGCATTGTATCTTCCTTTATCGTCAAACATAACCTCAAAATTGGTTTGCGGACTTAATTGCACCATACCAAACGGTGCTGTTGCTCCAGGAAAAACATGCCCCATTTTACTAGTGCCTATAAATGGATTTACATATTGCGTATAATCTTTTTTTGAAGTGTTAAATTCTTCTTTGTTTCCTTCTTTTGAAGTTTCATTTTTACAACTAAAAAGGATTCCTACTAAAAGGATAAGTGACATTTTTTTAAACATATAAAATTGTTTTTTTAGAGTTTTTATACCCATACCATAAAATATAAGCGTAACAAATAATAACAAATACCAAAGCTGCTTTAAAACCTATAATATCTGTAAAATACCCATAAAGAGGCGGAATAATTGCACCACCAACTATAGCTGTACATAACAAACCAGATGCTTTTGGCTTTAATTCTCCAATACCCTTTATAGCTAATGTAAATATTGTAGGAAACATAATTGAATTAAATAACCCAACAGCCAAAATACTCCACATACTTAATAAACCTGTAGTACTAATTGAGATTAAAATTAACGTGATAGCAATACTTGCAAAAATACCCAATACTTTTCCTGGTTTCATTATTTTGGTTAAATAAGATCCTACAAACCTACCAACCATAGCTCCAGACCAATAAAACACAACAAATACACCTACAATTGCTTTGTTATCATTATTGGCAAGACCAGAGTTTAGTAGGCCTTCTGCAATAGATCTCATCAATTCATTTTCTTTAATAATGGCTACAAGATTCATATCTAAAAAGTAGTTTACTAAATAGCTTCCAATAGCTACTTCTGCTCCAACATAAAACAAAATGGCTAAAACACCTTGCATAAGATTCTTTTGTTTAAAAGCATCTGTATAGGTACCTTCTATTGTTGTTTCTTTAATTAGTTTTGGTAATTTAGCAAAAAGAAAAACGACCGCTATTGCAATGGTAAATAAAGCCAAACCAAGAAAAGGAGTTTGCACAGCCAAAGCTTCGGATGTAAAATAACTCTCTTTTGCAGTTTCTGTAAGTCCAGAAATTTCATCTTTTGTTTTTATTTTATCACTTAAAATAAATAAAGCTCCAATTAAAGGTGCTATTGCTGCTCCTAAAGAATTAAAGGCTTGTGATAAATTCAATCTACTAGAAGCACCATCTTCAGATCCTAAAATAGCAACGTAAGGATTTGCTGCTACTTGCAAAATTGTCATACCACCAGCTAAAATAAAATAAGCTAACATAAAAACACCAAACACACGATAAGAAGCTGCTGGGTAAAAAAGTAAACAGCCCAATGCCATAGTAACTAATCCTAAAATAATACCTTTTTTATAACCAATTTTAGATAGCATATAACTTGCAGGAATGGAGAGTAAGAAATAAGCTCCGAAAAATGCAAATTGCACCATACCAGCTTGAAAATAAGTTAAGGTAAACAATTCTCTTAAACGAGGAATTAAAGAATCTACTAATACTGTTATAAACCCCCAAAGAAAAAATAAAGTAGTTAATAAGATAAAAGAAGTGCGATAAGTTTTTTGTTGCTTCATAAATAGTTTATAGTATTTTTTTAGTTAAATTTAATAGAAAAAATGAAAGGCAATACTTATAGATATTGCCCTTCATAATTCAAATTAACTCAAATCAAAATCATTTTTATATTAATATCCAGAATTTTGTTTTAAAACATTATCTGAAGAATTGATTGCATCTAATGGAATAGGGTAGTACTCATTTTTACCATTAGCAAAAGCCGCTCCGCTTAAGTATACACGTTTCGTTTGCTCCTCTGTTATGTAGTTGTTAAGAACATCTTTAGCAATACCCCAACGAACTAAATCAAAAAATCTATGCCCTTCTGAAGCTAATTCTAATCTACGCTCAAAACGAACCGCTTTTACTGCATACTCTTTTGATGGAAAAGAAGTGTATTCTTTAATTACATAATTAGCAGCGTCATTTCCATTAGCATCTTTTACAAAACCATTTGGGTTTGCAGCACGTCTTCTTATTTGGTTTACAAGGTTTTTTGCTAAATCTAACTCGTTATTTTCTGCATGTATTTCTGCTCTCCATAGTAAGACATCAGAATATCTAATTAATGGAGTGTTAATAGCATTAAAAGCACCAGAAGTGGAAGATGATATTGTACCTTCTTGAGATTTTAAATACTCATGTTTTTTACCAACATATGGACCTCCGTTACCTTGGTCTCTTGTCCATCTCATTCCTGGCATATTTCCCCATCCTAAATATTCTATTCCTCTTCTACCAACAGTCCAATCTAATCTTGGGTCTAAAGTACCAGTGTAAGGTGTAAATGGATCGCTAGAAGGTATTCCTTGATCATTTTTTACATCAACATCATTAAAAGTATCTAACAATGGTAGGCCATTTGCATCTGTTTTATAAGCGTTTACCAAATTTTGAGTAGGTTGAAAAAAACCACAACATCCACCACCAGGAGCATCTGATGCATAAGGATGATTTAATCTGTTTCCAGCATTACCATTCCAAACTCCATCTCCACCATCGTTTACTGAATTTTGAACAGCAAATATAGATTCTGAATTGTTGTTTTTATCACCATTAAAATTATCATGGTAATTAGAAACTAAAGCATAAGGACCATTATTTATTACATCATCTAAAACTGGTTTAGCACTAGCTAAATCTTTTTGAAACATGTGAGCTTTTGCTAAATATGATTTAGCCACCCATGAGGTTGGTCTTCCTTTATCGTCCTGAAAATTTGGTAAATTATCAATTGCAAATAATAAATCTTCTTCGATATTAACCCAGGAGTCTACTTCGTTAGAAGGTACCTCTGTTGTTGTTTCTATAATGTATGGAATATTATTCCATATTTTTTTAGCATCCATGTGGTAATGAGCTCTTAAGAACTTTGCTTCTGCAACTAAAACATTTATTTTACTAGCAGATGCACCTTGCTCTAAAGCAGTTTCTGCAGAGCGTAATGTTTGGTTACATTTATTAATACCATCATAAATACTATTCCACTTTCTACTTAAATAGATGTTTGTAGTACCTGGTGTATAACGCTCTACATCATTAAGTGGTGGCTGATCTCCACTACTTGATCCTTTATAAAAATCATCTGAAGCAACATCTCCTAATGCCCAATTGGAAGCAGGTGCCCAAAAATAATTTGGATGACCATCTAACATTGCATATGCACTAATTAGTTGCTGTCCAACCCAAACTTCATCTTGAGGGATAACACCTTCTGTAAGTGATCCTTGCGGGTTAATATCTAATTCTTTATCACACGAAGTAATTGTAAAAGCACTTACAATTAATGCTGTTAATAATATTTTTTTCATGTTTTTTATTTTAAAGTGTTAAATTAATTCCTAATAATACTGTTTTTGATACTGGATATGCTCCTCTATCAACCCCAATATCTAAGTTTGTACTACCGCCACCACCGTAGTTTTGTAGGTTAATTTCTGGATCTAAACCAGAATACTTAGTCCAAGTAATTAAGTTTTTACCTTGTAAGAATACTCTTAAACTTCCTAAACCTAATCTAGAAGCTATATTTTCTGGTAAATTATAACCTAATTGAATGTTTTTAAGTCTTAAGTAAGATCCATCTTCTACATAATAGCTACTTGCACTAGAATAATGTTGTGCAGGGTTGTTAGTTAATTTTGGTAAAGATGAGCTTGTATTGGTTTGGCTCCAAGAGTTAAGGTACCTTTCACTTTTTCCTCCAGGGAAACTATTGAAGTCTGTAAAGAATTTAGTAAAGTTATATACATCATTCCCTTGGCTACCTTGTAAGAATAAAGATAAATCGAAGCTTTTATAATCCAATCCTAAATTTATACCATAAGTAAATTCTGGGTGAGGGTTACCAATATAAGTTCTATCAGCATCATCAATTATCCCGTCAGAGTTTATATCTCTATATTTAAATGTACCAATACCTTTTCCTGAAAAATCTGCAGAAGCATCTAATTCTGCTTGGTTTTGAATAATACCATCTATAACAAAACCATGAAATTGTGCTAAAGCATAACCTTCTTGTGTTCTTGATGGATATGTTTCTCTAGCAGCATTACCCTCTATAAAGTAATCTGGATCATCGTTTAACCTTGTAATTTTATTTTTATAAGTAGAAATATTAGCAGAAGCATTAAAGTTTAATTCTTTTCCAATTGTACCATTATATCCAACAGAAAAGTCAAAACCTTTATTTTCCATTTCTCCAATATTACCATAAGGAGGGCTTGCTGTACCATTTAAAATTGGAACAGATTTTAGTTGTAATAACATGTCTTTTGTTTTAGAAATATA
The DNA here is from genome assembly GCF_026191475.2 of Polaribacter ponticola. GTDB lineage: Bacteria > Bacteroidota > Bacteroidia > Flavobacteriales > Flavobacteriaceae > Polaribacter > Polaribacter ponticola. The sequence goes on along the minus strand of NZ_JAOSLC020000002.1, from coordinate 643,083 downwards.
ATATTCTAAACCAACTGTTAACTTGTTGTCTAAGAATGTTCCATCTAACCCAACGTTTAAGTTTGTAGAAGTTTCCCATCTAATATCAGGATTACCTAAAGATTGTAAATAATAACCAGCATCTACACTACTATTACTTCCTGAAACTGCGTAACTACTTTGAGTTTCATTATTTCCATAAAGATTTGCAGTTCTACCAGAACCAATACTCTCATTTCCATATTCACCGTATCCTGCTTTTAATTTTAAATCGTTTATAAAAGAGATGTCTTTCATAAATTCTTCATTTGATATTCTCCAAGCAACACTATATGCGGGGAATACACCATATCTGTTAGATTTACCAAATTTAGAAGAACCATCTCTTCTAAAAAGAGCAGAAGCTAAATATGTATCTTTATAGTTGTAGTCTAACTTACCAAAAATTGAAAATAATGCAGTTTTATCTCCAAAACCAAAGTTTGTTTGTGTACCTGTACCACCATTTAAATATCTGTAATCTAAATTATTTGTAAAAAATACAGATCTAGTAGCTCCAAATTGTTTAAATGAATTGTTTCTAAACTCAGTACCTAAAAGAGCATCAATTTTATGGTCTCCAATTTTTTTACGGTAGTTTAAAGTATTAAACCAAATTGTTTGCATAGAGTAAAAAGTATTTTCACTTAAACTATTTACTGCACTTGGTTCACTTACTTCTGGGTTAATAAATTCAAAACTAGAGCTATGGAATGCAGAGTAATCTATACCTACATTACTTTTAATAGTTAAATCATTTGTAATATCTAATTCGCCATAAAAACTACCTAAAGCTCTTAAAGTTCTTCCTACATTATCTTTACTTCTATTTGCATTTGCAACAGAGTTTACACCGTTTCCTAATCCAGAACTTTGTGTACCAGCATAATTACCTTCAATATCATATACTGGTAAAATTGGATCTGCTCTATATATGAAGGAAATATCACCACCAGTAGATTGGCTACCTGTATTGTTTACACTCTCAGAGTAAGTTAAGTTTAAAGTTTCTCCAAAACGTAAATTTTCTTTTACTTTAAATTCTGAACTTAAACTCAAGTTAAATCTATTAAAGTATGAGTTTAGAGTAATACCTTCTTGTTTTAAAGCTCCTAAACCTAAATGAAATTTTGATTTTTCTGAACCTCCAGATAAACCAATATTATAATTTTGAACTAAAGCAGGGTTAAAGTACTCGTCAAACCAGTTTGTACCAGCTTTATTTGCTTTTGTAATTTTGTTAGTTAATGGGTCATACGTACTTTCATCTGCTGTGTTTGCTCCGGTAGGAGTTAAATAATTAGGTAATACTGGCGCTGCTCCGTTTCCGTATTGAGGGTGAGAAGGTGCCGCTCCATCGTTTTCAAAACGTTTCCAAATTGTATTTGCTAATTGTTGGGGTGAAATAGATTTTGGAAAATCAGATTTAGAAACATAATCTATACCAGTAGTTGCACTAAAAGTCATTTTAGTTGCATTGTTGTACTTACCGTTTTTAGTAGTAATAATAATAACACCATTACTTGCTCCAACTCCATAAATAGACGCAGAAGCAGCGTCTTTTAAAACTTGAATAGATTCAATGTCGTTAGGATTAATTTGATTTAAACCAGACTTAGTTGGGTTACCATCTACAACATATAATGGGTCGTTATTGTTAATAGTTGCAAAACCTCTAATTCTAACCATAGCATTTCCTCCAGGACCACCTTGAGAACCAACTGTTACACCAGAAACTTGACCTTGTAATGATTGTTCTACGCTTACAGGAGATGTAGCGGCAACGTCATCCATTTTTACAACAGATACAGAACCAGTAATATTTCTAGTATTTTGTTTAGAATAACCTGTAATTACAACTTCGCCTAATTGATTAACATCCTCTAACATACTAACATTAACTATACTTTTGTTAGTAATTGTTACGTTTATAGATTGCATTCCTAAATAAGAAAACGTTAATACTTTACCAACAGAAATTTTAATAATATAGTTTCCATCAAAATCTGTTTGAGTTCCTTTTGTTGTATTTTTTTCAGTAATACTTACTCCTGGTAAAGGAGTACCTTCTTGATCTGTAACTGTACCTTTTACTATATTCTCTTGCGCAAAAATGGCATTTGATAACAGAAAAAAACATACTAATAATTGTAGTTTTTTTAAAGTGTTTTTCATAATTTAAATATTTAATTAATTGTTGTTTCTAATAAGCTAAAATTTGAAATTAGCTTTATTGCACAATCCATAAATAAGTTTCTATTAAACACCTTTTAGGTAATAATTAACATTTTAGTTAACCTATTGGCTTTTATTAATGAAGAAAGAGTCTTAAATTTGATTTGTTAAGTATTGTTTTGTGCAATATTAATTTTTTGTTTAGGGGATGTTCGAGCATCTCCTATTTTTTTGTTTACATATTTTTTTGAATTAATTGTTTGTTAAAAATGTGACTAATCGTATTTCTTTTCCGAAAGTATGTTAATAGAAGTTAAACAAATTTAATTTGAATAAAAATCACTCTAAAATTCATGAATTTTAGAGTGATTTTTGCTTTAAATACGATATACAATAGATTCTTCGGTAAATTTGTCTTTCATAAAAAAGGTCTTTTATCTAAGATTTTTTACTTCTATTATTACTTTTCACATTCATAATTATGAAATTATATCCATTAAAATTTACGCCCATTTTTTCTTACCGAATTTGGGGAGGAGAAAAATTAAAAACGGAATTAAATAAAAAATACACTCAAGATTCTATTGGAGAGTCTTGGGAAATATCTGACATAGATGGAAGTGAAACTGTAGTTTTTGAAGGTGATCATAAAGGGAGAACTTTAAAAAAATTAATAAAAGATTATAAGCATCACTTTTTAGGAAAACATGTTTACAATACTTTTGGAGAAAGTTTCCCGTTATTAATTAAATTTATTGATGCAAAAACTCCACTTTCTATTCAGGTGCATCCAAGTAATGAGTTAGCAAGAGAAAGACATAATTCTTTTGGTAAAAATGAAATGTGGTATGTTATGCAAGCAGAAGAAAATGCAAATTTAATTGTTGGTTTTAATCAAGAATTAGAAAAAAACCTACCAAGCACATTTAGAAAATGGAAGTTTAACGGAAGTACTAAATACCGAAAAAGTTGCAGAAGGTGATGCTTTTTATATTCCTACAGGTAGAGTGCATGCAATTGGAGCAGGTGTTTTATTAGCAGAAATTCAACAAACTTCTAATATTACCTATAGAATATTTGATTATGATAGGGTTGATAAATTAACTGGAGAGAAAAGAGAATTACATAACGATTTAGCTATTGATGCAATAGATTTTAAAAGTTATGAATATTATAAAACATCATATAATTCTGAGGTTAATACTACAAACGAACTTATCTTTTCTCCATACTTTAAAACAAATATTATTAATGTTACTGGAGAAATAGATAAAAATTATTCAGATTTAGATTCTTTTGTAATTTTTATTTGTGTTGATGGTAGTTTAGATATGGTTTGTGATGCAAAAACAATAACATTAACAAAGGGAGAAACATTGCTAATACCAGCTGTTATTAATGTATTAAAATTAAAAGCAGAACATGCAAAAATTATTGAGGTTTATCTTTAGTATTGCAATCGTTTAATACTTCGATTTTAAGAGTATTATTTCTGAAAAAAAGAAAGTTTAATTTTAAGGAGGTTACTATCAACTAAAAAAATTAGTTGGTGGTTTTTTTGTGATAGAATAAATTGAAGGAATTTAATAAAATATTAAACTAAAATTAGGTATAAAATATATTCTAAAATTATTTTATTTATAAATTATCTAAAACTCCAGCCTTTATAACTACTAGAAGATTCTAATTTGTTTTCTAAATTATCTGGTAAGTTGTAAAAAAAGTTTATACCAGTTTTTTGTTCGAGCTCATCAATAGATACCACAAACTCATACAAAGGTTTATCACTTTCTTTATGAGGTAATAAAAAAGCTATGGCTTTAATTTCTGGTTGGGTGTAATCTAAAAGTATTTTATAAAAATGATTAGGTACAGAAACTCTTTCTGAGCCAATGGTTTTTAAATTGTTTTCTAAAATACCACCAGTAATTACATACAAATGATTGTATTTTTTAGCCCAATAACGTGTTTTTTGCTCTAATTTATTCCAAATACCCGCATTAAAACTATGTTTTTGTGGAGATATGTTAGATGTATAAAAAGTTTCATCATAACTTTCTTTAGTTAAACGTCTGTCTCCTGCAGGGCATAAATGACCTCTATCATAGCCAGATTTCTTATAGTTTTTCCAATGAGCAGAAGTCGTTTTTACTTTTGGATCTTCATTAAAATAAGGACGCTTCCTATTGGTATAAACTATGTCTTTTTTATCTAAGGAATAGGCAACCCATTCTGGTTGTTCGTGTTTTTCTGAATACGATAAATTGTAACCTTCATGTTTTACAATTTGACCCGTTGTAGAAGTAGGTAAATAATTAAAACCTTTAATATTTACGGTTTGTTTTACATCGGTTTGATTAAAAGAATTGCTTTCAGATTTTTCTTGATACAAATAAAAAGACAATACAAGAACTAATAAAATTGCAGAAATTATCCTTCTTTTCATTTTTTTAATGGAATGATTTCATAATCATCAGTTTTTACTGTATTTAAAAATAACTTTTTTGCTTCTTCTGGTGGAGTCGTTAATTTTCTCTTTGTTAAGTCTATCCAGGCTCCATATACTTTTATAACTGCCGATAGTTTTCCGGCTTCGTTAAAAACTTCGTGAGTAATTTTCCAGCGTTCGTTGTTTTCAGAAATTCCAGATAACTTCATGTTTACTATAATATCTTCTCCTAAATGAATCTCTTTTCTAAAAGAAGTTTCCTCTGTAAAAAGAATAGGACCAATGTTATGTTTTGTGAATTCCTCAATAGAGAAATTTTGTTCAGAAAAATAACGAATTCTTACTTCTGCCGCATACTCATTGTAAGCTGTATGACGCATGTGTCTGTTTGGGTCAAAATCAGACCATTTTGTAGCAAATTTTACTTGAAAGCTCATAGTGCGAAATTAAAAAACCTGATACGTTTCTCAAACACATCAGGCATAAATATTTTTAAGTTTAGACTTTTTAGTTTTTTACAATTTCAGTTTTATCTTTTAACCTAAGCTCGCTTAATACATTTAAAGCTTCAGAAACATACATGTCTTTAGAAAGGTTTTTATGCCAAACCATTCTTTTATCTGCTAAATCTTTATTTTCTTTAAATAATAATTGCTCGTATTTTGGAGAAGTATATGTAAGTGTAGATTTATATTCGAATACAGATTTAAATTTCTTAGCTTCAAGCTCTTTAGCTTCACTTTCTTTAAGGAACTTTTTATAATTTAAAGAATAAGAAGAGTCGTCTTGCTTCTCTTTTAACCATTTTGCATATTCATTTACAAGTTTAAAATTATTGTCTGAAGCAATTCTTTGTTTACTGTTATAAACAACATCAGCAAAATTTGAATAAGAATTTGTTTGTGTGTAATTTGCTTGTGGTACTTTGTCCCAAGCTAAAGCACCATCTAAATCACGTTCTCCAACTTTCATATAACTATATCTACTAGGCATTGCAATATCTGAATAAACCCCTTCTTTTTGTGTAGAACCACCATTAACTCTATAGAATTTTTGAATAGTCATTTTTAAATACCCTAAATCTTTTTGATATTTTGGATAATATTGATTGAGAGGCAAAATGTTTTGAACAGTTCCTTTACCGTAAGTTTGATTTCCTCCTAAAATTACTGCTCTTTTATAATCTTGCATTGCTGCTGCAAAAATTTCTGATGCAGACGCAGAAAATTCATTTACTAAAATAACTACAGAACCATCCCATTGAATTTTTGGATCAATGTCATTTTTTATGATAGGTTTTTCTCCTCTGTATTTTACTTGTACAATTGGTCCTTTATCAATAAATAAACCAGATATTTCTATTGCCGTTTTTAAAGATCCTCCACCGTTGTTTCTTAAATCTATAATTAAACCAGTAACATCTTCATTTTTTAATCTAGCAATTTCTTTTTCCATGTCTTTTGCAGAATCTCTAGACTCTAAATCGTCAAAGTCTATATAAAAACTAGGTAAATCTATTATAGCATACTTTTTTCCCTCTTTTTCTACGATACTAGATTTTACAAAAGTTTCATCTAACTGTACAACATCTCTAATAATAGAAACGACTTCGATAGAACTATCTAGTTTTTTCTTAACAGTTAATCGTACTTCTGTTCCTTTTTTTCCTTTTATAAATTTTATAGCATCATCTAAACGCATTCCAACAATATCTAAAGGTTCTTTATCTCCTTGGGCAACTTTTAATATAATATCTCCTGCTTCTAAATCTCCTTGTTTCCAAGCAGGACCTCCAGATACTAATTCAAAAACATGGGTGTAAATTCCTTTTTTCTGTAAACGAGCTCCAATACCTTCTAGTTTTCCAGAAATACTTTGATCAAATCTTTCTTTAATTCTTGGAGCCATATATGTAGTATGCGGGTCAAAAGCACCTACAACAGAGTTTAAAAAAGTAGAATACCAATCGTCATGTTCTATTTCTTCAATTCTAAGATAGAGTTCATCCATGTTTTTTAAAACTTCAATTCTAGCTTTTTTTCTAACAATTTAAACGTTTTAACTTTAAAATTACGATCCTTTTTTAATTTCTCATTTTGTAATTCTGTTTGTTCTTGAACTCTACTTAGTGTTTGTAATTTTAATTGTTTACGCCAATAATCAATTAATTCATTGTCGTTTTTAGCAAATGGAATTTTATCATATTCTAAATCGATAATTTCATTTTTCTTAAAATTAAAAGGTTGTGCAAGCAAATCTCCATAATAAGATTTTGCGTTTTTAATTTTATCTAAAAAACGATTATAAACTAAATTATAAAAAGTTAAATCGTCTTGTAAAAGCTGATTATCAATTTCATATTTATATTGAGAGAACTCTTTTAAATCCTGTTGGGTAAAATAACGTTTATTAGGGTCTAAACCTTCTATAAAAGAATGGTAAACATGTTCAGAGAAATCATCGTTCATGTCTTTAATAACAAAATGACCTCTAGTTAATATGTTTTTTAAGACATAAACAAGAATTTTATCCTTTTCAGGATCTGGATCAGTATTTTTGTCTGTTGCGTTTATAGTAAAACTATTAGCTAAAAAAGCTAATGCAATAAATATAGTTGTAAACTTAAATTTCGTCATCATAAATCTTCTGTCGTTATTTGTATACTTTAATTACTTTTTCTTCTTGCTAAACTACTAAAATAATGCCAAGTTTTTATATTGCTTTTTATATTTTAGGTAAGAAACCTCAAGTATTACAATGTTACATAAAAAGGAACTCTTTAATTCTTTACAAAATGTTAAAAAGAAAATTGTTTAAAATAAATTACATTTGTAATTAAAACTACAAACATGCAAGAAAAACCTTTAATTTTAATAACAAATGATGATGGTATTACTGCTCCTGGAATAAGGGCGCTTATAAAAATCATGAATAAAATTGGAGAAGTTGTAGTAGTGGCTCCAGATAGTCCACAAAGCGGAATGGGACATGCAATTACTGTTGATAATGTTTTAACATGTAATCCTATTACTATTGATGATGGACCACAATTAGAATATACCTGTTCTGGTACACCTGCAGATTGTGTAAAAATGGCAATTAGCGAGATTTTAAATAAAAAACCAGATTTGTGTGTTTCTGGTATAAACCATGGTGCTAATTCTTCTATTAATGTAATTTATTCGGGAACAATGAGTGCAGCTGTAGAAGCTGGTATAGAAGGGATTCCTGCAATTGGTTTTTCTTTATTAGATTTTAAATGGCATGCAGATTTTAAGCCATCTGAAGAGTTCGTAAAGAAAATAACATTAAATACTCTTTTAAATGGTTTACCAGAAGGTATCGTTTTAAACGTTAATATTCCTAATTTAAAAACTGAAGAAATAAAAGGAGTTAAAATATGTAGACAAGCAAATGGTGTTTGGAAAGAAGATTTTGACAAACGTAAAAGTCCGTTTGGAAAAGAATATTATTGGCTTTCTGGCGAATTTGTTAACAGAGACAAAGGGCAAGATACAGATGTGTATGCCTTAGAAAATGGTTATGTTTCAATAGTTCCTGTTCAGTTTGATTTAACTGCACATCATATGATTCAAAAACTAAATTCTTGGGAACTATAAAAAAAGATATTTTAATAGGAGTTTTAATTTCAATCTTTGCAACTGCAGCAGGTATTTTCTTGTATTTAGAGTATTTTTCTAGATATAGTTTTAATGAAACTTTAGAATTTATTGCAGATGGAAAATTGTATGGAAAAGTATTGTCTTTAGCGGCAATTCCTAATTTGTTTGTATTTTTTATTTTCATCAAAAAGAAACAAGATCATAGAGCAAAAGGAGTTTTATTAGCAACAATTTTAACTGCTTTAGCTACTTTAATTTTAAAATTTATTTAATAGAGATTATGTCTCTTCGAGCGCAGTCGAGAGGTTTTAATAAGGTATCGACTGCGTTCGACCAGATAGTATACATTTATGAAATATTACATAATTGCAGGTGAAGCTTCAGGAGATTTACATGGTTCTAACTTGATGAAAGCTTTGTATAAAGAAGATGCAAATGCAGACATACGTTTTTGGGGTGGAGATTTAATGCAAAGCGTTGGCGGTAATTTAGTTAGCCATTACAAAGAGCGAGCTTTTATGGGGTTTGTAGAGGTTTTATTAAATATAAGAACTGCTTTAGGGTATATAAAATCTTGTAAAAAAGACATTGCTAAATTTAAGCCAGATGTAATTGTTTTTATAGATAATTCTGGGTTTAATTTACGAGTTGCTAAATGGGCAAAACAACAAGGTTTTAAAACTAATTATTATATTTCTCCACAAGTTTGGGCGAGTAGAGCAGGTAGAGTAAAAGATATTAAAAGAGATGTAGATAACATGTTTGTTATTTTGCCTTTCGAAAAAGACTTTTACAAAAAATACGATTACGATGTAACTTTTGTTGGGCATCCTTTAATTGATGGAATTGCTGGAAGAGAACAAGTAGATGAACATCAATTTAGAACAAAACATAAATTAAGTAATAAACCAATAATTGCTTTATTACCAGGAAGTAGAAAACAAGAGATTACAAAGATGTTGTCTGTAATGTTATCTTTGGTTGATGATTTTTCTGATTACGAATTTGTAATTGCAGGTGCTCCAAGTCAGGATTTTTCTTTTTATAAAGAGATTATTAAGTCAAAAAAAGTAAGTTTCATCAACAATAAAACTTATGATTTATTAAGTATTTCAAATGCAGCATTAGTAGCTTCTGGTACTGCAACTTTAGAAACAGCTTTGTTTAAAGTACCACAAGTTGTTTGTTATAAGGGAGGAAATATATCTTACCAAATAGCTAAAAGAATAATTACGCTAAAATTTATCTCTTTAGTTAATTTAATAATGGATAGAGAGGTTGTTACAGAGTTAATACAAAACGATTTTACGAAAGAAAACCTTAAAAAAGAACTTGCTAAAATTTTAGATGAAAATCATAGAGAACATTTATTTCTTGATTATTTTGAGTTAGAAAAAATATTAGGAGGTAAAGGTGCTTCTGAAAAAACGGCAAAACTAATTACTAATAATTTGAAATTATAGGAGATGAAGAAATTATTGATTATTGGAGTGTTTTTTTCATTGATTTTAAGTTCGTGTTCATCTTCTAGGGCTGTTGCTAATTCAACTAAAAAAACAACTTCTAAAGCAGATAAGGTTGTAAGAAATGCTTTAAAATATAAAGGTGTAAAATACAAGTTTGATGGAACAACAAGAAGAGGTATGGATTGTTCTGGTGTAGTTTATGTTGCTTTTGGTGAAGAGAGTTTTAAGTTGCCAAGAGTTTCTAGAGATATGGCAAAAAGAGGTAAAAAAATATCTTTAAGTAAAGCTCAAAAAGGAGATTTGTTGTTTTTTCAAACGAATAAAAGTAGAAGACGAATTAATCATGTTGGTTTGGTTGTTTCAAAAATTAAGGGGCAAATTCGATTTATACACGCTACAACATCTAAAGGAGTTATTGTTTCTAATCTCTCACAAAAATATTGGAAAAAAGCTTTTGTAAAAGCAACAAAAGTATTGTAGCCTTTCTTTTAAAATAAAGTTGTAACTTTATTTCGCTATGAAAAGGTTACTTAACTATTTACCCTTGCACTTTGTTGTGCTCTTAATTTTAGGGATTTCTACACAATTTTTTTATCAGTTTTGGCAATTTGGCTTTCTAAAACTATTTGGTTTACTTGCTTTTATTTCTATGTTTTTACTTTTTGTTAAGCGTAGGCAAATAATTACATTTTTATCTTTTGTTTTATTCTTTTTTGTAGGTGTTACTGTTGTTTATTTTAATAATGATATTAATTATAAAGAGTATTATCAAAATCATTTGAAAGATAATTCTACGGCAATTATAAAAGTTAATAGTGTTTTAAAATCTGGTAATTTTTATGATAAATATGAAGTTGAAATTACACAAATTGATAGTAATAAAACAAAAGGAATCGTTCTTTTAAATGTGAAAAAAGATAGTTTTTTTAAGTCTTTAAAAACAGATGAGGTCTTATTTGTAAAACCAATATTTAAAGAGTTAATTACGCCTTTAAATCCACATCAATTCGATTATAAAAGCTATTTGGCTAAAAAAGGAGTACATCAACAATTATTTTTAGAAAACTCACAAATTATAAGGTTAGTTTATAAGGGAGCTTCTTTATCAGGCTTATTTTCTGTGTTTAGAAAAAAATTCAAGTTTCGTTAGAAAAATATCACTTTGAAACAGATGAATTAGCAGTTATTAAAGCGCTATTACTTGGTCAAAGACAAGACATATCTAAAGGGCTAATTTCAGATTATTCTAGAGCAGGAGCAATACATATACTTGCAGTTTCTGGTTTGCATGTAGGTATTATATTACTTATTTTATCTTGGCTTTTTAAACCTTTAGAAAAGCTGAGAAAAGGTAAGTTTTTAAAAACAGTTTTCATTATTTTATTTCTATGGATGTTTGCTTTTGTAGCAGGTCTTTCTGCATCTGTTGTAAGAGCTGTAACTATGTTTACTTTTTTGGCAATTGGTATGTCTTTTCAGAGAAAAAATGTAGTTGAGTTTTCTTTAATTACATCCCTGTTTTTTTTATTGATTGTAAAACCAATGTTTTTATTTGATGTAGGTTTTCAATTAAGTTATTTGGCTGTTTTTGGTATTATTAGAGTGCAACCCAAATTGTATGAAATATATAAACCAAGTTTTCTAATTGATAAAAAAATATGGGAGTTAATTACGGTTTCTGTGGCTGCTCAAATTGGTATTCTACCATTAACACTGTATTATTTTCATCAGTTTCCAAGTTTGTTTTTGTTATCTAATTTAATAATTATTCCTTGTTTAAGTGCTATTTTAATTGGTGGTATTTTGGTAATTACTTTGTCTTTGCTAGGTGTTTTACCTCAGTTTTTAGCAAATGTTTATGGTTTTGTTATTTCACAGATGAATAGTTTTGTAAGTTGGATTTCTAATCAAGAAGAATTTTTATTAAAAGAGATTTCTCTTTCTTTTTTAATGATGATTGCATTGTATGTGACAATTGTTTTCTTAACAAGAATGTTAATTTATTTTTCTCCTAAAAAAGTAATTTATTTTTTAATATCAATTCTATTTGTTCAAAGTGTTTTTGTGTTTGAAAACTATCAAAAGAAAACAAAAAAAGAATTTATTGTTTTCCATAAAAGTAGAAAGTCTGTTATAGGAATTAGAGGAGAAGGTAGGTTAGATGTGTATCATAATTTAGATAGTTTATCATTTCAAAAATTAAATTTAATACCTTCTTATAAAATTGGAGAAAATGTAAGCAAAATTATAGAAACCAATATTAATGCTGTTTTTAAGTTTGATAAAACTCCGATTTTGTTAATAGATAGCCTTGGCGTTTATAAATTGAACCAGCTAAAAAATCCGATTGTCGTTTTACAATATTCACCTAAAATAAATTTAGAACGATTAATTAGAGTATTACAACCAAAACAAATAATTGCAGATGGTAGTAATTATAAAAGCTATATAAATAGATGGGAAATTACGTCTAAAAAACAAAAAACTCCATTTCATTATACGGGTAGAAATGGAGCTTTTATACTTAAAAGTAGAAATTCTAATTTTTAAACTGAGGTTTAAAAGCTTTAGAATATGCAGTAAATTTTTCTTGAGAAGTTATCTCTTTATGCTTATCATTATAAAACATTTTAAGGTATAACTCTAATTGTTGAGGATTATAAAAGCCTGTTAATGGAACTAACAGTTTGCCTTCTTCATCCCAAAAAGCAATTGTAGGATAGCCTCTTATTTGCATGTAATCTGCAAATTCATGAGAACTATTTCTTTTATTAGCTTTAGTTTTATCATAATTAGGATTGCTAAAAGTAGATCCTTTGTAATTTATTACTTCATCTCCTTCACCATTAAATTTAACAGCGTAGTAGTTTTTATTTACATAAGAGATAACGTCTTTATTCTGAAAAGTTTGTTCATCTAACTTTTTACAAGGACCACACCAATTTGTGTACACATCCATCATAATTTTTTTAGGATTTTCTTTCTGAAGTTCTAAAGCTTTATTTAAGGTTATCCAATTTATTTTTTCTTGAGCTTTTGTATTAAAGCTAAAAGTTATAATTGTTAAAAGTAAAATTATTTTTTTCATATTTTATAAGTCGCAAATGATGTGCCAAATTTACAATAAATTGACTTTATCTAATTCCATGCATTAATTTTTTGATAATTGGGTTTAAAACTAAAAAGATCAAGCCTACAACACCCGGAATTAATGTAAATATTAAAAAGAAGAAAGACATAGAATATTGTTCTACAATAAGATCTATATAACTACCTGTTTTTGCAGCTAAATAATTACCTAATGCATTTACTAAATACCAAATACCAAACATCATTCCTATTTTTTTAGGTGGTACTAATTTAGATACGTAGGATAAACCAACAGGAGAAACACATAATTCTCCCATCGTATGAAACAAGTATGCTAAAACCAACCAAATTAAACTAACAGAAGCTGTTTTTGCACCTTGTGGTATAGCGCTAGAACCGTAAGCTAATGCACCGAATCCGATTCCTAAAAGAATCATACCAATACCAAATTTTACAGCCGCAGAAGGATTAAATTTACTTTCCCACCATTTAGAAAACAAAGGAGCTAAGAAGATAATAAATAAAGAATTTAATATTAGAAACCAAGAAGCTTCTATTTCGGCATTTTGTTGCGGTATAATTACAGATAATTTCCAAATAACAATAGCCCAGATACTTACAAAACTAGTTCCTAATACAATGTTAGAAAGTGATATTTTTTTAAAAGTTTGCCCAAATAATTTTAGTAAAACCCATGAGATTATCAATAGTGGTACAGTAGAAACTAGTACATCTACTATTTTAAAAATCATAGCAGAATCTCCAGTTAAAGTTCTTTGTGTATAATCTCTTGCAAAAATATTCATAGAACCGCTTGCTTGCTCAAAAGCCCACCAAAAGAATACAGTAAAAAATGCTAAAAGACCTACAACTATATATCTATCTCTTTGTACTTTTTGAGATACTTCATCTTCTTTAATTTCAATCTTTGCAACATTATCTGACAAGTCTACCTTTTTACTTGGAGAAATACCAACATTTTCAAAAATATCTCTTCCAAACCAGAATTGTAATGTTCCTAAAAACATAAATATACCAGCTAATCCAAAACCCCAAGCATAGCTTAAGTTGTTTGCTAAAAATCCACATAATAAAACACCTAGAAATCCACCTGCATTTACACCCATATAAAAAATAGTAAATGCCCCATCTTTTCGTTCTGGATATTTATCATATAAACCACTAACCATAGAAGTTACATTAGGTTTAAATAAACCATTACCAATAATTAATAATCCAATACCAATGTATAAGGTTGTTTCTGTTTCTAGAGACATAGCTGCATGTCCTAAAGTCATAACCAATGCACCTAAAGCTACTGCTTTTTGATACCCTAATAATTTATCAGCAATAATACCACCTATTAATGGCGTTAAATAAACCGAACTTGTGTAGATACCTAAAAGACCTAAGGCTCTTTCTCTAGTCCATTCCCAACCGCCATCAGAAAATGAAGCGGTTAAAAATAATACAAAGATTGCACGCATTCCATAATAAGAAAAACGTTCCCACATTTCTGTAAAGAATAAAACAAATAAGTCTGGTTTGTGATTTAATAAACTAAATTCTTTAGATGTATTTGCATTCATTTTTAGTAGTTTTTAAAAACAAAAAACCTCATAAATTTAAGTTTATGAGGTTTCGATTAATTTTTTTAGTGTACGTTTCCTAGTAATTTTTTCATTAATGGAGAGAATAATAATACTATAGCTCCAGCTCCAAGTGCATACATAGCAATTAAATGAAAACCATCTGTATAAATTGTTAAAGTTTCTAAACCACCAACATTTTTATCTGTACTTTCTACTGCTAATTGTTCGCCTATAAAACCAACAATTTGAAATGCAAAAGCAGACGATAAAAACCAAACTCCCATCATAAAAGCTACAATGTTTTTGGGTGATAAATCTGTTATTTTTGATAAACCTACAGGAGACATAAATAATTCTCCAATAGATAAAATAAAGTACATAATTAATAAATATGCAAATGGTACCATTCCATTTTCATCTGCGCTTGCACCACTAATTGAAAGGATATAAAAACAAACACCAGCTAAAAGTAATCCTAAACCAAATTTATATGGAGTTCTTGGATTTAATCCTTTTTTAGCTAAATAACCCCAAAGTAAAGATATTGGAATAGCTAAGAAGATGATAAACATAGAGTTTAATGCATTTGTTTGAGCTGCAGTCATAATTCCATCTAAAGCAACATTTCTAGAGGCAAATAAAGTAATTACACTTCCTGATAATTCGTGGAAACCCCAGAAAAGCGTCATAAAAAAAGTAATTAAAACTGCCATTATTAGTTTTTTACGAGCATCAGAGTCTAGTTTAACCATGATGTAGACTAAATAGGCTAAAACTGCAAAGCCTATAAATTTAAAAATACCACTTACGTAATTTGCTTTCCAAGAAGAAAGTAAATATGCAATTACAGGAACAAATAAAACAGATATAATTGGTATTAATGTTTTTTGAGGAATTCCTAGAATTTTCTTTTCGTAAATCTCTTTACTTGGCGGCATTCCTTTATCTCCAAATACATTCTTTTTAATACCACTCCAAAAGAAAATTAAACCAGCCATCATCCCAATACCTGCTAAACCAAAACCATAATGATATCCATATTTTAAAGCTAACCATCCACATAAAAGTGGTGCAACAAATCCACCAATATTAATTCCCATATAAAAAATGGTAAAACCAGAATCTTTTCTTACATCACCTTCTTTATATAAGGCTCCAACAAAAGTTGAAATGTTTGGTTTAAAAAATCCATTACCAACAACAATAAAAGCTAGAGCTAAAAAGAAAGCAATATCATTTTCAACTGCTAAAACAAAATGACCTAAAGCCATCAAGATTCCTCCTAAAAAAATTGAGGATCTCATTCCCATAATTTTATCAGAAATTTGCCCACCAATTACTGTAGATGCATATACTAAAGAACCATAAGAAGCATATACAACTGCAGTAGCTGTATCTCTTTCTACAATAGCTTCAAAAATATGATCTATCATATAAAGCGTTAACAATGCTCTCATTCCATAGAAACTAAATCGTTCCCATAGTTCAGCAAAAAACAAATAAAATAATCCTTTTGGGTGACCAAACATTTGTTGGTCTTCTGAATTTTTAATAGCAGTATCTGACATAAGTTTATCCTTTAATTTCTATTGATTTGTTTGATTTTTTATTTAAATTCTCATGAATGAAGTTTGTCATTTTAGTATACAAATTCAAACGAGTATTTTTCCCTTTGTAAATTCCGTGAGTTCTGTCTGGTACAATAAACATATCAAACTGTTTGTTTGCCTCAATAAGAGAATTTATCATTCTATAAGAATTTTGTACATGTACATTATCATCTCCAGTACCATGAACAAGTAAATAATTTCCTTTTAATTTTTCGGCATAATTTACAGGAGAATTATCATCATAACCAGATGGGTTTTCTTGTGGAGTTCTTAAAAAACGTTCTGTATAAACTGTGTCATAAAAACGCCAAGAAGTAACAGGTGCTACAGCAATTGCAGTAGTAAAGATATCGCTTCCTTTAAGCAATGCATTTGTACTCATGTGTCCGCCAAAAGACCAACCCCAAATACCAATATTATTTTCATCAATATAAGAACGTTCTGCTAGTTTTTTAGCAGCAGCAATTTGATCTTCCGTTTCATACTTTACCAAATTTAGGTATGTCGATTTTTTAAATTCAGCACCTTTAAAACCAGTTCCACGTCCATCAACACAAACCACAATCATTCCTTGTTGTGCTAGCATATTGTGCCAATAATCATTAGCAGCATTCCATTTGTTACCAACTTGTTGAGAACCAGGTCCAGAATATTGGAACATTAACATTGGGTATTTTTTATTCTCATTAAAATCTGCAGGTTTTACCATCCACATATTCAAATCGTTTCCATTAATGTTAATTGTAGAAAACTCTTTAGGACTCATTTTATAATCTTCTAATTCCTCTTTTAATTCAGTATTATCCTTTATCACTTTTAACATTTCTCCTTCACCAGAAAAAAGAGAGTAAATTGGTGGTATTTCTGAAGATGAAAAAGTATTGATAAAGTAGTTTAAGTTTTTACTAAACGCTGCAGTATTCTGTCCGTTTTCATTACTAAGTAACTTTTTATTTTGTCCATCTAAACCAATAGAATAAACGCCTCTGTTTGTAGATCCTGTTTCTACAGATTGATAATAAATTGTTTTTTTACTCTTATTAAATCCGTAATACCTAGTTACTTCCCAATCTCCTTTTGTAATTTGGTTGATTAGTTTTCCGTTAAAATCGTAATGATAAATATGATTATAGCCATCCTTTTCGCTAGTCCAAATAAAACTATTATCATTTAAAAAAGTAAGGTTGTTAGTGATGTCTATATATGCCTTATCTGTCTCGTTTAGTAATAAAGTAGAGTTAGCTCTTAAAGCGTTCACTTTATATAACTTTAAATTATTTTGATGACGATTTAGCGTAGTTGCTACTAAAACATCTGCATCATTAGACCATTTAATTCTAGGGATGTATTCATATTTTCCTAATGCTATTTTTTTACTGTTTCTAGAAGAAACTGAATACATGTGTAAAGTAACATTTGCATTTTTTTCTCCAGCTTTAGGGTATTTAAAAACTTGTTGATCTGGATAGTTACCTTTACCAACCATATCCATAGAAAAAGTAGGAACATTGCTTTCATCAAATCGTAAATAAGCTAAATGTTTACTGTTTTTGCTCCATTCAAAAGCTCTTACAAAAGCAAATTCTTCTTCGTAAACCCAGTCTGTAATTCCGTTTATAATGCTGTTCTTTTTTCCATCTTTAGTAACTTGAGTTATTTTATTTCTAGAAAAATCTTTAATAAAAAGATTATTGTCTTTAGCATATGCAACCTTTTTGTTATCAGGAGAAAAAACAGGTTCTTGAATTTCTTTACCAATTAAGCTTATTTTTTTAGAAGCGATATCATAGGCATAAAAAGTACCTTTATATGAATGCCTAAAAATTTTTTCGAAATTGGTTCCTAAAATAATTTTAGTTTCATCGTTATTAAAACTATAAGAAGAGAAATTTTCTAATTCTTTTAAGTTAGCACTACTTACAATCGTTTCAATTTTTTCTAAAGTAGCATAACTATATTTGTCTACTGTGGTTGCTTTTGTTTCTTTATCAGTATTTAATAAAGAATAAAAATTGCCATTCATAGAATTTAAAGCATTCATTCTTTTTGGAGAGAATGTTCCATCCCAAATTTTTTCGAGTGTAATTTCTTTAGTTCCAGTAGTTAATTTTGCAGAAGAGTCTGTATTTTCTTTACAACCAATTAAAAGTGCTATGGTTGCTAAAATGAATATTTTTTTCATTTGTTACTTTGTATTTGATAAAAGTTTGCCAAGTTTACGTAAAAATCCGCAAAAAATAGCTCAAAAACAGAGAAAACTTGATTATGTCATATATTTCAAAAGGTTTAAATTATATTTGTTGTTGATCCTTTATAATAACTTAAATGAGCAAAATTATATCTGGTTTTTCAAAGTTTACCAAAGAAGAAAAAATTGATTGGTTAACTAAGAACTACTTCCATAATCAATCGGACACGGTAAATATTATTAAGCAATATTGGAATATTGATACAGATTTACAAGAATTGCACGATGATTTTATAGAAAATACAATTTCTAATTTTTATATGCCTTACGGTGTTGCGCCTAATTTTGTAATTAACGGTAGAGAATATGTAATACCTATGGTTGTAGAAGAAAGTTCTGTAGTTGCTGCTGCTTCTTTAGTAGGTAAATTTTGGAGCACAAGAGGCGGGTTTAAAACCACTGTTTTAGGTACTACAAAAATAGGACAAGTTCATTTTATGTTTGCTGGTAATAAAACCGATTTAGAAAACTATTTTAATCAGAATAAAACAGAATTATTTGCAGCTACAGCTTCCATTACTAAAAATATGGAAAAGCGTGGTGGCGGAATTTTAGATATTAAATTAATTGATAAAACAGAGAAACTACAAAATTACTATCAATTACATGTAACCTTTGAAACGAAAGATTCAATGGGAGCAAACTTTATTAACTCTTGCTTAGAAGCAATTGCAAAAAAGTTTGAAAAGGAAGACATTGAAATTGTAATGAGTATTTTGTCAAATTTTGTTCCTGAGTGTTTGGTAAGAGCAGAAGTAAGTTGTGAAATTGATGAATTAGGAGGAGAAAATCCACAGAAATTTGCAGAGAAATTTTATCAAGCTGTAAAAATAGCTGAGGTAGAACCTTACAGAGCTGTTACACATAATAAAGGAATTATGAACGGAATTGATGCCGTTGTTTTAGCAACTGGTAACGATTTTAGAGCAGTAGAAGCCGGAGCGCATGCGTATGCAGCAAGATCTGGTGAATATTCTAGTTTGTCTCATTGTTCTATAGATGAGGGTATTTTTAAATTTTGGATAGAAATTCCTTTAGCTTTAGGAACTGTTGGCGGTTTAACCGCTTTACATCCTATGGCAAAATTATCTTTAGAAATGTTACAAAAACCTTCAGCAAGAACGTTAATGCAAATTATGGCAGCTGCAGGTTTAGCACAAAATTTTGCAGCTCTTAGAGCTTTAACTACTAAAGGAATTCAGCACGGACATATGAAAATGCATTTGCAGAATATCTTAAATCAGTTTAACGCCACAGAAACCGAAAAAGAAATAATTACTAGTTATTTTGATAAAAGAACTGTTACACATTCTGCAGTTGTAGAAAAATTAAATTCTTTAAGAAAACCAAAAATTAATTGGGTAGATTTTTTAGATGAACAGAATGTTAGAAAACAATTATCTACTTTAAATCCAGGTTCTGAAGCTGTTTTTGGAAAAATGAATGCACAACAAATGGTAGAGCATTTAAGTGCAGTAACACAAATAGCAAATGGTAATTGGAAAGTAGATATTTTTGTTTCTGATGATAAAGCAGCTCGTAGAATGCCATTTTTAAATACTGAAAATGAATTACAATCTGGTTTTAAAGCCTCTTTTTTAGCAGAAGACCCTAATGAATTAAAATTTGATTCTATAGAAGAAGCTATAGATGATTTGATAAATCAAGTGGCATTTTTTGTTAAGGTTTTTACTGATGATAAAAATAGGAGTATAGTGCATCCGTTTTTTGGAACATTAGATTTCGAATATTGGAAAAAGTTTCAGGTAAAACATTTTACACATCATTTTAAACAGTTTAATCTTCTTTAATGAATTTTTACTCTAACGGAAAATTACTTTTAACAGGTGAATACCTTGTTTTAGATGGCGCAAAATCTTTAGCAATACCTACAAAATTTGGTCAAAATTTAATAGTCGAAAAAATAAAAGAACCTCAAATTATTTGGGGAAGTTTTACAAATACTGGAGAATGTTGGTTTGAAGCGGTTTTCGATTTAAAAAAGCTACGTTTGGTTAATTGTACATTTAATTCTGATAAAGAAGGAAGTGGAGAAGTTATTGCAGAAACATTGTTAGATATTTTAAAAGAAGCAAAAAGTTTAAATTCAAATTTTTTAGCATCAGAAAATGGATTTGTTGTAAAAACAAATCTAACTTTTCCTAGAAACTGGGGATTAGGAACTTCATCAACTTTAATAAATTCTGTTGCTTCATGGGCAAAAGTAGATGCTTTTAAATTATTGTGGAATTCTTTTAAAGGAAGTGGATATGATATTGCTTGTGCACAGAATGATACTCCTGTTTTTTATCTAATTAAAGATAAAAACCCTGTAGTTGAACAAGTAGAATTCAATCCAAGTTTTAAAGAAAACTTGTTTTTTGTACACTTAAATCAGAAACAAGATTCTAAAGAAGGAATTGCGAAATTTAGAGAAAGTAATATCAATTTTGATGAAGAAATAAAAAGGATTTCAGAAATTTCTGATCAATTTTTAAAAGTAATTTCATTACAAGAATTTGAAGACTTAATAATTGAACACGAACAAATTATCAGTTCAATTATTAAATTACAACCTGTTAAAGAAAAGTTATTTCCAGATTATTTCGGAGCAATAAAAAGTTTAGGAGCTTGGGGCGGGGATTTTGTTTTAGTAACAGGAAATTCTGAAACACCAGCTTATTTTAAAAATAAAGGGTTTGAAACAATACTGACTTATAATCAGATGGTTTTATAAAGGTATGTCACATCGAGTGATTTCATTTTTAGACGAAATTGTATCGAAATGATTTAACAAAAGTTCTCGATGTAATTTTGAAAAAAAAACAAAATTACTCGAACTGACAACAACGAAAAAAATGAGTAAAGTAATAATTATTGGAGGTGGAGCAGCAGGGTATTTTACAGCAATAAATGCAAAAGAAAATAACCCGGAATTAGAGATCATTATCCTTGAAAAAGGAAAAGATGTTTTACAGAAAGTTAAAATTTCTGGTGGTGGAAGATGTAATGTTACACATGCTTGTTTTGAGCCAAAAGAATTGGTAAAATTCTATCCTAGAGGAGAAAAAGAATTATTAGGCCCTTTTCATAAGTTTATGACAGGTGATACTTTTGAATGGTTTGATGATAGAGGAGTTCCTTTAAAAATTGAAGATGATAATCGTGTTTTTCCAGAAGCAAATACAAGTCAAGCAATTATAGATTGCTTTCAAAAAGCTGTTGATAAACTAGGTATTAAAGTGTTTACAAACTGTGGTGTAAAATCAGTTTGTAAACAAGAAAATAAATGGATTATCAACACAAAAGAACATGTTTTTGAAGCTGATAAAATAGTAATTGCTGCCGGAAGTTCTAAAAAAGTATGGGAATTGTGTGAAACGTTAGAACATGCAGTTGTAGCGCCTGTTCCGTCTTTGTTTACTTTTAATATTAATGATAAAAGATTAGTTGACTTGTTAGGAACTTCGGTGCCAAATGCAACTGTAAACATTGTTGGGACAAAACTTGAAGCTTCAGGAGCTTTGTTAATAACACATTGGGGTATGAGCGGACCCGCGGTTTTAAAATTATCCGCCTTTGGCGCAAGAATTTTAGCAGATAAAAATTACCAATACAATGTGGCAGTAAATTGGTTATCTAGGCCAACCGATAAAGTATTAAATGTTTTATTAAATTTAAAAAAGAAGGAGCCTAGAAAAACAGCAATTTTAAAATCTCCATTTGCAGAGGTTTCTAAAAGATTGTGGGAGCGTTTTGTACTTACAGCAGGTATAAAAGCAACTCAGAATTGGGCAGATTTAAATAATATGCAATTAGATAATTTAGCAAATCAATTAACAAATGGCATTTTTAATGCAAACGGAAGAACTACTTTTAAAGATGAATTTGTTACTGCTGGTGGAGTTGATTTAAAGGAGATTAACTTTAAACGTTTTGAGAGTAAAAAACATGAAAATCTATTCTTTGTTGGTGAAGTTTTAAATATTGATGCTGTTACTGGTGGTTTCAACTTTCAAAATGCATGGACAGGTGGTTTTATTTGTGCGCAAGCGTTAGCAGAATAGTTAAACCATTTCGTCATTGCTAGTTTACGAAGTAATCTTCCTATAAATAAAGAGATTGCTTCGTTCCTCGCAATGACGAGTTTAATAAAAAATAATAAAAATATGGCAAGAGCAGAATCAAACGAATTTAAGAACGGAACTTTAGCTCCAGATTTTAATTTATTAAATACGATTGATGATAAGCAGGTTTCTTTGCAAGACGCAAAAGGAGAAAAAGGAACCGTAATTATGTTTATTTGTAATCATTGTCCGTTTGTTATTCATGTTAATGCTCAGTTGGTAAAAATGGCGAATGAGTATCAGCAAAAAGGCATAAATTTTATTGCAATTAGTGCTAATGATATTGAAAATTACCCACAAGATGCTCCTAATTTTATGAAGCAATTGGCAGAAGAAGAAAAGTATCCTTTTCCTTATTTGTATGATGAAACACAAGATGTAGCAAAAGCATATGATGCTGCTTGCACACCAGATTTTTATGTTTTTGATGCGGATTTAAAAACCGTTTATCACGGTCAATTAGATGATTCTAGACCCGGAAATGGAAAGCTGGTTACAGGTTTTGATATGCGAAATTCTTTAGATAATTTGTTGATGAATAAATTGCCTATAGACAACCAAAAACCAAGTATAGGTTGTGGTATTAAATGGAAATAATTTTACTTTTTATTCTTGTAAAACTGATATAATTTTGTGAATGCATGTTTGTATCTATCTTTACAATCTCTAATATTTCCTTCAAATTTCAATTCGTTTTTTACACCCAAATTGTAAATGCCTTTTCCTTTTGCCATTCGTTCTAGTTTAAGAATTGCTTTTGGAGATAACTGCTGATAGATAGATTCAACTATTTGGCATTGTTCAATTTTTCCGTTTTTAATATCCCATTCTTTCGCTTTTTCGCCTTTTAAAAGATTTTTAGAAAAATAGATTTCTTTTATTAACGGAAATGCAAATGCAAGCACATCTTTAGAGCCTTGGTTACCAAACCAAATGACTTCTTTGTTGCGAACAATAAAAGTTCTAATAAAGTAATTGTCGAAATTAGATAACTGACCTGCAACAATTGCTGCAACTCCGAATGCATTTATTTCGTGCCCAAGTTTTTTGCGTTCGTAATCAAACCAAATATAGAAATCTCGTATTTGACTAATGGTCTTGTATTTTAAATTGCCTTTTTCTGTAGTTAAGTTAAAACGGTTGGCATTTTGCCAAATTTCAGAATTTTTACATCTGTCTTTTTTTAACCAATTACCATTGGTAAGAACAGTTTTTCCTGTTTGTTTTTTGTAATCCTTTAGGTTTTTCCATTCTTGAGAAAATGAAAAAGGAATGGTAAAGAAGAAAATTAAAATTGTAATTAAATTGAGAATTCTTCTCATAAATGCAATTTTGTATGTTTTTTATTGATGATTATCCTACTTCTCCACGATGAGGTTTTAAGGCATTTCTATAGGTTTTCATATCAGCTTCATCAACAGTTATAAAAGCAGAAGCTAACATTGGGTTTTGTTCTTGAATATCAATTTCATGAAAATTTAAGTTTTCTAATTCTGCAAATTCTTTTAAATGAATAGTATGATGTTTAGCGGTTGCTTTTGCATCTTCTCCTCTAAAATCCCACAATAACTTTATTTTTCTACTCATAATTTGTTTTATAAATGATTGATAAAAATGAATAACTCCCCATTTTTAAAGGTAATTTGTATATCGTTTTTAATGGCTTTATTTCTTGTGCCAATTCTTTTGCCAAAAATTAAATCTTCTTTATTTAATTGATATTGTAAACCTTCAGTTGTAATATTTGTTGCTTTTGGAAAAGGAATTAAAGAAATGGTTTTGTTTTTACAATTGGAAACAGTTGTGCTTTTATCTGCTAAAAAAACGACTATGATTATCTAAAAAAGTTAATTTTAGTTTCTTTTTCCATTGAATTGCAGTGTGTAAATTTCCTAAGAAATGATCTTGCTCTTTGCCGCTTGCTCCATAAACATCAACCATAAAAAAACCTTTATCAAATAAGATTTGAAGTATTTTATCAAAGTCTGTATAATCTTGATTAGGTGTATGAACCACCTTTATGTTTTTAGGGATTTTTTCTGAAGAATCTAAATCGCCAGAAACAAAATCTGGAATGATCTTATTTTCTTCTAAGAAATGATATGCGCCATCTGTTGCGCAAACAAGATCGTAATCAGATAAATCTGGAAGCATTTTTGGAACTTCACCATTTAATAATAAGAAAACCTTTTTTTGTTTCATTAATGGCAAAAATACAAACAAAAAAGCATCATTTCTAATTTAAAAAATGATGCTTGTTATCAGTATTGAAAAAAGATTATTGCCTTAAATCTATTTCTAAAGAAGGGTGTTTTTCCTTCAATTTTAATAAATCGTTTTGCTTATTTTTTAAGTGATTATCAAAAAATG
Organism: Polaribacter ponticola; assembly: GCF_026191475.2. Classification (GTDB taxonomy): domain Bacteria; phylum Bacteroidota; class Bacteroidia; order Flavobacteriales; family Flavobacteriaceae; genus Polaribacter; species Polaribacter ponticola. The sequence continues at coordinate 618,315 of NZ_JAOSLC020000002.1, read as the reverse complement.
AAACAAGAGTTTCGTTTATGGTTTGATAAGCTTCTTTAGGGTTTATTGAGCCAGATTCATTTAACTGAGGAATATTAATCAATAAAGGAATATCCATAAAACTTGCATGACCAGAGTTTTTAATTTTAGCTTCATAGAAAATATCTGTTCCTCCATTTCTATATGCGTATTTGTTGTAATTTGGGTGTGGATGTTTCCAATCTGATGAAATTACAAGAAAGGGTTTTGTAACTAAAGTGTCAATCATGTTTCCCCATTGAACACCATCTAAATTTGCGCCAGCAGAAACTCTTTTATCATCTAAAATAGATTGTGCAACAGACGTTCCTCCTTGTGAATGCCCAAAAACACCAATTTTAGTAATATCTAAATGATTCGCTAAAAAAGAATTATTATTCCAGTTTTCTACTACATCAATCACAGAAGAAATATCTTTAGACCACCTTTTAGAAATATCTGCAGCAATGTAATTTTTTAAAGCAAAATCTGAAGTAATTAATCTTTCTTCTTCGTTTTTAGCATTGGTGTAATCTTGTTGCATTTTCCATGCTAATTCTGCCATTTCTTGAGTGCTAATATACTTGTTGTCGTATGTTTTGTTGTAAAGTTTTATTCTTCCGTCTGGAAATAAAGTTCCTGTACTTTCATAAGTATGATTAATGTTTAAAACGATATATCCATGACTTACAATTTCTTCAATAATTGCATAATAACCAGAAGCTTTTGAGTAAGAACCATGAGAAAAAATAAGAATAGGGAATTTGTTTTCCGCCACTTTTGGATTTAAATAGGTATTTGTTTCAATAGCATTTAAATAGTTGAAAGTACTGTTTGGTAAACCATATTTTGCAGCAAAGCTAAAACGATCACCATCATTTAAATAAGGCTCTTTTTCTTCATTTTTGATGTTTGCAGGATACCAAACTTTAATCATTAACTCTCTTTTATCATCTTTGTTTTCTGTAATAGTTTCTTCTCTATCGGTTTTTAGATGCATGTATTGTGAGCCTACTTTATAACTTCCTGTTGTTTTTGGAAGTTTAAAAATAGGTAAAGTACTTGGTAAAATAAATCCAATAATTAGTAAGAAGAATATACCAATTATTTTTATAGTTTTTAAAAACCATTTTCCTTTTAAAAGTAAAAGATTTTTATAAGAACAAATAGTAAAAACGAGTAGTAAAATATATATTGGAATCATTTGCCACCTATAGCTTTCGAAAATTAGATGAATAGCTAACAAGCCAAAAATTAAGGTCAGTTCTATTTTTTTGTTTGTAGAATTTTTTCTGATAGAAAAATAAAAAATTGATGCTACTGATAGTAGAAGTAAAATAATTTCAAAAGGTCTCATTATTTCTTTGTCCAAGTTAAAATAATAGAAAACAGTTTTCCTAAAAGAAAAATTACCATTCCTAAAGCAGGAGAAAGCAATCCTGTTTTTAAACCAGCTGCTAAAACATTACTAGAAACCTCAGAAGCAACTGCAATTGATTCTAATGCGCCTAATAAACCAATTATAAAACCGAGAACTCCAAATACAAAAGAGAATAGCGATAGAGAATTAATTAGTTTAACAGTTTTTGATGTGTTTGATTTTAACCCTTTTATAAATAAAATTATAATAATAATTAATAAGACTAATAAAGGAACCATAAATACAGGTCCACCTTCCATGATAAAATTCATAATATTTGTTTTAAAATTACATAGCTAAATTATGTTTTTACTAATTGTTTTAATTTTTTTGCGACTAGTTACCAGTTTAGTTTTGGTTTTAACACATATTCCTTTTTTAATGAATAAAGCTTAAATGTTGTAAAATCACTCGTTAAAAATGTATTTCGTCTATATTTTTTTCAAACAATATAAAAAAATAGTTTATTTGTAAAATGAACAAAACTAGAATTGAAATCGTAAAAAAATGTTCTTTACATATTTTTTTTTGGTTTGCAGTATGGTTTTTTTCTCACTTTTTTTTAGTGTTGGTTCTAATAATGAAAATTTTATTTTTTGGTTTTCTAGTATTTTAAGTGCAATTTCCATTTCTTCTTCTTACGTTTTCGTTTACTATTTAATTCCTAGTTTTTTAATAGCTAAAAGATATAGACAATTTTTATTATATACTTTTTATGCTGTTGTTTTTATTGTTTGTGCTGTTTTAATGACGGTGGTTTTTGGTTTTGTATTCTTTTATAATTTAGAGTTTCAGCAAATGCCAGCATTAACAAAAAATTCTGGAGTTATTTTAGTTTGTGTCTTGTTAATAATATCGATTTCCAGTGCTATTAAAATTTTAAAGCATAATTATAAATCTTTAGAAGAGAAGAAAACGTTAGAGAATAAATTTTTACAAACGCAATTGCAATTAAAAGAGCAAGAATTAAAATTTTTGAAAATGCAAATTCATCCGCATTTTTTATTTAATACATTAAATACTTTATATGGTTTTGCTATAAAAAAGTCTGATAAAGCACCAGATATGATTTTAAAGTTATCTAATTTATTAGATTATATTTTATACCAGGTTGATAAGTCTTTAGTACGTTTACAGGATGAAATTAATCATATTGAAGATTATATTTCTTTAGAGAAATCAAGATTTCAAGAAGGATTACAGATTCGTTTCGATAAAAAATTAATTGATAAAAAATTAGAAATTGCACCAATGTTACTCCTGCCTTTTGTAGAAAATGCTTTTAAACACGGTGCTCAAATTGATGAGGTTGTAAGTGTAAATATTACATTAAAAGTTGATGTAAAAGAACTTAGTTTCTCAATAGAAAATTCATCAAAAAATAAAAAAGTTCTAGAAACGGTATTGGGTTAGAGAACATAAAAAAAGATTAGAAATGTTGTATTCTAATAATTATAATCTAGAAATTGTAGAAAAGGTGACTTCGTTTAGAGTTAATTTAAAAATCAATCTAAAAAATGAGGAATAAGTTAAGTTGTGTTATTGTAGATGATGAACCAATTGCAAGAGAAATTATTGCATCTTATATTTCTAAAACTCCAAACTTAGAACTCGTAAAAAGTTGTAAAAATGCCTCAGAAGCACTTTTACATTTAGAAGAAAATGAAACCGATTTATTTTTTTTAGATATAAACATGCCGGAGATTTCAGGACTTAGTTTAGCGAAAGTAATAAATAACAAGACTCAAATAATTTTTACTACTGCATATAGAGATTATGCAATTGATGGCTTTAATTTAAATGTAGTAGATTATTTATTAAAACCTATTAGTTTTGATCGATTTTTAGAGGCAACACAAAAAATTTCTAAACTTCAAGTTCATGAAATTAATAATGATTTCATGTTTGTAAGATCAGAAAGAAAAATGGTAAAAGTAGATTTTTGTTCTATTTTGTATGTAGAAAGTTTAAGCGATTATGTTAAAATATTTACTACAGAAAAAACAATAGTAATTAGAGAAACTATTACTAGTTTAGAACAAAAATTGCCCTCAAAATTATTTTTAAGAATTCATAGGTCTTTTATTATCTCATTTAAAAATATTACATCTTATACTAATGAGCATATAGAGATTCATAAAAAAGCATTGCCAATTAGTAGAGGTTACAAAGAATCCGTTTTACAAAAATTAGCAGAAGTGTAGGCTAAACTTTATCTTTGTTTAAAAATTTTTAGACCTTGAATACAGATCAATTTTTAGTAAAATCAGCAATAAAACATATTAATAACGCTAGCTTTACTTGGCAAACACCAAGTAATATTGCATTAGTTAAATATTGGGGAAAAAGTAATCCTCAAATACCAAAAAATGCATCGATTAGTTTTACTTTAAACAATTGCCATACGATAACCACTATAGAATTTGTTAAGAAAGAAAAATCAGAAGAGGTAAGTTTTAATTTATTTTTTGAAGGAAAACCAAAAGAAGAGTTTAAGCCTAAAATTGCAGAATTTTTTAAAAGAATTCAAGAGTATTGTCCTTATATTTTTGAATATGAAATGACAATAAATTCAGAAAATTCTTTTCCACATTCAAGCGGAATTGCATCATCAGCAAGTGGTTTAAGTGCAATTGCTATGTGTTTAATGAGTTTAGAGCAAGAATTAAATCCTGATTTATCTGTAGAATCTATCAATAAAAAAGCATCATTTTTAGCTAGATTAGGATCTGGTAGCGCAAGTAGAAGTATAGAAGGTCCATTAGTAGTTTGGGGAGAACACCCCGAAATTGAAGGAAGTTCAGATTTATATGGTGTTCAATTTCCTTTCAGCATAAACCCTATTTTTGAAAATTATCAAGATGTAATTTTATTGGTAGATAAAGGAGAGAAGCAAGTTTCTAGTACTGTTGGCCATAATTTAATGCATAACCATCCGTACGCAGAAAATCGTTTTAAACAAGCAAATGAAAATTTATGTAAAATGTCTAAAATTTTACAAGAAGGAAGTATAAAAGAGTTTATTTCATTAGTAGAAAGTGAGGCATTAACCTTGCACGCTATGATGTTAACTAGTAATCCTTATTTTATTTTAATGAAACCTAATACTTTAGAAATTATTAATAAAATTTGGGAATACAGAGAAGAAAACAATAGTAACATCTGTTTTACTTTAGATGCAGGTGCAAATGTGCACGTTTTGTTTCCTGAGAATGAAAGAGAAAATGTAATTCAGTTTATTGATAGTCAGTTATCTAATTACTGCCAGAAAAATCATTATATTTGTGATGTAGCAGGTTTTGGAGCAAAAAAGCGATAAAACTATCTGTTACCTTAAAACTTAATATTATGAAAACTTCAACTTTAATTATTGTAATGGTTGTTGGGTTTTTAACTTCTTCTCTATCTGCCCAAGAAACTATTTGGTTCGATTCTAATTGGAATCTAACAACTAAAGAAAATGCTAAGTATTACAGGATTGCTCCAAAGAAAGTAGAAAAAGGTTATTTAATAATTGACTATTATATTTCAGGAAAAAAACAAATGCAAGGTTTAAGTGTTACTAATGAGCCTAATAAGGAAATGTATATTGGTGTAGTTAATTATTATTACGAAAATGAAAAACTATTTCAAAAAGTAAATTATGTTCAAGGAAAACCAGAAGGAAACTTTATAGAATATTATAACACAGGAGAAACACAACGCGTTGGTAAGTATGCTAATGGTTTTAGGGAAGGAAGTTGGAAAACGTATTATAAAAATGGAAAAATACAATCTCGAGGTAAATATAAAAAAGGTGAGAAAGTAGGTGTTTGGAAAACTTTTTATAAAAATATTTGATATAATTTAACTTAAAAATTTAATTTGTATTTTTGCATTGCTATTGATTAAAAAAATATGAAAGGACCACTATTTTACGCTAAAATTCTTCTCTTTGGAGAATATGGGATTATAAAAGATTCTAAAGGTTTAGCTATACCTTTTAATGCTTACAGAGGAGCGTTGAAAACAACGGAAGTTTTAGAAGGAAATTCTAAAACGTCTAACGAAAATTTATTCAAATTTTACAATTATATTTCTGCTTTAAATTCAGATTTAGTTTCTTTTAATTTAAAAGAATTTAAAACAGATTTAGAAAAAGGAATGTATTTTGATTCTTCTATTCCTCAAGGTTATGGTGTAGGTAGTTCTGGAGCTTTAGTAGCTTCTATTTATGATAAATATGCAAATAATAAGATTACTGTTCTAGAAAACTTAACGCGAGATAAATTGTTGAGTTTAAAAGAAGTTTTTTCTCTAATGGAATCATTTTTTCATGGAAAAAGTTCTGGTTTAGATCCATTAAACTCATATTTAAGTTTACCAATTTTAATTAATTCTAAAGAAAATATTGAACCAGCTGGAATTCCATCTCAAAAGGAAGGTAAAGGGGCTGTGTTTTTATTGGATTCTGAACAAATTGGAGAAACCGAGCCAATGGTAAGTATTTTTATGAATAAGATGAAAAATGAAGGTTTTAGAAAAATGTTGAGTGAAGAATTTTCTGCTTCTACTGATGCTTGTATCGAAGATTTTTTACAAGGAAATGTGAAATCTCTTTTCGGAAATGTAAAAAATCTATCAAAAATAGTATTAAAGAATTTTAAACCTATGATACCTGATGCTTTTCATAAAGTTTGGGAAAAAGGGATTAAAACGAATGATTATTATTTAAAACTTTGTGGTTCTGGTGGTGGAGGTTACATTTTGGGTTTTACAGAAGATTTTTCTAAAGCGCAAGAAAGCCTTAAAGACTATAAATTAGAATTGGTTTATAGGTTCTAAAAATTACACTCATGAGTTCTTCAAATACGAAGACTTTATTAAAAAAATCTTCAGTTTATTATCGGTTATTAGAGGTTATAACATTTTAGTTTTAATCATAGCGCAATATTTAGCCGCAGTATTTATCTTTTCACCAGAAAAATCTATAAGACATGTTTTTTTTGATATAGATCTACTTTATATCGTCTTAGCATCAGTTTGTGTAGTTGCGGCTGGTTATATCATTAATAATTTTTATGATGTACAAGTAGATAAAATTAATAGACCTGTTAAAACTGGTTTGGATAATTATGTAAAACAATCAACTAAATTATCACTTTATTTTTTCTTAAATTTTTTAGGATTTACTTTTGGATTGTTTGTTTCTTTAAAATCAGCAATGTTTTTTTCTGTCTATATTTTTAGTATTTGGTTTTATTCTCATAAACTAAAAAGATATGCTTTTACCGGATTAATATCTGCTACAGTGTTAACTATTTTACCATTTTTTGCCGTATTTGTGTATTATAAAAACTTCTCTAAAATTATATTTGTACATGCAATTTTTTTGTTTTTAGTTATTATGGTAAGAGAATTAATAAAAGATTTAGAAAATATAAAAGGTGCGATAGTAAACAATTATAAAACATTTTCGGTGGTTTATGGAGAGTTAAAAACAAAACAATTGTCTTTGTTTCTTTTATTGTCAACTTTTTTTCCGATAATTATTTTATTCAGCTATCCGGCTTTAAGTTATATGAGGTTTTATTTTTATGCAGCTTTAATAACCTTGTCTTTTGTTGGTATTTATTTATGGAAAGCAAAAAGACAGAACCAGTATCGATTTCTTCATAATATTTTAAAACTTTTATTATTAGTTGGTGTTCTTAGTTTGGTTTTTATAGATACATCTCTATTATTAGAAAAAGTAATAGATAGGCTGCATTAGAAAGTCAATTTAAGTACCTTTGCCAAAATTTTATAAATGGACTCAAAGAATAACTCGTCGAGAAGACGACAAGAAGGTAAAAAAAGTACATCTCAAAGAGATGGTAAAAAAAACACACCTCTAAGTAGAAAAAGTTTTAAAAAAGACTTTAAAAAAGTAAAGTCTACCCCCAAAGCAAATGAATCGACTGGAATTCGATTAAATAAATACATAGCTAATTCTGGTGTTTGTTCTCGTAGAGAGGCAGATACTTATATAGAACATGGTAGTGTAGAAGTTAATGGGAAGCTTGTTACAGAAATGGGATATAAAGTACAGCCAGATGACATAGTTCGTTTTGATGGTACTTCTATTACACCTGAGCAAAAAAGGTATATTCTCTTAAATAAACCTAAAAACTATATAACTACGATGGATGATGATCGTGGTAGAAAAACGGTTATGGAGTTAGTTTCTAATGCTTCTAAAGAAAGAATTTATCCGGTTGGTAGATTAGATAGAAATACTACAGGTCTTTTATTGTTTACTAATGATGGAGATTTAGCTAAAAAATTAACACATCCTAAGCATAATGTTCGTAAATTATATCATGCCTCTTTAGATAGAAAGTTAGATTTAAAAGATTTAGAAAAGCTAAGAGGAGAAGTTATTATTGAAGGTAGAAAAGTGTTTATTGATGCAGTGTCATATGTAGATGGGCAGCCAAAATCTGAAATAGGTATAGAAATACATTCTGGGAGAAATAGAATTGTTCGTAAAATATTTGAACATGTTGGTTACAAAGTAAATAAGTTAGATAGAGTAATTTTTGCTGAATTAACAAAGAAAAATTTACCTAGAGGTAGATGGAGAGAGCTTACAAATTTAGAGCTTAACAATCTTCAAATGATGAAATAAATATATAAATCCAACTTTTTAGTTGGATTTTTTTGTTAAAAATAAAAAGGTTTATACATGTTAAATAAAGAATTAGAATTAATTAATAGCTATTTAAAATATCTTGATGTTGGAAATCAAGAAATTTCCAAAGGAAGTGTCGGTTGGCACTTAGATCATTCCTTAAAAGTAATAAATAATGTTTCTGTAGCGTTAATAAAATCAGATGTTAGAGATTATAATTCTAAGTTTAATTTATTAAGATTAATTACTTTTACTATAGGTTTTTTTCCAAGAGGAAAGGCAAAGTCTCCAAAAAGAGTATTGCCGCCAGAAGAAATATCAATTGGAGATGTAAAAAATCAGTTAGATTTAGCAACTAAGAATCTTAAATTAATAACAACTCTTAAGGATCATCAGCACTTTATACATCCTTTATTTAAGCAATTAAATAAAAAACAAACCATAAAGTTTCTTAGGCTTCATACAAATCATCATTTAAAAATTATTAGAGATATTTTAAATAAATAAAAGATATAAAAAAACCCGAACAAGATGTTCGGGTTTTAAGTGGTACCTCCAGGAATCGAACCAGGGACACAAGGATTTTCAGTCCTTTGCTCTACCAACTGAGCTAAGGTACCATTGCCTTAGCGGATGCAAATATAATACGTTTTTTTACATCTCCTAGAGAAAACTTAAAAAAATGTGTTGTATTTTTGAAATTATTAAAAATTGATAAAATGAATTTAGCAGTTGATGTAGGTAATACTAGGGTTAAAGTAGCTGTATTTGAGAAAGATAAGGTTGTAGGGTTGCTTGTTTTTAATAGAGTTGTTATTATTTCTGAATTAAAAAAAATAATTAAAAAACATAAAATTTCTTCTGCAATAATTTCAAGTGTAGCTATTTTACCGCCAAATAAGCTAAAAAAGTTAGAGGAAATGGTTCCTTTTCTATTTGTTTCTTCCCAAACTAATGTACCTTTTAAAAATTTATATAGTACTCCAAAAACTCTAGGAGTAGATAGAATTGCTTTGGTTTGTGGAGCTGTCTCTAAATTTCCACAAAAAAACGTATTAATAATCGATGCGGGAACATGTATAACGTATGATTTTGTTAATGAAAAACAAGAGTATTTAGGAGGTGCTATTTCTCCAGGAATAAAAATAAGGTATAAATCTCTAAATAATTATACTTCGAAATTACCCTTACTAAATACTAAAGAACCTGTTGGTTTTATAGGAAAGAGCACAGAGGAAAGTATAAATTCTGGAGTAGTAAACGGTGTTATACAAGAAATTGAAGGAATTATTAATCAATACAAGAAAAAATATACAGATTTAACAGTTGTTTTAACAGGAGGAGATACAATTTTCTTGTCAAAACAATTAAAAAGTAGCATATTTGCCAATCAAAATTTTCTCCTAGAAGGATTAAATGGAATATTGATTTTTAATAATAAATAATGATTAGAAAGATTCTAATAGCACTTTTACTAATAACAACTTTTACGTTATCAGCTCAAAGAACAAATTCGTCTCCATATTCTTTTTTTGGTATTGGTGATGAGTTTAATGCTACAACTGTAGAGCAGAGTGCAATGGGAGGCATAGGTGTTGCTTATAGCCACTACAAATATTTAAATTTTACAAACCCTGCAGCATATTCAAGTTTAAGATATACTACATATGCTTTTGGAATGTTAAATAATGATTTAACTGTAAAAAGCGGAACTTCTAAACAAAGTTCAACTTCAACAAGTTTAAGCTATATTGCTATAGGAATTCCTTTAAGTCAAAAAGCAGGTATGTCTTTAGGTTTACAGCCTGTATCTTCAGTTGGTTACTCTTTGTCTAATACTATTTTGGATGCAAATGGTGATATTTCAGAAGTTTCACTTTTTGCTGGAAATGGTGGAGTAAATAGAATTTACGGTAGTTTTGGTATTGAGCCTTTTAAAAACTTCTCTGTTGGTATAGAGGCAGATTATAGTTTTGGTAACATAGATAATAGTATTAAACACCAAAAAATTGGTGTGGCATTAGCAACTAAATTTGAAGAAGTTGCTGTTGTAAGAGGTGGTTCTGTAAAATTAGGAGCGCAATACAAAAAGGAACTAAAAGACCAAAAAATATTAACACTTGGTGCTACTTTTAAGTTAGGAAATGATTTTGAAGTTACTGGTAATGACTATTTGTATTCTTTATCATTTTCTTCAACAGGAACAGAAATTCCAAGAGATACTACTTCTACTTCTAGTATAAATGGCAAGTTTAATATGCCTTTAAAAACTACTTTAGGTGTTGGTTTAGGTAAAATAGATAAATGGTATGCTGGTTTAGAATACGAAAATCAGAACTCTATTGAAGCTACAGGTTTTTTAAATACAACAAACAATGCTTATAAATATGGGAAATCGAACAGATTTTCTTTGGGTGGTTTTTATTTGCCTAAAATTAATTCTATTTCTAGTTATTGGAATAGAGTAACTTATAGAGCCGGTTTGCGTTTTGAAAAAACAGGTTTATTGGTAGATGGATCTGGAAATAATTCAAATTTTGCTAAAGTTGACGACTTTGGCATGTCTTTTGGTTTAGGTTTACCATTAAAAAGAATGTCTACTGTAAATATGGGGTTTGAGTTTGGAAAAAGAGGAACTACAGACAACAATTTAATTGAAGAAAATTATTTTAACTTTAGATTAAGCCTATCTTTGACTGATCTTTGGTTTATAAAGAGAAAAATTGATTAATAAAAAACAACTAAAATGAAGAAAATTACGTTTTTACTAGCAGTAACTATGCTATTAGCGACTGGGAAAACAAATGCGCAAGATGATGCTAAGAGAGAGTGTACTATAAAATATAACCTTTTTAAAGGAGATTTTAAATCTAAAAAATACGATGAGGCTTTTCCTAACTGGGAATACTTAATGAGTAATTGTCAAGATTTATCTGTAAATATTTATAAATATGGTTCAACTTTAGCAGAAGATGTTAAAAAAGATCCTGCTTTAGCTAAAAAAGTTTATGAGCAGAGATTACAGTATTTTCCTAAACACCATGATGTTAAAAATAATTTAGCAAAAGCACATAGTGATTATGCTACATATTTAGCAAAAAATAACTTGGCTTCTGAAGATGAAATTTTCAAAATATTAGAAACAGCATATAATATCTCTCCAAGAGATATGGGAGTAAAAAATATTTTTAAATACTTTAAAGGTATTACAGCAAGAAATAAAGATACTGCCCCACAAAAAGTATTTGATACCTATGATGATGTACTTGAGTCTGTAAGTGAAAAATTAGATGATTATTCTAAGAAAATTAGTAAATTAACTAAAGACTCTACTGTAGTTTTAAGTAAAAAAGAAGCTAGAAGATTAAGAGCATATAAAATAAATTCAAAAGCATTAGGACAAGTAGAAGGTGGTTTAGATGCAATTATTTCTGAAATTGCAACATGTGAGCGTTTAGTGCCATTATATCAAAGAGATTTTGAAGCAAATAAAGGGAATGCAACTTGGTTAAGAAGAGCAGTGTCTAGAATGTTTAATAAAGGGTGTCAAGAAGATCCTTTATACGAAACTTTAGCTAAAGCATATGCAGAATCTGCACCATCACCAGATTCATATTCTTTTTATGCTGGTATTTTAGAAAAAAATGGAGATACTTCTGGAGCAACAGCTATGAGACAAAAAGCATTTGATTTAGAAACAGATCCATTAAAAAAGGCTAAAACTAAATTAAAATTTGCACAAGCAGCAAAATCTAGAGGACAACTATCTAAAGCAAGAAGTCTAGCAAGAGAAGCTTTAAAGTTTAATCCTAATTTTGGTAAAGCTTATTTGTTAATTGCAAGATTATATCAATCTAGTGTTAATAATTGCGGTAGCAACGAGTTTGAAAAAAGAATGGTTTATGCAGCAGCTTTAAGACAAGCTCAAAAAGCATCATCTGTAGACCCTAGTATTTCTTCTGCAGCAAGAAAATATATAGCTTCATACAGAGCCAATTTACCTAGTAAAAAAATTATTTTTACAGAAGGAGTTACTCCAGGAAGTAGTTATACAATTAAATGTTGGATTGGTGAAACAGTAAGAGTTCCTAATTAATATTTTGTGATTAAGAAATATAATATAATAATTAAAAGCATTGCTGTACTTTATGTATTGGCAATGCTTTTTTCTTGTTCTAATGATACACAAAAAGTTAGAGATTTTTTAGCAGATAAAAATTTACCTGTTGGCTCTGCTAAAAATGCTTTTCATGTATATAAAGATTCTGGAAGAATTACTTCAAAATTAATAACGCCATTAATGCTAGATTTTAGTAATAGAAAAGAGCATCCTTATAGTGAATTTCCAGAAGGAATTAAAATTATAAATTTCGAAAACAAAGGTTCGGATTCTGTTACCATTACAGGAAATTACGCTTTATCTTATGCAAAAACTTCTATTTCTGAAATTAAAGGAAATGTAGTTGTAATTAATCATACAGATCAATCAAGATTAGAAACAGAACAATTATTTTGGGATGAAGAGACTAAATATTTTGTTTCAGAAAAAGCCTTTAAGCTTACTAAAGAAAAAGATACTATTTTTGGAATAGGATTTGAATCTAAAGATGATTTATCTAAACATTTTGCAAAAAAAACAACAGGAAGGTTAGAAACCTCAGAATAATATTTTTATGAATAAAATTTGGAAACTTTTTCAATACGGTTATATAGTAATTGCTATTTTTTTCTTGATTGATGCAATAACTAGCTTTACTTCAGATAAAGGAAGAGCTATTTTGTCTTTTATTTTTGCTATCTTTATTACTTTAGTTTTTTTCTTTAAACGATATTTTAGAAAAAAAGTAGAAAAAAGAAACAATCAAAATAAATAGTTTTTAAAGTTCTTAATGGAAGTTGAACTCATTATTATAATTGTATCAATTTTATTATCCGCATTTTTTTCGGGTATGGAGATCGCATTTTTTTCAGCAAATAAAATGCATATTGAGTTAGAAAAAAAGAGAAGGCTTTATACCAAAAATCCTTACTAAAATAACTCAGAAATCATCAAAATTTATTACCACTATGCTTGTTGGTAATAATATATCATTAGTAATTTATAGTTATTATATGGGGAAATTCTTAATAAGAATACTTCCATTAAACAATTTTAATGACTTTTCTATCTTACTAGTACAAACTTTAATTTCTACATTAATAATTTTAATTACAGCAGAGTTTTTACCAAAAGCTATTTTTAGAATTTATGCAAACGAGGTTCTTAAAGTTTTTGCTATTCCTGCTTATTTTTTCTATTACTTATTTCATTTTTTTCAGAATTTATTACTAAAATATCTGATTTCTTTTTACGAGTATTTTTTAAAACAGATGCTGATGAACAAAAAACTGAATTTAGCAAAGAGGAACTTGGTAATTATATTAATGAACAATTAGAAACGGGTAATACAGACGACGAGGTAGATTCTGAAATTCAAATTTTTCAAAATGCTCTAGAGTTTCAGAACGTAAAAGCAAGAGAAGTTATGGTTCCTAGAACCGAAATTGAAGCTGTTGAAATTCATGAAAATGTTACTAATTTAAAAAATGCTTTTATCCAATCTGGTTTGTCTAAAATATTAGTTTATAAAAATTCTTTAGATGACGTTGTAGGTTATGTAAATGCTTTTGAATTATTTAAAAAACCAAAAACAATAAAATCTATTTTACTGCCTCTAGAAATTGTACCCGAATCTATGATGATTAATGATATTTTAAATACATTAATGAAAAAGCATAAAAGTGTAGCTGTAGTTGTAGATGAATATGGAGGTACTTCTGGTATGATTACGGTTGAAGATATTGTAGAAGAATTATTTGGTGAAATTGAAGATGAACACGATTCTCAAGAATTTTTAGAAAAAAATAAGTAATACTGAGTTTAATTTTTCAGGAAGATTAGAAATAGATTACTTAAATGAAGAATATGGATTAAATATTTTAAAATCTGAAGCTTATGAAACTTTAGGAGGTTTTATTATTGAACATACAGAAAATATTCCTGAAGAAAAAGAGGTTATTGAACTCGATAATTTTGAAATTACTATTTTAAAAATTAGTGGAGCAAAAATTGATGAAGTATCTCTTAAAATTCTAAATCGAGAAGATAATTAAAACTATACTGTCTTTTGTATAGAGAAAATACACTTAACATACTACTAATAAGTGTAAAATGGGTTGTAATATTAAAACCAAAAATCGTATATTCGCCAACTGAAAATAAATAAATAAGTATGGCAGTTTTATCAAAAATTAGAGAACGCTCAATGTTCTTAATTATAATTATTGGATTAGCACTTTTTGCTTTTGTATTAGATCCATCTACACTTGGTGATTTTTTCAACTCAAGCAAAATAAATGAAATAGGAGAAATTGATGGAGAAGCTATTTCTAGACAAGAATTTGCAAGTGAGTTAGATTCATATAAACAGCAAGCAGGAAGTAATGTATCTGAAATGCAAGCTGCTAAAACTGTTTGGGATAATATCGTTAGAAAGAAGATTTACAAAAAACAATTAGATGAAGCTGGTATAACAATTGGTGAAGCAGATGTTTGGCAACAAATAGTAAATGCATCATTTGTACAAAGTAATCCAGAATATCAAAATGAAGCGGGTTTGTTTGATGAAGGTAAATTCAAGCAATTTTTAGCTAATGAAAAAGAAAATAGTACAGCATTGTGGTCTCAATGGTCTAATTACATGAATCAGATTAGAGATAATGCAGAGAGAACTACTTTTAATAATTTAGTTGCTGCTGGATTAGGCGCTTCTTTAAAAGAAGGAGAAAATGAACATTTAATTGATAATACTAAATTATATTCTCAATTTGTTTATGTGCCTTACACTACTATTGCAGATAGCTTAGTAAACATTAGTAAGTCTGAAATTCAAGATTATATAAATAATAATAAAGCAGACTTTAAAGTAGAAGCATCTAGAGATATTTCTTACGTTAAATTTAATATTGTTGCTACTTCTCAAGATGAAGAAGCTATTAAAAAAGATGTTGCTTCTTTAATAGCTGATTTTGAAAAAGCTACTGATAATAGTATCTTTTTATCTGAAAATGGATCTGATTTAGGTTTGAATAACGAATTCCAGTATAAAAACTTTGTTAATCAAGAAAATGCAGATAGAATTTTTGCCGGAAACAAAAATGAAATAGTTGGTCCATATAAAGACAAAGGATACTTCAAGCTTTCTAAAATTACAGATGTTGTCTCAATGCCAGATTCTGTAAAAGCGAATCATATTTTAATTCCTTATGTTGGCGGACAAAGAGTTGGTTCTGATATAACAAGAACTGAAGAAGAAGCTAAGAAATTAGCAGATAGTATTTTAAAAGTTGTTAAAAGAAGTGATAGAAAATTTTCAGCTTTAGCAAAAAGTTTTCTTCAGATAAATCAAACTCAGATAAAGGTGGAGAATTAGACTGGTTTAATTATACGAGAATGACGCCAGCTTTTAGAGATTTTGCTTTTACTAATAAAAAGGGAACTACTCAAGTTGTTAAAACCCCATTTGGTTTTCATGTAGTTAAGATTACAGATCAAAAGAACATACAAAAAGTATTAAAATTAGCTACTTATTCTAGAAAAATTGTAGCCTCGGAAACTACTGAAAATAATGTTTATAGAAATGCAGAACAATTTGCTTTAGAAATTTCTAAAGGAAAAAATTATTTTGATGTTGCTAGAGAAAACAAATACATTACTAAACCTGTTGTAGGTTTAAAAGTATTAGATGAAAATGTACCTGGATTAGGATCTGAAAGACAGATTGTAAGTTGGGCGTTTGGAAAAGATTCTAAAGTTGGAACATTTAAGCGTTTCGATTTAGAAGGAAGCCATGTTGTTGCTATAGTAAAAGGAAGTACACCTAAAGGTTTAATGCCAGTTAAGAATGCTACTGGACAAGTAAGACCTATTTTAATGAATAAAAAGAAAGCGGCTTTACTTTTAGAAAAATTTAATGGAGCAACTTTAGGAGATATAGCTAAAGATAATAGTGTATCGGTTAGAAGTAGCAGTAATGTTTCTTTAAAAACTTCTGTTCTTTCAGGTGTTGGAACTGAGCCTAAAATAATAGGCGCTATGTATAATGCAGAAATTAATAAGGTATATAGTGGGCTAGAAGGAGCTAAAGGTGTATTTGCTTTTAAAGTAACTAAGAAGGAGTTACCAACTGCTTTACCTAATTATGAAGCTAACAGAAAAAGAATTTCTGAATCAAGAAAAAACTCTACATTTAAAGTTTATGAAGCTATAAAGAAAGCTACTAAAATTGAAGATAATAGAGCAAACATGTATGTAGCTAACTAAAGTTTTAGACGTATTATTTATCATATAAAATCCGTTCAAATTATTTGAACGGATTTTTTTGTTTATATATTTATTTTTTCTGCTGTCCTTATTAATAATAAAGTATTTATGAATATGTATTAATGTGGTTAAATCAATTAATATAAATTTTATGTCAACCAACCAATCTATAGTTATTATAAATAAAAAATACCTTTTCGATTTCTCAAAAAGGTGTTTTTTACTTTAATAATTGATTTTATTTAGCCATTCATTGAAATAAGAAACTCATCATTGTTTTTAGAGAACTTAATTCTATCATTTATAAATTCCATAGCTTCAATAGGGTTCATGTCTGCAAGATACTTACGTAATACCCACATTCTTTGAACTGTTTTAGCGTCTAAAAGTAAATCATCTCTTCTAGTAGAAGATTTAATTAAATCTATTGCAGGATAAATACGTCTATTAGAAATATTTCTATCTAATTGTAATTCCATATTACCAGTTCCTTTAAATTCTTCGAAAATTACTTCATCCATTTTAGAACCAGTTTCTGTAAGAGCAGTAGCTATAATTGTTAATGAACCTCCATTTTCAATATTTCTTGCAGCTCCAAAAAATCTTTTGGCTTATGTAATGCATTTGCATCTATACCACCAGACAAAATCTTACCAGAAGCTGGAGCCACAGTATTATATGCTCTAGCCAAACGTGTGATAGAATCTAATAGAATAACAACATCATGCCCGCATTCTACTAATCGTTTTGCTTTTTCAAGAACGATATTAGCAACTTTTACATGTTTGTCTGCTGGTTCATCAAAAGTTGAAGCGACAACCTCTCCGCGTACGTTACGCTTCATGTCAGTAACCTCTTCAGGACGTTCATCTATCAATAAAACAATTTGATAAACCTCTGGGTGATTAGCTGCTATTGCATTAGCCACATCTTTTAGTAACATGGTTTTACCAGTTTTTGGCTGCGCAACAATCATTCCTCTTTGACCTTTTCCTATTGGAGAAAATAAATCTATAATTCTAGTAGATAAAGAGCTACCTTTCTCAGCTAAATTAAATTTTTCTTGCGGAAATAATGGTGTTAAGTGTTCAAATGAAACACGATCTCTAACTAAGTTAGGATTTAATCCATTAATCTTAGAAACTCTAATTAAAGGAAAGTATTTCTCACCTTCTTTTGGAGGACGAACATTACCTCTTACAGTATCACCAGTTTTTAACCCAAATAACTTAATTTGAGATTGAGATACATAAATATCATCTGGAGAAGATAAGTAGTTGTAATCAGAAGAGCGTAAAAAACCGTAACCATCAGGCATCATTTCTAATACACCTTCACTTTCTATAATACCATCAAACTCAAAGTCTGGATCTTTATATCTGTTTCCAGATTTGTTTCCATTATTTCTGTTAGAGTTATTTTTATCTCTATTGTCTTTATTTCGATTTTTGTTATTGTGCTGATTTTTTTGAGAGGTATTATTTTTATTCTTGTTTTGCTGATTTTGAGTAGGTTTTGTTTCCTTACTATCTTTGTTATCAGTTTTAACCTCTTTTGCACCTTCTTTAGTTTTAGAAGTTTCAGTTAAATTAGATTTAGCTTCTTTAGCTTCTTTAGCTTCTTTAGCTTTAAGAACTTCTTTTCTAG
This sequence comes from Polaribacter ponticola, assembly GCF_026191475.2. Classification (GTDB taxonomy): domain Bacteria; phylum Bacteroidota; class Bacteroidia; order Flavobacteriales; family Flavobacteriaceae; genus Polaribacter; species Polaribacter ponticola. The sequence goes on along the minus strand of NZ_JAOSLC020000002.1, from coordinate 600,237 downwards.
GTGTAGGTTTTCTAACTATAGGTTTTTCTATTTCAACCTTATCTATAGTTATTTCTTTTACAGGTGCTTTTTCCTCAATTTCAGCTGTTTCTTTTTTAGTTTCTATAGGTTGAGCTTTTTTTACAACTCTTTTCCTTTTTGGCTTCTCAGCTTTCACCTGTTTTTCTTTAACAACTTCTTTTTTAATTGAAGAAGGACTAGCCGCTTGAGTGTCTAGTATTTGGTATACTAAGTCTAACTTTTTTAATTGACTTGTTTTAGTAAGTCCAATAGATTTTGCAATTACTTGAAGGTCTACAAGAGTTTTTGCTTTTAGTTCAGATATTTCGAACATTTATGTTATTGTTAAGTTATATGAAATCTTAATTTTTTAAGATTCTTTAAAAATTATAATTTTGAGTTTTAACTATTGTATATAGTACTATACAATATTACTAGTGTGGTTATTGTATTACAAATATATGCTTTTTTTTACTTTGTAGTTTTCTTTTTGAAAAAGAAGTTTTACTTTTGTGATTCTATAATTTACTTATGATACAAAGAATACAAACTATTTATTTAATTTTAGCCGCTGCAGTTTCTGGAGGTTTAATTTTTGTATTTAATTTATGGAATACTTTAAAAGAACAAATTTTTGTTTTAGATTTGTTTTCGGAAGAGTTAATTACTTTTAAGGTAATACCTCTTATGTTCATAGCGTCATCAATTTTAGCTTTAGTAACTATATTTTTATTTAAAAATAGAAAGCTTCAATTTGTAATAGGACGTATTATAATTCTGATCAATCTTTTTTTATTAGGATTATTGATTTATTTATCTCTAACATTATCTGGAGAAACTATGGTTTCTGAGAAAGGTATTGGGATGTTTATTCCAATTTTGGTTATTTTGCTTGTTGTTTTGGCAAATAAAGCTATAAAAAAGGATGAAGATCTTGTGAAATCTGCAGATAGAATTCGATAAAACTAACAAATAGTATATTTAGTGCGAAATAAAAACCGAGAAATTATTCTCGGTTTTTTGTTTTTAAGAATAATTTTAATTTTCTCATTTTATTCTTAACTTTATATGCTTAAAATATTTTAAAAAAATCATAAATTTAAACAACTGTAATTCAGATGTTTAGATATTTCATCTCCCTAAAAAAGGGGAGGCTTCTCCCTGTTTTTGGGGAGGTGAAAATTTCATCATAAATAGGGATTGTAGGATCCTTTAAACTAGTTTAAATTTGTAATGTAAGTAATGAAAAAAAGATATACGTTCACGTAGCTGATGATCATAAGATATTAATCGAAGGGATTATAGCTGTAATAAATACAGACAAAGACATTGAAATCAGAGATTATTCTTTAACAGGAAAAGAGGTAATAGATTGGTTTGAAAAGAAAGGAAATAAGGCAGATGTGTTAATATTAGATATTACTATGCCAGTTCTAGACGGTTTTGAAGTTTTAAAACACTTTAATAAAGTTGGTATCAGACAAAACGTTATTATACTTTCTAGTTATGATGATATAAAGATTGTGCAAGAAATGTTAAGTTTAGGTTGTAATGGATATATTACTAAAAATAATGCAGGAGAGCATATTGTAGATGCTATTAAGGCAGTTGCAAATGGTGAACAGTATTTTAGTAGCGATATTCAAAATATTCTTGTAAAAACTTTTGCTGGCCAACATGTACCAATTGGTGATGCTCCAGATAAGTTTTTAAAAGAAACTTTAACAGATAGAGAGTTAGATGTTTTAAAATTGATATCAAAACAACACAATTCTCCTGAAATTGCAGACAAATTAAATTTAGGGCTTAGTACTGTAGAAACGCATAGAAAAAATTTATTAAGAAAATTAAAAGTAAAAAACTCAGTTGGTTTAGCTGTATATGCAGTTAAAAACAAAATAGTATAAATCCCCTTTTTAATATTTTAAATTAAATCCCTTGAGACAATTATAAATTTCCCCAACTATTTTAATAAAAGTATATTAGTAATTAAAACAAACTAAAAAAATGAAAAAAATTAACACTCTAATTGCCGTAGTATTATTCACTTTAGGTTTTACATCTTGTTCTACGGAAGAAGTAATTTTACAAGAAGGACAAAGTACAGAGTTACTTAAAACGTATGAATTAAAAAGAGATGCTACAGGAGCATACTCTGTCGCTTTAAATGTAAATAGTGATGTTGTAGTAGATGTGTTAAAAAATTCTGATGAAAGTTCAAATGAATTTTATTTATCAAAATCTAAAAATGTTAAAGGAGATAAAATAAATTCTGCTTCAGATTTATGGTTTAAAGAAGAGAATTTTAAAGTAGAATTTATAAGTGAGAACAGTAATAAAGTACCTACTATTACTGTATTTGATGACAATATTAAGTTTTCAAATAAATCAGGCAAGAATAAAAAATTCTTAAATGAATATTCTATTTCTAAAAATGAGGATGGAACTTTTGATTTAGATTTTAATGTTAATGATAAAGTAGCAGTTGATTTTGTTTATAATGAAGAATTAGCAACACACGAAATTCATTTAGATAAAGGTAAATCTTCAAAGAATAATTTTTCTAGAACTTTAGAGAAAGAAGAAGGAAAACTATTGAAAATTGATTTTGTAAATCATTCAAATAATTCTAATGCTAAAGCTGCTGCAGTTGTAGTAAGAAAGCCTAGAGTTATAGTAGATGATGGTGAAGACTATTAATAACTAATTTTAGCCAATTTTTTATTGCAAATGAAAAAAATAATATTAATTATTATTTGTTTTAATTTATATCAGATTAATGCAGTTAATGTAAACAAAAAAGAAACCTTAAATGATAAGGTTTCTTTTTTGTTGCAACATAATGATAGCTTATACGTTAAGAAGTTTTTAGTAATTGATAAATTATATAAACAACAGAATTATGTAAAAGCTTTAGAGAAAGCTTTTATATTTTACGATTTCTGTAAAGATAATAATGTGAGTTTTTGGTCTTTTAAAACTTCATTTTTAATAGCAAGTATTTATAATAGAACAAATAAAAATAAAAAATCTTTAGAGTTTTATAAAAAATCTTTAGAATTAATTAAGATTTCGGTTTTAGAAGATGATAGGGTAAAATTCTCAGATTCTAATTATGCAAAAACGTTATTAAGAATAGGTAGTTCCTATCAAAAACTCTCTATTGCTGAAAATGAAAATAATAGATTATACTATACAGATAGTGCAAAGCATTATTATGAAAAAGTAGAAAACTTACCCGAACTGAGTATTGAAGTTGAGGGGATGAAAGCGGTTGTTTTTAGTAATTTATCTGGTATTTATGAAAAAGATTCGATTTTTGATAAAGCAGAAAGTTATGTTAAGAAAGCTATTGTAATTCATAAAAAACTAAATAAAAATATAGGATTAGCTAAAGCAATCAATAATTTGGGTAATATATTTTTATCTCAAAAAGAATACAAAAAAGCTAAGAATTTATATTTAGAAGCACTAGATTTAATAAAAAATAACGATGATCCTTCTGCTAATAGAACCAAAGCTAGTTTGTATTATAATTTAGCATGGGCAATGCGTAATCTTAAAGATTATAAATCTTATGATTATCAAGAAAAATCTTATAACATACAAGATACTATTCGGGAAAAAGAATTTAGAAGTATTATAGCCGAATTATCGCATGAGTATGATTTTGATACTGAGAAAAAACTTTTAGAAGAAAAACAAAAAGTTAGAATTTTACAAGAGAAAGATAAAAACAGGAGTATTATAGTTATTGGGATATTCCTTTTAATTTCTATGATAATTGTTATAGGTTATTATATTTTAAGACAAAAAAGTTTACAATTAAAATTAACTCAGACTGAGTTAAAACAAAATCAAAATTTAGATAAATTAAAATCAGAATCTCAAGCAAGAGTTTTGGATGCTACTTTAAATGGGAAAGAATCTGAGAGAAAAGAGATTGCAGAAGTTTTACACGACAGCGTAAGTGCAATGTTATCATCTGCTAATTTACATTTGCAAGCTACAAGAAAACAGTTTGATAATGGAGTTCCGGTTGAGATTGATAAAACTCAAAAAATTATAAACGAAGCGTCTAAGAAAATTAGAGATTTATCTCATACTTTAGTTTCATCTGTATTGTTAAAATTCGGTTTAAATTTTGCAACAAAAGATATTGCAGAAAAATATTCAAATTCAGATTTAGTAATAGAAGCTGAAATTGAAAACTTGAGGAGATATCATCAAAATTTTGAAATTAAAGTTCATAATATTATTCAAGAATTAACTAATAATATTTTAAAACATAGTAAAGCTAAAAAAGCTGTTATTAAAATAAAGGAGTTAGATGGTAAAATTGTAATTCAAATTACTGATGACGGAATTGGTTTTGACGAATCTAAAATAGATAACAAAGATGGTTTAGGAATTAATCAAATTGAAGCTAGAATACAGATGATGAAAGGTCAATTTAAAATAACCTCTTATAAAGGAAAAGGTACTCATATTAAAGTAGAGATCCCAATAAAAGAAAAAGAAGAGATTATCCTCTCTGAGCTAGTTCAATAATTTCTAAATTTTTTATTTCTCCTTTTTCTAATTCAAATCGTAACATAGTTCTAACTTTATGAAATCCATGATTGCCTGCTGCTCCTGGGTTTAGGTGTAATAGGTTCAGTTTTTTGTCAAACTGAACTTTAAGAATATGAGAATGACCAGAAATAAATATTTTTGGAGGGTTTTTAGTAATATTTTCTCTAATTCTTAAATTGTATTTGTTAGGATAACCACCAATATGTGTTATCCAAATGGAAACATTTTCTACTAAAAATTTATTATCTAAAGGAAATTCAGATCTAGCATCTGCATTATCAATGTTTCCATAAACACATCTTAAAGGTTTTAGTTTTTTTATTGTGTCAGTCACATTTAAATCACCAATATCGCCTGCGTGCCAAACTTCATCAGCTTGTTTTACAAACTTTAAAATTTGATCATCGATGTAACTATGTGTGTCCGATAAAAGTAAAATTTTTTTCATTTCAAAACTGTAAGAAAAGTTTAACGTCTCTTAGAGTCTCAAAAGTAAGGATAACAAAATAAATTCCGTAATTTTGAGGTCTTCAAAAACATATATTCTTGAGATATTTTATAGAGCTTTCTTATAACGGTAAAAATTATCATGGTTGGCAAATTCAGCCAGATGTTATTTCTGTACAAGAAAAACTAAACATAGCTATAAGTACAATTACTCAAGTAAATATTCAAGTAGTTGGAGCAGGAAGAACAGATACAGGTGTCCATGCTTCACAAATGTTTGCTCATTTTGATGTAGATAAAGTATTAAAAGGAGATTTGGTTTTTAAATTAAATTCAATTTTACCTAACGATATTACTGTTTACAAAGTTTTTTTGGTTGATAGTGAAAAGCATGTTAGATTTGATGCTATTTCAAGAAGTTATGAGTATAAAATTTGGATGGGAAGAAATCCTTTTTTATTAGACTTTACATGGCAAATTCATTCTCAAAAACCTGATATTCAGTTAATGAATGAAGCAGCAAAATTATTGTTAGAGTATACAGATTTTCAAACTTTTTCTAAAGTTAAAACCGATGTTTACACTTTTAATTGTGATGTTACAGAAGCATATTGGGAATCTAAGGGTAATGAATTGATATTTCATATTTCTGCAAATAGATTTCTTAGAAATATGGTAAGAGCAATTGTAGGTACTTTGTTAGATGTTGGTTTAGGTAAAATTACTGTTGATGGTTTTAGAGAAATAATAGAAAGTAAGAATAGAGGTAATGCAGGATTATCTGTACCAGCAAAGGGCTTATTTTTAACACAAATAAAATATTAAATTTTGGCAGAAAAAACAGGAAACGCTTTTGATATTAAAATTTTCTCAAGATTAATGTCTTTTGCTAAACGATATCGTTTGTACTTTTTTATAGCAGCATCGTCTACAATATTATTAGCATTATTTTCTGTGTTATCACCTTATATTTTAATAAATACTGTAGATGATTATATATTATCTAAAGACAAAGCAGGTTTGTTAAACTATACTTTATTAATGCTTGGTGTTTTGTTTGTTGAAGTAGCACTGCAATTTATTTTTATTTATTATGCAAATTGGGTTGGCCAACATATTATTAGAGATATTAGAGCAAAAATATTCAGGCATATTTTACAATTTAAAATGTCTTATTTTGATAATAATTCTGTTGGTAAATTAGTTACAAGAGTAGTTTCTGATATAGAAACAATTGCAGCTTTTTTAGCAATGGTGTTTTTACAATTTTAAGTGATATTCTTAAAATGTTTGCAGTAACTGTAGTTATGCTAATTTTAAATTGGAAGTTGGCATTAATAACCTTAACAATTTTACCAATATTAGTATATGCTACTAAACTTTTTCAAGTTGCAATAAAGGCTACTTTTCAAGAGGTTAGAAACCAAGTTGCAAACTTAAATGGTTTTGTGCAAGAAAGAGTTACTGGTATGAAAATTGTACAATTGTTTAATCGGGAAAGTATTGAATATGAAAATTTTAAAGAAATAAATGACAAGCACAAAAAAGCCCATGTAAAAACAATTTGGTATTATTCTGTATTCTTCCCTATTGCAGAAATTTTATCTTCTATTGGTATTGGATTAATTGTTTGGTTTGGTGGCGGACAAGCTATTCAGAATTCTGGAATTTCTGTGGGTATGATTATGGGGTTTATTCAATTTGCACAAATGTTGTTTAGACCTTTAAGGCAAATTGCAGATAAATTTAATCAGCTTCAAATGGGAATTGTTGCTGGTGAGCGTGTTTTTAAAGTAATAGATACAGAAAGTAGTATTGCTAAAAGTGGTATAGTTAAAGCAGATAAGTTAAAGGGAGATATCAGTTTTAAAGAGGTAAGGTTTAGTTACATTAAAGGAGAAGAAGTTCTAAAAGGGATTTCTTTAGATGTTAAAAGCGGACAAACAATAGCAATTGTTGGGGCAACCGGAGCAGGAAAGTCAACAATCATAAACTTAATAAATCGTTTTTACGAAATAGATAGTGGTACGATTTCTGTTGATGGAGTTTCTGTAAATGAATATGATTTAGAAAATTTAAGAAATCAAGTTGCTATTGTACTTCAAGATGTCTTTTTATTCTCAGATTCTATTTTAAATAACATCACTTTAAAAAATGAGAATATCTCATTAAAAGAAGTAGAAGAAGCAGCAAAACAAATAGGAATTCACGATTTTATAATGACACTTCCTAATGGTTATCATTACAACGTAAAAGAAAGAGGAGCTATGTTATCTTCTGGTCAAAGACAATTAATTGCTTTTTTACGAGCGTATGTTAGTAAACCAAGTATTTTAATTTTAGATGAAGCAACTTCTTCTGTAGATGCTTATGCAGAACAAATGATACAGTTTGCAACTGAAACTATTACCAAAAATAGAACATCAATAGTAATCGCACATAGATTAGCAACTATAAAACAGGCTGATAAAATTATTGTTATGGATAAAGGTTTTATAGTAGAAGAAGGTTCTCATTTAGAATTACTAGAAAAAGAAAATGGTTACTACAAAAATTTATATGATAAGCAATTTAGCTTAGATAAGGCTTCTTAAAATTTTTATTATCAGTGTTTTATCTTTTTTAAGGTAAGTTTACTTCGATGGATATTTTTGTCGTTTTTTCTCTAAAAAGATAAAATATCATATATATTGATATACCTTTACGTTTCAATCTAAAACAAAACAAAAATGAAAAAAATCGTATTATCAGTATTGGTTGTTGGTGCATTATTAGCAACATCTTGTAAAGGAGAAAAAAAGGAAGCTGAAAAAGCTAAAGATGGAGTTAAAACAGAAGTTGTAACAGAAATCGAAGAAGTTAAAACAGATGTAGTAACTAAAGTAGAAGAAGCTAAAAAAGAAGTTTCTGATATGGTTGCATCTGCTTTAGAAGGTATTTCTATCCCTAGTTTTGATAATCCAAAAGTTACTGAGCACTTACAATCTTACGCAACGTATGCAAAAGATTATATTGCTGCTAAAGGTGATGTTTTAAAGAAACCAGCTTTAGTAAAAAAAGGAGCTGAATTATTAGCACAAGGAAAAAGTTTAGTTGCAGGTTTAGATGATTCATCTAAAGCTAAATTTAAAAGTGTATTAAGTCAAATTCAATCTAAAATGGCTCCTTCTAAATAAGGAATTACATTTTATTTAATATTAAAAAGGTTCTCGTTTAGAGAACCTTTTTTTTATGAAGCCAAATCGTTTTTAAGTTTTTCGTTTAATTCGTCTATTGTTGAGTGCAAAACAAAACCGCCATCTTTTATATATGATATTTCTCCTGTTTCTTCAGAAACTAATAAACAGACTGCATCAGTTTTTTCACTAACACCAATTGCAGCTCTATGTCTTAATCCAAATCTTGCGGGTATTTTTGTGCTATCGGATATGGGCAAAACTACACGTGTAGCAACTACAAAATTATCTCTAATAATAGTTGCACCATCATGCAAAGGGCTATTTTTAAAAAAGATACTTTCTAATATAACTTCGTTTACAAGCGCATTCATAGCATCGCCATTGTTTATTAAAAAGTCTAAACCATTAGTTCTTTCAATAACAATAAGAGCACCAGTTTTAGTTTTGGACATATTACTACATGCTCTTATTATTTTCTCGGTATCTATTTCCGAGCTAATTTCTGATTGTAAAAACTTTAGTTGATTTAAAAAACCTTTTTTAGATGAAAAGTTTGTAGTACCAATCATTAATAAAAACTTTCTAATTTCTTGCTGAAACACAATAATAAGAGCAATTACACCTCCAGAAAGTAAATAGCCTAAAATACCACTTAACATTTCCATTTTTAGGGCTTGTGTAATTTTCCAGATTAGGAAAATAAATGCAATTCCAATAAAAATATTAATAGCAACAGTACCTTTTAATAATTTATAAATGTAGTAGAGTAGTGTAGCAACTAGCAAAATATCTAGCACATCTAAAATTGAAAAAGGAATAAAATCTAGCATTTAAAATTGAATGATTTGAGGTAAAAGTACTAATAAATTTTGTGTGTACAATATCAGTTTTTTATTTCTGAATCTGAAAGTAAGAGTGGATATTTTTCACGAATTATTTTAATTTTAGCTTCAATCTGCTTGTTTTTGTTATTCGAATTTTTAAACTCATCTAATAAACTTGTATAATTTTGATTGTATACATCTACAGATAACTTATTTCGTAAATGGGTGTATGCACTATTTAAATTGTCTAAAACAGAAATATAAGTTTCGTAATTTGTATTTCTGTTTGCTTTAATAGATATAAAAGCTTTAGAAGGATGATCTGAAGATGTTTCTAATTTCTTTCCGTTACACCAATTACAAGGTTGTTTGTTTTTATCAACACCGACTCCGTTATCTATAAAATCGATGGCTACCTTTTTTAAATCGTTTAATAGAATAACTTCTCCATCAACAAATAATTCATTTTTTAGATTAATGTTTACTTCTAAAATGTTTTTTTCTTTGATGAGGATATTATCTGTAATTTTTTTCTTTTTTAGGAATTTTTCTAATAATTCCGGAATCTGTATCCATAGTTGTGGTTACTAAAAAGAAGATTAATAATAAAAATGCGATGTCTGCCATTGAACCAGCATTAATTTCTGGTGTGTCTTTTCTACTCATAATACCTAGTTTTAAAGTTAATAAATGGTTTTTTATTTCAAAATATTTTGAAAGGAATGTTTAAAGTTTGTCTAGGTAGATTTTTGGCGTTAACATAACTTTAACAAAAAGAGTGCCACAAAATTTTAATAATATATTGTTATTATAAATAGTAAAGTGATTTTACTGTTTGATAAGAAATTGTATTTGGTGAAGATATTACTGTAAATTTTTAATAAAAAAGGGCTTCTATTTTATGCAACTAATTTGCAAATAGGTTTAGCCCTGATTGAAGCGACATCCTTTTTGTTTTTACAAAAAGATATAGCGAAAAGCAGGAAATAGCTTCTTAAAAAAAGGGAGTTAAATCTTAACTTTAGTAATTGTTTAGAGAACTTGCTTCACAATTTTCACGGTTTCTACTGCTTCTTTTACATCGTGAACTCTAAGTATATTTGCACCATTTAAAAGGGCGATTGTATTAGCAGAAGTGGTTGCGTTTAAGGCTTCTTGTGCAGAAATATCTAAGGTTTTGTATAGCATCGATTTTCTGGAAATTCCTGCTAGAATAGGAGTATCTAGGTTTTTAAAAAGCGATAAGTTTTTTAAAATTTCAAAATTATGATTGATAGTTTTTCCAAAACCAAAACCAACATCTATAATAACATCGTTTAATTTTAGTTGATGTAATTTAAAAATTTGTGCTGCAAAAAAGGAGATAATTTCTTCTGTTGCATTTTTATAAACAGGATTTAATTGCATGTTTTGTGGAGTGCCTAACATGTGCATTAAAATATACGGAACCTGTAATTTAGAAACAGTTTCAAACATTTTATCATCCATTTTTCCACCAGAAATATCATTGATAATTGCTGCTCCAGACTTAACGCTTTCATAGGCAATTTTACTTCTAAAAGTATCTACAGAAATAATAATTTCTGGAAAGTTTTTTATTAGTAAATCAATAACAGGAATAATTCTTTGTAATTCTTCTGTTTCAGAAATATGTTTTGCTCCAGGTCTAGAAGAATAAGCTCCAACATCTATAAAAGTAGCTCCTTCTAAAAGCATTTTTTCAACTTGATTAAGAATAGCATTTTCATTCTTATACTTTCCACCATCAAAAAAGGAATCTGGAGTAATATTTAAAATTCCCATTACTTTTGGAGATGACAAATCTATTAAGGAGCCTTTACAATTTATTGTCATTTTATCTTACTACTTTATTAATTACATGGCTTATTTTTGGAGCTTTGTAAGCATTCATTTTTTGCATTAAATCATTAACAGAATTTCCAACAATTAGCATTTCTCTATTGGTTTGTTTTAAATAGCCTTCTTCAACCATTTTATCTAATTGTACTAAAATAGCATTAAAAAAACCATTTACATTTAAGATACCAATTGGTTTTTGCTCTATATGTAATTGATTTAAAGTAAGAGCTTCAAAAAGTTCATCTAAAGTTCCAAAACCTCCCGGAAGCGTAATATAGCCATCAACCAATTTACTCATAATTACCTTGCGTTCGCTCATGTTTTTACAAACAATCATTTCTTCAACTCCAGAATGCACAACCTCTTCTTTTTCCAGTAATTTAGGAATTACACCAATAACTTCGCCATTTTGAGCAAGAACTGTATCAGATAAAACACCCATCATTCCTATTTTTCCACCACCATAAACCAATCCAATATTTTTTTACAAAATAATTACTAAGTTCTATGGCGGCATCTTTGTATATAGAATTATATCCTAAACTAGATCCACAAAAAACTACAATTCTTTTCATTCTTAAGTAAATTAACGGTTGATAAATTCATTGTAAAAATAAATGAATTGGATTTAAGATTTACTATTTTTACGCAAATACTTTTTACATAAAAATGCAAGATACATCCAAACAATATGATGCTGTAATTAAAGGTTGCAGAAGTTTATTCATCAAAAAAATGTCTGATTACGGTTCTGCTTGGCGAATTTTACGTTTGTCTTCTTTAACTGATCAAATTTTTATAAAAGCGCAAAGAATTCGTCAGTTACAAGAAAATGATGTAAGAAAAGTAGATGAAGGAGAAAAATCTGAATTTATTGGAATTATTAATTATTCGATAATGGCGCTAATTCAGTTAGAACTTGGTGTTGTAGATAATCCGGATTTAACAACTGAACAAGCAGCACTTTTATATGATAAGCATAGTAAAATAACTAAAGAGTTAATGTTAAATAAAAATCATGACTATGGTGAAGCTTGGAGAGAAATGCGTGTTTCTAGCTTAACAGATTTAATTTTACAAAAATTATTAAGAGTTAAACAAATTGAGGACAACAAGGGGAAAACACTAGTTTCTGAAGGTATTGATGCTAATTACCAAGACATGATTAATTATGCAGTTTTTGCAATGATTCATTTAGGATAAAAAATGTGTTAGAGTTGCAAAGTCTTAAAGTTGTAAAGTAGTAGAGTACAAGGTTAGAAATCGTAATTGCGAGGAACTAAGCGATCTTTTTTATTTAAAAGAAAATTTGCATTGAGAAGTTTAAAATTTATTTTATGAAAATACTAGTCCAATTAGTAAGAATAATAGTAGGAGCCTTATTTATATTTTCTGGTTTTGTAAAACTGGTAGACCCAATTGGCTCTAAATACAAGTTTGAAGAATATTTTTCTGACGGTGTTTTAAATATGGAGTTTTTAATTCCGTTTGCTTTACCCTTTGCAATATTTCTAATTATTGCAGAAATAGTTTTAGGCGTTGCATTATTGGTTGGTTGGCGCGCAAAATTTACAGTTAGAAGTTTATTGGTTACAATATTACTTTTTCTATTTTTAACTTGGTATTCTGCATATTATAATAAAGTTACAGATTGTGGTTGTTTTGGAGATTTTTTAAAACTAACACCTTGGACCTCTTTTTATAAGGATGTTATACTTACTGTTTTAATTGTTTTTCTAAGTTATAAAACTAAACTTATAAAACCAATTACAACAACTTGGTTGCCAGGTAAAATTACTTTCTGGTCTTTAGTTTTATCTGCTTTTGTTACCTATTATGTTTTAGTTCATTTACCTATTGTAGATTTTAGAGCTTACGCTATTGGTAAAAGTATACCTAAAGGGATGGAGTATAAAGATGATGGAGAAATGCCTCCTGTTCACGATTTTGTTTTAGAAAATTCTCAAAATGATTTAGCACCAGAGATTTTTAAGATGAAAAAAGTAATGTTAGTAATTGCATATAATTTAAACGGCTCTGATTTTGAGGGGTTTACAGAGGTTAAAAAATTAGCAGATAGAGCTATAAAAAAAGGCTATAGAGTATATGGTGTCTCAGCTTCTTTTTCTGATATTATTGAATTAACCGAGAAAAAATTTAAACTTCCTTTTGAGTTTTTATTTTGTGATGAAACAACTTTAAAAACGATGATTAGAGCAAATCCTGGAATTATGATTTTAAATAAAGGAACAGTTACTCAAAAGAAAAATTGGAGAGATGCTGAAGATATAAAGCTATAATGAAAAACTTACTATTTGTTTTTATTGGAGGAGGTTTTGGTAGTGTTTTACGCTTTTTAATTGGTAAGTGGTTAAATAATTCAGAGGGGAATTTTCCATTAGGAACTTTTGTTGCTAATGTTTTAGGAAGTCTTTTAATAGGTGTAATTTTAGGTTATGTGGCTAAAAATGATGCAATTAATCAAAACCATACATTGTTGTTAGCAACAGGTTTTTGTGGAGGATTTACTACCTTTTCTACATTTGCATATGAAAATCAAGTTTTTTTAAAATCTGGAGACTTTACTTCTTTCGCTTTTTATACAATTGCAAGTTTTGTAGTTGGATTTTTGGCGGTTTTTGCAGGGATTTATTTAGTAAAATTTATATAAAAAAGTAACCTTAAAAATCTACTTCTAATAAGTTGATGTAAATAAAATATAAACAATGAACGAATTTGTAAATTACCAATCAGAAGAAAATTATGCTATAATAACTATTAATAACGGAAAGGCAAATGCAATTTCTCATGATGTTATCGCTGGTTTAAATGCTGGTTTAGATAAGGCGGAACAAGACGATAAAACTGTAATTTTAACAGGAACAACAGGTATTTTTTCTGGTGGATTCGATTTAAAAGTGATGACAAAATCAGCTGAATCTGCTAAAGAATTAGTTACTAAAGGTTCAAAACTGTCTTTAAGAATGTTGTCTTTTTCGAAGCCAATTATTATTGCTTGTAACGGTCATGCTATCGCAAAAGGAGCATTTTTGTTGCTATCATCAGATTATAGAATTGGTGTAGAAGGCGATTTTAAAATTGGTTTAAACGAGGTAATGATTGGTATGACAATGCACAATGCTGGTATTGCAATTGCAAAATCTCGTCTATCTGAAGTTTATTTAAATAGAAGTGTAAATAATGCAGAAATATTTAGTTCTAAAGATGCTTTAAAAGCAGGTTTTTTAGATGTGATTGTTCCGGAAACACATTTGTTGCCTACTGCAATTAAAGTTGCAGAAATGTTTACTAAACTGAATAAGAAAGCACACGCTGCAACAAAATTAAAAGTTAGAAAACCACATTTAGAAGCTTTAGAAAATGCGATTGAGTTGGATTTAAAAGCTGAAATTTCGTTGAATTCATAGTCTTTTTTGAAGCTATTTCCTGCTTTCACTACTCGCTTTTTCTTCGTGCTGATAAAAATCAGCATCTCAAAAAAGAGCTCAAACAAGTCGTTCAATCAGGGCTAGATATGTTTGCAAACTATTGTGTTTATATTTAAGCCTATAATTTATAAATTAGCTTAGCCCTGATTGAAGTGGCATCCTTTTTTGAGAAAAAAGATAGAACGTAAAGCAGGAAATAGCTTCTAAAATTAATGCTTCTTAAAAACCTTAACACCAGCTTTAATTTCGATATCTAAATGATTTTTTCTTGGTGTTAATGGGCAAGAATATTTTTCGTTGTAAGCACAATACGGATTGTAAGTATTGTTAAAGTTTAATTCAATCGTTCCGTTGGGTTTTTCATCTGTAGTAAAAACATCCATATATCGCCCGCCACCATAAGAATCTTCACCAGAAGTATCGTCTGTAAAAGGTAAAAATAAATAGTTTTTATATTTTTCGTCTTCTGCTTCAGCCTGACTTTGGTAAATTGTTAACGTACAATTTGTGCCTTTTATATTGAATTCTAAAATTCCGTATTCTTTATATAATGGCTTTCTATCTGTTGTTGTAGCCATCTCAAAAATAGGTGCATTTTCTGTTTTTGTTAATTTTGCATTTACTATAAAAGTAGAATCTATAGGAAAGAAATCTAATCCTTTAAATTGTTTTAAATCCTTCTTTTTTAAAGGCGATTTAGAAGCGTCTTTATAACTAGCATTAAGTTCTTGCTGATACTCGGTTTCTCCAATTACAGGACGTTTATCTTGCGAATTGCAAGAAATTATTAGTGCTAAGAAAAAAGAAATATAAATTTTTTCATGATTAATTAGGGTTAAATCCTGGAGTTAAAGGTGCAGATTGGTAGTTCTGTATCAGTTTAGAAGACAAGTTTTCGAACTGATCTGTTTTTGATAATTCCTTTATTTTATCAGGATTAAAACGCCCTTTTAAATAAAATACAGAAGTTTTTGCTAAAGTAGAATTAAAAATAATTGCTTGTGTAACTACATTGCCATCTTCTTTTACCGAAACAATTTTTCTTTTTTCTACAGTATTTGTTCTTAAAACATCTGTAAAATTATTATTTGTAACTAAATTCATTTCAGAAATTAACTGCGTTTGTTTTTCTATTGATATATCTTTAAAAGTGATAAATTTAAAATCTCTAACATTACCAAATAAGTCATTTATTTCTGGCGAAATATTTGTTAATAACGCTCTCATAAAATTAGGGACTTGAAAAGCTGTTACCCCTAAATCACTTTTATGATCGTTAAAAAAGATTGGAATGATTTTCTGCTTCCACAAGATGTAAATAGAAGAAATAGAGCAAAAACAAAACTTATTTTTTTCATAACTGCTAAAGTATATAATTAGTTAGAATTTTTTTCTAAAATAAGAAAATGATTGTCCATTACATTTCCTGTTAAAATTAGATTTCCAAAAGGAGCAGCAACTGTAGAAGCAGACATATTTGTGCCATCTTCCATATAAACTTGATCAATTTTATAATCTCCTTTTTTGGTGTATTTTATTTTTATAATTTCTGACGGAGCTATTTTCTTATCACCTTTTGCATAAGAAGCGAAATGCATTAAGTTAGGGTGAGCACCAATCCATAAATTATTATCCTTATCAAATTCTATATTATCTACACCTGTTTTACAATCGATGTCTTCTATAAATGTAAGGGTTCCATTTTTATTTTTTTATACACTTTTACCAAAAATTTTCTTGGTGATGCTACAAAAACTAAATTCCTTTTTGAGTCAATATTAATTCCGTTTGCGTAAGCAATTTCGTCTGTAACTTCTAGATACTTTTCCCCATCAAAATAGATTACATTTGAAGCTGCAATTCCTAAATAATCTTCTGCAAGTCTTCCTATTCCTTCTTTGTATTTATGGTCGTTTGTAAAGTAAAAACGCTTTTCATCTAATAAAACAATATCATTCGGACTAAATATTAATTCGTTTTTTAATGTTCTTTGATGTGTTAGTTGTTCATCTTTAAGCGTAAAAATTTCTATAAATTCGCCTTCTAAAGTATGATTGATTGCTGCAATTGTAGTTTTACCTTTTTCTTGAAACATAGAAATTCCGTGAGGAGCAAATGATTTTTTTAAATTTTTGGTTAAATGTATTGATTTGAAATTGTCATTTTTTAAATCGATTAAATACAAACCACCAATTTCTTGTTCTGTATTTGGTCTTTTGTTTCTTGCGGTAGAAGAAACGATTGCAAAACTATCTTTCTTGCTTATCATAATATCTTCTGCGCCAACAATATTTATTTTTTTAACAATCTTACCATCAAATTTATTTTCAATTGTTCTAAAATATCCTGTAGATATAAAAATATTAGAAATAAAAAGGATTAACAGAATAACAACTGCATAAAAGATTCTTTTTTTAAAATTCATCCTATAAAAATACAACATTCAAATATTTTATGTAGTTTTATACCTTCAAATAAAAACAAAATGAAAACTGTCATTACATATTTAACCCAAAAATCGTGGATTTCACGAAACAATCGGTCTATATATATGTTTTGATATTATCAATATTAAATAAAACAAATAAAAAAGTCCGACTTCAAAGTCGGACTTTTTTATTTTATAATAATTGCAAATAATAATTTGTAATAGAAATTAATTAGTAAAAATGAAAAACTTATTTCACAATTATATCAATACTTTTAGAGGTTTATCTAAAGAGGTTTGGTGGTTATCGTTAATTACACTTATTAATAGAGCAGGTACAATGGTAATTCCGTTTTTATCATTATATCTTACTAAAAGTTTAGATTTTACATTATCAGATGTTGGTTGGATTATGTCTTTCTTTGGTTTAGGTTCTGTTGTTGGTACATGGTTAGGAGGTAAGTTAACAGATAAAATTGGCTATTATAAAGTAATGCTAGTAAGTTTAGTTTTAACAGGTGTTTTATTTGTTTTACTGCAATTTATAACCACTTTTCAAGGATTTTGCGCAGGAATATTCTTAGTAATGTTGGTAGCAGATGCGTTTAGACCAGCAATGTTTGTAGCTTTAAGTGCGTATAGTAAACCAGAAAATAAAACTCGTTCTGTAACTTTAATAAGGCTTGCAATTAACTTAGGTTTTTCAGCAGGTCCTGCAGTTGGTGGTTTAATTATTACAGGTATTGGATACAATGGTTTATTCTGGATGGATGGCGTTACTTGTGTTTTAGCAGCTGTTTTGTTATTGCAAGTATTGCATCCGAAGAAAGCAAAAATACAAGATGAAGTAAAAGTAGAAAACCCTGTATCTGCTTATTCAGATAAAGCATTTTGGGTGTTTTTTGTTGCCATGTTTATATTCGGATTTGTGTTTTTACAATATTTTTCTACGATGCCATTGTATTACAAAGACGTTCGATTATTATCGGAATTAGATATTGGGTTGTTAATGGGCTTTAATGGCTTCTTTATTTTTTTATTCGAAATGCCATTGATAAAATGGTTAGAAGATTCTAAGAATTCAAAAATTAAGTTAATTGCTATCGGGTTGTTTTTAGTAGCTGTTAGTTTTGTTGTTTTAAATATATCTTCTTGGTTAGGAATTTTAATAATAGGAATGTTGTTTATGACAATAGGAGAAATGATTGCTTTCCCTTTTTCGAATGCATTTGCTGTAGAAAGAGCACAAAAAGGAAATCAAGGTGAATATATGGCGTTGTATGCAATAGCTTTTTCATTATCACATATATTTAGTCATAACGCTGGTATGCAAATGGTAGATAAATATGGTTTTGAATTCACTTGGAACATGATTACAATATTTGCATTAATTGGAGTTGCTATTTTATTTTGGTTACTTATACTTCTAAAAAAGGAAAAAACTGTGTAATAAAAAAGCCATCTAAATTGATGGCTTTTTTATTTTATAAGGTTTGATAAATAAATATACAATATCCTATTAGTAAAAGACTTCCTTCTTTCCAGGTTAAATTAAATTTTTTAGGGATAAAAACGAGTGGTAAAACAATAAAAGAGATACCAAGCATCCAATAAATATCGCTTGTTAAAAGTCTTTGATCAGAAAGAGAAATAGGTGTTATTATAGATGTAATGCCTAAAACGGCTAATATGTTAAAAATGTTTGATCCAATTAAATTACCTAAAGAAATAGCTTTTTCTTTTTTAACGACAGCTATAATTGAGGCTGCTAATTCTGGTATACTAGTTCCAATAGAGATAATGGTAACACCTATAACGCGTTCTGTTACACCAAAATCTTGTGCTAAAGAAGTAGCGCCTTTTATTAATAATTCTGATCCACCCCAAAGACCTAGGCCGCCTAAAATAAAAAACAATGTTGTTTTACTTGCTGATAAAGGAGTTTCATTTTCACTAACTTCATCCGGAATTTCGTTTTTCTGAGTTTTTAAAAGGTAGATTAAAAATATCACTAGAAATGAGAATAAGAGTATTCCTTCAAATTGAGTAATTATATTATCATTTGATAAAAATAAGAAGAGTAGTGCAGAAGCAATCATCATAACTGGCCAATCAAGTTTATAGAAGCCCTTAGAAACTTCCATTGCCCCTAAGAGTAATGTAATGCCTAAAACTAATCCAAGGTTTGCAATATTAGAACCAATAACGTTACCTAAAGCTAAATCTGAAGACCCATTTAAAGCTGCATTAATACTAACAATAAGTTCTGGAGCAGATGTTGCAAAAGAAACTACAGTCATACCAATAACCACTTTAGAAATGTTAAGTTTTAATGATAAGGCAACAGCAGATTTTAATAACCAGTTTCCGCCAAAAATTAATAAAACTAAACCGATAATAATTAGTAGAAAATTCATCTATTTTCATTTTTTTGCGAAGATACATTTTTATCACTTTATGCTATAGTGAAAAGATAAAAAGCGCTATTTCGTGTTATTTTGAAACACTTTACCCTTTACTTTTTATAAAAGTGAAAATATATCCCTTTATTTACTAATGGTTTTATATCTTTTTTAATTTTATTTGTTATTAATTACTATTATACTGTAGTAATGAAGTTATGTTTTATAACTAAAATAGTTTTTATGATTTAATATTGTAAATTAAATTAATTATTATGTTAGTAAAAGTTTGGTAGTAAGAATCTAATTCTCATATATTGAGAAAACAATTACCAATTTACCCATATTTACTAACTATTTAACACTATTAATTATGATTCTTATTGCTCTAGAAACTATCAAATTTATTTCAGAAATAATATTTCTATTCTTATTCTAATTAACCTTTTAAAACAAACTAACTATGCTAAAATTTATCGGAATTACACTTGTTGTTATTGGAATAGCAACATTTATTTTAAAAAAGTTTTTACAAATAACCCAAAATTTAATATTCCAAACTCTAAAAGAAGTTTTCAAATAATTGTTTTGGGTGTATTTATTGCAATCTTAAACGGAATGTTTTTTTATGCTGATGCAGGTACAGCTTATGCAGTACAATATGTAACAGGTGGAGACAAAATGATTACCACACAGGGATTAAAATTAAAATGGTGGGGAAGAATAATTCCTCTTTCTTATGAAACTTCTATAAAAGACATTATTGTAGAAAATAGTAATGAATTACCTAAAAATGCCCAAGGTATTTATAATAGAAAAGCTCAAAAGTGGGAGTTTAGCGATGCTATTAAAGCAGAAATAAGTACTTCTGTTATTGTTGGAGTAAATATTAATGATGAAGAAGTGTTTTTAAACATGGCAGATAGAAATAAAAGCGAATCTAAACTGATATTTGGTAGGGTTTTACCAAACATAGATGCAGCTATAAAAAACACTTGTAAATTAATGGATGCTCAAGATTATATTTCTGGACAAGCATCTGATTTTGATAGGTATTTTAGAGATCAACTAGAAAATGGGATGTATCAAGTGGAACAATATTATGAAGCAGAAAATTCAAATGAAATTGTTGGGGATACAACAACTGTTAGAAAAATAAACGTTGGAAAATCGAGTAAACAGAAAAAATTTAGAATTAAAAGAGGAACAGATGGAAACATTATTAGAGATAATACAAACTCTTTAAAACAATACGGTTTAAAAATTTACCAAGCTCAGGTTACTGGTATCGATTGGGAAACTTCGTTTGATGAACGTTTAGATTTACAAAAAAATGAAGTTGCACAAACACAATTAGAAAAACAACAAGCAGAACGCGAGTATTATAGAGCAAAAAAAGAGGTTGCAAAAGGAGAATCTGAAAAAGCAAAAGAACGTGCTCGTTTAGAAAAAATTCAAATTCAACAAACGATTGAAGCAGAAACGGCAGCTAAAGTTGCAGGTTTTAATTTAATTATGGAAAAGAAACAATATGAGGTAGAACAGTTTAAAGCTAAAAGTAAAAAAGTTGCTGCCGATGCACAGTATTACGAGAACGCTAAATTAGTTAGTGCTGGTTTAACGCCTCAGGAAAAAGCAGAATGGGAATACAAAACAGCTGTAGGTGTCGCACAACAAATTAAAGAATTAAATTTACCATCTACATATATTTCTGGTGGTAAAGAGGGAAGTAATAATAACTTATTACAATCTTTAATAGGCGCAGACATTGCAAAAGGTTTAATGAGTAAGAAAAAGTAGTTTAATTAAAACAACTCATTCTTAATAGATTGAGTTGTTATTTTTCATTAAATTTGACGACTAATCAAACAATAATGAAAAAACCGATATTTAGATCATTAGCTAAAGTTAATAAATTACTTTTACCTTCTTTCACAAAAAGAGAGTTGGATATTTCTAAAGCTTCAAAACTTCAATTAGCAATTATTGGTTGGAGAGCTTTTGTAACTATAAATTCACTTGATTAAAACTAAAAATTATGAAAACAGAACACACTAAATTATTTACTGGATCCAATATTATAGTTAATGGATTGAAAAATTTATTAGAAACAGAAGGAATCAGTTCTATTATAAAAGATAAATTCGAATCTGCAAGATTGGGAGGATTTGGAGAAAACAGGAGTTCTGTTGAAGTACATGTATTAAATTCTGACTTAGAAAAAGCAAAAATTATTGTAGAAAATTATAAAGAAAAAATAAACTCATAAAAAGTGGGTGTAGATTTTCTAGTTTCAGAAAATGCTATTATATTTGCAGCCGATTTAAGGCCATGTGGCGCAACTGAATAGCGCACTTGATTACGGCTCAAGAGGTTGCAGGTTTGAATCCTGCCATGGTCACAAAAACTCATCTTTTTTAGATGAGTTTTCTGCTTTTTAATAAAGGCTCAATTCTTTTTTAATAAAAGATAGATTTTTTTAAAAATACTGTTGGTAGTTGTATAATATATTTCTATATTTGTTTCTATACATTTATCTATACAAAATAGGTATTTAGTTATTTAAAGGATCCAAATCCCCCCAATTATGGATAAGATAAAAACTAATATTGAGTCACTTGCTGTATTTGTTAAAAAATATTTTTTTAACATGTATTCTTATAAGAGTGGTATTTATTCAAGAAATAATTTTTTAAAATTTCAATCTAAATCTATTACTAGATTCTTTTTTATTGATTTTTTTAGAAAAATAAGTAATAGAATTTCTTTTAATCTTAAAAATTTATCGAAATTATATACAAATACATTTGAAAGTATTTTGTTTAATTTGGTTTCTTTTTTATTTAACCCCCAAAATGAAAAAGTATGAGTAATTTAACTACCAGATCTAGACGACTTTTGTCTAGGGTTTCTAATTTAGAAAAAAACATAAAGTAATTACGTACGCTTCGTTATTGTTTTTAACTGTATCTACTTATTTTTTAAGAACAGAAAACCAAGATATAAAAGTAGATTTTGCTACTTTACAAGAGAGAAATGCCAATTTAAAAGACAATATGGTAATTTTTAATAGAAGTTATGAAGACTTTCCGTTACCAGTTTGGCAAAAAGTTAAACGAGGTGATGAGTTTATTATAAATTATGTTAATCCTGAATATTTAAATAAATTTGGTCATAATTTTGAAGAAGGAAAATATGGAGTTATAGGTAAAAATAATTTTGATTTATTTCCAGCTAAAATTGCACAACTATATTATGAAAATGATATTGCGGTTTCTGTAACTGGAGCTATTATTGAAACTATAGAAGAATCTATTGATAAGGATGGCAATATAATGAAATTGAGAATTGTTAAATGGAGAGATATAAAAGATAAAAAGGATACATTGGTTTATGGGATGGTAAAAGAAATTTTACCAAATCTAAATTAATTTGAAACTATTTTGAAATAATTTTAATAAATAATATCCTTTTATGTTACCAAAAAAATATGAAAAGGATTATTACAAAATCTAGAAAAATTTTATTTTCTGTCTCAAACTTAGAAAAGAGACACAAAGTAATAACGTATAGTTCTCTAATAATTTTAACGGTTATAGGTTATTTTTTAAGGACTGAGAATAAAATTGTTAATATTGAGTCTGCAATATTAACTGAAAAAAACTTCCACCTGAGAGGAGATATGGTTGTTTTTAATAGAAGCTATGAAAATTTGCCAATCCCTGTATGGCAAAAAGTAAAAAGAGGAAATCGTTTTGTTCTTCAATATGTTAACCCCAATTATGTGAATAATTTTGGGCACTTAATTAATAACAATCAATTTGAAGTAATTGGTAAGAGTAATTTTGAAGCTTTTACAGGTAATATTGCACAAAGTTATTATGAAAGCGATGTTGCTGTTGCAATAACTGGAAAAACTTTAGAAAGTTTTCATGCTTCTGTAGATAAAGATGGTAAACTTATAAAGATTAAAGTTTTAAAGTGGAGGGAAATTAGAGATAATAAAGATACTCTTGTGTTTGGTATTATAAAAGAAATTTTATCACATTAGAATAGATATCAAAAATTCTTTTAGAGTTTTAATAAAATTAAAATGAAAAAGTTAACATTAAAATTAAGGAAATTATTATACTTTATTTCTAATATAGAAAAAAGGCATAAAATGATGACTTATGGAGCTTTGTTACTACTTACAATGTTAGGTTATTTATTAAGAAGTGAAAATAAAAATGTTAATGTTAATAGTGCAACTTTAAAAGAAAATAATTTACATTTAAAAGAACAAATGCTATTTTTTAATAAGAGTTATGAAAGTTTACCTTTACCCGTTTGGCAAAAGGTAAAAAGAGGTAATCATTTTATAATGCAATATGTAAACCCAGAGTATGTAAAACGTTTTGGGCATCTGTTTAATTATGATCCTTTAGCACAAATAGGAAAAAATAATTTTGAGTTATTTCCAGAAAAATATGCACAAGACTTTTATGAAAAGGATATTTCTGTAGCTATTACAGGTGATAAATTAGAAGTTATGGGAAGTATTATTGGTAAAGATGGCAAGCCTTTATTTGCCAATACGATAAAGTGGAGAGAGATAAGAAATAATAAAGACACTCTTATATATGGTATGGTAAAAGAATTTTTTAAGAGCAAAGAATAGACTTTTATAATACTTTTGTTAGAAAATTATTTATTGCAATCGTAATGGAAGTTGTTACCTATAAATAGAAAAGGCCTTGAACAATGTTCAAAGCCTTTTCGTCTAACCAAACTTAGTATAAAACTAACTACTACTATTTTCCTCTTTCAAATATTGTTATATTTTAATTTAATTAAAATAATATTTCTTATTCTCTATTGTTATGACACAATTAAATTTAATAGGTCACATTTTTATTTAAAAATAAAAAAACTCGATAAATTATCGAGTTTAGTTTAAATATTGTTTAATTGCTATTCTATGTTCTGGTATACTTTTGTCATAATTTTCTACCAGTAACTCTAGTATTTCTGGAGGTTTGTTGCCAATTTCATTTTTGTTTCTGTACTTTGAAACAAACAAATTATAGGAGTTATCTTTTTTTCAAAAATTAAAAAATGAGTACTATTTAATTCTGTAAAAGCAATATCATTTCCAGAAAAAGAACCAGATTCATCTTTTTTAAAAAGAGAAAATTCGTAGTATTTAAAAACGTTTTCCATTATTATATTAATTCTGCAGATAATCCTAGTTGTAATAGTTTAGAGCATCTTGGCTCTAAATCTTTAAATTCTCCAGACTTAACTGTACACTTACCTTTGTAATGAACCAAAGTTGCACATTGTTCTGCTTGTACTAAAGTATGATCGCAAACATCAATTAAAGAATCTATAACATGGTCAAATGTGTTTACATCATCATTATGTAACACTATTTCATGCTGATAAGTTTCTTGTTCTAGAACATCAACATCTTCTTGTATTTTTTCTTTTGTACTCATAATCACAAAATTACAACTTATTGTATTTTAATGCAACCCAATTATTCCTTTCTATAAAAGTTTCTAATTTTAAATTGTATTTAGAAACTTCAGCATCAATTGTAGAGATGTCTTGTTCATAAAATCCACTTAACAAAAGAATTCCTTTCTCATTTAAACAATTGGTATAAATGTTCATATCCATCAATAGAATATTTCTATTAATGTTAGCAATAATTAAATCGTACTTTTTATTAATTAAAAGTGATGAATCTCCTTCATGCACAGAAATATTAGTACATTTATTGCGTTCTACATTTTCTAATGAATTTTCATAACACCAGTTATCTATATCAATTGCATCAATAGGTTTTGCACCTTTCATTTCGGCAAAAATTGCCAAAATACCGGTTCCGCAACCCATATCCAACGTCTTCTTATCCTCTAAATTTAACTTTAGTAAGTGTTGAACCATCATGTGTGTTGTTTCATGATGACCAGTTCCAAAACTCATTTTAGGTTCTATTACAATATCATATTGTAAGTTTGGGTTTTCATGAAAAGGAGCCCTTATGCTTACTAAATCATCTACTTGAATCGGTTTAAAATTCTTTTCCCATTCTGCATTCCAATTAGTTTGCTCTATTTCTTTACTATTATACTCAATATTAAAATCTTCTGAATTTAAAATAAATATATTTTCTAGAATTTCTGCTTTATAATCATTTTTTTGAATGTAAGCAGTTACTCCATTTTCAGTTTCAACAAAACTTTCAAAACCTACATTTCCTAATTCAGCAATTAAAATTTCAGTTGCTGGTTCTTTAGGCGATATTGTAAAGTTATATTCTATATATATATTATCCATAAATTGTTTTCAATAAAAAAATGCATCAAGGTTTAAAAACCTTAATGCAAATTTATTAGTTTTCTTTAGAAGAATTACTAATTTATCTATTTTAAATTGCTTTAATAATACCAGTAAAGTCTTCAGCTTTTAAAGCAGCTCCACCTATTAATCCACCATCTACATCTGGTTTAGAGAAAATTTCTTTAGCATTAGCTGGTTTTACACTTCCTCCGTATAAAATAGAAACTGCATCTGCTATATCTTTATTATATTTTTTCTCAACAATACTTCTAATAAAAGCGTGCATTTCTTGGGCTTGTTCTGCACTTGCAGTTTCTCCTGTTCCAATTGCCCAAACGGGCTCATATGCTAAAACAATATTTTTCCAATTAGTTGCATCTAAATGAAATAATGCATTAGAGATTTGACTTTCTACCACAGCAAAATGACTTTCAGATTTTCGATCTTCTAGTAATTCTCCAAAACAGAAAATGGTTTCTAAATCATTTTCTAAAATTGCATTAACTTTTTCGGCAAGAATAGCATCTGTTTCACCAAAATAAGTTCTTCTTTCTGAATGACCTAAAATAACAGTTTTAATACCTACAGCTTTTAACATATCTGCAGAAATTTCACCTGTATAAGCTCCATTTTTTGCTTGATGCATATTTTGGGCAACAACTTCTACATCAGATTTTTTAGCCTCTTTTACAGAAGAAGATAAATTAACAAATGTAGGAGCAACAATAACTCTAGTATTTTCTAAAGATAAATTTTTAATAGAATTTTTAATTTCTTTGATAAGTTGTTTGGATGCTTTCTTATCATTATTCATCTTCCAGTTTCCAGCTACTATTTTTTGTCTCATAATTGTTTTTTATTAAAGTTGTAAAATTAATAAATGAAAAACGATTTCTTCTTTATTAACTTAAATAGTTACTAAAACGATTTATATTTTATTTTTTAAAGCTCTAATTATAGATTTATCTGTAGCTTTTGTTGCTTTAAAGAGTTGTATTTTTCCTTTTTCATCTATAATCATAAACCTAGAAATCCAATTTAAATTCACAAAATCTACAAAATCTCCTTCTTTCATTCCTTTAGGTAAATTATAGTGTTCTCCTTTTAATTTATATTTTTTGATTGCTCTTTTCCATGAAGGATTACTTCTATCAACAGACAAAAAAAGAAAATCAACTTCCGGGAAATCTTTTTGTAATTCTTTTACTTTCGGAAAGTCTCTAATACAATCTGCACACCATGATGCCCAAACATCAATTAATACTTTTTTACCTTTTTTATAATAAAGTACTTCTCTTAATGTAACTTTAGAACCATCAACACTAATTAGCATGTCTTGTAAAGCCTTTTCAGAAAATTGTGTGGGTTTTTTTGTATTACAACTTACAAAAACAAGAATTATTAAAAGAAATATTTTTTTCATGTGAAATTTGTCTATTAAAAAACGGATATCTTACAGAGGCTAAAAGTTAAAAATAGTATTTTTGTGTAACTTTAAGTAAAAGTAATGACAACACAACAATTAGTATCACAAATAAATCAAAAAAATCTTTTTTATGCATTGGTTTAGATGTTGATTTAAACAAAATTCCTTCTCACTTATTAGAATTAGAAGACCCTATTTTTGAATTTAATAAAGCTATTATTGATGCTACACATCATTTGTGTGTTGCTTATAAACCTAACACTGCTTTTTATGAGGCCTATGGTATAAAAGGCTGGCAGTCTTTAGAGAAAACAATTAATTATTTAAATAAAAGTTATCCAGATATTTTTACAATTGCAGATGCAAAGCGCGGAGATATTGGTAATACTTCTACAATGTATGCGAAAGCTTTTTTTGAAGATTTAGCTTTCGATTCTGTAACAGTTGCACCATACATGGGTAAAGATTCTGTAGAGCCTTTTCTAGCTTTTGAAAATAAACATACCATTATGTTAGCTTTGACTTCAAATGAAGGTGCATTCGATTTTCAAACAAAAAGTATTGATGAGAAAGAATTATATAAGGTTGTTTTAGAAACTTCAAAAAAATGGAAGAATTCCGAAAACTTAATGTATGTAGTAGGTGCAACTAAAACTGAATATTTTAAAGAAATAAGAAAAATTGTTCCGAATTCTTTTTTATTAGTGCCTGGTGTAGGTGCACAAGGAGGTAATTTACAAGATGTTTGTAAATATGGAATGTCTGATAATGTAGGATTGCTTATAAATTCTTCTAGAGGTATTATTTACGCTTCTAAAGAAAAAGATTTTGCTAAAAAAGCGGCATTAAAAGCAATGGAATTACAAGTTCAAATGCAAGAAATTTTAAAAGCATAGTTTGATATTTATAGATCAGATTAACAATGTTTTGCAACTAGAAAATACTCCTAAAAGAATTGTTTCTCTTGTTCCAAGTCAAACAGAACTTTTAGTAGATTTAGGTTTAGAAGAAGATATTATTGGTATTACTAAATTTTGCATTCATCCTTCTAAACTTAGAAAAGAAAAAGTAATAGTTGGAGGAACAAAAAATATTGACTTTAATAAAATAAAAGCTTTAAAGCCAGATATTATTCTTTGCAATAAAGAAGAAAATACAAAGGATATTGTAGAAAACTGTAAGTTAATT
The DNA here is from genome assembly GCF_026191475.2 of Polaribacter ponticola. Classification (GTDB taxonomy): domain Bacteria; phylum Bacteroidota; class Bacteroidia; order Flavobacteriales; family Flavobacteriaceae; genus Polaribacter; species Polaribacter ponticola. The sequence goes on along the minus strand of NZ_JAOSLC020000002.1, from coordinate 572,129 downwards.
GCACCAACTCATGTTTCAGAAATTTATACGATTGATGATACCTTTGAATTAATGAATTTATATGGAGAAATCTTTAAATGTAAAAGTGAATCTAAAAAAATAATTGAAAGCCTAATAGAAAAAGTAACTGATTTTAAACAGTTTATTAAAGATAAACAAAGCAGGAGAGTAGCTTATTTTATTTGGAAAAACCCATGGATGGTAGCTGGTAATAATACTTTTATCAATCATCTTCTTAAGCTTAATAACTTTGTTAATGTTTATAGTAATAAAGAACGTTATCCAGAAGTTGATATTCTTAAACTTAAAAAATTAGACGCAATTTTATTGTCTTCAGAACCATTTCCATTTAAAGAAAATCATATTAAAGAGTTAGAAGTAAACTTTCCTAAAACTAAAATTTTATTAGTAGACGGAGAGATGTTTTCTTGGTATGGTAGTAGGTTATTAAAATCATTCGATTATTTTAAAAAACTTCAAAAATTATTGGCCTAAAAATTTATTATTAACTTGTCATTCAACTTTATTAAAAAATGACGACAGAAATTATTGGTAAATTAATACCAACTGCAGTTTTATTAATTTTAGGATTTATTGAATCTTTTGGTGGTTTGTATTTTGATAGTAAACGTACTAAAAATGATTTTACTATTGAGTTAGTTAGTTTAGCCGTTTTACCAACTTTGGTGCAACCAGGTATTTTTTTAACAGTGTTTTGGTTGTTGGAAATATTTTTACCGTTAACAAATAATAGTTTGTCAAACATTGCCATTTGGTTACAGGTTATAAGTTTCTTAATTTTTGATGATTTAACCCAATATTGGTGGCACAGACTTTCTCATAAAAACAAAACACTATGGAAACTTCATAGGCCTCACCATGTTGTAGAAGAAATGGGGGTTTTAGTTACCTATAGAAATGCTACTTTATTTTATGGTTTAATGCCTGGTATATGGTTTTCTGCAATTCTGGTATTTTTAGGAATGGGAGAAGTTTATATTTATTATTTAGCTGTAAAACTGATTGTAATAATTTTTGCTCATAGTGAAACAAAATGGGATCGATTTTTATATAAGCACAAATTTTTAAGACCATTAGCTTGGGTAATAGAACGTATAATTTCTACACCTGCTACACATTTTGCGCATCATGGTTTAACTGCAGAAGATGGTGTTAGTCATCCTAATGGTAACTTCGGAAATCTTTTATTTTTTTGGGATGTACTATTTGGAACCTCGAAAATTACAAGAAAGTATCCTAAAAAATTTGGTGCTTGGAACCAAATGAAAGAGCCTTGGTATGTGCAGTTATTGTTTCCTCTTATAAGATCTAAAGATACTAAAAGTGAGTTGTATTCAATAAAAACTAGTAAAGATTATGATCCTAATGTAGATTATAAAAAAATTAAACAGTAAGTTTTCTTTCTAGGTAACTTAATCTATTCATTTTCTCTAAAACTTTCATAGCTTTAAAAGCAGCAATATCACTTTTCACTTCATCTTCAAATCTGTAGTTATTAGATTTTTCAACAAGTTTAAGATATCTTTCTTTTAATTGTTTTTTAAAGCTGTAAAATTGTTTTTTTGGATACATTTTAATTTTTTTGGGGGGAATAACTACAGTAAATATAATAAAATTTTTAATAGAAATTACAATATATAAAACAAATATATTTTTACTGTTTTAACTATTCTTATCGTTTTTTATATATAAAATAAAAAGACTCGTTATTGTTAAAATAACGAGTCTTACTTATATGTTTTTTTAATAATTACCTATTGTCTTGTAGTGCAAAAACTTGTTTTAAAAGTGCTGTATTTCTTAAACCAACTTTCTCTCTTATTCCTTTTTCTTCAGCAGTTATCATTGTAAAAACACCCTTTAAGGCTTGGTTAGTTACATAACCTGTTAAATCTGGATTTACCTTTTTTACAAATGGAATTCTGTTATATTTAGCAATTAAATTACTCCAAACTTTATCTGCTCCAACTTTAGAAAAAGATTTATTAATAACGGGACTAAAACTGTTATATAAACTTTCTGATGTTTTAGATTGTAAATAAGTAGTTGCCGCATTTTGTTCTCCTAATAAAATATTTTTAGCATCATTAAAAGTAATTTCTTTTACAGCATTAACAAAAATAGGTGTTGCAGTTTTTACAGCATCTTCTGCAGCTCTATTTAAAACCTTAATACCTTCATCTGCTAAATTACTTAAACCAATTTTACGTAGACCTTTGTCTACAGCTTGTAATTCTTCTGGTAATAAGATTTTAACTAATTTATTTCTATAAAAACCATCTTTAGAAGTAAGTTTAGATACTTGGTTTTTAATTCCATTATCTAAAGCTTGTCTTAATCCGTTTCCTATTTGTTCTTGAGATAAAGCTCCTCCACTAGGTAAACTATTAACTACTTTTTGTAATTCTGCACAACCCGTAAACTGTAAGGCAATTACTAAAACTAAAATTCTTTTTATCATTATATTTTTATTTATACTTTATAAGAAACTTTATATAATTAAAAGTCACACTTTTATTTAAAACTATCTGTTTTTTTATCATATCCATAAGGGCAATGTTTACAACCACTTTTGCAACAATAACCTCTTTTTAAATGAAATTTTTCTGTAAAAACTTTATACCCCTGTTCGTTAAGGTAAAAATCTTCTTTTTCTAGTTCTATTCTTGGTTTAAACATATTGCAAAAATAAGCGAATTAGCTCTATTTAAATATTACTCTTTTGTCTTTCACAGAATTTATTCTTAAAACTTTGTAATCTAAAATGTAATTTTGATACAATCTCCATGGAAATTTATCTCCTTGTTTTGGTAAAATATCCATTGCTCTATGAATATAGCCAGAATCTAAATTAATTAAAGGTAATTCACCAAGATTTTCTTCAATAACTTTAGATTTTATAGATTGATAGTTCTTTTTATCCATAAATTTTAAAACTCTAGAGATGTATTCGCTTGTTAAATCGCTTTTTAAAGTCCAAGAAGCATTTGTATACCCTGCAAAGACAAAAAAGTTAGGAAGTTCACTTAGCATTAATCCTTTATAAATAAATTGCTTTGTAATATCAAAAGATTGATTGTTTAAAGAAATTTTTGCACCTCCAAAAGGAAGCAATTTAAGACCTGTTGCACTTACAATAATATCAGCTTCAAGGGTTTCTCCAGATTTTAATTCGATACCATTTTCTGTAAACGTTTCAATTATTTCGGTTTTAACATCTGCTTTACCAGATTTAATTGCTTTAAAAAAATCGCCATCAGGAACCAAACAAAATCGTTGATCCCAAGGTTTGTAATTAGGGGTAAAATGTGGTTCTATTGGGAAATCTCCTAATACTTTTTTAATCCCTTTTAAAATAATTTTTTTCATTTTATTAGGATATTTTCTACATAAATTATAGAAAATCATATCGGCTAAAATATTTTTTGTTCTAATAGTTTTATGAGCTGCTTTGCTTGGTAATATTTTTTTAATGAATTTGGCAACTTTATCTTTATTCGGTAAGGCAGCAATATATGTGGGAGATCTTTGTAACATTGTTACTTTTTCAACTTCTTTTGCAATTTTTGGTACAATAGTAACAGCAGTTGCTCCACTACCAATAACTACCACTTTTTTATTCTTATAATCTAAGTTTTTATCCCATTTTTGAGGATGAATAAATATCCCCTTAAATTTATTTAAACCTTTAAAAATTGGGGTAAATCCATTGTCATAATCGTAATATCCACTAGCATTAAAAATGAATTGAGAAACGTAATTCTCTTCTTTTTTTGTCTTTGAATTTATTGTTTTAATAGTCCATAAATTTTGCTTTGTATCAAAATTATAAGAAACTACTTTCTGATTAAAAACAATTTTATCTTTTACTTTATATTCAATGGTAGCTTCATTTAGATACTTTAAAATTGATGGTGCATCAGCAAAAGATTTGTCATCATCCCAAGTTTTAAAAGAGTAGCCAAAAGTATACATATCAGAATCTGAACGAATTCCTGGGTATTTAAATAAACTCCAAGTTCCACCAATTTCTTCTCTTGCTTCTAGAATTAAGAAGTTTTTACCCGGATTTTTTCTTTTTAAATGACATGCAGCTCCAATACCAGATAAACCAGCTCCAATAATAATGATATCTGTTTGATTTGTACTCATACTCTGTTTTTACCTAATAGACTTTTAAATTTTTAAAAGATGCTTTTATTTTAATACAGAAAACTCGATACTAGAATCTGTAAAAATAGTATGAGTTTGAGTTTTAAAATCTTTTTCATCTGCTTTATAAATATTGTCTACATACGTTTGAGGATTTAAATCTATTAAAGGAAACCAAGTACTTTGCACCTGAATTTGTAGTTTATGGCCTTTTTTAAACGTGTGAAAAACATCTTGTAATTTGATGTTTACATCCGTTTTTTTATTAGGAGTAAAAGGTTCTGGTTTTTCAAAACTATTTCTAAAACGACCTCTTAAAACTTCGCTTCTTACCATTAAATGATAATTACTCATTTTTAAATGATTTTGTAATTTGTCATTGTTTTCTTCTGCATCTGCAGGATGTACATCTATAACTTTTACAATCCAATCTGCTGCAGAACCAGTTGTTGCAATTTTTAATTTTGCTAAAATATCTCCAGCTAGCGTATAATCTTCCGTTAACAAATCGGTTTCAAAAACTAAAACGTCTGGTCTTCTTGCAGCAAAACGTTGATCGTCGGTCATGTATTTACGCGGTGTAAAAACAGTTTTTATATCTTCTGAATAAGGAACAGGATTTTTTATATCGCTAATAAAAGATATCCTATTTATAGCTTTTTTTGATGAAGTTAATTCTTGGTTTTCAGACAAAAACCAATCTTGTTTTACTACATTTTGTGGTGGCCAAGATTCATAAGACTTCCATTTTTTTCTTCCAGAATCGAAAACATAGGCTTCTGGTAAACCAGAATTTTTATCACCTTTTCCTTTTAAGAAATGATTAAAAAATTTTGTTTCTATATTTTTTTGAAATTTTAAAGAAATAGAATCCCCAAAATAATAATTACCAACGGTGTTTCTTACTGTATTTCTTGCCCATTTGCCATGATCCCAAGGTCCAAAAACTAATGTATTGTAATTCTCTTTTCCGTTTTTTTCGATTCCTTTGTAGGTTTCTAAAGGTCCATATAAATCTTCTGCATCATAAAAACCACCAACAATCATAGTAGCTACAGAAGAAGGAACTTTGTTCATATGCTGAATAATTCCTTTGCTTTTCCATACAGAATCGTAATTTGGGTGTTCAACTATTTCTTTCCAAAAAAATCATCAATCTTATCTTTAGACGCAGTTGAATTTACATCTAATTTATCATACTGAAAATATTCGTTTAAATTTTTTAAAGGTCCTTTATCCAAGAAAAATTGATATTGATCTTGTGTGTTCATTTTAGGAAAAGAATACCATGCAGAATCTGTTGGAGTATCTTTAAAAGTTCCAAAAAGTGAAATTGCTCTAAAGTAACTTAATAAAAAGGCTCCATTATGATGAAAATCATCAAAGAAAAAATCGCCAATACAAGCTTGTGGAGAGGCAGCTTTTAAAGCAGGATGTGCATCAATTGCAGAAACTGTAGCATAATGACCAGGATAAGAAATTCCCCAAGTACCAACATTACCATTATTGTTTTCAACGTTTTTTACAAGCCAATCAATTGTGTCATAAGTATCAGAAACTTCGTCTGATTCATTTTCTTTTTTATTTGGTAAGTAAGCACGCATATTATCATAGACACCTTCACTCATCCATCTACCTCTAACATCTTGATAGACTACAATATTCCCTTCTTTCATTAAATGAATATTAGGGCTTATTTTAGTTTTCATTTTTCCTTCTCCATAAGGTGCAGAACTGTAGGGAGTTCTTTGCATTAAAATTGGGTATTCTTTACTGGTATCTTTTGGAGAATAAATTGTTGTGTGAAGTTTAACTCCATCTCTCATTTCAATATCTACTTCTTTTTTTGTGTAATTATCAATTACATACGTATCTTTTTTTTGATTATTTTTTATTGACGATTCACATGCAGAAAAAAGAAATAAACATGCAAAAAGTAATGAGAAAATTGTCTTCATATTGTTGGTTAAGTAGTTTTTATAAAATTACAAAAACAAAAAGAGTTTGTAAGAGAAAAAGACTGTTAAAATGATTTGGTTATTTTTATAGTTCAAAAATCAGCTTGATGAAAAAAATACTATTTCTAATATCTTTTATAATATTATCTAATTGTCAGATTAAAAACGAAAAAGAAAATAATGTAATTTCTAAAAATAAGTTAGATAAAAAAATCTTTCCGAAGATAGTTGAAGATAGATATAATGTTGCTTTTTTAATTATGGATGGTACTTTTAACACCGAGTTAACTGCTCCTTTTGATATTTTTCAGCATACAATATTTAGAAAAAATATTAAAGCAATGAATGTTTTTATGGTGGCAAATACCTATAAACCAATTTCTACTTTTGAAGGAATAAGAATTCTACCAGATTTTAACTATTTAAAAGATTCATTACCAAAAATTGATATTTTGGTGATTCCGAGTGCAGAACATCATTTAGATACAGATTTAGAAGATGAAACTATGATTAATTTTGTTAAGCAAGTAGATAAGGAAGCTTTGTATATAACCTCACATTGTGATGGTGCTTTTGTATTAGCAAAAGCAGGATTGTTAAAAGGTAAAATTTCTACAACTTTTCCTTCGGATATTGATGTAATGAGAAAAATGTTCCCAGAATTAGATGTTAGAAAAGATGTTTTATTTGTACACGATGGTAAATATATTACTTCTGCCGGTGGCGCTAAATCATTTGAAGCTGCATTGTATTTATGTGAGATCTTGTATGGAAAAAAAGTTGCTAATGCTTTAGCTGAAGGGTTAGTTATAGATTGGGATTTAAATACGGTTCCGCATTTAATTGTCGAATAATAATTAAAAAGACATGGGCTTTATGCTTACTAAAAGTTGGCAAAAATTTCTAACCCTGATTGAAACGGCATCCTTTTTATTGTCAGTTCGAGTGAATCTGTGATGTAAGAACAGATTTGTATCGAGAACAAAATAAAAAGATATAGTGTAAAGCAGGAAATAGCTTCCAATAAATATTTTAATCAATTAAAAATCTTGTATTTTTGCAAACTATGCAAGAAACTAAAAAACATCAATTAACCGATTGGTTACCAACTACAAACAAGGAAGTTAAAATTCGTGGTTGGGAAGAGTTAGATGTTATTTTATTTAGTGGAGATGCTTACGTAGATCATCCATCTTTTGGACCAGCAGTAATTGGTCGTATTTTAGAAAGTTATGGTTTACGTGTAGCAATTGTACCACAACCTAGTGTAAATGATAATTTACAAGATTTTGAAAAGTTAGGGAGACCTCGTTTATTTTTTGGTGTTACCGGCGGATGTATGGACCCTATGGTTTCTAATTACACAGCTAGTAAAAAAAGACGTGATAAAGATGCATATACGCCAAATGGAGATAAAGGATTTAGACCAGATTATGCAACTTCTGTATACTCTAAGATATTAAAAGAAAAATTTCCTGATGTACCAGTTTTAATTGGAGGAATTGAAGTTTCTTTAAGACGTGTAACACACTATGATTATTGGTCTGATAAATTGTTGCCTTCTATTTTAGAAACTTCTAAAGCTGATATGTTGGTGTACGGAATGGGAGAACAACCTTTACGTGAAATTGTAGAATTATTACAAAAAGGAGTGCCTTTTTCTAGTTTAAAAAATATAAAACAAACAGCAGTTTTTGTTAATCAAAGTCAAGAAAAATTACCAATTGTAAAAGGTTGGGAAGACGTAACAATAAACTCACACGAAGCTTGTTTAAAAGATAAAAAAACTTTTGCTTCTAACTTTAAAGTAATAGAGCAAGAGTCTAATAAATTAAAAGCACGTAGAGTGTTACAAGGAATTGGAGATAATACTTTGGTTATTAATCCGCCTTACCCAACAATGACAGAAAAGGAAATTGATGGTTCTTTCGATTTGCCTTACACAAGATTACCGCATCCAAAATATAATAAACGTGGACCGATACCTGCGTTTGAAATGATTAAATTTTCTATAAACATTCACAGAGGATGTTTTGGTGGTTGTAGTTTTTGTACAATTTCTGCTCATCAAGGAAAATTTATAGCAAGTAGAAGTCAAGAATCTGTTTTAAAAGAAATAGATAAAGTGGCAAACATGCCAGATTTTAAAGGGTATTTATCTGATATTGGTGGGCCTTCTGCTAATATGTATCAGATGAAAGGAAAAGTACAATCTATTTGTGATAAATGTGTTGCACCTAGTTGTATATCTCCAGTAATTTGTTCTAATTTAGATACGTCTCATAAACCTTTAACAGAATTATATCAGGCAGTTGATAAACATCCGAAGATAAAAAAATCTTTTATTGGAAGTGGAATTAGACATGATATGTTGGTGCCAGAATTTAATAAAAACGCTGATCCAAAAGAGCTAGATGCGTATACCGAAGAGGTAATGACAAAGCACGTTTCTGGTAGATTAAAAGTGGCGCCAGAACATACTTCTGATCCTGTTTTAAAGTTGATGCGTAAACCGTCTTTTAAGTATTTTCATATGTTTAAAGAACGTTTTGACAGAATAAATGTAAAGAAAAGATTGAATCTTCAATTGATTCCATATTTTATTTCTAGTCATCCTGCCAGTGAAGTAGAAGATATGGCAAATTTAGCAGCAGAAACCAAAGACATGGGCTTTCAGTTAGAACAAGTACAAGGTTTTACACCAACGCCAATGACAGTGGCAACGGTAATTTATTACTCTGGTTATCATCCATATACATTAAAACCTACAAAAACTCCAAAGACTAAAAAGGAGCGAGAAGACCAACATAAATTTTTCTTTTGGTATAAAAAAGAAAACAAAGATTGGATTCGTAATACTTTAAACAAAGTAGGAAGACAAGATTTACTAAAAGTTTTATTACCAGAAACAAATTCTTGGAAAAAGAACAAAAAAGCACAAGAAACTAAAAATACGTTTGATGATGCTGTACCTTTTAATAGAAGAAAGAAAAAAGTAAGTAGAAGTTCTTCTAAAAAGAGAAGAAGGTAATTTTATTTATTAATTTCGAATTCTGATTTTAATAAAAACAATCGAGAAGTTCCTAAAAGTAAGTCTAATTTATAATGATATAGTATAGAACCTTCCAACTTATGGTAATTTATTAAATCATTTTCAGAAATATTATTGTTTGCTTTAATCCAACAGATTTCAGCAATAAATTCATCATCAACACACAATTTATTTTTATTAATTATTTTTGTTATTTTTTTTATAGGGTGTATAATTTCAATGTATTCACCATTAATTTTAGTGTGCAAAGCTCTTTCAGAAACAGTAACTAAAGTATTTATTGACCCTTTTTCTTCAACAAATTTAAATAAAGGCTCTATTAATAATTCTTCAGATTCAACCATAGAAATTATTTTTTTGGTTATAAGTATCAATAATTATTTCATATTTAAGCTTTAATGAACTTTTAGCATCATCAGATAAATAAAAGCCAGGTTTTATATGTTTAATTTTTTCAATTACATGGTTACTGATACAAAAATCTTCAATTTTGATAATACACCAATTTAAATAACTATTTTCATCTCTTACCTTAACTAATTCATTTCCCCAAGGAACATAGTTTTCAATTTCAACAATTTCTTGTAAAGTTTTACCTTTATGTTTTCCAAAATTGAAAACTGTGTTTAGATTATATAATTTCAAAAATATTAATATTTTAAATTTAGTTTACTAACTTAATGAAAATCATTCTTATTTACAAAGTTAGTAGAAGTTCTTCTAAAAAGAGAAGAAGGTAATTTTTACAAGTTTTCTTTATTGTTCAAAAATTTTGCTAAGTAAACACCAATACTAGCGCAAGCTTGTAATAAATATCCTCCGGTAGGAGCGTCCCAATCTAGCATTTCGCCAATACAAAATTGATTGGGTATTTTTTTAAGCTCAAAATTTTTAGAAATGGCATTTCTATCGATTCCACCAACTGTAGAAATAGATTCATCTATTGTTGCAGTATCTAGAATTTCTAGTGGAAATTTTTTTATTTTTTCTGATAATAATTCTGTATTTAAATAAGACTCTTTAGATACATAGGTTTTTAGTAAGTCGATTTGAGATGTACTTAACTTTAGCTCTTTTTTTAAAATTTGAGTTGTGTTTTTATATATGGATGAAATTATCTTTGAATTTACTTTCTCTAAAGTTAATGAAGGTTTAAAATCGATAAAAATTGTTGCTTTAGAAACCGTTTTTAATTCTTCTCTAATTTGCGGACTTAAGCCATAAATAGCATTACCTTCTAAACCGAATTTAGTAATTACTACTTCTCCTTTTTGAACGTTATCATCACAATAAATAGCAATGTTTTTTAAAGGAGTACCTTCATGTTTTTGAATAAAATTAGTTTTCCAGTCTATTTGATTTGCACAATTTGAAGCCTCAAATAATTTTGTTTTAATTCCTTTTTTAGTAAAAGTATCTAGCCAACTTCCATCAGAACCTGTAATTTTCCAACTTCCTCCACCTAAAGAAAATACAGTGTAATCTGTTTGTATTGGTTTGTTGTTTATAATAGGATTATTATGTTGATCCCAATCAGAAAAAGCATGTTCATATTTAATAGTAATACCTTTTTCTTTTAATGCTTTTAAGATTGCATTTAAAACTTGAATCGGTTTAATTCCTTCTTCTGGATACACTCTTTTACTACTTCCAATATATGTTGGAATGCCAATTCCTTCTAGCCAATTTCTAAAATAGATATTTGTAAAATTAGTTAATGCATTCTCTAAAAAATCATTTGGAGTATAACGTTTTACAAGTTGCTCAATCGGTTCAGAATGCGTTAAGTTAAAACCACCTTTTCCTGCCACTAGAAATTTACGTCCAGAAGTTTTATTCTTTTCGTATATGGTGATTGCAAATTTATTAGCATCTAAAAATGAAGCCAATAATAAAGCTGAAGGTCCACCACCAATAACGGCAACTTGTTTTTTCATAAAACAAAAATAGTTGTTTTTTAAACTATGAGGTTCTTTTTATTCTCGATATTTTCCTCTAGGACCATTACCTTTATCAAGCACATTTTCAGAATGTAATAATTTTACAGCATCTGCAGAACTTTGTACTTTTGTAGCACTACGCGCTAACATTTCAGCTTCAAAAATATTTAAAACGCTTTCTCTTATTCCGTTTTCATGCCATTTAGAACTTTTTGCAATTTCTCTAGCTAAAGACAATGCATCTAATAATGCTTGATTTGCACCTTGTCCTTTAAAAGGGCTCATAGGATGTGCTGCATCACCAATAAGCGTAATTTTTTTCCTTTTTTTAATAACTCTGGTTGTAGTAATGCTCTATCATAAACTGGATAACCAGAAATTTGAGCTTCGTTTGTAGCGTTCATAATTTTCGGAATAGGTGAATGCCATTTAGTTCTTTTGCATGCTTCTTCCTTAAGTGCTTTTGTACCTTTAAGATTTAGTTTTTTTGCATCCTTTTCTGGTAACGGAAAACTAAGTTGCCACATAATTGATTCAGAATCATAAGGCATCATATAAATTCTTTCTGTACCATTTGCAGTTTGAAAAACTGTTGCTGAGTCTAACAAATCACTTTCAATATTTTTAAGGTTCTTTAAAGGACAAATACCTAAAATTACAATACAGCCTAAATATTGTAGCGGAGAAATTTGTTCACCAATAAGTTGTTTTCTTACCGTACTTCTAATTCCATCAGCTCCAACAATAAGATTTGCTTTTTCAGTTATGATTTTATCATTCACATTAAATTTTAACGTAACATTTTCGCTGTCTGTTTCATCAAAATTGATGAGTTGATGTCCCCATTTTACAGAGCTATCATCACCAAGTTGCTCAAGTAACTCTAAACGTAAAGATTGACGTGCAATATGTATGTTGGTTCTTTTGGGTGATTTTTTTTAACTGATCTTCCCCATTTTCTAATTCCCCATTCACCAATAATTTCACCATTTGTTGTGTGTACAACATGTTTAGTTGATGTTACTCCTTTCTCTAAAGAGGTAATTCCTAAACCTGCCATTGCTTTGCTAGCTTGTTGCAAAGTTAAACCGTAACCTTGAGATCTTTGGTTAAAACTATTATCTCGTTCATAAAGAGTATAAGGAATTCCGCGATGCAAACAAGCAACAGCCAATGCAACTCCACCAATTCCGCCACCAATAATAGCAACATGAGGGTATTTTTCTTTGTTTACTTTGGGTTTATTATTAGATTGAATTAATCCTGTACCGTTACAATTAGTACAAGTTTGTAAAAGTCTGATAGGTTTAATTGGTGCAGTTCCTTTTCCGTTTGATTTTTCAAAATTATCTAGTGCTTTTTGATAATCTAACCGTATTTTTTTCGAACACTCTTTCTCTTTTTGCCATTACCACTACAGTTTTGGCAAACATTCCAATAATTTTCTTTGTTTTCTAAATTCTCCACTATTTTTTTACTGCAATCATCATATGCGGACTAAAAGGCAATAAATACTCATCGTTTTGAGTAAGTGTTTGTAATACTTTTAACGTCTTAGATTTTTTCTTGTCTAACATATTAGCAAAATATTCATTGTCTAACCAAATCATTCCTTCAACTGCAAAAAGGTTTATAAAGTTGAGGTTTTGCTCTAAAAATTCTGCTTTTAAACCTTCTGGTTTATGATAAAAAGCATCCGCTAATAAAAAAGGAAAATCTTTAGGAGCATCATGAACACCTGTTGTTAATTCTTTTTTACACATATCAAAAAACGAATCGGCATGTATCATTCCGTTCATTAAACCAACAACTGTTGAAGCTGTTGCGTTAATTGCGAAACCTAAAATAATTCCGCCTTTTTTTAAGATTCTTTTAGCTTCTAAAATAGCTGTAACTCTATCTTCTCTTTTTGTAAATGATATAATGGACCATGTAAAATTACTAAATCTGCAGAATTGTCTTTAAAAGGTAGTTTTTTAGCTTCACCCATAGCAACAGAAAAAGGGTTCTTTAATTTTTTGGCTCTATTTTCTGCGAGTTTAATATGTTTTAAAACAGGTTCTATTAAATGAACTGTATGCTTGTTTTTTGCTAACCATTCAGAGTATTTACCTGTTCCGCCACCAACATCAATAATTGTACTATTTGGTTTAGAAATATGTTGTTGAATAAGATCTTTTATGCGCTCAAATTCAAATATCCCCATTCCTTTTTCAAGTCTGGTTTCTTCAGAGGCTTTGTTATAAAAGTCGTTTAATTCTTTGCTAATTAATTTTTTATTTCTCTCTTTCATTACCTAGTCTATCCATTTTACAACCACAATTTTTACACGTATTTCCTCCCCAAAGAATTTCTGTCCAACCTTTAGGTTTTCTAATTTTTGGTTGTTCTTCATTGCATTTAGGACAATGAATTATTTTTAGGTTTATTTTAAGTTTGTTGTGTTTAAAAATACTCATTGTTTAAAAGGCAGTTTTAACAAATGTAGTAGTATTCTTAATAAAATCAAATGATAGTTATAAACTTTAGAATTTATTTCTTCATCATTGGTAAAGGGTTGAAAGGATGCAGAAATAAATTTTTTAAGATTTTTTTAAAATTAAACTTCTAAAACCTAGCATAGGATAGTTTTCATAATTCTTTTTCAATACTTCTGAATAGACACCAAAATCTTTCTTTCCTCTTGTGATATCTATGAAATCTGCTCTTCTAAAACTTTCTACATTATCAGAATATTTGCCTTTGTAAACACTTCTTTTATGATGCATATCAATAATTAAACTGATTTCATCTGTCCATTTTTCTAAATTATTTTCAGTTAAATATTTTTTTGCAGTCTTTATTGAAGGTTCTAAATAATCAAATGTTTTTGCTGTCCATATGCCAATATCATGATGCCCTGCAGCAATTGCAATTTTTTCGATATCATCTTTTTCAACTTTTCTTTTTAATTTTAAAGTTAAAAAGGATATTCTGTGAACATGATTTTTATATGCTAAATAGTCTTTACCTATTATACTTTTGTAGGGTGAAATTATTTTTTCTATTAGCTGATTCATCATTTAATAATACTTAATTACAAACCTTACAATCATCTTTTTCTTGAATTTCACCAACAAGATTTCCATTATCATTCATAACAAATCCACAACAATCCATAAAACCTTGTGCAATTAACTTTCTTGCTCTTTGAATTTGAGATTTTGTAGTTGGTAAACTTTGTTTTAATTGATTTGCAACTTCTTGCTGTTTTAAGCCTTTTATGTCTGATAAAAATAAAGGATCTCTATATTTTTTAGGTAAGTTTTTTAAGATACCACGTAAACAATCTTTTTCGGTATGTAAGTTTTCAGAGATTTCTGTTTCAGTTTCAAAATTAGAGATTTCAAAAGTTTGATTTGTAGACTTCCAATAATCTAAAATAGAATTTCTTGCAACAGTAAAACACCAAGATTTTAATTTAGTGATGTCTTTTAAAGTATGAAGTTTTGTATGGATTTTAATAAAAGTATCCTGCAAAATATCATCAGTAATAGTAACATCTTTTACTTTACTGATGATAAATCGTTTTAAATCTGCAGAATAAGAAGTCCAAACTTGTTTTGTAGTCATAGAATTTTATTAAAATTCGTTAAACTGAACTTGTTTCAGTTTCTTTTTATAAGTTATTGAAACAAGTTCAATATAAATTAACAATTACAATTGTTGCAAGTACAGTTTGTGCAAGTGCAGTTTTTACATTCTCCAGTTTTACAACCTTCACAATTACAAGTACACTCGTTTTTATATTTCATAATATTCGTTTTAAAGTTCATTTAATAGACAGTAAAACCTTTAAAAAGATGCATTAAATTTAAAATATTTTTTTAATTCTTTTCTAATAGGCATTTTTTTGATGGGAGAAACATTTGTACCACCTGTATTTCCTTTTGGAACCCAAATTAATGTAAAAAGGAGAGAAGCTATAATTCTAATAACTTGCCCAATAATTTCTTTACTTTTTTTAGATTTCATGGCATAAATTAACATCCAATAATGACTGATTGTATGTCTAATTAAATGTTTTTGCCCTAAAATATGTGCATTTTCTAAATGATAAAAAGAGGCTTCAAAATTGTGTAGTTTTAAAGCTTTCTTACCTAGTTTTAGTTGATAATAAAATGCTGTTTTTAAATCTTGATTGCTCATCTTGTTTTAAAAATAGACAATATTTCATCAAAAAAGATGCATTATTTAGATCTTGATCCTACAAATTGATCAGATTTTACTTTAAATAAAACATTAAAAGTGGTTAAACTTCCATAAATTCTGGTAATGTATTGCTGTAAATCAATTTTATCTTGATCATCTAAAGTTTTACTAGCATTAATTTTTTGCTCCATTACTCTAATTTTGTCTCTAACCATTACAATTTTATGAAAAAATGTATCAATTGGTATTTCTTTATCAGCTAAATTAGAGTCTTCAGGTCTAAAAATAAGAGTTCCTTTTTTCCATTTATCTGCAATAGGAGAAATCTCTGTAACATCAGACCATTTTTGCAATAGGTTTTTTAAAGATTTTTCTACCTCATAAAAACTAATAGTATCTACTTCGTCTTCAACGGCTTCTATCACTTCAAATTCGCTATCGATATCTATAGTTTCTAATCCGTCTTTTATAAAAGTTACCCAATAATGTTTATTTGTAACATTGGTAACAACACCTAATCCAAGTTCTGAATGCTCAATTCTAGAGCCTATTCCTAATAATTTCATTTTTAATTAATTTTATTGGAAGATAATACATCTATCAATTATAATAAATTATTTTATTTTCAGTAATTATTGAAAGTTTAAAAAGATATTGTATATTTGCTGTATGAAATTAGATGAGGCAAAATTAAAATACATTCATACTTGGGGAAGTTTAGCAACTTCTTGGGGTATTAATAAAACAATGGCACAAGTACATGCGTTGTTATTAGTTTCTACAAAGCCTCTTTCTGCGGAAGATATTATGGAAACTTTACAAATTTCTAGAGGAAATGTAAACATGAATGTGAGAGCTTTAATAGATTGGGGAATTGTAAATAAAGAATTTGTAGTTGGTGAGCGTAAGGAGTTTTTTATTGCTGATAAAGATATTTGGGAATTGTTTAAACAAATTACCAAAGAGCGTAAGAAAAGAGAAATTGAACCTGTTTTAAAAGTATTAGAAGAGTTGCAACAAGTTGATGATAATTCTGATGAAGCTCAACAATTTAAACAAGTTCTTGGAGATTTATCTAAGGTAACAAATACTGTAAATAATATTTTAGATAAAGCTATAAAAGCAGATGAACATTGGTTATTATCCAACTTTACCAAAGCAATAAAAAAGTAAAAAAATTTGATTATAAACTTTCAATAATTTCTGAAACTATGAAAAATACGATTAAAATATCAAACTGGATTAACAGATTAATAATGCTACCTTTTGTATTAGTCTTATTGATTTCAATTATACAAAATGAAATTTTTGTTTATGCATTGTATATCGCTTTTGTATTAGGTATTTATCAATTAGTATCATTTTTAATTTCTCTTATATTTTTAAAAAGATATAAATTGAATAGAAAAAAAGAAATTGCAACCTACATAAGTATAGTTGGATTTTATTTTCTAATAGGTTTTATGATTTCTAGCAATTATAATGATGGAGGAAAAAGCATCCCTTTAATAATTCTTTTAGTTTCTATACCTATTTTACTATCCATTTTTTGGACATACATATTAGAATCAATTAATAAAGAATTATGAACCAAATAACTTACATATGCTATATTTTAATATCGAGTACAATTGTAATTCTAGTAGGAAATTGGTGTTATAAAAACGGAAAAGTTTACATCTTAAGTTACTTCCCAAATGAAATTAATTTTGGCAACGGAATTAATAAATTATTAAGAATTGCTTACTATTTATTAAACCTTGGTTTAGCAGTTTGGAGTTTACACTTCATGAGAGAAATTGATACATCAACAGAAATGATTTTAGAAATTTCAACAAGGTTAAGTTACATTTTACTCATAATTGCAAGTTTACATTTTATCAATATTTATAATGTGTATTTAATTCATAAACATTTTAAAAGTCAAACAAAATGAAGATTAATTTAGAAGAAAATTGGCAAAAAATAAGAAGACATTTTAGCAAATCTTTTGGTGCAAATATGCATGTTTCTATAGCATCAGTTAATGAAGAAAATCAGCCAACAGTTACTCCAATTGGTTCTTTGTTTTTAAATGATGATTTAACTGGGTTTTATTTTGAAAAGTTTGCAACAAAACTAAATGTAAATTCAAAAGTAAATAAAAATATTTGTGTTTTAGCAGTAAATAGTAGCAAATTGTTGTGGTTTAAATCGTTGTTTAAAATGAATTTTTCTGAATATCCTGCAATTAAATTATATGGAGAATTGGGTGTTAAAAGAGAAGCAACTAAAAAAGAATCTAGGGTTTTTCAAAGAAGAATAAGGCAAACTAAAATGTTGAAAGGAAGTAAATATTTATGGCAAGATATGAGTTTGGTTAGAGAAATTAAATTTACAAAAGGAGAGAAAATCAACTTAGGAAAAATGACTAAGGAATTATAAGTTAATCTTAAAATCAGTAATTATGAACACTTCATTAGAATTAATTGCGTACATCATTTATTTACCAATTGCAATCGGTTTAACAACTTTGGTATCTCAACATTTATTTACAAATAGTAAAATTTTTATGTTAGATATTTTTCATCAGAAAGTAGAAATTGCAATGGCAACAAATAAGCTTTTTAAAATAGGATTTTACCTATTAAATATTGGTTTTGCATTAAGAATTATTAAAATTTCTGGTCTGCTAGAATATAAAGATTTAGTTGAGGTTTTAAGTAGTAAAATTGGCGGATTTTCTATCTATTTAGGGGTTGTAATGATTCTTTTTATCCTTTTCTTTTTAAAGGGTAGAAAAGCAAGTAAAGAGAATAATTTGAAGATGAAAAAACAAGAAAACTTACTAAAAAAAGATTATTCTTAAAAAAAACAAAACCCACTCAATTTGAGTGGGTTTTTAATTTATTGAGATTCCTGTCTTTACAAGAATAAGCGATTCGTAAAGTTTTTTAAAAATAAAAAAAACTTGCTCTCTCTGCTTACATATTCCTTCTATACTGTCCGCCAACTTTAAATAACGCTTCCGTAATTTGTCCTAAAGAACAGAACTTTGTTGCTTCCATTAATTTGTCAAATAAGTTTTCATTCTGAATTGCTGCTTCTTGTAAAATTGCAATTTGAGCAGCTACTTTATCAGGATTTGCTTTGTTTAAGTTTTCTTTTGTTTGAATTTGGAATTGCTTTTCTTCTTCAGTAGCTCTAATAACTTCCGCAGGTTGAACCGTTGGAGAACCTTTAGAACTTAAGAAGGTGTTTACACCAATAATTGGAAATTCTCCTGTATGTTTTAACGTCTCATAATACAAACTTTCTTCTTGTATTTTAGAACGCTGATACATGGTTTCCATTGCGCCTAAAACACCGCCACGTTCTGTAATTCTGTCGAATTCCATCAACACAGCTTCTTCTACTAAATCGGTTAATTCTTCAATAATAAATGAACCTTGTATCGGGTTTTCATTCTTTGTCAATCCTAATTCTTTGTTGATAATCAACTGAATTGCCATTGCTCTTCTTACAGATTCTTCCGTTGGCGTTGTAATTGCTTCATCATACGCGTTTGTATGTAAAGAATTACAGTTGTCGTTGATTGCGTATAACGCTTGCAACGTAGTTCTAATATCATTAAAATCAATTTCCTGAGCGTGTAAAGAGCGTCCAGAAGTCTGAATATGATACTTTAACATTTGTGCTCTCGGATTTGCACCGTATTTATTTTTCATGGCTTTTGCCCAAATTTTACGAGCAACTCTACCAATTACTGAATATTCTGGATCAATTCCGTTTGAGAAAAAGAACGATAAATTCGGCCCGAATTTATTAATATCCATTCCTCTTGATAAATAATATTCAACATAGGTAAATCCGTTTGATAATGTCAAAGCCAATTGTGTAATAGGATTTGCACCCGCTTCTGCAATATGATATCCAGAAATAGAAACCGAATAAAAATTTCGAACTTGTTTTTCGATGAAATATTCTTGAACATCACCCATTAAACGCAACGCGAATTCTGTAGAAAAAATACACGTATTTTGGGCTTGATCTTCCTTTAAAATATCCGCTTGTACCGTTCCTCTAACTTGTGCAAGTGTTGTTTTTTTGATTTCTGAATAAACTTCAGCAGGTAAAACTAAATCACCTGTTAATCCTAAAAGCATTAATCCTAAACCGTCATTTCCTTCTGGTAAATCTCCTTGGTATGTTGGTCTATCTAATCCTTTTGAATCGTAAATTTCTTTAAATTTCGCCTCAACTTGTTTTTCTAACTTGTTTTCTTTGATGTATTTCTCACAATTCTGATCGATTGCCGCATTCATAAAGAAACCTAACAGCATTGGCGCAGGACCATTAATTGTCATAGAAACCGATGTCATGGCATGACTTAAATCGAAACCAGAATATAATTTTTTAGCATCATCCAAACAGCAAATTGAAACTCCTGCGTTTCCAATTTTACCGTAAATATCGGGTCTTTCTCCAGGATCGTTTCCGTATAAAGTAACTGAGTCGAAAGCGGTTGATAAACGCTTTGCATCCATTCCTAAACTTACATAATGAAAACGTCTGTTGGTTCTTTCGGGACCACCTTCACCAGCAAACATTCTTGTTGGTCTTCACCAGTTCTTTTAAACGGATATAATCCAGATGCAAATGGAAATTCACCAGGAACATTTTCTTGTAAGTTCCATCGTAATAAATCTCCCCAAGCTTTGTATTTTGGTAATGCTACTTTAGGTATTTGAGAATGTGAAAGCGATTCTGAATGTGTTTCTATGTTAATCTCTTTATCACGAACTTTAAATGTGTAAATAGGATTTTTATATTTAGCTACTTTATCGTTCCAGTTTAAAATAACTTCCCAATTGTGTGGATCTAAATTTAATTTTACTTTTTCGAATTGTGCAATCAACAATTTAGCAAATTGTTGATTGTCATCCTGAACTTGTTTCAGGATTTCTTCATTATCTAATCCGTTTTTAGAAATGAAAGATTCCTTCACTTCGTTCGGAATGACAGATAAAATTGTTTGATGAATTCCATATAATTTTTGAGCAACAATAACTTGATCGTCAACTTTTTTGTCGTAAGCTCTATTGCTTTCAGATATTTCTGATAAATAACGAACTCTACTTGGCGGAATTACAAATATCTTTTCAGACATTTCTTTGGTAATTTCCATGCTCGTTTTTAAATCTGCATTGGTTTTTTCAACCAATTTATCCATAATGCGTTTGTACAACGTATTCATTCCTGGATCGTTAAATTGCGACGCGATAGTTCCAAAAACAGGCATATCATCCATATGAACATCCCATAAATTGTTATTGCGCATGTATTGCTTTTTTACATCGCGAATGGCGTCTAAAGCACCTCTTTTATCAAATTTATTGATGGCAACTAAATCAGCAAAATCTAACATATCGATTTTCTCTAATTGTGTTGCCGCTCCAAATTCAGGAGTCATTACATATAAAGAAGTATCAGAATGCTCTATAATTTCAGTGTCCGATTGTCCAATACCAGAAGTTTCTAAAATAATTAAATCGTATTCAGCAGCTTTTAAAACTTGTACCGCTTCGTTTACATATTTAGATAATGCCAAATTAGATTGACGTGTTGCTAAAGAACGCATATAAACACGCTCGTTATTAATAGCATTCATTCTAATTCTATCACCTAAAAGTGCGCCGCCCGTTTTTCTTTTTGAAGGATCTACAGAAATTAAACCAATAGTTTTTCCTGGAAAATCAATTAAAAACCTACGAACTAATTCATCAACTAAAGAAGATTTTCCTGCGCCACCAGTTCCAGTAATTCCTAAAACAGGCGTTTTAGAATTTTTATTTTTTTCGTGAATTGCATCTAAAGTTTCTTTGGCAACTTCAGGAAAATTTTCCGCAGAAGAAATAGTTCTTGCAATGCTTCCAATTTCTTTTTTTGCTAAATCTTCAATTTTTACGTTTAGTTTATCTCCAACAGCAAAATCAGATTGTTGTACCAAATCATTAATCATTCCTTGTAAACCAAGTTCACGGCCATCATCTGGAGAGTAAATTCGCGTAATTCCATAATCCATCAATTCCTTAATTTCTTCAGGAAGAATTACGCCGCCACCGCCGCCAAAAATCTTGATGTGCGAAGCACCTTTTTCCTTTAGCAAATCATACATGTATTTAAAGTATTCGTTATGACCTCCTTGGTAAGATGTCATTGCAATAGCATTTGCATCTTCTTGGATTGCGCAGTTTACCACTTCTTCAACAGATCTATCATGTCCAAGATGAATTACTTCAACTCCGGTAGATTGAATAATACGTCGCATAATATTTATGGCGGCATCATGTCCGTCAAAAAGCGAAGCTGCAGTTACAATTCTAACTTTGTATGTTGGTTTATAAGGTGTAATTTGTTCCATTCGTAAAATTTATAGAAAATTGATGTCGCAATTTACGAATTTCTTAAAATAAACAAGAATTCTTTATCAATTATAAATAGTTAATAAAAGCCCAAAATTTTCTACTTTCTCGATACTTAAAATTGGCTTCATTTATATAAGCTTCTCGTTCAAAGCTTAAGTTCTTATAAGTAATAAATGCATTTTTATATTTGAAGAATTTTATTAAAAACTCCAATCCGTAAAAAATATAGAAGAAAATAATTAATAATTCCTGTTGTTGTTTTAGATGGATTCTTTCATGATTGATTAAAATCTTGTTCGTTTTTAACACTCTCTTTTTTAGAAAGATAAAGGGAAATAAGGTGATTCCAACAAACCCTTTTGGAACAATATATTTAGAAATAAAAATCATTAATTGTAAAATAAACAAATATCAGTCCAAAATAAATATATTTGTTTACAGATACAAAAGAAGTTTAGTAATGACATTTAAAGAGCAAATACAACAAGGAATTCCAGCTGTTTTACCAGTAAAAAAAGTGTATGATTTAGCTATAAATCACGCACCAAAGAGAAAAGATATTTTATCTGCTGAAGAAAAAAGTTAGCTCTTAAAAACGCATTACGTTATTTTGAAGCAAAACATCATGCAGAATTATTACCAGAATTTGCTGAAGAATTAGAAAAATATGGACGAATTTATATGTATCGATTTCGTCCAGATTATGAGATGAAAGCAAGAGATATTGCAGAATACCCTGGAAAATCTGTGCAAGCAAAATCTATTATGTTAATGATTCAGAATAATTTAGATTATGCTGTTGCACAACATCCGCACGAACTAATTACTTATGGCGGAAACGGAGCGGTTTTTCAGAATTGGGCACAATATTTATTAACGATGCAATATTTATCAGAAATGACTGATAAACAGACGTTAACAATGTATTCTGGTCATCCAATGGGATTGTATCCTTCAAATAAAAATGCACCAAGAGTTGTGGTTACTAACGGAATGGTAATTCCTAATTACTCACAACCAGACGATTGGGAGAAAATGAACGCTTTAGGCGTTTCTCAATATGGACAAATGACTGCTGGAAGTTATATGTACATTGGTCCACAAGGAATTGTGCATGGAACAACAATTACCGTTTTAAACGGATTCAGAAAAATAAAAAAAGATCCAAAAGGAGGTTTATTTGTAACTGCAGGTTTGGGCGGAATGTCTGGAGCGCAACCAAAAGCAGGAAATATTGCGGGTTGTATTACGGTTTGTGCTGAGGTAAACCCGAAGATTACACAAGTTCGTTTAGATCAAGGTTGGATTGATGAAAAAATAACCGATTTAGATGAATTAGTTACGAGAGTAAAATCAGCAAAACAAAACAAAGAAACAGTTTCTATAGCCTATTTAGGGAATATTGTAGAAGTCTGGGAAAAGTTTGATGAAGCAAATGTTTATATAGATTTAGGTTCAGATCAAACATCTTTACACAATCCTTGGGCAGGAGGTTATTATCCGGTTGATATTTCTTTTGAAGATGCCAATAGTATGATGGCAGAAAATCCTGATTTATTCAAAGAGAAAGTTCAAGAAACATTAAGAAGACACGCCAAAGCAATAAATAAACACACAGATAAAGGAACGTATTTTTTCGATTATGGAAACGCGTTTTTATTAGAAGCAAGTAGAGCGGGAGCAACAGTTCATAAAGATAATAAAGGTAATTTTTGTTCCGCAAGTGATTCAAAATTTGGTGGCGAAGCTTTCGCCTATCCGAGTTATGTACAAGATATTATGGGGCCAATGTGTTTCGATTATGGTTTTGGGCCATTTAGATGGGTTTGTGCTTCGGGAAAGCCTGAAGATTTAGCAAAAACGGATGCAATTGCTTGTGCTGTTTTAGAGAAGATAAAAGAAAATTCTCCAGAAGAAATCCAGCAGCAAATGGCTGATAATATTCAGTGGATAAAAGGAGCTCAAGAAAATAAATTAGTCGTTGGCTCGCAAGCACGGATTTTATATGCAGATGCAGAAGGACGTATTAAAATTGCCAAAGCTTTTAATAAAGCTATTAAAAATGGTGAAATTGGTCCGGTAGTTTTAGGAAGAGATCATCATGATGTTTCTGGAACAGATTCACCTTATAGAGAAACCTCTAATATATATGATGGTTCTCGTTATACGGCAGATATGGCAATTCAAAACGTAATTGGCGATAGTTTTAGAGGCGCAACTTGGGTTTCAATTCACAATGGAGGCGGCGTTGGTTGGGGAGAAGTTATAAATGGTGGTTTTGGCATGCTTCTTGACGGTAGTAAAGGAGCGTCAAAACGTTTAAAATCAATGCTTTTTTGGGATGTAAATAACGGAATATCAAGAAGAAGTTGGGCAAGAAATAATGAAGCTATTTTTGCAATTAAAAGAGCTATGAAAGGGGGAAATAAATTAAAAGTAACACTTCCAAATTTGGTTGATGATGCTTTATTTAACTATTAATGATGTTTTGTTTACTGTTAAGAATTTGCAAAGTATGGCATAGTAATTGTTAATTATATAATACTGAATACTAATCATTTTTAAATTACTATTATGAAAAAAATATCATTTATATTATTTAGTACTATTTTATTAATGTCTTGTAGTTCTATTAATGTTGCTTCTGATTATGATACTAAAGTAGATTTTACTAAATATAAAACATTTGCATTTTATAAACCTGGTATTGATAAAGCAGATATTTCTAGTTTAGATAAGAAAAGAGTATTAAAAGCAATAGAAGTAGAGTTATTAGCTCAGGGTTTAAGAAAATCAAATGAACCAGATATGCTTGTAAGTATTTTTACAAAATCAAGAAGAAAAGTAAATATCAATCAAAATAGAAATAGTTTCGGTTATGCTTTTGGTTGGGGTAGAAGTCCTTGGATGATAGGAATGCGTAATAATGATTTGAATATAAATGAATATACGGAAGGAACACTTTTTATTGATTTTATTGATAAATCAAAAAAAGAATTAGTTTGGCAAGGTATTGGCACTGGTGCTTTAAGAGTTAATAATGTTGAAAAAAAGGAAGCTAGAATTAAAGAGTTTGTAAAAGAAATAGTTTCTAAATTTCCTCCAGGTAATAATAAATAATTATAAAAAAATCGATAAAAAAAACGCTAACAATTATTTGTTAGCGTTTTTTATAGAATAACTATAAAATTATTTAACAGGCTTAACTGTTTTAATAATTCTTGCAGCAATTTTGTATGGATCACCGTTAGAAGAAGGTCTTCTATCTTCTAACCATCCTTTGTATCCTTTTTCTACAGCGATAATTGGAATTCTAATTGAAGCTCCTCTATCAGAAACGCCCCAAGAGAAATCGTTTATAGATGCAGTTTCATGATCACCAGTTAAACGTTGGTCGTTAAACTCACCATAAACAGCAATATGTTCTTTTGTTACTGGTCTAAAAGCTTCACAAATTTCTGCATATTTTTCAGCAGAACCACAAGTTCTTAAAATTGTATTCGAGAAGTTTGCATGCATTCCAGAACCATTCCAGTCTCCTTTAATTGGTTTTGGGTGATATTCAATATACCATCCATATTTTTCAGTTAAACGATCTAATAAATAACGAGCAATCCAAATTTCATCTCCAGCTTTTTTAGCTCCTTTTGCAAATAATTGAAATTCCCATTGACCAGAAGCAACTTCTTGATTGATTCCTTCAAAGTTTAAACCAGCATCAATACATAGATCAGCATGCTCTTCAACAAAACTTCTTCCAAAAGTGTTTTTTCCTCCAACAGAACAATAGTACATTCCTTGAGGACCTGGATAACCACCAA
The DNA here is from genome assembly GCF_026191475.2 of Polaribacter ponticola. Lineage (GTDB taxonomy): Bacteria > Bacteroidota > Bacteroidia > Flavobacteriales > Flavobacteriaceae > Polaribacter > Polaribacter ponticola. Next base: position 546,587 of record NZ_JAOSLC020000002.1, on the reverse strand, counting down.
CAGGGAAACCTAAAGGTAATTGTGTTTTAGAGTCCATAATAAAATATTCTTGCTCAAAACCGAACCAGAAATCGTTATCATCGTCTTCAATTGTTGCACGCCCATTAGAAATGTGTGGAGTTCCATCAGCATTCATAACTTCTGTCATTACCAAGTATCCATTAATTCTATCTGGATCTGGGTAAATTGCAACTGGCTTTAAAATACAGTCAGATGCTCCACCTGAAGCTTGTTTAGTTGATGAGCCATCAAAAGACCAAAGTCCTAATTCTTCAACAGTTCCTTGAAAATTTTCATGTTCTTCAACTTTGGTTTTACTTCTCATGTTCTGAGTTGGAAAATATCCATCTAACCAAATGTATTCTAATTTAATTTTTGCCATAATTATGTAATTATTTGTGTAATGATAAACTTACCGCAAAAATCAAATATTTTTACTTTATATCAAAAAAAAGAGGGGTAAAATATTAAAAATGATTAAAAAATAGTTTTATCCCTAATTTCTAAAGGGTATATTTGTTTAAAATTAAAAAAAGCATAAAATTTTAGTAATATGTCAAGAATTAGATTCAGTGCATTGCAAGAAACTCTACATAGAAGTCCTATAAAAGTAGTACAAAATGAAAAAAGGTCAACACTTTTTGGACAAAACGTCTTTAATAAACACGCTATGCAACAGTATCTTACACGTGCTGCTTATGAAAGTGTAATGAATGCAATAGAACATGGAACTAAAATAGATAGAAAAATTGCAGACCAAGTTGCTGTTAGTATGAAAGATTGGGCAATGTCTAAAGGTGCAACACATTATACACATTGGTTTCAGCCATTAACTGGTGCTACTGCAGAAAAGCACGATGCTTTTTTCGAATCTATAAATGGTAGTTTAGCCATGGAAAAGTTTGATGGAGAACAATTGGTACAGCAAGAACCAGATGCTTCTAGTTTTCCTCATGGCGGAATTAGAAATACTTTTGAAGCAAGAGGATATACCGCTTGGGATCCAACCTCACCTGCATTTATATATGAAACAACCTTATGTATTCCTACTATTTTTGTAGCTTATACTGGTGAAGCATTAGATAATAAAACTCCTTTATTAAGAGCTTTACAAGCGGTAGATACACATGCAACAGCTGTTTGTAAATATTTTGATAAAAATGCAAACAAAGTAAATGCTACTTTAGGTTGGGAGCAAGAATTTTTTTAATTGATGATGCTTTAATGCTATCAAGACCCGATTTGCAGTTAACAGGTAGAACTCTTTTAGGTCATTCTCCAGCTAAAGGACAACAATTAGACGATCATTATTTTGGAACAATTCCTGCAAGAGCCATGAGTTTTATGCAAGATTTAGAACAAGAATGTATGTTGTTGGGCATTCCTGTAAAAACAAGGCATAATGAAGTTGCGCCAAATCAGTTTGAAGTTGCGCCAATTTTTGAAGAAGCAAATTTAGCAGTAGACCATAATTCATTGTTAATGGATGTGATGCAGAAAGTTTCTCGAAGACATAAATTTAAAGTATTATTTCACGAAAAACCATTTTCAGGAATTAATGGTTCTGGGAAACATAATAACTGGTCATTATCTTCAGATAAAGGGATTAATTTATTAAGTCCTGGTAAAACCCCTATGAAGAATTTACAATTTCTTACTTTCTTTATTAACACAATAAAAGCAGTGTTTACATATGAAGAATTGTTAAGATCTTCAATTGCATCTGCAAGTAACGAGTACAGATTAGGTGCAAATGAGGCACCACCAGCTATTATCTCAGTATTTATAGGAAAGCAATTATCGGCTGTTTTAGATGAATTAGAAAATGTTACTAAAGGGAAATTATCTCCCCAAGAAAAAACTGATTTAAAGTTGAATATTATTGGTAAAATCCCAGAAATTTTATTAGATAATACAGATAGAAATAGAACATCACCATTTGCATTTACGGGAAATAAGTTTGAGTTTAGAGCAGTAGGTTCATCTGCTAATTGCGCAATACCTATGACCATTTTAAATACTATTGTAGCTAAACAATTAAAAGAATTTAAAATTGAAGTAGATGCCTTAATTGATGAAAAAGGTCTTAAAAAAGATGAAGCAGTTTTTAATATTTTAAGAGAATATATTAAAGATTCTAAAGAAATTCGTTTTGAAGGAGATAGTTATGGAGAAGCTTGGGAAAAAGAAGCTAAAAAACGTGGTTTAAGTAATAATAAAGCAACACCAGAAGCTTTAAAAGTTAAAGTCTCAAATAAAACTATTTCTTTATTTGAAGAAATGGAAGTAATGAGTAAGATAGAATTAGAAGCACGTTATGAAATTGATTTAGAATCTTATTCTAAAAAGGTTCAAATAGAAGGGCGGGTTTTAGGTGATATAGCTAGAAATCAAGTTGTGCCAACTGCGATTATATATCAAAACACATTACTTGAAAACACAAAAAATTTAAAAGAAATTTTTGGAGATGAATATAAAAATATCGCCAAAGAGCAAATTGAGTTAATTATGATTATTTCTAATCATATTACTCAAATTAATGGACTGGTTATTAAAATGGAGGCAGAAATTATAAAAATAAATAAGCTTTTAGGTTTAAAACTAGCAGAACATTTTTGCAACAAAGTAAAACCCTTTTTTGTTGATATTAGATACCATTGTGACCAGTTAGAAACGTTAGTGGATGATAATTTATGGCCTTTAACAAAGTATAGAGAATTATTGTTTACAAAGTAATATAAAAACATCCTACTTTTCGGTAGGATTTTTTATGTAAAAGATTAAATTTGCAATTCACAACACAACAACATGAGTAAAGAAGTTTCTAAACGTTACGCACAAAGAGGTGTATCTGCATCTAAAGAAGATGTGCATAATGCAATTAAAAATATAGATAAAGGTTTATTTCCAAAAGCATTCTGTAAAATTGTGCCAGATTATTTAACAAATGATGAAGATTATTGTTTAATAATGCATGCAGATGGCGCAGGAACAAAGTCTTCTTTAGCTTATATGTATTGGAAAGAAACTGGTGATATTTCTGTATGGAAAGGCATTGCACAAGATGCTTTGATTATGAATATTGACGATTTACTTTGTGTTGGAGCAACAGATAATATTATGTTGTCTTCTACTATTGGTAGAAATAAAAGTAAAATTCCTGGAGAAGTTTTATCAGCAATTATAAACGGAACAGAAGAATTAATCGAAGACTTAAAAGGTTTTGGAGTAACCATTCACTCAACAGGAGGAGAAACTGCAGATGTTGGCGATTTAGTAAGAACCATAATTGTAGATTCTACAGTTACTGCAAGAATGAAGCGTACAGATGTTGTTGATAATGCAAATATAAAAGAGGGTGATGTAATTGTTGGTTTAGAATCTTTTGGACAAGCAAGTTATGAAACTGAATATAATGGAGGAATGGGTTCTAACGGATTAACTTCTGCTAGACACGATGTTTTTCATAAATATTTAGCAGATAAATATCCTGAAAGTTTTGATGCTGCTGTTCCTGAAGAGTTAGTATATTCTGGTAATACAAAATTAACTGATAAGGTTGTGAATTCTCCAATAGATGCTGGTAAATTAGTTTTATCACCTACAAGAACGTATGCACCAATTATTAAAGAAATTTTATCAAAATTTAATTCAGATACTGTTCATGGAATGATACATTGTTCTGGTGGTGCGCAAACCAAAATTTTACATTTTGTTGATGAATTACATATTATAAAAGATAATATGTTTCCAATTCCTCCATTATTTAAACTGATACAAGAGCAATCTAAAACAGATTGGAAAGAAATGTATCAAGTATTTAATTGTGGTCATAGAATGGAAATTTATGTGTCATCAGAAATTGCAGAGGATATTATTAAAATCTCAAAATCTTTTAATGTGGATGCTAAAATAATAGGGAGAGTAGAAGCATCATCAACTAAAAAATTGACTATTAAAAGCGAATTTGGCGTTTTTGAGTATTAGAAAATGACTCTCGTTATCGGTCTTGTATATGAAAAGTAGCGGATTTTTAAGCACTACTTTTCGGTTTATTACTAACGATAAATTTAAAAAATTAAATTTCGTTTAAACTTTAAAACCGCTATTTTTTATATACGTCTTAAGTTTGTCTTTTAATAAATTTGATACTTAATCAGAAAGAATAAAAGAGAGAATTAAGGTTACTATATACGGTTGAGTTTAGACTCAGACAACACTGATAATCCTCTCTCTTTTCTACTAAAATTACGTTCAGTTCTGTGAGACTTTAGATCTCGATTTTAAGTTGTTGTGATTCCAGTAGGTTATTCTTTCATAAAACATTTTCTTATGAATAAATATAGTGAAATTTTTGGAATTGACATTAGTAAAAATGTCTTCGATTGTTATGGTAGTATACAAGGTCATTTACAATTCAAGAATGATGAATTAGGCTTTAAAAAGTTTCGCAAATTACTACCCAAAAATAGTTTAGTAGTTATGGAGGCTACAGGTTATTATCATTACAGGTTTGCTCAGTTTTTGTACAAGCAAGGTATTTGTGTTTCAGTTGTAAATCCTTTGTCTATCAAGCGATTTGTACAGATGAAATTAGCAAAGATAAAAACGGATAAGGCTGATGCAAAAGCGATTTGTAATTATGGATTAACCCAAGAAGTACCTTTTTATACTGCACTTACAGATGTTCAAAGTGAATGTTTGCAGTTGTTTCGCTTGATGGATAATCAATTAAAAATAAGAACGGCTACAAAAAACAAAATTCACGGCGAAAAAGTTTTAGGAATCCCATCACCTTATGTGTATCGTTCACTAAAACGAACGCTTAAATATTTAGATAAAGAGTTAAAAGGAATAGAGCATAAATTGTTGTCTTTAGTAAAGAAAGAACATCAAAAACAGTTGACGCTATTGCAAAGTATTCCTGGTATTGGTTTGAAGACAGCGTTGTTTTTAATAGTAGTTACAGATGGTTTTAAGAAGTTTGAGACGTCATCACAATTGTGTAGTTATGCAGGAATAACACCCACAATTAGAGAAAGTGGAAGCAGTGTAAGAGGTAGAGCCAGAATAAGCAAAGTTGGTAATAGAAAATTACGGAATTTACTTTTCTTATGTTCTTTTAGCGCCTATAAACATAATAAGGGTTGTGCAGCAATATTTGAACGAATAACCAACAAAGGAAAGAGTAAAAAACTAGCATTAATCGCAGTTTCCAATAAACTATTAAAACAATGTTTTTCGATAGTTAAATCAGGAATTCCTTATGATGAAGCTCACGTTTCAGTCTTAAAAGTGAAATAAAAAAATAAAAGTTATAATGATAATTTTAGCTTGTTGAATTGGAAATAAATCGACCAAAGGAGATTTATTCTACTTCAACAATGCTAGAAGACTATTGCCTAAATTTAATGAAGAATTTGTTTGGTTTTTAACTCAGTTCTTTGTTGGCAACAGGCTTTTATTCCGTTTTGTTAATTCCTTTCCAAACAAACATAGCTACTATTGCTCCTAATGTTGGTGCAGTAATATAAATCCAAAGTGCTGTAAGGTTTCCTGATACAATTGCAGGTGCTAAACTTCTTGCAGGATTAAATGAGCCACCAGAAATTGGTCCTGCAAAAAGGATAATTCCAGTAACGACTATTCCAATTATAAGTCCTGCTACATTGGAAAATTCTTTTTTTGATGTTACTCCTAAAATTGTAAGCATTAAGAAGAAGGTCAGAACAAATTCTAAAATGAATGATTGCACTAATTCGCCAGAAGGAATTGTAGCACCTAATGTTAGGTTTTCTGAAAACATAAATTTAAGTAAAACACTTGCTAATATTGCTCCCAAAATTTGTGCGAAAATATAAAATGATGCGTCTTTTAATGATGTTAATTTTCCAATTACTAAAGCTATAGTTACTGAAGGATTTATATGTGTTCCAGAAATGTTTCCGAAAACATAAATCATAGCACTTATTATTATTCCGAAAGTTAAAGCGATTCCTATTAATCCTAAACTTCCATTAGATTGCTCGTTTACAATAATTGCTCCTGTACCACAAAATACCAAAGCAAACGTTCCAATGAATTCAGCTAAATATTTTTTCATAATTATTTGATAAAAAAAGAGGATAATTTGTTTTAATTATCCTCTTTATATTAATTAGTCTGTTATTAAATTGCTGATGCTCCAGCTTCTGCAACAGTATGGTCGTTTTCAACCGAACTTCCGCTTACTCCAATAGCTCCAATAATTTCGCCATTTGCGTTTTTAATTGGTACACCACCTGGAAAAGTAATTAACCCATTATTTGAATGTTCGATATTAAATAAAGGCTGTCCTGGTTGAGATAACTCTCCAATAATTCCAGTATTCATATCAAAAAAACGAGCTGTTTTTGCTTTTTTAATCGATATATCAAGTGAGCCTAACCAAGCACCATCCATTCTTCCAAATGCTACTAAATTTGCTCCAGCATCTACAACTGCAATATTCATTTTTGTGTCAATTGCTGTAGATTTTTGTTTTGCTGCTACAATTGCTTTTTCTGCTTGTTCTAATGTAATGTTCATAATTTTATGTTTTAGTATTGTTATTATTCTGATGCAAATCTACAATGAGAGTTGTCTTTATGAATTACTAAAACAGTTCAATAACTTATGAAAAAAGGTCAAATTTAAAAATGAAGCTGAAATAAGATACTTATGAAGTTATTTCGCTTGGATTAAATCCGAATTTGTTTTTAAAGGCAATACTAAAGTTTGAAAGATTGTTATAACCAAAATCCAAATAGATGTCTGAAGGTTTTAAATTATCGCGCTCTAAAGTTTCTTTTGCTTTTTGAAGTCGTTTGTCTTGAAGCCATTTTCCGGGTGATGTTTTATATTCTTTAATAAAATGGCGTTTAAAAGTAGATAAACTCATATTACATAAAAAAGCAATTTCTTCTAACTTTAGATTTGAATGTATTTTGCTTTCAACAATTTTTTTAAAAGGTGAAGTTTCTTTAATGATTAAAGAATGAAGGTAAAGTTCAAATTTTCTTCCATATTTCTGTAGAAGATAAAGCATCAATTCTTCAAATTTTACTGAAAGTAAATTATTAGCAAAAACTGTTGGTGCTTCACTAATTGTAGATAATGAATTTAGATATGAACTAATGTATGAGTCATTTCTAATTATGAAATAAGGTGTTTCTTCTTTTACTATTTTACTGTTTTCTGTGTGCTTTTCTAGAAACTCTTTTAGTTTTTTTCTGAAAAAAAGAAAAGTTTACAATAATAAATAGTCTCTGTATCTAATAACTCTGTCCAAAGCCAATTTCCTTTTTTTAATAATAAAGATTGGTCTTTGTTTACTGCTACTGTTGTTCCTGCGAAGTGTACTTGTTTTTTTCCAACTTGTAAAAAGCTAAACATATTCATTCCCAAATTGACCTTACTTTTAACAACATCATTGGTCATTTTAAAGTCATACACGAACAAGTCAAGTTTTTTTTGATTGTCCTTAATGTAAATTTCAGGTATATTTTCTATTAGCATCTAGATGTTTTTTCAGCTTGCAGGTAACGTTGTTGTATATGGTTTGTTGCGTGTTTTAAGCAACTAATTTAGTAAATAATTACCAACCAAGAAAGTCCGCGAGGACTTTCGTAAGTAGGCGAGAAGCCAGCAATAAATTATATACGGCTTAAGTTTGTCTTTTAATAAATTTGATACTTAATCAGAAAGAATAAAAGAGAGAATTAAGGTTACTATATACGGTTGAGTTTAGACTCAGACAACACTGATAATCCTCTCTCTTTTCTACTAAAATTACGTTCAGTTCTGTGAGACTTTAGATCTCGATTTTAAGTTGTTGTGATTCCAGTAGGTTATTCTTTCATAAAACATTTTCTTATGAATAAATATAGTGAAATTTTTGGAATTGACATTAGTAAAAATGTCTTCGATTGTTATGGTAGTATACAAGGTCATTTACAATTCAAGAATGATGAATTAGGCTTTAAAAAGTTTCGCAAATTACTACCCAAAAATAGTTTAGTAGTTATGGAGGCTACAGGTTATTATCATTACAGGTTTGCTCAGTTTTTGTACAAGCAAGGTATTTGTGTTTCAGTTGTAAATCCTTTGTCTATCAAGCGATTTGTACAGATGAAATTAGCAAAGATAAAAACGGATAAGGCTGATGCAAAAGCGATTTGTAATTATGGATTAACCCAAGAAGTACCTTTTTATACTGCACTTACAGATGTTCAAAGTGAATGTTTGCAGTTGTTTCGCTTGATGGATAATCAATTAAAAATAAGAACGGCTACAAAAAACAAAATTCACGGCGAAAAAGTTTTAGGAATCCCATCACCTTATGTGTATCGTTCACTAAAACGAACGCTTAAATATTTAGATAAAGAGTTAAAAGGAATAGAGCATAAATTGTTGTCTTTAGTAAAGAAAGAACATCAAAAACAGTTGACGCTATTGCAAAGTATTCCTGGTATTGGTTTGAAGACAGCGTTGTTTTTAATAGTAGTTACAGATGGTTTTAAGAAGTTTGAGACGTCATCACAATTGTGTAGTTATGCAGGAATAACACCCACAATTAGAGAAAGTGGAAGCAGTGTAAGAGGTAGAGCCAGAATAAGCAAAGTTGGTAATAGAAAATTACGGAATTTACTTTTCTTATGTTCTTTTAGCGCCTATAAACATAATAAGGGTTGTGCAGCAATATTTGAACGAATAACCAACAAAGGAAAGAGTAAAAAACTAGCATTAATCGCAGTTTCCAATAAACTATTAAAACAATGTTTTTCGATAGTTAAATCAGGAATTCCTTATGATGAAGCTCACGTTTCAGTCTTAAAAGTGAAATAAAAAAATAAAAGTTATAATGATAATTTTAGCTTGTTGAATTGGAAATAAATCGACCAAAGGAGATTTATTCTACTTCAACAATGCTAGAAGACTATTGCCTAAATTTAATGAAGAATTTGTTTGGTTTTTAACTCAGTTCTTTGTTGGCAACTGGCTTTTATTCAGTGGTCTTTTTCGTGGTTTCATTCCGAAAAGCACTCTCATAATTCTAAAAGGGTAAATGGCAAAACGGTAAATTACTACAATAATAAAAAATGAAATAACTAAAAGAACGATAAACTTAGCAGGAATATTTAAGTCTAGTTGAATGATGTAATATGCACAAATTATAATAACTGTTTGATGTAAAATATAAAATGGATAAATAGCTTCGTTCATTCGTTTAAGGTAAAGACTAGGTTTATTAAAGTAAACTTGTCCATATCCTAATATGGTCAAAACAAAACACCAGCCCAATAGACTACACAGGACATACCAGATATCCCAACGAACAGAAACGGTTAAATAAGGCTCCACGATAGTATTCGGTATGAAATAGTAACCGTAGAATAATAGTGTGCTAATAATGAAACTATTAAGATGAACAAGTCTAAAGTTCTTCAAATTTTCCCAAAACATTTTTGAACTTGCAAACAAAATACCAGAAATAAAAAAGTAAGTGTAAAAGAATGTTTCTGAAAGATTAGTTAATGAAGAAGACCCAGTTGGATAATACCTTTTTAGTATTACTGTTAAAATGATAAGAGGAAGTCCGCTCAATAAAAGTCCCATTTTATAAGAGGATATTTTTTCGAACCAATTTATAAATCCCTCAGATTTTTTGGATTTAAGAAAAATAATTAAAGGAATTATAATTATAGAAATCACATAAAGATTTTCTATAAACCAAAGATGATTAGTTTCAAATCTACCTTCTGTGTATATCTGCCAGTAAGAATTGAATTCATTGATGTATTGATAATATGTTTGAGGTGGTACAATAAATAGCACACCAAAGAAGAGTGGAATTAAAAGTCTTCCCGTACGTTCCTTTAAAAAATGCTTCCAATTCCGCTTAGAAAATGCGAGTACTGTTCCTGTACCAGATATCAAAAATAGTAGAGGAAGTCTAAACTGCTCAAAGTAAACCATTATGTCGTCTAATAATTTGCTAGAATCGGCATTCATAATATGAAAATCATCTCCATTAAAAGGCATACCTAAATGATGGAAATAAACAGCCAAAATAGCAATAACTCTTAACCAATCTAAATCGTGTCTTCTTTTTGAAATACTCATTAATTTTGTTTTTTTGGCAATGATAAAAACAAAATCAACACGGTTTATACTAGTGGGATGAATAGCAACCGAAAGTGACGAAATACAACTGAAAAGGTCGAATTACAAGCTATTGGTTTTTTAAACTGTTATGAACTTGGTTAAATTCTTCAATTTTAGAACGAGAAACAGGGATTGTTCTTTTGGAGTAGTTTTTTAAATAAAGTACATATCCTTGGGCATTTCCAGAAACAGATTCAATTGCGTTAAGGTTTACAACATAAGAGCGATGAGTTTTAAAAATAAACGGATAAGACTTTAATTGGTCTAAAAATTCTTTTAGAGTTAATCTTTTTAAGTCCTTTTCATTAGTATTTGAATAGTCATAAAATATTTCTAGATAGTTACTATCCACTTTTGCATAAAGAAAAGTCTGAATGTTTAACTCAAAATTCTCCTCTTTTATTGGCGTAACAATTTGAACAGTTGCATTAACGTCATTGATATATTGTTGCGTAACGGATATTTTTTTTAAATCATTTGAGTGCTTAATAATCAAACGATGAAGATTTAATGGTAAAATAATCATCAGCAATAAAATACCGACTAAAAACGTATTTCTTATTTCTTCCCACAAGTAGCGAAAAGACCAATTATCAGGATTTGTATAAATAAAATCTCGAATCAAGAAGCTAACAAAACCTATAAGTAATAGAATTACTGCCAAATGCAAAAACTCCTTGCCTAATGTCCAATTTTCAATATTTTTTATCGATTTTTTGAGCAAGAAAAAATACGTAAAAGCAACAGGGATTGGTATAACGGAATGTATTACCATAATCCAAAAATTATCTATTTTATGTTCTTCAATATTTACAATAAAAGGTTCAAATAAATAGGTGAAAATAAAACTTGCTATTGCAAGAAAGCAAAGCAATAAGAATACTCTTTTTAATTGCTCATAATAAAATGGGTAAGGTTGTTTTATGTAGGCTTTAATTTGCATTAAATTTATTCAGTCAAGTTCGGTTTAGATATTTTTTCAGCTTGTTGCCAACTTTAATGATATAAAATCGTTCTAATGTTTTATATCAGACGATAACGAAGTTAGCGATTTAAGACCTTAGAAACAAACTAAATTACTTCTCCTTCTAAAAAACAAAATCAATTTTAAAACCACCAATTATTTTTTAAATTACCTTAATTATTTATATTAAATTCTTTAATATAGTATAAAATAGACATGAATTAAAATAATTAGCGAACGTTCGCTTCTTTTTGTTGTTTAGTTTTACTATTATTGTAAAGAAATATTTTATATACTAATTTTTAAGCAACATAATGAAAGGTAGAAAATTATTAATGATTCCAGGTCCAATAGAATTTGAGCCAGAAGTATTAAGAGTTTTGGGTGCACAAACTGCAAGCCATGTAGCTCCAAACTTTATAGCTACTTTTGGAAACTGTATTCGTAGTATGCGTAAAATTTGGCAAACTAAAAATGGGCAACCGTTTATAATTTCTGGTAGTGGAACGTTAGCAATGGATATGGCTGCTTCAAATCTTATTGAGCAAGGAGACAATGCTTTGGTGATTTCTACAGGATATTTTGGAGATCGTTATAAAGATATTTTAGAAAGATATGGAGCAAATGTTACAATTTTAAATGTTGTTCCTGGTAAAACGATAGAAATTGATAGAGTAAATGATGCTTTAAAAAAGAAAAAATATAAATTGTTAACTTTTACACATGTAGATACTTCCACTGGTGTATTAGTAAACCCGAAACCTATAGCTGAATTAGCAAAAAAATACAATGTTTTATCTATTCTAGATGGTGTTTGCTCAGTTGCTGGAGAAGAAATTAAACAAGAAGAATGGGGTTTAGATATTGTATTAACAGCATCACAAAAAGCAATTGGTGTTCCTCCAGGGTTGGCTTTATTAGTAGTTTCAAAAAAAGCAATGAGTGTTTGGGAGCAAAGAAAAACTTTGGTGTCTAATTATTATTGCGATTGGCAGAATTGGCTTCCAATTATGAAAGCTTATGAAGAAGGGAAGCCTTCATATTTTGGAACACCTCCCGTAAATTTAATTTTTGCACTAGAGAAAAGTTTAGAGATTATTGTTACAGAAGGAATTCAAAAAAGAGTAAAACGCCATCAAACAATTGCTGCAGCGTTTAGAAGATCAATACAAAGTATAGGTTTAAAGTTGATGCCAATTTCTAACAATATTTGTGCTAATACTTTATCTGCAATTTATTATCCAGAAGATGTAAATGGTGGAGAGTTTTGTGCTAAAATGGCAGCAAATGATATTATTGTAGCAGGCGGATTATTGCCAGAACTTAAAACAATATATTTTAGAGTTGGTCATATGGGTTCAGTTTCTACAAAAGATATAGTAGCTACTTTAAGTGCAATTGAAAATGCTTTAAAATTTGTAAATTATAAATTTGAATTTGGAATAAGTTTAAAAACATTTCAAGAAGAGATTTACAAAACCACAATTAACAATTAATGAGGCTTTAGTTTTGTTTTTTAAAAACAAAATCAATTCTAAAGTCCTCAGATGATACTATTGCTTTTAGATGTTGATTGTCTAGATAGTATTGTATTTTTTTGGGGAACTCATTTTTTAGATTCTCACAAACAAATGAAGTGTCTGTTTGTGCTGTAAATTTAAAGAATGTAGGTTTTTCATTTACACCTTCTACTTTTAAATTTAAAGTATCATTTATAGTAACTATGCTTAGTATTTCTTTAAATGATGTTTTTTTTCCTTGTTTTGTATAGCCAATTCCTTTAAAATTCAAGTCCCAATTTTCATAAGTTTGATTACCTGGTTTGTCATTTAACCGTATCCAATTTCCTATTAAAAAAACAGGTTTTTGTGTTTTTTTAATTTCGTTTTTACATGAAACAATCATTAGTAAACAGCAAAAAAAGAAGAGCAATCTCATAAAAAATGTTTTGGTTATTCCAAATATACTTATAAAAATCGTAAATTCGCAATCCAAGAAAAGAGTAGAAGATGTTAGATAAGTTAAGAATTGTTAAGCAGCGTTATGATGAGGTTTCTGATTTGATTATTCAACCAGATATTATCATGGATCAAAAACGCTATGCTGCTTTGATGAAAGAATATAAAGATTTAGGAGATGTTGTTAAAAAAGGGGATGAATACCAAACTTTAACAAACAATATAGAAGAAGCAAAAGAAATTCTTGCAGATGGATCTGATGCAGAAATGAATGAAATGGCAAAGATGGAAATAGAAGAAGCCAATTCTAGAATTCCTGAATTAGAAAATGAAATAAAATTTTTATTAATACCTAAAGATCCTGAAGATTCTAAAAATGCAGTAGTAGAACTAAGAGCAGGAACAGGTGGAGATGAGGCAAGTATTTTTGCTGGAGATTTATTTAGAATGTATTCTAAATATTGCGAAAGTAGAGGTTGGAAAGTTTCTACGGTAGATTATTCTGAAGGTACAAATGGAGGATTTAAAGAAATTCAGTTTGAAGTTAATGGACCTGATGTTTATGGTACTTTAAAATTTGAAGCTGGTGTTCACCGTGTTCAAAGAGTGCCACAAACAGAAACTCAAGGCCGTGTACATACATCTGCTGCAACTTGTATGGTTTTTCCTGAGGCAGAAGAATTTGATGTAGAAATTAATCCTAAAGATGTAAGAATAGATTTTTTCTGTTCTTCTGGTCCAGGTGGTCAATCTGTAAATACTACATATTCTGCGGTTAGATTAACGCATATTCCTTCTGGCTTAGTTGCACAATGTCAAGATCAAAAATCTCAGCATAAAAACAAGGAAAAAGCTTTTAAAGTTTTACGTTCTCGTTTATATGATATGGAATTAGAAAAAAAGAATGCTGAGGATGCATTAAAAAGAGGTTCTATGGTTTCTTCCGGTGATAGAAGTGCTAAAATTAGAACTTATAACTATGCACAAGGTAGAGTTACAGATCACAGAATAGGTTTGTCGTTATATGATTTGCCAAATATTGTAAATGGTGATATTCAAAAAATTATAGATGAATTAATGCTAGCAGAGAATACTCAAAAGTTAAAAGGGTTAGCTGATGGAATATAATTAATTTCCAAAAATAAATAAAAAGCCTCAAATGTAAATTGAGGCTTTTTTTATGTTCTAGAATTAAAAAAAGCGACTCCGGTTTTAGGGGGAACCATCGTCGCTTTATTAAATAAAAATATGAGTTTTGGGGGGATACTAATATTTATACTTCAAATTTACAACAGAAATAGTTACTGTACAATCCCCATTTTTGATGAAATTTTAACCTCCCTATAAAAGGGGAGAAGCCTCCCTGTTTTTAGGGAGGCTTCTCTTTTAATCTTAAAAAATTTACATTTATTCGCCGAATAAATGTAGCTCTGTAAATTCTTTATCTACAGTTATAGCTTGGGTTCTATCAGTTCCTGATTGATTTAGTTCTACTTCTACATTATCAATTTGAACAGAAGTTATTGTAAAAGGTAAGTTGTGTAAAACAATTTTAAACTTTGTATAACCTGCATTAAAATCTCCTCTTTTATGCTGTTGTAAAATAAATTCTTCTTTTTTACCAGTTACTTTAAACGTTCGTAAACTAAATCTTCCTTTTTTATAATCATATCCATCATGAGCATCATCATATAATTTGGAAGATTCTTTACCTTCTTTATAGTAAACATCTAACGTAATTTCATCAAACTCTTTTTCACCAACATATTGTTGTACAGGATATTTAGGTATAACAGCTCCTTCTTTAATAAATATTGGCATACTATCTAAATCGGCATCAACCCAAAGTTCTTTTCCTCCTTCTACAACTTCATCTGTCCAGAAATTATACCATTTACCTTTTGGTATGTACATTCTTCTTCCTTTGGCATTTGGCTCTTGAATAGGACAAACTAAAATTTGTTCACCATACACAAACTCATCACTTCTATAATGAGTAGCTGTATCTTCTTGGTCGTATAAAACTAAAGACTTTAAAATTGGAGTTCCATCGTTTAAATATTTCCAAAAAGCGGTGTACAAATAAGGTAAAAGTTGATATCTAATCTCAACAAATTTTCTTACAATATCAGTAATTTCATCACCAAAAACCCAAGGTTCTTGATCTCCATGATCACCAGAAGAATGAACTCTACAAAAAGCATGAAAAATTCCTAATTGAATCCAACGAGCAAATAATTCACCTTGAGGTTGTTCTGCAAATCCACCAATATCTGAACCCGCGAAAGAAAAACCAGACATTGCCATTCTCTGTGCTTGGTTATTGGCAATTGCTAAATGCTCCCAAGTAGCTACATTATCTCCCATCCAAGTAGAAGTATAACGTTGTGCGCCAGAATAAGCAGATCTTGTAATTACAAAAGGTCTTTTAGGATATGCATATTTTTTTAGGCCATGATACGTTGCACGTGCCATTTGGGTTCCGTAAATATTATGTGCTTTTCTATGTGAACAAGGGTTTCCATCATAGTCATGACGTACATCATCTGGGAAAGATTTGTTAGGAACATCCATAACGGCAGGTTCGTTCATATCATTCCAAACACCTTTTACACCAATATCTTCTATTAATTCTTTAAATAAACCAGACCACCATTCTCTAACTTCTGGCTTTGTGTAATCTGGAAAATAACATTCTCCAGGCCAAACTTTACCTTTCATGTATGGTCCATCTGCACGTTTACAGAAATAATCTTTATCTAATGCTTCTTTAAAAACATCATATTCTAAATCTATTTTAATTCCCGGATCTATGATAACAACAGTTTTAAAACCATCATCTTCTAATTCCTTTACCATTCTTTTTGGGTCTGGAAAGTAATTTTTATCCCAGGTAAAACAACGGAAACCATCCATATAATCGATGTCTAAATAAATAGCATCACAAGGAATTTTTAAATCTCTAAATGTATTTGTTACCTCTTTAACATTTGCCTCTGGGTAATAAGACCATTTACATTGATGAAACCCTAAAGCCCATAATGGTGGTAAAGCATGAGGTTTACCAGTCAAATCTGTATAGTTTTTAACTACATCTTCCATTTGCGGACCATAAATGAAATAATAATTCATTTCACCACCTTGTGCCCAAAAACTTGTTACATTTCTTCTTTCTTGTGCAAAATCGAAAGATGTTTTAAAAGTATTGTCAAAAAATATTCCGTAAGACTTATTGTCTTGTATTGCTGTATAAAATGGTATTGCCTTGTATATAGGATCTGTATTTTTACCAAAAGCATATGAATCTGTTGCCCAGTTTTGAAAACGTTTACCTTTTAAATTAACGTCTACAGGTTTATCTCCTAAACCATAAAAACTTTCTGCTTTTTGACAGGTTTTACTCATTTTAACGATGTCTCCACCATGTTCATAACATTCTTCCCAATGAAAACCAATTTCGTCTTCATTAATTAATTTTAAATCTATAGCATCAAATAAACTTACTTGTAAGCTAAGTTTTTCTACTTTACAAATTAATTTTGAAGTAGTAATAATATAATGAGTTTCATCTTCGGATACATCTAAAAAACTATATCCTCTACTTGCATGTACAGTTACTCCATATGAAAAATCATTTTCGAATTTTCCTGTCGTAGAATATCTGAATCTTATAACACTATCTCTAACCACTGTAACTTGTAATACCACATTGTTTTTGGCAGTAAAAGAAAGCGTATCTACATCTTTTTTATAACTTATTATTTCGGAAGGAAATAAATTTCCTTTCTGTTCTAATTCTGTATTAACAATCATAATTTTGGTTGTTTTTGGTTTACAAAAATCGTAAAAGTTTGAATATAAAGTTTGGTAAAACCTCTTTTTTTACGATATCGTATTCGTCTTTATTATGGTTAATTTATTGCTTTAATCTTTAAATTGATTGGTTCTGTAACTTCTTTTGTTTATTAGTTAAAGAATTTTTAAAGTCTTAAAATCGAGCAGTTTTATTAAAGTATATGAAAATTAAAAGCTCTTTTTTTGCTGATTTATTAGCAAAGAAAGAGCTTTTAATTTATTTATATTTGAATGCTATCATTCCCAAAGGTGGTAGGTTTAATTCTATAGAGTTTTTCCGACCGTTCCACTCTTTTTTATTAGAAGTAAGTTTCTTTGTTTTAAAGTTTCCTGTACCATAATATTTGTTGTCATCACTATTAAAAACTTGTTTTAGTGTTCCTTTTTTAGGAATTCCTATTCTATAATTTTCTCTTGGAACAGGAGTAAGGTTCAATACAACAATTATGTTATCAGCTTCATTTTTACCTTTTCTAATAAAAGATAAAACGGAGTTTTTATGATCTCCATGATCTATCCATTCGAAACCTTCATGAGAAAATTGTTTTTCATGTAAAGCAGGTTCTTTTTTGTATAGTTTATTTAGCTCTTTTACTAAGGTTTGCGCGCCTTTATGTACATCATATTCTAGTAAATGCCAATCTAGACTTCCATTAAAATTCCATTCTGATGTTTGACCAAATTCACCACCTTGAAACAATAATTTTGTTCCTGGATGCATAAACATAAGACTATATAATAATCTTAAATTACCAAATTTTTGCCATTCATCACCTGGCATTTTATCTACAATAGCTTTTTTACCATACACAACTTCATCATGCGATAGTGGTAGCATAAAGTTTTCTGTAAATGCGTAATTTAAACTGAAAGTTAATTCATTTTGATTATGCTTTCTATAAATTGGTTCTTTAGCATAAAAGTCTAAGGTATCATGCATCCAACCCATCATCCATTTCATACCAAAACCTAATCCGCCAGAAAAAACTGGGCTAGATACTTTAGGGAATGAAGTGGATTCTTCTGCTATTGTTTGTACATCTGGATAGTTTTCATAAACTGCAACGTTCATTTCTTTGATAAAAGAAATTGCTTCTAAATTTTCTCTCCCACCATATTCATTTGGTTCCCATTCTCCATCTTTTCTAGAATAATCTAAAAACAACATAGAAGCAACTGCATCTACACGAAGCCCATCTGCATGGTATTGGTCTAACCAAAATAATGCATTACTTATTAAGAAAGATTTTATTTCGTTTCTACCATAATTAAAAATTAAACTTTTCCAATCTTGATGATAACCTTTCCTAACATCCGGATGTTCATATAAGTTTGAACCATCAAAATTACCTAAACCATGAGCGTCAGAAGGAAAGTGTGAAGGAACCCAATCGAGAATAACTCCAATACCTTTTTCGTGAAATTTATCTACCAAAAATTTAAATTCATCAGGATAACCAAATCTAGAAGTAGGAGCGAAGTAACCGGTTAATTGATATCCCCAACTAGGGTCGTAAGGATATTCCATAACAGGCATAAATTCTACATGTGTAAAATTCATTTCATCAACATAATCTACTAATTCAGTTGCTAGCTCTGTGTAACTTAAAAAACGATCATCTTCTATTTGCTTTTTCCAAGAACCCAAATGAACTTCATAAACAGAATATGGTGCGTCTAAAGCATTATTCTTTTTACGCGATTTCATCCATTTTTTGTCTTTCCAACCATAATTATCTTCCCAAACTATAGAAGCCGTTTTAGGTGGATGCTCACACCTACGAGCGTAAGGATCAGATTTTTCTGTAACAATATTATTATTGTTACTTTTAATTTTATACTTGTAAACGTCCCCTTTACCAACATGTGGTATAAAACCTTCCCAAATACCGCTAGAATCCCATCTTACATTAAGTTGATGTTCAGAATCGTTCCAATAGTTAAAATCTCCAATAACAGAAACTTCTTTTGCACTAGGTGCCCAGACAGCAAAATAAGTGCCTTCTATACCTTTTACAGTAGTAATATGCGAACCAAATTTTTCGTATAATCTATAATGTTTACCAGCTTTAAATAAGCTAACATCAAATTCGGTAAATAAACTATGAGCTATAACTTTAGACATTTAGTTGTTTTAAGTGAAAATGAATTTATTGTATTATGGTTCCTTTTGGAATGGTTGCTCCTTTTTTAATTACTACAATACCGTCTTTAATTGAATAACTGTTGGTTTCTGTATCTTCTAAATGAGTTCCTCCATTTATAATTACATCATCTCCTATTCTGCAGTTTTTATCTATAATACAGTTATTTATATTACATCTTTCTCCAATTCCTAAAAGATTATCAATTTTTAAAACTTCTTTATCTTTTAATAATTCATAGGTGTCATTACCCATCATGTAAGTGTTAGTAACTGTAGTGTCTTTTCCAATTCTAGAACGAATACCAATTACACTTTTTTCAATTATATCTGCATGAATTATACAACCATCAGAAATTACAGATTTATTAATTCTTGTACCTGTAATTTTAGAAGTAGGTAAAATTCTTGCCCTTGTATAAACTCTTTTTTATCATATAAATCGAATTTAGGAATATCATCTGTTAAACCTAAATTAGCCTCAAAGAAAGATTCAATTGTACCAATATCTGTCCAATAACCTTCGTATTGATAGCTAACTGTTTTGTGTTTATGAATAGATTGAGGAATAATTTCTTTACCAAAATCAATAGTATCTGGGTTATCCATTAGTTTTATTAATAAGTCTCTATTAAAAATATAGATTCCCATTGAAGCTAAATAGTTTCTACCTTCTGTTTTCATTTCATCACTTACTTCAGATGTCCAATCTTTTAATAGATCTTCTCCAGGTTTTTCAATAAAAGAAGTAATTTGGTTTTCTGAGTTTGTTTTTAAAAGGCCAAAACCAGTGGCGTCTTTTGCGTTTACAGGATAGGTTGCAATTGATATTTCTGCATCACTCTCTTTATGCTTTTGAATCATATCTTGTAAATCCATATTGTAAAGTTGATCACCAGATAGAATTAATGCATATTCAAAATCGTTTTGTAAAAAATGATGCATACTTTGCCTAACAGCATCTGCGGTTCCTTGAAACCATTTGTCACTTTTCATAGTTTGTTCTGCTGCTAAAACATCTACAAAAGCGTTACTAAAAAAACTAAAATGATATGTATTTTTTATATGTTGATTTAAAGAAGCTGAATTAAATTGCGTTAAAACATAGATTCTTTTAATATCCGAATTGATACAGTTTGATATTGGAATATCTACTAATCTATATTTACCCGCAATTGGCACTGCAGGTTTAGACCTGTCAGCAGTTAAAGGATATAATCTTGAACCTTGTCCACCTCCTAAAATAATTGATAGTACATTGTTATCATTCATAGTTTATTGTTTTAACGATTTATATAAGTTTAAGTATTCTTGGGCAGAATTATTCCAAGAATGGTCTATTTCCATTATTTTTTTTGAATTTTTTAAGAATTCGTTTTTATTTTTATAAAAATCTGAAGCTCTTTTTATGGCATCTGTAGCTTTCTCTATTGTAACTCCATCATGACGAATCCCAAAACCATCATCTTTAATATCTATTACTGTGTCTTTTAATCCTCCAATTTCATTAACAACAGGTATTGTTCCATAACGCAACGAATACATTTGGTTTAAACCACAAGGTTCTACTCTAGATGGCATTAATAAAAAGTCAGCGCCAGCATAAATTATATGAGATAATTTTTCATTATAACCAATATGTGCATTAAAATTTTTTAATTCTATCAAAGGTTTTAAAGACTCTTCATTTTCTTTATCTCCAGAACCTAAAAGCAATATTGAAATGTCATTTTCTTTTAAGGCAATTTTAAAAATATCTGAAAACAAATCAGCTCCTTTTTCATGAACCAATCTACCAATAAAAACAAAAAGAGGTTTAGTATTGTCTAAAGAATACTTTTCACAAAGCCAGTTTTTATTTTCACTTTTACCAGAGATATAACTATCTTTATTGTAGTTTTTTATTATAAAATTATCGGTTTCAGGATTCCAAACTTCGAAATCTATCCCATTTAAGATTCCTACACATTTACTACTTTCATGATTTAAAAGATTTTCTAAACCGTTGGCTTTTAGTTTTAGTTCTTCCATATAAGAAGGGGAAACTGTAGTAACTTTCCAAGCACATTTTATTGCAGCAGCTAAAGGATTAATACTTCCATCCCAGTCTAATAATCCTACATTGTCAAAATTAAAAGGAGGTAATAAATACACTTTGTTATGTGCAAACCAACCTTGATATTGAGCATTATGTATTGTTAAAATAGTGGGTGTGTTTTTTAAAGTTTCATATTTAAAACATTGAGAAACCATAAATGGAATTAAACCAGTATGATGATCATGAGTATGAATAACATCAGGTTTGTTTTCTAATGTTAAAACCCAATCTAAAGTAGCAATTTGAAAAGCTAAAAAACGTTCTGTATCATCAAAAGAATATACGTAGTCTTTATATAATAAATTGGGTACATCTACACAAAATAAGTCAAAACCAAGTGAGTTGTTTGTTAATTTTAGGATACTAAATTCTAAATAATTATCTCCGAGAATTAAATTACTTTGGTATATTTTTTCGAATTCATTTTTCTGAGTAAAAACATTGTTATAATAAGGCATAATAACACTACTATTTATACCTAATTCTTTTTGATATTTAGGTAAAGCTCCAGCAACATCAGCTAAACCTCCAACTTTTGCTATTGGATAGCACTCTGCGGTAATGTGTAGTAAATTCACTTTTTATTTCATATAGGTTCAAAACAAATCTAAGAAATAAAAGTTCGGTTTAGGTTAAATTAAAAAGAATTGATAAAAATTCAGTTATATCGAATTTTTATCATTTTTTTTTAAGAATTCTCTTTTTATTGAGAATTTGATTGCTAATTTCTGTGTTTATTAATTTCATCTTGCAATTGTCTTCGTAATTTTTGTTCTCTTTCAATTGCTTTTTTTCTATGGTTTTCGAATTCAAGTTCAACATCTTGTAAGCTACCTTGAGCTTTATTAGTTAATATATTGCTTCGAGAAAATTTAAATACAAAGAAACTTAATGCTAAACTAAGAGCAATAATTATAAACCATAAAATTAAATTATAAGTAGTTTTGTTAAGTTGAGCACCTAATAAAGATATTGAGTTCTCTTTCTTCAAAGCAGCTTCTAAATCAAGTTTAGTTTTAGATAATTCTGTGTTTAGTTTTTGAATGTTTTTTCTTTCAGATTTTAATAAACTTTCTTTTTCAGAAATTGTTTTTTTAGATTTTAATAAAGAGTCTAAAACATTTTCTTTTAGTTTTTGAAATCGATCCTTTCCTATTACTTTATAAGTTTGATAAGTTGTAGAAATTCGATATATCTTTTCAAACTGACCTTTCATAGTTTTATCTTCTAGCACCGTTTCTTGTGCAAAAGAGGCAGTGATAGAGAAAAAAATAAAGCAATTAATATTTTAAATTTCATTATAATGTTATTTAGAGTGTAAATTTATGAAAAAAACCCAAACGAATTCGTTTGGGTTTTTATTATAAGCAAGTAATTTATAATTATTTTATTTTCTCTACAACTGCCTTAAAAGCCTCTGGGTTATTTACAGCTAAATCAGCTAAAACCTTACGGTTTAATTCGATTTGATTGGCTTTAACTTTTCCCATAAACTGAGAGTAAGACATTCCGTGTAAACGAGCTGCAGCGTTAATACGTACAATCCATAAAGAACGAAAGTTTCTTTTATTATTTTTACGGTCACGGTATGCATAAAGCATTCCTTTTTCAACCGCATTTTTTGCTACTGTGTAAACGTTTTTTCTACGTCCGAAGTAACCTTTTGCTGCCTTCAAGATTTTTTTCTTCTTTTTCTTGAGGCTACTGAATTTACTGATCTTGGCATAATTTCAATGTGTTTTGTAGTAGGCGATTCAATTAAGAATACTTTTTATTTTTTGCCTAACTCCATGGTTAATAATTAAATTCCCTGGTTAAACTTACTTTAAGTTTAACATTTGCTTAATGTTAGACTCATCTGATTTATGTACTAAACCGTCATGAGTTAACTTTAATTTACGTTTTTTAGACTTCTTTGTTAAGATGTGACTTTTAAACGCGTGCTTTCTTTTGATTTTTCCAGTACCAGTAACTTTAAATCGTTTTTTGGCGCTAGATTTGGTTTTCATTTTAGGCATCTATCCTTCGTTTTTATCTTGCTTATAAGATTGTTTATGCTGAACAATGTCCAGTACTCATAGAATGTTAATTCTATTTATTTCAATTTTTTTGGAGCAATAAACATAATCATACGTTTACCTTCTAATTTAGGAAATTGCTCTACTTTACCATATTCTTCAAGTTCTTGGGCTAGTTTTAATAATAAAATTTGACCCTGTTCCTTAAAAATAATTGAACGTCCTTTAAAGAATACAAATGCTTTTAATTTAGCACCATCTTGTAAAAACTTAACTGCATGTTTCTTTTTAAATTCATAATCATGCTCATCGGTTTGAGGTCCAAAACGTATTTCTTTAATAGTCACTTTTGTTGCTTTCGACTTTAAAGCTTTTTCACGTTTCTTTTGCTCATACAAGAATTTCTTGTAATCAATAATTTTACAAACAGGTGGTTTTGCTTTTGGTGAAATTTCAACCAAATCCAATTCCTGTTCTCTGGCTAATTCTTTAGCTTTATCTAAAGGATATACACCCACTTCTATATTGTCGCCTACAAGACGAACTTCGTCAACATATCTTATTTTTTCATTAATTCTATGCTGATCTTCTTTGATTACTCTCAACGGCCTTCTCGACCTACTTCTACGTATTGCTATGGCTAATAAATTTAAAATTTAACTTATGGCTGTTCTCCAACCTTTAATTTTTTCTTGAAATTCAAAATTAATTAAAATTTCTTCAATGTTTTACTTTCTTCTGTTTTTATTAAAGAAATAAATTCTTCAATAGTAAATGTTCCAATGTCTCCTTCTCCATGTCTTCTCACAGAAACTGTGCCATCTTGTTCTTCTTTCTCTCCAACAATAACCATAAATGGTATCTTGCTAACTTCGGCATCTCTAATCTTTCGTCCAGTTTTCTCACTTCGGTTATCTGCCAGGGCGCGAATTTCGGAATTTTCTAACGATTCTAAAACTTTTTCTGAATATTTTTGATATTTATCACTGATTGGCAATAAGATAACTTGATCTGGAGTTAGCCAAAGAGGGAAGTTTCCTCCCGTATGCTCTAGCAATACAGCAATAAAACGCTCCATAGAACCAAACGGTGCTCTATGAATCATTACAGGTCTGTGTAACTGATTATCTGCACCTTTGTAAGTTAAGTCGAACCGTTTAGGTAAGTTATAGTCAACTTGTATAGTACCAAGCTGCCAACTTCTACCTAAAGCATCCTTCACCATAAAATCTAATTTTGGACCATAAAATGCTGCTTCACCTTCTTCAATTACAAAATCTAATCCTTTATCTGTTGCTGCGTTAATAATTGCTTGTTCTGCTATTTCCCAAGTTTCAGTGTCTCCTATATATTTATCAGGGTTGCTTTTATCTCTAATAGAAACTTGAGCTGTAAAATCTTCAAAACCTAAAGAACCGAATACATATAAAACTAAATCGATCACTTCTTTAAATTCTTGATCTAATTGTTCTGGTGTACAAAAAATATGGGCATCATCTTGTGTAAAACCTCTAACACGTGTTAATCCATGTAATTCTCCACTTTGTTCATATCTATATACAGTACCAAATTCTGCAAAACGTTTTGGTAAGTCTTTATAAGAATAAGGCTTAAAATTATAAACTTCACAATGATGTGGACAATTCATAGGTTTTAATAAGAACTCTTCATCCATTTTAGGCGTTTTTATTGCCTGAAAACTATCTTCTCCATATTTTTCATAATGCCCAGAAGTAACATAAAGTTCTTTCTGACCAATATGAGGAGTCATTACCATTTCGTAACCTGCTTTTTTCTGAGCTTTTTTTAAAAAATCCTCTAAACGACTTCTTAAAGCTGCACCTTTTGGTAACCATAAAGGTAAACCTGCGCCAACTTTCTGAGAAAAAGTAAATAGCTCTAACTCTTTACCAAGTTTTCTATGATCACGTTTTTTTGCTTCTTCTAATAAAGCTAAATATTCAGTTAACATTTTTTGTTTAGGAAAACTAATTCCATAAACACGTGTTAATTGATTGTTTTTCTCGTCGCCACGCCAATAAGCTCCAGCAACACTCATTACTTTTATAGCTTTTAAAATACCGGTATTAGGTATATGGCCTCCTCTACATAAATCTGTAAAGTTGCTATGATCACAAAAAGTAATCTCACCATCGGTTAAGTTTTCAATCAATTCAACTTTATATTCGTTATTTTCTTCTTTATATAAAGATAACGCATCCGCTTTAGAAATAGAACGTAAAGAAAATTCATGTTTTCCACGCGCAATTTCCAAGAATTTCTTTTCAATAACAGGGAAATCCTTATCAGAAATAACATTTTCACCTAAATCAATATCATAATAGAAACCATTATCAATTGCAGGCCCAATAGTTAATTTAGCTTTCGGATAAAAACTTAAAATTGCTTCTGCTAAAACGTGTGCAGAAGAATGCCAAAAAGCTTTCTTACCACCATCGTCATTAAATGTATATAAAATTAAAGAACCATCCGTGGTTAATGGGGTAGTGGTTTCAACAGTTACGTCGTTAAAATTTGCAGATATTACGTTTCTAGCAAACCCTTCACTAATGCTTTTTGCAACATCCATTGGAGTGCTATTTTTAGCAAACTCCTTAATAGTTCCGTCAGGTAAAGTTATTTTAATCATTTAATGTTTAATATTTGAGGTTGCAAAGATATTAGAAAACAATATTTCACACAATATATATACATACTTATTAAAGTTCTTCTTTTTCTTGTATGTTACCACGCCATAAAAGGCGTGGTCGGGCTTTACACTATATCTTTTTAATGTTTTATTTCAGCTATCGCTTCAATAACACGTTAAAAAGGATGTCGTTTCAATCCCTAACACGAGTTAATAGTTATGTAAAACTAAGACGTATTTTAATTTCAGTATTATAGTAAAAATAAATTTAGGATCTCATTTTTTTAGTTCAAACAGATATAATCATCTTATAAAGAGATGTTCTTTATGTAAAGTACATCTTTTTATGTTATTTATAATAAACTTTTATAAACCCTTTTGTATGATGTTTATTATAAAGATATTGATTGTTATTCTCCTCTATGATGCACTTCTTTTGTAAATTATGTATAATTAAAGCGTAAAGTTCAATAAAATAAGAGGCTGTTCTATATAACAAATATGGAATCATTTTAGTGAAATGTTATAATTATATGATTATAAATTCAAGATGTTTTATTCTAAAAAGAAAAATTTATTGCTAAAATATGGTTTTAAGGAAAATGTTTTTCTAAATCCTATTTTTTTTCAGATTGTAAGATACTCGTTTTCTTGCGATTAAGAATTTCTATTAATATTTTTCAAAAAAACATTAAAAAAGTCATTGTTAGATTAAA
>NZ_JAOSLC020000002.1:0-515000 GCF_026191475.2 Polaribacter ponticola | reverse complement strand
CAGGCTGATCTCCCCCAAGAGCTCATATCGACGGGGGGTTTGGCACCTCGATGTCGGCTCGTCACATCCTGGGGCTGGAGAAGGTCCCAAGGGTTGGGCTGTTCGCCCATTAAAGTGGCACGCGAGCTGGGTTCAGAACGTCGTGAGACAGTTCGGTCTCTATCTGCTGTGGGCGTTAGAAATTTGCGTGGATCTGACTCTAGTACGAGAGGACCGAGTTGGACTGACCTCTAGTGTATCTGTTGTTCCGCCAGGAGCATGGCAGAGTAGCTACGTCGGGAAGGGATAAGCGCTGAAAGCATATAAGCGCGAAACCCACCACAAGATGAGATTTCTTTAAAGGGTCGTTGGAGATTACGACGTTGATAGGATACAGGTGTAAAGGCAGTAATGTCATAGCCGAGTATTACTAATAACCCATAGACTTATGTACGCTTCTCACCGTTGCAAAACGGTGAGAGACACACTCTTTTTATTAGATGATTTAGATATTATTTTACCATATGTTAACTTATACTTTAGCAAAAAGCTAAAGAGTAGTTAGTCACTAGGAAATAGTAGTTAGGCTTTGTACTAATCACTAAAAACTAAATACTAACCACTAAAATCTTAGGGTGGTTATAGCATTGGGGCTCACCTCTTCCCATCTCGAACAGAGAAGTTAAGCCCAATAGCGCCGATGGTACTGCATTTATGTGGGAGAGTAGGTCGCCGCCTTTCTTTAATCTTGATACAATCAAGACTATAAAGCCTCAATTCTTATGAATTGAGGCTTTTTTTATAATCTAAAACTATAATTTCTTTAGCATCTAATGCTTTAAAGAGAATTAACAAATTATCTTGATATCTAATATTAATTTAAACTTTAATTTGTGATATCTTTAATAAAAACATTTATTATTACTTTGTTGATGTAATATTCTGTTATATTTTCGTTAATGATTTTATAGTATTTTTATTAATTAATAAATGAAGTTTAATTATTTTTTATTTTTTTATTTTCTTTGAGTGTAAAATCTCAAGTTGGAGGTGAAAATGTATATCAATTTTTAAATTTAATTAGTTAGAATGTTAAATGTATTTACGTAAATATTTTTTATCATTTCAAATTTAAAATGTTATTACACATAATTTATATATTTTTTTAATAAAAAAACTCATCAGTTTAACTGATGAGTTCTTGAAAATTTAAAATTGTGATTCATTTACATAGCAACTAAATCTCCAGCAATATCCTTAGAAGGTAACTCTGATTTACCCATTAAGAATAAGTCTACTTGTCTTGCAGCCTCTCTACCTTCTGAAATAGCCCAAACAATTAATGATTGCCCACGACGCATATCCCCAGCAGTAAAAATATTTTTTACATTTGTTTGGTATTTTCCATACTCTGCTTTATAGTTTGATCGTATATCTCTATCTATACCAAGTTTATTTGCTAAAGTGTCTTCAGGTCCTGTAAAACCAAGAGCTAACAAAGCTAATTCACAAGGCCAAGTCTTTTCTGTACCTGCTATTTCTATTAACTTTGGTCTTTCACCTGGAACCATTTTCCATTCTACATTAACTGTCTTTAAGGCAATTAATTTTCCGTTTTCATCTTTTACAAATTCCTTCGTATTAATTAACCAATTACGTTCAACACCTTCTTTATGAGATGAAGAAGTTTTTAATTTTAAAGGCCAAAAAGGCCAAGGAGTTGTAGGTGAACGGTGCCCAGGAGGCTTAGGCATAATTTCAAAGTTAACAACAGATTTTGCTCCGTGTCTGTTTGAAGTACCAATACAATCTGATCCTGTATCTCCACCACCAATTACTATTACGTTTTTATCAGTAGCTAAAACTTGTTCTTTGACCTCTTTATCAAACACGACTTTTGTTTGTTGTGTTAAGAATTCCATTGCTTGAACTACACCATCAGCATCAATACCGGGAGTAGGTAAACTTCGTTTTTCTGTAGCACCACCACATAAAACAATACTATCAAAAGCTTTTAAATCTTTTACATCATAATTTATACCAACATTAACGTTTGTTTTAAATATGATTCCTTCTGCTTCTAAAATAGATACTCTTCTGTCTATAATACCTTTTTCTAATTTAAAATTAGGAATTCCGTATCGTAACAATCCACCTACTTCATCATCTCTTTCAAAAACTGTAACTGTATGACCTGCTCTATTTAATTGTTGTGCTGTGGCTAAACCTGCGGGTCCTGAACCAACAACTGCAACTGTTTTGCCTGTTCTATTTTTTGGAGGTTGCGATTTTATCCATCCTTCTTTAAAAGCACGTTCTACAATATTTTTTTCTATATTTTCTATAGATACTGGATCTTCAATAATACCTAAAACACATGCTTGTTCACATGGAGCAGGGCATAATCTACCTGTAAATTCTGGAAAATTATTTGTAGAATGTAATATCCATGAAGCTTTCTGCCACTCTCCTTGATGTACCATATGATTGAAATCTGGTATAAGATTCCCTAATGGACAACCACTATGACAAAAAGGAATACCACAATCCATACAACGTGATCCTTGTTTTGTTATTTCTTTTTCAGAAAGAGGTACCGTAAATTCTTTATAATCCTTTACACGATCTTTTACAGAAGTATATTTTTCATCCTGTCTTTCAAATTCTTTAAATCCTGTTACTTTTCCCATGACATTATGCTTTTGTTAATTCTTCGAACATTGGTTCTTCTGTTTCTAAACGTATTAATGCTTTCTTGTATTCTGTTGGCATTACTTTTACAAAGTTTTTTAAACTTGTATCCCAATCTTCTAACAAGTCTACACCTCTTTTACTATCAGTATATAAAACGTGTTTTTCTATAGTAGCTTTTAAATCTTCAGCAACTTCTTCTGTGATAGGTTCAAATTCGATTGTTTCTGTATTACAAAGTCCGTTAACAAATTTGTTTTCTGGATCGTATACATATGCAATACCACCACTCATACCAGCAGCAAAATTTCTACCTGTTTTTCCTAAGATAACTACTTTACCACCTGTCATGTACTCACAACAATGGTCTCCAACACCTTCTACAACAGCAGTTGCACCAGAATTACGTACAGCAAAACGTTCTCCTGCTATACCGTTAATATATGCTTGACCTGCTACTGCTCCAAACATACAAACGTTACCTACGATGATATTGTTTTCTGCTAAAAAATCTGCTTTTGCTGGTTTTTTGATGATTAATTTAGCTCCAGACAAACCTTTTCCTAAATAATCATTTGTATTACCATTTAAAGTAAATGTTATTCCGTGAGCTCCAAATGCTCCAAAACTTTGACCAGCTGAACCTGTAAAGTTGATATTTAATGTATCTTCAGGTAAACCTAAATGACCATAAATTTTTGAAATTTCATTACTTACAATTGCACCAACTGTTCTATCTGTATTTTTAATTGGATATACTAAGTTCATTTTTTCTTTCCTATATAAAGCTCTATGTGAGTCTTTTAATATAGTAAAGTCTAATACGCTTTCTAAATTATGATCTTGACTTTCTGTATTCTTAACAGTCATACTTCTATATGAAGTAGGTCTGTGTAATATACTCGTTAAATCTAATCCTTTAGCTTTATAATGATTAATAGCGTTATTAGCATTAATTTTATGAGTTTGACCAACCATTTCATCTAATGTTCTGAAACCAAGTTGTGCCATAATAGCTCTTAATTCCTCTGCAATGTAATAGAAGAAATTAATTACGTGTTCTGGTGTTCCTTTAAAGTTTTTTCTTAATTCTTTATCTTGAGTTGCAATACCAACAGGGCATGTATTTAAATGACATTTACGCATCATAATACAACCAGATGCTACTAAAGGAGCAGTTGCAAATCCAAATTCTTCAGCACCTAATAATGCAGCAATAGCTACATCTCTACCAGTTTTTAATTGACCATCACACTCTACTACAATTCTACTTCTTAAATCATTAAGAACTAATGTTTGTTGTGCTTCTGCTAAACCAAGTTCCCAAGGTAAACCAGCATGTTTTAATGATGTAAGTGGTGATGCTCCTGTACCACCATCATAACCAGAAATTAAAACTACATCTGCTTTTGCTTTTGCTACACCTGCAGCAATAGTACCTACACCAACTTCAGAAACTAATTTAACATTAATTCTAGCTTCTCGATTTGCATTTTTTAAATCGAAAATTAATTGTGCTAAATCTTCAATTGAATATATATCATGATGAGGAGGAGGGGAAATTAAACCTACAAAAGGAGTAGAGTTTCTTGCATTTGCTATCCAAGGTAATACTTTATGAGCAGGTAATTGTCCACCTTCTCCAGGTTTAGCACCTTGTGCCATTTTTATTTGTATTTCTTTGGCATTTGATAGATAATGAGAGGTGACACCAAAACGACCAGATGCTACTTGCTTAATAGCTGAGTTTCTACTATCTCCATTTATATCTTTTTGAAAACGCTTTCTGTCTTCACCACCTTCTCCAGAATTAGATTTACCACCAATTCTGTTCATTGCAATCGCTAAGTTTTCATGTGCTTCTCTAGAAATTGATCCATAAGACATTGCACCTGTTTTAAAACGTTTAACAATATCTGTCCATGGTTCTACTTCATCTAAAGGAATTGGGTCTAAATTATCAAATTCAAATAAACCACGAATTGTCATTAAACTTTCTGACTGTTCGTTAATAGCTTTCGCATAAACATCATAGCTTTTTTGATCGCTTAATCTAACAGCTTGTTGGAGTTTTGAAACAGTAGTGGGGTTAAATAAATGACGTTCTCCATTTCTTCTCCATCTATAATCTCCACCAATATTTAAACCTAAGTTTTTATCAATTTGATTATCTGGATATGCTTGCTTATAACGTTGATCAATTTCTTTTTCGATTTCATATAAACCAATACCTTCAATTCTTGAAGCTGTATATGGGAAATACTTTTCTACAAATTGTGAATTAAATCCAACAATTTCAAAAATTTGAGAACCTCTGTAAGAATGTAAAGTAGAGATTCCTATTTTGTTCATCACTTTTAAGATTCCTTTTCCAATAGCAGTATTAAAATTATCAACTGCTTCTTGCTCATCCATATTTGTAATGAAACCTTCTTTTACTTGCGTTCGAATAATTTCATTTACCATATATGGGTTAATAGCACTGGCTCCATACCCAAATAAAGTAGCAAAATGATGTGGTTCACGTGGTTCTGCAGATTCAATAATAATATCAAAATAAGAACGCTTTCTTAACCGATTTAATTGATGATTTACAAAGGAACAGGCTAATAAAGCAGGTATTGGCGCCAATTCTTGATTAACACCTCTGTCTGAAAGAATAATTAAATTACTCTTATTTTCTAATGCTTTTTCAATTTGAATAATTATGTTATCTAAAGCATCTTCTAGACCATTTAACCCTTTTGTTTTCTGATATAATATTTGTATAGTTGTAGCTTTGAAACTTTCTACATCTATAGATCTGATTTTTTCTAAATCTGCATTAGAAATTACAGGGTTTTGAATTCTTAGTTTTCTACACTGTCTTTCAGTAATACTAAATATATTCCTATCTTTTCCTAGATTTAAACTAATATCAGTTACGATGTTTTCTCTAATACCGTCTAAAGGAGGGTTTGTAACTTGAGCAAATAACTGCTTAAAATAGTTAGAAATTAATTGTGGTCTGTCGGATAACACTGCTAAAGGCGTATCTATTCCCATAGAACCTAAAGCTTCTTTACCTACTTGAGCCATTGGAGTAATTACTTCTTGAATATCTTCAAAAGTGTAATTAAACAAACGCTGACGTGTTTTAATATCAATAGTTTCAATAGGACAAGTATCTCCAGTATAAGGAACATCTTTTAAATGCAAACGAGTTTTTTCTAACCATTCTTGATAAGGTCTTTCTGAAACAATTTTACTTTTTATTTCTTCATCTTCGATGATTCTTCCTTCGTTCATGTCTACCAAGAACATTTTTCCTGGTTCTAATCTACCATGTTCTTTAACGTCTTCTGGAGCTACATCTACAACACCAATTTCCGATGACATAATTAAACTACCGCTTTTAGTAACTGTATATCTAGAAGGTCTTAATCCATTTCGGTCTAACAATGCACCAATATAATCACCATCAGTAAAAGGCACAGATGCTGGTCCATCCCAAGGCTCCATAATACAACCATTGTATTCATAAAAAGCTTTACGCTCTTTAGGCATGGTAGTATGTTTCTCCCAAGCTTCAGGAATCATCATCATCATTATTTCTGGTAATGATCTATCTGTATGAGTAAGTAACTCAACAACCATATCCATAGATGCAGAATCAGATTTACCAGGTAAAATTATAGGAAATAGTTTGTCTATTTGCGGTCCAAAAACATCACTTTTCATAATCTCTTCACGAACACGCATTCTACTTACGTTACCTCGTAATGTATTTATTTCTCCATTCTGACACATGTGTCGAAATGGTTGAGCTAATTCCCAAGTAGGCATAGTATTCGTAGAAAAACGTTGATGAACTAACGCTAAACGTGTAACTAAATCTATTTCTTGTAAGTCTTTATAATAGGGGCCAATATCTTCAGGCATTATTATCCCTTTATAGATAATTGTTGTTATAGATAAACTTGGAACATAAAAATAACTACTTTCAGATATTTTTGAGTTGCTAATTATATGTTCAGTAATTTTTCTTGCTGCATATAATTTTGCTTTAAAAGTTGCTTCATCTATTTCTTCTGTTTTACCAATAAAAAATTGCTCTATATTTGGCTCAGAGGCTAAAGCAATTTCACCTAATTGAGAAGAATCAACAGGTACTTCTCTCCAACCTAAAATTGAAAGACCTTGTTCTTTTACTTCTTTCTCAAAAGTAGTTTTACAAAAATTATATTGATTAGAAACTTTCGGAAGAAATACCATTCCTACAGCATACTCTCTTTGTTTGGGAATAGAAAAATTACAAACACGAGTAAAATAATCGTGAGGTATATCTATTAATAAACCAGCTCCATCTCCTGTTTTTCCATCGGCACTAACACCACCTCTATGTTCTAATTTTACTAAAATTTCTAGTGCATCATGTATAATTTGATTTGTCTTTTCTCCATTTAAATTACAGATAAAACCAGCACCGCAATTTTCGTGCTCAAATTCTGGTAAGTATAATCCTTGTTTCTCCATGTTTTATTAAATTATATGTACAAATCTATGGATTTTATTGAGAAAACTTTGGTTGAACTGTTGTTTTAGTGAGATTTTTATGATGAAAAGAATAAAAGTATAATAAAAATTTATTTATGATAATTATAGCTTATTTAATTGTCAAATTCATAAAATCTAAAAGAGTCTGAAAATATTTAAATTTACAGACTCTAATAAAATATAGTAATATTTTTTTAATGATCGTTCAAACGAAAGTCTGAGTAAGCATTCATACCATGTTCATGGGCGTCTAAACCTTCTAACTCTTCTTTTTCGCTAACTCTTATACCTACAGTTTTCTTTAAAGTAAAGATAATTAAGAAAGAAGTAACTAAGCAAAACGCAGCATAACAAGCAACACCTGTTAATTGTATTAAGAATGTGTGTTCTGGATTTGTAGAAAATATCCCTACAGCTAAAGTTCCCCAAATACCACAAATTAAGTGTACGGCAATTGCTCCAACAGGGTCATCTAATTTTATTGCATCTACAAATGCAACTGCGAAAACAATTAATGCACCTGCAATGGCTCCAATTACAATTGCACTTTCAGGTGTCATTACATCTGCACCAGCAGTTATACCAACTAAACCGCCTAAAATACCGTTTAAAAACATTGTTAAATCTAAGTTTTTATACTTTAAAAAAGAAACTAAAGCAGCTGTAACACCAGCAGCAGCAGCAGCTAAACAAGTTGTTACTAATGTTAAAGAAGTTAATTCTGGATCTGCAGATAAAACAGAACCACCATTAAAACCAAACCAACCTAACCAAAGAATTAAAACTCCTGCAGTAGCAAGTGGTATGTTGTGACCAGGAATTGCTTGCGGTTTACAGTTCTTGAATTTTCCAATTCGAGAGCCTAATAACCAAACAGCAACTAAAGCTGCCCATCCACCTATAGAATGTACTAATGTAGAACCTGCGAAATCATAGAATCCTATTTGATCTAAAAATCCTCCACCCCATTTCCAAGATCCAGCTATCGGGTAAACTAAACCTACATATATGATTGTAAAAATCATAAAAGGTCCAATTTTCATTCTTTCTGCAACTGCACCAGAAACTATTGTTGCAGCAGTAGCAGCAAACATTCCTTGAAATAAGAAATCTGTCCACCAAGTATAACCTCCATCTGCATATTCAGCAGTCATTCCATTTTCTGGAGCTGTAATTCCAAAACCAGCAAAATCTAAAACACCAGCTGAACCCTCTGCAAAACCAGGATACATTAAGTTGAAACCTCCAATATAATACAGTAATAAACCTACAGTAATAATAAAGATGTTTTTAAATAAAATATTAATTGTATTTTTTTGTCTAGTTAATCCTATTTCTAAAAATGCAAAACCTGTGTGCATAAAGAATACTAGGGCTGTACAGATCATCATCCATACATTGTTTGTTGTTAATAATTCCATTTTTTTTATTTTGATATTTTCTTTAAAGTTTCACCACCCTTTTCACCTGTACGAATTCGATATGCTTCCGTAATATCTGAAACGAATATTTTACCATCTCCAACTTCTCCAGTTGCAGCAGATTTTATTAAAGCGTCAATAGTTATTTGTTCGAAATTATCATTTACAACTATTGATAAGTATCTACGTTGTATATCGCTTGTACTGTAACTAACACCTCTGTATACATGTCCTTCTTTTTCGTTTCCTAACCCAGTAACGTCCCAGTAAGAAAAGAAATTCACATCTACATCGTGTAACGCTTCTTTTACTGCGTTAAATTTGGATTTTCTAATTATTGCTTCTATTTTTTTCATGATCTAAATTGTTTAATTAGTTATTTTAAAAAGAATATACTGCTGCTAAAGTGGCTCCTGTCATGCTTT
Organism: Polaribacter ponticola; assembly: GCF_026191475.2. GTDB lineage: Bacteria > Bacteroidota > Bacteroidia > Flavobacteriales > Flavobacteriaceae > Polaribacter > Polaribacter ponticola. The sequence continues at coordinate 505,948 of NZ_JAOSLC020000002.1, read as the reverse complement.
TATCTGTAGTGAAACCAGGTATAATTAAGTCGCTAGAAGAATCTAATCTTATTTCTGGTATTATTTTTAAGCTCTCTGTTAATGATAAATTACCTGTTAAAGTAAAAGCTGAAACATTAGCGTCGCCAGCACCAGAAGTAGTTGTAAAAAATTCTGGTCTAAATCCTAAAGAAAACTTGTTTGAGAAAGTATTTTGTAGATATAAAGCAAATCCTTGGTATCCAGAATCTGCATCACTAGAATTAGCGTAAGCAGCATTTATATCTAAGAAGAAAGTTTCAGATAAGTCAAAACCACCTGTGTAATCTAAATATAATACATCTGTAAATCCAAATCCGTCAGCTCCGTAAGCTAAATTAAAGTATTGTCCTTTATACCCTGTTTGAAAACCTAATTGATAATCATTTCCTGTATTTGCTCCTGCAGTAATACCATGAGGATTTGTAACAGCAAGCATAAAAGATAAATCTTCTGAAGATGCATAATCTAATTTAACACCAGTGTGTGAAAATGGACCTGCATTAAATAAATAAGAAACTGAATAGTTGAAGTTTCCAGCAGGTGAAATAACTTCATACCCATAGAATGTGTTAAACTGTCCTAAAGTTAAAGTTACTTTGTCTGATGCTTTGTAGTAAGCATATAGTTGGTTAATAGCTCCTTCATAAGCATTTGCAGCAACGGCTCTTGGTCCGTAAGCTAAATCTGCTACAACACCAGCTTTACCTTTTTTGTAAGAAAAGATAGTATTTACCATTCCTAAACCAAAACCATTTGGAGTTCCGCTTCCGCCGTATAATACACCAACTGATCCAGGAGAATTATTTTTTAGATTACTTGTATGATATACATCTACAGTTCCGCTTAAAGTAAATGTTCCTTTGTCTTCACTTTCTTGTCCGTTTGTTATTAAGCTAGTTGCTAATAATAAAGTAAAAATAATTTTTTTCATAATAGTGTCCTTTTAGTTTTTATTGATTTTGTATTATTTTGAACGGGTCAAATGTATTGTTTTAATTTATTTACACAAGGGGTTGTGTTTTTAAAAACAATTATTTTAAGTTTATACCCTCAAAAAAAAGGGGGTATAAGTGAGATAAAATTATTTTTTAGTTTTTGAAAGGGTTTAAATATGGTGTTTGCGAAAAAATGATATGTAATTTTAACATATTCATAAAAATGACCTTTTTGTAAAAAAAAACGTAATTATTGTATCTTTGAGGTGTGAAATACTCATTTTCTTACATAATAAAGATTCAGTTTTTAGGGTTTCGATTCTCTGGTTGGCAAAAACAAACCAATGCAAAAACGTTGCATGATATGGTTGATAAGTCTCTATCGTTTGTTTTTGAGGGAGTTAATTATAAAACAATAGGTGTTGGTAGAACTGATGCTAAAGTTTCTGCCAATTGTTATTATGTACAGTTATTTACGGAATCCGTAATTGATAAAGTCTTATTTATAAAGTCTTTAAATTCTAATTTTTCTGCTGACTTTAAAGCGTTATCAATACAACAAGTAGATAGAGGTTTTAATGTAATTAATGTAGATAAGGTAAAAGAGTATCATTATTACTTTTCTTTTGGAGAAAAAAATCATCCTTTTGCAGCTCCTTTTCTTGTAAATGTTGGTGAAAACTTAAATATTGATTTGATGATGAAAGCAGCAAACTTGTTTACAGGTGAGCATTATTTTCATAAATACTGTACAAAACCTAGTGAGTATACTGTTTTTAAAAGAATTATAGAGTCTTGTGAAATTGTGACAAATGATATTTTAAAAGCTAATTTTTTTCCAGAAACTTCATATGTATTAAAGGTAAGAGGAAAAGGGTTTTTACGTTATCAAATTCGTTTAATGATGGCAACTTTGTTTGAAGTTGGAAAAGGGAATTTAGATTTACAATTTATCGAAGCTTCTTTAAAAGAGGATAATGATAGGGGGTTTATGAGAAATATTGCCCCATCTTCTGGTTTGCAGCTCTTTAATATTGAATTAGATTTATAGTAATCTTATCTTATTAAACAATTTTTTTTGTTTTGTGAGAGTAAAGAGATTTTACTTTTGTTTGCGAAAACACATTTGTAATGGATTGAAGCGTTTGTTTGAGCTCTTTTTGTTTTTATAAAAAAGCGGGTGAGAAAAGTATGACCAGAAAGGTTGCGTCCCTCAAAAAAAATCCACCTTTTAAAAAGATGGATTTTAAGATACTTTATGTAAAGTGTAAAATTATCCTTTAATAACACCTCTTGAAATTACAATTTTCTGAATTTCTGATGTTCCTTCGTAAATCTGAGTAATTTTTGCATCACGCATTAAACGTTCAACATGATATTCTTTTACAAATCCATTTCCACCATGAATTTGAACTGCTTCAACCGTGTGTTCCATGGCAACTTTTGACGCGTATAATTTTGCCATTGCAGAAGACATATCGTAATTATTACCTTGATCTTTGTCCCAAGCAGCTCTCATAACCAACATTCTTGCAGCTTCAATTTCTGTGTGCATATCTGCTAATTTAAAGGCAATTGCTTGATGATTACAGATTTCTGTACCAAATGCTTTACGTTCTTTTGAATATTTTAAAGCCAATTCATAGGCTCCAGCAGCAATTCCTAAGGCTTGTGCAGCAATACCAATTCTACCACCAGAAAGTGTTTTCATAGCAAATTTGAATCCAAATCCGTCTTCTCCAATTCTATTTTCTTTAGGTACTTTTACGTCGTTAAACTGTAAAGTATGTGTATCACTTCCGCGAATTCCTAATTTATCTTCTTTAGGACCAACGTGAAAACCTTCCATGCCTTGTTCAACGATAAAAGCGTTGATTCCTCTATGTCCTTTTTCTCTATCCGTTTGTGCAATTACTAAATAAACACCAGCGCGACCACCGTTAGTTATCCAGTTCTTTGTTCCGTTTAATAAGTAATAATCACCTTTATCTTCTGCAGTTGTAGATTGAGAAGTTGCATCTGAACCAGCTTCAGGCTCTGATAAACAAAAGGCTCCAATTTGTTCTCCAGTTGCTAATTTTGTTAAGTATTTTTGTTTTTGTGCTTCAGAACCGTAAGATTCTAAACCGTAACAAACCAATGAATTGTTTACAGAAACCATAACAGATGCAGATGCGTCTATTTTAGACAATTCTTCCATAATTAATACGTAAGAAATTGCATCCATACCGCTTCCGCCGTATTTTGGGTCTACCATTATTCCCATAAAACCTAAATCTCCCATTTTTCTAACTAATTCGTTAGGGAAGGTTTGTGCGTTGTCTCTTTCGATAACTCCAGGTAGTAACTCGGTTTGTGCAAAATCACGTGCCGCATCGCGAATCATGATATGTTCTTCTGATAAACTAAAATCCATGTATATTTTTTGTTAAATTCGTACTTTATGGCCTCAAAGATATCGATTTCGTAACTTATTTTCAATAGACTTTCGTTAATTTTACATATATGAATAAAAAAGAGGTGTTTTCAATAGGATTAATGTCTGGTACGTCTTTGGATGGAATTGATTTAATCTACGTTAAGTTTGATGAAAATAATTTTAAAAATTTTGATATCATTTATGTTAAAACCTATTCTTATACTAATGATTGGAAAGATAGATTGCAGAATGGGGTTTATTGTGCTAAAGAAGATTTGTTAAAATTAGATACAGATTATGGGATTTTGCTAGGTGAAATTATAAATGAGTTTATTAGTGAGTTTCAAATAGTGAAAATTGACTTTATAGCTTCTCATGGGCATACTATTTTGCATCAACCTGATAAAGGGGTTACTTTGCAAGTGGGAAATGGGCAAATTATAGCAGATAATACTAGGCAAAAGGTAGTTTGCGATTTTAGAACTCAAGACGTTAAACTAGGAGGTCAAGGAGCTCCATTGGTTCCAATTGGTGATGAATTATTGTTTTCGGAATACGATTATTGTTTAAACCTTGGAGGGTTTGCTAATATCTCTTTTCAAAAAAAGGGAAGAGAGTTGCTTATGATATTTGTGCTGTTAATGTAGTTTTAAATAAATATGCATATGAATTAGGTTTGGATTATGATGATAAAGGTAATATTGCAAAATCAGGAACTTTTTTAATGCAGTTAGAAGCAGAGATGCGAATGCTAGATTTTTATATGCAAAAACCACCTAAATCTCTAGGTATAGAATGGGTGCAAAAAGAAATTTTTCCACGATTAGAATCATCAAAACGAAAGTCAAAAGATATGTTGCGAACATATACAGATCATATTGCCTGGGCAATAGCTAAAGAGTTGCCAAAAGGAGCAAAAGTTTTAGTAACAGGAGGAGGAGCGTTTAATGACTACTTAATCTCAAAAATAAATCAAAATAAAAAAGCTACTTTAATTATACCTTTAGATAAAATAATTAACTTTAAAGAAGCTCTAGTTTTTGCTTTTTTAGGCTTGTTACGTATTGATAATCAGGTTAATTGTTTAAGTTCTGTTACAGGCGCAATTAGAGATCATTCTTCGGGAGAAATATTTTATCCGAATAGGAAATAAAAATATTTGAACAATCATTTTTTTACAGTAAGTTTGTTAGAGTTAAATTATACTAATTTAAATCATTTTATAATATGAATCAGCTTTAACTTTTCTAGGAAGAATATGCAATTGCTTGAAAAATAATATTAAATAAAAGTTGAATATCATAAAAAATAAAAAATGAAAGAATTACTTAAAATATACGAAAACAAACAGCCAGAAATCGTTTTTCATTGGAAGGACCAAGAAACTGATGCAGAAGGTTGGACAGTTATAAATTCTTTGCGTGGTGGTGCTGCCGGTGGTGGAACAAGAATGCGTAAAGGTTTAAATAAAAATGAAGTTTTGTCTTTGGCAAAAACAATGGAAGTTAAATTTACTGTTTCTGGACCAGCAATTGGTGGAGCGAAATCAGGTATTAATTTTGATCCAAATGACCCGAGAAAAAGAGGTGTTTTAGAGCGTTGGTATAAGGCTGTAACTCCTTTGTTAAAACATTATTATGGTACTGGTGGAGATTTAAATGTAGATGCAGATAAGGATGTAATTCCTATTACAGAAAGCTGTGGAGTTTGGCACCCGCAAGAAGGTATTTTTAATGGACATTTTAAACCTACCGAAGCTGATAAAATAAACAGAATTGGCCAGTTGAGAATGGGTGTAATTAAAGTGATAGAAGATAAGCAGTTCTCTCCTGATTTGTCAAAAAAATACACAGTTGCAGATATGTTAACTGGATATGGGGTTGCTGAAGCTGTAAAGCACTATTATACTATTTACGGAGGTGAAATTGCTGGGAAAAGAGCAATTGTTCAGGGATTTGGAAATGTAGGTTCTGCTGCTGCTTATTATTTAACTCAATTAGGAGCTAAAGTTGTAGGGATAATTGATAGAGATGGTGGAGTTATAAATGAAGAAGGTTTTTCTATGAAAGAAATGACAGATTTATTCTTAGAAAAAGATGGAAATAAGCTGGTTTCTAGTAAAATGATTTCATTTGATGAGATTAATGATAAAATTTGGAGTTTACCTGCAGAAATTTTTGTTCCAGCTGCAGCTTCAAGATTGGTTTCTCAAAATCAAGTTCAACAAATGATAGATTCTGGGTTAGAGGTTATTTCGCCGGGAGCAAATGTTCCTTTCGCGGATAAAGAAATTTTCTTTGGTCCAATTATGGAGTATACAGATAATCATTTAAGTTTATTACCAGATTTTATTTCTAATTGCGGTATTGCTAGAGTATTTGCTTATTTAATGGAGGCAAAAGTAGATTTGCCAATGCAGGATAAGGCTATATTTGATGATACATCTAATATTATAAAGAAAGCATTACAAAGAACATTTAAAAAGAGTGCTTCAAAAACAAAAATATGTTCAACAGCATTCGAAATTGCGTTAAAACAACTAATTTAAAATAAATATTTATGGAATCAGTAATCATTATTGTATTTGTAATGGGGTATTTAGCTATTACTCTAGAACATAATTTAAAATTGGATAAATTAATTCCTGCCTTAATAATGATGGCAGTCTGTTGGGCGTTAGTTGCGTTAGGGGTTGATAATTTTTCTAACTGGTTCGATTCTGCAAATCATGGTTTAGTAGAAGGTTTTGCTTCTTTTACACATGATGATAAATTGCATATGGTTGAAGAAACGCTGTTACATCATTTAGGTAAAACGGCAGAAATATTAGTTTTTTTATTAGGTGCAATGACAATTGTTGAAATAATAGATTATTTTGACGGTTTCTCTACAATAAAAGGGTATGTTAATTTTAAAAGTAAGAAGAAGCTACTGTGGATGTTTGCAATTTTAGCATTCGTTTTATCTGCTATTATTGATAATTTAACAGCAACAATAGTGTTAATTTCTATTTTGCAGAAGATAGTTAAAAAGAGAGAAGATAGAATTTGGTTTGCAGGTTTAACAATTATTGCAGCTAATGCTGGTGGTGCTTTTTCTCCTATTGGAGATGTAACTACCACAATGCTTTGGATAGGTGATAAAGTAAGTACTGGTATGTTATTTACTTATTTATTTATTCCTTCTCTTTTATGTATGGTAGTTCCAACTTTTATTGCAACTTTTTTAGAAGCTTTTAAAGGAGAAATAGATTTTGAAGAAAATGAAGTTGAGAAACCAAAGAGTATACATAGTGCTCGAATGTTGTATTTAGGATTAGGGGCTATTTTATTTGTGCCTGTATTTAAGACTGTTACGCACTTACCGCCATATGTTGGTATGATGTTGTCTTTAGCAGTGGTAGCTACATTTGCAGAAATTTACAGTAATTCTAAATTTTCAATATCTACTGTAGAAGGAGATCAAGCAGAAGAACATACTGCTGGCGCTCACCATAGTCCAGTTCATCATTCTTTATCTAAAATAGAAATGCCAAGTATTTTATTCTTTTTAGGAATATTAATGGCGGTTGCAGCTTTAGAGTCTTTAGGGATCTTATTTAACTTTGCAGATAGTTTAAAACAAGGAATTCCTTTAATTGGAACCGAATTAGATGGAACAGTAGTTTCTGATTTGGTGGTAATTTTATTAGGAATTGGTTCTGCGGTTATTGATAATGTACCATTAGTTGCGGCTAGTTTGGGTATGTTTTCAGAAAGCTTAGATAATCCTTTATGGCACTTTATCGCATTTTCTGCAGGTACTGGAGGTAGTATGTTAATAATTGGTTCTGCTGCAGGTGTAGTTGCTATGGGAATGGAAAAAATAGATTTCTTCTGGTATATTAAAAAAATATCTTGGCTAGCTTTAATTGGTTTTTTAGTTGGTTCTGCTGCTTTTGTAGTAATAAGAATGTTTGTGTAAGCAAATTAAATTAATAATTAGAATGTCATTTTGTAGAATTACAGAATGGCATTTTTTTTGATATAGTATTTTTTCTTTTTTACTGAAACAATTTAAAAAAAGAAAAGTCGTTAATAAAATAGAATTTAAAATATTGTTAAATGATATCATTTTATCAAGAAAATAAAGAATTACTAGAGGAAGTAATTAGTGACGAAAAAACATTATCGATTTATAAATTAATTATGGATGGAGGAATAGGAGGGCGAATTATTATTGCACTTTTATTCGTTTTATTATCTGTGGCTTTATATATTTATTTTGAACGATTTTTTGCTATAAAATCTGCATCTAAAATTGATCAAAATTTTATGAATCAAATTAAAGATTATGTTTCTAATGGAAAACTTGAATCAGCAAATTTATTATGTAAAAGTACAAATACACCTACAGCAAGATTAATTGGTAAAGGAATTTCGAGAATAGGGAAGCCATTAGATGATATTAACAAGGCAATAGAAACTGCCGGAAAGTTAGAGGTCTATCAGTTAGAGAAAAATGTGAGTGTATTAGCTACAATAGCAGGTGCTGCACCTATGATTGGTTTTTTAGGTACTGTTATTGGAATGATAATTGCAATTCATGAAATAGCAAACGCAGGAGGTCAAATCGATATCAAGATGCTTTCTGATGGTTTGTATACAGCAATGACAACAACAGTTGCAGGTTTAATTGTTGGTATAATTTCTTATATAACTTACAATCATTTAGTAGTAAGAACTGACAAGGTTGTGTATCAAATGGAGGCTAAATCAGTAGAGTTTTTAGACTTGTTAAACGAGCCAGTGTAAATCTATTCAGTAATTAAAAGATTGAAATATTAAAACAAAGTCTTATAATTATTTAATTTTTAAATATTTTAATAAAATATGAATTTACGAGGACGAAATAAAGTAGATCCAACATTTAATATGTCTTCAATGACAGATATTGTGTTTTTATTGCTGATATTTTTTATGCTTACATCAACCTTAGTTACTGTAAGTGCTATTGATGTTTTATTGCCCAAAGCAGGAGGTAAAACAGAAAATAGTAAGTCAGTTGCTATTTCAATTACAAATAAATCTGTGTTTTATATTGATAAAAAGAAAATAAGTTCTTCTAGGTTGGAGAGTGAAATATTAAAAAGTGTTGGTGTTGATAAAAAGAAAACAATTGTTATTAGAGGTGATAAAGATGTGCCTTATAAAAATGTAATGAAAGTGATTGATATTGCAAATAAAAATAAATTAAAAATGATTTTAGCTGTAAAAGGTAGATAAATGTCAGTTTTAGATACAAAACATAAAAGAAAATCAGCATTAATAACAGCAATTATATTGTTGTTATTGTTGTTTGTTATTTTTAATTATGGGATGAAATATTTAGATCCTCCTGAAGAATACGGGTTAGCAATTAATTTTGGGGATTCTAATATTGGAAGCGGTGAACCTGTGACAAAAACAAAAAAGATTTCAACTCCTAAAGTTATTGAGAAGCAAAAGATTGTTGAAGAGTTTAAGGAGGTTATAAAAGAAGTTTTAAAAGAAGAAATTGTTACAGATGACACTGTTAAAGATGTTCCTGTGGTAGAAAAGGAAAAGGAAAAGGAAAAGGAAAAGGAAACACCTGTAAAAGAAGTTGTTGAAAAGAAAGTATTAAAAGATAAACCTACACCTAAGCCATCAAAAGAGGCGACTGATGCTTTAAATAGTTTGTTGAATGGAAATTCAACTGATGGAACACCTAAAGGAGAAGGAAATGATAAGCAAGAAGGTGTTAAAGGAAATACAAAAGGTGATCCAGATTCAAATAAATATTATGGGAATACTGGAAGTGGATCTGGGGGTAATTATAATTTATCTGGGAGGAAAGCGCTCTCAAAACCAATAAAACAGCCAGATTGTCAAGAAGAAGGGATTGTGGTTGTAAGAATTGTAGTTGATAAGAAAGGAAAAGTGATTAATGCAATTGCTGGAGTAAAAGGTTCTACTAACACGGCATCATGTCTATTAAAACCTGCTAAACAAGCTGCATTAAAAACTACTTGGAATGCTGATGAGAAAGCGCCAACAAAACAAACAGGAACTATTATTTATAAGTTTACTTTGACAGAGTAATAAATTTAGAAATGAATTATCAAGAGACTTTAGATTGGATGTTTACTCAATTACCTATGTATCAAAGACAAGGTAAAGTGGCTTTAAAAAAAGATTTAACAAATATTATAACCTTTTCAAAAGAGTTAAATTTCCCAGAGAAGCGGTTTAAGTCAATTCATGTTGGAGGAACTAATGGTAAAGGCTCTACTTCGCATATGTTGGCTTCAATTTTGCAAGAAGCAGGTTATAAGGTTGGCTTGTATACTTCACCTCATTTAAAAAGTTTTACAGAAAGAATTAGGATAAACGGTGATGAAATACCAAAAAATAAAGTTACATCATTTATTAAAAAGCATAAAGTTTTTCTAGAAAAGCAAAAATTGTCTTTTTTTGAAATGACAGTTGGTTTAGCATTTGATTATTTTGAAAAGGAGAAAGTAGATATTGCTATTATTGAAGTTGGTTTAGGTGGAAGGTTAGATTCTACGAATATAATCACTCCTGAAATTTCTGTTATTACAAATATTGGATTAGATCATACGCAGTTTTTAGGTGAAACGTTGCCTGAGATTGCGTTAGAAAAAGCAGGAATTATAAAGCAGAACGTTCCAGTTGTTATTGGAGAGAAGCAGCCAGAGATAGAAAATATTTTTAGAAGTAAAGCTGAAGAGTGTTCTTCTGTCATTTGTTTTGCTTCAGATGAAGAGAAAGGATGTAAAACAGATCTTATTGGTGATTATCAAATTTCAAATGCAAAAACTGCAGTTGCAGCAGTTAAGCGGTTGGAGAAGTTTAATGTTTCCGAAAAGAATATCTTAGAAGGGTTAATGAGTGTGGTTAAGAATACTAATTTAAAAGGTAGATGGCAAGTTTTACAAGAGAATCCAAAAGTGATTAGCGATACTGCTCATAATGCAGAAGGTTTGAAAATTGTTTTAAATCAGTTAAAAAAAGAAAGCTATAAAAAGTTGCATATTGTTTTAGGTGTTGTCGCTGATAAGAATTTAGAAGTTGTATTGACACTATTTCCAAAAGATGCGATCTATTATTTTTGTAAACCAAATATACCAAGAGGACTATCTGAAGATGTTTTGCTCGAAAAATCAATAAAATTTCAATTAAAAGGAAAAAATATTCATCCGTAAAAAAAGCACTTGAATCGGCTTTACTAAATGCAAATCAGGAGGATACAATTTATGTAGGCGGAAGTACTTTTGTAGTAGCTGAAATTATTTAAAAAAAACTAATTTTTCTTTTGGTAGAGTAAAAATGTGTTGTATATTTGCAACCGCTTAGGGCAATTAGCTCAGTTGGTTCAGAGCACCTCGTTTACACCGAGGGGGTCGGGGGTTCGAATCCCTCATTGCCCACCAAGTAAAATCCTTCACAATTTGTGAAGGATTTTTTAGTTTAAGGATTTTCTGAGGATCCTTTTTTTGTAACTTTGTTTACTTAATTTTTTCAATTTAATGACTGCAATAAAAATAGGGATTATCGGACTAGGTTATGTAGGGTTACCATTGGCAAGACTTTTTGCTGAGAAGTACAATGTTATAGGGTTTGATGTTAATGAAAAAAGGGTTGAAAATTTAAGGTTAGGTGTAGATTTTACGCAAGAAGTTTCTAGTGATTTGTTAGAAGGTGTTTTATTAAATAATTATAGCCATAACAATGGGCTTTTTGTAACATCTAATTCAGAATATTTAAAAAACTGTAATTATTATATTGTAACAGTTCCTACTTCGGTCGATAAAAATAATCAACCAGTTTTAAAACCTTTACTTAAGGCAAGTAAAACAATTGCTACTTATTTAAAAAAGGAAGATATTGTTATTTTTGAATCTACTGTTTATCCAGGCGCAACTGAAGAAGATTGTATACCTGTTTTAGAGAAAGAGTCTACTTTAGTTTTTAATAAAGATTTTTTTGTTGGTTATTCGCCAGAAAGGATTAGTCCAGGAGATAAAATTAGAACCGTTGAGAATATATTAAAGGTAACTTCAGGTTCTACTAAAGAGACAGCTCAAAAGGTTGATGATTTATATAAATCAGTAATAAAATCAGGTACACATTTAGCTTCTTCTATTAAAGTAGCTGAAGCGTCGAAAATTATAGAAAACTGTCAAAGAGACATTAATATTGCATTTGTAAATGAATTGGCTAAGATATTTAGTTTAATGGATATTAATACCAATGAGGTTTTAGAAGCTGCTGCTACAAAGTGGAATTTCCTTCCTTTTAAACCTGGTTTAGTTGGTGGGCATTGCATTGGTGTAGATCCTTTTTATCTAGCGCAAAAAGCACAACAATTTGGTTATTATCCAGAGATCATACTTTCGGGAAGAAGGTTAAATGATAGTATGGGGAATCATATAGCATCAGAAGTTGTAAAGTTAATGATTAATAGGGAAGTAAAAGTTAAAGGAGCTAATGTTTTAATTTTAGGGATAACTTTTAAAGAGAACTGTCCAGATATTAGAAATACAAAAGTGATTGATTTGTATCTTGGTTTAGGAAGTTATGGAGTTAACGTAGATGTTTATGATTCTTGGGCTAAAAAGGAAGAGGTAAAACAAGAGTATGATATTAATCTGATTAAAGGTGTTTACGATAAAAAATATGATGCAATCGTTTTAGCAGTTGCTCATAAAGATTTTAGAAAAATAGATGTTTTAAGGCTTAAAAAAGAAAAGTCTGTGGTTTATGATATTAAGAATTTTCTAGAAATAAAAGATAAAAGTTTATAATGAAGAATTTTGCATTAATTGGAGCTGCAGGGTATATTGCTCCTAGACATTTAAGAGCGATAAAAGAAACTAGTAATAATTTGATTGCTGCGTTAGATAAATTTGATAGCGTTGGTGTTATGGATAGTTATTTTCCTAAAGCAGATTTTTTTGTTGAATTCGAGCGCTTTGATAGACATATTGAAAAAATAAAAAGGAATGGTACGCATTTAGATTATGTAAGTATTTGTACGCCAAATTATTTACATGATGCTCATATTAGAATGGCTTTAAGAAGTGGATCAGATGCTATTTGTGAAAAACCTTTAGTGTTGAATCCGTGGAATGTTGATGCTTTGTCGGAAATTGAGAAAGAATCGGGACAGAAAATAAATACTATTTTACAACTAAGGTTGCATCCAAGTATTATTGCTTTAAAACAAAAAGTTGAAAGAGAAAATAAAAAAGGGAAATACGATATAGACTTAACCTACATTACTTCTAGAGGTAATTGGTACGATGTTTCTTGGAAAGGTGATGCTTCTAAATCTGGAGGTATTGCAACAAATATCGGAATTCATTTTTATGATATGCTTTCATGGATTTTTGGAGATGTTCAAGAAAATGTTGTACATTTAAGAGATAAAGATAAATCAGCTGGTTATTTAGAGTTTGAAAAAGCTCGAGTACGTTGGTTTTTATCTATTGATGAGAATTCATTACCCCAAAATATAAAAGAAATTGGACAAAGAACATATCGTTCAATTTTAATTGATAACGAAGAAATAGAGTTTAGTGCTGGTTTTACAGACTTACATACAGTAAGTTATCAAGGTATTTTAAAAGGAGAAGGTTTTGGTTTAAAAGATGCAAAAAAATCGGTAGATATTGTGCATCAAATTAGGAATAACGAAATTATTCAAAAAGGGGGAAAACATCCTTTTTGTAGTTAGATAATTAAACTTATATTTGCAAAAAAAATGAAAAAAAGGCAATTATTGTATCTGGGTACTTTAACCCTATTCACAAAGGGCATTTGGAATATTTTAATAATGCCAAAGCTTTAGCGGATGAGTTATTTGTTATTGTAAATAGTGATTTTCAAAGAAATTTAAAAGGTTCTAAAGAATTCCAAAAAGAAGCAGAAAGATTATTTATTGTTCAGAACATTAAGGCAGTAGATAAAGCTATAGTGTCTGTGGATGAAGATAGAACAGTATGTGAATCTATTAGAACTATTTTTGAAGCTTACGGAGATGAGTATGAATTAGGCTTTGCAAATGGTGGAGATCAAGATAATAATTCAATTCCCGAAGCACCAATTTGTAAAGAACTAAACATTCAATTAATAGATGGTCTTGGAGATAAGATTCAATCTTCTTCTTGGTTGTTAAATAAAAAATAGCTTATGAAAATTGGAATTACGTTTAGTGCCTTTGATTTATTACATGCTGGTCATATAACGATGTTGGAAGACGCGAAACGCCAATGTGATTATTTGATTTGCGGTTTGCAAACTGATCCTACTATAGATAGACCAGAGAAAAATAGACCAGTTCAGTCTGTTGTTGAACGTTATATCCAGTTAAAGGGATGTAAATTTGTAGATGAGATAGTTCCTTATGCAACTGAACAAGATTTAGAAGATGTATTAAGGTCTTTTAAAGTAGATGTTAGAATTATTGGTGAAGAGTACGCTAGTAAACAGTTTACGGGGAGGAAATATTCAGAAGAAAAAGGAATTGAATTATATTTTAATAAAAGAGAACACCGTTTTTCTAGCAGTGGTCTAAGAAGAGAGGTTCAAGAAAAAGAAAATTTAAAAGTAAAAGATAAATAAATGAATATTGCTGTAATTGGATCTGGTTATGTTGGTTTAGTCTCTGGTACTTGTTTCGCAGAAATGGGGAACAAAGTGACTTGTGTAGATATAGATCAAAATAAAATAAATAAATTAGAAGAAGGTGTCATTCCTATTTTTGAACCAGGTTTAGAGCAAATGGTTTTAAAAAATGTAAGAAATAAAAATCTGTTTTTTACAACCGATCTTGGAGCTGCTATTAGTGATGTAGAAATTGTTTTTATAGCTGTTGGTACGCCAATGGGTGATGATGGTTCTGCAGATTTACAATATGTTTTAGCGGTTGCAAAGTCTATCGGAGAAACAATGAATAGGAAATTAATCATTGTAGATAAATCAACAGTGCCAATTGGTACAGCAGATAAAGTAAAAGCAACTATTCAATCTGAATTAGATAAAAGAGAATCTGACTTAGAATTTAGTGTAGTTTCTAACCCTGAGTTTTTAAAAGAAGGAGCGGCTATAGATGACTTTATGAAGCCAGATAGAGTTGTGATAGGAGCAGATTCTGATTATGCTTTTGATAAGATGAAGCAATTATATTCACCTTTCTTTAGAACACATGATCGTTTTATAACAATGGATATTCGTTCTGCAGAAATGACAAAGTATGCAGCAAATACCATGTTGGCTACAAAAATTTCATTTATGAATGAGATTGCTAATATTTGTGAAAGAGTAGGAGCAGATGCAAATATGGTCCGAATTGGTATTGGTTCTGATAAAAGAATTGGGTATAGTTTTATATACCCAGGTGCAGGTTATGGAGGTTCTTGTTTTCCTAAAGATGTGAAGGCTTTAAAGAAAATTGCAGAAGAAAATGGATATAAAGCAAACTTAATTGAGTCTGTAGAGAATGTAAATGATGCTCAAAAATTAGTGATTGCAAATAAGATTGTAAAACGTTTTGGTGAAGATTTATCAGGCATGACTTTTGGTTTATGGGGATTGGCTTTTAAGCCTGGTACAGATGACATGAGAGAAGCTCCAGCTATTTATATTGTAAAAGAATTAGAGAAAAGAGGTGCAAAAGTAAAAGCTTATGATCCAAAAGCAATTGAGGAGTCAAAAGAGTTTTATTTAAAAGACGCTAAGAATATAACATACTGTACATCTAAGTATGAAGTTTTACAAGATGCTGATGCATTAATTTTATTAACAGAATGGAAGGAATTTAGATCTCCGGATTTTGAAGAAATTAAACAACAACTAAAGAACCCTATTATTTTTGATGGAAGAAATCAGTACAATGCTTTCAGTTTAGAAGAAAAAGGATTTGAGTATTTTCAAATAGGGAAATAAAAAAGATGAAAAAAGATACTAAAATTTATATTGCAGGTCATAAAGGTATGGTGGGTTCTGCGGTATGGAGAACTTTAGCAAAAAAAGGGTATACTAATCTAATAGGTAAAACGAGTAAAGAGTTAGATTTAAAAAATCAAGAAGCAGTTCTTAATTTTTATCAAACAGAAAAACCAGAAGTAGTTATAGATGCAGCAGCAAAAGTTGGAGGTATTTTAGCTAATAATGATTTCCCATATCAATTTTTGATGGAAAACATGCAAATTCAAAATAATTTAATTGATAGCGCGTTAAAAGCTGACATCGAAAAATTTATTTTTCTAGGTAGTTCTTGTATTTACCCGAAGTTAGCTCCACAACCTTTAAAAGAAGAGTATTTATTAACGGATTCACTAGAGCCAACAAATGAGTGGTATGCTATTGCAAAAATAACAGGTGTAAAAGCGTGTCAAGCAATTAGAAAACAATTTCAAAAAGATTATGTAAGTTTAATGCCAACAAATTTGTACGGAACACATGATAATTTTGATTTAAAGTCTTCCCATGTATTACCTGCTATGATTCGTAAGTTTCATGAAGCTAAAAATAATAATAATTCAGATGTTCAATTATGGGGAAGTGGAACGCCAATGCGTGAGTTTTTATTCGTAGATGATATGGCAGAAGCAGTTGTGTATGCTTTAGAAAACGAATTACCAGAATATTTATACAATATAGGAACGGGAGAAGATCTTACAATTAAAGAATTGGCAGAAACAATTCAACAAGTTGTTGGACATAAAGGAGAATTAGTTTGGGATAGTTCTAAACCAGATGGAACACCAAGAAAATTAATGGATATTTCTAAAATGCACAACCTAGGTTGGAAGCATAAAGTTAAATTAATACAAGGAATTGAAAAAACCTATACTTGGTTTTTAGAAAATATAGAAAACTTTAAAGAAGTTAAATTATAAAACTTCCAAAAAAATATAACTATGAAAGTAGCATTAATTACAGGTATTACAGGACAAGATGGGTCTTATTTAGCTGAGTTATTATTAGAAAAAGGATATGAAGTACATGGTATTAAGAGGAGGTCATCACTGTTTAATACCAATAGGATAGACCATTTATATCAAGATCCACACGATCCAGATCAACGATTAAAATTACATTATGGAGATTTAACTGATGCGATGAATTTAACTCGTATTATTCAAGAATGCCAACCAGATGAAATTTATAATTTAGGAGCAATGTCTCATGTTGCGGTTTCTTTTGATACTCCAGAATATGTAGGAAATGTTGATGGATTGGGTACTTTAAGAATTTTAGAAGCAGTAAGGATTTTAGGATTAGAAAAGAAAACTAGAATTTATCAAGCTTCTACTTCAGAATTATATGGTGGTATGCCTGAGAATAAAAACGAAAAAGGTTTCTATGATGAATCTTCTCCATTTTATCCTCGTTCTCCATATGGAGTAGCAAAAATATACGGTTTTTGGATAACAAAAAACTATCGTGAAGCTTATGATATGTTTGCTTGTAATGGTATTTTATTCAATCATGAATCACCAAGAAGAGGAGAAACTTTTGTAACTAGAAAAATTACACGTGCAGTAGCTAAAATTGCATTAGGTTTACAAGAAAAAGTTTTTTTAGGAAACTTAGAAGCAAAACGTGATTGGGGACATGCAAAAGATTATGTTCGTATGATGTGGATGATTTTACAAGCTGATAAACCAGAAGATTGGGTAATTGCTACAGGTGTTACTACCACAGTTAGAGATTTTGTTAGTTTGGCTTTTGAAGAAGTAGGGATTAAAGTTGAGTTTAAAGATGAAGGTGTAGATGAGAAAGCTTATGTTGTCTCTTGTGATCATAAAGATTTTCAAATAGAAATTGGTAAAGAGGTTTTATCTGTAGATCCTTCTTATTTCCGTCCAACTGAAGTAGATTTATTAATTGGAGACCCTTCTAAAGCGAAAAATAAATTAGGTTGGGTACCAGAGCATGACTTAGCTTCTTTGGTAAAAGATATGATGAAAGGTGATGTTTCTTTAATGAAAAAAGATGTAGTTTTGCTAAAAGCAGGTCATGAGATTTTGAAGCAAGCAGAGTAATTATTATATGAAAAATAATATTAAAAAGAAGGTGATTATCCTACTTTTTTTGTGTTAATGATATTTTATAGTCGTAAGAGATTGGAGTAATATAGTGAAGTGTAAAATAAATATATGTTTATTGTAATTAAATGTGAGAATTGAATGAAAAAGGCTATTGCGATTATTGCTAAAGAAGTTAGCGACGAAGTTTTAGATTACTATAATAGTTTATCAAAAGTGAAATCTTTTTATTTGATAACACCAGAAAAGAATAATGAATTAGAAAAACGATTTTCTAAATTAAAAATATTTCAAGATTCTGAAATTTTAAATAGAGAACTACATACATATATAGAAAATACATCTAGACCTAATTGGTATTATCAACAGTTTTTAAAATACGAACTAGTTTTCTTTTTAGATTACGATTATGTTCATATTATTGATGGTGATTCGTATTTAAGAGAAGAGCTCGTTTTAGAAGACAAGTTGTTTTTTACAAAGAAAAAAATTGAAAAAAATTATAATTTATTCATAAACAATATTAACTTATTTAATAACATCTCAGAGAAAAGTTTTATTACTAATCAAATGTGTTTTTCTAAAAAAGATTTAGAATATTTAGTACAAAGCATATCTCCAATAAGAGAAAATTGGATAAAAACTGTTGTAGACATGTTAATTAAAAGTGAAAACACTTGGTTTAGTGAGTATCAATTATATGCAAACTATATATTAAATAAAAAAGGAGAGAATAAAATAGAAAAATTAAAAGTATATAGAAGGTTAGATTTATTGAATGTATCAAAAGAAAGTGCTTTAGAGAAATACCCAATTGTTTCTTATGAATTAGGGCATAAAGTTGATTTTTTAAGAAAAATTAGAGCAAAAATTTATTATTTTCTACAAATTAATTTTGGGTAGTATAACAATTTTTAAAAACATAGTTAATGTTTAGTGTAATAATTTTATTTGTAATTTTAGGATTGCTTTTTGCTGTAGAAAGTTCTACGTCAATATCAAGAAAGTCGGGTTATGTTATTAAAAACCCGGCTTCAGGTTTTATCTTTCAGTCATCATTATCATTAGTTTCAAGAGCTTTAATTTTTATGTTTATGCCAATGCTTGGTTACCTTTCTGATAAAGATAATCTAACAAATGATTATAAAAGTATATTGTTTATGTATTTATTTATACCATTTTTTTTGTTTTTGGTTTATTTATTTAGATATAAACTAGAGGGGTTGTATGGTGTACTTTTATTAAGAATTAGTGAAAGCGGAAATTATTTTAAAAAAGCAAAAGATTCATATAGTGTTAGTGTAATACCAGGCAATCAATTTAAAAGGTTTAAAAAATTATACTTAATAGTTTTTGTTGCATATGTACCATATTACATTTCTTGGTCTCTTATAATTATATTACTAGATAAATATAATGAAAGTAGAGGGTTGATTTTAGGGCTATCGTCTGTGTTTAATGGTATAAACACAATAATAATTACAACTATTGTAGACCCCAAATTAGCTCAATTAGGTAAGTATAATAACTTAATAACAAGAGTATATAATGATTTAATTTTAGTAAGAGTTTTTATTGGCTTAATTAGTTTTTTGGCTTTAGGAATTATAATTTTAATAATTAGTTAATATTATGAAATTCACTCTTTTTTCAAAACTTTTCTTTTTTATTGCATTAATAGTATTAATATTACCTGCTTCAGAATTATTTTTATTAGAAGGAGTATTAAATGATGGAGATTTAGAGGCTTATTTATTTTCTCTTTTATTTTTTTTATGTATATTATTCGTTATATTAAGAACTAGGTTTTTACAAATTGATAAAATAATAATGTCACAAGGAGATATTATTAAACCCATACACTTACTATTAATAGTTTCTTTTTCTTTCTCATTATTTCTTTTCTTTGTTCTTGGAGAGGCAAAGTCTTTAGAACAGCAACTCATTTTTTCTATGAAATATAGAAATGGTTTTTATAAAGGTACGGGAATTTACACTTATTTAATCTTAAATGTAATGCCTGCTATCTTAACTTTAGTGATAATAAAACAAAAAAAATTAAATTTGGCAATATATATATCTATTCTCTTGGTAATATTAGCTACTTTTATTGTAGGACAAAGGGTTTATATATTTAGTATAATATTTGTCGGTTTTATAAGAATGTTTTATTTATTTAGTAACAAAAAAGTTTTATTTGCTTTAATGATAATTATTTCTTTTTTATTTACTTATAAAATTTATTTAGACAAAGAGGTTTCTGATAAAAAATTTAGTGATAAAGTTATTATGCTTTTAGCAAGAACAAATTATAGAAGCTTATTAGAAAGTAATGATTTTTCAATGGATTTAAATATTTATAAAGGTGCTTTTATGCCTCTTTCCTTATATTATAATTATTCTATGTCAGATTTCAAAAAGTCTTTTATGGGATACAATAAAAGAGATAAGATTTATTTAGGTTTGCCTAAGTTAAGTACTTATTCAGGTGTAGCGTTAACCTTCGGTATTATTGTGTATAATACTTTAGGTTATTTAAGTTTAGTTTTAATAGTACCATATTCTTTATGTATGTTTTATTGTTTTTCAAGAGTTTGTTATTCCCGAAATGTTTTTCGGAGTTCACTTTATTTAGCAGTTTTTATTAGTATGCTAGGTTTTTTAATTGAAGATATTCATTTTATGAATAAAGTTTTTAGTTTGATACCAATATACTGTGCAACATATTTTATTTTATATAAAAAAAACATTTCAAATGAGTAATAAAATCTGTTTTATAATACTTTCTCACTCTAGTTATACCGATATTTGGGAATTATTAATTAAGAGTTACAAGGAAAAACTCACTGATAATATTAAGAATATAGATTTTTATATTACTTCAGATTCTGATGTTTCAAGAAAAGATAAAGCCTTGCTTAATGAGAATCACTTTAATCTTTTATTGTATAAAAAAGATATTTCTTGGAGTGATGCTTTAATAGAGATTGTTAGTAAAAATGAATTAAATAATTATAATCAAATGTTATTTTCTTTTGACGATTTAATTATAACGAAATTTTCTGAAATTAAATTTGAGCAGGCTATAAATGAAATGGTTTCGAATAATTATAAATACTTAAAAATATATAACAGTAGTCATGTAAATATTTGGGGGAAGTTGTTTAATTTAATTAAAAAAGACCCCTTATATGAAATTAGTAAATTAGATAGCTATAGAGGAAATCTGGTATTTTCTTGTTGGAACACAACCTTTTTTAAAAATATTTTAAATAACAAAGAACTTACAAATTTATCACCTTGGCAGTTTGAACAACAAATAAATAAATTTATTGATAATGATAATGGATATAAATGTGTTTTCTCAAATGTTTTAGAATATGAAAACGTAATTATTAAGGGGAAAGTTCATGAAAAAGCGTTAAGAAAATCCGAGAACATCACACAAGTAAATTATGATATGAATAATAGGGAATTTATGTCAAATAAAGAAACTTTGATATATACAATGAAATTATATATATTTAAAGTTTTTAGACAAATTATACCACATAGACTTTTTTTATTTTAAGAAAAGTAAAGTTAATAATATTGAAGAGGTAGTATGAGTAATAAAAATAATTTTTCTGTTTCAATTTCTGTTTACAAAAATGATTCACCAGAACATTTTAAAGAAGCGATGTTAAGTATTCTTAACCAAACATTAACTCCAAATGAAATTATTTTAGTTGTAGATGGACCAATACCTATTGAGACTAAAGAAATAATAGATCTTTTAGTTTATGAAAATGAAATATTAAGAGTAATAGAATTAGATGTTAACCTTGGTCATGGAAATGCAAGAAGAATAGGATTAGAGAATTGTACTAATAATATTGTTGCTTTAATGGATAGTGATGATATCTCTGTAAATAATAGATTTGAAATTCAATATAAATTTTTATTGAATAATCTAAATGTGAATGTCATAGGTGGGCAAATAGAAGAGTTTGAAGGAGATGTTAATAATATTGTGTCAAAAAGAGTCGTTCCAGAAACTGATGTAGAAATAAAAGAATATTTAAAATATCGTTGTCCATTAAATCAGATGACAGTTATGTTTCGTAAGGATAAAGTTTTAGAATCGGGTGGGTATTTAGACTGGTTCTGTAATGAAGATTATTACCTTTGGATAAGAATGTATTTAAAAAATAACATTTTTCATAATTTAAAACAAACTTTAGTAAAGGTTAGAGTTAATATTAAAATGTTTGAGAGAAGAGGTGGGTGGTTATATTTTAAAAGTGAGTATGGCATACAAAAATTAATGAAAATTAATGGAATAATCTCTTTTTGGCAATTTTATATAAATGTCCTAATTAGATTTGTAGTACAGGTTGTTTTACCTAATAAAGTAAGAAGGATATTGTTTTTAAAAATTCTTCGTAACTAATTAAATTAATAAAATATGAGTAAAAAATATAAAATAGGATATACTTCAGGTGTTTTTGATTTATTTCATGTAGGTCACTTAAACCTTTTAAAAAAGGCTAAAGAACAATGTGATTATTTAATAGTTTCTGTAAGTACAGATGAACTAGTTTTAAATTATAAGAATAAGCAACCTGTCGTACCATTTTCTGAAAGAGCGTCAATTGTTGAAGCTATTAAATATGTAGATAAAGTTGTTCCTCAACAAAGTCGTGAAAAAATGAAAGCATATGAAGAGTTTCAATTCGATGTAATGTTTGTAGGTGACGATTGGAAAGGTGATCCATTATGGGTTAAGCTTCAATATGATTTAGAAAAAAGAGGATCAACAGTTGTATACTTCTCATATACTAAAGAAATATCTTCAACCTTATTAAAAGGAGTTTTAAATAAAATTTATTCAGATAAAAAATAAATGTTTACATATCAAAATTGGGATTATTTTTGTTCAGAAGTTAAAAAAAATAATTTAAAAACTTTTACAGCGAGAGATGTCATTAATAATAAAAGTAATAACTTTATTATAATAAAACATGATGTAGAAACTAATGTAGCTAAAGCATTAGAATTAGCTAAAATAGAGAATAAGTATGGTATTAATACTACTTATTATGTACAGTCGTATTTATTAACAAAAGAAAATCTACCTAAATTATCTGAAATTCAAAAATTAGGGCATGAGTTAACATATCACTATGATGTTCTAGATAGTAATAATGGAGATTGGGAAGAAGCTGATAGGGAATTTAATGAAACTTTAAACCTATTTAAGGAGAATGATTTTATCGTTGAGACAGTCTGTCCACATGGAAATCCGATAATGGAAAGAAAAGGATGGAGTTCAAATAAAGATTTTTTTAGAAACCCTAAAATTAATGATAAATATAGTTTTATTACAGATATTGTAGTTGATGTTAAGGATTTTGGAGAAGAAGTACGATATATTTCAGATGCAGGTTATGGATATAAATTAATAGCTGATATATCTAACAATGATAGAGATACAACTAAGAAAGATGAAGAAATTAAAGACCTTAAAGCTATTATTCATTTATTAAAAGAAAAAGATAGGATAATCCTTAGTACACATCCACACAGGTGGGGGAACTCTGAAATTAAAGCAAAATTTAAGAAGTTATTTTTCTTCAGTTTAAGGGCAATTGTTAGATTTTTGACAAAGAATCGATTTTTAAATAAAATTATTGGTAAATTCTATTATTTAGCAAAAAAATATGATCAAAGTAGAAATAAAAGATATCCAAAATAAACTTTTAGAAATAATAGAATACTTTGACGCTTTTTGTAAAGAAAATAGTATTACTTATTATTTAATGGGAGGGACAGCACTTGGAGCTATTAGACATAAAGGTTTTATTCCTTGGGATGATGATTTAGATGTCTTTATGACTTTTGATAATTATCAAAAATTTCTTTTAGTTGCAAAAAATAATTTAAACGCTGATTATTATCTACAAGAAGAAAACACAAAAGAATGGCCTATGTTTTTCTCTAAGCTTAGATTAAATGGTACAACATTTATTGAAGAAGATACTAAGTATAGAGATATGCATCAAGGATTTTATATAGATATTATGTGTTTAAATAAAACTTCTAAAAATTTATTTTTAAGAAAACTTCAATTTTTAGCAGCAAGAATTATTACAGCAAAAACGGTAAGTAAAAAAGGGTATATTACTGATAACAAAATTAAAAAAATCGGTATGAAATTCTTTAGTGTAATTATTACTAGTAGAATTGAGAAAAAACTAACATCTTATATCAGAAGGTTTAATGAAAAAAAGATGGATTATGTAGGACATTTTTTTGGTAGAGCAAAGTTTCCTAACACTTCTTTTCCTATTCATTATTTAGGGAAACCTAAAAATGTTAAATTCGAAACATTAGTTTTACCTGTACCAGAAAAAGTAGAAAAGTATTTAATTTTGCGGTATGGAGAAAAGTTCATGGAAATGCCGGATGAAAAAACAAAGAGTTTATATCCACAACACGCAGCAATTGTTGACCTGAATGTTGATTATAAAGATTTTATTAAAAATAATAAGATATAAAATGTTTAAATTTATTTTTGATAGATTAATGTCCTTAGTTGGCCTTATTGTCTTGATGCCTTTTTTATTAATTGTTTATTTAATTATTTTAATTAAAATGCCAGATGGTTCACCTTTATTTATTCAAAAAAGAGTTGGCTTGAATGGAGCGCTGTTTAAAATGATTAAGTTTAGAACTATGATTAGTATTCATTCAGGAGTATCTATTTCTATAAAAGGGGAGAAAAGAATAACTCCTTTTGGGGCTGTTTTAAGAAAATATAAAATTGATGAACTTCCTGCTTTGTGGAATGTATTTAAAGGAGATATGAGTATCGTGGGGCCAAGGCCAGATGTACCTGGTTATGCAGATGAATTGAAAGGAAACGATAGAGTTATTTTAAAACTTAGACCAGGAATAACATGTTTAGCATCTATTAAATATTCTAATGAAGAAGAAATTTTGTCTAAACAAGAGAACCCAGTTAGTTATAATAACAATGTTATTTACCCTGATAAAATAAAGATGAATAGAGAATATTATTACAATAAAACTTTTCTTGGAGATTTAAAAATTATTTTTAAAACTTTTTTTAGAATGAACGATACTATCTTAAAATTTGGGTATCCAAATTTGTTAATCAAAGAATATAAATTTTGGACTTTATTGTTAAGAAGTGAACAAGTTACTTTAGGTGCATTAGTTTTAATTTATAATAAAGATGTTGAGAGTTTATCTGAAGTAAGTAAAGAAGGGTTTATTGAATTAAAAGATATAGTTATTGAAGTTGAAAAGAAATTAAAAGAAGAATTCACTTATGACAAAATTAATTATCTAGGTTTAATGATGATTGATAAGAATGTTCATTTTCATATTATCCCTAGATTTTCAACAGTTATGGTTTTTGAGTCCAATGAATTTATTGATTATGGTTGGCCGCTTTTACCTATTTTAGAAAATAAAAATTTAATAGAAAATAAGACCCTATTAAAAATAAAGAGTTTATTAAATAAAAAATTCAATTTATAAATGAATAAAATTTGGCTATCATCTCCTCATATGGGAGGAGCAGAACAAGAATTCGTTCAAAAAGCTTTTGAAACAAATTGGATTGCTCCATTAGGACCAAATGTAAATGGATTTGAACAAGATCTAGAAAGTTATTTAAAAGACGAATCAAAAGTTGCATGTTTAGCATCTGGTACATCTGCTTTACACATTGCATTAATATTGGCAGGTGTTAAATTACATGATGAAGTTATTTGTCAGAGTATGACTTTCTCAGCATCTGCAAATCCAATCAAATACTTAGGAGCAAACCCTGTTTTTATTGACAGTGAAGAAGATACGTGGAATATGTGTCCAATAGCATTAGAGGAATCTATTAAAGATAGAATATTAAAAGGTAATAAACCTAAGGCTATAATTGTAGTACATTTATATGGAATGCCTGCAAAAATGGATGAAATTTCAACCATTGCAAATAAATTTCAAATTACTTTAATAGAGGATGCAGCAGAAGCTTTAGGTTCTACATATAAAGGGAAAAAATGTGGAACATTTGGCGATTATGGAATATTATCCTTTAATGGTAACAAGATAATAACTACTTCTGGAGGAGGAGCATTGGTTTGTAAGAACGATGTAGATAAAAACAAAACAATATTTTTAGCTACTCAAGCAAGAGATAATGCACCTCATTACCAACATTCTGAAATAGGTTATAATTATAGAATGAGTAATGTTTTAGCAGGAATAGGTCGTGGACAAATGGAAGTTTTAGATAAACATATTCAATTTAGAAGGGGTAATAATCGATTTTATAAAAATTTATTTAAAAATTGTTCAGGTATAAAAGTTTTTGAAGAACCATCCTCTTCTTATTATTCTAATCATTGGTTAAGTTGCATTCTAATTGATAAAGAAAAAACAGGTTTTACTACAGAAGATATTAGGTTACAATTAGATTCTGATAATATTGAGTCAAGACCTTTGTGGAAACCAATGCATTTACAGCCTGTCTTTAAAGATTGTGATTATTATGGAGAATCTGTTTCTGAAGATTTATTTAATAATGGAATCTGTTTACCTTCAGGATCTAATCTGACAGAAAATGATTTTGAACGAATCGCAACTTCTATAAAGAAATTTTTGTAAATTCGCTTAAATTATAAATTATAGATGATAAGAAGATTTTTTCTAAAAACATTAAATAAATATGCTTCACGTTGGTTAGTTTTATGTATTGATGTTTTTTTGGTGTGTTTTTCTTTTATACTAGCTTATATTGTTAGGTTTGATATAAGTTTTGATTTTAATACAGAGAATTTTTATTATCAATTACCATTAGTTATTTCTTTAGCTTTAACTAGTTTTTTATTGGTAGGTTCTTATAAAGGAATTATTAGACACACGGGAACTAAAGATGCATTTAATGTTTTTTTAGGAATTTCTATTTTTAGTTTATCTGTAATTTTTATTGTTATTGTAAATCAAATATTTTCATTATTTGATTTTTTTACAATTCCAAAAACAATTATTTTAATTCATTATTTAATATCAGTATTTATTTTGATTTTAAGTAGGTATATTTTTAAAGCTTTTTATGAAGTTCTATCTACTGAGTTAAAATCAATTACAAACGCGTTAATATATGGAGCAGGAGATTCAGGAATTATAACTTACGGAGCCTTAAATAGGGAGACCGAAAATAGCTACGATATTATTGGGTTTATAGATGATGATAAAAATAAAATTAATAAAAAAATAGACCGTATTAAAATTTATGATCTTTCAAAGATTAATAAAGATTTTATTGATAAGTATGAAATTGAAGAAGTAATTATCTCTACAAAAAAAATAAAACCGTCTCGTTTATTAGAAATAACAGATTACTTATTAAATTTAAATTTAAAAGTAAAAATTGTTCCTCCATTAATCAAATGGATTGATGGTACTCTTGAAGCTAATCAAATTAAACAAGTCAATATTGATGATTTATTAGATAGACAACAAATATTAATTGACAACCCTATTGTAAAGAGGGACGTAAATAATAAAGTGATTTTAGTTACTGGAGCTGCAGGTTCTATTGGGAGTGAAATTTCTAGACAACTGGCTGGCTTTAGTATAAAGCATTTGGTTTTAATTGATCAAGCAGAATCTGCTTTATACGATTTGCAACAAGAATTACATCAAAAAGGGATCAAAAGTTTTTCTGCATTAGTAGCGGATGTAAGAGATAAAAAAAGAATGCGAGAGATTTTCGAGCAATACAATCCCCAAAAAGTTTTTCATGCTGCAGCCTATAAACATGTTCCTTTAATGGAAGACAGTCCATATGAAGCTGTTAAAATTAATGTTTTGGGTACTAAAACGATTGCAGACCTATCCGTAAAGTATAAAGTAGAACGTTTTGTAATGGTTTCTACGGATAAAGCAGTAAACCCAACGAATGTTATGGGGGCTACTAAAAGAGTAGCAGAAATGTATATTAGTTGTTTAAGTAAGCAACAAAAAAAGACGAAATTTACAACTACTCGTTTTGGAAATGTATTAGGATCTAATGGTTCAGTTATTCCATTGTTTAAAAAGCAAATTGAAAACGGAGGACCATTAACAGTAACCGATGAACATATTACCCGATACTTTATGACGATTCCAGAAGCATGTAGATTGGTGCTAGAAGCAGGAGCTATGGGTGATGGTGGAGAGATTTATATTTTTGACATGGGGAAATCTGTGAAGATTTTTGATATGGCAAAAAGAATGATCTCATTGTCTGGGTTAAAATATCCAGAAGATATTGATATAAAAATAACAGGGTTAAGACCTGGAGAAAAACTATATGAAGAATTATTAGCGAATGGAGAAAATACGCTAAAGACCTATCATGAAAAAATAATGATTGCAAAGATTCAAAAAGTTAATGTAAATTTAGTTTTGATATTGATAGAAGAATTGTCTTCTAAAAAGAATAGATTAACAAATACAGAAATTGTAAGTATGATAAAAGAAATCGTTCCAGAATATATATCTAAAAACTCTCAATTTGAAAAATTAGATAAAGTTAACAAACATTTTTTTAAACGTTTATAATTATATTATTTAATAGGTTTAAAATTATTAACAATGAGTTATAAAGAAGAACTTTATTTTATAGCTGCCTGTTTAACCATTTCTTTTGATAATAAAAATAGATTAAAGGTTGAAAAACTGCTGAAATCTAATTCTATTGACTGGGATAACTTAGTGAAAATAAGTACAGGTCATTATGTCTTTCCTGCATTGTATTGTAATTTAAAACGTGAAGACTTTTTACATTATTTGCCAGAAGATTTGGTTAGTTATATGAAACATATAACAACTTTGAACCGTAAACGGAACTTGCAAATAATATGTCAAGCAAAAGAATTAAACAATTTATTATTAGTTAACAAAGTCACCCCAATTTTTTTAAAAGGAACAGGAAATTTATTGGCAGGTCTTTATAATGATGTAGCAGAAAGAATGGTAGGTGATATTGATTTTCTTTTTTCACAAGAAGACTACCCCAAAGCTATTAAATTATTACGAGCTAATGGCTATTTTGATGTAGGTAAATATGATTTTGATTTCCCAGAACAGAGACATTATGTAAGGCTCAAAAAAGATAATTACATAGCTGCAGTAGAAATTCACAAAGGTCTTTTAATAGAAAAATACTCTAACGAATTTAATTATAATTTTGTAAAGAAAAGTTTGCAAATCATTAATGGGGTTTCTGTTTTAAGTTATTCTAACAAGCTAAATTTATCTATAATCGCATCACAAATTAACGATAGAAGGTATTATTACAAAACAATTGCTTTAAGAAATGCATATGACGTTTTTTTGCTTTCGAAAAAAACAAATGCTAAGGATGCTATTAATTCATTAAAGAAACTAAATCAACCGTTAAATTTTTTTTAGCAACATGTTTTGAGATTTTTAATAAGGTTAGTAGTTTGGACTACAATGAAACAAAAAAAACGATATCTTACCTTAATTCTTTTAATATCCAGTTTATCAATATTAACAAAACAAGAAGAAATCATAGTATAGTTACAATAGTTCTTTATATAAAAACTAGAATTAACATTATCTATAAATCTATTATATATAAAGAGTATAGAA
The DNA here is from genome assembly GCF_026191475.2 of Polaribacter ponticola. Lineage (GTDB taxonomy): Bacteria > Bacteroidota > Bacteroidia > Flavobacteriales > Flavobacteriaceae > Polaribacter > Polaribacter ponticola. The sequence continues at coordinate 476,820 of NZ_JAOSLC020000002.1, read as the reverse complement.
ATTGGTTGTTTAAAAGAGTTTTAGGTAAAAGTTGGTATAAAGAAAAGCTAAAACAATTAGGGGTAAAATAAAAATAATATTTTTTTTAGAAAATTTTGATCAAATATTTATATATAGTAAAATGTGTTTTCACCCATTATCTTGTGTTTAATTGCAATTTTTATTTTCGGCCACAAACTCCAAAAGAATTAACTTCTTTTTATACCTTTTTTTGTTTTTCTATATCGTCATTAACCGCTTATTTATTTATTTTGAAATAAATGATTTAGATTTTTATAAAAACTACTATGTTCTAAAGTTGTTTTAACTTTCAAAAGTATTTAATTGAAATTTAAAAAGCTTAATAAATTACCTAGTAATTCCCTTTTTTATCTTATTTTTGCAAAAAAAAATAGATATATGTTAAAGTTTTTTTGTAAGTATTATTTATTATTTATTATAGTTTTTTCTAGTTGTGTCTCCAAAAAAGAAATTGTATATTTTCAAAATGATGAAATAGATCAGTCAAAAGTTTCAAATAGTTATAGAACAATTATTAAACCAGATGATTTATTACAAATAACAATTACTTCTCAAGACATTGAAGCTGTTAGACCTTTTAATTTGTCTGCAGTTACGTATTCAACAAGTTCTAATTCTGCAATAGGAGTAGCACAACAACAAACATATTTGGTAGATACAAATGGAGAAATAGAATTTCCTGTATTAGGGAAATTGAAAATAGGGGGTCTTTCTCGTAATGAAGTAATTGATTTTTTAAAAAATAAATTATCACCAGATTATATTAAAGAGCCCAATATAAACATAAGAATTGCAAATTATAAAATATCTGTGATGGGAGATGTCCAAAGACCAGGAAGTTATAGTATACCAAATGAAAGAATTACGATATTAGATGCTTTAGCTTTGGCAGGTGATATTAATATTTCTGGACAGAGAAATAATATTTTAATTATCAGAGAAGAAAATAATAAAAAAGTGGAATACAGAGTAGATTTACGATCAAAAGATGTTCTGACTTCTCCAGTTTATTATTTACAACAAAACGATGTAGTCTATGTGGAACAAAATTATGCTAGAATTCAATCTGCTTCCTCAAATTCAAGTACTAGTTTATTTATTTCAATTACAGGATTAATAATAACTATTGTTTCTCTACTAACAAGATAAAAATGCAAGAACAAAAAGAAAAATCGGTTTCTAATGAAGTATTAGAAAATAATGATACGATTAATATTAGGGAAGAATTAGAGAAGTATTTAATTCATTGGAAATGGTTTGTAGTTGGGGTTTTATTATCATTAACCTTTGCTTTTTTATATTTAAGATATGCTACACCTAAATATAGTGCATCAACCTCAATCATGATTAAAGATAATCAGAAATCAGGAATTTCGGCAGAATTAGCTTCTTTTTCGGATTTGGGGATCATAGGTGGTAGTTCTGCAAATAATACAGATAATGAGATTGAAATTCTAAAATCTCGAAAAATCATTGGAAATGTTGTAGATTCTTTGGAATTAACAACTTCATACTTTAATGAAGGGAGGGTTAAGAAAACAGAGGTTTATAAGCGTAGTCCTTTAATTTTAAAATTTATTAATAAAGCATCTTTATACAGTGAAAAAGATACTGCTTTCGTAATTTCAATTTTAGATCAAGAAAAAATTGAGTTAAAAAACATAGATGGCAGAATCATAATGACTTCTAGGTTTAATGAGATTATTAATAGCAAAATAGGGCATTTTAAAGTAATTCATTCCAATAATCTAGTTCGGGATTTAAGTCAGAAAGAAGTAATTATTAGTATTAGAGGTAGAAATAAAACGATAGATAGTTATAGAAAAAGTATTTCTATAAGTCCAGTTAATAAAAATTCTAGTGTTTTAACAATTGGATTACAAAATGCTGTAAAGGTAAAAGCTGAGGACGTTTTAAATGAGTTGGTGAAGCAATACAATATTGATGCGATTAAAGACAAAAGTATTGTATCCGAAAAAACAAAAGACTTTATTGAAGATCGTTTGAAGAGTGTTGGATCTGATTTAGCAACTGTTCAAGACAATGTTAAAAATTATAAAACTAAGTTTGGTATCACAGGTTTGTCAACTGAAGGACAATTAGTTTTAGAAGCGGTTTCAAAAAATAATCAAAAAATTGTTGAAATTGAGAGTCAATTAAGCTTAGCGAATTGGATTCAAAAAAAGTTAAAGAAAGAATCTGAAACGAATGATGTTTTACCGACTAACTTAGGTTTTACTGATGCGAGTATTACTACTTCTATTATAAGTTATAATGAATTAGTTTTAAAGAAGAATAAATTATTAGTCAATGCGGGTATACGAAACCCACAATTAATTGAAATTCAGTCCCAAATTTCGACTTTAAACAAGAATTTATTATCTAGTTTAGAAAACTTAAAAAAATCTTTAGAAATTCAATTAAAACAATTGAATATTGAGGAAAGAAAAGTTACTTCTAAAATATCTAATATACCTTTAATTGAAAGAGGAATGATTGATATAGAAAGGCAAAAAGAAATTTATTCAGAACTTTATTCTTACTTATTGAAGAAAAAAGAAGAAACAGCAATTTCTTTAGCTGTTACTGTACCGAATGCTAAAATTATTGATTATGCTTATGGTATTGATATTGCTGTTTCGCCTAAGAAGAGAATTATTTATTTAGCAGCTTTATTATTAGGTTTGCTAGTGCCTTTTATATTTGTGTATTTAAAAAATCTTTTAGACACGAAAATTCATTCTAGAAAAGATATTGAAGACTTAACATCTGTTCCTTTTATTGGAGATGTCCCTCATTCTGCAACAGATGAAAAAATTGTAATTGGGAATGATTCAAGAACAAGTACTGCTGAAGCTTTTCGTTTGATAAGAACCAATTTGGATTTTATGTTACCTAATAAGAATGATGGTTTAGGTAAAAAAATATTTATTACATCCACTACAAGTGGAGAGGGTAAATCTTTTATATCGATTAATTTAGCCGCAGCTTTATCTTTGTCTAATAAAAAAGTTTTATTATTAGGAATGGATTTAAGAGCACCTAAAGTTACTGAATATCTTGGAATTCCAGAGCGTAAGGGAGTTACTAATTTTATTACCAATAAGGATTTAAAATTAATTGATCTTAAATTTTCTATTCCTGAAATTAAAGGTTTAGATATTATTGCATCTGGTGTTATACCACCTAATCCAGCAGAATTGTTATTAAATTCTAGAATTAAAGATTTATTTGATGAAGTGCAAAATGATTATGATTTTATTATTGTTGATACTGCACCAGTTAATTTAGTAACAGATACATTATTAGTTTCAAAATATGCAGATATGTTTTTATACGTTTCTAGAGCTAATTATTTAGATAAGCGTATGTTAAATGTAGCTCAAACATTATATAATGAGAAAAAGTTACCTAATATGGCTATTGTACTAAATGATACTGATATGACAAGAGGATACGGATACGGATACGGATACGGCTACGGATACGGAAATGGTTATATTGAAGAGGTGAAAAAACCTTGGTATAAGAAAATATTTAGTTAGAAATAAAAAAGGAAGCAAAATTTGCTTCCTTTTTTATTTTAAGAACTTTTTATTATTTAATAATAAATGGTCAATATTTTTTTATTCTTTTTTGTACTTACTTTTTGCAGAAGATTTAAATGATTTTTATGATGTGTATCAGTTCCAACAAAATCATATAAGTTTTCTTTGATTAATTTTTCCGCTGTTTTTGTTACAAATTTCCCGTATTGTTCTGTTAAAGACAATAAATTTAACTGAAATAAGCAACCTGCTTTTTTTAGTTTATAATAGATCTCGAAGTTATTGTGATATGAATTGTAACGTTCAGGATGTGCTAAAATAGGTTTATATCCTTTTAATTGAATTTGAAATAATATTTCAAACAAATTTATAGGAGGACTAAAATAAGACATTTCAACAAGTATGTAATTATCTTTTAGGGTAAGAATGTCTCCTTTTTCTAATAAATCAGAGAATTGCTCATCCATCATGTATTCTGCGGCTGCATTAATAGTAACATCTTTTATATTTCTATTATTCAATTCATCTCTTACTTCTTTTAATTTATTTTTTATAGTCTCAGAAGAATTTGGATATACATCGCCCAAAACATGTGGAGTAGTTATAAAGTTTTTAATTCCATAGGAAGACATTTTTTGAATTAATTCTATAGAGTTATTTAAATCTTTGGCGCCATCATCTATACCCGGAAGTAAATGAGAATGGATGTCTACAAATCCATTTGAAAAAAATGATTTAATGGAATTTCTTTTTTCTTGAAAAAAAACATCTTTTTATAATTTTAAACAAATTTACAATTTTCAAAGGTATAATTACCTTAAATTTTAAAACGAAAACGATTGAAGTTTTTTAAACTATTGTGTAAGAATTTAACTTACAATATATTTGATTAAAATAGGATAATTATGATTTTAATTGCAGATGGAGGTTCTACTAAAGCAGATTGGATTGCTATTGATAATAACAAAAAAGAAATTTTTAGGGAGAGAACTTTAGGTTTAAATCCTGCTGTTGTTGCTGAAGAAGAGTTACATAACAGAATTATTCACATGTTTCAACTTATCAACATCAAAGATGAAGTTACTGAAATTCATTTTTATGGAGCAGGTTGCGGCACGCCAAAGCCTATCAAAATTTTAAAAGATGTTCTTCAGAAGATTTTTGTAAACGCTAAAATTTTTATCTCTGAAGATATGTTAGCTGCTGTTTATGCCGCTTCTGGTAAAGAGCCTGCTGTTGTGTGTATTTTAGGTACAGGATCTAATAGTTGTTATTTTGATGGTGAAAATTTGTTTATGAAGTCACCATCTTTGGGATATATTATTATGGATGAAGCTAGTGGTAATTATTTTGGTAAATTGCTATTAAGGGAATATTACTATAATAAAATGCCAAAGTCTATTGCAGAAAAATTTGAAAATGAGTTTAATTTAGATGCAGATTATATAAAAGAAAACTTATATAGAAAAGTGAATCCGAATATGTATTTAGCAACTTTTGCAAAATTCATGTTTGAATTTAAGGAGGAAAAATATATTAAAAGAATTATAAAGAGAGGATTTCAAGAGTTTTTTAAATATCGAGTTTTACCTTTTGAAAAAGACACTCAAACTCCTCTTTATTTTATAGGATCTATAGCATATTACTTTCGAGATATATTAGAAAAAGTGGCTAAAAAGAATAATTTAAAAATTACTAATGTAATTCAAAGACCAATTGATAGTTTACTAGAATATCACAAGAATAATATTAATTAATATGATCTAAAATTCTTTCTAAACGCATTCCTCTAGAACCTTTTATTAATATTAATTGGTTTTCTAGAGGATTTTTTTGATATAATCTTCTAGTTCTAGATACGTTTTAAATTGAAGTTCATTTGATTTTACATCTTTAAAACTCTCGCCAACTAATATTATTTTGTAAAACTTTAAAGAACTTACTAAATCAGCAATTGTTTGGTGTTCTATGAAACTGTCTTTACCGAGTTCAAACATGTCACCTAATATGATAACTTTTGATACTGATTTCATAGTATTAAAATTTTCGAGTGCTACTTTCATACTAGACGGATTAGCATTGTAAGCATCTAAAATTATTTTATTGTTTTCAGTTTCAATAATTTGAGATCTATTATTTTGTGGAGTATAATTTTCTAAAGCATCTTTTATATTTATTGCTGTTACTTTAAAATATTCGCCAATAGTAATTGCAGCAGCTAAATTAGTATAATTGTATTTTCCGATTAGATTACTTTGAATAATAGAATCTTTATAAGATAATTTTACAAAAGGAATTGCATCTAAATAATGTAAGTTTAATTTATTAAAGTTTATCGTATTGATATTTTTTGTTTTTTCTACTTGAATCTCATCATCAATATTAACGAACGCAGTTTTATTATTAACTTTTAGATAAGTATATAATTCACTTTTTCCTTTAATAACCCCATCTATACCTCCAAAACCTTCTAAATGAGCTTTTCCAAAATTGGTAATATAACCATAGTCAGGTTCAGAAATAGTGCATAAAAATTCAATTTCTTTTTGATGATTAGCGCCCATTTCTACGATTCCGATTTCAGTCTTATCGGTGAAGGAAAGTAAAGTTAAGGGTACACCAATATGATTGTTTAAATTACCTAAAGTAGCTTTTGTCTTATAGCTTTTACTTAGAACAACATTTATAAGTTCTTTAGTAGTTGTTTTGCCGTTACTTCCAGTTAATCCTATAATAGGTATGTTTAGTTCTTTTCGATGATAATTAGCTAATTTTTGTAGTGTTTTTAAAACATTATCTACAAGTATTATATTTTCTTTTGTTTTGTATATCTCTTCATCTACTATAGCATAATTAGCCCCTAATTTTAAAGATTGTTCAGCAAATTTATTACCGTTAAAATTGTCGCCTTTTAAAGCAAAGAAAATTGTATTTTCTCTTATATTTCTAGTATCAGTATCAACTAAAAAATGGTTTTTATATAGTTTGTAAAGGTTAGCTATTTTCATGTTTTAAATATAAATAAAAGCCTCATTATTCTAAAAAATAATGAGGCTTTTATGAGTAGTATTTTTTTAAAGTTACCTACTAGGATTTCTAGCTCTTCTTTTCTTGTTAGCCATTGGGCCAACTTTGTCAGATACACATCTAAAGCCGATAAAGTTTGTAGCCATATATTCTGGTAAATATCTTCTTTGAGCAGGATCTAACCAGTATTCTCTATCAGACCAAGCTCCACCTTTATAAACTCTAGATTTATCACTAATTAAAGTAGATCTTTTTTTATTATCATTTACTAAAACGTCTATTCCATTTTCTGACTGTCTAGTTGGTGTTTTAGGAGAATTATACATACTTGGTCTAGATGCAAATTGCTCTTCATCATCTTCATAAAAACGAGAAGAATTTAAATCTCCATCATTAATATTTGCATTGTCAGATTCTGTAAAGTTTCTTCTTAAAGTTGTGTCATCTTTTGTAATTGGAATGTATTTAATAGTACCAGGTAATTGTTTAGGTATAATTTTTCCATTTGGTAAAGTGTCATATTCAACTTTTGCTCCAGCATCATTAGCAGCAATTACAACATTACCATCTTTATCAATCATTTTTTTGGTAAAAAGGTTTCCTCTAAAATAATTAAAATCATTTGCTTCATTATCAATTAATGGTCTATAAACATCAGCTACCCATTCTGCCACGTTACCAGACATATCATATAACCCAAACCCGTTAGGAGGATAAGATTTTATTTTATTAGGTATATCAGATCCATCAGAACTCCAACCTGGTAAACCACTATAAGCTCCTTTCCCTTGTTTAAAATTCGCTAATTGATCTCCTTTGTTTCGTTTGTTTTTAGATCTAGAATACTTCCCATTCCAAGCATACTTTTTTCTACCTCTTACATTGTTGTATTCTCTGTTTTCTATATTCGCTTTAGCAGCAAACTCCCATTCAGCTTCAGTTGGTAACCTAAAACGTTGAGTTAAAATACCATCTGCTTGAGAAATTTTTCTACCTTGAAAAGTATCTCTACTAGGTCTTGCTTCACCTCTTTTCCTTAAAGTTCTTCCAACACCTCTTTTATATACTGTTGTATCTCCATTAAATAACTTTGTGTCATCCGCTAAAAAAACATCGGTATCAAAAAAGTTACTTATTGTATCATTCTCAAATATGTTAGTAATATGACCTTTGTCTATTAATGTTTTTAAATTTACAGCGTTTGTTCTCCATTTACAATATTCATTAGCTTGTAACCAACTTACACCTACTACTGGGTAATCTGCATAAGCAGGATGGCGAAAGTAATTTTCAGATAAAATATCTGTATTACCTAAACTTTTTCTCCAAACTAAAGTATCTGGTAAAATAGAGTTGTAAATATGTCTATATTTTTCTTCAGCAGGAGAAAAAACGTTTTTCATGTATTGCACATAAAGAAAATATTCTGAGTTAGTAACTTCTGCTTCATCCATATAAAAAGAACGAACATGTAATTTTTTTGGAGTTGTATTCCAATCAAACATAACATCATCTTGAACTTGTCCCATTGTAAATGAGCCTCCTTCAACAGCAACCATACCTAACGGTGGTTTTTGTCCAGCATCAGGTTTACCTTTGGCAAAATTTCCATATCGAGCATCATTAAAAGGTAAGCCTGTAAGTCTAGACTTATTGGTATTATTACTTTTACAATTAAAAAGTAATAAGGTTGTTATGAATACAAAAGTTAATTTAAAAATGTTTTTCATTTCCTAATATATAATTGATAGGTTTTTTTTATAGTGATGCAATTTACAATAATTATATTTTTAAGCAAGTAATTTATTAATTTTAACGCATCAATTTTTTGGGCATATTTTATAAAACGTAAGCTTTATTGTTTTAGTATAATTTATCTTTGTTTACAGTAAAATATCTAAATAATATTTGCGTTATTTGAATACTTAATTATGAGAAAACAGCTTTTACTTTTTTTATTGGCTTTATATTTCAAATTGGCTTAGCACAAGTTAATAATTCAGTCTTGTCTAATGGAGATTGGTATAAATTTTCCGTAGATACAACAGGTGTATTTAAAATTGATAGAAATTTATTACAACAAATAGGTGTTTCTACTAACGGGCTTGATCCAAAGAAAATACATATTTATGGTAATGGAGGTCAACTTTTACCGGTTTTAAATAGCGATTTTAGATATGATGACTTACAAGAAAATGCGATTTATGTAGAGGGTGAAAATGATGGTTCTTTCGACAATGAAGATTTTATTTTATTTTATGCAAAAGGGGCACATGATTGGGATGTAAATGCAGCTACAAATTCAATAAAACATAGACAGAACATTTATTCTGACAAAGCCTATTACTTTATATCTGTTAATGACACAGATGGGAAAAGAATTGGTTCTAAAAATACTTTAACGAATAATGCAACAACCATTATTAATTCATTCAATGATTTTGTGTTTTTAGAAAAAGATTTAAAAAGCATATTAGCAGTTGGTACACAATGGTTTTTTGAAGAAGATTTTAATATTTATAATACGCAAACGTTTAAAATTCCATTTAAAAACTCTTTACTTAATGAAGATGTAAATGTTAGAGTAAGAGGTGTTTCTAATTCCGTTGTTTCTTCAACTATGGATGTAAAAGTAAATGGTACTGATGCTTTAACCATAAATTATGCTGCAGTAAATCCTAGTTCTTTAACTAAAGCATATGCAGTAGAAAGAAATGCAAATATAGCTAACACTTTAGATGAAATTGAGGTTTCTATAACATATGATAATAATGGAAATCCATCAGCAAGTGCTTTTTTAGATTATATTGAGGTTGTAGGTAAAAAACAATTAAAATTTAGCAATTTTCAATTTTCGTTTAGAAGCTTCGAACAAGCTAATACTTCAGGAGTAATAGCTTACCAAATAGAAAATGGTAGTTCTGCCTTTCAGGTTTGGGATGTTACAAATCATCTTAATCCACAAATAATTCCTAATGAAGATTCTACAGGAAGCTTTACTTTTAAAGACAATGCAGGGGCATTAAAAGAATATGTAATTCTTGATAATACTGATTTCTATAGACCAGAAACTGTTGCAAACTCTAAAATTGCTAATCAGAATTTACATGCCATAAAAGACATAAATTATATGGTAATTACTAGTTCTGCTCTATCAGATCAAGCTCAAAGACTAGCAGATTATCATCAAAACAACTCTGGTTTAACATCAAAAGTTGTTTTATTAGATCAAATTTACAATGAGTTTTCTTCAGGTTCTAAAGATATTACTGGTATTCGAGATTTTATAAAACATGTATATAATTCTAATTCATCAGCAAATTCAAAATTAAAATATGTTTGTTTTTTTGGTGATGCTTCTTATGATTATAAAGATAGAATTCCTGGTAATGATAATATTGTTCCCGTAAAATTATCTACAATTAGCTTTAATTTGGCGAATTCTTGGGTAACTGATGATTTTTTTGTGATGTTAGATGATAACGAAGGTACTATGTCTAATACTCATACAATAGATGTAGCTTCTAGTAGAATTCCAGTTTCTACTATTACAGAAGCAAAAAATGTTGTAGATAAAATATTAACTTATTATAGTAAAAATGCAATAGGAGATTGGAGAAATACAATAACTTTATTAGCAGATGATATTGATGAAGTAGGTGAAGAAGTTATTGAACAAGGAGTAGAATCTATTGCAGATGAAATTAAACTGAACAAGCCAATTTTTAATGTAAATAAAATTTATGCAGATGCTTATGTACAAGAAAATTCTTCTGGAGGAGAAAGATATCCAGAAGTAAATAAAGCAATAACCAATGCTATAGAAAAAGGAACTTTGGTTTTTGATTATTTTGGACATGGTGGAGAAGATGGGTTTGCATCTGAAAGAATTTTAGATGTACCACAAATTCAGGGTTTCAATAACCCAAATACATTACCTTTATTAATAACCGTAACTTGCGATTTTTCGAGATTTGATAACCCAAATAGAATAACAGCAGGAGAACTTACCTTAAAAAGTAAAACCGGTGGTGCTGCAAACATGATAACCACAACAAGAGAAGTTTTTATATCTGTTGGACAGCGTTTTAATGAAGAGTTAATAAGGATTTTATTAGCATTTAATAATGAGAATTTAACAATTTCAGAAACGTTAATGGCTGCAAAAAATCAATTTTCTAATACACAAAAATTCTTTATTTATTCTTTTGGAGATCCTGCAATGAAATTAGCAATTCCAAAGCCAAATGTAAGAATAACAAAAATGAATAATATTGATGTTACCCAATCTATTGATACTTTAAAAGCTCTATCTAAAGTTAAATTTGAAGGTGTTATAACAGATAATTCAAATGTAATTCTAACAGATTTTAACGGAACGCTTTCAACAACTGTTTTTGATAAACTAATAAACAAAACAACTTTAGATAATGATGGGTTTGGTGTAAAAATGCCTTTTGATACACAAGATAGTAAGTTGTTTAGAGGGAAATCTACCATAGAAAATGGTGTTTTTAGTTTCGACTTTATTGTACCAAAAGATATTAAAATTGCATACGGAAAAGGGAAGTTAAGCTTTTATGTTGAGAACGGAGAGGTTGATAAAGCGGGTTATAATTTTGATGTTGTTGTTGGTGGTATTAACGCCAATGCACCAGAAGATACGGTTGGGCCAGAAATAAAATTATTTATGAATGATGAATCTTTTATTGATGGAGGAAATACGAATGCATCACCAAACTTAATTGCAGTTTTGTCTGATGTTAGTGGTATAAATACATCTATTACAGCTGTAGACCATGATATTGTAGGAATTTTAGATGGAGATACCTCTAATCCAATTATTTTAAATGATTTTTATCAAACGGAATTAAATGATTTTTCTAAAGGAAAAGTTACCTATACATTAAGAGATTTGGAAGTAGGATCGCATACTTTAAAAATAAAAGCTTGGGATACTTACAATAATTCCTCAGAAACTACGTTAAACTTCGTGGTTGTAAGTGATGCCTTATTAAATTTAGAAAATGTTTTAAATTATCCTAATCCTTTTGTAAATTACACAGAGTTTTGGTTTAATCATAATAAACCAAATGAACCTTTAGAGGTCCAAGTTCAAATTTTCACCGTTTCTGGTAAATTGGTAAAAACAATTAATAGAAATATTCAAACAACCGGTAACTTATCAAGAAGTATAACTTGGAACGGTTTAGATGACTTTGGAAACAAAATAGGAAAAGGTGTTTATGTATATAAACTAAGAGTAAAATCAACAGCAAGTAACCTTGTTTCTGAGAAGTACGAAAAATTAGTAATACTTCAATAAAAATTAGATATTTGCGAAACTAACAAGAAAAATAGAAAATGAAAAAATTAGGATTTTGTATTGCACTTTGTGCTTTAGTAAGCTTAAAGATAAATGCTCAAACAAATACTCAACAAACAGGAGGTATTACAACGGCAACTCCTTTTTTATTAATTGTGCCAGATGCTAGAGCAGGAGGAATGGGAGATATGGGGGTTGCAACAACTGCAGATGCTTTTTCATTATTTCATAATCCTTCGAAAATTGTTTTTAGTGATCGACAAATAAAAACGGGTCTTACATATTCTCCATGGTTACGTAATTTAACCGATGATATTTTTATAGGAAGTGGTTCTTACATTAATAGATTTAGTGAAACTTCGGCTTGGGGAGCAGATTTTAAATATTTTTCTCTAGGTCAAATAGATTTAACAAATGATCAAGGAGAACCAAACGGAACAATTAACCCAAATGAATTTGTGGCAACTGGTTCTTATGCCTTAAAACTAAGCGAAACGTTTTCAATGGGAGTTTCTTTAAAATACATCCGCTCTAACCTTGCTTTTAATGGAACTCAAGGTAATGCGCTACAACCAATTAATTCTTTTGCTGTAGATGTTTCTGGTTATTATCAATCTTTCGAAGAAAATTATGGTAATTTTAATGGTCGCTATAGAATAGGATTTAATATTGCTAACATAGGTCCTAAAGTTTCTTATGTTCCTGGAGAAGAAGATTTTATTCCTACAAACTTAAAACTAGGTGGAGGATTTGATTTTATTTTAGATGATTATAATATTATTTCTACGACGGTAGAATTTACTAAACTGTTAGTTCCTACTCCGCAACCAGATCAATCTGATGAAGATCAAGGTTGGATTCAAGGAATGTTTAGTTCTTTTGGAGATGCTCCAGGAGGATTTAGCGAAGAGTTAAAAGAATTTACATATGCTTTAGGTGCAGAATATTTATACAACAATGCTTTTGCGTTAAGGGCTGGTTATTTTCATGAAAGTGAAGATAAGGGGAATAGACAATATTTTACTTTAGGTGGCGGTTTTAAAACCAATGCTTTAAATATAGATTTATCTTATTTAATAAATTCATCAGATGTTAATAATCCATTAGAAAACTCTTTACGTTTTTCTTTATCTTTTGATTTAGGAGAAGTTTACGACAATTATTAAAAGTGATAATTTTTTAGTAAGTTTACAATATTAAAAGCAGTCAAATAAGGCTGCTTTTTTTGACGCTATTATTTATGAAAAAAATTGAAATATCAGCATCTGCAACTCTTTATAGTGATGTGTCAGAGCTTTCTTTAGAAGATAAAATGTTAATGGATAAAGCCGTTGAAGCTAGAAAAAAAGCCTATGCACCTTATTCTAAATTTAATGTTGGTGCTGCTTTATTATTAGAAAATAACGAAATTGTTTTAGGTAATAATCAAGAAAATGCAGCGTATCCTTCTGGTATGTGTGCAGAAAGAGTTGCTGTTTGGAGAGCTGGTTCAGAGTTTCCTAATGTTAAGGTTTTAAAGTTAGCAATTTCCGCTAGTTCATCTATTACTAAAGTAGATAAACCTGTTGGACCTTGCGGAGCTTGTAGGCAATCTTTATCTGAATACGAAATAAAACAAAAACAACCATTTCCTGTTTTATTTATGGGAGAAGTAGGTGAGATTGTAAAAACAGAATCATTACTTTCTTTATTACCATTCTCATTTGATAGCTCTTACTTATAGCAGTAAATAATACAGATGATAGCAGATATTTCTACAAAAGCAGACATTAAATTAATTATTACCAAGTTTTATGATCTGTTATTAATTGATGAAAAAATGATTCCTTTTTTGAAGACATAGTAGCAGAAAATCAATTAGAACATCATTTAGATGTTATTACCGATTTTTGGAACGATATTATTTTTGATACAATTACTTATCATAATAATGTAATGCAAAAACACCTTAATAAAAACGCTTTTGTTAATTTTAAGAAAGAACATTTTACCATTTGGATGTCGTATTTTTTTGAAGTAATCGATAAAGATTTTGAAGGTATTAATGCACTTAAAATGAAAAATAGAGCGAACTCTATTGCAACGGTAATGCAGCTTAAGATGAATATTTATAAAAGCTAACATGATTTTTATTTTATAAATAATTATCAAATTTTTAATTTGGGTTTACCATTACTATGCATGCATAGTAATTTTATAAAGCAAACTTTTAATAAATTGCTCGGGTAAATTTTTATTATATGATATCTTCAAAAATTACAGGAACCGGAACTTATATTCCAAGTTTAAGAAAAGAAAATATAGATTTTTTAAATGATAATTTTCTTAATGCAGATGGTACTGCATTCGCTTCTGAAAATAATGTAATAGTCGAAAAATTTAAAGCAATTACTGGTATTGAGGAGAGACGTTATGCAAAAGCAGCATATACTACTTCTGACTTAGCTTTTTTTGCATCACAAAAAGCAATTGAAGATGCAAATATCAATCCAGAAGAATTAGACTACATAATTCTTGCACATAATTTTGGAGATGTTAAATCTGGAACTATTCAAGGAGATACTTTGCCAAGTTTAGCAACTCGTGTAAAATACCGATTAGAAATTGCAAACCCAAATTGTGTTGCTTATGATATTTTATTTGGTTGTCCTGGTTGGATTGAAGGTGTTATTCAAGCACAAGCTTTTATTAAAGCAGGAATTGCAAAAAAAATATTAGTAATTGGTGCAGAAACTCTTTCTAGAGTTGTAGACAAACACGATAGAGATTCTATGATTTATAGTGATGGAGCTGGAGCTTGTATTGTAGAAGAAACGATTGATCAAAATTCGGGTATTTTAAGTCATGCTAGTCAAACCTTTGCAAAAGAAGAAGCTTATTTTTTACATTATGGTTCTTCTTTTAATTTAGAAGAAGATCAAGATATACGTTATATTAAAATGTATGGGCGTAAAATCTACGAATTTGCAATAACAAATGTTCCTGTAGCAATGAAATCTGCTCTAGATAAAAGCGAATTTGGTATAGATGATGTAAAGAAAATATTTATCCATCAAGCAAATGAAAAAATGGATGAAGCAATTGTAAAAAGATTTTATAGGTTATTTAAGAAGAAAGTTCCAGAAGGTGTAATGCCCATGAGTATACATAAGTTAGGAAACAGTTCTGTAGCCACTGTGCCTACTTTACTAGATTTGGTTTTAAAAGGTAAAATTGAAAATCAGAAAGTTAATAAAGGAGATGTAGTTCTTTTAGCTTCTGTTGGGGCAGGTATGAATATAAATGCTATTGTTTATCAATTTTAAAATTAATAATTTTATAGTAGTTTAATTACGAATTCTCTAATTAACCAACTAATTCTAATTTATCTTAAAAAATATTAAATTCATTATTTAAAATTTAATCTGAAATAGTATTTTTGCGCATGCAACAACACCACGTACTTATTTTAGATTTTGGATCGCAATACACTCAATTAATTGCGAGAAGAGTAAGAGAATTAAACATATACTGTGAAATTCATCCGTATAACAATCCTCCTAAAGAATTAGAAAGTTTTAAAGCGGTTATCCTTTCTGGAAGCCCAAATTCTGTTAGAGGAGAAAATGTTTTACATCCAGATTTATCAGAAATTAGAGGTAAAAAACCTTTATTATCTGTTTGTTATGGAGCACAATATTTAGCTCATTTTTCTGGAGGTAAAGTAGCGCCATCAAATACAAGAGAATATGGTAGAGCAAATTTGTCTTTTATAAAGAGTGATGAAATTTTCTTTGAAAATATTTCTGAAGGTAGTCAAGTTTGGATGAGTCATTCAGACACCATAAAAGAGCTGCCTACAAACGGAGTTCTTTTAGCAAGTACCAAAGATGTAGAAAATGCTGCCTATAAAATTGAAGGAGAAGAAACATATGCTATTCAATTTCATCCAGAGGTATATCATTCTACAGATGGAAAACAATTATTAGAAAATTTTTTAGTAAATATTGCTCAAGTAGCACAAACTTGGACACCAGATTCTTTTGTAGATAGTACAGTTGAAGCTATTAAAGAAAAAGTTGGAAATGACAAGGTAGTTTTAGGCCTTTCTGGAGGAGTAGATTCTACAGTAGCAGCCGTTTTATTACATAAAGCAATTGGTAAAAATCTATACTGTATTTTTGTTAATAACGGATTATTACGTAAAAATGAGTTCGAAAGTGTATTAAAGCAATACGAAGGAATGGGATTAAACGTTAAAGGTGTAGATGCATCTGAACGTTTTTTAAATAAATTAGAAGGAATCGTAGATCCTGAAGGAAAAAGAAAGGCAATTGGAGGTACATTTATTGATGTATTTGATGATGAAGCCCATAAAATTCAAGATGTTAAATGGTTAGCTCAAGGTACTATATATCCAGATGTTATTGAGTCTGTTTCTGTAAATGGAGGACCTTCTGCAACTATAAAAAGTCATCATAATGTTGGTGGATTGCCAGATTATATGAAATTAAAAATTGTTGAACCTTTAAGGATGATTTTTAAAGACGAAGTAAGAAGAGTTGGAGCTTCTATGGGAATTGATAAAGAATTACTTGGAAGACATCCTTTTCCTGGTCCTGGATTAGGAATTAGAATTTTAGGAGACATAACAGCAGATAAAGTACGTATTTTACAAGAAGTTGATGCCATTTTTATTAACGGTTTAAGAGAAGACGGATTGTATGACAAAGTTTGGCAAGCTGGAGCAATGTTATTACCAGTAAATTCTGTTGGTGTAATGGGAGATGAAAGAACCTATGAGAAAGTAGTAGCTTTAAGAGCTGTTGAAAGTACAGATGGTATGACTGCAGATTGGGTAGATTTACCTTATAAATTTTTGCAGAAAACATCTAATAAAATTATAAATCAGGTAAAAGGTGTAAATAGAGTTGTTTATGATATAAGCTCTAAGCCGCCTGCAACTATAGAATGGGAGTAGAACATATGAAGCATTTAAAATTTTTTATTTTCCTGTGTATTTTAACATTCACAGTTTCTTGTGGACAACAAAGAAGATATATACAGTACAAGGTTAAAAAAGGGGAAACGATGAGTAAAATTGCCCAAAAATTGGACATGAAAACTCAAGATTTACTCCGTTTAAATCCTGATGTTACGTCAGAACCAAAGAAAAATTCATTTTTAGTTGTTCCTGAAAGAAAGTTAAATAATTTTAAGAATAAATTAAAAAAGAGCTCAGAAATTGAAAGCGATACAATTTCTAATAATACTATTGTAGATGAAAAAACAAAGCTTCTAGAAGAATTAAAAGAAAAATTTGAAGTCTACGAAGTAAAAAAAGGTGATACTTTTTATAGTTTTAAAAAGAAATTTAACTTAACAAGAGGAGAATTATTATTGTTAAATCCGGAGTTGTCTAAAGGATTAAAAGTTGGACAAATTTTAAAGATAAGAGAAAAACAAGTTGAAGTTGTTGCAGATGAAGTCTTTTATGACGATTATATTTTAAACGGAAATTCTTTAAAAGTTGCATTGTTATTGCCTTTTAGAACTAGTAAGTATAACATAGATACACTTACTACGAAAACTATTTTCACTAAAAATGCTACGCTTGTTAACATTGCCACAGATTTTTATTTGGGAGCAGAAATAGCGATAGACTCTTTAAGAAGAAGAGGTTTAGACGTAGAGTTAAATGTATTTGATACAGGAAGTAGAAGAGGTAATAATTTAAATAGCATTATTTCGGAGAAAGGTTTAAATAGTAATAATGTTGTTATTGGCCCTTTGTATTCAGAAGAGATTCAAAAGGTTGCGGCTAATGTGAATATTCCTGTAGTTTTTCCTGTTTATTCTAATAATCAATCAAATTTTCATTCTTCTAATATTATAAAAACATCACCAGAAAAAAGTGTTTTTAGAGAAGAATTAGAAAGGTATTTAAAAGCAAATTTCGATGAAGGAAATATTATAATTGTAAGTGATGGTAAATCTCAATCATTAAGAACTAGTAATATGCTTAAATCTTCATTAGAGTTTGGTACAATGGCAAATACTGTAAATATTTTAACTCCAAAAGATGGTTATATAGCTAAGTCTAAATTTTTAGATATTATAAAACCTAATACTAAAAACTGGGTTGTGATTGCTACTGATAATAACATTATTGTAGGAAATGCTATCAATAGTTTAATAAGTTTACCAGAAGAAACTACAGTTAAAGTTTTTACTTATGATAAAGGTAAAGTGTATAGCAAAATTGATAATAGAAAATTAGCTAAAATTGGATTTACTTATGTAAGCGATGAATTTGTTGATGAAGAATCTCTAAGTTCAAGAACTTTTACTAAGCAATATTTAAAAAAGAACAATGCTTTGCCTTCTTTTTATGCTACGAAGGGTTTTGATATCACTTATGATATTTTAGTAAGATTAGCATCAGGTAATGATTTAAACACAACTTTTAAACAGGGAGCTTCAATTAGAGTTGAAACTAAGTTCGATTACAGAAATAACAATAGAGAAAACCAAGGTTTGTTTATTGTTCAGTATAATAAAGATTTATCTTTATCCAAATTAAAGTAAATTTTTAATAAAGAAACTAGTTTATATTCATAAAAAAACCTGCTTTTTAGCAGGTTTTTTTATGAATATAAATGAATAAAAATTAGATTTTTTTCATCTGTTGTTTCATCATTTGCATTTGCTCTTTAAGCATACCTTGTTTATCTAACTTCTTAGCTTCTGCCATTAAGTTAGTAGCTTCACGTTTACGTCTTTTTGTCATAGCTATTCCTGCTAATTGTAATTTAGCCATGGCTAAATCATGATCCATAGACAAGCCTAATTTAACTGCTTTACGTAAAAACTTTTCAGCTTGTGTTATATTAGTTTGGCTTAACATAATACCGTGTAAGTAATTATAATAACCTTGTTGTTTTGTAATTAATGCACTTTCAGGGTTTTTAATGTAGCTTAAATATTTTTGAGCTCCCGGAAAATTTTGTTTACGTAATTGTAAAAAAGCTAATAAGATAAATTCATTTTTAAAATAAAGTAAAATGAAGATTCCAGCTAATAATAAGATAGAAAGACCATTCATTATATTTCCTTGTACGAATTGATAAATAGACCAAACAGTAATTAAACCTGCTAATACTAATTTTATATTTTTATTAAACATTGTGTTTTATTTGTTATTTATTGAAGAGCAAAAATACATTTTTATCTTAAAAATTAAATGATTTACTTCTTGTAATATTTTTTATACTTAAACCAAGAAATGGTCCCTAAAATAGCTATAAATCCTATTGAATAAAAAACTGAATTTGGTGTTATAACTTGATCTCCACTTGCATAAGAATGCAACCCGGATAAATAAAAGTTGACTCCAAAATAAGTCATCATTATTGAGAAATAAGAAATTACTGTCCATAAATTAAATGTATATCTCCCTCTTAAACCCGGTATTAATCGCATATGAAGAACAAAAGCATAAATCATAATAGAAATTAATGCCCAAGTTTCTTTAGGGTCCCAACCCCAATAGCGCCCCCAGCTTTCATTAGCCCACATACCTCCTAAAAAGTTTCCTATAGTTAACATTATTAAACCAACAGTAACAGCCATTTCATTTATAATAGTAATCTCTTTAATATTAATTTCCATTTTCTTTTTATTCTGTTCATTGGTAAAAAGAATTAAGAAAAGAGAGAAAATTCCTAAGATCATACCCAAAGTTAAAGGTCCATAACTAGCAACAATAATAGAAACGTGAACTAATAGCCACCAAGAGTTTAAAACAGGTTGTAAGTTTGCAATTTCTGGATCTAGCCAATTTAAACTAGCAGTAAATAAAATTATTGAAGTAACAAAAGTAGTAGCAGCTATTGTTAAAGCAGATTTTCTACCTAAGAAAAAGCCAAATAACATCGTTGCCCAACCAACATAAATAATAGATTCATAAGCATTACTCCAAGGAGCATTTCCGCTTATATACCATCTGCTTATTAATCCTAAAGTGTGTAAGATAAACAGGCATATAGTAACTACAATTAATGTTTTAACAACATAATTAATCCATTTTTTAGAACTAAATATTTGAGCAATGACAAAACCAATTAAAAGTAAACTTGCTAATCCGTAATATTTAACTAATTTACTAAATACATTGTATTTGTTATATGCAATTTCTAAATCAATTTTTTTATCAGAAGGATAAACTTCTGCACCATATTTTTTTGGTATTTTTTAATGCCATCTAAAATTTGATTTGCCTTAGAATAATCACCCGTTTTTTTAGCTGTTTGTAATAACTGAACATATAACGGTAAAGATTTTTGCACAAAAACGGTATCCGAAGCTATAAAACCTTTAGTAGTTGAGGTTTCTGGTTGAGAAACCCATTTATTATTTTCGTCATTTGGTATTGGGTATATTTTTAAAATTCCGCCACCAATAGCATTGTATAATAAACCTAAACGTCTATCAATTTTAATTAAATCTTTTTCAAAGTAACTTTTTACATTTTTCTTTTGAGCTTCAGCCACTAATTCTCTAATCTTATATTCTCCTCTATTTGAAAAGAAATCTGATAAGCGTGCATATTTTGCTGTTTTTGATAATCCTAATTGTTCTCTTATTTTTAAATTTTTCTCTTCTAAATAAATTGCAGGTACTTCATACCAAAGCCTAGAGTTTTCAATTATAGATAATAAAACCTGGCTTGGTTGCATGCCATGTAATGTCTCTGTCTGACTTACTTTTCTAACCAACTCAGAAGCAAAAGTGTGAGCAGGTTTCATACGCCCGCCAGCATCTTGTATTACCAATTTATTAAAGTCTTCTGCATGCTCTAAAGAAACTAAATTAGTTTTTAAAATAGAGTCTATTTTTTGATCAGAGACTCTATTAACATCATGAGCATTTGCATGCTGACTATAAGTAAATGATGATAAGAAAATTGATAACAAAACAGACATGGTTAGCTTCTTTTTTCTAATTTTCTTTAATGAATTTTTTAAATAATCAAAACGAGTATTTTTGGCAAATAGAATACAAATTAAACCAGTATATAATAATGAATACCCTAAATAGGTTATAAAAGTTCCCCAAAAATCATGATTTACAGACAATCGAGTTTGTTCTTTTTCGCCTGATAAATCATAACTAGATTGAAATAGTTTAAATCCGTTATGATCTAATATATTGTTCATAAAAATTCTAAAATCAAATTTTTCTTTACCATCTATAACCGTTACTTCACTAGCGTATGAAGCAGCACTTTCTGATCCCGGATATTTTTCTAATTGAAAATCGTTAAGCTTAACACTAAATGGAGTTTCTAATATTTTAGCACCATACCACATTCTAAAGTTTAAATTATCAACTTTAAATTCTTTAAAATTATCATTATTGTAAATTCCTCCCGAAAGTTCTACTCTTTTTGTTTCATTGTTACTAGTAACATCTAAAACGATAACATCTAATTTTTTATCATCCTTATCTCCACTAATAGTTTTCATAGCTCCTTTACTAGGGTATTGTGGCACTACAAAAGGTAAACCTGCTACATTGTATAAAGAACGTAGTTTAAAATTCTGAATACTATCTTTTTGTAGATTTCCTTTTTCTTGAGTTGCCATTACTTGAAAATTCCCATCAGATTTTGATACTATTTTTAGAGAATCATTTCTTTTATAAATATTAATGGAAGCAGTTTTGTCTTTAGTTTCATAACCTACTAAAATATTGTGAATGTTTTGTACAGTACCAGCTTTAATATAATGTTCGTGCCTACTACCGCTAGAAGATTCAACTAAGAATAAATGTTCAACACCGTTTTCGTCTTCAACTAATTTTTTTCTGCCCAAGGTATGTATTCTACTAAATCTACATTGTATTCTTTTTCTCTAAAATTATCAGTAAAAGACCATGTGTTATTGCCCCAAGCAGACAGTAGAATAGGTTGATGTATTTTCTTTTGTTCTTTACTATTATCAACGATAACATTAACATAAGTTGTTTCCGATAAAAATTGATTTGTAGTTTCTCCTTCATTAATTAACATTAATCCTTCATAACCAACATATCTTGTAACACCAGCACCAATAATAATAAATAAAAAGGCTAAATGAAACATTAAAACTGGCCATTTTTCTTTTTTATGTAATCGATATCTAAAAATATTACCAAAAAAATTGATTACAAAAAACACCATAATAGTTTCAAACCACCAAGTGTTGTATACTAGTGCTTTAGATGTTTGAGTCCCAAAATCATTTTCTATAAAAGTGGCTACTCCCATTGCCGTTGCAAAAAGGATAAATAAGACAGCCATTAAACGTGTAGAGTAGAGGAAATTAAATATGTTTTTCATCCTGAAATTATTGCTTTAAAAGTGTTGCAAATTTACGGATAAATACAGAAATAATGGTTTGGATTTTACTGTTTTTTAAAGGGTAGAAGTGTTAAAAATAAGTTGAAAAAAATAAGAAAAATTAATAGGTATTAATTTCATTAAATTACAAAAATGTAAGTCTTAATATATTTCGATCTAAACTTTATCGAAAACTAATAGAAATTAAGTTTATAAACATACTAATTTACTCAACAACACTATCAATTAAAATAGTAATTAAATCTATTGCAGCTTGTGCAATTTTTGTTCCTGGACCAAAAACACCAACAGCACCAGCATCAAATAAAAATTGATAATCTTGTGCCGGTATTACACCGCCAACAATTACCATAATATCTTCTCGTCCGTGTTTTTTTAGTTCTGCAATTACTTGAGGAACTAAAGTTTTATGACCTGCAACTAAAGAAGAGATTCCTAAAATATGAACATCATTTTCTACGGCTTGTTTTGTAGCTTCAATAGGTGTTTGAAACAGAGGACCAATATCTACATCAAATCCCAAATCGGCATAACCAGTAGCAACAACTTTTGCGCCACGATCATGACCATCTTGCCCTAATTTGGCTATCATAATTCTTGGGCGTCTTCCTTCTAAATTGGCAAATTTATCTGCTAATTCAGAAGCTTCTTTAAATAGTTTATCGTCTTTTATTTCTTTACTATACACACCAGATATGGTTTTTGTAACAGCTTTATGTCTTTCAAAAACGGTTTCTAAAGCGTCTGAAATTTCACCTAAAGTAGCTCTTTTTTTAGCGGCTTTAACAGCTAAATCTAATAAATTCTCTTTTCCAGATTTAGCCGCATTTGTTAAATTTACTAAACATTTATTAACTTCCTCAGTATTTCTAGTGGCTTTTAATAAATTTAATCTTTCAATTTGCGATTTACGAACAGCTTCGTTATCAACTTCTAGAATATGAAGAGCATCTTCTTCTTTAAGTTGATATTTATTTACTCCAACAATTACATCTCTACCGCTATCAATTTTTGCTTGTTTTGTTGCAGCAGCTTCTTCAATACGCATTTTCGGAATTCCTTTTTCAATAGCTTTTGTCATTCCGCCCAATTCATCAACTTCTTGCATTAATTCCCAAGCTTTGTTGGCAATATCTTCAGTTAATTTTTCTACATAATAACTTCCTGCCCAAGGATCTACGGTTTTTGTAATATGAGTTTCTTGTTGTAGATAGATTTGTGTATTTCTTGCAATTCTAGCGGAAAAATCGGTTGGTAAGGCAATAGCTTCATCTAATGCGTTAGTATGTAAACTTTGTGTACCTCCAAATGCAGCCGCCATAGCTTCTATAGTTGTTCTGGCAACATTATTAAAAGGGTCTTGTTCGGTTAGAGACCAACCACTTGTTTGACAATGTGTTCTTAAAGCTAGCGATTTAGGGTTTTTAGGATTAAATTGTTTTACAATTTTTGCCCATAACATTCTTGCTGCTCGCATTTTTGCAATTTCTGTAAAATGATCCATTCCTATTGCCCAAAAGAAAGATAACCTTGGAGCAAAAGTATCTATATCCATTCCTGCTTCAATACCTTTTTTTATGTATTCTAATCCGTCTGCTAAAGTATACGCCAACTCTATTTCTGCAGTTGCACCTGCTTCTTGCATATGATAACCAGAAATAGAAATCGAGTTAAATTTTGGCATATTATTACTAGTATATTTAAAAATATCAGCAATAATTTTCATTGATGGAGAAGGAGGGTAGATGTAAGTGTTACGTACCATAAACTCCTTTAAAATATCATTTTGAATTGTTCCCGAAAGTAATTCTGGTGCTACACCTTGTTCTTCTGCAACTACAATATAAAAAGCAAGAATAGGTAAAACAGCCCCATTCATTGTCATAGAAACAGACATTTTATCTAAAGGAATTTTATCAAACAAAACCTTCATGTCTTCTACAGAATCTATGGCAACTCCAGCTTTTCCTACATCTCCTTGTACTCGTTCGTGATCGGAATCATAGCCTCTATGTGTTGCTAAATCAAATGCAACAGATAATCCTTTTTGACCGGCAGCTAAATTTCTTCTATAAAATGCATTACTTTCTTCCGCAGTAGAAAAACCTGCATATTGTCTTATAGTCCAAGGTCTTCTTACGTACATTGTTGAGTATGGACCTCTTAAATTTGGTGCAATACCAGCAATAAAATCTTCGTGTTTGAAGTTTTGTTTAGATTTTAACTTAGAGTTCTTTAACTTAATATTTTCAAATGATTTTCTAGACATCTTCTTGGGCTAGTCTTTCTTTTTCTAAAGATTCAGAAAGACGTTTTCTGTTAATTGGTATAATTATAGTTTTTATATTTCTTTGTTTTACAAAAGGAAATAATTCTAAATCATGTTTCATTTTATCTTCATTATTAGGTTGCATATTTGTACCTAATAAAACAATGTTTTTGTTTTTAAAACTTTCTTCTTCTTTTAAAACATTTTCAGCTATCTTTTTTTGAATTACACCAGATTTTAATTGATGTAAAAAACCACCAGCATCTTCAATTTGTTTAAAAATAGTTAAGGCCTTTTCAGCTAGTTGATTGGTAATAGATTCTATATAATACGAACCATCTGCATAATTTTGCGATTCTTTAAGATAACTTTCTTGTTGTAGTATTAATAATTGATTTCTGGAAATACGTTCTCCAAATTCGTTGGATTTATGATACATAGTGTCATAAGAAATGTTTGAAACAGTATTCGAACCGCCCAAAATAGCACTCATGCACTCAGAAGTAGTTCTTAACATATTTACATTATAATCATATAATGTTTTGTTACGTAAACTTGGTTGAGTAAAAATATTCGTTTCTATATTATTTACATCATATTCATCTAATAGCGTTTCCCATAAAACTCTAAAGGCTCTTAATTTTGCTATTTCAAAAAAGTAATTTCCGCTTGCAGCAAATTTAAAATTGATTTTTGAGGCTACTTCTTTTCCAAAATGGTTTAAATACTCATTTGCATGCGCAAGTGTAAATGCTAATTGTTGCGTAATAGTTGCGCCAGCATTTTGATATAAATCACCAGAAATGGAAATACTATTATTAGTTTCTGAAACAATATTTTCTAATTTTCTATAATCTTCTTTTAGACTGATAAACCAATTACCGTTTTCTGCTAAATGACCAATAATATCGGTTTGGAAAAAGTAAATTTAGTGTTACAGAATCTTGATAATTCTATTTGGAAAACATCATCTAAAAAAGTAAAATTAAAATAAATTGTAATTAATTTTAAATCGATTTTATCTAGAACTTTTTTATAATCAAATTTTTTATCAGCATTAAACAGAATAGAGTTTGCCCCTCTATTTAAAGAATCTATGGCTAAAGAGTTGGCTATTTTTTCATCATCTATAAAAATTGATTGACAGATATTAAATCCTTCTTTAGGAAGTTTTAAAAGTGAATTAGTTCTATCTTCTTTTGTGTAAAAAGGTTTTACAACAATGTCTTCTTCTGTTTTCCAAAGTAATGTTTCATTATAATCTGCACCTTTTAAATCTACCTGAATTTTTTGTTTCCAAACAGAGGTAGATAAAGGTTTAAATTCATCAAATAAAAAAGTATTCATTATTTTTTTATGGTGTCAAATTCAATAATATAAATGTCTTCGTTTTTCTTTTTCATTAAATATTTTTCTCTAGCAAAGCGCTCTAGTTCTAAAGAATCTTCAAGTTTTTTTATAGTTTCTTTATCGTTAGAAATTTTTTCTTCATAGAAAGAAATTGTGTTTTCTAAATCTTCTATTTCTTTATTAAACTTATTGTGAACAAGATAAGAGTTTTCATCAAAAAAGAACATCCAAATTAAAAACGGAATTAAAATAATTACAAAAATATTTGTAAGAATTTTAAAAACAGGATTCTTCTTTAAGGTGTTAAAAAAACTCATTTATAAACGTTCGTTAATTACAGTTCTTACAATATCTATGGCAACAGTGTTAAACTTATCGTTTGGTATAATTAAATCTGCAAAGTTTTTGGTAGGTTCTATAAACTGCTGATGCATTGGTTTTAATGTGTTTTGATATCTATTTAAAACTTCATCAATATCTCTTCCTCTTTCTGTAATATCTCTTCTTACCCTTCTTATAAGTCGTTCATCTGTATCTGCATGCACAAAGATTTTAATATCAAATAAGTTACGCAATCTTTCACTGTTAAAAATTAAAATTCCCTCAACAATAACTACTTTTCTTGGATGAGTTTTTACAGTATCTTTTGTTCTATTATGCGTTACAAAAGAATAAACAGGTTGTTCAATAAAAATTCCTTCTTTTAATGCAGATAAATGTTCAACAATTAAATCAAAGTCGATGGCTCTTGGGTGATCGAAATTTATTTTCGTTCTTTCTTCATAAGACAAATTGTCTGTAGCTTTGTAATATGAATCTTGCGAAATTACACACACTTCATCAGAAGGTAAATGTTTTACTATCTGATTTACAACCGTAGTTTTTCCGCTTCCAGTTCCACCAGCAATACCTATAATTAACATATATTTTGTTTATTTTATTTGTAATTATTTTACTAAAATAATAAAGATTTTATAAAGTGATGTAATTGTTTATTTTAATGTCTTTAGCTTTTAAATCGAACATTAAATTATACAATCCAAAAAAGGTTCTGTTCATGTATATAAAATGCTTAGAACCTCTACTAGCATTATAAGAACGTAATTCTGTGTTTTTAGAATAACGCTCACCAAATTCTGTAATTTTACCAAAAAATTCTTCATCAGAAAAATCGAACTTTTCTACATGAAAAGGTTGCGTAAATATAGAAAGCATTTCATGAAACATAGCGCTAAAGAATTCTGATTCTTCTTTACTATCTTCTTTTAACAAAATTTGTAACTCAAACATTTTTTCTTCAAATAGAGCTTTGTTAGAAAGTGTTTCTTTTTTTGCTAAAACAAAATAAGGATTATAAAATTCTAAAGGAATTGTTTTCATACAACCAAAATCTAAAGCAATTAACTTTCCTTCTTTAGAAACTAAAAAATTTCCAGGATGTGGATCTGCATGTACTTTTTTTAAGTTATGTATTTGATACATGTAAAAATCCCATAAAGCTTGGCCTAAAGTATTAGCTCTTTCTTGATTACTATTTATGTTTACAAACTCAGATAGGTGTATTCCATTCATCCAATCCATTGTAATTATTTGTTTTGATGATAATTTTGGATAGTATCTTGGAAAAGTTAAATTGGAAATATTAGAACAAGCATCTGCTATTTCTTGACTTTGTTTAACTTCTAAAAAATAATCTGTCTCTTCTAAAAGCTTATTCTGTACTTCAAAAAAATATTCATCAGAAGTTTTACCTTTCATGTTAAACATTCTAATAACAAAAGGTTTTAATAAAGCTAAATCAGATTTAATGCTATCTGAAACTCCTGGATATTGAATTTTTACGGCTAATTGTTTACCATCTTTTTCAGCTTTATGAACCTGACCTATACTAGCTGCATTGTATGCTTTTACATCAAATTTTTCATAAATTTCTGATGGAAATTTTCCAAAACTTTTTTTAAAAGTTTTTAAAACTAAAGCTTCAGAAAGTGGTGGGACAGAAAATTGAGCTAAAGAGAATTTTTCTACATATGCTCTTGGTAAAATGCTCTTTTCCATACTTAGCATTTGAGCAACTTTTAGTGGACTTCCTTTTAAATCTTTTAAACTATCATAAATGTCTTCAGCATTAGATTGGTTCAGCTTTTCTCTAGCATCTTCTTCAGTTTTGGTAATTTTATCACCATAATATTTTAAATAGTTTACACCAACTTTTGCACCGGTCTTTACTAATTTCGAAGCACGTTGAATTTTTGTAATTGGAATTTTACTTGCTTTTTTCATACTTATTCTGTGCTTTTTTGAAACTTTTCTTTATAAACAAACTTCCCTAAATCGAAAGCATTTTTTAAAAACTTATTTTCTATTAACTCAAAACTAGTATTTATAGATTTTTCAATTAAAATATCAGTTTTTTCAAAAGATTCTGAAGTGTCTTTCTAACCAAAATTTAATGGTTAAGAAAAGTTGAATCCAAGCAGATTCGTTCACAAATTTCTTTTGTATTTTCTCCAAACCTTCAATAGGAAGAATACTTTCGTATAATTCTAATTCATCAACAAAAGCAATAAAACTTTTCTTTAAACTAGAAAAAGTGCGAATAGATTTTAACTGATTAATACAACCTTCTAAAACTATTAAAATGTATTCTCTATTTAACGTTAAATTCTCGAAAAAGGTAAAGTATAAGCTAATTAGTTTGTTTTTTTATCAAAAGAAAGAAACTCTTCACTTTCATTTAAAACTTCTAAGGAGTTCTTAAATAATTCTTTAAAAATTGTTTTTTCAACTTTTTTTAAAGATTTAAAATGTTCGTAGAAATTGGATTCTTTTAAATTTACATTAATACAAAAATCTTTAACATCTATTGGTTTTACTTGGTTTTCGATTACCAAATCCATATACAATGTTATGATGTCTATTTTAGAGAAATTTTTCGTTTTTGCCATGTAAAAGATTCTATTACAAAAATACGAAACGTTTTATTGTTAAAAGAAAAACAAGGCATTTAAAAATGAAAAAGCCAAGTTAAAATTTAACTTGGCTTTTTTTAGAAAGTAGGGTGTATTTTTTAAGCAAATATTTTGCTCATTTTTTTCTTACCATTTACAAAATGACTTTTGTAAGTTTCTAAAGCATCAAAAACTAGGTTTTGTTGATTGTCTAATAATTTAACTCCACCCTTTAGAGCTTTATCTGTTACTTTTTGCCATTGACTAGCAATAGTAATTGTTTCGTTTACAACATCTTCTGTTGTGTTTAAAGCTAAATCATTTGCTTTTTTTGCAGAAGTTTTTACTGTTTCTATAACTTTACTTACGCTATTAATAAGGTTTATTTTATTACTTTTTTTGTGCTCATAATTTTTTATTTTAATGTTGATTAAAATTTGTTTACAGCTACTTCTACTTCTGTTTTTAAAGCTGCTTTTGCTTCTGCTTTCCATCCAGATAAATCATAAATCTTTGCATTTATTCCTGCATCATTTAATAATTTTGTCATGTCTTTTATAGTCATTTTTGCAATTTGAGAGTAAGCAGTAATGTTTAATTCATTTAAGCTTTTCTCTAAAACTGGTCCAATACCTTTAATAACTTTTAAATCGTTAGTAACATCTGTTTTCGCAACAATAATTTTCTCAGTAATTGTTTCTACTTTTTTAGCTGTAGTCTTTTTAGCAACCGTTTTTTTAGCTGTAGTCTTTTTAGCTGGTGCTTTTTTAGATTTTGTACCAGTAACTTCTTCCACCTTTTCTTTTACATCTTCAATTATATCTTCTGTATAATCTTCAATTTTTTCTTTTACATCTTCAATAGTTTCAGAAATATTCTTTTTAAGTTTAGCAGACATTTTTTCTGCTTTTTTAACTAACTTGTTATTAGAAACTTCTTTTTCTATTTTTTCTTTCATCTCTTCAGCTTTTTCAACTATTGGATGTTCAGTTACCATTTTCTTAGCAGTTTCAATCATTTTAGGGTCATAACCTACTAATACTTTTAAACGTTCTGTACTAGTTTCTAACTGTCCTTTAATAGATTCTGCAGTTTCAACAACCATATTTATTTGTTGTTTAGTTAATGGTTCTGCTTTTTTAATTAATTTAGAAGTTAATTTTTGCCATTTCTCACCAGTTTTAACTGTAGTTTCAATTGCACTGAAAGAAGCATCAATTAAATCGTTATTTATTTTTTTAACGATAGCTTTTGCTTTTCCTAATTTGTTGTCTTTTTTAGATTTTTTAGTTGCCATAATATATTATGTTTAAATTGTTTATTTAATTTTGATATTGCAAACATACGATGGGTAAGTTGCAAATGAGTTACAAACTAGTTTTTGCTAAAAAATCTAGTGTTTTGTTTACGTTTTTCCAGATCTTACCTTTTCTTTTCTCTAAATTGTTAAAGAAATTGTCTTGTTGTTTAGCAGTAAAATCAAAAGTTGTCTTTAATTTTTTTGCTGTATAACCTTGTAAATCTTCTACAGTATCAATTGTTTTTAAAACTACTTTTTCTGTAGATTTTAAAGCAAACTGATTTATCTTTAATGTATTTTCTTTAATATTTGTTGCTGTAATTGTTTTCATCTTTTTTAGTTTTGATTACTAATTTTGATGCAAACTTAAAAATAAGGAGTTGCAAATGAGTTGCAAATTTTTTAACTGATTGATAGTTAGTTAATTTCTTCTATCTTTTTTAATAACTCTTTAGTTTCTGGTAAGGGAGTTATACCATATTCTTCTTCAAGAATTACTTCGCATTTCATGTAGGTTTTTATAGCTTGTGGTCTATTTCCTTTAACAATATATGCTTGCATTTGTATTCTATAAGCATCTTCCCATGTAGCATCAATAGCAAGTGCTTGTTGCGCTAATCTTATACTTTCTAATGGGTTTTCGTTTATTAAAATTTCTGCTAAGGTTATATAAGCACTCAAAATTAAAAGCTGTATCTTTTCTCTTTCTTCAGAGGTCCAATCTTCGTAAATTCTGTTAGGTAAATAAGATCCTTTATATAATTTTAAAGCTTTTTTGTATGCTTCTTTCGAAATAGATTTATCTATAGAAAAGGTTTCATTTCCTATAATTATATATTTTTCTAAAGCTTCTACATCTATCCAGACTTTATCTAAATCTATTTGGTAACTAACACCTTGTCTAAGTATGTATATTGCCTCTGTTCTAGATGGTCTGTTTGGTTCAAGATTTTTATTAATACCGTGTAAAGCTACTTTAAAATCCCTATCATTCCAATCTTCCCAAAGGCCATCCATAATTTTTTCTTTATGAAGTGCATTTCTTTGACGATTAGAAATTAAATATTGTAATAGTTGTATAGTTTTATCTCTACCCCATTCTTTAGTATCTATTTTATGTTCATTTCTCCAAACACAAAAATTACCTAATGTTTCTATGCGGATTTTGGCATTTTCTTGAAAGGTTTTTAACTTTTGTAGTTGTTGATGAAATTCTAACATTAAGCTGCTATTTCTTTTTTATAGTTTCAATTTTTACAGCTAATTTTTTTATTTCTGAAGATAAATTTTCTATTTGGTTTTGAATAGAATTAAAATCAGATCTAGAAGCATTTCTCCATTGATCAATTTGAACTTTTTCAGATATTTCTTCGCCTATAGTACTTATTTTATCTTGTATTTCGTCCTGTAAATGTGAAAACTGTTTTTTGGGGTCTTTTAAAGTTTCTCTAAGTACTTTAGGGCCAACGTTTTTAATTGTTTTCCACATAGAAAGACTTTTATGAATAATACTTTCTTGTTCTTCTGTAGATTGATGTTTAGTAGCTTCTTCTGTTAAAACGCCTAATTTTTGTTGCATAAAAGTAAGTGCGTCATTAAAATCAGAAAAACGCTGTTCATCACCATCTTGTACATGAGAAATTTTACCTCTCCATTGTACCTTAGACTCTCCATTTTCTTTAAAGATTTGTTGGTTAAAACGAACCATAAAAGAGGCAGTTTGTTCTTGTTTTTTTGTCATTACTTTAATTTTATCCTGGTTCTTTTTCTGATCCAACTTCGTATTGTATTAAACCTTTAAAAGCATCGTTAACAGAGTTTCCTTTATATAAAACTTTATAGATTTCTTCAGTAATTGGCATGTCTATTTTATATTCTTTTGCTAGCTCCATTACTACTTTTGTAGTTTTTACACCTTCAGCTACTTCGTTCATTTCATCTATAATTTGCTCTAAACTTTTTCCTTGTCCTATTTGAAAGCCAACATGATGATTTCTACTTTTACTACTAGAGCAAGTTGCAACTAAATCTCCCATACCAGCTAAACCAGAAAAAGTGCTTTTTTTGCCACCCATTGCAATTCCTAGCCTTGTAAGTTCAGCTAATCCTCGAGTAATTAGGGCAGATCGTGTGTTATCTCCTGCATTTGCACCATCACCCATTCCTGTAGCTATTGCATAAATATTTTTTAAAGCTCCGCCAAGTTCACATCCTATAACATCATTGTTTGTATAAACACGAAATAAACCTGAAGAGAAAACGGATTGTAATCTTTTTGCAATTGTGTTATCTACCATTGCAATAACTGCTGCAGCTGCTTTACCAAAGTGAATTTCTTTTGCTAAGTTTGGACCTGTTAAAACTCCAGTAGGATGCCCAGGCATAATCTCTTTTATAACCTCAGTCATTCTCATTTTTGTGCTAATTTCTAAACCTTTAGCAAGGTTTATGATTGGCACCCAGGGTCTTATATGAGGTTTTGCTTCTTCTAAAACTTTTCTTAAACTTTGAGAAGGAACTCCCATAACAATTACATCTGCATTTTCTACAGTTTCTTTTATTGAGTTAGAAGCTTTTAATGATGATGTTAATTTGGCGTTAGGTAAGTATTTCTTGTTAGTATGATATTCATTAATTTCTTGAACTGTTTTTGGGTTTCTTGCCCAAATTATTGTTGGGCTATTCTTTGCAGTTAATGATGCAACTGTTGTTCCCCAAGATCCGCCTCCTAATAATCCAACTTTTAATTTCATAAATTAATTTTTAGTTATCTAGTTCTTTTAAAAATAAAGTTCTTACTTCATCTATATAAGTATCTATGTTTTTTGGTTTCCATTCAGATGTATCTACAGGGTCTAACACAACTACTTCAATATGAGTAGGATTAAACATTTTACTTCCTTTAGGCATTGCCATATAAGCGTTTTTAATTACAATTGGTACAATTGGTACTCCGCCTTTCATCGCTAAGTGAAAAGCTCCTTTTTTAAATTTCCCTAAAGTTTTACTTCCGCTTCTTGTACCTTCTGGTGCGATAGCAACAGATGTTCCATTTTTTAAAATTTCTGATGCATTTTTCATCGATTCTAAAGCTTTTTTCTTATTAGATCTATCAATAAAAATAGCACCCATTGCTTTAAATAAAGGACCAAATGGAGTCATCTCCAGCTCTTTTTTTGCTATTCCGGTAACGTCTTTTCTTAATAATTTTAAAACAATAAAAAAATCTGCTGAAGATTGATGATTAAAACAAAACACTGCAGGTCTATGGTCTTCTAAATTGTGTTTGTTTTTAACAATAATATCTAATCCAGCTAGTTTTGTACCTAAATCTCCTATACTAGAAATGGTTGTATTAATTCCTTCTTTATGAGACATTGTTAAAGCTCCTTTAAAAATACCTTTTAAAGCTGAAGGGTATAAGCTCGCTGCAGCTAAACCAGTTCTAAGTCCATTAACTAAAGGTTTTTTTGTGTTTTCTCTAAAACGAAGTATTTTCCAACTATTTTCGAAGGCTAATTGCGATAATTTACTATCAGGATTAGTGGCTATTGGTTTTCCCACTATTTCTAAAAGTGGATAATCATCAATACTATCTGTATAGAAAAAACTTTTAGAAAGATCGATGTTATTTGTCTTAGCAAAAGTTCTTCCTGCTCTTGCTTTTCCTTCCGCCCAACACATTTCTGAAATAGAGCCCGTAAACTTTCCTTTCTTAACTTCCATTTCTGTGCAAAAAATATCTTTAACTCCAAGCTCATTTGCTATTGGTGTAATTTGATACCTAGTTGCGGCAGAAATAATAACTACTTTATGTCCTTTTTCTAAATGAGAAGCAATTAAGGTTCTAGATTCTGGATATATGGTATTGGCTAAATGGTCTTTATAAACTTCTTCACCTAAATCTATAAATTGTTTTTCTTTTATTCCTTTTACACCAAGGGCAGAAATTTTTGTAAGGGTTTCAAAATCCCTATTACCAGATGCATAGACTAAAACGGTTGCAAATTGAGATAGTAATTCTTTAGCAGTAGATTTTCCGCTTAAGAGTCTAGATTTTAAAAACTGTTTAGCAGAAAAGTCATTAATTAAAGTTCTGTCTAAATCAAAAAATGCTGCAATATGACTCCCTTCTTCATCTTCAATTATTCTTTCTGGTATACTTTCTAAATCTGCTCCAGGAACAATTTCTTCGTCTTCAGATTTTTTATTTAGGTATTTTTTAGTGTTGATAATTTCTATTTTTTGTAGAAACAATAAGCGCTCTGTAAGATTGTCTAACAATTCCATCCAAATATCTAATTCTTTGAAATTTATTTTTTTATCAACAGGAGTAAATTTATGGTTTTTTGCTAACCTAAGTGCACTAACTAAAAATGGTTTAGAAACACTATCTAACCTACTAATTCTACTTTGCCAATGCAATTCTTTTCCTTTAAAAAGACACATTTCTATAAAATCTCCATCAGAAAATTCATCTTCTAAATCCCAAGTATGTAAAGTGTGACAAACAACTTTATTAGCTTCCAAGTATATTAATAATAATCCCTTAGAAACAAACATTTCTTGTCTAGTGAGTAAGCTTTCTATATCTCCATTAGGATCGCTAATAATTGTTCTCCAATTTTTATCAAATAAGTTTAATTCAGCTTCTATTTCACTACTAAACTTTGGTTTATTCGTATAAAAGAATTCGAATTTAAAAAGATTTCTTAAACGCATTATTTCTCTCCAAAAAGATAAAATTCTATCGTTTGATTTTTCATCTTTTATTTTAACCAATGCCATTTCTATAAATGCTCTATGGTATAGGTGTGCAGAAGCCATATTTGCATAATACGTAGCAGAAAGAAACTCTGATGAAGCTAAACTGTATTGTGTTTTATAGCCCGCTTTGTTTTTTTGAATTATTCCAGAACTCTGTAGAAGGTTTAAAGATTTCTGTACAGATGCTCCAATACTTTTTCCACGTCCAATTAGTACATCTTTTTTACGCTGATCTATGTAATTCATTAATTTAATTACATTAAATTCAATCTCTTTTTTAGTTAACGCAAAATTGTTTAATAAAACATTACAAACTAAAGAAACTGTAGTTACAGGTGTAATCATGTTCGCTTTATGAATCAATTCAAAAGCAAATCGTGGTAAAGTATTTTTATCGGAATAACTATCTTCTTCAATATCTGGAATTATTGCATTCTGATGTGCGCCAACATCTACAGGTTCTCCAAAACGGATGGCAGCTTTACCGTATTGATTTCCTAATTTTTTAAAGTAATTTACAAACGCACCAATATCTTCAGATTTTTTTGCTTTTCCTTTTCCTTCTTCTGTCATCTCTTTAACATCAGGAATTAGGTCATAAACAATGGAAACAGGAACATACTTTATGTCTTTAGTGCTCTCTTGCTCACCTTCCATAATGTATTTTAAAATCCCCATTTGCGGATAAACAATCTTACCAGTTCTAGAACGTGTGCCTTCAATATTCCAAGTTAAGTGATCGCCATTTTCGATCATACAAGAAATATAGTGTCTTAGAGCTGCTTTATAAATTAGGTCGTCTTTAAAACTTCTTCTAATAAATATTAAGCCAGAGTTTTTACCTAACTGTTTAAAACCTGGTACTGCTAAATTTATCCCTCCAAAAGTATATGGAATAGGCATTCCGTAACGAGCTAAAGTGGTTACTAAAACAACCGTGTCTAAATAAGTTTTATGTGTTAAAATAAATGCAACAGAATTTTGTCGCATTAATTTCATTAGTTTTTTTATTTCTTTTGGGTCTATATCTATCTTATTATTATAAGCTTTAGACATCATAAATTGAAATCCTTTTACAGATAACATATTTGCAACCGGATGTTGTTGAGAATACAATTCGGCAATACAACTTGCACCAGTTTTTTGCACTTTAGAAATGTCCATTTTTTGCTCTTTAGCAATTAATTGGAGTTTTTCTTGAAATTTAGTATTATTGATAATGTTATGTAAATTATGTTCCATAATCAATTAAAAAAGAGGTTTGTGAATTTTTCAGCTCCTTTTTTCTCCCAAAATTTAGGAAAGAATAAGCTTTCAATTTTAGAGGTAATTCCTTTAGGTTTTTTACCTGTTATGTTTGTGTTTAAAGTATTTGCAACTGTTAATAAAACAGAAGCATTAGCACCCATACCACAATGACTTCCAAAAACTTCAATATTTTTGATGTCTTTTCTAAGTGTTTCTGCTTCCATACAATGTTTCCATGGTAAAAGACCATCAGTTTTAGTGTAAATACAAGTTATTGGTACCTTAGGTATTTCTTCTAGTTCTTTTATAAATTTCGCATTTCTTTCTCTTAGTTTTTTTCCTCTTAAAAACTCTAAAGATCTGATTACAGGTGTTTTCATGTTTTCTACACCCCAAACAGGAGATCCAATTGTAATTAATTGTTCTACCTTATCAGGATGTCTATTTGCTATTATTTTAGCAAAAATACCACCGCCACTCCAGCCAACTAAACTTACTTTTTCTTGATGTTTTTCGTAAATTTCATCTAGTTTTTCAATAAGTTTAGGTAATGATTTTGAGTTTATCATATTTACTCCCAAATCCCATTTATAAGTTTCGAAGCCAACAGATTTTAAATAATTTCTAACAAAAGTTGTAGACAAATCATTCCCTAGATAAGGAGGCATTAATAATACTGGTTTGTTTTTAGTTACTTTATGTTTAGGTATAAATGGATAGATACCAAACATGGTAAACCATTCTATTGCAGATCTAGTTTCTAATAAAACATTAAAGAGAGGAGGAGATTCAATTTTTCTATTTATCTCATCAACTTTTACTGTAAATGTTTTTAAAGTTAATTTTGCAACTTCATTAGTGCCGGTTTTAGTAGCATTAATTTCGCTGATTCTTTTAAGAACAATAATTAAAGTTACATAATCTCTGTCTGGACCAAAATCTTCACAAACAGATATGCATTCATCTAAAAGTGTGTTTACATCTTTCTCGATTAGTTTTCTTTCATCGATAAGGCTAATAATCATTTTTTCAAAAGGATGAAGCTCAAACTTTTGAATAACAGTTTCTTTTGCTTTTTTTAAAGTCATGCCTTTAGACATAGCTACTTTTAGAGCAAGTTTTGTAAATGATGTATATAATGTTTTGTTGTTTTCCATTTTTTTAATTTAGGCTTTTACTCTTTCGTTAAGCCAATTAATAACGTCTTGTTCAACTTCCTTTTTATTAACTTCGTTTAGCATTTCATGTCTTCCTCCTTTATATAATTTAAAGGTAAGATCTTTAATACCAGATTTTTTGTATCTTTTTGCAACTTTCTTTACTCCTTTACCCATTTCTCCTACTGGATCTTTATCGCCAGAGAAAATTAAAATTGGTAACTCTTTTGGTGTATTTAAAAAAGTTTGAGATTTATTTATTTTTTTACTTCCTTTTAAAATATCTAAAAACACACTTAAAGAAAAATCTTCAACTCTTAATGGATCAGCTTCAAATAAATCAACTTGATTTTTATCGCTACTAATCCAATCTACTTTGGTTCTATTGGGTTTAAATTTTTTATTAAACTGTGTAAAAAATAAATTTTTAAGTAATTCATTACTTCGATGCTTACCATTTATTTTACTCAAAAATTTTGCACTAAAAAGTCCAACAGAACCTAAACCTTTCATAAAACCTGCAGTACCAGATAAAATTAAAGCCTCTAAATCATCGCCATATTTGGTTACATATTCTCTACTTAAAAGAGAACCCATGCTATGCCCTAATAGTATTATTTTTTTATTTGGATGCTCTTTTTTTATGATTTCTGATAGCTGACGCATATCATTTATAGCATCAGAAAAATAATTATTTCCATCATAAAAACCTAAAAAAGCATCACTTTTGGCAGATTTTCCATGAATTCGATGATCGTTTGCATAAACCTCATAACCTTCATCTTGTAAAATTCTAGCAATGGGTTTATACCTGCCTGCATGCTCACCAACTCCATGTGAAATTTGTACTATTCCTTTTAATGTTGTGTTTTTATTAGATGGCCATTTGTAATAAAAAATAGTTTTTCCGTCAATAGTATTATATGTGTCAGTCGTAAAATTCATTAATTATTATCTAAAAAATTAGAAAGTAATTTTAATAATTTTTCAATATTCTTTTTAGTTCCAGTAAGTTTAATTCGTTCTTGAATAATAATTTCTTCTAATAGTAAATTCTTTTTATAAAGATTTAATAAGTTCATATCGTCAATTTCGATTTTTACAAGTGGTTTTGTTGTTTTTTTCTTTTTTACACTTACAATTTCTTTTTCAATTGCTAATTGGTAATTTGTTGTTTCCTCATCTAAATTTAATTGAAAATCATATAAACCAAGAAATTGATTTTTAATAGTTTCATTTTCATTAACGAATTTTCTAAGTGCATTAAAAAATGGTATGCTTTTAGTTTTTTTAGCTTTTTCAGCAGACTTTTGTTTTCCTTTATTTAATATAATTGCTTCTAACTCATTTGCAGATTCTCTAATATATCTAGAAAACTTGTCTGCATCTGGCATTGTTTTAGCATCTGAAGTAGTAGTAATTGAAACAGATCCATTATAGCTAAAGGCAGCTATAATTAAACCAAAACCATCTAATACTGGTGTTAAACCAAAAATACCTACAATTTTATGTCCTTTTAAATATAAAGGGTTTTGTGGCCCAGGAACATTTGTAATAGTAACGTTAAAGGGAGGTCTATGAAATTCTTTTATATTATACTTGCTGTATAAACCAGCAGCTAAATTTGCCAGACCAAAAGGTACAGCGTCTGCCATTTTAGAAAGTGCTTTTGCTCCAACAGCTTTATGTCTAGATTTTCCTTGGTTGGTTTGTTCTTGTATATATTCTAATCGCTCAATAGGATTTTTAATATGTGTAGCAATTTTTACTAGCATATTAGAAATCTGATTGTTCATTTTTTGTTTTTCTCCTTTAACTCTAATAGAAATGGGTACATTAGCAACTAAAGGTTGCACAGGTAGTTTTTCTTTTTCCTCTAAATACCTTCTAATTCCTCCAGCACATATCGCTAAAATTAAATCGTTTACACTTACTTCCATTATTTTACGAAGTGTGTTAATCCTATCGAACTCTAAAATTGCAGTTCCCCAAGTTCTTTTTGGTGAAACAGATTCGTTAAATATAGTTTTTGGGGTAGAAAAAGAGTTTTTATGAATTACTTTTTTGCTATTGATTTTACTGTTTAATTTTCCTTTTGCTAATGAATAAGCTGTTTCTCCTACCAGTTTAGGTATTTTTAATGGGTCTTTAAAAAAGCTATAAGAACTTTTTAAAAGTAAACTCATTTCATCAGGTAATGGATCTGGATCATATGGTTTAGGTGCAGTTGTTTTTT
This sequence comes from Polaribacter ponticola, assembly GCF_026191475.2. GTDB lineage: Bacteria > Bacteroidota > Bacteroidia > Flavobacteriales > Flavobacteriaceae > Polaribacter > Polaribacter ponticola. The sequence goes on along the minus strand of NZ_JAOSLC020000002.1, from coordinate 437,239 downwards.
TGCTTTTATCCTCTTCATTTTTGTCAAATAAAATTCCCATTATTCCAACTCCAGAACTTCCATCAATCATTACATGGTGAATTTTAGAAACAATTGCAACAGACCCTTTTGGTACTTGAGAAACTTCATCCAAACCTTCAATAAAACTAATTGACCATAAAGGTCTTCTTAAGTCTAAAGGGCCACTGAAAATAGACGATGTCATATCTCTAAGAGTTTTCCAATTGGAAGGGTCTGGTAATTTTAATCTATTAATGTGTAAGTCAATATCAAAATTAGGATCATCTGCCCAATATGGATAATCTAAATTCATAGGTACATTCACAAGTTTTTTTCTAAACTTAGGAATTAAATGAATTTTAGAAGCAACAATATCTTTGAAGTCATTAAACTCAATTGATCCTTCAACAATAGTTAATGTTGCAATATGCATTGGACTTGTTGGAGATTCTGCATATAAAAAAGTAGCATCCTGCCCAGATACTTGTTGAATAGAACTATCTAAAGCATCTTGTAAAAGATCTTTTATTATCTTTTTAGCCATGTATATCTATAATTAGTTAATTAGAATTGAGTGAAAATTATGGATAAATTAAATTTTACCATAAAATTTTCGCAACTCTGCAATATAAATAATTTTAGTTACATTTTCTAATATGAAAACAATAGAATTAAGTTGTTTTTTTGAATAAAAAAAGTCTCAAAAATTATTTTTGAGACTTTTTAACTTGAGCCAATGGAGGGACTCGAACCCACGACCTGCTGATTACAAATCAGCTGCTCTAGCCAGCTGAGCTACATCGGCTTTTTGATTTAAGAGTTGGCAAATTAAAGACAAAAAAATAAACTGAACAAGAGAAATTTAATTTTATTTTTAATTTATAAAAACAACAAAATATGTTTTATTAAATTTTGAGCAATTTTTTATTAAAAAATGTCTTAAAAGAGCTGATTTAACGCTTTTTTATAAGTTTCTAGGCAGCGTTCTCTTGCAAGTTTATGATCAACAATTGGAGTTGGGTACGTTAATTCTTGAAAGTCTGGAACCCATTTGTTTATATACTTTAATTCTTTATCAAATTTTTGAATTTGAGTTGTTGGATTAAAAATTCTAAAATAAGGAGCTGCATCAACACCAGTTCCTGCTACCCATTGCCAATTCCCTATATTGCTAGATTGCTCATAATCATGTAGTTTTTCTGAAAAATAAGCTTCTCCCCATCTCCAATCTATTAATAAATGTTTACAAAGAAAACTACCAACTAACATTCTAATTCTATTGTGCATAAAACCTGTTTGGTTTAATTCCCTCATGCCTGCATCTACAAGCGGATAACCAGTTAATCCATTGCACCAAGCATTGAATTCTTCTTCGTTATTTCTCCATAATATTCTATCATACTTGGGTTTAAAGCTGTTTTTTACAGTATGCGGAAAATGCCACAAGATTTGCATAAAAAACTCCCTCCATATTAATTCTTTTAAGAAAGTTATGTTATTACTTTTGGATGCTTTGTTAGTAATTTTTCTAATACTTACTGTACCAAATCGTAAATGTGTTCCTAATTTAGATGTACTGTTCTTTGCTGGGAAATTTCTAGTTTCTTCATAGTTGTCAATTAATACCTTAGAAGCAGTATAATTTTCTACTTTTAGAGTAGATTTTGTAAAACCAATTTCGTTTAAAGATAAAGATTGATGAGTTACATTTTTAATGAATTGTTCTAATTTTTCTTCTGATGGATAAGATTGAATCTCTTTTGCGTTAAAAGCCTCAATCCATTTTTTTGAATAAGGTGTAAATACTTTATAGGCAGTTCCATCTTTTTTAACAATCTCGTTTCTCTCAAAAATTACTTGATCTTTATAAGTTTTAAAGTCAATATTTTTAGTTGCTAAAAAATCTTTAATTTCTGAATCTCTTTTAATAGCATAGGGTTCGTAATCGTGATTTGTAAAAACGGTATCAATTAAATATTTTTCAGAGATTTCTTTGAAAACTTCAATTGGTTTTTTGTTATAGATTGTAATTCCACTTTGTATCTTTAAAAGGTGCTTTTCTATTTTTTTATTTCTTGATAAATAAAAGAAACGCGAGCATCGTTTTTTTGTAATTTGCTTAAAATGTCTTCATCAAAAATAAAAATAGGAAGTATTTTTTTACCAGAATTTAAAGCATGATATAAACCACAGTTGTCATCTAAACGTAAATCTCTTCTAAACCAAAAAATATTTATATACTGTTTCATTATTTATATTCCCCATAAAGTTCTATTAATTTTTTTGTCTGTAAGCGAAAATTTCTTCCAATTTAGGTTTTACTAAAAAAGGTTGAACCAATTGCCCTAAAATTCCCATGGGAACTTTGTAATCTATTATATCTTCCATTTCTACACCACCATCAATTTCTTTAATAAAGTGTTTGTGGTGCCATAAAGCATAGGGTCCAAAACGTTGTTCGTCTACAAAATATTCGAGTTCTTTTATGTGGGTAATTTCAGTTACCCACTTTGTTTTTATGCCAAGAATTGGAGTAACAATATATTGAATAATTTGACCTGCAAACATTGGTTTTTCTGCTCCAGAAAGAATATCAAAACTCATATAGTCTGGTGTTATCGTTTTTAAGTTTTTTGGGTTTGATAAAAAACTCCAAGCTTTTTCTATAGTAATTGGTAGTTTCTGAGTTCTATGGAAGGTGTAAATTTTCATTTTAATTATGGATTAAAATATAAAGGTTTAAAGAGGTTGCAATACAAAGCCAAATTATATACGGCAGTAATAATAGCTTAGAATTCGAAACTTTAGAGCTTAATTTAAAGAAATAATAAAATAGGAGTGAGGTTAGTATTATTAGGATAATAAACCCAAATAATATTAAATGTTGATTAAAGAAAATATAGTTCCAACTTACATTTAATATAAATTGAAGTAAAAAAAATAGTTGCAACTTAAGAGAGTTACTTTTTGTAAATATCTTTGCTAAGTATAAAGAGAAGCAAATCATTATTGTTGTCCAAGCAACACCAAAAGCCCAACCCGGAGGAGACCAAGGTGCTTTATTTAAATCTTGATACCAGGTTGTTAAAGGGCCATTATTCATTAACCAACTTCCAATTGCTAATCCTCCAAAATTAATGACTAAAAATAAAATTGTTAACTTAAATTGTTTCATTTTTTATTTTGAGTTTTTCTATCTTTTTAAGAATGTTTTCAGCTTCTAAATACTTTTTGTCGCTTTCACTTCTGTTTATAGATTGAAGTTTGAAAGCATCTTCCATTATTTTTTTATAAGCTTCTTGTAGTTTTTCAACTTCAGACTTTCTTTTAAATAAGTTAAACATTTTATTTTAAGTGTTTTGTAATTTTTGAGCTTAACGGTTTTGTAATCGAGAAATAATAATCAATTAGTTTTCCCTCTTTGTCAATAATATATTTTTGAAAATTCCATTTTACAGAAGAGCTTTTTTTGCCATTCAATTTTTTAGATGTTAACCAAGTATATAATGGGTGTTGGTTGTCTCCTTTTACATCAATTTTTTCTGTGATTAAAAAAGATACACCATAATTTACTTGGCAAAACTCTTCAATTTCATCAGAATTACCTGGTTCCTGTTTTCCAAATTGATTACAAGGAATACCAATAACTACTAAGTTTTCTTTGTAAGTATCACTTAATATTTGTAGGTCTTTGTATTGAGGTGTAAAGCCGCATTTTGAGGCTACGTTTACAAATAATATATACTTGTTTTTATAGGTTGAAAAGTTGATAGGTTTACCTTGTAAACTATCAATCTTTATATCGTAAAAATTGGTCATATTAAAGAATTTGTATTATAATTTAAAGCTTACTATTCCGCAATCGAGTTCAAATATTTGACCAGAAATGGATTTTGCTTTATCAGAAATTAAAAATGTAGCCATGTCTGCAACTTCTTTAGGTTGTAAGAATTTTTTAAGAGGATGACGTTCTTTAATATTGTCTATCATTCTTTCGTTTCTTAACAACTTTGCAGCTAAGTCTGTTTCTGTAACTGTGGGCGCAATGGCATTTACTCTAATTAAAGGTGATAATTCTGCACCAAGAGATTTTGTTAAACCTTCTACGGCAGATTTGGCTGCAGCAATACTAGCATGAAAAGGCATACCTAGTTTTGCTGCTACTGTACTAAATAATAAAATAGATGGATTTATTCCTTTTTTTAAGGCAGGCAAAAAATGCTGAATTGCTTTAACAGCAGAAACAACATTTATTTCAAAATCAGTTCTAAAGTCTTCTAATTTTAGCCTAGAAATAGGTTTTAAGTTAATGCTCCCAGGGCAATAGATTAATGTGTCTATTGTGTTAATTTCTGGTAAGTCATCAAAAAGAATATCGCAAGAATAATGAGTTAAATTAGTATGAGGTTGCAGTGGTAACGATCTGCTGATATTAATAATTATATGATTATCAATTAAAGTATTTACAATTGCTTGTCCAATTCCTTTACTTCCCCCAATTACTAAAATTTTTCTCACCTATTTTCTTCCTTTCAAACGCTTTTCAATTTTTTGTTTTACAACAGTTAAACGTTTCATTAAATCCATTAATGCTGGATCTTTATCTATTTTATATACTTCATTTAATTCTAGAATAAGTGCTTTTACCTCTCTAGATGCTAAAATTCTATCACTTGTAGTCTTAAACGAGAATTTTCTTGTCTCAAATTCTACTGCTCTCTCTGTTAAATCCATGCTTTACTTTTACTTATTTTTTCTAATTTGTGAATATAATTATAAAAGTTAGAAAAGCAAGTAAAATATGAGTTTATTAAGATGCAGTAAGTGGTTTTCCTTTTAAACGTCTTTCAATTCTCTGTTTTATAGTTGTTAAGCGTTTCATTAAATCCATAATTTCAGAGTCTTTATTCTCTTTGTAAATTTCATTTAAGCTTAAAATCAAAGATTTTGCTTCTCTAGCCGCTAATACACGGTCGCTAGTTGTTGGAAATCGCATTTTTCTTGTTTCGAATTCTAATGCTTTTTTTATTAATTCCATATTTTTGTTTTATTGTTTTTTTTGATTTACTTTTTTATAAATACTCTATTTTGTGTCGTAAATCAATTATTTTTATCTTTTCGAAATAGAGTTGCTTGTTATTAATTTTTGTCTGGTACATTTAAACCTACCTTTTTCAAAAGATCTAAGTTTTTCATGTTTCGTTTTTCTACCTTGTACTCTTTTTCTCCACATTCTAAAGCTTTTAAGCTTTATTTCTTTCCGCATAAGGTTTATTACTTCTTGTTCTTTTAAACCAAATTGAAATTTTATAGCTTCAAATGTGGTTCTATCTTCCCAGGCCATCTCTATTATTCTGTCAACTTCTATACCATTAAATTGCATTTATTATAGATTTAATTGATAGTTTCATAAAAGAATAATCATCTTCTTTTATGATTTAATTTCATGTATCAAATTCATTATCAGTTACAAATATACTAAAATTATATTTACGTTTAATTATATTTAAAATAAGTTAAACAAAAATAACGCATGAATTGATAATTATCCAAAAGAGATTAAGTTAATAATGAGCATTTTGTTCTTATTTATGCTAATTTATTTTTAAATAGATATTATTAAGCAATTTTAATTTTGCGCAAAAAAAACTTCAGAAATAAATCTGAAGTTTTTGTCGGGGTGGCAGGATGATAACTAAACCGCCACTATGCAGTAAAATCAATACTTTAGGAAAAGTGCTAAAACAGTGTGAACCGAATTGTAGACCTAATAGTTAAATTGAAATAGTATGTTTTGTTTGAACGTCTAAAACAAATTTACGATTTTAACTTTATTAAAACCAGATAAATAGCGTCAAATATTATGATTAATCTATTAAATATTTATTAATAGTTTCTTCCTCAATACCACTATAATTAGCAAAATCTTTTACCGTTAAAAATTGATGAGGTTCTTTATCTAAATACTCTTTTATCTTGTTAATAAGCTTACGACAATAACGTTCACTACGTCCTGTGATGCGCTGAATATCTTTTGGGTATATACAAGCTCTTTTTGTAATCATCATACTTTATCTATGCTTTAACCATACTTAAAACCAGTAGTATCATTTTTGGAGTATTTAGGTTTAATCGGTAAGAATGGTTTTAAGCGGTTTGTCTTTTTCTTATGTAAGTCATAAAGTTACGTGATTTGAAAGATTAATCATAAAAAATGTAAAATTATGGCAAAACAAACTGGAATTATTAAATTAAAAGGAACTATTGGAGGTATTTCTTTTTACAAAACTTCTGATGGACACCTTGCTCGTGAAAAAGGAGGTGTTGATAAAAACAGAATTCAAAATGACCCTGCCTTTCAAAGAACTCGTGAAAATGGTTCTGAATTTGGAAGAGCTGGGAAAGGTGGAAAAGTATTACGAAATGCAATTCGTGTGCTTTTACAAAACGCAAAAGACAAAAGAGTTGTCTCTCGTTTGACGAAATCTTTAGTAGCAATCACAAAAACAGATACTACTAATGAAAGAGGTTCAAGAACTTTACAGGATGGAAATTTAAGCCTATTGGAAGGCTTTGAATTTAACTTGAATGGTAAATTGGGAGCTACATTATTTGCTGCTTATACCAAAACTTTTGATAGAGTTACTGGTGATGCAACTTTAGATTTAGCCGCTTTTTCACCAACTATTAGAATTGCTGCGCCTGCAGGAACAACACATTTTAAAATTGTTATGGGTGCATCTGAATTAGATTTTGTAAATGAAACCTCAACTTTTGAGAATGACGAAACTGCAATTTTACCTTATTCTGCTGCAAATACTGCTGCTATTGCTTTATCTGTTACGATTACTGCAAATTCTACATTACCAGTAGTTCAAGTATTGGGTGTAGAGTTTTATCAAGAGGTAAATGGACAAATGTATGCGCTTAAAAACGGTGCTTACAATGCTTTATCTGTAGTTACTATTGATACTCCATAATTATGGAATTAGTGCTACAAAGAGCTTATTTTAAAGAGGGCACTAATGGTGCTCTCTTTTCTGCTGATACATTTATCTGTCACGCAATAGAGTTACCCTGGTGTAATAACAAAAGAAATATTTCTTGTATTCCTGAAGGAGTCTATGAAATTATACCAAGATTTTCAAAACGATTTCAGCATCATTTAATTTTGAAAAACGTGAAAGGTAGAAGCTTTATATTATTTCATCCTGCTAATGATGCTAAAAGAGATTTACAAGGCTGTATTGCTCCTGTAACCTATTTAAGTGGCATTGGAAAAGGCTTGTACTCCAAAGATGCAATGCAGAAATTATTGTCTTTAGTATATCAAGCTAAAGATCGAAAAGAAAAAATTTTATTAACTATTAAATCACAGAATTATGAAAATTATAGAACGTTATAAAAAACCTACTCCTAAATTTTTTAGAGTTTTAAGAAATATAGGTATTGCATTGGCTACTGCAGGAGGTGCAATTATTGCAGCTCCTGTAAGTATCCCTGCAACCTTAATTACAGTGGCAACATATATGACTGTTGCAGGAACTGTAGCTACAGCAGTTAGTCAAGCTGTTGTTTCTGATGAAAAAAAGGATGAATAAAATATGTTTCAGAACGATATTCAAATAAAGTCAGGTGTTGTTGGGGGAACACTACTTTCTACAGTTTTTACTATTAGTTTAGATGATATACTTTTTACTGTTATTATGGCTGTTATTGGAGCAATTGTTAGTTTTTCTGTTTCTACATTATTAAAGTGGTTGTTTTTCAAAAAGCGAAAAAAGAATACCTAGTTTTTATACTGGGTATTCTTTTGTTTTCACTGACTAAATAGTCCGAATTTCGTTTTTAAAGAGAATTATTCTGGTTTCTAATTCGTTGTATTTTGCAAGTTGAATCATATTTTTTGTTCCTTTACTTTCTCCATCCCAAAAAGCAATTAATGCGTCTGCGTATTTTGCCATTTGTTTATTTCTTTTTGGTCCAGCAGCTTTTCCATATTTTATCCAATCAGCCGGAAATTGTATGATTTTGATTTTTTTTTCGGAGGCGTATTTCTCTCCTAATTTGTCTGCACCTTTGTAATGAGCTCCAGATACAATCTCTATATTTTTATAATCCTGGAGGAATTTATCACATTCTTGTTTTAATTTTTGATAGTTGGTGAAGTTTCTGCTCCCAGCTATAATTATTTTCATAGTTTAATTTGTTAAGATCTTAGTAAGGCTATTTTTAGTTTTGAAATAGTTGATAATTGTTGTTGTAAGTTTTCTTCGAAAACAGTTATTTTTTTGAGTTTTTCAACTTTCAATTGCCATTGTTGTTCTTCATAGTTCTGCAGTGCAGTATTTATTACTTTTTTCACATCCGAAATACCAATAAATGGAATGACAGAGCCTTTTAAATAATACCGAAAGAATTGACCAACTTTTAAAGATAAACACAGGTAATACAAAGACTCTCTATTTGCTGTAGAATTTGTGGAAATTACAAAACAGTTTGGACAAGGTTTTTCTAATGGCTTTCCAGAATTTAATCCTTTATTCAAAATAAAAAAATGTGGGTTTGAGTAAGTTCTTCCAATTTTGTGGGTTTTGATTTCAAAAATTTGCATAAGTATCCATTTTTAGGTTCAGATTCTTTTGCTATTTTTTTGCCCATAAAATTTTGGAAAGGAAAACAACAAAAAGAAAGCTGTTTCTAAATGGAGAGGGTAGACTATCAAGGTTTTTGAAAAAAATACTACCAACTACTGAATGTTGAATTTAAAGTATTAAGTTGCCAGTTGGTGGAGATTTTTTTAAAACCCGAAGGGCTTGACCTTTATAGGCTAAAAGCGGAGGCTTTAAAAAGACAAAATTTTATGCAATTACATTTTTCTTGAATGAAACAGATGTTGAAACCACTAAAACATTAAGGGAACCATTTGTTTTGCTGTCTTTTTTTTGTTTTTCTTTTTATCCTTTATTTTTTATTATATCTAAAATGATAGATTTTATCTGGAATTTTTTTGTGATTACTTAACGAAATGAAACAAACAAAGACTTGAGATAAGGAATACTTGGACTTAGCGATGGTTTTGTGCAGTTGAAAGAGATAAGGAATAATTAACTAAAAGTATTTTTAAAAATTTAGTATCTTTACTATTGTGAGTTTAATCTCACATTCTTTTTCATAGCAATTTTTACCCACCTCTCCACGATGTGGGTTTCTTTTTTTAATAATTAAAGACGTAGTACCTAGTGCGTGAGCAGAAGCGAGAATAAGTGTAAAGACTTTTTATTTGTGCTTTCTAATTTTATTGAGGTTTTATTAAAAGTGAATGCTTACTATTTTAAATTTTAAAGGATTGATTTACTAATAAAACTTTTTATTTGTTTTATACATAGCATTTACTTTTAGTGAAAACGGTTACAACGTATGTTCTACACTAATAAAGAGTTTTACTCTTATTGGCTTTTTTTGATTTTATATGTGCTTTATAATTTCTAATATAAACTGAATTTTTAATGATTTTACTAATGTTAATTTAAAATAACAAATAAGCACTTATAAAAACAATGCAACAATGACGAAATGTTGTTAAAATAACTAAATTTCATTATTAATAGCTGATGTGTGCGTTGGAAGAGCGGCTATTTTACATAATGGCGTTATAGACCAGAAAGTGAATGAATGTGTATATAACTGCGCATTATGTAACTTAGCTCTGGGAGTTTTGTGTTTTATGAAATAATAAAAGCGTGTTGCTTTTTAGAGTTGTGCAATTAGTATGCGAATGAAACAAGCTGTAAAATGCAACCTCTTATAGATAAGAAAACGCTAAACTTGCATTGGAGTGCGGAATAAAGTGAAATACAACTGATTTTGATGAATGAAAACCAGGATGTGTTTGTTTTACTTCCTTAATCTTTTTCTCTTCAGCTTATTTCTTATCTCAGTTAACTTTAATAAATCCTCATTGTTTATACCTAGAGTGGGGTTAAGGATATTCAAATCATTCTGACTAAGTATTTGCTCAATATTTGATTTGTTCTCAAAATTAGTCGTGAAATTATCAAATTGTTTATTGCTAACTACATTATACGGAATTGACAATTTTTTGAACTCACTTGGTATAAGCTCCAAAACACCACCACCATAATATCGACCATCTAATTCTGAAAGAAGTAGAGTTAAGGTATTGTAAAATGAATAAATAAAGCTGTTTAAGTCGTAACCATTTCTCATTCCAACTTTATAAGCAGAATCAGTCACAAGAGCATCAGAATTGTTTTTTAAAAGTTTTGGATATAAGTGACTTCTTTTAAAGAAAAAAGCATCTGGTTTTTTAGAAATGTTTGGAATGACATACCAATTTTTTCTAATACCACATTTATGCCTTTCAGGTAAATCTTCTAATTCTCCAATGTCTAAATATTCCCTTAACTTTTTTGAAATCTTGTCGTTATCATTTAACTGCAATAGTTTCGTTGGGTGATTATTTTTTTCAAGTTTTTTAATATCTTCATCACTAAAAACAACACTTCCATTTACAAAAAGACCTTTTTGAATAATTGGTTTGGTGTACTTTGATAAATTAAATTCATTTTCAGTTTCCTTATCAATTATAAAATATTTGTTTGCTCCAGTTACAATTCCGGGTTTAGATTCAGAATAATCATTTACAGTTTTGAGCTTGTTTTTGAGCTTATCTATAAAAGTCAACTCATCAGAAGTTAAAAAATGATGTGTCCATTTTACATTTGATTCAACTAGTAAACTGTTGTTTTTTAATGTAAAATCATTTTGTTCTAATGATTCTTTTGATGAAATATTAGTAAAAAATTCACCTTTTACTTCTGCTTTTTTATATGCGAACAAGACAATTGTATCTTGACCTTTACATTCAAACATTAAATCATTGAAAGTAAATATTTCAATTCTTTGAAATTCATTTTTCAAATATTCACGAATTTCTTCTGCAAATTTAACTTGCAATAATTCTGAGGGTAAAACAAATGCTAAAACTCCATTTTTAGACAACAACGTATTAGATTTCACTAAAAATGTAGTCCAAATATTTTTAACGGAAGCCTCTGTTAGATCTTCGTTTGAATGTATTTCTTTACTTAGTTCTATTTGTTTTGATGTAAGTATATTTTTCTTGACATAAGGAGGATTCCCAATAACAGCTGAATATTGTTTAGCCGTTGAATATACCAAGAAATCTGTTTCTAAAAATGATGCTGTTTTTTTATTCCATTTTTCAGAGGCTGTATTTAACTCAGCTTTATTAATATCTAATGCTGTTAAATTGATGTTTATGTTTTCTTCTTGAGCTAATTCAGAAATAAAAGCACCATCACCAACACTTGGCTCTAAAATAGACATACGGGTTCTGTTTTCAAAATGAGATAAAACTCTTTTTGAAATAAAACTCGCCAAGTATTGTGGCGTGTAATATGAACCTGTTTGTTTTTGGTTAGTCATTCCGTTAAATACTATTATAATGTTCTATAAGTGCTTTGTCATATTTATAATATTCAAAACTTAATTTTTCAGCTTCTGTTTTAATCTCATTATATTCATTAGAACCTTCTTCTCTTTTGTTTAGTGCAATAATAAAAACATCAATCAATTTTCTTCTTTGGTTCAGTTCCCATAACAGTTTAAGAGCATAATTTCTTTCGTCAAACTTAAATGCTTTTTCCCACATCCACTTGCCTAAATCTGTACTCCACATAATACCACCATCATTTGTTCGGTATAAGTGAGATTCATATTCTTTATCACAAGGGTCTACAAAACCTTTATCATTGACATTTGGTATAGTAATATCTTCTGTAGGCCATTTTGCAAGTTTTTTATTGTTACAAAATTTACACGAATAAACTAAGTTCAAATATTCCACATCAGAAATTTTACCTTCTAATAATGATTTAGGAATAAAATGGTCTACTTCATACCAAGTATGTCTATAACCGTCATAAGAGCCACAGTAACCGCAATGAGAATGAAAGTCCTCGCGTAAATCAGGTTTGTGTGCAGTCCAATTACCTTCATTAGGAGATTTTGTTGGTTCTGGACGTCTTATTGGTAGTTTATCCCTTACTTTCATTTCTTCTTGCTTTTTTCAATTAATGATTGCAAGAATGCTTCTGCTTCTTTTCGTGTTTTAGATAAATCATCTAATTTTTCGAATGAAATTAATTTTTCAGGAATTTCTTTCTTTTTAGTTTTGTCTAGGTCGCCTAATTCTCTTTGTAAAGAAATTAAAGAATCTTGCTCTGAGGAATCCAAACCTTCATTTTCTCCTTTGGTTAATAACTCTGCAATTAAAGTCTTCTTTTTCTTTATGTGATTTCGATACTGGAGAATACTTTTTTCAAGCATTGTGACAAACTTTTGGATTGTTTCTTCATCTTCAAAAACATCTTCCTTATCAAAAATTATTTTTAAATCCTCAACAAATCCTTCTGCATATTCTGTGTCACTTGTAAATATGATATGCGGAAATCTTGGTTTTTTGTCATAAAAATCACTTTCAATTTTGTCACCATCAAAAGCCACAATGTTTGAGCCTTTTAAATTAAAATCAATCATTAATAAATCAACTTCATTTGCATCATAAACTTGTGTCATTAATTCATTGAAAGACATTCCTTTTTCGAAATTAAAACCAACAACATTAAAACCAAAAGGTCTTAGTCTACGAGCATAAGTATTTACTTCGTTTGGGTCTTCATCTATATAACCTATTGTATATTTTTCTTTCATAACTTACTTTTTTCTTATTGGGAAAACGATTTTAACTTTAAAGCCTTTGTCCGTTTCTAAAATATCAATGTCCCCATTATTGTCATCAATTACACTTTTAACCAAATACATTCCTAAACCTGTTCCAATTTCATCTCCTTTTCTATTCTTTTTTGAAGTCGTGAATGCAAGGAAAATATCTTCTTTTGTTGTGAATACTTTTGGAATACCAGCACCATTGTCTGAATATATAAATTCTAGTGTTTCTTTTTTAATAGAAGATTCTATTTTTATTTCTCTATTCTGAACTTTTTTAAGGCTTTCAAATGAATCAATAGAATTATTTATGAGATTTGAAAAAATTGTGCTAATATCCATTTCAAAAGCTCTAAAGCTGTATTTTTCCTCCTTTAGATTATCTACTAACTCTAATTTTATGTCTTTTGATTTGAAAACTTTCTTCCAATTTCTTTCTAACGATTTGAAATAAGATGAAAAATTTAAAGCCCCTCTATTTCTTTTGTCCTTCTGAATTGAAGTAAGCGAATAATTTACCCAATGCTTAATTTTTTCATTGTTCTCCTTGAGTAAATTAATAATATCAATACCATCTTTATACTCAATCCCTTTTTTTAATTCTTCGGAAATAAGGTGTTTGTATATTACTTCTAAGGAAATAATTTCAGAAGAATTATTTCGTATTTGTTTTAATTCGTGTGCAAAAGAAGAAACAATAAGTCCTAAACTAGCAAGCGCACGAACTTGTACTATTTCTTTATTTTCTCTCTGTGCTTTTTCTTCATCTATTGCTTTAAAAGTATCTTTAAAAGCCTGTTCATAGGTTTTCTTTTCCTCTTTCTCTTGTTCTTTTTGAAATAAATCTACAGTACCTTTTTTCTTGCCATAAACTTTTTCATCAACTTCTTTTCGTTTTTCAATTATTTCGGAAGCTAATTTTTCAGCTCTTCTTTGAATTTCTGCTTCTTTTTCTGCTTCTTTCTCCTGTTTAAAATGCTTGTAAAAAGGATTGAATATTTTTGTTCTATCAAATTCAAATTGATGAATTACTCCAATAATTATTTTTTTAAATAAATCAAAAGAGTCATTTTCTTGTAGCGAGCCTCTATCAGATTTATCGATAAGTAATGGATTTGTTTTACGGGAAATAGTAATTATTCCTGCGGTAGATTCTGAACCAACTCTCCAGTCTCCAATTCTTTGTCCAACACCTGCAGGACTAGTTGCTCTTCTAGCACCTAATTTCAGCCAATCATTCGTAGGGTCTCCATAAGGTCTTACTCTAAATGAGTCACGATAAATTTTAACACCTCCAAATTTCGATAAAACCGATTTTCTTTCTGATGAAGAAATTGTATTAAGTGGATAAGGGTAATCGGACTTTGATGAATTACTTTGTTTTAAGTAATAAAATGTTAAATCAAAAGAACCAATATTTACTAATTGCTTTTTTTCAGAGTCACTAAATTCCCATTTCAAAATCTCGCCAATTGGTTTAGAGTCTTTGAACGTTTTATTTTCCAAAGTCTTTAAATCGTATGGCTCTTTTTTATTTTTAAATATAAAAGCATATTTTTCTTTAATCAGTTTTATGTCAAACTCATTTCTGGTAATTTCAAAATCTACTTTTAATTTGCCAGCATTATAATTTGCAGCTAATTTATAATCATAATCATTGAAGAAAGCAGTGTTTACTTCTCCAAATTCATCAGGGTTTTGAAAGTGATGAAAATATACTTCAAAAGGAATTTTTAATTCTTTTGGTGGTATTAAAGCTTCTAAATTTTTAAAAACATCATTTATACTATCTTCATCCCAACTGTCTTTTAAGTTATTTATTTTAAGGATTGTTCCTTTATTAAAAGAAACGTTTTTAATCTGCTCTTCTAATCTTGTATTACCTTTAATAATTGATTTTATCTTCTCGGATAGATTTAGACTAATAGGTTCTATATCTGCTTCAATTTGAGAAATAACTTTATCAGAATCATCAAATTGATTCCAATCCATTTTCCAATATGCACCTTGGTTTTTTTGTGTTTTTTTAGGCAATGTCCACATTTCTGTCTCAAACCCTAGTCTATCTAATGCAAATCGTCCAATCCCTTTTGCTCCAGTTTTGGTTCGTTTGTCTTCTGAGATAAAATCTTTTTCTTTGTTCCCTGTCCCAATTTGCATCCAATGTTCATTTATGACCTTTTGAGTCATTCCTTCTCCATTGTCAATTATGTATAAAACACTCTTCTCTTTTATTGGAACTTGATATTCCTTTCCATTTTTATTTTTTTTTGTTTCAAAAGGAACATCAAAAAACACAAAACAATTATTTGCATCAGCATCATAAGAGTTTTTAACCAACTCAATTATGGCACCTTCAGGATTAGAGAAATTTTCTCTACCTAATAGTTTACCTGCCCTAGCAGAAACTTTAAAAGGTATTTTAGCCATTATTCAGTTTTAAATTTTTACAAACTTCTTCTAACACAATTGCTGGTTTCGTGTCAATTGCTAACGCAATTAGATATAATTCTTGAACTGTAAATCGAGTAGATTCATTAAGACTTAACTCACTCAGTCTAGAGGTACTAATTCCAGTTCGTCTAGCGATTTCAGCTTTGTTTACTGATTTCTTATTTAAAAACTTACCTATTTCCGTCATTTGTATTGAAATATATGAAACAAATATATAATATTAGGATGAATATCTAGATTTTCGGGATATTTACTTCGAATAGATTGTAGAGAAAATCAATTTATTGAAATTGATGCTTTATATTGTCATTTAAATCCTTTTATCAGAACTTTCTTTATCAAATGCAATCAAATTAAATAATTGACGCATTCTACTCCTTACTCTATTTCCATATCTTTCCTCCAATTCTTGTGCATTTAGATTTGTTGTAGCGTGTGTTTTAGTATTGTTTTTTAGGAATAAATCGTAACGTGATAAAAGGATTTCTCCCATTACATTACAATCTTTACCAAAATGACGACCTGTAGTTTCTACTCCTAAATCATCAAAACAATAGAAACCATTATTTCCATAATCTTCAATAATTTTGAAACCACTTTTATTAAAACTAAACGTAATATTTCTTGCAGGAACTACTATATGTTTATTTTGATGAGGTATTATATAAGGCAATAGTTTCATTAAACTAGTTTTGCCACAACCTACTGGACCTGATAACAAAATTCCTTTGTTGGGATCTATTTGTAATTTTTTGCAAGTT
Source organism: Polaribacter ponticola (assembly GCF_026191475.2). Lineage (GTDB taxonomy): Bacteria > Bacteroidota > Bacteroidia > Flavobacteriales > Flavobacteriaceae > Polaribacter > Polaribacter ponticola. Next base: position 421,250 of record NZ_JAOSLC020000002.1, on the reverse strand, counting down.
TCAATATCACGAATAAAATAAATACATAGTTTATAGAGAATTGCTTCATCTTCTGAATAAATTTTAAAGTTTTTACCAAATAGTAGTTTGCCTTTTGCTTCTAAATAGATTAGCATTTTTGGAAAATCGTATATTATTTGATTTCCCTTTTGTTCGCCCAATTGAAATTGCATACTTCCTTCTTGAATGATATGTGGTTGTATTTTAATCATAAAGGTTCGTTGTAATTTTTATTTTTACTGGTCTTTAGGTTGTCCATATTTTGGCTAACTGTTTTTTGGTTTTCTTTTGTTTTGATTTCTTCGGATTTTATCATCCAATTTTTAGCTGTTGCTTGCCAATTGACAATTTTTGTTTTTCCGCCTACTTTCCAACCAATACCTTGGTAATGGTTGAAGAATTTTTGTGCTTCAATTATTGACCATTTTTCTTTTTTAAAAAAATCAATTACTATTTTTTCATTTTTGGGCTGGTCAAGTTTATTAATGTTTTTATTGTTTCTATTAGTTTGTATATGTTTATTAATAGATACCAGTGCTTGTCCACTGCTTGTCTCGATATTACTACTGCTGTTTACCAGAGCTTGTCCAGAACTTGTCTCAAAATTGAACATCTTAATTTTCTTACCTTTAAACGGATTGTGTGATGGATAGTAAATAAGATATTTCCAATGATTCAATTCTCTAATACATTTGTGATATGTTGATTTAGAACCTATTTTTGAAAAGCTCATTACTTCTTCTCGATTGATATAGAATTCTTCTAAGAATCTATTATTGTTCCAAATTTGAAAAAGTGCTACATACAGACTTATGTGTGTTGGATTTAAACGATTGTCTTTTGAGAATTGAAGAAATACACCTTTTAGGTGTTTTATGTAATTTACGTTTTGCATAGCTTAAACTTCTCGATACAATTTTACTGTCGCATTCCGCTATGCGCAATATGACATTAAAACCACTCGAAGTGACAATTAAAACTTGTTATGGATTCGGTTTTCTTCTAATACTTTTTGAATTTCTTCATAATCGTAATAGATTACTCCTCCGACTTTAGAGTAGGGGAGTGTGCCATTTATTCTTAAGTTTTGTAATGTTCCTGGAGAAATGCTTAATAAATCTCTGACCTCTGGAGATTTTAACCATTTTTTAGGTGCAAAACCTGATTGATGGTTAATCATTGCTTTGATGTTTTCTAATAATTCGTGTTTGAATTCTTGTAAATCTTCTGTAGTAATAATAGTTGCTGCCATTTTCTAACAATTTTTGTAAAGAAGCTGTTGAATGCCCCCACATTCAAACAGCTTCTTTGGGTTAATTTAGTTCACGAGTTTTCTGTTAGTATACATATGTGTGAACCTACGATTTGACTTTCGTTTGGCAAATATGATATGATTTATTGAAGTTTATACACAAGTAAAACCCAACTTGGGTGATTTTATGTACTCATTTTTAATAAATTGTATTGGTATTAATTGTTATTCACTTTATTTTTTTTGACAACAAAAAAGTGCAAATTATATGAAAACAATTTGCACTTAAAAACACCCAACTTGGTGTTTATTCATCTGAATCTAACATCTTGTTTTCTAAAGAGTCTTTAAGTTTATCTATGTATTTGGTTTGATTAATTTTGCGCGAACGAATTTCTAAAAATGTTCTGTAATAATCACCAAGATCTATATTAAACATTTGCTCACAGGCAGAAGCCATTTCTTTAATGTCTGCTGTTCCGCTATTTACGGAACCAGAACTATGCAATGCATAAATTAGCTCGATTAAATCGGTTTTATTTCCAGTCCAGAATAGTTTTGATTGATTTGTAAAAGCTCCATAATTTGTTTCCATACTATTATTGTTTTCAAGTTTATCTATTTCTCTTTTTAGATAGATAATTAACATATCATATGCCATAATAGTAGCCACTGTTGTATCGTGACTGGAAGAAAATTTATCGTCAGCAAAAAACGATAATGAATCTGGAAATAGCCTTATATCTGCTTTACCTCTGATAAAATATTCTTCATCTAAAAAAGTAGCACCTCTTCTGAAATAATGATAAAATTCTAAATTATCATTAAAATAGTTTTGAAGTCTATCTATATGATTATTGAAGTATTTTACTTGAGATTTATTACTACTTCGAGGTCTTTTACTTTCAATACTAAATAATTTGACATAATATATTAATTTACTAAAAACATAAGGTTTTATATTTTTGAAAAAAAGTATTTCCTCGTTTTTTGGAATTATTTTTTTCTCAAAAAAAGTATTCTTATTTGTTCTAATGCTCTTTTTGTTACTCTAATACTTTCTTCCGCTTTTTCTAATATCCCTTCTGTTTCTTTTTCTAAAAAATCTAAATTATAGTCTAATTCTTTAACAATTTTTTCAATCTTTTTCAATTTTTTTCAATCTGTATAAAACCATATCAATTCCTAGATTGATATGGTTTTAGTTATCACTTTATTTAATACTCATTTCCATAGAATGATCATATTTACAGCAACCAGGTAAACCTTTATAAGCTTCTTCATTTCCTAAAACCTTATCTGTATCATAACCTGAAGCAGCAATAGCTTTATGTATTGCCATTTCATTGGTTTTGGCTTTGTTAAAAGACACATCTATTTTCTTTTTGTTTTTATCCCAAATTACATTTGCTATACCTTCAATATTATTAACAGCTTTTTCTATTGTTCTTTTACACATACCACAATTACCTCTTACACCAAAAGACAGGTCTGTCATTGCCATTTCTTTTGAAACTTCAGTAGTTGTTGTTTTTTTCTTTTTTGGTATCGTTTTTACAACTGGTTATACCTAATGCCGTTATTACAGCTACACATAAAATTACTTTCTTCATTTTTTAAAATTTAATTGTTATTACTTGATTTATTATTCTATTACTTGTTTTACTTCTCCACAGGTTAGCATTGCTTCACCAAAATATGGATTGATTACTTTTTCTTCTTTGCTCAACCAAAACGCCCCCTTGTTATTATCAGCCATTGGACAAAATTCAACATAGACTTTTTCATTAATACCAAATAGTTGAACAGCATTCATAAGATGTGTTGACAAATACTTGAAATGGTCTCTTTGTACTTTTATTGCAGACGTTTCAGAAATTGAGGACGCTGAAGATTTTATTTCTCTTTCTAATTTCATCCAATGGTTATGAGCCTTTTTATCTGACAACAATTTCATATCAACTTTGTTCAAATTGTTTACTAAAGTTAATGCGCTTGTTGAAGAGCTTTTAGAATCTTCTTTTATCAATGCATTTTTTAAATTGATATACTCGTTGTAAATAACTTTTAAGTGTTTCTGAAATTTAGCTGATACTTTCAAACGCTCGTTCATATTTAAGTGGACTGTTTCTTTTTTAGATGAATTGTTATCCATACCTAAATGACCTTCGTGACCAGTCATTACTTTTCCACCGATTTTATTCATCATTGATTTTTTACCTTGTAATTGTGCTGCAGCATCAATTGTAAATACACCATTGCTTACAATTTCATCTCCATTTTGTAGACCTTCCAAAACTTCATAATTATCGCCTGATTTTTTGCCTAAAACTATTTCTTTCATTTCGAAAACAGGTTTTGATGTGTCTGGTTTTATGTATACAACAGATCGTTTACCTGTCCATAGGACAGCACTAGCAGGAATACTTATAGCATTGTTATTGTTAGCTGTATTATTTTTAATTTTGGCTTCGACAAACATTCCTGGTTTGAACTTGTTATTTTTATTGTTTAAAACTACTCTTAATACGACTGTTCTTGTTTTGGTGTTTAGAACAGGGTCTATAAAATCTACTTTACCATTAAATTCTTCATTGGCATAAGCGTTTGTTGAGACTAAAACTTGTTGTCCTTTTTTAAAGTTTTTAATCTGATTTTCATATACATCAAAATTACCCCAAACTGTATTTAGTTTCGCTATTTTTAAAAGGGGTTGCCCTTGTTTTATGTAATCACCTTGTTCTACCAGTTTTTCTGAAACAGTACCAGAAACTGTTGCATATACTGGGAAATTTTCTATTACTTTTCCAGAAGTTTCAATTTGGCTAATTTGTTTTTCATTTAGTTTCCAAATTTTTAATTTGTTTTTTACGGCATCATAAAGTTTAGGTTGTGTTTCTTTTAAGTTAGCAGCTGTAATTAATTCTTGTTGAGCTGCATATAATTCTGGTGAATATATAGTTGCTAAAAGTTGCCCTTTATTAATTTTTTCTCCAGTAAAGCTTACGTTTAACTTCTCAATTCTTCCTGAAAAATAACTTACTTGAACAGCATTAGATTTTTCATTTTCTGCAATTTTACCTGATAATTTTATAAAATTGTCCTTCTGATTGCTATTGCCTACAATTGAAGTTTGAATGTTTGCTAAGGCTATTGCATTTTCTGATAACTTAAATTGATCTGCTAATAAACCATCAGCACTTGTTTCTGCAGGAATTAAATCCATACCACAAATGGGGCAATCTCCTGGTTCTGATTTCATAATTTGAGGATGCATTGAGCACGTCCATTTTTGGTCTGATTTTACAGTTTCATTGTGGTTGTGTTCAGCTTCCTTGTTTGTTGAATTACCAAATATGACCCAACCTAGTAGTAGTCCAATGGTTAATATTCCGATATAAATTGCGTATTTTTTCATTTAATTATTTATTTATTGTTTTTTAATATTTTTCTTAAAGAAGGTGATGAGATGTACCATAATAAAAACCCACTTAAAACTGTGATTAAACCTAAAAGTGAAAATGCTCTTAAAACCATTGTATTAAAATTATCTCTACTTTGATAATCCATTGTATGTGTCATCCATAGAAAATCGAACCAACGCCAAGAACGATGTCTAACAGTTTGAAATTTTCCGTCTTTTACAGATACATAGGCTTTTAGAGCTTCATCTGTCTTATAGGTTATCACATAAGCAGGTAGCAGTTTTTCTCGATACTCGTGATGTTTTCCTGTCTCAGTTATTTGCTTAATAGACGTTACCTCTAAACCACTTTTCATATGGTTTTTGGCGATATATAGTGCTTCATCCTTTGTAATACTATTTTTTTGACTACCATCAATAGCATTATACAATTGTTTATTGTTTACCCAATAGAAAGGGATATTGTCAATATCTCTTATAGCAATAGTATTTACTCCTTCTAATGAATCAAGTTTTGAAGGGCTTATTAAATTGCTAAATGTTTTGGGTTGATACACCAAGTTTTTAAATTGGTCTCCGTGTATTTCATCGATGTTTGTCCAACTAAAATATAAACCACTAATTGTCCAAAACAGGAATTGTAAACCTAAAAACAATCCTAAATAGCGATGTGTTTTTCTAATTTTAATTGCTGTTTTTCTTTTTACCATTGTTTTAATTTTATATTTCTAAGTCTTAATGAATTTACGATTACAGAAACCGAACTAAAGCTCATTGCAGCAGCAGCAATCATTGGAGATAGTAGAATCCCAAAAAATGGGTATAGTAAACCTGCTGCAACTGGCACCCCCAAAACATTATAAATAAATGCAAAAAACAGATTCTGTTTGATGTTTTTCATTACAGCTTTACCAAGATTTATTGCTTTGACAATTCCTAATAAATCTCCTTTTACTAAGGTTACTTCACTACTTTCTATAGCAACATCTGTACCTGTTCCCATAGCAATTCCAATATTTGATTGTGCTAATGCAGGAGCATCATTTATACCATCACCAGCCATTGCTACTATTTTTCCTTGAGATTGTAATTCTTTAATAACGTTTAATTTATCTTCGGGTAAACATTCTGCCTGAAAACTAGCCAAGTTTAATTGGGTTGCAACATATTTTGCAGTTCGCTTATTATCACCAGTTAACATAATTACATCTATACCTTGTTTTTGTAATTCGCTTATTGCTTGTTTACTAGTGCCTTTAATTGCATCTGTTATGGTTACATAACCTACAACTATATTGTCTACAGATATATAAGAAACTGTTTTGCCTTGTTCTTGTTCTGCTATAACTTTGGCATCAAATTCATTAGATATTTTTGCTTTTACCAACTCCATTAATTTTTTATTTCCTAATGAAATTTTTTTATTTCTAATTGTACCTATAACACCTTTGCCCATTACAGCTTCAAAATCATTTGCTTCAAGCAATTTTATGTTTTTCTTTTTGGCAAAGTTTACAATAGCTTCAGCTAAAGGATGCTCACTGTATTGATTTAGAGAAGCAATACTTTGTACTATTTTTTCATCAAAATCACCAGAGGTATTTACTACTTTTTCTACAGATGGTTTCCCTTCTGTAATGGTTCCTGTTTTATCTGTAATTAGTACATCTACTTTATTTAAATTTTCTAAAGCTTCAGCATTTTTAATTAAAACACCATTTTGAGCCCCTTTTCCAACACCTACCATTACAGACATTGGTGTTGCTAAACCTAAAGCACAAGGGCAAGCAATGATTAATACTGCAATAGAATTTACAAATGCAAAAACCATTGCTGGTTCTGGACCATAATAACGCCAGATAAAAAATGTAATAGTGGCAACTAGTATAACAATGGGCACAAAATATTTTGATATTTTGTCTGCTAATTTTTGAATAGGAGCTCTTGAGCGACTAGCATTGTTTACCATATGAATAATTTGAGATAGTAAGGTTTCTGAACCGACTTTTTCTGCAATCATTACAAAAGATTTTGTACCATTTATAGTACCCGAACTTACAGTGTCGTCTCTTTTTTTATCTACGGGAATAGGCTCTCCAGTTATCATAGATTCATCTATACTACTATGACCTTCAGTTATTTTACCATCTACAGGAATTTTATCACCTGGTTTTACTCGAAGTAAATCTCCTTTTTTAATACTATTAATTGAAATAATTTTGTCACCTGATTCTGTAACTAAAGTCGCTTCTGTTGGTGCTAATTTTAATAGTTCTTTAATAGCACCACTTGTTTGACTATGTGCTTTCGCTTCTAATAATTGCCCTAATAAAACTAGTGTAAGAATTACTGTTGTCGCTTCAAAATAGACGAATACTGTACCACTTTCCGTTTTAAATTGTTCTGGAAAAACATCAGGAAAAAACATAGCGACTAAACTAAATAACCAAGCTACTCCTGTACCAATACCAATTAGTGTAAACATATTTAGATTCCAAGTTTTTATACTTTTATAGGCCCTTTCGAAAAACATCCAACAGGTATAAAATACAACTGGAAGTGATAAAATTAACTGAATCCAATTCCAAGTAAATTGAGAAAACATTTTTGTTAATGGGTTACTTGGGATTAAATCTGCCATTGCAATTATGAAAATAGGGACTGTAAATAGGACAGAAATTTTCATTTTTGTAAGCAATTTTTGATACGTTTTATCTTCTTCGTTTTCTGAAGGTTCTATTGGAACTAAATCCATTCCACAAATAGGACAACTACCAGGTTTATCCTTTATAATTTCAGGATGCATAGGACACGTATATTCTGTTGTTATTTGTAGTTTAGGTTGTTCTACTAAATCCATTCCACAGACAGGGCAACCTATTTGAGAAGTATAGGTTTTGTCATTTTCACAATGCATTGGACAATAAAAAACTCCATTGCCTTCTGCTTTAACTTTTGCTTCTTTATGTTTTTTATGACCAGGCATTTCAATTGTGTAATGTAAGCCAGCATTTAACAAAGTTTCTTGCAGTGTTTCTAAAGTAATATGTGAAGACATTTCTATAACAACCGTTTTTTCTTTTAAAAATGCTTCAACTTTTGTAACCTCCTTTAGATTACTTAAAGCATTTTCTACATTGGTTTTACAACCATTGCAAGTCATTCCTTGTATATTATATGTGTGTTTCATAATTTTTAAAGTTTTACATTTTCATCATTTTGTCTTCATTCATTTCCATTCCCATTTTCATATTTCCATCTTTATCTGTATGAGATTTCATAAAAAGAAACTGAAAGAGAAAAATGAGTAGAATACCTATTGCAGCAACTATTAGCACAAAAGGGTCGTTTACATATTTTAAATAAATGAATGCTGATAAAATAACGATATCCATTACTAATGCTATTATTGGAATAACTGGATTAAATTTCACTTCTTTTTTAAGGTGCCTGAAAAGACCCCAATGAATAGCAATGTCCATAATTAAATAGAAAATTGCACCAATGGAAGCAATTCGAGTTAAGTCGAATAGAATTGTTAAAAGTATTGCCAAAGTAACCGTGAAAATTAACGAGGGATTTTTAAGTTTCTTCATTTTGTTGATATCGGGTACTTGTTTCATACTACCCAACATTCCTAACATTCTTGACGCAGAATATATGCTGGCAATAACACCAGAAACTGTTGCTACAATAGCCAGTAGAATTGTTAAAATTGAACCCCATTCACCAAATATTGGTTTTGCAGCTGCTGCCAATGCATAATCTTTTGCTATAATAATTTCATCAATACTTAATGCACCTGCTACAGATAAAGCCAAGACAACATAGATAATTGTACAAACTGCAATTGAAATAATAATGGAACGACCAACATTTTTGTGGGGGTTTTTAATATCACCTCCCTGATTGGTAATTGTTGTAAATCCTTTAAAAGCAAGAATTGATAGTGCCAATGCAGCTACAAACCCAAATCCTTCAGGTAAAAGTTGACTATTGGTTGCTACATAATTCCCTGTTATTGTAGGAAAACCTGAAATAATCAACCCAGAAATTGCTAACAATGCAATGCCTGCTACTTTAATTATTGCTGTAAAAGTGGCTGTAACTTCAATAATTTTATTACCAGAAATATTTATTATATACGCTACTCCAATAAGAATTACACCTAATATGGATGCATATCCAGAATATTCTGGCGGAAATAAGCGTAAAGTATAAGCACCAAAAGTACCAGCAACTAAACTTTCGGCAACTACCATTGATATGTACATTAATAGAGAGAAAGAACCTGCAGCTGTTCCAGGACCAAATGCTTTTGTTAAAAATTTTGCTACACCACCAGAAGAAGGATATGCGTTTGAAAATTTAACGTAAGAATATGAACTAAAACCAACTACAACCGCACCAGCAATGAATGCGATTGGAAACAAATCGCCTACTAATTCTGCAATTTGACCCATTAGCACGAATATTCCTGCACCAATCATTACCCCTGTACCCAAGGAGACAGAGCCTAATAAAGATAGTTTTTGAGTGTTTTCTTTTAACATTTTTAAAGATGTGTTATGATTATCGGTTTTTTTGAATAGTTTGTCACACCTTCTGCAATGCTTTTAGAAAAAACACTGAAAAGTCCTTTCCTTGTATGACTATTCATTGCAATTAAATCTACATCATTTGATTCTTCAAAATTTTCAATACCACCCGATACTGTTGGCGAATTATATATATGCATTTCAAAATTTTCAACTTTTGGAAATTGTTTAATAAATTTTTTTATAGACTGTAATCCATTATTTATATCATTAGAAATTGAATTTGTATTGATGTGAAGTAAGTGAATTTTTGCATTGAATTTTTTTGATAGGTTCAAGATTTTTTCAAAAGCAATAACTTCATCTAGATTAAAATCTGAAACAAAGACAATACTTTTAAAAGGGAATGTAACTTGATCATCTTTCACAACCAAAATTGGTACGTGTGCTTTACGAATAATGTTTTGGACATTACTGCCTAAAATCTCATTCAGGAAACCTTTTTCTGTTCCTCTGCTACCAGTTATTATAAAATCGTGTTGAAAATCGTGCGTATGTGTAGCAATAGCATTGTTATCTGAGATGAATTCTAAAAAAGTTCTCGAGGTTAATCCTTTATCTACCGCTTCTTTATCTAAATCTCTTAGTTTATTTTTAGCTTCCCCAATTTTTTTAAGTATTTCGGGATAATTATGTTCGTCTGTTTTATTAAGTTTTACCCAATCTACAGGTGTATGCAATTGATGTAAAAAATGGATTTCAGCTTTGTAAAGAACAGCCATTTTTATTGCTAAATGGGCTGCCTTTTGGCAATTGTCTGAAAAGTCTGTTGGAACTAAAATGTTTTTCATAATCAATTAGATTTTTAGTTTTTTAAATGAGGTATGAGAATGAATTATCTTCCATTTTCCATCAATTTTTTGCAATATTGATGTAGCTACTCCCTTACTTTTTACGGTTCTTTCTTTTGTGCCTTTGGTTTTATTACCTTTTAGAACTATTGTGTAGATATAATTTTCAGTTGTATAAGCATAGGACGAATTTAAAGTTGTCTGAATCTCGTAATCAGAAAAAATAAAACTCTTAAAATGTTCTAATTCAGGTCCTAAATGATGAGATATGTATTCTTTGTATGTACCTTCTAATTTACCTTGCTCAAATATGATAGCATCTGGTGTAAAGAGTTCAAAAGTGCCTTCTGTTGTTAAATTTTGTATTGCATCTTTATAAGCTTTCATTACAGCTTTTACTTCTTTATTGTCTTTAGCGTAAGATGTGTGCTGCGCATTCGTGAGGTTAACTGTTAAAAGGAAAACAGTTAATAGTGTAATAAATTTAAGTATTTTCATAATTTAAGTTTTAAAAAGGATTATTTGTTTACGTGGACTCTATTAATGTTTGCAATACCAAAAACTAAAACGAAAAAGCTTAAAAAAACTTCTAAAATAACAATTAGTTTTCCTGCTATAGAAATGGGTACAATATCACCATAACCAACAGAAGAAAAAGTTATAAAACTGAAATACAAAAACTCGAAAAATTGTAAGAAAAACGAGTTATTGGGAATCGTTTCAAATTTAAAATTTTCTGAATTTAATATATATAATGCCTGATAATCTGCTGAAAATGATAACACAATTAAAATAATTAAGATTCCAAATAAAGCAAGAACGTGGGTCAACTGATGACTTACTCCTATTATTTTCCTTAATTGTGTAAAGGTTAACTTTACGATAAAAATGGTTTTTAAAAATGCCAAACTAACAATTAAAAAAAGTAGAAATATACTATCAGAATCTACAACAATCCATAAGGTATAACTTAAAGATAAAGCAATAACCATAATCGTAGTAAGTGCTACTTTTTTAAATAACTGTTTATAAAAGTCTGTGCTTTTAGAATTTTCTACATTGCTTTCTTTAGTCATTTTAGCTTATTTATTAATTAAATAATTGAAGTACCAATGCACCTCCAACTATTAAAATTAGTATCGTATATATTATATAATTGAACCATTTTTTTAAATTATACTTTTTTTCTGTGACTTGAAAACCGTCTTTACAACATTCTTTCATTTTAATCTCTTATTAAAATAATACTTAAAAATGAGAGTTAGACTGTATTCAATCAACCAAAAAAATAAGACTTCCTCTCAATTTCAAGTATCTTTTACCATTTTTTTATTTATAAACTATCTTTTAATTGTGTAATAAAATTTATTATTTCATTCGTTTCCTTCTTTGAGAACTTTGCATCTTTATGAATTAACGTGTAAGAATTTAATGGCATTTCACCGCTTTCTATTTGTTTAATAATTGATCGTAATTTGCTGGCTTTTCTTCGATTTGATAATGATTCCCATTCACTAAAATTTAATTCTTTTTTGCCATCTTTAATATGTTCTTCTAAAAACCAAGCAACTGGTTGTATTTTATTATACCAAGGGTATTTAGTGTTGTTACTATGGCAATCATAACAAGATACTTGCAACTTATTTTTTATATTATTTGGCACATTATTTACCAACATAAAATCGGTTACTGGTACAATATTAGTTTGGTTACGTTCTGTGGGAATAAATTGTACTCCCACAAAAGCGACCAATAAAATCAACAATATGATTTTAAGAGTTTTCATTTAGTTAATTTCTCTTTGTACTTTTCCGCACTTCAGCATTTTACTACCATAATAAGGGTTACGTACTTCTTTATTCATACTTAACCAAGCACTTCCTTTTTCATACATTGGGCAATATTGCTCATATAATTTATTAGAAGCACCTGTTATAGCAACCATATCTATAATGTCTTTACTTAAAACTTTAAAGTGCTCTCTTTGATGTGCTATTGGGCTTTTGGATATATGCTCTGCGTGTTCTTTGGCATCAACAATAATATCTTTTAATTCTAATTTTTGAGCATCCGTATATTTAGAAACATCAAGACTGTTTAAACTTTTTTCTAATGAAGCACCCAATTCTTTTGCTTTTGATTCATCATCTGCTACTAAAGCATCTTTTAAATTGAAATAAGCGGTTAAAATTGCTTCAGCTTTTGAGTCTTGCATTTTCATTTTACTATGATCCATTTTCATATCTCCGTGGTTCATTTTTTCTTTTTTCTGTGCATTGGTAAAAGAAACCGCTAACAATAATATTGCTATTACACTAATTTTTAAATTTTTCATTTTATTTGTTTTTAAATTTATATTTGATTTACAACTATTAATTCTTAAAATCTTACTGATAATCCACCACCACCGCCAAAACGATTGTCGTAACTCGCCATTAAAGAGAAATTTCTTGATAGCATATATTCTGCTCCTGCGCTCCAAACTGTTTCTGAAGTGAAATCTTTATTTATTGGCAAAGTGTCAACAAAACCTAAATCTATTTGATATTCATAATAACCGAATACTGACAGTTTAGGAAAAACCATTAAACTGCGCCCTAATCCAATTCTTGGTCTTAATTTATTATCAACACGAACATCTAAATTGAATAAGTAAGGTGTTAAATAACGAAGACCAATAACTGCTGTAGTGTTTAATTTGTCTAAACTACCACGTGTTTCATTTTCTATATTTACCCCACCAAATACTCTTAAGTAATCGTGTAAATAGCGTTCATAAGTAAATTCTCCTTCCAAATTTTTGTTCCATCCGTATTCGAAAGATGCATTAAATTGATTTCTTAAATTAGAAGTTGTTACATTAATTGCTGTGTTATTTGAAGCAATATCTGCCAATCCCCAAGAATACCATTTATCTGTTTCTGCGATAATTTTTGAAGCTGGAAATTCATCCATTCGTTGGTCTCTTGGGGTGTCATAAGATACTACTCGCGCCATACCACCCATCATATGATATAAAATGTGACAATGGAAAAACCAGTCACCAGCTTCATCGCCATTATTTCCATAAAACTCTAAAGTTACTTTTTGCATTGGTGGCACATTTACTGTATGCTTTAATGGTGAATAGTCTCCATTTTCGTTCAATACTCTAAAAAAGTGACCGTGTAAATGCATTGGATGGTGCATCATTGTTAGGTTATTGAACGTAATTCTTGTTACCTCTTTATTATTTATTTTGATATTATCTGCTTCAGATAACGGAACACCATTCATACTCCAGATGTAACGACTCATATTACCTGTAAGGTTTAATAATATTTCTTTTACAGGAACATTTTTATCGTAGTTGGTTTTCTCTGGCGACTTCAAATAATCGTAATTATATTCAGCAAATAGATCCATTCCTTCCATTTTCATTGCTGGCATAGTATTCTCTTTCTTCATATCCATTCCCGACATTTTGGAATGATTCATCTTCATATCTATCATTTTAGAGTGATTCATTGGTATAGAATCTTTAGGCATATTCATTCCTGACATTTTTTTGTCTTTCTTCATATCATCATTCATCTTCATTCCTTTCATTTTATCCACCTGCATACCGTATTCATCCTTCATTTTAAAACGTTCGTCTTTATTTGGGCGATATTTTAATGCGTGTGCACCCATTTTCATATCCATTTTAGCCATTTTCATCATCATTCCAATTTTGTCTGGTTTCGGAATTTCTTGTGCTTTTAAAACTTTTCCAGAGCCCAAAAATGCTGAAGCAGTCCCAGAACCATCTTGTGCTGTAATTTTGAATTCTATTTTTCCTTCTTCTGGAATAGTTACTATAAAATCATAAGCTTCTGCTATGGCTATAAATGTTTTGTTCTTTTTTACGGGTACTACATCAAGACCATCTGCCGAAACTAGTAGTGGGTCCTCACCTCCAAAAGTCATCCAAAAAGAAGTAGATGCACCTCCATCTATAATGCGTAATCGTACTTTTTCACCAGGCTTAAACTCTGGATACTCAATGCTTTCTTCACCATTAATTAAAAATGCTGGGTAATATAAATCTGCTATATCTGCTCCCTGCATACGTTGTCTCCAAAAATTAAGCTGTGCGCCGAATGCACCACGAGCAATTACTTTATTCAAGGGAGTAGATGTTCCTTTTTTAACACCATACCATTCGTTACCTCTCTTTAAATTTTTAAGAACACTCATTGGTTTTTCGTTTGTCCAATCAGATAGCATTAACACCAATTCCTTATCATATTCTAACACTTTTTCTTTAGGTTGAATAACTATGGAGCCATAAACACCACTTTGTTCTTGCAACATCGTGTGAGAATGATACCAATAAGTACCAGATTGTTTTATTGGAAATTCGTATTTCTGTGTATGTCCGGGTTCTATTGGAGGTGTATTTAAATAAGGAACACCATCATAAAAATTTGGCAATAAAAGCCCGTGCCAATGGACAGAGGTTTCTACACTCATTTCATTTTTAACATAAATAACAGCATATTCACCTTCTGTAAATTCTAAAGTTGGTCCAGGAATTGTGCCGTTAACAGTCATTCCCATAACGTCTTTACCTGCTTTATTTACAGTTGATTCACGTAAAGTTATGGTGTGTTCTCTTACTGGAAGGCTGTTTATATTTCCTTCTGTTACTTGTTTCTCTTGTGCAAAAACTATGGTAGTTAAAGCAATAAAAAATATCGAAATTATTTTAGTATTCATTTTATTATTGATTTTATAAGATTATGTAAATTTCTAATTCTTTATAATCTTTATTGTGCATAATTATGGCTAAATCGTATCTAATTTTCTACGAGTACCTATATTTTTAAATTGTGTAGGTGTTAGCCCTATAACCTGTTTAAATTGCCTTGATAAGTGCTGTGGACTACTATAGTTTAAATCATAAGATATTTGACTAATTGATAATTCGTTATAAATTAAAAGCTCTTTTACTTTTTCTATCTTTTGTTCAATTATAAACTGTTCTATAGTTTTAAATTCTATTTCAGAAAAAATTTTGCTTAATTGAGAATAGCCAATGTTTAAATTTTTAGAAAGAAAATCTGAAAAATTTTGATGTAATGGTTTGTTTTTTTATGATGAATATCTTCAATTATTATTACTTTTATTTGGCTAACTATTGATATCACATAATCTTCTACAAATTCAAAACCTTCTTTTTCAAGAACGCTTTTAAGTAAATTAATATTCGAAAACTTTTCATTAAATTCTATAAAACCAAAACCTACTTGCTTAAAATCTATATTATTTCTAATTAGCTCTTCTTTTACCACCTTTATACAGCGATTACAAACCATATTTTTTATGTAAAGAATATTTTTCATAATTATTATTTATTAATGCCTAATAAGGAAGAAGTATTAACCAACCAAATTATATTTCCTTCCCATACTAGGGCTTATCTTAAACTATCATTTAACATATTCATATATTTATAAAGCACCATTTTTTCTTTTGAAGATAAAATTGCATTATTATGAATTAAGGTATAAGAAGTCAATGGCATTTGATCATCTTTTATTTGACTAATAATAGATTTCAATTTGCTTTTCTTTCTTCTATCTGAATACGTTGTCCAATCACTAAAATTTAATTCTTTTTTACCTTCTTTTATATGATTTTCTAAGAACCAAGCTGCAGGTTGAATTTTACTATACCAGGGATAAATGGTGTTGTTACTGTGGCAGTCATAGCAAGAGTTTTCTAATGCTTTTCTAATGATTTTGGGGGCATTGTTTACTAACAAAAAATCAGATTTCAGTACATTTTTACTTTGATTAAGTGTTGTGGGAATAAATTGTATTCCTACAAAAGCAATCAAAAAAATCAATGCTATGACCTTAACAGTTTTCATTTAATTTATTTGCTTTTTTACGCTACCACATTTTAGCATTTTTGCTCCATAATATGGATTTTTGATAGCTTTTGTTTCACTTAACCAATGCCCCCCTTTATTGTTATTTGCCATAGGACAAAAGTCTTGATAAAGTGTTTTTTCTGTACCTAATAAGGTAACCAAGTCAATTATATCTGTACTTAATGCAAGAAAATGTTCTCTTTGATGTTTTATGTCACTTTTTATAATATGTTCTCCGTGTTCTTTTGCACTTTCCTTAATTTCCATATAACTTTTGTGTGCTTCACTAGATAATTTGGACATATCAAAATTTGAAAAAGCTTGCACTAATGAATTACCTCCTTTTGCAGCATTTTTTTCATTATCTGTAGCTAAACCATTTTTTATTTCTAAATAAGCTTCAATAATATCTGTAGTTTTACTGCTTTTTTGATTATTTGCTTCAAATTCTTTTCCTACTTTTTTTGTAGATTCATTATGATGCCCATCTTTATTATTATGTTGCATCATTGAATGAGCTTCACTATTGGTTTCTTTTTTACTTTGTTTGCAAGAAATTGAAAATGATAGAATTAATATTGCTGCTATAATTCCTGTATTTCGTTTTAAATTTTTCATTTTTACTGTTTTAAATAATTAATAATTGTTGATTGTATGTAATACCTTCTAATTGACTCTACTTGATTTAGTTGAAACTTTAACTGCAACTCTTGTATGTCTAAAACATCATTGAAGTTAATTGTACCAGTTTCGTAGCTCTTTGTTAAAATGTCTTGTGCATTTTTGGCTTGGATTAAATTTTTTGATTGAGTTTGATAACTTATTCGTGAAGAAATTCTATCATTAAAAGCCTTATCTAAACGTGTTGTTAATTTGTTTAGACGTTCTTGTTTTTGAGCTGTAATTTCTTGTTGCTGTAGTCTGTTTTGTACCGTTTTTGATTTGTATTTATTATTGAAAATGGGAATTGATATTGAAACCATTGGCATTACGATATCTTTACCATTGTCGCTAAAATCTAAATTAGGACGCTTCTCTACGTTAATGTAATCTAATCCAAAACCAATCATAGGGCTGCTCTCTTTTTGGTTTAACAATTCAGATTGTTCAACTGAATAATACAACTTATCAAATTTTAGTAATTCAGGATGTAATTCTAAATTGCCAGTGTTATCTTCAAAAGATTTTAAAGGAATTCGTAATTCTTTAATCACATTAACTTTGATATCTCTTTCACGATTTAAAAGTTTATTAAAAGCGGTTTGTTCTGCTATAAATTGTTGCAATAAAACTTCTAATAATTGTTGCAGTTCATTTTGACGCATTTGTAATCTTAACACATCAACCACTGATGCTTTACCTACTTCAACAGATGTTAATGCCATTGTTTCGTAGGTTTTTAAGAGTTCAATATTGTCAATTAATACCTTTTGTTTTGCATTGTTCGCATACAAATTATAATACGATTGAGATACTGCTGATATTAACTTACGTTTAGCAATTACTATGTCTTCATATTTTGCTTTTGCCAATGACTTTACATAGTTCTCACGAGCTGAAATGGTATTAAACCAAGGCATCATTTGTTTTGCAGATACTTTAAAGCGCTGTGCTCCAGTTCTAGTTTCTGGTGTACTTATAAAATACCCTACGCCAAATTCAGTATTTGGAATTGTGTTGACTTCATTTATTTTCTCGGATGCAATCTTATATCTTAATTCAAATTTTGTGATCTCTGGATTATTAGTCAATGCAACATTAATTAGACTTTCTAGGTGTTGTGCATTACCTTCTACAACAAAGAATAAGGAACAAAGAATACAAACTGTTATAATGTGTGATTTTATCTGTTTCATTTTGTTGTTTTTTTAAGTTGAAATTCAGCTTTCCAGCTGTATAATACAGGAACAACAAATAAGGTAATTAGAGCAATTAACATTCCTCCAAAACTAGGTATGGCCATAGGAATCATAATATCACTACCACGACCTGTTGAGGTTAAAACCGGTAATAATGCTAAAATTGTTGTTGCTGTAGTCATCAAACAGGGTCTAATTCTTTTTTCACCAGCTTCTACAATAGATGCTCTAATTTCTTTTTTGTTTTGAGGTGTATCTCTATCAAATATTTGTGTTAGATAGGTAGCCATAACCACACCATCATCTGTTGCAATACCAAATAATGCTATAAAACCAACCCAAACAGCTACACTTAGATTAATAGGATGCATCTGGAATAAATCTCTAAGGTTTTCTCCGAAGAAGTTAAAGTTTAAGAACCAATTTTGACCATAGAGCCAAATCATAATAAAACCACCTGCAAATGCAACAGCAATTCCTGTAAATACCATTAAGGATGTACCTACTGAGCGAAATTGGAAGTATAAAATTAAAAAGATAATTGCCAATGCTAAAGGAACTACGACAGACAAAGTTTTTTCCGCTCTTAACTGATTCTCATATGTTCCAGTAAATTTGTAGTTAATACCTTTTGGCACAATTAATTCTCCATTATCAATCTTTTCTTTAATAAGAGATTGTGCATTTTCAACCACGTTTACTTCAGCAAAGCCATCTAATTTATCAAATAACACATAGCCTACTAAAAACGTGTCTTCACTTTTAATTACTTGTGGTCCTTGTTCGTATCGAATACTTGCTAATTCACTTAGAGGAACAGAACTTCCTTTAGCAACTGGTATATAAATCTGCTTTAAGTCGTTTGGATTATTACGTAGTTCTCTTGGATACCTAACACGAATGCCATAACGTTCTCTACCTTCAACAGTTTGCGTTAAGACCATACCACCAACAGCTACTTTTAAAACATCTTGAACATCTTGAATTGAAATACCATACCTCGCAATTTTTTCTCTATCGATATCTATCAGCAAATAAGGTTTACCCACAATTCTATCTGCAAAGACAGCTTCTTGTTTCACACCTTCAGCTTGTTTTAAAATATCTTCCAATTGAATACCAAAAGCTTCAATTTGTTTTAAATCTTGTCCCTTTACTTTTATTCCCATTGGTGCACGCATACCAGTTTGTAACATTACCAAACGTGTCTCAATTGGTTGAAGTTTTGGCGCTGAGGTAACACCAGGGAGTTTTGTTACTCTTACGATTTCTTTCCAAATATCGTCAGGTGTTTCAATTTCTGGACGCCAGTTTCTGTAAAATTCACCATCATCATCTTCAATCAGTTGCGTTTTTTTAATGCTACTGAAAATGGTATTCTCAGAATTGTTAGGATTTGCGATGAATTGACCATTTTTTAAAGCAAACAAACCTTCATCATTTACTTTATATCTCTGTCTCTTTCCATTTTCATTCGATGCGTATTCTGACTTGTATTGAATAACGTTTTCATACATTGATAAAGGAGCAGGGTCTAAAGCAGATTCTGTTCTACCTGATTTACCAACAACCGTTTTTATTTCTGGAAGAGTTGCAACAGCCATATCTAATTGTTGCAATACTCTTTTGTTCTCTTCAACACCAGAATGAGGCATTGAAGTTGGCATTAAAAGAAATGAACCTTCATTTAATGATGGCATAAATTCTTTACCCGTATTTTTCATAATGAAAACACCTGCAATTACAATAGCTGTAGGAATTGATAAGAAAAGTAATTTATGATCTAAACACCATTTTAAAATTCGTGTATAAAACTTTATGAATAATGAGAAAACACCTAATAAACCAAAACAAATAATACTTACAAAAATAAGATTCCAAAAGATACTTTTATCAACTCCTAATGGTCTCCAATATTCTGCTAACAGCATTACAATTGCTGAAACAGAAATAATAATATTAACAAGGTTTGCTTTCTTTTCATTTATTTTTTCTTGAAGTTTTAAGACTCCAGTAATTCCAAAACCTATTAAGATGATTCCTAGCCAATAACTGTAAATAACACCTATTATACCCGATAAAATTAAAACCGTGTTAATAATATATCCGAAACTCTTTTTAACAATTTTCTTTCTGAATAAAAACGCTGCAAAAGGCGGGATTAAAAATAAGGCAACAATTATAGAAGCTGTTAAAGCAAATGTTTTTGTAAATGCTAATGGTCGGAAAAGTTTTCCTTCAGCTCCAATCATTGTAAATACAGGAATGAAACTGATAATCGTTGTCATTACTGCTGTAATAATTGCACCAGAAACTTCTGCGGTTGCATTATAAACCACTGTGTTTATTGGTAGTTTTCCATCATCTTCATCTAGGTGACGAATAATGTTCTCTGAAAGTATGACGCCAACATCAACCATTGTTCCAATGGCAATAGCAATACCAGAAAGTGCTACAATATTTGCATCAACATTGAAAATTTTCATTGCAATAAACACCAATAAAACAGCAACAGGAAGCAGACCTGATATTAAAATTGAAGCTCGTAGATTAAAAACCATAATCATAATAACTAAGATTGTTATTAAAATCTCTAATGTTAAAGCCTCATTTAAAGTGCCTAAAGTTTCTTGAATTAATTCTGTTCTATCGTAAAAAGGAACAATTGTGACTTGTGAAGTTCTACCATCTGCTAAAACTTTTGTAGGTAACCCTGAACTTAACTCGCTAATTTTTTCTTTAACGTTATTGATAACTTCCATAGGATTTGCACCATATCTAGCAACTACTACTGCACCTACAACTTCAGCACCTTCTTTATCTAATAATCCTCTACGTGTAGCAGGACCTAATGATACTTTTCCAATGTCTTTAATTCTTATTGATGTATAGTTTTCGGAAGTTACAACAGCATCTTCAATATCTGCAATTGATTTTACATACCCTAAACCACGTACTAGATATTCTGTTTGATTGATCTCAATGGTTTGAGCACCTATATCTTTATTACTTTGTTTTACAGCTTTTACAATGTGGTGTAATTCAATATTATATTGGCGCATTAATTCTGGATTCACGTCCACTTGATATTCTTGAACATAACCACCAATTGAAGCTACCTCAGAAACACCACTTGCTGAAGACAAGGCATATTTAACATAGTAATCTTGAATACTTCTTAGTTCGTGCAAATCCCAGCCACCAGTTACATTACCTTTTTCATCTCGACCTTCTAAAGTGTACCAAAATATTTGACCTAATCCTGTTGCATCTGGACCCAATGCTGGATTTACATCGTTAGGCAATAATCCACTAGGTAATGAATTTAATTTTTCTAGGATTCTACTACGACTCCAGTAAAACTCTACATCTTCTTCAAAAATGATATATATGCTTGAAAAGCCAAACATAGAAGAACTACGTATGGTTTTAACACCTGGAATACCCAATAATGAAGTAGCTAATGGGTAGGTAATTTGGTCTTCTATATCTTGTGGGGAACGACCATCCCACTTTGTGAATACAATTTGTTGATTTTCACCAATATCAGGGATTGCATCAACAGCAACAGGACTACTTGGTAAAAATCCTGTGTCCCAATTAAATGGTGCATTTACAGTTCCCCAGCCAATAAAAAGGACTAGTAAAAGAACTGCTACAAGTTTATTTTCTATTAAAAATTTGATACTATTATTTATCATTTATCTTGATAATTAAACAATTAGACAAAGGCGTTAAAAAAACACCGAATACAACAAATTATCCTTATAACTGTTTAATTATAGGACAATACGGTCTATTGTTTAAAAATTAGATTAAATAACTCTCGTCAATCTTGTAGATTTGATTTGTGACGATTGGAGGGGCGTATTCTTCAAAAGAAGATACATTTTTATCTAAACCTTCGAATAGGTTTATATAAGTATAAATGAATGAGGCAATAAAAACCTTTTGCTCAAAAGATATTTTATCAGCTGAAGTTTGCAATTCATCTTGAGCATTTTTTAAAATTTGTTGATCAGTACAACAATCGATATCTAAAGAAGAGCAATCAGATGAAGATGAAGTGTTTTCTGTCTCCATACCACAGGAGCTTGCTTTTGAAAAAATAGCAGTATCCATAAGAGTATCACCACAATAATGTTCTGTGATAGCAAATGAAGTTGTAGAAAATAATACTACAAACGACATTAAAATAGCGAATATTTTATGAGAAAACTCTTTCATTCTGAATACAAAGGTACAATAATGAAATAAAAAAGATTAAAATAAATGTTAAAAAATATTGTTTTTAATAAATTCTTTGTAATCTAACCGCATTCAATATTGCCAATAAAGCAACACCAACATCTGCAAAAACAGCTTCCCACATTGTAGCTAAACCACCCGCTCCTAAAATTAGCACAATTACTTTTACACCAAATGCTAAAATGATATTCTGCCAAACGATTTTTCTTGTAGAACGACCAATTTGAATAGCTTTTACCATCTTTGAAGGTTGATCTGTTTGAATGATTACATCTGCTGTTTCAATTGCAACATCACTTCCTAAACCACCCATTGCAATACCAACATCACTTGCAGCTAAAACTGGAGCATCATTAATACCATCACCAATAAAAGCAATCTTATTTTCTGAATTTTGTTTTAACTTTTCTACTTCATTTAATTTATCTTCGGGTAATAAACCGCCTTTGGCTTCTTGAATATTTAATACTGATGCCACTTTTTGAGTAATAGAATCTTTGTCTCCAGAAAGCATCATTATTTTTTTAATGCCTACTTTATGTAACGCTGTAATTGTTTTTTTTACATCTTCTTTTAATTCGTCCGCTATCACTACATAACCAGCAAATTGGCTATCGATTGAAACCAATACTATAGATTCTACAATAGTGTCAATTTCTTTTGAAACTTCGATATTATTTGCTGTCATTAAGGCTTTATTACCAACTAAAACAGGTTTACCATTTACCTTTCCTTTTAAACCTTTACCTGCAATTTCGGATACTTCTGAAGCTTGAAAATCTTTACCATCTGCTTTATACTCTAAAATAGCTTTTGCTATAGGATGTGTAGATTGTTCCTCCATAGCCATTAGGTATTTCATAAATTCCTTTTCCTCCCAGTTAATGGCTTTAATTTCTTTAATTATAAAAACTCCTTTTGTTACGGTTCCAGTTTTATCCATTACCAAAATATTTATCTTGGTCATTGCGTCTAAAAAAGAAGCACCTTTAAATAAAATACCATTTTTTGAAGCTGCACCTAAACCACCAAAATATCCTAAAGGAATAGAAATTACCAAAGCACAAGGACAGGATATTACTAAAAATATTAATGCACGATATAGCCAATCCCTAAACACATAATCATCTACAAAAAAATAAGGTAGAAATGTAACAGCTATTGCTAAAAACACAACAATTGGTGTATATACTCTCGCAAATTTTCTAATAAACAATTCGGTTTTTGACTTACGAGCTGTTGCATTTTGAACCATATCCAGAATTCGGGCAATAGAACTATCTTTAAATTCTTTAGTAGTTTCAATTTCGATAACACCATCCATATTAATGCTCCCTGCAAATACCTTTTCTCCTTTTATAATCGTATCAGGTTTGCTTTCACCAGTTAATGCAGCAGTATTAAAAGAACCTTTTTTGGATAATAAAATTCCATCTAAAGGAATTTTCTCACCAACACGAACTTTCACTTTTTCTCCAATTTCTACAGTTTCAGGATTTACCGATTTATAATCATTATTTCGATATACTAAAGCTTCGTTTGGACGAACATCAAGTAGCGCTTTAATATTACTTTTTGCTCTATTAACTGCTGCACTTTGAAACAATTCTCCAACTGCATAGAATAACATTACTGCAACTCCTTCAGGATATTCTCCAATTACAAATGCACCTATGGTTGCAATAGACATTAGAAAAAACTCTGTAAAAACATCGCCTTTTGTAATACTTTTCCAACCTTCTTTTACTACAGGAAAACCAACTGGAATATAAGCAACACCATACCAAACAATACGAATCCAATCTTTAAAAAAATCAACATGAAAATAATCTAATGCAATACCAATAATTAGCATTATAAAACTTGCTATTGCAGGTATGTAGGTTTTTAATGAACTACTATTTGAGTGTTCGTGATTATGATGATCTTTGTGATTGTGTTGCTTTTCTGAACCAGGTTTTAAATCACTTAAATTAACTTTCTTTTTTTCATTTTTTAGTGTAATTTTTCTAAAAGCAAAATGATCAAATCCATCTTCTCACTTTTTTTGAATATTTTAAATAATCATTACCAAACTCTAGTTTTAAAAAATCTTCCTCTAATCTTATTTGTGTATTGATGCTTATTGTAGATAGTGAGATTATTAATAATGTAAATGCATTTGGAATAATTAAAAACAATCCAATATTTGCTAACATAATTCCAAGAAAAATTGGATTTCTTGATATTGAAAATAATCCTTTAGTTACAAGTTTTGTTTTATTCTTTTTATCAATTCCAATTCTCCAAGAATTAGCCATTTGAGATTGAGCAAACCAAACTAGGATTAAAGAAATAATTAAAAATCCCCATCCAATTTTGAATAATATTTCATTTTCTAAATACCATAAGGGAAGTAAAAATTTAGACCATTCAATTTTAAAGGCGTAAATACCAACAATAACGAGTTCTAAAAAAGAAATTACAGTGAATACTTTACCATTATAACCGTGTGCATCATCTGTTTTATTAAATGTTAATGGATTTACACCTGTCTTTATTTTTAATAAGACTGATCTTATGACAAATACAAAGAGAAAATAAACTATAAAGAAAATGAATAAAATCATTGATTTTTAGATTAATTTTATTGATACAAAATTGCTATAAAAACCAATGCAATGGAAGTGCATTTATTATACGCTACATTTATCGCAAATTCCTTTTACAACTAGATTTACATTCTCGGAGACAAAACCATCAGGTACTTTTATTTGTGGTATTTTATGGTCTGTTAAGCAAATTGTTTCATTACAGTTATTACAGTGAAAATGTAAATGCAAATCTGTTTCAATTTCACAGTTACATCCTTTTTCACATAATGCATATTTTGTAATTCCTGTGCCATCATCTATTTGATGCACTATTGCTTTTTCTTCAAATGTTTTTACTGTCCTGTACAATGTGGTTCTATCTGCTTTTTCAAAAGCATTTTCTATATCGCTTAATGTTACAGCCACTTCTTTTTTTGCAAGAAATTTATAAATAAGTAAACGCATCGCTGTAACTCTAATTTTTTTAGATTCTAAAAGTTGTTCTATTGTTTTCATAATTTAATGTTCGTGTTCTGTCTCCCCTTTATTCATTTCAGCAATTAAATAATAGGCATTATTATAAGCGATTTTAGAGTTTTTTTCTATCTCATTAATAAATTTAACTTCAATCCAACTATCATCCTTTACACCTAAAAGCACTTCAATAGGGGTAAAACTCCAATCGTTATTTTCTTTTTTTACAGAAAAAACAAAAAATCTATCTCCATCTTTTATAATAGCACTTTCTGGTAATGCTTTTGTTATAGTATTATCAACTTGAATTTTCCCTTTTATATACATTCCTGGAATTAAATTTCCTTTTTTGTTTTCAATTTCCGCGTGAACGTGAAGTGCTTTCGGATTATCTTCAAACGTTTTACTTACCGAATAAATTTCTGCTGATAGTTCTTCATCTGAATTAGACTGTAAATTGAATATCACTTTTTGCCCTTTTTTAACCTTGTAAACATCTTTTTCAAATACCATTAAATCTGCGTGAACGTGATGTGTATTTACGATTTCAAAAAGCTCTGTTTGTGGCTCTACATACTGCCCAGTTTTAACTTCAACTTTTTGCACAAAACCTTCTATTGGGCTTCTTAATGATATGTTTTGAGTAATTGTTCCATTACGAACTGATGACGTATTTACGTTTAATAATTTCAATTGAGCTTCCAATCCGTTTACCATCGCTTTAGAAGCATCATATTCTGCTTCAGCCTTTTGAAAATTTGCACCAGAACCAACGCCTGCATCATATAATTTTTTTGACGTTCGTAGTTTTTCTTTAAAAAATTACTGTTGCTAAAAGCATTCAAATAATCAGTTTGCATTTTTATAATATTTGGATGAGATAAATATGCGACTACTTGCCCTTTTTTAACTTTATCGCCTTCAATTACATTTATGGATACTACGTTCGCACCAATTACAGGGGTAATTGTTGCTTCCATTTGAGGTGGCACTTCTAATGTGCCATTTGCTTCAACATAACCACTCATATTACGTAATGCAATGGTGTCTATTTTCATCTGTAAAGCTTCAAACTGTTTTTGTGTAAGTATAACTTCTTTGGACTCTTTATGATTACTCTCTAATTCTTTATTATTTGAATTTGTGCTATTTGCTATTTTCTTATCACTATTAACACAAGCTGTTAACATAATGCCAAGTAAAACAATTGTTAGAATATTATATGATTTTTTTTCATTTTCTTATTGATTAAAATATTGTAGTTGAAATGTACTTTCTAAATAATTTATTAATGCCTCTTGAGCTTCTAATTCAGATTGAATAGCCTCTTTTATTAATTGTGTAAAAGCTGTATAGTCTATTTCACCTTCTTTGTAAGCAAATAAAGCGCCTACTTTTTGTTCTTTTACAAGTGGTAAAACTTTATTTTTATAAAAAACCAAGACGTTTTCCATTTTTGATAATTCTCTTTAGATTGTATAAACTTTGATTGTACTTCTTGTTTTTTGAATAGAATATTAGTTTCTGCAATTTCAGTTTCTATTTTTGCAGTTTTAACTTTTGCTCTACTTGTTCCGGATAAAAAGGAATTGAAATACCTGCTTGATAGGTGTAAAAACCTGAATTACCATTTAAGTTTTGAAAACCACCCTGAAGATTTAACTTTGGTAAATTATCTGCTTTAGCAGTCTTATATTTTGCTTCTGCTTCTGTTACCTTTAATTTTGCTATTTCAAATAATGGATGTTTCTCTGGATTAAAAGATGCAACATTAATTTTATTAGTGATTTCAAAATCATTAGTAACTGTATAGAATGTATCAGAAACCAGCCATAGATTTAATTGTTGCAATGCAATATCATATTCACTTTTTGACTGGATAAATTTATTTTGAATTTGTAAGGCTTGATTTTTGGCTGCTGAATATTCTAACCTTGAAATTGCTTCTACTTTGTAATTTAAAGCTACAGCTTTTTCAAAGTTGGTATAAATGGAATCTAATTCTTTGTATAAATTGTATTTCCTTTTACTCTGAAAAACATTTGCCCACGCCTTTTTTACTTCTAACTCTAAATCTAATTCTGAAAGTTGAAACGCTTTTTGAGCTAATTGAATGTGTTGCTCTTGCAATCGCTTTTTTGCAGAAATACCAAAAACATTAATGTTACTTTGACCAATTCCTAAAGTAGTGTAAATACCATTACCATTATTAATCTCTTCTCCACCTGTGAAAATTTGAGTTGTACCAAAATCATAAACTGTACTTTTTAACTGCTTTTGTTTGTTGATTTCTAATTGCTTTTGTTTTAATAATGGATAATTTTCTTTTGATAAATTGACTGCTTCATTCATTGAAATAACGGGCAACGTAACATAAACTTCTTGTGCGTTACCTGTTATTGGTAAGAAAAACACAAAAGCGACCATAGCTGTAACTGTAATTATTTTTTTATTTGCTCTCAAGTTGAATGATTTATTTTCTACCCAATGATATAATATTGGTAAAACGAACAATGTTAATAATGTAGAAGTTAGTAAACCTCCAATAACAACTGTTGCTAAAGGACGTTGTACTTCTGCACCAGCTGAAGCTGAAATTGCCATAGGTAAAAAGCCTAAAACATCTGTAAAAGCAGTTAACATAATAGGTCTAATTCTTCGTTTTGTACCTTCTATAATTCTATCTTTTAAATTAGTTGCACCTTCTTCTTTTAGTTCATTTAAACCGCTAATCATTACTAATCCGTTTAAAACTGCAACACCAAATAAAACGATAAAGCCCACACCTGCAGAAATACTAAAAGGCATATCTCTTAACCATAATGCTATTACACCACCAATGG
Organism: Polaribacter ponticola; assembly: GCF_026191475.2. Taxonomy (GTDB): domain Bacteria; phylum Bacteroidota; class Bacteroidia; order Flavobacteriales; family Flavobacteriaceae; genus Polaribacter; species Polaribacter ponticola. The sequence goes on along the minus strand of NZ_JAOSLC020000002.1, from coordinate 393,289 downwards.
TCGCCATTGGAATTGCTATATAAATCATTAAGGTTTGTGGTAACGATTTTAGAGCAAAATAGATGAGTACAAAAATTAGTAATAACGCAATTGGTACAACTGTAAGTAAACGATTACTGGCACGTTCTAAATTTTCAAAAGCACCACCATATCGAATAAAATATCCTGTTGGTAATTCTAATTGCGCACCTAACTTTGATTTTATTTCCATTACCAAGGATTTTACATCTCTTCCTCTAACGTTGATACCAACATAAGTTCTTCTATTCGTATTATCTCTACTTATTTGCATTGGACCAGCTTTGTAGCTTATGTCTGCAATTTCACGAAGTGGAATTTGATTTCCAGACGGCAAATTGATATATAAATTTTGAACATCTGAAATATTCTTTCGGTTTTGAGAATTTAATCTTACAACTAAATCAAATCGTTTTTCTCCTTCAAAAATTATCCCTGCTTTACCACCAGCAAAAGCAGACTTAACTAACTGGTTCATTTTATTTATTTGAAGGCCATATTGAGCTAATTTATTTCTATTATACGTTATTGTAATTTGTGGTAAGCCAGTTGTAGCTTCGGCTTTCATATCTCCAATACCTTCTGTACCTGCAATAATTTTAGATATTTCTTCTGCTTTTTGAGATAATATATTTATATCTTCACCATAAATCTTTATAGCTATATCTTCTCTAACACCTTCTAATAATTCATTAAAACGCATTTCAATTGGTTGGGTAAATTCAAAATTAACACCAGGAATTATTTCAACAGCTTCTTTCATTTGCTCAATGAGTTCGTCTTTAGAATTAACTGAAGTCCATTCACTTTTTGGTTTTAAAATCACAAAAACATCTGCAATATCCATAGGCATAGGATCTGTAGGTATTTCTGCAACACCAATTCGACTTACAATTTTCTCAACTTCAGGAAACTTTGCTTTAACAATTTGTTCAATCCTTGTTGTTGTTTCAATAGTTTCAGTTAATGAACTACCAGGTTTTAAAATAGCGTGAAAAGCAATATCGCCTTCATCAAGCTGTGGAATAAACTCGCCCCCCATTTTTGTAAACATAAAAACTGTAATACCAAATAAAATAACAGAAACACCAATTATTAGTTTTCCTTTTTTTATTGCTTTTTCTAATAAAGGTTGGTATTTACGTTCTACCCAATGCACAAATTTATCTCCATAAGATTTTTTTTCTGATTTTGGAGTTCTTAAAATTAATGCTGACATCATTGGTACATAAGTCAAACACAGCACCATTGCACCAATCATTGCAAAAATGAAAGTCAAAGCCATAGGTTTAAACATTTTCCCTTCAATGCCCTCTAATGCTAATATTGGCAGAAATACGATTAGAATAATTAGCTGACCAAAAAAGGCTGCATTCATCATTTTTTTTGAAGCATCTGCTGCAACACCATCACGTTCTTTAGATGTTAATTTCCTTTTCTTTAATACTTTTGATGCAATGAGAAAAACAGTACTTTCAACAATAATTACAGCGCCATCTACAATAATACCGAAATCAATTGCACCTAAACTCATTAGATTAGCCCAAACGTCAAATGCATTCATCAATATAAAAGCAAATAATAATGATAATGGAATAGTGGAAGCTACTATTAAACCACCTCGCCAGTTACCTAATAAGAAAATAAGTACAAAAATAACGATCAATGCACCTTCAATTAGATTAGTTGCAACTGTAGATGTTGTTTCTGCTATTAATTTGCTACGATCTAATAATGATTCTATAATAATGCCTTTTGGTAATGACTTTTCTATTTGAGCCATTCTTTCTTTTACATTCTCAATAACATCATTTGAATTTGCTCCTTTAAGCATCATTACTAAACCGCCCACAACTTCACCTTCACCATCTTGTGTTAATGCTCCATAACGAATAGCTGAACCGAATTGCACTTTGGCAATATCACCAATTGTTATGGGAATATTATTGGTGTTTTTTACTGTTATTTTTTTAATATCATCCAAACTACGCACCAAACCTTCACCACGAATAAAATTAGCTTGATGATTTTTTTCAATATATGCACCACCAGTATTTTGGTTATTATTTTCAAGTGCTTCAAAAACATCGGTAATCGTTAAACCAATTGCCCGCAATTCGTTTGGGTCAACAGCAACCTCATACTGCTTAATTTTACCACCAATTGCATTTACCTCTACAACACCTTCAACCATTGCCATTTGACGTTGTACAATCCAATCTTGCATCGTACGTAAATCAGTAATCGAATATTTATCTTTATATTCAGGTTTTACTTTTAATGTATATTGATATATTTCTCCTAAACCTGATGAAATTGGTCCCATTGAAGGTTCTCCAAAACCAGAAGGAATTTGTTCTTTAATATCGTTCAATTTTTCAGCAACTAATTGACGAGGTAAATATGTTCCCATATCATCATCAAAAACTATAGTAACCACAGATAAACCAAAACGAGAAATTGAACGAATTTCCTGAACATTGGGTAGATTACTCATTGCTATCTCTATTGGATAAGTTATAATTTGCTCAATATCCTCTGTACCTAAATTTGGTGCTTGTGTAATAACTTGTACTTGGTTATTTGTAATATCTGGAACTGCATCTATTGGTACTTGGGTCATACTCCAAATACCTGCTCCAATAATGGTAAGCGTAAGCAAACCAATAATAAATTTGTTATTGATTGAAAAATCAATGATTTTATTAATCATAGAAAATGTGTTAATTCAGTTAGACTTCTCGACTTAACTCAAAACAATGTTAGAATTAGACGAAATGAAAAGAACCTTTTAGGCTCAAAATAGGATATAGCTATCCTTAAAAAAAACTGAATTATGCCCTTGGAGGCTGTAAAATCGAAGTAGTAAAGTCTTTTTCTGTACCATTTTGGTAGAAAAAATCTTGTGTGGAGATGTAGGATGTATTAATACTTACATCTACAAATTTGAAATCTAACGCACTAATATGGCAACACTGACAAATACAAAAAGGAGAACATAAGTCTGAACCTTGATGTTGATGATTACTGTCGGTCACCTGTGAAACTTCTGTTTGAACCTCATTATCAAGCACAGTATAATCTTCGCAAGGTGCTAAATTAAGGGCTAAAATATAAATTGATAATATGAAGGCTAAATATTTCATTTCAGCAAAGATATAAATTAATTAGTGCAATGGTTGTGCAAATAAAATGACCTTTTGATTTTAATAAGAATTATATGTCTCAAAAAAATTATTTAACTTCCAATGATAGTTTTTCAATTATCTCTTTTAGAGCATCAATAAACTCATTTAAATTAAAAATTCTCACTCTTTCATCAGGATTTAAGTTTGACTTGTAGTTTTCTATTTTTTTGGTAATATTATTTAAAAATTCTAAATCACCTGCCATAAAATCAATGACATTACTATAATCATATCTATCTTTAAATATCTCACAAATAGTAAAAATCATTTTGTTTTTGGAACTTTTAACCGCTTTTATAAAGCTAGTTACATTAACAAGCGGAAGGAATTCTTTATTAAATTTTTGTTCACTAAATAATACAGCTAAATCAACAATATCATTATTAGATATTAATTTAGAAAGTTTCATTGAAGTTTTAGTGTTATTTTCTGATTGTATTTTATAATGAAATTCAAAGATTTTATCAAGTATTTTTTTTGTGTCAGGATCTGGAGTGTTAAAATGTTTTAGAGTTTCAAAGGTTGCTAAATGAAATTCGGTTCTTTTAGCAGAAATTTTTAAGCCATCCAATAACGTTTTTTCTAAATCTTTTTTTGATATACTTATTAAACCTTTTTCTAAAAAATGATAATAGAAGTTTGCAATTTGCTTGTAATCGTACATCCAATAAAAGCCTTCTTCTGCTTTTTCAAGAACATATTTTGATAAATTTTCAAATTCGTTGTCATCAAGTTCTCTAAACTTATAATTTAATAATTTTCTAAAACTTGTAATTTCTTCAGAAACCTTTTCTGGCACTCTGCATTCTAATTCTTTTTTTAGTTTTTTATTATCGAGATAACCAGACAGGACAAATTTATAGATACTAGGGTAAAAGAAGTATTGGTCAATTCTGTTTGTTAAATATCTATCATAAAATAATTCGGGATTTGATTTTTTCCTTGGTTTATCACTTTTATTATTTAAAAAATTAGATACTATTCTTGAATACCAATCTTTATTTATATTACCAAACTCCTTAAAATCATTGCTGTCTTTTGATGTTAAATTTCCGTTTTTGAATTCTAAACTGAATATAGCTGTTGAAAATAAAACTTCTTCGATATATTTATGGTCAGCATTCTTTATGCTTGGATATATTGCTTCCAGAATATCTAAATAGAAAATTATATTTCTAAGGTTTTTTGATTTTTGTTCTTTAAATATCGAGACTATAAAGGTTTGACTTTTATTTAAAAACTTATAAAAAATCCTTTTTGATTTGTATTTTTCAATTAGTTTAGGGAAGATATCCAATAATTCTGGGTCATAATTAAGGACCCTACTAATTACTTTCTCTTTGATTTCATCGTATTTATGAGCTAACTGTTTATTAGATTTTTGTTTCTTTATTTTTTCTTCATCAGCGAGAATTATACATTTAGTGTGCTTATGTTCAGTAAATTCAGACAAATAACCAATTAACTCATCTATAGGGATTTTACACCTTTCTAAATCATCTAAACAAATACAGTATTTTTTAAAATTAAAAGATTTTACAGTAGATCCTTTCAATAAATCTGTAGCTTCTGTTCTAAACAAAAGTTTAGTTGTTGCATTTGCAATATTCGTAGAAATATTAGTAATACTTTTAACTAAATCATTTTGGTTTTTACCCAACTTGGGAATAAAATGAAGGAATAGTTTATGCTCTAAATTTTCAATTGAACTTATACCATTTAGTGATATATACATAATTTTGAGACTATTTTTTTCGATAATCTCTTTTAGTTGAGATTTTAAATAAAAAGTTTTACCACTTCCCCAAACTCCGTTAACCAATATAGCACTTTGGGTTTTCTCTTTTTTTAGGTATTTTTCAATGATTTTTTCTATGTGAGCTGTTTTCATATTTTTTGATACAATTTACTGAAATATTTCTAAGAGTAAAGTTCTTTTTGTTTTGATTCATTTTTATTACTTAGTTTTAGTATTAATGAAGCTATATCATCACTAACTTTTCTTTCAATAACTTTAGCATAAATCTGAGTTGTAGCAATTTTTGTATGACCTAATAATTTTGAAACAGTTTCTATGGGCACACCATTACTTAAAGTTATGGTAGTAGCAAAAGTATGTCTAGCGATATGGAAAGTAAGATTCTTTTTTATGCCACTTAAATCTGCAATTTCTTTTAAGTATGAATTTAATTTTTGATTTGAAATGTTAGGGAATAATGTTTTAGTTTTTTTTGTTTTAATGTGACCTTTATATTTCTTAATCAAAATTTCAGCTATTGGTAATAGAGGTATTTTAACTTTATTGTGCGTCTTCTGTCTATTTGTGATAATCCATTTACCACCATCAATTCCTAAACCTATATTATCTTCGTTCAGCTGCATAACATCGATGTAAGATAATCCTGTATAGCAACTAAAAATAAATAAGTCTTTGACCAGGATTAATCTTTCTATATCAAATTCTCTTTCAATGATTTTTTGTAACTCATCTTCTCTTAAAAATTCGCGTTCATTTTTAATATAAGTGGGCTTAAACTTTATAAAGGGGTCTTTGTCTATCCATTCCATTTTATAAGCTAAAGTTACCATTTTACGGAGTCTTTGAATATGTTTCATTACCGTGTTGTTTTCCATCTGTTTTTGATGGTCTGAAGGAACATATGAACGCAAGAATTTTTCAAAGTCAACAACAAAACGATATGTTAATTGAGATAAATATATGTCTTGAATTTTTCTTTTCTTAGTTAAAAATAGTTTGATATACTTTTGAGTTGTGAAGTAGTTTTTTAAAGTGCCAAAAGTTAAAGATTCACTCATTTGAGTGTTGTGATAATCGATTAAAGTAAGTAAAGAATATTCTTCATTGTCTTCACCTAAAAAACGAGCTTTAATAGATTGAGAGCAGATAAATGCTTTTTCTTTTATAAGTTCATCATAGGCTGTATAAACTCTATTTTTAACCTGGTCTAAATATCTATTGAGTAAACGTGATTCCTGTTTATTACCTTTTGCTCTTCCTCTTCGAGAATCCCATTCAGATAGAATAACTTTTCGTTGTAAGCTAATATTAGCTCTTTTACCATTTACAGTTATTCTGCCATATACAGATACTTGGTTGTTTTTAATACGTGTTGCGTTTACCCAAAAAGATAAGGTAAAATTAATTTGTGATTGCATAGTTGTCGTCTTTTAATTAAACATTCTTCTAGACGAAAGTCAAATCAACTATTTCAAAAACAGTTTATTAAGGTTTCAATTGGTTCACACTTTTTGTGTTTTGAAACTGTGAACCGAATTGTGAACCAAACTAAACTATATTAATTCAATTCTTATGTTAACCCAAAAACCACAAAACCTTGTAAATCATACGATTTACAAGGTTTTAGTTTCTATTGGTATTCATTTTAGTCGGGGTGGCAGGATTCGAACCTGCGACCTCCTCGTCCCAAACGAGGCGCGATGACCGGGCTACGCTACACCCCGAAAATGATTGCTCATTTAAGGACAGCAAATATACACTCTTTTTGTAATATACCAACGAATTAAAATAAATTTTAAAAATTACTTCCGATTAATTATATCTACTTATGTTCTCATTATTAAAACTTATAAACATTCGTTTTAAAAAGTATCAAAAAACTATATTTTTACACATCTTAAATTGATACAGAAAATAATATGTCAGATACAATAGAAAAATTAAAATGCTTAATTATTGGTTCAGGTCCTGCAGGTTATACGGCAGCTATTTATGCAGCTAGAGCAGATATGAAACCAATAATGTATACAGGTATGCAAATGGGTGGTCAATTAACAACTACTACAGAAGTTGATAATTTTCCAGGGTATGCAAATGGGACAGATGGTACAGCAATGATGAATGATTTGCAAAAACAAGCAGAACGTTTTGGAACCGAAGTTCGTTTTGGTTTGGTAACAAAAGTAGATTTAAGTGATAAAGTTGGTGGTATTCATAAGGTTATAGTTGATGAAACGAAACATATAGAAGCAGAAACTATTATTATTTGTACAGGAGCAACTGCAAAATATTTAGGTATTGAGAGTGAGCAGCGTTTAATTGGTGGAGGTGTTTCTGCATGTGCAACTTGCGATGGATTTTTCTACAAAGGACAAGATGTTGTTGTTGTTGGAGCAGGAGATACTGCTGCTGAAGAAGCAACTTATTTATCTAATATTTGTAATAAAGTTACAATTTTAGTTCGTAAAGATTTTATGAGAGCTTCAAAAGCAATGCAGCATAGAGTTAATAAAACGGCTAATATTGAAGTATTATACAATACAGAAATAGATGAGGTTATTGGATCTAATGTTGTAGAAGGTGTTAGGGCAATTAATAATCAAACAAAAGAAACAACAAATATACCTGTAACGGGTGTTTTTATTGCAATTGGTCATAAACCTAACTCAGATTTATTTAAAGGTGTTTTAGATATGGATGATGTTGGTTATTTAATTACCCAAGGAAAATCAACAAAAACAAATTTACCAGGAGTTTTTGCAGCTGGAGATATTCAAGATAAAGAATATAGGCAAGCGGTTACTGCCGCAGGAACAGGTTGTATGGCCGCTTTAGATGCAGAACGTTATCTAGGAGCTTTAGAGTAAGATTTTGTAAAAAAGACCAATAAAAAAAGAGATTACAAATATGTAATCTCTTTTTTTATTTTGCATCATTATTAGTTTAAAATAATGTGTTTTTTATCATTTAAGAACAATAATTTATTAAACTACAACAGAAGCTTTCATTGATTTTCTATAAGTAAATGAATTAAAGATATTTCTTTTACCAAAGTTATTCATTGATTTTGCATTTACAAATTTTCCGAAAAGTATTTTACTAACACCAAAGTATTCGTATTTGTTACCGTCTGTAAAAGTAACTTCTAATAACATACTTTTATGGTGCCAATCTGCAACCTGAAATTCTGATATTGTAGTTTTGTAAGCGTTTAAATTAGCTTCTTTAGTTTCTGGAGCAATACTTACTAGAAAATGGTAACCATCAATAATTTGAGTACTTACAATTTCTGCTTCTTCTTTTTTAGCTTCTTCCAAAAATTTATCTGGATGCCATTCTTTAACTAATTTTCTATAAGAAGATTTTAATTCTTTAAGATCAATTGCACCTTCTATATTAAATAATTTCTTGTATTGTTTAATTCGCTTCATTTCAATGTTTTCAAATTGCGTGCAAAAGTATTGATAAAAAAGGGATTAACTGTTTTATTTTTTGGTTTTTAAACAGCCTTTTTTAAAAATGAATTTAAAAGTTAAATAATTATTCACTTAAATATTCATCAAGATTTTCAATTGAACGTATTATTGTTTTAACAGCTTCAATATAGAATTCAGTATTTATAGTAGCGTAAGTGTCAGTAGATCTATGGTAATCTTTATGATCTGGAACACCGTAATAAATAAAAGGAATTTTTTCTCTGTGGAAAACTTTGTGATCAGAAGAAAAAGTCCAATCAGATTGTTCTTTGTTATCTGGGTCATCATGCCCAAATAATAATTGAATTTTTTCTGATTTAGAATCTTCTAATGGATCTCTTAAATCAGGATAAAGAAATAATCCACAAGCAAATAATTCAGGATCATAATCACTATGAGCGATCATATCTAAATTAATATTAAGTGAAATACTTTCTTTGTTAGTGTAATTTTTTAAAAAATATTCAGCTCCTAAAGACCCAATTTCTTTTGCATCTAAAGCCGCAAAAACCAAATTATGTTTGGTCGGTTTAGACTTAAAATATTCTGCAATAGTAAATAAAGCTGCTACACCAGATGCATTGTCATCTGCTCCGTTGTAGATTCTTTCATTTTTAATACCTAAATGATCAAAATGAGCTGTAATAACAAAAGTTTTATTTGTTTGCCCTTTTAGTTGGCCAATAATATTACCTCCAATAGCTGTTGTATCCTTTACATTAGAGAAATTTTCATTAGGCTTTCTTACAGGAAAAACTTCATGTCTTTTTTTCCTTTAAATGTGTAGGAAAATTCTTGTAAGTATTGATTTTTCTGAAAAGTTTGAAGTTCAACTTGACTAAATTTATCAATAATAAATTTTTGTGCTTTGTGATTTCCAGGAGTAGAAAAAGCTCTTCCCTGTAGAGAATCGTTAGATAGTATTTTAATGTTATTTAATAACTCTTGGTTATTAAATTCAATTTTTTTGGTTTACTGCAGCTTCCAGCTATAATCAAGAAAGAAACAACAGAAAGTAATTTAGTCTTCATAGTTGATGTTTTTGTCTAGAAAATTAGGGAATTGAAATGCAAATATATAAAAAAAAGGCCATATTTGAAATGGCCTTTTTAAACAAACAACTAAAATTTAAAACTTTAATAGTCTCAAATAATAATTTTTTAATAAAACTAAAAGCAGTATTTATTTTCTACTGTTAATTTTTCTGCGATAGAATTACGCAATGCAACTACATTTGGATGATTTGCGTATTTTGTAAAACGCTTTAACCCCATTAATAGCATACGTTGTTCATCACCTTCAGCAAAAGAAACGATACCTTCTTTTCCGTTTTTAGTAATAATATCTACTGCATTATATAAGTATAATCTTGCCATTGCAATTTGACCAGCCTGAGCATCTTCACCAAAACGTTTTGCGTTTTTCTCAGTACGTAATATTGTAGATTCTGCCATATAAACTTCATTTAAGATATTTGCAGCAGCCATTAACAATTGTTGATGTTGATCTAAATCTGGTCCAAATTTCTGAATTGCAGAACCTGCAACCATTAAAAAGACCTTTTTTAGTTTACCAATCATTTCTTTTTCTTCTGCAAATAATTCTGAGTAATCTGGAGTGTCAAAAGAAGGAATACCTAATAATTCATTTCCAACTGCAGTTGCTGGTCCTAATAAATCTACATGACCTTTCATTGCTTTTTTAACTAACATACCAACAGACAACATTCTGTTAATTTCATTAGTTCCTTCGTAAATACGAGCAATTCTTGCATCTCTCCAAGCAGCTTCCATTGGTGTTTCTTCAGAGAATCCCATTCCTCCAAAAATCTGAATTCCTTCATCTGCACAATTTTGTACATCTTCAGATACAGTAACTTTTAAGATAGAACATTCAATAGCATATTCTTCAACACCTTTTAATTCAGCTTCTTGATGTGTGTTACCATCAGCTAAACGCATTGCAATTCTATCTTCTATGTTTTTAGCAGCTCTATAACTTGCAGACTCTCCAGCATAACAGTTTGTTGCCATTTCTGCTAATTTTGCTTTAATAGCTCCAAACTCTGCAATAGGAGTTTTAAACTGCTTACGTTCAGTTGCATATTGTAATGCCGTTTCTAAAACTCTTCTTTGAGAATCTAAACAAGCTGCAGCTAATTTGATACGTCCAACATTTAAAGCATTTACGGCAATTTTAAATCCACCACCACGAACAGATAACATGTTTTCTGCAGGCACTACAGTATCATTATAAAATACTTGACGTGTAGAACTTGCTCTAATACCTAATTTATGTTCTTCTTCACCTAATGTAATTCCGTTTGGATTAGCAGGGTCATATTCAACAATAAAACCTGTTATATTTTTATCATCTTCAATACGAGCAAAAACGATCATTACGTTACAGAAACCTGCATTTGTAATCCACATTTTTTGTCCGTTTAATTTATAAGATTTACCGTCTTCAGATAAAGTAGCTGTTGTTTTACCAGAGTTGGCATCAGAACCAGCTCCTGGTTCTGTTAAACAGTATGATCCCATCCATTCTCCGGATGCTAATTTGGGAACATATTTTTTCTTTTGTTCTTCTGTACCGTATAAAGTAATTGGCATAGTTCCAATACCTGTATGTGCTCCAAAAGCTGTGCTTAAAGATCCGTTCCCACTAGAGATATACTCACAAGTTATCATTGTTGAAACAAATCCCATTCCTAACCCTCCAAACTCTTCAGGAACAGCAACACCTAAGAAACCTAATTCTCCAGCTTTTTTCATTACTTCTTCTGTAAGATCAAAATCTTTTGCTTCAAAGCGAGCTTTGTGAGCTATAATTTCACGCTCGTTAAATTCTTTAACGGCTTCTTTCATCATTACTTGCTCTTCAGAAAAATCTTCAGGAGTAAATACATCTTCACAATTTGTTTCTTTTACAAGGAATTGTCCTCCTCTTAAGATATCTTTTTTTGTTGATTCCATTATCTATTATTTATTTGGGGGTTTTAATTTAAAAATTCAAAAATTCCTGCAGCACCTTGTCCAGTACCAACACACATTGTTACCATTCCGTATTTACCTTGCATGTTACGCTTGCGCATTTCATCAAATAACTGCACCGATAATTTTGCACCAGTACAACCTAATGGATGTCCTAATGCAATTGCACCACCATTTACGTTAATGATATCTGCGTCTAAACCTAATTCGCGAATTACAGCTAAAGATTGAGAAGCAAATGCTTCATTCAATTCAATTAAGCTAATATCTTCTTGTTTTAATCCGGCTTGTTTTAATGCCTTTGGAATAGCAGCAACAGGTCCAATTCCCATAATTCTTGGAGGAACACCAGCAGCAGCATAACTTACCATTCTTGCAATAGGCTTAATGTTTAATTCTTTCACCATATCTTCACTCATGACCATTACAAATGCAGCTCCATCACTTGTTTGAGATGAGTTACCAGCAGTAACACTTCCGCCAGTAGCAAATACTGGACGTAAACGCTCTAAACCTGCAATGTTAGACCCTTTTCTTGGTCCTTCATCTTTGTTTACAGTATACTTTCTTGTTACTTTTTTTCCTTCTGCATTCACAAAAGTTTCTTCAACTTCAATTGGAACAATTTGATCTTGAAAACGATCTTCAGCTTGAGCTTTTAAAGCTTTTAAATGAGAGTTTAAAGCAAATTCATCTTGATCTTTACGAGAGACATTAAATTTATCTGCAACTGCTTCCGCAGTATTTCCCATTCCCCAGTAATAATCTGCGTGACCTGCAGCAACTGTATCGTAGTTTAATTCTGGTTTAAAACCTGTCATTGGTACAGAACTCATACTTTCTGCTCCACCTGCAATAATACATTCTGCCATTCCTGACTGAATTTTTGCAACTGCCATACCAATAGTTTCTAATCCTGAAGAACAAAAACGATTTACGGTTACACCAGGAACATCTTCAATTTCTAATCCCATTAAAGAGATTAAACGTGCCATATTTAATCCTTGCGAACCTTCTGGCATTGCATTACCAACGATTACGTCGTCAATACGTTTTTTATCGAATTCTGGTAAATTTTTCATTAAATGCTGAATAGTATCAGCAGCTAATTCATCAGCTCTTTTAAATCTGAACGCACCTCTTTTAGACTTTGCTACGGCGGTTCTATATCCTTGTACTATATATGCTGTTTTCATCTTCTTAGTTTCTTAATGGTTTACCAGTTTTTAACATGTGTTGAATACGCTCTAATGTTTTGCGCTCTGTACATAAACTCAAGAAAGCTTCGCGTTCTAAGTCTAATAAATACTGTTCAGAAACCTTTGTTGGTTCTGATAAATCTCCACCAGCCATTACGTAGGCTAATTTGTTTGCTATTTTTTGATCGTGTTCTGAAATAAATCTACTTGCTTGCATAGAATCTGTAGCTACCATAAAAGCACCTAAAGCTTGCTTACCAAGAACCAATACATCATTTCGAGTAGCTGGTTGTGTATAACCTGCTTCTGCCATTAAGATTGCATGTTTCTTAGCAACTGCAATTTGTCTATCTTTATTTACAACAACAACATCTTTTCCTTTTTGAAGTAAACCTAAATCGAATGCTTCATAAGCAGAAGTTGCTACTTTTGCAGTACCAATTGTTAAGAAATTTTCTTGTAATACGTTTAACTGAACATCTCCTTTACGGAAAGTGTCAGAAGCACGTAATGCCATTTCTTTAGAACCACCACCACCTGGAATAACACCTACTCCAAATTCTACTAATCCCATATAAGTTTCTGCTGCTGCAACTACTTTATCTGCGTGTAATGAAATTTCACAACCACCACCTAAAGCCATTCCGTGAGGAGCAGAAATTGTTGGAATTGCTGAATAACGCATACGCATCATTGTATCTTGGAAGTATTTTATTGCCTGATTTAACTCCGTGTATTCTTGTTCTGCAGCCATCATAAATATCATTCCGATATTGGCTCCAACTGAGAAGTTTGCTGCTTGATTACCTACAATTAAACCTTGATAATTTGTTTCAGCTAAATCAATAGCTTTATTAACTGCTGCTAAAACATCGCCACCAATAGTGTTCATTTTAGATTGGAATTCTAAATTTAAAATTCCGTCTCCTAAATCTTCAATTACTGCACCAGAGTTTTTCCAAACTTCGTTTGATTTTCTGATGTTGTCTAAGATGATAAATGAATCTTGACCTGGTTTTTTAACTTGTGCTTTTGCAGGAATATCATAATAATATGTTGCTCCGTCTTTTACTGAATAAAAAGAAGTTTCTCCTTTTTCTAACATTTCAGTAACCCAAGAAGCAACTGCATGTCCTTCAGCTTTCATAATCTCAACACCTTTGGCTATACCAACTGCGTCCCAAATTTGAAAAGGTCCATGTTCCCAACCAAATCCAGCTCTTAAACCGTCATCAATTCTATATAATTCGTCAGAAATTTCTGGAATTCTATTTTGAACATAAGCAAACATTGCTCCGAAAGACTTTCTGTAAAACTCACCAGCTTTATCTTTACCAGCAACTAATACTTTAAATCTGTCAGTAACATTATCAATCGTTTTCGTTAATTCTAACGTTGCGAATTTTGCAGATTTCTTTTCTCTATATTCTAATGTATTTAAATCTAATGATAAGATGTTTCTTTTACCATTAGCATCTTTTGTCATTTTGTAAAAACCTTGTTTGGTTTTACTTCCTAACATTTTGTTTTCCATCATGTGGTTTACAAAATCAGGAATTACAAACTGATCTCTCATTTCGTCATTAGGGCAATTGTCTTTTACTCCATTTGCCGTATGCACCAATGTATCTAAACCTACAACATCAATTGTTCTGAAAGTTGCCGATTTTGGACGACCAATAACTGGTCCTGTTAATTTATCTACTTCTTCAATAGTTAAGCCCATGTCTTTTACAACGTGGAATAAACTCATAATTCCGAAGATACCAATTCTGTTTCCAATAAAAGCAGGTGTATCTTTCGCTAAAACTGAAGTTTTACCTAAAAACTTATCACCATATTCCATTAAGAAATCAGTTACAGCAGGATCACAGTTTGGTCCTGGAACAACTTCAAAAAGTTTTAAATATCTTGGTGGATTAAAAAAGTGAGTTACTGCAAAATGCTTTTGGAAGTCTTCACTTCTTCCTTCATTCATAAATTTGATAGGAATACCAGAAGTATTAGAAGTAATTAAAGTTCCTGGAGTTCTGTATTTCTCTAGCTTTTCAAAAACGATTTTCTTAATGTCTAATCGCTCTACAACAACTTCCATAATCCAATCTACATCAGCAACTTTAGCAATATCATCTTCTAGATTACCAGTAGTAATTCTTTCAGCAAACTTCTTACTATAAATAGGAGAAGGTTTCGATTTTAATGAAGCCGTTAATGCATCGTTTACTAAGCGGTTACGAACAACTTTGTCTTCTAATGTTAATCCTTTTGCTTTTTCTTTGTCGTTTAATTCTCTTGGTACGATGTCCAATAAAAGAACTTCTACGCCAATGTTTGCAAAGTGACAAGCAATACCAGACCCCATTATTCCGGAACCTACAATCGCTACTTTTTTTATTCTTCTAGTCATTTTGATATTGATTTATTTTATACTGCTTCTTGATTATTTTCGTAAATCTTTTTGTCAGCAATTAATTTATTTATAGTTGAGGTTACTTTAAAAAAAGATTCTAAATCTTGATCTGTAACTGAGTCTATTATTTTATTGTTAAACTGAAAAACATGGCCTTTAGAAATTTTACGCATTTCTATACCATAATTAGTTAGTTTAATAATTACACTTCTTCCATCATCTGGGTTTTTTTCTCTAGAAATAGCCCCTTTATCTTCCATAGTTTTTAAAATTCTAGAAAGACTAGTTGGTTCCATTCCCATTAATGGTCCTAAAGAAGTCGAAGGAGTGCCATTATCTACATCAATATTTAATAAAACAAAAGCTGTTGCCATAGTGCTATCATGCTTTGCAGCTTGCTCATTGTACATTTTTGCAACGGCTTGCCATGTAGCTCTTAATTGATGATCTATCGATTTATCTTTATCCATTGCCTCAAAGATATAAAAATTTATTATGCATGCATAGTAAATTGTAAAAAAGTTATGCACGCATAGTAAATTTAACATTTCTTAAATTATAACCAATTACAACTTTTAACTACATATAGCTATAAAATAACTAAATTTGTAAGTAGTATACTTTTATAAAAAAAACGATACCATCAATGAGTAATTTATTAGAAATTAATAATGTTGTAAAAAACTATGGAGATTTTAGAGCATTAAATGATGTTACCATTCATATCCCTAAAGGAAGTGTTTATGGCTTGCTAGGGCCAAATGGAGCAGGTAAAACTTCTTTAATTAGAATAATAAATCAAATTACAATGCCAGATGCTGGTTCTATATTATTAGACGGTGAGCCTTTGTCTCCAAAGCATACAGCAGATATAGGATATTTACCAGAAGAAAGAGGTTTGTATAAGTCGATGAAAGTTGGTGAACAAGCTTTGTATTTAGCGCAATTAAAAGGGTTAAGTAAGTCTGAAGCTAAAAAGAAATTAAAATATTGGTTTGATAAGTTTGATATTTCTGCTTGGTGGGGAAAAAAATAGAAGAACTTTCTAAAGGAATGGCGCAAAAAGTACAATTTATTGTTACGGTAATGCATGAACCTAAATTGTTAATTTTTGATGAACCTTTTTCTGGATTCGATCCTATTAATGCACAATTAATTGCTCAAGAGATTTTAAAATTAAGAGATAAAGGTGCAACCATTATTTTTTCTACGCATAGAATGGAGTCTGTAGAAGAAATGTGTGACGAGATTGCTTTAATCAATAAATCAAATAAAATTTTAGATGGAAAGTTGTCTGATATTAAACGTGAGTTTAGAACAAATACTTTTCAGGTAGGATTAAATACTGATAATCCTAAAGAAGTTGAAGCAAGGTTAAAAGAAAGTTTTGAAGTTTTTCCAGCAGATTTTAATTTGTTAGGAAATGAGTTAACATTAAATGTGAAATTAGGAACTTCTAATTCTGCAAATGAGTTATTATCTTTTTTAACAAGTAGAGGAGAAGTACAACATTTTGTAGAGTTAATACCAAGTGCAAACGATATATTTATTCAAGCAGTAAATAAAAACAATTAGAATATGAGCAAGTTAAAACTAATTATACATAGAGAGTTTATTGCTAAAGTGCGTAATAAATCGTTTATTATGATGACTTTTTTAAGTCCGTTATTAATGGTTGGTATGGGAGCTTTGGTTTTCTTTTTAATGAAAAAGAACGACGAAAAAGTAAAAGAAATCGTTTATGTAGACGAATCTAAATTATTTACAAAAGACGATTTTAAAGATACAGAGACTATACATTATAAAGATTATACAGCTTTAGGTATTGAGTTAACAAAAAAGAAGGTAGAAGAAGGTAATTATTATGGTGCTTTAATTATACCTAAACAAGATAGTTTAGAAATTCTTGCAAATTCTATTGAGTTTTATTCTAAAGATTCTCCAGGAATGTCTGTTATGAGTTCTTTAGAATCTAAAATTGAACGAAAACTAAGAAACGAAAAGTTAAATAATTTTGGTATTGATATCGATAAAATAAACGCATCTCGGATTCAGTCTGATATTAAAATGTTTAATTTTTCTGGTGAAGAATCATCTAAATTAATAAATGGCCTAAAAATTGGGTTAGGAGCCATTGCTGGTTATATGTTAATGATGTTTGTTATGATTTATGGAACTTCGGTTATGAGAAGTGTAATTGAAGAAAAAACAAGTAGAATTATAGAAGTAATTATTTCTTCTGTAAAACCCTTTCAGTTAATGTTAGGTAAAATTATTGGTAATGCTTCTGCAGGTTTACTACAATTCTTTATTTGGGGAATTTTATTATTAATTATTTCTACAGTTGCATCCTCTGTTTTTGGTGTAGATATGGTAGAAATGCAAACATCAAAATTACCAGCAGAACAATTGGAAGTTGCAAAACAAGCTGCTGGTGGCGATAAAATGCAATTACTTATTCAAGAAATTTTAAGGCTACCAATTTTAAAAATGTTCTTACTATTTATCTTTTACTTTTTAGGCGGGTATATGTTGTATAGTTCTTTATTTGCTGCCGTTGGTGCTGCTGTAGATAATGAGACGGATACTCAACAATTTATGTTACCAATTATGTTACCTTTAATTTTAGGTGTTTATGTTGGTTTTGCTACAGTTATAAATGAGCCTCATGGTTCTATGGCTGTGTTGTTTTCACACATTCCTTTTACTAGTCCTATCGTAATGTTAATGAGAGTTCCTTTTGGAGTTTCTTGGTATGAATTGGCTATTTCTATGACATTATTATTACTTACTTTTATATTTATGGTTTGGTTTGCAGCAAAGATTTATCGTGTTGGTATTTTAATGTATGGTAAGAAACCAACGTATAAAGATCTATATAAATGGTTAAAGTATAAAGGGTAAAAAAGATGAATACTTTCAGAGATTTTTTAAATTATTCATTTGAATTGAATGATAAAATTCATTTAGATGTACAAACTGTTATTTTTTTATTTGTTATTTTAATTATTACAAATTTCTTATTAAAACTGGTAAGAAAAATAGTAAATAAGAGATTGAATAATGAAGATCAAGGTAAATTTACTGCAATATTTTCTTTTTTAAAATACTTTGTCTACATTATAGTAATTATAATTGGGTTAGAGTCTTCTGGAGTAGAAGTTAGTGTTTTACTTGCCGGTTCTGCAGCGTTGTTGGTTGGTATTGGTTTAGGATTGCAAACTCTTTTTCAAGATATAATATCGGGTATTTTTATTTTACTAGATAAAACACTTACTGTTAACGACATTGTTGAGGTTGATGATAAAGTTGGCAAGGTTCTTGAAATAAAGTTAAGAACAACGAGAGCGGTAACTATAGATGATAAAGTTTTAATTATACCCAATCATAAATTTTTAACACAAAGTTTGTTTAACTGGACTCAAAATGGTGTACAAACTACAGAAGGTATAAATGTTGGTGTTGCCTATGGATCTGATGTAAATTTGGTTAAAAGTATTTTAATAGAGGTAGCAAAATCGCATCCAAAAATTTTAAAAACAAATTTACCAAGAGTTTTGTTTACAGATTTTGGGAATAGTGCTCTTCAATTTAGATTGTTATTTGTAATTAATAATAGTTATGAGCATTTAACAATTAAAAGCGATTTAAGATTTGAAATAGATGCTAAATTTAGAGAGCATAATGTGTCAATACCTTTTCCGCAAAGAGATGTTCATATTTTTGGTGATAAAAGATAGATAAAAAGAAAAAAGATGAGTAGAATATTAGTCATAGAAGATGAAGCAGCAATTAGAAGAGTTTTAAAAAAATTATCTCTGAAGAGAATGATGCTTATAATGTTGAAGAAGCAGAAGATGGATTGTTAGGAATTGAAATGATTAAAAACAATGATTACGATTTAGTTTTATGTGATATTAAAATGCCAAAGATGGATGGTGTTGAGGTGTTAGAAAAAGCAAAAAAATAAAACCAGAAATACCAATTATTATGATTTCTGGCCATGGAGATTTAGATACAGCTGTTAATACAATGCGACTAGGTGCTTTTGATTATATTTCTAAACCACCAGATTTAAATCGTCTTTTAAATACAGTTAGAAATGCTTTAGATAAGAAAGTATTAATTGTAGAAAATAAAAGATTAAAGAAAAAGGTTAGTAAAAACTATGAAATGATTGGTGATAGCGATGCAATCACTCACATTAAAAATATTATAGAAAAAGTTGCAGCTACAGATGCAAGAGTTCTAATTACGGGGCCAAATGGAACAGGTAAAGAGTTAGTTGCACATTGGTTGCATGAAAAATCAGACCGTTCTAAAGCACCAATGATAGAAGTTAATTGTGCGGCAATACCATCAGAATTAATAGAAAGTGAGTTGTTTGGTCATGTAAAAGGTTCTTTTACAGGAGCAAATAAAGACAGAGCAGGTAAGTTTGAAGCAGCAAATGGAGGAACCATTTTTTTAGATGAAATTGGTGATATGAGTTTGTCTGCACAAGCAAAAGTATTACGTGCTTTACAAGAAAATAAAATTCAACGTGTAGGTTCTGATAAAGATATAAAAGTAAATGTTAGAATTGTTGCTGCAACTAACAAAAACTTAAAAAAGGAAATTGCAGATGGTCGTTTTAGAGAAGATTTATATCACAGATTAGCTGTTATATTAATTAAAGTTCCTTCTTTAAATGAAAGAAGAGAAGATGTGCCTTTATTGGTAGATTATTTTACTTCAAAAATTTCTGAACAACAAGGAACTCCTAAAAAAACATTTTCTATTGAAGCAATTAAACTATTGCAAGAATATGATTGGACAGGTAATATTAGAGAATTAAGAAATGTTGTAGAGCGTTTAATTATACTTGGAGAAAAAGAAGTATCTGCAAACGATATTAAGCTGTTTGCAAGTAAATAAGATAAAATGAAGAATAATAGCATTAATTATATAGAATTTTATACTCATAATATTAATGAGACAAAATTGTTTTATGAAAATGCATTTTCTTGGAAATTTACAGATTATGGGGCAACTTATATAGCTTTTTCAGAAAGCGGTTTAGAGGGTGGTTTTGAGCTTACTTCTTTACCAATAATTAATGGAGCATTAGTTGTTTTGTATTCAGATAATTTAAAAGCTATTCAAGAAAAAATCATATCGTTTGGAGGGAAAATATCAAAAGAAATTTTTGAATTCCCAGGAGGCAAACGTTTTCAATTTTTAGATCCAACAGGTAACGAATTAGCAGTTTGGTCTAATAAATAAGAAATATTTATTCTTAAACAATAAAACTATAAATAAAGTTGATAGAAATATAAAAACTTCCCATCAACTTTTTTCTTTTTTAGAGTAATCCGTTTCTATATTTGTAGTATTAAAAATTGAATATTAATAATTATAAAATTTATATAAAATGGCAACATTAGTTGGTAAAAAATTTCCAGATTTAAATGTAGACGCAATGAACGAAATGGGCGATACATTTAAAGTAAACGTATTAGAAGAAGCTGTAAACAATAAGAAAAAAGTAGTATTATTCTGGTATCCTAAAGACTTTACATTTGTTTGTCCTACAGAGTTACACGCTTTTCAAGCAGCATTAGGAGAATTCGAAAAAAGAAATACTGTTGTAATTGGTGCGTCTTGTGATACGCCAGAAGTACATTTTGCATGGTTAAGCCAATCTAAAGATAATGGTGGTATAGAAGGTGTAACTTACCCTTTATTAGCAGATAGTAATAGAAACTTATCTTCAATTTTAGGTATTTTAGATATTACGAATGAAGTTTTTGATGAAGCTACACAAACTGTACAAGTAGAAGGAGATAATGTAACGTATAGAGCTACTTATATTATAGATGAAGATGGTGTTGTACAACACGAAAGTATTAATAATATGCCTTTAGGTAGAAATGTTGGTGAGTACTTACGTTTAGTAGATGCTTTAACACATGTACAAGAAAAAGGTGAGGTTTGTCCTGCAAACTGGGAAGAAGGTAAAGATGCTATGCAACCTAATGCAAAAGGAACTGCAGCTTATTTAGCTTCTCACTAAAAATTAATTATTAATTATGAATTACGAGTTCTCAATTCGTAATTCATAATTTAAAATTCATAATTATTATGTTACAAGAATTAAGTCAAGATAATCTAGGAGAAATAGTTTCAGGAAATCAAAAAGTTGTGGTTCAATATTCGGCAACTTGGTGTGGAAACTGTAGAATTATGAAACCAAAGTTTAAAAAAATGGCTTCTGAAAATGAAGATGTTGTTTTTGTGATTGCTGATGCAGAAAAGTTTCCAGAAAGTAGAAAGTTTGCAGATGTAAGCAATTTACCCACTTTTGCTACTTTTGTTGATGGTAAAATTGTGAATCAAACACAAACCAACAAATTTGATGTTTTAAAAGATTTAGTAAACGAAGTTATATAAAATTGAATTAAAGGATTGAGAGATTTAATGATTAAAATAACAAGACTAAAATTTTGTTTAAATACTTTAATCTTTTAATTTTTAAATAGAAAAAAATGAAACTACCAGTAATAAAACATTTAACTTCTTTTATTGAAGAAAACGACCAAGATTACGTTTTAGAAACGATTGAAACCTTAGAAGCGTTAACAGAAGTTTCATCTTTAAAAGATGAAGAGTTAGATGTTATTGGAGAGTTAATTTCTAATATGTATGGTGCTTTAGAGGTTGATAAAATGATAAAGGACGGTGCGCCTAAGAAAGAGGCTTTAAATACTTTTATGAAACGTGTTTTAGGTTCTATTGATCAATAATTTAATCTTAAATGAGATTATAAAATCCCAAGCGAGAACTTGGGATTTTTTTGTTTACAGAAATTTATGTGTTAATTGTGCTACAATTTGGTTTCCTCTATAAATTGCACCTTCCATATAGCCTCCATATTTTTTTGATGTTTCTGAACCTGCAATTATAAACTTATCTTTTAAGTATTCTTGTTGATAAATTTCGTGTCCATTATTATAATGTGGAGGTATTAATTTCTCGTTTTTAAAATTAAGAAGCTCATCTTCATTCCATATTTTTTCTTCATAAGAGAGATAGTTTTTTCCTTCTTCTCCAAAAAACTTAAAAAGTTGTTCTTTTATTTTTGCTTCTCTTTGTTTTTTAGATTCGTTTATTAAACGACCATTTAAAAACCCCATTAAAGCAAAATGATTATTCTCAAAATTAGAATGCTCGTACATTTCTGCAATTGGACCTATATTGCTAAAAGCAACACCAGATAAGTTTTTGTCTTTCCAAAAAGGCGTTTTGTAAACAAGAGCAAATTTTATAGAATCTTTCATCCAAGTGTGTGTATTATTAGCAACCTGAATAAGATTTGTGTCTAATTTAGACGAAAATTTAACTGAATTTATCAATAGCTGAGGCGGAATTGTGGAAATAACAATATCTGCTGTAAACTCTGATTGTTCTGTTATTACTTTTATTGCTTCTTTAGAATCATCAATTTTAACAACTTTTTGATTAAGTTGTAGCTCATCAGAAGATAAATTTTCTAACATTTTATCTAAAATAGTTGTTGTTCCGCCAACAATTCTGTAGCTAATTTCTTGGTTTTTTGGTACTTTAAAACGTTGAGGTAAATCTGTATTTGTAGCTTCGTACAATGCATCTCCATTCATGTTCTGCTCAAAAAGTGAGATCTTAAGTTCTTTGCAAGCTTTTAATAATTCTTCATTATATCTCCAGAGCCAAGTTGCACCTAGTTCAACTTTTGTTTTATGATTTTCTTTGGTGTAAATTCTTCCGCCAATTCTATTGTTAGCTTCTAATATTTTAATTGAAAAGCCTTTATTTTTTAACTGATAACCTAAATATAAGCCAGAAATTCCTGCTCCAATAATTAGTATATTTTTCTTCATTTAAAAGTGATAAAATTTATATTTTACTTTTCATTCTCTTTTTCTTCGTTTGCTTTTTTTATAATAGCTTTTAAACGTTCTTTAGTTAATTGTTTTTCTAACTTTACTTTGTTAATTTTCTGATTCATTAACCGAGTATGTTTAGCTTTATTTACAGTGTTTTTTGCTTTTCCTTTTTTAGGCATTTTAATTGAGTATTTTATTAGTCTTTTGCTCTGTTTAAATAGGTTTTATATTTAATTTAATAACTGTTTATTTTACTTAAATTAGGATTTGTATTAATTACTGTCGGATATTCAAAACTGATCTTCCATAAAATCATACATTTCTGCTGTTACTTCAAATAAGAATGTTTCACCTTTTTCGGTATTTTGTTCAAAGCACGTTTTTTTTATTTAATTATGCGCATATACAAAATACAGTTGTGTTTGGATTTTTAATTTGGTAAGTACCATACATTTTATTATCTGCTTTATGTTTGATGAACTCCAAAAAGATTTGTTTGTTTTTCTTTTCCTTTAAGTTCTATACTGCCATGTTCAGAAAAAATAAAACTTGAAGTATATAAAACATTTTTTAAACTCTCTGATATTAAAAAATCTTGACTAAGTTTATTGCATTGATCTTGAATTCTAGCAGCTGTGTTTATAGTATCTCCATGATAGGCAATTTCTTTTTTGTATTTACCAACTTCTGCTACAGTAACAACGCCAGAATTCATACCAGCTTTAAAATTTGGGATACAATTATAATTTTGTTTGTAATACTCTTTACGTTTTGTTAATTGATGTTTAAAATTATAATAAGCATTAAGGCAATTTTGCTCTCTAATTCCGTCTTGTAGTTTCCATGTTAATATTACTCCATCGCCAACATATTGATAAATTTCCGCTTCGCTTTCTAAAGCAGCACCTAAATCTATAAAACAGTCTTGAATCATTTTACTGTATTCTACATGACCTAAGTTTTCTGCATGAGTTGTTGAAGATTGAAGGTCTAAAAACATAAAAATTCGCTTTTCTTCTCTAGGTGTATAGAATTTACCACGAAAAAGTTTCCAAAAATTACTACTTCCAAAAAAGAGGTTTACTTGCCTTAGATTAAACATAAATATATCTACAGAAACGATATATAAATAGATTGCAAAACTACCAGGTTCAAATGCAAAATGAACAAAACTTATATCTTCACTAAAAATAAAATATGCTAATAGTACAATTAAGGAAACGAAGAGCACTGCAAATAGAATTCGAAACATCAACAGTTTTTGAAATGCTACCTGTTTATAACCGTTTTCTTCCGTTAGTATCTGTACAAAGCCCGAGATACTGCCAAAGAAAGGCCCCATTATAAAAGAAACTAAAACAGCTTTCCATAATTCCATATTTACAGAACCAATCTCTTTTGTGCCTTCTCCTCGAATAATACTTAAGAATATAAATGCAATTGTCCAGCCAACAATATATTGTTTTAAGATTTGTAATCTTCGTTTGTTTCTGAACTTCATTTTTAGTATTGATAATTTATTTTTAAGTTTTTTAATTATCGATATAAATATTTCGATTATGCTTTTCCATATAAAAATCAGGGTTATTTAATTTACTAAAACCAAATTTCTTATAAAGCCATTCAGCAGTATCTGTCAATAAAATCCACCTTCTTAATCCTTGTAGATTTGGGTGTTCCATTATTTCATTAATTAACCACTTACTTAATCCTTTTCCTCTATATTCTTTTAAAAGATAAACATCTCCTAAATATGCAATGGTTGAAAAGTCAGAAATTACTCGAGCAAATCCAATTTGTTTGTTTTTATAATAAAGCCCAAAATTCAAAGAATTTTCAATAGATGTTTTCACAGTATTTATTGGAATTCCTTTAGCCCAATCAGTTTCATTTGCAAGAAATTTGTGAATGCTTATAACATCTAATTTATCTTTGTTCGTAGAAATGGTATAATCATCTCTATGTGTTTCTCTAATTTCCAATTCAGTTTTTTCTTTAATTAACGATTTGTATAAGAAAAGTTGCGTTGTTTAACGCAGTAAATTTACTAAATAGGATTAAATACAAAATAAAAAACCTTAAAAAACTAAATTTTAGAATTTTAAGGCTAGAATAGTATTGCATAAATTTAACCAAGAATTTATTTATTTTTTAACTCATTTCTTTGTTGCCTTTAGTTATTTCTCGTTTTATAGTCTGTATTTTATAGGATTTGCTGCTCCTTTTTTCTTTGTGTGAGCCAAAGATTTATTAATATACTTTTCTCTAATTTCTGGTTTTGCAATTTCTCCGTTAAATCCCCAACGATTTTTCCGCTTATTATTTGGCGTTTCAATTTCGTACCATTCTTGAATTTCAAATACTTCGATTACAATTCCACAATATTCAGAAAGTGCATATTTTGTCGTTTTCCTTTTTTGTTCTCCTACAACCCAAGCCTGTTTTGTTGATTCGTAAATTTCGTTACTTGAGTTTCCTCTCATATATTTTTTGTTAATGTTTATTATAATTACTGGGTCAGTTAGTTCAGTCAAAGGTTTTGCGTTATGAATTCTAACAATTTCGTCAGATGTCATAAGTCCTTTTCCGCTTGAGTGATGTCCTAAAACTAAATTAGAAAATTCAAATCCGAATTTATTCCCAAAATCAATTATTGAGGCTTCAATTTCAAACGCTTCTTTTTCTGTTAGTCCGTGTCTGATAATTATATGCTCAACTTCAAATCCGCTATCTATAATTTCTCTGATTGTATCAAGTTTTAAATTAGAATCTTTGTCTTTAATCGCGCAATTTTGGTGATTAAAAACTCTATTTCCAATTCCTTTTCCAATGTAAAAAGGTTTTTTGTCATACGGGTTTATCAATGCGTAAACATAGTAATCTAACTTCTCAATCGTTAGTTGGTCAAACATTCAGCCGGTTTTTTTGGTAATTAAAGGTAACGGTTTTGTGTATGATTTCGTTGCGTGTTTAAGCACTAAAGTTAGCAAATGAATCACAGATAGAAAGTCCGCGAGGACTTTCGTAAATAGGCTAGAACTAGCAAAGAATTATACGCGTTGTTCTACGCAGTTTTTATTCAGCTATTCTTTTTTTCAAATCCATTCTTTCGTGTAGTATTCTCGTAATCTTAACATATTTTTTGTTTAAAGTTCTGTAGAATATTATATGTCGATTTGATTTTATTCCTAAAAGTTGCTTTGAAATACCTTCATAATTCTTTCCTAAATTTGAACTTTCAGCAATTTCCTCATAACTTGAGATTAGTCCATCGTAATATTTATCGGCTTGTTTTTCCGACCAAACCTCAAATGCATATTCCCAAATTTTTGATAAATCTGCAACAGCTTTGTTCGTCAGTTTATATTCAGCCATTAGAGTGCTTTTTCGCTTTTAGAGATTCAAGATGTTTTTTTGGGTCAAAATCGTGTGCTATTCCGCTATCTATTCCTTCTTGAATTGCTTTTTTCAATGCAATTACTTTACTTTCCTCTTCTTCTAAAAGTCTTAATCCTGCACGAATAACTTCGCTGACGTTTTTAAATCTTCCTTCACTAATACTACTTTGCACGAATTGGTCAAAATAATTTCCGAGTGATATTGATGTGTTTTTGTTCATTTTGATACTATTTATATAAAATATACCAAAAATTGGTATGGTTGCTACTATTTGTCTTTTAATTTGTTTAATTCTATTTCCAATGCTTCTGCTTTTTCTTTGAATTTTTGCATTGCTTTTTTCATTTGACCTACTTTTTTCAATAGTTCGTTATTTTGAATGGCTTCATAAATTGTTTCATCATTGGTTTCTTTTGTCTTTGATATCCCGCCACATGTTGGGCAATTTGCTACAGTGCTCATTTTCTATTTTTAAAGTTTTATGATGGCTACTTTACTGTTAAACGTTAATTCAATTTGATACTTTTCTTTAGAAATTGAAGCTAAAATTTTTTTACTGTCTACCATATTTGCATTGTCTACATATATTATGGAGTTCTTGTGAAAGTTTGGTTCAAGCATCTCAAATAAAGGTTGATATAAATTCATCCACCCATCTAATAGAAATAAATCTATGGGTTCAGAATGATTTTTTAATGTTTCAAGCGCATCACCAATTCTTACATCAATTAAGTTTTCTACACCTGCTTTTTTGAAATTTTCTTTTGCAATTTGGGCTTTAGACTCCAATAATTCTGTAGTAATTACATGTCCATTCGTTTCCAAAATTCCTTGTGCTAAAAACAGCGTAGAAATGCCAAAGGAAGTTCCAAATTCAACTATGTTTTTAAAATTGTTTTGTTTAATCAGTTGTACTAATTCTATGCCTTGTTTGTTTGAAATAGGTAGATAAGCTTCTTCAAAATCCTTAGGTTGCAATGGTCTGAATGCAGATTTAGCAACACCTTTAATCATTTTAAGTTTATCATATTTTGCATCTGTATAAAGATCAGCAATTGTATTCGTTATTTGTTGCGTATGCATATTCTGTTTTTTTAATCGAGATTATTCTATCTTCCTCACAACATGTTCTATTACACCAGATTGAAAGCCTAAAAAAGGTTTTTCACCACCATATTTAGAAATAACAGATACTTTAACTGTGTTACTATTAAAATTATAAACTTGTGTCACAAAATTTTCAGTATCTGGTTCATGCCAATTAACTAAATAAATGCCTGCATCTATTTTTGTTGATTTGTACGAATACGTTTGAGCCGGCTTGTCTGCGTTTCTACCATTTAACCACTTGTAGGTTAATGAATCATTTGCAAATGAAATGTCAACTGCTCCTGCATTTTGGTATTGAAAGGTAAAACTTGTGCCATTTAAAAGATGCTCTTCTTTGTCCAGGTTAGTATTTGTCTGAGCAAATGTTGTTAAGCTTGTTAGTAAAAGGGTTACTATGTATATTGATTTTTTCATGATATTTTAAATTATTGTTGTAGTTGTTTTAATGCAGTTGCCCAATCTTCAATGTGGTTTACTTTTACGATTTTCTCATTTTCGATAGTATGAATATCGATAGACATTGTTTCAAATGATTTTGTGCCATCTGTTGGTAATCCAAAGAACTTTCCTTCAGGTGAGTTTGGTGTTCCAGATACTTTACTTCTTACTATTACTTGATTTTCAGTTTCAATAATAGCTATAGGTTCCCATTTTAAATCTGGAATTATGTGCCAAAAAAGCCTAATTGTCCAATAAGTTGTTCTTTATTTTTGTTGTCTACTGTTCCTTCTGAAATAAAGTTGTCTCCTAAAATTGAGTTAAGTACATCAGCAGGATTAGTTTCTGTGTTTACAGTTAATGCTCCTTGATAAAACGGTAATACGATTGATTTTAAGTTTGTCATCTTTCTATTTTTTAATTGTTTAAAATTTATAGTACAAAGATGTGAATTAAGACTATTATAAAAAAGATGAAAAATGGTGTAAAAATGGTTAAAGTTGAACCTTTACTCGTTTTTAAGTGACTTAACGAATGATTTTGGGGTTAATCCTGTTTGCTTTTTGAAATATTTAGTGAAGTTGGTTGGATCTTCAAAACCTAAATCGTACGCTAGTTTAGTGCTTTTTATTGAGGTATTAATTAATTTTCTTTTTGCTTGTAGCACTATGAAATCATCAATAACATTTTTAGCCGTTTTGTTCATTAATTCTTTACAAATAGTATTTAAATGTTTGTAGGTTATGGCTAATTTATCAGCATAAAAACTGGCGTTTCTGCTTTGTGTGTAATGGTTTTCTAGTAATGAATTGAAATTTTGAAATAAACTCAATTTAGAAGAATCAAAGTGTTTTTTACTTTGGTTTTGTTTAATGTTTTCCGCTTTCGATATAAGAATAGTGAGTAAGGCTTTAGTAATATCTTTTTGATTAAATGCTTGTTTCTTATTGAACTCTTTTTGTAATAGGTTAAAATAATTTAAAAAATCAGATTCTTTAGGAATTTGCAAAATAGGGGAAAATAATTCTGGATTGAAAAGACGAAATACAAAATTGTCTGTAAAATTAGAAAAACAGCTCACAAAAAATACTTCTGTAAATACCATACAGTAGCCTTGTAGGTTGGTCGAAAAATCAAAAGCATTTATTTGTTCCTTAGAAAGATAAACTAACGTATTCTCTTTTACTGAATACCATTTAAAATCTATAAAATGGCGACCTTCACCTTTGGTAAAAAAAAGTAGATTGTAAAACTTAAGTTGATGTGGTTTTTGCGAATTATGATCGTCCGTTTGTTTTCTATTCGCAATTTTCTCTATAGGTACAATTTCAAAACCAAAATTTTCATCATCTGCAGGCTTAAAATTAATATTTGGAATGTTTTTTTTCATATTACCTACAACGTATTATATAGTAACTTTTATTGTGCATATCACTTAAATAAAGCAGGATGGCTTACTTTTTATGTTACTGTTATTGCGTAAAGATAATTTATTTAACTTCTTTTATCAAACAGGATAATTTACTTTATACTTTAAAATTATTCTAAAAGGTTTAACTGCCAAGAAATACCAAATCGATCTTCGCACCAACCAAATTTTTTTCCAAATCCGTAATTTTCAGATTCGTAATTATCAAGAGGTATCATTATTTTGCCACCGTTAGACGAAAGTTCTTTAAATAAAATATCTATTTCATTTTCTGTGGTACAATCTACAAACAAAGATACTGCTGGTGTAAAAGACCAAGCATGTTGGTAATTACTTTCGGAAACTTTGTATTCTATATTATTTAGAGTAAAAACACCATATTTTATAAGATCTGGTGTGTCACCAGCTTCACCTTCTTGGTATTTTGTGATGCTTTTAATTTCTGAATTAGGAAAAATTGAAGTGTATAAACGTATTGCTTCTTCCGCTTTACCGCATTGATTGCCAACAAAGGTTAAAAATGGTGCTATTTTCATCTTTTTAAATTTTGGTTAAAACCTTAGATTATTGAAGTTATTGTAACGATGAAGATAATTATAATTTCTCTTTTACATGTAATTTGTGTAGTTTTTAACAACATCAACAATCTAGAGATTATCACTAAGTATTGTTTTTTTAAGCTTTAGAACAATTTAATAACCTTATAAACAAATAGAGGGTTTAATTATAAGTTATTTAGTTTGCTCTTATAAGGTTTTGTTTTTTATATAAAAATTTATAATTGAAGCTTTGTAATCCGTTTTATCATCTGTTAAAATTAATTCTTTATCAGATACTTTTATTTTTAAATCTTGCATTCCGTTATTTCTATGACCATTAATAAAAAAAGAATTTTTGTTTGTCTGTGTTAATTTAACTTTTTTAATTGTACTTGTTCGTATTTTATCATCCATAAACATACCTTGAATTTTATTTTCAGTATTAATACCTAAAACAAAACCAACGTCTTCTTTTTCAAAATGAAACCTAATATGTGCCGTTTTATTACCTGATATTTCATTAATTTTATAAATGTTGAAAGATTTAAAATTTCCAGCATTTTTAAGAAATAAGCCCACATTCCTTTTAATTGATTTATACCTTCTTTAGAGCCTAAAAATTCTTTCATTTTTTTATCTCCATACGTTGTAAGTCCATCAAAATTTTGAGAACTCATAGCATTGGCAAAAAACAATGCTGTTTCACTAGTTTTATTATTTTCATTAGCATCTTTAGAAAACTTGTAAGTAAAAACAGACCATGGTTCTTTACCTGTTGCTTCTAATGTATACAAATCTCCTTGTTTTTTTAAAACTAACGAATGCTTATTGTCTAATTTAAATTTATTACTATAATCTACTATTTTTTTTGTTTTAATTGATTTAGGAAGCAATTCAACTTTATTGCCTTGTATGATTGTAATAAGTTTGTCAATTATTTCTCCGTCTATAAACTGATTTTTTCCTTGAAAGTTACTTTCTGTAATTAAATCTGTTGTTGTTGCGTTTGTTAAAATAACAATCTTTATATTTTTTTCTGGTAACATGCCTATAATTGAAGTTACACCTGGTAATAAGCCTGTATGGTTAATCCATTTTTCCCCGTCTTTATTTTGAATTCTCCAACCTAAACCATATTCAGAATCATTTACACCTCTCGATTGCGTGTAGTTAAATAGTTTTTCTACAGACGATGGTTTAAGTAAAATTCCGTTTTCTAAAGCTCTCATAAAACGTTGTAAATCTAGAGAAGTAGAATTAATATTACCTGCTCCTTTTAACCAAGAAGAATGAATTTTACTTCTAATTTTAGTAAAAGAATGCATGCCTAAACCTATATGAGGAAAAGCTTTTTTTCTTACTACTTTATAATTGTTAACACTTGTGTTTTTCATGCTTGCAGGCTTAAAAACAGCTTGTTCCATATATGCTGCGTAAGACATTTTAGAAATATCTTCTATAATATAAGCTAAAAGTGTATATCCAAAATTATTGTATTCAAAACCTTTGCCAGGTTCGTGTTTAAGTTTAGAGTCTTTAAATTTTTCAAAAAGATTGTTTAATGTAACTAAATTTTCTCCTGGCATTAATCCGTTTCCTTCATTATCTATTCTGCCTATATTGGCTTGCATACCAGAACTATGATTTAATAAATGACGAATGGTTATTTTAGGAGAATAATCTGGAATAAAATTGGGAAAAAAAGTACTAATTGGTGTGTTTAAAGAGAGTTTGTCATCCTCTATTAGTTTCATAATCCCAACAGCGGTTAATGGTTTTGTTACAGAAGCAACGCTAAAAATAGTATTCTTAGTATTCTTTCTTAAAGTTGATGCATCTGCAAAACCAAAACTTTTTTTATAAATAATTTTATCATTTTTACTAATTAATACATTTCCTAAAAATCGATTATAATGTGCGTAACTTTCAAATACTTCGTTGATGTTATCTTTTAATTTACCTTCAGGTTTTTTTGACTAAATGAGCTGCATCCTAAGAATAAACCCATTGTAATTGCTATTATTTTTTTCATTTTTGTTTCGTTTATAATGAATATTAAGCAATAGTAAAACAGAATATTTGTATCAAAAAAAGAATGTGATTGTTTAGCTTTTTTATGTGATTAATAACTAGTTAGATGTGAAATAGGTTAAACTTCACAAGAATATTTAGTTTCGTCACTTAATAAGTACATTTAATCCCCTTGTTTGTTTTAAAAGTAATTAAAACCCTATTTTTGAGTGTAAAATAGTTAGAATGAAAAAATATTTAGAAGCGATTATTCATGTTTTGGTTTGGGTAATTGCTTATTTCTTAATATTAAATTATATTAATACCATCTCAGATTTTAGAAAAGGAGATGGTCCGTTTTGGCTTGCTGTTTTGTTTGGTATGTTAATGAGTCAGGTTTTATTTTATTCTACAGCCCTTGTTATTGTACCTAAATATTTAAGATTAAAAAAAATTGTAACTTTAATTATTACGTTAACCTGTTTTTTTGTTTTTATTAATTTATTTGAGAGTTTAATAGATTATTACTGGTTAGTTGGTTTTTTCTCAACAGAGGATGAATCTTATTTAAGTTATTTAAATTATAATACTATCAGTAGTTTTTTTATACTCTTATTAGGTTTGTCTTATGCTCTAATTAAGTATTGGATTCAAAACGAAAAATTGAAAAGACTTTTATACGAAGAGAAGTTAACTACAGAAATGGCTTTTTTAAAGTCTCAAATAAATCCTCATTTCTTGTTTAACGTGCTAAATAGTTTTTATGCAAAAGCATTAAAAAATGATGTGCCAGATTTAGCCGATGGAATTTCTAAGTTAGCAGAATTAATGCGCTATATGGTTTATGAAACAAATGAAAATACTGTAGCGTTAGAAAAAGAAATTCATCACCTTAAAAAATTTATTCAAGTGTATCAATTACGTATTGCAGATGAGGATGATGTTTTTATTAATTTTACAATTAAAGGAAATGTAGAAAATGTAAAAATTAGTCCAATGTTGTTAATACCTTTTGTAGAAAACGCTATTAAACATGGTGTGGATATAAAAACGAAATCGATAATAGATATTTTTATAGAAGTTACTAAAAATGGTTTAATATATAAAGTAACCAATACTCTACAAAAAACGGCAATTGGATTAAAAGAGAATTCTTCTGGTTTTGGTTTAGATAACTTAAAAAAAGGTTGATTATTTTATATCCTGATACGCATTTGTTGGAAACAAGAGTAGAAAAAGGAAATTTTATATCTTTACTTACCTTGCAATTAGATTAATAATTTTATGAATTATATAATAATAGACGATGAGCCAGATGCTATAGATGTTCTTAAATTTCATCTAAATAAAATTCCTTTTATGGAATTAAATGCAACTTTTAGAGATCCTTTAGAAGCCATAGAATATCTACAAAATAATACTGTAGATCTTCTTTTTTTAGATATTAATATGCCAAAACTTTCTGGTATTAGTTTTCCTAAGTTTTTAGCAAAACCACCATTAATTATTTTTACAACTGCATATTCTGAATATGCTTTGGAAAGTTATGAATTAAAAGCTGTAGATTATCTTTTAAAACCTATTGCATTTGATAGGCTACTTACAGCAGTTATAAAAGCAAAAGAGATACTAAGTAAAAATAAAGACGTAATTAATAAAAGTATAGAAACGGGGCAAGAAATAACAGAGCAGACTGTTTTTATAAAAAGTGGCTCAGAATTTCATCAAGTTTCTATATTAGATATTAAGTATGTAGAAAGTGATGGTAATTATGTAACGTTTTATACTTTTAAGCGTTCTATTTTGGCGCGTTATAAATTATCTGAAGTAATAGAATTACTACCTAACAAATTGTTTATTAGAATTCATCGTTCTTATATTGTAGCGTTAAAACACATAGAAACCATAAAAAAACATTGCGTACTTATAGATGGTGTAGAAATACCTATAAGTAGCAATTATAGAGAGAATTTCTTTACTTTTATAAATGGAATTAGTAAAAGTAATTAATTAAAATAAGGTTCTAAATTTTGTAATATTAACTTTAGCCTCTTCAGCTATTTCATCACCAGAAAACCAAATATGTGTATCGCCCAAATATTGCATGCCTAAATACTTTGCGCTTTCTATAAATGGCATTGTAAATCCGGTTTTTAAGTCGTTTTCTCCAGAGTTACTTATCATTGCCATTTTTTTACCACGTAATTGTCTGCCTAAATCTTTCTTATAGTGTAAAAGATCAGACATTCTATCAAAAAAGTGTTTTAAAGTACCACTCATTGCATACCAATAAACTGGTGTTGCAAAAATGATAGTATCATATTTAGTTATTATTTCTTCCATTAATGGTAAGAAATCATCATCTGCATTAGAAAAATCATATTCAAAAGCACCAATGTTCTTTGTTTTTAAATCGATAACATCAAATACATTGTCTTTATTTAAACAACTAATTACTTTATGTGTATTTCCTCGGCTCTTTGAGCTTCCTTGAATGATAACTGCTTTTTTCATGCTTTAAAGATCAAAAATTAAGATGAAAATTTTAAGAAAAAATTATCATTTTAATTGATAAATGCCAAGAGAAAATCAATGAGAAACCCACTATTTTTTTTATCTTTAAACATTAATTGTGTTGCAAATGAATTTAGAAAAATATAAAGTTAAAAGCACTATAAGTTTAGTAGATTTTTCTACAAAAGAAGTTGTAGAAGATGCTAAAAAAGGACTTAAAAAAGTAAGAAGAAAGTTAAGTGAGTTGCAAAATGCCATGTATGCAGAAGGTAAATATGCAGCACTTATATGCTTACAAGGAATGGATACTTCTGGTAAAGACAGCTTAATAAGAGAAGTTTTTAAAGATTTTAATGCAACAGGTGTAGAAGTACATAGTTTTAAAGTGCCAACAGAATTAGAGTTAAAACACGATTTTATGTGGAGGCATTATATTGCTTTACCAGCAAAAGGAAAAGTGGGTGTTTTTAATAGAACACATTATGAGAACGTTTTGGTAACAAGAGTGCATCCTGGTTATGTTTTTGGCGAAAACATACCTTCAGTAAAAAGTTTAGAAGATTTAGACGATGCATTTTATCATGATAGAATGGAAAGAATTAATGATTTCGAAAATCATTTGGTTAAAAACGGAACCATTGTTTTAAAATTCTTTTTAAATTTATCTAAAGATGAACAAAAAAATAGATTATTAAGAAGGTTAAATATTCCTGAAAAAAATTGGAAGTTTTCTGATGGAGATTTAAAAGAGCGAAAACTGTGGGATAAATACATGTTTTGTTACGAAGACTTATTAAATAGAACTTCTAAGGAAAAGGCACCTTGGTTTGTTGTACCTGCAGATGATAAACCTACTGCAAGATTAATTTTAGCAGAAATTTTATTAGAAGAATTAAAAAAATATAATTTTAAAGAACCTACATTGTCGCCAAAATTAGTAGCGCAATTAGACGATTTTAAAGCACAATTAGATAACGAATAGCATCAGTTTTTAATTTAGTAAAATTCTGATTATCAGGATTTAAATTTTAAACTTTTTAACTTATAAAAAATGAACTTAAACTTAACAAAACCAATTGTATTTTTCGATTTAGAAACAACAGGAATAAATATTGCTGCAGACAGAATTGTAGAATTATCTATTTTAAAAGTTTTTCCTAACGGAAATAAAGAAAGTAAAACTTGGCTGGTAAATCCGGAAATGGAGATACCTAAAGATTCGTCTGAAATACATAGTATTACAAACGAAAAAGTAGCTGCAGAACCAACTTTTAAAGAGTTAGCTTCTAAAGTAAGCGAAATGATTGCAGGTTGCGATTTAGCTGGTTTTAATTCTAACCGTTTCGATATTCCTTTATTGGCAGAAGAATTAATGCGTGCTGGTATAGATTTTGATATGAATGATAGGAAAGCCATAGATGTGCAAGTTATTTTTCATAAAAAAGAACAAAGAACATTAAGTGCAGGATATCAGTTTTATTGTGGTAAAGAATTAGAAGGCGCACATGGTGCAGAAGCAGATACCAATGCAACCTATGAAATTTTGTTAGCACAATTAGACAAGTATGAAGATATTGGTAATAATGTAGATGCATTAAGTGAATACTCTACACACGGAAAAAGAGCAGATTTTGCTGGTTTTATTTTAATGAATGATAAAGATCAAGAAATTTTCTCTTTCGGTAAATACAAAGGCAGAACTGTAGAAGAGGTTTTTAAAGAAAACCCAGGCTATAATAATTGGATTCAGAATGCGGATTTTCCTTTATACACAAAAAAGGTGCTAAAAGGTATTAAAGAAAGAATGACAGCGCCAAAAGTAAAAATGTCTGATGCAGAAAAATTACAAGCTTTACAGCAAAAGTTTAATTTAAGATAAAACACATTGTCATTTCGAGTGGAATTCTTTTTTAAGAATTTTATATCGAGAAATTTTAAAAAACATCGAATTGTTATATGAAAAAGCTGCTTTTCTTCTTATTAATTAGTTCGCAATTATTTGGTCAGAAAATAAATTTTAACGGTACGTTATTAGATTTTGAGACAAAAGAGCCAGTTGTGTATGCAAACATTAGTTTTTTAAAGACAAGTTTAGGTATTTCTTCTTTAGAAAATGGTACTTTTAATTTAGAAATTGATGA
Organism: Polaribacter ponticola; assembly: GCF_026191475.2. Taxonomy (GTDB): domain Bacteria; phylum Bacteroidota; class Bacteroidia; order Flavobacteriales; family Flavobacteriaceae; genus Polaribacter; species Polaribacter ponticola. The sequence continues at coordinate 356,759 of NZ_JAOSLC020000002.1, read as the reverse complement.
AAAATTATTGCAAGAAAAAGTGCATGTATCTTGCTTAAATTATAAGGATACAATTTTTTTAGCAAAAGATATTTATAACAAAGTTTTGTATTTAAAACCTAAAAGGTTTCAGTTAGATGAAATTGTACTCTCTAGAAAAATTGATAGAGAATTAATTATTGATAAATATAAAAGAAAAGATATAAAAGGAACTTTTGGAGGTCGTCAAAGTTCCCCATGGATTGTTACAAAGTATTTTCCTTATAAAAAGGAATATGAAAATATTAGTTATTTAAAAGAAATTACAGTTTACTTTGGATCAATATTTGCGAGAGAAAAGTCTAAATTTAGAGTAAGGTTATTTAAGATTAATAATTCAACAGGTTTTCCTTCAGAAGATATTATAAGTCAAGAGATTATTGCCACATCAAAAAAAATTAATGGAAAAGTAATAATTGATGTTTCTAAATTTGATATTGAATTTCCAAAGGATGGTTTTTTTGTAGGGTTAGAAAGAATTCATATTCCTTATAATTTTTATGAATATAAGTATACAATTCAGGGTAGTAAAAAGAAGCATATTGCAAAAGCTGTGGCACCAAGTTTTGGTTCTGTTTATACAAAAGATACAACATTCCATTTTTCAAAAGGAAAATGGAGGAAATTTTATTTTCCTACAAAAATGTATAAAGGGAATCAAATAGAACCTGCTATATCTTTAAAACTTACAAATTAAATAACGAAACATTAAAAAGAATATGTTTACAGAATATAAAAATTTACCAAAAAATTCTCGAGTTTGGATTTATCAATCAGACAAAGAATTTAACAATACAGACATTGAGTTTATTTCTAAAAAAGCAGAAGAGTTTATAAATTCTTGGACACGACATGGCGATAATTTAAAAGGCTCTTTTACTATTAAATACAATCAGTTTTTAGTGTTAGCTGTAGACGAGAGTTTTAACAGTGTTTCTGGTTGTTCTATAGATAGTTCTGTGCGTTTTGTACAAGAACTAGAAAAAGAATTAAGCCTAGATTTAATGAATAAAATGAACGTTACTTTTAAAGATAACGATACTATTAATTTAGTAAAATTGCCAGATTTTCAGAAATTTGCCAAAGAGAAAAAGATACATGCAGAAACCATTGTATTTAATAATATGGTAAATACTAAAGAAGATTTTGAAAATAATTGGGAAGTTCCTGCAAAAGAAAGTTGGCACAAACGATTTTTGGTATAACGATCAATTTTAGATTGATGAACTAATTTTACAAGTATGTTGCGTTAAGGATTGAAACGACATCCTTTTAGTTGTCAGTTCGAGTAAATTTGAGAAGTATGAACAAATTTGTGTCGAGAACAGCGACTAAAAGATATAGTAGAAAGCCTGTTTAAACGCCCAAAAAAATACATTGAAAAGAATATGAAGAAAAAAATATTGCTATTATTTTTGTTCGCTTTTGTTGTTAAAATGCAATCGCAAACGATAGATCCGCTAAGAACAAAAGATTACGAAGCGCAAGAAATTTGGGTAGATAGTATTATGGGTAGTATGACTATTGATGAAAAAATAGGTCAGTTATTTATGGTGCAAGCATATTCTAATTTAGACGAAAAACACGAAAAGTTTATTACTGAAATGATAGAAAAGTATCATGTAGGTAATTTAATTTTTATGCAAGGAACACCGCAAAAACAAGCTGTTTTAAATAATAAATATCAAGCGCTTTCTAAGTTACCTTTAATGATTGGTTTTGATGGTGAATGGGGTTTAGATATGCGTTTAAAAAATACGTATCGTTTTCCTTGGAACATGACTTTAGGTGCTATTAGAAACGATTCTTTAGTAAAACAATTTGGAGAGCATTTAGGAAAACATTGTAAACGATTAGGTATTCATGTAAATTTTGCTCCTGTTGTAGATATTAATATTAATCCTAAAAACCCTATAATTGGAAATCGTTCTTTTGGAGAAAGTAAAGAAAATGTAACTCAAAAAGCAATTGCATTTACACAAGGTATGCAAAAGTATGGCGTAATGGCAAATGCAAAACATTTTCCTGGTCATGGAGATACAGCTGCAGACTCTCATTATACATTGCCGCTCTTAAATTTTGATAAAGCAAGGTTAGATTCGATTGAATTATACCCTTATAAAAAAGTTTTTGATGCAGGAATTGGGAGTGTTATGACTGCTCATTTAAATATACCTAGTCTAGAGTCAAATTCGGTTCTACCAACGTCTTTATCTAAAAAAGTAGTTACCGATTTATTAAAAAATGAACTTGGTTTTAAAGGTTTAATAATTACGGATGGTTTAAATATGAAGGGAGCAACGAATTATGCTACTTCTGCTGAAATAGATTTAGCAGCAATTCAAGCCGGTAATGATATGTTATTAATACCGCAAGATGTACCCGCAAGTGTTAATTTATTTAAAAAAGCATTGGAATTAAAAACATTTTCTGAAGAGGAATTAGATTTTTCTGTTCGTAAAATTTTAAAAGCAAAATATTGGATGGGTTTACATCAATATAAACCTATAGAATTAGAAAATTTACATGAAGATTTAAATTCTATTGAAGATGAATTGCTGCATAGAACTTTATTAAAAAACGCTATAACTGTTTTAAAAGATACGAAGCAAAATATTCCTTTAGTTAATTTAGAAAACAAGAAAATTGCTTATGTAAAATTGGGTGATGATACAGGAAATTATTTTGTTAATATGTTAAAGAACTATACTAAAGTTGATGTTGTTAGAGATAATAATTTAGATGGTTTAATTAAAAAATTAAAACCATACAATCAAGTAATTATTGGTTTCCATAAATCTAATTTACACCCTTGGAAGAGTTATAAGTTTTCTCAAAAAGAATTGGTGTGGTTGCAAGAAATAGCTAGAGAAAAAAATGTAATTTTAGATGTTTTTGCTAGCCCTTATAGTTTATTGCAATTAAAAACTTTTAAAAATATTGAAGGCTTAATAGTTTCTTATCAAAATAGTAAAATTGCACAAGAATTATCTGCTCAATTAATTTTTGGTGTTTTTGAAGCTAATGGTAAATTACCAGTTTCTATTGGAGATGATTTTAAAGAAGGTTCTGGTTTAAAGACCTATAGTTTAAGTAGATTTGAGTATACTATTCCAGAAGACGTTTTGTTATCTTCAAAAAAATTAGCAGAAATAGATCAATATGCAGATACTATTTTAAAGGAGAAAATGGCTCCTGGTTTTCAAGTTTTAGTAGCTAGAAAAGGGAAAGTTGTATTCAATAAAAGTTATGGCTATCATACAGCCAAAAATTTAAGAACTGTAAAGAATTCTGATATTTATGATTTAGCATCACTAACAAAAATATTAGCTTCATTACCATTAATAATGAAAGCAGAAGAAGAAGAGAAGATTCCTTTATCGGCAAGTTTAAAAGATATTTTGCCAAGTTTTTCTAATTCTAATAAAGCTTCTGTATCTGTTAAAGAAATTCTTTCTCATTATGGAAAGTTAAAAGCTTGGATTCCTTTTTATGTTGGTACTCAAGATAGTGTTACACATAAAAATTTACCAATTTTTTATAGAAAGAAACAATCTAATAAATTTAATATTAAAGTTGCAGAGAACCTCTATATTAGAAAAACTTATAAGGATAGTATTTATAAATATATAAAAGAAGCAGACCAAAGAGAGCGAGAAGGTTATAAATATAGCGATTTAGGTTATTATTTGTTTAAAGAAGCTTTAGAAAACAAGTATGAAAAACCTTTAGATAAATTAGTAGATCAAAAATTTTACAAATCTCTAGGAGCAGATAGAATGACATATTTGCCTTTAAATAAGTTTCATAAATCTTCTATTGTGCCAACAGAAAAAGATAATTATTTTAGAAATCAATTAATACATGGAAATGTACATGATATGGGCGCAGCAATGTTGGGTGGAGTTGCTGGTCATGCAGGTTTATTTGCCAATGCAAATGATGTTGCTAAAATTATGCAAATGTATTTGCAGAAAGGGTTTTATGGAGGTAGACGTTATTTAAAAGAAGAAACGATTAACAAATTTAATCACCGTTATTATTCTGATGAAAAAGTAAGAAGAGGGTTGGGTTTTGATAAACCACAATTAAACCCAAGAGTTAAGGCTACTTGTGGTTGTGTTTCTGATGAAAGTTTTGGGCATTCAGGATTTACAGGTACCTATACCTGGGCAGATCCAAAGAGTGAAATAGTTTATGTTTTTCTATCAAATAGAGTGTATCCTAATATGAAGAATAGAGGCTTAATTAGATCAAATATGCGAACGAAAATTCAGCAAACTATTCAAGATGCGATTCTGTTGGAGTAGGTGAAAGTTTGGTGTATAAAAGCACAATTAATAGAGATGAAACTAAATAAATAAGTCCTATTCCTCTTCCAAATAAAAAGGAAACGATAACTGTTTGTAATAGGTAAAAAAATGGATAAATAAATAAGTTTAGTGCAAACCTAAATGTATCTACAAATTCTATTTCATCAATTTTTTTATAAATTTTCTTCCAAAATAAATATGCGAAAAAAGTATTTATCATTGCTAGGTAGTACAAAGGTTTAAGGAAGTTTTTAGCTTTTTCCTTTTCTTTAGGGAAAGAGTTTTCTTGTATCATTTTGTTAACTAAATCAACCTCAGTAAAATCTACTTGAGCTTTATTTAATTTAGAAAGAGTAGCGTTGTAATTTTCATCATCTTCTATATGAACACTTAATGTTTTTAATTGATCGGAGACTTCTTTTTTTAGAATATTAATTGATTTTGCTTTCGGGTTATTATCAAAAATATTTTTTGAATCTATTGGTTTTCCGTAATTTATACAGACTTTACTTGGGAATACAGATGCATTTTGATAGGTAATGCCTACAGGAATTACGGCAATATCTAAGTCAGGAAATTTTTCTAAAGCACCAGAAATTATTCTGGTAAACCCCTTACTTAATGGTCTTGCAGTTCTCTTTCTATTATGAGTGCCTTCTGGAAAAATTACTAAAGTATCTTTACGTTCTAAAATTTTATAGCATTTATTAAAAATCTCTTCATTATTAGAGAGTTGTTGAATTCCGTCTCTAATTCTATAGATGGGCATTAAATTTAAAGACTCTAATATTTTTTTTATGAATGATTTTTTAAATGCTGCCGCTCTTACTAGAAAGAAGTTAATTCTTGGGTTATGAGTAGTTACAACTAGAGGATCTAATAAACCATTTGGATGATTTATAGCAAATAATACGGCTCCTTTTTTAGGTATGTTTTCTAAACCATTAACTCTTGTTTTTTTAGTATAAAAAAATAAACCAATTTTAATAAAAAAACGAACACTTAAAAACCAAATTTGTGATACTCTCATTTAGAAAATTTAATTAGTTTGATTTGTTTTTTTCTTCCCCAATAAGTTGCTAATGCTATTCCAGAAAAGACATCCCATATTCCCCAAAAAGCGGCTAATAAAGCCATACCGCCTAGGCCATCAAAAAAACCAAAGATTAAAAGTAAGCCTAAACCTCCATTTTGAATACCTGTTTCCATAGAGATTGTTTTACAATCTTGCTTGTTTAAACCAAAACTTTTTGCTGTGAAAAAACCGAGAAAGAAAGCAAAAATATTATGAAAAATTACCAAAAGTAAAACATGGTGAATATGATTTACAAAAATGTCTAAATTTTGAGAAAAGGCAATAAATATTAGTGCAACAAAAACTAACATTGATAATGGCTTTAACACTTTTTCAATTTTTTCTGCCATTTCAGAATGGTAGTGTTTTATAAGCATGCCAGAAATTAATGGAATTCCTAAAATTAAAGAAACTAGTTTTAATAAATCAACCCAATTTAGTTCAACCGTTTTTAAAATTTCATTTGTAGGCTCATACATACTTCCCCAAAATTGTAAATTAAAAGGAGTCATAAAAATACAAATTAAAGTAGCAAAAGCTGTTAAACTAACAGAAAGTGCGGCATTTCCTCCGGCCATTTTACTAAAAAAATTAGATACATTTCCTCCAGGACAAGCTGCAATCATCATCATTCCAAGAGCAAAACTAGGATGAGGTTCAATTATTAGTATTGCAGCAAATGTAGCAGCAGGTAATAAAATAAATTGAGATAAAACACCAACAAAAACAATTTTTGGGTTTCTAAAAAGTCGTTTAAAATCATCTATAGTTATTCCAAGAGCTACGCCGAACATAATAATAGCAATAGCTATGTTTAAAACCCATAAACCACTAGAGTCAAAGTTTATTTTAATATCATCTATATTAATATTCGAACTAGTTTGTAAAAGCATACTCAATAATATTAGCTCCCATTTTTAATGCTTTTTCACGAACACTTTTAGGATTGTTATGTATAATTTCATCTTCCCAACCATCACTTAAATCAGTTTCATAGTCATAGTAAACTACTAATCGTCCTTCGTAAAACAAACCAAATCCTTGTGCTGGTTTTTTATCATGCTCATGAATTTTAGGAATTCCGTTTGGAAATTTAAATGTTTGATTATAGATAGGATGATTATTTGGTACTTCTATAAACTCTAATTTTGGAAAAACTTTTTTTAGTTCTCTTCTTATAAATTTATCTAAACCATAATTATCTGAAATGTGTAAAAAACCTCCAGAAATTAAATAGCTTTTTAGGTTTGAAGCTTCTTCGTTAGAGAAATAAATATTTCCATGTCCTGTCATAAACAACAGCGGGAAATTAAAAATATCTTCACTACTAACAGATATAGCTTGTGGAATAGTAGAAATATTTGTTTTTATATTCTGATTAGAAAATTTAATAAGATTAGGTATTGCCGTAGGATTAGCATACCAATCTCCACCACCATTATATTTTAAAATTGCAACTTCTTGAGCATTCGAGGGAATAAAATAAGATAAAAATAATAACGCTAAAAATTGCTTCATAAATTATTTAAAGAGAATTTAAAGCAAGATACTAAAAATGATTTTACTGATTGATAAACGAAACATTTTGTACAGCAACTAAAGCAGCAGTTTCTGTTCTTAACCTACTTTCTCCTAAAGAAATTGGCGTAATTTTCTTTTCTAATGCTTTCATTATTTCTTGAGAAGAAAAATCGCCTTCAGGACCAATAAGGATTGTTGTTTTTTCTGATGGGTTTATAATGTCTTTTAGAAAGTTTTTTTCTTGTTCTTCACAATGTGCAATACAAACTTTTCCATCAAAAGATTGATTGATAAAATCATTGAATTTTATTGGCGAATTTAATTTAGGAAGAGTAAATTTTAATGATTGTTTCATTGCAGATTGAATAATTTTTTCAAACCGTTCTAGTTTCACATTTCTCCTCTCGGAATTGCTGCAAAAAATAGGTGTAATTTCATCTATTCCAATTTCTGTAGCTTTTTCTAGAAACCATTCAAACCTATCATTGTTTTTTGTAGGCGCAATTGCAAGATGTAAATAATAATTCCAAGGTTTAGGTTTTTCCTGGATATTTATAATTTGAGCAATACATTTTTTATCACTTGCAATTATAATTTTAGCATCAAATAAAAAACCCTTTCCGTTTGTAATATGTAAAATTGATTCTTCTTTTTTTCTTAAAACACGAACTATGTGTCTACTTTCAATTTTGTCAAAAATAATTTGAGAGGTATCGGAAGTAATATCTGAGTTATAGAATAATTGCATATTAAACTTAAATAAGTTTTAAAAAAGACCTAAAAAGATGTTATTGAATATTCTTTTTATAGGTTCTTCTTCTTTTGTGTGTAACTGGATTAAAATCTTCCCAAATCTTTTTAATAGATTCATTTTCTTCTAACTCAGGAGTTCTAATACAGTTAATAATTCCCTTTTTAGAAAAAGTTTTAGTGTATTGGTCAAAAATAATTGCTGTTACTCCTTTGTTTTGGTATTCTGGGTGCACACCAATTAGATAAAAAGTAACATCTTTTGCGTGTTTTCTAGCTTTTAATAAACGTAGTATTCCTAAAGGAAATAATCTTCCTTTTGCTTTTTGTAGTGCAGTAGAAAATGAAGGCATTACAATAGCAAAAGCAATAAGTTTATTGTTTTCATCCATCACAAATTTTATATATTCTGGATTAATAAAAGAAATATATTTTTTCTTAAAATAACTTATTTGCGATTCTGAAATGGGTACAAAAGTAGATAGTTTAGAATAAGAAGCGCTAAAAACTTCAAACATCTCTTCAACATAAGGTAAAATTTCTTTTGTTTTTTTAAAGTCTAAACTTTTTAATTTATAACGCCTCTTTATAACATTACTTATTCTGTTGTAGTAAACTGCATCTACATTGCTAAATTTAAATTTATTTTCTAAATATTCTTTTTCTTTAATAAACCCCAATTGTTCTAAATGATCTTTATAATATGGGTGGTTGTACCAAGTAATCATAGTGCCTAAATGATCGAAACCATCTACTAATACACCAGTTTTATCTAAATTATTAAAACCTACAGGACCTTCAATGTATTCTAAGTTGTTTTCGCGCCCGATTTCATTAACTTTATCTAGCAAAGCTCTAGAAACTTCAACATCATCTATAACATCAAACCAACCAAAACGCATTTTTTTTATCTTTTGATCATTTACTTCAGACCAGTTGATAATTGCAATAACACGCCCTACAATTTTTTTGTCTCTAAAAGCTAAAAAAAAGCGTGCATCAGCATTTTTAAAAACAGGATTTTTTTGGGGTTAAAATTGGCAATTTCATCCTTTATAATAGGAGGAACCCAATATTTATTTTTTCTATATAATGAAAAAGGAAATAAAACAAATCGTTTTATTTCTCTTCTGGTTTTAGCTTCTTTTAAAATAATCATAATTTCTAGGGGGTTAATTATTTCTTCTCCTTCTGTTATTATTAGTTCTCTTTTTTTCTTTTTCGTAAAAATACTAAAAACTCTTTTAAAAAAACCGTTTTGTTTTTTATTGTAACGAGATATTGGAGTATTCATAGCATCATTGCCATTTTCATCTATTTCTTTAAACGAATCAGAGTGCTTATCAACTCTGTAAGAAACTCCTATGCCTCCATAAAATCCATTAGTTTTACCTTCTAATAAAAACCGAGCAGAAGTATTAATTTGTAAGTTTTTATTCAGTAAAAAAGCTAAGCCAGTTCCTAAGTTTATGTTATTTTGTTTTTTTAGAAATATAGTCTGATTTTCAAAAAAAGTAGACCATCTGTTATTAAAGTTATAAGTACCTGTAACTATATATGAAAACTCAGCGAAGTCTGTACCAATTTTATCATAATAGAAATTAGTTATTATATTAAAATCTACACTTAAGTTATTTTGTAATAAAATTCCTGCTTTAGGAGAAATACTCCCCGTTTTGTATATGTCGTTTACGAAATCTGTATTTACACCAGCATAAACTGCTATTGATGGTATCAATCTTTTCAGATCAAATGCATTTCTTCTTTTCCAACTTCTAACTTCTTTAGTTTTGTCTTCATATTTTTGCTGAAATACTAAGTATTTTGCACCAACTGTAAACTTGCTAAACCCAGATGAAAAATAATGAGAGGTAAAGATATTTTTAAAAGCTACTTTATCTCTTTGATAAGTTACTTGTGCATTAATTTCTAAATTTTCTAAAAAAAACTTGTTCTAAAGAGCATGTCGAAACCTAAAGATTGAGGTGTAGAAAATGTTGGCTCAATAGATGTGTTTCTAAAGAATAAATTATTTTCAAGTTGATAAACTCCTGTGCCAACACTATATGGGCTTTCAGAAAAACCTGGTTTGTTAGAATTTATTACTTCCGTATATTGAGAATAGAGAGCAGAGAAACCAAATAGAAATAATAATAAGAAAATTTTCAGATTACGGTTTTTCATTTTCTTAAAAAATAAGTTTAATTACAAGTTAGTTTATGTGAAACAAACATAGCACAAATATGCTGTTTTTAAAAGTAATGTATCCTTTTTTAGCTTTGTAAAACTTTTGTAGTTTGTTAACGTTAGAATTGTTGTCAAATTGTTATTTTTGATTTATTTTTTAAATATAATTTATGATTGGTTTATTAAAAACGATTCTTTACATACTATTCTTTTTTTATGCATTTAAATTTTTAGCACGTTTATTTGCGCCTTTTTTAGTAAAAAAAGCAGCAGAAACAATGCAAAGAAAAGCTGAGCAACAATTTGGTAATCAGCAACAAAAAAGTACCATAAAAAAAGGAGAAACAATTATAGATAAAGCACCACAAAATAACCAACAAAGTAAAAATTCTGTTGGAGAGTATGTAGATTTTGAAGAAATTGATTAAATTTAAAAATCTATTTTAATTAATAAACTATTTATTTCTAAACTCATTTTTAAATTAAACTTTTGAAACTAAAAAAAATACTGCCCTATCTTATAGCAATTGTAATCTTTGTTATTGCTTCATTAACTTATTTTTATCCAGTTTTAAAAGGGCAAAAAATTTCTCAATCGGATATTACTCAGTTTCGAGGAATGGTAAAAGAAATTAACGATTTTAGAGCTGATAAAAATACAGAGCCTTATTGGACAGGTGCATCTTTTAGCGGAATGCCAGCGTACCAAATAAGCGCATATTACCCTAATGATTTAGTACGTGTATTAGACCGAACTTTACGTTTTTTACCAAGGCCAGCAGATTATACTTTTTTATATTTTTTAAGTTTTTTTGTTTTAATGATGGCTTTAAAAGTTAAATGGAGATTAGCCGTATTAGGCGCACTCTCATTCGGTTTTTCAACTTATTTAATAATTATTTTTGTACCAGGTCATAATTCTAAAGCGCATGCAATTGCATATATGCCATTGGTGTTAGCAGGAGTTTTATGGGTTTTTCAAAAAAAGTACGTGTTAGGTTTTATTGTTACGGGTATTGCAATGGCTTTAGAAATTTATACAAATCACATACAAATGACTTATTATTTAGGTTTTTGTTTATTGATTTTAGGAATTGTAGAAGTTATACACGCAATTAAAGAAAAAGCTTTTTTAACCTTCTTAAAACAAGCAGCAGTAATTATAGCAGCTGTGGTTTTAGGTATTGGCGCAAATTCGTCTAGGTTAATGGCTATGAAAGAATATACAGATTACAGCACAAGAGGTAAATCTGAGTTAACTATAAATGTAGATGGTAGTAAAAAAGAGGTTACAAAAGGTCTAGATAAAGACTACATTACACAATATAGTTATGCTAAATTAGAAACTTTTAATTTGTTTATCCCTCGATTTATGGGCGGAGGAACAGTTGAGAAATTAGATGATAGTTCAGATTTTTATCAAACGATAGAAAAAAATGCAGGCAAAAAAGTTGCAGACGATTATTCTAATCAAGTACTTACTTATTGGGGAGATCAACCAATTGTAGAAGCACCTGCTTATATTGGTGCTGTAATTTTCTTTTTATTTTTCTTAGGTATTTTTCTTGTAAAAGGTAAGTTAAAACAATGGTTAGTTGCAGCAACTGTATTTTCTATTGTTTTAAGTTGGGGAAGAAATTTTGAAGAATTAACGAATTTCTTTATTGATTATTTTCCTTTATACAATAAGTTTAGAGCAGTTTCATCCATACAAGTTATTGCCGAATTATGTGTTCCTATTTTAGGTGTTTTGGCTTTAAAAGAATTCTTTTCATCGAAACTTACAGAAAAAAAGAAACGTAAATCCTTAGAAAAGGCTGTGTATGTTTTTGGAGGGTTTATAATTTTAGGATTTTTATTAGCACATAGTTTTTCAACATTTGAAGGATTAAGAGATGAAAGTTATGCTGTTTTACCAGGCTTAATTGATGCAGTAATAGCAGATAGAAAAGCCATGTTATTATTTGATACTTTACGTTCTCTTGCCTTAGTTTTAATTTCTGCAGCAACGTTATGGTTCTTTTTAAAGAATAAACTGAAACAAAAGATTGCGGTTATTGCTTTAGCTGTATTTATTTTGTTCGATTTAATTTCTGTTGATAAAAAGTATGTGAATGAAACTGATTTTAAGCCTTCTAGAAAAGTAGAAAAACCTTTTACAGCTTCTAATGCAGATAAATTAATTTTAAAAGACAAAACACATTTTAGGGTTGCTAATTTTACTGTAGATCCTATGCAAGATGGTTCTACTTCCTATTTTCATCAATCAATAGGTGGTTATCATGCAGCAAAAATGGGACGTTATAAAGAACTGTTTGATTATCAAATAGCAAAAAATAACATGGATGTTTTAAACATGTTAAATACCAAGTATTTTATTGTAGCTGATAAAGAAGGACAAAAACAAGTACAGCAAAACCCAGATATTAATGGTAATGTTTGGTTTGTAGAACAAGTTAAACTTGTAAATTCTGCTAACGAAGAAATGCAAGCTTTAGACTCTTTAAACACAAAAAGTATTGTTGTTTTAGATAAAAGTAAATTATTAGAAAACAGTAATTTTAATTTTGATAAAGACTCTACTGCAACAATTAGTTTGTTAGAGTATGATGTTACAACGTTAACATATCAATCCAAATCAATAAAAGAACAGTTTGCAGTATTTTCAGAAATTTATTATAAAGATGGGTGGAATGCATATATAGATGGTGAATTAACAAAACATTATAACGTAAATTATGTTTTACGAGGAATGAAAATTCCTGCAGGAGAACATAAAATTGAATTTGAATTTGAGCCCAAAGTAATTCAACAAGGTGGTTTCATTTCTTTAACCTCGTATTTAGTTTTAATATTAGTTTCTATTGGTTGGTTTTTTTACGACGAAAAGAAAAAGAAGAAGAAGAAAAAACTAAAATGAAAATAGGAATGATTTTAGACGCTCCGTTTCCTCCTGATCCAAGGGTAGAAAATGAAGCCGTTTCTTTGGTAAATGCAGGTCATGAAGTTTTTCTTTTTTGTTTAAAATATGCTGATGAAAAATCGTCAGAAATTATAAACGGAATTCAAGTAAAAAGATATGTTTCTAATAAACTAGAGTATAAGCTTTCTGCTTTAGCATATACAGTGCCTTTTTATACTTTTTTGATGACACGTAAGATTCATCAGTTTATAAAAGAAACGAATATTGAAGTATTACACATTCATGATATAAGAATTGCACAAGCTGTTTTAAATACAAATAAAAAGTACAATATACCTGTAGTTTTAGATTTACATGATAATATGCCAGAAGTTATGAAGTTGTATCCGCATCTTCAGAAATTTCCAGGAAAGTATATTATATCACCTAAAAAATGGAAACAAAAAGAAGAAGAATTTATTTATAAGGCTGATAAAGTAATTTCTGTTTCACCAGAATTTATAGAAACATTAGCAACTAGATTACCATCAGAAAAAGAGAAGTTTGTTTTAGTACCAAATACAATAAGAACATCTTTTTTTGAGAATTATACAGTTGAAAATTCTATTATAGAAAAATATAAAAACAAATTTGTTGTTTTGTATTTAGGAGATACACATGTTAGACGAGGCTTGCAAACAGCAATAAGTTCTGTTGTAAGCTTAAAAGATAAAATACCTAATTTAAAGTTAGTAATAGTTGGTAAAAACACAACAGACACAATTTTAAAAGAACAAGTTAAAGATTTAGAAATACAAGATTTTGTCGATTTTGAAGGATGGCAAAATGTTTCTCTTTTTCAATCGTATATACTTTCTAGCGCTGTTTGTATTTCTCCTTTGCACAGAAATTTACAGCATGATGTTGCATATGCAAATAAGATTTTTCAATACATGAGTTTAGCAAAACCTCTGTTGGTTAGCGATGCAATAGCTCAAAAAAGATTGGTAGAAAAAACGAACTCTGGTTTAGTGCATCAAGAAAAAAATGTTTCTGATTTTACTACAAAAATTTTAAGACTATATAAAGACGATGTTTTAAGAACTCAGTTAGGAGAAAACGGAAAGAACTTTGTAAGAAATGAGTTTTCTTGGGAGCAGACATCAAAAAAACTATTACATTTATATGATAATCTTCTAAATTGAAAGTATTAATTCTTACATATTATTGGCCTCCTGCAGGTGGTTCTGGCGTTCAGCGTTGGTTAAAATTTGTAAAATATTTACAAAATTTTGATATTGAACCTATCGTTTATACGGTTGATAATGCAAGTTATCCAAAAGAAGATATTTCGTTAATAAATGAAGTTCCTAAAAATATATTAGTTTTAAAACAACCAATTTGGGAACCTACAGATTTGTTATTTTGGAAAAAAATAACAATCAAAAAAAGGATATTTCTAATGCTACAAATAGTGGTCTTTTATCATTTATAAGAGGTAATTTTTTTATTCCAGATCCTAAAGTGTTTTGGGTAAAACCATCGGTTAAATTTCTTCATAAATTTTTAGAAACGAATAAATTTGATGCAATAATATCTACAGGTCCGCCACATAGTATGCATTTAATTGCACAAAAATTAAAAGAAAAAAACAATATAAAATGGCTTGCAGATTTTAGAGATCCTTGGACAGATTTGTATTATAACAAAGAGTTTAAGCAATTGTCTTTTGCAAAAAAGAAGAATTTAAAAATGGAAGCTTCTGTTTTTAAAAATGCAGATTGTATTTTAACAGTAAGTAATTCTTTAAAAAATGATTTTGCTAAGAAAGCTATAAGAGTAGAAGTAATTACTAACGGTTTTGATGATGAAGTTTTAACTAAAAACTTAATTCGTTTAGACAAGAAATTCACAATTTCATATATTGGTTTATTACCAAAACAAAGCAATCCTAAATTATTGTTTAAAGTACTAAACAGATTGTCTATTGGAGATGAAAATTTTAAAAACGATTTACTATTAAATTTTATTGGTGATATTTCTAATGAAGTAAAATTAGAAATTGAAGCGAATGGCTTATTAGATAATTCGGTATTTTTAGGGTATGTTTCGCATAAAGAGGCTATTGAATATCAAAAAAAATCGCAAGTTTTACTTTTGTTAATTCCTAATGTAATAAAATCTGAAGGAATTTTAACAGGTAAGTTATTTGAGTATTTAACAGCAAAAAGACCTATTTTAGCTATCGGTCCTAAAAAAGGTGATTTATCAGAAATATTAAAAAATACGAATGCTGGTGTAGTTGTAAGTTTTAATGATGAAGAAAAATTAACATCAGAAATTAAAAAATTATATCAACAATATAAAACAAGAAACTTAAAAGTAGATTCTAAAAATATTGAACAATATCATAGAAAGGAATTAACTAAAAGTTTATCAGAAATCATAAAAAGTTTATAACCAAAATGGGAATTGTTTTAAAACAATCTTTTAAAAATACATTAATTATCTATTTAGCCTTTTTAATAGGAGGTGTAAATACAATTATATTTTATCCAGAATTTTTAGGTTCAAAATTTTATGGTTTAGTAGTTTACCTTTTGTCTACCTCAAATATTATAATGCCATTTTTAGCCTTTGGAGCTCATTTTACGATGATAAAGTTTTTTTCTTCATATGAAACAAAAGAACAAAAGGATCGGTTTTTATCTTCTTTAATTTTTTTACCATTAATTATTGCGTTGCCTCTTGGATTTTTATGGGATTATATGCACGAATTAATTATGAGTAGAGTTTCTGATGGGAATAAAAATATAGAAAGTTATACTTTTTCTATTTATATTATTACTGTTTGTTGTGCGTATTTTGAGTTTTTCTATTCTTGGACAAAAGTGCAATTAAATACTGTTTTTGGTAATGTTTTAAAAGAACTTTGGAATAGAGCTATACAAATGATTTTATTAGTTGCTGTCTTCTTAGAATGGATTACTAAAGTTGAATTTATTTATTATTTAACAGCTGCATACATTCTAAGAACGTTGGTAATGATGTTTTATGCATTTAAAGTGTATTTACCTAAATTTCATTTTAAATTGCCAGATAATTTTTCCGAAATTATAAAGTATTCTGCATATATAATTCTTGCAGGAAGTGCAGGCGCAATTTTATTAGATATCGATAAAAATATGATACCTGGTAAAGACACAATAGAAAAAGTAGCTTATTACACAGTAGCTGTTTTTATGGGGTCTTTTATTGAAGCACCAAGTAGAGCGATGACACAAATATTACAACCATTAACTTCTAAGTCTTTAAATGATTCTGATATAGTGGAAGTAGAAAATTTGTATAAAAAGAGTTCTATAAATTTATTTTTAGTTGGTGGTTTATTCTTTTTACTAGTTAATTGTGGAGTACACGAACTATTTAAGTTGATGCCAGAAAAAGGATATGCTGGTGGAGAATATGTTGTACTAATGATTTCTTTAGCTAAATTGTATACAATGTTACTAGGTAATAATGGTGCTATTATTGGTAATTCTAAATTTTACAGAATTACATTGCCTTTAGGCGTTGGTATGGCTTTATCTGTTTATTTTTTAAACAAGCTTTTTTATTTTGAATTAGATTTTGGTACAGATGGTTTAGCAATGGCAACTTTAATCACTATTTTATTTTTTAATACTGTAAAACTATTTTTTGTAAAAAGTAAATTTTCAATAACACCATTTACAGATAAGTCTTGGAAAATGTTTCTTATCATTTTGGTCTTATTTGCTTCTTTCTATTTCTGGAACTTTTCTTTACCAACAATAGAGGTTTTTAATAGGGATATCTCACCTGTATTTAACCTTATTTTAAAAAGTATTTTAATAGCTGTTGTGTATTTATTTGTAGTTATTAAACTGTCTATTTCAGATCAAATTAACGCGCTTGTAAAAAGGTTTGTAAAACTATAAATAACAATCTATAAAATCTGTTAGCATATGAAATAGCAATGCTAATGCAATTACTCTAGTCTTCTTAAAAAAGAGTCCAATAATGTAAAAGCCACAAGCTAAATAAGTATGTAGCGGATGAAAATTAATACTACACCTATTTTTATCAAAAATTGGAGTCGCTAATAAATGATCTAAATCTACTAACATAGATAGTAAGAAAATTAAGTATACCGTTTTCCATTTATCTTTAAAGAAAAGAAAAGCTATTAGAAGTGGTATTATAAAATGAAGGGAATAATGTATTATAAATTTTGTCATATAAAAAAAGGCATAACTAAGATAAACCTTTTTTGTAACCTAATTAGAATTTGGGAGGAATTCTTCGATTCAAATTTAATAAATTATAAATAGCTTTAGGGGAAATGATAATGTACTACGAAGAGACTACAAATAACTAATTGTATTAGGGCCTTCCATAAACAATAAATCTAAAATAGATAAATTAGGTATAAAACCATGTTTATCATCAAACATCTGAATATATCTTTCAACAACTTTATTAGGTTTGTGTTTTCTATCTGCGAGTATTCTAAAATCAATATCACTAGTTACAGCTTGGTATTCTTTGGTTTTAGTGTATTTAGATTCTAGTTGTAATGCATCGTCAATAAATAAAAAAGTATCAATATTTAAATCCTGTAAGTATTTGTATTTTTTTCAAAAATAGGAGCTAAATCATCTTCAAAAAAATCAAAAAAAGGAGATGTTCTATAAGCGATTTTTAATGATTTAAAATGTTGATCTTGCCAATCGAAATTATTTTCGACTAATGTGTCTTTTGTTTTTTTTCTATTTTCTGTATTCTTATGTTTTACAGGTATTGTTAACAACTGTTTTCCGCTGCTATTATATATATAACAGCGATTTCTAAAACTTTGTTTTTGATAATTGTCTTCCATTTCAAAAACAATATTATCAGACTTTATAATTGCTGAATATTGAGAAATAGGAGAGAAGTATGTTGGAATAAATAATGACATTCTTATGCTTTCTTCTTCTTCCCTTTATAATAACTCCAACCAATGTATAATGCAATTAAAGCAAAAAACACATATCTATAAGAAACAGGCTCTCCTTCTCCATGAACGGTACTAAACATTCTGTCCCATCTGATTGATTTAAATCTTTCAGCAGAAAATAAAGGTGTACTCGGGTCCCAACTAAACCAAATCATTACAGGTTTACCTAAAACATGATCAAAAGGAACATAACCCCAATAACGGGCATCTAAAGAGTTGTGTCTATTATCTCCAATTAAATAAAAGTAATCTTGTTTAAAAGTGTACGAATCTGCTTTTTCTCCGTTTACAAAAATATCATCACCATTAATTACTAAATCATTGTTTTCATGGTTTTTGATAATTTGTTTATAAAAAGGAATCGATTCTGAATCTAACTTTACAGTAGCTCCTTTTTTAGGAATATATATTGGTCCAAAATTATCTTGACTCCAACCTAATTTCTTAACATGTGGAAAAATAGCATTGTCTGCAGCGTGATTTATTTTTTTAACAGATTTTGTTAGAGGATATTTTTCTAACCTTGTAACTTCTTCTGCAGTTAAGTTAATATTGATTTTATTTTCAACATTAATCATTTTTAACCTTTTAGCAAATTGTAGGTTTACACCACCAGCTACTTCTGTGTATAAAGAGTCTTCTCCAATTTTAGATAAGTTTCCGTTTTTCTTTATTGCTTCTTGTACTTTATCGTTGTTCCAATATTCCGATAAAATTTTGTAAACACCCGTTCTTTCTTTATTCAATAAAAATTTTGGATAACTTTTTTGATTGATAGGTTGCGTACATTCAAACGTATAATAGAATTGTAGTTTTGCTCTATAAGGTAATTCGTTCTTTTTTCCGTTAATGTAAAAGTAACCGTTTTTCATCTCTAAAGAATCACCAGCAATACCAACACAACGTTTAACGTAATTAGTCTTTTTGTCTACAGGCTTGTAAGTAAATTTACCAGAATTATCGCCCCACATAGTAGCTAATGAGTCTGCAGGCCAATTAAAACAAACAATATCGTTGTTCTTAATTTTTTGCAAACCAGGTAAACGAGTATAAGGTAATTGAGGTTTTTTAAGATAAGAAGCAGTTCCTGTAAAAGGTAAAGAATCGTGCACCATTGGAGCAGCAATTACTGTAGATGGCACTCTAGCACCATAATGAAACTTGCTCACAAACAAATAATCACCAACTAGTAAAGATTTCTCTAAAGAAGATGTTGGTATTGTAAAAGGTTGCATAAAATAAGTGTGCACTAAAGTAGCGGCAATAATTGCAAAAGCAATAGAACTTACCCATTCACCAAGTTCAGAGCGAGGTTTTATACTTCTATCTGCATTAAAACTAGCGTCTGTAGCATAATTGATATAAAAAATATAAAGACCTAAAGTTACAATTACTAAAAATGAATCTAATTTTTTATAAAAACCAAAAGTTCTAATGGTTTCAATCCAAATTACAGGAAACATTAATAGGTTTACAATTGGTATAAATAAAAGTACAATCCACCATTTTGGTCTATTAATAATTTGCATTAATACAACACCATTATAAATAGGAATTGCAGCTTCCCAAGCTTTTCTACCTGCTTTTACATACAATTTCCAGGTGCCTAGAAAATGAATTAATTGAACAACCAAAAAGAAGATAAACCACTGTGTAAATGTCATAATATTTTTTTTGTTTTCCTTTTTTAAAAAGGAAATAATTTTAATGTCTTATAAGGCGCAAAAGAAACAATTTGTTACATTCTTTAACGGATGTTTAACACATCTTTCATAGAAAAAACTCCAGTTTTATCAGAAATCCATTCAGCAGCAATAACAGCTCCCAAAGCAAAACCTTTTCTGTTGTGTGCTGTATGCTTAATTTCTATTGTATCTACTTCAGAATCGTACCAAACAGAATGTGTTCCTGGTACTTCTGGTATTCTTTTAGCAACAATTGCAATGTTTTCTTCGGATGCCTTTTCGCCCAATTCCCAAGCTTTTTTAGAAGTGTTTTCTATAACTCCTTCTGCTAAAGTAATAGCGGTACCACTTGGCGCGTCTAATTTTTTTGTATGATGAATTTCTTCCATAGATATGTTGTAGCCTTCTACAGCTTTCATCATTTTTGCTAATTGTTTGTTCAGTTCAAAAAAAATATTTACTCCTAAACTAAAATTTGAAGCATAAATAAATGCACCTTTTTTTCTTTACAAAGTTCTAAAGCTTCATCATATTTTTCTAACCATCCAGTAGTTCCAGAAATTACAGGTACATTATTGTTTAAGCAATTAGATATATTGTTAAAAGCAGAACTAGGCACACTGAAATCGATAGCAACATCAGCTAATGTTATATCAATTTTTTCATCAACATCTTTCCTTATAACTATTTCATGGCCTCTTGAGATTGCAATTTTTTCAATCTCTTTTCCCATACGTCCATATCCTAATAGTGCAATCTTCATTTTAAAAATTATATTTAATTGTTAATCCAACAGAAGGTGTTTCTATTCGAATTGGATCCATTATTAATGCAGGTTTAAAAGATAAATTATCATCTGTGTTAAATTGTAATAAATGTGCATTAACACTCGCTTCAACAATTTGTAAAACATATAAAATTACGCCCATTAATAAAGACATGTCTCTGTTTTCTCTTAACTGTTCTTGTGCGGTTTCTATGGTTTCTAAAGAGACTGAAGTAGATCCATCATCTAAGGTGAATTCATCTTGTAAGCCATTTTTTCTAAGCTTATAAGCTGTTCTATATCGTTTATAATCTCTATTATTTAGTTGGTAGTAATATGTTGGCAAAGCTAAAGCTCCCCAAACTATTGGTGCTTTCCAGTATTTTTTATTATAAATCTGTCCCATTCCAGGAAAAATAGCAGAATAAAATGCTGCTTTAGAAGGTGACAATGGGTTGTAAATTCCTCCTTTTTTTATTTTAGATTTTCTTTTAACCTTTATGTCTTTAGTTTTAATATTCGTAGAATCTTTTTGAGCAAAAAGATTCGCAGAAAAAAACGCGATTAAAAGAACAAATATGATTTTTTTAAAGACACTTATTTTAGTAAGTTTTTTATTCTGTTGAAATCTTCTTCTGAATGAAAAGGAATTGAAATTTTTCCTTTTCCATTATTACTTATACTAATATCTATTTTATGACCAAAAAAATCACTAAATTCTTTATTGCTATTTTTTACATAAGAAGGAATAGATTTTTTCTTTGTTTTAGTTACACTACCAGTTTTTAAGTTTTTTACAAGTTCTTCAGTTTGTCTTACAGATAGTTTTTCTCGTAAAATTTTTTCGTAAATAGCTAACTGATCTTCTGTACTATCTACATTAATCATAGCGCGGCCATGTCCCATAGAGATAAAACCATCTCTCATACCAGTTTGTAAAATAGGATCTAGTTTTAGTAATCGTAAATAATTAGTAACTGTAGAGCGCTTTTTACCCACTCTTGTACTTAATTCTTCTTGCGTTAATTGAATTTCATCAATTAAACGCTGGTAAGAAAGTGCAACTTCTATAGGGTCTAAATTTTTACGTTGTATGTTTTCAACCAAAGCCATTTCTAGCATTTCTTGGTCGTTTGCTAATCTTATATAAGCAGGTACAGTTTTGTTACCAATAAGTTTTGATGCTCTAAAACGACGTTCACCAGAAACTAACTGAAATTTATTACCTTTTAGTTTTCTAACTGTAATAGGTTGTATAACACCTAATTCTTTAATAGAACTTGCTAATTCTCTTAAAGCTTCTTCATCAAAATAAGTTCTTGGTTGATAAGGATTAACTTCAATTAGTTCTAAATCTAATTCAATAATATTACCAACAAGCTTATCTGCATTTTTATCTGACGCAGAATTAATGTTTGGTGTTTCTTGTAACAAAGCAGATAATCCTCTTCCTAAAGCTTGTTTCTTGGTTGCTTTTGCCATTTTACGAATTCTTTTTTAATAACTCTTGTGCTAAATTTAGGTAATTTACAGCTCCTTTACTTGTAGCATCATATGCAATAATACTTTCTCCATAACTTGGTGCTTCTCCTAAACGCGTATTTCTTCTAATAATTGTTTCAAAAACCATGCTAGAAAAATGTTTTCTAACTTCATCTACTACTTGGTTCGATAAACGTAAACGAGAATCGAACATTGTTAATAATAATCCTTCTATTTCTAAATCAGCATTATGAATTTTTTGAACACTTTTTATTGTATTTAAAAGTTTTCCTAATCCTTCTAATGCAAAGTACTCACACTGTATCGGTATAATAACTGCATCAGCAGCTACTAAAGAATTTAGAGTAATCAATCCTAATGAGGGAGCACAATCAATTAAAATATAGTCATAATCATCTTTAATTTTTTCTAAAGATTTTTTGAGCATATACTCTCTTTCTTGTTTGTCTACTAATTCAATTTCAATTGCAACTAAATCTATATGTGCTGGTATAATATCTAAATTTGGAGACGTGGTTTTAACAACCGCATCTTTAGCAGAGATAGAATGCTCTAAAACTTGATAAGTTCCATGCTCTACAGTTTCTACAACAATTCCTAATCCAGAAGATGCATTTGCTTGAGGGTCAGCGTCTATAAGAAGGACTTTTTTTCTAAAATACCTAAAGATGCTGCCAAGTTAATACTGGTTGTAGTTTTACCTACACCTCCTTTTTGATTCGCAATTGCAATTATTTTTCCCATTAACAAATTTCTAATTTTGAAGAGTAAAATTACAAATTATTCTCTTTTATAAAGTTTAAAGATGTTAACAAAAATATAATTTTTTAAAAACCTGTAATTTAGTTAATTACATTTTGTTTTCTAAAGTTTTTGAACAATTTATAACCTTGCGACTTCTACCTTTTTTTCGTGATATTATAATTCTTATTTATGCTGTTTTTTTTGGTGTGTTTTTTAAAACTTCTAATAATAGTTTCCAGAATTTTTGAGTTGAAGAAATTTGAGCTCTTTCATCAGGAGAATGTGCACCTCTAATCGTTGGGCCAAAAGAAACCATATCCATATTTGGATAATTTTGCCCTAAAATACCACATTCTAAACCAGCATGACAAGCAGCTACTAGTGGTTTTTCTTTAAATAAATCTGTATAAATGTTTGCAACCGTTTTTAAAATCTCTGATTTTACGTTTGGTAACCAACCAGGATATGTACCAGAAAAATAAACTTCAAAACCTGATAATTCAAAACTAGAACGTAAAGAATTTGCTAAATCCCATTTATTTGTTTCTGATGATGAACGCGTTAAACAACCAATTTTAATAGCACCGTCTTTTACAATAACACGTGCAATATTATTAGAAGTTTCTACCAAACCTTCTACATCTGGACTCATTCTATAAACACCGTTTAAAGCTGCATAGATAGATTTTGTTAAACCTTCTTGCACACCAAGCTCCATAACCTTTTCTGGTGATAAAATTTCATTAATTTCTATGGTTAAGTTTTCTTCTAAAGTTAAAAATTCTTCTTTTATATTTTTGATTAGTTGTGCTGTTTCAAACAAAAAAGGTTCTTTAGAGATACTGTCTACAACAACAGTTGCAGTACTTTCTCTTGGAATAGCGTTTCGTAAACTACCTCCATTAATTTCAGAAATTCGCAAACCAAAATTTGCAAAAGCATCAAACAAAATACGATTCATAATTTTGTTCGCATTTCCTAAACCTTTAATAATATCCATACCAGAATGACCACCATTTAAACCTTTTACGGTAATTGAAAAAGCAGTAGTATTTTCTGGAGTTTCTTCTTCTAAGTAGGTTCTTGTTGCTGTAACATCTACACCACCTGCGCAGCCCATTCCTATTTCATCATCTTCTTCAGTGTCTAGGTTTAGTAAGATTTCTCCTTCTAGAACACCACCTTCTAATCCCATTGCACCTGTCATTCCTGTTTCTTCATCAATGGTAAATAAAGCTTCAATTGTTGGGTGTGCAATATCTGTAGATGATAAAATAGCCATAATTGCTGCTACACCTAAACCATTATCTGCACCTAAAGTTGTTCCTTTAGCTTTCACCCAATCTCCATCAATAAACATTTTTATACCTTCTTTGTCAAAATCAAAAACAGTATCAGAGTTTTTTTGATGTACCATATCTAAGTGACCTTGCATTACAACAGTTTTTCTGTTTTCCATACCAGAAGTTGCAGGTTTCTTAATGATAACATTACCAACTTTATCAACAAAATTCTCAAGATTTAAGTCGTTTCCAAAATCAACCATAAATTGAATGACTCTTTCTTCTTTTTTTGAAGGACGTGGAACAGCATTTAAATCTGCAAAATGACCCCAAACTGATTTTGGCTCTATGTTTCTTATATCTTGACTCATTGTATAATTTCTTAAAAATTTATGGTTCAAAAGTACAGTTTTTAAAGACCAAAAAAAGCCTTCTTTTAAAAGAAGGCTTATAAAATTTTCATTATAAATTAGTCGATCTCTAAAATAGAATCTTCTAATTTTTTACGTACTTTTTTTAAATCTTTCATAAAACAATCATCTGCTCTAAAACCTACTGGTAATACTAATGTAGATGTTAAGTTGTGTTTGTCTAACCCTAAAATTTCATCATATTTTTCTGGTTTAAAACCTTCCATTGGGCAAGAATCTATTTGTTCTAAAGCACAAACTGTTAATAAATTACCTAATGCTAAATAAGCTTGGTTTTTATTCCAAATTAATAATTCTTCTGGTGTTTTTTTATCTATTTCTGCAGTTAAAAAATCTTTAAAAGGATTTGTAATCTCATCAGAAGTATTTCTAACTTGTTTTACCAAATTAAAATATTTTGTTACTTCTTCTGATGTATATTCTTTTTGAATGCAAATAATTAAAAGATGAGATGCGTCTAGTACTTGAGGTTGATTCCAAGAATGTGGAACTAATTTTTCTCTAATACTTTTGTTTTTAACTACAACCAGTTTTATTGGTTGTAAACCGTACGAAGTTGCAGTTAAATTAAATGCATTTTTTAAAGTGTCTATTTGCTCTTTAGTAAGCGTTTTATTATTGTCGAATTTTTTAACAGCATAACGCCATTGCAAACTTTCTATAGAATTCATATACTTAAATATTAGACTACAAAAATAACTTAATAAATAGAAATAGATTATTTCTTTCCATTGGTAAAATTGATAAGGAAATAAAAATTTTGTACCTTGAAATAAAAAACTATGACAGAAGATTTTCTGTACTATATCTGGCAATACAAATTATTTACAAAAACAGATTTATTTACTATTGATAATCAGTTAATAACGATTTCAAAATCTGGGAATCAAAATAAAAATTCTGGACCAGATTTTTTAAATTCTCAACTAAAATTAAATCAACAACTTTGGGTTGGTAATGTAGAAATGCATTTAAAATCTTCAGATTGGTATTTGCATAAACATGAAGAAGATGTTAATTACGATGCTGTAATTTTACATGTTGTTTGGGAACACGATGCGGTTGTTTATATGAAAAATAATAAGCCTCTGCCAACTTTCGAAATCTCAAATTTTGTTTCTAGAGAGTTGGTGTCTAATTATAGTAGTTTATTGTATAATCAACAGCGTTTTATATTGTGTGAAAATCAGATTGGTCTTGTTGATGAGTTTTTAATTGATAATTGGTTAGAACGTTTATATTTTGAGAGATTAGAACAAAAATCTGTTTTTATAAAAGACTTGTTGTCGCAAACAAATTACGATTTTGAGGCAGTTTTGTTTCAGTTATTAGCTAAGAATTTTGGACTTAAAGTAAATGGAGATTCTTTTTTACAACTAGCAAAGTCAATCGATTTTTCTGTTGTTAGAAAAGAAGTTTATAATGTAAATACTTTAACGGCTTTGTTTTTTGGACAAGCAGGTTTTTTAGAGGATGAAATAGAAGAAAATTATTATCAACAATTAAAAGAAGAGTATAAGTATTTGAAACATAAATATAAGTTAGCTTCTATTTCTAAAAACAATTTTCAATTTTTTAGAATGCGACCTCAAAATTTTCCTACTATTAGAATTGCGCAATTGGCTTCGTTATTTTTTACTCATCAAAATTTATTTTCAAAATTGATGAGTCTCACAAATAAAAAAGAGTTTTACGAATTGTTTAATTTTGAAATTCAAGAGTTTTGGAAATCTCATTATACATTTGAAACTACTTCAAAAGAATCACCCAAAAAGTTAACAAAATCATTTATAGAGTTGTTGTTGATAAATACTATTATTCCTTTAAAATTTGTGTATTTACAAAATAGAGGAGAAGTAAATGAAGAGGGTATTTTACAGTTAATTAGGCAAGTTTCATCAGAAAAAAACAGTGTTATTTCAAAGTTTGCAGCGGTAAAAATAAAATCTAAAAACGCCTTAGAAAGTCAAGCTTTATTAGAACTTAAAAACAACTATTGCACAAAGAAACGTTGTTTACATTGTGCAATAGGTAATAATTTATTAAAAAGTTAAATAGACTATTTAGGGTTTAATATTTTTTTACTTTGGCTAAACAATCTCTATAATGATATTTTGTAATTCTGTTTACTCGTTTTGTTTTTGCAAGTGTTAGTTGAAAATCCATCATTGCAAGTTCGCCTCTAATTACCGCATTAATATCTGTATTTTTTAATTCTTTACTATTAAAAAGAGTTGCAAGTCTATCAATAAAAGATTTTTGCAAATTACGTCTAAAAACATCTACATTTTTAATGTATTTGGCTTCAGAAAAAATACCTGATCTTAAATCTCTAATCATATCTGAAACGGCATAAAAATCATCTTGTACTACTTCGGCGTCAATCATTCTTTTTAATCGATCGGTGTTAAGTAAAGTGTAAAGTTGTCTGTTTTGTAAAGCTAATATTCTTTCTGTGTATCCGCTTTCCTTTATATTAGATAATATACTTTTATTAAGTAACCAATTTTGAGTTTCAAATGCATTTTTTTGTAACCATTGTAATGCTTCTTTTTGTTTAGTTTTTGTTACAGGTGTATAAATATTCCCTGGTTGATTAGGTTTTTTGTTAAACTCATAAACGCCACCAATATTACCAGTAACATGACCAATGTATCTACTCCAAACACTTAGTAACTCGCCATATAGCTCTGATAAATCATCATAATTATTAGTTTGATTAGAAGTCCAATCGGGTAAATTTTTAGCAACAATTTTTAAGTTTTTAATTCCGTAAGTAGACGCTTTTATTTGATCGTTTCCAATTCCTTCTGTTTGTGAAGAAGGGTCAAACCTCTGATCACCAAATCTATAAATAGGATTGTCTGCTTTATCAGTAATCCATTTGTTTAGTGTTGCTGTTTCTTGTTCTGGTGTTTTTGCTAAAGGAACTTTACGATATCCCCAATTGATAGAATAATGATCATAAGGTCCTAATTGGCGAATAAAACGGATATTTTTATCACCTGGTTGCGCAATATAGTTGTAACGAGCATAATCCATAATGGTTGCAGCAATTCCCATTTTTTGAGTAAACTTTCCAGAACGCAAAGAGTCTACAGGATATGCATAACTAGCAGCCATATTATGAGGTAAACCTAATGCGTGCCCAACTTCATGAGAAATTACCATTCGCATCATTTCTCCAATATCTTCTGCAGGAGTATCTAGTGTTCTTGCAGACGGATTTGCAGCACCTGTTTCTAATAAATATCTATTTCTGTAAGAACGTAAATGGTTGTGATACCAAATAATATCGCTTTCAATTATTTCTCCTGTTCTTGGGTCAGATACACTTGGTCCTGTTGCGTTTCTTGTGGTACTTGCTACATATCTTATAGAGGAATAACGAATATCTTCCATACTAAATTCTGGGTCCTCTTCTTTAGTAGGCGCGTATTTTGCCATAATTGCATTTTTAAAACCAGCAGTTTCAAAAACTTTTTGCCAATCATCTACACCTTGTTTAATATGTTTTTTTAGTTTATTTGGTGTTGCAGGATCTAAATAATATACAATTGGTTTTATAGGCTCAACTAATTCGCCTCTATTGTAAGCGTTAATGTCTTTAGGTTCTAGTCGCCAGCGTTTAATATATCTTTTGCTATCTGCTTTTAAAGCTTCAGAACTGTAATCTACGTTACCAATAGAAAAGTAACCAACTCTTTTATCATAAATTCTAGACATCATTTTGTCTTCTGGTAATAGAATCATAGATTGATTAACGCGAATTGTAATTGTATTAGATCTTGAATTACTTGGAGGTGCATCTGCATCAAATGTAAAATCTTGTACAACTTCTATATTTTTTGGATAGCTTTTTATACTATTGATAAAACTTCTTGAGGCATCTAATCTTCTAACTTTATATCTTTTTCTAAAGTAGGAAGGTAGACCTGTAATTGCTTTAACATCCGTAGAAAAGAATTTTGTAACATCAACTAAAATAGCTGTAGAATCTTTGTTTTGAGTTTTAATATCAAAAGCATAAATTACAGGCTCTAAGTTATTTGCTTTTACAGATTTGTATATAGGCAAGGAGTCGTTTGCAATAGCATTATAAGATTTTACTTTTAGTAAAATTTTATTTTTAAATTCTTCCCAAACTATTACTTGTGTATTTATTTTAGATCCAGCATTTACATATCCTCCACCTAATCCTGCAGGAATATCTTTAATTCTAGTAACTAATAGCATTTCTTTACCTAAAAATGTTTTAGGAATTTCATACATATATTTATTATCACTTTCATGAACCTTAAATATACCATCATCTGTTTTTGTCTCTTTTTTTACAAAATCAGCATATTTTGGTTTTTTACTTTTCTTTGTTTTTGATAAAGATTGTGTTGTTTTTTTGTTTTTTGATTTTTTTCTTTGAGCATTTATTTTTGAAGGAATTGTAAATGCTAAAATGAATGAAAAGAGTAATAGTTTTTTCATAAGCTTAAATTATTTTGAACTTCTAAAGTAAGAAAACGAGTTGTAATAGCTTTATGGATTGTGTTAAAATATAAAAGCTCAAACAAATATGTTTGAGCTTTTATATTTAATTTCTAGAATGTAGATTAATACAAGCTTTTAAATTTATTAGGATTAGATTCATGCATAATTTCATAAATTTTTTCAAAAATATCTTCTGCAGAAGGTTTAGAAAAATAATCTCCATCTGTACCGTAAGCAGTTCTATGTTGTTTAGCAGTTAATGTTGTTGGTTTACTGTCTAAATATTGATATCCATTTTGATTTTCTACTATTTCTTGTAAAATATAAGCAGAAGCTCCACCAGGTAAATCTTCATCTACAATTATTAGTTTATTTGTTTTAGCTAAACTTTTAACACAATCGTGGTTAACATCAAAAGGTAGTAAGCTTTGAGCGTCAATAAGTTCAATATGAATATCTACTTGCGCTAAATCTTTAGCAACGTCTTCAATAATTCTTAGAGTAGAACCATAAGAAACAACAGTAATATCAGTTCCTTGTTTAACAGTGTCTACAACTCCTATTGGGGTTTTAAAATCACCTAAATTTGTAGGTAATTCTTCTTTTAAACGATAACCATTTAAACACTCTATCACTAAACCAGGGTCATCACCTTCTAATAAAGTATTGTAAAAACCAGCGGCAATAGTCATATTTCTTGGAACTAAAACATGAATTCCTCTAACATGATTAATTATACCTCCCATTGGAGAACCAGCATGCCAAATACCTTCTAATCTATGCCCCCTTGTTCTAATTATTAAAGGAGCTTTTTGCTTTCCAAAAGTTCTGTAGCGTAAAGTTGCTAAATCATCACTCATTATTTGTAAAGCATATAATAAATAATCTAGGTATTGTATTTCTGCAATAGGTCTTAAACCTCTCATTGCTAAACCAATTCCTTGACCTAAAATAGTAGCTTCTCTAATGCCAGTGTCAGATATTCTTATGTCTCCATATTTATCTTGAAGACCTTCTAAGCCTTGATTTACATCACCAATAAAACCAGCATCTTCACCAAAAATAACAACATCTGGGTGCTTTTTAAGAACAGCATCAAAATTATCTCTCATGATAATTCTAGCATCAACAATATTTTTTTCTTGAGTATAAGTTGGTTTTCTTTCAATAATGTTAGAGGTGCTTAAATCAGTTTCACTTAATAAGTGAGAGGAGTACTTTTGGTATGCACTTTCTGTAGCAGATTTAATAAAGTTTTGTAGTTCTATTTTTTCAGGAAAATTTTCGTCTTTTAAATAGCGTAAACATTTTCTAGAGGCTGATAAAACATCTTTCCTTGTTGGTTCTATAATTGCTAATAAATCGTTTTTGTATTTATTTATGAAAGTTCCGTTTTCACTTTTACTACTTACGCTTTCAAGTATTTTAGCAGCAGTAGAAAGTTCTTCTTTTATCTCATTTAAATAAGCGTTCCAAGCATTTCTTTTAGCGCTAGTTACTTCTTTTTTAGCTTCTTTTTCTAAAAGGATAAGTTCTTCTTCAGAATCTATAAAACGTAGTATTTCCCCAGTTTCAGTTTCTAATTCAAATTCTAAAATCCATTTACGCATTTTAGTTATACAGTCATGATCTTTTTCCCATTGAAGTCTATTTTTATCTTTATATCTTTCATGAGAACCAGAAGTTGAGTGCCCTTGAGGTTGGGTTAATTCTTTAACATGAATTAAAACAGGTACATGCTCTTCTCTAGCAATTTTTGCTGCTTTTTGATAAACATCTGTTAATTGAACATAATCCCAACCATTGATAACAAAAATTTCATAACCTTTATTTTTGTTATCTCTTTGAAACCCTTTTAAAATTTCAGAAATACTTTCTTTGGTAGTTTGATATTTAGCGTGTACAGAAATTCCATACTCATCGTCCCAAACGCTCATAACCATAGGTACTTGTAAAACTCCTGCAGCGTTTATGGTTTCAAAAAATAAGCCTTCACTAGTACTCGCATTTCCAATTGTACCCCAAGCAACTTCATTTCCTTTGTTAGAAAAGTTAGTTTTGTGTTGTACACTTTTTTCGTTTCTATAAATTTTTGATGCTTGTGCTAAACCTAATAAACGTGGCATTTGCCCCGCAGTAGGTGAAATATCTGAACTGGAATTGTATTGCTTCGTTAAGTCTTTCCAGCTACCATCTTCATTTAAACTATGTGTAGCAAAATGACCACCCATTTGTCTACCAGCAGACATAGGATCTGCTTTTATGTCTGTATGTGCATACAAACCTGCAAAAAATTGTTGTGCAGTTAACTCGCCAATAGCCATCATAAAAGTTTGATCTCTATAATAACCAGATCTAAAATCACCTTTTTTAAAGGCTTTAGCCATTGCTAATTGAGGTACTTCTTTTCCATCACCAAAAATACCAAATTTAGCTTTCCCAGTTAAAACTTCACGTCTACCTAAAAGGCTACATTCTCTACTAATTTTTGCAATTTTATAATCGTTAAGTACTTCTTTTTTAAAATCATTAAATGTAATTTCTTGAGTACTAGTAGTAGCCGTTTTTTGCAACATTGTTTTATGGGTTTTAACTTTTGCAAAGATAGTTTTTTTAATCGATATTTAAAAATATCTTATTTGATTGAGAATATGATAATACGACGTAGTAAAAAAACGATTTCGTTAGGAATTATATAAAAAAAGTGATTTTGTTTGAATTTTATAAAAATCCTCTTCTAAAGAAATTATAAATAGAGTTTACATCTGCAGTTAATGTAAAACGAATTCTTTGAGGATATGCTTTTTGAGAAAGTTCCCATCCGTTGTTAGAGTATAGAGGAAAATATACTTCTAAAATATTATGAATAAAGTTAAAACGAATACCATTATTGTATCCAAAATAAATAGACTCGTTTTTATTTTTAAGAAATGCTACATCATTGTAAAATTCCATCCATTTCCATAAACCGAAACTAGAATTAAAAGCCATCATGTATTGGTTTGCAAACCTTGTAGGTAAAACAGATTTAAAACCACCTTCTGCTATTATGTATTGTTGGCTAAATAAACCAGAATCTTCAGATCT
This sequence comes from Polaribacter ponticola, assembly GCF_026191475.2. GTDB lineage: Bacteria > Bacteroidota > Bacteroidia > Flavobacteriales > Flavobacteriaceae > Polaribacter > Polaribacter ponticola. Next base: position 324,989 of record NZ_JAOSLC020000002.1, on the reverse strand, counting down.
TCCAAAATAATTAAGCTGAAAAAGATAATCGTTAGCTCTATCTAACCCAAAACTAAAGTAATTACCTTCTGTATTGTTATTTATAAAAGCACCTGCAAAAAATCTAAAATCTAATTGTGTGTCTGTTGTAGAAAGAGATCTAAACCTTAGGTCAACTGCAGCTTTAGAGAATTTTTCTGCAACTTCTATGCTAAAGTTATATCTAAATTCTTTAATAATATCTGGATTTATAAAGTTATAACTTAAACTAAAAACACTGTAATTATCTTGTTCGGTTTTTACGGTTGTAGGTGCTACTTCTTTATTAATATGAACTAATTTTGCTCTTATAGATTCTGATGTAGCATCACGTAAAGATTTTCTTTTGAAAACAATGTTTGCGAAAGGAACAAATGAGGTGTAAGATAAATTAGGAGCATAGTCTAATGTTTGTCCTGCAACACCATATGCTATTTTATAAATTTTTGTATCTTCTAAGTATTGATTGTATAAGAAAGAAAAAGAGCCAATAGCAGATCTACTTTTAAATGCGTATGAAGGGGCAAAACTAAGTTCTAAGTTTCTTTTTATTAAAGGTTTGTTGTGGAGTTTTACTCCTAAAATTAAACCATTGTAAAAATTGTAACTAATATTGGGTTGATAAAATATCTGAGTGTAATATGGATCTTGAATATCTTTTAATAAAGTAAATTTTAAAGGTTTATTAAATATTTTATTTTCTAGATTTTGCCAATTATCTAGGGTGTTTAATTCAGGGTAATAGTTTTCGTAGTTTAAAGCTATTTTGTTAAAGTCTTGCTTAGGAATTGTTATTGTTTTAGAATTTTCAATACCTGTATACCATTTTCTGAATTTTACATCTTTGTTTTTTAAACCATATAATAAAACAGGAGTAGTTATATTTCTTTTGTTTTTAATCGTTATTTCTAAGCTATCTTTTAAAATAGTTATATCATCTATGGTGTAGTCAATTTTTTTGTTAGTTTTTATGTAGTCGTTAAAAAACCAATCTGTTTTTTTATCTGTTTTTGTAGCTAATATTTTTTGAAAATCTGTACTAGAAATGGTTTTAACTTGGTTTTTTTGGTAAAACTCTTTAAGTGAGCTATTTAAAACACTGTCTCCTAAAAACCCTTTTAAATATCTAAAACCTAATCCTGCTTTATATTTATTAGCTATTTTTCTATTAAAATTTGAGAGTGAATCTGCTGAAGTAACTAGTGCTTGGTCTAAAAACCTTCTAGATACAAATTGATAAACTAAAGGGTATTTGTCATTAAAACCTTGTTTAGAGATGTTGTAATTTTTTAGAAACCATCTATTAGACAAGTTTCCGAGTAATTTTGCTTTTGGGTAGTATTTATCAATATATTCTAGCATTAAATAGTTTTGTAAACCATCTAAAAACCAATAATCTGTTCTTTTATTTAAAAGTAGGGTATTCTCTATGTATTTTTTTGATAAAGCTTTAAATAAGGTAATATCCCATTTAAAAGAGTCAGAGAAGGGGCGTAAGAAATTAGGTAATTGACTTAGACCATAAACAGGGTCTTTACTTTGTGTAACTTTGTCTATATATATTTCTTTATGCGGGTACTTGCCTAAGTATTTTTCTATGAATAACATCTCTCTGTTTAAAGTAGTGGTAGCAGATTCATAGTCAACTTCCTCATCGAAAACATCAGTATATATAGCCGCTCTTACAGTTTTAAAAGTTCTAAGTTGCTTCTTCTTATTAATACTTAAAATTATATCAGTCTTATTTTTACCAATAAGGTAATAGTTGATTTTTTTCTTTTTTAGTTTCATATTGATATAAATTACTTTCTAGGACATATTCTTTAGGAATGTCAATTTCTATATCAAAATTAGTAGGGTTTTCGTATAAATCATCAATATTTAAATTACTCATAAGTTGCCATCCATTATTGTAAACAGCAGGTGTTAAGTACCAAAAGCGTAAATGATAGCCATTTTTAGTTTTTCCGTAGCTAGTAAATTTAGCATTAGGAATTTTAATTACATACGTAATAGAAATTTTAGCTGTGTCACTTGGTTTTAGAGAGTTTAAAAGCGGTACTTCTATAATGTCTGCATGGTTTTCTACTTCAATATATTCAGTAGTTTCAAAATCTATAGTAAGGTTTTTTATAGTGGTTTGCCCGAGGTCTTCTTTTTTGAAAAATATAGAGTTTTTTTAAAATCTTTTATAAACCTTTTTGATAATGGAGTTTTTCTGTCTCTAAAACTATTACCCCAATTATGAAGATAAATATTATTTAAGGCTACTTCAGTTGAGTTTATATAAACAATTTCTTGTTGTACATTTAACTCATCCGTTTCTGGATTAAATGTAGATTTAATAGAGATCGAATTTTGTTGAGCAGAAGAAAATATAGAAATGAAAAAACAAAGAATAAATAAGTTTATTGATTTTTTCATTTCTATATTTTACGTTTATTAAAAGTTGGTATTTAAATTTAAATTAGAAGTTTGGCTTCAATTTGTATTTAGAATAGAATTTATTAAAATGCTCAACAGCCTCATCTGCGGTGTCTACTAGTCTAAATAAATTTAAATCTTCTGCACTAATATTACCTTCTTCAATTAGTGTGTTTTTAATCCAATCTATTATTCCTCCCCAAAATTTTGTTCCAACTAAAACAATAGGGAAACGACCAATTTTCTTTGTTTGTATTAAAGTTATTGCTTCAAAAAGTTCATCCATTGTACCAAATCCACCAGGCATCACAACAAAACCTTGAGAGTATTTTACAAACATAACTTTACGCACAAAAAAGTAATCGAAATCTAAACTTTTTCCCGGATCTATCCAAGGATTGTCGTGTTGTTCAAAAGGTAATTCAATGTTTAGACCTACAGATAATCCTTTTCCTCTATTTGCTCCTTTGTTTCCAGCTTCCATTATTCCTGGTCCTCCTCCAGTAATTACACCAAATCCATTTTGTGTTAATTTAAAAGCTACTTCTTCTGCTAATTTGTAATATGGGTGATCTGGTTTTGTTCGTGCAGAACCAAAAATTGAAACACAAGGGCCAATTTTACTTAACTTCTCGTATCCTTCTACAAACTCAGCCATTATTTTAAAAATAGCCCAAGAGTCATTGGTTTTAGTCTCATTCCAGGTTTTAGGTTGCAATTTCTCTTTTATTTTTCTATCGTCATTTGTCATAATCTGTACATTTTATTTTTTTAGCTCTATTAATTGAGCAGCTTGCTAAAATAGTTCTTTTTGTTTATACATATAAATAAAAAAAATGTTTTTTAAGAGTTGTTAAAAGTCTTTACAAAAGTGTTAAATTATGAAATTGCTTCATAATAAATTGTAGTATTGTGAAAAAAAATATAGATATGAAAAGTAAACTACTTTTTCTTTTTGCCCTTTTTCAAATAGGCATTATTGCTAGTCAAAATACTATTGGTTTGCTTAAAAATTCTGAGAAAGCATTTGATGGTTATACTTTGTTTACCCCAGAATCCAATAATTCTGTTTTGTTAGTTGATAACTGTGGGAATTTAGTTCATAGTTGGAATTTTAACGGAACTCCAAAATTAACATGTTATCTTTTAGAAAATGGTAATTTATTAAGAACTGGTTCTAATGGTTTTGAAATTAGAGATTGGGAAAGCAATTTAGTTTGGGAATATAATTTATTAACTAATTTGGAGATAAGACAACATCATGACATAGAGCCATTGCCTAATGGAAATATTTTATGTTTAGTCAAAGAAAGTATAACTGAAGAAGAGCAAGTGGCTTTAGGTAAGAATCCAAATTTATTAAACGGGAATCTTAAATCAGAAAAAATAATTGAGATTAAGCCTATTGGAAATAATGATATGGAAGTTGTTTGGGAGTGGAGTTTTAAAGATCATCTTATACAAGATTATGATTCTTCTATTAGTAATTTTGGAGATGTGGTATCTCATCCTGAGTTAGTTGATTTTAATTATACTGAAACAGATCTAAATCATTCTGATTGGCTGCATATGAACAGTATAGATTATAATGCAGAGTTAGATCAAATACTTTTGTCTGCAAGAACTCTTGGAGAAATTTACATCATAGATCATAGTACTACTACTATTGAAGCCTCATCACATACTGGAGGGGCTTATGGAAAAGGTGATGATTTTTTATGGCGTTGGGGAAATCCTCAGGTCTACAGACAAGGGGATGAATCTTCTCAAAAATTATTTAAACAACATGATGCTAAATGGATAAATGAAGGTTATGCTAATGAAAATAAGATTACTGTTTTTAATAATGATAGTGATGGTACAAATACTTTTAGTCAGTTCATATTGTTGCACCAAATTTAGATGAAAATAATAAATATCAATTAGAAAGTAATGTGTTTTTACCTACCGATTTTTTTTGGTCGTGGAGTGGAGAAATACTTGGAGAAGTGTTGTATGAATTTAAGAAAAGTGGTGTTCATGGCTTAGAAAATGGAAATTTGTTAATTTGTGTAACTAGTAAAGGAAGGTTAAGTGAAGTTGATTCTAATGGAGATGTAGTTTGGGTTTATAGGAATCCTGTTGGAACCAAAACATATAATCAATTTGTGACTGAAATAGAGATTTTAAGAGATAATAGTATGTTTAGGGGAGAAAAGTATCATAAAAATTATGAGGGTTTTTTAGGAAAAGATTTATCACCTAAAGGCATAATAGAGGATGTAAATACATTGTCAAATAGTTGTAATGAAACGCTCTCTTTTATGGAACTTAATTATTTAGATAAGATTATTACATTTAATAATCCCGTTTTAAATAAAACAATTTCATTTTACGAAAAAATAGAAAATGTTGATATTTTAGTTTATAATATGTTAGGTCAAGTTATTTTAAAGCAAACTAATTTTAAGGGAGATAAAATTGTAATTCCTAATTTAGTAAAAGGGATACATTTTATTATGATAAAAGAAAATGGTAAACTTCAAGTAAAGAAGTTTTTAGTAAAATAATATTCAACTTTTATTTTTAAAAAAAGTTGAATATTAAAGTTCTTTTTTAAGAAATTGAGCAGTATAACTTTTTTTATGTTTAACTATTTGTTCTGGAGTTCCTGTATATAAAATTGTACCTCCTTTTTTACCACCTTCTATACCAACATCTATTATGTAATCTGCTAGTTTTACAACATCTAAATTATGCTCTATAATTAATACAGTATTACCTTTATCAGCTAGTTTATTTAGAACCTCCATTAATACTCTTATGTCTTCGAAATGTAAGCCTGTTGTTGGTTCATCTAGAATGTAAAATGTATTTCCAGTATCTCTTTTAGATAGTTCAGAGGCTAATTTTATTCTTTGAGCTTCACCGCCCGAAAGTGTTGTAGATCTTTGGCCAAGTGTTATATAGCCTAAGCCAACGTCTTTAATTGTTTTTAGCTTTCGGTGAATTTTAGGTATGTTAACAAAGTACTCTGTAGCATCTTCAATAGTCATATTTAAAACATCAGAGATAGATTTTCCTTTATAACGAATTTCTAAAGTTTCTCTATTAAAACGTTTTCCTTGGCAAGTTTCACATTCTACATGAACATCAGGTAAAAAGTTCATTTCAATAACCTTAACACCACCACCTTGGCAAGTTTCGCATCTACCACCTTTTACGTTAAATGAAAAACGACCTGGTTTATACCCACGAATAGCAGCTTCTGGTGTTTTGGCAAATAAACTTCTAATTTCAGAAAAAGTACCCGTGTAAGTGGCAGGATTAGAACGTGGTGTTCTACCTATAGGAGATTGATCTATATCTATAACCTTATCTACATGTTCTAAACCTTCAATTTTCTTATAAGGCATTGGTTTTTTTACACCTCTATAGATATGAGCATTTAAAATTGGGTATAATGTTTCGTTTATTAAGGTTGATTTTCCACTACCAGAAACACCTGTTACACATATCATTTTACCTAAAGGAAATTCAACTGAAACATTTTTTAAATTATTACCAGTTGCTCCTTTTAATTTAATAGTTTTTCCGTTTCCTTCTCGTCGAGTTTTAGGAACAGCTATTTCTTTTCTTCCGGTTAAATAATCAGAAGTTAAGGTTTTTTGTTTTTTTAGTTCTTTAAATGTTCCGGATGAAACAATTTCTCCTCCATGTCTTCCAGCTCCAGGTCCAATATCAAAAACAAAATCTGCATGTTCCATCATGTCTTTGTCATGTTCAACTACTAAAACAGAGTTTCCTAGATCGCGTAGTTTTACTAAAGAATCTATTAATTTTTGATTGTCTCTTTGGTGTAGCCCAATACTTGGTTCATCTAATATATATAAAACACCTACTAATTGAGAGCCAATTTGAGTTGCCAAACGAATTCTTTGTGCTTCTCCACCAGAAAGAGATTTAGAAGTTCTGTCTAATGTTAGGTAATCTAAACCAACATCTAGTAAAAACTGAATTCTTGTTCTAATTTCTTTTAAAATTTCAGAAGCAATTGTAAGTTGTTTTTCTGATAGTTTTTCTTCAATATTATTAAACCATTTAGCAAGTTCGGTAATATCCATTTGTGCTAAATCGCTAATATTTTTATCTATAATTTTAAAATGAAGCGCTTCTTTTTTTAATCTTTTTCCACCGCAAGTAGAGCAAGAAACTTCATCCGTAAAACCTTTTGCCCACCTTTTGATAGTTGTGCTTTCTGCGTTTTTATATTGATTTTCTATAAAAGAAATAATACCTTCAAAATCAATTTTATAGTTTCTAGTAACACCAACCGTTTTAGATTCAATTTCAAAAGATTCATTTCCACCATTTAAAATAATATCTAAAGCCTCCTTTGGAATGTCTTTAATAGCGTCTGTTAATTTAAATTTATAACGTTCCGCAATATTTTGAAGTTGTTTAAAAATCCAACTATTTTTTTCTTCTCCTAGTGGAGTAATTCCTCCATTTTTTATAGAAATAGAATTGTCTGGTATTACTTTTTTTAAGTTTATCTCATTTGTAATACCTAAACCATTACATTTATTACAGGCTCCTTTTGGTGAGTTAAAAGAAAAGTTATTAGGTTCTGGGTTTGGGTAAGCAATACCCGTTGTAGGGCACATTAACTCTCTACTAAAATATCTAGGAGTGTTGTCTTCTAAATCAATAACCATCATAATGTTATTGCCAGAATATAATGCCGTTTTAATTGTTTCTTCTAATCGTTTTTCTATAGATTCATTAACAATTAACCTGTCTATAACAACTTCAATATCATGCGTTTTATACCTATCTAAACGCATTCCTTTTTCTATCTCTCTAATTTCTCCATCAACTCTAACTTTTACAAAACCTTGTTTAGATATTTGTTCAAAAAGTTCACGATAATGTCCTTTTCTAGATTTAATTAATGGTGCTAGAACAGCTATTTTTTTGTTTTCGAAGTCTTTTAAAATAAGTTGTCTAATCTGTTCATCAGAATAACTTACCATTTTTTCTCCTGTATTGTAAGAATATGCGTCAGCTGCTCGCGCAAACAAAAGACGTAGAAAATCGTAAATTTCTGTAATAGTTCCAACTGTAGAACGCGGACTTTTATTTGTGGTTTTTTGCTCTATGGAGATTACAGGTGATAAACCATCAATTTTGTCAACATCTGGTCTTTCTAAACCTCCTAAAAATTGACGCGCATATGCAGAAAATGTTTCTATATAACGTCTCTGTCCTTCGGCGTAAATAGTATCAAAAGCTAAAGAAGATTTTCCGCTACCGCTTAAACCAGTAATTACTACTAGTTTTTCGCGAGGAATTTTTACATCAATATTCTTTAAATTATGAACTCTTGCTCCGTAAACTTCTATGTATTCTTGGTCTTTCAAATAAAGGTGATTTTTGCAAAAACGCAAAGTTAATCAATATTAAATCAAATTTGATTGAAAAGTATTTAACAAATACAGAGAATATACTATCTTGCAATTAATAGAAACTACTAATGAATAATATGCATTCTTTTCGTCATTTTTTTGAAAGACATGGGTTTGGCGTTTTCTCAAGATTTGCTGATAAGCTAGGTATGCGTGCTAAGAATGTACGTATATTTTTTATTTACATTTCTTTTGTAACTGTGGGTTTGTCTTTTGGGTTATATTTAACTTTGGCTTTTTTATTAAGATTAAAAGATATGATTTACACCAAAAGAAGCTCTGTTTTTGATCTATAGTTATGAGAATTTTAGATTCCAAAATAAATAAAATTTTAGTTTTAGTTGCTTCTATTATGTCAATAGGGACTATTGGTTATATGGGGTTATCTCATTATTCTTTTGTAGATGCTTTGTATATGACCGTTATTACGGTAACTACTGTTGGTTTTGGAGAAGTTAGACCTTTTTCTCCAGAAGAGAAGGTGTTTACAATTTTTTTAATTTTAACAAGTATTACGGTTTTTGGTTATGCAGTTTCTGCGTTTTCAGAATATTTAGTTAGTGGAAAATTATTTGATCATTTTAAACATAAAAAAGTGGAAAAACAAATAGGTAAATTAGAAGGGCATACTATTGTTTGTGGATATGGTAGAAATGGAAAACAAGCAATTTTAAAACTTAGAAATTATAATAAAAAATTTGTTGTAATAGAAAATGAGAAAGAAATAATAGATTTTTTAGATTCAGAAGATATACTTAATGTTCAAGGAGATGCTACTACAGATGAGGTTTTGTTAAACGCTGGAATTAAAAAAGCAGCTAATCTAATAACTGCTTTACCTTCGGATGCAGATAATTTATTTGTAGTTTTAAGTGCAAGACAATTAAATGCTCATTGTACTATTATAAGTAGGGCATCTAAAGAGAGTTCATATAGTAAGTTAAAAATTGCAGGAGCGGATAATGTGATTATGCCAGATAAATTAGGAGGTAATCACATGGCGTCTTTAGTTACCACACCAGATGTTATAGAGTTTGTAGATAGACTTACTATAGAAGGTGAAACAACAGCAAATTTAGAGGAAATCGATGTAAATGAGTTGCCTAAAAAATATTTGAATAAAACAATTTTAGATTTAGATTTACGAAGACAAACAGGTTGTACGGTAATCGGGTTTAAAAATCCGGATAAAGATTATATTATAAATCCGGAGGCAGATTCAATTCTTATTAAAGATTCTCATTTAATAGTTTTAGGTAGACCAGAACAAATTACAAAACTAAGGCAATTATTCTAAGATGATAAAAGTAGTTATTACTGGTAGCAATGGATTGTTAGGGCAATCTTTATTAAACTTATTGCTTAAAGAAAAAGAGAAGTATCAAATTTTTGGTTTTTCAAGAGGAAAAAATAGAAGTGGTAGAGATGATTTTAACTATGTAAGTATAGATATTACAGAAGAACCAAATTTAAAAAGCCAATTACAATGCATTCAACCAAACTTTATTATTAACACAGCTGCAATGACGCAAGTTGATGATTGCGAAAATAATAAAGAAAATTGTGATTTGTTAAATGTAACAGTTGTAAAATGGTTAGCTGAAGTTTCTAATGAAATAAATGCTCATTTAATTCATCTTTCTACAGATTTTATTTTTGATGGAGTAAAAGGAAACTATAAAGAAACTGATACAGCAAACCCTTTAAGTTATTACGGACTATCGAAATTAAAGTCTGAAGAGGTTTTAGTAAAATCTAAAATAGACTTTACTATTATTAGAACAATTTTGGTATATGGTAAAGTGTTTGATATGAGTAGAAGTAACATTGTTCTTTGGGTTAAGCAAATGTTAGAAGACAAAAAAGAAATTACAATTGTAAACGATCAATATAGAGCGCCAACATATGTAGAAGATTTAGCGCTTGCTTGTAAAATTTCTATGGATAAAAAAGCGCAAGGTATTTATCATATTTCTTCAAATACCCTTTTAAGTGTTTATGAAATAGCGCAACAAATAGCAGCTACTTTCAACTTAGATAAAAGTTTGATAAAGCCTATTTCTACTTCCACTTTAAATCAGATAGCGCCAAGACCAGCAAAAACTGGTTTTAATTTAACCAAAACAAATAAAGAGCTTAATTTTTATCCAAAATCTTTTAAAGAAGATTTACAGAAATTTAAAGAAACGTTAATATAAAAATCACTTTTAACGCTCAAAAGTTGTCAAAACTTCATTTTTTTATGATATTGCGCTTTACTAATTGAAAAACTAACAATAAAATATCATGAAGAAAAAACTTCTTTCGTTGCTTTTATTAGCAATTCCAATGTTAACATTTGCACAAGAAAAAGGATTAGATCAGAAAATTGACGAGGCTTTTCAGCCAATTTCATCTTTTTTTAACGATATAATTTTCTTTCCAATCTATAAAAGCGATAGTTTAGAAATTCCTTTTGTATTAGTTTTACTAGTAGGAAGTGCCTTGTTTTTTACATTATATTTTAAGTTTCCAAATATTTTCCATTTTAAAACTGCAATTAATGTTGTAAGAGGTAAGTATGATGAATTAGATGAAGGTCATGGAGCTGGTAATTCTGAGTTAGCTATTGATGGAGATATTGCAGATACTATTAGAGATGAAAGTGAAGAAGGTGAAGTTACACATTTCCAGGCTTTAGCAACTGCTGTTTCCGGAACAGTAGGTAATGGTAATATTGCTGGTGTTGCATTAGCAATCGCATTAGGTGGTCCAGGAGCAACATTTTGGATGGTTATATGTGGGTTATTAGGAATGTCAACAAAATTTGTTGAATGTACATTAGGTGTTCAATATAGAGATGTTGGAGAAGATGGTACTATTTATGGAGGACCTATGTATTATATAAGTAAAGGTTTAAAAGAAAGAGGTTTTGAAATGATTGGTAAAGTTGCAGCGGTAATTTTTGCAATCTTTTGTATTGGAGGATCTTTTGGAGGAGGGAATGCTGCTCAATCTAATCAAGCCACTGTAGTTTTAAAAGAATTATTAGGGTTAGAAAGTACTGCTGCTGGAGCAATAATTGGTGTTGTTTTAGCTATTTTAGTAGGTATTATAATTATTGGAGGTATCAAGAGAATAGCTCAAGTTACAGAAAAAGTTGTGCCATTAATGGCTGTAATGTATTTGTTGGCTTGTTTGTATATTCTAGGAGCAAACTTCTCTTTAGTAGATGATGCTTTTGCTTTAATTTTTAAAGAAGCATTTAATCCAACTGCAATTGGTGTTGGAGGTTTTATAGGTGTTTTATTGGTAGGGTTTAAAAGAGCAGCTTTTTCGAATGAAGCTGGAGCAGGTTCTGCTTCTATTGCACACTCAGCTGTTAAAACTAAATACTCAGCTTCTGAAGGTTTAGTAGCTTTATTAGAGCCTTTTATAGATACTGTTGTAATTTGTACAATGACTGCTTTAGTTATTATTATTTTTAATTTTGGTGGTGATGCATCTGGTGCTACAATTTTCCAGTACGGAGGAGATGGAGCAGGAGCTGTGATGATAGATGGTGTTGCTTATGAAGGAGCAGGAATTACATCAAAAGCATTTGCGGCATATATCCCTTATTCTAATGTGTTTTTAACTGTTGCAGTTGTTTTGTTTGCGGTTTCAACAATGATATCTTGGTCTTATTATGGTTTACAGTCATGGAAATTTTTATTTGGTAGAGGTAAAAAAGCGGATTTAACATACAAATTATTATTCTTATTATTTGTAGTTATTGGAGCAGCTGCTAGTATGAAATCTATTTGGGATTTCTCTGATGCAATGATTTTTGCAATGGTGTTTCCTAATATGATTGGATTGTATTTCTTATTCCCAGTTGTTAAAAAACAATTAAAAAGATATACAGATGCTATTAAAACAATGAAAGCATAAAAAATAATTTATGAAAATATTTAAATCCCATTTCTGGTATAATAAAAGCCAAAGAAATGGGGTTTTTTTGTTGGTGCTACTCATAATAGTTCTCCAAGTATTAATTTTTTCTGATGTCTTTTTTTTAGATGAAACAGATGATATAAATCAACCAAAATTATTAGCTTTTCAAAAACAAATAGATAGCTTAAAAGCAATAGAAATTGAAAATAGAAAACCTAAAATTTATCCATTTAATCCAAACTACATTACAGATTATAAGGGAGAACAGTTAGGAATGTCTTTAAAAGAAATCGACAGGCTTCTGGCTTTTAGAAAAACTAATAAATTTGTAAATTCTAAACAAGAATTTCAAAAGGTAACTAAGATTTCTGATAGCTTACTGAATAAAATTTCACCTTATTTTAAATTTCCAGATTGGGTTGTGAAAAGAAATCAACAAAAGGGAAAAAATAATTACAATTTTAATAAGTATAAGAATGCAAATAAAAAAATAGTAGTTTCTACAACAGATATCAATAAAGCTTCTGCAGAAGATTTTAAAACTATAAGTGGTATTGGTTCAGCATTTTCAAAAAGAATAATTAAATATCGAACAAAACTTCAAGGGTTTTCTTTAGAGAGTCAATTATTCGAAGTTTGGGGTTTAGAAAAAGAAGTTGTAGAAAAAGTTTTATCAACCTTTAAAATTGTTGAAAAACCAATCATTCAAAAAATAAATGTAAATACAGTTGAATTTAAACAACTACTTAAAAACCCTTATATAAATTACGAACTTTGTAAGAGGATTTTTAATTATAGAGATGAAGTTGCTGAGCTTCAAAACATATCAGAATTAAAAAATATCAAAGACTTTCCTTTAGATAAATATGATAGAATAATCTTATATTTGTCAGCTGAATAAACAAACAACTAACTAGCTTATGAACAGTATGTATTTTACTGAAGAGCATGAAGTATTTCGTGCAAGTTTTAAAGAATTTTTACAAAAAGAAGTAGTTCCTCATATTGATAAATGGGAAGAAACAGGAACTATAGAACGTTTCATTTGGAAGAAATTCGGAGAAATGGGTTATTTTGGTTTAAATACTCCAGAAGAATTTGGTGGAATGGGTTTAGATCTTTTTTACACAGTAATTTTCTTAGAAGAACTGCAAAAGATAAATTCAGGAGGATTTGCAGCTGCAATGTGGGCTCATGAATATTTAGCAATGACACATCTAAATAAAGAAGGTGATGATTTTATTAAAAATAAATATTTAACTCCAAGTGTAGAAGGAGATATGATTGGTTGCTTGTGTATTACAGAGCCCTTTGGAGGTTCTGATGTTGCAGGAATGCGTTCTACAGCAATTAAAAAAGGAGATAAATATATTTTAAACGGGTCAAAAACGTTCATTACAAACGGAATTTATTCAGATTATTTAGTTGTTGCTGCAAAAACAGATCCTTCAGATAAATATAAAGGAATCAGTATTTTTGTGGTAGATAGAGCAGCAAAAGGAGTGTCAGCTACCAAATTAGATAAATTAGGTTGGAGAGCATCTGATACTGGAGAAATAGCTTTTGATAACGTAGAAATTCCCGTCGAAAACTTAATGGGCGAAGAAGGGAAAGGTTTTCCTTATATTATGCAGCATTTTGCACTAGAAAGATTAATAATGGGTGTTAATGCACATGCTAGAGCAGAATATGCAGTTGAGTATACGTTAAAATATATGCAAGAAAGAGTAGCCTTTGGGAAATCATTAGACAAATTTCAGGTTTTAAGACACAAAATTGCAGAAATGGCAAGTAGAGTAGATATGTGTAGGGAATATAATTATTCTATTACTAAGCGTTTGAATGATGGGCAATATGTTGTTAAAGAGGCTAGTATGTCTAAGTTGTTGTCTACAAAGATGGCTGATGAAGTAATTTATGATGCTCTACAAATGTTAGGAGGATATGGGTATATGGAAGATTATCCAATGGCGCGTTTGTTAAGAGATAGTAGATTGGGGCCTATTGGAGGTGGTACTTCTGAAATATTAAAAGAGATTATCGCAAAAATGGTAATAGATAATAAGGAGTATAAACCAGCAACTTAAAATAAATTAGTACAATTTAGTTAAGTTGGATAAAAATTAAGAATATCATTTTTGAAATTTTGAATTTCGGAAATGATATTTTTTATTCTTTCTACATCGATTAATTTATCATTTGTAAAATAAATTAATTTAATGAATTGTCATTTCATAATTTGTAATTACATTTGCAGTCCAAAAAATAAAATCAATAGTTTAATTACTATTCAAAATATGCAAGATACTATGAAGGGAGGTGCCAACTTATGTTAATTATACCTGTAAAAGAAGGAGAGAATATCGATAGAGCTTTAAAACGTTATAAAAGAAAATTCGATCGTACTAAAACGATGAAAAACTTACGTGCTAGAAAGAACTTTACTAAACCTTCAGTAGCTAATAGAGCTCAAAGAATTAAAGCTTCTTACGTTCAACGTTTAAGAACACAAGAAGAAGTAGGTTAGTAATACCACTTTTTAAAATTTAAATCTCGTAATGAATTTTCATTACGAGATTTTTTTATGCACTATTTTTTGTAGTTTTACCTTAAATTAATAAAAGATAATTTGATAGATTCATTTTTTGACTACTTATTGTTAGAGAAAAAATATTCTGTACATACTATAACAGCATATAAAAATGACTTAGCTAATTTTAAGAGTTTTATAATAATCGAATTCGAAGAGAAAGATCTATTAAAGGTTAATTACCATCAAATAAGAAGTTGGATTGTTTATTTAGTCGAAAGTAAAGTTTCAAATAGAACAATTAATAGAAAAGTAAGTTCTTTAAAATCGTTTTATAAATTTCTTCAAAAGAGTGAGCAGATTTTTATAAACCCCTTGTCTAAGCACAAGGCCCTAAAAGAGACTAAAAAAATACAGGTCCCATTTACATCAAAAGAAATTAATTTAGTTATTGATAAAATTGATGAGTTAGATAGTTTTGAGTCTGTAAGAGATAAATTAATTGTAGAGTTGTTTTATTCTACGGGGATAAGAAGAGCAGAATTAATTAATCTAAAAGAAAAAAATGTTAATAAATCTAGTGGTGTTATTAAGGTCTTAGGAAAAAGAGATAAAGAACGTTTTGTGCCTCTTTTGCAATCTGTTGAAGTAACTCTAAATAGATATTTGGAATTAAAAAAAGAATTTAACTTAGGTTTAGAAGAGCTTTTTATAACAAAGAATGGAAATAAAATTTATGAAACTCTTGTTTACAGAATTATAAATTCATACTTTAGTAACGTCTCTTCGAAAGTAAAAAAAGCCCCCATATTCTAAGGCATTCTTTTGCTACACATTTATTAAATGAAGGAGCAGATTTAAATTCAGTTAAAGAATTGCTAGGGCATTCCTCTTTAGCTTCAACTCAAGTCTATACACATAATAGTCTTGATGCTATAAAAAAAGTATATAACCAAGCTCACCCTAGGGGCGATAAAAAAGAATGATTTATGAAAGTATTCACACAATCAGTTAACTTTAATGCAGATAATGAATTAATACAATTTGCAGAAAAGAAAGTGGGTTCGTTAACTAAGTATCATGATAAGATAGTCGATGCAGAGGTTTTTTTAAAAGTTCAAAACACAAGTGATAAAGAAAATAAAATAACAGAAGTTAAAATCAATATTCCTGGAAGTGAATTAATTGTTAAAAGAGAGACTAAAACCTTTGAAGAAGGTGTAAACTCTGCTGTAGATAATTTAAAGAGGCAGTTAAAAAGGTCTAAGGAAAAACATAGGGATTCGCTAATTTCATAAAAAGCGAAAAAAAGTAAAAAAAATAATAGTAAATAGTTTTAGAATTTAAAAAAAACTTTATACATTTGCAATCCGTTAGAAATAGCGGGTTGTTTTTTTGCAACAAAAGCCGATGTAGCTCAGCTGGCTAGAGCAGCTGATTTGTAATCAGCAGGTCGTGGGTTCGAGTCCCTCCATCGGCTCAAAAAGAGTAAAATATAAGTTCATTAAAATAGTAAATTAAAGGGGAGATACTCAAGCGGCCAACGAGGACGGACTGTAACTCCGTTGACTACGTCTTCGCAGGTTCGAATCCTGCTCTCCCCACAATTTACATATTGCGAAAGTAGCTCAGTTGGTAGAGCGTCAGCCTTCCAAGCTGAATGTCGCCGGTTCGAACCCGGTCTTTCGCTCAAAAATATCAACAAGCCGGTGTAGCTCAGTTGGTAGAGCGCATCCTTGGTAGGGATGAGGTCGTGGGTTCAAGTCCCATCGCTGGCTCATTTAATACGTATTATTAGACACTAAATATATTTAAACTAAGAATTAAAATTAATAATTATGGCAAAAGGAACTTTTGACCGTTCGAAACCACACTTAAACATTGGTACTATCGGACACGTAGATCACGGTAAAACAACTTTAACTGCGGCTATTACTAAAGTATTAGCTGATGCAGGATTCTCTGAAGCTAGATCTTTTGATCAGATTGATAATGCTCCAGAAGAAAAAGAAAGAGGTATTACAATTAACACTTCACATGTTGAGTATCAAACTCAGAATCGTCATTACGCTCACGTAGACTGTCCAGGTCACGCGGATTACGTAAAGAACATGGTTACTGGTGCTGCTCAAATGGATGGTGCAATTTTAGTTGTTGCTGCAACTGATGGGCCAATGCCTCAAACTAGAGAGCATATCTTATTAGGTCGTCAGGTAGGAATTCCTCGTATGGTTGTTTTCTTGAATAAAGTTGACATGGTAGATGATGAGGAGTTGTTAGAGTTAGTTGATATGGAGGTAAGAGAATTGTTGTCTTTCTATGAGTATGATGGAGATAATGGTCCTGTTGTTTCAGGTTCTGCTTTAGGAGCTTTAAATGGTGAAGAAAAATGGGTTAATACTGTTCTAGAATTAATGGAGCAAGTTGATGCTTGGATTGAAGAGCCTTTAAGAGAGGTTGATAAAGATTTCTTAATGCCTGTTGAAGATGTATTTTCAATTACTGGTCGTGGAACTGTAGCTACAGGTCGTATCGAAACTGGAATTGCTAATACTGGTGATGTTGTTGATATTATTGGTATGGGAGCTGAAAAAATGACTTCTACTATTACTGGTATTGAAATGTTCCGTCAAATCTTAGATAGAGGTGAGGCAGGAGATAATGCAGGTATCTTATTAAGAGGTATTGCAAAAGAAGATATAAAAAGAGGAATGGTAATCTGTAAGCCAGGTTCTGTAACTCCACATGCTAAGTTTAAAGCAGAGGTTTATGTTTTGAAAAAAGAAGAAGGTGGACGTCATACTCCATTCCATAATAATTACCGTCCTCAGTTCTATGTAAGAACTACAGACGTAACAGGTACAATTAATTTACCTGATGGAGTTGAAATGGTAATGCCAGGAGATAACTTAACAATTACTGTAGACTTAATTCAAGCAATTGCATTAAATGTAGGTTTACGTTTCGCTATCCGTGAAGGTGGTAGAACTGTAGGTGCAGGTCAGGTAACTGAATTATTAGACTAATATTTATTAGTTTGTTAATCAATAAATTATAAGGGTGTTCCGTTTTTAACGGAACGCCTTTAATAATGAATAAAATACGGGCGTAGTTCAGCGGTAGAGCACTGGTCTCCAAAACCAGCTGTCGGGAGTTCGAATCTCTCCGCCCGTGCAATAAAACATAATAGTAAGATGAACTTTATACAATATATTAAAGATTCTTTTGAGGAGTTAAACAACCACATGACGTGGATTTCAAAAGAAGATGCACAAAAATCAACAGTTACAGTAGCTGTGTTTACAATTGTATTCGCTTTAGCTGTAGCTGGTATTGATTATGTTTTTCAAACTGGATTAGATAACTTTTTCAAATTATTTTAAGAAATAAATTATGGCTGATTCAGTAATGAAATGGTATGTTGTAAGAGCCATTGGAGGACAAGAGAATAAAGTGAAAGCTTATATAGAAACTGAAATTTCTAGAGTAGGTCTGTCAGATTATGTGAGTCAAGTAATTGTGCCTACTGAAAAAGTAGTGCAAATAAGAAACGGAAAAAAAGTTAATAGAGAAAGAGCTTTTTTTCCTGGTTATATAATGGTTGAGGCTAATCTTTCAGGAGAAGTTCCTCACGTTATTAGAGCAATAACAGGAGTTATCGGGTTTTTAGGAGAGGTAAAAGGTGGAGAGCCTGTACCAATGCGTAAATCTGAAGTTAACAGAATGTTAGGTAAAGTAGATGAGCTTTCTGTTCAAGACGAAAATATTGCAATCCCTTTTAATGTAGGAGAAACAGTAAAAGTTGTAGATGGTCCTTTTAATGGGTTTGACGGGACAATTGAGAAAGTAAACGAAGAAAAGCGTAAACTTGAAGTAATGGTGAAAATCTTTGGAAGAAAAACACCTTTAGAATTGAGTTATATGCAAGTAGATAAGATATAATTGTTACACAAATATTATATATAACGATTTGTTTTTAAGCTTCCAAATTTAAAACAAATCATTAAACATTTTAAAATGGCAAAAGAAGTTAGTAAAGTAGTTAAGTTACAAGTAAGGGGAGGCGCAGCGAATCCATCGCCGCCGGTTGGACCCGCTTTAGGAGCTGCTGGTGTTAACATTATGGAGTTCTGTAAACAGTTTAATGCAAGATCGCAAGATAAGCAAGGTAAAGTTTTACCTGTTGTTATTACTGTTTATAAAGACAAATCGTTTGATTTTGTTGTAAAAACTCCTCCTGCAGCAGTTCAGTTACTAGAAGCGGCCAAAATTAAAAAAGGTTCAGGTGAACCAAACAGAAAAAAAGTAGCATCAGTTACTTGGGATCAAATTAAAGTTATTGCAGAAGACAAAATGGTAGATTTAAATGCCTTTGAAATTTCTTCAGCAATGCGTATGATTGCAGGTACAGCTCGTTCAATGGGATTAACAGTAAAAGGTGATGCACCAGCATAAACTTTATAAAAAGTAGTAAAATGGCAAAATTAACAAAAAAGCAAAAAGAAGCTTACGCAAAAGTAGATAGCTCTAAATCTTATGATTTAGCAGCGGCTTCAGCGCTAGTCAAAGACATTACTAATGTAAAGTTTGACGCGTCAGTAGATTTAGCTATACGTTTAGGAGTAGATCCTCGTAAAGCAAATCAAATGGTTCGTGGTGTAGTAACATTACCTCATGGAACAGGAAAGGATGTAAAAGTTTTAGCATTAGTTACACCAGATAAAGAAGCAGAAGCTACAGCAGCAGGTGCAGATTATGTTGGTTTAGATGAATACCTTCAGAAGATTAAAGGTGGTTGGACTGATGTAGATGTAATAATTACTATGCCTAGTGTTATGGGTAAATTAGGTCCTTTAGGTAGAATTTTAGGTCCTAGAGGTTTAATGCCTAACCCAAAAACAGGTACAGTAACTATGGATGTTGCTAAAGCTGTTACAGATGTAAAAGCTGGTAAAATCGATTTTAAAGTTGATAAAACTGGTATCGTTCATGCTGCAATTGGAAAAGTATCATTTGATGCTAAGAAAATTGAAGAAAATGCAAACGAATTAATACAAACTATTATTAAATTGAAACCAACAACTGCAAAAGGAACGTATGTAAAAAGCGTTTTTATGTCTAGTACTATGAGTCCTAGTATAGCTGTTGAGGTGAAAACTGTTTAATACGTTAAAACTTATAATTATGACTAGAGAAGAGAAATCACAAGTAATACAAGATTTAACAGCGGTATTAGCAGATACAAACACTTTATATTTAGCAGATATTTCTGGATTAGATGCACAAACTACATCTAATTTACGTAGAGCTTGTTTTAAAGCAGGTGTACAGTTATCAGTTGTTAAAAATACATTACTTGCAAAAGCAATGGAAGCTTCAGATAAAGAATTTGGAGACTTACCAACAGTATTAAAAGGTAATACATCAATGATGATTTCTGAAGCAGCAAATGCTCCAGCAAAATTAATCAAAGAATTCAGAAAGAAAACTAAAGATAGACCTTTATTAAAAGGAGCTTTCGCAGAAGAATCTGTATATATTGGAGATGATCAATTAGATGCCTTAGTAGATATTAAATCTAGAGAGGAATTAATTGGTGAAATCATTGGATTATTACAATCACCAGCTAAAAATGTTATTTCAGCATTACAATCAGGTGGTCAGACACTTTCAGGTATTATTAAAACTTTATCTGAAAAATAATTACGCGCACAAATAAACTATAATAAACAAAATTTTTAAAAACAATTAAAATGGCAGAATTAAAAGATTTCGCAGAGCAATTAGTTAACTTAACAGTAAAAGAAGTTAATGAATTAGCTACTATTTTAAAAGATGAATATGGTATTGAGCCAGCAGCAGCAGCAGTAGCAGTAGCAGGTCCAGCAGCAGGTGGAGATGATGCAGCAGAAGAGCAAACTGAATTTGATGTTATCTTAACAGCAGCAGGTGGTTCTAAATTAGCAGTTGTAAAATTAGTTAAAGAATTAACTGGTTTAGGTTTAAAAGAAGCTAAAGGTATCGTAGATAGTGCTCCTGCAGCAGTTAAAGAAGGTGTAACTAAAGATGAGGCAGAAGGTCTTAAAAAATCTTTAGAAGAAGCTGGAGCTGAGGTAGAGCTTAAGTAAGCTACAACTCCCGACTAAGTTAAGGCATAGCGGGATAACAAATTTAGGTTTAGGTACTAAGAACTTTTTGTTTTTAGACCTAAACCATTTTGTGTATATATTCGTTTTTTATTTTTATTCAGATTTTAATCAAAAAAATATTCTCTTTTGGCAACGAAAAACACTACTGAAAGAATCAACTTCGCTACTTCTCAAATGATAAAGGAGTATCCAGACTTTTTGGATATTCAGGTAAAATCTTTTCAAGATTTTTTCCAACTTCAAACTAAGGCAGAAGAAAGAGGTGAAGAAGGTTTGTACAAAACCTTCATGGATAACTTTCCAATTACAGATACAAGAAATCAATTCGTTTTAGAATTTTTAGATTACTTCGTAGATCCACCAAGATATTCTATTCAAGAATGTATTGAGAGAGGTCTTACTCATAGTGTACCTTTAAAGGCACGTCTAAAACTGTACTGTACAGATCCAGAACACGAAGATTTCGAAACAATTGTACAAGATGTTTATCTTGGTACAATACCTTATATGACAAACTCAGGTACCTTTGTAATTAATGGTGCAGAGCGTGTTGTAGTTTCACAGTTACACAGATCACCAGGTGTATTCTTTGGACAATCTTTCCATGCAAATGGTACAAAATTATACTCTGCAAGAGTTATTCCTTTTAAAGGATCTTGGATAGAGTTTGCTACCGATATCAATCAAGTTATGTATGCTTATATTGATAGAAAGAAAAAATTACCAGTAACAACATTATTCAGAGCTATCGGTTTTGAAAGAGATAAAGATATTTTAGAAATTTTTGACCTTGCAGAAGAAGTTAAAGTTTCTAAAGCTGGATTAAAAAAAGTATTAGGTCGAAAATTGGCTGCTAGAGTTTTAAAAACTTGGCATGAAGATTTTGTAGATGAAGATACTGGTGAAGTTGTATCTATCGAAAGAAATGAAATAATTTTTGATCGTGATACTATTTTAGATAAAGAACATATTGACGAAATAATAGAAGCAGGTGCTAAAACCGTTTTACTTCATAAGGAGGATAACGATATGGCAGATTATGCTATTATTCACAATACATTACAAAAAGATCCTACGAATTCAGAAAAAGAAGCAGTAGAACACATCTATAGGCAACTACGTAATGCAGAACCGCCAGATGAAGAGACTGCAAGAGGTATTATCGATAAATTGTTCTTTTCTGAACAAAGATATAATTTAGGTGAAGTTGGTCGTTTTAGAATGAACACTAAACTTCAATTAAATGAGCCTATTGATCAAAAGGTATTAACAAAGTTAGATATTATAACTATTATTAAATATTTAATTGAGTTAATCAACTCTAAAGCAGAAGTTGATGATATTGATCACTTATCAAACAGACGTGTAAGAACTGTTGGTGAGCAATTAGCAGGTCAGTTTGGTGTTGGTTTAGCTCGTATGGCTAGAACAATTCGTGAACGTATGAATGTACGTGATAATGAAGTGTTTACTCCTATCGATTTAATTAATGCTAAAACGTTATCATCTGTAATTAACTCATTTTTTGGTACAAACCAATTATCTCAGTTTATGGATCAAACAAATCCATTAGCAGAGATTACTCATAAGCGTAGATTATCTGCACTTGGACCTGGTGGTTTATCAAGAGAAAGAGCTGGTTTTGAGGTGCGTGATGTTCACTATACTCATTATGGTCGTTTATGTCCTATTGAAACTCCAGAGGGACCAAATATTGGTCTAATTTCATCTCTTGCAGTTTTTGCAAAAGTGAATAACTTAGGTTTTATTGAGACTCCATATAGAAAAGTTGAAAACGGAATTGTATCAACAGAAGAACCAATCTATTTAAGTGCTGAAGAAGAAGAAGGTATGAAAACTGCCCAATCTAATTTAGAATTAAATGAAGACAGTTCTATTGTTTTAGATAGAGTTATTGCTAGAGAAGAAGGTGATTTCCCTGTTGTTACTCCAGATCAAATTAATTTAATGGATGTTGCCCCTAATCAAATTGCATCTATATCTGCATCTTTAATTCCATTTTTGGAACATGATGATGCCAATAGAGCATTGATGGGATCTAACATGATGCGTCAAGCAGTTCCATTATTAAGACCAGAATCTCCAATTGTTGGTACTGGTTTAGAACGTAGAGTTGCAAAAGATTCTCGTATTCTTATAAATGCAGAAGGTGCAGGTGAAGTAACTTATGTAGATGCTAATAAAATTACAATTAAGTATGATAGAACTGAAGAAGAAAAACTAGTAAGTTTTGATACAGATGAAGTTTCATATAACTTAATTAAGTTTAGAAAAACGAATCAAGGAACTAATATTAACTTAAAACCTATTGTACAAAGAGGTGATAGAGTTGAAGAAGGACAGGTTCTTTGTGAGGGTTATGCAACACAAAAAGGAGAATTAGCTTTAGGTAGAAATATGAAAGTAGCCTTTATGCCTTGGAAAGGGTATAACTTTGAGGATGCAATTGTAATTTCTGAAAAAGTAGTTCGTGAAGATATATTTACATCTATTCATATTGATGAGTATTCTTTAGATGTTAGAGATACAAAATTAGGAACTGAAGAGTTAACTAATGATATTCCTAACGTTTCTGAAGAAGCTACTAAAGATTTAGATGAAAATGGAATGATAAGAATTGGAGCAGAAGTAAATCCAGGTGATATCTTAATTGGTAAAATTACACCTAAAGGAGAATCTGATCCAACTCCAGAAGAAAAATTATTACGTGCAATTTTTGGAGATAAAGCAGGTGATGTAAAAGATGCATCATTAAAAGCTTCTCCATCTTTAAGAGGTGTAGTAATTGATAAGAAATTATTTAAGAGAGCTTTAAAAGATAAAAATAAGAGATTAAGAGATAAAGAAGCAGTTGCTACTTTAGAAGGATCTTTTGTTTCTAAATTTGAAGGATTAAAAGACGAATTAATAGAAAAATTATTCACTTTAATTAGTGGAAAAACTTCTCAAGGAGTATTTAATGATTTAGGTGAGGAAGTTTTACCAAAAGGTAAAAAATATACGCTAAAAATGTTAAATTCAGTAGATGATTATGTGCATTTAACTGGTTCTTGGACTACAGATAAAGATTTAAATGATTTAGTAGGTGAATTAGTTCACAATTACAAAATTAAAGTTAATGATTTACAAGGTTCACTACGTCGTCAAAAGTTTACAATTTCTGTAGGTGATGAGTTACCAGCAGGTATTTTAAAATTAGCTAAAATTTATATCGCTAAAAAACGTAAGTTAAAAGTAGGTGATAAAATGGCAGGACGTCATGGAAATAAAGGTATTGTTGCTCGTATTGTTAGAGCTGAAGATATGCCATTCTTAGAAGATGGAACTCCTGTAGATATCGTCTTGAACCCATTAGGTGTACCATCTCGTATGAATATTGGTCAGATTTATGAAACTGTTCTTGGTTGGGCAGGTCAAAAATTAAACACTAAATATGCAACACCAATTTTTGATGGAGCATCTTTAGAGCAAATCAATGGAATTACTGATGAAGCAGGTGTGCCAAGATTTGGACATACTCACTTATATGATGGTGGAACAGGAAAACGTTTCGATCAGCCAGCTACAGTTGGTATTATTTATATGATTAAGTTAGGTCACATGATTGAAGATAAAATGCATGCGCGTTCTATTGGACCTTATTCTTTAATAACACAACAACCGTTAGGAGGTAAAGCTCAGTTTGGTGGTCAGCGTTTTGGAGAGATGGAAGTTTGGGCACTTGAAGCATATGGTGCATCAAGTATCTTAAGGGAAATCTTAACTGTAAAATCTGATGACGTAATGGGGAGAGCCAAAACATACGAAAGTATTGTTAAAGGTGAAACTATGCCAGAACCTGGTTTACCAGAATCATTTAACGTATTAATGCATGAACTTAAAGGTTTAGGTTTAGACGTTAGGTTAGAAGAATAACAAAATTGATTTAAGAAGTAAGTGTAAAAACTTACTTCTTATTATCATTTATTTATAAGTCTCATTGAGGCCATTTTTACAATTTTAATTCGAATCCATCAACATGGCAAGAAAACAAGAGAAGTACACTGTAAAAAAGTTTAATAAAATCTCAATTGGTTTATCATCACCAGAAGCTATTTTAGAAATTTCTAAAGGTGAAGTTTTAAAACCAGAAACAATAAATTACCGTACACACAAACCAGAAAGAGATGGTTTATTTTGTGAGCGTATTTTTGGTCCTGTAAAGGATTACGAATGTGCTTGTGGAAAGTACAAAAGAATTCGCTATAAAGGTATCGTTTGTGACCGATGTGGTGTAGAAGTAACAGAAAAGAAAGTACGTAGAGATAGAGTAGGGCACATCAACTTAGTTGTACCTGTTGCTCATATTTGGTACTTTAGATCATTACCTAACAAAATGGGGTACCTTTTAGGTTTACCTTCTAAAAAGTTAGATATGATTATTTACTACGAGAGGTATGTAGTAATTCAGCCAGGTATTGCTAAAAATGTAGAAGGAGAACCATTACAAAAAATGGATTTCTTAACTGAAGAAGAATATTTAGATATTTTAGATGCTATTCCTGCTGAAAATCAATATTTAGATGATGCAGACCCAAATAAGTTTATTGCAAAAATGGGTGCTGAATGTTTAATTGATTTATTAGCACGTATAGATTTAGAATCTTTATCTTTTGAATTAAGGCATAAAGCAAATACTGAAACGTCTAAACAACGTAAAACAGAAGCATTAAAAAGGTTAAATGTTGTTGAAGCATTTAAAGATTCTCAAAAAAATAGAGAAAATAATCCTGAATGGATGATAATGAAAGCAGTTCCGGTAATTCCACCAGAGTTGAGACCATTAGTGCCATTAGATGGAGGACGTTTTGCAACTTCAGATTTAAATGATTTATATAGAAGAGTTATTATTAGAAACAATCGTTTAAAAAGATTGGTTGAGATAAAAGCTCCTGAAGTTATTTTACGTAATGAAAAACGTATGTTACAAGAATCTGTAGATTCTTTATTTGATAACACACGTAAATCATCTGCTGTAAAAACTGAATCTAACAGACCTTTAAAATCTTTATCAGATTCATTAAAAGGTAAACAAGGACGTTTCCGTCAGAATTTATTAGGAAAGCGTGTTGATTATTCTGCACGTTCCGTAATTGTTGTTGGACCAGAATTAAGATTGTCAGAATGTGGTATCCCAAAAGATATGGCAGCTGAACTTTATAAGCCTTTTGTAATTAGAAAATTAATTGAAAGAGGAATTGTAAAAACAGTTAAATCTGCTAAGAAAATTATAGATAGAAAAGAACCTGTTGTTTGGGATATTTTAGAAAATGTAATTAAAGGTCATCCTGTTTTATTAAACAGGGCTCCTACTTTACACAGACTAGGTATACAAGCCTTTCAACCAAAATTAATTGAAGGAAAAGCAATCCAGTTACACCCATTAGCGTGTTCTGCATTTAATGCCGATTTTGATGGGGATCAAATGGCTGTTCACTTACCATTAGGGCCAGAAGCTATTTTAGAAGCACAAATTTTAATGTTAGCTTCTCATAATATTTTAAATCCTGCAAACGGTGCACCAGTAACTGTACCTTCTCAGGATATGGTACTTGGTTTATACTATATGACTAAAGAAAGAATTTCTACTCCAGAAGTGCCAATTAAAGGAGAAGGATTAACTTTCTATTCACCAGAAGAAGTAACTATTGCTTTTAACGAAGAAATGGTAGACTTAAATGCTGGGATTAAAGTAAGAACTCAAGATATTGATGAAAATGGAGAGCAAGTAACTAGAATTATTAAAACTACTGTTGGTAGAGTTTTATTTAATGAAAAAGTTCCTGCTGCTGCTGGTTATATTAATGAAGTATTAACTAAGAAAAACTTACGTGGAATTATCGGTGGTATTTTAAAAGCTACAGATATACCTACAACAGGAAATTTCTTAGATGAGATAAAAAACATGGGATATAAATTTGCCTTCCAAGGTGGTTTATCATTCTCATTAGGAGATATTATTATTCCTAAAGAAAAGCAAGGTATGATTGATGAAGCCAATAAAGAGGTGGATGTAATTGTATCTAATTATAACATGGGTATGTTAACGCAAAAAGAGCGTTACAATCAGGTAATTGATATTTGGGGTAGAACCAATAACGATTTAACTGAGTTATCTATGAAACGTTTACGTGAAGATCAACAAGGTTTCAATTCAGTATACATGATGCTTGATTCTGGTGCAAGGGGTTCTAAAGAGCAAATTCGTCAGTTAACAGGTATGCGTGGACTAATGGCAAAACCTAAGAAATCTACTGCTGGTGGTGGAGAAATTATTGAGAATCCGATTCTTTCAAACTTTAAGGAAGGTTTATCAATTCTTGAATACTTTATTTCTACTCACGGTGCTCGTAAAGGACTTGCAGATACGGCTTTAAAAACAGCTGATGCAGGTTACTTAACTCGTAGATTAGTTGATGTTTCTCAAGATGTTATTATTAATGAAGAAGATTGTGGTACATTAAGAGGTTTAGAAGTAGCTCCTTTAAAGAAAAATGATGAGATTGTAGAATCTCTATCAGATAGAATTGAAGGTAGAGTTTCTTTAAATGATGTTTATCATCCCGTAACCGAAGAGTTATTGTTAGAAGCTAATCAAGCAATTAATTCAAAATTAGCGAATGCGGTTGAAGCTTCTGGAATAGATGCTGTTCAAGTAAGATCTGCTTTAACTTGTGAATCTACGAAAGGAATTTGTGCAAAATGTTATGGTCAAAGTTTATCTACACTTAATAAAGTGCAAACTGGAGAAGCTGTAGGTGTAATTGCTGCACAATCTATTGGAGAACCTGGTACACAATTAACATTACGTACATTCCACGTTGGTGGGGTTGCTGGTAATATTTCTGAAGAAAACAAATTAATAGCTAAATTTGAAGGTAAAGTTGTTATTGAAGATTTACGAACAGTAGTTGGTAAAGACAATGATGGTAATGAAGTAGATATCGTTATTTCTAGAACTGCCGAAATTAAAATTATTGATAAGAAAACTGGGATTACTCAAAGTACAAACATTATTCCTTATGGTTCTATCATATTTGATAAAGAACGTAAATCTATCAAGAAAGGTGATGTTATTGTTCAATGGGATCCATTTAACGGAGTTATTGTTTCTGAATTTGGAGGTAAAGTGAAGTTTGATAACTTAACACAAGGTATTAATTACTCTGTAGAAGTTGATGAGCAAACTGGTTTCCAAGAGAAAGTAATGACTGACTCTAAAAACAAAAAGTTAATAGCTTCTTTAATTATTGAAGATGCTGATGGAAACGCTTTACGTTCTTATAGTTTACCTGTTGGGGCACACCTTATGGTAAGTGATGGAGATAAAGTTGAGTCTGGACATACTTTAGTTAAGATACCTAGAAAATCTGGTAAAGCTGGAGATATTACTGGAGGTTTACCTCGTGTAACAGAATTATTTGAAGCACGTAACCCTTCTAATCCTTCTGTAGTTTCGGAGATTGATGGTGTAGTGTCATTCGGTAAAATTAAGCGTGGTAATAGAGAAATTATTGTTGAAACAAAGACTGGAGATATAAGAAAGTACTTAGTTAAACTTTCTAATCAAATTTTAGTTCAAGAAAATGATTTCATTAAAGCAGGTATGCCACTTTCTGATGGAGCAACAACTCCTTCAGATATTTTAAGAATTAAAGGACCATCTGCAGTTCAAGAATACTTAGTAAACGAAATTCAAGAAGTATATCGTTTACAAGGTGTAAAAATTAATGATAAACATTTCGAAGTTGTAGTACGTCAAATGATGCGTAAAGTTAAAATTATAGATTCTGGAGATACTTTATTCTTAGAGAACCAGTTAATTCATAAAATTGATTTTATTAAGGATAATGATGCTATCTACGGAATGAAAGTTGTTGAAGAAGCAGGAGATTCTGAGAACTTAGTTGCAGGTCAAATTATTTCTGCACGTCAATTAAGAGATGAGAATTCTTTATTAAGAAGAAATGATTTAAACTTAGTTGTTGCAAGAGATGCTAAACCAGCAACTGCAGAACAAGTTTTACAAGGTATTACAAGAGCGTCATTACAAACTAAATCGTTTATTTCTGCAGCTTCTTTCCAGGAGACTACAAAAGTATTAAATGAAGCGGCTGTAAATGGTAAAATTGATACTTTAGAAGGGTTGAAAGAAAATGTAATTGTTGGTAAGAAAATTCCAGCAGGTACAGGTATGAGATCTTATGATAAAGTTATTGTTGGACCAAAAGACGAGATGGAACAAAGTTTCCAATAAACGTATAAACGTTAAAAATTCTTAAAAGTTGAATTGTTTATTGTAAATTATTTACATTATTCAATTCAACTTTTTTTATTTTATTAACTTTAAGCTTTTAATTAAATATAAATTTTATTGATATTATGGAAGAGAATCAAAACAAAGAAGGGCAATTAAATATTGAGTTAGATCAAGAAATTGCTGAAGGTACTTATTCTAATTTAGCTATTATTAATCATTCTATGTCAGAATTTATTGTAGATTTTATTAATATTATGCCTGGTGTACCTAAGGCAAAAGTTAAGTCTAGAATTATTTTAACACCACAACATGCAAAAAGATTAGCAAAAGCCCTAGCAGATAATGTTCGTAAATTTGAACAGCAACATGGTGAAATTAAAGACTCTGGACAACCACAGGTTCCAATGAGTTTTGGTCCTACTGGGCAAGCATAAAAAAAGTGAAACGATAAGTTTCACTTTTTTTATAAATGTATTTTTCTTTTAAATAAATTATATTTTTCTTGTTTTATTTATTAACCAATAATCAGCTAAAACTAAAGCAGCCATAGCTTCTACTATTGGAACAGCTCTAGGAACTACACATGGGTCATGTCTTCCTTTTCCTGTAATTTCTGTAACTTCACTTTCAGAATTTATAGTTTGTTGAGAACTCATAATAGTTGCTACTGGCTTAAAAGCAACTCTAAAATAAATATCCATACCGTTACTTATTCCTCCTTGAATTCCACCAGATAAATTTGATTGAGTTGTACCATCAGCATTAAAAATATCATTGTGTTCTGAACCTTTCATTTTAGCTCCACAAAAACCACTCCCAAATTCAAAGCCTTTTACTGCATTTATAGATAACATCGCACTACCTAATTGTGCGTGTAATTTTTGAAATATAGGTTCACCTAATCCTATAGGAACATTTTGAACTACACAAGTTATAGTTCCTCCAATTGTATCCCCGGATTTTCTTATTTCTTGGATTTTAGAAATCATTTTTTCAGCTGATTTATCATCAGGACATCTAACTATATTGTTTTCTGTTTTTGAAAAGTCTAAATCTTGATAAGGCTTATCAATAAAAATATCACCTACTGACGAAGTAAATGCATTTATATTCATATTTTTTATTAATTGTTTTGCTAAAGCACCTGCAACAACCCAATTTGCAGTTTCCCGAGCAGAACTTCTACCACCTCCTCTATAATCTCTTATTCCATATTTTTTATCATATGTATAATCTGCATGAGAAGGTCTGTAAACATTAGTATTATGATTATAATCTTTAGATTTTTGATTTGTATTTCTAATAATAAACCCAATGGAAGTACCTGTTGTTTTTCCTTCAAAAATACCAGATAAGAACTCAACGGTATCTGGTTCTTTACGCTGAGTAACAATTTTGGATTGACCTGGTTTACGTCTATTTAGTTCGTTTTGTATAGCATCAAAATCTAGTTCTAAACCAGCAGGAAAACCATCTATAACACCACCAATAGCAATACCATGAGATTCACCATATGTTGTTACTTTTAATAAATTTCCGAAAGAATTAAACGACATAATAATATAATTAGAATAGTTATGACAAATATAATAAACATGTTAGCAAGAAAAATAGATAACATTACTTTTGTAATGATTTCTAAAAACTAATTTTTAATTATAATGTCTGATTATTAAGTAGATATGAATTGGTTAAAATTATATTCAAAAAAATGAAAAATAATGTCTTTTTTATTTTCTAAAATGAAAAAGCTTTATATATTTGCATCCGCATTCAGGGAATACCTGATGAGACGCACTGGAGAAATGGCAGAGCGGTCGAATGCGGCAGTCTTGAAAACTGTTGACTGTAACAGGTCCGGGGGTTCGAATCCCTCTTTCTCCGCCAAAAGCCTTGCATTTTATGTAAGGCTTTTTTATTTTAATACAAAATGGGCTTAAATTTTAAGTATATCTTCATTTTACAAAGTCATTTTGCTATTCATAAAGTCTTACGGTTTTTAGTAGTAATTGATTGTTATATTTGTAACTATGTTTAAAATAAAAGCAATACTTATTGATGATGAGCAAAGCGCTAGAAATGTTCTTACTAATTTATTAAAAAGAACTTCTACTAATATTGAAATTGTTGCAACTTGTAATAATTTAGAAGAGGGTGTTTTGCAAATAAAAAAATGAAACCCAATGTTGTTTTTTTAGATGTACAAATGCCAAATTATGCAGGCTATGAGATTGTTAATTTCTTTGAAAAGATAGATTTTGAAATTATATTCGTTACTGCTTATGATCACTATGCTATAAAAGCATTTGAATTAAATGCAATTGATTATTTGGTAAAACCTATTGATAGGAAGAAATTAGCTTTAACATTAAGTAAGTTAGAAAATCAAATTAAAAATCAAGCAGCTCTTATTGATTATCAAACCTTATTAAAATCTATTAAAGACAAAGATTATAAAAAAATTATAATTCCGGAATTAGGAAATAGGAGAATTGTTGATATTGATAATATTATTGCGTTGGAAGCTGATGGGGCTTACAGTAAAATTTATTTAAAAGAAAATAAAATTATTACTACAAGTAAAAACTTAAAATATTTTGAAGATGTTCTGCCTAAAAATATTTCTTTTTTTAGATCTCATAGAGCATGGATTATTAATTTAGATTACATAACTTTTTTTAATAAAACAGAATTAACTATTACATTAGCAAAAGAAAACAAAGTGAAATCTAAAATTTCAAGAGCTCGAATAGAAGATTTTGAAAAAATTATTAACCTATAAAATTATAGTTATTTCTTGATTAAAAAAATATGTTTATTAATATTATTATGTGTAACATTTTTAATTAATGCACAAGAGCCAGTTTTTGTACATTTTTCTGAAAAAAATGGTTTACCAGATAAAGAGTTTTATGATCTTATAGAAGATAGTAAGGGGTTTGTTTGGTTGGCAGCAGACAAAGGCCTTTTTAGATATGATGGTAAAGCTTATAAAAAATATACTAACGAATTACAACGTAGTTCATCTATTTTTAATTTACAAGAAGATAATTTAGGACGTATTTGGTGTAATAATGTTTCTGGTCAGTTTTTTTACTTACAAGGTAATAAATTAGAATTGTTTATCGATTTTAGTAAAGAGTTAAAAGGTCAATTAGCAGATTTTATTGTAAAAGGTAATTATTTATGGATTATAGGACAGTATAAAATTTATAAGATAAATTTAAAAACAAAGATTGTAGAATTTGATTATACTAATTCAAATCAAACATTTGGTAAGCCTTTTAAGTTGGAAGATGAAGTGTATATTGGTAATTCAAATTTTATTTTTAAAATTAATTCTCAAAACGAATTTAAAGTATCAACAAATGTAAACCTGCCTACTAGAGATAAAAAAGGAAAAAGACTAAATATTTATAAACTAATCATCTTTAAAATAGGGTCAAATTTATTTTTTAGACAAAAAAGATCTGGTATAAATCAGTATTTTAAATTATCAGAAAATAAAATTAGTAAACTAGATATTATAAAAGAATTAAAAAACGAACGTATTTATGATCAATTTGTAACAGGCAATGAAGTTTGGTTTGCAACAGCAACTGGTATTTGGGTTTATGAACTTATTAACGAATCTTTTAAATTACAAAAACGTTTTTTAAAAAATAAAAATATAACAAAAATAGTTAAAGATACCGAAGATAATTATTGGTTTACAACATTAAATAACGGTATTTATATTGTACCAAATATAAATATAGAAAACGTTAATATTTCTGAAGAAAATAAGAATATATCTAGTTTAGATCGTATTAATAATAACACATTAGTTTTTGGAAACACGAAAGGGAATGTAGGTTTTTATGATGTATCTAAAAATAAGTTGAATATTATAAAATTACCAACGAGCGATCGTGTTTCTGCTTTAAAATACCAAGTTAACAATAATACTACTTATATAAGTAAAGATTTTTATAGTTATACAATAAATAATAAAACGTTAAAAGTTTCAACTTTTAAATATTTTACTACAGCAAAAAGTTTAACTTCAATAGATGATAATAAGTTGCTTTTTACCACTAATAATAGTGTAAGAATATTACAAGATGAACAATTTGAAGAGAACATATTTGATTCTATTCAAAGAGGAAAAAGAACTTATGCATCGCACTACAATAAACCAAAAAAAGCTGTTTTTATTGCTTATATAGATAATTTAATACAATATGATAGTCTTTGGAAAGCGAAACCTATTATTTATAAGAGCAAACCAATTTATGTTAAATCTATTACTGAAACAAGTAATGGTATTGTTTGGGTATCTACTTTTAAAGATGGTATTTATGGTATAAAAAACGAACGTGTAATTCAGCATTATTCAACTAAAAATGGTTTAACATCTAATAATATTGGTGTTATTAAAGCAGATAAAAATAAATTATGGATTGCTCTAGAAAATAGTATTCAATTATTAGATGTTAACACAAAAGAACTACAAACATTAACAAAAAGAGATGGTATAGTTTCTTATGACGTTTCTGGTATTGAAATACTTAAAAATAAGGTTTATTTTTCTTCTAATGAGGGTTTGTTTTCTATCAACAAAAAAGAACCTTTTAAAAGCCCAAATCCAAATATTTATTTTACAGAAGTAGAAATTAATGAGAAGGATACTTTAATAACTTCTAATTATGATTTAAGTTATAATCAGAATGCTATTAAAATAGGTTTTAATGTAAACGGTTATTTATATAATGAAAAAAACAGATACAAGTATCGTTTAATAGGGTTTAATGATACATGGCTAACAACAGATATACATGTTAATTCTGTAAAATATAATAGTTTACCTGCTGGTAATTATATATTTCAAGTGCAGCCTGTTTCTGAAAAAGAAGTTACTAAAGACAAAATTAAATCTATTAAATTTAAAATAAATAAACCGTTTTGGAAAGCTTGGTGGTTTGTTTTAGGAGGTTTTGTCTTACTCTTTGGAAGTACTATAATATATTTTAATCGAAAAATAAAGATAGAAGAAAAAGAGAAGTTGGCAGAATTAGAAAAAATTTCTTTAGAGAAAGAGTTGATGTCAATTAATTTAACAGCTCTTCGTTCTCAAATGAATCCACATTTTATTTTTAATGCTTTAAATTCTATTCAAGATTTAATTTTAAAAGAAGATACAGAAGCATCTTATGATTATATTGTAATGTTTGCAAATTTGGTTAGAAATACTTTAAACTATTCTAGTCAAGATTTTATTTCTATTGAAAAAGAGTTAGATTTTTTAAAATTATATCTGCAATTAGAGAAACTTCGTTTTGGAGATTTATTTAACTATTCTATTAATTATGATAAAAATGAATATTTAGAAGTTCCGTCTTTAATTATACAGCCTTTTATAGAGAATGCCTTAGTGCATGGTTTAATGCATAAATCTGGTAATAAAGAGCTTCATATTAATTTCGACTTTACAGAAAGTATTTTAAGATGTACCATTACAGATAATGGTGTAGGAAGGAAGAAAGCAGAAGAAATTAGACAACGCCAAGGAAGCCATCACGAACCTTTTGCACTAAGAGCTATAAAAAAACGTTTAGAAATTTTCAAAGAACAGTATTCTGAAAATATTGGTTATGTAATTGAAGATTTAATTGAAAATGAAATTGCTAAAGGAACTAAAGTTATTTTAACAATGCCTTTTAAAAAGAGATTTTAAATATCTTCTTGCTTATTTTTTTGAATTTACCATCCACAAAGTCAATTTGTATTTCATAAAGTAGATTCTAGTTTATTATTTATGACAGCGTATTATTGTTATCTAATAATTAAACAAAACTTAATGAAAAATTTATTTATTGCAATTGCATTTTTATTTGCAACTTTTGTAAATGCCCAAAACAGCTTATTTACTACTATTTCTGAAAATGATAAATACCAAGAATATTTAAGCGTAACAGATAAAGATAATGATGGTTTTTATCAAATTAATGACAAACGATTTATTTTAAAATTTGAATTAAAACATTTATCTACAGGTGAAGGGTATAGTATATCTGCAATTATTCAAGAAGGTGAAAAAAAGGAAAAAAATCTGAAGCATATAATGTTGCAAGTGGATATTATGAATACAATGGCTATCCTTATGAGAGTGTTATTAGACATAAATATCAAAAAGATGGAATTGTAGCAATTGGAGATTATATTTTTACGCTAAATGGTATTTCTAAAGACGGAACATCTTTTAGTAGTATTGATGACGTATATATTAAAATAAAAGAAGGAGTATTAAAAGAGGAGACAACTAAAATAACTCCAAAAAAGAATAAGAAAAAGAAAAAAATGTCTTTTTTTCAGAAAATGAAAGCTCTAAAAAAGGGAGGGTTAGGTAAGTCTACATCTCGTAATTTTGGACCAGAGCATAAAGATTTAGAAGGTAAGAATTTAAATAAAATGATTACAGATTATTTAGTTGCTATGAAAGTTAAGCAAGATGGTAGAACTGATAAGCAAAAAATGAGTGATAAAAACCTTATAAATGCTAAAAAGAAAGTAATAGAAGATATAAAAAGATATAATGATTCTGTAAGAGCAACACCAGAACACCAAGATTTACAAAGAAGAATTAAAAGAAATGAAGCAAATTACCAAGCAGCAAAAGCTCAAAATTCTGTAACACTTCGAAATAAAGGTAGTAAGACAATTTATGTAGGTACTAGTGGTAGTGCTAATAAAGGTACAGAAATAAGAGCGGGCGGAACTGCATCTTGGAACTGTGATCAAGATGCTTATATAATGATTGAAACTATTAAAGGAAGTACTTATTCTTATAGATCATCAAAAACAAAAGTATATACTGCTAACTCTGGTTGTGGTAATACTGTTAATGTAAGATAAGTTTTAGAACATTCACAAAGTCAAATTAATATTCATAAAACGCTTTGTTCTAAAATCTATATAATATGTTTTTTTTGTATCAAACTTTAAACAAAATTATGTTAAAGAAAACTCTTTTTTTACTTTTTACAATTGTTATTATTGGGCAAATGTCTGCTCAAAAATGTAATTATACTATTAATAGTTATAAATGGTCTTTTGATGGATCTAATATTGGTAAACAAGGCAATGTAACAATTCATGATGCAGAATCACAGATAGTTATAGAAAGAGGAGATTCTTTAAAGCTTAAAGGAGGAGATGTAATTTGTTTAGATGCTTCTGTTCAATATAAATTTTTACGATTTAAAAATATAATTGGAGACTCTGTTAAACCTGTTATTATAACAAACATCAATGGAAAAGTTAAAATAAAAAGTATAACAGCATCTTATGGATGGAAATTTCAAAATTCCAAATATTTTAAAATATTGGGAAACGGAGATTCTAACCATAAATACGGTTTTAAGGTAACTACTCATAATAATTCTTACCTACAAATGATTAATAAAACTACCGATTTTGAAATTGCTCATGTAGAAATTGCTGGAGACACTGTAGCTCAGTCAATAGAGAATGCAAGTTCAATAACTCCAAAAAATTTATTAGGTTTTGCAGGTATAATGGCAAAATCTCAACCAATTTGTAGAGATGATCCTAATGGAGGAAGTACAGATGCAGGTGAATTTGAAATGCAAAATGTATTTATTCACGATAATTACATACACGATGTTTTTGGAGAAGGTTTATATATTGGGTATGGTTTTTCTCAAGGAACCATTGTTAAATCTTATACTACAGGAGAGGCATGTACAAGTGAAAACTTTCCGCATTTTATAAGTAATTTATTTATATATAATAATATAGTTGAAAGAGTTGGATGGGATGGAATACAGGTGAAAAATACACATCGTAATGCACAAATTTATAATAATGTAATAAAAGATTATGCATTTAGAGAAATTGGACATCATGATGAAGGAATATTAGTAGGTGATGGATCTGTAGCAGTGATACATGGAAATTGGATTGAAAATGGAACCAAACAATCTAATGGTATGCAAATAAATGCTACTGGAAATACCAAAATATATAACAATGTTGTTTTAGGCTCTGGTTATACTGGATTATATCTTAACAATCGAAATTATTTGAACCTAGACGGTATTATAGAAATTTATAATAATACAATCGAAGGAGGATCGGGTAATGGAATTACCTCATATAGTCCTCAGACAATAGATATAAAAAATAATATTGTGTTTGGTTATGGAAAAAAAGATACTTTAAATGATCCTTATCCAACTAAAGGAATAAAAGCAGATATAGGTACAGTTTCTTTTAATCTTATAAATAAAGATGTCTCTGAGATAGGTTTTAAAGATTTTATAAATAAAAATGTTGAATTAAATGAAACTTCATCTGCAATCAATTCTGGTACGAATCATAATTTTGATGTGTATGATTTTTCTGGAAACATTCGTGATACAAGAATAGACTTAGGAGCATTTGAATATGGCACAGATATAAAAAAAGACAGTTTAGACATTACAATTAATTTACCTACGTCTAATAGTGTTACTTTAACCTCAGAGCAAAATGTTTTAATTAATGTATCTCTAAAAGATAAAAATAATAAAGTTAGATTAATTGAATATGAACTAAATAACAGTGTTATTGGTACTAATTATATTCCAAATAAATTAGAACATACAATTGGGTTTCATCATTTTATACAAGGCACTAATATTTTAAAGGTTAAAGTTACTTTATATGGAGGTAATTCTTTTTATTCAGACATTATAACTATTCAAAATAATTCAGTTTTATCTTTTGAATCTGAACATTTATTAGAAAATCGATTACATTATTATTATAATTCAAACAATAAAGAATTAGTTTTAAATAGATTAGATGATACAGAAATTACTGCAGTAGAAATTTATGATTTATTAGGTAAAAAAGCACAGAATTGGAAAAACAAACAAGTAAGTAAGCACACAACTCGTTTAGCAGTTAACAATTTATCAAAAGGGATTTATATAATAAGAGTTATAACTGATAAAGGTGTTTTGTCAAAAAAAATATTAATGTAATAAAGTTGATGAATTCAATTTTTTAAAAGAATTAAGTTTTGCATAAAACTAAAATATATGTTTAAAAAGAGAGAGTAGGAGTTTGCTTTTTATAAAATAGTCATATTATAAAAAGTGGTTGATTAGTTTTGTTTGAAAGCTCAGTGTAATACTGAGCTTTTTTTGTTTTTATCTTTTATAATTTGCTAAATATTTGTTGTTTATAAACTCAAATTGATACTCATAAATTACTTTCTTTTTATAGGATTCTTCCTTAGTATTATTGCACAATAAAAAAAATAATTATGAAAAAAATTACAGTACTACTTTGTTTATTTATTACACTTAGTGTTTCTGCACAAAACTGGTATGTAAAACCAGTTGCAACAGGGTTTGGAAATGGGTCTTCATGGGCAAATGCAATAGATTTACAAACTGCTTTAGCAAATGCAAGTAATAATGATGTTCTTTGGTTAGCAACAGGTACTTATACTCCGCATGCTTCTTCAAGATCTACTTACTTTACAATTAGCGCAAGAGATCTTGAGATTTATGGTGGTTTTGCAGGTACAGAAACTGCTATTTCACAAAGAGTTTTGGGAGTTAATGAAACTATTTTATCTGGAGATTTAGGTAATAATGATGTAAATGTTACAGATTTTATATCTAATTATTCAAATACAACTCGTAATGCAGATAATAGCTATCATATTATTGAGATTGCATATAATGGAAGTGGTGTGTTATTAGATGGCCTAACAATAAGTGGTGCTCATAATAACTTGAGTGCTACAGAGCAAGGTGGAGCAATTTTAAAAGAAATTTCTGTTAAAGAGCTATCATTAAAAAATTGTATTATTAAAGATAATGTAAGTAGAAATGGTAATGCAGGTTTGCATGCAGGTTTTCAATTAAATAATCTAGGAGGTACTAGAGCTGAATTAAATATAGAAAATTGTCAATTTATAAATAACATGTCTCGTTGGGGATCATGTATCTATAGTGAAATACAAAGTAATGCAAATATAGATGTTACTATTACCAATACATTATTTGATAATAATGTTACTGGTAATTTAAATGCAAGTACTGCACAAGGTTTAAGCGGAAGTGTCGGTTGGTTTAGAATGTCTGGTAATACCTGTGATGTTAACTTAAAGTTTATTAATAACACAATAGTTAATAATTTAGATGATGGTACAGATCAAAGCTTAGATGCAACTTCGCACGCAGTTTTAGGTATCAGTAAAGCAAATAGTGGATTAAATGGTGCAATAAATGCAGAAATTGCTAATAATATATTTTGGAATAATAAAACTACTGGTAATGCTGTAACTAAATCTATAACAGATCTATATTTAGAACCAGTAGCTTCTGTAAACGTTTACAATTCTATAGATGAAAATAATTTTACAGATTCTTCTATAACATCTACAACGAGTATAAGTAATGCAAATCCTTTATTTACAAGTGCGTCAGATTATACATTACAATCTGGTTCCCCTGCATTAAATACTGGTGATAACTCAAAGATTCTAGCTGGTATTACTAAAGATTTAGCAGGTAATCAACGTATCATTAATACTACTGTAGACATGGGAGTTTACGAAAACACTACACTATTAACTACTTGGGTTGGTTCTCCTTCTAATAGTTGGAATTTAGCTTCAAATTGGACAAATGGCGTGCCTACAGCTACAGTAAATGCAGTTATACCTAATGTTGGTAGTAATTATCCAATTATTAGATCAGTTTCTATGGTTGTAAGAGATTTAGAAATTCAAGCAGGAGGAACATTATTAATAGACGGAGGAAAAACACTAACTATTGAAGGTAATTTAACTCAAAACGGAACTTTTAATATTACTTCAGATAGTTCATTATTAAACCACGGATCTTTAATTTTAAAAGGAACGGCTACTGGTAATGTAACTTATAATAGAGAGGTAACTTCTAATTGGCATTTATTAACATCTCCAGTTGAGGGGCAAAGTATAGCAGCTTTTAAAAATGATGTATCTGATAATGGAACAAAATACGCAATTGCACCTTATGTTAATACTTTAGCAACAAATCGTTACAATTATTATACAACTGCTGCAGGTACAAATGATGTTAATACGTCTGGTAATTTTGTAAAAGGAAAAGGATATTCAATTCAAAGATCTACATCTGGTATATTCTCTTTTGAAGGAGCTTTAAATACTATTGATGTGCCAATGGCAATAACAGATGGTAGTGCAACAGGTAATAAATGGAACTTAGTTGGTAATCCTTTTACCTCTAGTATTTATGGAAATACAAATGCTCATGCAGCTAATAACTTTTTAACAGTTAATGCAAATGAGTTAGACCCTTTAAGAGTTGCTATGTATGTTTGGAATGCTTCAAATAATTCTTATGATATTGTAAATAATACAACAGCATCTAAACACATTGCACCAACGCAAGCGTTTTTTGTAGAATCTAAAAATGGTGGAGGTTCGCTTCAGTTTACAGAAGCAATGCAAAATCATCAAGGTAATGCAGGTTCAGCATCAAAAACATCAAATACAGTGCCTTCAATAAAGTTATTAGTTTCTAACGGAAGCTTACAAAAAAGTACTGATGTTAAATATTACAATACAGCTACTATTGGTTTAGACCCTGGTTATGATGCTGGTGTTTTCTCTGGCGAAGCACAGGCATTTAATGTATATACAAAACTATTGTCTAATGATACTACTGTTGGTTTTGGTATACAATCTTTACCAATAGATAATTATGAAGCTATGGTAATACCTTTAGGTGTAAATGCAGTTGAAAATACAACACTTTCATTTACAGCAGCTATAGAAAATTTACCATCTGCTATTAAAGTGTATATAGAGGATAAAGTTGAAAACACCTTTACACTTTTAGAGACTGTACAAGCAACTTATACAACTACAGTAAGTAATGATGTAAATGGATTTGGTCGTTTTTACTTACATACAACTTCTAGAATTTTAAGTGTTGGTACTAGTATTGCAGCATTAAATAGCATTTATGTTTATAAGTCTAATACAAGAACTTTAACCATAACAGGTTTAGCCAACCAAGAACAAAATAGTGTAAAAGTATATACTATTTTAGGGAAAGAAGTTTTTAATACAAGTATTAAAGTACAACAAAAAACAACAGTACAATTACCAATAAGCTTGTCTACAGGTGTATATCTTATAAAAATACAAACTGCAAACGGAAGCGTAAACAAGAAAGTAATCTTAAATTAATGAGTTCATGGCGGTTTAAACGCTGTTTAAAACCACCAAAACTCTACTTATTACTTTATTTATTGAACTCAAAAACAGAAAACACCATGAACAATCAAGATAAAAATATAGACAGAAAAGAGGCTTTAAAAAAAATAGGAAACTATGGTAAATATGCTGCTTTAACTGCATTAGGTACTTACTTAATTTTGAATCCACAAAAAGCACAAGCACAAAGTCCAGAAGCTCCTGGAAGTGGGTTTTAAAAAGACAACAACAATAATTAAAATCACAAATAAAGATAAAACAAAAGTCAGCGAGTAGAAGCTTGCTAATATTTAAATAGCAAATAAATGAAGAAGCAAAAATATATTTTACTAGTAATTTTAACATTAATGTTAGGAACTAGTTGTAGTGAAAATGAAGATCTTATTTCAGTAAAAGTAGGTGATTTTATTTATGGTGGAGTTGTTTTTTATGTAGATCCAGACGATGATACCAAAGGATTGGTTTGTGCAATAGAAGATTTAGGAAAAGAAGGAGCAGAATGGGGATGCAGAGGAACTGATATACCTAATGCAAATGGTCAAAATTATTATGACGGTATGGAAAATACCATTGCAATTAAAGCAGCTTGTGCTACAGATAACACTGCTGCAAAATTATGTTTCGATTATATAGCAAACGGATATTCAGATTGGTATTTACCAAGTAGAACAGAAATGAATGAGATTTATGAAAATAGAGAAATAGTAAATGCAACCGCAGTAGATAATGAAGGAGATGATTTAAGAATAAATGATTATTGGACTTCTTCAAATAGAGACCAGAACTATGCTTGGATAATGGATGTTTATAACGGAAAAACTACGTACAAGGTTAAGAATAATAATTTCCTTATACGTCCAGTACGTAAATTTTAACAATACTGTTAACAATGTAAGTTTACAAAAATGTTCTCTAGATTTTTAGAAAATTAAATTTTTTGGTTACATAAAATTTAAGTCTAAAAATTGGTCTTTTTTACCATTTACAAAGCCAAATTGCTATTCATAAACCGCTTTCTTTTAGAACTATTGTAAAATTATATCATTGCATAAAACAATCTAATTAATAAAAAAAGAAAAAATGAAAACAAAATTATTATACTTAATGCTATTTGTTGTAGGTAGTGTTTTCGCTCAAATACCAACAAATGGTTTAGTTGCACAATACGAATTTACAAACGGAGCATTTTCAGATGCAGCAAATGCAGTAAGTTTTACACAAACAGGAACAGCGCTAACAAATGATAATGATCGTTTTTCAGCAGCAAACAATGCAATTAATTTAAACGGAGATTACTTAACAAGAACAGATGTAGCTTATCCAGATAATGGATTAGGAGCTGCTTATGGTAACGATGGTACTGTTAGTTTTTGGGTTAAAACAACTACAAATGATAATAATAA
Organism: Polaribacter ponticola; assembly: GCF_026191475.2. Classification (GTDB taxonomy): domain Bacteria; phylum Bacteroidota; class Bacteroidia; order Flavobacteriales; family Flavobacteriaceae; genus Polaribacter; species Polaribacter ponticola. The sequence goes on along the minus strand of NZ_JAOSLC020000002.1, from coordinate 282,494 downwards.
GAGAATTATTATTGATGATTCTAATAATAATTCAAGTTTAAATAGTGCTTCTTGGACTGGGTATTATATTTTTTTAGAAAGAGGACAGATTGGAGTAACTACAAGAGTATTGTTTCATGGAAATACAGGCTATAAAACAGCAACTAAAAAATCTACTTTAAATGTAAGTGATGGTAATTGGCATCATGTAGTAATGACAATTGGTAATACATATAACATTAGTAGTTCTGGATTAACTCGTTTTATTTATACACGAGCAAGAGTATATATTGATGGTATAGATCAAGGTCAAGTAGGAATTGATGAAGCTGGGTCAAGTTCTGGTGGTTTTAGATTATTACAATCTCATGACAATACTGGAAATTTTACAGTTGGAAACAATAGAGGTAATAATTTGAGCAATTCAAATAGGTTTGATGGAGCTATAGATGATTTAAATATTTATACAAGAAGAATAACTCAGGCAGAAGTAACACAAATAGCTACTGTAAATAGTTTTTGTTTTCCTCCACTAGCATCAACCATAACTTCAACTAATATTACAGAAACAACTGCAGATGTTTCTTGGACAGAATCAGGTACATTCGATTTAGCCTATGTTGCTAAAGGAGAATCTTTTTCTAATGCAACAATAGTTTCAAACATAAATTACACTGCCAATGATGTTCAAAATTTAACAGGTTTACAGCCTGGTACTATTTATAATATACACTTAAGAACTCCTTGTACAAGTTCTATTATATCGTCGTGGTCTTCTCCTTTAGAAGTAAGAACAAACGGAATTACGTACGTTAATAAAAATGCAACAGGTACAAACGATGGAACTTCTTGGTCAAATGCTTATACAGATCTACAAGATGCTTTAAGTTCACTACAAGATAATGGTAAAGTTTGGGTTGCAAAAGGTACATATGTGCCAGCTACTACAGATAGAAATAGTTCTTTTATAATTGGGAATACTAATGTTGAGTTTTATGGAGGTTTTAATGGTACAGAAACTACTTTAAGTCAGAGAGATTTTATAGCAAATGAAACTATTTTATCTGGTGATTTAGCAGGGAATGATGCTGGAGCTATTGGAGGAACTGTTAGAGGTGAAAATGCTTATCATGTTGTAGAAATAAATAAACATGGTACCGTTTTAGATGGTTTTACTATTAGAGATGGTGTTGCAAATAACTCTGGAGATAATGCTGCTGGTGGTGCAATTTTTAAAGCAAAACCTGTAAACTCACTAACCGTAAAAAACTGTACTATTAAAAATAATGTTGCCTATAATGCAGCAGGTATATTTGCAGAATTCACATCTGGAGGAGGAACATTAGATATAGAAAACTGTATTTTTGATAACAATCTTGCACGTCTTAGTACTTCTTTTAGTGCTTGGGCTAGATCTGGTGGTACTTTTACATTTAATGTTAGTAATTCTTTATTTAGTAATAATGAAACTAGAAATTTAAGTGGTAGTAATAATAGTACAGGAGGTAGTTCTGGTTGGTTAAGAGCAATTGGTAATGCTTCTACTATAGTAAACGCTAGTTTAATTAACAATACTTATGTTAATAATAATGATATTGGTACCCATTCTTCTATGAGTAACCTTAATAGAGCAACTGTTGGTGCTTCTACAGATTATGGAGGTACAATGAATTTAGAAGTTGCAAATAGTATTTTTTGGAATAATACCATAACAGGTGGCGCAGTTGGTAATTCTATTACAGGAATCAGTGCAACATTAGGAAATGTTACAGTAACGAACTCAATTGATGAAGGTAGCTTTTCTAGATTAACAACAGCTAACTTAACAAATACAAGTAATACAGATCCTCTATTTAAAGATGTAGCAAATAATGAGTTTATATTATTAACAGGTTCTCCTGCGATTAATTCTGGAGACAACGCAAAATTACCAGCAACAATTACTAAAGATTTATTAGGTAAAGATAGAATTGTTGCAAGTATTGTTGATATGGGATCATATGAGTTTGATCCTTATGCATCAATTACATACAAATTAAATGTATTAGTTGTAGGTAATGGTACTGTAAATCATCCTGCTTCACAAAATCATGATTATGGAACATCATTAAATTTAGTAGCTTCACCAGAACCAGGTTATGAATTTACAGGTTGGACAGGAGATGTTGTAGGTAACACTAGTACTTTAGGAGTATTAGTAAATAATACGTTAACTGTTACAGCTAATTTTTCTAAGTCAAGAATATATGTTAACAAGAATGCTACAGGAAATAACGATGGTTTAACTTGGGCAGATGCTTATACAGATTTAAATACTGCTTTAGCAAATATTGTTAATAATTCTGAAATTTGGATTGCTGGTGGTACGTATACACCGAGTGTATCAGATACAAGTGTTTATTATGAGATAACAAAGAATGGCGTAAAAATTTATGGAGGTTTTGCTGGTACAGAATCAAAAATTTCTGATAGGATTTTTGGAATGAATGAAACTATTTTATCTGGAGATTTACAAGGGAATGATGCCAATGTTACAGGTTATTTTGATAATTATAGTAATTCAACACGTCAAAATGTAAATAGTTTTCATATAATTAATATTACAGCTACAGGAAATGATTTATTATTAGATGGCTTAACAATAAGTGATGCTCATAATAGTAAAAATGCTACAGAACATGGAGGTGCAATTTTAAAAAACAAAGCAGTTTCTAAATTAACACTTAAAAATTGTATAATTAAGAATAATGTTTCAAGAAATGCAAATGCTGGTTTAATGGCAGAGTTTGAATTAAATAATGTTACAGGAACTAGAGGTTTATTAACTATAGAAAATTGCGAATTTACTAATAACATGTCTCGTTACGGTACTAGTGTTTATAGCTTTGTAAGGAGTAATACGAATGTAGATATAAATATTTCAAACACATTATTTAATAAAAATACTGTTGCTGATTTGACAGCTGCAGCTACAGCTTATAGTGGAAGTGCTGGTTGGTTTAGAATGTTAGGAAATACGTCTGATGTTAATTTTAATTTTACGAATAATACATTAGTTAACAATATAGATACAGGTACTCAGGAAAGTTTAAATGCTTCTACACATGCAGTATTAGCTATTTCTAGATCCTCTGGGTTTCAAGGTACATTTAATGCAGTAATTTCGAATTCTATTTTTTGGAATAATAAAACTACCGGTGGTGCAGTAACTAGATCAATTACAGATCTTTATAAAATACCAGTTGCTTCTGTAAATGTATATAACTCTATTGATGAAAATAATTTTAATGATGCTACAATTACTTCAGCAACTGCTACAAGTGATTCAGATCCATTATTTACAAATTTAGCAAATGAAGATTTTACTTTAACAGCAGGTTCGCCAGCAGAAGATAGTGGAGATAATAGTTATGTAACAACTACTTCAGATTTATTAGGAAACCAACGTGTTTTTAATACTACTGTAGATATGGGGGCATATGAGACTGGCTCTACTCCTAGTACTGTTGTAATAAATAGAACCTTAACAACGTCAGTTGTTGGTAATGGTACAGTAACAACAAACCCAAACCCATCAAATGGTACGTATACAGATGGTTTAGTAGTTACAATTACTGCAACGCCAGATACAGGATATCAATTTGATGGTTGGTCTGGAGATGCAACAGGTACTGTAAGTTCTTTAAGTGTTACGATGGATGCTGATAAAGCATATACAGCTAACTTTAGTTTAATAAAACGTACGTTAACAATAAATGCCACAAACGGAACAGTAACTCCAAATTCATATCCAGTAAATGGTACTTATTTAGATGGATCTGTGGTTACTTTAACTCCAACACCAAACACAGGCTATCAATTTGATGGTTGGTCTGGAGACGTAAGTGGGACAATAAATCCATTAAGTATAACAATGGATGCAGATAAAACAGCTACAGCAATGTTTAGTTTAATACCTGTTGTACAGCGTACATTAACAATTAATGCTACAAATGGTACAGTTGCAACAAATCCAAACCCAACAAACGGAACTTATGATGAGGGAACAGTTGTAGGTTTAACAGCAACACCAGCTGCAGGTTATCAATTTGATGGATGGTCTGGAGACGCAAGTGGAGCAACAGCATCTGTAAATGTAACAATGGATGGAGATAAAACAATAACTGCTACATTTAGTTTAATCCAACGTACATTAACAATTAATGCTACAAATGGTACAGTTGTAACAAATCCAAACCCAACAAACGGAACTTATGATAACGGAACAGTTGTAGGTTTAACAGCAACACCAGCTGCAGGATATCAATTTGATGGATGGTCTGGAGACGCAAGTGGAGCAACAGCATCAGTAAATGTAACAATGGATGGAGATAAAACAATAACTGCTACATTTAGTTTAATCCAACGTACATTAACAATTAATGCTACAAATGGTACAGTTGTAACAAATCCAAACCCAACAAACGGAACTTATGATAACGGAACAGTTGTAGGTTTAACAGCAACACCAGCTGCAGGATATCAATTTGATGGATGGTCTGGAGACGCAAGTGGAGCAACAGCATCTGTAAATGTAACAATGGATGCAGATAAAACAATAACTGCTACATTTAGTTTAATCCAACGTACATTAACAATTAATGCTACAAATGGAACAGTTGTAACAAATCCAAACCCAACAAACGGAACTTATGATAACGGAACAGTTGTAGGTTTAACAGCAACACCAGCTGCAGGATATCAATTTGATGGATGGTCTGGAGATGCGAGTGGTGCAACTGCATCTGTAAATGTAACAATGGATGCAGATAAAACAGTAACAGCTACATTTAGTCAAATACAAAGAATTTTAAATGTAACTGTTGTAGGAAATGGAACAGTTACTTTAGCAAGTGGTTCATCTCCTAATGGTACACATGCGGACGGTACTGTTTTAAGTTTAATAGCTACAGCTGCTTCAGGATTTGGGTTTACAGAATGGTCTGGAGATGCAAACGGTACAACAAACCCTTTAAGTGTTACAATGGATGCAGATAAAAATATTACTGTAACCTTCAGTAGTACTGCTAGTGTAAGTGATGTAAATAAGTTTGATTTTGAATTGTATCCAAACCCAACAAAAGGGAATTTAATTTTTGGTTTACAAGAAGAGGTTAAAACTATTGAATTATTTAATTTACAAGGTCAGTTAGTTCAGAAGTTTAGAACTAAAAAAATAAATATTAGTTCAATATCTAAAGGTATTTATTTAGTAAAAATAACGACAGTAGATGGTAAACAAGCAATTAAAAAAGTGGTTAAAAATTAATATTTTAAATAAGTAAAACAGTCCCCATTTTTTAATTCAAATTCTATAGCCCAAAGTTTATGCTTTGGGCTATTTTTTTGTAAAAAAAATAATTACTGATTTTGATATTTCCATTTTTGTTGAGGTTTTTTTACTACTTTTAATTCATGGATTTATTCTCTTCTGAAAAAATAAAAAATATTTTACCTTTTGATGGCATTACAAATTATCATGGAATTGTTTTAAACAAAAGCCAATGTGAGTTTTATTACCAGCAATTAATAAATACGATTAATTGGAAAAATGATGAAGCAATTATTTTTGGTAAAAAAATAATTACAAAACGAAAAGTAGCTTGGTATGGAGAATCTGAGTATTCTTATACCTATTCTAAAGTAACAAAAACTGCAAATATTTTTACTAAAGAACTGTTAGAGTTAAAAAGTATTGTTGAGCAAGAGAGTAACGAAACTTATAATTCGTGTTTGTTAAATTTATATCATTCTGGAGAAGAAGGAATGGCTTATCATTCTGACGGAGAAAAAATGTTGAAAAAAATGGAGCAATTGCATCTTTGTCTTTAGGAGCAGAACGTAAATTTTCATTTAAGCATAAAGAAAATAAGCAAAGAATAGATATTGTTTTAGAAAGAGGGAGTTTGTTGGTTATGAAAAATGGGACTCAAACCAATTGGTTACACAGATTACCACCTACAAAAAAAGTAAATACTCCACGAATTAATTTAACCTTTAGAACTATTGAGTTGAAATCTTAATTGTATGCTTTTCTCCCTTGAAATAAATTGTATTTTTGCATAAAATATTTTTCTTTGGATAATTCAAATCAACAATCTATAAACCTTAATAAATATATAAGTTCTTCTGGAGTTTGTTCTCGTAGAGAAGCAGAAAAATTTATTAAAGAAGGTAGAATAACTATAAACGGTAAACCAACACAATTAGGTAATAGAGTTGGTAAAAAAGATGTTGTAAAGTTCGACGGTCGTTTAGTAACACCCAAAAACGTTACCTTATATATTGCATTAAATAAACCAGTTGGTATAGTTTCTACTACAGATGATAGAGAACCTAATAATATTGTAAAGCATGTAAATTATCCAGAAAGATTGTTTCCTATTGGTCGTTTAGATAAACCATCGGAAGGGTTAATTTTCCTTACAAATGATGGCGATATTGTAAATAAAATTTTACGAGCAGGTAACAATCACGAAAAAGAGTATTTTGTTACTGTAAACAAAATAATTACAGACGATTTTATCGAAAAAATGGGAAACGGAATTCCAATTTTAGGTACTATGACTAATAAATGTGTGGTAGAAAAAGTAAGTGCCAAAATATTTAAAATTGTATTAACACAAGGTTTAAATCGTCAAATTCGTAGAATGTGCGAGTACTTAGATTACGAAGTAACTAAGTTAAAACGTACAAGAATTATGAATGTAGAACTTGGTTATTTACAAGCTGGAGATTGGCGAGAATTAACTGAAGAAGAAATGAAAGAAATTAATAAAATGATTTCTTCATCATCAAAAACCGAAGAAGCTTCTGTAGTTAAAGAAAAACCCAAAGCACAAAAATCGAAGCGAAAACTAGCACCATCTAAAAATGAGTTTAATAAAAAAAGTGCATCTTTTAGAAAATCATCACCTAAAAACAAAAAGAAATCTACAGGTTTTTCATCTAAAAAGAAACGCTGGTAATTTTTAGTACGTTACTTTATTCTGAAAGCATTCAAAATAAAGTCAGGCTTTACGCTATATCTTTTTATACTTACTAAAAATGCTTTCGCTTCTTTAGTAAGTATAAAAAGGATGCCGCTTCAATCCTTAACGCACATTTTTGCCAGTTAAAAGCATTAAAATTATCTTTTTGTAATTTTTATAACAGTTCATTTAATTTTTCAATTCTTAAATAATAGTATCTTTGCTGTCAATGAAATTCGACTTAAAAATAACCGACCCAAAAAGTAAGGCTAGAGCAGGAGTAATAACTACCGATCATGGTGTAATTGAAACTCCTATTTTTATGCCCGTAGGAACTGTTGGAACTGTAAAAGGTGTTCATCAATCAGAATTAAAAAACGAGATTAATCCAGATATTATTTTAGGTAACACATATCACTTATACTTACGTCCTGGATTAGATATTTTAGAAAAAGCAGGAGGTTTACATAAGTTTATGAATTGGGATCGTAACATCTTAACAGATTCGGGTGGTTACCAAGTATACTCTTTATCTGGTAGAAGAAAAATTAACGAACAAGGTGTAAAGTTTAAAAGTCATATAGATGGTTCTATGCACTTTTTTACACCAGAAAATGTAATGAAAACGCAACGTACAATAGGCGCCGATATTATTATGGCTTTTGATGAATGTACACCGTATCCTTGCGATTATAATTACGCAAAAAGATCTATGCACATGACGCATCGTTGGTTGGATAGGTGTATAAATCACTTAGAAAAATTGCCTTTTAAATATGGTTTTGAACAAACATTTATGCCAATTGTACAAGGTAGTACCTATAAAGATTTACGTAGACAATCTGCAGAATATATAGCAAACTCAAATCAGCAAGCAAATGCAATAGGTGGACTTTCAGTAGGTGAACCTGCAGAAGAAATGTATGCAATGACGGAAGTTGTAACAGAAATTTTACCAGAAGATAAACCAAGATATTTAATGGGTGTTGGTACTCCAATTAATATTTTAGAAAACATTGCTTTAGGTATAGATATGTTCGATTGTGTAATGCCAACAAGAAACGCTAGAAATGGTATGTTATTTACAGCACATGGTTCTATCAATATAAAAAATAAAAAGTGGGAAGACGATTTTTCTCCAATAGATGAAATGGGAATTACTTGGGTAGATACCATGTATTCAAAAGCCTATTTACGTCATTTATTTGCTGCTAAAGAAATGTTAGGAAAACAAATTGCTTCTATTCATAATTTAGGATTTTATGTTTGGTTAACACGCGAAGCTAGAAAACATATTTTAGCAGGCGATTTTAGAGAATGGAAAGATAAAATGGTAAAACAAATGGATAAACGCCTATAATTATAGGTTTAAGAAATATCTTCATTTAAAAACAAAATAAAGCAGCGCTTTTGAAAATTATAGATTGGTACATATTAAAACGATTTTTGGTAACCTTTTTGTTTACCTTATTAATTTTGATTCCTATTGCCATTGCTATAGACATCTCTGAAAAAATTGATAATTTTTTAGAACATGCAGATTTAGGTTTTTATCAAGTAGTAGATGAGTATTATAAAAATTTTACCATTTATTATGCCAATACATTTATGCCATTGGCATTATTTATTGCTGTAATTTTATTCACTTCTAAACTTTCTAACAACACCGAAATTATCGCTATTACTAATGCTAAAGTATCTTTTACTCGATTTTTGTATCCTTATTTTATTGGAGCTACATTAATTACTGTTATGTCTTTACTGATGAACCATTTTGTAGTGCCTAATAGTAGTAAAACTAGAAAAAAATTTGAGAAAGAATATATTGATAATAATAAGAAAAAAATGAACTAAAATATGTTAGAGATTTTAGTCTACAGCTCACAGATAGTACTTATATTTTTATAAGAAATTTTAATACAAGTACAAGTGCTGGTTTTGACTTTACCTCTGAAGTTTATGATGGTTTAAAATTAAAATCGAAACTTGTTGCAGATAATATTAGATTCAATAAAAAAGATTCAGTTTTTACGTTAAATAATTGGAGAAAAAGACAAATTTACAATAACAGAGATAGTATTTTTTCGGGAAATAAATTAGATACCGTTTTTAACTTTACACCAAAAGATTTAATATATAAATCAGCTTTATCACAAGAAATGCCATCTGATGAACTATTAAAGTTTATTAATATTTCTAGAAAAAGAGGAGTGAAAAATTTAAATGCATATTTGGTTGAGCTTCATAAAAGAACAAGTTTACCAATTGCATCTTACATACTTACAATTATAGCAGTTGCTTTAGCTTTTAGAAAACGTAGAGGAGGAACAGGAGTAAATTTAGCAATTGGAATTGGAATGATGTTTATGTACGTTTTTCTAATGAAAGTATCGGAAGTTTTAGGTGCGGTAGCTGGTGTAAATTCCCTTTTGTATGTTTGGATGCCTAATTTATTTTTCGGGTTTGTAGCCATATATTTATACTACAATGCTAGAAAGTAGGCTTAAAAATTACTTATTATTACATCTCATTGTCTTTATTTGGGGTTTTACTGCAATTTTAGGTGCGCTTATAACTATAGATGCAATTCCTTTAGTCTTTTTTAGAATGGGATTAGCAGTTTTGTTTATTGCTATCTATTTTCTTTTTAAAAAGAAAAGTTTTTACGTAGACAAAAAAGGATTAATCAAATTTTTATTCTCAGGAATTATTATAGCATCTCATTGGATTTTCTTTTTTAAAGCAATAAAAGTATCTAATGTTTCAGTTGCTTTAGTTACTATGAGTACCGGTGCTTTTTTTACATCCTTAATAGAACCACTTTTTTTAAAAGAAAAGTAAAATCGTTAGAAATTATTTTAGGAATGATTGTAATTGGTGGTTTGTATATTATTTTTAATTTTGAAACTGAATATAAACTAGGAATTATTTATGCCTTAATTTCATCTTTTTTAGGTGCTTTGTTTTCTGTTTTAAACGGCCTCTTTATCAAAAAGTATGATGCAAATAGAATCTCATTATATCAACTCTTGTTTGGTTTTCTGTTTGTAGCTACTTACTTATTTTTTAATAATAGTTATTCAATTACTTTTTTTATACTACCCAAAAAAGATTGGATTTACTTATTTGTTTTAAGTAGTATTTGTACAGCTTATGCGTTTATAATATCTGTAAAGGTGATGAAATATTTATCGCCATACACTGTTATGTTAACTATAAATCTAGAACCAGTTTACGCAATAATTTTAGCCTTAATAATTTTTGGAGATAAAGAAAAAATGAACCCAGCATTTTATATGGGAGCAATAATAGTACTAAGTGTAGTTCTTTTAAACGGAGTAATAAAAAATAAATCTGTTATCAAACAAAAGATTCAACAGAAAACAAAACTAAAAAAGTAAACTGAACTTGCTTAATAAAGTAAATTTTATAGTATGTTTGTTAATCCAAACCACTAAATCAAAATAACTGCAAAATGGAATATTTAGATTTTGAAATGCCAATAAAAGAGCTAGAAGATCAGCTAGAAAAGTGTCAAATTATTGGAGAAGAAAGTGAAGTAGATGTTACTGCAACTTGTAAAAAAATAGAAAAAAAACTAGCTGCTGCTAGAAAAGATATTTATAAAAACTTAACCCCTTGGCAAAGAGTACAACTGTCTAGGCACCCAAACAGACCATATACGTTAGATTACATTAATGCTCTTTGTGGAGGTACTTTTATGGAACTTCATGGAGATAGAAATGTAAAAGATGATAAAGCAATGATTGGTGGGTTAGGTAAAATTGGAGACCAATCTTTTATGTTTATTGGTCAGCAAAAAGGATACAATACTAAAACGCGTCAATACAGAAATTTTGGGATGGCAAATCCTGAAGGGTATAGAAAAGCTTTACGTTTAATGAAAATGGCAGAGAAATTTAATATTCCTGTTGTAACTTTATTGGATACTCCTGGTGCATATCCAGGTTTAGAAGCAGAAGAGCGCGGACAAGGTGAAGCTATTGCTAGAAATATTTTAGAAATGACTCGTTTAAAAACACCTATTATAACAATTGTGATTGGTGAAGGAGCTTCTGGTGGTGCTTTAGGTATTGGAGTAGGAGATAGAGTATACATGATGGAAAACACTTGGTACACTGTAATTTCTCCAGAATCTTGTTCTTCAATCTTATGGAGAAGTTGGGAATTTAAAGAACAAGCTGCAGCTGCATTAAAATTAACGGGAGCAGATATGAAAAGGCTAAAGTTAATTGATGCTATTATAAAAGAACCAGTTGGAGGTGCACATGCAGATAGACAAGGAGCATTTAAAGCGGTAGAAACTCAAATTTTAGCAGCTTTTGAAGAGTTAAAAGATTTATCTGAATCAGATTTAGTTATGAAAAGAATGGATAAATACTCTGATATGGGTGTTTACAAAGAGTAGAAAATCAGTTAGGTATTATATATATAAAGGCGAAATTCATTTAAGAATTTCGCCTTTTTTATGAATACACTTTTTTTGTAATTTTTTTATCCAGAATTTTTAGATTATTTATATGCCTAAAGAAGTAAATAGATCTTTTAATCTTGGTTCAGAAGGTCTTGGAGCATTTGCATCTACAATTTTACCTTCTGGGTCTATAATAATAAATCTAGGTATAGCATTTATTTGATAGGCCTGTTGGAAAGAAAAATCTTGACCAGACCAAAGTTGAACTCCTGTCATATTTTTTTCTTTACAAAATTTCTCCATTTTTTCTCAGCAGCTTCCCAAGATCCACCACTTCTTCTAGATTCATCTGTAGAAATACTTACAAATTCAATATTTTTATTATGATATTCTTTTTCTAAAGATTGTAAAAAAGGGATTTGTTGTATACAAGGTCCACACCAAGTAGCCCAAACATCTATATAAACATATTTACCTTTAAAAGAATCTAAAGATTTTGTACCTCCTTTAATATCAATATAGTTTTCAAATTTAGGTGACGGTTTACCTTTACTCATAAACCTGTTTTTTTCATAAGCATTGTTGAAATAAGTAACAACTTGCTGGTTTTGTTTTTTTATTGAATTATATAAAGTACTATCTAAATTATTATATGCATTTAAAATACTATCGTATTCAAATTTTAATTGATTTACTTTTTCTTTAAAAGCATTTTCTTCTAAGTTTAAAATTACTTGAGGATTTCCTATACTTTGACTTTTTGCTACCTGAGCTAAAATAAAGTTACTATTATCAGAACCTTCACCAGAAAATTTAAAACTATTCATAAAATCATCTGCATCTCCTTTTAAAGAAATATTATACCCGTTTTTTAAATAAATAGGAGACCTTTTGTTGGTCGATGTTAAAAAAGTATAAATAGCAGCTTTTTCAATTTTTAATGTATCTTTAAAACGACCATCTTCTTTGATTACTATTTTTTTAATAACACCTTGTTGGTTTGCAATTGAAATTATAGTGTCTTTATTGTTTTCTAGTTTACCAGATAAAGTAAGGTACTCTTTTGGATGGCTTTTTCCACAAGAACTTAATAGTAATAAGCTAAATAGTATAACGCTAATGTTTTTCATTCTAAAAATTTAAATTTTCTGCAAATATAAAGCTTAAATTACAGAAAAAAGGTTAAAATGATTTGCATATACTCTTATGAATTTGCACTTTTGAAACTCAATAAAACAACTTATGAGCTCTTTTCATTATATAGATATTAAACCTCTAGATTTAACAGATATTCAAGAAATAGTTTCTTCGGATAAAAAACTAGTATTATCTGAAACTGCGATTCAGAAAATCGAAAAATGCAGGTCTTATTTAGATGCTAAAACGAAATCGATTTCGAAGCCTATTTATGGTATTAATACAGGTTTTGGATCGTTGTATAATGTGAAAATTGATGATTATAATTTACAGAAGCTACAAGAGAATTTAGTAATGAGTCATGCCTGTGGAACTGGTGATGAGGTGCCGAAAGAGATTGTTAAATTGATGATTTTATTTAAAATAAAAGCTTTAAGTTACGGACATTCTGGGGTGCAATTAAAAACTGTAAATAGATTGATAGAATTTTATAATAACGATATCATTCCTGTTGTTTATACGCAAGGTTCATTAGGTGCTTCAGGAGATTTATCTCCATTAGCGCATTTGGCTTTACCATTAATTGGGTTAGGAGAGGTGTATTATAAAGATGATAAAATTGAAAGTAAAAAATTATTAGACCTTTTTTCTTGGGATAAAATAAACCTACAATCTAAAGAAGGTTTAGCTTTGTTAAACGGTACACAGTTTATGTCTGCATACGGAATTAATTGCCTGCTAAAAGCGCATAAATTATCGTATTTATCAGATTTAATTGGTGCAATTTCTTTAGAAGGTTTTGATGGTAGAATAGAGCCCTTTAACTCATTAATTCATTTTGCTAGACCTCATAATGGGCAAATAAAAACTGCGGAAAGAATTAAAGATTTTTTAGAAGAAAGTGAATTAATTTCGCAAGAAAAACAGCATGTACAAGACCCATATTCATTTAGATGTATGCCACAAGTACATGGAGCTAGTAAAGACACTATAAGGTTTGTAACTAAAACTTTTCTAACTGAAATAAACTCTGTTACAGACAATCCAAATATTTTTGTTGATGAAGATGAAATTATCTCTGGTGGAAATTTTCATGGACAACCATTAGCTTTAGGATTAGATTTTTTAGCCATTGCTTTATCGGAATTAGGGAATATATCGGAACGTAGAACATATCAGTTAGTTTCTGGCCACAGACATTTACCTCCATTTTTGGTTTCTAATCCTGGTTTAAACTCTGGTTTTATGATTCCGCAATATACTGCAGCAAGTATTGTAAGTCAGAATAAACAATACGCAACTCCCGCAAGTGTAGATTCTATTGAGTCTAGTAACGGACAAGAAGATCATGTCTCTATGGGGGCAAATGCGGCAACAAAATGTAAAAAAATTGTAGATAATTTACAAACCATTTTTGCAATAGAACTTTTTACAGCTTCACAAGCATTAAGTTTTGGAAATAGAAAAAGTTCTCCATTTTTAGAATCTATAATAAGTTCATTTAGACAAGAAGTAACAATTGTAGAAGAAGATAGAGTGCTACATTCAGATATTATAAATGCTTCTAAATTTATTACTTCTTTAGAAATTGATAGTTTAGAATTGTTTGGATAAAGTTTGCTAACGTGTAAGATTTATTGCCTTTCTTAAGTAGTAAATTTCGTAAATAAAATACTAATGGAAAAATTCCGAAGGAATTTATCAAGAGAGTCAAAACAAACAATAAAGTTTAAACGGTGTTACAAACAGTTTTTCTAATAAAGGTTGTAGGATAGTCCAAAATTTAAAATAGAACTATTCAATTGTTGTCTTTTTGTAAATCCATACGAATATCGAATATCAATCTGATATAATTCAGATATTTTATATCCGAAACCAATTGCTCCAGCAAATTCAAGATTTTCAGAGCTAGAGTTTTTCAAAATTAGTTGAGAATTAATTGGGGCATGTTTATAAGATATATTTCTACTAAAAGTATACCCAAATTGTGGGCCAATTTCAAAAAAATATTTATTCAGATTAATGTTTAATAAAATAGGGATTAATACATTATATTCATTTATTACTGCTTTTGTTTCTTGATATACTACTTTGTCTTGATTAGTATAAATATTACGTAAATCTTTAAATTCAATAGTTGCTTTACTGCCAGTTTTAGAAATTAACAATTCGGGTTTTATTGAGATCAATTTATTGATTCCAATATTAGAATAAGCTCCAATATAGAAACCTATCTTTCCATTATAGTAAGCTGGAATATGAGTAAATAAATTCAAATCAATATTATCGATGTAATTCGAGTAGTTCATTCCAGCTTTTATTCCAAAATGAATATTTTTATTTTGAGAAAATAAGATTAATGGAAAAATAGTTAATAATCCAATAAATAAGTTTTTTTTCATTGTATGTAACGTTAACAGGGATAAGACTTCGTTCTAATGATTTATATTCGTTTTTTAGCGAAGGTCTTTTTTTATTTAAAAAATAAGAAGGTAAACACCTTATTTAAGTCAAAAAAATCCCAAACTGATAAGTTTGGGATTTTTACTATTTTAAGATTCTGTTTCTGTTCTAGTTTCAGTTTTCTTATCTCCTTTTCTAATTTTGATGGTGAGCTTGTTTTTGTCATCATCTAAATCCATAGTTATCGTATCGCCTTCAGATAGTTTAGAATTTACAATTTCTTCTGCCAAAGCATCCTCAATGTATTTTTGTATCGCTCTTTTAAGTGGTCTTGCACCGTACTTTTTATCAAAGCCTTTGTCTGCTATATAATCTTTAGCTTTTTCACTTAATTCTAACGTATATCCTAAATCTGCTATTCTTTGTAATAGTTTATCTAGTTCAATATCTATAATAGAATGGATATCTTCTCTTTCTAAAGCATTAAACACAATAACATCATCTATTCTGTTTAAGAATTCTGGTGCAAAAGATTTCTTTAATGCACCTTCAATTACAGATTTTGCATGGGCATCTGCTTGTTCTTTTTTAGAAGAAGTTCCAAAACCTACACCGCCACCAAAGTCTTTTAATTGACGAGCACCTATGTTAGAAGTCATAATAATTATGGTGTTTCTAAAATCGATTTTTCTACCTAAACTATCGGTAATATGACCGTCATCTAAAATTTGTAATAACATGTTAAACACATCTGGATGCGCTTTTTCAATTTCATCTAAAAGGATAACAGAATACGGTTTTCTTCTTACTTTTTCTGTTAATTGACCACCTTCTTCATAACCAACATAACCAGGAGGCGCACCAATTAAACGAGAAATAGCAAATTTTTCCATGTATTCACTCATATCAATTCTAATTAAAGAATCGTCAGAATCAAATAACTCACGAGCTAAAACTTTAGCCAATTGCGTTTTACCAACACCAGTTTGTCCTAAGAAAATAAAAGAACCAATTGGTTTGTTAGGGTCTTTTAAACCAACTCTATTACGTTGTATTGCTTTTACCACTTTGGTAACCGCTTCATTTTGCCCAATTACCTTTCCTTTAATTAAGTCTGGCAATTCGTGTAATCTATGTGTTTCTGCTTCTGCAACTCTGTTTACAGGAATTCCTGTCATCATAGAAACTACTTCTGCAACATTGTCTTCGGTTACAATTTCTCTATTTAATTTAGAATCTTCTTCCCATTGGTTTTGAGCAGAATTTAAGGCCGATTCCATGTTCTTTTCATCGTCACGTAACTTAGCAGCTTCTTCGTATTTTTGCCCATTAACAGCTTTTGTTTTACGATCTCTAATGATTTCTAATTGTGCTTCTAATTCTAAAACTTGCTGCGGAACTATAATGTTTGTGATATGAATTCTAGAGCCCGCTTCATCTAAAGCATCAATAGCTTTGTCTGGTAAATAACGATCTGTCATGTACCTATTAGTTAATTTTACACAAGCTTCTAGTGCATCATCTGTATAATTTACATGATGATGTTCTTCATATTTAGTTTTAATATTATGTAAAATTTGTATGGTTTCTTCAACAGAGGTAGGGTCTACAATTACCTTTTGAAAACGACGTTCTAAGGCGCCATCTTTTTCTATATTAGTTCTAAACTCATCTAAAGTTGTGGCACCAATACATTGTATTTCTCCTCTTGCTAAAGCAGGTTTTAACATATTAGAAGCATCTAATGAACCTGTTGCGCCACCTGCGCCAACAATAGTATGAATTTCATCAATAAAAAGAATAATATCATCATTCTTTTCTAATTCGTTCATTAACGCTTTCATTCGTTCCTCAAATTGCCCACGGTATTTTGTGCCTGCAACTAAACTTGCTAAATCTAAAGAGACTAGACGTTTATCAAACAAAATTCTAGAAACTTTACGTTCTACAATTCTTAAAGCTAAACCTTCTGCTATGGCAGATTTACCAACACCAGGTTCTCCAATTAACATTGGATTGTTCTTTTTTCTACGACTTAAAATTTGTGAAACACGTTCAATTTCTTTTTGCCTACCAACTACAGGATCTAGTTTTCCTTTTTCTGCCAAATCTGTTAAATCTCTACCAAAATTATCTAAAACAGGTGTTTTAGATTTTTTTACATTTTTACCTTTTTGTGTATTATCAAAAGGATTCGATTTTTCAGAAGCAAACTCGTCATCAGAAGGTGTTTCTGCAATTGGGTTAGAAGGTAATTCTAAATCGGTATCATCTACATGTAATTGTTTATAAAGTGCTTTAGCATCATCATAATTTACATTGTATTTTTGAATTAACTTTGTTGTTGGGTCGTTTTCATTTCTTAAAATACATAATAATAAATGTGCGGTATCTATAGATTCGCTTTGGTATAATTTAGCTTCTAAAAAAGTAGTTTTTAAAGCTTTTTCTGCTTGCCTAGTTAAACGTAAACTAGGTTTATCTGTATTATCTATAAAAGAAGGATTGGATGGGTTTAATTGCTCTAGTTTTTTTCGTAATAAAACTAAATCAACATCAAAAGCTGTTAAAATTTCTATTGCTTTTCCTTCTCCTTTTCTTATTAAACCTAATAGTAAATGTTCTGTTCCAATAAATTCTTGGCCTAACCTTAAGGCTTCTTCTTTACTGAAAGTGATTACATCTCTAACTTTTGGTGAAAAATTATCGTCCATATTTCTTTCTGTCTTTATTGATGTGTTGTAAATTTAGTCCTTTTTTTTATGATTAATTACAAAAAAGATGCCATAGCATAAAATATGACAGTTTGACCACAAAAGCAAGGTAGAAAACTATTGAAAATCAGACAAATAAATTTATGTTAAAAATTATCAAAAAATGTTGATAACTCTAGCGAATTCTAAAAAGTAAAACCTTTGAAAAAACTACGAGAAATAGTATCTTGCCTTGTTTTAAAAATTAGAGTAAAATATTAATAAAATATATATGACAGACGGAGAAAAGTTAATTCCAATTAACATTGAAGATCAAATGAAATCTGCATACATTGATTATTCAATGTCAGTAATCGTTTCGAGAGCATTACCAGATGTAAGAGATGGTTTAAAACCAGTACATAGAAGGGTTTTATTTGGTATGCACGAATTAGGAATTAAAGCTACTGGATCGTATAAAAAGTCTGCTAGAATTGTTGGGGAAGTTTTAGGTAAATATCACCCACATGGTGATACATCTGTCTATGACTCTATGGTACGTATGGCTCAAAATTGGAGTGTACGTTATATGATGGTAGATGGGCAAGGTAACTTTGGGTCTGTTGATGGAGATTCTCCTGCAGCAATGCGTTATACAGAGGTTAGAATGCAAAAAATATCAGAAGATATGTTAGCTGATATTGAAAAAGATACTGTAGATCATCGTTTAAATTTTGATGATACTTTACAAGAACCTACCGTTTTACCCACTCGTATTCCTAATTTATTAGTAAACGGAGCTTCTGGTATTGCAGTTGGTATGGCAACTAATATGGCGCCACACAACTTAACAGAAGTTATAAATGGTACTGTTGCATATATTGAAAATAGAGATATAGAAATTGATGAGTTAATGCAACATGTTTCTGCTCCAGATTTTCCTACTGGTGGTATTATTTATGGCTACGATGGTGTAAGAGACGCTTTTCATACAGGTAGAGGGCGTATTGTAATGCGTGCTAAAGCGGTTATTGAAGAAGTTAAAGGGCGTGAGTGCATTATTGTTACAGAAATTCCTTATCAAGTGAATAAAGCAGAAATGATAAAAAAAACTGCTGAGCTTGTAAATGATAAAAAAATTGAAGGTATTTCTAATATTAGAGATGAGTCTGATAGGAATGGAATGCGTGTTGTTTATATTTTAAAGCGTGATGCAATACCAAATATCGTTTTAAATAAATTATTTAAATACACGCAATTACAAACTTCTTTTAGTGTAAATAATATTGCCTTAGTAAATGGAAGACCAGAGCAATTAAACTTAAAACAATTAATTCATTATTTTGTTGAGCATAGACATGAAGTTGTTGTTCGTAGAACTGAATTTTTATTAAAGAAAGCAGAAGCAAGAGCTCATATTTTAGAAGGTTTAATTATTGCATCTGATAATATTGATGAAGTAATTAAAATTATTAGAGCATCTAGCAATGCAGATGAAGCAAGAGAGAGTTTAATTGAACGTTTCGAATTAACAGAGATACAAGCGAAAGCAATTGTAGAAATGCGTTTACGTCAATTAACAGGTTTAGAGCAAGATAAACTACGTGCTGAGTTTGATGAAATCATGTTAACAATTACTGATTTAAAAGATATTTTATCTAACGAGCCTAGACGTTACCAAATAATTACAGATGAGTTATTACATATTAAAGAAAAGTATGGAGATGAACGTAGATCTGCAATAGAATATGCAGGTGGAGATATGCGTATTGAAGACATGATACCTAATACGAAAGTAGTAGTTACCATTTCAAATGCAGGTTATTTAAAACGTACCAACTTAGAAGAGTATAAAGTTCAGAATAGAGGAGGAAGAGGTCAAAAAGGCGCAACCACAAGAAATGAAGATTTCTTAGAGCACTTATTTGTTGGTACAAATCACCAATATATGATGTTCTTTACCCAAAAAGGTAAAGTATTCTGGATGCGAGTTTATGAAATTCCTGAAGGTGGTAAAAACACCAAAGGTAGAGCAATGCAAAACCTTATTAATATTGAGCAAGATGATAAAGTAAAAGCATTCTTAGTAACTCAAGATTTAAAAGACGAAGAGTATATTAATAGCCATTATGTAATTATGGCTACTAAAAAAGGTCAAGTTAAAAAGACTTCTTTAGAGCAATATTCTCGTCCAAGAACAAATGGTATTAATGCAATTACTATAAAAGATGGTGATGAATTATTAGAAGCTAAATTAACAACAGGAGACAGTCAAGTAATGTTAGCTTTAAAATCTGGTAAGTCAATTCGTTTTGAAGAAGCAAAAACTCGCCCAATGGGAAGAACTGCATCTGGAGTTAGAGGTATTACATTACAGCATGAAAATGATGAGGTAATAGGTATGGTTGCTGTAAATGATATGGAAAGCAATATCCTTGTGGTATCAGAAAAAGGTTATGGGAAACGTTCTAAATTAGAAGATTATAGAGTTACTAACAGAGGTGGTAAAGGAGTTAAAACTTTAAATATATCTGAGAAAACTGGAGAATTGGTAGCTATTAAGAATGTAGATGATTCTAACGATTTAATGATTATTAATAAATCTGGTTTAACCATTAGAATGGCTGTTGAAGATTTAAGGGTTATGGGACGTGCAACTCAGGGTGTTCGTTTAATAAATATTAAAGATTCTGATAGTATTGCTGCTGTTGCTAAAGTAGCTCATGAAGAAGAAGCTGAAGAAGAATTAGAAGACGATTCTGAAAATGGCACGGAAATTGAAAATGATTCAAACGAAAATCAAGAATAACAATAAATAAACAAATCAGTAAAATGAAAAAACAAATATTAGCGCTTTCTTTAGGAATAATATCTATTGGAGCTTTTGCACAAAAAAACGAACTTAAAGCTGCAGAAAAAGCGATTAAAAAAAATGATTTTAAATCGGCTATTACAGTTTTAAACTCTTTAAACTCTATGGAAAATTCTATGGAATCTAAGTATAAGGCTAAGTTTTATTACTTAAAAGGAAAAGCTTTTGCTGGCGGACAAGATTATTTAAATGCATCTGAAGCTTTTAGTGATTTAATGAATTATGAAAAAGAAATTGGTAAAGCAAAATATACAAAAAGTGCTGCACCTATGTTAAATAAATTGGTTGCTGATGTTTCTCAAAAAGCAATTAAGTTATATAATGAAGATAAAGATTATAAAAGTGCTGCCACTAACTTTTACTTAACGTATAAGTTAAGTCCAAGTCCAAAGGATACTTCTTTTGTTTTTAATGCTGCTGTATCTTCTACTCAAGCAAAAGAGTATGATACAGCATTAAAGTATTATAGAGAATTAAAAGATATGGGGTATACTGGTATCGAAACTCAATATGTTGCTACTAATAAAGCTACTGGTGCAGTAGAAAACCTAGGGTCTAAACAACAGAGAGATTTAATGGTTAAAGCTGGGCAATATATAAAACCAGAAGTAAAACAAACTAAATCTAAAAGTGGAGATATTATTAAGAATATCGCATTAATTTTAAATACTCAAGGAAAAAGTGATGAGGCTATAATTGCTATGAAAGAAGCAAGAGCAGCAAATCCTAAAGATTTAAATTTATTATTAAATGAAGCCGATCTTTATATTAAATTAAAAAAGATGGATAAGTTTGGAGAACTTATGCAAGAAGCAGTTAAATTAGATCCAAATAATCCTATTTTATTTTATAATTTAGGTGTTGTTAATGGTAATCAAAATAAATTTGATGACGCTATTGGTTATTATAAAAAAGCAATTGAATTAAAGCCAGATTATAGAGATGCTTATTTAAACTTAGGTTCAGCTATTTTGAATAAAAGAATTGCTGTTCAGGAAGAAATGAATAACAATCTTGATAATAATAAAAAATACGAAGAGTTAGAAGCTAAATTAAAAACGATTCATGAAGAAGCTTTACCTTTTGTAAAGAAAGCTGATGAGTTAAAAAGAGACTTTGATTCTGTAAAAAATCTTTTAAATATTTATGATTTATTAGAAAAGGAAGCTGAAGGAGATGCTTTAAGACCAATTTATAAAAAATTAAGAGGTCAATAATATTGCTTCTTACTTAATATAAAAAAAACCGAAACTTAACGTTTCGGTTTTTTTTTATATTAATTTTTTAATAACTCGTAGTTTATGAGTGTGTTTTTGTAAATCGGAATTAAAAATTCCACTATGATCTAAAGTATCTATTCTTACTTTTCCATGAGCATGAATAATATGGTAGTCATTTAAAATAATACCAACATGTATAATTTCACCCTCTTCATTATCAAAAAAAGCTAAATCTCCGGGTTCACTTTCTTCAATAAAACTTAATACCTCACCTTTAGAAGCTTGCTCTTTAGCATCTCTAGGTATTTTATAACCACAAAGCTTATAGGTCATTTGTGTAAAACCAGAACAGTCAATCCCAAAAGGAGTTTTTCCTCCCCATAAAAAAGGAGTATTTAAATAAGTAAACGCTTTTTGAATAATTTCATTTTTTGATAAAACACCTTTAAATGTAGCTCCTTCGTATTGAAAGCGTTTAGTGTTAATATAAAACTGATTATTTGTAAAAGAAGGTAATCTAGCACCCAAAGGTATTGTAAATAAATCGTTTGTATCACTAGAGATAAAGTCAATTATATCACCTGAATAAATAGATTCTATAGTTGATAATTTTTGAAAGTAGTCTTTAGAAATTTCTTCAAATTGTTTGTTATCAATATAACCCTCAAAATTATCATAAAATAAACGAATCTTACTCCAGTATTTGTTTTTTTCTAGAATAGTAAAATGCTCTCCAAATAACATCTGACTTGTCATTTCTGATGCGTCTGAAGCTTCTGAACGAATAGGAACTATACTAAGATTACAAATACCGAAGTTCAATTTTATTGTATTATATTCTTTCAATAATTAAAGCACTAGCACCACCACCACCATTACAAATAGCAGCTGCACCAATTTTGGCATTATTTTGTTTTAATATAGATGTTAAAGCAATTACTATTCTAGCTCCAGAAACGCCTAATGGATGACCTAAAGAAACAGCACCACCGTTTACGTTTACATTTTTATCATTAATACCAAGTATTTTCATGTTTGCTAAACCAACAATAGAAAAAGCTTCGTTTAATTCAAAATAATCTACATCATCTATAGATAGGTTTGCTTTTGCTAAAGCTTTAGGTAAAGCTTTAGCTGGCGCTGTTGTAAACCATTTTGGTTCGTGTGCAGCATCTGCGTAACTTTTTATTTTAGCAATAGGAGCTAAGTTTAATTCTTTTGCTTTTTCTGCAGACATTAAAATTAAAGCAGCACCACCATCATTAATAGTAGAAGCATTTGCAGCAGTAACAGTACCGTCTTTAGTAAAAGCAGCTCTTAAGGCTGGGATTTTTTCCATTTTCACATTCTTATATTCTTCATCTTCAGAAAAAAGAATAGGTTCTCCTCGTCTTTGTGGTATAGAAACGGGTACAATTTCATCAGTAAATTTGCCTTCGCTCCAAGCTTTAGAAGAGCGGTTGTACGATTGAATTGCAAATGCATCTTGGTCTTCTCTAGAAAAACTATATTCAGTAGCACATTCATCTGCACAAACACCCATAGCAACTTTTCCATAGGCATCTACTAAGCCGTCTTTTTGCATGCCATCTTCCATTGTAATTGGTCCAAATTTAGAACCAGTTCTAGCATGTTGATAATGAGGAATAGAACTCATGTTTTCCATTCCACCAGCAACAACTACATCAGCATCACCTAGAGCAATTGTTTGGGCAGCAAGCATTATAGATTTCATTCCAGAAGCACAAACTTTATTTACAGTTGTACAAGGAACAGTATCTGGAATACCAGCATGAATAGCAGCTTGTCTTGCAGGTGCTTGACCTAAGCCAGCAGATACAACATTACCCATAAAAACTTCTTCAACTAAAGAAGCATCTAAATTAATTTTATCTAAAGCACCTTTTATTGCTGTTGCTCCTAAGATAGTGGCAGGTATAGTAGATAAACTACCCATAAAACTACCTATTGGAGTTCTGGCAACCGATACAATTACAACGTCTTTCATACTAAATATTTATGTTTTATAATATTAAAAATATAGGTTGCTAAATTAACCAAATTAAATCAAATTAAAATCTTAATATATGTGTAATTTTTAAGCTTCATTATTTTACTGTAAGTTTGTTATACTAAGAGAGAATTCGATGAGCGAAATAGTAAATAAAATCTACAGAAATAATACAATTATATATAAGGTATTTTTATTTCTAATTACCACTATAGCAATTGTATATTTATTTCCGAAAGGAGGTCAATTTAAATATGATTTTAATAATGGCCAACTTTGGAAATACGATAATTTATATGCTCCTTTTGATTTTGCAATTCAAAAAACTGATGAAGAAATAAAAATTGAAAAAAAGAAATTGAAGCTAATAGTAAATTATATTTTCAATATGATAGAGATATTGTTTCTGAAGTAAAGCAAACATTTCAAAATAGAATTTCTCAAATAAATACTAGTGATTCTTTAACTAATAAAGATTTAGATAGATTAAAGAAAATAGGCGAGAGAGTTCTGTGGAAAGTATACGATATTGGTTTTTTAGAGGTTATTAGTGAAGATAGATTGTCTGATAGAAATGAAATAATTGTACTAAAAAAAGAAAATGAGGTACAGGATGTTTTGTTTAAAAAGTTATTAACCTCTAAAAATGTATTAGAAATAATTAATACAAATTTAGAAGATGAACCTTATAGCTATGGACAAAAATTAGTGCTTAATTTATTAGCAGGTATTATAAAACCTAATGTTTCTTATGATAATGTTTTAACTGATAAGATAATTAATAATGAGATTAGCCATATTTCTTATACTAAAGGTAAAGTAGAATTAGGAAAGTTAATAATTTTAAAAGGAGATATTGTTGAAGGAAAAAAACTAGCAATTTTAAACTCTTTAAAAAGTGAGTCTGAATCTAAAGTTTGGACAGAGTCGAATTATAATTGGATTATTTTTGGGTATACAATTTTAGTTTCTTTAGCCTTATTGATGTTACTTTTATTTCTAAATAAATATCGACTAGAAATATTTAATAATAATAATAAAGTAACCTTTATTTTCTTTAATGTTTTTGCTATAATTTTTATCCAAACATTGGTTATAAAATACAATTCTGATTATTTATATGTTGTTCCTTTAAGTATTCTTCCTATAATTTTAAAAGCATTTTTTGACGCAAGATTAGGGTTGTTTACTCATGTTTTAACCGTTTTACTTTTAGGATATATAGTGCCAAATAGTTTTGAATTTATTTATTTACATATTATTGCAGGTATCGTAACCATATTAACAGTTTCTGAGTTATACAAAAGAGCAACTTTATTTATTTCTGTAGCGCAAATTACTTTAATATACATGATTACTTATTTTGCGTTTTCGATTATTAAAGAAGGTAATGCTTCTCAAATTAATTGGGATTATTTTATGCTTTTTGCAGCAAACGGGTTATTATCTTTTCTTTCTATTATTCTAATATATATTTATGAGAAAGTATTTGGTCTTGTTTCTGATGTAACACTTTTAGAGCTTTCTAATACTAATACAAAGCTTTTAAGAGAGCTTAATGAAAAAGCTCCAGGAACATTTCAACACTCTATGCAAGTAGCTAATTTGGCAGAAGCAGCAGCAAACGAAATAGGAGCCAATTCTATGTTGGTTAAGAACAGGTGCATTATATCATGATATTGGTAAAATGTTAAATCCAATGTATTTTATAGAAAATCAATCAACTGGTGTAAATCCACATAATGATTTATCTCCAAGAGATAGTACTAAAATTATTACAGACCATGTTATAAAAGGAGTTGAGTTGGCTAAAAAGCATAATTTACCAGATAGAATAATAGATTTTATAAGAACACATCATGGTACTAGTTCTACATATTACTTTTTTAAAAAAGAACAAGAGTTAAATCCAGATACGAAGGTTGATATTAAAAAATTCCAATATCAAGGGCCAATTCCATTTTCTAAAGAAACAGCAATACTTATGATGTGTGATGCAGCAGAAGCTGCTTCTAAAAGTTTAAAAACACCTACAGCTCAATCAATCAGTAATTTAATTGATAAAATTTTTGATAAACAAATGGCAGATAATCAATTTTTAAATTCAGATATTACTTTTAGAGAGATAAAAATTATAAAAAAAGTGGTAAAGAAAAAGTTAATGAATATTTATCATTTAAGGGTAGAATATCCTGAGTAAAAAAAGTTTTATAAAAACTTTAAAAAAGTCTTGTAATATTGTAATTCTAATATTACATTTGCACTCGCAATTTTTAATTCAAGCTTTTAAGTTTGAAGTCGAAAGGAGAGATGGCAGAGTGGTAATGCAGCAGATTGCTAATCTGTCGACCTTAGGGTCGCCAGGGTTCGAGTCCCTGTCTCTCCGCTAAAAAATTGCACTCGGGGTGTAGCGTAGCCCGGTCATCGCGCCTCGTTTGGGACGAGGAGGTCGCAGGTTCGAATCCTGCCACCCCGACACAGTTGTCGTAACAACTTAAAAAATACGGGCTCTTAGCTCAGCTGGATAGAGCACCTCCCTTCTAAGGAGGCGGTCGAAGGTTCGAATCCTTCAGGGCTCACTTAAAGCTTCACAGAAATGTGAGGCTTTTTTGTTTTCTACAGGTTTTGTAAGGGTTTGCAGTACTTCGCATTAAATTCAATATCACTTCACAATTAATCAATTTACATCTTTTAGGTGTGCAATTAGGTGTACCATTATTTCTTCTGGTGTACCATTTTACAAAACATAAAATCTATGAATAACTATAAATTAGCTGTACTCTTTTTTCTACAAAGAAACAGAATAAATAAAAAAGGGAAATGTCCTATAAGATGTAGGATTACATTTTTAAAAAATAGAAAAGAATTCTCTTCTGGGATATTTATAAATCCAGATAATTGGGATAGTAGTAAACAGAAAGCTTTACCTAATAATAAAGAAAACACCATTTTAAATAACAAACTAAGCCTTATTCATCAACAGATAGATAAGGCTTTTTTAATGCTTCAAATCTTACCTGATGACTTCGATGTTGATGATGTTTATAGGAAGTATAAAGGGGAGGATTCTAAAGAAGAAATTACAATTTTAGGTGCTTATGATTTACATAATGATAAAACAGAAAAATTGATAGGAATTGACTTTAATAAATTATCTTGGAGTAGATATGTTGAGAGTAGAAGAAAAGTAGCATTATTTATTTCTAAATTCTACAAAAGAAAGGATGTAAGGCTGAAAGATTTAAATTTAAAATTTATTCAAGACTTAGAGTATTTCTTTAAAACTGAATTGAAATTAAGACAAGCTACTGTTTATAGAAGCATACAAAGAGTAAAGAAAATAATTCAGTTTGCTATTTCTGAGAACTATTTAAAAAAAGACCCTTTTCACCTATATAAAAACAAGAAGTATAAAACTGTAATTGTTTATTTAACTGATGAAGAATTAAAGAAGTTAGAAAAGCACAACTTTAGTCAAGTAAGATTACAGCAAGTAAAAGATTTGTTTATATTCTGCTGTTATACAGGTTTAGCGTATGCTGAAATGTCAAATTTAACAGTTAAAAACATTGAGGTTGGTTTTGATGGTAAGGAATGGATTGAAATGTATAGACAGAAAACTAAGAGTAAAATTTCTGTTCCGATACTACCTAAAGCAAAAGAAATATTGAGTAAATATGATAATAAGCTACCTACTATTAGCAACCAAAAGTTTAATTCTTATTTAAAGGAAATAGCTGAGGTTATTGGAATAGATAAAAGATTAACACATCATATTGCAAGGAAAACTTTTGCTACAACTGTACTACTTTATAATAACGTTCCTATGGAGATTGTTTCCGAATTGTTGGGTCACTCTAATATGAACGTTACTCAATCTCATTATGGTAAAATTGTGCAGAATAAAGTGAGTATAGAAGTTGATAAACTTTATAAAAAATAAAAACTCCACTTCTATAGAGAGGTGGAGTAAATTGCTATGAAAAAGAAATTTCTTTATTTTCAAATATAGTTATTTAAAATCAAATAATTCTTTGACTTCAATGTTTAAAGCTTTAGCTAGAACATATAATGTTGAAATAGTTGTATTAATTTCACCTCTTTCAATTCTGCCAATTTGTGATATGGATATGTCACAGTCATTGGCTAAATCTTCTTGAGATAGATTAGCTTTATTTCTTAGCATTTTTAGGTATTTACCAAATGCTTTCATGAATGCTATGTTTTTGACTTTTATCACTATGTAAAAATCAATAAACCTCATATACTTTATTAACGCATATATGCGTTATAATTGTTATATTTATTCAAAACTATGAAAAATACATATTTACTTTTAGGGTTGTATTTTAAAAATCACAAGAAACTAAAGGATATAACAGGTTAATTAGAATGAAACAACAAATAATACAAGCTATAAAAAACTTTGATATTAATAAGCTAAGTATTTTTCTTGATGATAGTAAATCATATATGGATTTATATAAATCAATTTTTCTTAAAGCATTAGAAGATAAATTTAACGAAGCTAAAAAACAAGGTTGTAATGGCTTTGATAAAGTTAGTTATGGAATATGTTGTGCATGTAACAAAGGTTGTGAAGCAATCACATTTATATCTAAATCAGGATTTTATTTAGACTTATTTATTGAAAGTAAAAATAACATTGATGTAGATGATATTTATACATGTTCTGAAATTATAAGTTCTAATATTATTGAGAAAAAATATAGTTTAGAACCACATTTTTATGAAGATGAAAAAGTAACCTTTTATGCAGATTCTAAATACAAATTTATAAAAGAACAGTATAAATTAATGCTTTCTGATATTAATCATTTTAAAGAAAATTTAAGCCTTAAAGATTTTATAACCTGGTATGATAAATATAATGATTTAAGAAATTTAGATTTTTTAGAAACAACTTTACTGAAATTATACACCAAAATATACGATGCTATAACAGCAATTGATAAAATTATTGAGCAACAGGTAGAAACAGAGTATTTTGTAAAATCTATAAAAGAAGCAGTAAGTATTTACTAAAATTTATAAAAGTGTATGTTGAAAATTAAATTTTATTTTTTCTTATTGTTAACATCAGCAAGCTACTCACAAGATGGTTGGACTAATTTTGCTGATGAAAACGAAATAAATATTAAAATAACAGAAAACACCAAGAAGTTTAAAGTTAATTATTTAGAATTTGTTTCTGTCTGGGATAGTAAAATGACACCTAATGAAAAATATGAGTATTTAGGAGGAATTAAAAATCTTAAAATATACTTCAAAAATAAACAAATTGATGAACATGTTAATTTACCTGATAATATAGGACTGGGTTATGTTCTAATGAGATTTTATGATTATAATTTTGATGGTTTTTTAGATTTTACAGTTCAAGTAGATTGTGGAGGTAGTTGTTACTCTAGCTATTATTTATATGATGAAAAACTAAAAAAGTTTGTCTATCAAAAAGAATGGAATATTAGCATTCAAAAAATAAATAAGAAAGAAAAACTAATCTTAACCCAGCCAGAAGGAATGGTGGATGATAGAAGTTTATTTAGAGTAAATGATGATAAATTGATAAAAATTAAAAGAATTAATCTCAAATCAAAATGATTAGAACAAATGAAGAGTCAGGAGAGAGAGAATTTATTTCTATTGGTTTGATTGAAACTATTAGTGAAATTGATAAGGTAAATGATAAAGGGGATTTATGGAGAAGTACTACTGTTAAGATAAAATATCCAAATGGTCATAGTGAAGTTATTGGTGCTTCTTTACAAAAAATCTTATTAGATTTATATCCAAATGTTTTCAAAGTAGGGGAGCGTGTTGAAGTAGCAATACAATTAGATGGAGAATATGCTGGTAATGCTAAATTACAATTAGAAACACTTGCAAAAGCAGATGTATCTATGTTAGTAGCATCAGATGCACCTTTAACAACAGAAGGATATAATGATGAGATTTTAATTAATGAAAAAAATAATATTAAAAGAGAAGAAATATTTGTGGAAGTTGAAACTGATTTTGAAGATGGCTATGAGCAATGGTTAACTGATAAACAGGAAGTAGAACAGTATCAGGAAGAGGAAATTAATAAAAATAGCTTTCCAATTGCAGAAGTTCTATCATGGATTTATTTGTTTTTTATAATATTAATGATTTTGCAAAAAGGAGTGTCTAATACATTTAGTACAATTGGCTGGATTGGAGATGGATTAATTACAATCGCTATTATAATTGTCATTCAAAGTAAGTCTTAATCTATTCTCTAAATAAAAAAATAATTTTTTTCAAAATTTTCAAAAACTTTTACTACTATGAAAGCGAGGTAATCTAAATTCAGCCCCCACTCACTTTTACCATTGCGGGATACCCCCGTACTATTAAATAATCTTTAAAATTTAAGAAACTATGGTAAAAATTGTAGGATTTAAGACCTTTGAAAGAAAAAATGGGTCAGAGTTTTGTGCATTAATTGTACAAGGAGGAATTGAAGCAGTGAAAAGCAGAGAAACAGGAAGAACTTATTTTACAGCACGTAAAGTAAATGTCAGTTGCACATTTGATGAAGAAATGTGTGAAAGTTTAATTGGTTCAGATTTTCCTGGTAGTATTCAAAAAGTACAGGTAGATGCTTACGAGTATGCAATACCAGAAACTGGCGAAATGGTGACACTAACGCACAGTTATCAGTATGTAAGTGAAGAAGAAAACGTTGTTAAAAACAATGTAGTGGAAAAAGAATTGGTTTTATAAACTAATTCTTTAAGTTAAGATACAATATAGAGTTTACAGAAATGTAGACTCTTTTTTTGTGTCTTTTTTTAGTGAAATAGTCTCATTGAATTTAATTATAAACAATAATATTTAAAATTATGCAATTAAGAAAATCCGCAAGGAAACAAGCTAAAATTAAGATGGCTTTACAAGGTAGTGCTGGTAGTGGAAAAACGATGAGTTCATTGCTTTTAGCAAAAGGTTTAACTAATAATGACCTATCAAAAGTAGCAGTAATTGATTCTGAAAATGGTTCAGCAGATTTGTATGCACATCTTGGAGAATATAATGTCATTAGAATTTCTCCACCATTTACTCCAGAAAAATATATACAGGCTATAGATATATGTTTAGAGGCAAATATGGATGTTATAGTGTTAGATTCCATATCACAAGTGTGGGATGAGCTAATAGATTTCCATTCAAAATTACCAGGTAATAGTTTTACCAATTGGAATAAAGTAACACCACGTCAAAAAGCTTTTATAAATAAGATTTTACAGGCAAATGCTCATATTATAGCAACAATGAGAACAAAACAAGATTATGTTTTGAATCAGAAGAATGGTAAATATATTCCAGAAAAAGTAGGTTTAAAGGCGGTTCAACGCGATGGTGTTGATTATGAATTTACTTTAGTTTTTGAAGTCGATATTAAACACTTTGCAATTGCAAGTAAAGACAGAACTGGATTATTTACTAACTCACCAGATTTTAAAATTTCAGAAGCTACAGGTAGATTAATTTTAGATTGGTGTCATCAAGGTTTATCTATTGAAAAAGCTAAAAAAGAAATAGCAGAATGCACAACAGTTGAAGGATTGAGACATTTATATCAAAAATATTCAAGTCTAAAAAAGGAATTGAACAATACTATTTTAAATCGTAAACAAGAAATTGAGAAAGTAAAATCTATGATAGTAGATAATAAAGAAATTATTCACAATAATAAAACATCAGAAAATGGAATTAGTAGCTAATCAACAAGTACAAGATATGATTGAAGATACTACAAATTTAGTACAGAAATCATCAAGTAAATTTATAGAAGCAAATACTGTAGAGGTAAGTTTAAATCACTTAAAACAAGATTGCATAATCCCAGTTTTTGCCAAGGACAACGAAACTACATTGTCTCATTTTGAATTTATTGATGCTACCAAGGAAATTGCAGAATCTGCATTTAATGGAGCATTTATAACTCCCTCTATTAGAGTTTCTCATCAAATTAAAGGTAGAATTCCTTCTGCAATCGGGAAGCCTGTAAAAGAGCTCTTAGAACATGAGAAAACTACCTACTATGAGCGTATGGCTTTTATGATGGAAATACCAAATAGACAAATGGTCGTAAATAATCAAATACTTAATTTATCAATTGGAGGTGTTAGGGCTTATAACCAAGAAAATTTATTTTCTAAAAAATCTATTGAAAAATTTAAGGTATTTATTGGTTACAAAAATACAGTTTGTACAAACCTTTGTATAGCAACGGATGGTTTGAATTCAGAAATTAGAGTTAGTAGTATTCAAGAGTTACAAGAAGCTGTAAAAAACCTTATCTATAATTATAATCAAGAATCACATATAGAAAAATTGGAAAGGTTAAGTAATTATTATTTAGATGAAAAACAGTTTGCACATTTAATTGGTAAGATGCGTATGTATCATTATTTATCAAAAATAGAAAAGCAAGGAAAATTTCCATTACAGCTAACAGATTCTCAAATTGGTTCTGTGGTTAAAGATTATTTTACTGATGACAATTTCAAAAGAACAGATAATCAAATTAGTTTATGGAATGTTTACAATCTTTTTACTGAAGCAAACAAGTCGTCATACATAGATTCTAATTTAGAACGAAACGTTAATACACACGAGTTTATACAAAACATAGCTAATTCTATTGAAAATAGCATACCTAACTGGTACCTAGCAACATTATAATATAGCTATTTTGTGTAAACTGATTAATAACCAAGTTTAAAAAAAATGAAAATGAATGATGAAGAATTAGCAGATTTATTAAAATATATTTCTCCTTTTGAGATTTTAATTGTGAACTCAAATAATGAATTGGAATGTTTAAAATGTCCTTTTAAAGTTAAAGTAAAGTATGATATAGGTGTTTTAGAAAAAGATGAAATTGTTTTAGTAGACAAAGTAAAAATCACAAGAGAATTATTATCTGTTTATGTTGTTAAAAACCAATCTTATTATTGCTATCATTTTACACTTATTTAAAGAAAGTTGTTATACTGTATTTTTATCCTATTGGAGTTTTTGAGACTGCATCAACTAAAAAAAATGCTCCTGAAAATAGACTAGTAATTAGATATACTGCTTTAGTTGCATTTAATGCATTATTATTGCGGTATATTTATTTTATTAAAATAATACGTGTCTTTATTGATAAAAACGCAATAATACTGTTAAAATAATTAGGATTTGTCATTTATTTTTTGTACCTTTGTATATGTTTTTGGATAGGATGGTTGAGGTATGTAGAGTGATGAAATCCAAGTTTAAACTTCACAAGTAAATAGTTTTTATTTAACTTTTTTAACTGTCTATTCAATTATATATAACTTAAAAAAGATATAATATGAAAGTAGAAATTATTGATGAGCTTATGGGTACAGGAAAAACTTATAGAGCAATTTTAAAAATGAATGAATGTGTAAAGTCTGGAAAAAAATTCGTGTATATAACACCATTTTTAGAGGAAGTACAAAGAATTAAAGATAGTTTACCAGAAAATTCTGTGTCAATTCCTTTAGACCCTGATGAAAATATCCATTATAATATTCATTCTGGATTGATTAGAAAAGATGGAAGTATTGACCTTAATTCAAAAGATAAATTTGTTAAACTAAATAAAAGAGGTCAATTTCTAAAATTTATTTCTTTAGGACAAAATGTTATAGCTACTCATAAACTATTTATGTTATTAAAGGAAGAAGATTCAAGCTATTTAAAAGACTATATTCTAATACTAGATGAAGCTGTAAACCCTCTGAAATTAAATTATCTTGGTGAAAAGGACATAGAATTATTAGTTAGTCAAAATCATATTTTAATTGAAGAAAAAACAAAAAGAGTAAGATTTATTAATGATGATTATAAAGGGAGATTTGATGATATAAAAAAATTGTGCAGAAGCAATACCGTTTACCATCTAGATAAGAATAATCTTGTTTGGGTCTTTCCAATTAAAATCTTTAAAGCTTTTAAAGAAGTACAAATTTTAACCTATTTATTTAAAGGAACTTTATTATGTGCTTATTTGAAATTGCATAATATTAGTTTTAATATTAAAGATAGTTACACTCTAAATCAATTGACTGAAATTAAAAGGGCATTAAATATTTATTTAGGTGTTGCTAATGAATCTAAAAATTCAATGAATACCTACAGTGTTACTTATTGCACTAATATTAGTAGGAAATCCTCTAAACAAATAAGTGATAGAACATCTTATATTTTTAGGAAAAAATTTAAGACTAAATCCAAAGAGAATGCTTACACAACTTTTAAAGTTTCAGAAACTAAATTATCAGGGGGAAGTTATTCAAAAGGATTTATTCCTGTAAATTCAAGAGCAACAAATAAATACAGTAATATTAAATCAATGGCTTATTTGGCAAGTAGATATAATCATCCACAAAATGTTAACTTTTTTAGACAACGTGGTATTGAATTAAATGAAGAATTGTTTGCTTTAGGGGAATTAGTACAATGGATATGGAGAGGATGCATTAGGAAAAAAGAAAATATGAATTTGTATATACCAAGTTATAAAATGAGACAACTATTAATTAGATGGTTGAATGGAGAGTTTTTATGTATTAATAAAGTAGGTAAAAAAACAGCATAAAAAAAATTACCTAAAAGCATTAGGTAAATGAGTTTTTAAACCCTTTAACAGTAAGGGTTGTAGAGGGTGTTCCCTAAAGAGAAATTAAAAAAAGAAAGAGAATATGAAAGAGACAATTACTTATAATTATATATACAAGGTTACTAACAATATAGATAATAAAATCTATATTGGAGCAACAACAAAGTCTATTGAAGAAAGAAAAAAAGACCATTTAAAGAAATCTAAAAAAGGTAAGAGTTATGCATTTCAAAATGCAATTGCTACTTATGGAATAGAAGCTTTCAAGTGGGAGGTTTTAGAAACTGTAGCAACAAAAGATGAATTAGCTAATAAAGAAAAAGAATATATTTTAGAATATAATTCAAAAGAAGATGGATACAACATGTCAATTGGCGGAGAGCTTGAAAAGACTGTTTATCAATATGATATATCATCTGGTAAATTATTGAACAAATACTCTAATTTAACTAATGCAGGAGCTGTAATTGGTTTAAATAAACAAGATTTATCAAAGGTTTGTTTAAGTGTTAATAAGGTTTGTAAAGGCTTCTATTGGACATATGATTATGTTGAGAAATTTATCCCTAAACAAGATTTAAGAAGAAAAGTTGTGCATCAATATACTTTACCTGGTATATTTATAAAAGAATTTGTTTCAGTATCAGAAGCTTCAAGTCAAACAGGTTGTAATAAATCTGGAATAGCTAAAGTGTGCAGAGGTGAAAGAAAGCATTGTGGTAATTATTTATGGAAATATAGTTAGTTTTTAGAAGAAAGAAAAGGAGGTTTAATTACCTCCTTTTTTATGCTCTTTAATTAAGTTATTAGCAGCAGTTTTACTTATTTCAAAGTTAGTGCCTTTTAATAATTCTTCAATTTTTCTAAAGGAATTACCAGCGCTATGTAATTCTATAACTTTATTTAATATCTCTTTATTATTTGATTTTGCTTTAATACTCTTTGAGCCTTTTTGACCAGTATTAGAAAAGGTTAAATCATTTGAAAAGTTAAGAATATGAGATTGGTTTTTTTGGTCATTTTCAAGAAAGTTAGATTTTAAAACCCATAAATCTTTTAGGTTATGACTTTTAGAATTACTTCTGATTTCCAAAACAACTTTCATTTTAGCTTCAAATGCTTGAGAACCTATAATACTATCTTTAGAGGGTTTGTTGTTTTGAGTTCTTTTACCTGTATGGTGAAGAAAAACTACCAAACAGTCATTTTTTTTAGCAAGGCTATCATAAGTATTTAGAAAATTTCTTACTTGAGTATTTGAATTTAACTCATTAGAGAAAACATCTGTAAAAGCATCAATAATAATCAAGTCAACAGGAGATTCTGTAATCATATCCTCTAATCTTTCGTAGAGGTTGTCAGTATCGAATAAAAATGTCAAATTTTTAATAAGGTCTAAATCATCATTTTTATCAGTAATACTTTTTATTTGTTTCCTTATGGAATGGCTAACACTAAAAGCACCATCTTCTGTGCTTACATAAATTACTTTATTGTGTTTAGGCTTTAGTTTAAAACCAATAAAATCCTCTTTTTGTAAAACAATAGATAAAGCTAACTGCCTTAAAAAGGTAGATTTACCTGTATCTGAGGTGCCAACTAAAGAAGCAAGTCCAGATTTTTGAAAGAATGGTTCTACAAGCTTAGGAACGCTCTCAATATTAAGATTTAACAACTCTAATGCATTAAAAGAGGTTTTGTCACTAATGTCTTTAACCTGTTTCTTAACATTATTAATTTTATCAGGTGATTTTTTAATTTGACTAATATTAATACCAAACATAGACATATCAGCTTTCTTTAAATTTAAAGCATTCATTTCTTTAAAAATGAAATTTATATCGTCCTCATTTTTATTATGTTTTTTATCTGTAATTTTTTGTAATTCTTTTGTGGGAGCTTGGCTAGAAATTGTTACACCTAATTTATCTAAAATATCTTTAGCCGAATCTTCTTTAGGTTTTGAAGGATTAGTTTTTTTAGTCATTAGAATTTTTTAACAATATATAACATTTCAGTATTAATAATAAAATAGTGTCCTATTTATTATATTATATAAGGGACAGGACAGTTAATATAATTACAAAAATGGCACACTTTTAGGAACACTTGTTTTGAAATGTATATACAAGAGACTAATATTTAGTTGTTTAGTGTCGAAGGTTCGAATCCTTCAGGGCTCACTTAAGCCGCGCTAGTAATAGTGCGGCTTTTTGTTGTTTTACGTTTTCTTTTGTTTGGTTGTATTTGTCTTTATTTTGGTATATTTACGCGTAAATCTGTGAAAAATCTGTGAAATTTTTTAATAGCTATGGAGGGAAATATATTTTTAGAAACTAGGGAAGCGCAAAAAAGGAAAAAGGTTTCCCGGTAGTTGTAGATCTGAATCATAAAGGTAAGCGTTTGTTTTTTACGTTAAAAATGTATTTCGAAAAATCTGAATGGGATTTTAAAAACCAGTTGCCAAAAAATGACAAAAAGCAATTTGTAGTCATAAAAAAAGAAGTTGCTTTTAGAGAATATTTTATTAGATATTTTGTCTGGTGAAACATTTACGCTGCAAGAGGTTAAGGAAACATTGTTGGGAGAAACTGTAAAAATAAATACAACCTCTTTTTATGAGTTTTTCTTGCTGTTTATTAAGGAGAAAAAAATAATCTTCCAAATTTAGGTTTACTAAGTCTCATAAATGTATCTGTAATAGTAGCTGAAGATGTAATAACTTTCACTAAAATTTCATTCTGTTTTGAGTGTGGTTTTTCAGTTTCTATAATTTGATAACCTCTGGTGAATCATAATTTTTGTAAATTGTTGATTTCATAATTTGTGATATTTACAACAAAGTTGCAATTTATTTTAAGTTTAAAACTTCGTGTTTAGAAATCAGACCTATAAAAAAATGGTACACAACTATAGAAGTCATATACCAAATCAAAGGGGGAATATTAATATTATAACCCTATTTTATATTAAAATAATTTCTAAGATAACATCAAAGTATTATCATTCTCACTAAAATAATTTATTGATGATAAGTTAAATTGAATATGTGGAGCAATTCAATCACCAATCAGAACTAATTTTGTTTATCATTTTTAAGATATGAATTAGGTGTAATTCCTTCTATCTTTTAAAAAAAAGTATTGAATACAGTTTTATCAATTAAAATGGTGGCTTGTATTTACAAGTTATCTTTTTAACTAGTTACTTTTCCAATCATTATTTGCTAAAACTATAGAAGTTTCTACTTGTCGTTTAGGAATATTCCAATAAATCTTCAAAAGTTTATTTTTTTCGGTTTCAGGCAATACTTTGAATCCGTTTTTCTTATAAAAACTAATAGCCCAAGAAGCGTCAGCCCACGTGCCTATAAGAATTGGTGTTTCGGACATGTTAATCAGTTGATTAAGTAGTTTCCCACCTATTCCTTTTTGTCTTGCTGTGGTTCGGACATACGCATGACGAATTAATGTAACATCATCTTTAAATTGAATCCCCATTACCCCTAATATTCTATTATCTTTTACGAAATTCCAAAACTCTACACCTTCAATTATTTGTTTTTTCAATTCTTCTTTAGACATATATGGTTCTTGCCATCTATCAGAAGGAATTATGCCTTTATAGGCTATTGAAGCATCATTAATGATTTCATAGATTGTTTCAAAATCTTTTTTTTGGTCACTTTTAATAATCATACTATTTCTTAATTCTTTATAATTTAGATTTCAATTTTATAATTTAAGGAAACTTCATCGCCTGTCATACCTCTAAATCCCCAATTTGATGCACAACTTTCAATTATTGAAATTTCTATATCAGTTGTTGAAATATATAACTGCTCATGAATTTCTTTAAATAGCATTTTAATAAGATTCTTTTTGGTGTCAACTTTTCTTCCAGATATCATCATGATCTCAATGATAATGTATGCATCTGTTCTTCCTTCAGGATAGTAAAAATCTTCTTTTTCAAGATTAATAAACCTATGCGCTCGTTTGTCTTTAGGGTAACTTAATGATTCAACTACGCACTTATGAATAACATCAGACAATTTAGATTTTATATCTTTTAAATTTGTTCTTAATCCGTAAATTTTTATTTGTGACATTCTATTTTTCGTTATGTTTCTTTAATTGCTTACAATGTTATTGTATAAGATTTTTACGGCTTAAAAGTCTAAGGATTTTTAGCCTAGTACAAATGTTATTTGGTTGTTATGATTTTACAATTTTTGTATAAATCTAGCATAAATTTTATGCGTTGTTTTTTAAGTTTTTTTAATGAAAAAAAGAGCTAAATCAAAAAAGTTCCTGATGTGAAATCTTACTTACAATTTTCCAACCTTCTTTAGTTTTAAGCATATTCATATAATCAGTATACTTATATGTTTTATATTTTGTTGAAAGCTTTACATTTGCTGCTGTTCCTGTAATATCTATGTAATATATTTTGCTTACAAATGACCTAGTTTTGGTATTTGTGAAATAAGAGAAAAATTTTTCTATTGTTCTCATAGTGTATAAACCTTCAGCATTTATAAACTTTAACGTAGCATCAGGATGAAATGCTTCTCTAAGTAAATCTGGGTTATCGGTTTTTGTTCCATCAAAATAGAGATTAATTATTTTTTCTATTGCCTTTTTTTCATTTTCTTTATTTTCAATCTTTTTTAATGTGCCATTTTCATTATAGTATTTCCATTCGCCTATATCAATTCCATTTTCTCTTTCTCCAATTTTACTTATTTTTCCATTCTTAAAATAGTATTTCCATTCTCCTGTGAATTTTCCATTTTTATACTCTCCAATTGCTCTTAATGCACCATTATCGTGATAGTATTTCCATTCTCCTATATCTATTCCTTTCTGATACTTTCCAATTATTCTTAATACACCATTGTTGTGATAGTATTTCCATTCACCATTAAGCTTTCCATTTTCATATTTTCCAATTTTACTTATTTTACCATTCTCAAAATAGTATTTCCATTCTCCCGTATCTATTCCATTTATTTTTGTTCCTAAGACTTTTAAATTTCTTTTATTATAGTACTCTTTATACTCTTGAGCATTACTATTTGAAATGACTAATACTAATCCAATAAATAATAATATTTTTTTCATATTTCAATTTTTATTAAATAATTATGGTTGTTTTTTTTCATATTGTTCCTTTTTGCTGGACATGCTATTTGTTATTTTGTGCTTATTTATAGTCTGGCAACCCAAAAATTGTGAATCCTGACTTGTCAGAATATAGCTTAAAAACTCCACCCGATGTATATGTTTGGCTCAAAAAGAAAGTAGTTTCTCCATTTATTGTCCAACTGCTTAAATCCATCAGGAGAATTGTTGTCAAACATCCATTGATTACAATGAACCTGAGGTTCTATGAAAAATCGTTTTTTCTTTCCAAATGCGAAATGGTAGCCCATATGAACCGAGTTATAAACTTTAAAACCATTTCCAATTTTATTACCGTCTAAATCGCTATAGGTTTGAAACTGCGGTAAAACTTCAACAGTTGCAAATAGTCCTTTCCATAGCATACGTTGGTAAGTTATGCCTATTCCTGTTTCTCGTAAATATCCTGGATAGTATTCGCTTTTTGTCTCTAATTTATCTAGAAGACCATCCCACCAAGTGATTCCCATAGGTTGAAACAATCGCCAGGTGGCAAACTTCACACCTACGATGTTCTTATTATCCAGGTTGCGCTTTATATGAAGCTCTATCATTTGTGTATTTTCTCGATCGTCCCAGGATGCCCCGATTTGATCTGTTACAGTAAAAGAAGGGATACTTATCCTGTACTTATAGGTAACTTCAGTTTCTTTATCCACTGATGAGTTCGTTTGAGCAAAAGCACTAAGTGTGTAATAAAATAAAAGAATTGTTAATAGACTTTTCATGATAATAATATATTTTTTTAAAAAAATCCAATTTATACAAAGCACTTACCGTTATCTTTAGTTTATTTAGTAAACGGGAAAGGAATTATCATCCGATGATTATTTACTCTGCTTTATCGATTTGAAAGTGCAAAGATGAAGAGAAAAGAAAGTGGAATCGTCCTGAAATGAAATTACGGACTTTATAGTGAGATTTGGATTTTTTTAAACAGGCTTAAATTTCATTAGATCTCAACCAAGCTTTCGGTGTTATCCCTTCGTTTTTTTTAAAGAAGGCGTTGAATACCGTTTTAGAATTAAAGCCACTTTCATAAGCTATCGCTAAAAGGGTAAGGTGGCTATTGGCAGGGTTCAAGGCATTCCCTTTGAAGTTCTCCAATCGAAAACTATTGATGTATTTATTGAAGTTTTGGCCAATACATTCATTCAGCAACCAGGAAAGCTTGTTACTGCTAATATTCACTTTTTCGGCTAGTTTTCGTAAAGATAAAGATGGGTTTAGATACCAATTTTCTTCCTTCATTCCTTTACCAATCATTTCTAAAACCTTGTCGATTTCAGCAGCTGACATTAAGGCTTTGGGAGGGTCAATTCTTATTTGTTCTTCGGAATCAGTTGGTAATAGCTCTACACGGAAAACAGTTTGTACCAAATCCTGAAATCGCTGATATTGGTGTAAAGGTCGAAGAAGCGGAATATTCATAAAATTTATGATTTGACCGGTACGCATTTTGATCTTTTCCTCTAAAAAGTCCAAGGCCATTTCGTGTTTCCCAAAATGGACCATCAAGAATAATGGCCAGGGAAATCGTGCTGATCCAATATCCTCTTTTATCATAAAGCTCACTCTGCTGATATCAATATCGATCTTTTCTTCTGCATTGACCAGATTATACAATACTCTGCATTCTTCTGGTCTCTCGGCTAAAGGTGTTTGTCTTAAGAAGTTATTTAGTTTTTCGTAATCTTTCGTAAGAATTAAGCAGATTTGTTTTAATGCGATAGAATGTGTGAAATCAGGATTGATGCTTAAGGAGATCTCTATACAATCCAGAGCTTCGGTGTAGTCCTCGTTTAAATAATGAATATTTGCTTTGGTAAAATAATGATTCGTAGCAAAAGGATTGGTTTTTAAAATATTATCAACATGCCAGAGTGCCTTTTCGAAATACCCCACTGCTGTATATAATTCGCATAATCCTTCTTCTGCTTCCGTATAGGATGGATTAAGTTCTATTGCTTTTTGAAAATATTTATGCCCATTGATAAAATCCCAATGACTCCAAAAAGACAATGTCGCTTTACTAAAATACCCTACAAAAGATTGTTTGTTTAGATTAAACCCTTTGCTGAGTTTCTCTTTTGTCATCTGCAATAAACCTTTATTATTTCTCCATGATATGGACATGGCATAACAATACGCCAAACCAAAGTAAGGCAAAGCAAATGAGGGGTCTTTCGCTACACTTTGTTCATAGAGTTCTGTTGCTTTTGCGATTCCTGGTCCATCCCACATTAAATGCTGGTAGCGACCTTTAAGATAAAGGTTGTAGGCCTCTATGTTTTGTGTAGGTGCTTCAATTAGATGTTCCTGAATATTAAGGTGACCAAAATTTTCCCGTATCTGGTCAGTAATCTGTAAACTTATTTCATCTTGAACCACAAATATATCTTCTAATTCCCTATCGAAATTCTTTGACCAGAAATGAGTACCATCTTTAGTGCTAATTAGCTGAGCTGTAATGCGAACCTTGTTTTCGGATTTCCGGACACTTCCCTCCAAAATAGTACTTACCCCTAGCTGATCACCAATGGTTCTCACGTCTATATTTTTATTCTTAAAAGCAAAAGAGGATGTGCGGGCAATAACTTTCAAGCCCTTTACCGTGGTTAGGGCGTTGATTATTTCTTCAGTAATGCCATCGCTGAAATACTCATTCTCAGGGTCAGCGCTCATATTAACAAATGGGAGAACAGCTATGGATTTGTTGGGTGATGATATGGGTAGGTGGTTGCTCATTTTTTAATATAACTTTATCAGGGCTTCGAAAAACTGATATTGAATTTTTAATTAACTAAAACAGTTTTGTGTATGATTTCGTTGCATGATTCAGCAGCTAAATTAGCAAATACAAACCGAATAGAAAATCCACAAGGATCTTTGTAAATAGGCAAATACTAGTAATTAATCGTATACGTTGTGCCTATTGCACAATTCTTGTAAAAGTATTGAATATTTTGTGACTTGTTCTATGCAAAGCAAAAAGAAATGTCGGGAGAAATTATTCCATAATCCAAGTAATTCCTATAGTTAGAAAAAGAATGAAGATTAATAATACTTTTCTTTTTTTTATTAGTTGTTCCCGTTGATGAATTTAGTTAATAAGTCCATTTTTTAAATTTGCTTAGGTTGTATTTGGAAAACCATATAATGAAGCTTAGTGTCGAAATTAGATTGAAAAATCACTGGTTTTTTAACTTAGTTCTTTGTTTTCTTTGAGATTTTCCGTGTAAATAATTACAATGACGTTAAAGCACCTTTATAATTGACAGTAAAAGCAACACCTCTATTGTCAAAAGCGTTATAAATGAATTCATAGTCATTTCCTAATTTGTTTATCTTCAATGTTCCGTTTTGGTTTACCTCGTATACAATATCACCAGGTTGAAGTTCGTCATCGACAAATTGAGCATTATTAATAAAATATCCAAATACATTCTCTCCACATTTATATGTACCCTCTATTGTATTATCGTCCGTTATAAGTTCAATTTCTAAATACCAATCACCCCCATTAATAACATTGTTACTATCATTAAAGGTAATACCTTTTGGGAATAATGCCATAGAGTACTCATTGTTACCTCCTTCTTCAAAATTACCACCACTTATTTGATACGTTTGACCATCAAAATCAATTTTATTAGAGTAATCATTTTGACCTAAAATATTGTCATCATCTGATGAGCAACTGAATAATGTAATTGTTAAAAATAAAACAATTAAAAGATTCAATGATATTGTTAATTTTTTACGCATTTTAATTTATTTTTAATAATAGACGACAACTACACAACCATTGTTACTGAGCAATTCTTAAAAACTTGTTAAATAATTTTTTTGTGATTGTAACTGTTTATACTACCAAGTTTAGCGTTTTTATAAAAATAGTATTGAAATAGAATAATAATAATAATAATAAGGTTGAAATTGCCATAACAATTAGTCATACATGGCTTAAGTTTGTAAAACATTAAATTAGATTTATAAACAGAAAGCACAAATGCCCTATGTTTTTTATACATCTTTGTTATGCCTAGTTTTTATTTCCTATTTCTCCTTTATCACTTCATTTATAATATTCAGAGCCTTATCGTTACCATTAAAATAATCGATAGATGATAGACTTATCGGAATATGAGGCGCAATCCATTTACGATTATCCTCCGCCTTGGATGTTTGATGAAATTGTGTAGAAATCAATCCCATTAACCCTGAATACGGTAACTTAAACCAGCCAGCCTCTCCAATATGATTTGGTTT
Organism: Polaribacter ponticola; assembly: GCF_026191475.2. Classification (GTDB taxonomy): domain Bacteria; phylum Bacteroidota; class Bacteroidia; order Flavobacteriales; family Flavobacteriaceae; genus Polaribacter; species Polaribacter ponticola. The sequence goes on along the minus strand of NZ_JAOSLC020000002.1, from coordinate 238,589 downwards.
TGAACCACTAGGTTCTCCAACAATAATTGGATTTGTGTATTTTGTGATGTCTGTTAATAAATTTTGTGCTGCAGAAAAAGTTTCTCGTCCGATTATTACAAAAAGCTTCCCTTTAGGGCTCGTAACTTCAAAATTGATTACAGTTTTTAACATTGGGGGTAATATAGAGCCATTTCCACCGTGATTATGTCTTAGATCTAATATTAGATTTTGTATTCCGTTTTGAGCTATTTGATTTCGGATTTCTAAATTAAAATCTAGTAGTGATTGTTTTCTTTTTTGTGTGACTATATTAAATTGAACATAGATACTATTATCTTCTGGGAATAGTTTATACCAATATGGATTTTTCATTTTTGAAAGAAATAATGGCTGTTTCTTGTTTTTTAGTTTTGGAATTCTAGGGAAGTCCGAAAATTTCCAAATAATTGGGTTCATTGTTACTTTTTGAGATTTTCCTCTTGTATCACTCAACGTAATTGTTACTCTATTGGCATTTTTAATTATTCCTATACCCTGTAAGACATACGGTAGTCCTAAATAGTATGGACCTAACCAAAGTGTTTGCATATCGTTATCTCTCGCGTTTATTGTATTAGTTCTTTGAAGAGCTTCTTCGATAGTTGTATTTTCAATCGATTCTACTTTATAGCCTATCCATTGTTCAAAGCCTATCTCCGCATCAACAATGAATAGTCCATCATTAAACTTATAAAACTGAACTGGAAGTTTTTTTAAGGCACCTTTGTTTGGGGATGTTGGAATAATTAAGTTGTGTCCATTTCCTAAACGGCCAACAATCTTCATTAACTCTACAATTACTTGTTCATCATTTAATGCAGTTATTTTCGTTTTTAAATTTTTAAATTCTTTTGATAATTCTGTTCTGGAAATTGACTGATTAGGGCTATAGTGCAACTCGTGAATTCTTTTTTCTAGATATGAAATATCTTTAATCCAGGTTTCTTTTTTTGTATTTTTTGTTTGATTATCATTTCCAAATAAGGCTAAAAATTCGTCATCTGTATTGAAAATTTTAAAAGCAGGGTCATCTTTTAAAAACGGTTTTTCGTCATAACGAGATGCAAAGCCTTTTTGTAGCCATAATAATGAATTCTTCTTATCTCCATCTGCAGCATAGGCTTTAGCAATCTTAATCATTATATCATTTGAAGGTGCTGAACCTGTTGGAATATCTCTTAATATCGTACCTCCAGATTCAATAGTTTTTTTTAAGACAATAGTTGCATTTGCAAACTGTCCAGTTTCATAATAGGATAACCCTAATAAATAAAATAAATCAGCATCGTTTTCATATTGTGTAGTTAGGGTTTTTAAAACTTCAATGGATTCTTTCCATTTTTTACTTTTAACTAAATTTATGGCTTTATTCCTTTGATTGAAGTATTCAATAGTGTTTTCTATATCAATTTTTCTTGTTTGTGAAAAAGTATTTATAGTATTAAGAATAAATAGAAATAATATACTTAAGATTTTTAATGACTTTACTTTCATTTATATATGTGGTGGTTTATACTATTAAAGACTTCAATTAGATAGAAATGCTTGTCTTGTATATTTTATAATATCTTGTTCTGAAATATGGCTACAGGTTAAAATTAAATTTACGCTGATAATTTATATACCATATTCTGTGTTTTGAAATCTAAAGAAAAATCTAATCTTTTTTTTGTTGTATAAATTAATTGCATTTTTTCCAGCTCTTTTAACGTGATACAAATTGTCATAGGTTTTCTGTTTAATTTGGTCTTAGGTTCTCAATAAATTGTGCATCTACCCAGTATATATCTCCAGTATCAACACCATAAGTTCTATGAAAGAAAAAATACTTTTCATAGGGTGTAATACTTCCATATGCTTCTGAGGCTTTTGCATAAAATAGGTAGTGTTTTTTAGCTGTATAAGCAGTTAAAAGTATGTAAGAAATAAGTACTAAAAGAATATGCATTTTTTTTGTTTAAATTTTATAATTGTTGTCTTTATAGTAAATGCATAGCTACAATTATTGATTTTATGTTTTTGTTAAGTAATACTCTACGCAATTTTTTTACACTTTTTTGTAGGGAGCTGAGTTATTTATTTACAATTTTTCTTTAATTGCTTTTCTCCAAAAGTAAATTCCAAAAACACAAGTTACAATAGCAAACATAATTCCGTTTTCACCAAGCCAATGTTCCGTTCCTTTATTTTTAATTGTTAATTCGGGCAATATTTTTTGAATATATACATTACTTACTGCGTGAAAAATCACAGCTGTCCATAGGCTTTTAGATTTAAAAGTGTAGTAAGTCATAATGAACGACATTGAAATAATAACAACATAAAATGTCGTCAATTCCAAGATTACATTTTCACCATAATATACAATTAATGGCCAATGCCAAGTTGCCCAAATAACTCCACTAAAAATGGAAACACCAGTAAACGAAAGAACTTTTCTTAATTCAAAAATGAAAAAACCTCGCCACCCAATCTCTTCTCCTAAAGTTGTTGCTGATGCTCTTATAACTTCAATAGTTCCTAATAAGATAATAGCTATGATTGCAATCAAAGTTGGATTTAAAGTTCCTATTCCAATCAAACCAAGTTCTTTTCCCCAATCTATAATTAATTCTCCATTTGTCAAACTTCCAAAGACCAAAAACCAAATTAGTATATAAGTGATTAAGCCATATAAAGCAGGAATAAAATAAGAAAGTCGAATATATTTCCAATTTCCCCAATTCCAATTTAGAGAAGAAATAGGTCGTTTTATTATTTTTAACGTAATTAAAGTAGCTATGGCTGGACACCACATTAAACCTCCAATATATATTCGGGAAGGATATAAATTAACTATAGCATAATGGAATAGAGAGCTTAAAACTGTGACAATAGCGAGGAAAAGAAAGATTGTATTCCAAGTTTTTTTTCGTTCTGTTAAAATTTCTTGCATTTAAGTTTTTTGATTGGTTTTACAATATTTCTTTAAAGTTAGCATAAATTTTATATGCCTTAAGTTTGTCTTTTAATATTTTTGATAAAATAATAAGAAAGAATTAAGGTTAATAAATATGGTGAAGTTTTCGATTTCGACCAAATAAGTAATCCTCTCTCTCTTTTTTTTACTAAAGTCACGTTCAATTATTCTGTGAGATTTTATTTATAATTAAAGTATATTTTTCAGAAATACATGGGTAAAAAAATTAGTAGTTAGTACTTCTATTAGTCAAAAGTATTTAGAAATTGTTGAACAAAAGTTCTAATTTATAAATCAGAACTAATTTGGTTTATTATTTTTAAGATATGAGTTAGGTGTAATTCCTTCTATCTTTTTAAAAAAAGTATTGAATACAGTTTTTGAGTTAAAACCACTGTCGTATGCTACAACCATTATGGTCAATCCTTTGTTTTCTTCTAATTATCAATACTGACCGCTCTTTTAAATAACTCTTTTTTATATAGAAACCGGGATAAAGTACCTCCATTAGCACTATATTTTTTAAACAATCCATCGTGATCACATTTTTAAATTCCTTAGATAATTTGTATAGTTTAGTTTTTCAGCCTTTAGTTATCTTTTTAAACCAGTACTCTTTTTTAGATTGGATAGGAGGTCTTTAAATCTATTTCTTGACTATGAGTTAATCTTAAAGTAAGGTTTCCTATATCTCTAGTACTTCTGTATTGATATATAATCTTCCCATATGTTTTTATTTGAATAATGTAAAAATAAATAAATAGTACGAAATGATTTTATATTTAGTTTTTTTCAATCTATTTAAAAGCTGAATATCTTAATCTATAAGATGTAAATGTTTATTTCCATTTAATATGATTTATTTAAATCAAAGGTTCGAATCTTTCAGAGCTCACTTAAAGCTTCACAGAAATGTGAGGCTTTTTTGTTTTAAGTCAATTAGAGAAGGGTTTTAACCCAATGTTTGATAATTATAAACGCCTTATTTAAATCTCAAAAATTATCAAATATATCCCTTTCTGGGGATACTAAAAGACACCCGTTTTATCTTGGAGGTACCCATTTTTAATTTTAAAAAAATAGATATATGAATAACAGATCAATGCTAAAAGTTCTACTATTTTGAATTTATCCAACAACTTTTGGACTTGATTCTTTATATTTAAAATATTTTGTATTATTTATCGATGAATAAAATTAAACGGAAGATTTGCTGCAGTTCATCTATAGAGAAGTTTTGTTAATCGAAAGAGAACTTATGTAATCTTAAAAACAAATTATCTTTACTGTGTAGTTCATTTTTAATAATTAAAATACCCCAGTTATGAAGGCATTAAAAAAATTAATAGTTTTATTTATCATTCTTATTGGAATCTTTTCTTTTTCTAAAAAAGAACATGTAAAAATAAAGTCTAGTCTTAATTTAGAAAAAATAGATGTAATTAATTTACTATCAAACAGTCAGTTTGAATGTAGGCCTTCGTCAGAACTTAGTTTTTATATTGAAACTAAATTAATAAAAAAATCTCGTGGATATAATACTATCGATACAAGCGTTTTTGTTTTAGATTTGATTTCTGATGAGTATAATTTACTTGCAAAAGAAGAAATAATTGTTCCTTTTCATAAAGATTCATTTATAAATTATGAATCTAAAGATAATATTGTTATTACTGCAACTTTAATTAATGGAGATAAAGTACTTAGGAGTGATTCTAAGACTGCATACTCTTTAAGCCAACTTTTAAAATACGATGTAATATATAGCAGATATTTAAGATCGGTAAATAGGCTATTAAAAAGTTAATTATTTTAACTTATAGCAAAATATTTTTGATTTTAAGCTTCACATATTTGTGAAGCTTTTTTTTGTATAGTATTGTTTTACTTTATTTTAAGTGTTTTAAAACATTTTTATAAATTGAATATGATTATTAAAAAATAAAATGTATTTTTGGGTGCCCAAATTGGTTAACCAAAAAATGAAAAAAAATAAAATTATCTTTATTATGGGGTTTCAGGTGTTGGTAAAAGTACTATTGGTAGTATTTTATCAAAATCACTTAACATTCCTTTCTTTGATGGAGATGATTATCATCCAGAAAGTAATGTTTTAAAAATGTCTAAAGGACAACCTTTAAATGATGAGGATAGGATAGGTTGGTTAAAAACTTTAAATGAACTTGCAATAAATCAGTCAAAAAATAAAGGCTGTGTAATAGTATGTTCAGCATTAAAAGAGTTTTATCGTGATATTTTAACTGTAGATATCCAAAATAATTCGAAATGGGTTTTTCTTCATGGCTCATTTAATCAAATTACAGATAGAATTAATAATCGAGAAGGTCATTTTATGAGTTCAGATTTATTAAAATCTCAATTCGATATTTTAGAAGAACCAAAAAACGCTATAAAAATAGATATTAGTTTAACTCCAAACAAAATTGTAGAAGTGATAGAAAAAGAATTATTAAAAAAATCTGAATTTGGTTTATTTGGATTAGGAGTAATGGGTAAAAATATTAGTAGAAATTTAGCAAATAAAGGTTTTAATGTTTCATTATTTAATAGGCATGTAGTTGGTTTAGAGGAAAATGTGGCAATAAATTTAAAAATGAATTTGTAGAGTTGCCAACTGCATTACCGTTTTCAAATGTAGAATTGTTTGTAAAATCTTTACAAAGACCAAGAAAGATAATGTTAATGGTTAATGCAGGCAAAACCGTAGATTATGTAATTGAAGATCTTTTACCATTTTTTATCTAATGGTGATATAATAATGGATGGAGGTAATTCAAATTACAAAAAAACTAAAGAAAGGTTTGATTATTTAAAATCTAAAAATATCAACTTTATTGGAGCTGGAGTTTCAGGTGGTGAAGAAGGTGCTTTAAAAGGCCCATCTATTATGCCTGGAGGTGATAAAGAAGCGTATAAAGAAATTAAACCATATTTAGAAGCGATTGCAGCAAAAGATGATAACAATTTACCTTGTTGTACTTTTATAGGATTAGAAGGTAGTGGCCATTTTGTAAAAATGATACATAATGGTATAGAATATTTAGAAATGCAGTTGTTAGCAGAGGTTTATACAATTTTAAAAAATCAAAACAATACTCCAAATCAAATTGTAGATGTTTTAGAGTCTTGGAAAGAATCTGCAAATAGTTATTTGTTAGAAATTACAATTGATATTTTAAGAAAGAAGGATGGAGAAGACTGGTTGTTAGATAAAATAATGGATAAAGCTGGTAATAAAGGTACTGGAAATTGGACTACAATTACTACAGCAGAATTAGGGGTTCCAAGTACTATGATCGCTTCAGCGTTATTTGCTCGTTATATTTCTTTTTACAAAGAAGATAGAATTAAAGCTAGTAATAAGATTCTTAAAAATGTAAAATCTAATTTAAAGCTAAAAAATAATGATTTATTAGAAGCTTATCAATTTGCTAGAATTATAAATCATTACCAAGGCTTTAAATTAATTAATCAAGCTTCCGAAAGTTATAATTGGGAATTAAATTTAAGTGAATTATCTAGAATTTGGACGAATGGCTGTATAATTAAGTCAGATTTAATGGTTGAGTTGGTAACAATTTTTAAAACTACTAATAATCTTTTAGATAGTGATATTGTAATTAAAAGGATAAATGCATTAAAACCAAGTATTAAAAATGTGGTTTCTGAATGTATTTTAAATGAAATAGCAATTTCTAACTTAAGTGAATCTATTAATTTTTTAAATAGTTTTAATGTAGCAAATTCATCAGCAAACTTAATTCAAGCTCAAAGAGATTATTTTGGAGCTCATACTTATCAAAGAGTAGATGATAATTCAGGTAAGTATTATCATTCAAATTGGAATAATAACTAAATTTAAAAGCATATAATATGTCGAACTCAGAAAATAAAAAATCCTTACTAAAGAAAATTATTGCTTTAGTTTTAAGTTTTGGTCCAGGAATTTTTGCTATTGGTTATACAATTGGTACTGGTAGTGTAACCTCAATGATTGTTGCAGGGAGTAAATTTAACACGCAATTATTATGGGTATTATTATTAAGTTGTGTTTTTTCTGGGGTTTTAATGTTTGCATATGGAAATTATGCATTAATTACTGGTGAAACTGCACTTTTTGGCTTAAAAAAACATTTTAAATTTGGTAAAGTTTTAGCGCTTTTAATTATTGTTGGTATTACGTTTGGGCAATGGAATTCACTAATGGGAATTTTAGGAATTTCATCTAATATTATTTATGAAATTTTAGCTGTTAATTTTGATGGTTTAAGTTCTTATAAATATGAAACGGTTTTAATTACTGCTATTGTAATTATAGTTACTTTTTATTTATTAATGTTGGTAGGTAAATATACTTTTTTCGAAAAAATATTAGTAATATTTGTAACTTTAATGGGGCTTTCTTTTGTGTTATCTCTATGCTTTGTTCAACCATTACCTATAGATGTAGTTAAAGGGTTAATACCAACTATTCCAGATATTCCAGGAGGAAAATGTTGGTTGCTGCTTTTGTAGGTACTACAATGGCATCTGCAACATTTTTATCAAGACCATTATTTGTAAAAGGAAAAGGTTGGACAATAAAAAATTTAGATCAGCAAAAGAAAGACTCTATAGCAGCTGCTATTTTAATTTTTATCATAAGCGGAGTTATAATGGCAGTTGCTGCAGGAGCTTTATTTTATGATGGTAAAGAAGTTACTCAAGTATTAGATATGGCAAATACTTTAGAGCCAGTGGCTGGAAAATGGGCTGTTTCAATTTTCTTTTTTGGTGCTTTGAGTGCAGGTTTGTCTTCTATTTTTCCTTGTTTGTTAATTGCACCTTTATTAATTGCAGACTATCAATCTGGAGAACTAGATACCAACTCAAAACAATTTAGAATTATTACAGTAATTGCATGTTTAGTAGCGTTAATTGGACCAGCATTTGGAGCTAACCCAATAGAAATTCAAATTTTATCTCTAGTATTTAATGTATTTATTTTACCAGTAGTAATTTTTGGAATTATTTTAATGTTAAATAACAAAAAAGTAATGAAAGATTATAAAACGAATCTTGGAGTTTATGTTGGGTTATATGCAGCACTGTTCTTTTCATTAGTAATTTCTTATAATGGGATTTTAGCATTATTAGATTATTTTTAATAATCTATTAATATTAAAAATAACCATATAATAATTCAATTTCATGAAAATAAGTTTAGTAGATAATAATAAGAATAGAATTTTACAGAATGATGTAATAGCCAAAATTCGAGATTATATAAATTTAAAGAATTTAGAAAGAGGAGAAAAGTTGCCTTCAGAAAGAATTATGTCTGAAAAGTTTGGTTTTAAACGAAACCATATTCGAGAAGCAATAAGAAGGTTAGAATTTTATGGTGTTCTAAAATCTATGTCACAGAGTGGAACAATACTAGCAATTGGATTAATAGGTTTTAATGGTATGGTAGAAGAAATTCTTTCATTAGAAGCACCTTCTTTTAACGAGCTTGTAGAAACAAGAATTTCTTTAGAATTGAAAACAGTTTGTTTAGCTGCTAAAAGACGTTCTGATATTGATTTAAAAAGAATAAAGGATGCATTAAATGAATTTAAAACTAAAATTTCTTGTGGCGAAGACTATTTAGAAGAAGACTTATTATTTCATTTATCAATAGCAAAAGCTAGTAAAAACAAAACAATGGTTTCTTTAATGTTATTATTAACACCTCCAATTCTATCTACTTATGAACGTGATACAGTTTGTGAGGGAGATTTAGTAATTTCAGAAATTAAAAAACATGAAGATATTTATTTAGCCATTGAAGCTCAAGATGAGGAGCTTGCTGAAAAAATGATGCATCAACACTTTTTTAAATTATTTAAACATATTAAAAAATAAAGAATAAAAATAGATTAAGCAATGAAATTAAATAAAAGCAAAATGAATAAAAGAAAGATTATATTAAAAACGTTAATACTATTTTTTAGTGTTTTTTTTATGTTAAATAGTTGTGTGAATACATCAAAAAAAGAAGCTCAAAAAGTTACCGAAAAAACTATTTATGCAAGTGAAGTTATTCCGTTTTTTGATCATTGGAAATTAGTTTTAGGGAATGGTGAAAATGCCGGAATAGCTAATAATTTTGAACATAAAGATTTTTTTTATACAGAAAATGATGCCAATGGAAATTGGGTGGTTTTTAAAGCTCCAAATGCAGGAAGTACGCATGGAACTTCTAACAATACTAGAACAGAATTAGGACAAACTAAAAAATGGTACCCAAAAACGGCTAATGATAAATTAACAGCTACACTTAAGGTAATGAATGTTTCAACAACAGGAGATGCTAGAGTGGCAGCTTCGCATGCTGTAGTTGTTGGACAAATTCATAGTGCAGATAAACATGAAAATGAACCGTTAAAAATATTTTATAAGAAGTATCCAGGTCATACAAAAGGATCAGTATTTTGGCATTATGAAATAAATACTAAAGGTGAAGACAATTCTAAAAGATGGGATTTTTCTTATGCAGTTTGGGGAGATGATTTTTCCGTAGTTGGAGAAACGGAAGACACCTATCCAGAAGAACCAAAAGATGGTATTGCTCTAGGTGAAGAATTTAGCTATGAAATTGAAGTAAAAGATGGAATTATGAACTTGAAATTTACAAGTAAAAATCATGAAACTAAAACATTTACTAAAAATTTAATAACATCAGAGTACATTACAAAAGCAGACATTCCTGAGCAAACACAAAAATTATTTGTACCAATTGGTCAAGATGGAGTAGAACGAAAAGAAGCATACGCAGGTGAAGGTTGTTTCTTTAAATTAGGGGCTTATAATCAAACTAATGGAAAATCTCCAGAAGTAAATAGAAATTGGTGTTCTGGAGCAGAAACTCATGGAGGAGATATTCAAAAACAATATGCAGACGGAAATTATGCTGAAGTTTGGTTTAAAACAGCAAGTATCAACGTAAGTGATGCTTCTGTTTCTAATCAAGGGTATTTCACTAAAAACGATCATAAATAATATAACATAAAATGAATCAAAATAAATTAAAGGGAAAAAATGTTCTTGTTACTGCTGGAGCTCAGGGTATAGGAGAATCAATAACAAAGCATTTTATTGATTGTGGAGCCAATGTAGCAATTCATTATTTTTCTAGTTCAGATACTGCAAATAAACTGGTAGATTATGCTAAAAGTAAAGGTTTAAAAGCTATATCTATTGGAGGAGATTTAACAAAAGAAGCTGATGCTATTTCTGTGGTTGAAAAAACTATTGAAGCTTTTAGCAGTTTGGATATTCTAATTAATAATGCAGGTTCTCTTGTTGCTCGTAGATTGTTAAATGAAATGGAAGCAGATTTTTGGCATAAAGTAATGGATATTAATCTTACATCTATGATGTTTGTAACAAAAGCAGCATCACCTTACTTAGCTAAAAATAATAATAGTAGTATTGTTAATTTAGCATCATTAGCAGGTAGAAAAGGAGGGGATCCAGGATCATTGGTTTATTCAAACTAGTAAAGGAGCAATATTAACGTTTACAAGAGCGCTTTCTGCAGAACTAGGAGCACAAGGTACTCGAGTAAATGCGGTTTCACCTGGTTTAATCTTAGGTACTTCTTTTCATAATACTCACACAACTAAAGAGTCTGCAGCAGAAACTACTGCTGGTATTCCTATTCAAAGAGCTGGTAATGCAGCCGATGTAGCTAGAGCTGTTTTATATTTAGCTTCAGAATACGATGGTTTTATTACAGGAGCAACTCTAGATATAAATGGAGGGGTATACAATATGTAATCTTTTTTCAAGTAAAAAAAGATCAAGTTTAAAATAATTTATCCTAAAGCTTCTCAGAAATGTGAGGCTTTTTTAGTATTACATTAAAAGCTAAAGATAAAGACGTGAGTTTTAATTAGAAAATAAAAAAGCTTTACAGTAAAGTAAAGCTTTATAATTAATTCAATATGTGGTTATATTATAAAATCTAGATATTATATATCTAAGAATATGTTTTTAGAAACTTAAAGTGTTTACAAGTTTACTACCTAATCTAGCAAAGCAATTAAGGAATAAAACTGTAGATACAAAGAAAGCCATAATTATAAAAAAATCTGTAAATGACTTGATATCATTTAATGCAACTAAGTATTGACCTGATTTAAAGATGATTACTGATGTTAAAATGAAAAGTAATAATTGTTGAAATGTGCTCTTATACATAATTTAGATTTTTTTAAGGTTAAAGTTTAGATTAGTTATTTTATAAATGACCCTCACTATTATGATACATATTTTGTTCAAAGGTCACTTTTTATTAGAAAAATAATCTCGTTTTTAGGTGAAAGGCAATTTTATTTAGATAAAAGACATTTTAGTCACTTTTAAAAGAATAAAAAAAGCTCAAAAAGTTTCCTTTTCAAGCTTAAAAAAAATATTTTCTAAAAATTAAGTACTAACTATTTGGTATAATAGTTAGTACATTATCTTATTTAAGAATAAGGTTATTTGTTTTTTTCTACAAAATCATCAGTAGCAAAATAAATTCCTTTTTTCTCCCATCTCTTTTGTAGGTTTTTTAATGCAGATTTAAAAGAATTGAAGTTTTTGTTTCTTTTATTGGTCCATCCAATTTCTGCATAAGCAGCAATTCTAGGAAAAACTTTAAAATGCATTTCTCCGTTAGTTGGAATCCATTCTCCCCACATTTGAGCTCCTAAGCCAATTATTTTATTATGGTATTTTGCTTCTAGTTTTTCTGGAATAGGGTCAAAAGAATATGCTTTAGATAATGGTAAGTTTTTATATCTATAATCTAAATAAGTATAAGAATGTAACGAGTTTACTATTTCATAACCACTACTAGCAGCTGTTGTAACTAAGTCAATATCGCCTTTCCAGAAATGAACAATACTTTCTTTTGCTAGTTTTTGTGTTGTTTTTGTATCTTCTTTATTTTGGTAAAAATGTAAATTATGTCCCATTATTTCATTCCACCCCATCATTCTTCTACCTTTACTTTGTAAGTAATTAGAAATGTTGTTGGTAAAGTAAACTTGTAAGTCAGCAGGGGTTTTTAATTCTTTTTTCTGCATGTATTTATTTACAGAAGTAGAAGATTTCCAATGATTATATTTTACTTCATCTCCACCAATATGAATTACTTTTGATGGGAAGAGTAACATAACTTCGTCTAAAACATCTGTTAAAAATTGCTGTACTTTTGGGTTTGTAACATCATAAACATCTTTACCAACACCAAATTTAATTGGTACTTCTATTTCTTTTTTTGATGTACCTAACCAAGGGTAAGATGCAATGGCAGCACTAGAGTGACCTGGCATTTCTATTTCAGGAACAATTGTAATATGTCTTTCTTTAGCGTATTTAATAATTTCTTTTATCTGTTCTTGAGTATAAAAACCAGAATGTGGTTCTGCAGATTGTATTGGGCTTTCCCATTGTAATGGACCAATTTGTGTGCTTTTTCTTGTAGAGCCAATTTCTGTAAGTTTAGGATATTTTTTTATTTCTATCCTCCAACCTTGATCGTCAACTAAATGCCAATGAAAAATATTCATTTTTAAAAAAGCCATTTCATCTAATAGCATTTTTACTTGATCCATTCCTTTAAAATGTCTAGCTTCATCTAGCATAAAAGCTCTCCATTTAAATCTAGGAGAGTCTTTAATAGTAACTTCTCTTATTTTAATTAACTTTTCATATTTTGAGAAATAAGAATTAGAAGAACAATACTGTATTAAACTTTGTATAGCATAAAACCAACCTTTTTCATTAAGAGCACAAATGGTAATTCCTTCATTAGTAATTGATAAATCGTAACTTTCTTCTGATAAGTTTTCATCTACCATAAAATGAATAGATTTCTTCTTTAAACTTTTAAATTCAGTAGATTTTAGATTTATATTATAAGTATCTATAAAATAATCTTGTAAGTTTTTACTAGACTTAATACTCTCTGCAGTGTTAATAATTAAAGTACTTTCATCTATTATAAAATTATTTTTCCCAAAAGAAAATTCTTGTGGTTTTGGGATAATATTTATGTTTTGCGAATGGACTGTCAAAATATTAAGAACAAATAAAGAAATAAATAGAGGGAGGATTTTAAATTTCATGTTTACATATTTTTATTCTTTAAAAATAGGACTTTATTTTAATTCATTTTTAGAATTGATAAATTATATTTAATTCCGAAATTTAAAAACGTACTACTTAAATTTCCGCCTTTAGCCTTTACATATCCTGCAGCAGTTCTAAAACTTAATGTTTTATTTAATTGATAACTAAAACCTGTACTTGGTTTTACAATTAAACCTTCTCCAGTACTAATACCGCCACCACCAGCAGCACCACCTAAACCTTGCGCAAATAATGTTAGTTTATTATTTAAAAGTGAATTTGTTTTAATACCTATACCAACTATGCCTTCTGCATAGGCACCAGCATTTCCAAAATTTGCAAATGAGGTTTGGCCTGCAACATATAGGTTTTTATTTAAACCTAAATTAACTTGTAAAGATATTTGATGTAAATTTTCTGTAGGATTAGTATCCCTTTTTGCATTAAAATAAAGATCGTGCTTTGTAATTACTTCTAAGCCTTTAAAAATTCCAGTAGAAAATGATTTTTCGTTAGATATAATACCATTTCTTTCTAAATAGTATTTTAAACCAACACCAAAAGAAGAAGTATAAAAGTGAGAATCTGGAGACATTACAAATCCTTTATTTACAGAAAGATAAATGTCTTTAAAAATTTGTTGTTCAATAGAAATGTCAGGGTATATTAAAAAACCGCCTTTAGTATCTACACCGCCGCCGCCGCCAGCACCAAGTCCAAATTTAGTTGCAATGTTTGTTCTGTTTTTGTTAAAATAGAATTGATATCCTCCGCCTAAAAAAACATCCATATAACCAGCTTTTATACCATCAAAAGCACCATCTAATTTTAAAAATGCAAACCAGTTTTTAGAGAGGTAAGAAGCTAGTTCAAAACCAGCTAATCTTATGGTTTCTCCACTATATTTTACACCACTACTGTTTTGTGTTCTCCCTTTAATTTTTAAATTATTTACATGAAACATCATCGATGTTTTTTTAGACGGCACATTCCATTTAGAAGTTTTTAGATTATTGTAATCAAATTTACTTTCTAAATTCTCATAATTGGAGTAGGAGTAATCTAATGGTATTTCTAAACCAACATTTAATTGATGTCCTTTAATATCACCATCATCAAAAAAGTTTGCGTAACTCCATCCCGAATTAATCGAGAAATTTTTAAAGTTATATCCTAAATTAAAATGAGGTAAAATAAATGCGCCACCACCATCCGGAGCAGAAGCACCACCACCACCACCAAAATGGAAACCAGTGTCTAAATATAAGTCTTCAGTTATATACTTCTTAATACCAGCGTTTATACCAAGAGTAAAAAAACCTCCTTTGTTGCCAGAAACAGCTCCATAGATTCCTAAACCTGCATATGACCAATCGTTAATCATTAAATTATAATGAATTCCTGTAAACCCCATATTTGGGTCGTTTGCAGGTAAATCTAAAGAAAGAAAATCGAGTTTTGAAAATCCTTTTTGAGTTTTCATTTCCGGAACTACTTCTTCCTGAGCATTTAAAAAAGGACTGATAAATGCGATAAAAAATAATAAAATATACTTTTTCATATAATGAGTTTATCTTTTTTTAATAGTAATAATTACCGTTTTAGAAGCTGGTGTATTACTTATATTTGCTTTACTTTTTATTGGTACTAAAACATTTGCTTCTGGAAAATAAGTAGCTGTACATTGTGATGGAATATCATATGGGATTGCTAAAAAACCTTTAGCTTCTCTTTTTTCGTCTTTAAAATGGCTTGTTAAATCTACTAAATCTAATTTTTGTAAACCTAAATTTTGCATATCATCAGCATTCATAAAAACAACTCTTCTTTCATTTAAAACACCTCTATACCTATCATTTAAACCATAAATTGTAGTATTGTATTGATCGTGAGTTCTAATTGTCATCATCATAAATTGATTCTTTTCTAATTCAATTTCTGATGGTTTATTGATACTGAAATTAGCTTTTCCTGTTTTTGTAGGCTCAAAATTATTTTCTCTCGCGTTATTAGGTAAATAAAAGCCTCCTTTAACTCTAACTCTTTTGTTATAGTTTTCAAAACCAGGAATAGTAGCTTCAATTTTATCTCTAATTAAATCGTAATGAGACGTTAAGTTTATCCAGTCTGTGTTCGATTTTTTTAAAGTGATATTTGCTAAATTAGCTACAATTGCCGTTTCACTTAATGTTTTTTCAGAACATGGTTCTAAATGACCTCTAGATAAATGTACAACTCCCATGGAATTTTCTACAGAAACAAATTGTTGTCCAGAAGTTTGATAATCTTTTTCAGAGCGACCTAAACAAGGTAAAATCAATGCTTTTTTACCCGTAATTAAATGACTTCTATTAAGTTTTGTTGAAACCTGTACTGTTAAATTACAGTTTCGTAATGCATCTGCAGTAAATTCGGTATCTGGTGTAGCAGAAACAAAATTACCACCCATTCCAAAAAATACTTTCGCTTTTTTAGCATGCATCGCTTCAATAGCTTCTACAACATCAAAACCATGTTTCCTAGGGGCTTTAAAATTAAATTCTTTTTCTAAATTATCTAAAAAAGTATCTGGTGCTTTTTCCCAAATACCCATTGTTCTGTCTCCTTGTACATTAGAATGCCCACGAACAGGACAAGTTCCTGCACCTTTTTTACCAATACTACCTTTTAGCAATAGTATATTTACCACTTCACGTATGTTATCAACTGCGTTTTTATGCTGTGTTAAACCCATTGCCCAACAAATAATAACTTTTTCGTTATTGATAATTAATTTTGCTGCTGCTTCTACTTCTTTTAAAGTTAAACCTGTTTGTGGTAATAATTCATCAATAGAATAATTATCTAAATCTTTTAATAGATCGTTAATTCCTGCCGTTTTTTCTTTTATAAATTGATGATCGAAAACCGAATTAGGTTTTAGATCTTCTTGTTCTTTCATCAATTTTAAGATGATTTTTAACAACGCAACATCTCCATTAATTTTTACTTGCAGAAATAAGTCTGTTAAATCTTGCCCTTTTCCAATCCATTTTAGTGGGTTTTGAGGATCTTTATAATTCATTAAACCAACTTCTGGTAACGGATTTATAGTAATAATTTTTCCGCCTTTCTTTTTTGTTTCACTCAAAGCTGTTAACATTCTTGGGTGGTTTGTTCCTGGATTTTGCCCAATAACAATTACCAAATCGGCATGATTAAAGTCATCTAAAGTAACAGAACCTTTACCAATACCTAGCGTTTCTGAAAGTGCAACACCACTAGATTCATGACACATATTAGAGCAATCTGGTAAGTTGTTTGTTCCAAACTCACGTACAAATAATTGATACAAGAATGCAGCTTCATTGCTTGTTCTACCAGAAGTATAAAAAATGGCTTCATCGGGTGAATCTAATCCGTTTAATTCATCTGCAATTAATTTAAAAGCTTTTCCCCAAGAAATTTCTTCGTAATTATCTTTCCCTTCAGGTAAGTACATTGGATGTGTAATTCTACCACTTTTACCAATTTCGTAATCAGATAATTTAGCTAATTCGTTTACTGAATGTGTTGCAAAAAACATAGGTGAAACCATATTTTTTGTGGCTTCTTCTGCAATCGCTTTTGCACCGTTTTCACAATATTCAGCTAAGAACGTACGTTTTTCATCAGGATCTGGCCACGCGCAACCTGGGCAATCAAAACCATATTTTTGATTAATATTTGCTAATAATCCAATACCTTTAAATAACCCAACTTCGTTTTTTACATGTGATAAGGCAGATGTTATTGCCTTAACACCAACAGCAGATTTAGGAACTTCTGTTAACTCAATTCCTGTTAGTTTTTCTGGTGGTTGTGCAGTTGTTTTCTTAGACATTTTTTAATTTTTTTAAATAATTTGGATTGGAATAAATTGTCATTTTTTCATCTCTAGTAAAACCAATTAAACAAATTCCGAATTCTTTGGCAAAGTCTACAGCTAATGAAGAGCATGCAGAAACAGCAACAATTATGGGTATTTTTGCAATAAATGCTTTGCTAACAATCTCGTAAGAAACACGACCGCTAACAAGTAAAAATTTTGCTTTTTTTAATTTATTTTGATGTAACAAATCTCCCACAGTTTTGTCTACTGCATTGTGCCTTCCAATATCTTCTTTTATGGTTAATAATTGTTGTTTTTCATCAAAAAGTGCTGCGGCATGACTTCCTCCTGTTTTGGAAAACGTATCTTGAAACGAACGCATTTTAATTTGCATGTCATGTATTTTATCAGAAGAAAAAAAGATATTTTTTAATTGATTTCCTTCAACTTTTAAATCTTTCAATTCTTGTTTTCCGCAAATACCACAAGACGAAACTGAAAGTAACGTTCTTTTGTTTAAATATCCCTTTCCTAAATTCTCTTTAGAAATATCAATATTTATAATAGAAGGAATTTTATTGTCTTCTTTTATAATTTTATACTGTAAAGGAGTCTCTTTTTTATAAATATCTTCTGCATATAATAAGCCTCTAATTAGTTCAAAATCATCATTTGGAGTTCTCATAACAACAGTATAAGGTTCGTTGTTAATGTTTATTTGTAGCGCAGATTCTGTAACTAAAAAGTCTGCTACTTCAATGTTTTTTTTGATGCTATTTTTAAACCTTGATACTTTATTGTTTGCATAGAAATGAAAGTAAAGCTTTCTCTACAAATTTAATGAAAATGAAATACTTTTTGTGGTTGTTTACTTTAAACTTATGCTTTTTAAACTAGTATTTTAGAGCAAAAAATACAAATTAGTTTATTATTTAAATCCGTTGTAAAAAATAAATAGGTATTTCCACCATCTTTTAAATTGGTTTCCTTTCTAATTTGTGCTACCGTTTTAGGAAAGTTTCTAATAGTAATATTCGCTTTATTATTGGCTATTAACTTTTTAATTTTTTTCTTATCGTAATTTATTACAGTCTCAATTTTAAAAACTCTACCAGGAAAATTAATGAGTTCTGTTGCTGTATAAATATGTGAATGTTGGTGTAGTTTAAAAATGTTTAATTGATAACCAACTTGATGAAAACCACCCGATTTTAAGATTGCAGCATTCGGTTCGTATAAATAGGTTAGAGGCTCAGAATAATTAGAATAAACGGTTTCTTGTAAATTAAAGTTTAATTGTTGATTACCTTCTTTTTGTATGTTTATAGTTTTTATCTGAATACTATTTTTATAGTTTTTTTCTAATAAAAATAATACTTCTTTTACTTCGTTTTTAAGGGCGATTATATGAATTTCTTTTACAAATTTTAATTCTGAAATTGCGCTAGAAATATCTAGAATAGGAGAGTTTTTTAATAAAATTTTATTTGCTTTTGTAAATAAGAAATCGATGTTTTTGGGTACATTGGGTAAACAATCCTTCAATAAAAAAACCTTTCCTTTAATGTCATTTCTTCTGGAAGGATCTATATAAATACAATCGAAAACGGTTTCATTGTTCTTTAAAAAATCAACTCCATCACCAGAAAGAGTTTTAATATTATTTACATTTAATTGCTGATAATTATGCTTTACAATTGCTGATAAATCTTTGTTTATTTCACAATGAATTACCTTTTTAAATTGTTTGGAAAAATAGAAACAATCTACTCCTAAACCGCCAGTAATATCAATTATATAATTACCAGTAATTATTTTTGATTTATAGTTGGCAGTAATTTCAGAGGAAGTTTGTTCTATACTAATTTTTGCAGGATAATAAATATTTTCTACAGAAAACCAAGTAGGTAATTTAAGTTCAGACTTTTGTTTTGCAACAATTTGATTTGCCAATTCCTGAATAGTAATATCTTTAAAAGGACTGCCTTTTAAAATCAGTTTTGTAATATCAGATTTTAAATTATCAGTAATAAATTGTTGTATTTTTTGTTCTAGAATTGCAAGATTCAAAATAGTCTAAATATCTTTAGTTAAGGATTTTACAATTTTATTATCGGCTAAAAATTCTTTTAAAATTACTTTTAAAGCAGTGTAACAAGGTACAGCAGTTATCATACCAACAATACCAAATAATAAGCCACCAATAATAATAATTAAAAAAATCTCTAATGGATGTGATTTAGTTGTTTTCGAAAAAATAATTGGTTGACTGATAAAATTATCTATCATTTGAGTTACAAAATACCCAATCATTACATAAATTGTAGTTGGTAAAATACTGGTTTGAAAGTCTTGTCCAATATTACTTGTCATTGATAAAATAATCATAATCACAGCACCAATCATTGGACCTACATAAGGTATTAAATTTAACAAAGCACATAAAAAAGCAATAACAACTGCATTGTCAATTCCAAAAACGAGTAAGATAATTGTGTATAAAACAAAAAGGATAATTATTTGTGTAATTAAACCTATAAAATATCTAGATAATAAATCATTAATAGATTCTAAAGATTTAGAAAATCGACCTTCCTTTCCATTTGGTATTATTGTCATTACACCATTTTTTAATAATTTACTATCCTTCATAAAAAAGAAAGAGATAAATAAAACAGAAAATAAACCTACACTTAAAGAACCAACTGCGCCTACAACAGCATTTAAAAAGTTAGGTATTTCTTTAAATTGAGAAACAAAATCAACATTTTTTAATTCCTTTAAAACATCTATTCGGTTAGAAGAAAAATAGGTTGTAATCTGGGTGTAAACATGTTGTACATTTGCCTGTAATTTGTCTACTTCTAATAAAGACAAACTTCTACCTTGTTCTGCAATTAAAGGTATAAACATTACAATTAAACCGGTTAATAAACTTAACATTAAAAGCATAGTAAACACAACAGCAACTGTGTTTGGAAACTTTAATTTTCTTCTTAAAAATATAATAATTGGTCTTGAAATTAAAGATAAAATACCAGCAATAATTAAGTAAATAATTACCGATTGAATGGCGTATAAAAAGTATCCTAAAAGGAAAATTCCTAAAATAATACTCAAAGCCCTTAAAATACCGTTTGCTATTGTTTTCGAATTCATTAGTTATATCCTTTTACTTCTCCCATACTTAAAGTTCTATTTTTTCCAAATGTATGATTTGTTGGTAATAAAGTTCCGCTTTCTGTTGTAATCCAATCTTCCCATGTGGCAGAAACTCCATTCATTTTCATGCTTGGTACATACATTTTATAACTTTTAGGAATGTTTTTTTCATCTACTATCCAAAGATAAGAATCTCCAGGAGTTGTTCCTCCAGAAGTATATTTTACTAATAAGGCATCTTTATCATCAACTTTTTTAATGCTTCTAATTGTGCCGTAATCAAATAATTTATGAGGAGCTACTAACCAGAAAGAATCATTATTAAAAATATCCCAAGCTTTTTTTACAATTGTAGAATTTGCTTTTTCTTGTTTTTTATTATTAAAGAATACGGTACTTTTTTTAACGTTATCAGGATATAAATTTACTCTAATTGTATCCCAAGAAACATCTACAATATGTTTTTCTTTATGCCATTTAAAATGTCTTTTACCTCCAAAACTCCATTCTATAAAACGAGTTTTTTTGTAAGCTTTATTTTTAATAGATTTTAATATTTTATGCGCAAACTCATCAGCTTTTATGTTTTCTGCTTTCACATTACCCATATTTATTTCCATACCAAATAAAGAAAGTTTATGTTTTGTAGGTAATTGTATCCCAGATTTAGTTAGTTTTAAATCTGACCAAGTTGCAGAAATTCCTCCAATAGGAATTATAGAAGTCCACATTTTAAAAGAAGTAGGTTTGTAATTTTCGTCTAAAATCCAAAGATAAGAATCTCCAGGAGTTGTTCCGCCAGAAGTATACGTTATTAAAAGAGCATCCTTTTCATTATGTTTTACAATACTTCTTTCAGTTCCTGAGTCGAATATTTTATAAGGTGCAATTAGCCAAAAAGAATCGTTGTTAAAAAAATCTTCCGCTTTTTTTAGAATCTCTTTATTATCAGAAATTTTTCCATCAATATAAACTTCAGAATTGTCTATGTTATTTGTGTGTAAAGTTACTTTGTATTGATCCCAAGATATATGAACTATATTTTCTTGTTTGTTCCAAGTATAAAAATGTTTATTTCTAAAGCTCCATTTTAAAACTTCGGTATTTTCAAAAGCTTCATGATTTATTGCATTAAACATTTTAATAGCTAAAGCATCTGCTTCTTTTCCTTTTTTACCTTCTGGTAATTTTTCGTTATTGATTAAATAATATCCCACAATAAATAGGATGAATAACACTAAAAGAGCACCAAATAACTTGAAAAATTTCTTCATAAAAAAATGATAAATTATAATGCTAATTTATCATTTTTTAATCATTCATTATTTGTTTTGCTCATAATAATCTAAAACATGTTTCGGAATTTCCATTTTTTTAGGTAATCCATCATCTGCAATTGGGTATTCTGCAACTTGTTTTATAGGTACAATACCTGCCCAAATTGGCAATTCGTAATCTTCAGGTTCATCTGCAACACCAACATCTCTAACCTTTGCAGAAGCCGTTTCTATGGTAAATTCTACAACAATAGTTCTGTCTAATTCTTTTTGATACATAGGTCTTAAAGATTCCCATTGGTTTGGTACCATTTGGTTTACAATCCACTTTAATATTTCTGTCTTTTCACAATCTTCTTCAATTTTTTTTAAGCTACCAAACATTGTTACAGATCTGTAATTTACAGAATGGTGTAAACCAGAACGTGCCAAAACTAAACCGTCTAAATGCATAACAGTTATCGATGTTTCTCCGCTTTCTAAAATGGATAACAACATTCTATTTGCGGTAGAACCATGAATGTATACTTTATCTTCTCTTCTAGAATACGCCATTGGTATTGTTATGGGTTTTCCGTCATATATATAACCAACATAGCATAAAAAACCAGCATCTAAAATGGTGTTAATTTTTTCTACATCATACGTTGCTCTATTTGCGCCTCTTTTAACTCTGTTTAATTTTGATTTTTCGTACTCCTTCATTTTATAATTTTTTAGCGAAAACGAGGTTTTCATAATTGGTTTCTCCAACATAGAAATCGATGCTTCCTATTTGTTTAAAACCATATCTATCATAAAAACGTAAGCCTTTTGTGTTTTTGTAATAAGCTGTTAACCAGATTGATGTAAAATTTAATTCGATAGTTTTTTCCAAAATAAGATCTTGTAATTGAGATCCAATTTTAAGGGCAATAAAATCGTTTAAAATATACAAACGTTGTAGTTTACAAGAATTCTTATCCTCTAATTTTTCATTTGTAATATTTAAAGAAAGTTTAGCAAAACCAATTGGTAATTCATCAGAAAAAACGATCCAAAATATATTTTCAGTATCATTTAATTCTTCACGTATTTTAGAAACTGAATAATACGTATTGTAAAATTCTAGTAAGTTTTTTTGTCTTCTATATATTCTCCATGTGATTCCGTGTATGTAATTCTTCCTAATAAAGAAATATATACAGCATCTGCTTCTGTAGCTATTCTTATCGTAATCATAGTTTTATCTTTTTCAGGTTGTATATCTTTATACTTTTCGGTATTCTTTTTTGTGATTTCTAAATCTTTTGGTTTAAATATTTTCTTTGTTGAAGAAGGATATTTTTCTATGTATTTTGATGGACGAATTGGTCTTTCAACAAAATTACCAGAACAATTAGGGCACACATTTTCGAAAATTTCAATAGCACAAGTTCTACAATACGTGCACTCGAAAGTACAAATCATAGCCTCTGTAGAGTTGCTAGGTAAATTTGTGTTACAATGCTCGCAACTTGGTCTTAACTCTAGCATTATAGATACCTTTTTTTACTACATTTATGTGCCAAAGACTATGACCTAATAATAAAAAAGCACAAGCTCTAGCAGACATTGGAGAGCCACTTGCGGTTCCCATGTTTTTTAAATTCTCATCAGAAATACTATCTATTAAATTGATTGTATATAAACGAGTAACTGTAAACTCATGTATTAGTTCTGCTAAAGTTTTTTTATTTGCTTCAGAAGGAACAATATAATCATCTTGCTCATAACCAGGTAAAGCAGTTTTGTCATTTCTAGAAATGCATAATAAACGATACATAAATATTCTTTCAGTATCAATAATATGTTGCAATATTTCTTTAATCGTCCATTTTTCTGGTTGATATCTATATTCTAATTTTTCTTCTGGTAATGATGAAAAGAAATCGATGACCATTTTTTTATCAAATTCTAAACCAGTTTTTAAATCGGTATCTCCAGAAACAGAATTAATATATCTAGCGTAATATTCATTGTATTCGTTTGGTTGTAAATCTTGTCTTGTCATTTTAGTTGTTTTGTAGTTCAAAAATAATATATTTATGGACTGTTATAATCATCCAGAATTAAAATAAATAATAGTCCAGTTATGTTTCCATATAAAACCAGTTTTAGTTTAGATAGAAAAAGTAATCAGGCTTTGTATTTGCAATTGGCAAATCAATTTATTCAATTAATTAAAGATCGAAAATTATTACCAAATACAAAGTTACCAGGAAGTAGAACTTTAGCAAACTTGTTAACAGTGCATAGAAAAACAATTGTAGCCTGTTATGAAGAATTATTATTACAAGGTTGGGTAGAAAGTATTGCTAAAAAAGGGACGTTTGTGCATGCAGATTTACCAGAATTATATCAACAAGAATTTGTAAAATCTAAAGTTAAAAATACACTTCACAAAATTGGATTTCAATTTTACAAGAGTAATTCGTTAACTCGAAAATTACCAGAAAGTAAAGAAGATTTTATGTTTTTAAATGATGGTATTTCTGATGTTCGTTTAACACCAACCGAAGATTTAGCTAGAATTTACAGACGAATTTCTAGTAGAAAACATATTTATAAAGAAATGTCTTATGGTTCTACATTTGGAAACGAAAAACTAAGAAAAACGTTATCAAATTATTTAAACGAAACCAGAGGATTAAATACTAGTTTCGAAAATATTTTAATAACGAGAGGTAGTCAAATGGGGATTTATTTGTCTTCTAAATTGTTATTAAATGAAGATGATAATATTGTTATTGGAAAAACAAATTATACATCTGCAGATGCTTCTTTTTTAGAAAGAAAAGCAAAATTAATACGAATTTCTGTAGATGAAAACGGATTGGTAACACAGGAAATAGAACAAATTTGCAAGAAAAAATCTATAAAAGCAGTGTATGTTACATCGCATCATCATCATCCAACAACAGTAACTTTATCCGCAGAAAGAAGAATTCACTTATTAAATTTGTCTAAAAAATACAATTTTGCAGTTATAGAAGACGATTACGATTATGATTTTAACTATAATCATTCGCCAATTTTACCATTAGCTAGTCATGATGTAAATGGTAACGTAATTTATATTGGTTCGGTTTGTAAAACTGTTGCGCCCGTTTTTAGAGTAGGTTATTTAATAGCGCCAAAAGAATTTGTAAATGAGGCTGCAAATCAAAGAAGAATTATTGATAGGCAAGGAGATGCATTATTAGAATTAACTTTTGAAGAGTTTATTAAAAATGGCGATTTAGATAGACATATTAAAAAGGTGATGAAAATTTATAAAGCCAGAAGAGATTTGTTTTGCAGCCTTTTAAAAGAGTATTTTTCTGATGTTTTTAAGTTTGAAAAGCCAAAAGGAGGAATGGCAGTTTGGTTAACGCTAGATAAAAAATATACATGGAAAAGTGTTGTAGATAGTGCTATAAAACACAAATTAGAAATTGGAGATTATACAAGATACGATCATGCAAATACGAAGCATAATTCCATAAGAATGGGTTTTGCAACATATAATGAAGAAGAAATTTATGAGTTGATAAACAGGTTTTCTAAAACGATGAATGAATTAAAAGGAGGTTAATTATATGTGTTCTCGATACAAAATTTCTGAAAAAGAAATTTCACTCGAACTGACATTTTTATTAAAATAGTACTAAGATACTTATACTGTCTCATCGAGTGATTTTGCTTTTCGCAAAATTGTATCGAGATGTTTTAAACTTAAAACTAAGGAAAAATCTTTGTAAATTTTTTAGGAAGTTCTTTTGTTATTACTATTTTTTTACCCGTAAACGGATGCTTAAAATCTAAGGTTGCAGCATGTAAATACAATCCTTTTCCGTTTAATATTTTATGCTCTAAAAAATATTCTTTGTCACCTAAAATTGGGTTTCCTAATACAGATAAATGTTTTCTAAGTTGATGTTTTCTACCCGTTTTGGGTTGTAATTCTACCAAATTTAAAAAATTAAATCGTTTTGATTTTACAGAACTTAAAACCTTAAAATCTGTTGCAGCTTTTTTATTATCTACATTTAAATTAATAACACCAGCACAACAGGTTTCTCCTATTGTAATTGCGTAATAGGTTTTCTTAATTTCTTTATGCTTAAATAATTCTCCTAATGCTATAATTGCAGCACTTGTTTTTCCTATTAATAAAAGTCCGCTTGTTGGATAATCTAATCTGTGAATTGGCTGTGGTTTTACAGCGTCTGCTTTATTGCTTTTTTTAAGTTTTGAGACAATGCGTTTGTAATGGTTACAAATTTATTACCGCTAACTAATATACCAGCAGGTTTGTAGATAATTGCTAAAAAATCATCTTCAAACAAAACTTCTAAATCGAGTTTTAGTCGTTCAAAAGAAGAAGAGTTTTCAGATTCAAATAGTTCTATTTTTTCACCTCCAGAAATATGTTTAGAAGTTGTAGCTAAGTTTCCATCAATAAAAATGAGCTCTTTTTTAATTGCTTTTTTTATGCCCGATTTTGTAGGTATCGTTTTAAATATACCAACAGCATATTCCTGAAAACGAATAGCAGTTTCTAAATTTTCTGCAATGTGAGTTTCTGCTAATTGCATTATTTTGCAAAAACTTGACTCATATCCTTAAAAGCCTTAAACTCTAAAGCATTATTTTCTGGATCGTTAAAAAACATAGTTGCTTGCTCGCCAACTTTACCTTTAAAACGTATACAAGGTTCAATAATAAAGGTTGTATTTACTGCTTTTAGTTTTTCTGATAATGTTTGCCAATCTTCCCAAGTAAGAATTACACCAAAATGCGGAACAGGAACATCGTGCCCATCTACAGGATTTGTAATTGATGCGGTTGGTTTGTAATTCTCTTTTTGATGAATTACTAATTGATGACCAAAGAAATTAAAATCTACCCATTCTTCTGTACTTCTACCTTCTTCACATTGTAAAATGTCTCTGTAAAAAGTTCTACATTTTTCTAAATTTTGTACAGGAATTGCTAAATGAAATGGCTGTATTTGTGTCATAGATAATGTTATTTTAATATTTTTTTCCGAAATTATTAAGAAAAGAACTTAGTTCGGCCTTCTTAAATTGATATTCAATATCGCCTAAATCATCTAATGCTCTAGCAGCATGATTAGAACATCTATTGGAAGTTAAAATAATAGAGTCGTTCAATATTTTTAAATCGAAATAATCAAGAGTTTTAAAAGGTAAACTTTCTAAACAATTTGTATACAATTCTATAGATTGATTTATTATTCTACTATCTTCCTCAGAAGTTTTTTCATTTTTAAGCTTAAAAATATAATCTGTAATTGTTTTTCTTTTTTGATTTGATAATAAATCTAAAAGTTCCTTTTTTCTTTTCTGGTTCAAAAGAGCATCTAAATAGATTTTTTCTCCATTAGAAGTGTCAAAATTATAAGAAGTAGAAAATTCTTCACAATATGCACCGCAACCTTCAGTATTAAAAGTAACTGAATATACATTATTTGTTAACGAGTTAATTTTATACTTTAAAAATGTAAGACTTGGAATAGGATTGTCTTTTGTTGCCCAAACTTTTTCGAAAATACTATTGTGTTTTTTTGATACATCTAATTCTAAAAGATCACTAATAATAGTTGTGTTTATTTTTTTTGAAATATCTGCATATCCTTTTAAGATAGGAAACTCATAAGCTTGTTTGTTCTGAATAGGGTTTGATTCTGTAATTTTTTTAATTGTAAAATTTGTATCAGTATTACAACTAATAAAAAAAACGATTAAAAAAAGCTTTAGAACAGTGTTTTTTATCATCGTTTAAATTTTAAAAACCAGCTGCTTTATCATCACCTCTAGGGTCTGCACCACCTTCTAAACTTCCGTTAGGTAATACTAAAATTCCTTCTACTTTTCCTATAACTGGCGCATCTTTTTGGTTAATTGAGTATCCTGCTTTTTGTAATTCTATAACAGTGTTTTTATCAAACTTGTTTGGTTCCATCATAATTACATCTGGTAACCATTGATGATGAAAACGTGGTTGATTTACAGCTTCTTGCATGCCAAAACCAAATTCATGTACATTTAAAATAGTTTGCATTACAGAAGTTATAATTGTAGAGCCACCAGGCGTTCCAACAACCATCCATAATTTTCCATTTTTCTCTACAATTGTAGGTGTCATAGAACTTAGCATTCTTTTTTCTGGTACAATTTCATTTGCTTTAGCGCCAATTAAACCAAACATATTTGGCACACCAGGTTTGCTAGAAAAATCGTCCATTTCGTTGTTTAAAAAGAAACCTAAATCAGAACAATATAACTTAGAACCATACGCACCATTTATAGTTGTTGTTACAGAAACAGCGTTACCAAATTGATCTACAATAGAGTAGTGGGTTGTTTCATCACTTTCTATCATTTCTATTGTTCCGTGTGCTACATCCGAAGATTTTGTTGCTTTTTCAAAAGAGAAATCATCCATTCTACCTTTTGTATATTTTTTAGAAATTAAAGTTTCTAAAGGAATATTTACAAAATCAGGATCTCCTAAAAAAAACTTCTATCTGCATAAGCACGTCTTTCTGCTTCTGCAATTACTTGAATCGTTTTTGTTGAGTTATGACCATATTTGTCTAAATCGTAAGGCTCAATACCGTTCATTATTTGTGCTAAACAAATTCCGCCACTAGAAGGCGGAGACATAGAAATTACCTTTAAATCATCGTATTTAAAAGTAATTGGTTTTCTCCATTTTGCTTCATATTTAGCTAAATCTTCAAGAGTCATTATGCCGCCATTAGCTTGCATAAATTTTACCAAACGTTTTGCAGTTTCACCTTTGTAAAATTCATCTCTTCCATTTTTAGAAATTCTTTCTAAAGTTGCTGTTAAAGCCGTGTATTTAATAATGTCATTCTCTTTCCAAAGGCTATCTAAAATGATTTTAGATTTATTGGCTTTTTTAAATAAAGGCTGATATTTTTTTATTCTAGCTTCTTGTTTCTTTGTAACAACGATACCTCTTTTTGCTAATGCTATAACTGGTTTTAAAATTTCTTGTATTGTAAGTGTTCCAAATTTTTTATGAGCAGCAAAAACACCAGCTACAGTTCCAGGAATTCCAACTGCCATAGAACCTAATGTACTTTTATCTTTTATAACATTGCCTTCATTATCTAAAAACATATCTTTAGAAGAAGCTAAAGGTGCTTTTTCTCTATAATCTAAAGCGCCAATTTCTCCATCGTTTTTTCTATAAACCATAAAACCACCACCACCAATATTTCCTGCATAAGGGTAAGCAACAGCTAAAGCCAATTCTGTAGCAACCATTGCATCAAAAGCATTACCGCCTTTTTTAAGAATCTCTGTTCCTATTTTAGAAGCTTCTTCTCTTGCAGAAACAACCATTGCTTTGGTTGTAATTAATCCTGTTGTTTTTGGTTTTTTATCAGCAGTTTTACAACTGATTAATAAAACTGAAATTGCAATTAGTAAAAGTGTTTTTTTCATAATCTAATCTCTTCTAATTTTTGATTTGTATGAGCAATAAGGTCTTTAAAAAATATGGTAAAATCTTCTTGTAATTCAGTTTCTAGATTCACTAAATCTTCAATAGCTAAATTCATTTGAGATTTACCTTTTGTTCTTTGATTCATTCCATTTAAAACCTTTTCTATTCCTTCTTTAAATTGATAGTTGTATAATATATTATACTCAACCATGTATTTTATAAATTGTTGAGATTTTAAAGGTAATTCTGGTGATTTATCAAGAAATAATTTATACACAGATTTTGTGTAAAGATCTAAAGGAATTGCAGAATAATCTGCCCAGTTTTTTGCTAAAAAGTAATCGTAAAAAATATCTATAATTACGCCATCATAATGTCGGTAACGTGCATGTAAACGACGTTTACTTTTTCTTACAATTTCATGAGCATCAGTAAATGTATCTATTTCTCTATGTAAAAAAATACCTTGTTGAATTTCTTTAGAAAAACCTTCGTAATTATTACCTCTAATATGATCTGCAATAAAATTGCCAATCATAATATTGGTGTCGTTTTGTGATAAGTATAAATGGGCGAGGAAATTCATTGAAGTAAATATACTTAAATTACTTTTCTTTTAAAGGAATCAATAATTCTTCTACAGAAATTTTTTCAGGCCTGTAAGTGTTTACTTTTTCTGATGATGGATATCCTAAAGACAATCCACAAACCAATTCATATTCTTCAGGAATAGAAAAATATGTATCAACAGGTTCTCTCCATAAATTTAAAGCGCCTTGTGCACAAGTCCCTAAACCTTTATCGGTTGCAGAAAGCATAAGGTTTTGCATAAATAAACCAGTATCTACTAAAGAGGTATATTTCATTTTGGGGTCTGCAAAAATCCAAATAGCTACAGGAGCACCAAAAAAACTAAAATTTTTAGCCATTTGTAAATCTCTTTCTAACCTATCTTTTTTAGAAATACCTAATACTTTATACAAACCAATTGCAGTTTTTACTCTTCTTTCTTGATAAATACCAGGGTATTTACCTTGTATTGTTTTATAAATGCTATTTGGTTTAAGTTTGTGTTTGTATGCAGTTATGAGTTTTTGAAATATATTTTTCTTTTTAAGAGATAAAGAAATGTTATATTTTTCTGTAAGCTCTTCTCCAATTTTATTGAGTATTTCTCCTGTTGCAACTACAACCTTAAAAGGTTGTGTATTAGAACTGGATGGAGCTTCTAATGCTTCTGCTAAAATTTGATGAATGAGTTCTTCAGAAACTTTAGTTTTTTTAAAATCTCTTATACTACGTCTTGATTTATTTACTTCTTGGTAAGTCACTTTTTTATTTTTTTAAGTTTTATAAAATTATGGTTCAATTATAAAAGAACTCAATCATAAGTTTTTCTTTACTAATAATGTTAATTCTATTACTGAAACTAATTACCTTGTTTCATACATCTCCTATTAAGTGTTTTTATGTAATGTTAATAGAATACAAACCATTACCAGTGCTGTTTCTCCAACAGTATATTTAAAGTATTAGCCTGTTTTATTTTTTTATTTTGTAGCTTTTTTATATTTCTGAAAAGCTTAATCGCTTGTTGTTCGCTTATTACTCAAATATAGTGATTCCTTTTCTCTTAAAATTAAGAGCATAAAAAACCACAATTAATTCTGAACTTGATTCAGAACCATTGTGGTTTTTATAATATTATAAAATGTGTTTTTTATATAAAACACATTTTAGTTGTTAGTTATTCAACATTACTGGCATTACAAGCATTGTAACTTGCTCACCTTCATCTGTACCATCAATAGGAGTTAAAATTCCTGCTCTATTTGGTAAAGACATTTCAATTAACACTTCGCTAGAACTTAAGTTGTTTAACATTTCTGATAAAAAACGAGAGTTAAAACCAATTTGCATATCATCACCTTGGTAATCGCAACTTAAACGTTCGTCTGCTTTGTTAGAAAAATCGATATCTTCTGCAGAAATATTTAATTCTGTACCCGCCATTTTTAAACGAATCTGGTGTGTTGTTTTACTAGAAAATATAGAAACACGTCTTACAGAGTTTAAGAAAGAAGCTCTATCAACTGTTAATTTATTCGGGTTTTCTTTTGGTATTACCGCTTCGTAATTAGGGTATTTTCCATCAATTAATCGACACACTAAAACAACATTATCAAAAGTAAATTTTGCGTTTGCGTCATTATATTCAATAGTAACTTCACTATCAGAACCACCTAAAATACCTTTTAATAAGTTTAACGGTTTTTTTGGCATAATAAACTCTGCGGTTTGATCTGCAGTAACATCCGTCCTAGAATATTTTACTAATTTATGAGCATCTGTAGCAACAAAAGTTAAACTTTGAGAACTAAATTGAAAAAACACTCCGCTCATTACAGGGCGTAAATCGTCGTTTCCAGCAGCAAAAATTGTTTTAGAAATTGCAGTTCCTAAAATACTTGCAGGTACAATTGTTTTACTTGGCGATGGTAAAGAAACCGCTTTAGGAAACTCATCTCCGCCAAAATAAGCCATGTCATATTTACCTTGGTCAGAACTAATTTCTATAGTATTCTCACCTTCAGTTTTAAAAGTTAATGGCTGATTAGGAAATGTTTTTAAAGTATCTAATAATAAACGGGCTGAAACAGCAATAGAACCAGTGCTTTCGCTTTCTACCTCAACAACAGAACTCATTGTTGTTTCTAAATCTGATGCAGAAACTTTTAATTGATTTTCAGATAACTCAAATAAAAAGTTATCTAAAATTGGTAAAGTGTTGTTGCTATTTATAACGCCGCCTAAAACTTGTAATTGTTTTAATAATTGCGAACTCGATACAATAAATTTCATTTAATTTCTTTTCTTAATTAGTCTTACAAATATAACTTTAATAAGTGATTTTAAAAATTAATTTATTAACAGGTTATGAGTAAATTGTTGATGTCTTTTAAAACGTTATAATTATGTTAAGAGCACTTTTTTTATTGATTAAAAAGGTACATTTGTTTCAATGAGATTCTTTAATTATTAAGATAAATATCTCCTCGAGCATTACAGAAATTAAAATGTTTTTTGAAAGAAAGTAATGAACGCAGTTCTCGAGAGTTTTTTTATTAGTTCTCGACTGCGCTCGAACTGACACTACAATCGTTTAAAAAATGAAGAGAATATTACCTCTAATTGCAATATCGTTTTTGGTTTCTACATCTGTTTTTGCTCAAAAACCAAAGAAATTAAACTCAAACCAAATTTACGAGAAAATTCAAAAATTAAACTTTCTAGGAACCGCATTATATATTGCTGCGCATCCAGATGACGAAAACACACGTTTAATTGCATATTTAGCAAATAATGTAAAAGCAAGAACGGGTTATTTATCATTAACAAGAGGAGATGGAGGTCAAAACTTAATAGGATCGGAAATTAGAGAGTTATTAGGTGTAATTAGAACACAAGAATTATTAGCAGCAAGAAGCGTAGATGGAGGAGAACAATTTTTTACAAGAGCTAATGATTTTGGATATTCTAAACACCCAGATGAAACTTTAGAAATTTGGGAACAAGAAAAGGTTTTGAGTGATGTTGTTTGGGCAATTAGAACCTTTAAACCAGATGTAATAATCAATCGATTTAATCATAGAACACCAGGTACAACACATGGTCATCATACAACATCGGCTATGTTAAGTGTTGCTGCTTTTGATAAAGTTGGAGATAAAAACCAGTTTCCAGAACAATTAAAGTATACAGAAACTTGGCAGCCAAAAAGATTGTTTTTTAATACTTCTTCTTGGTTTTATAGAGGTAAAGAAGACGAATTTAAAAAAGCAACTAAAGATTTTTCTAAATTTGATATTGGGGTTTATTATCCGTTAAAAGGATTGTCTAATAACGAATTAGCTTCAATGGCAAGTAGCCAACATTTATGCCAAGGTTTTGGTCGTTTAACAACAAGAGGAGAACAAACAGAGTATGCAGAGTTTTTAAAAGGAGAAAAACCAAAAGATAAAAACGATGTTTTTTCAGGAATAAATACTACTTGGAATCGTATTGAAAAAGGTGGGGAAATTGGCGATATTTTATATGATGTAGAAAAGAATTTCGATTTTGTAAATCCGTCTAAGCATTTGCCTAAGTTAATGGAAGCGTATCAGAAAATTCAATTATTAGAAGATGCACATTGGCGCACAATTAAAGCAAAACAAATTAAAACAATTATAGAAGCCTGTGCAGGTTTGTATTTAGAAGCTTCTGCTATTAGTTCTTCCGGAACACCAAACTCTAACATAAATGTAAATTTCGAGGCTTTAAATAGAAGTAATGTTGCAATCGAATTAGCATCAATTACATCAACAATAAATAAGAAAACGATTACAAAAGAAATTGAATTATCTGCAAATAAGAAAATCAATTTTAAAGAAACAATTCACTTAAAAACTACAAGTTACTCAGATCCTTATTGGTTAAGAGAAACCGCTTCTTTAGGAATGTATAAAGTAGCGAATCAAGAATTAATTGGCTTGCCAGAAACACCAAGAGAAACAAAAATTACTTTTAATTTAATTATTGATGAAGTTGCTATTTCTTTTACAAAAAACATTGTGAGAAGATATGCAGAAAGAGACCAAGGAGAAATTTATGAACCGTTTGAGGTTTTACCAGTAATTACTACAAAACTAAAAGACAAAGTAATTATTTTTTCTGATGATGAACCTAAAAAAGTACTAGTAGAAGTTAGAGCTGGCGCAAATAATGTAAGCGGAAAAGTGAATTTAAAAATACCAAATGGTTGGGAAGTTACACCAAAGGAAATAGCATTTACAATTCAGCAAAAAAACGACAAACAAACAGTTTCTTTTTTAGTAAAAGCACCAAAAAATCAGTCTGAAGGAAAATTAAAAGTTATTGCTACTTCTAACGGTAAAACGTATAAAAAAGAATTGGTAGAAATTAACTACAATCACATTCCTAAACAATCTGTATTGTTAAATTCTGAAGCAAAAATTGTACGTTTAAATATTAAAAAATCGGGTAATTATATTGGTTATATAAAAGGAGCAGGAGATACGGTTCCAGAAAATTTACGTCAGATTGGTTATACCGTTGAGGCAATTAATCCTTTAGAAATAGACAATAAAAACTTACATAAATACGATGCTGTAGTTTTAGGAATTAGAGCGTATAATGTAGTAAAAGAGTTAAAATTTAAGCAAAAGTTTTTACTAGAATATGTAGAAAAAGGCGGGAACATGATTGTGCAATACAACACAAATAGAAATGTAGATGTTGCAGCACCTTTTACGTTAAATTTATCTAGAGATAGAGTTACAGATGAGTTTGCAGAAGTTAGAGTTTTAGAAAAAAATCATGAATTATTAAATTTCCCTAATAAAATTACAAACAAAGATTTTAAAGGTTGGGTGCAAGAAAGAGGATTGTATTTTCCTAATACTTGGAGCAATGAATACACACCAATTTTATCTATGAATGATAAAGGGGAAACAGCAAAAAAAGGAAGTTTACTAATTGCTAAATATGGTAAAGGAAATTATATTTATACAGGTTTAAGTTTCTTTAGAGAATTGCCTGCAGGAGTTTCTGGAGCGTATAAGTTATTTGCAAATATGTTGTCTGTTGGTAAAAAGTAGTTTCAAAGGCTCAGAGTTGTAAAGTTTCAAAGTTTGAAAGTTTCAGAGTTAGAAAGTGAAAAAAACAGTCATTGCGAAGTACGAAGCAATCTCTCTTTTAAAAAAAATAATTTGTTGTTAATAATTACAAAAAGCTGGTTAACAAGTATAGCCCTGATTGAAACGGCATCCTTTTTATTGCCTAAATAGATAAGCGTCATTGCGAGGTACGAAGCAATCTGTTTTAATGATGAGATTGCCTCAGTTTACAAAAAGCAAACTTTGAAAAGACAGCAATAAAAAGATATAGTGAAAAGCAGGAAATAGCTTCAAATAAAAAAATATGGAGAAACAAAAATACACTTGGAAAAAAGAATATTCAATGGTTTTAATAGCAAATGTAGTTTACATTATTGCTTTCTATTTAATTACTAATTATTTTACAGTTTAATCGATGGATATTACAAGTAAATTACACACAATAGATTGGATTATTCTTACGATAACTTTAATTTCTATTGTTGCATACGGAACTTATGTTACCAGAAAAAACGCAAATGTTACCGATTATATAAAAGGTGGTAGCGATAGTAAATGGTGGACAATCGGTTTGTCTGTTATGGCAACACAAGCAAGTGCAATAACTTTTTTATCTACACCAGGACAAGCGTTTCATAGCGGAATGGGTTTTGTGCAGTTTTACTTTGGTTTGCCTATTGCAATGATTATTATTTGTGTGGTTTTTATTCCTATTTATCATAAGTTAAAAGTGTACACTGCGTATGAATTTTTAGAAGGAAGATTCGATTTAAAAACTAGAAGTTTAGCCGCAATTTTATTTTTAATACAAAGAGGTTTAGCTGCAGGAATTACCATTTTTGCACCTGCAATTATTTTAAGTGCAGTTTTAGGTTGGGATCTGTTAACTCTAAATGTAATTATTGGTTTTTTAGTGATTATTTACACCGTTTCTGGTGGTACAAAAGCGGTAAACGTAACGCAGAAGCAACAAATGATTATCATTTTTATAGGAATGTTAATTGCATTTTTCATGATTATGAGTCAGTTGCCAGAAAATATTACGTTTACAAAAGCATTGGAAATTGCAGGCGCAAGTAACAAAATGGAAGTGCTCGATTTTTCTTTCGATTTAAGTAATCGTTATACTGTTTGGACGGGTATTATTGGTGGTACTTTTTTAATGCTTTCGTATTTTGGTACAGATCAAAGTCAAGTGCAACGTTATTTGTCTGGTAAATCGGTTAGAGAAAGTCAGTTAGGTTTAATTTTTAATGGATTGTTAAAAGTGCCAATGCAGTTTTTTATTCTGTTAATTGGGGTCATGGTTTTTGTGTTTTATCAATTTAATCCTTCGCCTTTAAACTTTAATCCTACTGCAAATACAGCAGTTGTAAGTTCGGAATATATCGCAGAATACAAACAATTAGAAAAGGAACATATTGATATAGAAAACACTAAAAAAGCAATTTTTGCTGATGGTTTTCAGGTAAACGAAAAAGAGCAAATACAAGCTTTAAATAAAAGAGATTTAGCTTTAAAAGCAGCTTCTAAAGCTGTCATTAAAAAAGCAGATTCGCAAATGGAAACCAATGATAAAGATTATGTGTTTATCCATTTTATTTTAAACAATTTACCAAGAGGATTAATTGGTCTTTTATTGGCTGTAATTTTATCTGCAGCTATGTCTTCTACAGCATCAGAATTAAATGCGTTGGCAAGTACAACAGCAATCGATTTATACAAACGTAATGTTGGCGAAGAAAAAAGCGATGCACATTATGTAAAAGCGTCTAAATGGTTTACACTTTTATGGGGTGTAATTGCCATTTCTGTGGCTTGTATTGCCAATTTGTTTGATAATTTAATTCAACTTGTAAATATTATTGGTTCTATTTTCTACGGAAATGTGTTAGGTATTTTCTTGTTAGCATTTTTTATTAAATATGTAAGAGGAAATGCTGTTTTTATAGCCGCTTTAATTACACAAGCTTTAATTATTGGTGTCTATTTATTAGATTGGTTGCCATATTTATGGTTGAACCTATTAGGCTGTGTTTTAGTAATGGGAATTGCAATTATTTTACAATTTTTTATGCCTTCTAAGAAGGATTTAAAAACAATTGAAACAGCTTAAAAAATGGAAAACAAAACCATAAAATGGGGAATTATTGGGTTAGGAAAAATAGCGAATAAGTTTGCCACAGATTTAGCAACCATAGAAAATGCAACCTTAGTTGCTGTAGCTTCTAGAAGTAAAGAAAATGCAATAGAATTTGCAGCAAAACATAACGCTACAAAAGCATACGGTTCTTATACAGATTTGGTAAATGATACAGCTGTAGATGCTATTTATATTGCAACACCACATAGTTTTCATAAAGAGCATACTTTACTTTGTTTACAGCATAAAAAAGCAGTTTTGTGCGAAAAACCTTTTGCAATGAATTTGCAAGAAGTAGAGGAGATGATTGCAGTTGCCAAAGAAAATAATGTGTTATTAATGGAAGCTTTATGGACTTTCTTTTTACCGCACTTTAACTATGTTTTAGAGCTTGTTAAAAACGAGAAATTTGGAAAACTAAAAAATTTAGAAGCAGATTTTGGCTTTTTCCCTGTATATGATGAAACAAGTAGAGTTTTTAAAAAAGAAGTTGGTGGCGGTAGTTTGTTAGATATTGGTATTTACCCAATTTTTGCGGCTTTATCTACTTTAGGAAAGCCAAATTCTATAAATGCCAATGCTGCTTTTTTTAAGAATGGCGCTGATGCAGAATGTACTATGGTTTTTAATTATAATGATGCAAAAGCAACTTTAAAAAGTACATTGTTAGAGAATACACCAACACAAGCAATTTTTACTTTTGAAACGGCAGTTGTTAAGGTGAATACTAAATTTCATGAGCCTTCTACAGTAACCATTATTAAAAATAATACTGAAGAAACGATTGACTTTAGCTACAAAACCATTGGTTATAATTACGAAACAGAACATTTTAACCAGCTATTAAGAGAAGGTAAAAAAGAAAGCACAATTATGACTTTCGATTTTTCTAAAACCTTGATTAAAACCTTAGATGAGGTAAGAGTACTTATTGGTTTGAAATATTGATTTTTGGAATGGTTTGCTAGCGTTGCATGTATGGTTAGGGCTGGAATTGAAAGTCAGAAGACTTTCAGTTTAGCACGAGGCAAAGCATTTTGTTTGTCTTTACCTTTTTTCATTTTTAAAGCCAAATCAAAAGATTTGGTGGACTTAGTTGTAAGCTTTAAACTTTTTTTGGGGGGTAAGCACAGAAACCCGTAATAATTATTGCCTTTGTTAGGTACTTTTTACTTTTGGTCCAAAGGTATTAAAATCAAATGCCCTGTATGCTTTTCTAATATTAGTGTGAGCATTTTTATATTCGTTATTATTTAGTATTCCAGCAAGAATATGTAAGTCCTGCGATTCTGGCATTATTGTCGTTAACTTTGCTATCCAATATTTTTTTGATGAATTATCAATAGTTTCATCATCTATAATTTTTTCTAATACTTCACCAATTGAGATGTTTTCATTAAATAAATCTTCAAAACACTGACTATAATCTTCAGTCAAACCGTTTAATCCATTTTTTTTGTATAGTTTTTTCAGTTTATCAAGTTGAGAACTTAAGGTGTTTATTTCAGTCAATAATTTTTGTATGAATATTGAGTCAGTGTCTATTGGTTCATCTTTTTCGATTGCTTCAATTCCACCAAGAACAAGAGTTGCATTTTTCCTTAATGAGCTATTTCCATATTTCGAAGATTTTTTTATGCAAGCTTTTAATTGTCCTAAATCATTTGTCTTTCGGATAAAAAACCAATAAGGAGCATTTGTGTTGTTTTTAGATATATTGATGGCCTCTATAATAAAAGGCCAAGTTTGGTGTGCTGTAAATTTTTTGTCCTTTTCTAATATTTTTAACTCAGCTAAATCAAATGAAAAAGCATTATAAATAGATGTTTTTGGAGGTAGGTCTAATTGCTTGTTTTTATTTAATCTTCCGTTTGCACTTGCTACATCTGCATCAAATTGGTCTTTTATTTGTGTAAATTCGGATTTTAATGATTGTACAGAAATAGGAATAGCTCCCTCAACATCTCTACCAACTATTTTTACATCTAAGCTATTACTACTGCTTGTAACTTTATTTAAGGTAACAGGGTTAGCTTGTTCTAAAGCATTTATAAGGTAAACTACATCTGTTTTTTTTGGTGCAATTTTTATGCTTTCAAATTTAGAAATCCATTCGGGTAGTTCTTTAGGGATTTCTGGTAGTATTAAAAAAAGTGATGAAAGAATTGATTTTTGTTCTATTAAACTTTTGGTTTCATTGAAACGCTTATACAAATCATTTATAACTAAATCTGAATCAATTTTGATACCGACTAAC
Organism: Polaribacter ponticola; assembly: GCF_026191475.2. Taxonomy (GTDB): domain Bacteria; phylum Bacteroidota; class Bacteroidia; order Flavobacteriales; family Flavobacteriaceae; genus Polaribacter; species Polaribacter ponticola. The sequence continues at coordinate 199,572 of NZ_JAOSLC020000002.1, read as the reverse complement.
TCAGGTACTTTTGTAAGATATGGCTTGAAATTATTTGATAGACCTACTAGTTTTAAAAAAGCACTCACATTTTGAAATAAAGAAGCAACCAAATCATAATTCAATCCGTAACCATTGTGCAATCCGTTCGCTCTTCCAGTAATTATTATTTGAAATCGGTTTGTCAAAGCTAGTATTTTATCGATATGTTCGGTTGAATTATTTATGCCATTTGATAAAAATAAAATATTTGAAGATGATTGTTTTAGTAATGTTCTGAAGTCAGATAAAATTTCAGAAGCTGTTTTGTATTTCGCATTTTTATAATCTCGATAAATACTTTTTTTACCTAATGCTTGAATTAGGATAGAACTCATCGCTAATTCAATAGAAGTTCCAATCAACCCAATTTCTGGAGAATACCTTACTTGCTCCATCTTCAATACATCTCTTCTGAATGCACAAATTCCAACTTGAGCTAAACCTAAAGATTCTATACTAGCTTCAATAAGTCTAACCGTGTCATTTTTTAATAATCTTGGCATTTAGTTTCGTTGATTTTTAATTGTGCCTTACGTTAACATGAATATACACAGTTTTAATGTTTTATATTCATAGTTAGCGAAGTTCGATAATTTAATTTAGAAAATCAACAGGAAAAACCCTATTTAACTAAAAAATCTCAAGCTTTCACTTGAGATTTTGTTATATCAAAAAAGAAAACAAATTATTTTGCTCCCCATTCTTTTAAAGAAGCTTTGTTCATTTTAACGTAACCAGCATTTCCTGCTTTTTCCGCTAGTTCTAAAGATTTTTTTGCTGCTGCAATTGCAGTCGCTGTTTTACCTGCTTTTGCATGTATTAAAGATTGTTGTCTTAACATCCAAAATTTAGGATCTTCTTTTTTTAATTCCATTGCTTTATCCACCCAAGTTACAGCTTGGTTAATGTCTTTATCAGCATTTAAATAATAAACAGCTGCATTATAAAAAGCATCAGCATCTGGCTTACCTTTCATAACTTTATCTATAGTACTCATAACAATTTTATCTGTTGGCACAGTAAATGGCATACCAACATAAACATCTTCCCAAAGTAAACCTAAAACACCTGTTGTGCTTGTTAAATCATCAAAAGTAATAGTAAAAGTTTCTACATCCATTGGCATTTTAAGTACATCAACAGTTACAGTTGCAACCACTTTTGTGTCATCCCATTTTTGAGGATTTCCCCAGTTCTTAGAATCACTATATAACAACATTTCCCATTTGTTTTTTCCTGGTTTTGTATAAACAGCATAAGTACCTGCTTCAACATTTTTGTTACCAACCATAACATCAGTACTAAAAGTAACTGTAGTGTTAGCATTTGCACCTGTTCTCCAAACTTTTCCATAAGGTACTAAATCACCAAAAATAGTTCTCCCTTTTATACTTGGTCTAGAATATTTTACGGTAACATCTGTTAAACCTACTTTTTGTTCTATTGTTGAAGCAGGACTTGGCGCTGGTGTAGCTATTTTTACAACAGGAGCTTTATCTTTTACAATTTCTATTTCTTCAACTTCTACTACTTTTTTAGTTTCTTTATTTTGACAACTTGTTAAAAATAAAAGTGCAGAAACGGATAATACACTTAAAAATTTGATTGATATTTTTCTCATAATTAATTAGTTTTAATTCGTTGTTAAAATTACAATTTCAAAAAACGGCAAATGTTAACAAAACCTTAAATTAAGGGATTGTATCTTTGCCAATATTATTAGAATTGATGAAGAAATATATATCAGAATTTATAGGTACTTTTTCCATGATTTTTTGCGGAACAGGTGCAATGACAATTAATGAAGTTACTGGTGGCGATGTAACGCATGTAGGAATTGCAATTACTTGGGGTTTAATTGTTATGGCAATGATTTATGCCTTTGGCGATACTTCTGGAGCACATTTTAATCCTGCAGTTACTATTGCTTTTGCGTATGCTAAAAAGTTTGCGTGGAAAGAGGTGCCTAAATATATAATTGCCCAAGTTTTAGGCGGAGTTTTAGCTAGTTTAATTCTTTGGTTTTTATTCCCCACAAGTGAGTTTTTAGGTGCAACAATACCTACAGTAGATGTTTGGCGCGCTTTTGTGTTAGAGTTATTATTAACTTTTTTCTTAATGCTTGTAATTATAAATGTATCTACAGGTAGTAAAGAAATTGGTGTTATTGCTGGTATTGCAATCGGAGCAGTAGTTTTATTAGAAGCTATGTTTGCAGGTCCTATTACAAATGCTTCTATGAATCCGGCACGATCTTTTGCACCTGCAATTGTTTCTGGTAATTTACAGCATTTATGGATGTATATGATTGCGCCAATTTTAGGAGCTTTGTTAGCAGTAGTTTCTTGTAGATTGGTAAAAGATGATAATTGTTGTGCAGAAGGTTCTAAATGTTAATTTATGAGAAATATTAGTGTTTTAGGTTGCGGTTGGTTAGGTAAATCGTTATCAATTTCTTTGTTAGATGAAGGGTTTTCTGTAAAAGGTTCTACTACGTCAGAAGAAAAACTAGAGCTTTTAGAAGATAATAATATCGATCCTTATATTGTAAATATTTCTGAATTTGAAGAGTTTGATGGTTTTTTAAATTCTGATATTTTAATTATTGCAATTACCTCTAAAGATGTAGATGGATTTGAAAATCTGATTTCTCAAATTGAAAATTCAAGTATTCAGAAAGTAATTTTTATTAGCTCTACTTCGGTTTATGCTCGTTTAAATAAGGTAATGACAGAAGAAGATGCTGTTTTAAATACTCCGTTAACAGAAATTGAAAATCTATTTAGAGAAAATACTTTTTTCGAAACAACAATAATTCGTTTTGCTGGTTTATTTGGTGATGTAAGACAACCTTATAATTGGTTTAAAAACGGACGAAAAATTCCGCAACCAAAAGGTTTTGTAAACATGATTCACAAAGAAGATTGTATCGAAATTATACACGAAATTATAGATCAAAATTGCTGGAATCAAACCTTTAATGCTTGTTCTAATCATCATCCTACAAGAAGAGAATTTTATACCATTGCAAAGTTAAGCAACGATTTTGAAGTGCCAGAATTTGAAAACAATGAAGTTTATGAATGGAAAATAATAAGCTCTAAAAAAGTACAAGAAGTTTTAGACTATACTTTTATTCATGACGATTTACTTTCTATTTAAGGTTTTAAGTTGTAAAGTTTGAAAGTGGCAAAGTTTCAAAGTTTCAAAGTTTCAAAGTCTCACAGTAAAAAGGAGGTGAAGTTTTAAAGTTTCAGTTTAGAAGAGTTTGTCAATTCGAGTGATTTTCGATTTTTTTTGAGAAAATTGTATCGAGAATTTTCCATTTTCACTAAACACTAAACACTAAACACTAAACACTAAACACTAAACACTAAACACTAAACACTAACTATACTTCCTCTTTCTTAAATAATTAAACACAAACCCGAAAGTAAATAATAAAATTAGCGGTAAAGCAACATTTATAAACTGCCAGAAAGTACGTTCTTTAAATGCTTTTTGTTTGTCTAGAATATTAATTTTTAAGGTCTTATTTCTAAGTTCCATTAAACCAGTGTCATCTAATAAATAATCTACTGCATTTAATAAAAAGTCTTTATTACCAAACTCTTCATTCGTCCATTTATCTCTAGATAAATCTGTAGGTTTTCCTTTTAAAACTTGATTTTTAGCAATGTCACCATCCGAAATAACAATCATTTTATTATCTATAGATTGCTCTTTGTAAAGTGATGTTTCAAAAGGTTTTACTCTGTTTTTATAAGCCGAATTAAAATTACCTTCTAACAACACGCCAAATAATTGATGACCAGAAACGTATTCTTCTTCCTGAGGTTCTTCCGCAATAGATTGCAGCGCAATAATTGTAGGAGTTCCTACTTTTTGAGTTAGCGTAGAACTCATTAATAAAGGTGTTTTTTTAATACCGTTTTTTAAAGTATCTATTTGGTTTGCAAATTGTAATCTTACAGGAGAAACGTTTTTGGTAATTGCATGATTTGGGTTACCTGCAACCAAAGGATGATAAAACCAATCTAAATTTTTAAATTGTGTTTGGTTACCAACGCTACCTGTTGCCAATGCAATTTTAGAAGCATACAAATCTTTAACCAACGTAGTATTTATACGAACACCGTAAGAAAACAACATATCTGTTAAGTTTAAATCTCTTGGATACGCCATCATTTTTTCTGTGGCAAATAAACTGTCTTGATCTGCTTGCACATTATCTATCATCCACAAAGTTTTACCTCCGTTTGCAATAAATTGATCTAAGGTAAATTTTTCTTCAGCAGTAAATTTTTGAGTAGGTTTTGCTATAATTGCTAAATCATACTTGTTTAAACCTGCTAATGTTTCCTTCGGATTTTTAGCAACCGCATCTAAAGTAAATTTTCCTAAACCATAATTTTGAGATACTTTACTTAAAAAACTAAACAAATAAATATCTTCTAATTGTCCGTTTCCGGTAAGAAAAGCAACCTTTTTTTGTTGTTTTTGAGTGATGGTTTTAATGGCGTTACTAAAACTGTATTCTAAATTTTCTACAGCTTTTTGCAATTGTTCTTCTTGACTTGCAACAATGGCATTTGGAAGTAAAGAAACAACTTTTGTACGTTTACCATAATTTATTTCTGCCCAAGGAAAAATAATAGCTTCAGATAATTTACCATCTTCTTCAACGGTTAATTGACTTGGCATCATGCCTTTTTTTATCAACGCTTCTCGTTGATTGTCTGGGTTTTCGAAATGTATTTTTATAAAACTGTTTTTTGCAGCTAACTCTTCTAGATATTGGCGCGTTTCAACTTGCAGTCTTTTAAATTCTGATGGAAAACTACCTTCTAAATAAACGGTAATGTAAAGTCGATTATTTACATTAGAGAGAATTGTGTTTGTAGTTTCAGAAAGTGTATAACGTTGGTCTTGTGTTAAATCGAATCGTTTGTAAAACGACTGATTTAAGAGGTTTAAAGCGACTAAACCAATTACTAAAAGTACGCTGTTTTTTATTTTTTTATTCATTATCTAAACGTGTTTTAGTTATGAATAAAAAGAAAAAAGTTACGCTTAAAAAGTAAATAATATCTCTAGTATCAATTACACCTCTAGAAATGCTTTTAAAATGTTCGTTAATTCCTAGTTGTTGAATCGTTAAACTACTATCTCCAAAAGAAGTTGCAATTGCATCAAATCCGTAGAAAAGAAAAAACGTGATAAATACACCTAATATAAAAGCGACTATTTGATTTTTAGATAAAGTAGAAGTAAACAAACCAATAGATGTATAAGTTGCAGCTAAAAAAAGTAAACCAATATAAGAACCAATTGTGCTGCCAAAATCTATGTTTCCAATTGGTTTTCCTAATTTATAAACGGAAAAAACATATATAAAAGTAGGAACGATGGCACTACAAACTAATAGCAGCGAAGCCCAAAATTTGCCTAAAACAATTTGCCAATCAGAAATTGGTTTTGTTTTTAAAAGCTCTATGGTTCCAGTGTTAAATTCATCAGCAAAACTTTTCATTGTTATTGCCGGAATCAGGAATAGAAAAACCCAAGGTGCTAAATAAAAAAACGGAGTTACATCTGCAAAACCTGCATTTAAAATATTAAAATCATCATTAAAAATAAAAAGGAATAAACCGTTTATCAACAAAAAAACACCAATAACTAAATAGGCTATTGGTGACGCAAAAAATGAATTAAATTCTTTTTTTAAAATTGCTTTCAAAGTGTTTTTAATATTATTTTTAAAAATTTGTTCTTTCTAACTTTTTTTGACAGAAAGAACAAATTTTAAATTGTCGTTAATTATTTAGAGAGGTTTCTTTTTACTAACTGCTAACTTCCAATCTATAACTACGGTTGTTTTCAAAACCTTCATCTCTTCTCTCTGGATGCAAAACAAAGTTTTGTTTCTCTAACAACGCAATAGAAGCTTCATTATTATAATGTGTATAGGCTTCAATGTTTTTTAACCCTAAATTTTGAAAACCGTATTCTATAACAGCATCAAAAGCTTCGCTCATAAACCCTTTTTGTTGGTAATTAGGATCTATTTCATAACCAATTTCTGCATAATCCTCTTCGTCTTCATCATCAAAATGACGCAAACCAATTGTACCCATTAATTGATGATTACTTTTAGATTCTATTACCCAAAAAATACCTACATTATTTAAAGTAAGTTTAGAAATTAGGTCTATAAATGCTCTAGCTTCAGAAAGGTTTCTTGGTACTTTTCTGTCGATAAACTCATTTACTTCTTTGTTGGTTCTTAATCCAAAGATAGCTTTAGCATCATCTAAATTTAATTCTCTTAATGTTAATCTTTCTGTTTCTAAAACAGGAAAAGGTGTAAAATTGTGGCTCATATATTAATTTAAACTTATTTTTTTGTCTACACTCCAAGCGTATGGTTTGTCATTAAAAAACGTTTTGGTTTTTGCCCAAACGTTTTTAAATAACTCAGAGTTTCTATAGTTTTCTAGATTACTTTCTTTTTCCCAATAAGAATAGGTAAAAAATATTTCTGGGTTTTGTTTGTCTTGGTATAATTCTAATAATTTACAACCTTCAGAGTTTCTAATAAAATGTTTTTTCTCATCAAACATTTCTCTAAATTCTGCAATGTGCTTTGTGTGCAAACTCATTTTAACGATTCTAACAAACATATTTTTAGGTTAAAGGCGTGTATTCTGGTTTAGATTCTGTAAAAAAATCAATAATTATTTGATCTCTATATTCTAAGCCTAGTAAGGTTGATGCGCCACCAACAGTATCTAAGTTGCTTCTGTAGATAGAAATTTCTAAAAAACCAGCAGAATTAAAAAGTGCTAGTTTTTCTCCATCAAATTGCATAGAGTCTTTAGCATCTTTTCCAATAATTTCGTTGTACTTATTAAATATTTTGGTAAATGAATAGCGCGAAGCATTTATTTTAAAACTTCTTCCTTTACCAACATCGTTAAACATTTTTTTACTAATGTTTGTAATTACATTTCCGTAATTATCTATATATAAAACACCACCAATAATCTGTGTTTGTGTTTGGTTTACTTTAGGTTGTATTTCTACAAGTTTTTTAAACTCATATATTTCTTTACCAATTACAGTTAAGTTTCCTCCGCGAGCAATAAAACATGCAACTTGTACAAAAACATCTAAAACAGGAAAACTACTTTCTACACGATCGTGAATATTAATTTCTACAATCTTTTTAGGTTGAATTTCTGAAGCAATCATTGAGATTAATCCGTTATCTGGACATACAAAAAAGTGATTGTCTAATTCAATGGCAATATGCTTATTATCTGCACTTAACTCAGAGTCTACACCAACAATATGTATGGTTCCTTCAGGAAAACTTTTGTAAGAATTTTTTAAAATATAAGCAGTTTCCGTAATATTAAACGGCGTTATTTCATGAGTTATGTCAACTATTTTAGCATCAGCAAGTTCAGAATAAATGGCGCCTTTAACCGCTCCAACAAAGTGGTCTTTCGTTCCGAAATCTGTAGTTAATGTAATAAAAGACATTAATTTTTTTGCTGTTAATTAGTTGTGTAAAAGTTCTTGAATATTTTAAGCAAATCTAATCAATTTACTAGTTTTAATTACTATTTTTAATTTAATAATTATTACTAACTTTCTAATAGATTAAACATTTGAACGAACGCATTATAGAGTTAACAGAAATTAACCCAAAAGATTTCTTTGGAGCACACAATAGTACTATAGAACAATTAAAAAAATACTTTCCAAAAATTAAAATTGTTGCAAGAGGCTCTAAATTAAAAATTTATGGTGAAGCAGAAATTTTAGATGAATTTGAGGTTCGTTTAGAACGTTTAATAAAGTATTTTAATAGATATAATAACTTAGATGAAAATAGCATTGAGCAAATTTTAACTTCTAACGGAAATGAAGAAAAAGCAAATAATGCTAAAAGTATAAAAGACATTCTAGTGCATGGTGTTGGCGGTAAGTTAATTAAGCCACAGACAGAAAATCAACGTAAAATGGTATCGTTAATGAATAAGAACGATATGTTATTTGCGGTAGGACCAGCAGGAACAGGAAAAACATATACGGCGGTTGCACTTGCTGTAAAAGCATTAAAAGAAAAGGAAGTTAGAAGAATAATTTTAACAAGACCTGCTGTAGAATCTGGTGAAAATTTAGGGTTTTTACCAGGAGATTTAAAAGAGAAATTAGATCCTTATATGCAACCTTTATATGATGCGCTAAGAGATATGATTCCGCATGAAAAATTAGAGTCGTTTATAGAAAAAGGAGTAATACAGATTGCACCTTTGGCATTTATGCGAGGTAGAACTTTAGACAATGCGTTTGTAATTTTAGATGAAGCACAAAATACGACTCATAATCAAATGAAAATGTTTTTAACAAGAATGGGTAAAAGTGCTAAGTTTATAATTACTGGAGATCCTGGTCAAATAGATTTACCAAGAAAACAAGTTTCGGGTTTAAAAGAATCTTTATTAGCTCTAAAAGATATTAACGGAATTGCTCAAGTATATTTAGATGACAAAGATGTGGTTAGACACAGGTTGGTTCGTAAAATTATTAGTGCTTATAAAAGTATAGAAACAGAATGATAAAAATTGAAAAAGAGAAACTAGGCTTACAAGATTATTTTTATATAGGTTATTTATATCTTATTATTTTAGGTATTGTAAGTGATGCTATTTTTTATGGAATTTTTGGTGTTTCTTACTTAAATTATACAACAATTTTAGATGCTTTAATATCTCCAATTAGTTTATTAACAAATAATTGGAAAATTTCTATTTTTCTTATTTTAATGTTTTGGTTAATGCAAATGTACTTTTCTAAATGGATGTTTAAATTATACGCTTACTTAAGAGTTAAAAAGTGGTACAGAAAAATGTACAACATAGAAAAATGGGATAAAAAATATGCCGAATTAGAAAAGAAAAAGAACAATCCGCAAGGGATGATGTTTCTATTTTTTCTTTTATTTATTTCTATGAGAACAGGTATGGGAATTGGAACAAAGCAAAAGTTAACCAAAGAAGAGATTGTGCCAAATTATTCTTTAATTTTTAAAGACAATACAAAATTAGATGTTAAAAAAGTAGGGCAAAATTCGGCTTATTTCTTTTATTTTATACCAGGAGAAAAAGTAATGACGGTTACACCAATTGCAGATAATTTGAAGCAAATAAAAATTTTAGAAAACAAAAAGAAATAAATTAGGAAAGTTTATTTTTGCGCAAACAACAACATAACAAATGAATACAATTAACGATACCAATTTTCAGTTTCCAAATCAGAAGTCTATTTATAAAGGAAAAGTAAGAGAGGTTTACAATATAAATAACGATCTTTTGGTAATGATTGCAACAGATAGATTATCTGCTTTCGATGTTATTTTGCCAAGTCAGATTCCGTTTAAAGGTCAGATTTTAAATCAGATTGCAACAAAAATGATGAATGATACAGCAGATATTGTTCCTAATTGGTTAATTGCAAATCCTGATGAAAACGTAGCTGTTGGTCATTTATGCGATCCTTTTAAAGTAGAAATGGTAATTAGAGGTTATATGTCTGGTCATGCAGCACGTGAGTATAAAGCAGGTAAAAGAGTTTTATGTGGTGTAGAAATGGCAGAAGGGTTAAAAGAAAATGATAAATTTCCAACACCAATTATTACGCCATCTACAAAGGCAGATAATGGAGATCATGACGAAGATATTACAAGAGAAGCTATTTTAGCAAACCAAATAGTATCTGAAGAAGATTATTTAATTCTTGAAGATTATACGCGTAAATTATTTGCTAGAGGAACAGAAATTGCTGCAAAACGTGGCTTAATTTTGGTTGATACTAAATATGAATTTGGTAAAACAAAAGAAGGTAAAATTGTTTTAATTGATGAAATTCATACGCCAGATTCTTCTCGTTATTTTTATGCAGAAGGATATCAAGAAAGACAAGATAAAGGAGAAGCTCAAAAACAATTATCTAAAGAGTTTGTGCGCCAATGGTTAATTGAAAATGGTTTTCAAGGATTAGAAGGGCAACAAATACCAGCAATGTCTGAAGAAAAAGTAATTGAAATTTCTAACAGATATATAGAGTTATATGAACAGATTACTGGAGAAAAGTTTGTAAAAGCTTCTACAGAAAATGTGATTAATAGAATCGAAAAAAACGTTTTGGATTTTCTAGCTTAATGAAAGCCGTAACTATAAAACAATTAAAAGACGAATTAACTCACAAATCTGCCAGTGAGTTAAAAGAGTTATGTTTACATTTATCAAGGTTTAAAAAAGAGAATAAAGAATTACTCACGTATTTAATGTTTGAGTCTCATAACGAAGAAGCATACATACAATCTATAAAAGATGAAATGGATGTGCAGTTCTCTGAGATAAACACAAAGAGTTTTTTCTATATTCGAAAAAGTGCTCGTAAGATTTTAACAAGCACAAAGAAATTTATTAGATATTCTAAAAAGAAAGAAACAGAAGCAGAATTGTTATTGTATTTCTGTAGAAAACTAAAAGATTTTAGACCTTCAATTAAAAGAAGTCAAAGACTACAAAATGTTTTTAACTCTCAAATTAAATTGATAAAAAAAGCGATTGAAAAGTTACACGAAGATTTACAATATGATTTTCAATTAGAGTTAGATGATTTATTAGGAAATGACTAAAGAAAGACCCGTTTTATCAAATTTAGTAAATAAAGGAACTTCAGAAATAGAAAAATTTCAGAATGAAGTACTTCGACCTATTGTAAAAATGCAGCATCAATTATTAATTGCCTCTTTTAAAAATTATCTACAAAAAAGGAAAATCGATTTAATAGTTTTACCAGAAAAGAAAAAAGGAGTAGAATATCGTCTGTTTTTAAAACTGATAATAATTATAAAAACTTAACATTAGGTTTTGTAATTGGTCATTTTTCTGAGGATGAATTTTTATTTTATTCAGAAAATTCATCAGAAATAAATAGAAGGATTTTACAAATTACATCCCAAAGAATTAAAGATAGTATTTCTGAATTGCCATAAAAAAAGTCGTTGTATTTATTTACAACGACTTTTTTTATATTAAAAAACAAATTACATTATTTGTTTTGTTCTGCTAATAATTTTTTTGATATCTACCTTGTACAATATCTACAATTATTAAAATGGCTAATACAAAGTAGAATGTTGTTTTACTCATTGGTACAATTTCTTCGCCGAAAATTTTAATGTGTGCTAAATGACCACCTTCTGTAACTAGCATTATTCCCACTATAAAAAGGATAAACAAACCTAATACCTCGTACATTCTGTTTTTAGATAAAAATGTAGAAATTTTATCTGCCATAACAAGCATTAATAAACCACTAATTACAATTGCAATTGCCATAACGATAAAAGCAGTTGTAGAACTTTCTATTTCGCTAGTAAGCCCAATTGCAGCTAAAATAGAATCGAAAGAAAAAACTAAATTCATTATTACAATACTAGTAATAACAGCGTTTGCAGATTTAGATTTTTTTTCTGTAGCCATATCATCAACACCTAATCCTTTAGTAGAAATCATGTGCCAAATTTCTTTAATAGCTGTGTAAATTATAAAACCACCACCTAAAAGTACAATTATACTATGACCGTTAAAAGCAAATTTTATAACATCTTTTATTCCGCCAGATAAAAATGAAAAAGGTTCTTGGAAAAAATCGATGATAGAAACAAGTACAAATAGTAATACAATCCTTAAAACGATTGCTATTAAAATTCCAGTTTTTCTAACCTTTTTTTGAGCAGCTTCTGGTGCTTTTTTAGATTCTAATGATATGTATAGTAAATTGTCGAAACCTAAAACGGCTTGTAATAAAACCAACATTACTAATGTGAAAACAATTTCTAACATGCTATTTTTTTTGATTATTTTTTTTGAAAAATTTCAAGCTCAAAGATATTTAAAGAAATTAAATCATATTGAGTTTTTTTGTAATAAATACAATTGTAATTTAAGTGTATTTAAAAGGAATGAGTTTATAGATGTATGCTTTTGGTAGAATAATTGTAACTTAAAGGTTTTTATGTCGTCATATTAAAAAATCAATTAACTTAAAAAAACCATTAAATGAAAACGCTGCCTTTTTTAAAATCAATAGTTTTATGTGCGCTTTGTGTATTTTTTATTAATACAGGTAAGGCGCAAAATTTAGAATCTAAAATAGATAAAATACTTAATAATCAGTTTAAAAAGAACGAAACAGGTGTTGCTGCGCTAGTTGCTAAAAACGGAAAAGTTATTTATCGTAAAGCTTTTGGGAAAGCAAATTTAGAGTTAGATGTAAATATGACTCCCAATAATGTTTTTGAAGTAGGTTCTATTACAAAACAATTTACTGCTGTTTCAATATTAATGTTATTAGAAGAAGGTAAATTAAGTTTAGAAGACGATATCACTAAATTTATTCCAGATTATCCTACAAATGGTCAAAAAATAACAATACATCATTTATTAACACATACTTCTGGTATTAAAAGTTATACCTCTATGCAAGAATTTGGAAAAGTGATGACTCTTGATAAGTCTCCTCTAAAATTTATCGATTTCTTTAAAAACGAACCAATGGATTTTAATCCTGGAGAAAAGTATAAATATAATAATTCTGGGTATTTTATTTTAGGATACATTATCGAAAAAGTAAGCGGATTATCTTATGCGAAATTTCTTCAAGAAAGAATTTTTGATAAAATAGATATGAAGAATTCTTATTTTGGAAGTCATACAAAGTTGATAAAAAATAGAGCTTCTGGGTATCAAAAAAGAGACGAGTTTTCGAATGCTCAATATATAAGTTTAACATTGCCTTATGCAGCAGGTTCTGTAATGTCTACTGTAGATGATATGTTAAAATGGCAAACAGCAATTACGGGAGACGTTTTTGTGAAAGAATCAACTATAGATAAGGCATTCACGAATTATACATTAAATAATGGAGATAAAATAAATTATGGTTATGGTTGGAGTTTAAATGAGATTAGCGACATAGCAACGATAGAACATGGTGGTGCAATACCTGGTTATTTATCTATGGGTGTTTTTGTACCAAGTAAAAATGTATATGTAATTCTTTTTTCTAATTGCGGTTGTAAATCTCCAACAGATGCAGCTTTAGAAATTGCAGCTTTGGCTATTGATAAGCCAAGAGTTACGGAAGATAATGTGGTAAAGTTAACTAATGAACAACTAAATAAATGGGTTGGAACTTATAAGTTTACCGATGATGCTTTAAGGTATATTACTTTAAAAGATGGTCAATTATATAGTCAAAGAAAAGGAAGTTCTCAAGAATTTAAAATTTACCCAACTTCTCCAAATACTTTTTCATTTAAAGAAGGTTTTATTGCTTTTGATTTTTCATTAGAAGAAGGTAAAAAGATTGTACTTTTTAAAAACAGAATACATAAATTTAAAGGAGTTTTTATTGATGAAAAAGCGCCAAAAGTAAAAGATGTAATTACCATTGCAGAAGATGTTTTAAAAAAATATGATGGAGCTTATGAATTACAACCAGGTTTTGTAATTACAGTAACATCAAAAAGAAACCAATTATTTGCACAAGCAACCGGTCAACCACAATTTGAATTATTTGCAGAAACAGAAACTACATTTTATCTAAAAGTTGTAAAAGCAAGTGTTGAGTTTCATAAAAATGATGAAGGAATTGTAAATTCATTAACTTTAAATCAAGGAGGAAGAGCAATGAAAGCGATTAAGAAATAACTAGAAAAGATATTTAATTAAAATACGAATACTCACAAAGGCAATCAATATAGCGGTTGCCTTTTTTAATTGAATAGGTGTAAAGTAAGTGTTGCTTATTCTACTACCAATTTGTCCGCCAATAAAAACGGTTATAAGTAGAATAGAAGTTAAATTCCAGTCGATATAAAAATCAGGATTAGAATATTGCCCAATAAAACCAGCAATAGAATTCACTAAAATAAAAAAACTAGCAGTTGCAGCAATTTTTTTAGGAGTGTCCCAATTTGTAAGATGTAAAAGAGGTGCTAAAAAAATACCACCACCAATACCAACCATCCCAGAAATAAAACCAATGATACCGCCAAAGGTTGCATTTTTCTCTATGTTTAGTTTTATTGGTTTTTCATCCGAAGAAATAATTTTTTTAGAAAGCCACATCGTAATTGCAGCAAAAAGAAGTGTAAAACCTAAAAGGATAAAAAAGATATTTTGATTTATCTTCAATTTTCCACCAAAAAAAGCAAGAGGTATACTTAAAAGAACTAAAGGAACTACTTTTTTAAAATTTAATTCCTTTTGTTTAACAAACAAGAAAACATTACTAGACACAACAACAATATTACATAATAAAGCTGTTGCTCTTATTTGTGTGAATAAGATGCCAGTTAATGCTAAAATTGCTAAATAACTAGATCCACCACCAAAACCAACAGCAGCATATAAAATTGCAACCATAAAAAAGAAGCTTATAATGTGCCAATTTGTTAATAAAACTTCAAATATTAGCTGTAAATTCATTGTAAGCAAATATATTATTCTCTTTAATATAAGGTGTAAGTTTATTTTAAATATTGTTTTTTATCTATTATTAAATGTCATAAGTAGAAAAAAGAATGAAAAATAAAATATGTTTTATAACTTTCTAGCTTAAAAACATACCTAAATTAAACGAACTAGCACCCCTACAAAGAATTTTAATTTTCTATTTTTATCAAATCTTATAACCAGTAAAAATTAATTATGAGCAATTATCACATAAAACACTTAGAAGAATACTATCAAGTTTATAGAAAATCTATAAGAGAGCCAGAAAACTTTTGGGAAGAGATTGCAGAAGAACATTTTATATGGCGTAAGAAATGGGATAAAGTTTTAGAGTGGGATTTTACAAAACCAGAAATAAAATGGTTTCAAGGAGCACAATTAAATATTACAGAGAACTGTATAGATAGGCATTTAGCAACTAGAGGAGATAAAACTGCAATTTTATTTGAGCCTAATGATCCTAATGAAGGAGCAGAGCATATTACTTATAAACAATTACATCAACGAGTAAATCAATTTGCAAACGTTTTAAAAGAAGAAGGAGTTAAAAAAGGAGATAGAGTTTGTATTTATGTACCTATGATTCCTGAATTGGCGATTGCAACTTTAGCATGTGCAAGAATAGGAGCTATACATTCTGTAGTTTTTGCAGGTTTTTCATCAACAGCATTGGCAACAAGAATAAATGATTCGGATTGTAAAATGGTTATCACTTCAGATGGTTCTTACAGAGGAAAAAAATCAATAGATTTAAAAGGAATCGTAGATGAAGCTTTAGAATCTTGTTCTGGAGTAGAAACTGTTTTGGTGGCAAAAAGAATCAATTCAGACATTCGTATGAAAGAAGGAAGAGACAAATGGTTAGAACCTTTATTAGACAATGCATCAACAGATTGTGAAGCAGAAATAATGAATGCAGAAGATCCGTTGTTTATTTTATATACTTCTGGCTCAACAGGAAAACCAAAAGGAATGGTACATACAACTGCAGGTTATATGGTGTATACAGCCTATACTTTTAAAAATGCGTTTCAGTATAGAGAAAATGATGTGTATTGGTGTACTGCAGATATAGGTTGGATAACTGGTCACAGTTATATAGTTTACGGACCATTAGCAAATGGTGCAACAACAGTTATGTTTGAAGGTGTACCAAGTTATCCAGACTTTGGTCGTTTTTGGGATATTGTAGAAAAGCACAAAGTAAATCAATTTTATACAGCACCAACTGCAATTAGAGCGTTGGCAAAACAAGGAACAGAATTGGTAGACAAATACGATTTATCGTCCTTAAAAGTATTAGGTTCTGTTGGAGAGCCCATTAACGAAGAAGCTTGGCATTGGTATAATGACAATGTTGGGAAAGGAAAAAGCCCAATAATAGATTCTTGGTGGCAAACAGAAACAGGCGGAATAATGATAACTCCAATTCCGTATGTAACACCAACCAAACCTACCTATGCAACGTTGCCTTTTATAGGGATTCAACCAGCTTTAATCGATGAAAAAGGAGAAGAATTAAAAGGAAACCAAGTAGAAGGAAGATTGTGTATAAAATTTCCTTGGCCAAGTATTGCAAGAACTATTTGGGGAAATCACGAACGTTATAAAGAAACCTATTTTTCTGCCTACGATAAAATGTATTTTACAGGTGATGGAGCTTTACGAGACGAAGTTGGTTATTACAGAATTACCGGTAGAGTAGATGATGTAATTATTGTTTCTGGGCACAATTTAGGAACTGCGCCAATAGAAGATGCAATTAACGAGCATCCGGCAGTTGCAGAATCTGCTATTGTTGGTTTTCCACATGATATTAAAGGAAGTGCATTGTATGGTTATGTAACTTTAAAAGATACTGGCGAAAGTAGAAATCACGATAATTTACGAAAAGAAATCAATCAATTAATTACAGATAGAATTGGGCCGATTGCGAAGTTAGATAAAATTCAATTCTCAGAAGGCTTACCAAAAACACGTTCAGGTAAAATTATGCGTAGAATTTTACGAAAAATTGCACATAATGAAATGGATAATTTGGGTGATATTTCTACGTTGTTAAATCCTGAAGTTGTGCAAAGTATTATTGATAATAAATTGTAAATGAATACTATTAGAAAATATTTAGAAGAAACCATATCAATAGAAGATAGTGATTGGGACTTTTTTACTTCAAGATTAGAACAGAGAACCGTTAAAAAAAGAACAAAACTGTTAACTATTAATGAAGTTGAAAACCACATATCTTTTATTTCTAGTGGAATTGTTCGGTTTTTAATTCCTAAGGAAGATTTGGATAAAGAAATTACCTTTGGTTTTTGTTTTGATAATGAATTTGTAAGTGCTTATGATTCTTTTCTAACCAGAAAGCCATCTTTATATGAGTTAGAAACACTAACAAAAGTAACTATGTGGAGCATATCTTATGATGATTTGCAGGAAGTTTATAAAAAAACTAAAATTGGAAATACACTTGGTCGCTTGTCATCAGAACGTTTATTTTTAATAAAATCTAAAAGAGAACAATCTTTATTAAATGAAACAGCAGAAGAACGTTATTTAAATTTATTCAAAGAAAGACCAAATTTGATAAAAGCAATTCCGTTAAAATATATTGCCTCTTATATTGGTGTTACGGCACAAGCATTAAGTAGAATACGGAAACGAATTTCTTAACTTAGGTTCATTTTATAAAACAATTTATGTTCAGTTATTTGTAGGCTAAATAATTGAACATGTACGTGATAATTTTAATAGTGATTTTGTGGTATTCTGGATTGTTTTTTCAAACCTTTTTTCTACATAGATATGCAGCACATCAAACCTTTACAATGTCTAAACTTGGAGAAAAAGTTTGTTTTTTCTTAACGTGGCTAACTCAAGGTTCTAATTATTTAAGTGCTTATGGTTATGGTGTTATGCATAGAATGCATCATGCTTATGCAGATACAGAAAAAGATCCACATTCACCAAAATACGATAGTAATTTATTTAGTATGATGTGGCGTACAAAAAACATGTATCAAGATATCAATACAAAAAGGATTTCAATAGAAGAAAAGTTCACTAAAAACGTACCTCAATGGGAACGTTTTGACGCCTTTGCTAGTTCTCGATTTTCTCGATTAACTTGGGCGCTAATTTATACGTTATTCTTTGTTTTTTTTGCAACTGCCTGGTGGCAATGGTTATTTTTACCTGTTACTTTTTTAATGGCTCCAATTCATGGAGTAATTATTAATTGGTTTGCACATATTTACGGATATGTAAATTTTAAAGTAAGCGATACATCTAAAAACTTATTGCCATTTGATTTTTTAATGATGGGCGAAGGCTATCATAATAACCATCACGCTCATGGAGGACGAGCAAATTTTGGCGTAAAATGGCATGAAGTAGATATTACTTATTGTATAATGGTAGTATTAGATAAAGTAAAACTTATTAAACTTAAGTAGTTATTTTGAAGCCATAAGGTTGAATTTTTAAAAGAAATAAAACATCATTTTAGAAATGTTTTGCTATTGTGTCATGTTAATATCCATGGCATGTAATTTGAAAGGATACCTTAATATCTATCAAAAATTACAGCATGCAACATTTAAAAGATTCAAAAGAACCTAAAAAGAAACAAAAAGTTTCTATCGGAAAAGCATTTAAAACCATTATTTGGCCAAGAAGAAACTTGGTTTTTGTTGGATTAATTTTAATTGTTTTGAGAAGTTTATCAGGATTAATTTTGCCATGGCAAAGTAAAGTTTTGTTAGACGAAGTTGTACCAGACAAAGATTATGATAAATTATACACTTTAATAGGAGTAGTTTTAGTCGCTATTTTATTACAAGCAATTACGTCTTTTTTATTGACACGAATTTTAAGTGTTCAAGCACAATATTTAATATCAGAATTAAGAGCACAAGTGCAAAAGAAAGTATTGTCGTTGCCAATCAGTTTTTTTGATAACACAAAATCTGGCGCGTTGGTTTCTAGAATTATGAGCGATGTTGAAGGTGTTAGAAACCTTATCGGAACTGGTTTAGTGCAGTTAGTTGGTGGAACAATTACTGCAGTAATTTCTTTAATCATTTTGATAA
Source organism: Polaribacter ponticola (assembly GCF_026191475.2). Taxonomy (GTDB): domain Bacteria; phylum Bacteroidota; class Bacteroidia; order Flavobacteriales; family Flavobacteriaceae; genus Polaribacter; species Polaribacter ponticola. Next base: position 180,854 of record NZ_JAOSLC020000002.1, on the reverse strand, counting down.
ATTTAAATCCGTGGATGACATTATTTGTATTCTTACCGATTTCAATTTTCGGAATTGTTGCTTTAAAAGCCTTCAAGTTTATTCGCCCAATTTTTAGAACTCGTGGTAAAATCAACGCTGAGGTTAAAGGAAGATTGACAGAAACTTTAGCTGGAGTTCGAGTAATAAAAGCATTCAACGCAGAAGATCAAGAAAATAAAACCTTTGAAAAAGGTGTAGATAAACTGTTTCAGAATGTAAAGAAAAGTTTAACAGCAACTGCTTTAATGACTAGTTCATCTACCTTTTTAATTGGTGTTGCCACAACAGGAATTATGGGAATTGGTGGTTATTATATGATGAATGATAGCATGACTTCTGGTGAGTTTTTATTTTTTACTTTGATTCTTGGTTTTATGATTGCGCCAATTGTGCAAATGAGTAATATTGGAAGTCAGTTAACAGAAGCTTTGGCAGGTTTAGATAGAACCGAAGAATTGATGAATATGGAAGCTGAAGAAGATAATGCTGAAAGAACTATTCAATTAAAAGAGGTAAAAGGAGATATTAAATTTGAGAATGTTTCTTTTTCGTATGATGAAGGAAAAGAAGTGATTAATGATATTAGTTTTGATGTTCCGAAAGGAACAGTTACCGCTTTGGTTGGAAGTTCTGGTTCTGGAAAATCAACAATTGCAGGATTGTCAGCAACATTTTTAAATCCAAAGTCAGGTTTAATCACAATTGATAATCAAGATGTTTCTAAAATAAAATTAAACAGTTATCGTAAAAACCTAGGTGTTGTGTTACAAGACGAATTTCTGTTTGAAGGAACCATCAGAGAAAATATTTTATTTCCAAGACCAAATGCTACAGAAAAAGAATTACAATATGCTGTAAAAGCAGCTTATGTAAATGAATTTACAGATCGATTTGATGACGGATTAGACACCTTAATTGGAGAACGTGGTGTAAAACTTTCTGGAGGACAACGACAACGTTTGGCAATTGCAAGAGCGATTTTAGCGAATCCCAAAATTATTATTTTAGACGAAGCAACATCAAGCTTAGATACTGAAAGTGAAGCATTAATTCAGAAAAGTTTATCAGAATTAATGAAAGAAAGAACAACCATTGTAATTGCGCACAGATTAAGTACCATTAAACAAGCAGATCAAATCTTGGTAATTGAAGCTGGTAATATTGCAGAACGTGGAACGCATGACGAGTTGATTGCTGCGAAAGGTAGATATTATGATTTATATACGTATCAGGCAAAAATTTAATGTATATCAAATAAATTATGAATTTTTAAATATTTATTCACAATAAACCCTTCTGCATAAGTAGCATTTATTTGTCGACCAATAAATAGTATTAGCGCTTTTAAATATTAAAATCATTATAAATATTAACTTCAGATTTTTACTTGTTTCCAATATTAAACTTTTAAAAAATCTATTAACTTGTCAATTTATTTGTTATTCTATAATCATGATTTCTCCATCTTCGGGAATCAAAACATTATAAATTAACTTATTATTTGTTAATATTTCTTTTAATTCTTTTCTAGTTAAAGGACAGTGATTTATAGATTCCATATGATTTGCAATAACTTTTCCTGAAGTATTTTTTATAAACTTTAAAATATCATCAATATTCATAATAAGTTGTTTAAATAAATCAAATTGAGCTGCTCCACAAGCTAAAACACTAATATCAGGTTTATATTCTTTTAGAACTTTATCTACTGAATCTGTGTAAATTGTATCAGAACTTAGATAAATCGACTTTTGATTAGGTAACTTTAAGTAAAAACCAATAACATTTCCCATTGGTTTAGCTACAAATCCATATCCATGTTTAGCAGGAATGCCTTCTATGGTTCCACCTAGAAATTCTTGTTTTTCCCAATATTTTAAAGATTGAACAACATTTAGTCCTCTCTTTTTAAATGCTTTTTCATCTTTTACACTACATGTAACTGGAATGTTTTTTTTGATTAAAAATGCAACGGCTTTACTATCAATATGATCTGGATGTTGATGTGTTATAAGGCAATGTGTTACTTTTTCTAATATCTTATTAGAGTTTGTGGGTAGAGGAACGGTTGGGTTTCTTCTTGCTTTATGTCTAAACAAAATAAAAGAAGGCATGATGCCTTGGTCTCCCAACATTGGATCAATTAAAATAACATTTTTCTCTGTTTCCACAACCATTGTGGCATTTCTTAAATGGTGAATCTTTATCATCTTTTATGTTTTTTTAAGATTATCTATTAGGTTCATTTTTAATATTTTTTTAAAATTGATTTTATTTTAATTGAAAAAAATTATTCACTCCCAAATATCTATTTACAGTAAAACCTTCTGCATATTTTGCGTTGATTGGTCTTCCGTAAATACTATTGGTGCTTTTTATTTGATATAATAAACCGATAATAGAATTAGGCTGGTTATTTTCTGGCTTCACAAATTGTGAATTGAATGCTTTAATAGTTTCAATTTTTTTATTCATTTCTGAAGATATATCTATCACAAAATCTGGGTCAATAAAATAATCTTGTATGTAATGATAAACCGATTTTGGCCTCCAAGGTTCTTGAATTTCTCCATTAAAAAAAGTTTCTTTCTTTTTAAGTCCTGATATAAAGCAAGCATCTGCAACAAGCTTAGCTGCATTTGCATGATCTGGATGACGATCATTAATAGCATTAGCTAATACAATTTCTGGTTGATACTTTCTAATAGCTTGAATAACTAATAATCTGCTTTCTTCATTGTTCTCTATGGCTCCATCAGCTAATCCAAATTGGTCTCTATAATTTATTTTTAAGATTTCTGAAGCTTTTTCAGCTTCTTTTGCTCTCCTTTCTGGTGTACCAAATGTTCCCATTTCTCCCGCAGTCATATCTACAATAGCAACTGTTTTACCTAAGGCTATATGTTTAAGTATAACGCCAGAAGCGGCACATTCTACATCATCTGGATGTGCTCCAAAGGCTAGAATGTCTACTTTAAATGTATTCATGAAATTTGTTTTAATAATTGAATTTTTCGTTTATAAATCTAACCAGTAATTTACTTTTAATGCAATACTGTAGCTCTGTCGGTCAATTGGGTTTACATTGTAATTGTTAGAGATTACTAAATGAGCAAATGACAACGGATTAAATTCCCATTGCAATCGCGTATTAAATCCTAAATTTTCGTTTTGTGTGTTTAGTTGTGCAATAGTTGTCCATGATAACTTATTGGTGAAAAAAATGCTTCCTTTGAAATTTAGAGCATGAATTGTATCTTCTCCATACTGTTTTAAATCAATAATATTTAAATTATAATCGGCACTAAAGTTTGCCCATGGTTGTAGTCTATAATTAGCAACAAATTCCCATCTAAATCTGTCACCATTATAAAAACTTCCATATTGAAATCTATTTTGAAAAGAAAAAGCTTTGTTAGTTGGTGGTGATATGTATCCAAATCTAATAAAAGTTGTATTGTATATATCTTTTAGGATTGGGGTTCCGTTTCTTAAAATATCTGTAGCAAATTGCAAATTGTTATGATTGTAGAAGACGTTTAAAAAGAAGTAACTTAAATCTTTATATCTCCAAATATTAACCAATTCGATGTCTTCTTCAATTAACTTTAAATTGGAGTTCAAGAAAGTATTGAATCTGATTTTATGCTCATTTTTGTCTCGTGTATTACTACTAGGCTTGTAGTTGTTATAAATTACTTCGGTATAGTTTTCTAGATAACCATCTTTTGTAGATTGTTTAAGAATTGCATCGAAATTATTTAAGCGAGGAACAAAGCCAACATTAGTAATATAATTTTTATTTACAAGACTTGTACTAGAAGTTCCTAACCATTTTCGTGATGAATATGACAAAGTAGCATTGTAAAAGTCATTATTCTTTGAGATACCAGAGGTTAAACTTTTTCCATAATTGAATTGTCCTAACCACTTATTATCATTAGAAATATAATTAAAATTTATTCCAACAACTCTATTATAATCATTAACAACTTGGTGTTTTTTCAACTCCTGTCTATTAATAAAATAAGCAGTTGTTGTGAGTGTTTTTGATATTTTTCTCCTTCCTACAACTACTGTATAATTTTGACCATTTTCAGTATCATTTGATTCTGTTTGTGAATTTAAAAAGCCAATTCTTAACTTATCTGTAAGTTTACCAGATAGTTTTAAACCAAATTGAATATCAGTTTTAGAACCTATGATTCTTGAATAGAACGGATTGATACCACGAGTGCCTAAATTATTAAATAAATCTCCATTTTCTAGAAAGAAATTTCTTTGCTCTGGAAAACTAATATCGAAGCGGGTTAAGTTTGTAATTTGCTGATCTTGCTCTATAGCAGAAAAATCTGGGTTAATGGTTACATCCAATTTTAATGAAGAAGTAACTTTATATTTTAGATCTAAACCAGCTGTTAATTCGCTATTATTTTTGTTAGTAGTAACATTTTTATTATACGAATACACAGAAGATGGAATTAAAGTTGATTTCGATGCCTTTGTTTTTGTAAGGTTTTCAATTTCTATAGGCTTAGTAAATCGTAGATCTAAAACACTATAATTTCTTGAATAAGAGGTTAATGTTGCATATTGAGGAGTTTTTGCATCAATACTCATAAAATTAATTCCCCATTTTTTATTTTTAATATTATAAGGAAGTGCGTTTAAAGGAATGGCAATTTCATAGTATCTTTTATCTGTTTGAATAATTGTTTTTGATTGCCATTTAGTATTCCAATTACTATCTACAGAATAATTGTCATTTGTTATAGAAATAATTCCATCTGTTTGTACACCTTTTACATTTACAGCAAATAAATAACCAGAGTTTTGATTGCCGTTAACATCTATTACTATACCAAAGCCATCACCATTTGTAAAACTTTTAAACCCTTCATCTCTTTTTAATGAGCGAACAATATATTCTGGAGTATCTTCAAAAATAGTAACCCCAATATATAAAGTGTTTCCATTATGAAATGCTTTTGCAATTACTGGCTTTTTTACAAGTCCAGAGTCGTTAGGAAAATGATTGTAAAATTGATTAAATGAAGTTGATTTTTTCCATACAGATTCATTAAGTTTTCCATCAATTTTTATGTTCTCATTAATTTTTACAATTTTTGATTGATTATTTTGAGAGTAACTTTGAATATATATTAGGCTTAATAAGAAAAATAGTAGTGTATTTTTCATCACAAATAATGGTGTTTTGAGTTAGGTTGTTTTACTTTGTATAAATCTTTTTGTACTTCAATCCAAGTTCTTGAGTTATCAGAAATATTTCTGGCTTGTTTTTTCTTAGAAGTACTGTCCAATTGTTAAAAACAACCCAATCATCATTTTCGAAAATAGATCTTCCAAATTCTTGTGTTAATTTTTTACGGATGCGAGACTCTTCTTCTTTACCTGTTAAAATCCAAACTTTACTCATTCGGTTGTTTTCAAATCTGATTTCAAATTTTCTTGGAAAACCAGCATATTCAATACCAAATGCATTTATTTGAGTTTTTTCAATGCTATTTTTTTTGCCTAAGTATTTAACGTCTACCAAGCTGATACTCTCTTTAATAATGGCTAATATGCTCTCTGATTTATAACCCATTTTTATGAAACTTGGAATTTTCACTGAAGAATTATAGTTTGTTTCTGTATTAGAATTTAAGTAGGGATTAGTCCAAGTATATAAGTTTAAATGAAGTGATTTTGCTGTTAAAAATGAAGCAACATCGGTTTTTGGGTTTATATATAATAATCCGGAGTTATAGATTTGGTAATTCAAAAATGAATGTGGATCTCTCTTAGCTTTAGTACCGATACTTTTAATTACATTTCCTTTAGCTTGAATAAAACTAAGTTTATCATCAGAAAAAGTAAACACAACTTTTTTTAGAATACCATACTTACCTTTAACCTTTGATGCAATCAAGTGTTTTTCCTTATCTTTAGATAAAGGAAAACTAGGATTAGAAACATCAACAACCTGAATTTTTTTTGATAGTTTACAGATGTTCTTTTGAGCTTTTAAGAATGAATCTCCAAATTGTATATCTTTAAAATACTGGTTAATTTGAGATTGTGTGATACCACTTATAAAAAGAAGCAACATTAGAAGTTTTATTTTCATGATATTAGTTATTTGAAAGTGCTTTTAATTCTTTAATTTCACGTTCTAATTTAGCAATGTATTTTTGTTGCGGAATTAAAGCTGTCTCAATTTCATCAACTGTATATTTTGGAGTAATATGTTGAGGGCAATTCCAATCATAAGCTTCAATATGTAAAACCAACATTCGCTCTGGTCTAAATTTATAGTCCTCTAAATCTAATGAGTCGTACAACTCTGGGTTCTCTTCTAATTCAATAACTTCTGCAGTTGCATAGATCTTTAGCCTAGCTTTTCTAGGATAATCAATCATTATTAGAGAAACTTTTGCATTGGTAGCAATGTTCCCAACTGATACATATTGTTTATTACCAGAAAAATCGATAAAACCTACTCGTTTTGAATCTAGAACTTTTAAAAAACCTTTTGGACCACCACGATGTTGTATGTATGGGAATCCATTTGATCCGATAGATGATAAATAGAAACTATTCTGATTTTCTATAAAAGAGAACTCACCATCTGTTAATCCATTTACTTCGCTAAATTTTTCCATTCGAGAATAGCTATTTCTGCTTCCGTATTTTTTTGTAAGTCTTTTGCTGCATCCGAGAATGCTATTTCAGGATAATTTCTTGCCATGGTTTTTTATTTGAATAATAAATTACATCGAAGAAGAACCAATTTCCTCCGATGTGATATTTTGAATATTAAGCTCTCTTAAGTTCGTAATTGATTAAGAAGATTAATGGAATAGCATATGCTAAATGTCTTACTAAGGTAATTACTGGCATCATTGGAGACATGTCTAAACCTGCAACTCCCGCCCCTAATAAAGGAAGCATGAATAACCATACCAAAGCTACAGTTTCTCCAGCAACAAATATTAAAGGTCTAGCCCATTTTGGTCCCCAAAGAGAAGGAGCAATTCCTGCATATAAAATTGATAATAAAATTCCGTTGCTATAATGTCCAATAACTCCATACCCTAAACCTAATCCAGTCTTAGCACCTAATATTCCAGGAATATCCCACCAGTTTCCTGTTATTAATAACCCTACTAAGTCAAATAATATAGTACCTAAAAATCCTGCTACTATTGCATTTTTCCAATTTATTGTTTTCATAATTTCTATTATATTTATTTAATGATGATTGGACTAGTTATTCACTAGCCCAATCATTTTTTTATTAATTTATTTGATGTTATTCTTTTTTAAGAATTTTATAATATAGTTTGCTATTTCATCTCCTTTTTCTTCCAAAGCAAAATGTCCGGTGTCTAATAAGTGAGTTTCTACATTTTTTAAATCTCTTTTATATGGATGTGCTCCTTCAGCTGGAAAAATGTAATCGTTCTTACCCCAAACAATTAATGTTGCTGGTTGATAATCTCTAAAATATTTTTGCCATTTTGGGTATAAAGGCACATTAGTTCTGTAGTCATAAAACATTGCTAATTGAATTTTATCATTCTCTGCTCTTTTCAAATGTTGTAAATCAAGATTCCAGTTATCTGGGCTAATTTTTGAAACATCTTGTACACCATGAGTATATTGCCATTTCAATCCATCAGGAGAGTGAAATCCTTCTAATGCTTTACCGTTTGCAATTGTATAATCATTCCAATATTTTTTAATAGGAATCCAGAAATCACGTAAACCTTCATCGTATGCATTTCCATTTTGAATGATTAGAGATTCAATTCTCTTTGGATATTTAGCTGCAATTCTAAATCCTATAGGCGCTCCATAATCCATTAAGTACAAGCTGTATTTTTTTACGTTTTTTACCTCTAAGAATCCTTCAATGATTTTTGACATATTGTCAAAAGTATATTCAAAATCTCTCATTGCTGGTTGTTCACTTCTTCCATAACCCGGATAATCAGGAGCTAATACATGATAACGAACAGACAAGTCTGTTATTAAATTACGAAACATATGAGAAGAAGTTGGGTAACCATGTAATAATACAATAGTTGGTTTATTTACATTTCCTGCTTCTCTGTAAAAAATATCAACACCATTTATTTTTATGGTTTTATGATATGTTGGTTCTGTTTTTACTTTAGCAATATTAATTACTTTTTTCTCTTTAGGTGCATTGAATGCAAATATCCCTAAAGATAGAATTGCTAATAATAGAATTCCTAATACTGGTTTGATTGTTTTTGTTTTCATTTTACTTTGTTTTGATATTAATTTATTGTTTTTGTTAAAATTTACGTTCACTTTCATTTATTTCTATATCGTTTGCACTCATATCTCTTACTTGCATTTTTCCCTCTTTGTCAAATTCCCAATGCTCATTACCATGTGTCCTCATCCATTGATTGGTTGTAGCATTTTGCCATTCATATTCAAATCTTACAGATATTCTATTATCAGTATAAGACCATAAATATTTTTTTAATTTATAATGTAATTCATTGTTCCATTTATTGGTTAAAAATTTTCTAATTTCTTCTCTACCAACAAAAAATAATTCTCTATTTCTCCATTTAGAGTCTATTGTATAGGCCATAGATACTTTTTCTGGATTTTTACTGTTCCAAGCGTCTTCTGCTGCTTGTACTTTTGCTTTAGCTGTTTCCTTATTGAAAGGAGGGATGATATTTTTCATTTTACGAACAGACAAGTCTGTTTAATATTTAGTTAATAATATTTTTTTTATTAATTTATGATATTAATTTAATACATGTACTTTTTGCTGATAGAATTGGCCAGCTGCTATGTTGAATTTGAGATAGAATAATAGCTCCATCCATTAAAACTAATAATTCATCGCCTAATTCTTTTGCTGATTCTTTAGTGTACCTTTCGTCTTCTAATAGTAATCCATGAATCCAAGTTCTTAGTTCATTTTTATGAAGTATAACTTGATCTTTTATTTTTTGTTGATCTTTTGGTAAATCAATAAATATATTTTGAAAACCACACCCTCTATATTCAGCTCCTTTTAACCAAAAATTTAAATAATCAAAACATCCTACAATTTTATCTTGAACAGTTTTTTCATCAGCTATATATTCAAATAAATTTCCAATCCAATTAGTATGACGTCTTTTAAGATAGGCTACAGCAATATCTTCTTTAGATCTAAAATGCTGATACATACTAGCTTTTGCTACACCTGCTTCTGCAATTATTTGATTAATACCTGTTTGATTATACCCTTCATTATAAAACAATTCAGATGCTGTTTCAATGATTCTATCTTTTACTCCTGGTTTTTTCATGAGACAAATGTATAAATATTTTTTGTAAAACAGACAAGTCTGTATGTAATTAACATATATTTAACATTTAGAGAATTTTATTTTTTCACATGTAAGTGCTTTTTATTGATTACGACTCTAACTAATAAATCAAGAACCATGAAGAAAATATTATTATTGTCAATTACCATTCTAACTCTAATTGCTTGCAGTAAGGAAACGAAAAAGATGAAAACTATAAATAAAGAAATCCCATTAGCAATTTCAAAAGTATTTCAAAAGCATGGTGGAATAGATAAATGGAATGAACTAAATCAGCTTACTTTTATAAAGGGAAATGAAACACATGCAATTGATTTGCACTCTCGAAAGTCATTGATTACTTCAGTAAGTTATAAATTAGGATTCGATGGAGAAAATGTTTGGTTACAACAAAAAGACTCAATGTCTTTTAAAGGGAATAAAGATTTTTATTACAACTTGTACTTTTACTTTTATGCAATGCCTTTTGTGTTGGCTGATGACGGAATTATTTACGAAAAAACAGATGATTTAATTTTTGAAGGAAAAAATTACCCAGGATTTAAGATTTCGTTTAAATCAAATATTGGGTCTTCTCCTGATGATAATTATTATGTCTACTACAATTCAAAAACATATCAAATGGAATGGTTGCAGTACTCAGTTACGTTTTTTAGTAAAAAACCTAGCACAAAAGTCAATACAATTAGATATAATGACTGGATTGATGTTAACGGATTTTTATTGCCAAACTCTTTAACTTGGTATAAAAAGGATGAGAATGGAAATGTTTCTGAACCTGCAAGAAGTCCAACTATTTTTACAAATCAAAATGTAAGTACTAAGAAACTTGATGAAAATATCTTTTATAAACCTAAAGAGTAGATTTTTTCATAAATAAAATCATAATAACGATTCATATTTGGCACCATAAAACTTCCATGTTTTGTGGTGTCTTTTAATATAGAAAGATCAAAGAGTTGTAAATCGTCAATTTCTTCTGGTTGCATGATAAGTTGATTAATGCTTTTATTGAGTTTACATACATATATATGTTTAAACTCATTGTCTAAAATTCCGTTTGGATGTACAATTTCATCTTTTCTAAATCCGATCTTTTGTAAATCGGATTCCTCTATATCAATTCCAATCTCTTCTTTTACTTCTCTTATTGCTGCTTTTTCTACTCTTTCTCCTGCACTAATATGACCAGCAACAGAAACATCCCAATGATTTGGGAAAACTTTTTTTACTGATGCTCGTTTTTGAAGTAGTATTTTTTTAGTGACTGTATAAAACCATACATGAACTGTTTGATGAAACCAACCATGTTTATGAGCTTCTGATTTTAAAGCAGTTTCACCTGTAAATTCGCCTTTTGATGTTAAGATATCTATAAATTCATCCATAGTAAATTATAAACAAGATGAAATACAATCTGTTAATTTCTTAAAATCGTCTTTGGTGTTGTATAAGTGACACGAAAGACGAATATAATTTCCTCTAAAAGAAATAAAAATAGTAGCTTTTTTTAGTTTGCTTTTAAGTTTTTCAACATTCAAGTTTTCGGGCAATTCTACACCAAATAAATGATGAGCTCTAAAATTATCATCTTCAATAAAACAGCCATTTTCTTTTAGAGTGATAACTGCTTCAGAAGTAATTTCTTTACAATAATTTTGAATTGCATTTGGTGTCCAATCTAAAACTTGTTTTAAAGCTGCTATTTGCATTTTCATATAAATAAAACTAGCATGTTCTCCTGCAGAATATCTATTTGCTAATGGTTTGTGTTTTGGTTGATAAGAAGTTAAACCACTCATGTTTTCGCTATCTAAACGATTAGACCAATTTTCTTCTAACGGATTTCCGTTATCAAAATAACTACCAAAATATGCATAACCACAACCATAAGGTCCAAAAAGCCATTTATAACCAGCGCAAATTAAAGCATCTGGTTGTATTTCTTTTACAGAAAAAGGTAAAGCACCAACAGACTGACTTCCATCAATAATTAATAAAGCATTGTGTGCTGTAGTTTTTTTTCTGATAGCTTTTAAATCAAATAAAGTACCATTTGCCCAATGAATATTTCCTAAAGTAACTACTGTAGTTTTATCAGAAATAGAATTTAAGATTTCTTCATTCCAATTTTCACCTCTATTTTCTTTAGATGTTGGCATTGAAGCTATTTTTATGGTAGCATCAAATTTATTGGCTAGTTTTTCCCAAACATAGTAATTACTAGGAAACTGTTCTTCAACCAATAAAATTTCATCACCTTTTTTTAAAGTGATGTTGTTTGCAGCAGTTGCTAAACCATAAGAAGCTGAAGGAATATTTGCAATTCTGTTATAATCTTCAACATCAATTAATTTTGCAAAAAGTTGTTTTACCTCTTTTACAGGTTCAAAATAATGATGACCTGTAATTTTATGTGGATTACTTTTTTCTAAAACACCTTCAATTCCTGCTTGTTCTACAGCTTTAAAAGATGGAGATTGACTTGCAATATTTAAGTAAGTAATTTCTTCAGGAAAACTGAAAAGGTGTTTTTGATTTTCTAAAATCATAGAAATTGAGTTATATAAAAAAAGCGAAGTAAATTTACTTCGCTTTTCATATTATTTATTCAAAGTAAGAAAAAGTTTCTCCGTCTTTAATATTTAAAAGCGTTTCGTAAATCATTTTAATCACGTTTTCAACATCATCTCTGTGTACCATTTCTACTGTTGTGTGCATGTATCTTAATGGTAAAGAAATTAAAGCAGAAGCAACACCACCATTGCTATAAGCAAAAGCATCTGTATCTGTTCCTGTTGCTCTAGAAAGCGCAGAACGTTGAAAAGGAATTTCTTTAGCTTCTGCAGTTTCTGTAATTAAATCTCTTAATTTTTGTTGAACAGCTGGTGCATAAGCTACAACAGGTCCTTTACCAATTTCTAGCAAGCCAGCTTTTTTAGCTTCTATCATTGGTGTAGTAGTGTCATGAGTTACATCTGTAACAATTGCTACATTTGGTTTAATAGTTTGAGTAATCATTTCTGCACCACGCAAACCAATTTCTTCTTGTACAGAATTTGTGATGTACAATCCAAAAGGCAATTCTTTTTTGTTTTCTTTTAACAAACGAGCAACTTCAGCAATCATAAAACCACCCATTCTATTGTCTAGTGCTCTACAAACAAATTTATCTCCGTTTAAAATATGAAACTCATCTGGATAGGTAATTACACAACCAACATGAACTCCTAAAGCTTCAACTTCTGCTTTTGTAGCACAACCAGTGTCAATAAAAATATTATCTGGTTTTGGTGCTTCTTCATTTGCTCGATTTCTTGTGTGAATTGCAGGCCATCCAAAAACGCCTTTTACAATCCCGTTTTTAGTATGAATATTTACAATTTTACTCGGTGCAATTTGATGGTCTGAACCACCGTTTCTAATCACGTAAATCAATCCGTTATCTGAAATGTAGTTTACATACCAAGAAATTTCATCTGCATGCCCTTCTATAACTACTTTGTATTTAGCATCCGGATTTATTACACCTACTGCAGAACCATATGTGTCAGTAATAAAAGTATCTACATAAGGTTTTAAGTAATCCATCCAAATTTTCTGACCTTCCCATTCGTAACCTGTAGGTGCGGCATTATTTAAGTATTTTTCTAAAAAGGTAATAGATTCTTTATTTAATATTGATTTTTTTGCCATTATATTATATGTATAAAGTTTTAGTGTAATAAGGTTTAAAAGTTAAATGCCAGTTCGAATGTTTTCGTTTGATTGAAATGAAAAAGAAAAAGTATCGAGAACATTTTAGACTTCTTTTTGTAAAAATAATACGATTTTTTATCAATTCAATAAAAATAATCATAAAAAAGTGTCACAAAAGTTCTTACTTTTACACTAATCACAAAGTAATACTAAAAACCAAACCAGAATGAAGTTAGTAATTGAGAATTTAACAAAGACTTATAAAAACGGTGTAAAGGCAATTGATAATTTAAGTATAGAAATTGGTACAGGAATGTTTGGTCTTTTAGGTCCTAATGGAGCAGGTAAATCATCATTAATGAGAACAATTGCAACATTACAAAGTCCCGATTCTGGTTCTGTAACTTTTGGTGATATAAATGTATTAGAAGACAATATGTCTTTAAGAAAAGTGTTAGGTTATTTACCACAATCTTTTGGTGTGTATCCAAAAATGTCTGCAGAAGATTTGTTAGATTATTTTGCTACTTTAAAAGGAATTGCAAATAAATCGGAAAGAAATGCTATTGTAAAAGAGGTTTTAGAAATTACTAATTTATATGATGTAAGAAAAAAACATGTTGCCGGTTATTCTGGCGGAATGAAACAGCGTTTTGGAATTGCACAGTTACTTTTAAATAACCCAAAATTAATTATAGTTGATGAGCCAACTGCAGGTTTAGATCCTGCAGAAAGGCATCGTTTTTTAAATGTTTTACGTGAAGTTGGTACAAATTGTACCGTTATTTTTTCTACACATATTGTTGAGGATGTAAAAGAATTATGTAATGAAATGGCTATTTTAAATGGAGGTAGAATTTTAAAGCACACTACACCACAAGAAGCAACTAATGATTTAATGGGTAGAATTTGGGAAAAGACAATAGGAAGAGATGATTTAGAAGAGAATGAAAAACTATTTAATATTTTATCTTCAAATTATAATCAAGATAATTCTTTAAATATTAGAGTACACTCATTAGAAAAACCTTCTGACGATTTTGCATCCGTAACTCCGCAATTAGATGATGTTTATTTTATCGCTTTAAAACAAGATGAACCAGTTTTAACAAGTTAAGAGTTTTTAATGATGAGTTTTAAGTTAATATTTATGATGAATTTTAAAATTAAACTCAAAAAACTAAATACTTAAAACTAAACACTCAAAACTTTTTTATTATGTTTTCAACAATATTCAAACAAGAATTAAAATACTGGTTTAATAAACCTGCATTTTATATTTATGCATCCATTTTTTTAGTATTATCATTATTTCTTTCAGCAACTTCTGCTGGTTTTTTCGATTCTATTACGGCAACAACAGGTTCTTCTCGAATTGTAAATTCACCTATTGGAGTTACTGGTTTGTTAAATGCTTTGACGATTTTTATTTTCTTTTTATTTCCATCTATTGTAGGTGTGTCTATTTATAGAGATTTTAAGAGTGAAATGCACACCATTTTATATTCGTATCCTTTTACAAAAGCGAATTATCTTTTTGCTAAATTTTTTAGTTCTATTGTTATCGTTTCTTTAATCGTTTTAGTTATTGCTTTCGGAATGATTATAGGGTTTCGTTTTCCAGGAACAAATTCAGAAATTGTAGGTCCTCTAAATGTAATTACTTACCTAAAAACATATGTAGTGTTTATTCTGCCAAATGTATTGTTGTTTGGAGCTATTGTATTTGCAGTAGTTGCATTTACTAGAAACATAGCAGCTGGTTTTATAACAGTTATTATAATTTTGTTTGGACAGGGAGTTTTAGAAAGTTTGCTTTCTGAGCCAGAGCATAGAACTTTGGCGGCAATATTAGATCCTTTTGGAGCTGCTGCATCAAATTATTATACAAAATATTGGACACCTTCAGAGCAAAATGAATTAGCAATTCCTATAAAAGAAATGATTATTTATAATCGTTTATTATGGTTGGCAATTGCAACTTTAATTTTTGGATTGGTATATAAGTTCTTTTCTTTTAGTCAGAATGCAATTTCTATTTCGTTTAAGAAATCAAAAGGAGAGCGAGTAACAAAAACAAATTTTAGTGGTATTACAAGAATTTCTTTACCAAAAGTTTCTTACAATTATTCTTTAAATCAGAATTTAAAAACGACTTGGAAATTATCTCAATTAGATTTTAAATACATTGTAAAAAGTTGGGCGTTTATTTCTATTGTTTTAGTTGGTTTAGTTTTAATGGTTGTTGGCTTGTCTGAAATAGGAAATATTTTTGGAACTCCTACTTTACCTGTAACATGGAAAATGTTAAATATAGGAGGTGTTTTTTCAGTATCTATAAATGTTTGTACGTTTTTATATGCTGGTATGCTAGTGCATAGAGCTAAAATAGCAAGAACAAATCATTTAGTAGATACAACACCAATACCTAACTGGACTTTATTGTTGTCTAAATTAATAGCATTAATAAAAATGCAATTTGTTTTATTAGTTGTTGTTATGCTGTCTGGTATCGTTTTTCAGATGTATAATGGATATACTAATTTTGAGTTTAGTCATTATTTAATTGAATTATTTTTATTAAATTTTGCTAGTTATTTAATTTGGGCATTGCTATCTATTTTTATTCAAACCTTAATAGGGAATCCTTATTTAGGATTGTTTGTATTATTAGTAATTTCTATAGGTATGCCATTTTTATCTTTAGCAGGTATAGAACAAGCCATTTTTAAATACAATCAAGGTCCAGGTTTTAGTTATTCTGACATGAATGGATATGGAACAACATTAATTCCGTATTTATCATACAAAACTTATTGGATTTTATGTGGTGTACTTTTATTAATCACTTCATTTTTGTTTTGGGTTCGTGGTATACCAAATTCATTTGCAGAAAGAATTGCTATTGCAAAGCACAGATTTAAAGGATTTGCAGCTATTAGTTTTGTTATTTTTTCTATAGCTTTTTTAGCACTCGGATTTTCTATTTATAAGGAGACTGGTTCAAAAACAAAAAGAACTTCTTCAAAAGAGCAAGAGTTAAGAAGAGTAGAATGGGAGAAAACATATAAGAAGTTTGAGGGTTATGCGCAACCAAGAATTGTTGCGGTAAAAACCAATGTAAATATCTTTCCTAAGAAAAAACATTTTAATGCTTCTGCTACTTTTACTATGATTAATAAAACAGATAAAGAAATAGATAGTATTTTCTTAAACCATAATTCTTTAAAAAGTACTTTTTCATTTAATAAATCAAATAAATTGGTTTTAGAAGATACAATTCATCATTTTGATATTTATCATTTTGATAAAAAAATTGCTCCTGGAGATACCTTGCAATTATCTGTAACCGTAAAAAGTAAAGAAAATACTAGTTATAGAAACAACTCTTCAATTATAGAAAACGGGACATTTATAAATAATTTTTCTATGTTTCCATCATTAGGATATTCATCGGCAGGAGAATTAACAGACAATAAAACACGAAAAAAATACGATTTACCAAAAAATAATTTACGTCCACATCCATCAGATTCTACTGCTTTAGGTGATACATATATTTCTAAAGATTCAGATTGGATAGATTTTGAAGCAACTGTATCAACTTCTAAAGATCAAATTGCTATTGCTCCAGGTTATTTGCAAAAAGAGTGGTTAGAAAACGGCCGTAAATATTTTCATTATAAAATGGATAGTAAAATATTAAACTTTTACGCTTTTAATTCTGCTAGGTATGAAGTGGTAAAAGAAATGTGGAATGGAATTAGTCTAGAAATTTATTATCACAGAGGGCACACTTTTAATTTAGATAGAATGATGAAAGGTTTAAAAGCATCTTTAGATTATAATGCTAAAAACTTTAGTCCTTACCAACACAAGCAAGCAAGAATTATAGAGTTTCCAAGAACAGCAGGTAGTTTTGCGCAATCTTTTCCGAATACAATACCGTTTTCTGAAGGTGTAGGTTTTATTGCAGATGTAGATGATAAAAATGATGATGGAGTAGATTACCCTTTTGCAATAACTGTGCATGAAGTAGCACATCAATGGTGGGCACATCAAGTAATTGGTGCAGATGTTTTAGGAGCAACAATGTTGTCTGAAAGCATGTCTGAATATGTTGCGTTAAAAGTATTAGAACATGAACACGGAAAAGCAAAAATGCGTACATTTTTAAAGAAAGCTTTAGATGATTATTTATTGCAAAGAACCTTAGAAAGAAAGCGTGAAAACGCATTAATGTATAACGATGGTCAAGGGTATATTCGTTATCAAAAAGGATCGTTAGTATTTTATGCTTTGAGTGATTATATTGGCGAAGAGAATTTAAACAGAGCTTTAAAAAAATATGTAGAAAAAGTGCAATTTCAAGAGCCTCCTTATACGACATCAATAGAAATGGTAGATTATATTAGAGAGGTAACTCCAGATTCTTTACAATATGTTATTAAGGATATGTTTGAAACAATTACTTTATATAGAAATAGAGTTTTAGAGGCAAAAACAACAGCATTAGAAAACGGAAAATATCAAGTTGATATAGAATTTGAGGTTTCTAAATATCGAAATGATGAAAAAGGAAAACGTTATTACGGAGAAAAAGTAGGAGACACTTTATCTTATAAAACCGAAAAAATGAAGAAACCAATTTTATCTGTTCCATTAGAAGATTATATAGATATAGGTGTTTTTGCTGAAGAAGAAGTAGATGGTAAAAAGAAAGAGATAGAATTGTATCTTCAAAAGCATAGAATAACAGCAATTAATAATAAAATAACAATTATTGTTGATAAAAAACCAGTTGAGGTTGGTGTAGATCCTTATAATAAATTAATTGATACACAATCTGAAGATAATAGGATAAAATTATAATATGATAGCATTAAAGAGAAAAACAACAATTGCTTCTTTGGCTTTTTTAGTAATTGCTAGTTTACATATAGTAGGTATTTTATTTAATTTAAAATTAGCTTTTATAAGTAAGCCTTTTATAATTACCTCCTTGGTAGTTGTATATCTGCTATCGGTTAAAAAAGCTAATTTTTGGTTTGTTTCTGCTTTGTTTTTTTCTTTTTGGGGAGATGTTTTGTTGCTTTTTAAAGAGCAATTTTTTGTGTTTGGATTAGCTTCTTTTTTGTTAGCTCATGTTCTATATATAAAAATTACAATTGCCTTTTTTAAGAAAATTAGTTTGCAAAAAATTGCGATAGCATGTTTGCCATTTGCGGTGTTCTTGTTTTTGTTTTTAAACTTGATTAAAGAAAATTTAGGCGAATTTAAAATACCCGTAATTGTTTATGGAGTTGTAATTTCAGTTTTTGGAGTAGTATCTTTACTTAATTATATGCATCAAAAAAGAACAGCAAATACTTGGTTGCTTTTAGGAACAATTCTTTTTATTTTATCTGATAGTTTAATTGCTATAAATAAGTTTTATTCTCCAAAAGAATACTATCAATTGTGCATTATGCTAACATATATAGTTGCACAGTATTTAATTTGTAAAGCAATGATTGCTAAAGACGATTTCCAACAATAGGAATGTTTTTTCTTTCTTTAAAAAGAACTATTAAACCAATAATAAGGATTAATACTGCACTTCCAAAAAGTAGTCCTCCATCATTGTTATGCTCAATTCCAAGTTTTGTTAAATGAGAAAATACACCACCTCCCATTAAACCAATAGTTAAAAAAGCACCAAACCAAGAGTTTAGTTTAGAAAAAAGCATAATAGAAGCTATAAATTCTAATATACCTGTGCCAATTCTCATATAAACTTCTCGATCTCCGGCTATTTTTGTAAATAATTCGATACTCTCTTGTGCACCAGAGAATTTATAAAATAAAGTTTGAAGCATAATTACAGCAGCAATTATTTTTAAAATAAGAATAATTTTTTTTCATGTTATTTGGTTTTTCTTTTAGACGAGTCATTTTATAAGTGCTTACAAAAACAATAAAACGATATATTTGCTATAAAATAATTTATTGATGAAAAAAATATATTTTCTTTTATGCATAGAAATTTTGTTTTTGTCTTGCAAGCATACAAATCAAACGCAATTAAACTTTTTGGATGAATATGTTTTAAAAGATTCAATTGAATTTAAAAACTCAATTATTGGAGGTTTATCTGGGGTGGATTATGTGAACAATCAATACTATTTTGTAGTAGATGATGCTAGAAATCCAAGAATTTTATCAGCAAATATTAAAATTGAAGCAAATAAAATAGCGTCTATAGACTTTAATAATGCTATTTTTTTAAAAGATTCTACAACCACTTTTTATAAAGACAATGCTTTAGATTTAGAATCTGTTTTTATTGATGAAAAGACCAAAGAAATTAATTTAGTAAGTGAAGGTTCTGTAAGAAAAGGAAAAAAACCAAGAGTATTTAAGGTTGATGAAAATGGTGGTTTTATTAAAAATATTGAACTGCCTAAAAGTTTATCAAATTTAGAAAACATAAAACATAATGCAGCTTTTGAAGCATCTTCTAAGAGTATAAATGATGATGGTTTTTGGGCAGCATTTGAAGCGCCGTTAAAATCAGATGGAGAAGACCCAACTTTTACAAAAAAATCTTCACCAATTAGAATTACCTATTTTGATAATAATTATAAAAAAGCAACAAAGCAATTTGCATATCAATTAGAACATATTACAAAACCAGCAAAAGGAAACATTAATTTAAATGGTGTTACTGCGATTTTAGAATATAAAGAAAATCATTTTTTTGTAATCGAAAGAACTTACCAAAATGGTTATGGAGCTTATGGCAATATTGTTAGAATTTTTGAAGCTACTATAGAAAAAGAATCTACAAATATTATAGAGATAGAAGCTTTAAAAACAACGAATTTTATTCCTCTAAAAAAACGATTGCTATTTAATTTTAATGATGTAAAAAATAAGTTAACAGAAGGTATTATAGATAATATTGAAGGGATTATATTTGGTCCAGTTTTACCAAATGGAAACAAATCTTTATTACTTGTTTCGGATGATAATTTTCAAATTTATGGGAAACAATTAAATCAATTTATTTTGTTAGAGATACAAACAAATAAATAATAGTATTTTTACAAACCAAAAAGTAACAACTTGTTAAAATTTACCAGATATAAAAAATACTTTTTAAAAAAACAATTTAACAAAGTTCTCATTATAAAAGAGAACAATAGAGTTGTTTGCCAAAATGAAATAAAAACAGTTGGTATTTTAACTACAGATGAAATTTCTAAATGGGTAAATGTAAAAGATGAAGTAGAGAAGATTTTAAACCTTAGAAATGCTAAAATTTATAGTTTTAGACCATATAAAAAGCACCAAGAAGTCTCTTTTAAACATTTTTCTGAAAAAGATTTTAGTTGGAACGGGCACATTCATCAACCAAATTTTAAAAGTTTTACAGATGAGCCCTTCGATTTATTAATTGGTTATTTTGATAAAGAAAATCTTTATTTAGAAAGTGCAGTTTTAAACTCTAATGCTAAGTTTAAAGCAGGTATCTCTAAAGTAAATCAGCAATTATATGACATTGAAATTGCAGAAGTGCCTAGTAAAACAGATACTTTTTTTTAGAACTTAAAAGGTACTTAAAAATCTTGAAAAAGATAAAAAATTAAACTTCAAACAAAAAGTTGTTTATTCTTTATAAGAATTAATTATTTCACTTTTTTATCAATTTGAAAATCGTAATTTTACAGTTGTAAAAATTATAAACAATGCAGAAATTTATTGGTACAGGTGTTGCTTTAGTCACTCCGTTTAGAGATGATTTAACAGTAGATGTTGTTGCACTAACAAAATTAGTGAACTTTAATATTGAAAACGGAACAAATTACTTAGTAATTAATGGAACCACAGGAGAAAGTGGTACAATAACAGAAGATGAAAAGCTTTTAATAATAGATGTTATTGTAAAAGCGAATAACAAACGAGTACCACTAGTATTAGGTGTTGGAGGTAATAATACGTTGTCTGTAGTAAATGAATTAAAAACTAGAGATTTATCTGAAATTGATGGTATTCTTTCCGTAGCACCTTATTATAGCAAACCTACTCAAGAAGGGTTTTATCAACATTATAAAGCAATTGCAGAAGCTACAGATAAACCTATAATTCTATATAATGTTCCAGGTAGAACAGCCAAAAACATGGAGCCATCAACAACCATACGTTTGGCAAATGATTTTAGCAATATTGTAGCTGTAAAAGAAGCAGGAAATAACCAACAACAATACAATACGTTGTTAAAAAATAAACCAGCAAATTTTTTAATTATTTCTGGAGATGATGATTTAGCTTTAGGTGTAGCTTTAGCAGGAGGTTCTGGTGTAATTTCTGTAATTGGGCAAGCTTTTCCTAGAGAGTTCTCTACAATGATTAATCATGGTTTAGAAGGAAACAATAAAGAAGGATATGCTATTCATTTTAAAATGATGGATATTATAGACTATATTTTTGAAGAAAATAATCCAGCTGGTATTAAAACTGTTTTACAAGAATTAGATATTTGTTCTAACAATGTTAGATTACCTTTGGTAAAGGCAAGTACTGCATTAGAAACTAAAATTAAAAAATTTGTAGAAAATTTTTAATTTTAGAATAACTTTAAATAAATAGAAATACAACTTCTAAAAGAGGAATCCTTTTTTAAAAGTTGTATTTTTGGCTTATAAATAGATTAATCATAATACAAAGAACTATGTTATCACCAATAATTGAAGAAGCTTTAAATAATCAAATAGCAGTAGAAGCACAATCGTCTCAAGTATATTTATCTATGGCTTCTTGGGCAGAGGTTTTAGGTTTTGAAGGTGTTGCTCAATTTATGTATGCGCATTCTGATGAAGAAAGAATGCATATGTTAAAACTGGTAAAATTTGTAAATGAAAGAGGAGGTCATGCAAAAGTTTCTGCTTTAGAAGCACCTCCAAAAGAATTTGGTTCTTTTAAAGAAATGTTTCAAGAATTGTTTAATCACGAAGTTAAAGTATCTGCTTGTATAAACGATTTAATAGATATTTGCTTGCAACAAAAAGATTATGCAACTCATAACTTTCTACAATGGTATGTGTCTGAGCAAATAGAAGAAGAAGCTTTAGCAAGAAATATTTTAGATAAAATTAAGTTAATTGGCGATGATAAAGGAGGTTTTTATTTGTTTGATAACGATATAAAACAGTTAATTACTGCGGATACTACGCAACAACCTTAACAAACATTTAGTATCATTTTATACTTTTTTTAAGTCTTTTTTGTTGAATATTGCAATACACAATTTAGAGTGTAAAAATCGTTTTAATAATCCATTATTAATTAGTAATTTTGCCCGATGCAAAAAATTAAAAATTTAGCGTATTTATTAGTGTTGAGTCTTTTGTTATATTCTTGTGGAGAATATCAGAAAGTACTTAACAAAGGTAGTGTAGATGAGCAATACAAAATGGCTACAAAGATGTACGAAAGTAAAAAGTACAATAAAGCGCTGCGTTTGTTCGAAAAAATAACACCTGCTTATAGAGGTAAACCTCAGATGGAGCGTATTCAGTTTATGGTTGCTCAATCAAATTTTAACGAAAAAAATTATAGCATTGCTGGTTATTATTTTGATCGTTTTACAAAAAATTACTCTAAAAGCTCTAAAAAAGAAGATGCAGCATTTTTATCTGCATATAGTTATAAATTAGCTTCGCCTGTTTTTAGTAAAGATCCTACAGACACTAATAAAGCATTAGAAGCTTTTCAAAGCTTTATTAACACATATCCAGATTCTCCTAAATTAGAAGAGGCAAATAAGCATTATCAAGAAATACGATACAAACTACAGGAAAAATATTTTCAAATAGCTAAAACGTATTATAGAACTGCAGATTATGACATGAGAAATTATAAAGCTGCTATACAAGCGTTTGATAATTTACTTTCAGATTATTTAGGTTCTGAGTTTAAAGAAGAAGCATTATATTACAGATTAAAATGTGCACATGATTTTGTCTTAAAAAGTACGGATAGAAGAAAATCTGAACGTATAAAAGATGCAATTGAGGCTTACGAAAAATTAAAAAGAAATTTTCCAGAAACTAAATATCTAGAAGATTCAAACAATATGCTTGCAACTTTACAAAAAGAAGAAGTAAGAGTAAATGCAATAATGGCTAAATTAAATGCTACTACTGCAAACAAGAATTCAAAAAAGAAGAAATAACAAATTATGGATTATAAAGATACACAAGCTGCTTTAAGCACTATTACTTATAACAAAAACGAAATTGAGGCTCAAACCGAAAATATTTATGAGGCTATTTCTATTATTGCAAAAAGAGCAACACAAATCAATTCTGATTTAAAGAAAGAATTAGTTGATAAATTAGATGAGTTTGCTACTTATAATGATAGTTTAGAAGAAGTTTTTGAAAATAAAGAACAAATAGAAGTATCTAAATTTTACGAACGTTTGCCTAAACCGACTGCAATTGCTGTTGAAGAATGGTTAAACGAAAAAGTATATTTTAGAACTCCAGACGCAGAATAATGTCTGTTTTAAGCGGTAAAAAAATTCTATTATGTGTAACAGCTGGAATTGCTGCTTATAAAACGGCTAGTTTAGTTCGTTTGTTTATAAAATTAGGCGCAGATGTTAAAGTTATTATGACACCTGCGTCTAAAGATTTTATAACACCTCTTACACTTTCTACACTTTCTAAAAATCCTGTTCATTCTACTTTTTATGAAAAAGAAGAAGAAAATGAATTATGGAATAATCATGTAGATTTAGGGCTTTGGGCAGATTATTTTTTAATTGCTCCAGCTACAGCAAATACACTTTCTAAAATGTCTAATGGTACTTGCAACAATTTATTGTTAGCAACGTATTTATCTGCAAAATGTCCTGTATACTTTGCGCCAGCCATGGATTTAGATATGTATATTCATCCATCAACTAAAGAAAGTTTACAAAAATTACAATCTTTTGGTAATATATTAATTCCTGCTGCTTCAGGAGAGCTTGCAAGTGGATTGGTTGGAGAAGGTAGAATGGCAGAGCCAGAAGATATTGTTTCTTTTATAGAAAATGATATTTTATCGAAATTACCACTTCGTGGGAAAAAGGTTTTAATAACAGCTGGTCCAACATATGAAGCTATAGATCCTGTTCGTTTTATAGGAAATCATTCTTCAGGAAAAATGGGTTTTGCAATTGCAAATGCTGCTGCTAATTTAGGCGCAGAGGTTATTTTAATATCAGGTCCTAGTCATCAGCAAATAAAACATTCTTTTGTAACTAGAATTGATGTTGTTTCTGCGGATGATATGTACAATGCAGCGCATACCTATTTTAATAATGTAGATATTGCAATTTTATCTGCAGCTGTTGCAGATTACAAACCAAAAAATATTGCAAATCAGAAAATAAAAAAGAAAGATTCTTCGTTAGTAATGGAGTTAACTCCAACAAAAGACATTTTGGCTTCTTTAGGAGTTATTAAGAAAAATCAGTTTTTGGTTGGTTTTGCTTTAGAAACTAATAATGAAATTGAAAATGCAAAAAGTAAGATTAAACGTAAAAATTTAGATGCTATTGTTTTAAATTCATTACAAGATAAAGGTGCTGGTTTTGCAACAAACACAAATAAAATTACTATTATTGATAAAGATTTTAGTGAAAAACCATTTGAATTAAAATCGAAGATAGAAGTTGCTAAAGATATTATTAGCGAGATAATAAGTAAAATAAATTAAAATATTTCGATCTAAATTTATTAGACTAATATTATATCTGTTCGAGTGATTTTTGAACAATAAAAAATAGTATCAAAATCAATTAAAAAATATAAGATGCGTAAACTTGTTTTTCTTTTTGCTTTATTATTATCTAGTATCAATACAAATTCTCAAGAGTTAAATTGTTTGGTAACTGTAAATGATGAACAGGTTGCAGGTTCTAATAAACAAGTTTTTACAACTTTACAAAAGTCTTTAAATGAGTTTATTAATCAAACAAAATGGACAGATAGAATTGTTGATAATGAAGAAAAAGTAGATTGCGCAATGACCATTATTATAACTGCTAGAGATAATAATACGTTTACAGCTACTTTACAAGTACAATCTACAAGACCCATTTTTGGTTCTAGTTATACAAGCCCTGTTTTAAACTTAAAAGACAATGATTTTTCTTTTAAATACAACGAATTCGATCCTTTAGTCTATAATAAAAACTCTTTTGATAGTAACTTAATTTCTACAATTGTTTTTTATGTTTACACAATTTTGGGTTTAGATGCTGATACTTTTTCTAAATACGGAGGAGAAACTGAATTAAAAGAAGCGCAGAATGTAATGTTGCAAGCACAACAAAGTGGTTTATCTTCATGGCAAAATGTTGTGGGAAAGCAAAATCGTTATTTATTAATAGATAATTTGTTATCTCCAAAATTAAAAAACTACAGAAATACTTTATACAACTATCACATTAAAGGTTTAGATAATTTTGCAAATAATAAAGATTATGCAAAACAATCTATAGAAGATGCAGTTTTATCTATAGAAGGCATCTATAACAAAACAGTTGGTAATTTCTTAATCCGTACTTTTTTTGATGCAAAAGCAGATGAAGTTGTAAGTATATATTCTGATGGACCTAGAACTAGAAACGCCGCTCGTTTAGCAACTACTTTAAGAAAAATTTCTCCCAATAACAACGCTAAATGGAGAAGTATTGAATAATAGTTTTCTTTATTTTTTATGAAATTATTTCACTAAATTTAATCTCTAAAATTTAGCGAATTTGTTAACTTCATTATCTATACATAACTACGCATTAATCAATCAATTATCTATTGATTTTTCTTCTGGTCTTTCTATTATTACTGGAGAAACAGGAGCTGGTAAATCGATACTTTTAGGAGCTTTAGGTTTAGTTCTAGGTAATAGAGCAGATTTATCTTCATTAAAAGACACTTCTAAAAAATGTATTGTAGAAGCCAAAGTTGCTATTTCTAATTATAATTTAAAAGATTTTTTTGAAGAAGTAGATTTAGATTACGAAGACATTACTATTTTAAGAAGAGAAATTTTACCATCTGGTAAATCGCGTGCTTTTGTAAATGATACGCCTGTTAATTTATCAATATTAAATCAATTACGTTCTCAATTGATTGATGTACATTCTCAACATCAAACGATGGAATTGTCTGATGTTAATTTTCAATTCTCAGTTTTAGATGCTTTAGCTAAAAATACATCAAAAGTAGCTTCTTATAAAAGAGGCGTTCAGCAATTAAATGTGCTTAAAAAAGAGTTAGAAAATCTAGAGACAACGCAGAGAGAAGTTAATTTACAACACGATTATAATTTACATTTATTTACAGAATTAGAAGATGCTAATTTACAAGCAGCCGAACAAGAAGAACTAGAGAGTAAGCTAGAAAAATTAAATAATATAGAAGACATAAAGCTTAATTTATCTGAAGCTTTAGATATTTCTGTGAATGAACAATCTGGTATTCAAAATCTACTACAGACTTTAGAAAACAGGTTGTCTAAAATTGCACCTTTTTCTAAAGAATATCAAGAAATATCAGAAAGAATAACAAGTGTAAAAATAGAGGTTGATGATATCATTGGCGAATTAGAAACGGCCAATGAAAATGTAGAATTCAATCCAAATGAAGCTGAAGAAATTAATTACAGGTTACAATTGTTATATAATTTACAGAAGAAACATTATGTGAATTCTAATGAAGAATTATTAACGATTCTAGAAACGTTATCAGAAAAAGTAAGTTTAGTAGAAAATGCAGATGCAACAATCAATCAAAAGAAAAAAGAGATTGAAAGCGTATCTGAAAAACTAGATAAAGTAGCTTTAAAAATATCAGCTTCAAGAAAAAAAGTAATTAAAAACTTAAAAAGCGAATTAGAAGAGTTGCTCTCAGAATTAGGTATGGAAAATGCTCGCTTTTCTATCAACATAAAACCAACAAAAACGTATTTTTCAAACGGAAAAGATGAATTAGAATTCCTTTTTTCTGCAAACAAAGGTGGTAATTTTGGCGAGTTAAAGAAAGTAGCTTCTGGTGGAGAATTATCTAGAATAATGCTTGCTGTAAAGAAAGTCTTATCAGAAAATATACAATTACCAACTATTATTTTTGATGAAATTGATACAGGTGTTTCTGGAGAAGTTTCCAATAAAATTGCTGCAATTATGCAACAAATGAGCAAGCATATGCAAGTAATTTCTATAACACATTTACCACAAGTTGCAGCTAAAGGAAATAACCATTATAAAGTATATAAAAAAGAAGTAAATAGAATTACAACTACAAATTTAAAATTACTTACTATAGAAGAAAGAATTGTAGAAATTGCAGAAATGTTAAGCGGAAAAGAGATTTCTGAAACGGCTTTAACACATGCAAAAGAGTTATTAAATTAAGATTATATTTGCAGCAACAAAACAAACAACTAAAAACGAACATTAACAATTTATACGTATGTCATATAATTTATTAAAAGGAAAAAGAGGAATCATTTTTGGAGCTTTAAATGAGCAATCTATTGCTTGGAAAATAGCAGAAAGAGCACATGAAGAAGGCGCAACCTTTGTATTAACAAATGCACCTATTGCTTTAAGAATGGGAGAGTTAAATGCATTAGCAGAGAAAACAGGTTCTCAGGTTATTGGAGCAGATGCAACTTCTATGGAAGATTTAGAAAGTTTAGTAGAAAAGTCTATGGAAATTTTAGGAGGTAAAATTGATTTCGTTTTACACTCAATTGGTATGTCTGTAAACGTACGTAAAGGAAAACATTATACAAACCCTAAATATGATTTTACAACTAAAGGTTGGGATATTTCTGCGGTTTCTTTTCATAAAGTAATGAATGTTTTATATAATAAAAATGCAATGAGCGAATGGGGTTCTATTGTTGCTTTAACGTATATGGCTGCACAAAGAGTGTTTCCTGATTATAATGATATGGCAGATAATAAAGCATATTTAGAAAGTATTGCTCGTAGTTTTGGGTATTTCTTTGGTAGAGATCATAAAGTACGTGTAAACACAATTTCTCAATCACCAACACCAACAACTGCAGGAAGCGGAGTTAAAGGTTTTGATGGTTTTATAGAGTATGCAGAAAAAATGAGTCCGTTAGGTAATGCAACAGCTTTAGAGTGTGCAGATTACACAATTACAATGTTCTCAGACTTAACTAAAAAAGTAACTTTACAGAACTTATTTCATGACGGAGGATTCTCTAACATGGGTGTAAGTGATCCTGTAATGGATAAATTTGTAGGAGAAGAGTAATTTTTATTACTTCATAAATTCATTAGGATGCCATTATTATATTGGCATCCTTTTTTTGTTATTTTTACTCACGAATTTAATTTTTATAAATGGGATTTTTTAAGAAAGTTGACAAGGCATTAAAACAAACAGCAAGTTTTAATGTAATGGAAAGAACAGAAGTAGATATTCAAATTGAAGAAAATATAAAAACTGTTGGAATCGATAAGTTTGCAACTTCTGATTATGCCGATTTATATTTAAGAGTAAATGAATTAGGAGGATTTTTAATTTTGGAAACCATTATTGTGAGTGCTACCAATTTGAAAAGTAAAAAAGGAAGTACACTTACTTTTATTAATGATTCGCAAACTTTAAAATTAGAATCTGATGAAAATAAGATTGAATCTGATTTTTCTAGTAAAGTTAAAAAATCTATTACTAAAATTGATTACAACATATCTGAAGAAGAAGCTGCTTCTTTTAAGGAGCAAACTTTTGATGAAGTTCATTTTGAAATCAACGGAAACAAAATTGCGCTTTCTGTTTTAACATCATAGGTATTGAAGTTCGCATTCTCAATCATAATACCAGTTTACAATCGTCCGCAAGAAATAGACGAGTTATTAGCAAGTCTTACTAAGCAAGATTTTTCTACTCATTTTGAGGTGTTAATTATTGAAGATGGTTCTACTGATTCTTCAGAAGAAATTGTAAGTAAGTATGAGTCTCAGCTCGATTTAAAATACTTTTTTAAAGAAAACAGTGGAGCAGGAGCAAGCAGAAATTTCGGAATGCAAAATGCTTCTGGAAACTATTTTATTATTTTAGATTCAGATGTTATTGTTCCTGAACAGTATTTGTTAGAAGTGCAAAATGCTTTAGAAAACAATTTTACGGATGCTTTTGGTGGACCAGATGCAGCTCATAAAAGTTTTACATCTTTGCAAAAAGCAATTAATTATTCTATGACTTCTGTGTTAACAACAGGCGGAATTCGTGGTAAAAAACAAACTGTTGGTAAATTTCAACCAAGAAGTTTCAATTTAGGACTGTCAATAAAGGCATTCGAAAAAACAGAAGGTTTTTCTAAAATGAAAAACGGAGAAGATATTGATTTAACCTTCAGATTGTGGGAAAATGGTTTTGAAACACAATTGATTGAAAAAGCGTTTGTGTATCATAAACGTAGAAGTACAATTAGACAGTTTTATAAACAAACGTTTGGGTTTGGTACTGCAAGACCTATTTTAAATAAAAAATATCCAGCAACTGCAAAACCAACCTATTGGTTTCCTAGTTTGTTTATTTTAGGTTTAGATGTCAGTGTTATTTTAGCAATTTTTGGTTACTATCAATTACTTTTTTTCTACGGATTTTATTTTCTAGCAATTTTTTTAGATTCATTATTTCAGAATAAAAACTTATATGTAGCTTTTTTAAGCATGATAACTTCTTTAACGCAGTTTTTAGGATATGGATTGGGTTTTTTAGAATCGAAGTTTTATCCCAAAAAAATATAAGATTCGCTAACGTGTTTGTACAAGATTTAGTTGCGTTGGTTTAGTAGTAAAGTTACTAAAACAGGCTTTTGCAATTGCAAAATCAGGATTAATATATGATAACAACTATAAAAGTAATTTAGTGCAAAATTAATGAGTTTTTACTTGTTTTTTACCACAGTACTTTGTTGTAGTGCGCTTTTTTTCGTTCACCTGGTTTTCAAAATCATCCGTCATTTAATCTTTTTAATAAATAGTTCCTTATATGTTTTACCAATAGGAATTACTTGGTCACCAATAAATACTTGATTTCCGTATATTTTTGTGATTTTGTCTATATTGATAATAAACGAACGATGTATCTGTATAAATCTGAAATTTTGTAGTTTTTCATTCCAATTACGCAAACTATCTAAAACCAAAATGCTTTTTTCTGCGGTAATTACTTTTACATAATCAACCTCTGCTTTTAAAAATAAGATGTTATCGATATGTATGTTGTACAAGGTTTTATCTGAATATAAAAACAGGTTCTTATCAATTTCCTTTTTTTGATGAATTAAATTGTTTCTAACTCTGTTTACGGCTTTAAAAAAGCGCTCAAAAGAAAAAGGTTTTAATAAGTAATCTACGACGGATTCTTCAAAAGCTTCAATAGCATAATTGGAATATGCTGTGGTTATAATAACCTTTGGTGGATTGGTAATTGTTTTCAAATAAGATATTCCATTTAACTCAGGTAATTGAACATCGAGAAACAAAATATCTGCTTGTAGTAATTTGTCTTGAGTAATGTCCAACCCATTTTCATAAATGCCAATACAATCTAGAAAAGGAGTTTTGTTAATATAACTTAGCAACACTTCTTGAGCTGGCTTTTCGTCTTCTAAAATTATACAATGAATCATAATTGGATATTAAGTGTTACTTTAAAAAGCTTGTTATCATCAAGAATATGCAATTGATGATTGTTGGGATATAAATATTCAAGTCGTTTTTTAGTGTTGGCAATGCCGATACCACTTTTCTTCCAATTTGAATCAATATCTCTTTTTGCTTTTTCATTGTACGGATTCTCACAATAAAAAGTAAATGCATTGTCTTTTAATGTGATTTTTATTTTTATAAGATGCGATGAATCTCTTAAAAGGCTTGTATATTTAAACGCATTTTCTACAAATGAAATTAATAATAAAGGAGCAATTTCCTTTTCATCGTTATCTATATTTATTGATAAATCAATATTTATTTTATCTAAAAGACGCTCTTCTTGTAGATTGATATAATCTTTTAAATGTGCGATTTCTTTTTTTAAAGAAACGTATTCATTTTGTCCTTCATGTAAAACATATCTAAATATATCAGATAAATTTAAAATCATTTCAGCTGTCTTGTCATCTTTTTTTAATGCACTTGAGTAAATAGTGTTTAAAGTGTTAAACAAGAAATGCGGATTAATTTGAGATTTTAATCCAGACAATTCTGCTTGTTGCTTCTTTTTATAAGCATCTTCTAAAGCAATTTGTTTTTTATAAGACTCTTTAATTGAGTATAAGAAATAGGCAAACAATGACAAAACAGTATAGGTGGAAATATAACCTATCGCATAATAACTTAAAAAAGAAGAGGAGTGTGTTCCTTTAAATAACCAATTGTGGACTTGTAAATTCAAGTATCCAACGATACAAAAGAGAATAAATAATAATATTACATTTCTCAGTTTTTTTTAGCAGGAAAAAAGAGCAAATAAGACACATAAAACACAATCAGCCCAAAAATTAAATCATTTAACTCACTATAAAAATGATATGGTGTTTTTCTACCAATAGATTTAAAAAAAGGAAATAACAAGTATATAGTCCAAAAACCCATATGTAAAAAAGGTTCTCCGGCTCGAAATTTTTCAATAAATGCTCTTTCTTTAAAAACGTTACCTTCCATTTTTGTAAAACTTAATCTATAGGTGTTTCATTATATTTTCTGTCTTTTCTACTTCTAAACCTTTCTTTGTTTTCAAACAATTTGTAATTTAAACTCAATAAAAAGTTCTGGGTTTGTGACTGAAAACCCCAAATAGTATTTTGACTTAAATTAATTGTTTTACTAGTCCTATTTATAAAATTGTTATTAAAAACATCAACGATTCTTAAGTTTACAGAGAGTTTATTTTTTATAAACCGTCCGTTTATAGCAAAATCTAATCTGTTTCTAGATTTCACATAGTTAAATGTGTTTTGACGTTTTGGTGTGTAAAGATACGTTATATCAGCTGTGAAATTTTCACTAATATTAATTGTGTTCTTAAATTGAATATTGGAAGCATATGTTCTATCCCAAGTAACTGCTGAACTTTGATTGATTTTAGTAAAATAGTAATTTCCTGAAAGCCTTGAATCCAAAAAAGGTGTCAATTTATATCTTAATGATGTTTCAATCCCAAAAGAATTAAATGCGCCTGAATTTTCATAACGAAATACTTGTTTGTCATTTTCTGAAGATTCTGTCCATAAAATTACATTTTTTCTATGTCTATAAAAGCTTGTAATTCCTAAATTGAATCCTTTAGCACTTTTTTGATAACTAAGTTCAATATTATCAGTAAGTTCTGGTGTTATATCTGGATTAAATCTCCAAATATAAAGAGGGTTAACAATTTGAAACGCATTAATGTGATGAAAATTTGGTCTTGACACTCGCTTACTATACCCCAAATTTAGTGTGTTGCCATCATTTATGGGGTATGAAATATGTAAAGAAGGAAATAGGTTTAAGAACTTTTGTGATGATTTGAAATTAGTTGCCTTATTTTTTGAATTAGATTTGAAATATTCATAGCGCAACCCAGCCTGTAAGTTTATTTTGCCTAAAGAAAATTTACCTAATCCAAATAAGCTAACTAAAGATTCATCATATTCAAATTGATTTTTAGTAGATACCTCATTTACTGGAGTAAATATATCTTGACTATTTAATTTTTGTGTGTCTAGAGATAAGCCTGTCTCAATAATTAATTTATCATTAACAGGAAAATTGTAATCTAAAGCTAAGGATTGCAACACAAAATCTTCAGTTAAAAATTGTTTAAATAAAAGTGTGTTATCTTCATAATCTGTTATTGGATAATTATTATTACTACTATTTATATTGTAATCTAATTCTAAAAAATGCTGACTGTCATCAAATTTTAACCTGTAGTTTGCATTAAATATGGTTACATAATGAAAGTGGCTATTCTCTCTTAAAAACTCATAATCATCGTGTGCTGTTACATTAAAATAATTTGATTTGTTAAAATAATTATGAGAATCATCTGTGTAATCTATTTCAAAAGAAAATTCGTGTCTGTCTTTAATATAGAAATCTAACCCAGCAGCAATTTTGTAAACACCTCCATCAAATTTATAAGGCGTAAAAATACTCTCGGTATTCCCATTATTAAATTGACGATGTATCGTTTGATTATTAGTTTCTTTACTGTTCGATTTTGAAGCGTTCCAGCGAAAATTTATGGAAGACAAATTATAATTTCCATTTAAACCATAACTATGCCGTCTGGTTCCAATTGATGTGTTAAGCCCTAAGTTCAATCCTGAATTTATATTCTTCTTTAAAATTATATTGATAATTCCAGAAAGTCCATTGGCCTTGTGTTTTGCTGAAGGTGAGGTTATAATTTCCACTCTATCAATAGACGAAGACGGAATTTGTTGTAATAATTCTGTAGCGCTTAATGAAGAAGGTTTGCCGTTTACCAAAACACTTACATTATCACTGCCACGTAGTGAAATAGTGCCAGTAGCAATATCGGTTTGTACTTCAGAGATTTGGTCAAAAGCTTCTAATGCATTTACACCAGCTTGTTGGATATCACTACCAAGATTAATGACTTTTCTGTCTATTTTAAGTTGTGTTGTGGTTCGTTTTCCTTTAATCATTACTTCCTCTAACACAGTAGTATCAACCTGTAATATTATAACCAATTCTTTTTTATTTTCAATTTCTGAAAAAGTTAATCGCAATGTTTCGTAACCAATAAAACTAACTTCTAGATGTGTAAATGCTTTACTCGTATTTAGTTGAAATTTTCCATTTTCATCAGCAGATACACCATCCACTAATTCAATTTTATTATAAATTGCTATAGCCGCAAAAGGGACTGTCTCTTGTGTAATACTGTCAATTACAATTCCTTTTAATTTTGTTTTTTGAGCAGATACTGATGTAACTATAAAAAGCAATAATAAATGTAAGATTAATATACGTTTCAAAATAATAGTTTTTAAATTCAAAACAAAGTTGCTGTTATGCTAACTATTTAAAAACTTTAATATGTAAACGTACTTTATTGCTCTGTGAAAGAATAGGCTAAAAACAGGGGCTTCTTTAAAATGCACTACAACGTTAACATGAATATGCAACGTTTCAATGTTTTATATTCATAGTTAGCGAAGTTAGTTTTTTAGATTTTAAAAATCAAGAGGATAAACACCCTTTTATTCAATCGTATTCAATGTTTTAAATTGTAAATTATCCAAAGAGTTAGCATTAGTTTCAAACTCAATAATTTTCCTTTCATTTGGCAACAAATCAAAAAAGTTATCAGAAAAATGCCCTTTATCATTTGTAAATAAAAATAAATCTTTTTGTAAAACAGTACTTTCTAAAGTGATAAAAAATCCTTTGTCAGTTTTGGTAATACTTTTAAGAATTTCATCTTTTGGTAAGTTTAAATCTTTCGGTTTTGCAAAATAGAAATAAGATTTTTCATTATTAAATTCAGCTACTAAAACAGTAGTG
Organism: Polaribacter ponticola; assembly: GCF_026191475.2. Classification (GTDB taxonomy): domain Bacteria; phylum Bacteroidota; class Bacteroidia; order Flavobacteriales; family Flavobacteriaceae; genus Polaribacter; species Polaribacter ponticola. The sequence continues at coordinate 146,156 of NZ_JAOSLC020000002.1, read as the reverse complement.
TTTTTATTAATTTCATTTAAAGAAAAGTTATAATATTGTTTGCTGCTATTTCCTAAAACTTCAATCTCTTTTGCATCAGACCAAATCTCTTTTCCGTAAAAGTCAATAATTTTTAGTTTTAAAGTTCCTGTTATATTCTCGAAAGTATCATTAATAACAAACGTTTTTACAGCATTATTTTCAATTTTAGAAGAAATTAAAACGTTTTCAAAAGCATTTTTGGTTTTGTATTGCAACGCTTTCCAATTGCCAAAATAATCGATGCTAGACCAAGAAATTGCTGGCCAGCAATCGTTTAATTGCCAATATAAAGTCCCCATATTTGTAGGTTTTGCTCTTCTGTGGGCTTCAATGCCCATAACAATTCCTTTGGCTTGTAATAATTGACTTACATACGCATAATCTTCATCATTTGTAGGAACATTATAATCACGCGTCATATATTCATTAATCAGCTGAAAACCTCGAATGTGTTTTTGATGCGATTTAATTCCATCAGTTTTTAAATCAATTGCATCACTTTGATTGATGTATTTTAAAGTCTCAAAACTCGGAAAAGACTGAAAACCGAATTCGCTCATAAACCTAGGAACTTTTTCTTCAAAATGTTCAAACGGAGTAGCATCATGCCAAACCCACCAATCGTGTGCATCGCCTTCAAATTCATATTTAGGATTTCCACGTCCGTATTTTGGTGAAGATTCCCAATAATCAGTTTCACTAAATTTAGCAACTATATTTGGTAGAATGGTATCGAAAACAATTAAATAATCGTTCCAAATTTCTTGTTTCTCTTTTTCTTTTCTATTTGCTTGCCAACCCCAACGTTTCCAACCTTCTAAATTTTCATTATTACCGCACCATAAAGCAATAGAAGCATGATTTTGTAATCTTTTAACTTGTTGTTTTGCTTCTTCTTTTACGTTTTCTAAAAAAGCTATATCTCCTGGATACATAGCACAAGCAAACATAAAATCTTGCCAAATTAGAATTCCTTTTTCATCGCACAAATCGTAAAAAACATCATTTTCATAAATTCCTCCGCCCCAAACACGTAACATATTCATATTAGAGTTTACAACATCAGACAATAATTTTTCATAATGATTATCGTTAACTTTATTCTGAAAACTATTCTGCGGAATGTAATTCGCACCTTTTGCATACACAGGTTTTCCGTTCAATTCAAAATAAAAAGATTCGCCAATAGTATCTTTTTCGGTAATCAGTTTTATAATTCTTAAGCCTTTTTTTATTGATTTCTCATCTTTTATTTTTCCATCAGCAATTAACTGAAAATTAAAATGATATAAATAAGGATCACCTAAATTATGTGTCCACCATAAAGTAGGATTTATAATTTCTATAGGAACTTTATATGTGTGTTTCCCTTTTTTTAGCGTTAGATTCGAAGAAATTACTTCTCTATTAATTTTGGTAAACAGGTTTACATTTTTATCGGTAGCACTTTCAATAGTAATTTCAACCGATAAAGTAGCTTTTTCTTTGTTGAGTTCTTTCTGTTTAATAAAGATGTTTTCAAATTTTAAATCGTCCCAAGCATTAATATAAATGTCTTTCCAAATACCAGAAGTATTTAATTTTGGTCCCCAATCCCAACCATATTGAAATTGTGCTTTTCTTGTGAAAATTCGCTCTCCTTCGGGTAATTTATATGGATTTTTATGCGCTGCAATTTCTTCTTTAGAAGCTGTATTTGTAAAAATAACTCTAAGTTGATTCTCTTTTTTTGCAATTTTTTTAATATTAAAGTTAAATTTTCTAAAAGCATTATTTGTTTGTCCTAGTAAGGAATCATTCAAATAAATAGAAGCGTAGGTATCTAAACCTTCAAAATTAAGAGCAATGTTATTCTTCTTTAAAATTTTGTCTGATAATTGAAATGTGGTTTTGTATTCCCAATTTTTACCTGAAACCCATTGTACTTTTTCTTCATTATTTTTGATAAAAGGATCTTCAATAATTTTATGATCTAATAAATCTGTAAAAATATTTCCAGGAACAGAAGCCGATTTCCAATCTAAAGTGTCAACGCCTTTAAATTGCCAATTATTGGTTAATGTTGTCTTTATAGGTGTGTCTTTTTCTATAGTAGAACAGCTATAAAACACTATAATTGATAAATAATATAGTAGATGATATTTTTTTAAATTACTGTCAATTCGAGTGAGTTTTAAAGTGTGAAACTTTAAAATTTGTATCGAGAATAAGTAATTTAATTTTATAAAAAGTTCTCGATACAATTTTGAGAAAAAACTCAAAATTACTTGAAAAGACATTTTTGAAAATGTTTTACGCATCTTTAATAACGTTTAGTATTTCTTTAATATTTTCAAAATCAGAAATGGTTTGTGGTGTTTTATCAAAGAAAATAGTACTTTCTTTATCAATGATTTTAGATGCAGAAGCATGAATTTCTTTAAATTTTGCTACTTTAAAAATGCGTGCATTTTTAGCATTTATACCGCTTCCGGGTAGAATTATCAATTTATCTTTTGCTAATTGTTGTAATTCAATTAAAAGATAAATTCCGTTTTCTGCTTTTAACTTTTGACCAGAAGTAAGAATTCTATCCACTTTTAAATCAATTAATTGTTGCAAAGATTCTTGCGGATTGTCAACACAGTCAAAAGCTCTATGAAACGTAAAAGATAAGGGTTTTGAAAGTTCAACTAATTCTTTTGTTCTTTCTATATCTATGGAATTATCAGTATTTAAAACACCAGAAACAATACCATTAAAACCCAGTTTTTTACAAAGTAAAATGTTTTCTTTCATCAAAGAAAACTCATCATCTATATAACAAAAATCTCCACTTCTAGGTCTAATTAACACGTTTACAGGAATCGTAATTTCTTCTGATATTTTTTTTAAAATGGCATAAGAGGGTGTGATTCCACCAACAGAGAGTTCAGAACATAATTCTATTCTGTCTGCTCCCGCTTTTTGAGCATTTATTGCAGATAGATATGAGTTTGCGCAAATTTCTAATTTCATAATTTTCTATTTGTCATTGCGAAGAAGAATAACGTGGCAATCTTATTTAGATAATCTTTTACTTTGTTATGTAATTTATCCTCTTTTAAAGTATTTGTTATATCGAGTGATTTTGAGTTTTTTATCAAAATTGTATCGAGATGTTTTTTTATTCTTCAAAAATTCACTCGAACAGACAGCATATTTTTATTCTACGATTATTTCATCAATAAATAACCAAGATTTATGACCTGCACCTTGTTTTCCCGAAGGAATAATTCCATAATTTGGTATTTTTAAATGAATTAGGGTTGCTTTTTTTATGCTTAAAAGTTTGGTTAAAATTCACTAATAAATTTTCAGAAAGACCTATTTCATAACCTTCAAAATAACTTCCATCAAAACTAATTAAAACCTCTTTCGGTGCATAAATCCATTGTCCATTTCCATTATGAAAACGGGTTGAAATTGAATTAATATCTGTTGGTTTATCAAACTCAATTGTAATTTCTACATCATCTCCATTAAAACCTAACCACTCTTTATCTCCATAACGTTTGTTGTTACCAGAAATTCCATTTATAAAGGCTTGTTTTCCTCCGGCATTATAAGATTTATGAGGTGCTACTTTTAAAGAAATACTTTTACCAACAGCTTTGTGTAGGTTTATTTTTTGTTCAAAAATATTGCCAAGTTGTTTACCTTCAATATTAAAAACTGCAGCTTTAATTGTTACGCTTTTATCAATTTTAATTTTATCAGAATATTTACTTGAAGTATTTAATGGATTAGAACCATCGGTTGTAAATAAAATATTTTTCCCTTTTGTTGTAGTTTCTAATTGGTAGCTAATTTGACTATCCTTATTAATTAATTTACCAGAAACTTCATATAGATGATTTGCATAATTTACATTTATTACATCTAATTTTTTATTAAAGAACTCTAATCTTTTTACGAATTCGTTATAATTTTTTGTATCTGATTTAGACCAAACAACTTCACTCAAAGCAATCATTCTTGGGAAAGCCATATATTCTACTTTTTCTGGAGTTTGCATATATTCTGTCCAAACATTTCCTTGCGCTCCTAATACATATTTTGCTTCCTCTTTAGTTAATTCTTTAGGAATCGGGTTAAAACTATATACTTTTTCTAAAGGTAAAAAACCTCCAATAGCAATGGGCTCATTTTCATTAGTAGATTGATAATGGTCGAAATAACAATGAGATTGTGGTGTTAAAATTACGTTGTGTTTTTCTTTAGCAGCTTCAATTGCACCTTTTGTTCCTCGCCAAGACATAACTGTTGCATTAGGCGCTAAACCACCTTCTAAAATTTCATCCCAGCCAATAATTTGTTTTCCTTTAATGTTGATGTATTTTTCCATTCTGGTGATAAAATAACTTTGCAATTCATGCTCGTTTTTTAAGCCTTCTTTTTTGATGAGTTTCTGACAATGTTTACATTTATTCCAATTCGTTTTAGGTGCTTCATCGCCACCAATATGAATGTATTTTCCAGGAAATAAAGCAACAACTTCATCAATTACATCTTCTAAAAATTTAAAAGTCGATTCTTTTGGGCAGTACACTTCTTCAAAAACGCCCCATTTTGTAGCGACTTTAACTTGTTCATTTGTGCAACCTAATTCAGGATATGCAGAAATTGCAGCTTGAGAATGTCCAGGCATTTCTATTTCTGGTATTATGGTAATTTGTCTTTCCGTTGCATATTTTACAACTTCTTTAATTTCTTCTTGAGTATAAAATCCGCCATATTTTTTTCCATCAAATTTGTGAGGCTGATCATTATAATGGTCAATTAAAGTTTCATCTCTATAAGCAGCAATTTCTTGTAATTTTGGATATTTTTTAATTTCAATTCTCCAACCTTGATCTTCAGTTAAGTGCCAATGAAAAGTATTCATTTTTAACATCGACATTAAATCCAAGTATTTTTTGATAAAATCTACAGAGAAAAAATGACGACCAACATCTAAATGCATTCCTCTGTAAGAAAAACGAGGAGCATCTTTAATCTCTAAACATTGAATTGCAAATTCATTTTCTTTAGATGCTTCAAAATCAGAAGGTAATAATTGTCTGATTGTTTGAAAAGCATAAAAAGCGCCTTTTTGTGATTTAGCAGCAATCGTAATTTCTGAAGTAGAAATAGTTAATTGATAACCTTCTTTATTAGTAATTGATGTATCAATTTTAAAATGAATTTTAGTTTTTTCACCACTATTTAATTCAATATTTTTTTGATTTTCAACATAAGATTTAAAGAAAGTTGCAACGTCTTCTAATTCTTTATCAAATGTTAATTTTGTTTGGCTATTTAAGAGAAAAGCTCCTTTTTTTATAACCTGTTCTGTAGGAATTGGTATTATTAATGACGAAATTGGATTTTTATTTTCTTTAAAACATGCTGTTAATAGTAGTATTATTGTTGTGTGTATTATAAAACGTGTTGTTAGTCTAAAAGTGCCCATATGTTAATTGATTGATTATCGCTATCTTGCTAATTTAGACAAAAATTTATATTTATAAAATCATGAAAAAAGCTATCCAAATTTCACTTTTATTTGTCTTTTTTGCTTTCATTTCTTGTCAGAAACCAACTGTAGTTTCTAATGCAAAAAAAGATAAAAATCTTATTTCTTATGTAAATCCGTTTATTGGAACAGGTGGTCATGGACACACATATCCAGGAGCAACAATGCCTTTTGGTATGATGCAATTGTCTCCAGATACACGTTTAGATGGTTGGGATGGTTGTTCTGGTTATCATTATTCAGATGATGAAATCTACGGATTTTCGCACACGCATTTAAGTGGAACAGGAGTTTCTGATTATGGAGATATTTTACTGATGCCAACAGATAAGCAGATTTTTAATAATGGAGCAGATGGAAAAGAAGGGTATAAATCTAAGTTTTCTCATGATAAAGAAGTTGCAGAGCCTGGTTTTTATAAAGTGCATTTAGATGATACTAATATTGATGTTGAATTGACAGTTTCAAAAAGAAGTGGAATTCATAAGTACATTTTTCCTTCCAAAGAAAATCAGTTTGTAATTTTAGATTTATTGCACAGAGATAAAGTGTTAGATGCAAAAATTAATAGAGTTTCTGATACAGAATTAACAGGACATCGTTTTTCTAGTGCTTGGGCAACAGATCAACGATTGTTTTTTGCAATTGAAACATCACACTCATTTTCGGATGTGTTACAATCACCAGAAAAAAAGGAATGAAAGGTGCTCAAAAAATAGCCTTGAAATTCAACAACCCAAATAACGAGCCTGTTTTTATCAAAATCGGAATTTCTGCAGTTGATATTGAAGGTGCAAAGAAAAATTTAAAAGGAGAAATAGGAAATCAAACTTTTGAACAAGTTAAAAAAACGGCACAAGATTTTTGGGAAGAGCAATTAGAAAAAATTGTAATTGAAGATTCAAATCTAGATAATAAGACAAATTTTTATTCATCTATGTATCACGTTTCAATTGCACCAAATTTATATCAAGATGTAGATGGAAGATACAGAGGAATGGATTTAAAAATTCACGAATCTAAAGATTTTGATTATTATACAGTATTTTCTATGTGGGATACTTATAGAGCTGCACATCCTTTATATACAATCATTGAACAAGAAAAAACTAACGATTTTGTAAACACCTTTTTAGCCAAATATGATGAAGGTGGTATTATGCCAATTTGGGATTTAGCAGGTAATTATACAGGTTGTATGATTGGTTATCATGCAGTGCCAATTATTGTAGATGCGTATTTAAAAGGCATTAAAAATTATGATATAGAGAAAGCTTTTAAAGCGATGAAACATTCTGCTACTCGTGATAAATTAGGATTGGATTCGTATAAAAACTTCGGATTTATTCCTGTGGAAAAAGAAAGTGAATCTGTGTCTAAAACTTTAGAATATGCTTATGATGATTGGACAATTGCACAAATGGCAAAATCATTAGGAAAAGATGAAGATTATAAAACTTACTCAGAAAGAGCACAATATTATAAAAATGTTTTTGATCCAGAATCTCAATTTATGAGAGGTCGTTTTAGAAATACTTGGTTTGCACCTTTTGATCCTTATGAAGTTAATTTTAATTACACAGAAGCAAACTCTTGGCAATACAGTTTTTATGTGCCACAAGATGTTACTGGTTTTATGAATTTATTAGGAGGTAAGCAACAATTAGAAAATCAATTAGATAAATTGTTTGTAGCAGAAAACAAAACTTCTGGTCGTCATCAATTAGATATTACTGGTTTAATTGGGCAATATGCACATGGAAATGAGCCAAGTCATCACATGGCATATTTATACAATTTTGTAAATAAACCTTATAAAACTCAAGAAAAAATTCGTCAGATTTTAACAGAATTGTACACAAATACTCCAGATGGAATTTCAGGAAACGAAGATTGTGGACAAATGAGTGCTTGGTATATTTTTAGTTCTTTAGGCTTTTATCCTGTAACTCCAGGAGCAAATCAATATATAATTGGTGCTCCTTTATTTAAAAAAGCAACTATTAATTTAGAATCAGGAAAATCGTTTACAGTACAAGCAAATAATATTTCATCAGAAAATAAATACATTAAATCGGTTTTGTTAAATGGAACTAATTATGAGAATTCTTTTATCAATCATACAGATATTATGAAGGGCGGAAGTTTGGTTTTTGAAATGACAAATGAGCCAACTTCTTGGGGAACGAAAGATGAATTTATTCCTTCAACAGAAATTAAAGAGCACTTAATTGTAGCCGCACCGTTTATTGCAAAAGGAGATATTGCTTTTAAAGGAAGTACAGAAGTTAGTTTACAAAATGTAGATAAAGAAGCAAGTATTTACTATACTTTAGGAGATGATTTTCAGCAATATAAACAACCTTTTACAATTTCTGATAAAGCGACTTTAAAAGTATATGCAGAAAAAGGAAACTCTAAAAGCACAATAATTACTACTGATTTTTTTAAAATAGATCCAAACTTAAAAATTGAATTACAAAGCGAATTTGCAAACCAATACAATGCTGGTGGAGATAATGCTTTAATAGACGGTATTGTTGGTGCAGAAGATTTTAGAACGGGTACTTGGCAAGGTTATTTTGATACAGATGTAGTTGCCATTGTAGATTTAGGAAAAGTAAAAGATATTAAAGAAATAGAAGTAGGTTTTTTAAAAGACCAACGTTCGTGGATATTCTTACCAACCAGCGTTCAATATTCAATTTCTATTAACGGTAAAAAATTTGATCCTATTTTTACGCCAAAATTGAAAAAAATAAATGAATCAAATAAAGTAGAAATAGAAAAAGTGAAAGCTAAAGTGTTAAAAAAAGCTAGATATATTAAAGTAGTAGCAAATAAATTAGGGCAACTTCCAGAATGGCATTTAGGATATAAACACAATGGTAGAAGTTGGTTATTTGTAGATGAAATTCAAATAAAACAATAAACTTATCATTTAGAGACATAAAAACAAATAAAAGTTAATAGAAATGAAACGTAGAAATTTTATAAAAAAAGCATCGGCAACAGGTTTAGGTTTGGTTGTAGTTTCATCAACTATAATAAGTTGTGATGAGACAAAACCAACCGAAAAAAACTGTAGCTTCAACCATAAAATCTGTTAAACCATTAGTAATTGCAACCTGGAAAACCGATTTAGCTGTAGAAACTGCAGCAGCATATTTAGCAAAAGGAGCTTCTGCACTAGATGCTGTAGAACAAGGTTGTAGAATAGAAGAAGCAAACGAAAAAGGGCAATCTGTAGGTAAAGGAGGTTTGCCAGACAGAGATGGTAATGTAACACTAGATGCTTGTATAATGGACGAAAAAGGGAATTACGGAGCCGTTTTAGGTGTTAAAAACATTAAACATGTAATTTCTGTGGCTAGAAAAGTAATGGAAGATACACCACATGTTATGTTGGTTGGTGAAGGAGCAGAACAATTTGCCGTTTCTAAAGGATTTGAAAGAGAAAATTTACTAACCGAAGCTTCTAAAAAAGCTTGGGAAAAATGGAAAATAAAATCAGAATACAAACCGATTATCAATATAGAAAACCACGATACAATTGGAATGTTAGCGGTAGATAAAGATGGTAATATTTCTGGAGCTTGTACCACAAGTGGTTTGGCTTATAAATTAGCAGGTAGAGTAGGAGATTCGCCAATTATTGGTGGCGGATTATTTGTAGACAATGAAGTAGGTGGCGCATCTGCAACTGGTTTGGGAGAAGAAGTTTTAAAAACCGTTGGTAGTTTTTTAATTGTAGAATTAATGCGACAAGGAAAAACCCCACAAGAAGCATGTGAAATTGCAATTGGAAGAATTGTAAATAAACCAGGTAAAGATTTTAAAAACTTTCAAGTTGGTTATATTGCGGTAAATAAACAAGGAGAAACAGGCGCGTATTCCATCCATCAATGGTTTAGTTACAATCTATTTAAAAACGGAGAAAACAAAAATATACAATCAAATTATTTTAATAAAGCATAAATTTTTTAGAAGCTATTTCCTGCTTTTCGCACTCGCTTTTTCTTCGTGCTGATAAAAATCAGCATATCAAAAAAGAGCTCAAACAAATGCTACAATCAGGGCTAAAAATATTTGCAATTTTCTACATAAACTATTTTTTTAGTTTTATTTTTTTGGACATTAAAAATAATCAGTATTTTAAAAGCTAACAAGCCTTAATCAAAAACAATAAAGTAAAAGTATGTCATTAACAACTACCAAAAAATCATATAAAAGCGCCTTCATTTTTTTAACAACCTTATTTTTTCTTTGGGGTTTTATAACCGTTTTGGTAGATAGTTTAGTGCCAAGATTAAAAGATGTTTTCGAAATGTCTTATGCAAAAACTGTTTTGGTACAATTTGCATTTTTTGTAGCTTTTTTCGTTTTCTCCTTGCCAGCAGGATTTATTTTGTCGAAAATCGGTTATAAAAAAGGAATCGTTTTAGGTTTACTAACCATGGCATTAGGTTGTTTGTTGTTTTATCCTGCAGCTTCAATGAGGTCTTTTCCTGTGTTTTTAATAGGATATTTTACACTTGCAGGCGGTATTACTGTATTGCAAGTGGCTGCAAATCCGTATGTTGCTTTGTTGGGTAGTGAAGATGGTGCAAGTAGTCGTTTAAACTTATCGCAAGCGTTTAACTCTTTAGGAACTACCATTGCACCTGTTGTTGGTGCCTTGTTTTTATTGAGCGATTCTGTAAAAACATCAACCGAAATAGAACTTTTATCAGAAGTAGAAAAAAACAATTATTATATTGCTGAAGCAGCAACAGTTCAAACTCCATTTATATTAATAGCTGCTTCCATTGCCGTTTTAGCATTAATTTTTGGCTTTATAAAATTACCAAAAGTAATGCAAGAAAATCCTAAAGGTGGATATTTAACATTGCTTAAAAATAAATTAATGTTAATGGGTGCATTGGGTATTTTTGTTTACGTTGGTGCAGAAGTTGCTATTGGAAGTTTTTTAGTGAATTATTTTACAGATATGAATCTAGCGCCAGTAGTATCTCAAAACGAAACTATGATGAATATTGCCAATACCATTGCAAGCACATTTAATAAAACATTTACAGATTCAGACCCAAAATCGTTATTAGGTATTTTTGTCATCTTTTATTGGGGTGGCGCAATGATTGGGCGTTTTGTAGGTGCGTATTTAACCAAAATTATGGCACCAGGTAAAGTGTTAGCAATTTTTGCAGGTTTAGCAATTACCATGATTTTAATTTCAATTAACACCACAGGATTACTTTCTATGTGGTCTATTTTAGCAGTTGGCTTGTTTAATTCTATTATGTTTCCAACAATTTTCACACTAAGCTTAGATGGTTTGGGAGATTTAAAAGCACAAGCATCTGGTTTATTATGTATGGCAATTGTTGGTGGAGCAATTATTCCATTTATATTTGGCTCTTTAATAGATTCTGTAGGTTTTAAAACAGCATTTGTGTTAACAATTTTATGTTACGTTTATATCCTTTTTTTGGTAAATTTAAATTAAAGAAAGTGTAATTGTCAGTAATTTATATTTTAGTTAAACATAGAAATAATTATAGGGATTCAATAATATTTAGTTTGTTAGAAATTGTACGAAGTTATTTGTAGATTTTAAAAATTGCTAAATTAATTACTCACTTTAGAGTAAGAAATACCATATTAATTGTTGATTTTTATTTGAAGATAATTTCTTTTACTTGATGTTTTTTAGGGTATTCTTTAAATTTTAAATTCATTAAAATTTACAAATACAAAATCCATGTAATTCTTTTTTCTGACCTATTAGAAATTTTACTATTTTATCTAAATCAAAAAAGTATTTATTTTTAGAGAGTTTGTGAGGTTACAATTTTAAATTTACGATGTTTTAATATCTTATGTTTAAAGTTCATGAATATTTTTTCTTTAAGAATTAGAATCAATATAAAAACACTAATTCACAAAATAAAAAAACCAAAACAATTAAGTTTTGGTTTTTTTATTTATATGAAAGAAATATTTTTTTAGTTTATTTCTTTTTTTCTGTTGTGCAGCTTGTTGCTCTTGTGCTTGTTTCATTGCCGCGTCTATTTTTTGACGAAACTTACTCTTCGCTTTTTCAGGGCGTTTTTTGTTTTCCTCAATTTGTGCATGAATTTTATCCTCATCAATTACATAGTGCTTGATTACTAACATTATAGCAATCGTTAACAAGTTAGATATAAAATAGTATAAACTTAATGAACTCGCGTAGTTGTTAAAGAAAAATAACATCATAATAGGAGAGAAGTAAATCATATACTTCATCATTTTACTCATATCTGGCATACCTTCTTGTGGTGGTGCTTGCATGTTAGCTTGTTGACTTTGGTTCATTTTCATGTAAAAGAAAATAGCAATAGAAGCTAGTATTGGAAATAAACTTACATGATCTCCATAAAAAGGAATTTCGAACGGAAGTTTAAAAACTGTATCATAAGAAGATAAATCTACTGCCCATAAAAAACTTTCTTGTCTTAAAGATATGTTTGTTGGAAAAAACTTAAATAAAGCAAAGAAAACAGGCATTTGTAATAAGGCAGGTATACAACCAGACATCATACTAACCCCAGCTTTTCTTTGAATCGCCATAGTTTCTTGTTGACGCTTCATTGCATTTTCTTTTCCAGGATATTTTTCATTTAATGCTGTAAGTTCAGGTCTTATAACCTTCATTTTTGCACTAGATAAATAAGATTTATATACTAAAGGCGACATGAAAATACGAACAACAATCGTCATTAATATAATTATTAACCCGTAATTACCCATAAAACCTTTTAAGAAGTTAAATACAGGGTAAAATAAATTTCTGTTTAAAAAGCCGAAAATTCCCCAACCTAAATCTGCAATCTGGTCTAAATCCGTTCCTATAAATTGTTCTCCGCTTAATAAATTATAATCACTTGGTCCGTAAAACCATTTCATATTATAATTTAACTCACCACCTGTTAAAGCTAAAGGAGTTTTTAATTCGTATTTTTTAGTAAATAAGGTATCAACTTTAATATCATTTACTAAGTCTGTAGAGGTAACAGTAGCATTTGAAAAAGGAGTGTCTGTTAGTAAATTACTAGTAAAAAAGTGTTGTTTATAAGCTACCCAATCTAAATCATTTACAATTTCTGTATTACCAGCATTTAAATAATCTACTTCGTCATCTGTTTTATAATAGTAATAAGAATACATTGTATTCTCTGTTTTTAAACTTTTTTCATGTCTAAAACCTTTTAAAGACCAATCTAAATTAATAGGATTAGATGAATTGATAACTGTGCTTAAACCTTGAGATCTAACAGAGAAATCTATCATGTAATTATTAGGCTTAACTTCATACCTATATTCTAAAAACTGTGTTTCTGAAACTTTCAGTTTCATAGATAATACAGAATTGTTTCCGTTTTTAGTTAAAACAGGTTCAAAAAATAAATCTTTTGTATTTAAAATTCTATTGTCTGTTGTACCAAAATTAATGTTAAAAGACGCGTTGTTGTCTTTAATCATATATAAAGGTAGAGAATCGTAAGTTTTGTAGTTTTTAATTAAAGCTTCAATAATTTGTCCACCTTTATTATCAATCGTTAATTTAACCAACTCATTTTCTATAACAGAGCTACCTTCAGATCCATTTATAGCACTACTTGCAAATGCACCTAGTTTGTTTTTTGCTGCAACTTGTTGTAAAGAATCATTTAAAACAGTTGGAGTTGTATTTGCAAATGTTTGATCTGTAGCTACATTTTTAGAAGCATCAATTACTTGTTCGGTTTTTGTAGTTTCTACTTCAGCTTCGGGGGCATTCATATAAAAATACCAAAGCATAATTCCTCCAAGAAGAATCATACCAATAAAAGAATTTAAATCGAATTTTTTTGTTCCATGTGTAAATTTAAAATGTCATTTTGTCATTTTTTGTTTTTCAGTATTAATGAAAAACCGACAAATGTAGCAAAAGAGTATTGTTTATACTTAATTTTACTACGATTAGTTTAGTTACATTATATAGTTCAAAGAGTGTTCCCTTTTTATTGAACTAGATTTAGTATCTTATTTTTTAGATTGTTTTAAAGCAGCTTTAATAAAATCTACAAATAAAGGATGCGGTTTTAAAACCGTACTTTTATATTCTGGATGATATTGTACACCAACAAACCAAGGGTGATTAGTAATTTCTACAACTTCTACTAAACCAGTTTTTGGATTTGTACCTGTAGCTTTCATACCAGCAGCTTCTATTTGTTTTAAATAGTCGTTATTAAATTCATAACGATGTCTATGGCGTTCGCTAATGTTTTCTGATTTATACGCATTATATGTTTTAGAATCTTTTTCTACTTTACAATCCCAAGCACCTAAACGCATTGTACCACCTTTTTCGGTAACATTTTCTTGGCTTTCCATTAAATTGATAACTGGGTTTACAGCATCTTTCTTCATCTCTGTAGAAAAAGCATCTTTTAAACCTAATACGTTTTTAGAAAACTCAATTACCGCCATTTGCATTCCTAAACAAATTCCGAAGAAAGGAATATTGTTTTCTCTTGCATATTGTACTGCTTTAATTTTACCATCAATTCCTCTGTCTCCAAAACCAGGTGCAACTAAAATACCATTAACACCTTCTAGTTGTTTTGCAAAGTTATCAGGAGTTAAGCTTTCTGAGTGAATCCATCTTACATTTACCTTTGTTTCATGAGTAGAACCAGCATGAATAAAGGCTTCTGTTATTGATTTGTATGAATCTTGTAGCTCTATATATTTACCTATTAGAGCAATTTCTACTTCGTGTTTAGGGTTTTTATGTTTTTGCAAAAAGTTATTCCAAACTTTTAGCTCTGGTTTTAGTGGTGATGAAAGCTGTAGTTTTTTCAAAACAACTTCATCTAAACCTTGATCTAACATTAAATTAGGAACATCATAAATTGTTTCTGCATCTATAGATTGTATAACGTCTTCAGTTTTAACATTACAGAATAACGCTAATTTACGTTTAATATCATCAGATATTTCATGCTCTGTTCTACATACTAATATATCTGGGCTAACACCACTTTGCATTAACATTTTTACGGAATGTTGTGTAGGTTTTGTTTTTAACTCACCTGCTGCAGCTAAATATGGTACCAATGTTAAATGAATAACAATTGTATTGTCTTCTCCTTTTTCCCATAGCATTTGACGAACAGATTCTACATAAGGTAAAGATTCTATATCACCAACAGTTCCACCAATTTCTGTAATTACAATATCATAATCACCAGTTTCACCTAAAATTTGAATTCTACGTTTAATCTCATCTGTAATATGAGGAATAACTTGTACAGTTTTTCCTAAAAACTCTCCTTTTCTTTCCTTATTAATTACAGATTGATAAATTCTACCCGTAGTAACATTGTTTGCCTGACTTGTAGGAATGTTTAAATAACGCTCATAATGACCTAAATCTAAGTCAGTCTCAGCACCATCTTCGGTAACATAACATTCTCCATGTTCATATGGGTTTAATGTTCCTGGATCTATATTAATATAAGGGTCTAGTTTTTGGATAGTTACAGAAAAGCCTCTTTCTTGTAATAATTTTGCTAATGATGCAGCAATAATTCCTTTTCCAAGTGATGAAGTTACGCCTCCTGTTACAAAAACGTATTTAGTATTACTCATGGTTCTTTTAGGTTTGGGCAAAAGTACTAACTCTCGTTTTTATCACAAATAAAAAACACTAAAAACATTTAAAAAAAGAGTACTTTTGTAAAAGATAAAAATAATTCATTTTTTTAAAATACTGTTTGTCAAAAATAAAAACAGTTGTATATTTGCACACGCTTTTAACAAGGTGTAAATTGTTAAGCAGTAAAATTAATAAAGAAGATATTTAAAAATACATAATAATGCCGAAAAGAACGTACCAACCATCAAAGAGAAAGAGAAGAAACAAACACGGTTTCATGGAAAGAATGGCTTCTGCTAATGGTAGAAAAGTATTAGCTCGTAGAAGAGCAAAAGGAAGAAAGAAAATTTCTGTTTCATCTGAAACTAGACATAAAAAATAAATGATTAACAATTGTTAATATATTAGGTGTTACTTTTTTAAGTAACACCTTTTTTTATACCCAAACACGAACTATTTTTGTAAACTTAAACAACACAACAACTTACAATGCCAAAAAGAAAAGACCTTAATTCCATACTTATTATTGGATCTGGACCTATTGTTATTGGTCAAGCCTGCGAGTTTGATTATTCTGGATCACAATCTTTACGTTCTTTACGTGAAGATGGGATAGAAACAATTTTAATAAATTCTAACCCAGCAACTATTATGACGGATCCTTCAATGGCCGATCATATATATTTGAAACCATTAACAACAAAATCAATTATTCAAATTTTAAAAGAGCATCCACAAATTGATGCAGTTTTACCTACAATGGGAGGTCAGACAGCATTAAATTTATGTATTGAAGCCGATGATAAAGGAATTTGGAAAGATTTTGATGTAAAATTAATTGGTGTAGATATAGATGCGATTAATGTTACAGAAGATAGAGAACAGTTTAGAGAATTAATGATTAAAATTGGAGTGCCAATGGCGCCCCAAGCTACAGCAACATCTTTCTTAAAAGGAAAAGAAATTGCTCAAGAATTTGGTTTTCCGTTAGTTATTCGTTCTTCATATACTTTAGGTGGAGCAGGAGCTTCTATAGTATATGATCCAAAGGATTTCGACGAATTATTAAGCAGAGGTTTAGAAGCATCACCAATACATGAGGTGATGATTGATAAAGCAATGATGGGCTGGAAAGAATATGAACTAGAACTATTAAGAGATAAAAATGATAACGTAGTTATTATTTGTTCTATCGAAAATATGGATCCAATGGGAATTCATACTGGAGATTCTATTACGGTTGCACCAGCAATGACACTTTCTGATACTACTTTTCAGAAAATGCGTGATATGGCTATTCATATGATGCGTTCTATTGGAGATTTTGAGGGTGGTTGTAATGTTCAGTTCGCAGTTTCACCAGATGCAAAAGAAGATATTATTGCTATTGAAATTAACCCACGTGTGTCTCGTTCATCAGCATTAGCTTCTAAAGCAACAGGTTATCCTATTGCAAAAGTAGCCACTAAATTAGCAATTGGATATAGTTTAGATGAGTTAGAAAACGGAATTACTAAATCTACTTCAGCTTTATTTGAGCCAACATTAGATTATGTAATTGTGAAAATACCTCGTTGGAACTTTGATAAATTCGAAGGTTCAGACAGAACTTTAGGTTTACAAATGAAAGCAGTTGGAGAAGTAATGGGAATTGGACGTTCTTTCCAAGAAGCATTACATAAAGCAACACAATCTTTAGAAATTAAAAGAAATGGTTTAGGTGCAGATGGTAAAGGCTACACTAATTATAACCAAATTATAGATAAATTAACCAATGCAAGTTGGGATCGTGTTTTTGCTATTTACGATGCTATTGCTATGGGTATTCCATTGTCTCAAATATATGATATCACAAAAATTGATATGTGGTATTTAAAACAATACGAAGAGTTATTTCAGTTAGAAAAAGAAATATCTACTTATAAAATAGACACACTTGGTAGAGATTTATTATTAGAAGCAAAACAAAAAGGATACGGAGACAGACAAATTGCTCACATGTTGGGTTGTTTAGAAAGTGAAGTTTATACTAAAAGAGAAGAGTTAAACGTACAACGTGTATTTAAATTAGTAGATACTTGTGCTGCAGAATTTAAAGCAAAAACTCCTTATTATTATTCAACATTTGAAAATGAAATTGAATCTGCAAACGGAGAGATAACTATAGCTAACGAAAGTGTAGTTTCTGATAAAAAGAAAATTATAGTTTTAGGATCTGGACCAAACAGAATTGGACAAGGTATTGAATTCGATTATTGTTGTGTACATGGTGTTTTAGCAGCTGCAGAGTGTGGTTATGAAACAATTATGATAAACTGTAATCCAGAAACGGTTTCTACAGATTTTGATACAGCAGATAAATTATACTTTGAGCCGGTATTTTGGGAACATATTTATGATATTATTCGTCATGAAAAACCAGAAGGAGTTATTGTACAGTTAGGAGGGCAAACAGCTTTAAAACTTGCTGAAAAATTAACTAGTTATGGTATTAAAATTATTGGAACTTCTTTTGAAGCTCTAGATATTGCAGAAGATAGAGGAAGATTTTCAGCGATGTTAAAAGATAATAAAATTCCATATCCAGAATTTGGAATCGCTGAAACTGCAGATGAAGCTTTAACTTTAGCAGATGAGTTAGATTTTCCAATTTTGGTTAGACCATCTTATGTGTTAGGAGGGCAAGGAATGAAAATTGTAATAAACAAAGAAGAACTTGTAGAACATGTAGTTGATTTACTAGGTAGAATGCCAGGTAATAAATTATTATTAGATCATTATTTAGATGGAGCAATAGAGGCAGAAGCAGATGCTATTTGTGATGCTGATGGAAATGTGTACATCATCGGTATTATGGAGCATATTGAGCCTTGTGGGATACATTCTGGAGATTCAAATGCAACTTTGCCAGCCTTTAATTTAGGTGAATTTGTAATGCAACAAATTAAAGATCATACACATACAATAGCAAGAGAATTAAAAACTGTTGGTTTAATTAATATTCAATTTGCTATTAAAGATGATGTTGTTTATATCATTGAAGCAAACCCTAGAGCTTCTAGAACGGTACCTTTTATTGCAAAAGCATATAAAGAACCTTATGTAAATTATGCAACTAAGGTTATGTTAGGTCATAAAAAAGTAACAGACTTTAATTTTAATCCTCAATTAGAAGGTTACGCAATTAAACAACCTGTTTTTTCTTTTAATAAATTTCCTAATGTTAATAAAAAATTAGGTCCAGAAATGAAATCAACAGGAGAAAGTATCTTATTTATAGATAGTTTAAAAGATGATGAATTTTATAATTTATATTCAAGACGTAAAATGTACTTGAATAAATAAATTAATTCTTTATAAATTAAAAGCATCCAATTCTTTATAGAATTGGATGCTTTTTTATGGGTAAGCTAATGTTAATAAGAATATAAAACGATTCATTCTTTAGCTAAACTCGATTTTTTTATTAGAAGATTAATTTGAAAACACTTATTATTATTATTATTATAAAAGTTTAGATATTAAAAGAAGTAAAATAGTATAGAAAAATGCCGATTTTAATATTACTAAACAAAAAAATATTATCCTTATTAAGAATAAATTTTCTTAATGGTTTTTAATTAAAACAAGGTTTTACTTTAACTTTTTCTTTTTTGTATGCAATACAAAAGTTGCATTAAAACCAAAATGGAAGTTACCATCTTTAGCGTTAAAATTATTTTTAGTTTGTGTTATAAAAGTATCTTCTACAAAATTACGAGCGTTAGTTACATGGAATTGCAATAATAAATGGCTTAGTTCCCAATTTACACCCACCATAAAAGCGTTGTAAGTATTAACAGATTTTATTGGGTTAGCAACATAGAAATATTCTGAAACTATAGAGGCATGACCTCCAATTTTATGCCTTCCTCCAAAACCAATTGCAAATTGATTATTAGGATCATCTGTTAACTTGTCTACTTTTTTATGAATAAATGTTGGTGATACTTGTAAAGAGAATTCAGAATTCATTTTTCTTGCTACTAAAACCTGACTAGTAAATGCGTAATTGTTAGTTGATTTATTACCTGGGTATAAACCACCACTAGTTGTGTTTACACTTCTACTTGAAATTGATTGTAATAATGAAATACTAAAAGGTCCTTTTTTTGTGTTTTTGCGTTGTTTTATAAGCTTGTATTTAAAAAAACCATCTGTAATTTTATCGTGATTTGTATATCCTAAACCTACGGTTAAATTATCAGAAAAAGCATAATCCAAACCATAACGAGTACTAACTACATCAGCAAGAAAACGTTGACCTTCGAAGTTAGGAATATTCCAATATCTGTTATATAAAGAAATTTCTAAAGCACCTTTTTTTCTAGTTTCAATAGAATGTCCTAAACCAATTCTTGTTGTTTTAAAAGTTGCGATTTTATAAACGGGTTTATCAGGAAATTCTTTATTTAATTTATCAAGTAAATCTTGAGCATTTATAGAAGAACCTAAAACCATTATTGCAATAGTAAGCAGTTGATATTTTATTTTATTCTTCATAAGGTTGATATTGGAATCTAAATTTAATAGAAATTGTTTTTGCAATGTTACTCGATAAAATAGGAGGTATTTTAATTTCAAAATCTTTTACTAAAACATTAAAATTACCAGATAGTACATAATTATCATTAATATATTCAATTGTAGTTTTAATATCTATTTCTTTTGTAATACCATGAACAGTTAATTTACCTCTAATAATCTTTGTTTGAGTTTCCTTGCTAACTAGGTCTAAATCTAATATTTTTCCAAGAAAACTTGCTTTTGGGTATATATCTGATTCTATATAGCTTTCATTAAAATGTTCATACATTAAATCTTTTTTAAAAACAAAGGCACGCATCAACATGCTAATTGCTATTTCTTTTTTTCTAAATCTAGAATACTAAGAACTTGGTTGTTTTTAGCTTCTATATTCTCTACAGAGGTATAAGAGAAAAAAGAAATTTGGCCTTGTCTTGCAATAAATTGTTGCTGTTTAAGATTAAAATCGGCAAAAGTTATTAATAAAAAAATGAGTGGTAAAAATTTATTCATTCGGTTTTAGATCAATTGAGCAGTTTAGTAAAATTACGTCTTTTAAAAAACCTTTACAAATTCCTTTTACACGTATTTTTTGATTTTCTTTTAGTTCTTTTAAATTTTCAAAATCATTAGGATGAACATCGCATATTACACCAAAGTTTTCGGTATTACTTTTTAAAATAATAGTATTTCTATTATTTAAAAAAGAAACCTTTTCTACAAAACCTGTAATCTCTATAATTTTACCAGCATATAGAGCATTGGATTTTTTTTCGTCTTTGTTATAAGATTTTACTAAGTCATTAGAAGTTAAAACCATTTCTGCAATTTCATGTTCTAAATTTTTATCGGATGAAATAAATAATGGAACAATATAATAATATCCATTTACTAATAGTAAAAGTAGAATAAAGGTTAAAAATAATTTGTTTTTGCTTTTCATAAATAATTATTCAAAGAAAATGAAATTTACTTTTTTTAAGCTTATAAATCTTTATGAAAAGGAAAAAATAAGTTTAAAGAGGAAAAAATAATTATTAATAAGAAAAGAATAGTAGTATATTTCAACTTTATATTTCCTTATGAAAAAAGACAAACTTTATTTTTTAACTTTTTTATCTATTGCAGCAATTTTTCTTTTAATTGCTTTAATTGCATCTCAATACTTTATAAAAGTAAGTGCTAATCAATTAATAGAAGTTCAAGTTGAATCTAGTAAAAGAGAGGCTAATGAAGTTGCTAGGTTTATCGATTTTCAGATTTCTTCTGGTATTAACAAAGAAGATGTTGTTATTAATATTCAGAATATTATTGAAAATTCTAATTCAAATACTTGGTTTATAAGTGTATTTAATTGGAGCGGGAGAGAGGTTTGTCATCCAGATAAAACAAAAGTAGGTCAGCAAGTAAACTCTAATGAAACTTTATTATCATCATTAAAAGAAAAAATTAACTCAGATGATTTGTATGAATTATTAATGGATGAAAGTAATCCAGATCTTTCTGAAATAATTCATATTTCTCCAATAAAAAAAACAGATTTAATTGTTGCAGCCAATGTAAATATTAGTGGTATTACATCTCAAATGAATACTTTAAAAGGGAATTTTTATTTAATTTTTTCAATTATGGGTGTTTTAGTAATTGTATTATCTTTTGTGGCAGTTAGAATAATTGGAAGTTCTTATGAAAAGCAATTAGAGTTAAAAAATACAACTTTAGCTTCTGAAGTTTTAAACCTATCTAAATTAAATACAGATTTGGTTTCTTATAAAGAAAGAATTGCAGATACAAGTTTAGAAGAAGTCATAGAAGAGCCTTTAGAAATAGAAAAAACAAGAATTCTTACTTATATAAGAAATGAGTTGGTGCCAATTTCTATTGCAGATATTGCTTATGTTTATACAGAAAACACTATTACTTATGTAATTTGTTTTGATGGAAGAAAATCTACTTCTAACATGAGTTTAGATGATATT
Organism: Polaribacter ponticola; assembly: GCF_026191475.2. Classification (GTDB taxonomy): domain Bacteria; phylum Bacteroidota; class Bacteroidia; order Flavobacteriales; family Flavobacteriaceae; genus Polaribacter; species Polaribacter ponticola. The sequence continues at coordinate 124,366 of NZ_JAOSLC020000002.1, read as the reverse complement.
TTTACACATTTAAATGCTACGTTATTTTTTAGAGCAAACAGGCAATTTATTATTAGTATTTCTGCTATAGATAAAATTATTAAATACGGTAATAGTCAATTAAAAATTTTATTGCAATCTAAAACTTCAGACGAAATCATAATTAGCAAAAATAAGGCTGCCGAATTTAAACAATGGTTAAACTTATAGTAAAAGACACCTTTTATTTCTTAAATGTGCTTACTTTTTAACTCTTTTTTTCCTTTTTAACCATTTTTATTTCCCTTTCATAAAGGTTCATACTTTATAACTTCTTATATTTTAGTTACTTTACAGAAGAAATTTAAAACTAACTATTATGAATGGAATATTAAAAATTAGAAATCTTTACTTAGTATTTTTAGCAACTTTTCTTTTTACTTCGTGTTTAACTAATGTAGAACAACCTATAGATGAAGAAGGAGAAGATCCAGAAAACATAGATCCTTGTGAATCAATTACATTTTCTTCAAATGTAAAAGTAATTATAGATAATAATTGCACTCAATGTCATAGTACAAGTGGTGGTCAGTTTCCTAATTTAGATTCGTATAATGGGGTAAGTTCTAACTCAAGTTCGGTGCTTTCTGCAATAGAAAGTAGAAGAATGCCACTTGGTGGTAGTTTAACTAATGATGAAATTGCAACAATTAAATGCTGGGTAGATAATGGAGCTATAAACAATTAAAACTAGAAATAATGAACAAGAAAAAAATATTCTTTATCGTTTTAATTTTGGGTTTAACTACTGTTTTGTTAGCTTATAAAATGTATAATAAGCCACATATAAATGTAGCAAATTCATCTGCGAATATTATACTTACAGCCAATAAAATAGTAAACGATTTTACTTCGGATGAAAATGCTGCGAATACTAAATATCTAGAAAAAATTATTGAAGTTAAAGGTGTTATTTCTAAAAGAGAAATTGAAAACGGAAAAGGAATAATTACTCTAAAAACGAATGATGAATTCGGAAGCGTTTTATGCCACTTATCTGAAGTTGCTTCAAAAAATGTAAATGCTATAAAAGAAGGAGATGTTGTGAGTGTAAAAGGAATTTGTACAGGATACTTAATGGATGTTGTTCTGGTAAAATGTGAAATTATTAATTAATAAAATTATCAATTATGAAATTAGTTATAACATTTATTTGTTGTTTTTTTATAACAACAGTAGTAAATAGTCAAGAAAGATATCTAACAAAAAAAGGAGCAATTACTTTTTACTCTAAAGCGCCAATGGAAGATATTACTGCAGAAAATAATCAAGTGTTAAGTATTATTGATGCATCATCTGGTAAAATGGCAATTTCTATTTTAATGAAATCATTTATGTTTAAAAAGGCATTAATGCAAGAACATTTTAATGAAAACTATGTTGAGTCAGATAAGTTTCCAAAGGCTACATTTAAAGGAAGTATATTGGGGTTTGATGACATAAAAGAAACTGCAACAAATACTCAAGTAAAAGGTGTTTTATCTTTACATGGTGTAAAGAAGGAGGTAATTATAAATGCAAATTTCAAAAAAATAAAAGATGCAATTTTAGTTGATGGAGATTTTATAATTGAAGTAGATAATTTTAATATTAAAATTCCTGCAGTAGTAGCAAAAAACATTGCAAAAAAAATAAAAGTAAGTTTTAAATTTAACCATACAACATATAAGAAATAATATTATGAAAAAAAGATTACTAACCATTCTTCTGTTTTCAATATCTATTTATTCATTTTCACAAGATGATTTACTAGATGTTTTAGATACTGAAACGCCAAAAAACGGAAAAGAAAACATTGTTACTTCAACCTTTAAAGGAACAAGAATATTAAACGGTCATTCTATAGAAAACAGAAAAGAAAAAGAATTAGAGTTTGTTATTTCTCATAGATTCGGAAGAGTAAATTTAGGTTTTGATGAACTTTTTGGATTGGATCAATCAAACATACGTTTTGCTTTAGAATATGGTTTAAATGATAATTTAACAATAGGTTTTGGAAGAAGTAGTTTTGATAAAACTTATGATAGTTTTTTAAAATATAGTTGGTTAAAACAAAAAAAGGAAATCAATCATTTCCTTTTGCGGTTTCTCTTTTTGGAAGTGTTGCACTAAAAACTATTAAAGATTATGACCCAGCAGATAAAAGAACTTTTGCAGAAAGTTTAACTTATGTTGGGCAGGTTTTAATTGCCAGAAAAGTAAGTCAGTCTTTTTCATATCAAATTACACCAACTTATATTCATCGAAACACAGTAAAAATTGAAGCTGATCCACATGATATTTTTGCTTTAGGTTTTGGGAGCCGTATAAAGTTAAGCAAAAGAGTATCTTTTAATAGCGAGTATTATTATGCTTTTGATGAGTCTAAATCAATTAACGCTAGAAATTCTTTAGCTTTTGGTGTAGATATTGAAACAGGCGGACATGTATTTCAATTAATTTTATCGAATGCAATAACTATGATCGAAAAAAGTTTTATTACAGAAACTACTGATAATTTCTTTGGTGGAGATATTCATCTTGGATTTAATATATCAAGAACTTTTTAGTATCCAATTTATAGAAAAATAAAAGAAAGAAATACCTAAAGCAGATTATTGAGGAGTTGACTCATGATCAAAATTAATCAGTAATCTGCTTTCAATTTAGTATCATTAAAAAAAATATAATTAAATTTTTTCCTAATTTATCTTAAAACTATGCAAATGTTTCAAAGAAATTATACAGTTAAAGGTAATGATGTAAATGATTTTATGGTAATGCAAAATGCAGCTTATTTACATTATTCGTCAAAATTACTAGAAACATTTTTATTTGTTAAAGGATTTACAAAATTAAAAATGAATACTTTAAAAGTAGGTTTGCAAAAAAAGAATGATAAAATAACTCAATACAAACCATTATTGTTTACACAATCTTTTTTAGTTGAGTTAGAATTTAAAAATATCTTGTTTACAAATAATAAAATGAATGTAGTCATTCATTTTTATAATCAAGAGAATGAATTGTGTACAACAATTACAAGAGAACTTTTTGGTTTGATTACAGTTCTTGGAAAACAATATCCCCTCCAAAAACAATTTCTAAATACTTTTTAGAAAAAGAAGATTTTAGAAAAGTTGGATAAACCTCTTGCTTTCGTTTGGTTATCAAGGCAGTTTGTTTAGCTTTTCTATATCTTATTTTTAATTATTTAGACTGTTATGACTGTCCTATTTAGAGCAAATAATTAATAATTAGCAACAGGTTTAACATGGAAAACACCATCTGTTTCTCTTTTTTTCTTACTCTAAACTTAATTCTTAATGCTCTAAGTGTTCCATATCCTCCAGAAATAGCGAGTATAATTCCACCAACTAGAAGTAAACTTAGTTTAGTTGTTGGTTCTGGGTCTGCAATAGCTAATATAATAACATAAATTCCAGCACTGCTTAATCCTAAACTAACTAATGCTTTTGTAATTTGTTTGGTAGATTTTCCTCCTTTGGCTTTTGAGGCTTTAATAAGGCTTACTGCAGATTTTAAATCTCTTTCTCTTATTTTAAATTTTTTGTCATCAATTAAAGTAAATTCATTTTTTAAAGAGTACTCTTTTAAAGCATCTTCTAGCCAATTAACACTTGAAGTATTGATAGTTTTGTTCATGGGGGATGATTTTAATAGTGATAAATATTTCTTACTTAGCTAATTTACAATAAAATAAGGAGAAAACAAAATGCATTTTAAAAGGTGAAATAGGTTTTGTTTATTTTTCGTTTAATTCAATTTTAGAATTACTATTTTCAAATAAATGTAAGTAATCATTAATTTTAAAAATTTTACTACTAAATCTAGAAGTTCTGTTTCTACCTTCTTCTTGCCTTTTAATACTTCTAGCATAACGTCTAATTTCAGCTTTAGAAGTTAAAATTATACCAGGAATAGGCGTGCTTTTTCCCTCTTCATTTTTAGCAACCATAGTAAAGTAAGAAGAGTTACAATGTTTGGTTTTTCCAGTTCTTATGTTTTCCGATTCTACACGTAAACCAACAACCATAGAAGTTCTACCAGTGTAATTTATAGAAGCTTTTAAAGTAAGTAACTCACCAACTTCAATAGGGTTTAAAAAATCTACTTTATTTACAGAAGCTGTTACACAATAATTTCCAGAATGTTTAGAAGCACAAGCAAAAGCTATTTGATTCATTAGATTTAAAATATGACCACCATGTATTTTTCCACTAAAGTTGGAGTGCGATGGTAGCATTAATTCGGTAATTGTTAATTGAGATTCTTTTATATGCTTGTACTTTTTATTTATTTCTGTCATAAATCAAAAATACGATTCTTTTTTCTTAAAAATAGTTTTTACATAGTAGGTTTTCAACTGATTTTTTTCCTTTTTAAGGTGTGTTTTTTCCCTTTTATATTTATTTTATTGCATTAAAGTGTTGTTTTTGTTTTATTTACAATAGAATTCAAAATATAAATCATTCTTTTTAAGAAATTAACAATTCACTAAGTATAATGATATTATTACTAAGAAAAAAATAAAATTAAATATTAACTAACATGAAAAAAAACTACTTTTTTAGATCATTTTTATTATTAATTCCTGTTTCAGCTCTTTTTTTAATGTCTCTTTCTGGCGGAAGAGATGGAGGATATTCTGGATCACCAGGAGATAGTAATACTACATGTACACAATGCCATTCTGGAGGTAACTTTAATACTTCTGTTTCACTTCAAACAGAGGTGCCAAATACAGGTTATGAATTAGGAACAACTTATGGTTTACAAGTTGATGTATCTAGTTCTTCAAATTCTAGACATGGTTTTCAAATTACAGCAGAGAAAGTTAGCGATGGTTCTAAAATAGGAACCTTTATTGCAGATGGTACAGATAATCAATTAAAAAATGGTGGTACTCACGTTACACATACAACTGCAGGTAACAGTAAAAAATCTTGGAATTTTAACTGGAAAGCTCCAAGTACAGATGTTGGTGCTATAAAGTTCTATGTTGCCGCACTTGCTGGTAATGGTTCTGGAACTGGAGGTGATGAGGTAGTAACAACTACTTCTTCTAATATTAACGTATTAGGTATTTCTGAGGCAAAACGATTAAATTTTGAAATGTATCCTAACCCATCTTCAGAGAAACTTACAATTCAGTTGCCTTCTGGTACAGATAATGCAACAGTAGAATTCTATGATTATGTTGGGAGGTTAGCTTTATCTAAAAAAATTACTAGAAATGATGATGAAATAAATGTAAATAACCTATCTACGGGTATTTATGTTTTAAAAGTTTTGTCAGAAAATAAAATTGGTAGCCAGAAATTCATAAAAAAATAACAGCTATTTTACCTGAAAGTTATTGAAACCGATAGTATTTTATACAATCGGTTTTTTTTGTGCCTTAATTAAAGTAAATTTGTATAGCTATAAAACTTTAAAAATGAATTATATTTTATTTGATGGCGATGTTAGAAAATCGTTATTACCTTTTACATATACAAAACCAGTTGCAGATATTAGAATAGGTATTTTAACGATAAGAGAAAAGTGGGAGAAGCATTTAGGTTTAACTACAACTACAGTTACAGAAGAATATCTAGAAGAAAAGTATCCAATGGTAGAGTTGGAAAAAAATATTTTAATAAATGCATCATTTTGTCCAACGGAAAGTTTAGTTGATAAAGTTAAAAATTTATCTAAAGACGAAGCTATTTTTAAAGGTGAAGATGTAATTGCTTTTTTTACTTCAGATTCTCAAGAAGAAGTAGATTTTGATGCTTATAAGCAAATCGAATTTGAAGAAGATTTAATTCAAGTTAAAAATACTTGGGATATTTTTTCTTTAAATGAAATAGCTATTCAACAAGATTTCGATTTATTAACAAATGATAGAACTTCTGAGCCAATACCAGAAGGAACAAGATATATTAATAAAGAGAATATTTTTATAGAAGAAGGAGCAGAAATTACATTTGCTGTTTTAAATGCTTCTAAAGGACCTATTTATATTGGTAAAGATGCTGTAATTTTAGAAAATTCATCTATAAAAGGACCATTTGCAATGTGTAATAATGCTGTAGTAAAAATGGGAGCCAAAATTTATTCGGGGACTACTTTAGGACCTTATTGTAAAGTAGGCGGAGAGATTAGTAATTCTGTTTTAATGGGATATTCTAGCAAAGGACACGATGGTTATTTAGGTAATTCTGTTTTAGGAGAATGGTGTAATTTAGGAGCAGATACAAATAACTCAAATTTAAAAAATAATTATGCTGAGGTTAAATTATGGAATTATGAAACGGGTAGATTTGCAAAAACCGGACTTCAGTTTTGTGGTTTGATGATGGGAGATCATTCTAAATGTGGAATTAACACAATGTTTAATACTGGAACTGTTGTAGGTGTTTCTGCAAATATATATGGAAGCGGATTTCCTAGAAATTTTGTTCCTTCTTTTAGTTGGGGTGGAGCAGCTGGTTTTACCGAATATAAAACGAATAAAGTATATGAAGTAGCAGAAGTAGTTATGAAGCGAAGAAATATGGTTTTTAATGATATTGAACAACGAATTTTACAGCATGTTTTCGATACAACTAAAGAGTTTAGAAATTATTAATTTTTTTACTTAAAAGAATAAACTTAAAAAGCCATAAAACATATATTTGTTTTATGGCTTTTTAAGTTTTCTAATTATTAATAGTTAATTTCTATCTATAATATCTCCAGAACCAACAGATTTGCTATCTATGTGAGATGGGTTTCCTTTATAATAGATACTACCAGAACCAACAACTTTAGCTTTTATTTTACTTTTAACAGTTGTTTTTATACTTCCAGATCCAGCAATATTTGCATATAATTTATCTGTTCTTAATTCATATGCTTTTATACTTCCAGAACCTGCTATAGAACAATTTAGCTCATTAGAGTTACCAGATAATTTTATATTACCAGAACCACCAATGTTAGAGCTAACTTCATCTGCATCTATTTGTAAAGTAATATTACCAGAACCACCTAAAGAGACTTTAAAGTCGTTACTTTTAATAATACCCTCGTTGGTAATATTACCAGAACCACCTAATGAAACTTTTTCTATATCTTCATAAGTTATAGTAACAACTAGTTTTTTTGTAGTTCTAATATTTATGTTTTTTCTGTATTTAACTCGTAAAGTATTTCCTTTAACTTCGGTTTCTATATATGGGATAATATTTTCTTCACCTTCAATAGTAATTTTGCCTTCTTTTCCTTTTACAAGTATAACATCAAAAGAACCACCAACTCCAATTCCATCATAATCAGATGTTGTTCTTTTTACTTTTACAACGTTTCCGTTTCCTTTAATTTTTTTACTATTACCCCACCAATCTTGTGCATTAAGAGATAGACTTACAGTTAATATAATAGAGGTTAATATTATTTTTTTAAACATGATTTTTTATATTTTAAATTATTTTTTTAATTTTATTTGATAGTTACACCACCATATTGAGATCTAATATTGATACGAGAATTTGATTTTCCTGTTCCAAATTTTCCTTGGTAATATTTTTTAGTTGATTTAGAAATCTTTTTAAAGAATTCTATTTTATCATCATCTCTTTTAAAACCTGCATATTGTAAATCTAATTCAAATTCAAAACTAGCATCTGCATCTACTCCAATTCTAATGCCAGCATATTCTCCATCTATGTTTACATTTTCAAAACCTTTAACCAACCTTTTTACAGAAATTGCTCCATAATCAGTATCTATTTTTAAGTTCTTTTTTATGGTTCCAAAATGCATACCTACGTAATCAGAATTACCAACTACATTTGTAGCTTCATCAATAGAAATAGATCCATAATCTGCGTTGAAGTTTACATTACCAGCTTTTTCTATATTTAAAGTTGAATAATCGATATTTGCTTTTAAACTCTCAGATTCTTCAATAGTAATTTTAGAATAATCTGCATTTAAGTTTCCACCTTTCATATATACAATTGTAGATAATGAGCAATAGTCTAAATTAATATCATTATTGTTTGCAGATAATTCTCCAATAGAAATTTTACCATAATCGCAGTTAATATTTGCTTTACCCATTAAATCTCCTAAAGAAATATTTCCATAATCGTTATTTAAATCAGCAGAATTAGTTTTTGGCATTTTAACATTATAGTTAATTTTATAACTTAAATTATTGTTTCTTTTCCAGAAAGACCAACTTTTTTGTTCTTTTCCAAATATAGTTTTCGCATAAACTAGGTTAGAAGAAGCTTCAAATTCTACATCAATATTATCTAGTTTTTCTTCAACTCTATCTAAATCATCACCTTTTACAGTTATAATAACTTCAATTTCAATATTATTTTTTTCCAAGTAGTAATGTTTAAATTCCCGTACCTATTATCAATAGATAATTTGGCATCAGAATTAACTTTATATTCTTTTTTTAATCTTTTACTTTTTTCGTGTTTTTTGCCATCGTTGTTTGCTAATGCAATGAGCGGAAAAAGTAATATTAATAAAGTAATTTTATATATAGCTTTCATTGTTTATGTTGTTTGAATTCTTTATTTGGTCTATCTGTTTTAAAACATTTTCTAAAACTTGAAGACGTTGTTGGTAATTTTTAATCATAGAATTTATAATTCTTCTTGCGCTTCCTTCAGAATTTAATTCTTTAATAAAAAGTTTATAATTGTCTTCTAATTCTTCTAATTGATCTAAGGCTTCTTCAATAATTGTTTCAGTTTCTAAGTTTCTATTTTTTTCAATAGTTTTTATTTCTTGATTGATTGTGGAAACAAAGTAATTTTGTACTTCTTCCATTTTAGGAGAAATGTCTGCCAATTCTATTTGTTGTTTTTGATGGTTACTTCCTAGCCAAAAACCTAAAACTAAAACTACAGATGCTGCTACAGAAAGCCATTTCCAAGAAGAATTGCTTTTTTTTCAGTTCTATTTAACTTACGTTCAAAACGTTCTAAATGTGCAGATTGTGGCTCATGAAAATCGAAATTATTTTCAGAGAAAAAGTCATGTAATTTATCCTTCATAGGCTTGTGCTTGTATATTATTTGCAAGTAAAATTTGCTTTAATTTTTTCTTTGCTCTCGAAACTGTGGTTCTCACATTTTCATTAGTATAATTTAATATTTGTGCAATTTCTTCATAATCATAACCTTCAATTAAATTTAAGGTAAGCACAACTCTATAATTGTCTTTTAAACTTTGTAACGTTTCTAAAACACTTTTTGGGTTTAAACCTGTATAATCTATTGTTTCATTTTCTACTTCATTTTTAGGAATTATTTCCATTTTTACTTCTTGATAACGATTGTTCTTTTTAAGTTGTGTTAAACTTTTATTAATAACAATTCGTTTTAACCATGCTCCAAACGCTACTTCTTCTTTATACATATTTAATTTAGTAAATGCTGTTAAAAAAGCTTCTTGCATAATATCTTCTGCTTCAAAATTATCTTTTAAAATTCTAAGTGCAGTATTATACATAGCTTTATAATAAGCTTTGTATAGTTGCAACTGAGCGTTTTTATCCGACTTTTTACAGTTTTCTATTAGTTTGGTTATATGTGGTTGGTTAGCTTCCAATAAAACGTTTCTATACTAAAGACAAAACTGTTTTTAAGTTGTGACAGTTTTACAGAAATAAAAATAAACTTTTTATTTTAAGTCTATTTTAGAAGTGTTTTAATATAAATTTTAAGAAAGTGAATTTTCTGAAATCTTATTTTTAAGGTTGGTAAAATCATATATAGAATGATCTAATAAATGAGAAGGAGAAACATTTTGTAGTGCATTCATCATAACAGAACTTCTGTTAGGGCTTTCAAGTTCCCAATTAGTAATCATTTCTTTAACTTTTTTACGTTGTAAGTTTTCTTGAGAACCACATAAGTTGCAAGGTATAATAGGAAAATTTAATGCGTTAGAATAAAGTTCAATATCACTTTCTTTGCATAAAGCTAAAGGTCTTAAAATAACCAAATCACCAGCGTCATTTATAAATTTTGGAGGCATCGTTTCTAGCTTTCCGGCAAAGAAAAAGTTTAGTAAAAAAGTTTCTAAAATATCATTTCTATGATGTCCTAAAGCTAATTTATTACAGCCTAAATTTCTTGCGGCTTCATATAAAGTACCTCTTCTTAATCGTGAACATAAACTACAAGTGGTTTTACCTTCTGGCGTTTTGTCCATAACTACTTTGTATGTGTTTTTTTCTATAATTTTATAATCTACACCTAAGTTGGATAGATAATTAGGTAAAATTTCTTCAGGAAAACCTGGTTGTTTTTGATCTAAGTTTACAGCAATAATATCAAAAGAAATTGGTGCTACTTTTTTAAAATAAAGCATCATATCTAAAAGAGTGTAACTATCTTTTCCTCCCGAAAGACAAACCATAATTTTATCGCCCTCTTCAATCATAGAAAATTGTTGAATAGCTTCTGCTACATTACGTTGTAACTTTTTTGTGGTTTGTTTATTATTTTTCATTCAGCAAAAATAATGGATAGATTTTAATTATAAATCCTTTAAGAGATCAATAATTAAAAACATTATAAAAAGATTTAAGTATTCTTTTTTATAACTTCTTGTTCTATCTTGGCTAATTTTTTATATTAACAATGTTTAAATTCTGAATATTATAATGCTTAAAATAATAATCAATTTATTTGTGCAGTTATAAAAGTATAGTGATGCCCATTTATTTCAATATCTATTTTGTCTTCAGAAAGCAAGTTCAAACTATTATCATTTATTTTCTTTACAAATAATTTTTCTACCCAAAATTGTTCTTTTCTAGTTCTATTAAAATTAGAATGAAAATTTAAAATGCCATTCTTTTTCGAAGAAACTTTAACTTTTAAGTTTTTAAGATCGGTTTCATTTTTAGCATTTACCCAAATTTGAGCTATTATTGAGTTTTCTATGCCCATAAATTTTTTAGAATAATTAACAATAATATTAACCTCAAAATTGTCTGGATGCTTTAAAGAATAATAATCGCCATTTAACTTATTAAATTGATTATCTGTATTTAAAAAGTGATATAAAAAAACATTAGAAAAACTATGGTTATTATTGTTAGGCCTAATAATAGCTCCTTTTTTCTTAATTTTTTTAGAGAAATTCTTTTTATTGAATTATAGTCTGTGTTTACTTTAGTTACTTTACAGGAAACTGTAATGCATATTAAAACCGTTAAAAATATTTTTTTCATTATATCTTTTTTATTACAATATTAAATATAATAAATAAGTTTATTAACCTTGAGTTAAATTCCTTTGGCATAACAATTGTTTTATTTAATACAGATAATTAAAGCTGTGTATTTATTTATCTGATTACTAGTACCTTACAATTAATATAGTGATATTGGTTTTTATTATTTTAAAAAGTCGGTGTCACAATGACAGATATATAGCACATGAGCAAAACAAAGGTTATAAAGATAGACAGTTTGTCTCTACAAAATATGATGAACGAAGACTCAGAATTAATACCATTAATGACCCCAGAAGATGAGGAAATCATTAATAAAGAAAGTGTACCAGAAATATTACCAATACTTCCGTTAAGAAATACCGTTTTATTTCCAGGAGTTGTAATACCAATTACTGCAGGTAGAGATAAATCTATTCAGTTAATTAAAGATGCAAACAAAGGAAATAAAATTATTGGAGTAGTAGCTCAAAGAAATGAGGAAGAAGAAGACCCTGGTTTAAAAGACATTAATACTACAGGTGTTGTAGCACAAATTTTACGTGTTTTAAAAATGCCAGATGGTAATACAACAGTTATTATTCAAGGTAAAAAACGTTTTGAAATTGAAGAAATTATTCAAGATGAACCTTATTTAAAAGCAACTGTTAAAGAAGCGATTGAAGACAGAGAAATTGAAAATACAAAAGAGTTTAATGCTATAATAGATTCTATAAAAGAGCAAGCTTTAGAAGTAATTAAAGAAAATCCTATGTTGCCTTCAGAAGCTTCATTTGCAATAAAAAATATTCAATCAAATTCGTTTTTGGTAAATTTTATTGCTTCTAATATGGATTTAACTGTAATGCAAAAGCAAGTAATTTTAGAAAAAGACAATCTAAAAGAACGTGCTTTGTTAACGCTTAAAAACTTAAATAAAGAGCTTCAAAAATTAAAATTAAAAAATGATATTCAGTCTAAAACTAGAGAAGATTTAGATCAACAACAAAGAGAATATTATTTAAACCAACAATTAAAAACCATTCAAGAAGAATTAGGTGGTGTTTCTAACGACCAAGAGTTAGAAGAAATGCGCTTAAAAGCGAAGACTAAAAAATGGAATAAAGAAGTTGGTGAAACTTTTAATAAAGAAATCAGTCGTTTAAAACGAATGAACCCTCAAGCAGCAGAATATGGTGTTCAAAGAAGTTATTTAGAGTTGATGTTAGAGTTGCCTTGGGGAATTTATTCTGAAGATAAATTCGATTTAAAGCATGCAACAAAGGTTTTAGATAGAGACCATTTTGGTTTAGAAAAAGTAAAGGAGAGAATTATAGAGCATTTAGCTGTTTTAAAGTTAAGAGGCGATATGAAATCTCCAATTATCTGTTTATACGGTCCTCCTGGAGTTGGTAAAACTTCTTTAGGAAAATCTGTTGCAGAGGCTTTAGGTCGTAAATATGTAAGAATGTCTTTAGGTGGTTTACGTGATGAAGCAGAAATAAGAGGGCACAGAAAAACATACATTGGTGCTATGCCAGGGCGTTTAATTCAGAATTTAAAAAAATCTGGAACTTCTAACCCTGTTTTTGTATTAGATGAAATAGATAAGTTAGGGCAAAGTCATCAAGGAGATCCATCTTCTGCAATGTTAGAAGTTTTAGATCCAGAACAAAATGAAACGTTTTATGATAACTATTTAGAAGTTGGTTACGATTTATCGAAAGTACTTTTTATTGCAACTGCAAACAACCTTGGGCAAATTCCTTGGGCATTGCGAGATAGAATGGAAATTATAAATGTTACAGGTTATACAATAGAAGAAAAAATAGAAATAGCTAAAAGACATTTATTACCAAAACAATTAAAAGAACATGGTTTAACTACCAAGCATTTAAAGTTAGGTAAAAAACAGTTAGAGCAAATTGTTGAAGGATATACAAGAGAATCTGGAGTGCGTGGTTTAGAAAAGAAAATTGCTAAAGTAGTGCGTTTTGCTGCTAAATCGATTGCCTTAGAAGAAGAATATGAAGTAGCTTTGTCTACAGAAAAAGTAGAAGAAATTTTAGGAACACCTAGAAACAGAGATAAATTCGAAAATAATGATGTTGCTGGTGTTGTAACTGGTTTAGCTTGGACACAAGTTGGTGGCGATATTTTATTTATAGAATCTATTTTATCTAAAGGGAAAGGAGCACTTTCTATTACGGGTAATTTAGGGAATGTAATGAAAGAGTCTGCAACGATTGCCATGAAATACATAAAATCGAATGCTGAAGAGTTTGGTATTAAACCAGAAATTTTAGAAAAATACGATGTACATATTCACGTGCCAGAAGGCGCAACTCCTAAAGACGGGCCAAGTGCAGGTATTACCATGTTAACTTCTTTAGTTTCTTCTTATACACAACGTAAAATTAAAAACAAGTTAGCAATGACTGGTGAGATTACGTTACGTGGAAAAGTGTTACCTGTTGGCGGAATTAAAGAAAAAATATTGGCTGCTAAAAGAGCAAATATTAAAGAAATTATTTTGTGTAAAGAAAATGAAAAAGACATTTTAGAAATAAAAGAAAGCTATTTAAAAGGCTTAACTTTTCATTATGTAACAGAAATGAGAGAAGTAATAGAAATTGCACTCACAAAACAGAAAGTAAAAAATGCTAAGAAATTAGCGTAATGTTAAAAGACTCACAGTATTGTGAGTCTTTTTTTGTGTTCTTTTGTTATTACGAAGTTTACTTTACTGAAAACTGAGGCAATCTCATAATTGATATCAGGTTTATTTATCATTAAAAATTATGTAGCCTTTATTCAGGACGGGTCAGCTAAACCTATAACGTTGAAGTATGAAACATAAGATTTAAGTCGTTTAGTAAATAAAGCATTCTCCTTTAATCGAGCATCAATCAATTTTTGTTCGCGTGTATTTATTAAAAATAGCGAACTCTCGCCTAAAGAAAATTTTCGCTCTTCAGCACTTACTAATGTCTCGTAATCTATTACTATTTCCTCAATTATCAGGACTTGTTCACTCAATGAATTTATTTCAAAACGTATCGCATTTAATTTATTGGTTAATTCTAAAATAGTTGCATCCTGTTCAAATTCTGCATCTTGAATTTTATAGTTGGTTAATTTTAAATTGCCACGTTCTTTTCTTAAAAATATCGGAAAACTCAAATTTACAAAGGCTTTATAATTTGCCGTATTAAAGGTATTTAGCTTATCATAATCCTCTGAAAGAAAATTATATTGCAAATCAACTTTTGGTAATAAGTTGTTCCTGTTTAGTTTTCGTTCTACTTCTAATCCATCGATTTTGGCTTGTAAGCTCAATAATTTCGGATGATTTTTACTAGGTATTTTATTATTTAAAATTGAATTAATATTTAAAATATTCTCAAGTATTTCAATTTCAAGGGATTTTGGTAAAACTTCTTCTTCCAATTGTAAAGGAACCTCATTAAGCCATAGAAAGTTACTTACTTTAAGTGATGCCTTTCTTCCGTTTAATTTTGCAGCTTCTAGTTCTAGTTTTCTATTTTGAAATGTAATTCTTGCTTCTGTAAAATCTATAGCTGCTTTATCTCCTTCTTCAACACTTCGTTCTACAGCTAGTAATCTCTCCTGTGCATTATCAAGAAAATTGGTGTAGATTTTTTGCTCATTTGTAGCTTGCAACCATTCAAAATAAGCCTTACTTGCTTCTACGATTATTTCGTTCACTAAAAGCTCACGGTCGGCTTGTGATTGCCTAACAAATATCTTCGCCTTTTTTAAAGCTGCCATTCGGTCGTTGATTAGAAGACCTTGTGCGAGTGAAAATGAAAATCCAGCACTATAAAGACCTTCATTGGGAACGGTAAGACTTGGGTCTAGAAATTGCCCACTATTTTGCTCAAAGTTGGCTTTTAATTCCACACCAAACCAAGTCGGTATTTTGAAGGTAGAATTTAATTGCTCGTAATATTCAATGTTCTTAAATTTTTTGCGGTCAAAATCCACCTCAATCTTTGGGTCAAAACCACCTCTTGCTTTTAACAAATTTGCTTCTCCGATGCTTAGAGTAAGATTGGCTTGCTTAACTAAAGGATGATGTTTTTTTACAAATCCGAGGAATTCTTCAAAAGTTAATATTTCACTTGAAATATCAACTGAATTTTCCTCTTGTATCTGACCAAAAACAGTATTTGTACAACAAAAGACTAAAATGACTACAATTATGTTCTTCAATTTTTTCATTTCTTTTCAAATTTTGAGTCTTTTGCAGTTGTAGGTACGTAATAATCTGGTGGAAAACCGTTAAGTTTTCGCCATAATTCGTACCAAATCGGCACATCTTGAAGTAAGGCGATAGTGCGTGCACCAGAGCCAACTCGTACATTTTTTGGCCATTGTTCAGCCTCCTTTTTAGGTGCAATCAAAATTCTAAATTTACCATTTGCACTTATAAATGTTTCAACTGCAACCACAGTACCACTATATGTTCCGAAAGATGCATCTGGCCAACCGCTAAATACAATTGCAGGCCAACCATCAAATTGAACTCTTATATCTTCGCCTATGTGAATTAAAGGTAAATCAATGGGTGAAACAAATGTTTCAACTGCAATGTCATAATTGGCTGGCATTATACCAACCAGTTGCTCTCCTTCTTTAAAAGTTTCTCCAATACCAGATTTTATTGCTTTGTTTATATAACCGTTTTGAGGTGCAAGTATGTAGCGCATTTTATCCCTTAGTTCATAATTGGCAGAAGCATTTTCTAACTTTGATACTTGTGCCTCTGTATCAAATTGTGCAGAACTTGCTGTAAATTTATCGCTCTGTGCTTTACTTATTTTTTGGGCATATTCCGTGGCAGTTCTATTGATGTCCAATCGAGTGTTTATTAATTCATTTTTACTAACCAACAGTTTATTCTCTTGACCAATTAACTTTGCTTCTGTTTCTTGTAGTTTTAGCTGTTTATCTTCAACATCTGCTCTTGACTTTAAGCCTTCGGTTTGTAAGTTAACCGTTCGGTCGTACTGTTTTCGTGCAATGTCTATATTGGTTTTTGCAGCAACCAAATCAATACTATCACTCTTTACTTTATATTGTGTTTGTTTCAGTTTGTTTTGAGCTTGTTCAATTTTTAATTTGCGTTCTGACTGTAAGGCATTAATTTGATTTTCAAGCGCGCGAACTTTATCTTTATAAGAAATCACAGCATTACTTTTTGCATCGCGTTGCGCAATAGTTCTCTCAACAAGGCGTGGGTCTTGGTATTCGTTCTTAATTTCAGAAACAAATAAAATAGTATCGCCTTTTGCCACATAATCGCCTTCACGAACAAACCATTGCTCAATTCTACCAGGAATAGGTGATTGAATGGTTTGTGGTCGTTGGTCTGGTGTAAGCGTTGTTACATAACCAGCACCTGTAACGTTTTGCGTCCAGGGTAAAAAGAGTATAATTAGACCAATTATTGCAGATGCAAGTAAAAAGCGATTAAAGTGTTTATTGTGTTTTACATTTTGCGCTTTCGCTAAAGCGGAATAGCTGTCAAAATTCACTTTTTTGTTTAATTGATTATGAGATATATTTAGCATTGTTGAGTCGGTTAATTTGATTCTAAACGTATATTTTTATTGCAAACTGTTTTCCAGTCTTCATTTTTTCCTGAAACTATAAGTAACCAAGATTTTTCAGGACTAGCCAAATATTTCATCAAACGTTTTGCTTCAGTTGGTTCAAAATGTTCGAGTGTATCTTTAAGCAATAAAATTTTTGGTTCGTGAACAATGGCTCTAGCCAATAGAAGTCTCTTGGAAACGGTATGCGGCAAGCTTTGACCTTGCGATAAAATTTCACTATTTAGACCTTTAGATTGTTTTCTAATATAGTCTTGTAATCCAATGTCCTTTACAATTTGGTTTATTTTATCCATAGCAATTGTCTTATTACCAAATGTTATGTTCTCAAGTATAGTGCCTTCAAAAGGAAATTGTTCTGGAAGTACTTGACCTACGTTAGACCTGTAAGCATTAATATTCATTCCTTTAAAACTATGGTCATTTATGTAGATTGCTCCATTTGAAGGTTCTATTATGCCAGAAAGTATTTTAAGAAGTGTAGTTTTTCCAGAACCTGAAGAGCCTTCAATTAACAATCTATCCTTATGCTTTAAATCAAGATTTACATTGTTAAGAATGGTATCTCCTTCTTTAGTGTGGTAAGTAAGATTATGCAATGTTATTGAAGCCGTATCATTTTGTGAAAAAGGTTTTGTTCCTTCTTGTGCTTCTAGTTTTTTATCAACTACTTGCCCTATTTTTTCTAAGGATGTAAGCACATCGTAAAAACTTTCTAATCCTGTAACCAATTTTTCTACAGAGCTAATGACCAAAAGAATAATAATTTCTGCTGCTACAAACTGCCCAATATTCATTTGTTGATTTAAAACAAGTAGTCCACCAATTAGCAATAATCCTGCGGTTACCAGAACTTTAAAACCAATCATCTGAATAAATTGTGACATCAATATTTTAAAATGATTCTCCCTTGTTTCAAGATAATTTTCGGTCAACCTGTTATTATGCTCCATTGCAAGGGAAGTACGTCCAGAGAGTTTAAAACTTGTAAGTGAACGTGCAATTTCTTGAAGCCAATGAGCAACCTCATATTTTGATTTGGATTCTTTAAGACTAGTTTCCAAGCCTTTTTTTGCCGTAAACTTAAATACTACATAAACTAATATTAAAAGTAGTAATCCATAAATAATGAAAAATGGATGATAGAGTGAAAGCAATATCAAACCGAATAAAATTTGAAGAATTGCAGCTGGAAAATCAATTAGAATTTTGGACAATCCTTTTTGCACCGTTAAAGTATCAAAAAAACGATTGGCCAGTTCAGGCGGATAGTCTTGTCTTAGCTCATTCCATTTTATTTTTGGGAAACGGTATGCAAACTCAAAAGACGACCTAGTAAAAATCTTTTGCTGAATATTTTCGAGTATTCGTATTTGCATTAGTTGTAAAATTCCTTGAAAGGCAACACCAAAGTAACAAGCACAACTAGAACTATCCAAGAAGTCGATACTTCTGCGCCTTGAATAAGATTAATAATGGCTTGTATACCTATTGGTAAAGTAAGAGCAACCAATCCAGCAAAAACAGCATAATAGAAAATTTGTCTAATATCCCTTTTATCCAGTTTGAGCAAGTTTATAAAACGCTGCCAAGGCTTCATTTCTTTTTTCATCTAAATTATTTTTTGAGCGTATTGAAAATTAAGTGTGTATAAAATTTTTGTGATGGATGTTGCTTTCCACAATCTGTAATAGTTGGAAAGTGGTCTGCAAGAAAATGTTGGTGTAAAGAACCTTCCACAAGTGTACTTGCCAATGAAGCAGGAAAGGGATAGTTTTTATTTATTTGAATTATTACGTTTTTAATACGTGTGATGAGCCGTTTATATATTGAAAAATACCCTTCCTTATTTTCGGCATCCACTTCTTTTGTTAAAAAGGATTTGGAATATTCGTTAATTACAATCTTGTTTAAAAGTTTTTCATTAATGTGCGAGAAATTTGAATCACTTTTATTTTTTGCTGTTATAATCGAAATAATTTTTTCAAGTTTTTCACTCGCATTAGGAATACTATAAGTCTGTAATACTATTTGATATTCCATCCAAGCCCAATACCACGAAGTAAGATATAATAGCAGTTTGTGCTTATTCTCAAAATAACGATATATCGAACTTTCATTTGATGAAATGATTACGCCTAATTTTCTGAAAGTAAAAGCATCAAAACCAATCTCGTCAATGAGCGTAATACTTTGCTCGACTATGCGCTTGCCTAATTCAGACGTTTCAGGATTTTTAATAAAGGTTTTTTCATTAACCTGAATCTTGATGTTTTTTAATAATTCTTGCATAATTTAATATTCATGGATGCAAATATAATAGTAATACTATTAATATACAAAAGTAATACACTCTTTTGCGTAGTCTTAAATATAATTTGTATTTGAAATATGCTGAAAGTTTGATTATGATTTCATTTTTTTTTGCGTATGGTGAGAGAATAATCAATCGAAGGACAGGGCGAGTAAGTGCTTAAAAATTTTGCGTAGGCTTATGTTGTTGGGAGATTTTTAAGCTCTTACGGGAAGAATTTTCTAGATTTTTTGAAAACTTTTACAGCGGAAAGTTCAATTTTAGTAAGCCTTTTTGCATTATGCACAACGTTAACACGAATATGTAACGTTTCAATGTTTTATATTCGTAGTTAGCGAATCTACCGATTTTATTTAAGAATATCAATAGGAAAAATACCTGTTCTTTTAATCTAAAACTTTCTCAAAAATTCGATACTTTTTGTAAATTTTGTGTTCCATGCGTTCCATAACAGCACGCATTTTAGTATTTTCTTCTAAAATTAAATGGCTATCTAAAACCGTTAAATTGTTTTCTCTTGCAGAATTTAACAAAGCAATATTCATTAATGCAACCAAGCCAGAATTTCTAATATTTTCATCTATACAGCCTAATAATAAATTTAGTTGATTGGTTTTTTTAAAAGCCTTTAAAATATGTATAAATCCAAAAGGAAAAAGTTTTCCTTTAGCTTTTTTAAATCCTACAGAAATATCGGGCATTGCTACTACAAAAGCTACAATTTTATCCGAAGTATCTAACACTACTTTTATATACTGTGGCTTTAATAAAGGTAAAAAACGTTCAGAAAATTCTTTTGATTCAATATCACTTAAAGGGGCAAAACCATAAATGTTTTTATAGGTTTCATTTATCAATTTAAAAACCTCATTTACATAAGGTCTTACGTGTTTCGATTTTTTAAATTCTAATATTTTGTAACCACTTCTAGTAGCTCTTTTTGCAATTCGTGTATAAATTGCTTCGGTTTTTTCTGGTATTTTTGCACTGTATTGGAAGATGTCTAATTTCTTTTTAAAGCCATTTCTTTCTAAATGGTTAATCATGTATTTATAACTATGATTTGTTACCATCACTGTCATAGGTTCTTTAAAACCATCAATTAAAAAACCTTGCGGATCTTTATCGGAAAAACCTAAAGGGCCAATAATAGTATTCATCCCTTTTTGTTTTCCCCAAATTTCTATAGCGTTTATTAAAGTATCATAAATGGCTGCATCATCTTCGCATTCTAAACCGTAAAAACGAACATTTTTTTCATTGTTTCCGTTATTATACATGTGGTTGATAATTCCCATAATTCTCCCTACAACTTTGTTGTTTTGTTTTGCTAAGTACATAATTGTATCGCAATGCTCAAAAGAATGATTTTTGGTTTTGTCAAACACTTTCCATTCATCAGAAATTAAAGGAGGTAACCATTCTTCATGATTTTTATGTATGCTATAAGGCAAAAGAATAAATTGTTTTAATTCCTTTTTAGAGATAACTTTTGTTAGTTGAATCATAGTTTAAAGTCAGGGATTTTTTTATACAAAAGATTGCTAATAAATAAAACAATTGGCACAGAAATAATACCAGCAATTGCGTCTACTGCATAATGTGCTTTTATGTAAACTGTAGATAATATGAGTAAAATTACAAACGGAAATGCTATTTTAAAATAGTTGGAAACTCGTTTTCTAAATAAGACTAAAATAATTAATGAAATACCTACATGTGAACTTGGGAAAGCGCCTGTTGGTTGTTCTGCTTTTTGGATAAGGTGCATTATTTTATCGAATACAAACGCTGTTGGTAATTCTTTTTTTGGTGATTCGAAATAAAATTGTGGTCCTGCTGCAGGAAAAAAGCAAAAGAATAAATAGAACAACAACATAGATGCTGCTAGTTTAAAAAATAATTCTTCTGAATCCTTTTTTAATTTAATGTAACTGATAAAAACAAAACTGATAATTAAAATGTATAAAGAGAAATATCCAAGGTACATTAATTCACTAAAAAAAGGTTGAGAAAAATGTTCTGAAAATTTTATACTTGGTTGAAATCCGAATAATTGAAAATCCAAATCAATTAAATATTGATCTAAATTGTTGAAAAATAATTTGTTGTAAAATACGGTTTCTGTATATAAAAGCATGCTAAATAAAATAGGATAGCAATTTCTTAAAAGATTTATAAGTGTATTTTTAGTTTTAGAATCGAAATAAATTAATAAAATACCAAGACCTAACAATAAACCTCGTGTTAAAAATAACTCTAGAGATTTATCGATAGTATTCCAAGAAAAGAATAATAAAATTGAGGTTATAAAAACATATCCAAAAAATAGAAAGTCAATTTTTTTAAGTTGAATCATCTTATTTTTCTGGTAATGAGTTTACATATTCAAAACTTTTTTGAAGCATATTAGTTATAAAATTCCAATTATAATTTAATGCTTCTTCAGGTATTAAAACATAGTCGCGCATTTTAGCACCATGAGATATAAAAGGTTGTATCGTGTAATTTTCTCCAAATATTTTGGTGTCTTCTTTAGATAATCGAATACCAATTTCATTTGCTTTATTTACAAAAGAAAACATATATCCGTTAGAAGAGGTGTAAAAAGTGGTTTTCCCTTTTGCTTTAAAATTAGGGTTTTCATCAACTAATTTTTTATATAGAATTATAGTATTATTCATTATAATTCTTTTTTAGGCATACTTTGCCACATTACGTTTACTATTTTCCATTGATTGTTAACCTTAGCTAAATGAAATAAATCAATACCCCATTGTGCAGTTAATTTAGCAGAAGCTGTTTTAGAGTTTACATCAAATATTTCAATTTCTTTTGGAGAATTCTTATTGACATTTTTTCCGTCTTTATTCCACCTAGCAGCTAAATTAGATAATTGAGTATGTGTCATTTCTAAATTATCTCTATAAGTTTTAGTTTTCTTACTGTAGTAGTAACCAATTTTACGCATTTTTTTATCTACACTTCTGTCAATTTTGGTAGAATCTACAAAATACAAACCCTCTACATAATCTTGTATGGCAGTATTTACAAGTTTATAATCTTCTTTGTTAAACTCTTTTTTAGCGTTCTTTTGATTGCAAGAAGAAAAAATAAGGCTGCTTGTTATTGCAAACGAAAATAATGTTTTGGCTAAATACTTCATAAAAGGATTTTTTAAATTCTTCTATAAATATATTAAGAAAAATTTAAAACTCTTTTTAAGTAAGTTAGACAGGTTTTTAGTTTGTGTTTAAAATGATATAAAAAAAGGCTATTTATAGTATTCTTTAGATTTTTCCCAATAAACATCCATTTCTATTAAAGACATATTAGAAAGTTCTTTCCCTTCTTTTTTAGCTGATTTTTCTAAGAATTGAAAACGATTAATGAATTTTTTATTCGTTTTTTCTAATGCATTTTCAGGATTTACATCAATAAAGCGAGCGTAATTAATCATAGAAAATAAAACATCTCCAAATTCTTTTTCGATGTTTTCTTTATTACCAACTTTAATTTCTTCGTTTAGTTCTGTAAGTTCTTCTTGTACTTTTTCCCAAACTTGTTCTGGTTTTTCCCAATCAAAACCAACACTAGCAACTTTTTCTTGTATTCTACTCGCTTTTACAACAGCAGGTAAACTTTTTGGAACACCTTCTAAAACAGATGTTTTACCTTCTTTAAGTTTTAGTTGCTCCCAATTTCGATTAACATCTTTTTCATTTTCTACTTTAACATCTCCATAAATATGAGGATGTCTATGAATTAATTTATCAGAAATACTATTAGCGACATCAGCAATATCAAAAGCTTTTTTCACTACCAATTTTAGCATAAAAGACGATGTGAAGTAAAACATCGCCTAATTCTTTTTTAATTTCCGGTAAATCATTTTCAAGAATTGCATCTGCTAGCTCGTACGTTTCTTCAATTGTTAAATGACGTAAGCTTTCTAGAGTTTGTTTTTTATCCCAAGGACACTTCTCTCGAAGATCGTCCATAATATCTAACAAACGGCTAAAAGCTGCTAACTGCTCTTTTCTTGTGTTCAAAAAAATGATATTTTATAAAGTTGTTTCTAAATATGCTTTTTTAAGCGATATAGTTTTTTTAAAATTATATAAAAACGAAACAGCTATAGATTATACTTCTTCAGTGTTTTCTTCTTTAGAGGCTTCTTCTACTTTAGAAAAATCCATACCAGCAACTACTAATAAGTTAAACCATTGTATCACTTTTTTTATATTAGAAGTGTATACTCTTTCATCATCATAATTAGGTAAAACTTCTGCGAAAAAAGCAGCTAATTTTTTACCACTTTCTTTGTGAGAAATAGCTTCTTTTCCTTCAGTTTTTGTAAACATAGATTGAAAAACATCTAATAAAGGTACATCTTCTTCATAAGTATAGATTGCAATATTTTCTAACAAACTTACATTTTGAGTTGTGTTTATTGCTAAACGTTTCTTATCTGCTAAAGCTTCTACAATAATTGCGTTTTTAGATTGTGAAACAACTTGAAATAAACCAGCTTTACCGGTTACTGCTATAATTTTATTAAATTCCATGTGTATGTTTTTTTGTCTTAGTAAGACTTATTTTTTTCTTTAAATTAGGGAAACGCATTCTATAATCTGAATTTATTTTTCCTTTAGAAATGTTTTCTAACTTCTTTTTTATCAATCTCTTTTTAAGAGAAGAAAGTTTATCAGTAAATAAAACACCTTCTATATGATCGTATTCGTGCTGAAAAACTCTTGCTGCTAAACCTTCTAAGACTTCTGTATGTGTATTAAAATCTTCGTCTTGATATTCTAAAGTTACTTTTGGCTGACGAGAGACATCTTGTCTAACATCTGGTATACTTAAACAACCTTCGTTAAAAACCCATTCTTCACCTTCTTCTTTAATAATTTGAGGATTGATAAATACTTTATTAAAGGTTTTTAAAACTTCTCTTTCTTTTTCGTCTAAATCGTCATCTTCTGCAAAAGGAGAAGCATCAATAATAAATAAACGAATTGCTTTACCAATTTGAGGGGCAGCTAAACCAACACCAGAAGCGTTGTACATAGTTGCTTTCATATTAGCAATTAACTCTTTTAAATTAGGGTAATCTTTATCAATCTCTATTCCTACTTTTCTAAGAACAGGATCTCCATAAGCAACAATTGGTAAAATCATTTTTGTTTGTTTAACGATTGCAAAAGTACAAAGTTTGTAACTTGAACAAAACTATTTGTTGTATAAATACGATTGCAAAATTATTGTAGCGCTAATTTCATCTACTAAAGCTTTATTTCTACGTTTATTTTTATTTAGTCCGCCATCTATCATTGTTTGAAAAGCCATTTTTGATGTAAAACGTTCATCAACTCTTTGCATTGGAATATTAGGAATTTGTTGGGATAATTTCTTTAGAAAAGGAAGTATAAGGGCTTCACTCTCGCTATCTAAATTATTCATTTGTTTAGGTTTTCCCACAAGAAAAAGTTCTACTTTTTCTTTAGAAGTATACTCTTTTAAAAATGATATTAAATTATTAGTATTTACAGTAGTTAAACCAGATGCTATAATTTGTAATTCGTCTGTAACAGCAATACCTGTTCTTTTTTTCCAAAATCGATGGCTAAAACTCTTCCCAATTGTTTGTTTTTGTGCAAAAATAAACGTTAAATTTAAATAGTAAGGCAATAACTTAAATATTATCAATTAGTTAAATGTAATTTTATGTGAATTTGTTAGATATTCTATTTTTAGAATTTAAACAAGGACGAGTAATATGTTTAAAAAATGTATATTCGCCTTAGATTTTATAGATAGATTTATATTTGCTAAAAGTAAATTTTAAAATGGAAGAAATTAGAAATATTATTGAATCGGCTTGGGATAATCGTGATTTATTAAAAGATGAAAAAACGATTAGCACAATTAGAAAAGTTGTTGATTTATTAGATAAAGGAGAATTAAGAGTTGCTGAGCCTGTTAATGGTGGTTGGCAAGTAAATGAATGGGTTAAAAAAGCAGTAGTTTTATATTTCCCTATTCAGAAAATGGAAACATTAGAAGCTGGAATTTTCGAATATCATGATAAAATTCCGTTAAAAAGGAATTTTGCAGAAAGAGGAATTAGAGTTGTGCCAAATGCAGTTGCCAGACATGGAGCTTATATTTCTGCAGGAACTATTTTAATGCCTAGTTATGTAAATATTGGCGCTTATGTAGATGAAGGAACAATGGTTGATACTTGGGCTACAGTTGGTTCTTGTGCTCAGATTGGTAAAAATGTTCATTTATCTGGTGGTGTTGGTATTGGTGGTGTTTTAGAACCATTACAAGCTGCACCAGTAATTATCGAAGATGGTGCATTTATAGGTTCTAGATGTATTGTTGTAGAAGGAGTAAGAGTAGAAAAAGAGGCAGTTTTAGGAGCGAATGTTGTTTTAACAATGAGCACTAAAATCATTGATGTTACTGGAGATGAGCCTGTTGAAACAAAAGGTGTTGTACCAGCAAGATCTGTAGTAATACCTGGTAGTTATACTAAGAAATTTGCGGCAGGTGAATATAATGTACCTTGTGCCTTAATTATTGGAAAAAGAAAAGAGAGTACAAACAAGAAAACATCTTTAAACGATGCGCTTCGTGAGTATGACGTTGCTGTTTAAGATTTGAAAATGCTATGACAAAGATTACTGCAATTATCCCTACTTTAAATGAAGAAATTCATATTGAAGAAGCTATTAAGTCTGTTAAATTTGCAGACGAAATTATAGTTATCGATTCTTTCAGCACAGATAAAACTTTAGAATTAGCAGAAAAGTATAATGTAAAAATCATCAAACGAAAGTTTGATGATTTTTCTTCTCAAAAGAATTTTGCTATTCAGCAAGCAAAAAATAATTGGATTTATATTTTAGACGCAGATGAAAGAGTGACACCAGAAGTTGAGGTCGAAATTTTAGAAGCTGTTAAGAGCCCTAAAAACTTTGTTGGATTTAATGTAAGAAGAACTTTTTATTTTTGCGGAAAAAGAGTTGATTATAGTGGTTTTCAGAGAGATAAAGTAGTTCGTTTATTTTTAAAAGAGCATTGTAAATATACAGGTTTAGTTCATGAAAGGATTATAACAAAAGGACAAATAGGTTTTTTTAAAAACAAAATTGATCATTTTTCGTATAGAAATTACGATCATTATATTTCTAAATTAAACCATTATGCAACAATAAGAGCTAAAGAATTACATAAAAAAGGAGATAAAGTAAATATTTATCATGTAATGATAAAACCGCCAGCACGTTTTTTTATTCACTACATAATTCGTCTTGGTTTTTTAGACGGTTTTACAGGTTTTTTAGTAGCTAAAACTCAGGCTTATGGTGTTTTAACTAGGTATATTAAGTTGTGGTTATTAAATAAAGGAATTGAAGAAAACTAATTGTTTTTGTAGAAAAAATAATTTCTAACACATCTATTTAGCTTGTAAGTAAAAAGTGTAATTATTTGCCAAAAAGGACGAATAAGTTCTCTAACTGCTTTTTTCCAAACAATCATGTTGTTTTGCTGAATTGTACTACCGCCCATTTTTTTATCAATACTTACAACATATTGTTTATTGGTAGAGTATAATGGCACTTTGTGCTTGTAAACATCTTGTTTCATTACATCTATTGGAGCATAATAATCACTTAAATTATCAGTAAGTTTTTTAGCGGCATTTTTGCCAATAATTTGACCTATCATTAAAACAGGAGGCATTAAAAATTTATTTAATAACTCAGTTTTTTCTAGAGAATAAAAACCTTTTTTTCCAGAAATGTCTATAAAATCATTAGTTGTAATTTGTGATAAAAGTGTTTCTAGGTCTTCAAAGAAATCTTTATGAATTTCTGCATCATCTTCTAAAACTATAGAAAAATCTTCTGGTTGTTTTGATAAAAAATCCCATAATTTAAAATGTGTTAAACAAATACCAATTTCTCCATCATTCGGAAAAGGAAAATGTGCTAAAATATTATGCTTACGTTTTTCACTTTTTAAGAATTTAGCGTCTAAATTTTTGCCATAAGTGGCAGAAATTCGTGTAACAGGAACCTTCAATTTTTTAAATTGATTTTCCATAAAGTCACGTCTATTAGTGCTTTTGTCTAAATTTATGTAATAAACTTTGTAAGACATCATAATTTTATCCAGCTTTTACAAGCAACTTCATTTTCTTTATTTACAAACCATTTTTTTGGAGCAATAATAGTTTTACTATTGTTAGTATTTAACCACGCGCCCCACCAAGAAAAACTACTATTTGCAGTAATATTATTTCTACATAAACTCATTAGATAGATATCTTCATGAGGTAAACATTTATGATCTATATAAGTAGCATTTTCAATTTTAAGATTGTTTTTAGTCCAAGTTATATCATCAGAAAAAACAAAAAAATGAATATCTTTAAATTTTTCGTTTATCAGTTTTATAGCTTTGTTGTAGTAACTTAAATCACATGTACCATGAACACTATTTGCTTTTTCATCAGAAATATAATCTCCTCTTCTAATATGTAAAGAACAAGAGTTTGAAGCTTTTTTTATTTCTTTTGAGTATAAAGTAGTAGAGATTGAATATTCTTGTTTAAGACTAAATTGTGCTAATAGAACTTCTCTTATTTCTGAAAAATATTTTTCTGTTTGAAAATAGCCTTTTACGTATTCGTTTTTTGTAAGATTTATAAATTGCTCATTAAACAATAAGCTTTTTTCTTTCCTAGATTTTTTTAAGCCTAGTTTAGATAAAAAAACAGAAAGTGGAGTAGCGGTTTCTAAATCAATATTAAACTTATCTAAATGATAACCACCGTGTAGTTTGTATTTTTTAAATTTAGAAATGTCAATTTTAACACTATAACCTTTTTGTTTTAGTGCTTTTGCATATGCATATTGAAACATTTGATTTCCAAGTCCGCCAACAATTCTAACAATAATCATTTTCTGCTTATTTTAATAAGAATATGGTATTTTTGTACTGGTTGTAAAAATACAATTAAATAGTTAAAACTTTAATTAATATTATCTTTTTGAAATTAGAATGTTATTAGAAATATCAACTACAAATACGTATTTAAAAGAAGAGAAAGTAATTTTATATCCTACAGATACGGTTTGGGGTTTAGGTTGCGATGCTTCTTGTTTTAACGCTGTGTCTAAAATTTATCAGCTTAAAAATAGAGAAGAAAGTAAGAGTTTAATTGTTTTGGTAAGTTCTATTCATATGCTTAAAAAGTATGTTACTGTACCTAAAAAAGTTTTAGAAGTTTTAAAACAAGTAAAGAAACCTACAACTATAATTTATAAGAACCCAAAAGGATTTGCAAAAAATACAATTGCAGATGATGGTACAATTGCGATAAGAATTGTACAAGATCCTTTTTGTAGAAAATTAATTAAAAGATTTGGAAAACCAATAGTTTCTACTTCGGCAAATATTAGTGGAAATGAAACACCAAAATCATTTAAAGAAATTAGTAAACCTATTTTAGAAGGTGTAGATTATATAGTAAATTTGCACAAAAATAAAATGAACACAAAATCATCAACTATTTTAAAGATTGATGGAAAAAATATTCAAGTTTTAAGAGCGTAATTTTATGCCACAAATTCACAAATAAAACTTTTTTAATAATGTCGAATATTGTATATAAAGATGAAAGTTACCAAATTGTTGGTGTTTTGTTTGAAGTATACAATAATTTAGGAAGTGGTTTTTCTGAAATTGTGTATAAAGATGCTATTGAATATGAATTTCAGCGTTTAGAAATTCCTTATTCGAGAGAAAAAGAATATTTTGTTAATTATAAGGATGTAATTTTACCTCACAAATTTTATGCGGATTTTGTGGTTTTTGATAAGATAATTTTAGAGCTAAAATGTGTAGAAAATTTTCATGATAAACATATTTCTCAATGCATTAATTATTTAAAAGTATCGAAATGTAAATTGTCTATTTTGGCAAATTTTAAAAAAGACTCTTTGGAATATAAAAGAGTTGTATTGTAACAATTAATAAAAATTAGTGAATTCGTGGCCAATAAAAAAACAAGTTTCAAAGAAGCAATTTCATCAGAAATTTTTAGTGTTATATCAAAAGCATCTCAACAATTACAAATAGACTCTTATGTAATAGGAGGTTTTGTTCGAGATTTTTTCTTAAAAAGAGGAACCGCAAAAGACATAGATGTTGTAGCTGTAGGTAGTGGAATTGAGCTTGCACAAAAGGTTGCTAAGTTGTTGCCTAATAAACCAAAAGTACAAGTTTTTAAAACTTACGGAACAGCAATGTTGCGCTATAAAGATGTAGAAATTGAGTTTGTTGGTGCAAGAAAAGAATCTTATACAGAAGATAGTAGAAATCCGGAAGTTTCTGAAGGAACATTACAAGACGATCAAAACAGGCGAGATTTTACAATTAATGCTTTAGCGTTAAGTTTAAATGAAGATAATTTTGGCGAATTATTAGATCCGTTTAACGGAATAGATGATTTAGAAAGTAAAATTATTAGAACTCCTTTAGATCCTGATATTACCTATTCTGATGATCCTTTAAGAATGATGCGTGCAATTCGTTTTGCAACTCAATTAAATTTTAAAATTGAGATAGCATCATTATCAGCTATTAATAAAAATGCACATCGCCTAAAAATAATTACTAGAGAAAGAATTGTTGATGAATTAAATAAAATTTTATCATCACCAAAACCATCAATAGGGTTTTTGTTATTAGAACAGACGGATTTATTGCATCAGATTCTTCCTGAATTAATAGATTTAAAAGGAGTAGAAGAAGTTGAAGGACAGAAACATAAAGATAATTTTTATCACTCATTAGAAGTGGTAGATAATATATCTGAAAACACCAATGATGTTTGGTTGCGTTGGGCGGCTTTATTACACGATATTGGTAAAGCTCCAACAAAAAGGTTTAGTAAAAAAGTAGGTTGGACTTTTCATAGTCATGAATTTGTTGGTTCTAAAATGGTGTATAAATTATTTAAGCGATTAAAAATGCCATTGAATAACAAAATGAAATTTGTTCAGAAAATGGTGCTTT
This sequence comes from Polaribacter ponticola, assembly GCF_026191475.2. GTDB lineage: Bacteria > Bacteroidota > Bacteroidia > Flavobacteriales > Flavobacteriaceae > Polaribacter > Polaribacter ponticola. Next base: position 94,078 of record NZ_JAOSLC020000002.1, on the reverse strand, counting down.
TAAGTTCTAGACCAATTGTTTTAGCTTCAAAAGTAACCGATTCTGCAGTAAGACGTTTAGTTTTTGATGCTGGAGACGACATTAATTCTTTAATGACTTTATGTGAAGCAGATATTACTACTAAAAACCCAAAGAAATTTAAACGTTACCATAACAATTTCGAGCTTGTAAGAACTAAAATTAAAGAAGTAGAAGAGCGTGATAAAGTTAGAAATTTTCAACCACCTGTTACAGGAGAGGAAATTATGAAAGCTTTTAATATTAAACCTTGTAGAGAGATTGGGCAAATTAAAGAAGCAATTAAAGAAGCAATTTTAGAAGGAGAAATACCAAATGAACATGAAGCATGTTTTAATTTTATGATTAAAAAAGGTTTATCTTTAGGATTAAAACAAAGTTAAATGAACACGAATCTTGAAACTTGGCACAGTATAATTTTAAATCATGATAAAGCAAAACTATCAGAAATTTTAGCTGATGATGTTGTTTTTTATTCTCCTGTTGTACATACGCCACAGAAAGGGAAGAAAATAGTATTTATGTACTTATCTGCTGCTTTTGTGGTATTGTGTAATGATACTTTTAAATACGTAAGAGAAGTTGTTAATGAAACGGATACTTTTTTAGAGTTTGAGGTTGAAATTGATGGGATTCTTGTAAACGGAATTGATATGATTTCTTGGAATTCTGAAGGTAAAATTACAAGTTTTAAAGTGATGTTAAGACCGTTAAAAGCGGTGAATTTAGTTCATCAAAAAATGGGAGAATTGTTACTAAAATATCAACAAAACAAGTAGTTGCTACTTTCTTAATAACTTTTTACTACTTAAAACTATTTCTTAATTTGCGTTTTGTATATTTACAGCGAACATTCGCTAATTAATAATATACATTAAATGAAAATTAAAAAGGTACTCGTTGCAAATAGAGGTGAAATTGCTATAAGAATTTTTAGAGCCTGTACAGAAATAAATGTAAAAACAGTTGGAGTTTATACCTTCGAGGATAGATATTCTCTTCATAGGTATAAAGCAGACGAGTCTTACCAAATAGGTGAAAACAACGAGCCTTTAAAGCCTTATTTAAATATTAACGAGATTATAAGAGTAGCATTAGAAAGTGGTGTAGATGCTATTCATCCTGGTTATGGTTTTTTATCAGAAAATGCAAATTTAGCTCAGAAATGTGAGGATAATGGTCTTATTTTTGTAGGTCCTAAAGTTTCAGTTTTAAAGTCTTTAGGAGATAAGATTACTGCAAAAGAAGTTGCTGTTGCTAACAATATTCCAATTATAAAAAGCAATGAAAATCCTTTAAAAGATATTGAAACAGCTTTAATTGAAGCAGATAAGATTGGTTATCCTATTATGTTAAAAGCTGCTTCTGGAGGAGGAGGTAGAGGAATGCGTGTTATAAGAAAAGCAGAGGAGTTAAAAAGAGCCTTTAATGAAAGTAAACGAGAAGCTTTAAATGCTTTTGGTGATGATACCGTTTTTCTTGAAAAATTTGTAGAAAACCCTAAACACATAGAAATCCAAATAGTTGCCGATAATTATGGTAACACAGTCCATCTTTTTGAACGCGATTGCTCTGTGCAACGTCGTTATCAAAAAGTAATTGAATTTGCGCCTTCTTTCGATTTAAAGCAAGAAACAAAAGATGCACTTTATAAATACGCAATAGATATTTGTAAAGCGGTAGATTATAATAATATTGGAACTGTAGAGTTTTTAGTGGATGATGATGGTTCTATTTATTTTATAGAAGTAAATCCAAGAGTTCAAGTAGAACATACTGTTACCGAAGTAGTAACAAATATTGATTTAATAAAAACACAATTATTTATTGCTGGCGGTTACAAGTTAGCAGATCAACAAATAAAAATTCCAAATCAAGAAGCTGTTAAAGTCAATGGTTATGCATTGCAATGTAGAATTACTACAGAAGATCCTCAAAACGACTTTAAGCCAGATTATGGAGAAATTACAACTTATAGAAGTGCATCTGGGTTCGGTATCCGTTTAGATGCTGGTAGTGTTTATCAAGGTGCGGTTATCTCGCCATTTTTTGACTCGATGTTGGTAAAAGTAACTGCAAATAGTAGAACTTTAGATGGAGCTTGTAGAAAAGTAAGAAGAGCTTTAGCAGAATTTAGAATTAGAGGAGTAAAAACTAATATGCCTTTTTTAGATAATATTCTAAAGCATGATACTTTTAGGAAAGGAGAAGTTACAGTAAATTTTATTAAAGAAAATCCAGATTTATTTGATTTTAAAGCACCAAGAAATAGAGCAACTAAACTTGTTACTTATCTAGGAAATGTTATTGTAAATGGTAATTCAGATGTTAAAAAACTAGATCCAACAAAAACTTTTGTAAAACCTATTGTGCCTAAATTTGATGCAAACGCAAGTTTTCCGAAAGGAACAAAAGATTTATTAACAGAATTAGGTCCAGATAAGTTTTCTCAGTGGTTAAAAAATGAAAAGAAAGTTCATTTTACAGACACCACAATGCGTGATGCACATCAAAGTTTATTGGCAACCAGAATGCGAACGTATGATATGCTAAAAGTTGCTGAAGGGTATGCAAAAAATAATCCGAATATTTTTAGTATGGAAGTTTGGGGTGGCGCAACTTTTGATGTTTGTATGCGTTTTTTACAAGAAAATCCTTGGGAACGTCTAAAGTTATTAAGAAAATCGATGCCAAACGTATTGCTTCAAATGTTAATTAGAGGATCTAACGGAGTTGGTTACACTGCATATTCAGATAATTTAATAGAGAGTTTTGTTCAGCAATCTTGGGAAAATGGAGTTGATATATTTAGAATTTTTGATTCTCTAAACTGGATGAAATCTATTGCCCCTTGTATTGAGCATGTTCGTAATAAAACAGATGGTTTAGCAGAAGGGTCGATCTGTTATACAAACGATATTTTAGATCCAAAAAATAAAAAATACAACCTTAAATATTTCACCACTTTAGCAAAAGATATTGAAAACGCAGGTGCTCATATTTTAGCTATAAAAGACATGGCTGGTTTATTAAAACCGTATGCAGCATTCGAGTTGGTTTCAGCATTAAAACAAGAAGTAAATATTCCTATTCATTTACACACGCATGATACCTCATCAATTCAATCTGCAACCTATTTAAAAGCTATTGAAGCTGGTGTAGATGTAGTTGATGTTGCACTTGGAGGTTTGTCTGGATTAACATCACAACCTAATTTTAATTCGGTTGCAGAAATGATGAAATTCAACGAAAGAGAAAGCGATTTAAACATCGATTCTTTAAATGAATATTCTAATTATTGGGAAACTGTAAGAGAATATTATTATCCGTTTGAATCTGGTTTAAAAGCAGGTTCAGGAGAAGTTTTTAAGCATGAAATTCCTGGAGGTCAATATTCTAATTTAAAGCCACAAGCACAAGCTTTAGGGTTGGAAGATCGTTTTCATGAAATAACAAAAATGTATGGTGATGTTAATTTACTTTTTGGAGATATCGTAAAGGTAACTCCAAGTTCTAAAGTTGTTGGAGACATGGCACAATATCTTGTGAGTAACAATTTAACGATTCAGGATGTTTTAGAAAGAGGGGATACTATTTCTTTTCCGCAGTCTGTTGTAAGTTTCTTTAGAGGTGATTTAGGTCAGCCAGTTGGTGGATTTCCTAAAGATTTACAGAAATTGATTTTGAAAGATCAAAAACCTTATACAGATAGACCAAATGCACATATAGAACCATTAGATATTGAAGAAGAGTATAAAGCATTTAGACAAATATTTGAAAATGATTTAAGTAGACCTATTGATTTTACAGATTTCTTATCTTATAAATTATACCCAAAAGTTTTTACAGATGCTTACAATAATCATTTAAAGTATGATAGCTTAATAAACTTGCCAACTAAAAATTTCTTCTATGGAATGGAAAGAGGTGAGGAAATTATTGTAGAATTAGATAAGGGTAAAACATTGTTAATTACTTTAGCTTCTATTGGTAAGCCAAATAAAGACGGTATGGTAACTGTTTATTTTAAAGTAAACGGACAAGGTAGGTCTGTACAAATTAAAGATGAGTCTATAAAAATAGATAAAGTAGAACATGCAAAAGCAGATAAATCTAATGAAAAGGAAATTGGTGCTCCTTTACAAGGTATGTTGTCTACTATACTCGTAAAGAAAGGAGAAAAAGTAACTAAAAATCAACCATTGTTTATAATTGAGGCTATGAAAATGGAAACCACTATAACTGCAACAGAAGATGCAACTATAGAGAAGGTCGTTTTAAAGCCGGGAATTATGGTAAATTCAGAAGATTTAATAATTGAATTAAGCTAAAATTTAGTTAAAGAGATTGCATAGAAACGAGCTTAAAATACTCGCCTTTTTTGGCGAGTAGCTCTTCATGCTTTCCTTGTTCTACAATCTCACCTTTCTTCATTACTACAATACTATCTGCTTTTTGGATGGTAGATAATCTATGTGCAATTACTAAAGAGGTTCTATTTTGCATCATTTTTTCTAATGCAACTTGTACTAATTGTTCAGACTCTGTGTCAAGTGCTGAGGTGGCTTCGTCTAAAACCATTATTGGTGGATTCTTTAAAACTGCTCTAGCAATTGATAGTCTTTGTTTTTGACCTCCAGATAGAGTATTTCCACTATCTCCAATATTAGTTTCAAATTGTTCTGGTAAATCTTTTATAAATTCAAATGCATTAGCAATTTGTGAAGCTTCTTTTATTTCTAATTTAGTAGCATCTTCAGTTCCTAATTTTATATTGTTTTCAATAGTGTCGTTAAATAAGATAGATTCTTGTGTAACAATACCCATTAAATCGCGCAATGATTTTTTAGTAATATCTTTAATGTCTACTCCGTCAATTAAAATAGAACCTTTATTTACGTCGTAAAAACGAGTAATTAAATTAGCTAAAGTAGATTTTCCGCTTCCAGATTGCCCAACAAGAGCAACCGTTTGCCCTTTTTTTAGTTTCAAAGAAAAATCTTTTAAAACATATTCTTTTTTGTACTTAAATGAAATGTTTTTAAACTCTATTTCATCTTCAAATTCTTTTTTAACTAATGCATTCGGTTTGTTCTTAATACTATTTTCAGTATTTAAAACTTGCATAATTCTTTCTGCAGAAGCTTCTCCTTTTTGAATATTATAATAAGAGGTTGTAATTAATTTAATAGGGTTTAATACAGTATAAAACAATACAATATATCCCATGAATTCATCTGGTTGTAAAGGGCTAGTGTTAGATAATACTTCAGATCCTCCATACCATAAAATAGCAATAATTGTAGCAGATCCAAGAAATTCACTCATAGGTGAGGCTAGAGTTTGTCTATGGAAAACACTTGTCATTAAATTTCTAAATGTACTCGTTGATTTGTTAAATTTATGTTCAATTATTTTTTCAGAATTAAAACCTTTAATTACTCTTAAGCCTGTTAAAGTTTCTTCTATAAAAGATAAAAATGTACCAGTTTCTTTTTGAGCTTTTACAGAATTTGCTTTCAATTTCTTACTAATAGAAGAAATTATAAATCCAGAAACTGGTAATAAAATAAAAACAAACAAAGTTAACTTAACGCTCATAAATAGCATAATAGAAATAGCAATAACTACTGTAAGTGGTTCTCTAACTATAGTTTCTATAGAGGTTAGTATAGAAACTTCAACCTCTTGAACGTCAGCTGTCATGCGAGCAATTATGTCTCCTTTTCTTTTTTCAGTAAAGTATGATATAGGTAGTTCAACAATTTTTTTGTAAAGCTTATCACGTAAATCTTTTACAATTCCAGTTCTTAAAAATGTTATTACATAAGATGCTAAGTATCTAAAAAAATTCTTTAAGAAAAATAAAGAAATTGCAAGTAAGCAAATAAATAATAATGTGTTTATTGCGCCTTCTTTTTCAATTTTATTAGATATAAAAAAATAAAAACTTTCTTTTAAATAACTTCCAATTTTAGTTATTCCTGTATAAGTTGGTTCTTTAATAATTTTTTTATCAGTTCCAAATAGTATTCCTAAAACTGGTATAAATGCTAAAACTGATAAGACATTAAAAATTGCATAAAATATATTAAAGAGAATGTTTAGAAGTGTAAATTTTCTATATTTCTTTTCGTGCCTTAAAATGTCTTTGAAATGGTTCATTAATTCAATTTCAATTCTTTGATTATACGTTGAATTTTTGCATCTAAATTACTTTCAATTGCATCAGAATTTTTAGTAGAATCTAGAAGGGAGTTTACACTAAAATAAAATTTTATTTTAGGTTCTGTTCCGCTTGGTCTGGCTGCAATTCTTGTTCCATTAGCAGTTTGGTATATTAATACATTAGATTTTGGTAAATCGATGTTTGTTATCTCACCAGTAATTAAGTTTTTCTTTGTTGATGCGTCGTAATCACAAAGTGATTCTATCTTTTCGCCATCAATTTCTGTTAATGGATTGTTACGCATGTTACTTAACATTTGCTGAATTTCTGCAGCTCCATCCATTCCTTTTTTAGTTATAGAAATTAAATGTTCTTTGTAAAATTTATTTTTTACATAAATGTTTAGTAATTCTTCATAAAAAGAACTTCCATTTTGTTTAGCGTAAGCAGCAACTTCGCAAGCTAAAAGTGTTGCAGTTACTGCATCTTTATCACGTACAAAATCTCCAACCATGTAGCCAAAACTTTCTTCGCCACCACCAATAAACTCTTGTTCTGGAAAATCTCGAACCATTTTAGCGATCCATTTAAACCCTGTTAAGCCTACTTTTGTTTGAACATTATAAGTGTTTGCTACATCATTTACTAATTCAGTAGAAACTATAGTAGAACCTACAAATTGTTTGCCATTTAATTTACCTTCTTCTTTCCATTTTTTTAATAAGAAATCAGTCATAACAACCATTGTTTGATTTCCGTTCATCAATTTCATTTTTCCATCAGTATCTCTTACTGCAACACCTAAACGATCACAATCAGGATCTGTACCAATAACGATATCTGCACCAATTTTATTAGCTAGGTTGGTAGCCATTTCCAATGCTTCAGGTTCTTCTGGATTTGGAGATTTTACTGTTGGAAAATCTCCATTTGGAACTCTTTGTTCTTCAACAATATGTACATCTGTGTATCCTGCTTCTGCTAATGCATTTGGAACAGACACAATAGATGTTCCGTGAAGTGAGGTAAAAACAATTTTTAAATTGTTTCTATCAATTTTATCTGACAAAGATCCGTTTTTTACAGACTCAGTAATAAAAACATCATCAACATCTTTTCCTATGATTTCTATTAAATCCTCATTAGCTTCAAATTTGATTTCAGAAAAATCTAACGAATTTACATTACCAATAATACCGCCATCATGAGGAGGCACTATTTGACCACCATCTGCCCAATAAACTTTGTATCCATTGTATTCTGGTGGATTGTGTGAAGCTGTTAAAACAATACCCGCATCACAACCTAAATGACGTACTGCAAAAGATAACTCTGGAGTTGCTCTTAAATCTTCAAAAAGATAAACTTTAATATTGTTTGCAGAAAAGATGTCTGCAACAATTTTGGCAAATTTTTTACTATTATGTCTACAATCGAAAGCGATAACAACTTTTAATTGCTCTTTTTTTACATTTTCTAATAAGTAATTAGATAAACCTTGTGTAGCTCTACCTAAAGTGTATTTATTAATTCTATTTGTTCCTGCACCCATAATTCCTCGCATTCCACCAGTACCAAATTCCATATCTTTATAGAATCTGTCTGCTAAATCACTAGGATTGTTTTTGATTAAATCGTTAATCTCTGTTTGAGTTTCAGTATCAAAAGTTGATGTTAGCCATTGTTTTGCTTTGTCTAAAATATCTTTCATAGAATTAAAAATTGAATTATTTAATAGGAAACAAATATACTGTTTAGAAATTGAGTTTTTCTTTTATGGTATAGTGTTTTTCGTTACTTTTTGTTTTTATTATTAGTTCTCCAATAAAACCAGCTAAAAATAATAAAGTTCCTAAAATCATAGAGGTTAATGCAATATAAAACCAAGGATTATCAGTTACTAAAATAGTTTTAGTATTATTATAAACTTTATAAAGCTTGTAGGCTCCAATGTAAAAAGCACTTGTTGTTCCAAATAGAAACATCAATGTTCCCCAGAGACCAAAAAAGTGCATAGGTCTTTTACCAAATTTAGAGAGAAAAGAAATAGTTATTAAATCTAAGAAACCATTTACAAAACGATCCATTCCAAACTTTGTTTCACCGTATTTTCTAGCTTGGTGTTTTACCACCATTTCATCAATTTTAGTATAACCTTCATTTTTTGCTAATACAGGAATGTATCTATGCATTTCTCCACTAACTTTTACAGCTTTAATTACTTCGTTTTTATAAGCTTTTAAACCGCAATTAAAATCGTGTAATTTAAGTCCAGAAGTTTTTCTTGCTGCTGCATTAAAAAGTTTAGAAGGGATGTTTTTGGTGATTACGTTATCGTAACGTTTCTTTTTCCAGCCAGAAATTAAATCGAAATCTTTATCGATAATTAATTTGTATAACTCAGGAATTTCATCTGGATTATCTTGTAAGTCTGCATCCATGGTAATTACAACATTACCAAGCGCCAATTCGAAACCAGCGTCTAGTGCTTGAGATTTTCCGTAATTTTTTTAAACCGAATTCCTTTTACAGCTTTGTTTTTTGTTGATAATTGCTCGATAACATTCCATGAATTGTCTGTGCTACCATCATCAATAAAAATAATTTCATATAAATAACGATTGGATTGCATAACTTTTGCAATCCAATCGTGTAATTCTTGTAAAGATTCATCTTCGTTAAGAAGTGGTATTACTACCGAAATATCCATATTTTCTAGTTGTAAAGTTACAAGTTGTAAAGTTAAAAAAGTATTGTAGATACTTTCTTACTTTTTACTTTAAAAACGTTAAAACTAAAATTAATAAGTTTCTTCTTCAGATTTTTTCATGATTGCTGCTATAATTGCAGAAAAAACAAACCCAATAAATGCAGAAAATGCTAACATCATTGCCGCAGAAATAGCTGGTGTTTGAAATTTTTCTGTCATAGCAACTGAAGCTTCAACTTGTTCGTCTGTTAAACCTCCATCAATCCAAGCTTGTTTTTGAAACTCTAATGCTTGTTGCTGAAAATCTGGTTCTATAAAGTTCATAAATATCATAATATAAAGAACAGTAATTACAGCACTAATCATTGTTATTCCCATTCCTATTTTAACTCCTTGTCCCCAAGAGATAAAACCACCATTATTTAATTTATAAGTTTTAATACCCATAACTATAAAAATAATCATAGCTATTAAGCTAATAATACTATTTACCCAGTTTAATTCTAATAAGCTACCTGTTGCATATAATGCTAAGTGACAAATTATACCAATAAGACCTAGGTAAAGACCGTTGTTTAAAATAATACTTTTACTGTTTACTTGGTTTTCCATTGTTTAATGATTTAGTTAGTTTTACAAATATATTAATTTCATTTTGATAGTTTTTATTTTTCTCAGTTTTAGAAAACTTACAAAACATATTATTAGTACTCAGTTAGTTAAAAATGTTACATAAAATTTTATATTTTTTTAATTGTTATAATAAAAATCTGTTGTAAATTTGCAGCGGCAAGTCCTACACAACTAGCTCCCTTTGAATCCCCCAGGGTGGGAACACAGCAAGGGTATTAGGTTGTAGCAGTGTGATGTAGGTAGCTTGCCATTTTTTATGCCCTAAAGTTTCGTTCTGAAAAAGGGTTTCTTTCATTTTAACTTTTTAACTTTACTGCTTTCATATTTTTAAAATTTACTTATGTCTAAAGTTATACTAGTAACTGGTGCTTCATCAGGAATAGGAAAATCTATTGCTACTTTTTTACAGGAAAAAGGATACACTGTTTTTGGAACAAGTAGAAATCCAAAAAATCAAGAAAATTTTTCTTTTGAATTAATTGCACTTGATGTATTAAAAGTAGATACAATACGTAAGGCTGTAGATTACATTGTAAAAAAAGAAGGAAGACTAGATGTGTTAATAAATAATGCTGGTATGGGAATTACTGGCCCAATTGAAGACACACCAACAGACGAAATGAGAGCTGTGTTTAATACAAATCTTTTTGGAGCAGTAGATGTAATGAAGACTGTATTACCTCAAATGAGGAAACAAAATTCTGGATTTATACTTAATGTAACTTCTATTGCAGGTTACATGGGGTTGCCTTTTAGAGGATTGTATTCTGCGACAAAAGGTGCTTTAGAGTTAGTAACAGAAGCCACAAGTATGGAGGTTAAAAGTTTTGGTATAAAGGTTGTAAATGTTGCTCCAGGAGATTTTGCTACAAATATTGCAGCAGGTAGATATCATACACCAGTTTTTGAAAACTCTGCCTATAAAGAAATGTATCAATCAAATTTAGATTTGATGGATTCTCATGTAAGTGGTGGTATGGATCCTATAGAAATGGCTAAAACGGTTTATAAAATTATAAATACAAATAACCCTAAAATTCATTACAAAGTTGGTGGATTTATGGAGAAATTCTCAATTGTTTTAAAACGTATTTTGCCAGACAAAATGTATCAAAAAATATTAATGAATCATTATAAACTTTAGTCTACGTTTATATTTTGATTAGGAGTTGGGTTTAAGTAAGTATCTAAAACTTCAACAGAACAATTGTCTGTGTTAAAACTAAACTTAATCCAACCAAAATACTGATTTCCATTTAAAGTTAAACTAACTACAAAATAATCTTCTGAATTATTTTTTAATTTGCTTCTGTAGGTAAGGTTGTTGTTTAAAAAGTAATTATATTTTTGATATGGAGCATCAAATTCATAAAATACATCTAAAGCTTTTTTAACGCCATTAAAATATTGTTTAGTGTCTTCGGAAGAAAATGGAGTTTCAAAAAGAACGATATAAGGGCTCGAGTTCCTTTTAGGAGATAGGATAAAATTTATATCATTGTTACTAGAGATTAAGTGAAAAGTATATTCAGTATATGCGGGTTTACTGCCATAATTTCTAATCTCTGTATAGCTTAAATTAAAATCGATATTTCCATCATTATTCATATCAATTTCGATAGGTAATTTATCTAAATAACATTCAGAAAATAGTTTAAAATTAGTAGGTTCTTCAATATAGTCATTACTTGAGAATTCTAACCAAAATTTTCTAGTATAAAATTGTCCATTATGTGGATCTTTGTAGGTTACATCTCCAGACAGTTTTTTATCTTCATCCCAATCTTGTATAGAAAAATCATAAATCTCCATTTCTGTTATAGCAGAAACATCAACTAGTTTTCCGTCATAATATTTATAGGCGTAGTCTAACTCTAAACAATTGTTTATTTTCTTAAAAACAAAACTTAATCTTTCTGTTGCATTATCAAAACCAATTTCTTTAGTAAAGTTTATTTGAATTAAGGAACTGTTATAGTTGCCAATCCAATATACAGGATTTGTGTCACTTGGTATAGCAATAGCGTCATCTTCTGTAATGATAGTTGTAGCGTTAGAGCACTCAATTGTTTCATCAATTGTTTCATCAATTACTTCTACTATTTCATCTTGTTTTTCATTTTGTGATTCACAAGAAAAAAATAAGGCGAAAAATAAAATAAAAAGTATATTTCTAAAATACATTATATAATTTTCAACAAAAATATAATTTTGAAAAGTAAGAAAAAAATTAAGCGAGTTAAAAGATTCATTTTAAATGATTAACAATAATTTTTTATTATAAAAACTTGTTTAAAACTTATAGGTAAATACTTAAAAACTAAAACCTTTGTTGTTATATTTGTATCTTATGTATAACAACACAAATTATAACTTTATTTAAATGAAATTTTTCATAGACACTGCAAATTTAGAGCAAATTAAAGAAGCGCAAGCTTTAGGAATTTTAGATGGTGTAACTACAAATCCATCTTTAATGGCTAAAGAAGGTATAACTGGTGAAACTAATATTATTAACCATTACAAGGAAATTTGTGAGTTAGTAGAAGGAGATGTTTCTGCAGAAGTTATTTCTACAGATTTCGATGGTATGGTAAAAGAAGGTGAGGCTTTGGCTGCTTTAAATCCGCAAATTGTAGTAAAATTGCCAATGATAAAAGATGGTGTAAAAGCTTGTAAATACTTTTCTTCTAAAGGGATTAAAACAAATGTAACATTAGTGTTTTCAGCAGGCCAAGCTTTATTGGCAGCAAAAGCTGGTGCAACCTATGTTTCTCCTTTCATTGGTCGTTTAGACGATATTTCTACAGATGGGATGAATTTGATTGAAGAAATTCGTTTAATTTATGATAATTATGGTTTTGAGACTGAAATTTTAGCGGCTTCAGTTCGTCATACAATGCATATTATTAATTGCGCAAAATTAGGAGCCGATGTTATGACTGGGCCTTTAAGTGCAATAGAAGGTTTGTTAAAACACCCTTTAACAGATAGTGGTTTGGCTAAGTTTTTAGCAGATTATCAAAAAGGAAACTAGCCAACGCAGTTGATTTTTATATAATTAAAGTCAGAAAGTAGAAAAATATTTTACTTTCTGACTTTTTTGTCTTTATTAACTTTTTGACTTTGTAACTTTGCTACTTCGTAATTTATATTAATGTATCCAAAAAAAGAACTTGCACAACTTGTAATATCAGCCTGTATTCAATTTCAAATTGATACAGTTGTTATTTCTCCAGGTTCAAGAAATGCGCCTCTTACAATTGGTTTTTCTAATCATCCAGAAATAGAAACTTTAAGCGTAGTAGATGAAAGAAGTGCAGCTTTTTTTGCTTTAGGAATTGCACAACAGACACAGAAACCAGTTGCTGTTTTATGTTCTTCTGGTTCTGCTTTGTTAAATTATTATCCTGCAATTGCAGAAGCTTTTTATAGCAATATTCCTTTAGTTATAATTTCTGCTGATAGACCAAAACATTTAATAGATATTGGAGACGGACAAACAATTCGTCAAGAAAATGTTTTTGATAAACATATCTTGTTTTCTGCTAATTTAGTAGAAAATGAAAAATTTAAAACTCGTAACGCTCAATTAATTGGAGAAGCCTTACAAATTTCAGTTTCTCAACAAGGGCCAGTTCATATTAATGTTCCTTTTGATGAGCCACTTTATGAAACTGTAGAGAAATTGCAAGATTTTCATTTTCCTCATATTAGTATGAGTTCTTTAGATAACTCTCATATTAATTATAATGATTTAGCTAAAATTTGGAATACATCAGCAAAAAAAATGATTTTAGTGGGTGTAAATTATCCTAATCATAAATTACATCAATTAATGGATGTATTTGCAGATGATAAATCTGTTTTAATTTTAACAGAAACTACGTCTAATTTACATCATGAAAAAGCGATTGATTCTATAGATCAGTTAATATTTTCTTTAGACGACAATCAGTTTAAGGATTTAAAACCAGATGTGTTAATTACGTTTGGAGGTATGATTATTTCTAAAAAAATAAAACAATTTTTAAGGAAGTATCAACCAAAGCATCATTGGAATATTGACACAGAAAAAGCAACAAATACTTTTTTTTGTTTATCAGAATTTATACAAACAGCACCTAAAGATTTCTTTTTAAATTTTAATAATTCAGTTGAAGTTGTAGAAAGTGATTATCAACAAAAATGGTTGCAAATCCGTAATGAGAAACGTTTAAAACATGCTAAGTATTTGTTAAAGGCAAAACATTCAGATTTTAAGGTTTTTGAACAAGTTTTAGGGAGTATTCCTAAAAAGAGTCAGTTACAAATTAGTAACAGCTCAATTATTAGATATGCGCAATTATTTTCTATTGATATCTCTAACTCTGTATTTTGTAATAGAGGTACAAGCGGAATTGATGGTAGCACAAGTACCGCAATAGGAGCCGCTTTTGCAAGTAAAAATCAAACTATTTTTATTACTGGAGATATTAGTTTTTTCTACGACAGTAATGGTTTATGGAATTCAAATATTCCTAATAACTTTAGAATTATATTGATTAATAATTCTGGAGGAGGAATTTTTAAAATTATACCTGGGCCCAAATCTACAAATGCAATTAAATATTTTGAAACACCACATAGTTTAACTGCTGAACATTTGTGTAAAATGTATGGATTTCAGTATTTAAAAGCAGATTCTAAAGTAACAGTAAAAGAGCAATTAGTAGGGTTTTATAAAACATCAGAAAAACCAAAAATATTAGAAATTTTCACTCCAAGTGAAGAAAATGATTTAATTTTATCAGCATATTTTAAATATATACAATAATGGATTCACAAGAAGATTTATACGAAAGAGGAGGGCAATTACAAGACGGAGAAAATGATTCTCAAGATGAAAAAATGTACTTAAAAGAAGGTGATAAAGTGAGTTTAGTAATTGAAACAGAAACCGGTTTAGGTTATACTGTTTTAATTAATGAAGAGTTTGATGGTTTACTTTTTAGAAGCGAAGTTTTCCAAGACTTAGAAGAAAACATGGAAGTTACGGGTTATATAAAACAAATTCGTGAAGATGGTAAAATAGATGTTTCTCTTAGACCACAAGGTTTTAGAAATGTAATAGATTCTGATGTAGAAAAAGTACTTTCTAAGTTAAAAAATAGTAGAGAAGGTTTTTTGTTGTTAACAGATAAAAGTTCTCCAGATTCTATTCGTTTTCATATGAAAATGAGTAAAAAAGCATTTAAAAAGGCGGTTGGTAATTTATATAAACAAAAACTAATTGTAATAAAAGAAGATAGAATAGAGCTTTTGTAGGTTTTTTCAAAGTCTCAAAGTTGTGAGGCTTTTGAATTTAAAGATCTAAAGGCAAAAAAAAGATTAGAAATTATACTAATAATTTCTAATCTTTTTTTTGCTAAAAACTATTTTACTGCCCACCAATTCTTAAAATGTTTTCATAAAAAGCATCAGCATTTTTATCTGAAGGATCCATTTTTCCGTAACCAATTTTGTAATATTTTAAGGCTTTTTTAAACATTTTTCCAGATTCGTAATATCTACCAATATAATATTCACCTAATGGAGAAGAAGGGAATAGCTTTAATATCATTTTACCAAAATCTCTTAAACGATCTCCATTTTCTTTTTCAATAATAATGTTTTCTATAGCATAAATGTCTTTTTCTCTAATTCCTAAATCGCTACCAAATAAAAATTCGATTTCTAAATACTTGTTTTCTAAGTAAGAAATTGCATCAAGCGGAGTTAGTTCTTTTATGTTTTTTTCATATTCTTCTTTAGAAATGGAAGAGTATACTTCAAAAACTTTAGTTAGAGCTCTTGGTAAAGCTTCGCTAATTGCAGAAACGGAACTAGAGGTGTTAGTAATATCATTTATAATATTAAAATTTTTTATTTCTAAAAGAGATAATCCTTTTTGTACTTGATCTATTTTTACTTGTTTTTTTGATGAAAAGGAATCTGAATTATTTGTGTAAAAATAAAAAGTATTGTCTTCTTTCCCGAATCTATGTAATTGATATGAAATTAATTCTTCGCCTATAAAATCTGAAAAACTTGGGTTTAAACATATAAAAGAATTTATAAAAGCTGTTTTTTCTTGTAAAAAATGTGTAATTAAATTTGCAGAATATCCTTGCCCTATTAGTGTTATAAAAGGAGATGTTCTGTAATTGCTTTCTACGTAAAATAAAACTTCGTCTCTTATAAATTCATAAAAATTTTTAGCACTTCCTGTAAGTTTACCAGAATTTCTATCAAAAGAAATATCATTTCCTTTTGTATCTTCCATAGAAATACCAACTACAATTTGTTTTGGAGCTTTGTCTTTTTTTGAGAATAAAACTGCATTACCAACATATAAATCAAACATGTAATCTTCATCTAAAACAATAGCAAGAGGATAATTCTTGATGCTATCTTTTTCATATCCTTGCGGAATATAAATTTTAATATCTCTAGTTGTTTCTAAAATATCTGACTCTAATCCTTTTTGAATGGTTTTTTGTGAATAACTGAAGAAGTAAAAAAGAATAAATATTAATGTTAGTGAGTTCTTAATCATAAGCTAGAATGTTTATTTTTGCGAGGAATGATTTTTGTTCTGTCACAAGAACGTCTAAAATACAAAAATATGATACAACCTGAATGGAAAGTTGCCAAAGAATATGAAGATATTACATATAAGAAATGTAATGGTGTTGCAAGAATAGCATTTAATAGACCAAATGTTAGAAACGCATTTCGCCCTAAGACAACAAAGGAGTTATATGACGCTTTTTATGATGCAGGAGAAGACACTTCTATTGGTGTTGTTTTACTTTCTGCAGAAGGCCCAAGTACAAAAGATGGTGTGTATTCTTTTTGTTCTGGAGGCGATCAAAAAGCAAGAGGACATCAAGGTTATGTAGGAGAAGATGGTTACCATAGATTAAACATCTTAGAAGTGCAACGTTTAATTAGGTTTATGCCAAAAGCTGTTATTGCTGTGGTTCCTGGTTGGGCAGTTGGTGGCGGACATAGTTTACATGTTGTTTGCGATTTAACGTTAGCATCAAAAGAACATGCTATTTTTAAACAAACAGATGCAGATGTTACTTCTTTTGATGGTGGTTATGGTTCTGCTTATTTGGCAAAAATGGTGGGTCAGAAAAAAGCACGTGAAATTTTCTTTTTAGGTAGAAATTATTCTGCTCAAGAAGCTTATGAAATGGGAATGGTAAATGCTGTTATTCCGCATAAAGAATTAGAAGATACTGCTTATGAATGGGCACAAGAAATTTTAGAAAAATCTCCAACTTCAATTAAAATGTTAAAATTTGCAATGAATTTAACAGATGATGGTATGGTTGGTCAACAGGTTTTTGCAGGTGAAGCAACAAGACTTGCTTATATGACCGATGAAGCAAAAGAAGGAAGAGATGCTTTTCTTGAAAAAAGAAAACCTAATTTTCCTAAAGTTTGGATACCATAAAACAGTTGGCAGTTGCTAAGTTGAGCGCAGTCGAAACTTAATTTTTAAATGACAAATTTTTCAATTTTGGAATAATAACAAATGAAATCACAAGTAGTATCTTTTTTAATAAAATGCCCAGATCAAAAAGGGCTGGTAGCAAAAATTACTAGTTTTTTTCACGAAAAAGGATTCAATATTTTAAGTTCTCAGCAATATGTAAATGCTATTGAAGATACTTATTTTATGAGAGTTCGTTTAAATGCAGACGGAACTAATATTTCTAAAGAAGTATTGGAAAACGAGTTTTTAGAATTAGCAACACCATTAAATATAGATTGGTCTGTAAATTATGGTGATAAAAAACAAAATGTAGCTATTATGGTATCTCATACAAGTCATAATTTATATGATTTGTTAGAGCGCTCAAAAGAAGGACGTTTAGATTGTAACGTAATAATGATTATTAGCAACCATAATAAATTAAGATATGTTGCAGATATGTTTAATATTCCTTTTTATCATTTGCCAATAACAAAAGAAACCAAACTAGAACAAGAAGCGCAGGTTAAAAAAATTGTAGATTGTAATGAGATAGATTTAATTGTTATGGCAAGATATATGCAAATTTTATCTGCCGATTTTATTAATTATTATCCAGAGAAAATAATTAATATTCATCATTCTTTCTTACCCGCTTTTCAAGGAGCAAATCCATATAAAAAGGCTTATGAAAGAGGTGTAAAGTTAATTGGTGCAACTGCGCATTATGCTACAGTAGATTTAGATGAAGGTCCAATTATAGAGCAAGATGTAAAACCAGTAACTCACGAAAGTACGCCAACCACTTTAAAAAGAATTGGAGCAGATATAGAGCAATTAGTATTGGCAAGAGCAGTAAAATGCCATTTAAACCATCAAATAATAGTTTCTGGAAATAGAGCAATTGTTTTTCCGGAAGCAGGAGAGTAATTTTTAAGTAACAGTTATAAGTTTTCAATTTTTGAATCATTTAATTTTTCAATAAATAAAAATGAAAATAATTTGTATTGGGCGCAATTACGCAAAACATATAGAAGAATTAGCGAATGAAAGACCAGAGAATCCTGTTGTTTTTTTAAAGCCAGATTCTGCAATTTTACCAAGAAAGAATCCATTTTTTATTCCTCCATTTTCTAATGATGTTCATTATGAAGTTGAGGTTTTAGTAAAAATTAATAAAGTTGGTAAACATATAGATGCAAAATTTGCACATAAGTATTATGACGAAGTTGGTTTAGGAATCGATCTTACAGCAAGAGATGTACAAGCCAAATGCAAAGAAAAAGGTTTGCCTTGGGAAAAAGCGAAAGCTTTTGATGGAAGTGCAGTTGTTGGGGAATTTTATCCGAAGGAACAATTCGATTTAAATAATTTAAAATTTCAATTGTATAAGAATGATGAAATTGTTCAAGATGGAAATACAAATGAAATGTTGTGGACTACAGATGAATTAATTTCTTATGTTTCTCAATATTTTACCTTAAAAAAAGGAGATATTATTTTTACAGGAACACCAGCAGGAGTTGGTAAAGTTTTAGAAAATGATGTTTTAAAAGGAGTTATTGAAGGTAGAGAGGTATTTAATATTAGAGTAAAGTAAATCAGTAAAAAGTTTTTAAAGTTAAAAAGTAGAAAGTTTCAGACTTAACTTTTAAACTTTATAAACGTTACAACTTTGTAACTTATAAAATATGAAAGCAGAAATTATAACAATAGGAGATGAGATTTTAATTGGTCAAATTGTGGATACAAATTCTCAATGGATTGGAACCGAATTAAATAAAATTGGAGTTTCTGTATATCAGATTTCATCTATTCAAGATGATAAGCAACATATATTAAATGCATTAAAAGAAGCGCAAGAAAGAGTAGATATTGTTATTGTTACTGGTGGATTAGGTCCTACAAAAGATGATATTACAAAACATACAATTGCAGAATATTTTAATGATACTTTAGAGTTAAATGAAGATGTAGTTAATCATGTAAAAACGTTATTTTTAAAATATAACATCCCATTTGGCGAATTAAATAGGTTGCAAGGTTTAATGCCAACTAAAGCAACGTATTTAAAAAATTATTTAGGAACAGCTCCTGGAATGTGGTTTTATGAAAACGAAACAGTCTTTGTGTCATTACCAGGTGTGCCAAATGAAATGAAAGGTTTAATGACAGGTAAAGTGTTGCCTAAAATTCAGCAACAATTTAAATTACCGTTTATTATTCATAAAACGATTATGACTTATGGAATGGGAGAAAGTTCTTTAGCAGAGAGAATAGAAGATTTCGAAAATAGTTTACCTCCATTTATTAAGTTAGCATATTTGCCAAATTATGGAAAAGTGCGTTTAAGGTTATCTGCTAAAGGAGACAATAAGAAACTTTTACAAGAAACTTTACAAGATAAAATTTCTGAGTTATATAAAATTATTCCAGAAATTATTACTGGAATTGATGATGGAGGAAATATTGAACAAACTGTTGGAGAGTTGCTAGCAAAAAAAGGAAAAACAATTTGTACTGCAGAAAGTTTAACAGGAGGGAAAATCGCAAGTACTTTAGTCTCTATTTCTGGCTCTTCAGCTTATTATAAAGGAAGTTTTGTAACTTATTCTGTAGAAACAAAAATTAATTTATTAAATGTTTCAAAACAAACAATAGAAGATCATTCTGTTGTAAGTAAGGAAGTTGCACTAGAAATGGCAATAAATGCTAAAGATAAGTTGCAAACAAACTATGCAATTGCAGTAACTGGAAACGCAGGACCAACCACAGATGATAATGACAAGAGTGTTGGAGTTGTTTTTATTGCGTTAGCTACTGATAACGAGTTTTTTGTGGAGGAATTTAATTTTGGAAAACCACGAGGAAGAGTCATTGATAAAACGGTAAATAAGGCCTTAGAAATTCTTCAAAAAGAAATATTAAAAAATTAATAAAATTGTTTTGTTCACAATTAGAATTATTTGTAGATTTGCACCTCGTTTAGAGATAACACTATAAATACCGTCGAGAAGATGTCTAGAATTTGTGAATTAACAGGAAAAAAAGCAATGGTTGGGAACAATGTTTCTCATGCTATGAATAGAACCAAAAGGAAGTTTGATGCTAATCTTATGACTAAGCGTTTTTTCATCCCAGAAGAAGATAAATGGATTACATTAAAAGTATCTGCATCTGCTTTAAAAAATATTAATAAGAAAGGAATTTCTGCAGTAATAAAAGAAGCAAGAGCTAACGGATTTTTAACTAAATAAGCTCAAGCGATTTAAAATTTTATACAGATGGCAAAAAAAGGAAACAGAGTTCAGGTAATTTTAGAATGTACAGAGCATAAAGCTTCAGGAGAAAGAGGTACTTCTAGATATATTACAACTAAGAACAAAAAGAACACTCCAGATAGAATGGAAATTAAAAAATTCAATCCTATCTTAAAGAAAATGACTGTTCACAAAGAAATTAAATAATAAATATATCTAGAACTCAGAACAGAGCATATAGATAAAAAATCATACACAATGGCAAAGAAAACAGTAGCATCTTTACAAACTTCTTCTAAAAGATTAAGTAAAGCTATAAAAATGGTAAGATCTCCAAAAACAGGAGCATACATGTTTGTAGAATCAATTATGGATCCTTCTAAAGTAAATGACTTTTTAGCTAAAAAGTAATTACTTATAGACAATATATTTAAACTACTTTCTTATTTTAGAAAGTAGTTTTTTTTGTGCCTTATATTTCCGTATTTTTGAGGTGATTACTTTATTTAGAAAGTATTAAGAATAAAGTTGTGTTTATTATACCTTTTTATATGAAAACTAAAAAGGATGTAGTTTAAATCACTAATACAGTCAGTTTTAATGACAATTTGACCAATCAAAATTAATGGCACGTTTTTTAACGTATTGTTAAGTAGTATAAAAAATAAAGAATGAGTTTTTTTAAAAATATATTTTCAAAAGAAAAAAAGAAACATTAGATAAAGGATTAGAAAAGTCTAAAGAAAGTTTCTTTGGTAAATTATCTAAAGCCGTTGCAGGAAAATCTAAGGTAGATGATGATGTTTTAGATAATTTAGAAGAAGTTTTAGTAGCTTCTGATGTAGGTGTAAATACTACACTTAAAATTATTACAAGAATTGAAGAGCGTGTAGCTGCAGATAAATATGTTGGTACAGACGAATTAAATAAAATTCTTAGAGAAGAAATTGCTGGTCTTTTATCTGAGACTAATAAAGGAAATGAAACTGAGTTTAAAATACCTAACTTAACACCAAATAAAGATGGGAGTAAGAAACCATATGTTATAATGGTTGTTGGAATTAATGGTGTTGGTAAAACAACAACAATTGGTAAGTTAGCTTCACAGTTTAAAAAGCAAGGTTTAAAAGTTGTTTTAGGTGCTGCAGATACTTTTAGAGCAGCAGCAATAGATCAACTACAAGTATGGGCAGATAGAACAGATGTGCCAATAATAAAGCAAGAAATGGGTTCAGATCCTGCTTCTGTAGCTTTTGACACTTTGGCATCGGCAGTAACACAAAATGCAGATGTTGTTATTATAGATACAGCAGGTCGTTTACATAATAAGGTTAATTTAATGAATGAGTTAACTAAGATTAAACGTGTAATGCAAAAAGTTGTAGATGATGCTCCACATGAAGTTTTATTAGTTTTAGACGGGTCAACTGGTCAAAATGCTTTTGAACAAGCAAAGCAATTTACGTTGGCAACTGAAGTAACTTCTTTAGCAGTTACAAAATTAGATGGTACCGCAAAAGGTGGAGTTGTAATTGGAATTTCAGATCAATTTAAAATTCCTGTAAAATATATTGGTGTTGGTGAAGGTATAGAAGATCTACAGGTATTTAATAAACACGAATTTGTAGATTCTTTTTTTAAATAAAATACATATTTAATCAATTAAACATATAATAACTCCTCATAAAGGAGTTATTTATGTTTTTAAAAAGTAAATATTCTGTTTCTGAATATCCAATCTTTTTATAATTTTTAACTCAATGCTCACTAAGATATTTTAATATAGAAATAAATTAAAATTGTTTATCATAACCAAATTTAAAACTATATAAAATTACTCTAATTAAGCTGTATATTTGCAGTCAGAAAAAAACAGATATGCGTACAAAAACCATCAAAAAAAATAAGATTAATGTAGTTACTTTAGGCTGTTCTAAGAACATTTACGATAGTGAAGTGTTAATGGGACAATTAAAAGCTAATGGAAAAGACGTTATACATGAAGATCCAGAAGATGATGGAAATATAGTTGTAATTAATACTTGTGGATTTATTGGTAAAGCCAAAGAAGAATCTATAGATACTATTTTACATTACGCAAAGAGAAAAGAAGCTGGTGAAATAGATAAAGTTTTTGTTTCTGGTTGTTTAAGTGAGCGTTATAAGCCAGATTTAGAAGCAGAAATTACAAACGTAGATCAATATTTTGGTACGCACGATTTACCAAATCTTTTACAAGCTTTAGAAGCAGATTATAAGCACGAATTAATTGGAGAACGTTTAACAACAACACCAAAACATTATGCATATTTAAAAATTGCAGAAGGTTGCGATAGACCTTGTTCGTTTTGTGCAATTCCATTAATGAGAGGTAAACATAGATCTACTCCAATTGAAGATATAGTTACTGAAGCTACAAAATTAGCTGAGAAAGGGATTAAAGAAATAATGTTAATCGCTCAAGATTTAACATATTATGGACTTGATATCTACAAAAAAAGAGCATTGGCACAATTATTAGAAGCCTTAGCTAAAATAGAAGGAATTGAATGGATTCGAATGCATTATGCTTTTCCTACAGGTTTTCCAATGGATGTTTTAGAGGTGATGAAACGCGAGCCTAAAGTGTGTAATTATTTAGATATTCCTTTACAGCACATTAATACGGAGTTGTTAAAATCGATGAAACGTGGTACAACACATGAAAAAACAACAGCATTAATTCATAAGTTTAGAGAAGCAGTACCAGAAAT
This sequence comes from Polaribacter ponticola, assembly GCF_026191475.2. Lineage (GTDB taxonomy): Bacteria > Bacteroidota > Bacteroidia > Flavobacteriales > Flavobacteriaceae > Polaribacter > Polaribacter ponticola. The sequence goes on along the minus strand of NZ_JAOSLC020000002.1, from coordinate 71,028 downwards.
GGCTATTAGAACTACATTAATTGTTGGTTATCCTGGTGAAACAGAAGAAATGTTTCAGGAACTTAAAGATTGGGTTGAAGAAATGCGTTTTGAACGTTTAGGTGCTTTTGAATATTCTCATGAAGAAAATACAGGAGCTTATGTTTTAGAAGATGATGTACCTGCAGATATAAAGTTTAAAAGAGTAAATGAAATTATGGAAGTTCAATCTCAAATTTCTTGGGAATTGAATCAAGAAAAAATTGGAAAAACTTTTAAATGTTTGTTTGATAGAAAAGATGGTGAGTTTTTCTACGGAAGAACAGAATCTGATTCTCCTGATGTTGATAATGATGTTATAGTAGATGCAAAAGAACATTATATTAAAATTGGTGAATTTATAGATATAAAAATTCATGAAGCTGGAGATTACGATTTACACGGTACACCAGTTACTAAAGTTGAAAAACCAGTTCCTTTACATCAAAAAAAGAAATAAAAAATTAAAATCCTACTTTGTGTAGGATTTTTTTATGCAATTATTCTTATGAAAAAAACTTATTTTAATTGGAGTTCTGGTAAAGATTCCGCTTTAGCCCTTTATAAAACACTTCAAAACCCAGATTATAATTTAGATTTATTAGTAACAACTATTAATAAAGATTTTGATAGAGTTTCTATGCATGGTCTTAGAAAAGAGTTGTTATTTAAGCAAGTAGAATCTATTGGTATTAATCTAAAAACGATCGCATTTCCTGCTGATGTTACAATGAGTTTGTATGCAAAAATAATGAAACAAGCGATGGATTCTTTGTTAGAGAAAGGTTATACACACTCAGTTTTTGGTGATATTTTTCTTGAAGATCTAAAAGCATATAGAGATGCTAAATTAGCGGAAGTAAATATTAGTGGCGTTTATCCGCTTTGGAAAAAAGATACAAAGAAAATATTACAAGAATTTTTAGATTTAGGGTTTAAAGCAATTACTGTTTGTGTAAATGCGAAGCTTTTAGGAGAAGAGTTTGTTGGTAGAGTAATAGACAAACAATTTATAAAAGATTTACCTAAAAATGTAGATGTTTGTGGCGAAAATGGTGAGTTTCATACTTTTGTTTTTGATGGTCCTATTTTTAAGTTTCCTATTGATTTTTCTGTAGGAGAAAAAGTTTTACGTTCTTATACCTTGCATAAAGATAAAGATGATAATTGCCATCAACCAGAAAAAGAAGTACCAAACCACGATACTAAATTTTGGTATTGCGACTTGAAATATAAAGGATAGTAATAAACTTTACTAGATAAAAAAGGTAGATAATATTCATTTGATAAAAATAATGACGCTTAATAGATATAACAGAGAGTAACATTAAAATTATATAGTTTGTATATATCAAGTTTATGTAGAAGATGTTATTATCATGGGTTTAGAGCTAGAAATAGATAATTAATAGGTTTTAATCAAATACGGCATTTGCCGTATTTTTTTATTTAATTTGTTTCTTTTAATTTGTTAAGTATTAACTAAATAAAAAATGATATGAATTTTAAAAAATTATTATTAGGAATTGCATTATTATTTTCTTGTGTGCTACTTGCGCAAGAAAAAGGAGATTTTAATGGTTTTGCCGGTGTTTCGTACCCGTTAGCATCCGGTTCGGATTTAGGAGTCACAGCTGGAATTGAATATGTTTTTGCAGACAATATTTCTGCAGCTCCAAGTTATACTTATTATTTTGTAGGTAGCGGAATTACATCAACACAATTTGACTTAGATGCTCGTTATTATTTAGGAGATGAAAGCTTTAATTGGTTTCTAACAGGAGGTATTTCTATTAACAGTGTAAGTGCAACTGGTGTCTCTGCAAGTAATACGGGTTTTACTGGAGGAGCAGGAGCTATATATTCATTATCCGATAGTATGAATTTATTAGCAGTTGTAAAATATCATTCAGAAATAAATGGAGGAGGAGTTCTACCAATGATTGGAGTTAGCTTCGGGTTCTAAACAAAATAGTTTAAACTTAAAAACCACTCTTGTTAGAGTGGTTTTTTTATTTTCTATTATTTTAGTTTATCAGAGTTCAGTAAGAAAACTGCATTTGCTAAAAAGAGCTTTCCATTTTCCCAAAAAGATCTAAAAAGAGGATTATCAACCATATAAATAATGCTACCACTTCCTTTTTGTTCTTCTCCAAATAATAAAGATTCAGGAATATTTTTAATAGCTTTACTACCAGCATAACCAGAAACATTTTGTGTTTCTTTATCAAAATAGGCAACATTTACGCCATCATTTAAATAATTATAGGTTGATCCACTTAGTTTTAAAGAAAAATATTCGTTTTTGTAGCCAAAAGCTAAAGGATGTGTAACATCTACTTTACTCTTAAAAATGGCTCCTGTTATTAAGTTAGCTACATTTTTACGCTCTTGTTCTGCAAAAGGAATTAAGTTAGACTTGGTAGTGTCTTTTTTCTCACCTTCTTTCTTTTTTAATGAAAAACCTTTTTTATCAGCAAAACTACTTAACGCATTCCCGATTGCAATTAAAGTGCCACCAGAACTCACAAAAGAAGTTAGTTTTTCTAAAGTTTTTTTATTTAAAACGCGACTATAATAACCATTTGGGATAATAATTACATCATATTTAGAAAAGTTAACGCTACTAAAATAATCAGAATTTAAAATGGTTAAAGGATATTTTAATTCAGTTTCAAAAAAGTGCCAGATCTCTCCAAAGCTTAAAGAAGAAGTTCCTTTACCAGAAAGTAAGGCAACCTTTTGTTTGTTAATTGGCTTTACAGAATAAGACCCAAAATCTAAACCAGCATCTACAAATCCTGTTGAAACAGCTGTAATTTCTCTTTTATTCTTGTTAGCAATTTCTATTAGTTTGTTATCAAAATTTAAATTTTTATTATCATTTCTTAAAATAATTAAGCTTCCACTTTTATAAGTTTTACCATTAATAGAAAATGATTTGCTAGAAAAACGAGGTGTAATATTTTGTTGTAAAAGAGCACCTAAAAAAGTAGCATCTTCTAAACTATTCCATTTAGAAATGTATGCATAGGCACTTTTATCAATATTATTTATATTATTTTTTACTGATGAATTTTTTGTAGAACTTATTTTGCTTTTAGAAGCAATTGCATTAAAACCGTGTGCATAAGGTAAAGACCAAGCAGTAATATCATAGGTTAAAGAATCTACTAATTTTGCTTTAGGTTCAAACAAAACCTTTACCATTTTCCCTTTTGGTTGATTTGTATGAATCACTAAATCACCATTAGAAGTATTCATTTTTTCTTCTTTCTGCGAATTAAAATTATACCCTTTTACAGTTCCTTTATTTGCAAATTCGTATTCAATTTCATGTGTATCTAATAACTTTTTTAAACGATTTGTTTTATCATCATTTTCGTTTTTTAACACATAACTCTTGTAGGTTACTTTTTTAGTATCGAAGAATTTTCTGAATTCAGAATTTAATTTTTCTGCATTTTTAGAAGAAATTTCAATAGTAGATAAACCAGTTGTCATATGATGGATTGCTCTAGCTTTTAAAGTTAAAACTTCTCCTTCATCAGTATGTATACTTAAACCCGCTCTTCCATGTCCTGCTTGTTCATAAGTCATACCAATTGCTCCCATAAAAGTAGGATACGTATCGCCATAACTTGGGTATAACAAATCGAAACTCTCTTTTGTAAAATATAACCAGCCTTCTTTATCGAAATATTTTGCGTGATTTTTTCCAATTTGAGTTTGAAAACTACGTTGCCAATCAGAAATTATCTCATGAAAAGGTTCTGCTGCAGGCGCAAAATAATACGGACTATTAATACCTTGTTCATGAAAATCTACATGTACATGTGGCATCCATTTGTTGTACATTTTAATTCTTTGTTTAGATTCTATTTGAGTTGCCCAAGCCCAATCTCTATTTAAATCAAATAAATAATGATTTGGTCTTCCACTAGGCCAAGGTTCACGATGTTCTTTTGCATCTTGCATGCTATTAAAAGGCGTACTTTTAACTTGGTTGTACCAATTAACATAACGATCTCTACCATCAGGATTTATACAAGGATCTATAATTACCACCGTATTTTCTAACCATGGTTTTTTATTAGTTACTAATTCATAAATGGTTAACATAGAGGCTTCTGTACTAGATGCTTCGTTACCATGTACATTATAACTTAACCAAATAATAGCTTTTTTATTCTTAGTTTTGTCTTCTATAATTCCTGTTTGAGATAAATTAGATTTTCTAATATTCTCTATGTTTTTTATATTTTCTTCGGATGATATATAAGCTAAATACAAAGGTCTATGTTCATTTGTTTCGCCATATTTATCTAGTTTAACATTAGATAAGGTATTGCTAACGTATTTAAAATAATCTACTACTTTGTGGTGTCTTGTAAAACGAGTACCTATTTCGTAACCTAAAAATTCTGAAGGCGATTTTATACTTTGAGAAAAAACACTACTAACTGTAAAAAATGTAAGAAAGAAAAAAATTTAATTTTCATGAATAAAGATTTGATTATAATCAAAAGTAAGGAATAAATTCTACTATTTAAATATGATAATTTTTAGAGATGTTAAAAATTAGTTAGATTGATTTTGTTTTTACGACAAAGCATAAAATAATCGTATTTTTATCAAAAAAATAAACACTACATGAATTCTATTTCAGAATCTGACTGTTACCAAAACTGTGTCCTTTAAAATATGAAAGTAACACAAATACCTTTTCAAAAAACAGGTTTTTTCTCTAAAATAATGCATCATTATTTAGAGAAAAATGAAAATATAAAACCGTTTTATAATAATTTTCCTGATATATCAGGATTCCATAATCAAATAGAAGAAAAGCAAAAATCATTTAGACTTCAAAGTAGGTTTACTTTAGTTGATGCTTTAAATAATCAATATTCTGCTGTTAAAACTTCAGAAAAAACAAAAGAGAATTTAGATTTATTAAAATTACAAAATACGTTTACGATTACTACAGGTCATCAGTTAAACCTATTTACAGGACCTTTGTATTTCTTATATAAAATTATTTCTACGATTAATTTATGCGAAGAATTATCAGAAAAATTTCCAGAGCAAAATTTTGTCCCAATTTATTGGATGGCAACAGAAGATCATGATTTTGATGAGATAAATTATTTTAATTTTGATGGTAAAAAAGTCTCTTGGAATAGAAAAGATGGCGGAGCAGTAGGGCGTTTTTCAACTGATGATTTAAAAGATGTTTTTGAAGTATTTTCAAGTCATTTAGGGAATTCTAAAAACGCAAAATATTTAAAAAACCTTTTTTCTGAAGCTTATTTAAAGCATTCTAATTTAGCCGAAGCTACACGTTTTATTGCAAATAATTTGTTTGGTGAGTTTGGTTTGGTAATTATTGATGGTGATGATGAAAAATTAAAAGAATTATTTAATCCGTTTGTAAAACAAGAGTTAGAAAATAATATTTCATTTACAGAAGTATCTAAATCTATTTTAGAACTTGAAAAGAATTATAAAATTCAAGTAAATCCAAGAGAAATTAATTTGTTTTATTTGGGCGATAATTTTAGAGAACGAATTATTTATGAAAACAATGTTTATAAAGTAAATAACACAGATATTGTTTTTACCAAAGCAGAAATTCTTGCAGAAGTTGATAAAAAACCTAAAGATTTTTCGCCAAACGTTATTATGAGACCTTTGTATCAAGAGGTAATTTTACCAAACCTTTGTTATATTGGTGGTGGTGGAGAAATGGCGTATTGGTTTGAGTTAAAAGCATATTTCGAAAAAGTAAATATTCCTTTTCCTATTTTATTGTTGCGTAATTCTGTTCAAGTTGTTTCAGAAAAACAAGCAGGTAAATTAAAGAAGTTAAATATTTCATTAGAAGAACTATTTTTAAATCAGTATAATTTATTATCCAAAAAAGTAATTGAAAATTCAGAAATAAAAACAAACTTTAAAGAGAAAATTCAATTTTTAAAAAATCAATTTGCAGATTTAAAAGATGTTGCAAAAAAAACAGATATTTCTTTTGTAAATGCAGTTAATGCACAAGAAAGAAAACAGATTAAAGGATTAGAGAATTTAGAAAAACGTTTGTTAAAAGCCGAAAAGAAAAGACAAAAGGATTTAGTTGATAGAATTGTAGAATTACAGAATAAAATTCTTCCTAATCAATCTTTAGAAGAGAGACAACGTAACTTTTCTGAATATTATTTAGAATATGGAGAATCATTTATTAAAGTTTTAAAAGGTGCTTTAAAACCTTTACAATTAGAGTTTACAGTAGTAGAATTATAATGAAAGAAAAAAATCTTCACCCAAAGAATAAATTTAATAAAGGATACAATTTTGAAGAGTTAATACAAACAAATCCTAAATTAGAAGCCTATGTTTCTAAGAATAAATTTGATGTTGTAACGATTGATTTTTCGATACCGGAAGCCGTAAAAGAATTAAATAAAGCATTATTATTTTCTTATGATAAGATTTCTGTTTGGGACTTTCCTGATGAAAATCTATGTCCGCCAATTCCAGGTAGATTAGATTACATTCTTTATTTAACAGATTTACTTTCTGAAGAAGAAAATGTAAAAATTTTAGATATCGGTACAGGCGCTACATGTATTTATCCACTTTTAGGTGTAGCTGAAAATAATTGGGATTTTGTTGCCACAGATATAGATTTAGACTCTTTAGACACATCACAAGATAATATTGATGATAATAATTTTAGTGATAAAATAGAATTACGCCAGCAGTTTGATGAAAATAATATCTTAAAAGGTGTTTTAAAAGATGAAGATTCTTTTTCTGCTGTTATTTGTAATCCGCCTTTTTACAAATCTGCAGAAGAAGCACAAGGAGCAAACAAACGTAAAAATAGGAATTTAGGTAATAGCGCGGTTAGAAATTTTTCTGGTAACAATAATGAGTTATGGTATGTTGGTGGCGAAAAAGCTTTTTTGCATAACTATTTATATGAAAGTTCTTTGTTTAAAGAATCTAGTAAATGGTTTACAAGCTTAGTTTCTAAAAAAGATAATATAGATAGTTTACAAAAATCGTCTAGAAAATTAGGCGCAAAAGAGTTTAAAGTTATTGCTATGAATCAAGGAAATAAGGTAACTAGAATTGCTTGTTGGAGATATTAAGTAGATGATTTTAATAAAGAATAATAATTAAGTTATACGATTTATATGTAATTATTTCGCATTAATGTATTGTCACTTCGAGTGAAATTATTTGAAATGTTATGGAAAATAATTTTGTATCGAGAAGTAATCAAACGCTTCTCGATACAATTTTCATTATGTTGCCACTTCATAAAAATCACTCGAAGTGACATACGCGAAATATTTAATAGAAAACAGTATAACTTTTTTTCTATGAAGAAAGGTTATTTTTTTGCGTTCTATTTTAATTGAAAACCAGATCGTTTATATTGTATTTTTTACAAATAAAATGTAAAAGAGTGTAAACAAGCATGTGTACAAAAACTAAACATATAAAAGCATATAAAGGAACACCAAGTAGTTGATAAGGCCAATAATAAGTCCAAACTCCTAAATAAATTGTAATTACTTCTCCAAAAGCGGGTAAAATTAAGGCAAGAACTATTGCTAAAATTATTTTATTTTTTTGAGATTGATTTGTTAAAAGCGGAATTAAATTTCTTTCTACTTTATATAAATAATGAAAAGCAAGAATCCAAGCAAAAGGCAACCATAACGGTAGTTCTCTTGTAACTTCATGATATTCCCAATAACCACTTTTTACACCCCAAGTTTCACCAACAATACCTCCAAAAGCTGTTAATAACATTCCTACTAATAACAACCAATTTTTATTCGACTTTGGTTTTATTATTTCTGTGTAAATATTATAAGTAATTTTTAATAATAGGAGTATAGCAATAATTAAATCGTATTGTTTTAAAACTCCAATTAATATACCAGCAATGATTAACTTAATTAGAGCTTTAATAATTTCTGAGAAAAATTTTTTCTTGTTTGTGATCAATGTTTTAAACTTAATTTTATTTTCAAATATAAAAAAACCGAAACTATTTGTTTCGGTTTTCTAAATCTTATTAATTATATTATATATTTGGTATTACCAATTCTTGACCTGGATGAATAACATCAGGGTTTTTTAAGATATTAGTATTAGCTTCAAAAATAGCAGTATATTTCATTGCATTACCATAGTATTGTTTTGCTATTTTACCTAGAGTATCGCCACTTTTTACTGTATGGTTAGCATAAACAGATTCGTCAGCAATTAAAATATCTGCAACTATATCTGTAGGATTATCACCACCAATTTCTTTAATTTTATCCCAAAGTAGGTTTTTTTCATATTGGTTCTTTGCAGTTCCTGAAACATGTAAAACACCGTTTTCTTCGTTTACATTACCATTCTGAATTTCTAATTCTTGTCCTAAATCTAGTACACTTTGATATTTTGCTTTCATTGTTTTATTTTTTTATTAAATTATCTAACTGTTTTAGTTTCATCAGGAGTCATATACCCCTGTTCTGTTAAATCACCATCAACTTCTCCAGCCAACTTTTTCTTTCTTCTATCTAAATATATTTCTTCGTAATCTTGAGTATAATGTGGAGATGTTACAACCGTTAAATCGAATTTAATAGTACTAAAAACATCTTTTTCTGTATTGGCAACAATTGTTATATAAAATTCTACATACCCAATATTCTTGGCACTATCATAATCTATATTTATAAATCCAAAATCGTCTTTACCAATAGAAGAAGAAGGGAATTCTACTTCAATACATCCACATGAGGCTTGTACATCATATATAATTAAAGGCTCATTCCCTCTATTATAAAATTTATAAGACGCAGTAAGTTCAGAACCTCGTATAATAGGATAGTAGCTTCTTTCTGGGTCCACTATCTCCATTTTTGTTTTTTCAACATTTTCAATATCTGGTTTTCTAAACTCGCATGAGGAAGATAAAAGAACAATTAATAAGAGCCAGAATATATTTTTCATTACTGTAAATTTAATAATTTTTAATTAAAGATGATTTCATCGCATGCTAAAGCATTTTTTCCATCTATTTTATTTTTGTTAATCTTAATAATAAATTTTTTAGTTAGCTGTTCATCATCAAACTCTGTTGGTAAAATTATAGTTACCTCTTTCGTGTTTAAAATAGTATTATCAGGTATTAAATTATGCTTTTTAATTAATTTAAAATCAGTATCTAAAATTTCAATTGAACTAGGATAAAATATATGATGTTTGGAGTCTTGTAAAAATGAAAACGTAATTTGTTTAGATTTTGTTATCTGTAACTTGTCAATTTTTAAAACTAAATTATCTAGAGAACTTATATGCCAATTAGTATTATAATCTTTTAAACCAAAAGCGGCATCATTTAAAACAGTAATATCTGTATAGTCTTCATCTAATTTTGATAAGACTTCAAATGGTTTTTTATAAAAATAATGTTTTCTTTTATGGTACTTGTAAATCGTTTTTCTCCAACTGTTTATATAATCGTCAATTTGATAATTTCTTTCGTTGTAAGTAGTAAGGTTAGCAGATTTACTATAGGCATTTAGTTTGTCTAAAAGTAAGGCTGCTTCATTTTTAACGATGATTTCTTTATTATTATTTAAAGTAGCAAAACCATAAGTACCAATACCAGAATCTCTCATTATTTCTAGTTTTAGAAAAGTAAGAGCAGTAGCTATTCTTAAATAATCTTTATCATATTTATTTATTTGGGTATGTAAATCAAACTCATTATAAAAACTAAAGAACACTTTAGGATCTAAATATTTTTTTACAGATTTACCTATTCCGCTATATATACTTAACTCATTTTTATTAAGAAAGAATGAGTTATCTATAAATGAATAATAATTGCTTAAAGAATTTGCTAGTTTTTTTGAAAACTTTGAATTAAAATATGAGTTGATTTCTTCATCTATATCAATGTTTGTATCCCATAAAAGTTTAGCTAAAATTGTAGATTTTAAATCTTGAAATGTACTGTATTCATATTCGCTACCATGAATAAATACACCTTTTATACCTAATTTTTTATATAGTTTTAAGTTTTGTTGTGTAACTTTTAAGGATGGGTAAATATCAAAGTAGTTATCATAATTTACTGCATAATCCCAAATATAAACATAGTCTAAATATTTTCTCCAGTTTTTAATATCCTCTTCAAATGTATTAAAAAACTTAGTATTTTCTAAAGGAACACCTTTTTGGAAATCTATAGTGCTATAAAAAACACCTACATTATTTGCTGCTTTAAACCTAGGGATATCTTTTATAGTTATATAAGCAGTAGTAAAAAAAGATAAGTTTTTATAATTTTTAGCAAGCTTATTTAAGAAAGTAAAAACTGCAGGAGCTGCATCTTTACTTGAATTACCAACTGCTTTACAAGTACTACAAGTGCAAACTATAGAGTTGTCATTAGGTAAAATCATATATTTTGACAATGCATGATCACTATCATAAATATTTTTTACACTTTCATTTACATATTTAAATAAACTATCACTTGTAAAACAATATTGATTTTCTAATCTTTTATTACCAACCTTAGCATAAATTGATTTAGGTAAATCTTTACCTTTTAAAACTTTATTTAAATTATGCCCCCAAATTCCCCATTCTAATTCTAGATAATTAGTTTTGTTAAAAACTCTAAACTTAGGATCGAAACTTGTAAAGAAGTAAGGTTCTCTATATTCAAAATGAGGAGAGGAACAGACACTAAATTCATAAGGGATGTCTATTTCTGTTTTGGTGTTGTATGTTTTAATTGTATTCTTAGTATCATTAAAACTTAAACCTGTAAAGTCTTTAAAAAAAGTACCTATTCCATAAGTTAAATCTTGTGTTGTTTTACCTTGAATAGTAATGTTTCTTCCTTTTTTATATAAACAATAATTATCTTTTTGAGTAGGATTTACTCTAATAAGAATATAATTGTAATTTTTATTTAGACTATTTCCTCTCTCTATAGTTAAATATTGGCCAGTTAGGGTTCTAAAATTGTTATTAAATTCATTAGCAGCATTACTTAGAAGCTTATCAGCATTAAGAGGAATACTTATTTTAGGAAAAATTTTATGTTTTTTAGAATAAAATGTAACTTTATTTTGAGCACATGCAGTGAGGCTTAAAAAAACATAACGATATAAATGTACTTTACTAACTTCATTGTTAAGTAGAATTCTTAAAATGTTGTAATTAATGTTACAGAAATATTATATTGATTAGTAAAGAAAGTTTCAGTAATTATAGAATCAAGAGTTGTTTGACTACTTTGAAAGTTTATCCAAGTACCATCTACTAAAATTGATGTTCTAGGCGTCATATGATATTTATAACCTGCACCAATCATTACATTTGTAAAATTTAAAAACGTATTTGTTTGAAACTCTAATTGTTGATCAAAAGGAGCACTACCACCAGAAGCTATTACAGAAAAATAATCCTTTCGTGCATTTACATTAATTCTTGTTTGTACCATTAAATTAGTATAAAAAAGACTTTCTGTATATGTCAAATTTCTTACGACAGGTTCACCATTAACAGTAACTGTTTCTGTTAATATTTCTCCAGTAGTTGGGTTTCGTTGAAAAAATGAAGGACTCGTATTCATTAAAGATAATCTTGCATTAACCCAAATGTCTTGCCAAGTTTTGGCAGCACCTAATTTTAAAGTAAAATAGTTCTGATCATTTTGTAATCGATCATAACTAACTCCAACTTGGGCTTCATAACCATTTTTGAAACCTTTATATGCATTTCCATACAATTTAAATTTTGGAAAAAATTTAGATCCAATTAATATTCCTGCATCAGCATACAAAGTTTCAGTAAATATTCGAGCTAAGTTTACTCCTCCTTGAACCCCAACACCAGATCTTCTAGCTGCATAATTTATATCTGCACCATAAGTGTTTTTACCATCTTTTCTTCTATAATTTAAACTTGCTAAAGAAGTATTAAATGCAACAGAATCTGAGGTTGCTTTTAAATAAGTAACTGCTAGTTCGTTTTTAAGATTTCCAGCTCTAATTGTTTCTAAAGTATGATTCCATTCAATTTGCTCATAGGGATTATCTAATTTTCTAAACTTTTGATAATAATATGCAGAGTCGTATTGTTTCAATAATTCAAAAACAACACCTTTTTTGTATTTTAAGAAATTGTCATTTGGATTCTTTTTTATTTTGGCATTTATAAACTCTAAAGATTCGTCATTAGGTTTTTGAGTAATGTGTAGGTTTATCATTCTCATTAAAGAACCTTCATCTGCAGGGTTTAATGTATAAGCAGAATCGTAATTTGCTAATGCTTCATCTATTAAACCATTTTCCTCTTGATTTTTAGCCCTAAAAAATAAAATTTCTGCTTCTGCATTTTTTATTTTTCTATCATATTGATAAGTAGTTTTTAAAGTGTCTAAAATAGTTAAAGCTTTATCGTATTCTTTGTTTTGAGTATATAAATCTGTTAGTTTTAACTTAAAATTTTTGTTTTTAGGATAAAAACTCAAAGCACTTAAGCTATAATTTATTCCTTTCGGGTAATCTGGTATTGCAGAAGAGGCATTAATAGCCATATCTAATAACCTTTTGTTATTGTTTTCTCTTGTTAAACCATCTTCTATTACTGGTAATACTTTACTATATCTTTGTTCTTTCATTAAAAAAGTAGCATAAGCTTCTACTTGACTAACATAAATTGAAGGATATCTTAAATTTAATGGAAATTTTTGCTCTAAACTCCTTGTTATATCAAGTGCATCTTCATAAAGCCCCATTCTTTGGTATAGAGTAGATTTTCTAACTAAATAATCGGGGTTTTCTGAGTCTAAACCTATTAGTTTATCAATTTGGTCTTCGGCTTCATCAAGTCTACCTAATTCTAAAAGAATACCAAAAATTTGCTGTTCTGCTTCTTTAGTAAAATCAGGAAAAGAGGTTAGTTCAGTAAAAATAGGTAATGCAAGATCGTATTGTTTATTTTCAGTATATTCTTTACCTTTTCTATACATCATTGTATTAAAGGCAAAGGTTACATCAGAATCATTAGGAAATTGTTCGTGATTTAATTTAACTTCTCTTTCGTAGTTTTCTAAAGTCTTCATGGGCTTATAAAGCTCCATTAATTGAATTCTTAACTTCTTATTGTTAGGACTTCTTTTTAATGCTTTTTTTAAAAAATATTCAGCATCTACATCATACCCTTTTCCTAATGAATTTTTTATAACGTAATCTTGAGATTCTGAATTACCATTTAATTCAACCAATCTTTTGTTAACTTCATAAGAATCATTATATTCATTAAAACTAGCAGTTTGCTGCATTAAATAAGGCAACGTTCTAGAATGAATATCTGGAAATTTACTTTTTGGAACTTTAGGGCTATTTATAAAAGATATTGCTTCTGCATGTCTACCTAGAGTTTCTAATAAACCAATTTTTTTCTCTATTAATACTCTATCTCCTGGTAACTCTAATAAAGATCTATTCGTATATTGTAGAGCTGCTTCTGGGTTTCCTTTTGCTAATTCATTTCTAATGATACCTAAATATGCATCTTTATTGTCAGGGTTGTTATCTATAATAGTTTTATAAATCTCGTTAGATTTATTATAGTTTTTACCTTCTAAAGCAACATTTGCGTCTCTAAGTCTTATATAATTATATTGGTCTTCTATTTCAGTATCATTTGGGTATAATTGATATAATCTTTTTAAGGCTCTTTCAGCCTCTTCATAGTTCCCCATTTCTTGATAAATAACTATTTTTCTCATCCACCAACCTCTACTATATGGGGTAATTTCTAATAATTCGTTAACAAAACAAATAGCATCAGAATATCTTTTAGTAGTATGTTCAATTTTTACCAAGTACTCTAAAACTTCAATATCTTTTCTCCTTTTTAAGTAAACCTGTTTAAGTACATATCTAGCTGTATCATATCTACCAAGCTCTAAATTGGCTTTACCAAGTAGTGTTTTTAAATCTAAATCTTCTGGAGCTAATTGTAAACCTCTCCAACTCATTTTAGCAGCTTTGGTAAAATTCTGAGCTCTAATATCTGCTCTAGCTTCTTCGAAATATAAATCTGAAGAATCATATACTTGAGAGTATGTATTTATTTGATTTAATGCAAATAATACAAAGATGTAAAATAGCTTATTCGTTTTCATACTTATATTTTGTAGTACATTTTAAGGTTTAATATCTTCAAATGTATCAGATTCTTTATTCTTTTTTAATTTATTGAAAATTCCAGATTTTTCTTCAGGTTCTTTACTTCCAGAATTTTTATCATTACCATCTTTATCTTTTTCAAACCCTTGTCTAGTCATTGTTCCCCAAGCAAGTTCTCTAGAAGTAATAAAACTAAAATACCCTTTAAGAGAAAAGAACATAATCATTGGATGATATAAAAAAGGCTCAATTAAAGCAATTACAAAGAGTTTTAAAACTTCTCCAGTAGTGTTGTAGTATTTAAACGTCATTTGATCCCAGATTATTACGATGGAAGAAATCATAACGGCAAATGCATATGAGTAAAATAAAATTAAAGGAGCAAAAGTCCAGTTTACTTGTCCAAAAAATATTAAAAATAATGTAAAAAGTATACCAAAGGCTTCAATAATTGGAGCTAAAAACTCAAAAATAAATACATAAGGAAAGGTAATTAATCCTAAGTTTTTATATTTTGGATTAAATAAAATTTTCTTGTGTTCGTAAAACATTTGAAATAATCCACTGGCCCACCTTGTTCTCTGTCTTTCCTAAAATCTGAATATTTGGTGGTCCTTCTGTCCAACAACACGATAGAGGAATATAACCAATTTTGTAATCTAGTTTATTATTCATCATGTGCACAGCCATACGGGTCATCATATCCATATCTTCTGCGTGAGAATCTGCACCATAACCACCGGCTTTAATTGCAATTTCTTTATCAAACATACCTAAACCTCCAGAAACATTAGGTACAGAGTTTATAAGTTCCCATCCCATTTTACCTAGAAGATAAGATCTAATATATTCTAGTTCTTGAAAACGAGGAATTAATGCTTTTGGAGGTCTAACTCTAGTAATAATACCTTCTTCTATATCACAGTTATTAGACATTCTTAATGTAGCACCTACAGCAATTACTCTTGTTTTAGAGTTTAAAACTGGCTTAATCATTTTAGAAAGTGTATTTCTAGCAAGAATACAATCTACATCTGTGTTTAAATAATATGGAAAAACAGAAGCATTAAGCCCCGCGTTAAACGCATCTGCTTTAGTACCACCGTTCTCTTTATCAATAACTGTTAAAATATCATATTTTGGGTTTTGAGACTTAAAAGTTCTCTTATATGGTTTCGATTTAATTTTTTCTACATATGCAAAAGGAGCTTCAACTAAATCAAATTCTTTTATTAATAAGTCTAACGTATCATCTTTACTACCATCATTTACAATAATTACTTCAAAAAAAGGGTAGTTTAAAGTTAAAAGCGATTTTACATTAATAATTATCGTTTTTTCTTCGTTATATGCTGGTGCAATTACAGAAATACCAGGTGCAAGCTCAGAACTTAATAATTCTTCATCATCTATATCTGTATTATAACTTTTATATCTATTTATAGATATAAAAGAAAAAACAGCTAACACCATATAACTTATAATTAGTGCAGTTGCATAGAAGAATATAAAATATTCGTAAACTTTTACAAAAATTTCAAACATTTATTTAAATTTAATTATTGGTGTTTCGATATGTTTTAAAATTTGTAAGTCAAAACCTGTTAATACATTTTTTAAGTCTTGAAAAGCCATTTTACCTTCATAACCGTAATTTATAATTGCCTCTGCAATAATTTTTTTCATATCGGTACTATTTGAATCTTTAAAAATTTGTTGTAAAAAATTTAAAGATTTACCTGAGTTGAACTTTCTAATAGTATTTACTATTGCAACCTGACAAAGATCTGGCTCTGTATAATATCTATCTATTAATGTTTGTTCTGTGTTTTTTAAATTTAACTCCCCTAAAGTTTCAATAGAAGCAGCCCTAACTTTAGTATCTTCGTCTACTAATTTATCAATTAAAATTTCATCAATACCTCTTTGTTTAAAAAAACCAACCATTTTTATAAGAAAAACTACAAGAGAAGTGTTTTTAGAATAGTTAATCCATTTACCTAACCCTTCTAAGTTTCCTCTTTTATGTTGTTGTTGAAGATACTGCATTAATTCTATTTCATCCCATTTTGTTAGAGAACCTTCAATTTCATCAAAAAAACGATAAGGATCATTCGCACTTAAAGCTAGATAAGAGTTTCTTGCTTCGTTTCTAATTTTTTTGTTTTTACTATAAGCGTATTGTAGTATTTTAGAATCAAATCTATTTAAACCTAGAACAAATGATTGCTGAAAGGCATCCATTTTTCTACTATTTGAACGAGAATCGAATTTACTTTCGATATGTTCAATTAAATTTAAAGCGCTAATTATAACGGGGTATTTTTCAGACTCTTTAATAGAATCATTTTTTATATCTACAAGAACATCTAAACCAGTGTCTATAGATTCATAATTTATCTCACCAACAATATCTTCAAAACTATTAAAGATTTCATTTTCAGAATAATTTTTATCACTAAATAAGACGTCGTTAAAAAGGTCTTCTATTTTAGGAAGACTGTCTTTTAACTTTCTCTGTACTCTATTATGTTTTCTTCTAATAACATAAACAGTAATAAGTACAGAAAAAGTTACAACAATAAAAGTAAGTGTTAATACAATTGTTATTTGTATAATTAACGGAAACGTCTTTATCTTGTAAATAAAAGAAAGAAACCACTCAACGAAACTCATTTATATAATCTGTTTATATTTTTAACTAAATAGCTTAAGTGAGGGATGTTTAATTGCTGGGTCAAAAGTAATAAAAAATAGACCAAGTTAATTGCTCTTTTCTATCAATTAACCTTGTTTATAGGTGAATGACCTCATCATAGGCGTCAGCTACAGCTTCCATTACCGCTTCACTCATTGTTGGGTGTGGATGTATCGTTTTTAAAACTTCATGACCAGTTGTTTCTAATTTTCGACCAAGTACTGCTTCTGCAATCATATCTGTAACACCAGCACCAATCATATGACAACCTAACCATTCGCCATATTTAGCATCAAAAATTACTTTTACAAACCCATCTTTATTACCTGCAGCACTAGCTTTACCAGATGCAGAGAATGGGAATTTCCCAACTTTAATTTCATAACCTGCTTCTTTAGCTTTTGCTTCTGTCATACCAACCGAAGCAATTTCTGGTGAAGCGTATGTACAACCCGGAACATTACCATAATCTATAGCTTCAGTATGTAAACCAGCTAATTTTTCTACACAAGTAATACCTTCTGCAGAAGCAACGTGTGCTAAAGCTTGACCTGGAACTACATCTCCAATAGCGTAATAACCCGGTATATTAGTTTGGTACCAATCGTTAACTAAAATTTTGTCTCTATCAGTTATAATTCCTACTTCTTCTAATCCTATGTTTTCTAAATTTGATTTAATTCCAACAGCAGATAGCACTACGTCTGCAGTTAAAGTTTTTTCTCCTTTCTTCGTTTTTACTGTAGCAACTACGCCTTCACCAGAGGTATCCACAGATTCTACAGAAGAATTTGTCATTACTTTAATCCCAGATTTTTTAAGAGAACGTTCAAATTGTTTAGAAACATCAACATCTTCTACAGGTACAACATTTGGCATAAACTCTACAATGGTTACTTCTGTTCCCATTGAATTATAAAAATGAGCAAATTCAACACCAATTGCTCCAGATCCTACAACAATCATAGATTTAGGTTGTTCTGGTAAAGTCATAGCTTGTCTGTAACCAATTACTTTTTTACCATCTTGAGGTAAGTTTGGTAGTTCTCTAGAACGAGCTCCAGTTGCAATAATAATATTGTCTGCGCTATATTCTGTTACTGTTCCATCTTCGGTAGTAACATCAACTTTTTTACCTGTTTTAATCTTTCCAAAACCGTTAATAACATCAATTTTGTTTTTCTTCATTAAAAATTGAACACCCTTACTCATACCATCAGCAACACCGCGACTTCTCTTAACAATAGCATCAAAATCTTTATCAATAGCTTCTGCTTTTAAACCATAATCATCTACATGTTTTAAATAATCATAAACCTGTGCAGATTTTAATAACGCTTTAGTAGGTATACATCCCCAATTTAAGCATATACCACCAATTTCACTTTTCTCTACTATTGCAACTTTAAAGCCTAATTGAGAAGCTCTAATTCCAGCTACATATCCTCCAGGACCACTTCCAATAATAATGATATCGTATTTCATGTTGTTTATTTTTACTAGTTGTTTGTTTCTTTTTTATGGCGTTCGAGCGGGCTTTCCGTTATATCTTTTTATGAAAAATAAAAAGGATGTCACTACAATCCCTAACTCTTGCTAATTTACTAACTTTAGTTTTTTATAAAAAGAATTTTTGATTATTTTAATTTTTCTATCTTTTAATATAAAAACTTACATTCTCTCTGGCACGTTTATTCCTAACAATAAAAAGGCAGATTTAATAGTTTCTGCTACTTTGTTAGCTAATTGTACTCTAAATATTTTTTTATCTTGATTTTCTTCTCCTAAAATAGATACGTTTTGATAAAAAGAATTGAATTCTTTTACCAAATCATACGTGTAATTAGCAATAACTGCTGGCGAATAATTTGCTGCTGCTTGCTGAATTGTTTCTGGGTATAATTCTAACTGTTTTAAAAGTTCTTTCTCTTTTTTGTGTAATTCAATAACTACAGGTTTTGAATAATCGAAATTAGCTTTTCTAATTATAGATTGAATTCTTGCGTATGTGTATTGTATAAAAGGCCCAGTGTTTCCTTGAAAATCAACAGAAGATTTTGGGTCGAATAAAATTCTTTTTTTAGGGTCTACTTTTAAAATAAAGTACTTTAAAGCTCCTAGACCTATTGTTCTATATAATTCATTTTTTTCTTCGTCAGAATATCCGTCTAACTTCCCTAGTTCTTCAGAGATAGTTTTTGCAGTATCTGTCATTTCAACCATTAAATCATCAGCATCTACAACAGTTCCTTCTCTAGATTTCATTTTTCCAGAAGGTAAATCTACCATTCCATAACTTAAATGATGTAATTGTTTAGCCCAATCAAAACCTAATTTCTTTAAGATTAAAAATAATACTTGAAAATGATAGTCTTGTTCGTTACCAACGGTGTAAACCATTCCTCCAACATCTTCATAATCTTTTACACGTTGTATAGCAGTACCAATATCTTGCGTCATGTAAACTGCAGTTCCGTCAGAACGTAATACAATTTTTTCGTCTAAACCGTCTTCAGTTAAATCGCACCAAACAGAACCATCTTCTTTTTTATAGAAAACACCTTTTTCTAAACCTTGTGCAACTACATCTTTTCCTAATAAATAGGTGTTACTTTCATAATATAACGTGTCAAAATCTACACCCATACTTTTGTAAGTAACATCAAAACCAGCATAAACCCAAGAGTTCATAGTCTCCCAAAGAGCAACAACTTCTTTATCTCCAGCTTCCCATTTTAAAAGCATTTGTTGTGCTTCAATAAATAACGGAGCTTGCTTTTTAGCTTCTTCTTCAGAAATACCAGATGCAACTAAGTTGCCGATTTCTTTTTTATACTCTTGATCAAATTTTACATAGTAATTACCAACTAACTTATCGCCTTTTAAACCAGTAGATTCGGGTGTTTCTCCATTTCCGAATTTTTCCCAAGCCAACATAGATTTACAGATATGAATACCTCTATCGTTAATAATTTGAGTTTTATATACTTTTTTACCTGCAGCTTTTATAATTTCTGCTACAGAATATCCTAACAAGTTATTACGAACATGTCCTAGATGTAAAGGTTTATTGGTGTTAGGAGAAGAATATTCTACCATTATTGCTTTTTCATCTGTTTTTGGAGATACAAAACCAAAATTGGAATCTGAATACACAGAATTAAAGAAATCTGTATAAAAAACATCATTAATTACTAAGTTTAAAAAACCTTTTACTACATTGTAGTTTGTAATATTACTAACGTTTTCTACTAAGTATTTAC
Organism: Polaribacter ponticola; assembly: GCF_026191475.2. Lineage (GTDB taxonomy): Bacteria > Bacteroidota > Bacteroidia > Flavobacteriales > Flavobacteriaceae > Polaribacter > Polaribacter ponticola. The sequence goes on along the minus strand of NZ_JAOSLC020000002.1, from coordinate 50,818 downwards.
CTAACTCTTCACCAATTTGAACAGGGTTTCCTTTTTTGTACCGTAATAAAGGGAAAACAACTACTGTAATATCTCCTTCAAATTCTTTTCTAGTTGCTTGAAATTCTACGGATGGAATTTCTGTGTTATATAAAGCTAAAAAACCCTCTTTTACTTTGGTTTCTATAGTGTTTTGAATGTTCATTTGCTATTGAAAATTGAAATGCGAAATTACATATTTTTATTTGTTTTTTAGAATGATTTTTGGTCAAGAATAATTGTATTTTTGTATCATGGAAAAACGCTTACAACAACTACCAAAATTAGCAGAAGAATCTAAAAAAGAAAGTTTAAAGTATTTTGCGAATGTAAAGAAAAGAGTGCCTAAAAATTTTGATTATGTTGTACATGAATTACATGATAAAGAATTTGAAAAAACAGATTGTTTAGAATGTGGAAATTGCTGTAAAACTACAAGCCCTATTTTTACAGATAAAGATATAGAGCGTATTTCTAAGCATTTGAAAATGAAAGTAGCAGATTTTCAAAACACATACTTAGAAAGAGATGAAGATGATTTTATGGTTTTAAAAACTGCACCTTGTTCTTTTTTGGACGAGTCTGATAATAGTTGTTTTATTTATGATGTTCGCCCAAAAGCTTGCGCAGAATATCCTCATACAAATCGTAAAAAGTTTATTAATATCTCTGAACTAACGGTAGCAAATACTGCAATTTGCCCTGCAGCTTATTCTATAGTAGAAGAATTAAAGAAAAAAATACCTATGGTTTCTAAGGTAAAAAAGAGAAGAGGGTAGGTGTTTACTCTATAAGGATTTGTTCCAAATTTTTAATATAATTTTTCATTCGTACTCCAGAAAGATTCGTTAAAATAGAAATTACTATGTTTTGTTTTGGATATATTAAAAGATATGTAGAAGCTCCTACGCCACCACCAGAATGACTATATTTTAAATGGTTATTTTTAGTTTTAGAAACTACAACTCCAATACCATAATTTGTATTTTTTTGATTACTTGTTTTTTGAGTTTTTACTAAATCTAAAAATGATTTTTTTGAAATTATAGTTGGATTAATTAATTCGTTTCCAAATTTAATTAGGTCTTCAGAAGTAGATAAATAGCCACCACCAGCAGCTTTAAAAATATTGTTTACAACAGGCGCAATTTTAATTTTATTGTTTCTTTTGATATAAAAGATCGTCTTGTTTTTTATAGCAATATCTGGGTTTCCAACAACAGTGTTTTTCATTTCTAAAGGAGAAAAAATTTCATCTTTCATATAAGATAAATAGTTTTTTTTAGAAGCGTTTTGAATAACAATACTTAATAAATTCCATCCATAGGTACTGTATTTGTAGCTTGTTCCTGGTTTAAATAAAAGAGGATCATTTTTAAAGAGATCTAAACCATTAATAATTGTCATTTTTTTGTTTGATAAAAATTCATCGCCTTTATAGTGCCTTATTCCAGCTATATGACCACCAATTTGTCTTATGGTAAAATCATGTTTTTTTTAGGATAATTAGGTAAGTAAGTGTACAAACTCGCATCAAAATCTATTTTTTTATCATCAACTAATTTTGCCAAAGCAACAGCAGTTAGAGTTTTAGAAATACTTGCAATTCTAAATTTTGTAAGATTAGGTTTTACTTTCTCTTTCGTTTTAAGGTTTGAGTAGCCAAATCCTTCTGAAAAGAACAATTTATTATTTATTGATATGGAAATAGCCATTCCTGGGATTTTGTTTTCTGCCAAAAAATTTTCTGAAATAATTTGTACTTTTTGTTTTTTTGTGTTTTCTTGAGCATAGATAGGCGCATTTATGCATAAAAAAGCTGCAATAAAATATAGAAATGTCTTTTTCATTTTAATTATAGATTAAATATTTTTTTCTAATTTTTTTAAACACTTCAATGTCTTGTTTCCAAGATTCTCTTATTGTTTTTGCATTTAAACCTTGCTCAATTTGTTGTTGCAGTTTTGTGTTTCCTGCATGAATAGTAAAAGTTTTACCAAAGAATTTTTCTGTTTTTGGTGTTTTGTTATAAGCATCAATTAACCATTCTAAATTAATAGCACTTAATTTTTTTACACTACTTAAATCTACACCATAACAAAGCTTATTTTTATGCTTTGGGTATTTAGCTCCAAAATTTGCTATTGGAGTATAGCCAAAATTACTTTTTTCAAAAAAAGGAGCTCCATATCTTTGAAATTGATATTCGGTTCCTCTTCCTGCATTTATAATAGTTCCTTCAAAAAAACCTAAACTCGGGTATAGGTTTATAGATTTATCGTTTGGTAAGTTTGGAGAAGGTCTTATTGTTAAGCTGTATTCAGAAGTATGAGTATAATTTTCTAACGGAATCACTGTTAAATCACATTTAATTCCGTTTTTTAACCATTTTTCTCCGTTAATCATTTGTCCGTATTCACCAATTGTCATTCCGTAGACAAGAGGAACAGGATGTTTACCAACAAAACTAGAATGTTTCATTTTTAAAACTGGTCCATCAACATAATGTCCATTTGGATTTGGTCTATCTAAAATAATTAAAGGAATTCCATTTTCTGCACAAGCTTCCATAACAAAATGCAACGAAGAAATATAAGTGTAAAAACGCGCTCCAACATCTTGAATGTCAAAAACCATAACATCAATTCCTTTTAATTGTTCAGCTGAAGGTTTTTTGCTTTTTCCATGCAAAGAAAGAATAGGTAAACCTGTTTTGGTATCAATTCCGTCTTTTATATGTTCCGCAGCATCAGCTTTTCCTCTAAAACCATGTTCTGGAGCAAAAACTTTTTGTACGTTAATTCCATTATGAGTATGTAAATAATCTACTAAATGATGCATAACCTCTTTAGAGCCCATAACATTTGGAGCCACTTCTGCACGTTGTAAAACCGATAAAACGGATGTTTGATTTGCAACAATAGCAACGTTTTTACCTTTTAATAAATTAAGATATAAATTTGTTCTTTCTGCACCTGTTTTAATAGATGGTGATTTTCCTATAACTTTTTTTACTATCTCAACAGGTTTTTGAGCACAAGAAATCAGCTGAAAATTTAGTAATAAAAATAAGATTAAATATGTACTTTTGAAAGGTTTAAAATTTATCATCAATTTGAATTACGAGTTATTTATTGCAAAACGCATTATTGCTGGCAAAAAGTATAAAAATAGCATTTCATCGCCAATTATAAAAATTGCAATCACTGCAATTGCGTTAGGAATTATCATTATGCTAATTGCGGTTGCAACAGGAGCTGGATTGCAATATAAAATTCGTGATAAAATGGCCGGATTTAAAGGGCATATTCAAATTGTGAATTATGATAATAATAATTCTGATATTTCAACTACTTCTATAAAAAAAGAACAAGATTTCTATCCAAAATTTAAGAATTTAAAAGGAATTAAAAATGTTCAGGTTTTTGCAAATAAAGGAGGTATTTTAAGAACTGATAATGATTTTGAAGGAATTGTTTTTAAAGGAGTTTCTTCAGATTATGACTGGTCTTTTTTTAAAGAATATTTAATTGATGGTTTTGTACCTAACTTTAACCAAAGTAGAACTAAAGAAGTGCTACTTTCTCAAACAATTATAAATCGCTTAAACTTAAAGTTAAACGATACTATTTTAGCTACTTTTTTAAAAACAAAAAACAGTAAACTACCATCTAACAGAAAGTATATAATTTCTGGTATTTACAACTCTGGTTTTGATCAGTTTGATAAAAACATGATGATTGGTGATATTAGAGAGGTGCAAAAATTAAATAAATGGACAGAAAAAGAGGTTGGAGGTTTTGAGGTTTTATTAGATGATTTTGATGATATTGATGTGAAAGGAGCAGAAATTTATAGTGAAATAGGAGTTACTTTAAATGCAAAAACAATAGTTGAAACGTACCCTAATGTTTTTGAATGGATTCAGCTTTTCGATAACAATGTTTGGGTAATTATTGGTATCATGATTATTATTGCTGGTATTAACATGATTACTGCTTTACTGGTTTTAATTTTAGAGCGAGTGCAAATGATAGGCATTTTAAAGGCTTTAGGTAGTAGTAATACTAGTATTAGAAAAGTTTTTTTATATAACGCTTCTTACTTAATTTTAAAAGGCCTTTTTTGGGGTAATATTATTGGTTTAATAATAATTGGTATTCAGTATTTTTTTGGCGTTATTACTTTAGATCCAGAAACTTATTATGTTGCTAAAATGCCAGTATATATATCTCTTGGAGCAATTTTGGTTTTAAATTTTGGCACACTTTTTCTATGCTTTTTAATGCTAATTATTCCATCATATATAATAACAAAAATTAATCCTTCTAAGTCTATTAAGTTTGCATAGTTTATAATAGTAAGCTCTTTATAGAAGAGTGTTTTGTAATATTGTTACTTGTATTCTACTTGTAGTATGAACTTCATAATATTTCTTTTTATTTTCGTTTCTTTGTACTTTGAAAATAAGACATGAAATACGCAAAAAACATATTAGAAACAATTGGTAATACGCCACTAGTTCAATTAAATTCTGTTACTAAAGAAATAGATGCTTTAGTATTAGCAAAAGTAGAAACTTTTAACCCAGGAAATTCTATAAAAGATAGAATGGCTCTTAAAATGATTGAAGATGCTGAGGCAGATGGACGTTTAAAACCTGGCGGAACAATTATTGAAGGAACTTCTGGAAATACAGGAATGGGTTTAGCTTTAGCTTCAATTATAAAAGGCTATAAATGTATTTTTGTAATTTCGGACAAGCAATCTAAAGAAAAAATGGATATTCTTCGCGCAGTTGGGGCAGAAGTAATAGTTTGTCCTACTAATGTAGAACCAGATGATCCTCGTTCTTATTATTCTGTTTCTAAACGTTTGGGCGCAGAAACACCAAATTCTTGGTACGTAAATCAATATGACAACCCAAGTAATGCATTAGCACATTATGAGCAAACTGGACCAGAAATTTGGGAACAAACTGAAGGGAAAATAACGCATTTTGTAGTTGGAGTAGGAACTGGAGGAACTATTTCTGGTACAGCAAAATATTTAAAAGAGAAAAACACGAATATTAAAGTTTGGGGAATTGATACCTACGGTTCTGTATTTAAAAAATACCATGAAACAGGTATTTTTGATGAGAATGAAATTTATCCTTACATCACTGAAGGAATTGGAGAAGATATTTTACCTAAAAATGTAGATTTTTCTCTAATTGATGGTTTTACTAAAGTAACAGATAAAGATGCTGCTGTTTACACAAGAAAAATTGCCAAAGAAGAAGGAATTTTTGTTGGTAATTCTGCAGGTTCTGCTATTAAAGGAATGTTACAATTAAAAGAGCATTTTACAAAAGATGATGTTGTTGTTGTGTTGTTTCACGATCATGGAAGTAGATATGTTGGTAAGATGTTTAATGACGATTGGATGCGTGAAAGAGGTTTCTTAGAAGAGGAAATTAAAACGGCTGCAGATTTAATTAAAAATCATTCTGATGAGCCTTTAGTTGCTGCACAAACTGAAGAATTAGTTTCGCATGCAATTGAGCGTATGCGCGATTATAAAATTTCACAAATTCCTGTAAAAGATATTAATGGTTTTGTGGGGTCTATTGATGAGTCTGTTTTATTACACAGTTTTATTGAAGATAAAAATATAGCAGATAAACCTATTAAAGATATTATGGGGGAACCATATCCTATAGTTAAGAAATCTGCAAAATTAGAAGAGATTTCTAAATTGATTACCAAAGAGAATCAAGCTGTTTTAGTAGATTTAGAAAATGGAAATCACCACATTATTACAAAGTATGATATAATTAGTGCTATTTAATTAACGGACTTTTTCGTCATTTCATCGGTTTATGATAACAAGTGAGCGAAAACAAAAAAATCTAACAAGTAATAATTGTTTATTTGTAGTGTATTTAATAAAATACATAACAAGTTTTATAAGTTGGGGGATTTATAAATTGTAGTATAAAATCATCTAGAATTAATTTTTTAGATGATTTTTTTGTATTTATAATTGCTTAATATTAAGTTGTTTATTCTTGTTTTTTAGTGTTAATTTTTATTTACAAGTACTTTGCTGTAATTCAACGAAAGTAAAATGTCATTAAACGAATTGCTTGGAATTAGAGTCATAATCTTTGTTTCTTTGAGGTGTAATTAAAATACAATATCAAGTTTTATAAGTTGGGGGATTTATAAACTGAGGATTAAAAAACATCTAGAATTAAGTTTCTAGATGTTTTTTTAATAAAAGGATTGTGATTTATTGTTTATTTTCAGTCAAGACTAGTAATTCTTAATAAAAGAACATTGTTGTATTTCAACTAAAGCAAAAAGTCATTAACCGAAAAATTAAATTTTAAACCTAGAATTGTTTCTCTTTATAATGAAATTAAAAAAGCATTAAAGTATTTTATAAGTTGGGGGACTTATAAAATGTAGTGAAGGTCATCTAAAATTAGTTTTTTAGATGACTCTTTTTTTGTAATGCATTTTATACTGATAGTTTTTATAATTTATTTTAGCTATTTTTTTAAGAATGAAATAAAAAAAGACCGCCTATATAAGCAGTCTTTTTTTAATCAAATAATTCAAATAATTTACATAACGAAAACAGTTTACAAGGCTGTTTTCAATTAGTTCTTATCAATTTTTGTGCCAAAAATATATTTTATAAAAATTATTTATTTTTTATTTAGCGTGTTTATGTGCTTTGTATGATGAACGCACTAAGGCTCCACTTTCTACATACATAAAGCCCATTTCTAAGCCAATTGTTTCGTATTTTTTAAATTGTGCAGGAGTAATAAATTCTTTTACTGGTAAATGTTTTTTTGTTGGTTGTAAATATTGACCAATTGTTAAAACATCTAATCCTACAGCTTGTAGGTCTTTCATAGTTTGTAAAACTTCTTCTTCGGTTTCTCCTAAGCCAAGCATTAAACCAGTTTTTGTTCTCATACCTTTTTCTTTTAGGTATTTTAAAACTCCTAAACTTCTATCATATTTTGCTTGTATTCTAACTTCTCGTGTTAACCTTCTAACAGTTTCCATGTTATGAGAAACTACTTCAGGAGCTACTTCTATAATTCGATCTATTTGTTTAGTATTTCCTTGAAAGTCTGGAATTAATGTTTCTAAAGTAGTATTTGGGTTAGCTCTACGAATTGCATCAACAGTTTCAGCCCAAATAATAGAACCGCCATCTTTTAAGTCATCTCTATCAACAGAAGTAATTACAGCATGTTTAATACTCATAATTTTTATAGAGCGAGCAACTTTTTCAGGTTCATCCCATTCTACTGTTTCTGGTCTACCTGTTTTTACACCACAAAAACCACAAGAACGAGTACATATATTTCCTAAAATCATAAATGTAGCAGTTCCTTCTCCCCAACATTCACCCATATTTGGGCAACTTCCACTAGTACAAATTGTATTTAACTTATATTTATCTACCAATCCTCTTAATTCGGTGTATTTTTTACCAACAGGTAATTTTACACGTAACCAATTCGGTTTTTTAACTCTTTCTGGTAGTATTACAGAATCTATTGCCATTTTCTAAAGTAATTGAAATACAAATTTACGAAGAAAAGATTTAAATATTACTTATAAACCAAATACTAAATCCAATTAAAAAAACAATTCCTATAATACTAATTGATTTTAAATAAATACCTGGTTGATGTTCTTTAGGAGTATGTTTTCCTGTTATCAAAATATAATTTAAAATAGCATAAAAAGGAGCTGTTAAAAAAGATAGGATTGTTGCAATTTTTACTAAATCTCCCATATTATTTAAATTGAAATGTAGTATAAATAGTGTACCAATTAAAAGGAAGATAATCCAAAACCAGTAGCCAAATTTAAACTCTTTATTAAATAATAATTTGGAAGTTTTATTCATTGCTCTAGGAGAAGCATCTAAGGTTGTTATAGAGGTACTAAACATTGTAGTAAAAGCAGCGATAGTTATAAAAATATAAGAAAATTCACCTAAATTTTTAGTGTATAAAGTAATGAGTTGTGATGCAAAAATACTTCCTTTATTAGAAAATGTTTCGCCAGATTTATACATAACTAAAGCACCTAAAAGAACAAAACAAATACCTAGAACTAATGTGCTTATGTAACCTACATTAAAATCGAAAATGGCATCTTTTGGTTTTATTTTTATAAATGTATTTTTACTTTTTTCTACAGACCAAATCGAGTGCCAAATAGAAACATCTAGTGGTGCTGGCATCCAACCTAAAAAAGCAATTAAAAAAGTTATTTCAACAGTTCCGGAAGGGAGAATCTGACGAACATCAAAAGCTTCTTTAGAGCTAAATAAAGCTACAGATACTGCTATAATTGTGCTTAAGGTTAAAATAATGATTATGTATTTCATTAGATTATCTAGCAATTTGTATTTACCAATCAATAAAATAATAACGCTAAAAGATATTAAAACTGTAGACCAAATTACCAAATCATTTGTAAAACCAAATAATTGAGAAGCTAAACCAGCAGTTACTATTGTTACAGCAGCTTGTATGGTAAACATTGTTGCAAAATTTAAAATATAATACAATGTTAAAACACTTTTACCAAGTTTTTTATAGCCATCTAATAAAGTTTCTCCTGTGGCTGCTGCATAACGTGGTCCAAATTGAAAGAATGGGTATTTAACAATGTGAACTAATAATAATGCCCATAGCAAGCCAAAACCAAATTCAGCACCTGCTTTTGTAGATTGTACTAGGTGAGATACGCCAATAGCAGCACCTGCAAATAGTAAACCTGGTCCTAAAGAATTTAAAAATGATTTTTTCATTTTTAGGTTTTTTTAATAATTTCTGCAAGTAATTTTTTAGCTCTTAAAAGTTTAACTTTAACGTTATTCATTGGTTCGTTAATTTGAGCAGAAATTTCTTTATAGCTTAATTCTTGAAAATAACGCAATTGAATGACTTCTTGATATTTGGGTTTTAATTGTTTTATATCTTTTAGAAGTTTTGCTAAATTTTGTTCTCTTATTATTATATCTTCTGGAGTAGGATTTTCATCAGCAACTAAGTATACTTTTTCTTCTTGTTCAATTGTAGTTTCTGCTAAAATTGATGCATTTTTTTTACGCAATAAATCTATGTGTACATTTTTAGAAATAGTAATTAACCAGGTGTTAAAAACATATTTATTATCGAAAGTATGAATTTTATCAAAAGCTTTAGAGAACGTTTGTATCGTTATGTCTTCTGCATCATTTTCACTTTTTGTGCGTTTTAACTGATAATTAAAAACATTAGCCCAAAAAGTATCTAACAAAAATCTAAATGCGGCCTGATTTCCTTCTTTAGCTTTAGAAATATTTATTTCAAGTTTATGATCGTGTATTTTCAATGATTGGGTTTTGAAATCAAATTAGCACTAAATATACTAATTTGAATCAATAATAATGCTATTTCTAAAAAAGGTAAGAAAAAAATAATTTGTGGTTCTTTTAATTTTTTTGAAGAAAACCCAATAACAATAAACTGTAGTAAATAGTAAACTAATAAAATACTTAAAATTATGATATAAGGATAATAAAAAAAGAACTATTGCCAAAATTAAGAAAAGAAGTTTTGTAACATTAAAAAGGGCTAAGAAAAAACGATATTTTGGCTTATATAATCTTTTTAGTTGAGTTGCTTCTTTTTTTGTAATATCCAATTAAAAAATGATTTTGAACCTTCAGTTTCAATAAAACTGTTTTTAGAGATTGTAAATGTTGTATTTTGTTTGTTAGAGGCATCTTTTATAAATAAATCGGCTTCACCATTTTTTATTTTCATGTGATTGATAAAACCATTAGCTTTAAAGAATTCTTTTTTTGATAAGATAAATTATTTCCAAAAGTCATAAAAGATGCTCCATGTTTTGTAAAAGTAAAACAGATAATTGCATTTAATAAGTTTTCAAAACGAATAAAAAGATTGAATAGTTTTTTCTCTTTTTTAATTTTGCTGTACCCTAAAACTATTGTTTTTTCTACAGTATGTTTCTTGTTTAATTCTGTAATCCAATGTTTAGAAACAGGTTTGCTTTTTGCATCGATGAAGCAAAGATGTTCATGTTTTGCAGCTTTAATTCCTAGTGTTAATGCATATTTTTTGTTTGCCCAAAAAGCTTCATTATTCTCTACATTAACAATTTTAATATTAGAATTATTAGCTTTATAAGTTTCTAAAATTTCATCAGTATTGTCTGTGGAAGCATTGTTTATTAAAACAATTTCAAATTTAGAATATTTTTGAGCTAAAATAGATGGCAAAAAATTATGTAAATTTTCTCCTTCATTTTTTACAAACACGATTATAGAAAATGGGTGCTCTGTTGTCTGTTCTTTTGCAGTTTTATTTACAAATAAAAAACTAGAAAAACTAAGATAATAAATTGCCTGTATTACTGCGCAAACCACAAAAGAGTAGAAGACAATAGATAAAATCATTATTTAGTAAACGTATTAATTATGTTGTGGTTCTGAACAAGAATCAAATTTATCTGGTGTTTTACCACAAAAACCGCAAGCTTCTCCACTTTCATTTAGCATTGGATTTTGACTAGCGCAAGTACCTGCAAATTCTCCATCCTTTTTTGCCCAAATTTTAATGGCAAGTCCAGCAATACCTAGTGCTAATAGTCCAATAGTAAGAAATAATAATTTCATAATAAGTAAAGTTTACAAAAAATAAAAATGTACATAAAACCTAAGTAGTTTTAAAGCTAAAAATTAAGTTTTAATTCGTTACAAATGTACAAAATTACAAGTATAAAAAATATAATTTTAAGGCTAAAAAAAAGTGAAAGTGACTTTCTAAAAAACAATGTGTCAAAAAAATATCTACTAACAAAAAAAATAAATATGGATACAGTAACAGAGTCATTAAAGAATTTTTACTTCACAATTTCTTCAGGATTGGGTAATTGGGGTTTACAATTAATAGGAGCAATAGCTGCATTAATTATAGGTTTATGGATTATTAGAATACTGATGAATGCTATTTCTAAAATTTTTGAAAAAAAGAGTATAGACGAAACCTTGCAACCTTTTTTATTAACTTCACTTGGGTTTCTTTTAAAATTATTACTAATTATTTCTATTGCTGGTATTGTTGGTATGCCAATGGCTTCTTTTGCAGCTCTTTTAGCAGGTGTAGGTTTAGCAATTGGAGCAGCTTTTAATGGTTCTTTAGGGCATATAGCTTCTGGTATAATGCTATTAATTTTTAGACCATTTAAAGTAGGAGATTTAATAAAAACGAACGGAGCATTTGGTTTTGTAAAAGAAATTTCTGTATTTGTTACGGTTATAGAAACTTTTCAGAACGAAACAGAAATAATTCCTAATTCAGCAATCACAGCTAATAAAATAACAAACCTTACAAAAATTGGAAATTTAAGAATTGATATGCCGTTTGCAATACGATATGATGCTGATGTTTCAAAAGCTAAAGAGATTGTTTTAGGTGTATTAAAAAAGGATGAAAATGTATTAAAAGAAAGTAACTGTAAACCGAGAGTTGCAGTTAATAATTTAGGGCAAAATAGCATAGAATTATTAGCGATGCCTTACGTAAATTGCGATAAATATTGGGATGTGTATTGGGATACAAGGCAAGAAATTGTTGAAGCTTTAGGTAAAGCTGGTTATGAAGCTCCATTACCTCAAAGAGTTGTTACAATGACTAAATAGTCTTTTGTAATTGTTAAGAATTCTAATAAAAACTAAAATTTGATTAAGCGTAAAAAGGGTGGTATTTTAAAATACCACCCTTTTTACGCTTAATTTTTTAAAAGAATTTACTTTTTATATGATATTTACTTCTATCTCTAAGGAAATCTCAAATTTATTTAAAATTGTTTCTTGGATTTTTTTAGCTAGTAAATGAATTTCTTTTCCCGTTGCTTCTCCATAATTAACTAAAACAAGAGCTTGTTTATTATGAACACCATATTCTCCAAATCGTTTACCTTTAAATCCAGATTGTTCAATTAACCAACCTGCAGGTATTTTAATTTCAGATTCAGATATTTTATAACTAGGAATTGTAGGATATTTTTTTTGTAATTCTAAAAATTGAGAAGTTTTAACTACAGGATTTTTAAAAAAACTACCACTATTTCCTATCATTTTTGGATCTGGCAACTTAGATTTTCTGATAGAAATTACTGCGTTAGAAATATTTTTTAAAGTTGGTTTTTTTATTTTTTTGTTTTCTAGTTCAGTGTTTATTGCACCGTACGAAGTGTTTAATTTATGTTTTTTTTAGTAAGTCTAAAACTAACAGAAGTTATAATGTATTTTCCCTTAACCTCGTTTTTAAAAATTGAATTTCTATAACCAAAATTACATTCAATATTAGAAAATGAAACTAATTTTTGATTTTCAATATCTATAGCTTCAACTTTTGTAATGGTGTCTTTAACTTCTACACCATAAGCCCCAATATTCTGGATTGGGCAAGTTCCAACATTACCTGGTATTAAAGATAAATTCTCTATTCCGCCATAATTATTAGAAACACACCATAATACAAATTCATGCCAGTTTTCGCCAGCATTAACCGTTAAATAAACATCATTCTCGTTTTCTCTGTCAATAGATATCCCTTTAATATCAATATGAATAACTAGTTTTTCAATGTCTTTAGTAAGTAACATATTAGAGCCTCCAGAAATTAAAAAAATGTCTTTTTCAATTTTTAAAAGTTGTTGTAATTGATAAACTGAATTTACAGATATAAAACGTTTTGCATTTACAGAAATACCAAATGTATTATATTTTTTAAGCGATATGTTTTGTTGAATATTCAAATTTTCTTTTTTGTCTCCTTGAGCGCAGTCTAAAGGTTTATTAAGTTCTCTACTGCGTTCGAACTGACATTTATGAGTTATATTGTTTTAAAGCTTCCCCTAAAATTTCAACAGATTTAATTAAATCTTTTTTATTTAAAACATAAGCTATTCTAACTTGGTTTTTTCCTTCACCTGGAGTAGAATAAAATCCGCTTGCTGGTGCAACCATTATCGTTTCATTGTTAAGATTAAATTTTTCTAATAGCCATTGAGCAAAATGATCTGAATCCTCAACAGGTAATTCTGCAACACAATAAAAAGCTCCTTTAGGGTTGGCAACTTTTACATCTTCAATTTTTTTAAGCTCAGTTATTAAAGTATTTCTTCTTTCAACATATTCTGTTTTTACATCATCAAAATAACTCTGTGGTGTGTCTAAAGCTGCTTCACTTGCAATTAATGCATATGTTGGCGGACTTAATCTTGCTTGTGCAAATTTTATAGCTGTATTCATAAACTGCTTATTTTTAGAAACAATGCAACCAATTCTAGCCCCACACATACTATAGCGTTTAGAAACAGAATCTATTATTATTGAATTTTCTTCTAAGCCATCTAAAGCCATTACAGAGGTATGTTTTAATCCGTCATAAGCAAATTCACGATACACTTCATCTGCAATTAAAAATAAATCATGTTTTAAAACAATTTGTTTTAGTTTTTTCATTTCTTCTTCAGAATATAAATATCCTGTAGGATTACCTGGATTACAAATTAATATTGCTTTTGTGTTTTTAGTAATTAATTTTTCGAAATCTTCAATTTTAGGTAAAGAAAAATTGTCTTCAAGTTTAGAAATTACGGGTACAACTGTAACTCCAGAAGCAGTAGAAAAACCATTGTAATTAGCATAAAATGGTTCTGGAATTATAATTTCATCTCCTGGATCTGTAATACTACCAATAGTAAAAAGTAAAGCTTCAGAACCTCCTGTTGTAATTACTATATTATTAGCAGAAACATTAATATTATGATTTTTATAATAATTAGCAAGTTTTATTCTGTATTCTTCAGAACCTTCAGAGCGTGCATAAGCTAATGTTTGTATATCATTATTTTTTACTGCATCTAAAGCAATTTGAGGTGTTTTAATGTCTGGTTGACCGATATTTAAATGATAAACTTTAGTTCCTCTTTTTTTAGCATCTTCTGCAAATGGCACCAATTTTCTAATTGGTGATTCTGGCATTTGATTTCCTTTTTTAGATATTGAAGGCATAATAATTTCTTAGGTGATTTAAGATGCAAATTTGCGAAATATATTTTATATCTACCTTTAATTTCTTGATTCTTTAAAAAGTTAATTTTTTGGTAAAAATACTAGAATACTAATCATAATTTGTATCTTCATTTTTATTGATAATTTATTTTTTTTTGAAAAAAACATTTAAACTTTTTTTAATATTATTTTTTGCTTTTTCAGTAAAAGTAAAAGCTCAAGATGGTTTCCACTTTATAAATAAGAATAAAGTACATCAGCAAATTAGCTTTAAGTTAATTAATAATTTAATTGTAATCCCATTGCATTTAAACGATAAGAAGCTTCATTTTATTTTAGATACTGGAGTTAATAAAACCATCCTTTTTAATATTTCTCAGAATGATAGTATAGGTTTAAATAATGTAAAAAAAGTTAAACTTCAAGGGTTAGGTAAAGGGGAGTCTATAGATGCTTTAATGTCTTTAAATAACAATGTTTCAATAAAAAAAATAGCTAGTAAAACAGAAACTATTTATGTAATTCTAAAAGATAATTTTGATTTATCAAGTAAAATGGGAACTACAATTCATGGCATAATAGGTTATGATTTATTAAAAGAATTTATTCTTAAAATAAATTATAAATCACAAACGATAGACTTTTATAATCCTAATAAATTTAAATATAGAAAATGTAAAAAATGTGAAGTTTTTCCTTTAAAACTCTTTAGAAACAAACCATATATGAACTTAAAAGTTCAGTTAGATACTATTGGTAATAAATTAATAGATGTAAAAATGTTAATTGATTCTGGAGGTAGTGATGCAGTTTGGTTATTTGAAGATTCTAAAGAAGATATTAAAACTCCAAAACAATTTTTTAATGATATTTTAGGAGAAGGATTAAGTGGCGCTATCTATGGAAATAGAAGTAGAATGCCAAAAATAAAAATGGGTTCTTTTGAAATTGAAAACCCTACAGTTTCTTTTTTAGATTCATTATCTACTAAAAACGCAAGAACTTTTAAAGATAGAAACGGAAGTATTGGCGCTGGTATTTTAAAGAGATTTAAAGTTTGGATTGATTATCCAAATAAAAAAATAACGTTAAAAAAGAGTGGATCATTTTCTGGTGGGTTTAATTATAATATGAGTGGATTAGATGTAATATATTATGGTAAACAGCTTGTAAAAGAAGAAAATGTAAAGTCTTATTCTAATAATGCCTCTGCTGGAGGTGAAAACTCTATTAATTTTATTACCAGCTTTTCTTATAAGTTTAAACCTTCATTTATAGTAAATAGTGTAGTTGAAAATTCACCCGCTGAAAAAGCAGGGCTTCTAAAAGATGATATTATTTTAAAAATAAATGGAAAACGTTCATATGAATTTACATTAAATGATATTATGTTTAAGTTTCAGCAAAGAGACAATAAAAAAATAAAAATCGAAGTAAGTAGAAATGGAAAAAAATGAAGTTTGAGTTTCGACTAAAAAAAGAATTTAAATTTATTTAAAATTAGAAAGAATACTTTTTTCTCTTTCAAGAGAAATACCATTATTAACTAATCCTTTAATTCTAATCGTTTTTCTAGGGTTTTTAGCATTAGAAAAAATAGTAATTGATTTAGAAAATCCACCAATCCTTTTTGTATCATAAGAAACTTTGATTTCGCCTTTTTCTCCTGGCAAAATTGGTCCTTTTGGTTTTTTAGGAATTGTACAACCACAAGAAGATTTTATGTTCTTAATAATTAATGGTTTGTTACCAATATTTGTAAAAATAAATATCCTTTCACCATTAGAGTTTTTCAATATTTTACCATAGTTAATTGTCTCTTTTTCAAACTTAAATTCTTGAGCAGAAGTTGATAAATGTAATATTCCAATAAACAGTATCGTATATATAGATTTCATAGTGTTATTTACTTATAAATCCTTTTATTTTTATCTTTTTTATAGATTTTTTAGCATTTGAAAAAATAACAATTTCTTTAGAGAAACCACCAGTTTTTGATGTGTCATAAGAAACAGTTATTGTTGCTTTTTCGTTTGGCATTATTGGTTTTTCTGGTTTTTTAGGAACCGCACAATCACAAGAGGTCTTAATTTCTTTAATAATTAAAGGTGCTTTACCAATGTTTGTAAACTCAAAAACTCGTTTACCATCATCTCCTTTTTTAATTTTACCATAATTAATAATTTCTTTTTCAAATTGAAATTCTTGCGCAGAAATACCAATAGAAAACAACAAACCTAAAGCAAAAAGAAAACCCTTATTCATAATACAAATTTACAATTTTAAAATGATAAAAAAATCAACCTCACATTTTCTCTAGAAATTAGATAATTGTATTTTTGCAAACTATATATCAAAAAGGATACCAAAGTATGACAATTCCATCTAAATACGATGCAAAACAAGTAGAAGATAAATGGTACGATTACTGGATGAAAAACAACTATTTTCATTCAACACCAGATGAAAGAGAGCCTTATACCATTGTAATTCCGCCACCAAACGTTACCGGTGTTTTACATATGGGGCATATGTTAAATAATACAATACAAGATGTATTAATTAGACGTGCACGTTTGTTGGGTAAAAATGCTTGTTGGGTTCCTGGTACAGATCATGCATCTATTGCTACAGAAGCAAAAGTTGTAGCTAAGTTAAAAGAACAAGGAATTAGTAAAAGCGATTTAACGAGAGAAGAGTTTTTACAACACGCTTTTGATTGGAAAGATGAATATGGAGGAAAAATTCTTGAACAATTAAAGAAACTTGGTGCTTCTTGCGATTGGGAAAGAACTGCATTTACAATGGATCCGGAAATGTCTGAATCTGTAATTAAAGTTTTTGTTGATTTATACAACAAAGGTTTAATTTATAGAGGTTACAGAATGGTAAACTGGGATCCTGAAGCTAAAACAACACTTTCTGATGAAGAAGTAATTCATGAAGAAAGACAAGGTAATTTATACTATTTAGAATATAAAATTGAAGGTTCTTCTGATACTTTAACCATTGCAACTACAAGACCAGAAACTATTTTCGGTGACACAGCAATTTGTATCAACCCTAATGATGAACGTTTTACACATTTAAAAGGGAAAAATGCAATTGTGCCTTTATGTGGAAGAGTAATTCCTATTATTGAAGATGAATATGTAGATTTAGAATTTGGTACAGGTTGTTTAAAAGTTACGCCTGCACACGATGAAAATGATAAGAATTTAGGAGACAAGCATAAATTAGAAGTAATTGATATTTTTAATGATGATGCTTCTTTAAATTCTTTCGGATTACATTATCAAGGTAAAGATCGCTTTGTAGTTCGTAAAGAAATCGCCAAAGAATTAAAAGAAAAAGGAATTTTAGTAAAAACTGAAGTTCATACAAATAAAGTAGGAACATCAGAAAGAACAAAAGCAGTTATAGAACCAAGATTGTCTGATCAATGGTTTTTAAAGATGACTGATTTAGCAAAACCAGCTATTGATGCTGTTTTAGGTGAAGATGCTGAGGTTAATTTATATCCAAAGAAATTCGAAAACACATACCGTCATTGGATGGAAAATGTGCGTGATTGGAACATTTCTCGTCAGCTTTGGTGGGGACAACAAATTCCTGCGTATTTCTACGGAGACGGAAAAGAAGATTTTGTAGTTGCAGAAAGCACCGCAGATGCATTAATTCTTGCAAAAGAAAAAACAGGAAATACTTCGCTGTCGGCGTCCGACTTAAGGCAAGATGAAGATGCATTAGATACTTGGTTTTCGTCTTGGTTATGGCCAATGTCTGTTTTTGACGGAATTAGAAATCCAGAAAACGAAGAAATTAAATATTATTATCCAACAAACGATTTAGTAACCGGACCAGATATTTTATTTTTCTGGGTTGCTAGAATGATTGTTGCTGGTTACGAATTTAAAGACCAAAAACCTTTTAACAATGTTTATTTAACAGGTTTAGTTAGAGATAAACAAAGACGTAAAATGTCTAAATCTTTAGGGAACTCACCAGATGCTTTAAAGTTAATTTCTGATTATGGAGCAGATGGAGTAAGAGTAGGACTTTTATTAAGTTCTGCAGCTGGTAACGATTTAATGTTCGATGAAGATTTATGTCAGCAAGGAAAAGGATTTTCAAATAAAATTTGGAATGCTTTTCGTTTGATAACTGGTTGGGAAGTTGACGCAAGTTTAACACAACCAGAAACTTCTAAAATTGGTTTAGAATGGTATGAAGCTAAGTTTCAAAAAACGTTAGCAGAAATAGAAGATCATTTTTCTAAATATCGTTTATCTGATGCTTTAATGGCAATTTATAAATTAATCAATGATGATTTCTCTTCATGGTTATTAGAAATTGTTAAGCCTGCATATCAACAACCAATTGATAAAACAACGTTTGAAGCTATTATTACAGTTTTAGAAAACAACTTAAAAGTATTACATCCGTTTATGCCATTTTTATCGGAAGATATTTGGCAATATATTACAGATAGAACACCAGAAGAAGCTTTAATTATTGCAAAATATCCTGTAATTAAAGATTTTGATGCTCAAATTATTTCAGATTTCGAATTTGCAACTGGAGTTGTATCTGGTATAAGAACTATAAGAAAAGATAAAAATATTTCTTTTAAAGATGCTGTAGAATTGTTTGTTATTGATAATGATAAAAGCACGAAAGAATTTGATGCTGTTATTCAGAAATTAACAAATACATCAGTAATAAATTACGTTTCAGAAAAGGTAGATGGAGCTTCTTTTAGAGTAAAATCTAATGAATACTTTACCCCTATTTCTATAGAAAATATAGATGTTGAAGCAGAAGTTAAAAAATTAGAGGGCGAATTAAAAAGAGCTGAAGGTTTCTTATTCGGAATTAATAAGAAATTGTCTAATGAACGTTTTGTTAATAACGCGCCAGAAAAAGTATTGGCTTTAGAACGCAAGAAAGAAGCAGATACAATTGCTAAAATTGAAACAATAAAAAGTAGTTTAGCTAGTTTACAATAGTTATTTATTTTTAAGTACAAAAAAGAGGAACTTATAAAGTTCCTCTTTTTTTGCTTAAACTTATCTAAAAATTATTTTAGTTGTTCCATAGTTTGTTTCATTACTTCTAACTTTTAAAAACAGAATTCCTGGATTTACTTTTGCGTTAATCTCAATCTCATTTTTACCTGTGGTTAAGGTTGTAGGCGAAGAATAAATTTCTTTACCTGTAATATCGAATAATGAAATAATAGCTTTAGTATTCGTATTACTAAATAAAATAATATTAACATTACCCAATGTAGGGTTAGGATATGTAATTAATTTATTATCAAATTCATTTATAGTTTCTGTTGTTATATCTAAAGCTGCAGTTTTAGTGAATTTCACATTAGATATAGATAAATCTAAATCATTAGTTTTTGCTTCAACAGCTAAAAATGTAAATAATACTGTTGTTAAATCATCTGCAGTAATTTTATTAGATGTCCCTACTGATGTAAATTTTTCAAAAGGGATATAGTAAGTTTGCTCTTCTTCAGACAAGTCAATCATTACTCTATATTGTTCTTTCCATTCTTCAATAGAAGATTTTATTAGGCCTAATTCAATTAAACCTCCTCCACCTTTAGCAGTAAATGATAAGTATTTATAAGCTGAATAATCTGCAGATAAATTACCTGGTAATAAAGATTTATAAATGCCTAAATAATCATATTCACTTACCGCTTTAATTTTAACATTTCTATTAATTGCATATTCATCGTTATTATATTCTCTATCGAAGTTATTAGAAACTATGTATTCTTGAACTTCTGTATATTTAGTATCATAATCTAATCCCCAATTTCCATCTGCATGATAAAAAGCATCCTGTATTTCATCTCCAACCTTTATTAATCCTTCATATTCATAGCCATCTTTAATATCAATCGTTAAAGTTTGTTTTAGTTTTGTGTTTATTGGATTGTATCTATGTTCTAATTTGTCTGTAGTTTCAGAATAAATTTCAATCATTGAAATTTCAGTATTCAGTCCTTCTTTTACACTTTTAAAGTCAATTATTAAATTTGAGTTTATTCTCGAAATCTTAGTAGCAAAAGTTTTAGGTATTTTTAAGATTTCTGTTTGGTTAACAGGAAGGTATCCATTTAAATTATCTAAAATATCTTTTACTAATTTTTTAGTATCAGAAGGGTTTGTAGACCAAACTTGGAAATTATATACATCGTTAAATTTAATATATTCGTTTACATACCAATTAGTTTGAATTGTATAATTGTTGTCACTCGTATTTTTTGCAGCTACAAATGAAATCGCATACTCAATAGCCCCATTTCTTTGTTTAATACCTTGCATTAAAAAGTTATAACCATCAAGTTCTACAGTTTGTATATTTAATATTTCTGCACCACGTAACCTATCACAAGAAGCTTTGGTATGATTATAAATTTTATCACTAGTTTTAATACCTAGAACCACTCCTTTTGTTTTTCCATTAATAGAAAAGTCTACAGATAAAACTTCATCAGCAACAGTGTAATCTAAAATATCTGTTGGAGAAGTTACATTAGATTCATTTCCAGCGACTAATTCTGTAGGGAACATTTCTAACATAGTCTGTCCTTTTCCTTGATAAATTTGATTTTTAATTAGTTTACTTTTATTGTAGATGTTTTTTTAGATTTTACAAAAATAGTAGGTTCACTATTTTTTTTGCGTTTCACATACATTTTAGAAATTGCATCACCCAAAGATTCACTTTCAGTACCACCGTTGTTTCCCGTTGTAACCTCTCCAGAAGTAATAATTACAGAATGTGTTAAAGATTGCGAACATCCATTTTTAATACCGGTTACTATAAGTTCGTAAGAGCCTTCAGCAGTAAAATCAAAGGTAACTACTTTTTGATTTGGATATAAATTGCTGCCCACATTAACTAACCCCCAAGAAAAACTATCATAGTAAGTATCGTTATTTAAAGTGAATTCTCTACTTACCGCCCCAGAAGGTGAGGGTACGGTTATTTCATTAATAATAGGAGTATTAATTGCATTTTTTACTGTAATTTGTTTTGTTTCTGTGTCTGACCCAAAAGTATTGGTTGCAACTAAGCTAACAGTAAAAACACCTGAACTAGTATAAGTTTTTGTAGGATTCATTAAAGTACTTGTAGTACCATCTCCAAAATTCCAAGCATAAGTAATAGGATCTTCTGGTTGTGCAGTAGCTCCTGTATTTGATGTGTTATTAAAAATAAATTCATTAGTTTCTATACATTGTTCTTCATTATTTGCTGTGAATTCAGAAGTTGGAGCTACTCCATTTGAGTTACTACAACTAGTTATAGCTGGAGTAAAGTTTGCTGAATGAACTTCTCCACCTGAATGGAAAAAGGATTTACCAATTACTTGCCCTTCAATATTAGATTGATTTACAGACTTATTTATATCTGCAAAAGGAGCAAAAACGCTTCCCTCTATTGTAGAATTTCCTTTAATGTTTAAAGTTTTTGTGTTGTAAAAATTATATATAATATAATGTGCTTCTTGTTGACCAATTCCAGATTGATTCCAAACATTCCAATCAAAGGTATCAGATGTATTTACGTTAATTACTAATATTTTGTTTGCACTAGGCTTATTGTTGTAAGTAAATACACTTACATTGTTTATATCGTTTCCAGTAACATTTAAGTAGTTTACTCCATTTTGTAAGTTTATTTTTATTTGATTAGGTAAAGAGGTGTTAGATATTGGTTGTCCATTTGGGTTTGTTAACTGTGCATTATTAGTATTTTGAGATAAACTTAAAGCATTAGTTTCTAATGTTTGAAATGCACTTGAAAAATCGATTAAATTATTTTCAAAAACAGGGTTATTTGTTGATGAAACATTTAACTGGTTGGCATTTGTTTGTAGAAGTATTCTTGGAGATGAATTATAATTAGAATTTGGTGTAATCCTAATATTTGAAGATGCATTATTTTGATCTTTATACCAAACAGTAGAACCTTGATTGTCACCTATTTTAATATAACTATTTTGATTTATTTGTAATGAATTTCCTGATTGATAAATTACTTTACCTCCAACAAGTAAACCTATAGGTGTATTGTCTATTTCAAATGTTCCGTTATCATTAGTAGCTATTTGGTAATTTCCAGCAATTGTTAAGTCTCCTCCAGTTGCTACACTTCCTTCGGTTTCATTTGTAGATAGTTTTAAACTTTCTAATGTAAATACATTAAAACCTAATGCAGGAGCGGTTGGGCTAGTTTGTATACAATTCCATTCCTTTTTATCAACTTGAATTAGATTGTTAGTTATTTCTATATTTTGTTCTTGTTTACTATGGTTAAAGACTTCAAGGTTTTTCCAGTTAGAAATATGCCTTTCATAAAAAGAATTCTTAAGAACTATTTTTACAGAATTTAATTCTGTTTTAGGTAATTTAAAATTTACTGCATTTTCTGAAGAATAGTTGTTTCCAAAAAGAAATTGAAAAGATAGTAATATACATAATATTACTATTGGAGATTGTTTTTTTGTGTAATTCATAGCTTTAGTTTATTAATTAATTTAAGGTCTTAATACTTAGAACTTAAATGTTAGGCTCGGGGGATAATTACGATAATATGTTATAATGTGAACTTAAGTATTTAATTGAAATATTTTTTGTTTTTAAATAAAAAAATAGATACATTTAAATTAGAATGTCTATTTAAATGTACAATAAATATTTTAATTTTTACCAAAACGAAAATATTTTATTTGTAAAGGTGAATAAATATTAGCTTGTAAATCTTGTTTTAATTAAGTTTTTTTTAAATTAGCTCTAAATCCTATAGTAGCCAATAGGCCTATAATTGGTATAATTGAGAAATAACTAAATAAGTGTTGATATTCTATGATAGTTGGGTTTTCTCCTAGCATGTAACCTACAAATAAAGACATAAAAATATCTGGTGTAAAACCAACAACAGATATAATACCAACTAAAGTACCTGTTAATTGAATTGGAGTTTTAGTTTCTTCTATAATGGCAAAATATAACCCTCTTAATGCATATGTTCCTAATGCCATAAGAACAAAAAAAGTAAAAGATAAAAATATTGGTTGTTCATTTAATACTCCTAATCCTAAAGTAATTGATGCAAAAATTAAAATTGCAAAACAAGGAATAATTATTTTTGAAGGAATAAATTTATCAGCAACCCATCCTATTGCAATTGCAGCTAAAGGTCTAATATATTGAATTAATACGGCAAAATAAGTAGCATCTTCTAAAGAGTACTCCCAAACATCTCTAGCATAAGTACCGTAAACTCCTGTAAGTTTATAAGAACAGTATGCACAAAAAATAATTATAGAATGAAATATTACTTTTTTTGCTTCATTAAAGAAAAAGCTTGTTTAAAATTGAATTGGAACTCTTTGTTTGTTTTTATATCGACTTTTTGTTTAGGTAAAACTGTCCATACTAACATTGCTACTAAAAATACTATTACGGTTATAGTTCCTATAATGTATTGTAACGTTTCTACTTTATTCGTAAAAGTAATTTCAATGCCTTTATCTGGAAAAAAATAGGTGAGTATTGTTGCTCCAAAAAGAGCAATTGAGGCTGCAAACAAACCTCTTCCTCCGTCTAAAAGACCAAAAGAAAGACCTTGATTATTTTCATTTCCCCATTGCCTAGTAGCCTTTATTAATGAAGCCCAAAAGAATAATATAGTAGATACACCCCAAAAAGAATATAAAATTTTTAAGGTAAATATTGATGGTATCATTGTCATCCAAAAACCACCAATTGCTGTTAAAAATAAAGAAAGAGATAGTAACTTACGTGCTTCCCACTTATCAGCAATAAAACCTCCAAAAAAATAGGAGAGTACAGCAGTAATACCATATAATGCTTGAGCTTCGCCAATTTGAGCGTCAGAAATAACAAATGCTTCTCTAATAATTGGTTTAAAAACTCTCATTAATATAAAGGGTAATAAAAAAATTGCTTCACCAGCAATAATTAGGGCAAACATCGAGGTTATTTTATTCTTTTTTTGCATTCCTCTAAAGTAGTGTTTCTTTTATTATATAAGAGAATATTATAAAAGACCTTGTTTTTTATTGGAATAAAAACTTTAAATGCGTATTATTGAGGTAAGTAAAAAAATAAAAAATGAAAAAACTAATCTTACCTTTATCAATTATTGTTTTATTAGCAACTTCTTGTGTTTCTAAAAAAAAGTATGTAGATCTAGAATCTAAATATATAGATGCTAAAGGAAATTTGCAAAAATTAGAAGTAAAATTTGATAAAATTGATAAAAGAGTAGAAATTTATAATAATAAAATTAACTCTTTAAAAGGAGATAATATTACTTTAGAAAAAGAAAATTCTTTAAAGTTAGATATGGTAGATGGTAAAACTGTAATATCTAAAGAAGTAAGAGTGCTAATGAACAAAACGTTAGCAAAAATGGATCCTGAGAAATTAGCAACTGCCAAAACTTTAAAAGATTCATTAAACTTAGCTGTTTCTTACAATGTTGTTAGAAAAGCTTTAGGGAAATCGGAATTTAAAAATTCTAAAGAAATTGATATAGAAATTGATCAAACAGTAGTAATGATTTCGGTTTCAGAAAAATTACTATTTAACTCTGGTAGTTATAAAGTTAAAAGTAGCGCTTTAGAATTAATTACTAAATTGGCAGACATTATTGAGTCTGAACCAAGTATGGATGTTATGATTGAAGGACATACAGATTCTCAAACCATTAAAAACGAAAGTGTAAATGATAATTGGGATTTAAGTGTAAAAAGAGCAACTTCTATTGTTAGACTTCTTCAAAATAAATTTAATATAGATGGAAGTAGGTTAATTGCTTCTGGTAGAGGAGATACAATGCCTCTATATTCAAATACAACAAAAGAAAATAGAGCAAAAAATAGGAGAACTAAAATAATAATTCTTCCTAATCTAAATAAGTTTTTTGCTTTATTAGCAGAAGAAGGAGTAATTGAAAAGTAGACTTTTTCTTAAATACATTCATAAAAAAGTATCGTTTTAAACGATACTTTTTTATTTAATTAAAGTTTTTAAATTAACTTATTTTAAAAGAGCCTCTCTTAATAACGTAATTGGGTGTTTTGCAATACGCTTTGTTCCGTCATAAATTTGATGTCTACAACTTGTTCCTGCAGCAACAAGTTCTGTGTCTTCACTACAATTTCTAACTTTTGGAAACAACGTATCTTCACCTACTTGCATAGAAACTTTATAGTGTTCTTTTTCATATCCAAAAGAACC
The DNA here is from genome assembly GCF_026191475.2 of Polaribacter ponticola. GTDB lineage: Bacteria > Bacteroidota > Bacteroidia > Flavobacteriales > Flavobacteriaceae > Polaribacter > Polaribacter ponticola. The sequence goes on along the minus strand of NZ_JAOSLC020000002.1, from coordinate 25,382 downwards.
CGCCATTCCACAACAACCAGTATTCATAATCGTTACAGAATAATTTTCTGGCAGATTTAACATCTCAAAACTAGCAATTGTACCAGACAATGCTTTTTGATGACAATGCCCATGAATTTTTAATGTCTTTTTTTCTGATGTAAAAAGACCTTTATCAATGTTTTCTTTTTTAATTTCTTTGGCTAAAAATTCTTCGAAAGTAAAACTGTTTTTCGCAATTTTTTCTGCGGATGTTTTATCATCAGCTAACCTTAAATATTCGTCTCTAAAAGTTAATATTGCAGAAGGTTCTACACCAACTAAAGGAATATTATCTGTAATTAAATTTTTAAAAATAGCAATATTTGTATTACAGATTTCTTTCGCCTCTCTTAAAAAACCTTTCGAAATATGACTTCTACCACTTTCTTCGTGATTTATATTTTTAACTTCATAGCCTAATTTTTCTAATAGAATAACAGCGTCTTTACCTATTTCTGCATCGTAATAATTGGTAAATTCATCATTAAATAAATACACCGCTTTTTTAGAAGACTTCTCGACTGCGCACGAAGTGACATTTCTTTTCTTTAACCAATTATCTAAAGTCTGATTTGCTAATTTAGGAACAGAGCGTTCAACAGCAACACCAAGTACTTTTTTAGCAATTGTTGTATTGGTAAAAAAGTTTGTAATTGCAGGGAATTTACTTCCTAATTTGTTGTATTTAACATTATTGGCAAACATTTTACTTCTAAATGAATAGCCATTTGTTTCTTGATATTGATACAAAAACTCTGCTTTCATACTTGCAATATCTACATTACTTGGGCATTCTGTAGCACAAGCTTTACAACTTAAACAAAGGTCTAAAACCTTCTTTAGTTCTTTAGAATCAAATTTATTTACAGCTGTATTATTGGTTAAAACATCTCGTAAAGTATTGGCTCTTGCTCTTGTAGTGTCTTTTTCATCTTTTGTGGCTCTATAACTTGGGCATAAAGTTCCACCAGCTTCTACAGGTTTTCTACAATCTCCAGAACCATTACATTTTTCTGCGAGTTTTAAAATACCTTCATCTTTAGAGAAATCTTGCAACGTTTTAATTATAGGTTCTTCTCTATCAACTTCATAACGTAGGCTTTCATCCATAGCAAAAGCATCCGTAATTTTACCTTGGTTAAAAACATTATTAGGGTCAAATGCTTTTTTTATTCTTCTTAAAAGTTGATAATTTTTATCACCAATCATTAACGGAATAAACTCTGCACGTACAATTCCGTCTCCATGTTCTCCAGAAAAAGAACCTTTGTATTTTTTTACTAACTGAGCCGTTTCAGTAGTTATTTTTCTAAACAACACAACATCTTCTTTTTTCTTGATATTTAAAATAGGACGTAAATGTAATTCACCAGCTCCAGCATGCGCATAATACACAGCATTTTGCTGATATTTATCCATTATTTTGGTAAACTCTTCAATGTAATTAGGTAAATCTTCTAAAGCAACAGCAGTATCTTCTATACATGCAACCGCTTTTTTATCTCCAACAATATTTGCCAAAGCACCTAAACCAGCTTTACGCAAATAATGCACTTTTGCAATATCAGAACCATATACTTTAGGATGATGATACCCAAAATTGTTTTTTTCTAAATCTGCTATTAATTTATCTGCTAAAATTTCTGTTTCTTCAATAGTATTGGCAGAAACTTCTAACATTAAAACCGCTTCTGGATCTCCTTGTAAAAAGAATCTATTTTTTGCTAAATCTGGATGATTTTTAGTACAATCTAAAATGGTTTTGTCCATTAATTCACAATTATATAAATTGTGATTCATGGCAATTACAGTCGCTTTTAAACTTTCGTTTATACTCTTAAAATGGGTACAAACCATAATGCTTTCTTTTGGCGCAACAGCATCTAATTGTAAAGTTATTGCTGTTGAAAAAGCCAAAGTACCTTCGCTACCAGATAATAATTTTGCAACGTTTATGGTTGGAGAAGTTCCTCCAAATAAATCTGAAGTTAAAAACTCATCAACAGCATAACCTGTACATCTTCTATGAATTTCTGGCTTTGGAAACTCATTTTTTATTTCTTGCTGATTTTCTACAGAAGATAATTCTTCAAAAATTGACTTATAAATTTTTCCTTCTTGAGTATTCTCTTTTGTTTTTTTGATGAATTCAGCTGATGAAATTTCGTTAAAAGTAGCTGTGCTACCATCACTCAAAATAGCATCAATGCTTAAAACCTTATCACGAGTAACACCGTATTTTATTGATGTACTTCCAGATGAATTGTTACCTACCATGCCACCAATCATGCATCTATTTGATGTTGATGTATTTGGGCCAAAAAACAAACCATAAGGTTTTAAGAAAACGTTTAAAGAATCTCTTACAATTCCTGGTTGTAGGGTAATTGTTTTTGCTTGTTCATCAAAAGAAATAATACTTGTAAAATGTTTAGAAACATCTACCACAATACCATCTCCAACACATTGTCCTGCTAAAGAAGTTCCTGCAGTTCTTGGTATTAAAGTGATGCTGTTTTTATTAGCAAATTCAATTAATTTAATAATGTCTTTTTCATCCTTAGGAAAAGCAACTGCTAAAGGAATTTTTTTATACACAGAGGCATCTGTAGCATAAAAAGTTTTATGCAAATTATCAAAAAGAACATCACCAGAAAGTGAGTTGTGTAGGTTTTGTAAAGTAGCGGTATTAATCATCTAAACACTAAATTTATCTAAGTAAACAAATATCAGCATAATATTATCATTAAAAGAAAATAGGTAAGGAGTTTGTTCATTTTTATAGAATTGATAAAAAATAGATTGAAAAGTTATTGAATCAATGTTAAAGTTCCAGTTTAGCATTTTTGAATTCCTATATTTGTGAAATAACCAATATTATATTTTACATGAAAAAAATACTACTACTTTTCTTATTTGTAACTTTTTCAATTTCAGCTCAAAAAGTTGATTTATCTTATTATTTACCTCAAAATACTACTTATAATAAAAACATACCAACGCCAAAATCTGTAATTGGTCATGAGGTAGGAGAGTGGCATATTACACACGATAAATTAGTAGAATATATGAAAGTTTTGGCAGCTTCATCAGATAGAATTTCTATAGAAAATAGAGGTAAAACTTATGAAGATAGACCTTTGTTGTTATTAACAATTACAGCACCAGAAAATCATAAAAATATTAATAAAATAAAACAAGAACATATAGATGCTACAAACGATAGTTCTATAGATGTATCTAAAAATCCTATTGTAGTGTATCAAGGATTTTCTATTCATGGTAATGAAGCAAGTGGTTCTAATGCAGCTTTAGCAGTTGCTTATTATTTAGCAGCAGCAGAAAATATAAAAGATCTATTAAAAAATACAGTTATTCTTTTTGATCCTTCTTTTAATCCAGATGGTTTGCAACGTTTTGCATATTGGGCAAATACCAATAGGAGTAAAAACATAAATCCAGACCCTAACGATAGAGAATATACAGAGATTTGGCCAAGAGGTAGAACTAATCATTATCAGTTTGATATGAATAGAGATTGGTTGCCTGTTCAGTTGCCAGAAAGTAAAGCACGTATAGCAAGTTTTCATAAATGGTTGCCAAATATTTTAACAGATCATCATGAAATGGGATCTAATTCTAGTTTCTTTTTTCAACCTGGTATTCCGAGTAGAACAAATCCGTTAACCCCACAAATGAACCAAGATTTAACCAAAGAAATTGCAACATATCATGCAAAAGCGTTAGATAAAATAGGTTCTTTATATTATTCAGAAGAAAGTTTCGATGATTTTTATTACGGTAAAGGATCTACGTTTCCGGATATTAATGGAAGTATTGGAATTTTGTTTGAACAAGCAAGTTCTAGAGGTCATGCACAAGAAACTACTAACGGAATTTTAACATTCCCTTTTACCATTAGAAACCAGTTTACAGCAGCATTATCTACTTTAGAAGCAGCAAAAAGTATGCGTGTAAAAATCTTAAAATACCAACAAGATTTTTACAAAGAATCTAGAAATACAGGTGTTAAACAAGCTATTGTTTTTGGTGATGAAAAAGATGCTGCAAAAAGTTTCCATTTGGCAGAAGTATTAAAACGTCATCAAGTAAAAATGTATGATGTTAAGTCTGATTTTACTAAGAACGGTAAAAATTTTAAAAAGGGCTATAGTTATGTAGTTCCTATGAATCAGAAAAATCAACGATTGGTAAAAGCGATGTTTGATGTAAGAACAAAATTTAAAGACAGTTTATTTTATGATGTTTCTGCATGGACTTTTAATCATGCATTTGGAGTTGATTATGCAGAAAACATATCGCTTTCTAAAGCAGGAGATGAGATTACAGAATTAAAATTGAATGCTGGTACTATTTCTTTTAAAAGTGATTATGGTTATTTAATGCCTTGGAATGAATATTATGCACCAAAAGCCTTAAACACAATTTTACAAAAAGGAATTAGAGCAAAAGTTTCGATGAAAAATTTTAAAAACGGTGGTGCTTCTTATGAATACGGAACTGTTTTTATTCCGGTGCAAAATCAAAAATTAGACGCTTCAGAATTATATCAATTCCTACAAAAAATTGCAGAAGAAAGTAATTTAAAAATTGCGGCTGTAAATACAGGTTTAAACGAAGGAATAGATTTAGGTTCTAATAATTTTAAACCAATAACAATACCAAAAGTAGCCATGTTAGTTGGTAACGGAATTGCTGGTAATGATTCAGGAGAAATTTGGCATTTGTTTGACCAACGTTTCGATATGAATATAACACGTTTAGATATGAGTTATTTTACAAGAATAAATCTTCAGAAATACACGCATATTATAATACCGAGTAGTAGTATAGAAAAGTCTGCTATTAATAAATTAAAAACTTGGGTTAAAAACGGTGGTGTTTTAGTTGGTTATAAAAACACCGCAAAATGGTTAGCAAGCAATAAAATGGTTAACCTACAATTTGAAAAGGCTAAAATAGATTCAATAAAAAACGTGTCTTTCGAAAATAAATCTTTGCAGTTTGGTGCTCAATATATTGGTGGAGCAATTTTTGAAGCTGATTTAGATAGGTCTCATCCCATAAGTTTTGGGTATAAGAACGATAAAATTGCCTTGTTTAGAAATTCTACACTATTTATAAAAGCCGATAAAAATAGCTATAACAATCCCATACAATACACATCTAACCCGTTACTGAGTGGTTATATTTCTAAAGAAAATGCTAAGGTTATTAAAAACACTGTTCCATTTAAAGTACAGAGAATGGGAAGAGGTAGAGTTATTGTTTTTACAGACAACACCAATTTTAGAGCTTTTTGGTTTGGTACAAATAAGTTGTTAATGAATGCTGTTTTCTTTGGTGATAAAATGTAGGTTTCTTTAAGTTTCAAAGTTTCAAAGTTTCAAAGTTTCAAAGTTTTTGAGTTACAATGTCCGTTTTTATAACACGATATGTTTTGAGTGATTTTAATTTTTTATAAAAATTGTATCGAGAAGATTTTTAAAGTTGCAAGGTTTCATAATCAAGTTTTGCAACTTTGAAACTTACTTTTGTAACAAAAGTAGTTGTTAAACGTCTTATATGTGTAACCAACTAAATACATAAATGAGTTTCTTTAGAGTTTTATTTGCTATTATTTTTCCGCCACTTTCTGTAATAGACAAAGGTTGTGGTTCTTTCTTTATAATTTTTTTACTAACACTTTGTGGATGGATTCCTGGAGTTATTGGAGCGTTAGTGATTTTGAATAATCCTAAGAATTAAAAAAACGAATTTGTCTTTGCGAATCGAGTTTTTTTACTTGATGTGGCAATCTCATAATAGATGTAGTGAGTTTTATATTTACAGATTACTTCATTGTTGTTCGTAATGACCTTAAGAAATTTGTTCTCCGTTTTTTATAGTTTTAGAAACCTGTAATAAAACAACATTACCATCTGTATTATAAACACCAATTACTAAAACTTCGCTCATAAAGTTTGCAATTTGTCTAGGTTTAAAGTTTACTATAGCAGAAATTTGTTTGTTTAATAGTTCTTCTTTAGTATATAAATCTGTTATTTGAGCACTCGATTTTTTAATGCCTAAATCTCCAAAATCTACTTTTAATTGATATGCAGGCTTTCTGGCTTTTGGAAAATCATTGACTTCTATTATTGTTCCTATTCTAATATCAACTTTTAAAAAATCTTCAAATGTAATTTCTGAATTCATTATTTTTTATTTTCATTAGAATAAGTTCTGAAAGAATATGATTTCTGTACAATTTTCCAACTTCCTTCATATTTTAATAGTAAAAAGTAATCTGTATAAACCCTCCAATTCGGAATTATAATTTCTGCTTTTGCGCTAGCTGCATTGTTTTCATAATCGATAGAAATAATTCTACCAACTCGGTTAGATTTTCTTCCTTTTTTTATTTTAGAAATATATTGCTCTCCAGATCTTATCCATAAACTATCTCTACGAATTGTATATAAATTAAAATCTGGATGAAAAGCTATTTTTAAACGATCTGGTTCTCCGTTTGCAGTACCTTCTATATAGTGAGTTAGAGTTTCAGTAATTTGTTCTAAATCGGTTTTAGTTGTCTTTTGAGCGTGTGTTTTAGAAGAACTAAATACACTAAGAAACAATATTAAAAAAAGATTTTAATTTTCATTTATTTTAATTTTTGAAGTTAAAAAAAGTTGATAAATTTATTTCCAACCTTTTCGAATCATTAATTGTTCTATATGTGCAAAATGATGATTGCAATGCCAAGCATAAATTCCAATATTATCTTTTAAACCCACAATTTCATTACTAGATGGATGGATGAAAGATTTTTCTAATTCTAAACTTGTTAAGTTTTTTAAAAGGTAAACCCATTTAGAGTGAAGTGCTTTTAAAGCATCTATAGATAAAAATATAGGAGCAGATTTAGAATCGTGTAATTCTGCCCATCTCTCTTCATAATATGCTTTAATTACAGGATTGTCTTCGGTTAAAGCCCATTTAAAACGTAAATAAGAATTATGATGGCTATCATAACAATGATGTACAACTTGTCTAATAGACCAACCTCCATCTCTATAAGGAGTATCTAATTGATAGTCGGATAATTTACGAGTTAAAAATTCTAGATTTTGTGGAAAAGTATCGAGTACAGTAATCCAATCTTCGATATTTTTTTGTAATTGTGGTAGGTATATTTGCTTGTCCTATTGGATATTTTAATTTTTCTAGAGTCATTTTTTATTGTGTAATCTTCTTTAAATATCTTTTAGCACTTCTATTTTCAGAATTAATAGCTAAAGCTTTTTTAAAGTTATCGATGGCATTAATAGTATCGTTATTTTTTAGGTAAGCTTCTCCTAAACTATCAAATACATTTGAACTTTTTGGGTGTAGCGCAACATTTATTTTAAAGATTTCTATAGCAGAAATAAAATCTTTTTTTCTCATAAATTCATAGCCTAAACTATTAAATTTACTTTCTCTTATAATAGAGTTTAAAGAATCTTTCTTTTTAATCAATAAAAATGCAGCTAAGGCTTTATTAAATTCTTTAGCTTTAAAATATTCGCTAGGGGTTTTTTCATCTTCATTCATTTTTTTAAAATGATAAAGAATGCCTTCGTGTTCTGTTTTAGGAGTTAATTCTATATGCATTTGAGGATCTTTTACAAAAACCATTTTTTCGTTTAGTTCTTTCATATAAAAAGAACTATCATTTACTTTTAACAACTCAATATCGTTATTTCCTCGCCATTTTGCGTGTAGTTTTTCTTCTTTAAAATATATTTCTAAAACTTCATTAGCATTAAATAAATAGCGTCCAGAAGTTTCTTTTATAAATTCTTTAGAGTTTTTTTGAGAAGTACAACTAATTAATAAAACTAGTAATGATAAAGTGGGTAATAATTTTTTCATGGTTGATTTTCTAAAATGATTCTATATTTTAGACGACTAATTTACAGTTTTTGTTACAAAAATTTTATGTTAAATAAAACTATTAACAAATACTTGGGTCTAAGGTAAAAAATATAATTAATGAAAATATCAATATTTAAGATACTATTAGTAAGCATTTTTCTAATTGGTTGTAGTTCGTCTCCAGAAATTATAGATGAGATTATAGACAATGAAGATGAAATTGATGTGCCAATAATTACTTCAAAACCAAATATTTTATTAGTAATAGCAGATGATGTTAGTAAAGATGCAATTGCTAATTATACAGAAGGTAGCATAAAAGCAAATATGCCTAATTTAGAAAGTTTAATGAGTAAAGGTATAACTTTTAATAATGCTTGGTCTTATTCTGTATGTACTCGTATTCCAAGATCAAATCCTAATAAAATTTAGTTTTTATTTTAAGCAGCATAATTTTGAAGAACAACATACGGTGTTCCTCTTTTAACTACTGCAAAAGCTCTCGCTATTAGTTTGTTTCTAACATTATTTATTGCTAACATTTTATCTTTTCCTTCTGCTAACTTTTTTTGATAATACAATTTTAGTTCGCTATCATGTTGTATTGCAGAAACACTTGCCATACTTAGTAAACTTTTCATCTTTCTATCTCCTAAATAATGACATTGTTTTCGTCTATGAATACTTGTACCAGAGCGATGCTCAAAAGGTGCAGTTCCACAATAACTGGAGAAAGCACGCCAACTTTTAAAACGTGTAAAGTTACCTGTATGATAAATTAATTGACAAGCAACCACAAGACCAATCCCTTTCATACTTTTTAATAATTCGTAGTTTTTACTCATAGAAATATCATCAAAAATTATTTCTTCAATTCTAATTTCTATTGCCTTTACTTGCTTAGATAAATAGTCAATACTTCGCTTTAAACTGATACAACCTAAATCTGTTGTAGAGCTTGTTAAAAGCTCTTTCATCTCTTTTAAAGTACCTTTTAAACCCGCGTTATTTCTAACTAACTGATCTCTTAAAGCTAACAATCTACCTAACTCTAAATGAGAGCTACTTTTAACAGTACTTGGAGTTAACTCTTCTCTGTAAAGCCAACCATATCTTGCTATTACTTGAGCATCTAGTTTATCTGTTTTCTCTTTTACAATCCCTGAAGAACGCTTAATTTTTAACGGACTTTCCTCAACATAAACTACTTTCTTACTATGCAAATAAAGCGCAAGTTTTAAGGAATAATAACCTGTATTCTCAAAACAATAAAAAACAGCACTTTCTTTTGTTGCTTGTAAAACCCATTTTAAGAGGCTTTTGTAACCAACTAAATCGTTCTTAAACTCTTTATGAACTTGGGCATGATAACAATAAGCATCAATCGTCTTTTTTGATACATCAATTCCTACTACTTCTCTGTAATTTTTCATATTTTTACAATTAGAGTGAATAAATATGTTGCAAAAACTACTTCCTTTATCGGGATTTTTTAAACCTGGTATTCCAAATGGTTCTTTGCAACTTTATAACAACAGAGGACTCGTACGTGTAAGGGAACTACAATTCTAAAACACGTTATAGTTCTCCTCTGTTATTACATAAAGATATTTATTACAAACTAAAGAAACACGTTGTAAGTAATTAATACCACTATAATTAAGAATTGGAAGATTTAATCGATAAAATAAAAACAAGACTGCACTTAAGACCTGAGGCTGAAAAGTTTCTTTATTCCATTTCGAAAGAAAAAACACATTCTAAAGGAGAAGTTTTAATTCGCCAAGGACAAATTGTAAAGAAGACATTCTTTGTTACATCAGGTTGCCTAAGATCTTACTGTATTGATAAAAACGGAAAGGAACACACCTTACTTTTTGCTATTAAAGATTGGTGGATAAGCGATTATATAGCTATTCACACTAATGAACTTGCAACATTAACAGTAGAATGTCTTACCGAATCGACAGTTATAGAATTCAACGCCAAAGAACTAGATGGAATTCATTCACGTTTTCCTGAATTTGAATCTTATCAAAGACATAATTTAGAGCGTCATGTAGTTAGTTTGCAAAAGCGTATCTTAAATCAACTACAATTAAGTGCTGCAAAGAGGTATGATTTATTCTTAAAACAATATCCCGACATAGAGCAGCATACTCGAAATTTTCATATCGCATCTTATCTAGGCATCACTCAACAAAGCTTGAGTCGTATTAGAGTAGAAAAAGTAAAAAAATAGCTTTCTTACCATAGGGTAAATTTTCTCTGGAATGCTCATCCTATTTTTGTAACGAATTAAGGATTAAATAAATCGATACAGATATGAAAGCATTACAAATAGTAAAATACGGTGAGATTAAAGACAGTCTAGCCATTAATGAAGTTAACAAACCTACAGTTCAAGCAAATGATGTACTTATTGAAGTTAAGGCTGCTGCCATTAACCCTATAGACAAGAGTATTATTCTTGGAAACCTCCAAGGTATGCTCCCAATACCATTGCCAAGCACTTCTGCTTATGACCTAAGTGGAATTGTTGTAGAAACAGGAAATGAAGTAAGTAATTTTGAAATTGGAGACTTGGTTTATTCAAGAGTTCCGCAAGAACAAATGGGTACATTGGCTGAATTTGTTGCTGTAACTAGTGATGCTGTTTCAAAAAAACCTGGTAACATTTCTTTCGAAGAAGCGGCAAGTTTACCATTGGCAGGACTTACTGCTTTGCAATCTTTGGAGTACGCAGGTATAAAAGAGAACCATAAAGTTCTTATTCATGCTGGTTCTGGAGGTGTTGGAAGTTTCGCTATTCAATATGCTAAAGCTAAAGGAGCTTATGTTTATACCACAACAAGCACAAATAATGTACAATGGGTGAAAGAGCTTGGCGCAGACAGAGTAATCGACTACAAAACGGAGGATTACAAAAGCATAGCCAAAGATGTAGATATCGTGTTTGATACTCTTGGTCAAAACTATTCGCTTGAATCTTTTGAAGTTGTAAAACAAGGTGGAATAGTGGTTAGTGTTGTTGGTCCTTTGGATGAAGCGAGTGCGAAAATGTTCGGCATGGCCGATTATAAATTACCAAAAGAATTGGCTAACGCAAGCAGTGAAAAAAACGCTGAGTACAAATTCATCTTCATGCACCCAAATGGTGCCCATTTAAATGAAATAAAATCATTGGTTGAAGATGAAAAAATCAAACCAATTATTGATAAAATATATTCCTTTTCAGAGAGTGTTGATGCATTCACACACCTTTCGTCAGGAAGAGCAAAAGGTAAAATAGTAATTAAAATCAGTTAAGTATTATTCTAATAAAAATTAAAATCATGATAAAAAAAATATTAATTGGACTAGCGAGTGTAATTGTACTTGCAATCATAGTAATCTACTTTATGTCACGACCTACGCTAGAAGATGATGGTTCATATAGTCCATCAAGTTTAGCATTGAATTTAGGAACTGTTTCTGTAACAGACTTTGAAGACATTAAGTACACGAAATACCAAGGAGCGAGAACTAAGGTTTTGGTGATTTTCACTGAGCAAAAAAACTTGGAGATGAAAAATGGTAAATTCTTTTCTACAGGAAATCATCCCGTGGAAGCACTTTTACCAATGTTACACCTTAAAAATGCAGGGTTTGATTTTGAAATCGTAACTCCTACTGGTAAACCTGTTGTATTCGAAATGTGGGCTTTCCCTAATGAAGACGAGAATGTGAAAGTTATTTACAATGAGTACAAAACGAATTTTGAGCAGCCGAAAAAGTTGACAGACTTTATCGCTAATTCATTTGCGAATGATAGTTCTTATGCTGCTGTATTTGTGCCAGGCGGACATGGTGCAATGATTGGTATTCCAGAAGATAAAAACGTAAGTAAGGTATTGAATTGGGCACATCAAAGTGATTTATTCACCATTACGCTTTGTCATGGACCAGGAGCATTATTATCTACCACGCTGGATAATCAAAAATTTCTCTACGATGGATACAAAATGGCGGTATTTCCAGATGCTGTGGATGAAATGACTCCAATGATAGGATATTTACCAGGACACATGAAAAACGGTGTGAGTGAAAGATTAAAAAACTTAGGTGCAACCATAGTGAATACCGAATCTGATAACACTGTCTGTGTAGATAGAAAACTTATAACTGGTGCAAGTCCCTTAGCATCAAATGAATTAGGAAAACTTGCAGCTAAAACTTTATTGAAAGAGCTCAATTAAAAACTACTTACAACAAGGTATAAAAGCAATAGCGGTTTGGGAGTATTCTCAGACCGCTTTTTGTTTTAATTAAGTATCTTGCTATCTGAAAAGTAATTGCATTTTAATCCGCTACTGCTCTTATACAAGGCCGTTAGGCACAAGCACTCACTCAACTCAAAAAATAATGATAGAAAGTATAATATTTATGATTTTATCCTTTATCGGAATAATCGGATTTATTATTTCGATAATAGTATTATTAATTGGACTAATTAGAAAATCAAGAAAACTGAAAATGACTGGAATAGTTCTATTAATGATTCCTGTTTTTTGTTATGGAATAATTCAATTTTGGTATAAAGTTATAATTCCTAATTCTAATGAAAATATATCTGAAGATTTTGTTGGAGTTTATTCAACTCATAAAATTAAATCAACGAAATTCTTGAAAAGAAACGGATTATATGACAAAGAGAGATTTCTAACATTAAAAAGAAATGGAACGTATGAGTTTGACACTATTCCTGGAGTTGGTTTATGGAAAAAAGGAAGATGGGAATCTGGAGGAATAGATGGAGTATTTAATTTTTATGACGAGAATGAAAACCTAATTGAATGGGGATCACCTTCAGGTAGTGGAAATAATTGCGGAATATCGTTTGAGTATAATCCAACAGAAACAAATAAAGAAAATTTAAGAATTTTATTAAAAAAATTGAATTGAAATAAAGCCAGTGGCTAACAAAGAACTGAGTTAAAAACCAAACAAATTCTTCATTAAATTTAGGCAATAGTCTTCTAGCATTGTTGAAGTAGAATAAATCTCCTTTGGTCGATTTATTTCCAATTCAACAAGCTAAAATTATCATTATAACTTTTATTTTTTTATTTCACTTTTAAGACTGAAACGTGAGCTTCATCATAAGGAATTCCTGATTTAACTATCGAAAAACATTGTTTTAATAGTTTATTGGAAACTGCGATTAATGCTAGTTTTTTACTCTTTCCTTTGTTGGTTATTCGTTCAAATATTGCTGCACAACCCTTATTATGTTTATAGGCGCTAAAAGAACATAAGAAAAGTAAATTCCGTAATTTTCTATTACCAACTTTGCTTATTCTGGCTCTACCTCTTACACTGCTTCCACTTTCTCTAATTGTGGGTGTTATTCCTGCATAACTACACAATTGTGATGACGTCTCAAACTTCTTAAAACCATCTGTAACTACTATTAAAAACAACGCTGTATTCAAACCAATACCAGGAATACTTTGCAATAGCGTCAACTGTTTTTGATGTTCTTTCTTTACTAAAGACAACAATTTATGCTCTATTCCTTTTAACTCTTTATCTAAATATTTAAGCGTTCGTTTTAGTGAACGATACACATAAGGTGATGGGATTCCTAAAACTTTTTCGCCGTGAATTTTGTTTTTTGTAGCCGTTCTTATTTTTAATTGATTATCCATCAAGCGAAACAACTGCAAACATTCACTTTGAACATCTGTAAGTGCAGTATAAAAAGGTACTTCTTGGGTTAATCCATAATTACAAATCGCTTTTGCATCAGCCTTATCCGTTTTTATCTTTGCTAATTTCATCTGTACAAATCGCTTGATAGACAAAGGATTTACAACTGAAACACAAATACCTTGCTTGTACAAAAACTGAGCAAACCTGTAATGATAATAACCTGTAGCCTCCATAACTACTAAACTATTTTTGGGTAGTAATTTGCGAAACTTTTTAAAGCCTAATTCATCATTCTTGAATTGTAAATGACCTTGTATACTACCATAACAATCGAAGACATTTTTACTAATGTCAATTCCAAAAATTTCACTATATTTATTCATAAGAAAATGTTTTATGAAAGAATAACCTACTGGAATCACAACAACTTAAAATCGAGATCTAAAGTCTCACAGAACTGAACGTAATTTTAGTAGAAAAGAGAGAGGATTATCAGTGTTGTCTGAGTCTAAACTCAACCGTATATAGTAACCTTAATTCTCTCTTTTATTCTTTCTGATTAAGTATCAAATTTATTAAAAGACAAACTTAAGCCGTATATAATTTATTGCTAGTTTTAGCCTACTTACGAAAGTCCTCGCGGACTTTCTTGGTCGGTAATTATTTATTAAATTAGTTGCTTGAAACACGCAACAAACCATATACGTATTCCAAGATCAAATCCTAATAAAATTTAGTTTTTGTTTTAAGCAGCATAATTTTGAAGAACAACATACGGTGTTCCTCTTTTAACTACTGCAAAAGCTCTCGCTATTAGTTTGTTTCTAACATTATTTATTGCTAACATTTTATCTTTTCCTTCTGCTAACTTTTTTTGATAATACAATTTTAGTTCGCTATCATGTTGTATTGCAGAAACACTTGCCATACTTAGTAAACTTTTCATCTTTCTATCTCCTAAATAATGACATTGTTTTCGTCTATGAATACTTGTACCAGAGCGATGCTCAAAAGGTGCAGTTCCACAATAACTGGAGAAAGCACGCCAACTTTTAAAACGTGTAAAGTTACCTGTATGATAAATTAATTGACAAGCAACCACAAGACCAATCCCTTTCATACTTTTTAATAATTCGTAGTTTTTACTCATAGAAATATCATCAAAAATTATTTCTTCAATTCTAATTTCTATTGCCTTTACTTGCTTAGATAAATAGTCAATACTTCGCTTTAAACTGATACAACCTAAATCTGTTGTAGAGCTTGTTAAAAGTACTTTCATTTCTTTTAAAGTACCTTTTAAACCCGCGTTATTTCTAACTAACTGATCTCTTAAAGCTAACAATCTACCTAACTCTAAATGAGAGCTACTTTTAACAGTACTTGGAGTTAACTCTTCTCTGTAAAGCCAACCATATCTTGCTATTACTTGAGCATCTAGTTTATCTGTTTTCTCTTTTACAATCCCTGAAGAACGCTTAATTTTTAACGGACTTTCCTCAACATAAACTACTTTCTTACTATGCAAATAAAGCGAAAGTTTTAAGGAATAATAACCTGTATTCTCAAAACAATAAAAAACAGCACTTTTTTTTGTCTCTTTTATAACCCATTTTAAGAGGCTTTTGTAACCTGTTATATCGTTCTTAAACTCTTTATGAACTTGGGCATGATAACAATAAGCATCAATCGTCTTTTTTGATACATCAATTCCTACTACTTCTCTGTAATTTTTCATATTTTTACAATTAGAGTGAATAAATATGTTGCAAAAACTACTTCCTTTATCGGGATTTTTTAAACCTGGTATTCCAAATGGTTCTTTGCAACTTTATAACAACAGAGGACTCGTACGTGTAAGGGAACTACAATTCTAAAACACGTTATAGTTCTCCTCTGTTATTACATAAAGATATTTATTACAAACTAAAGAAACACGTTCGAAATCGACATATCAAAAATATAGAAGTAATTTATTTTTGCACAAAAAATCAAAAATTACAAACGCTACATTTATTTTTTATAAATTAGGTACTTTAAAAACATCCTAAAAAAATGAACCCAATAAAAACCATTCTAGAAAAAATTGAAGAACAGGGTTTATGGGAAAATTCTCTATCTTTAAATCGTAAAGAATATTTAAAAGTAAAAGGTAGTATTGACACTAACTTGTATTTTGTTATTAGCGGAAGTTTAAGAATTTATGTTTTAGAAGAGTTCGAAGAAAACATAATACGGTTTGGTTACAAAAATAACCTTATAGCGGCTTTAGATTCTTTTATTAGCGAAAAACCTTCGGATTTATATATACAAGCTATTAAAAAATCGGAATTAAAAGTTATTAAAAAAAGTACTTTTATGAACTTTGTAGAGAGTTCTGCAGAGAACACCAAGATTTGGCAATTAATGCTTGGTGATTTAATTTTTCAGCAAATGGAAAGAGAACGAGATATTTTAACTTCTTCCCCTTTAGAAAGGTATAAAAGAGTTTTAGCCAGAAGCCCGCAATTATTTCAAGAAATTCCAAACAAATATATTGCTTCTTATTTAAGAATGACACCAGAAACATTATCTAGAATAAAAAAATCTTAATCCAAATCAATGTTTTAGAGAAGAACATTTTCGATTTTTGTATAAAAAATAAAATGACAATAGCATCTGAGAAGTTAATTCAAGATTTAATAGAAAGAACAAGGATACATATTAATAAAGCCGAAAAACTGAACACACAATCAATTGAGAAACTGAATTGGAAAGAAGAAAAAGACAGTTGGAGTGTTTTAGAATGTATAGAGCACTTAAATTTGTATGGCGATTTTTATATACCAGAACTTAAAAAGAGAATTGAAAGCTCTAAAACTAATTCTAAAAAGGATTTTAAATCGGGAATTTTAGGTAATTATTTTGCAAAAAGTATGTTACCGAAAGAGAAATTAAACAAAATGAAAACGTTTAATGATAAAAATCCTGCTGGCAGTGAATTACAAAAAACTACTATTGATCGCTTTATTGAGCAACAAAAACAAACTTTAAATCTTTTAGAATTATCTCGAAAAATAGATTTAAACAAAACAAAAACAGCAATTAGTATCTCTAAATTAATTAAATTAAAAATAGGAGATACTTTTAGAGTTGTTATTTATCATAACGAAAGACATTTAGTACAAGCAGAAAAGGTACTTGCAAAAATGAAATAAATAACACTTCAAAAAAATAAGAGAGTTATTTTAATTTCTAATTCTAGTAGCTTCTAATATTAAATTATTTTTTGCTGTATTTGCTTCTGTGCTTAAAGTATTCATCATTAAATTAGAATTCTCATAAGCATCAAGAGAAAGATTATATAACTCTTCTGTTCCATTATCAAATTTTATGTATTTGTATGTAGTATTTCGAATTGTATACGCATCTTTTTTTCAGAATATACATAATTTCTTTTTTTGCATTTTCATCTGTAAACAGAGAATAAAAACTTTTACTATTATGTATTTCTGTTGAAGAAGCTCCTGCAAGATTTGCAATAGTAGTAAAAAAATCTGTTGTATTTATTAAAGCTTCTTCCTTAGCGCCCATTCTATTAATACCATTTCCAGAAACTACCATAGGTACATTTATACCTCCTTGATACAAACTCCCTTTAACAGTAAACCTAGTATATGGCCCTTGCGCTACTTTGTTTGGAGATCCATTGTCTCCAATAAATAGAACTGTAGTATTGGCTTTTTCTTCTAGGGATAAACTATTTAACAATCTTCCCATTTCTGTATCTAAAGCTTCTAATGCAGATAAATAATAAGGCAATGTATTTGCTTCTATTGAGGCAGCATCTGTAGCTAAACTCCCCTGAGAATGTAAATTTGTAGGTGCTAAATGATAAGGTGTATGTGGAGCGTTGTATGATAACCATAAAAACCAAGGTTTAGTTTGTAATGAAACCCAATCTATGGCTAAGTCTGTTAATTTTGTAGTTGCATATTCTGTTGTATTTGCGCTTATTCCATTTTCTACAACACTCCAATTATAATAATCTGGAATACCACCATTAAGAATGCCTGCATAATAATCTATTCCCATAATTGCAGGATCATTTACATCATTAGAAATATGCCATTTACCTATAATTGCTGTAGCATAGGCGTTATTCGTTTCATTATTAATATATTTCTGCAATGATATTTCTGCTATAGAAATAATATCTCCTACTTCTATTACACCTGTACTATTACCATATTTTCCTGTAATAATAGAAGAACGTGTTTCTTTAGTTTGTAATAAATATCTTTATGTAATAACAGAGGAGAACTATAACGTGTTTTAGAATTGTAGTTCCCTTACACGTACGAGTCCTCTGTTGTTATAAAGTTGCAAAGAACCATTTGGAATACCAGGTTTAAAAATCCCGATAAAGGAAGTAGTTTTTGCAACATATTTATTCACTCTAATTGTAAAAATATGAAAAATTACAGAGAAGTAGTAGGAATTGATGTATCAAAAAAGACGATTGATGCTTATTGTTATCATGCCCAAGTTCATAAAGAGTTTAAGAACGATTTAGTTGGTTACAAAAGCCTCTTAAAATGGGTTTTACAAGCAACAAAAGAAAGTGCTGTTTTTTATTGTTTTGAGAATACAGGTTATTATTCCTTAAAACTTGCGCTTTATTTGCATAGTAAGAAAGTAGTTTATGTTGAGGAAAGTCCGTTAAAAATTAAGCGTTCTTCAGGGATTGTAAAAGAGAAAACAGATAAACTAGATGCTCAAGTAATAGCAAGATATGGTTGGCTTTACAGAGAAGAGTTAACTCCAAGTACTGTTAAAAGTAGCTCTCATTTAGAGTTAGGTAGATTGTTAGCTTTAAGAGATCAGTTAGTTAGAAATAACGCGGGTTTAAAAGGTACTTTAAAAGAGATGAAAGAGCTTTTAACAAGCTCTACAACAGATTTAGGTTGTATCAGTTTAAAGCGAAGTATTGACTATTTATCTAAGCAAGTAAAGGCAATAGAAATTAGAATTGAAGAAATAATTTTTGATGATATTTCTATGAGTAAAAACTACGAATTATTAAAAAGTATGAAAGGGATTGGTCTTGTGGTTGCTTGTCAATTAATTTATCATACAGGTAACTTTACACGTTTTAAAAGTTGGCGTGCTTTCTCCAGTTATTGTGGAACTGCACCTTTTGAGCATCGCTCTGGTACAAGTATTCATAGACGAAAACAATGTCATTATTTAGGAGATAGAAAGATGAAAAGTTTACTAAGTATGGCAAGTGTTTCTGCAATACAACATGATAGCGAACTAAAATTGTATTATCAAAAAAAGTTAGCAGAAGGAAAAGATAAAATGTTAGCAATAAATAATGTTAGAAACAAACTAATAGCGAGAGCTTTTGCAGTAGTTAAAAGAGGAACACCGTATGTTGTTCTTCAAAATTATGCTGCTTAAAATAAAAACTAAATTTTATTAGGATTTGATCTTGGAATACGTATATGAAAAGTAGCGGATTAAAATGCACTTACTTTTCGCAAGGCAATATACTTAATAAAACACAAAAGCGGTTCAGGTAAGCACCTAAACCGCTATTTTTTATATACCGTGTTAGCGGTCGTTGTTTTTCAGTTCGCCTTTTGTTTCTTTGATGATTTTGCAATTTTATTAAATTCTAAACACAAATTCACAAAATATTCAAAATCTTTTCTGTCCTTATAGCCATCAGGATTGATGTAACAATAGCCTTTATATTCTTTGCCTTTCATTAACATTGTTTCGTAGCCATCTTTTTCCGAAAGTTCCTCTTGTAGTTTTGGGTCAAATCGCAACATTAAGTTTTGACCGCTTATACAAATACAGGTTTTTCCATTTACCATAAAGTTCAGAACATTGAACATTTCCTTTTCTTCAACTTCTATCTTCGGTATTTCGGCAATATATTCTCTAACTCTATTAACAAGATTTACGTCATAAGTCATAATTTATTTCCTTGAGTGAAGTCCAATCGTATTGCCATCTCTATCCATTATAATAGATACGAAACCAAAATCTCCAATCGACATTTTTGGTCTAATAATTTTTCCGCCTGCTTTCTCTACTAAATTTTCCTCCGTTATGCAGTCTTTTGATTCAAAATAAATTATAGTGTTATTACTATTTGATACAAAGTTTTCTTTTTCAACTAATGCTCCAGTTATATTTAAACCTTTTGGGTCAAAAGGGAAACCAGATTGTTTGCCGAATTCAATTGGAAAATCTACGAGTTTGATGTTAAAAACAGTTTCATAGAATTCTTTGGCATTGTTTAAATTTGATACATTGATGTCGAACCAGTTTACAGGATTTACGTTTTTCATTTTTATTTGTTTTAATAATTATTTTGCTTTATTGCAATGCAAATATGCGATGAGTTTTAAACGTAAAATTGTAAAAATGGGACAATTCTAATTTTTGCTATCAAAAATCAATGACATTTTTAAATCCTCTCCATAAAATTCTTTTGGTGTTAAACCTGTAAACTCTTTAAAGTCTTTTATGAAGTGTGCTTGGTCAAAATATTCATTTTCATAAGCCAAATCTGTTAAACTTGCTTGTTCTTTATTCAGTAAGGTTTTCAAAGTTGCTTGTATTCTAATTGTCTTTGCAAGTTGCTTTGGGCTTAAACCAATAACTGAAGAAAATTTGCGGGATAATTGCCTTCTGCTTATATTTTTACTTGTAGAAAACTCATTTACTGAAAATTGTCCATTTGTATTAAAAATTGTTTCAACTGTAGATTTTACAATATTGTCAATAGTTTTTTTATTGGATAATTCTTTAAATAGAAAGGTCTCAACTATTTGTATTCTTGTAGGTGTAGCGTTAGCATTTAAGATTTGTTCGCCAAGTTTTTTACCCTTTTCTCCAAATAATTTGTCCAATGGTATAGCAGTATTTTCCATTTCTTTAATTGGAATTGTCGTAAAAGGCAAAAAGCCATTTGGCTTGAATTGCACAACGAAACTACCTGTTATTCCAGTTGGCTCTATCACATAAGGCTTTGTCAATTGTCCAATTAAAAAGCAATTTGGTAAAATTGTTATTTCGCCACCTTGTGAATGATGTTTATATGTGTCGCCATAATGGAAAATTAATTTCATTGTTCCGTCTGGTACAATGGTATTTTTCAAAGGCGTATTTTCTTTTTCTCCATCCAATGTCCAGTAGCGTTTAACGTACTCTGTCAAATCAAGGTTAGGTTCAAATGTTTTTGGATTTAATTGCATTGTTCTGGGTTTGCAAGATTTTTTTCAATGACCGCTAACGAGTTTGTGTATGATTAGTTGCGTGTTTGAGCAACTAATTTAGCAAATAAAAAACGAATAGGAAATTCCGCAGGAATTTTCGTAATCCATCCAGAACTAGCAATGAATTATACACGTCTTAAGTTTGTAAAACATTAAATTAGATTTATAAACAGAAAGCACAAAAGAGAGGAATAAGGTTATTATACACGCAGAAGCCAAGACTTCGTCAACATTGAAAATCCCCTCTCTTTTCTACACAGATTTCGTACAGTTCTATGAGGCTATTTAGACCTCGATTTTAAGTCGTTGAAACTCGCGTAGATTGTCCTTTCACAAAACATTTTCTTATGATTAAAGATACAAAATATTTTGGGATTGACGTCAGTCATTTAGTTTTTGATGTTACAGATTCAGGGGGTAATTATTACCAATTTAAAAACAGTATTACAGGTTTTAAAAAGCTTGTAAAACTCTTAGGTTCTGATAGTCATTGTGTAATGGAAGCCACGGGCTATTATCATTATCAATTGGCTTATTATTTACAAGAATCTGGTTTTCAATTATCAGTAGAAAATCCATTATCTGTAAAAAGATTTATTCAGATGAAATTGTCAAAGATTAAGACAGATAAGAGTGATTCGAGATTAATTTGTGAGTATGCAAAACAAGTAGAATTAAAATTATGGAAAGGTAATTCAAAGCATCAATTAGAATGTTTATAAATGACTAGACTCCTTTCTACCTATACAAAACAGAGCACAATGCTAAAAAACAAGATTCATGGCGAATTGGTTTTAGGTACACCAAGTAAAGCAGTTGTAAGTTCTTTAAAACAAAGTTTAAAATATCTTGAAAAACAGATGAAAAGTTTAGAGGATAAATTATTAATTTTAGTAAAACAAGAGCATCAAGAAGTTTTAATTAGCTTAAAAAGTATACCAGGAATAGGAGATAAGACAGCTCTAATGTTAGTTGTTTTAACAGATGGATTTGAGAGATTTACAAGTGCAAAAGAGTTGTGTAGTTATGCAGGCTTAACTCCCATTATTAGGCAAAGTGGAAGTAGCGTAAAAGGACGTCCGAGAATTAGTAAAATAGGCAACCAAAAGCTGCGAAATTTATTATTTATGTGCAGTTTTAATGCTTGTAAATATAACAAAGCTTGTAAGGCACTTTATGATCGAATTGTTGCCAAAGGGAAGAGTAAAAAACTAGCATTAATAGCAGTATGTAATAAGTTACTAAAACAGGCTTTTGCAATTGCAAAATCAGGATTAATATATGATAACAACTATAAAAGTACTTTAGTGCAAAATTAATGAGTTTTTACTTGTTTTTTACCACAGTACTTTGTTATAAACTGGTACGACAGATAAGAGTGATCACGTTTATATTAGAGTGTTGAAGTAGGAGTAATCACATTTTGAGAGAAGAGTCAGTATTGTGTTTCTTTTTAATTGAAAACATCTTTAAACTCGCTTATAATCATTTTAAATAGAATAGATCCTTTTCAGAATGTTGTTAAAGACTTATCTATTTTAAACAAAAAAAACTTATGAAAGAAAATGAATTTTACGCAAGAGTAAAAATTCTGATTATTTTTTTGATTTATTATAAACTTTTTAAATAATAGAAATCTATTTGATGCAAAAATTCCGCAGGAGTAAGAATTCGATAATTTTAGTTTTTTTTAAATCTATTTAATTTGGAGTTACAATTTCGGAGTACTTGTTTGTAACGTGTTTCTTTAGTTTGTAATAAATATCTTTATGTAATAACAGAGGAGAACTATAACGTGTTTTAGAATTGTAGTTCCCTTACACGTACGAGTCCTCTGTTGTTATAAAGTTGCAAAGAACCATTTGGAATACCAGGTTTAAAAAATCCCGATAAAGGAAGTAGTTTTTGCAACATATTTATTCACTCTAATTGTAAAAATATGAAAAATTACAGAGAAGTAGTAGGAATTGATGTATCAAAAAAGACGATTGATGCTTATTGTTATCATGCCCAAGTTCATAAAGAGTTTAAGAACGATTTAGTTGGTTACAAAAGCCTCTTAAAATGGGTTTTACAAGCAACAAAAGAAAGTGCTGTTTTTTATTGTTTTGAGAATACAGGTTATTATTCCTTAAAACTTGCGCTTTATTTGCATAGTAAGAAAGTAGTTTATGTTGAGGAAAGTCCGTTAAAAATTAAGCGTTCTTCAGGGATTGTAAAAGAGAAAACAGATAAACTAGATGCTCAAGTAATAGCAAGATATGGTTGGCTTTACAGAGAAGAGTTAACTCCAAGTACTGTTAAAAGTAGCTCTCATTTAGAGTTAGGTAGATTGTTAGCTTTAAGAGATCAGTTAGTTAGAAATAACGCGGGTTTAAAAGGTACTTTAAAAGAGATGAAAGAGCTTTTAACAAGCTCTACAACAGATTTAGGTTGTATCAGTTTAAAGCGAAGTATTGACTATTTATCTAAGCAAGTAAAGGCAATAGAAATTAGAATTGAAGAAATAATTTTTGATGATATTTCTATGAGTAAAAACTACGAATTATTAAAAAGTATGAAAGGGATTGGTCTTGTGGTTGCTTGTCAATTAATTTATCATACAGGTAACTTTACACGTTTTAAAAGTTGGCGTGCTTTCTCCAGTTATTGTGGAACTGCACCTTTTGAGCATCGCTCTGGTACAAGTATTCATAGACGAAAACAATGTCATTATTTAGGAGATAGAAAGATGAAAAGTTTACTAAGTATGGCAAGTGTTTCTGCAATACAACATGATAGCGAACTAAAATTGTATTATCAAAAAAAGTTAGCAGAAGGAAAAGATAAAATGTTAGCAATAAATAATGTTAGAAACAAACTAATAGCGAGAGCTTTTGCAGTAGTTAAAAGAGGAACACCGTATGTTGTTCTTCAAAATTATGCTGCTTAAAATAAAAACTAAATTTTATTAGGATTTGATCTTCGGTCGTGTATATGGCTCGTAGCGTGCAAATTGGAAAATTATTTTCGGATTGAGCACAAGCCAGATTTTTAAATTTTACTATTTATCTTTTTTATTGGAAAGTCGTCAAATTTAAAAATTTGGCGACTTTCCAAATATACCTTAACATCGATTAAGCAACTAATTAGCTATGAGCTATATACGTCTTAAGTTTGTCTTTTAATAAATTTGATACTTAATCAGAAAGAATAAAAGAGAGAATTAAGGTTACTATATACGGTTGAGTTTAGACTCAGACAACACTGATAATCCTCTCTCTTTTCTACTAAAATTACGTTCAGTTCTGTGAGACTTTAGATCTCGATTTTAAGTTGTTGTGATTCCAGTAGGTTATTCTTTCATAAAACATTTTCTTATGAATAAATATAGTGAAATTTTTGGAATTGACATTAGTAAAAATGTCTTCGATTGTTATGGTAGTATACAAGGTCATTTACAATTCAAGAATGATGAATTAGGCTTTAAAAAGTTTCGCAAATTACTACCCAAAAATAGTTTAGTAGTTATGGAGGCTACAGGTTATTATCATTACAGGTTTGCTCAGTTTTTGTACAAGCAAGGTATTTGTGTTTCAGTTGTAAATCCTTTGTCTATCAAGCGATTTGTACAGATGAAATTAGCAAAGATAAAAACGGATAAGGCTGATGCAAAAGCGATTTGTAATTATGGATTAACCCAAGAAGTACCTTTTTATACTGCACTTACAGATGTTCAAAGTGAATGTTTGCAGTTGTTTCGCTTGATGGATAATCAATTAAAAATAAGAACGGCTACAAAAAACAAAATTCACGGCGAAAAAGTTTTAGGAATCCCATCACCTTATGTGTATCGTTCACTAAAACGAACGCTTAAATATTTAGATAAAGAGTTAAAAGGAATAGAGCATAAATTGTTGTCTTTAGTAAAGAAAGAACATCAAAAACAGTTGACGCTATTGCAAAGTATTCCTGGTATTGGTTTGAAGACAGCGTTGTTTTTAATAGTAGTTACAGATGGTTTTAAGAAGTTTGAGACGTCATCACAATTGTGTAGTTATGCAGGAATAACACCCACAATTAGAGAAAGTGGAAGCAGTGTAAGAGGTAGAGCCAGAATAAGCAAAGTTGGTAATAGAAAATTACGGAATTTACTTTTCTTATGTTCTTTTAGCGCCTATAAACATAATAAGGGTTGTGCAGCAATATTTGAACGAATAACCAACAAAGGAAAGAGTAAAAAACTAGCATTAATCGCAGTTTCCAATAAACTATTAAAACAATGTTTTTCGATAGTTAAATCAGGAATTCCTTATGATGAAGCTCACGTTTCAGTCTTAAAAGTGAAATAAAAAAATAAAAGTTATAATGATAATTTTAGCTTGTTGAATTGGAAATAAATCGACCAAAGGAGATTTATTCTACTTCAACAATGCTAGAAGACTATTGCCTAAATTTAATGAAGAATTTGTTTGGTTTTTAACTCAG
>NZ_JAOSLC020000001.1 GCF_026191475.2 Polaribacter ponticola | reverse complement strand
AGCGGGAACTGGACTTTATATCCTGCCCAATTACTCCTTACATCGCTGTTTTTCAATTAATTACAATTGGCTAATTTTATTATTTTTAGGTTTTTTGAGCCGAATATGAGACGTTTTAAAAACTACTTTCTCCTTTGTTATTAGAGGTTTGCGGCTTATCTATTTTTTTGAAACCTCATTTTTTAGCACTTTTTCAATATCTTTTGATAAATTCCCTTCTTTATTTTCGGTAAGTTTAAATGTGATTTTCATTATTCAAATAATTCAATAAATTCTTGTTCGCTTAAAACCTTTACTCCAAAATCTTTAGCTTGTTCCAGTTTTTTCCACCCTGCTCCTTCCCCAGCAATAATAAAATCAGTCTTTTTTGTTACATGAGTATCATTATCTCCTCCTACATCTTTAATCATTTGCGCTATAGTTTTACGCATTCCAAAGTTTTCAAACACACCTGTTACAACTACTTTTTTATTATAAAATAGATGCGACTTATCTTCAATATCAAGATTTGGTTTCTTTAAGTCAGTAGAGTATTTTTTAGTTACGCCTTGGGCAACTATCTCCCAACTAAAGCTGCTAACTTTCTTTTTTGTTCTTTCTGGACTATTTATTAAACCTTCTTCATACCAATAATCTAAAATATCATCTACACCAACATCATATTGTTTAATAAAATCATCCAATTTGTTTTTCCATTTCATTATTTTAATTTTTAAGTTTTTCTAAATCCATAGTAAAAATTACTTCAATACCTGTTTTAGTACAGGTTAAAACAACTTCTTTTTCTAAATATATATTTAAATCTTCTCCACGTAAAGCTTGCCATTGAGCTAAATAGTTTAATGCTCCATACTTAGATTTTAATTTTAATTGTTTATCAGAACCTCCTTTATAACTCAATGTAGGTAACTCTCCTCTTTTGGCTTTTTCTGCTAATTCTGGTTGCTTCATAGCTAAATTTCTACCAATCTCATAGTTTTTTATTAAACCTTTATCTTCTTGCATCCAAGTTTGATTCCAAGTAAGATTTTCTCTTTCTGGTGTAGTAAATTTCCAATTAATTTCACTCATTTTTTCAATTCAAATTAATAAGAAACGTGTTTATTATCTTTTTTTAAATTGTTATTAGATTCTAATAAACCAATAACTTTTTTACTTAAATCTCTATTTTCTTCAAGCACTTTTAAATACTTGTCCTTATAACTATTTTCGTAATTATGGGGTTCTTCCATTACTCTTTTTTCTTTTTCTTTTTCTTTTTTTCCTCACCAGTGATTAACCAATGTAAATTAACATCTGGAAAATTGGTATAAAATTTTACTATTGCATCAGAATTTAAAGAACGATTGATAGCATTTCCCTTAAAACTACCATCAGTCATTTCAATTATTTTATATAATTTTTCATAACTAACTCCTTGTTTTTTAGCAAATTGCCTTAACCTTTCCTTTATAGATGTATAATTTTTTACCATTTATTTTGTTTTATAGTATAATTTTATACTATATTTGCGTAACAATACCGTAACAAGGTAATTAATTTAATTAATAAAACAAATAGGGTTTTTCTATGATTACAGAAGGTGAAAATAAAGAGATTAGAGCTGTTTTAGACTTTAGATATACGCTAGATGTGCAAAAAAAGTTGATTGAAAAAGGCAAATTCAATAAAAACGGCAAACCTTACTCTAGGGTACAAATAAGAAATACAATGTCTGGTATTCCGCATGCAATTATAGAAGATGCAATTTGGGAGTTATATGCAGAAAAAAAGCAATTATAACAGCGCGAGAAAAACTCTTAACTGCTTAAAAATACGTTCAATGGTTTTATAAAAGTTTCCATTACCCTAAAAAACTTTTTCTTTTTCATAGCTGGAAACAGCTTTTTTCCACACTCTATTAATTTGGGGGAATTCTATTAGAGTGTGGTTTTAATAAAAATTAAATAAAGTGCAAAACAATATAAAAATAGTATTCACAAAAAAAGCCGATTGCTAGAACAATCGACTTTATAAACATTAATCACAAAATCTTAAACCTATGATTAACGCAGCAAATTTACAAAAACCCTTTAGAACTCACAAAAGAGTTGCAGGCACAATGCCGTTTGATTCTAATATAGAATTTATTGGCATACCATCTACACAAGAAGTTATTTGGTTTCAGTATGGCAACCAGCATTCATTTAATACAGTACCTAAAATTGTTTTAAAACAATTACAAACTAAATTTTTTAGCGACTCTCCTGCGGTTAGAGATTTAGCAAAAATAGATGCTACTCTAGAACGAAAGATAGAAATATATACCTACTTCTGTTTTGGTGATGCAGATTTTACTCCAGATGTTATAGATGGCATTTTACAACCATCAGAAAACTTTAGACACAGTGTAGATTGTATTTCTTTAAAATGGAAAACCAAAGACATAACAATAGGTAAAACAGTTTTAAATAGTAGAGACATAAAAATTACAGACTTAATATGGAATGGTTACCCAGATAAGTACATAGCCAATGTGTTAAACATTACTATGTCTACTTATGACTATCATAGAAGAAATCTTTACAGAAAAGCAGGGGTAACCAACAAAGCAGATTTTATTAATAAAGTAACTGAAGAACGCATAAACTAAAAACAATGGAAAAATCAACCAATCAAATACAAGCAGAATTAATAAGATACTATCAGCAAAAAGACGCTTTAACACCTCAAAAAGAATCTTACCTCCAGTTAAATAATGTTGAAGGATACAATATAACAATGTTGCATTATGAAGAAACCATTACAACCTTACGTAACCAACTCAAAAAAGAAATCCCTTTAGACTCCAAGAAATTGACACCAAAAGAGCAAATGACATCACAGTTAAAGGTGCAATTGAAATCGGAAAAGCAAGCAAAAAAGCTTGTTGATGAAATTTTTAGCAATCAGAAATTTATTTTCATAGAAAGCCAAAAACCAAAAACGGTTGGCGATTATTATAACAAATATTTAGCAAGAAACGATGCAAGAAGTTAACAAATATCTAAAAGTAAAATACACTTGTAAAGGCTGTAAAAAGGAGGTTACAAAGCGTTTAATTGTTACTGTAAAAAAGCCTTTAAACACTACTGATTTAAATTTTAGTGTACTTAATAATCCAGATAAACTAACCCATTGCAGCAAGTGTACAGAAAAGAGTTTTGATGTAGCATATTCATTTTATCACGTAGAAAAACTTATAACTAATGGTTAAAGAAATTAAAATAGAAGTAAATCCGAATTTAGCAAACGGTCAAATAGGAATTAAATGTACTGCAGATAAAAAACTAACGGTTGCAGATGCAATTAGGGTATTAGAATCTTTACACATGCAATATATAGAGCGTTTAAAAACGTATTGCCAAACAAATAAGATAGAGGAAACTGCAGAAATGGAAACTATAACAATTAATCATTTAACACCATGAGCAGAAAACCAAACTTAGTTAAGAATCTGCAAATTGTTAAGATTCATTTTACAATACCGAAAAAAGAAAAAAGGGTTTTGTTGCCAGATAAATTTTGTTTTGATAATTACCCAAAAAGAACACAAAAAGGTTTAAAAAACCTAAAGAAACTAGGTTATCATCTACAAATTATAATAGCATAATGAGATATACAAAAACATCAATAGAACGTGTACAAGAAGCAGATATTCATAAAACTATAGAAAATTTTGTTGCCTTAGAAAAAAGCGGTTCTGGTTACCAATGTTGTTCTCCTTTTACAAATGAAAAATCACCTTCTTTTAAAGTGAAACCAAGCGACCAAATGTTTAAATGCTTCTCTTCGGGTATTGGTGGCGATGGGATAAAATTTGTAATGCAGCATGAAAATGTAGAATTTATAGAAGCAATAGAAATTATTGCTAAAATTCATAATATATTTTTAGAAAAAGAAGAAGTAACTCCAGAAGTACAAAGGCAAATAGACCAAAAAAGCCTAATGTACTCACTTACTCAAAAAGTTGCCAGAAGTTATGCCAATGCTTACAAACAATTAGCACCAGATCATTGGGCAAAAGAAAATCTAAAAGAACGTCAATTTGATACTGACTGTATAATGGATTTTGAAATTGGTTATGCAGCAGCAGATAATAAACTTTCTAATTGGGTAATTGATAACGGAACTGTAAACACCGCTAAAGAATTAGGTTTATGTAAAACGGACAATAACCAAACTAGAGATTTTTTAGAAACCGAATTATTTTTCCTATTCATAATGAAAAAGGAAGTGTTATTGGTTTTGGTGGACGACAATCTAACGACCCAAATTTAAACAAGTCTTACAAATATTTAAACTCTACAAAGAGTTTAATTTATGATAAATCTGCCGTTTTATACGGTCTATTTCAAGCCAAACAAACAATTAGTAAAATAGGTTCGGCAATTTTAACAGAAGGTTATACAGACGTTATTGCAATGCATAAAAACGGATGTAAAAACACTGTTGCATCTTGCGGAACGGCTTTAACAGACAGACACGCACAACTCTTAAAAAAATATGCAGACGAAGTAGTTTTATTAAGAGACGGAGATGAAGCTGGTTTAAGAACTATGCTTAAAAAAGATGGCGATATAGATATTTGTTTAGCACATGGCTTAAAAGTATCTATTTGTTTGTTGCCAGATGGAGAAGATCCAGATACGTTTTCTAGAGCACAAGAAAATATGCAAGATTGGATAAACAGCAATAAGTTAGACGCTGTTTATTATAAAGTGTCTCAATACGATTTAATTAGAGATAGATACGAAGCAGATGTAACTGCTATGAAAGAATCGTATCAGCTTTTAATTGCAGACGAATTATCTAATAAAATTGATTTAAAACAATTAGAAAAAGACTTTACAGTTAATTTAGTTTCTTTAAAAGATTTAGATAAAGAAGCATTTGCTAAAGCTAAAGAAAGCAACAAAACTTTAGAAAGTGTATATAAAGATGAATTAAAAGAAGCAAAAGCAACTAATAAAGAAGTTGCCAAAAATATAGCCACTTTAAAAGCAGAACAAACCAAGGAATTAAAAGGAATTCAGAAAACGGACACTTATAAAAAGTCTTTTGCAGTAACAGATATTGCAAACACACTTTTTAAAATAAAGCACGAAATAAACCGTGCAGACTACGTTAAGCAAATTGCCAAAACGTTAAAAATTGCAACTACAGCGTTAAAAGCAGAAATAGGAAAGTTTGAAATTGCAGCTGCAGAAGAAGAAAAAGCAAAAGAAAAAGACGGAACACTTTATTCTACCAGAAACTTAAAATTACCAAAAGGTGGTAATATGGAAGAGTATTTAGAACACGGATTTTTAACTATTGGTAACCAATTTCATTTTCCTATTAACGGGCAATTTATAGAAGGTACAGATTGGAAGTTTGAGCCATTATTCCAAATAATGGGAGACAAAGAAAACAAACGTTTAGCCGAAATAACCAACACTGCCAATCAGAAAAAGATTATAGAATTCGATTCTGAAATACTATCAAGTTTTGGCGAGTTTAGAAGATTCCTTTTTAAATTAAACGGTTTCCTTTTTTATACGGATAACGGAATTAAAACTGAACATTTCGACAGATTTGTAAGAAGATATAACAGACAGTTTCAACCAGCATCAGAATTACTAACAATGGGTCAAAACCCTAAAAACTTCTATGCGTTTGCAAACGGAGTTTATTGGCAAGATAAATTTAGACCGGTTAATAAATTCGGAATAATGAATTTAAAAGGCATTGATACTTCAGACGGAGAATACAACGAGAAAATAGATAACTATTATTCTCCTGCCTTTTCTGTAATGCATAAAGACAACCAAGTTGGTGATGATAAGTATGAGAATGACAGATACTTTGTATATAAAGAATCTCCAATTACTTTAAACGATTGGATGGATAAAATGCAATTGGTTTTTGATGAAAAAGGCATCTTTGGAATCCTTTTTAATTTTGGAGCCTTATTTAGAGATTTATTTATAACACACTATTCTTCTTTTCCGTTATTAGGTGGTTTTGGAGAAACTGGTTCTGGTAAATCTGCCTTTGGCGAAATAATTCAGAACTTCTTTTATTACAGAATGGCAGGTGTAGATTTAACACAAGCAACATCTTCTGGACTTTCTAAAACGTTAACCAGGACCACAAATACAGTTGTTTTTTGTGATGAATTTCAAGACAAAACCATAAAACCAGATTTAGCCAATTTAGTAATGGGAGGTTGGAACGGAAACGGACGTGTAAAATCTAAAGACGTTGGAAGTACAAGAACAACTGTAGAAAAGATTATGACAGCCATTTATTATTGCGGTCAGTTTTTACCAACTTATATGGATGGTGGTTTAGCAAACAGAACTATGAGTCTGTATTTTCAGAAAACAGAAAAAAGAACATCAGAAGAGAAAGAAAACTTTACAGATTTATTAAATGTTACCAACGAAGGTATTAGCAGTTTAACATCAGAAATATTACAATACAGAGCTTATTTTTCTAAAAACCTACCAAGAACTTTTGCAGAAAGTGAACGTAGCTTAAAAGCATTATTAAAAGAAGAACAATATGATGACCGTGTGTTTAAAAACACCACAATGATACATACAACGTACATGATTTTAAAGGAAAAAATAAAGTTTCCTTTTACAGAAGAAACGTTAAACAAACTTTGTGCTAACTTAATTATTGAGAATTCAGAACAAATTAGAGATACTTCTGCCTTAACAGAATTCTGGAGTATTTTAACCTTCCTTTTTGAAAGCAATAAAATTAAGGACCACTTACATTTTAGAATAGACAAAAACACAGATTTTAAAGTTCAAGGAGAAAAACGCACACAATTTACTCACAAAAACGAAAATAACGATCAGATTTTATATTTAAGATTAAACGCTGTTTATCAATTATATAATAAAGAAGCAACCACAAGAGAAGGTGTAGACGTAATAGGTATTTCTACCATTAGAAACTACCTACACTCTACCAAAGAATTTATTGGTTTAATAAAAGGAAAACGATTTGGAAAAGCAGGGAGCCCAAGTTGTTATGCTATAAACTACACAGCTTTAAAATCAAAAGGTTTACTAAATTTAATTGAAGATAATTCGCTCTACGAAAAAGAAAAAGGAGAAGCAGTTGCTGCAGAACCACAATTAGCTGCACAATCAGCAAATAAACCACAAGGAGAAGAACCAGACGATTTACCTTTTTAAAAACTGAATATTATGCCAACATTAACAGCAATGCAACCACGTCCATATATTTTTCCACGAGCAATAGCTAAAGTGGAATTAGTTCAGGCGCTACCAGAAGATTTACAAGTGTATGATCCAGTATGGGGGAAATACATTTTAAGAATCGGTTTAATTTATTGGCATCGCTCTGAAGTTTCTGGAAAACTAGAAGGCACACCGTTTGTTATTACAAAAGACACAGATGTAACAGAATTAAAGAATATGTTAGATAGACAAATGATATGGATTTCTAAAAATGCTTTTAATTAAAGTAAAAATATAACGGTTTTGTATAAAAATTGAAGCCGTAAATAGGTAGTAAGATTGAATTAAAAAATAATATTAATAAACGAGCATAAGCCACTAATAAGACACTACAACAGGCTTTTGTTTTTATACTTTGTTGTAGTGCGTTTTTAAATTATGATAGAAGTTATTGAGATAAGTTTTAAAGAAATGGAAACTCTAATTTTATTACCTAACCAATTTAAAAATATGCTACAAGCCTCACAAGATTACGGGTTTTCATTATTAGGAGGATGGAAATGTAGAAGAAAGAAAATAAAAATAGAAGACTTCCCTAAAAATGAATGGTGTTGTTAACGGTTTTGTATAAAAATTGAAGCCGTAAATAGGTAGTAAGATTGAATTAAAAAATAATATTAATAAACGAGCATAAGCCACTAATAAGACACTACAACAGGCTTTTGTTTTTATACTTTGTTGTAGTGCGTTTTTAAATTATGATAGAAGTTATTGAGATAAGTTTTAAAGAAATGGAAACTCTAATTTTATTACCTAACCAATTTAAAAATATGCTACAAGCCTCACAAGATTACGGGTTTTCATTATTAGGAGGATGGAAATGTAGAAGAAAGAAAATAAAAATAGAAGACTTCCCTAAAAATGAATGGTGTTGTTAATGCACTACAACGTAACGCAGATAAGCATAGTTTTTTAATGATTAAACAATAAATAAAGTAAATTATATTATGAGTAATAAAGCAAAAATACAAGGAATCTTAATGAACTGTAGCCAAAAAAGTGTAATTGGTTGGAGTGTAGAAGAAAGTGATTTTGAAGCAGTAGCCGAAGAAATAATTAAAAAATTAGGTTTATGTGATGTTGTGGTTAGTGATGCCGACATATACTTAGCTTCGTCTGAGGATAATGTTGATTTGTTAGACAGTAGGGGATTTAGACAAGGCGCAAAATGGTGTAGGAGGCAATATTAACTACAACGTTAAATCTATGAATAGTAGCGATTAGATAAGCACAGAATTAAGGATAAAAACAAAACAATATAAACCAACACTAAATAAGCGATAAACTCGCTATTATTTATAGATAGTGTTATAAGCAGTTTTTTTATGATATACATAACTTACAGAAATTCAAATTTTGACGACAGTAGAACAGTACATAATGTATGGTCTGTAAAATGTGATAACGTTGAAGAAAAGTATATTGAATTTATGCACGAAAAGGCAAAAGAAATTAACGTAATAATAAACCCTCATTGGCTTAATATTATGAATTGGCAAGACCATAATAATCATTTAAGCATTGGTGAGTATGGAAACAAAGAAAAGCAATGGAACAAGATTAAAAGACAATGGAACATAGATAAGTTCATTTCTGAAATATTGAAAGGATATAAAGAATATTATCGAAATGTTATACGGTTCTGAAATTGCTTATAACGTGTTGTATAAATAACGTTGCGTTTAGAAAAACAAAAATTAACGATTATAAATAAAGTAAATTAATATTAACAGACCTTTGAAATAAGCCAAAATAGCAATGTTTTTTATACAGTGTTACCCACTTTTTAAAAAGCCGTGCGTGAGGTACGAGGGCAAATACATACAGATTATGATAACAACAGAACAATTTTATGTTAATTACGAATTTTCAGATGAAAAAGTAAATGATATCGGAGAATTAACAGAAGATAGAGTAATTGAATTATTAAATGCTTTTTATGAATTTAAAATAAAAGAAGAAAATGTTTTAGTAATTAAAAAATTTGAATGCGAAAAACAAGGTTCGATGCGAGTTCCTCCTTGTATAGACCAATGTAATTATTGTAAAATGGCTAACGATTATTAAGCAGTAAGAGTGATTCGGCTTTTTACATTGTGGGTAACGTTACACATATATGAAACGTAGCCTTAATAAACCGAAACTTTGAATTAAAAACAACATTAATAATTAAACATTTTTAAGCGATGGCAAAAACAAATAGTTACTCTTATAAAGTAAAAGACGGAAGAATGCACGGAATATTTAATATCTATCAAGATAGAAAAGGTGCTTTAAGAATTGTAATGGGAAATAGTCATACTGAATTAACTTTCCAGCAAATAGTTGATTTAGGAATTAATGTTCATGCCTTAATTGACTTTGAGTACAATGATTTTATGAATTTCTATAACCAAAAAGCGGTGGCAGAAAATGTTTAATTATGAGCAAACAGACACGAACAATCGAATTAAGCACAAGCCTAAAAGCTATGTTTTATATATGGTGTTGTAGTGTCGTTTGCCAACTAAAGCATTTGAGTGAGTTTCCATAAAGGCAAATGCACTACAACGTTTCATTTATAAGATTAGTGGCGTAAATGAAGCGGTAACACAGTAAATAAGCTACTAATAAACAATTAAAAACAGAATATTAATAAAAAACAGAAAGCTAGCCATTAATTTTATAAGGTGTTAGGGCAAGTACGGTAATTAAACTAAAATATATTTAAAATGAAAAATAGAAAAATAGAATTTAGAGCTTTCTCTAAAAATAAGATGTATTATTTACCCGTAATTAACGGGGAAAACAAGAATTGGTTACAAATTGATAAAACAGGAGTTAGTGTT
Source organism: Polaribacter ponticola (assembly GCF_026191475.2). GTDB lineage: Bacteria > Bacteroidota > Bacteroidia > Flavobacteriales > Flavobacteriaceae > Polaribacter > Polaribacter ponticola. The sequence continues at coordinate 30,821 of NZ_JAOSLC020000001.1, read as the reverse complement.
GGCACTGAAAATGGATTAATTCTTGATTTTCAACTTATGCAATTTACAGGTTCTTTTGATAAGAATGGAAAAAAAATATTTGAGGGTGATATTTTAAAGGAGGTTAATTTTGGATATACATATGAGGTTATTTACAAAGATAATTCTTTTGTATGTAATTCAGATATTGGTATTTCTCCTCTGTTTGAAACAGAAAATTTTGAGGTCGTAGGGAATATTTTTGAAAACGCACTTACTTAGTATTTGCCCTAACGGATAGTAATATGAAAAGTTGCTGATTTAGCACAAAAATTAATAAACAAACAAAAATAAAAAACGATTAAATTATGACAGTAAAAGAATTAAAAGCGGAATTAAATAAATACCCTGAAAATATGGATGTATTTATAGCTGAAAGAAAAACAGATTATACTTTTGGATTATTAAATAGTGTTACTAAACGAGAGGTTACTTTTAGCGAAGACCCAGATTATGTAACCGAATTAAATGCAAAAGACGATGTTTTGATTTTAGACGAAGAGTAGTTTTTTAGTTGCTTCGGAATAAGTAATAAACTTAATTAAAATGAACTGACCCCAAGCAATTTTTTATATTACGTGTTAAGTACTGGTTGCCTAACACGTAATGCTTGGTTTTTGAAATGGCAACTTGTACTTAACGGATTACGGCTATGAGTAGTGCCGATAAACTACTTTAATTTAATAAATAAGCACTTATGAAAGATGTTATTTGGAGAAATGGAACTAATTGGGATAGCTTAATTAATTCTAAAAAAGACCAAGAACTATGGAATGACCTTAGTTGGTAAGACTTAACTAAGGCATTACTTATAGCCTTTGTTATTGTTAGTGTTTGGCTTGATTTACTTAGGTGAACTTTACAAAAGTTACGGTATTACTGCTAATTAGCACACGCTCTATGACTTTTGAGCCAAATATTAACTCTAACGGTTAGCTATATGGCACGTAATTTAAAAAATAGCGGTTGATTATGCATCGTAGCAAGGGTTGCTTTTCGCAACTGTTGCGGCAACTTTAATTATTAACTTTACAAAAAACAACATAATGGAAATACAAGATTTTAAAGATAAGTTAGACAATAGAGATTTTTGGGGTGTAAATTCTAAAGAGGTTTTTGATGTTGCTCATAAATGGGCAGAAGAATCAAACAATGCTTCATTAAATAACTGCAAATGGTCTTGGGATTGTGGTTTGAAGTTAGATTATGATGGGGATATTTGTTCTATAAGTTCAAGATTTTACCCACCACATAAATCTTCTGCTGAATATGGTTTATATAGCGGAACATTATCTGTTTATGTTTTTGAAACAGAGGTTTTTGAGAAAAAGTTTGAGGAAAAAACATTAGATAGCTTAAAAACGACTGTCGAGTATTATGTTTCTGGATTAGAGGATAAACTAAAAGCTAATTTAATAGCAATGTTTAAAGAGGCTTAAAACTAAGTTAGTAAAGCGGTAGGCGGACAAAAGGCAATGTGCTACTTTTCGTAGCTCTTTGACTTAGCGTTGGAAAAGAGCGCAAAGGCTTTTTGAATTATGGGCTATATAGCGTGTTGTGGTGTCGTTTGCCATACACGTACAGCTTGGTTTTTAAAAAGGCAAATGCACTACAACGAATAGTAATAAGAACTTTAATTAATACGGAATATGGAACACAAAATTAAAATATTAGAAAAATACGCAAGTGAACACCTTAAAGGTATAAAGCCTTGGGAATTGCGAAAAAACGATAGAAACTATAAAGTTGGAGATACAATTGAATTTGAAATAGTGGACGAAGCAGGGAAAAGGAACGGAATTAAATATCTCAGGCTAATCACAAATATACTACACGGTGGTGTTTACGGATTAGAAGAAGGATTTTGTATTATGACGATAACAGAGTATTGATTATTGTTTTTATTACGTGTTGTGCGTCCGTTTTAATGGCGACACAACGTTACACATATATGAAACGTAGCCTTAATAAACCGAAACTTTGAATTAAAAACAACATTAATAATTAAACATTTTTAAGCGATGGCAAAAACAAATAGTTACTCTTATAAAGTAAAAGACGGAAGAATGCACGGAATATTTAATATCTATCAAGATAGAAAAGGTGCTTTAAGAATTGTAATGGGAAATAGTCATACTGAATTAACTTTCCAGCAAATAGTTGATTTAGGAATTAATGTTCATGCCTTAATTGACTTTGAGTACAATGATTTTATGAATTTCTATAACCAAAAAGCGGTGGCAGAAAATGTTTAATTATGAGCAAACAGACACGAACAATCGAATTAAGCACAAGCCTAAAAGCTATGTTTTATATATGGTGTTGTAGTGTCGTTTGCCAACTAAAGCATTTGAGTGAGTTTCCATAAAGGCAAATGCACTACAACACCCTCATATCCGCAACTTTTAATAATTAAACAAAATAAAACTATGAAAAATTACATTTTAGAATTCGAAAATTATCTAATAGTAAAGGGTTTGTCTCAAAATACAATAAAACAATACAAACCAATAATTGGTAAATTCTTACTAAAGCATCCAGAACCTTTAACAGCAACAAATGCTGAAATAATATCATTTCTAATTAAAAGAGGTCAAGCAAGAACGGTGCAACAAAGTCATGGAGCTTTAAACCATTTCTTTTTAGGTGTGTTAGATTCTCATGCTATTTCAAAAGTTCCGCAACCAACTGCTAGTGAATTTGTACCAGATATATTATCTGAAATTGAAGTACATCAAGTAATTTCTACCATTACAAATTTAAAACATGAAGCAATTATTCAACTAATTTATAGTTGTGCCTTAAGAATTGGAGAATGTATCAATTTAAAAGTTACAGATATTGACAAAATTAAAAACCGAATTAAAATTAAAAACGGTAAAGGAGGTAAAGACGCTTACATTCCTATTCCAGAAGCTACTAAAAACTTGTTAAGAGTTTATTATAAAAAATACAGACCCGAAGTTTATTTATTTGAAGGACAAAACTCACCAAAATACACTACTTCTAGTATTCGGCAAATTTTAAAGCGAGCAATCAAAAAAGCTAATATTACAAAAAACATTAGAGTGCACGATTTACGACATTCGAGAGCAACTCACTGGTTAGAGAATGGAATGGATATTAAATTTATTCAAAAAATACTCCGTCATAAAAAGCCAGAAACAACTGATCGCTATTTACACCTCACAACACTTTCTCTCGAGAACGCGATGTTTTCTGCAGATAAAAATATTCAACTAAAATTCAAAAAACCTGCAACTAGTCAATTTTTGAATGCAGGATAACTTTCCACTCACATTTCTTACACCTTTAAAAACCGCTTTTTCTGCGGTTTTTTACATTTCTTTTATGTTCAACTAATTCAACTCACATTCTTTTGACAGACAGTGGTATTCTGGCGTTGTTGAACGGTTGAATTTTAAACTCAAAAACCTACCAATTAGTCTTATTTCAAAAACAAAAAAAATATACTTATAAAATCAACAAAACCCACAACCCTAGTAGTAAAAATCATTTAATCACAAAAAACGTAAGAATTAAAGGTCAACCGTTCAACATTTCCAACACTATAAACATTATCTATACTAACTATTTATTAATTAAGTACTTACACTATATTTTAAAACCTTATTTCGTGGATAATTACGCAGTGATTTGTTGAACGTGTTTTTCTTATCACTGCGCTTTTTTAGTTTGTTCAACAAGTCACTGCATTTTAAAATAAATCAAAAACAATTTAAATGCTTGATAATTAGTATTTTGAGGTGTTTGTTGGAAATGTTGAACGAGAATCCAACAAAATAAAATAGAATTGGAAATCAGTCCTATTTTAATATTTGGAATGCAATTATGTTTGTATCAACGTAAAAATTTAAAATATGGCATCTAAAAAAAATATTACTGTTTTTAAAAGAGTAACTAAAACTGTAAAAGGAAAATCAGAAAACCAATTAGTAGCAGTAAAAACTGATGGAACAGAAAAAGCATCTAAAGAAGCTATTGAAAAATTGGCAAACGAAGGTGTAATTTACTTTGAATTAGTAGATTCAATAAAAGGGATTAAAATCAAATACAGTAAGCTATTATCTGGCAAAAATTATGAAATAAAACAGGAGAAAATTTAAAGAAATATAGTATATTAATCCTTTAAATTACTGTAAAAAATGATTACTCTAGAAATACCAATTAAACCTTATTTAAAGAAATACCTAACCAAAAAATATGGCGAAGTCCATCACGTTAAAAAAACCTCTTTACTTGGCGGAATTATTATTGATATTCTAGACAAACAATACAGAAAACAAAGTATTGATGTAGATAGAAAATCTTGTTATAAAGTTTCTGTTCCTGCAACTATAGTTAAAGAAGTTGGTTTTGATATTTCTTTTTTGAAATTAAAAAAGTTAGCCGAAAAAATTTACACCATTTTTTACAATGATCTTGAGACCTATATAAAACTATCGATTGAAAATGATTTAAAGTTTCATAATGAAAAACACGACTCAATCAATAAACAAAACCGTTTAAAAGCAATCTCTCAATTTTTAGATTTTTATGATATTACTGAAGAAGAATTGAAATTAGATAGCGTGTATAGAACCATTGATAGACGTTTAAAATCGGACAAATAGTGTATTTTGAAATTTAAGAACCTGCCTAAAACACTTATAAATACTGCATTTATTTAGTAGGACAGTTTTCAGAAATCTTTTTTTGTCCTAAAATGATATAAAATGAATACCATAAAAACAGAGAATTTAGAGCAAACAGGAGGTTTTTTTAATGCTCAAATTGTAGCTATTGATGAACTAACTTCTTGTCCATCTATTTTAACCAATAACAATGCAAAAGATATTGTTATCACTCCTTCCACTACTTATTTAGATATTTTACCTGTAGCAGAAAACATAAAAATTACTGAAAAATCTACGAAAACAAAATCTGGAACTCTTTACACTATTAATGGCGAATTTGAAATACCTGTACAATCATCTGAATTAGATGCTTACTTTAATAATTACTTGTATAAAAAAGTAGTTTTAATAGGTATTAAACATTATGGCCAACAAAAAATATACGGCTCTAAAAAATTTCCTTTAAATTTTTCTTACCAGTTTATTAATGGTAAAAAACTAGAAGATGGTAGTAAAATAATAGTAAAATTATCTGGTAAAATACCACAAAAACCAGTATTTATAAACGATTAAATTAAATTTCCGTAATAAAAACGTAACAAATTAAAAAAAGTTTTGTAGGTTTGCAGTGTCACATTGTATAATTAAGTAATCATAAATGCTTTTTAACAAAATTTTTATTAATCATAGCCCAAGTAAGCCAATTGAAAAATTGGATTCTTCAATATTTATATTGCTGTACTTTGTGACAAACTTACTTGGGTCTTTTAAAAACAATGTATTATGTCACAAAGTACAGATGCAACAGCAGTTGCGCCAACAAACAGTTTAATTTGTTTAACAGAAAGCAAGGTAGAAGCTACCAAAAGTATTTTACAATTTGCCATACAGCTTTATGAAGAACAATTTACAGAGCAATTATTTTTAACAAAAGACTATGATGCTTATATGGCATTGTCTAAAAAATGTACTCCAAAAACATTTTTTTATTAGGTTTAACAGATAGGTTAAATGCCAAAAAAACCGTTTTTATAGTTTTAGCATAAAACATTGGTTGGTAAAAAGTAAAACACCAGAAAAATTAGCCACTTTACATACCCTACATTCTATATTAGATTTAAACGCTAAAGAAAGTTTGGTAGCTTTTAAAGACACAGCATTTGCTAAAGATTACCAAACTTTTAAAGAAGATGCTAAAGTAGTTTTTACAGAGCTTATTAATTTTGTTACTAACGCTAAAACCTTGTAATTATGAAAAGCACAAATATAAAAGATACTATTATAGATGCGTTTACTGTAGTTGGCGATAATTTAAAAAAACACCAACACGCATTACAACGTTTGCACGATACTAATTTGTGGTTAAAAGAAAATGAAACCCACGCTTGTATAGATAATAAAGAGTTAATTACAGATGTTTTAAACACATTTATACATTTGGGGTTTATGGTTCAGAACCAAGAAAAAGAAATAACAACATTTACAGAAAGTTGTTTAACAGATTAATTTTAAACTTTTTAACGCTAAAAACCACTCATTAATTTGGGTGGTTTTTTCTGTCCTATTTTAAAGTTTTAGATTAAAATATGTTTGTAATGTGCAAAAAGCATATTACAGATGAATTTAAATAATTTACATTCTTTAATTACCGGGCGTTGGTTTATTGATAAAGCTTACAGTCAGTCTTTACTGCCTTCTTTATATTCCATTTTAAATGGAAAACTTACTTTTTCAGCACCAGACAAACCAACTCTAGAAGCATTTATTTTTAGCGCCAATAAATCTTTAGTTTCTGCATCAAGTTTTGATAATGAAACCAATAAAGATAATTATGTTCTAGTAGTTTCTTTAAAAAATCCAATTTATAAGTATAATCAAGAATGTGGTCCAAGAGGAACAAAATCTAAACAACAGATAATGTATCGCTATGAATCTGATCCTAATTGTAAAGGAATTGTTTTAGATATAGATAGTGGTGGCGGACAAGTTTCTGGTACACCAGAATTTCACGATTTTATTAAAAACTATTCTAAACCAGTTGTAGCATATACAGATGGAATGATGTGTAGTGCAGCTTATTATATTGGTAGTGCTGCAAAACATATTGTTGCCAACAAACGTGCTGATGCTATTGGTAGTATTGGTACAATGATACATTTTGTAGATATGACTGGTTACTATGAGAAAAAAGGAGCTAAAGTAATTACAGAATATGCAACAAAATCTACTAATAAAAATAAAGACTTTCAAGATTTATTAGATGGTAATCCAGAAGGTTATATAAAAAACCAATTAGACCCTATAACAGAAACATTTCATGCTGATATGAATTCTGCTAGACCTAATTTAAATGGTGAAGTTTTATCTGGAGGAACTTACAACGCTGAAGTTTCCTTAAACAACGGTTTAATTGATGAAATAGGAACTTTACAAACTGCAATTGATAAGGTTTTTTCTTTAGCGAAATCAAACAAAAATAATACTCAATTAAATAATTCTAAAAAAAATCCAATGAGCAAATTAAATGTGCCTTTGATTGAAGCTGTTATAGGTGCTTCTTTTTCAGAAGGCGAAACCGAAAACGGTATCTTCTTAACGGAAGAACAAGCAACTGCACTTGAAAATAGATTATCAGAAAATGATACTGCTATTGCAACTGCGGAAACAGAAGCTACTACTTCTTCTGAAAGAATAACTGAATTAGAAGCTACAAATACAACTGTAACTACTGCTATTCAAAATGCATTAGCAACTGCTGAAGTAGAAGGATCTGCTACAATGAGTAATGAAGAAGGTATTACAGCCTTAAGCAATTTAGTAGCAGAATATGGTGGTAAAGATGGTGCTGTAGCAACACAACCATTAAACAAAACAGATAATGACAATACAGAGACTACAGTAGTTAGTGGTGTTGACATTTCTCAAGCAATGAATAATTAATCTTAAAACCTTAAAAGATGTCAATAGTAAAAACAGATATAGTTGCAGATTTTGGCGCTCACTATATACCAGAAGGACAAAACGAAAAACGTTTACTTTCTGCATTACGCCAAAAATCGGTAACTGTAGGTTATGCTAAACCTTTAATTTATGATGGCGATGTATATCGTTTTTCTAATGTGGTTTTAGGAGAAATTGTACAGCAATTTCAAAAACAATTTACTCCAAAAGGAGATGTTGAGTTTAAGCCAAACAGCATTACTTTAAGAAATCTTAAAATAGATTTAGCTTTATATCCAGATGATGTAAAAGCTTCTTGGTTAGGCTTTCTAGAAAATGTTAATGAACAAGATAGAGCTAAATGGCCTATAGTTCGTTTTATGATTGAGAACGAAGTGATTCCTCAATTAAAGCAAGATTTAGAACTTAAAGGTTACTTTAAAGGTGCTTATGTAGCACCAACTTCTGGAACAGCAGGTACTACAGCTGCATCTATAGATGGTGTTAAAAAGTTGTTGGATGCAGGTGTTGCTGATAGCTCTATGCAATCTGTTGCTTTATCTGCTTCAGTTACGGCTGCAAATGCTTTTGATATGGTAGAAGAATTTGTAGATAATATTGATCCATTACTAGACAGCGTTAAAAAACGTGTGTATATGGATGAAAGAATTTTACGTTGGTATCATAGAGACAAAAGAAATACACACGGAACAGATGTAAACTACAAAGAAGGAAAACCTACTGTAGATTTTACAAATGTAGAGTTGGTTGGTTTGCCATCTATGGCAGGAGAAAAATACTTTTGGATGTCTCCAGTTGACAACTTCTTATACATTAGAAGAGTTAACGGAATGAAAAAGCCAAAAGTAGAAGAGCATTTAAGACAAGTTTTCTTAATGTCTGATTGGTGGGAAGGTTTAGGCTTTGGACACAATGAGTTGGTTTATGTAGCAACTTGGGTATAATCTTTAAAACGTAAACAATGAACAAAGAACAATTAATAGCACGTGCGCAGGAACTTCAAATAGAAGTTCCTGACGGTGCTACAAATGCACAAATAAGCGATTTAATTAAAATTGCTGAACATCCTATTTTAACCAAAGATTTAGCAACAGCTAAAGAAGAAGTTAAAGGGCAAAAAGAACTTACAGATAAAGCTACTTTAGCTTTATCTGAAGGTACTACAGAGTTGCAAAAAGCTAATGAACTAATTGCAAAATTAGAAGAAAAGCTAGCAGAAGCAACAGCAACTCCAGAAGTAAAAAAAGGAGAAATCTATAAAAACGAAGAAGGAGAATTTGAATTTACTGTTTCCAGTTTCAGATTTAAAGGAGAAAAGCATACTGCTGAAGAAGCAATTGTAAATGAAGATTTAATGGAATCTTTAATTCAAGCTAATTTTATTCACTTAAAAAAACACTAAACCATGAGTATTAAAGTAGAAAATATTGGAGAACCAGGTTGTGAAGTATCAGGTGGTTTTTCTCACACAGAAGTGTATGTAGCACTTTTATCAACTTTTGCAGCTCTTACAGAGCCTAAAGATTTATGTGGCACAGGTGCTGCAACAACTTTAGAAGAGTTGGTTACTATTACAACTGCACACACATTTAATACTGGTTATGGCTTTACTAAAATGAGAGCTATACAAGAAAGTGTTGGATTAGAAACAACTCAAATTGGTGATCCTAATAAATCGCCAATGCAAGAGAATAAATTAACTGTACAACTTTTAGGTTCTAAACCAGAATTATTAGGATTTAAAAGACAGTTTAAAGGTCAAGATATTGTGGTGTTAGCTCCAGAATTTGGAAGTGGTAATTTAAGACAGATTGGATCTGCTAAATTTGCTGGTAAAATTTCTGAATCTAGCAGTAAAATAGAAGCTACTGTAGATGGCGAAAATACAACTACATTAGTTTTTATGGATAAACAAAAATATGATGCACCAATTTATAGTGTAACTGGAGGTGGTATAACACTACAGCCAGCATAATTTTTCATTAGTTGATTAGTTTGTTATAATTAGGAAAACCACTCTTTTAAACAGAGTGGTTTTTTTGTCCTATTTTAAAGGTTTGACAATTGCCATCTTTGAAACTCAATAGAAATAATTCTATAAATATTAATCTAAAACCATTTTAAAAATGAAAAAAGTAATTTTATTATTGTTGATGTTCTCCTTTATTGGAGTGAGCGCAACGCCCAAAGAATTGGATGTTAAAAAAGAAACTCCAATCAGTATTGTTAAAAGTTTAGATACTGATGTATCTGTAGTAAAAGCTTTCACTGATAATTTATTATCTTTGAGTATGAATACTCAAGAAAATAACATCTTTCCTGTAAAGCTAAATAGAGAATTTGATTTAGACGCTTCTTTTAAAAGTTATCAATCTGATTTTATAGATTCGGTTACAAAAAATATTGTAAAGCAGAAACAAGCATTAATTATTGATAAAATTAAAGAGCATATTCCAGGTTTTAATATAGATACAGAATCCAAACGAAATCCGAAACGAATAGAAAGGGTTTTGCAAAGCAATTCTGAAACCTATTTTTTAAATAAAGGTTCCTCAAAAATTAGGCTGATTACATTTGTTAGAAATATTCCAAAAATTACTGATACATCTACCAATTTTAATATATCCGTCACGGAATCTTATTATTAAAAGTCAATTTCAATATATATTAAAAGACACTCAATTGAGTGTCTTTTTTTTGTCCTATTCTAAAATGCTGACAATTGCCACTTTTACACTATGAAAGTAAACGAGTGGTTCTCTAATGGTTCTGATTATAATGCAGGTGTTTTACTATACGCTTCATTAAAAGGGCGTAGCCCTAATTTAGTACGCTTATTCTTAAGAAAAGAAAGTCCTTCTAATTTTGAAAAGCTAACCTATGAGCTTGGTAAGTTTAGAGAAAAAGTCACTATAGCAAAACCTCTTATTGTGAAAAATGAAAAAAAACCACAACAAGTAAACCTACAGGTTGATTTTTCTAAAGTAAACCATCAACAAAAAACCAATAACCAAAAACCAACCTCTTTCTATTTTTACAGATTAAATGAATTGCATGTTGATTTACACCCTTTATCACAACAACAACGTGCTAATTTTCAAAAAGCAATCTCTCTAAAGCTACAATTAAATCAATTACATCCATCAGAAGAAGGTGCAGCACTTTCTTTATGTATTGAAATAGAAGACTTGTTTGATGCTATAGAAACTGCTCAAAAAGTTTTAAAGCACTATGTAGAACATAAAGTAGTGTTAAATATTGCTCCAAGAAACTACAGTTCTTTAACTGCTGCACAATTAATTCAATCAAGAAATAATAAGCGAATTTCTGTATCTAAATACAAAAAAAGGTTGAAAATTTTGAAAAAGATTTAGGACAAAATTTGTCCAAATCTGAAACCACTAAACAAGCAATTGCTTTAGAAAAAGCAAAAAGTAAATTACTAGAACACGAGATAGATTTACAACAATTAAATGAATTGATAAATACACCAAAGAATGATTAAGATAGAAAATTTAGGAACTGAATTTGACGAAGTTACAGCCGGTTTCCATCACGAAGAAATATATGTTGGTTTGGTAGATGAAATGCTAAACATTACAGAACCAATAGAAATTAAAAAGCTAAAACCAGATAGTGTAATTGATGATTTAATTGTGATTAAAAACAATCATACTTTTATAGATGGCGTAAATTTTACCAAAGTAAAAGCAATACAAGAAAGTGTTTCTTTAGAAACTACTCAAATTGGTACTGCTACTAAATCTCCATTACAAGAAAATAAATTAACTGTACAACTTTTAGGTTCTAAAGCAGATTTATTAGGTTTTAAACGTTGGCTTAAAGGAAAAGATTTAATTGTATTAGCCCCAGAGTTTGGCAGCAATTTTAAAAGACAATTTGGTTCTAAAAAGCAACCTTGTAAGTTAATAGAAGCCAGCAGTAAAATAGAACCAACCAAAGATGGAGAAAATGTAACAACTCTGGTTTTTGGGGATTCTCAAAAATATGATGCTCCTTATTATTTAGGAGATTTAAGCGGTGTTGTAGAATATTTTAAAACAGATTATGAAACCATAACATCTGATAGGGATGATGTTAGTTGTGATATAGATTAGATTATTTTTTATATATTTGCTGTGCGACATTGTATAATTAAGTAATTAAAAAATGCTTTTAAACACAAAATTTATTAATCAAATCCCAAGTAAGGCAATAGAAATATTGCAGACTTCAATTTTTAATTGCTGTACTTTGTCGCAGACTTACTTGGGTATTTATAAAACATTTTATTATGCGACAAAGTACAGAACAAACCCAAGACGAAGAACCAATTGAAAGAAAATTAGCTTGGTGGTTAGATAGTTTTGAAGGACACGTAAACTACATTAAAGATAGCCAACAACTATTACACGATTGTATTACAGAAATTAACGATCAATGTTTTAATGAGCCACAAAAAAAGCCTGTGCCACATTTTTGAACAATGCATTATCACTTTCTTTTTTGGTAAAAAATTATCCAGAAGAAATAAAGAAATTTGTAAAGTATCATACACATTTTAATAGTTAAATTTACTTATGAAAGATTATTATACTTTTTTCACAAAAGAGTGGGAATCCAATATAAGTAAAATGGATAAAAATGATTTAATCAAATTACTTAAAGAAACATTAATAATTAATAACAGTCTTTTAAGGGGGCAAAAAAAAGTATTAAACAATTTATTGATATAAATATTGATAGAATATCTTATGATGGTAAAACTTTAATACCTGGAGATTTATTTATTTATAAATTACTCAAAAGTTTAGGCAAACCTTTAACCACAAAAGAACTTACAAAAATAATATCACATATAAAGAATTCAGAAGTAAGAGAGCATTCTGTAAATGCTTCCTTGAATAGGCTTAATTTTCAAAATAAAATAAACAAACATAAATCATTAAGACCTTTACAATGGTCTGTCAAAAAAATAGAGAGAATTAAAAACCACTCATTAATTTGGGTGGTTTTTTTGTCCTATTCTAAAGTATTGACAATTGCCATTTTTGTAATATGGCAAAAGATAATATAGCTTTAATAAATAATGGAGATACTTCTTTAGATAAAGTTTGGGCGCATTACAAAGATCCTAAAAAACACAAACTTACTCCAAATCAAAAATTGGTTAACGAGCGTTGGCTTGCAGCGTGGACAGCCTTAACCAAATACAAAAACAAAACCAAAGTTGCTGTTATACTGCAAAAAGCATATCCAATATCCAGAGCGCAAGCATTTAGAGATATTAGAAATGCAGAAAAATTGTATGGAAATGTTTTACGAGCTGATATTGATGGGCAAAGAGCATTGTTATATCAATTTGCTTTAGAAGGTTTTAAAACTTCTATGGCAAAAGGAGATATGAAATCTGCAAAAGGTTTTCACGATGCTATGAGAGAATGCTTACCAAAAGAAGATGCTGCCAATTTTAATCCAGAGAAATTAGAGTATAAAAAAGTGGTTATTTCTGCTCCACAATTGGTTATAGATAGAATTATAGCCAGTGGTAAAAGTGGTGTTGGCGATTATAACAAAATAGTAGATGCAGAAGCAATTGTTATAGAAGATGAAGAATAAATTAAAATTTGAGTTGAATGATGCGCAATTAGATGTTGTAATTCAAATAGAATTTGGAGGTAAAAAAGTCATCTATTTAGAATGGGGACGTGGAACTGGAAAGTCTTTTATTCTCGCTTATATTATGTTGAGAATGGTGCAACAAATGCCTGGAGCCTCATTTGCTTTTGTGGGTCCTACATACCAACAGATTTTAGCAACAATGCTACCTTCAACAAAAAATGCACTTAAAAAACTAAATATTTTTGAAAATATAGATTATGTAATTGGTAAAGATGGTACTAAATTAGGCTATGATGCACCAATTTACACTCCAGACAAATGGAACAACATTATGCATTGGTCTAATGGCTGTACGTTTCAGTTTGTTTCTATGGATAATACCAGCTCTGGACGTGGTTTAAATTCTTTTGGAGAAGTTGGCGATGAAGCTGTTTTATTTGATCCTGTAAAATTATACAATAACGTTACCATTACAAATAGAGCAAAAGAGGCACGTTTTGAAAATTGTTCTTTATTTGGTGCTAAAATATACGCATCTTCCACTGCAATGACTAAAAGAGGTAAATGGTTTACAGATAAAGAAGAATTCTGCAAATTACCAGAAAACAGAAAAACACATTACTTTATAAAAGCATCTGCAGAAGTAAATATGCACAATTTACAAGATGGATATTTAGAGCAAATTAAAGCAGAAGCACCAAGTGAACTGCATTATAGAGCAGAAATTTTAAACGAACGCCCAACAGAAATATTAGACGGTTTTTATCCTCAATTAAAACCACATCATTATTATGTAGATGAAGAGAATGATTATTTGGTAAGCATCACAGGTAATTATACAAAGGCATCATTCAATTGTAAACAAGATTGTGATATAGATAAGAGCAGACCTTTAATCTTATCTATAGATTGGGGTACTTTTTCTGGTGCAATTGTACAGCAGAAACTACCTAATAAACATAGGACTCTAAAAGAGTTTTGGGCATCACAACAAAGTGATTCTAAAGATGAAGAAGATTTAATTAATGATTTTGTTGAATATTATGCGCCACTACCTAACAAAACAGTGCATTTGTATTATGGACACGATGGTAATGCCAAGGTAAAGAAAGGCACAAATGAAACCTATGGAGATGTATTGGTTTCATTACTAAAAAAGAAAGGATGGACAGTTTATGACAAGAGTAAACGCAAGCCTGTTGCACCACATAATGATAAATATATTCTTATCAATATGATGTTGAAACAAAGTAGTTCACGATATCCTGCTATAGAAATAAACGAATACAATTGCCCTAATCTTATCATTGGCTTGGAACGTGCTGAAGCTAAAGAAGGTAAGAATGGAATAGAGAAAGTAAAGAAAGATGAACGTAATAGTTCTATGAATCAAGCACACACCACCCACCTACCAGATGCATTTGATATCCCTATCTATTCTATCTATAAGCACCTACTCAAACCAGCAAAAGAATACTGGGACTTACCAACTACGATGTAAACATCAAAATCAAATAAAATGTTCTAAGGATAGCAACCCAACAACTGTATAATGTATTGTTGCTAGGAGTGTAAATAGCTTAAACCATACTTAAAATTCATATATCCTCATTTTCTGACTATGGCAATTGTCATTCGTCAAAGGACGAGGCGATTACACAAACTCTTAAAAGAGATTCTACAAGAATATTTTAACATTTAAGTATTTGAAAATAAAACACTTACTATTAAAAAAATGAGATTATCAATAAGAAAACAATGCGAATAGTTTGTTTTTTAATCTTATCCTAATAAAAAAACGTGCTTTTATTAGAAATAATCTTCTTTTCTACTACAAAAATGATTAAAAATATTCTGTCCTATTTTAAAATGACTAGTCGCACGAAATTAGCATTATGGAAGAAACTATTTCTTTAAAGGATGCACTTGCGATAATCGATAAAAAAGATAAAGAAGGTAACGCTTATCCTTTTGACATCACATTTCGTTCGCTTCAAAGAAATTCTAAAACTGGCGGTAAACTTTATGAGTATAAGCAAGTGAAAAAATTAAGAGCTAAAGTTGATAATTTAAAAACAAAATCTTCTTTAAGATTTTCATCAACCAAAACTCATTTTTTAATTAAAGAAGTTCAGACTCCAGTAATAGCAAAAAAGAATCCGAACCATTTTGAAAACCGAACTAGAAATTTAGAACTACAAAATGGGCAAAAGAAAAAATTCATATCCGATTAATTATTTCAATTAACGGTAAAAAAGTTATTTATTAATGAGTACAACATTTATAGGCGATGTAGCCATTACAGGAGGAAATACCAAAGCTATAGTTTCGTTCGCTTCAACTAAAAAAACAGATGCAAATGTAACTAGTGTAATTCTGCATACCGAAAACGCTTCTGGTAAAATTGCAGCTTGGGGTGCTAATAATGACTATCCTCAAAAAATAACAAAGAAAATAAAACCCACTGGAACATTAAGAAGGGGTTTAAGAGTTAATATAAATGCACACTATGGTTCTGGTTTTATTTTAGCAGAAGAAACTTACGAAAATGCAAAACGAATTATAAAACAAATTCCTTTACACAAGCATCCAGAGATTAATGCTTTTTTTAAACGTAACAGGATGAAGCGTTTTTTTAAAGAAATTATTTCTGATGAAGAATACTGGCATTTTGCGTGTCCAGAATATGTTTTGTCTAAAGATTTCAAAAAAATAAATCGAGTAAAACGACAATTCGCAGCAGATAGTCGTTTTGAAATTATGGACGAAAACACACGTACAATAAATAATTTGTACGTTTCTTCTAAATGGGAAGAAGGCGTTGATGTTGCATCAAAATATGTAGATAAAATACCTTTAATCAACTCTTTTTTATCAGCTGAAGAAGTAAAGGAATACTGCAAAAAACATAAAATCCACAACTTTGTTCGTCCTGTTTGTTTTCCAATGCTTACTAGCGGTTATTATCCAGATCCAGAATGGCAGTCTATAGAAAGTAGTGGTTGGTTAGATATTATTAATTCCATACCAAAATTTAAGAAAGCCTTTTTAGAAGAAAAAATGAACGTGAATCTACACGTTGAAGTCTTTGAAGAATACTTTGAAAGAAAGTATAATAATAAGTGGGAAGGTTTTACTCCAGAAAAACAAGATGAAATTAGAAAAGAATTTATTGAACAATTAGATCAATCATTACGTGGTGTAGAAAATGGAGGTAAAAGTATTATGTCAATTATTTATAAAGATGATAATGGCACTCCACAACCTGGACTAAAAATTACTGAAATCGAAAAAGGTAAAAAAGACGGTGCGTATCTAGATGATACAGCAGCAGGAATACAAGCAGCTTTAACAGCAGCAGGAGTTTCTCCTTCTTTAATTGGTGCAGGAGTACCTGGTACAAAAGACGGTGGTGGTTCTGGAAGTGATAAAAGATTAGATTGGTTTATTCTATCCGCTTTAAAAAAACCAGACAGAGAAACCACTTTAGAAATTTTTGAATTTATTCAAGATTACAATGGTTGGGACGAAAAACTAGTTGGTGGTTTTGAAGAAACAACTTTTACAACTTTAGATCAAAACCCTACAGGAACACAAAAAGAAGCTCAATTATGATTATAAAAGATACAGCAACACTTCGAGAATATATTTCTGTAAATGGTTCAGTAGATATAGATAATGTAAAACCTTATTTAAGAAAAGCCGAACGTAATTTTTTGAAACCTTTAATTGGTTCAGCTCAATTATTAGTATTTGAATCTGCACAAACGGATGCAATTATAAAAGAAGCTCAAGCATTAGCTCAAGAAGCAGTTGCTAATTTTGGCTATTACTTGTATTTACCTATAGGAGCTGTTCAAGTTACAGATAATGGTATTCATGTAACCGCTAATGAAAACACAAAAACTGCATCCGATAAACAATTTAAAGAATTGCAACGCTCTTTTAAAAAGTCTGGTCACGAAGCATTGGATGAATTATTAGAAGTAATGGAAAAATCTGCAGATAAATTTTCTGCGTGGTTTAGTTCAGATTGCTATACAGTTTACAAAGAATTATTAGTAAACAAAACGTCAATTCTTAATAAATACTATCACATCTTTAACAGTAGGCAAACTTTTGTAGCTATGAAACCTACGCTTAAAGTTGTCGAAGATCAATTTATCAGTCCAGTTATAGGATCAAACTTATTAGTGGCTTTAAAAATTAACCAAACAGATACAGTAAGAAAACAAGTAAAAGAATTATTACAACAATCTATTGTTGCTTTTACAATAATGAAAACAGTAGATAACGGAATGTTTGTTTTAGATGCTAAAGGAATGCACATGCGATTTGATGTATTGCCTTATGAAAAAACAGTTACCAATATTAACTTAAAAGTGAATGACTTTCTGGTCCACACAAAAAAAGCAAGAAAGTAGAAGGCGAAGAATATTTAAAACTGGCAATTAAGCTAATGGTTTCGAATACTGTAAAATTTCCAGAATATCAGATTAAAGAAGCACAAAAGCATATAACATTAACCAATACCAAGTCTTTAGTTGGCTTGTAAAAAGTTGTCCTATTTTAAAAATGGGATTAGCTAGATATTTGAATTATGATACGAATTTTTAGTGTTTTAAAACAAGGAGTTAATCGTGTCGCCTCCTTTTTTAAGAGCGATTCGGAAACAATTACTTGCGATAACGAAAACATAACTTGTGATATAGATTAATATGGCATTTTACGATACAATTAATACAGGAACAACACCTAATGATGGTCAAGGAGATGGTTTAAGAACGAATATTCGTAAACTTCATGACAACACTAAAGACAATAAACAACGGTTAGATGACTTGAATGGAAATACTCCTGGGGTTGTAGCTTATAACGATTGTACACTTTTAGTTCCTATAGATGGCAATAAACATTTAAATTCAGCTTTTACAGGCGCTTTAAAAATAACTTTACCTTATAAGCCTAGTAACTGCTTAGGTACTATAGTAATTGATGTAATTAATTATTCTGTAAACACATCTTTTACACTGATAATATCTGCCCATTTAGGTTTATGGGAAAATTCTTCTTGTACTATTTTAGGTAATAACACAGTTGTTAGCCATGTAGTTCGGTTAGGTTTTGAAAATAATTTACCTGTCATATATATAGGAGAATTAAACACTAACTGGACAATTCCTTCTATTGCTGTGAGAAACTTATTTGTATCAAGAGGTCAATTTGCTTCAATTAATTGGCTTACAGGATGGAATATATCTTCAGAATCTGGTTCTTTCCAAAATTTAGCTAAAACTCATTCAAATAACTTACCCGTAGCACAATAAAATTAAATAATATGAAACTAGTATTAAAAAATTCAAATTACATTCATCCAATTACAAAAGAGATACTCAAAGATATATTTGTCTCTGATGGCGAATTTTCAGACATTCCTTTGTTAGATAAATTAAAAATCTCTTTTTGGTTATGCCAGAACTATAAAGATATTCAGTTCAAAGATGAAAATGGAGAATTAAAACCATTTGAAGTAGATAAAATTAAAGTATTAGATGCTGATACTTTAGAATTTACTCCAAATAGCTATGCTCCTACTTATGTAACAAAAGACGGAGAAACAAAAGATTTATTTGTTTACTTACAAGAAGGTGGTCAATTAGATGGTTCAGAACCTATTGAAGTTGGTTTCCCAAATTACACATCTATTCAAAGCTATCTTTTAAAAGATAATATTGGAGATGCACTAATTTTTCATCCAAACCTTGATGCAATGGGACTACAGTTAGCAAAAGCATTTGTTTTAAAAAGTTGGAAATTAAATGGAGAACCTTTAGGTGTGCAATTCAACTTTGAAGAGTAATGAAGTTGCAATTCCTCCAGACACCAATCTATATACCTATAAGGTATGTTCCTCATTTCGATGGAGAACGCACCTTTGAAGTTACTGAAGATATCGAAGTTACTTTATCAGATGGTTATGTATTAACGATCGAAAAAGGCTTTATAACAGATTTAGCTTCAGTACCAAAATGGGCGTGGTCTATTTTTTCTCCAATAGATAAAGGTTTTCTGGGAGATTTAATTCACGATAAGTTATGGGTTGATAAAGTTGGACAAATTCAGCACTTCAATAATAGTTTTTATGAAGCTCGTTTATTCGCTGATAAAGAGCGTACGCTTTGGCGTAAAAAATTAGCCCCTAAAAAGAAATTTAAAAATTGGTTAACTCACGCTGTTATAAGGTTAATTGGCGGTTTTTTCTATTCAAAACAAATATCAATACCTAATTAGTATGAAAAACTTATATAAACTGATTCAAAAATTTACACCTAAAGCAGATAAGTTAGGTCACTTTTATTGGGGCTTCTTATACTCTATTGCAGGAGTAATTGGATTTTTTATTTTTGATGCACTTTGGTTAATTGCATTACCAAGTGTTGTATTAGCAGCTTCAAAAGAATTTTTTGATTCTAAAGGTCATGGAAATGTTGAGTTTTTAGATTTCGCATTTACCATTATACCCGGATTAGTAATCACTTTAATAATTTATTTACAATGAAAGATTACTTAATAAATGTAGCTTCTAAATATGGTGGGTATGTTATTGGCGGTTTAATAGGAGCAATTGTACATCGATTAAGAAATACAATGAGTTTTAAACGTTTTTTAAGTGTTCTAGCAATTTCTGCTTTTGTAGGATTTTGCGTTGGAGTTCTTTTAAAAAATTATTTAAACGCAAGCGATGAAGTAATATTTGTTGCGTGTTCTGTTTCTGGAGTGTTTTCTAAAGATATTCTAGACGAAATACAAGAACTGATTTCTTATGCATCATTATTTGTAAAGAAAAAAGCAAAGATTGATAAACCTGTAGAAGAAGTCTCTCAAGATGAAATTGATAATTTAGAAAGATAATGGGATATACATTCGGTAAAAATAGCGCAAAGAAACTATCAACTTGCCATTCTGATTTACAGAAAATAATGAGTCTAGCAATCTCTATAAGTAAAGTAGATTTTGGCATATCTGAAGGACATAGGTCTAAATCAAGACAACATCAATTATTTGTAGAAGGAAAATCAAAGATTGATGGCTATTCTAAAATGGGAAAACATAACTATAAACCCAGTTTAGCTGTAGATATTTATGGATATCATCCAGATTTAACAACTAGGAGAAAATTAGCCTATGACAGAGTAACATTAAGTTATATAGCAGGACTAATAGATGCCTGTGCAAAAGAATTATACCAAAAAGGAGAAATTACTCATTTAATTAGATGGGGTGCTAATTGGGATTCTGATGGAATTATAGATTATGATCAATCTTTCGATGACTTTCCTCACTTCGAATTAATAAAACCTTAATTATGAAAAAATTAATCTACATAACTCTAATTTTTATTTTCCTTTCTTCCTGCTCTTCAATGAAAAGTTTTTTTTCTAAAGACAAAGGCACAAAAGACACAAAAACAGAAGTTGTAGAAACTACTAAAAAAGGAGGGAAAACAACTTTAGAGCTTCCAAATATAATTTATAAAGACACCACTATAACGTCTGTTAATTACGAAACTAAAACTATTTTAAGGACTACTTTCGATAAAAAAGGGAATCAAAAAATAGACTGTTTAGAAGCCGAAATAAACGAGAAAATTACACGAATAGAAGAAGCAATTCAAAACGATATTGAAACAAAAACTAAAAGTGAAACATCTTTTAATCCTCAATATTTTATTTATGCTATAGCAGCTCTAGGCTTCATTATAATAATTGGCTTTATTGTATTTGGTATAGTAATTACTAAACTTAAAAAATCTGTAATTACTTAAAATGACAATAAACATTAACATACCTACTAATTGGAATGATCTAACTGAACGTCAACTAAAGAAGTTGGCTAGTATTTTTCACTCTAAAAAAAATGCAATTCAAGATGTATTAGTCTTTTTTACATTATTAAATGTACGTTGGTGGCAATTTTTCAAAGCATATAAAGCTGGTAAAGTTTTAAAAAACGTGCCAATTTCAGAATTAAAAAAACATTACTCTTTTTTATACGAATACCAAGAACGCACCAAATTCATCAGTGTCATTAAAATCAAAAACAAACAATTGTTTGCTCCAAATGAAAGAATTACGAATTTAAATGTAGATGAATTTGCACACGCAGAAGATTTGTATTTAGGATGGCACAAAACAAAAGATATTGAATACTTACAATATTTAGTTGCTGTTTTGTACAGAGAAAAAGACGAAAAAGGAAAACGTTTATTATTTGATAAAACCGAACTAGAAGAGCGTGCAAAAGCACTCTCTAAAATTAATAAGCCAATTTTGTTAGCAACTGCGATAACATACCAAGGTTGTAGAGAATATTTGTACACGCAATTCCCAGTTGTATTTCCTAAAACCACTAAAAAGCAAAAAACACCAAATAGTAGTGGTTTTGGTAAATTGATATTGCATTTATCTGGCGCAAAATTTGGTTCTCATAACGAAACTAAAACTACTAATGTATATACTTTTTTAAGTGAATTTGAAGAGCAACTAAAAAAAGAACCAAATGCCTAGAGTATCATTATTAACAGTTGTCAATTATCTAGAAGCATTAGCAGATGCTCATAAAGATATTAAAGACAAATATCGTTGGAATGTTTCTGAAGTTACAGGAGCATTGCGTAAAGGTGTAGAATTACCTGTAAAATTAATTGATGCAGTAGAAACTCAAACCTCTGGAGATAAAACCAAAACCAAGCACACCAATACAACTGCATTTACCATTTTAGGAAAGCCAAATACTAAAACTGGTAATTTAGATGAATACGATGCACAAAATGAAGTACTTGATTTTTGTCAACAAATCTCTTTTGATATTGAAACCAGAATTTTACACGATGCTAGTTTACCCAAAATTAATGGAGTTAAGAATTGGTTGTATGGTATGGTCGATAAAAATTCATTCCATCATTTTAAAGTAGGACCATTATTTTCTGATGGATTGTATGGTTATAGATGTGAAGTTGCGTTAAAAAATCAAGTATGTACTACTCCAGATGTTTCTAAATGGAGTGATTTAGATTAATTTATATTCTCATTTAACTTAAAAACTGCAATTATAGATATTTATAATTGCAGTTTTTTTCTGTCCTATTTTAAAAACACCAACGCACCTAAATTGCCATATAAATTAGGTGTAAAATGGCTTTAGAAAACTTTACTCAATTAGAAAAACAAGCAGGTCAAAAAGCGGCTTTATTTTTAAGAAAATCGCTAAAAAGCGAAATCCGTAATCTATTTGAAACTACACAAGGAAATAGCGAAATGCTACGCTCTACAGTAGCAAGTAAGATGAAAGGAGGCGAATTACAACGATTAGTAATTAAAATGCCTCATTACGGCTTTAAACAGCATTTTGGATTTGACGGAGTCAAAAACAATGGCGTAAAACTTCGATTATTAAGCAATACCAATTTTTTAAATGATGCTTTACAAGCTAACAATGCTTTAGAAACTTTGGCTACAGAGATAGGAGAAATTAGAGGAGATGAAGTAGTTTCTAAAATCAATTTTTAAAAATGGCAAACAAAAAAATTACAAGACAATTATCAATTTTTATAAATGGTAAAGAAGTTAAAAACACGCTTGCTGGTGTAGGTGCAGAAATTGGAAAATTAAGAGGTCAGTTAAAACATTTACACGAAACAGACCCAAACTTTAAGAATAAGCAAGAAGAGTTAAAAAAAGCCAGAGAACGTTATGCCGAAATTAAAGTTGCAATTAATGGTACTAATAAAGTTTTAGACGAAAACGAAAAAACTTTACAAGGTGTTTCTAATCAAGTAAATCGTTTACAAAAAGAACTTGCTACTTTAGAGGTTACAGATCCAAAATTTAAAAAGAAACAAAAAGAACTTCAAGAAGCCAAAGAGGCTTATAATTTAATTTCGTTAGAAATAGAAAAAACAAATAAGGTTTTAGATGAAAATCAAAAAACATTTACAGGCGTTTCTAATAAAGTAAATAGACTTCAAAACGAATTAAAGGAACTTGAATTTACAGATCCAAAATTCAAAGAAAAAAAGGCTGAATTAGTAGCTGCCGAAAAACAATACGAACACCTTACTGATGAAATAAGAACTCAAAATAATGCTTTAGAAGAAGCTCGTGCTCATTGGGGTAATATTACAAATGGTTTTTTATCAGGAGATCTAGAAGCTGTAAAATCTGGACTTAAAGGAATTACAGGTAATATTAAAAATATAACCAAAGCAGCTTGGGCGTTTATAGCAACACCAATTGGTGCTGCAATTGCTGTTTTATCTGGTGTAGCTTTAGCCACTAAAGAATGGGTAAATTATAACGAAGAAGTAAAAAAAGCAAATATTACTACTTCCGAAATTACAAATTTAGTTGGTGCTGAATTAGACCAAGCACGGATAAGAGCGCAAGCATTAGCAGATGTTTTTGAAAAAACCACGTTTGAAGAAAACATTACTACAGCAAAAGCATTAGTAAAAGCTTATGGTATTTCTTACAAAGATGCGTTCGATTTAATAGAAGATAGTTATGTAAGAGGTGCAAGTGCCAACAAAGAGTTTACAGATTCTGTTATTGAGTTTTCGCCAATTTTAGCAAAGGCTGGTTTTACTGCTAAAGAAAATATAGACTTAATTAATAAAGCTTATGAAAACGGATTGTATAAAGATAAATTTATAGATTCCATTCACGAAGTAGATACAGCTTTAACTGAGCAAACTAATTCTACAAAAGAAGCTTTAGAAAATGCTTTTGGAGAAAAATTTACTAAAAAACTATTTAAAAATATTTCTGATGGCTCTATCACTACAAAAGATGCTATTAAATTAATTGCCAAAGAAACTCAAACAGCAAAATTAAACGTACAACAATATGCCCAATTAACAGCAGATGTTTTTAAATCGGCTGGAGAAGACATTGCAGGATCTCAAAAAGTATTAGAAGTTTACAATCAAGCTTTAAATGAACAAGCTGCTGCGTTAACACCAGTGCAAACAGAAATGAAGCGTTTATCTGATGCTCATTTAGAATTAAAACAGGCACAAGATGATGCTTTAAAATCTGACAATTACGCAAAATTCTCTAATGATGTTTCTATTGTTTGGACAAAAACAAAAACCTTTTTTTATAAATCAGTTGGAGCAATTGTACATTATTTTCAAAATTGGTTTTTACAAGTAAAGCTTGGTTTCTCTGATTTAAAATTGGCTTTCCAAAATTTACCAATGCGTTTTACTGAAACTAAAAAAATATTGGTTAAAACGGCTTTAGAAATTATTGGTGCATTTAAATATTTAGGCGATGCTTGGACAAATTTAAAAGATTTAAACTTTAAAGGTGTTGGAGAATCGTTTACAAAATTTGGTAGTTCTATTAAAAATTCTGCTACTGGTGCTTTAGATGAATATGGAAAAATTGGCGATAAAATTGATGAAATTCAACAAAAAGCAAGAGGTGCAATTCTAAAAGAGCATTTCGATTCTGTTTCTGGTGCAGGAGAAATCCAAGAAGCAGAAGATAAAAAAACAGTAAAACCAATTGTAGATAATAAAGAACTTGAAAACCAAAAAAACTATCAGCAAAAAAGAAAGAGTTAATTCAAAAATCAGAAGAAGAATTAGATGTACTTCTTAAAAAAATACAAGAAGAACGTGAGCTAAAACAAAAACAAGGTGTTGAGCGTGAATTACAAGGTATAGATAATAAGTATGCTAAACTAAAAGAAAAATTTGTGTTGTCTAAAGCCGAAGAATCTTTATTATCTGAAGAGGAATTAGTTCAGCATCACAACAAAATAAAAGAGTTAGAAGCTGCACAAGATTTAGAACGTAAAGAATTAAAATTATTACGTGATGCAGAATTTAAAGAGCGTGTAAAAACTATTGAAGAAGAAAACAGAATAGAAGAAGAATCTCAAAAGTTTGAACGAGATGCAGCAGCAGCTTCAACTGAACAAGAACGTGTTTTAATTTTATTAGATAAAGCAAAATGGATTGCTACAGAAGAATTAAAAATTGAAAGAGATAAAGAGCTTGCAAAAGTAGAAGCTGTAGAAGGTGCAGAAAAATTAAAAGAAGTAATTCGCAAAAAATACAATCTTAAACAAAAAAGAGTAGATACTGCTTTTGATAAAGGTAAAAAGAAAGCTAAAAAAGAAGAAGTAGAATGGTCTGAACTTACAGAACAACAAAAAGTTGGAAATATAAAGCAGGGTTTAGGTCAAGCAGCAGAAGCTTTTAATAAAGGTTCAGCTGGTTGGAAAGCGATGAAGATATCTGAAGCAGTAATGAGTACTTACGAAGGTGCTCAATCTGCGTTTACATCACTTTCAAAAATACCTATTATTGGTGTTCCTTTAGGTATTGCAGCAGCTATTGCAGCAACATCTGCTGGTTTAGCAAGAGTAAATCAGATTAAAAATACTAAAACAGCTAAAGTAGATACTGGTTATTATCAAGGAGGATATAACAGAAATAGCAGTACTAATTATCAGAAAAACTATTATAGTTCAAATTCACGCACATCGAATTCTTATAATAAGAAAGAACTTAAAAACCAAAAGACAGAAACCCACTCTTCTAACGAAAATAATGTTCACTTAAAAAACTCATATAATAACGAATATCAAGGAGGGTTTACAGGAGATAAAGCAATTCGTTATGATTATCAAGATGGAGTTGCAATGGATACTCCTAATGGTCCTTATCATATAAACGAATGGGTTTCTCCAAAATGGATGACCGAAAGCCCACGTTATGCACCAACAATTCAATATTTAGAACGTGAACGTTTAAAAGGCCCTGGCTTTTTTGATGGAGGCTTATCTACAACTTCTTCTACACCTGCTCCAATTTTTGATGATGAAGATAGTAATGAAACTTCAGCTAACAATGAAACGAACCAAATGTTAATGAGCCTTTTATTGAAGTTAGACTCAAAGCTTGATGCAGGATTTAAAGGTTATGTAGTAAAGGATTACGAGGATTTTTTAAGGCAAAAAGAAATTGACCAGGAACACGAAGATATTTTTAATAATACCAGAAGTTAAAAAATGAACTATTTAGGAAATTACGAAGAGAATAAATTATACGGTACTTTAGAAAACAATAAAATTTTAGTTGCTACTGTAAATAATGCTAACTTTTTAAAAGTAGAACTATCTGTTGTTTTTGATGCATTTAATTGGAATCATAATTTTGAAATTCCTTTTTTTAACAATGAAGCAGAATTATATTTTGAAAACTATATACATTCGATTATAACTCAAAAATTAGAAGTATCTGAAATTGATGTTACCGATTTTAATTTTACTTCTTTTGATATCGCTGCTATTACTTGTGTTTTAAAAGAAATGGAAAACAACACTGAACTAGATACTAAAACTATAAACTTTTCTATGGTTTTAGGAGATGTAAATTTTGTGAATTTCAGCAATGTAGTTGATGCAGGTAAATACTTTTTACCAATAAAACAATCCACATCTACTACTTTAAAAAATCTACTATCTTTTTCTTTTTATGCTACATTATTTCCTGTTAAAGTTCGATTAGAAATCAACGGTGTAATATCTGAAATTAATCTACCTAGTTATACATCATCAAAAAAGCTACATACATTGTTTATTCCTGTAGATAAAGTAATAGGAACCAACATTGATTCTTTTACTTTATCATTAGTTTTTTCTGATAATTCAGTTTTTAATTTTGGTGAGTTTTACGTTTTGCCTCCAGAAGTAGATCATTCTTTATTTTTTTATCAAAATTCTTACGGAACTTTAACTTCTATAGAATTTACAGGAGAAAAAAAGTATCCTATTTCGTTTAAATCTTCAGAAAATATTTTTGTAGTTAACAATAAATCTATTTCTAGCACTAATGTTACAGAAGAAAAAGAAGAAGTTATTATAGATACTGGATATATTAGAGACGAGTTTAAGTACAATATGATAGTAGATTTGTTAAGGTCATTTAATATATATGAGCTTCCAACTCTTAAGAAGTTAACTAAAAAACTATCTCAAAAAATTATGCCTTTTGAAACTGATAATTACACTCAAAAAGAAACACTAACATTTAAATATTCAGAAAATGACAATATTTATTACAGAGGATTTTAGATTAGACCTTTCTAATTTAGACATTACTTTTTCTGATGAAAATTCTTTCTTTGAAAAAGATTTGATTAAACAACAATCATTTCCTTTTAACATACCAAACGAACGAGGCTTTATTCCTTTTTTTGAATTTGTAAGCTCTCATAATAGTGTAGATGGTAATAATGTTGTTACAGGCTTTTTATTTAGAAATGATAGGTATTACGATGCTGAACTAATGATTTTGAATATTGATAATAGTATAAAATCAATTTTTTACTACAGTCCAGATAAATTAACAATATTTGATATCCCTCTAAAAATGTTGCCTTGGCCTGTTTTAAATATAG
The DNA here is from genome assembly GCF_026191475.2 of Polaribacter ponticola. Classification (GTDB taxonomy): domain Bacteria; phylum Bacteroidota; class Bacteroidia; order Flavobacteriales; family Flavobacteriaceae; genus Polaribacter; species Polaribacter ponticola. Next base: position 3,109 of record NZ_JAOSLC020000001.1, on the reverse strand, counting down.
GCAATGATATTTACCAATATGCAAAAGATACTATTGCAAAAGATTATCCAGATACTTTAATTAATTTTTCTGAAGTATATCATCCAGAAATCTATAAAGACAATGATTGGGGCTCAAATTTGAAGTTTTTAAATAAAAACACCAATGGAGATTTTGAAAAATCATTAAAAACATCTTTTGGAATTGAAGTAAAACAGATGAGTGAAATACGACCTTTTATTTATGTGAAGGAAATAGTGAAATTTATATTTTCTCAAATAGATTATACTGTTTTAGGAGATTTTAACACGCACGCATCTATTAGCAAAGCATTACAATATCATAATAATTCTATTTTTTACACTAATAAAGATTACTTCTTAAACAACAATTTAACAGTAACGTTAAGTCAATCTAATATTTCTGGATATTCTCCATCTACTGTAACCTATAATAAGTATGTAAGAATTTTTGCTTTATACTCAAAAGGATCCTATTCTATAGAATTAAATGTAAAAGGTTCTTTTACTGTTGCAAACGAAGAGTTCTATATTCAGGTTTATTTTGACAATCAATTAGCAGATGCCGCTATAGCAAGAAATAATGATAATAGCACTTTTGATAAAAGTATAAATGCTGAAATACATGTTGCAGCAGCGGATGTTGGTAAAGATTTAGAGATAAGAGTTATTTGTTCATCAAATACAAAAAACTCTCTTGAAGGAGATTATGAAATAACAGGAACTGAAAGGCCTTTGTATAAAGATTTTATTGATTTAAAAGATTTACTACCAGATAAAAGTGTTGGAGAATACATTTCAGATTTAAAAGAAAGTATGTCTTTAACATCTGTTTTTGATGAACCTACAAAAACAGTTAAGTTTAACTTCTTTAACTCAACACAAACTTCAATTGAACAAATAGATTTATCAAAATATATGACAAAATCTATTCCAAGAAAGTTAAATAAATCGTTAGGGTATAAGATTTCTTTTGATGATGGAGAAACACTTTATATGAATAAGAAAGGAGAGTTCATACCTTCAGCAATTGGTTATACTGAATTTACAATGCCTTTACAACCATTAAAGTCACTATTTATTGAAGGTCAACCAGCAGTTTGTAATCAAGAAAGTAATTCTATTTTGTTTTTTGAGAGCAATGCAAATGCTAAACCTTTAATAAATGATGGAGAAAATTTATACTCTAGATTAGGTTTTATTCACTTGTTTTTAAGACGTTGGATGTTTCAGCTTTTAAATTCAGAAGAGTATAATCAAACTTTAAAATTACCTATCTATGTGTCTTCTAAATTGAATTCAGAAAGTATTATTTGGTTTTACAACAATTCATTTTTAGTACATAATCTGCAAAGAACAAATCTCAATTCATTATTTGAAAGCGTTAAATTTCGCCTCTTTAAATTAAAAAGTTATCCAGACTTTAATTTAGTAGTAGATGATGGATCTGGTAACACTACTTATTTACCTCCTGTAGCTTTTACTTCTTCTTTTTCTTCTGTAACAACACTTGTTACACAATTCAATGCATCAATTTCTATAGGTCAATTTGGTTTTCCAAGTTCATTTTATATAGATATTTATGCAAACAATTCAACCGATCCTCAAAGTTTAGATTTAACCTTTGGATGGGAAGTATTAAGTAGTCCTGATGGAAATGCCTCTGGTATTTTTCAATCTCAAAATACAGTTCATTCTATAACTCGTTTTACAAATAGTGGTTATATAAATTTAGCAGGGGATTATGTTATTAGATTAACAGTAGTTAATTCTGTTGGTTTAACAAATACTATTGATATTACAGTTACAGCAAGTTAAATTTTTACTGTTTTGATATCAACGTTTGCTTTTAAAATTTCTTTTGGAGTATAAGCTTCTGTTTGCGTAATACTATGATGACGTGCTTGATCTCTTACAGCTATTGGAGGAACTCCTGCCTTTAATAAATTTGTAATACCTGTATCTTTTAGGCTATACCACTGATATTTTTTAGGTAAATTCAAGGCCGTTCTTACTTTTACCCATTCGTCAGATATTTTTTTAGGAGGTAGTTTATTTCGTCCGGGTAAATAATTGTCAGAAAATAAATAATCGCCCATTTCTGCATTCTTTAAATGGTTTACCAAAAAAGGAATTAAAACATCTGGTATAGTAACCGGCATACTTTTTTTATTTTTAGCCACATTCTTGTTCACATAAATTACTCCATTTTTTAAAATTACATCGCTTACCTTAAGTTTAGTTATTTCAGTTCTTCTGACCAAACAATAGTAGCAAATCAAACAAACCATATAATAATTTTCTTTTTTCTCTTTTAAAAATTTGAAAATTTCTTTTAAAGTTCCGTCTGGAATAACCTCACGTTCTTTTGTTTTTTCTGGGATTAGCTCAATTCTTGTAGTAGGGTTTTGAGATATGTATTTATGACGAATTAACCAATCACTAAACGTTTTGATAAAGTTTAAATAATTGTTACGAGTTCTTGCAGAATTATCTCGATCGTAATAAACAACATCTAAAAAATCTCGCACCAATTCATCTTTAAATTTGATAACGAACATATCTTGTTCTTTAATTTCCTCAAGATAATCTGAAATGTTTTTTATAAAGGACTTGTAACTTCTTAATGTATCAGCTCTTTTATCTTGATTTTTTACTTCCTTAACAGTTCTATCTAAAAATAAACGTGCAGCATCAGAAAATTTAACAAAACCTCTAATCTCATTATCGTTTAATAATGGATTCCAACCTCGTTCTAATTTTTTATTAAGCTCTAAAACCATTTTTCTGGCCAGCTTTCTTCTTTCTGTAATACTTTTTAAAGGCTTGACTCTATTTTGCTTTCTCTTAAGCTTATTATCAATAGGGCATTTAACGTAGTAAACTATCTTCCAAGTTTTGTTTTCTCTTAATTCTGCTGGAACAAAATCTACAAGAACTAATACGTTTCTGATTTTTTGAGTAGTGGACATTTTTTTTACATCAGGTTTTTAAACCAGTTGCAAAAAGTTAAACATCAATGTGAGACAAATTTGAGACGGTAATTTGTCTAAAATCAACAAAGCCCTTATAAAAAAAGGGCTTGTGCTATTTTTAGTAGCGGGAACTGG